>OZ220493.1:960000-3328990 GCA_965116205.1 Arenicellales bacterium | reverse complement strand
GGGGTGACCGTGGTGCGGTGACGGTGACGGTGACCGAGAATGACACGAAAGCGGTGACGGTGGCGCCGCGGAGCTGACGGTGGCGGAAGGCGGCAGTGGCAGCTACACGTTGGTGCTGGGCACGCAGCCGGCCGGCGATGTGACGGTGACGGTGGGCGGCACGGCCGGCGATGTGACGGTGGACAGCGCCACGCTGACGTTCACGGCCGCCAATTACGACACACGCGCAGACGGTGACGGTGTCGGCGGCGGAGGATAACGACGGCGATGCCGAGCCGCCGGTGAAGCTGACGCACGCCGCCAGTGGCGGCGGCTACGGCGGGGTGACCGTGGGTGCGGTGACGTTGACGGTGACCGAGAATGACACGAAAGCGGTGACGGTGGCGCCGGCGGAGCTGACGGTGGCGGAAGGCGGCAGTGGCAGCTACACGGTGGTGCTGGGCACGCAGCCGGCCGGCGATGTGACGGTGACGGTGGGCGGCACGGCCGGCGATGTGACGGTGGACAGCGCCACGCTGACGTTCACGGCCGCCAATTACGACACCGCGCAGACGGTGACGGTGTCGGCGGCGGAGGATAACGACGGCGATGCCGATCCGCCGGTGAAGCTGACGCACGCCGCCAGTGGCGGCGGCTACGGCGGGGTGACCGTGGGTGCGGTGACGGTGACGGTGACCGAGAATGACACGAAAGCGGTGACGGTGGCGCCGGCGGAGCTGACGGTGGCGGAAGGCGGCAGTGGCAGCTACACGGTGGTGCTGGGCACGCAGCCGGCCGGCGATGTGACGGTGACGGTGGGCGGCACGGCCGGCGATGTGACGGTGGACAGCGCCACGCTGACGTTCACGGCCGCCAATTACGACACCGCGCAGACGGTGACGGTGTCGGCGGCGGAGGATAACGACGGCGATGCCGATCCGCCGGTGAAGCTGACGCACGCCGCCAGTGGCGGCGGCTACGGCGGGGTGACCGTGGGTGCGGTGACGGTGACGGTGACCGAGAATGACACGAAAGCGGTGACGGTGGCGCCGGCGGAGCTGACGGTGGCGGAAGGCGGCAGTGGCAGCTACACGGTGGTGCTGGGCACGCAGCCGGCCGGCGATGTGACGGTGACGGTGGGCGGCACGGCCGGCGATGTGACGGTGGACAGCGCCACGCTGACGTTCACGGCCGCCAATTACGACACCGCGCAGACGGTGACGGTGTCGGCGGCGGAGGATAACGACGGCGATGCCGATCCGCCGGTGAAGCTGACGCACGCCGCCAGTGGCGGCGGCTACGGCGGGGTGACCGTGGGTGCGGTGACGGTGACGGTGACCGAGAATGACACGAAAGCGGTGACGGTGGCGCCGGCGGAGCTGACGGTGGCGGAAGGCGGCAGTGGCAGCTACACGGTGGTGCTGGGCACGCAGCCGGCCGGCGATGTGACGGTGACGGTGGGCGGCACGGCCGGCGATGTGACGGTGGACAGCGCCACGCTGACGTTCACGGCCGCCAATTACGACACCGCGCAGACGGTGACGGTGTCGGCGGCGGAGGATAACGACGGCGATGCCGATCCGCCGGTGAAGCTGACGCACGCCGCCAGTGGCGGCGGCTACGGCGGGGTGACCGTGGGTGCGGTGACGGTGACGGTGACCGAGAATGACACGAAAGCGGTGACGGTGGCGCCGGCGGAGCTGACGGTGGCGGAAGGCGGCAGTGGCAGCTACACGGTGGTGCTGGGCACGCAGCCGGCCGGCGATGTGACGGTGACGGTGGGCGGCACGGCCGGCGATGTGACGGTGGACAGCGCCACGCTGACGTTCACGGCCGCCAATTACGACACCGCGCAGACGGTGACGGTGTCGGCGGCGGAGGATAACGACGGCGATGCCGATCCGCCGGTGAAGCTGACGCACGCCGCCAGTGGCGGCGGCTACGGCGGGGTGACCGTGGGTGCGGTGACGGTGACGGTGACCGAGAATGACACGAAAGCGGTGACGGTGGCGCCGGCGGAGCTGACGGTGGCGGAAGGCGGCAGTGGCAGCTACACGGTGGTGCTGGGCACGCAGCCGGCCGGCGATGTGACGGTGACGGTGGGCGGCACGGCCGGCGATGTGACGGTGGACAGCGCCACGCTGACGTTCACGGCCGCCAATTACGACACCGCGCAGACGGTGACGGTGTCGGCGGCGGAGGATAACGACGGCGATGCCGATCCGCCGGTGAAGCTGACGCACGCCGCCAGTGGCGGCGGCTACGGCGGGGTGACCGTGGGTGCGGTGACGGTGACGGTGACCGAGAATGACACGAAAGCGGTGACGGTGGCGCCGGCGGAGCTGACGGTGGCGGAAGGCGGCAGTGGCAGCTACACGGTGGTGCTGGGCACGCAGCCGGCCGGCGATGTGACGGTGACGGTGGGCGGCACGGCCGGCGATGTGACGGTGGACAGCGCCACGCTGACGTTCACGGCCGCCAATTACGACACCGCGCAGACGGTGACGGTGTCGGCGGCGGAGGATAACGACGGCGATGCCGATCCGCCGGTGAAGCTGACGCACGCCGCCAGTGGCGGCGGCTACGGCGGGGTGACCGTGGGTGCGGTGACGGTGACGGTGACCGAGAATGACACGAAAGCGGTGACGGTGGCGCCGGCGGAGCTGACGGTGGCGGAAGGCGGCAGTGGCAGCTACACGGTGGTGCTGGGCACGCAGCCGGCCGGCGATGTGACGGTGACGGTGGGCGGCACGGCCGGCGATGTGACGGTGGACAGCGCCACGCTGACGTTCACGGCCGCCAATTACGACACCGCGCAGACGGTGACGGTGTCGGCGGCGGAGGATAACGACGGCGATGCCGATCCGCCGGTGAAGCTGACGCACGCCGCCAGTGGCGGCGGCTACGGCGGGGTGACCGTGGGTGCGGTGACGGTGACGGTGACCGAGAATGACACGAAAGCGGTGACGGTGGCGCCGGCGGAGCTGACGGTGGCGGAAGGCGGCAGTGGCAGCTACACGGTGGTGCTGGGCACGCAGCCGGCCGGCGATGTGACGGTGACGGTGGGCGGCACGGCCGGCGATGTGACGGTGGACAGCGCCACGCTGACGTTCACGGCCGCCAATTACGACACCGCGCAGACGGTGACGGTGTCGGCGGCGGAGGATAACGACGGCGATGCCGATCCGCCGGTGAAGCTGACGCACGCCGCCAGTGGCGGCGGCTACGGCGGGGTGACCGTGGGTGCGGTGACGGTGACGGTGACCGAGAATGACACGAAAGCGGTGACGGTGGCGCCGGCGGAGCTGACGGTGGCGGAAGGCGGCAGTGGCAGCTACACGGTGGTGCTGGGCACGCAGCCGGCCGGCGATGTGACGGTGACGGTGGGCGGCACGGCCGGCGATGTGACGGTGGACAGCGCCACGCTGACGTTCACGGCCGCCAATTACGACACCGCGCAGACGGTGACGGTGTCGGCGGCGGAGGATAACGACGGCGATGCCGATCCGCCGGTGAAGCTGACGCACGCCGCAGTGGCGGCGGCTACGGCGGGGTGACCGTGGGTGCGGTGACGGTGACGGTGACCGAGAATGACACGAAAGCGGTGACGGTGGCGCCGGCGGAGCTGACGGTGGCGGAAGGCGGCAGTGGCAGCTACACGGTGGTGCTGGGCACGCAGCCGGCCGGCGATGTGACGGTGACGGTGGGCGGCACGGCCGGCGATGTGACGGTGGACAGCGCCACGCTGACGTTCACGGCCGCCAATTACGACACCGCGCAGACGGTGACGGTGTCGGCGGCGGAGGATAACGACGGCGATGCCGATCCGCCGGTGAAGCTGACGCACGCCGCCAGTGGCGGCGGCTACGGCGGGGTGACCGTGGGTGCGGTGACGGTGACGGTGACCGAGAATGACACGAAAGCGGTGACGGTGGCGCCGGCGGAGCTGACGGTGGCGGAAGGCGGCAGTGGCAGCTACACGGTGGTGCTGGGCACGCAGCCGGCCGGCGATGTGACGGTGACGGTGGGCGGCACGGCCGGCGATGTGACGGTGGACAGCGCCACGCTGACGTTCACGGCCGCCAATTACGACACCGCGCAGACGGTGACGGTGTCGGCGGCGGAGGATAACGACGGCGATGCCGATCCGCCGGTGAAGCTGACGCACGCCGCCAGTGGCGGCGGCTACGGCGGGGTGACCGTGGGTGCGGTGACGGTGACGGTGACCGAGAATGACACGAAAGCGGTGACGGTGGCGCCGGCGGAGCTGACGGTGGCGGAAGGCGGCAGTGGCAGCTACACGGTGGTGCTGGGCACGCAGCCGGCCGGCGATGTGACGGTGACGGTGGGCGGCACGGCCGGCGATGTGACGGTGGACAGCGCCACGCTGACGTTCACGGCCGCCAATTACGACACCGCGCAGACGGTGACGGTGTCGGCGGCGGAGGATAACGACGGCGATGCCGATCCGCCGGTGAAGCTGACGCACGCCGCCAGTGGCGGCGGCTACGGCGGGGTGACCGTGGGTGCGGTGACGGTGACGGTGACCGAGAATGACACGAAAGCGGTGACGGTGGCGCCGGCGGAGCTGACGGTGGCGGAAGGCGGCAGTGGCAGCTACACGGTGGTGCTGGGCACGCAGCCGGCCGGCGATGTGACGGTGACGGTGGGCGGCACGGCCGGCGATGTGACGGTGGACAGCGCCACGCTGACGTTCACGGCCGCCAATTACGACACCGCGCAGACGGTGACGGTGTCGGCGGCGGAGGATAACGACGGCGATGCCGATCCGCCGGTGAAGCTGACGCACGCCGCCAGTGGCGGCGGCTACGGCGGGGTGACCGTGGGTGCGGTGACGGTGACGGTGACCGAGAATGACACGAAAGCGGTGACGGTGGCGCCGGCGGAGCTGACGGTGGCGGAAGGCGGCAGTGGCAGCTACACGGTGGTGCTGGGCACGCAGCCGGCCGGCGATGTGACGGTGACGGTGGGCGGCACGGCCGGCGATGTGACGGTGGACAGCGCCACGCTGACGTTCACGGCCGCCAATTACGACACCGCGCAGACGGTGACGGTGTCGGCGGCGGAGGATAACGACGGCGATGCCGATCCGCCGGTGAAGCTGACGCACGCCGCCAGTGGCGGCGGCTACGGCGGGGTGACCGTGGGTGCGGTGACGGTGACGGTGACCGAGAATGACACGAAAGCGGTGACGGTGGCGCCGGCGGAGCTGACGGTGGCGGAAGGCGGCAGTGGCAGCTACACGGTGGTGCTGGGCACGCAGCCGGCCGGCGATGTGACGGTGACGGTGGGCGGCACGGCCGGCGATGTGACGGTGGACAGCGCCACGCTGACGTTCACGGCCGCCAATTACGACACCGCGCAGACGGTGACGGTGTCGGCGGCGGAGGATAACGACGGCGATGCCGATCCGCCGGTGAAGCTGACGCACGCCGCCAGTGGCGGCGGCTACGGCGGGGTGACCGTGGGTGCGGTGACGGTGACGGTGACCGAGAATGACACGAAAGCGGTGACGGTGGCGCCGGCGGAGCTGACGGTGGCGGAAGGCGGCAGTGGCAGCTACACGGTGGTGCTGGGCACGCAGCCGGCCGGCGATGTGACGGTGACGGTGGGCGGCACGGCCGGCGATGTGACGGTGGACAGCGCCACGCTGACGTTCACGGCCGCCAATTACGACACCGCGCAGACGGTGACGGTGTCGGCGGCGGAGGATAACGACGGCGATGCCGATCCGCCGGTGAAGCTGACGCACGCCGCCAGTGGCGGCGGCTACGGCGGGGTGACCGTGGGTGCGGTGACGGTGACGGTGACCGAGAATGACACGAAAGCGGTGACGGTGGCGCCGGCGGAGCTGACGGTGGCGGAAGGCGGCAGTGGCAGCTACACGGTGGTGCTGGGCACGCAGCCGGCCGGCGATGTGACGGTGACGGTGGGCGGCACGGCCGGCGATGTGACGGTGGACAGCGCCACGCTGACGTTCACGGCCGCCAATTACGACACCGCGCAGACGGTGACGGTGTCGGCGGCGGAGGATAACGACGGCGATGCCGATCCGCCGGTGAAGCTGACGCACGCCGCCAGTGGCGGCGGCTACGGCGGGGTGACCGTGGGTGCGGTGACGGTGACGGTGACCGAGAATGACACGAAAGCGGTGACGGTGGCGCCGGCGGAGCTGACGGTGGCGGAAGGCGGCAGTGGCAGCTACACGGTGGTGCTGGGCACGCAGCCGGCCGGCGATGTGACGGTGACGGTGGGCGGCACGGCCGGCGATGTGACGGTGGACAGCGCCACGCTGACGTTCACGGCCGCCAATTACGACACCGCGCAGACGGTGACGGTGTCGGCGGCGGAGGATAACGACGGCGATGCCGATCCGCCGGTGAAGCTGACGCACGCCGCCAGTGGCGGCGGCTACGGCGGGGTGACCGTGGGTGCGGTGACGGTGACGGTGACCGAGAATGACACGAAAGCGGTGACGGTGGCGCCGGCGGAGCTGACGGTGGCGGAAGGCGGCAGTGGCAGCTACACGGTGGTGCTGGGCACGCAGCCGGCCGGCGATGTGACGGTGACGGTGGGCGGCACGGCC
This sequence comes from Arenicellales bacterium, assembly GCA_965116205.1. GTDB lineage: Bacteria > Pseudomonadota > Gammaproteobacteria > Arenicellales > JAJDZL01 > JAJDZL01. The sequence continues at coordinate 3,322,404 of OZ220493.1, read as the reverse complement.
GGCGATGTGACGGTGGACAGCGCCACGCTGACGTTCACGGCCGCCAATTACGACACCGCGCAGACGGTGACGGTGTCGGCGGCGGAGGATAACGACGGCGATGCCGATCCGCCGGTGAAGCTGACGCACGCCGCCAGTGGCGGCGGCTACGGCGGGGTGACCGTGGGTGCGGTGACGGTGACGGTGACCGAGAATGACACGAAAGCGGTGACGGTGGCGCCGGCGGAGCTGACGGTGGCGGAAGGCGGCAGTGGCAGCTACACGGTGGTGCTGGGCACGCAGCCGGCCGGCGATGTGACGGTGACGGTGGGCGGCACGGCCGGCGATGTGACGGTGGACAGCGCCACGCTGACGTTCACGGCCGCCAATTACGACACCGCGCAGACGGTGACGGTGTCGGCGGCGGAGGATAACGACGGCGATGCCGATCCGCCGGTGAAGCTGACGCACGCCGCCAGTGGCGGCGGCTACGGCGGGGTGACCGTGGGTGCGGTGACGGTGACGGTGACCGAGAATGACACGAAAGCGGTGACGGTGGCGCCGGCGGAGCTGACGGTGGCGGAAGGCGGCAGTGGCAGCTACACGGTGGTGCTGGGCACGCAGCCGGCCGGCGATGTGACGGTGACGGTGGGCGGCACGGCCGGCGATGTGACGGTGGACAGCGCCACGCTGACGTTCACGGCCGCCAATTACGACACCGCGCAGACGGTGACGGTGTCGGCGGCGGAGGATAACGACGGCGATGCCGATCCGCCGGTGAAGCTGACGCACGCCGCCAGTGGCGGCGGCTACGGCGGGGTGACCGTGGGTGCGGTGACGGTGACGGTGACCGAGAATGACACGAAAGCGGTGACGGTGGCGCCGGCGGAGCTGACGGTGGCGGAAGGCGGCAGTGGCAGCTACACGGTGGTGCTGGGCACGCAGCCGGCCGGCGATGTGACGGTGACGGTGGGCGGCACGGCCGGCGATGTGACGGTGGACAGCGCCACGCTGACGTTCACGGCCGCCAATTACGACACCGCGCAGACGGTGACGGTGTCGGCGGCGGAGGATAACGACGGCGATGCCGATCCGCCGGTGAAGCTGACGCACGCCGCCAGTGGCGGCGGCTACGGCGGGGTGACCGTGGGTGCGGTGACGGTGACGGTGACCGAGAATGACACGAAAGCGGTGACGGTGGCGCCGGCGGAGCTGACGGTGGCGGAAGGCGGCAGTGGCAGCTACACGGTGGTGCTGGGCACGCAGCCGGCCGGCGATGTGACGGTGACGGTGGGCGGCACGGCCGGCGATGTGACGGTGGACAGCGCCACGCTGACGTTCACGGCCGCCAATTACGACACCGCGCAGACGGTGACGGTGTCGGCGGCGGAGGATAACGACGGCGATGCCGATCCGCCGGTGAAGCTGACGCACGCCGCCAGTGGCGGCGGCTACGGCGGGGTGACCGTGGGTGCGGTGACGGTGACGGTGACCGAGAATGACACGAAAGCGGTGACGGTGGCGCCGGCGGAGCTGACGGTGGCGGAAGGCGGCAGTGGCAGCTACACGGTGGTGCTGGGCACGCAGCCGGCCGGCGATGTGACGGTGACGGTGGGCGGCACGGCCGGCGATGTGACGGTGGACAGCGCCACGCTGACGTTCACGGCCGCCAATTACGACACCGCGCAGACGGTGACGGTGTCGGCGGCGGAGGATAACGACGGCGATGCCGATCCGCCGGTGAAGCTGACGCACGCCGCCAGTGGCGGCGGCTACGGCGGGGTGACCGTGGGTGCGGTGACGGTGACGGTGACCGAGAATGACACGAAAGCGGTGACGGTGGCGCCGGCGGAGCTGACGGTGGCGGAAGGCGGCAGTGGCAGCTACACGGTGGTGCTGGGCACGCAGCCGGCCGGCGATGTGACGGTGACGGTGGGCGGCACGGCCGGCGATGTGACGGTGGACAGCGCCACGCTGACGTTCACGGCCGCCAATTACGACACCGCGCAGACGGTGACGGTGTCGGCGGCGGAGGATAACGACGGCGATGCCGATCCGCCGGTGAAGCTGACGCACGCCGCCAGTGGCGGCGGCTACGGCGGGGTGACCGTGGGTGCGGTGACGGTGACGGTGACCGAGAATGACACGAAAGCGGTGACGGTGGCGCCGGCGGAGCTGACGGTGGCGGAAGGCGGCAGTGGCAGCTACACGGTGGTGCTGGGCACGCAGCCGGCCGGCGATGTGACGGTGACGGTGGGCGGCACGGCCGGCGATGTGACGGTGGACAGCGCCACGCTGACGTTCACGGCCGCCAATTACGACACCGCGCAGACGGTGACGGTGTCGGCGGCGGAGGATAACGACGGCGATGCCGATCCGCCGGTGAAGCTGACGCACGCCGCCAGTGGCGGCGGCTACGGCGGGGTGACCGTGGGTGCGGTGACGGTGACGGTGACCGAGAATGACACGAAAGCGGTGACGGTGGCGCCGGCGGAGCTGACGGTGGCGGAAGGCGGCAGTGGCAGCTACACGGTGGTGCTGGGCACGCAGCCGGCCGGCGATGTGACGGTGACGGTGGGCGGCACGGCCGGCGATGTGACGGTGGACAGCGCCACGCTGACGTTCACGGCCGCCAATTACGACACCGCGCAGACGGTGACGGTGTCGGCGGCGGAGGATAACGACGGCGATGCCGATCCGCCGGTGAAGCTGACGCACGCCGCCAGTGGCGGCGGCTACGGCGGGGTGACCGTGGGTGCGGTGACGGTGACGGTGACCGAGAATGACACGAAAGCGGTGACGGTGGCGCCGGCGGAGCTGACGGTGGCGGAAGGCGGCAGTGGCAGCTACACGGTGGTGCTGGGCACGCAGCCGGCCGGCGATGTGACGGTGACGGTGGGCGGCACGGCCGGCGATGTGACGGTGGACAGCGCCACGCTGACGTTCACGGCCGCCAATTACGACACCGCGCAGACGGTGACGGTGTCGGCGGCGGAGGATAACGACGGCGATGCCGATCCGCCGGTGAAGCTGACGCACGCCGCCAGTGGCGGCGGCTACGGCGGGGTGACCGTGGGTGCGGTGACGGTGACGGTGACCGAGAATGACACGAAAGCGGTGACGGTGGCGCCGGCGGAGCTGACGGTGGCGGAAGGCGGCAGTGGCAGCTACACGGTGGTGCTGGGCACGCAGCCGGCCGGCGATGTGACGGTGACGGTGGGCGGCACGGCCGGCGATGTGACGGTGGACAGCGCCACGCTGACGTTCACGGCCGCCAATTACGACACCGCGCAGACGGTGACGGTGTCGGCGGCGGAGGATAACGACGGCGATGCCGATCCGCCGGTGAAGCTGACGCACGCCGCCAGTGGCGGCGGCTACGGCGGGGTGACCGTGGGTGCGGTGACGGTGACGGTGACCGAGAATGACACGAAAGCGGTGACGGTGGCGCCGGCGGAGCTGACGGTGGCGGAAGGCGGCAGTGGCAGCTACACGGTGGTGCTGGGCACGCAGCCGGCCGGCGATGTGACGGTGACGGTGGGCGGCACGGCCGGCGATGTGACGGTGGACAGCGCCACGCTGACGTTCACGGCCGCCAATTACGACACCGCGCAGACGGTGACGGTGTCGGCGGCGGAGGATAACGACGGCGATGCCGATCCGCCGGTGAAGCTGACGCACGCCGCCAGTGGCGGCGGCTACGGCGGGGTGACCGTGGGTGCGGTGACGGTGACGGTGACCGAGAATGACACGAAAGCGGTGACGGTGGCGCCGGCGGAGCTGACGGTGGCGGAAGGCGGCAGTGGCAGCTACACGGTGGTGCTGGGCACGCAGCCGGCCGGCGATGTGACGGTGACGGTGGGCGGCACGGCCGGCGATGTGACGGTGGACAGCGCCACGCTGACGTTCACGGCCGCCAATTACGACACCGCGCAGACGGTGACGGTGTCGGCGGCGGAGGATAACGACGGCGATGCCGATCCGCCGGTGAAGCTGACGCACGCCGCCAGTGGCGGCGGCTACGGCGGGGTGACCGTGGGTGCGGTGACGGTGACGGTGACCGAGAATGACACGAAAGCGGTGACGGTGGCGCCGGCGGAGCTGACGGTGGCGGAAGGCGGCAGTGGCAGCTACACGGTGGTGCTGGGCACGCAGCCGGCCGGCGATGTGACGGTGACGGTGGGCGGCACGGCCGGCGATGTGACGGTGGACAGCGCCACGCTGACGTTCACGGCCGCCAATTACGACACCGCGCAGACGGTGACGGTGTCGGCGGCGGAGGATAACGACGGCGATGCCGATCCGCCGGTGAAGCTGACGCACGCCGCCAGTGGCGGCGGCTACGGCGGGGTGACCGTGGGTGCGGTGACGGTGACGGTGACCGAGAATGACACGAAAGCGGTGACGGTGGCGCCGGCGGAGCTGACGGTGGCGGAAGGCGGCAGTGGCAGCTACACGGTGGTGCTGGGCACGCAGCCGGCCGGCGATGTGACGGTGACGGTGGGCGGCACGGCCGGCGATGTGACGGTGGACAGCGCCACGCTGACGTTCACGGCCGCCAATTACGACACCGCGCAGACGGTGACGGTGTCGGCGGCGGAGGATAACGACGGCGATGCCGATCCGCCGGTGAAGCTGACGCACGCCGCCAGTGGCGGCGGCTACGGCGGGGTGACCGTGGGTGCGGTGACGGTGACGGTGACCGAGAATGACACGAAAGCGGTGACGGTGGCGCCGGCGGAGCTGACGGTGGCGGAAGGCGGCAGTGGCAGCTACACGGTGGTGCTGGGCACGCAGCCGGCCGGCGATGTGACGGTGACGGTGGGCGGCACGGCCGGCGATGTGACGGTGGACAGCGCCACGCTGACGTTCACGGCCGCCAATTACGACACCGCGCAGACGGTGACGGTGTCGGCGGCGGAGGATAACGACGGCGATGCCGATCCGCCGGTGAAGCTGACGCACGCCGCCAGTGGCGGCGGCTACGGCGGGGTGACCGTGGGTGCGGTGACGGTGACGGTGACCGAGAATGACACGAAAGCGGTGACGGTGGCGCCGGCGGAGCTGACGGTGGCGGAAGGCGGCAGTGGCAGCTACACGGTGGTGCTGGGCACGCAGCCGGCCGGCGATGTGACGGTGACGGTGGGCGGCACGGCCGGCGATGTGACGGTGGACAGCGCCACGCTGACGTTCACGGCCGCCAATTACGACACCGCGCAGACGGTGACGGTGTCGGCGGCGGAGGATAACGACGGCGATGCCGATCCGCCGGTGAAGCTGACGCACGCCGCCAGTGGCGGCGGCTACGGCGGGGTGACCGTGGGTGCGGTGACGGTGACGGTGACCGAGAATGACACGAAAGCGGTGACGGTGGCGCCGGCGGAGCTGACGGTGGCGGAAGGCGGCAGTGGCAGCTACACGGTGGTGCTGGGCACGCAGCCGGCCGGCGATGTGACGGTGACGGTGGGCGGCACGGCCGGCGATGTGACGGTGGACAGCGCCACGCTGACGTTCACGGCCGCCAATTACGACACCGCGCAGACGGTGACGGTGTCGGCGGCGGAGGATAACGACGGCGATGCCGATCCGCCGGTGAAGCTGACGCACGCCGCCAGTGGCGGCGGCTACGGCGGGGTGACCGTGGGTGCGGTGACGGTGACGGTGACCGAGAATGACACGAAAGCGGTGACGGTGGCGCCGGCGGAGCTGACGGTGGCGGAAGGCGGCAGTGGCAGCTACACGGTGGTGCTGGGCACGCAGCCGGCCGGCGATGTGACGGTGACGGTGGGCGGCACGGCCGGCGATGTGACGGTGGACAGCGCCACGCTGACGTTCACGGCCGCCAATTACGACACCGCGCAGACGGTGACGGTGTCGGCGGCGGAGGATAACGACGGCGATGCCGATCCGCCGGTGAAGCTGACGCACGCCGCCAGTGGCGGCGGCTACGGCGGGGTGACCGTGGGTGCGGTGACGGTGACGGTGACCGAGAATGACACGAAAGCGGTGACGGTGGCGCCGGCGGAGCTGACGGTGGCGGAAGGCGGCAGTGGCAGCTACACGGTGGTGCTGGGCACGCAGCCGGCCGGCGATGTGACGGTGACGGTGGGCGGCACGGCCGGCGATGTGACGGTGGACAGCGCCACGCTGACGTTCACGGCCGCCAATTACGACACCGCGCAGACGGTGACGGTGTCGGCGGCGGAGGATAACGACGGCGATGCCGATCCGCCGGTGAAGCTGACGCACGCCGCCAGTGGCGGCGGCTACGGCGGGGTGACCGTGGGTGCGGTGACGGTGACGGTGACCGAGACAACGCCTGTCCTGCAGCTTCTCAACAATCCTGAGACAGTGGTTGAAGGTACTTCAATTAATCTCAAGGTGGCTTCAAACCAACCATTGACAGGCACACGGACAGTCAAACTCACACTAACCGACCGAAGTTCAAGTGGATTTACAGCTAGAGATATTTCAGGTTCACTTGGACCGCGTAATTTCAATGTGGTATTCGGTGATACTGCCAACGTGGTGGGGACAGTGACAATTCCGACAGTATTGGACTCCGTTGTTGAAGGGGAGGAAACTTACCGAATCACGCTCAAAGAAGCAACCGGCTACGTAGTGGGTAATGATGTCACAGCGGATGGTGCATTGACTGATAGCACTAACACGGTATCAGTGCCAACAATGTTATCAGTGACTGAAGGTCTGGATGACCATGCGGTTGTAACCGTCACTGTTAGCTCAGCATTTGATCAAGCGGTAACTTTGAATGTCACTTATCGCACCGGTACAGCAACCGGCCACGAAACTCCGCAAAGTGGCGACTATGACAACGACGCGGTGACTTCAATCACTTTTGGCGGATCCGAAACAGTGAAAGATATCACTATTCCAATTACCGACGACGATCTGAACGAGAATAATGAAACTTTCACGGTGACGATCGGGTTGATTGGTGGCAACACGTTACCGATCGGGTTCACGTTCGGGAATGTCACCACGACTGTGACCATTAAAGATAATGACAGCGAAGAAGATTCAATTCCCGAGCAAGAGAGTGCCGGTGGCATGGTTTCGATGCCAATGGCGCTTACGGTTTCCGAAGGAAGTGATGAATTCGCGATGATCAGACCCACGCTCTCGGTAGCGTTTGGGCAAGAAGTAACTTTAAACGTTGCTTATGGCGGTACCGCTACGGGCTTCGGTAGTCTAAGATCAGGTGTTGATTATGATAATGACATGACAACTTCACTTGCCTTTGGTTCATCCGACATGAGCATGGACATAATGATTCCGATTATGGATGATCGTCTTGATGAACCAGATGAAACCATCACCGTAGCAATTGCGGCTGATTCAAACCTGCCGACAAATTTTGCATTCGGTAATGCCATGACAATGGTGACCATCGTTGACGACGACCATTCACCAGTATTAGCGAATATTGCAGATCTAACAATTAGTGCTGGGGAAGAGGTTGATATAACAGCACTGGCAACTGATGCGGATGGCGACACGGTAACGTACACTTGGGCTCGGAGTCCAACTGAGGCGACACCGGTGCTTCCGGATGGCACAGCTCTGAATGTCGCTCAACTGAATTTCACGCCACCAAGAACCGGCATCTACACGATGACTGTGACTGCGTCCGACGGTATCAACACGGATACTGAAGACGTGGTTATCACTGTTCAACAAACTTTGGGAGTAACGCTGTCGAAACTGAAAATGACACTGACAGAAGGTGCGAGTGACAGTTATACGGTGGTGCTTGACTCACAGCCATCGGCCGATGTGGTGATTACTGTAGATGTGCCTTCTGGCGATGTGTCAGTGAGTTCAAATCGCTTGACGTTCACGACGTCAAACTGGAACCTGGCGCAAACGGTGACAGTGAGTGCTGCAAATGACGCTGATGCGCTTCAAGATTCTGATGTAACCTTGACTCATAGTGCCGTGGGTGGTGGTTACGGCAGGGTACAGATTGATTCAATTGTTGTAAGGATAATTGAAACTACAGAACCTGACGACCTTAGGCGGGCAAACAGAATTAACTCTGAAATACTACCCTATCTGATTGACGCGATGGGCTCGACAGATGCGATAAGGGAGCGTGTTGAAGCTGCAGTTGCAGGAGAATCAGCCAGCACGTTGCAATTTGGTGTGTTTCCCACACCTGGTGCTCTAGAGTGGCAGGATGACCAGTGGACCAACGCGAAGCAATCTCAACCGGAATTCCAGGAATTGTTGAATGGAGCAGCTTTTACGCTGCCAATTGAAAAATTTGGCTCAGACAAAGACGTTGCAACTGCGTGGGGCCGCAGTGAATGGCTGAATCTGGCCGGCTCAGGAAAAGATATAACTTGGGATGGTGGACTGTGGTCGGCAAATTTTGGCGCCGATTTTCGATTTGGCTCTTCTATTTTGGCTGGTGCTGCAGTATCTTGGTTTGACGGTGATTTTGACGCCTATGCTGATAACTTGAAAACTGATTACGAAACTGAACTTGTTTTATTGCAACCTTACACGGCATGGTTGTCGGATGATGGATCAAACTTATGGTCAAGTATTGGCTATGGTGAGGGTAAAGTGTGGATCATGGAAGAAGGAAATAAACCACGACGGGCTACCGAATTAACTATTGCAAATGCGACAGTAGGTGGACGCAACATGCTGATCACAGATCCAGATATGATTGCGGGTGGTTTGACTCGCATTGCAATCAGGGGCGAAGGCTCTCTGACTTGGGGAGAAACTGCAGCCGGTGATGGATTGCAGGCGCTCACAGTAAATTCACGACGAGTTCGACTGCTCATGCAAGGTTCGCATGAGCGTGAACTACTGAGTAGTGCTCACTTAAAGTCGACACTGGAGATTGGCATGCGCTACGATGAGGGTGATGTTGCTGCCGGCTCCAGTCTGGAAACAGGTGTTCGCCTGAGTTATCACAGATTACCATCAAGGCTGACTCTTGAGCTTCATGCTCGAGGATTATTTCCCGATGATTCAGACCGAAAGGAATGGGGCGTGGGCGGTCGAGTGCAACTGGACCCCGCTACTGATGGGAGTGGATTATTTTTTACACTGACTCCAAATTATGGAAATACAACCACTAATTTTGCGCAACTGTTCGATTACACACTGAATTCACCAACTGAGTTAGAATCTGGAATGAAGCCAAACTTGCACTTGGATGCCGAATTGGGTTATGGATTCAGCGTGCCAGGACATGAATCACAGGCAGTATTGAGTCCCTACGCTGGTTTATCATGGGCTGACGGAGGTAATCAGACAGTCCGGCTCGGCGTGCGATACGACCATACGCATGCACTGTCAATGAGTCTCGAAGCTGAAAGACGCACCATCCCAACGTCTTCTGCCGAGCATGGCATTATGCTACGCGGAGTACTGAATTGGTAGATGGTGCAGAATACCACGGCGGAATAACGATGTTTCAAATTGTTCACGGCCATTCGATCTCATGTAGATGTCGCCAAGATATTAACTTTGAAGTTTCTCGTTGTTGATTTTGTTCTCCGCCGTAGACGACTGTAGCATAACATGATCTAGAACTACGATTCAGTTGTCGTTGAACTCGTTTAGAACTGTTGAACAGACTAGGTGAGGCTGTCATTGAAGATTTGACTTCGACGAGTGTAATGCTATCCGGATGTTCGACAATTAAATCAACCTCTGCACCATTTTGGTCTCGGTAAAACGATACTTCAAAGGTTTCGCCTTGGTTGTTACGTCTTTTCACAATTTCCGAGATGACCCAAGTTTCAAATATTGAGCCACGCAGGGGATGGTTAATCAGTTGTTCCGGTTTGCGAATTCCTAATAACCAACAAACGAGTCCCGTATCGTAGAAATGGAGTTTTGGGTTTTTTACGAGTCGTTTGCGAATGTTGGCATGAAAAGCGGGTAAGCGAAATACTACGAAATTAGTTTCCAGGATGTTAATCCATGCTTTTGCAGTGGGTTGCGAAATCCCACAATCACTGGCCAACGAAGAATAGTTCAGCAGTTGTCCGCTTCGGCCGGCACAGAGTGCAAGAAATCTTTGAAAGGTAGTGAGATCAGACACATTGCTGACTCTTCTCACATCGCGCTCAATATAAGTGGCAACATAAGAACGACTCCAATCAATAGGGTTCAATTGACGATCAAATACTCGAGGAAATGATCCCATATATAGAGATTCCACAAGAGTTTCCGGAACTTGAGGAAAACGAATTGTTTCACTGCGAGTCAGGGGTAATAGATTGAACATTACTGTTCTACCGGCCAGAGACTGCTTGACTGAATCAAGCAAAGATAGATTCTGCGATCCAGTAAAAATCCAACGCCCGGGTGTTGGGTTGCGATCAATGAATCCCTGTAGGTAAGAAAATAATTCAGGAACTCTTTGAACTTCATCAAGTACTGCGCCATTCGGAAATTGTGCCAGAAAGGCTCGTGGATCTTCCATCGCAAAAGTTCGTACATCAGGTGCCTCTAACGACTCGTAGGGGTGATTTGGAAACACGTTGTGACACAGCGTTGTTTTCCCGCTTTGCCTTGGCCCAGTCAGCGTAATGGATGGCCACGACCGAGCCACCTCCATCAATTTGGGTGTTAGGTCACGCTGTATGATCATGGAAAATCAGAAAATTAAGACAATTTAAAAAGTAATATTGAATTATATTGAAAATGGTTCAAACCGTCGCTGAACAATTGGTAAACAAGTGGAATTTAAGTGATCAGGGATTTGAAAAAAATCAATAAGTTGACTATCATTGTAGTTTTCTCCGTCAACAGCATAGTTTCTAAAAGGCGATTTACTGATGCAAAATAAGCCGGAAAAGGCCATTGAATCCGCTTACCTGGCGGTGATGACTGAATTTGAGAAGTGTCTGAATGTTCAGGGAGCCACACCGAACATTTGGCGAGTCATTGAGGTGCTGAACGAAACACCCGGACTGACTCTAAAGGAATTATCCAAGCATACTGATATAAAAATTCCAGCGCTGTCCAAACTGATTGATCGAATGGTGCGAGATGCACTGGTACATCGTAAACAAAATGATGTAGACCGTCGCAGTATCCAGTTGTTCATCTCTGATCATGGCAAAGAGACCTTGTACAAGTGTCTTCCTGACGTGCGGGAATTTCGCAGTCATCTTGCTAAAGTATTGGATTCGCACACTCATCTGGTGCTTAAGAAACTGGAGAAAATTAATCAGGAATCTGCAACAGTTTCCAGTTCTCTATAGAAAGGCATTGCATCAATCTCTGCCGTGCAAACGAATATTACGGAAGTAAAGATGTTTTTATTCAATGCAGATGGTTGAAAATTCGAAGAAATTAGAACGTGCTGGCGTTAATATTTGCACCAAGAAGTGAAAAATATTAAAAAATATGTGTGTACAACCGAATTGATTTTCACCGCTCCAAAAGAAGTAGTCCGTGGCTGAATAGCAATTGAGTTGATCAAAAGATAAGGTTGTCTGCTGTGGGTCAAAGCCGATTCATTTCCCGCAAAGCGAGTTGTTTAACTGGTCAGCAGTTTCACTTGCCGACTGAACGAACATTTTTCGCCCTTGGGTTATTTATCCCGCAGAGTGGTCCGGCGGGAATTTGGGGACCTTCCTGTCGAGCTTGCGGTGAGTTGGCCGTAAAGGAAATCAACCTTGCTGGCGGGATTCTGGGCATGGAAGTCATACCCCATATTATTGACGCCGGCGGCAGTCCCCACGGTACGGCAAATTTAGCCAAGAAACTCGCAAAGGCCAACGTCATTGATGCCATTGTCGGCATGCATACATCGGATATTCGCGAAGCAATTACGCACCGTCTGCATGGATTAATTCCCTACATCTACACACCTTTATACGAAGGTGGTGTGAAATCCATGCATGTCTGTTGTATCGGAGAAACACCCCAAACGCAATTGTTCCCTGCCATTTCTTGGTTTCTGCAACGACATCGTTCACGTCGTTGGGCGCTGGTTGGAAATGATTATGTTTGGCCGCATCGCAGCCATCAGCTGACTCATCGACTGCTGGAAAAATCCGGCGCGAACGTCGTTCTTGAATCGTACCATGCTTTTGGCACGACTGATTTTGCTGAATCACTGCAAGGGATTGAAAAACACCGACCGGATGTCGTACTTCTATCGCTGGTAGGAGACGACAGTGTGAGATTCAATCGAGAATTTTCTCGAGCTGGTATGGCGATGCACTCAATTCGTCTGTCTTGTGCGATTGAAGAAAATATGTTGCTAGGAATCGGTGCTGATCACACGGAGAGACTGTTCTGTACCTCTGGATATTTCAACCAAATTTCCTCTTCTGCAAATGGTTCGTTCAAAGAATCGTATCATCAGCAGTTTGGTGAATCTGCACCGACCCTGAATGCACTAGCCGAATCGGTTTACGAAGGCGTACATTTTCTTGCCAGTTGTCTGCGTGATGACCGACAGGAAGAAAACAGTTGGCTTGATTCAGCACCGAGCACGGATTCAAAAACAGAACTGCCAGTGCCTGGGCCGAGAAAGGCACGTTGGCAAAGTGGAGTGCGGTCAATCACCTGCCCAGTTTACCTTGCGGAAGCAAATGGCCACGAGTTTACAATACAAGGTGTGTTGAATTCTTAAACGCAGACGTCCTGACCTGATCTGTCTTTTATTTCAGTTCATCAACATTATTATCTTTTTCTAATTTTCATTCATTTTTCCGAAATTTTGCCACCCAATCAATTTCTGTCATCGTTTTCTATCTACCGACTCGCATGCTCACGTGTTTCACTATTCTGCTGACCGCGTAATAGTCGCTTTGGCAAGGAAGTAAGACGCTGAAACCTCTAATCATCGGTTGTCAGAACGATTTGCTTTTTTACAAGACCCACCGAGCTTAACAATACAAAGCAGAACTTTGTTAACGTTGAAACGCTGACAGACGATACCCCGACGATAGTCAACTTCACCGGTCCATCAGCTCAGATATTGCCGTCAATTTTGTGCAAGGTCAGGATGTCTGAACTGGTTACTGAAACGACAAAAATCAAAGACATTCACGTCCAGCATGTCAAAATTTGTTTGTTCCTGACAGCGGTGTTCAATGGGCTGATTCACCGCCGTCAAAACCTATTCAACCAATAGAATGCAAAGCGACTAGCCCATCCAATTCTTGGTTGCAGTATATCTCCTGTACGCCGAGTAGTATTTTGGGAATGTCATCTCGCGACCGAAGGTTGTTTTTGATGAGCATACTGCCTTTCTCTGGAGTCAGATTGAAATCGTATCGAATGGACATGTTAGCGAAACGAAGATCAATGAAAAGATGGCTGCCTCAACTGTCTTCGTTCAGACAGAAACTGGCCATAATGATCGCCGGGTTTTATCTCATGTTGGTACCTCTGGTAACGCCTTCAGATAGTCACTGAATGAAGGAATCGGAATTCCATAGTGATCGGGAATGCCACCGGCAGGGGCCAGCAGGGCATTGTTCAGAAATTGCTCTGGTGTTTCTCCCAACCTGTCGCGCGCATTCAGTGAGTGAAGCAATTAGATCGTAAGACATAGAACCTCCCTTTTCCTCTGCCGCCAGCGCCAGTTCCTTGTACACCCAAGCTCGATTGGAACCGACGGCTAGCCGGGCAGCGTAGTAATCGTCTTTTCGTTCCTTTCCGCGTTTCAGCGCTTGTTTCAACAGAGTTCTCTCAATTCGGTCACTATGGTCATGAATCACTTCAGCTGCAGCTACAGCGACACGATTGATGTGTTGTGGCCAGCCTTGGGACAGTTCAGCCAAACTCTCCACCCATGCAGCCCGGTCTTTCGGTGTTCCTGTGAATTGATAAGCATCGAAGACGCTCTGAATGGCGTCGAGTGCATCATGGTTCAGAAGAGGTTGAAGGTTTACTACTCGCCCATCAGCAAATCTTGACAGACCACATTGTCGAAGTATATCCTGCGTATCACTCAAGCCGAAAAAAGCCGCCAACAGGGGGATGCCATGAGAAGCTTGATGCAGGCAGTCAATAACGTCACGGGTCGTATCCGAGACGGGTATGTTCTGAGCTTCGTCCACACAGATCACGATGTGGTATTTTCTCAACAGTGAGGTAGAATTTCTGAATACCCGGCCGGCTGTAACATCCCCATTACGGTGTCCACCTACAGACAATCCGAAAGTTCCACCTCCACATTTCAACAGTTCTCGGTATAACCGTTTACCCACGTTAAGCAGGCCATCCAGAGTCTTTGTAGCAACCCTACTGGAGTCCACTTGGCTCTGACGTTCGCTTGCCCTATGGACCGCATCAACTATGGTTTCAATGACATCAATAGGGGATTGCAGAGAATGGGGATTGATGGACACGGCCACCCATGGCGATTCAGGTGTCGAATGAAGCTGAACTGCTTCCATGCACTCCGCCATGAGTGCTGATTTCCCGGCACCCGGAGCGCCTTGGAAAACCATCGTGCCACCACCCAGCGTTCCTTTACTGAAGCTCGTTAATGCAGAACGGAATACCTCGTATTCTGCATCTCGCCCCCGAAAGAAAGCTTCGCGTCCCGCTTCGGCACGGTCCCCACCCGGATCAGCCACTCATCAAGCGGCAGGGGCTTTGTCGGCGGTGGTTTTGGAAATGGCCGATGGTTCATGTCAATAATTTTGCTCTAACCGGGAATTCGTTCAAATGCATGATATCCTGATTCTGTATAGGGCGGGTCCAGTATCTGAGATTATTGCATCTATGAAGTTGGCTGTCGTTGGTGTGGCGTCTTCCAGCGTTTCAACGGTAGCGCGATTCTGCTTTGTAGTCTTAAGCTCAAGTGAGGCTAGTAAAGATACAGATTCATTCTGAAAACCAATAGTGAGAGTTTTCAGTGTCATACTCTCTTGCTGAGAGACAATCAATCTATTTGGTGGAAATAAGGCGAACGTTGGCGCGGTCAGATTCTAACTTTTGACTTACATGGTTATACCTGACGTCTACCACTTTTGTCGGTCAGCTACTTCTGCACCCTCACCCTTCACTTAAATATCGGTGTAGTTTCAGACGAAAGTATCGAATGCATCGCTTAACGTCAGGCCAGGGTTCAACCTCTTCCTTATCTCCAAGCCAGAGACACAGTCCTGACAGATGCCAATAAAACCTGTCTTGAATTTTTTCCAACATTTCATTCATTCTGCGTGCCAAAATCTTCTCTGTATTTCGTTAGTCTGTATTGTATTGTTGATAGTGAAGCATAGATTCTTCACCTCTGCAAGAATTTTACCTGAATCATTATCCAGTTGAATACATTCTCACATCATTTTGATTATAGGTTATTTTATATTCTAAGGAGCTGATGTATTTTGCGTAAGAAAACCACAGCGCCATATCAAGTCTCAGACCTGTCCTATGCGCTGTTCCTTATGCATCACCCAATACTCGGAACTACCCAAAACAACCATTTACTCTGAGTTGATAGGGCGAATTAGACCGTCTTGCCTACATTGGCAACCATCGTTTCTCTG
This sequence comes from Arenicellales bacterium, assembly GCA_965116205.1. Lineage (GTDB taxonomy): Bacteria > Pseudomonadota > Gammaproteobacteria > Arenicellales > JAJDZL01 > JAJDZL01. The sequence continues at coordinate 3,306,913 of OZ220493.1, read as the reverse complement.
CAATCATTGCAGGAATCGTCGTCACTCTGATTTTGATTACCGCCGCCTAGTGGTTTGCAATCAATATTTCGACCATCTCAATTTCCTACAAGTCGAATTGACGAGCATTTGTTGAATCGCGGATGCTGAAACTGGATGGTGGTGACTTTCCAAGCTTCGTTAATGCCGTTCGGATTGATTTCTCAGACTGTCTGACAGCCTACAAAACCTCCTTGTGGTCACCTCATCGCAAGTTGTCCAATGGGTATGCGACGAATATTTATAAATAAAATTAAAATAGTTGACAAAGAAACTATATACTTAACAACTAATATCTCGTGTGAGAAGATTGCGAGGAGAACTTTTCATCAATGACAGGTTTGTTGAAGGATGGGGAAGTGTGTAATGGCTGATGACTCTGCCGATGAATGATCAAGCGTGAATAGAGGATAAAAAATGACGTGGTTTCTGATAGTCATTCTGACTTTACTCATCGTTGTGATAGCAATAGTCGTTCTGAATCGGTTCTATCACAAAGGGTCGCGCGACCGCGCATTGATTCGAACGGGTGCTGGTGGTCAGAAAATCGTGATGGATGCCGGATGTTTGGTTCTGCCATTTCTACATCGGGTGGAAGAAGTCGACATGTGTACTTTTTTCGTTAACATTGTCAGACGCGGTGAGCAGTCGCTCTTGACGAGCGATCGCCTGAGAATCGACGTGAACGTATCCTTTCACATTCGAGTGATTCCGACAATTGATGGCATTGCAACCGCCGCGCAAACGATTGGTGCCAGATCGCTTTCGTCAGAGCAACTGACAGAGTTCCTTCGTGGAAGGTTTTATGACGCTTTGCAGGCGGTTGCAGCAGTAAAGACGATGGATGAACTACACGAAAATCGTTCTGTATTTGCCAAAGACGTAACTCAGTTATTGAGGGAGGGTTTGGAAAATTTAGGCTTGCGTCTTGAATCGGTTTCCATAACTCAACTCGACCAGACGTCCTTTTCCGCGTTGGACGAAAACAACGCGTTCAATGCAGTCGGTATGCGGCGTCTGGCTGAAATCATCACTACCAATCGACGCAAACGTAAGGAAATTGAAGCCAATGCAGATACCGCCATTCGACGAACTGAATTGGAAAATACGAAAACTCGATTAGCGTTGGAACTTGAAAGAGAACAGGCAGAATCCGAAAAAACTATCAAATCGGAACAGTTGAACTCTGAGATTTCATGCCGTACTGCTGAAGAAAGAGAGCGTGCACAATCGGCATCCGAACTGGTTCGAGTGACTCGGGAGTCTGAATTGCGGCGCGCAGAAATCGAACGCGACAGTGAATTGAGAAAAAAAGAAATATCGGCACTGCAAAACGTCGAAGAAGCTCGAATCAACAGTCAGATTGAACTGGCCGTGCGCCGCGGTGAAGAATCGGAAGCACTCGTACGACTTGAACATAGCAAGAGAGCCGTGGTCACGGCAGAAGAGGAAATCAAAAGAGAAAAACAGAGATTGGCCACTGAAAGTGAAGGCATCATTGCCGCACTGAAAATTGAGCAGGAAGCCGCCATCCAACTGCGCAAGGCTCAAGGAGTTGCCACCTCAGCCATTGTGACCGCAGAAAACGAGGATAAGATTGCCGAACTGAACAACGCCAGAAAACGGGAAGAAACTGAAATTGAGGTTGAAAAGTGCCGCGCCATGATTGGTGCTGAAAATGAAATCAATGATTCACTTATAGCCATGAAGTTGGAAGAAAAACGTCTGCAAATTCTACCGGAAATGGCGGCAAAAATGGCTAAGCCACTGGAAAAAATTGGCAAGATTAACATCAATCAAATCTCAGGGTTGGCCAGAGAATCAAACAGTGGTAGACACACTGGCAATCTGGGATCGGTTGTCGATGACGTAATGGACCTCGCCTTGCGGATGCCGGCTGTCCGTAAACTGGGTGAAGCGGTGGGGGCACAGATAACCCTTGATTCCAGCGAGAATTCTCAACTTGACGATAACCATGAATCCTAATTCAATTTCATTCATCTTTGACATATTTCGGAGGAAAAATGAATCCTAATCGACGAAAATTTTTGGTCAGTACCGGCACTGCGGCCGGCGCATTGTTTTCGATACCTTACCTGGTTCATGCTCAGTCCAAACCTATACGACTGGGTATGTTGCTTGATACTTCGGGACCGTTCAGCGCCTACGGCATTCCGATGGAAAAAGCCTCGCGACTGGCTGTTGACACTATCAACGATCAGGGAGGATTGCTAGGGCGCGAAATTGATATCGTGTTCCGTGATACACAGTCAGATATGGCCAACTATACGACTTTCGCCAATCAGATGGTGCGAGAGGGGTTGGACGTATTTCATGGCGGAATTCTGTCGGCTTCACGAGAGGCGGTGCGGCAGACACTCCGTCAGCGGCAGATCCCATATTTCTATAACGTGCTCTATGAAGGCGGCGTATGCGATAGAAACATATTTGTGACCGGCACGACGCCTGCACAGCAGGTTGAAGCTTTGGTGCCGCATGCCATGAAGGCTTATGGAGCAAAGAAAATTTACGTGTTGGCGGCGAACTACAATTATGGTCAGATCACTGCCAATTGGGTAAAACAATACGCAGAGCAAAATGGTGCAACCGAAGTGCAAATCGAATTTTTCGATTTGTCCGATGGCGATTTTGCACCGGCGGTGGTTGCGAAGATACAGGAAGCGGGTAGCGACCTGGTGGTGTCGGTTCTTGTCGGTGCGGCGCATTTAAGTTTTTACAGTGAATGGTTGGGTTCCGGCATGCTCGCGAATCCCGATGTTCATTTGATCTCAACAACATTCGGCGTTGGTAACGAACATAAGGTGTTGCCGGCCGAACAGAGTAACGGGATGCTGGTGGCGAACAACTGGGCACCTCAGAACGCTTCGATTGAGAATACGGCATTTGTCAAGGCCTGGGCAGCAAAATACGGCAATGCCGATGATATCCATGAAATCGCAGTTTCTCAGTATCAAGGCATTCTGCTTTGGGCACATGCAGTCGCAAAAGCCGGTTCGGTTGACCGCACTGCGATTACCCAAGTTCTGGAAAGTGGTGCATATATTGACGGACCGTCAGGACGGGTAGAAATGGACCCCGCAACCCATCACTGCAAGTTGGACATTCATGTAATGGAGATCCAGGATCAGCGAATGAATATTGTCAAGAGCTTCGTGCAGCGAGAACCGCTTGATACGCAAAGTGTCTGCAATTTAACTGAAAACCCGGATTCAAACATTCAATACGAACTCACGGGCTGACAAATACCTGATCCTAGGAAGGCGGTGTATCCTCACCGCCTTCTACGTGATTCTGTTGTCAATGGCGCCAATGGATTTTCGCGCCACGATGTCAGCGTATTGAACGTAGTTTTTCGTACTTGCAAGCCAGAGCAGTGGATATTACTCTGATTTTTTCGATTCAGATCATTTATGCAGTCGCAGTGCTGACTTTGATTTCTCTAGGTCTCGCATTGGTATTTGGCATGATGCGCATCATTAATCTTGCCCATGGTGAGTTCATTACATTGGGTGGGTATGCCACTATCATTGCCGTCAAGGCGGAATTGAATATTTGGTTCGCCATGTTGGTGGTGGCGCCCATCGTAGTTGGCATTTGGAGTTTGTTCATCGAACGCCTGCTCATTCGCGCTTTATACGGCAGACTCATCTACACCATGCTGGCGACCTGGGGTTTAAGTCTGGCGATGACCGGAGGCTTGACCATGGTTTTAGGGAATACAACCGAAGGGGTGTCGCTTGATATCGGTTCGATACCGATTGGCACTTATCAGGTCAATGGATATAACCTTTTTATCATTGTCGCGACTACTGCAGTTTCCATTTTGACGGCATGGGTCCTCTACGCAACTAAATATGGTCGCATAGCTAGGGCAGCGATGCAAAATCGCGAAATGACCCAGGCATTTGGATACCCGGTGAAACGCATCTATATGTTGACCTTTGTAGCGGGTGGAATGTTCGCCGGTTTGGCAGGGGGTCTGTTGGCGCCCACCACCGGGGTTTCGCCATTCAGCGGCGTAACCTGGATTGCCGACGCATTCATTACCGTCATCACCGGCGGTACGGCACCATTGCTGGGCACCTTGGCCAGTGCCGGTCTTCTCGGGTTGGTATCGACGTCGACGGTGTTCCTGTTCAGCTCTGCCGCCGGAGGTATCGTGCTATTGGTTACCGCCATGATCGTGCTACGAATGTTGCCGCGAGGAATTTCAAGTATCTGGCAAAGAGGTGAAAGATGACAGCTCAACCGGCGGACAGCGTTACCGACATCATACTGATTCCATTGGTGTGTGCTTTACCGGTATTGTTGCTCGCCCCGGCATTTGCCAGCACCTACACTCTTTCACTGTTTTGCATCTACGCCTTATTGGCCATCAGTCTGGGATTGATTTGGGGATTCGGTGGCATCCTCTGTTTTGGTCAGGGTGCTTTTTTTGGCATCGGTGCCTACAGTTATGTCATATTTGCGATCAATCTGGACCAATCATGGACAGCCTTGTTGCTGGCGATAGGATTCACGACGGTGGTGACCGCCGGCTTTGGCGCAGCTTTATTCTATGGTCGATTGGGTGATGTATATCTGGCTGTGGTCACACTTGTGTTTACGTTGATACTGAACCGTTTCTTGAACTCCACCGCAGGCCCGGAGTATCAGATCGGCACTGCCCGTCTAGGTGGATTCAATGGTATTCCCGGGTTTCCGACTTTGAATGCGCCATGGAGCGGCGTATCTTATCTATCTGATTTGAATTTTTATTTTCTAAGCGGCGCCATTCTGCTCTTGGCGTGGATGTTCTGTCGTTGGATTCTGCGCTCTCATTTCGGTCGGGTCCTAGTTGCGATTCGCGAGAACGAACAGCGCGTAGAATTCGCGGGATATGACATTCGACTGTATAAAACCATCGCTTTCTCCATTGCTGGAGGATTGGCCGCATTGGCCGGGGTGCTCTATGCAAACTGGGCTGGAATCGTTACACCGGCGCTTTTCAGTTTGACGCAATCTGCTGAAATCATCATCTGGACGGTGGTTGGTGGGCTGGGCACTTTATTGGGTCCCATGCTCGGTGCGACCGCGCTAACTGCTCTGAAGCTGGGTTTGGGTCATCAGAGTTGGGTGGATAATTATTTCGTTATGGGACTTCTGCTCATTATCGCGGTCCTGGTATTTCCTAAAGGCATCGCCGGTACCTTCTCGGTACTGCCATTTCCCGTGCTGAAGTCCAACCAGAAAGGGCGCTGGCAGACGCGGTCCAATCGCCATCAGAACAGCAGCATGCGCCGCGAATAAATCGGCACTGCTTTATGACCGGAGAAATGGCACTTGTGGTTGACCGGCTGACGATTCGGTTTGGTGGTGTGCTAGCTGTGAACAATATCAATTTCAGAATGAAACGTAATGATTTGCATTGTCTGATCGGTCCGAATGGTGCGGGTAAAACCACATTCTTTAAAGCGCTCTCTGGCGTCGTTCGCCCTTCATCGGGGAGGATTTGGATCAACGGTCAAGAATCGACGCGGTTACCGGCACATCGGGTTGCGCGTCTGGGTGTCGGCATCAAAATGCAGGTGCCGAATCTACTTGAAAACATCAGTGTGGAAGAAAATCTGTGGATCGCGGCGCGCGGTCGGCATTCGGCGGTGGCTACCAATCAAATTGTCGAATCATTGCTCGAACGAACCGGTCTACAGAAAAATCGATCTTCCCGGGTAGCCAATCTTGCCCATGGTCATCGTCAGCATGTAGAACTCGCTTCCGCGCTGGCGACCGAACCTTCGATTCTATTGCTTGACGAACCGGCCGCCGGGCTGTCGGAAACGGAAGTCGAACATCTCAGTTCTTTGTTATTGCAGCTGAAATCGGAGATGGCCATTCTGGTCGTCGAACACAACACCCGTTTTGTGCGCGCGATCGCCGAATCCGTAACAGTTTTTCATAAGGGACAAATTCTAGCGGTCGGTACGCCGGAGCGAGTATTTCAGGATGAAAGTGTCAGAACTGTTTATCTCGGTCGCGATTCAATGCTATGAGCGCATTTTCTACCAACCTCATTTTGTCGGTGCACGGCATAAGGACCGGCTATCACGGGGTGCCGGTTCTCCACGACGTCAGTCTCGAAGTCAGAGAAGGGACTTGCATGGGGATACTGGGCCACAACGGCATGGGCAAATCAACCTTGCTGCGTGCGTTGATGGGTTTCATTCCACTTCACAGTGGTGCCATCCGTTTTGATAGCCGTGACATCACGACTCTTGAACCGTGGCAAAGAGCGCGCTTAGGTATTGGATTTCTACCCCAAGGCCGAGGTATTTTCAGCGACTTGACGGTGCGAGACAATCTCTGTATGGCGTTCAATCCCGACACCTCAGACGACAGTGAATCGGTTGCAGTGAACCGTGCCGTTTCTCATTTTCCCATTCTTGAGCCCTTGCTCAAAAAAACCGGCGGTACGCTCAGTGGTGGAGAACAGCAGGTGTTGGCCTTGGCTCGCGCGTTGATTGCCGAACCCGTACTACTGTTGTTGGATGAACCGACGGAAGGCATTCAACCGTCGATCGTCGCACAGATCTCAGACATTCTGACCGACATTCGTAAAAGTACCGGTCTGACCATAGTTCTGGTCGAACAAAACTCTGATTTTGTCAACGCTCTCGCTGACGAAATCATACAGATCGAAAATGGTGCCATCAGTGAACGCGACGCAATAGGCAAGAATCGCTCCACCAAGTCACCGGTAAAGCTGTCTGCGGTCACCATTGAAGATCTGGCGCCGCATCCATCACCTGAAAAAACAACAGAGTATTCCACACCGCGGCATTCAGTGCCGGAGGAGAAATTTATGACGGTAAAACGCCCAACTTTTCAGCAAATTTCCATGCTTGCGGGTGATCTCCATCTGCACATGAGTGATTCTGAAGTGGATGAATATCTGCAACTGATGCAGGGAACACTTGATGCGTATGATGTCGTTGATTCATTGCCTGATGAACTACCGAATGTGCAATTTCCGCGGACTGCAGGTTATCAGCCACCTGCTGAAGACAATCCATTGAACGCCTGGTATATGAAATGTGAAGTACGGGGTGCACCTGCTGGACCCTTACATGGCAAAGAAATTGTCCTCAAAGACACCATTTGTCTGTCGGGGGTGCGCATGATGAATGGGACTTCGGTAATGGATGGGTATGTACCTGACATTGATGCGACCGTGGTGGCTAGGATTTTGAACGCTGGCGGTACGATTGTTGGTAAAGCGCATTGTGAGAGCCTATGTCTTTCGGGTGGCAGTCACACGAATGCAACAGGACCGGTTCGAAATCCTTGGAAACCGTCGCACTCGTCAGGTGGTTCTTCGTCGGGCTGTGGAGCACTGGTTGGTGCCGGTGAGGTGTCTATGGCCATCGGAGGTGATCAGGGGGGATCAATCCGCATCCCTGCTTCTTGGTCCGGATGCTATGGTATGAAACCGACTCATGGACTTGTTCCCTACACTGGAGTGATGTCGATAGAAGCCACGATCGACACCATCGGTCCCATGACGATGACCGTTGACGATAATGCTTTGCTACTTGAAGCGATCGCGGGTGATGATGGTATGCTTGACCCGCGTCAATACGCCCCGCGCATCGACAGCTATACGCAAAACATCAGGCGCGGCATTGCCGACCTGCGGGTGGGTGTCGTTGCGGAAGCTTTCGACTGGCCGAACAGCGAGCAGGATGTCAGTGATGCAATTCGTAGTGCCGCCGCTTCGTTACAGGAACTGGGGGCCGTGGTTGACAACGTTTCCATTCCCATGCACCGGCATGGCAGTGCTATTTGGACGCCAATTGCACTGGAAGGCTTAACTGATTTCATGATGCATGGCAATGCCTTTGGTACCAACCAGCGTGGACTTTTCGTGACGAGCCTGATGGATTTTTATGGGAACTGGCGGTCTCGGGCCGATGAGTTGTCTCCAAGTCTGAAGATCTGTATGTTACTCGGCGAGTATTTTCAGAAATACTACCGGGGTCGGTACTATGGTAAAGCGCAGAACATTGCGCGGCGACTGAGCGCGGCCTATGACCGGGAACTCGAGCGGTACGATCTACTGCTGATGCCAACTTTGCCGATGAAAGCGACCGAACTTCCACCTGCGGATGCGCCCCTTGAACTGTATATTCAGCGGGCGTTTGAAATGATACCTAACACTTCGCCATTCAACTGTACTGGACACCCAGCCATGAACGTACCTTGTGGACTACGTGACGGTCTGCCAGTTGGAATGATGCTGGTGGGTCAATACTACGACGAATCAACCCTGTATCGCGCCGCTTACGCATTTGAGCAGCAGCAAGACTGGCGCGACCGATAACTTAGCAAGAGAGGGAGAGTATCAATGAGCCAATTGAGTAAACCCATCACAGATCTCAGCCAACCGCTGTTCGACCTTGAATCTGGACTGAGTCTTGGTTTGGAGACTGATAAAACAGAGTCGCGGTCTGACCGACATTTCGTAATCCCCGGCTTTTCCCATGTTATCGGTGCCCAGCATGAACCTTTGATCACAAAGACGATTCCAGCTTATTTTGCTGAAATTGTCGAGCGGTATCCCAACTTGGATGCCGTCATCTTTCATGACCAGGATATTCGCTGGACCTGGAAGGTGTTTGCGGAGAAAGTGGATGCACTCGCGGCCGGGTTACTGGCACTGGGTATGCAACGCGGCGACCGGGTCGGCATCTGGTCTCCGAATCGAGTCGAGTGGGTGTTGAGTCAGTTCGCGACTGCCCGCATCGGTGCGATTCTGGTTACCGTTAATCCGGCTTACAAAACGGCCGAACTGGAACATGTCCTGAATCAGTCCGGTTGCATGGCGCTGATTACCGCACCACAGTTTAAATCCAGCAACTATGTCCAGATGGTCCTTGAACTCATTCAAGACAGTCAAGGAGTCAACCGACTGAACCTACGTAGTAGCTGCCTCCCACAGTTGAAAATGGTGATTTGTATGACCGCCGGTTCTAATCTGCCGGTACCAGACAATCTGCTGAATTTCAAGCAACTGATGTCGTTGGCCGGTCCGGCACATTTCAGTCGCCTTAACGCCATCAGTGCCGCATTGGACCCGAACGATGCCATCAACATTCAATTCACGAGTGGTACGACGGGGGCACCCAAGGGTGCTACCTTGACGCACCGAAACATTCTGAACAACGCCAACTTCACAACGGCAACCATGAATTTATCAAACCGAGACCGACTTTGTCTTCCGGTGCCGCTTTATCATTGCTTTGGCATGGTCATGGGGACGCTGGGCTGTTTGACGAAGGGTGCAGCTATGGTGTTTCCGGGTGAAGGGTTCGATCCAATACAGACACTGGCTGCCATCGAAAAGGAACGGTGCACGGCGCTTTATGGTGTGCCGACTATGTTTAATGCGATGTTGGCCGAAAGTCAGTTTTCTGAATTTGACTTATCTTCATTGCGAACGGGTGTCATGGCCGGTGCTCCATGCCCCATCGAAACCATGAATCGGGTGGTGAGTGACATGCACATGAAAGAAGTTACAATCGCTTACGGCATGACGGAAACGAGCCCGGTTTCTTTTCAGAGCAACATTAATGATTCACTGGATAAACGAGTTTCGACGGTTGGCCGGGTACATCCGCATGTGGAGTGCTGTATGCGCAACACTGAAGGTGAAATCGTTCCGGTCGGAGAGAAAGGAGAACTCTGTACGCGCGGGTATTCAGTGATGAAGGGATACTGGGAAGATGAAGAGCGAACGAAAGAGTCAATTGACGTCGATGGGTGGATGCGCTCCGGTGATCTGGCCGTATTGGATGAAGAGGGATTCTGCAATATCGTTGGCCGGGTCAAGGATATGATCATTCGCGGGGGCGAGAACGTTTATCCGAAGGAAATCGAAGATTTTCTTTATCGACATGCAAAGATCAAAGATGTTCAGGTGTTTGGAGTACCAGATAAGAAATATGGTGAAGAAATCTGTGCGTGGGTCGTACCCAAAGAAGCGGGTAGTGTAACGGAAGAAGAACTGAAGCAATTCTGTGACGGTCAGATTGCACATTACAAAATTCCTCGTTTCATCCGCATCAAAAAAGACTTGCCCATGACTGTTTCTGGTAAAGCGCAGAAGTTCAAAATGCGGGATACAATGATCGAAGAGTTGAATCTTGAGGACATTGCTACGGCCTAACCATTGAAATGTCAGATTGATTGTACGGATCGGTCATCGGTCTGGCAGTGTAGTGGTGGGTAGAGTCAAAATAATACACTGTGGCCTACAGTGTTTTGACGCTTTGCTCTACCGATTGGGAATGTGGGACAATAATGGAGTTGATAAAGTAGAATGAATCGTATGTAGCCATCACATGACATGAGCATGAAATCCTTAAATTCGATTCTCGCTCGCGGAGAAGGATTCACTATTGAATTCAAGAGATCTGGAACAACCCACATCGGCCATGAAATATGCGCTTTTGCCAATGCTGCTGGCGGTACGATTTTCATTGGTGTGACGGATGACGGAGAGATTTGCGGTGTTGGCAATCACAATCGACTTAAATCGAGAGTACAGAACATAGCCAGTTCTGCCGACCCGCGCATCGCCGTCGAAATGGAAACAGTTGGTTCAGTTCTTGCGGTGCGAATTCCCGAGCAAGGGAATAAACCTTATTCTTTTGGTGGAAAATTCTACATTCGAGAAGGGGCTAACAGTCGCACCATGTCTCGAAGTGAAATTGGTGACCAATTTTTTATTGAGGGTTTACTTCACTTCGATGAGATGATATGCAATGGTTTTACGTTGGACAACGACCTAGATCGCGAGAACTGGTCATTGTTTCAGCAAAGAGCCAGAATTCCCAAATCAATGGATGCGGAAACCGCGCTGAAGAATCTGAAACTGCTTCTTGAAGATGGCCGAATGACTTACGCCGGTGCATTTCTGCTTGCTCATGACGTACGTAAATTTTTGCTCAATGCCAATGTAAAGTGCGTCCTATTCGCTGGCAATGAAAAGGGATTGATTATTGACCGACAGGAATTTCATGGTGATATCTACTCCATGATTGATGCAGTATGTAAGTGGGTGTATTCGAAACTCAATCTCAATTTGATCGTGGAAGGATTGACTCGCGAGGAACGCTTGGAACTGCCTAGATCGGCGATTCGTGAGGCAGTCGTCAACGCGCTCGTGCATCGGGACTACCGAACCACGGCGAATACGCAAATATATTTATTTTCCAACCGACTGGAAATCGTGAGTCCGGGTGGTCTGCCTGCGGGGATGAGCGAACCGGATCTGGGTAATAAAAGCGTACCCAGAAATCGTCTGTTGTTTGCCATCTTGGACCGCATGAATGTGATTGAAGGCATTGGTTCTTCAGGCATCAGGCGAATTCGTGAATTGTGTAAGGACAGAGGCGTTGCAGATCCAGTTTTCGAAGTCTCTGAATCATGGGTGACGGTGGCGTTTCCAAGAAATTCCTGGCACGATTATGATGCCACTGGGCAGAAGGTGAAACGAAGTACCGCCATGGTTGAGGATGAACCACTGTTTCAATTTTCGATGAACGACTTAAATTGGTTCAGCCACTATTTGCAAGATTTGACTGACCAGGTCACTGACCAGGTCACTGACCAAGTTCGCGTCAACATACTTTTGCGTTGTGAAAATCCTCAAAGTCTACAGGCGCTGATGGATTGGATGGGTGTCAAACATCGTTCTCATTTTCGAACACGTCAGATCAAACCTTTATTGGATATGAGGTTACTAGAAATGACTCATCCTGATAAGCCATCAAGCAGTAAACAGCGATATCGATTGTCTGAGAAAGGTCGGCAACTGCTGGGGGCGTTCAAACGGCGGATTCAGCATTAGGAAATCTCTCTGCAACTACCACAGGAACTTATCTGAGTTCAAGCACAGGCAGGGCCGTCAACCGGCTATTCACTTGATGATTAGTGGGAATGATTGCGGCTGTCCTGAATCTTCCGAATTCTCTCGGGCCAAGTCGATCGAATATAGCTGAGGATGTCCCATATCTGTTCATCCTCTAACACGTGTCCAAAGCCTTCCATACCACTCTTAATGTCGGTCACTCCCATCGCTGCAAAAGTCGCTAGGCCGCCATACTTGGTGTAATTGAAAAGTAGTTGGTTGTCATGATGCCATGTGTGACCGGATTCATCATGCGGCGGTGCGGGTAACATGCCATCGGCTTTAGGCGTTCGCCAATTCGGTTCACCTTCAAGATTTTTACCATGGCAAGAACTGCAGTGTAGCAGATAGAGTTGTTTTCCTTGCTCCAAATTTCGATTTTCTAGTTCATGGGACGACCATCCGACATTCGGTAACAGAAAGAGAATAAAAAAATAGTATCTATTCATAGTTAGCATTTGGCGGTGTATGGATTGAAAAGTTTAGGGTGATCATATTGTGGTATTATTGCTGAGTAATTTCCTAGTCGAACGATTGAGTTCAACTTCATTTCTATCCAGATTCCGCGATCGAAGCGAATGCAGTTCAACACAGTGTTTTCATCAGTTGGGACGTCGCGCATCAATGACTGTATCACGTTTCGTCTGTGTATCCAATGAGTGAGAAAATGTATCGGGACTGAGATACAGGCTTAGCATATCAAACATTGATTTCGGCTAGACTCTCATCAATTGACCGGGTCAGCTTTTCAACCATTTCACCGGCGATATTGTCGTTGATGATATAGGCCGGTGCCAGCATCACATGATTACCTCGAATGCCATCGACGGTGCCACCTCCGGGATAGCACATCAACCCATTGCGCATGCTAACTCGCTTGAGGACGGTATGAAACTTAGCAGCAGGGTCAAGCGGTTCCTGAGAGGATTTATCGGCGACGAATTCAATGCCAATGAACAGTCCACGGCCACGAATGTCGCCAACGTTGGGGTGAGAGTCGAGTTTTGCGCGCAGGGTTGCAATCAGGTTTTGGCCTTGAATCTGAACTTTTTCCAATAAATGATCGGATTCCAGAGTTTGTAAAACTGCGAGTGCTGCGGCACAGGCTAACGCATGCCCCATGTAGGTGTGACTGTGCATGAGAGCACCACTGCCGTCGTGCACGGCTTGGTAGATCGAGTCTGAGCAAATGGTTGTGGCAATGGGCTGATAACCAGCACCCAAGCCTTTGGCCAGCACCACGATATCGGGTACCACACCGTCCTGTTCGCAGCTTAAGAAACTGCCGGTCCGACCGGTTCCGCACATCACTTCATCAAGTATCAATAAAATGCCATACTGATCGCAGATTTCTCTGATCCGGCGGAAATAACCGGTTACGGGTGGTAGCACGCCGGCGGTTGCCCCACCCACCGTTTCTGCCACGAAACCAATCACATTTTCGGCACCGAGTTCGATAATCTTAGCTTCAAGTTCATTAGCCACGCGCAGACCGTATTCCGGGGTGGATTCACCATTTCGCCGCTCTCGATAAGGGTAGCAGGGTGCGATTGACCTAGCCGGTTGCAGCAGTGGTTCGTAGAGTTTTTTGCGACTGACATTGGTACCAATGGACAATGCTCCCATCGTGTTTCCGTGGTAACTCTGTCGTCTTGAAATGAAGTATTTTCTGTTGTGTTCACCAATCTCAATGCAGTACTGTCGAGCCAGTTTGATAGCCGATTCAATCGCTTCAGAACCGCCAGAAAGGAAAATAGCATGGTTGAGCGGTGCCGGGGTCATGGCCACCAATTGGTCAGCCAGTTGTTCCGCCACTGATGATGAAAAAAAATCGGAATGAATGTAGGCCAATTCAGCAGCCTGATTCTGAATGGCATGGCGTAGTACGGGATGGTTGTAACCAAGACAGGAAACGGCGGCGCCACCACAGGCATCTAGATATCGGCGATTGTTTTCGTCGTAAACATACATGCCATCGCCGTGTACCGCGATGGGCGGAGTATCTTTTACATTGCGGTGAACGATGTGTGCCATAGTGTCAAGCGCGATGAATTCATGTTCATAAATGATGGTGAGGCATTAAGGAGACTGACTGAGAAAATTAAGGACTCAAGAAAACGCAATCTATTTCTCTGAATGAAAATCAAACTCATCCAATTATATCGAATGGTTAAACTTGAATTAATTTTGGCGAGAGCATTATTCAGCCACTTGAAGAGTGTTTGAATGGAACATTGACTGTTGAGTAGATTCTCGATGCTCTCAGCCCTAACCAACGATAGCATTAAGAAATTTCTTCGGCGAGGTTGATAATGAAACATAATGTTGCAGTGTTTTGACATGGCGTAGCCGATGTCACAGTCGCCAAATCAATCAAAAAGATCAATGAATGATATCAAAATTTTATTTCTGTCGAAAGACGACGTTGATTCCTTGAATATCAGCTTAGACGATGCTCTCAATGCCATCGAAAGAGGGTTGATTGCCCATGGGCAACGAAAAGTCATTATGCCGTCGAAAAGTCACTTGGTGTTAGATTTTCCCAACAAACTGTTCAATATTCTGAAAGGTTATGTTGAACCGGTAAATGCCGCCGGCGTAAAAGTCATCGGTGATTTTCACGACAATTATCAATATGATCTGCCTTCCGAATTGGCTCTGCTGACGTTGTATGATCCGAAAACCGGCACGCCGATGGCCATTGTGGATGCAACGGTGAACACTTGGATGCGAACGGGCGCGGTCACAGCGCTGGGTGCGAAGTACCTCGCCAGTCAGAACTCCAAAGTATTGGGGCATATTGGGGCGCGTGGCACCTCATGGTATAACGTACGCATGTTGGACCGGATATTTGATTTTGAAGAAATTCGAGTTACCAGTCGACGCCCAGAGTCTAGAAAACGTTTTGCTGAAACACTGTCGGAAGAATTAAATAAAGAAATTTGCGTCATGGATAACTGTAAAGATACAGTGAAAGATGCCGACATCATCATTGATGCGTCAAGATTACTGGAGCACAAAGTGCTGGTAGCCAATTCCGACGTTCAGCCTGGTGCACATGTGCAGGCCTATGGCGCGGTGCGGTCGGTAGAACGTTCGCTACCATTTACCGTTGACAAGTTTGTTGTTGATGATTGGAATCAGTGCAAAATCTCACCTTATGGACAGTTTGCCGATCTAGTGCAAAAAGGGGAATTGAGAGATGAGCATGTCTATTGCGATATCGGGGAGATTGTCGCCGGCATCAAGCCGGGTCGGGAATCCGAAAATGAACGTAGTTTATTTTGGCACAAGGGATTTGCTGTCAGTGACATCATGCTCGGCATGTTGGCTGTTGAAAAGGCGCGTGAACGCGGGGTTGGAACTGAACTGACTTACTATTCCGCCCCACGCGACATGTAAAATTGTTCAGATTTGGAATTTCTGTGACGAAAGATCATTTAGTGCGCAAAAAATCCAACCTGGTATGGATTGATCTTGAGATGACCGGATTGTCTCCACAAAATGATCGAATCATTGAAATCGCATCAGTCGTTACCAATATACATCTTGATATCGTCGCCGAAGGTCCAACGCTGGTGATTTACCAGAGTGATGCGCGGCTGGCGGCGATGGACGACTGGAATACGAAAACGCATGGCGACAGCGGGTTGCTCGAACTGGTCAGAAAATCGACCATTGATGAGCAGGAAGCGGCACGTCGCACACTGTCATTTTTGAAACGTTACGCAACTCGACAGCGGTCTCCACTCTGTGGTAATTCAATCTGCCAGGATCGTAGATTTTTGGATCGTTACATGCCGGATGTATCAAAATATCTGCACTATCGACATTTGGATGTGAGCACCGTCAAGGAGTTAGCTAAGCGCTGGCGTCCTGATCTTATAGAAACTGATTCCAAAACGAGCCGGCATCGAGCGAAAGATGACATCTTGGAATCCATCGAAGAACTGCGCCGTTATCGTGACAACTTCTTTCTCACTAATCCGATTGAGTTTGAATGACTCTGTCATATCAACAGACTAGTTTCCCCTGAATCCAATGACGCTTTTAACGCCACCTGAAATGATGAAGTTGACGAAGTATGAAAAACAGATGCTTGATGGCAAGTATGGTTATCCCCGGCAGTGGGCAATGCAGCAACTCATGCAGGTGGGTCATTTTTTCGGCGCCAACCGGCTCATTGAAGTTACTCAAGCGCACGTCATGTGTGATACGGAATCGCTTGGTATAGCAGGTATTGAGCATTTAGAGCGCATGGCGCACTGTGATGAGGAGGAACGAACTGTTTCGATCCCCACCGTAACCGACCCCCGCGGGTTGGACCTGATGCAGTACCGCAGACTGAATCAGGCCGAGGAGTTTGCCGAACGCGAGCGGCGAACGACGCAAGCACTGGAAGCGATGGGGATTCTAATGACCGACACCTGTATCAACTATCAGACCATATCACCGCCGGTGACCGGGGAACACGTGGCATTTGGTGATACGGGTTCGGTCATCTATGTGAATAGTGTATTTGGCGCCTGCAGTAACTTTGAAGGGGGGCCGGCGGCGCTGTCTGCTGCCTTAACTGGGCGCGTGCCGTTGTACGGTTATCACAAACATTCCAATCGACAGGCGACGGTGCGATACCGCGTCGATTTTGATCCGCAGACACTGACCGATTGGGGTGCGTTGGGTGCACTCATTGGCGTATTCACGGGTGATTATTGGAATGTTCCCATCATTGAAGGGATCAAAACCACACCGACATCCGATCAATTGAAGCATTTTGGCACGGCGATGGCGAGTTTTGGCTCAGTTGCTCTGTATCACTTGGATCAGATCACACCGGAAGCGTTGGATTTCATGGCCGTCGCGTCGGACATTGATGATCAGGAAGCACTTCCCATCTCCCGAGATGCCATTCGAACCATTTACTCCAAAGTGGATGGGTCGCTTGACGTTGATGTGGTGGTGTTTGCCGCGCCCCAATTGTCACTCTTCGAAATTCAGGAGGTCGCCCGGCATTTGGAAGGCAAGCAAGTGAATAAAAATACTCAACTGTTGATTGCTACGTCGCCTGAAATCAAGTCGGCCTGTGATCGTTTCGGTATCACACCACAAATTGAGGAAAGTGGTGGGATACTGCTGAGTGGTGTCTGCTTTTATCAGATGTATGCTAGGGAATTGAGCGAGACTAATGATTGGAAGGTGTTGGTGACCAACTCAACCAAACTGATGAATATTATTTCAGGGTACGGATATGAACCCAAGTTTGCGACTACGGAACAGTGTATTGATGCGGCGGTGGCTGGAAAAATATGAGCCGTAAGCAAACCTATAGTTGTACGCCGGGTGTTGGCCAGATGGTCAGTGGCGAGGCTTTGGTATCCAGTGGTAATTTCAGTGCGCGGTATGATCTTGATCGAATTCAAGGCATTTTTTCGCGGCGGACTCATAGTCTTTACGGACAAAACTATGTTGGGAAAATTCTGGTTCTGAATTCCGCTAAAGGAGGAGTTGCTACATCGTGGATGTTGTTTGATATGGTGGCGCGAGGTATGGCACCGCTGGCGTTGGTACTGAATCAGACCAATCCTATTCTGGTTCAGGGCGCCGTGTTTGCTAACCTACCACTCGTTCATTGTTTCGATGTTGACATTACGAAATGTATTGCCACCGGTGATCACTTGACACTCTTTCCTGAAGAGGGTTTGCTAATCAAAGAATCGTGTGAGGATGGAGGTGAGTGATTGGTATTAGTCTAAGTCATGTGGACATCACTCCGATGCGCTTGATCGATTGGTAGCGTCCGAGACCAACTAGCAATGGAATTTTTGAGTACGATGGCAAATGCAGTCGGCATAGCATCGTGCGTCTTCAGTTGGCGATCATGGCAATGTTAAGCCAATTTCTAATATCTCCAGTTTCGCCATCTACCATTAGTCATTTCCTAGTGGAACAATCCATCATGTGAGCAGTTTTTCTTCATTGGGTGATACGACTCAACAGTTCATTGATGTTCGAGTCAGTCAAATCAGGTTAGTAGTACGCTTGAGTACCGGACAAAGCGCTAACTCACTGCCACGTCCATTCTTCGTGGCTCTGTATTGTCGATCAAATTCGTGTTTAAAGCCATACCCGATATAGTCTGGCACTGACAAAAACTCTCTTTCGAAACTTCCAGTGTGAATTTCCTCATCATCACGGTTTGCTTCTCAAATTTTATTCATGCTCATGTACCGGAAGTTTCATGGCTCACCATTGAATTGAAACTCGTCTTTTACATTTCACCATATTCGGCTATTTTGACTACTATGGTCTCTACTGTTCAACTTTCATCTACTGGATACATGCATTGATTACAATGATGAGTGTATCCAGATTCAAAAAAGTCAAATTTTAAATCGTTGTTAGGCCTATGAAAATGGCTCTATTCCATAATCAGGCGCGTGAACATAAAATCGGATGCCTGATGATCAATGAGTGTCTTTTTATTTCAAAGCTATACAGCCATTAATGTTGTGCGCATAGGTTTTTAGAAAAGAGTCATTGTTATAGAACTGCAACAATTAAAACCCATGGGTGAAACTCATCAATCAAGGTTCGTATGGAACGTTGATATTGCTGAGGAATGACCGTAACGGTAACCGACCCCATACGGGGTAAAATCATTGATATGGAACCACTGCCATTTGCAAAACCACCGCCAGCAAACCCCTTGCCGCTTGATGATTGGTTGATCCGGGCGGACCGTGCCGAAGCGGAACGCGAAGCTTTCTTCCGGGGGCGTGATGCTGAGTACGAGATTTTCCGCTCAGCATTAACGAGTTTCAGTAAAGGAACACTGGGTGGTGGGACGATGGTTTTCCAAGGTGCACTTGGCGCCGGGAAATCAGCGCTCATGGCGGAGTGCATGGCCGCGGTTC
This sequence comes from Arenicellales bacterium, assembly GCA_965116205.1. GTDB lineage: Bacteria > Pseudomonadota > Gammaproteobacteria > Arenicellales > JAJDZL01 > JAJDZL01. The sequence continues at coordinate 3,288,013 of OZ220493.1, read as the reverse complement.
GACTGCATTCGACAGTCGAAGCACCTTGGGTGGCCGTGTCCATCAATCCTCATTCTCTGCAATCCCCGGTCGATGTCATTGAGACCATGGTTGCTGCGGCTCATAGGGAAACCGAACGTCTACGCGAAGTGAGCGTCAATAGGGGTGCCACAAAGACTCTGGATATCCTACTGAACATGGGCAAAAAACTATACCGAGAACTATCGAAGCGCGGTGGTGGAGCGTTCGGACTGTCGGTAGGCAGACACCGTAACGAGGCCCATACCGCCGGCAGCGTTTTCAGAAATAATGCCTCACGGTTAGAAAAATATCACATCGTGGTCTGTGTGGACGAAGCGCAAAACATACCTATCTCGGAAATGACCCGTGACGTTATTGACTGCCTGCATCGGGTTTCTCATGGCATCCCTCTGTTGGCGGCATTTTTCGGTCTCAGTGATACGCAGGATGTACTTCGGGGTGGCGCATTGTCTATCAATGAAATCAAATCAATCGCTGAAAGTGCACTGGATGGTTGGGAAGAAACACCGACTGAATTCCTGAACCACGCCCTGCATGTTGGGTTACTGGCGCCCGCCCACGACAATCCCGGTCACTATCAAATCCCGATTCCTTCCTTTGCTGACTATCTCAAGGCATTGCCAGTGGCACCGACATGAGGAAAACTCAGTAATCTTCCAGCAGGTATCTGTCTGGCTAAAACGAGCCATTGATTGTCTGTACAGCTCTTCGTTTTACTGGGTACTGGGTTGTCCATGAAATACAATTTAGAACTGAATCCGGATAGAGACGATACGAGGCTTAAGCGAACGTCGTCTGACTGAAAGTGAGTGTCTTTGCTTGCCACTTCCGAAACGAATGATCTCTAAGTGCTATCATTTTTTTCCAAAGCGTGCGCGTAGCAAACATCGGTAAATTTACAGCGTTGAAAAAAGCAAATCGAAGCTCCATCAACATTTGATTTAATGTTCACACACGCGATTTTGTAAAAGATAAAAGATGTCATGAAAATCAAACAGATTTCAACCTACCAGGTTGATTTACCGATGAAAGAAGGTGCTTATACCTGGTCAACTCAGTCATTTTCAGCATTTGACAGCACCGTCGTCATTATTGCAACAGATGAGGGGTTCACCGGTGTCGGTGAAACCTGTCCTCTAGGTCCATCCTATTTACCGGCATACGCCGAGGGAGCACGTACCGGGCTAGCGAAGTTGGCACCGGGACTGATTGGTATGGATCCATTGCAGATCAATTCGATCTACGAATCAATGGATCGACTGCTCAAAGGGCATCCTTATGTCAAATCGGCGATTGATATGGCATGCTGGGACCTACTTGGTAAAGCGACCGGCCAGCCGGTCTTTGCTTTGCTTGGTGGCCAGCAGCAGGAACGGGTAAAACTGTTTAAAGTCATCAGCCGTCAGCATCCTGATGAGATGGCGCGTAAGTTGCGCGACTACCAGGCACAGGGATTTACCCAATTCCAGATGAAGGTTGGTGAAGACGCCGTGGTTGATATTGAGCGAATATTCAAGGTGGCAGCCGAACTGCAAGCCGGTAATATTCTGAATGCCGATGCCAATACTGGTTGGCGACAGCATGAGGCGTTGCGTGTGGTACATGCGGTGCGCGATGTGGAACTCTATATTGAACAACCATGTCTGACTTACGAAGAATGCCTTGCCGTCCGACGGCATAGTGTTCATCCGATGATCTTGGATGAATGCATGGATAGTATGGGGTTAGTCATTCGAGGTTGGCAGGACAATGCTATGGATGTCATCAATCTAAAGATCAACCGAGTTGGTGGGCTCACGAAGGCACGAATGTTTCGCGACCTGTGTATTGAATTGGGCATTGTGATGACGGTTGAAGATTCTTGGGGTGGTGAAATTGCCACGGCAGCCATTGCCCATCTGGCACATACGCTACCGCAGGAGTTTCATTTTCAGTCGTCTGCGTTTCATGAATATTCACACCTTGAAATAGCCGATGGTGCGCCGGTAATGAGGGATGGTTGGATGATGTCGTCCGATAGTCCAGGACTCGGGGTGCAACCGAGAATGGAGGTTTTAGGCGATCCGGTCTTTCAAACTTCTTGAAATTCAAGACTTCTGAATACGTTGGACGATCAAAATGGTTTTTTCATGACTCGACAGATACAGTCCATCAATCATTTCACCTCAAGACTGTAGTTCTACATCGACGAAGTTGTATGGTTTATAATTTTCCTGATTCGTTGCCAATCAGTTGATAGAACATATCATCCTCCAAGGTTATATTTCTGCTGATCGCATTTTGAAGTTGAATGCTGATAACTATCAGCCGAAAATATTCAAATGTATCAAATTCCATTCTTTCCCGGGCCGTTAGCTCAGTCGGTAGAGCACCTGACTTTTAATCAGGGTGTCGCAGGTTCGATTCCTGCACGGCCCACCAGAATACAGTGATTTGAAATAATTTGCCGATCATTCTTCTAGACTAACCGGGTTGGAAAAAGAACTGCATAAATTACGCTTGTCACTCGTAAAATGAGTGAGCACTTTTAGTCGCACGTACCGTCAGGCGAAAAAACCTAGAAAGTTATTCCATGCCCAATGAAGAACCACAACCGTTAAACAGTGTTGAATCGGTCATTGAGTGTCGCCATCTTTGGAAAATTTTTGGTGCCCGAGCCAATGAAGCAATGCGCATGGTGCAAAGTCGGGGATTAACAAAAAACGAAGTCCGTGATCAGTATCGTTGCGTCGTTGGAGTCCAAGATGCTAGTTTCTCGGTTGGCGAGGGAGAAGTATTCTGCATTATGGGGCTGTCCGGATCAGGCAAATCAACTCTGATCCGTCACATTAATCGTCTTATTGAACCGACTTTTGGTGAGATTTTTATTGAAGGACAAGATATTAACGCTTTAGGTGCGACTGAACTGCGCGCCTTGCGTTCCACAAAAATTGGTATGGTGTTTCAGAACATGGCGCTGATGCCACATCGCACCGTACGTGACAATGTTGCGTATGCTCTTGAAGTTCGGGGAATTACTCGTGAAGTACGTTATGCGACTGCCGACCAAGCCATTGACACGGTCGAACTTCAAGGATGGGGTGATCGCTATCCAGATGAGCTCTCCGGCGGCATGCAACAGCGCGTCGGTCTAGCGCGGGCGATTGCCGCGGACCCTCACATTCTGCTGATGGATGAACCTTTTTCCGCATTAGATCCGCTTATTAGACGACAGTTGCAGGATCAGTTTTTGACGCTGTCGGCAGAAATGCGTAAGACAACGCTGTTCATCACCCACGACCTTGATGAAGCGATTCGAATTGGGCATCGAATTGCCATCATGAAAGACGGTGCGCTGGTGCAGATCGGTACGCCTGAGGAAATCGTGACCGAGCCGGCGGATGACTATGTCGCCGACTTTGTTGCCGGAATCTCTAAGCTGCAGTTGGTCACGGCGCAAAAGGTTATGCTTCCCGTTGCGGAGTACGAAAAATCTCACAGTAGTTTCGACAGCAATGTGTGTCCGGTAGCACAGCTGGGTGATAGTCTTGATTCACTGGTTGATCTGTCCATTGATACCGATCAACCCATCATCGTCGAACATGATGGGTCAATAGTCGGAGTAGTCACGAAACGCAACCTGCTACGTGGCATTCAAGGCAAACATGATTAACTGATGTTGATGCTGATAGGAAATGGAGTGAACTCATGGCGGAAAAAGAGCCCATTGATCTACTGAATCCATTCAAGAATATTAACTTGGGTATTGCCGACTGGGCTGATGGCATCAAGGCCTGGGCCGTAGAAAATAGAGATGTGGTGCAGCCGGTCAAGTGGTTCGTGAATGATTTAATCGTCTCGGTCGAAGCCATTATGCATGCCATTCCCCCCGTTGGCATGCTCGGTATCATTTTATTATTTGCTTGGCAGGCGGCCGGCATCAGAGTGGCAATCTTCGTGGTCAGTTGCTTAATTTTCTTGGGTTTGAGCGATCCTAGCGCTTGGGGTTTAGCGATGACCACATTGGCGGTGGTAGCTACATCTGTGGTGATCTGCGTAATTTTTGGTTTGCCATTGGGTTTATTGGCCGGTAAAAATGATCGATTTGAGTTTGCGATTAGACCGGTACTGGATACGATGCAGACTATACCGGCGTTTGTTTATCTGGTACCAGTGGTGATGCTGATCGGAATTGGCAATGTCTCTGGCGTCATTGTGACGGTGGTATTTGCTCTGCCGCCCATTATTCGACTCACTTCGCTGGGTATACGTCAGGTTGATGGCAGTGTTGTTGAAGCGGCACGAGCATTTGGGTCTTCGCCCCGGCAAATTCTCTTCAAAGTCGAGCTGCCGCTCGCCACTCCTTCCATCATGGCCGGATTGAATCAAACCATCATGATGGCATTGTCTGTGGTCGTTATCGCGTCCCTGATTGCGGTAAAAGGACTGGGCAATGAAGTATTGCGCGCGATGGGACGATTGGATGCTGGTAAAGCGCTAGTCGGAGGGTTTGGGATTGTCGTTCTGGCCATTGTGTTGGACCGGATTACTCAGGGATTGGGAAGGACTGGCAGGGAACGGGGGTATCGTCATTGGTGGCAGGGCGGACCGGTTGGCATGGTTCTTCGATTGATTGGCATAAATCCTAAAGATAAGTAACAGCTCTAGAAATCGCTCAATTAACCATTGACAGCATTAGTTGAGGTGCCCAATACCCAAAGTGGGCCGCAAGCAGATTCACATGACCTGCCACAACATCATTTGCCCCAGTTAGCAACTCCCCAGATTTAACTTACACGTTGGTTTCAATCTATCCCAACTAGGATTAACGGGATGGCAAAAAAGTTGTAAAATCAACATTTCATTTTTTATTTACATTTGCATAAAAGAGAGGAGAAAGTATTACATGTTCAATCTACGTAGGTTTACTGGACTCATTACACTAGGGACTGTTTTAGTGGCATCGGCAACGCCAGGCTTAACTGATTCAATGATGCCCGGCAAGGGCATGACGGTCAGGCCGATTGAAGGTACCAATTTGGAAGAGAAATTTCAACATCAGATCATATACAGAGCTTTGATGGAATTGGGCTATGAAATTGCCGTGCCGGAAGAAGTGGAATATCAGACCATTCATTTAGCATTGGGCACTGGCGATGGCGATTTTACCGCGGTACATTGGGACCCGCTCCATAAGGCGTTTTTTGATGAATCGGGCGGTGAAGCCAAAATGACGAAGGTTGGCAATTACATCGAAGGTGCTTTGCAGGGGTATCTGGTGGATTCAGCCTCTTACGCGGCCGGGGTACAGAATCTCGGCGATTTGAAAGATCCCGAAATCGCTAAGCGATTTGATGCCGATGGCAATGGTACGGCCGACCTCGCCGGTTGTGTGCCTGGATGGGGTTGTGAGCGGGTGATTGAACATCACCTAACTGAGTTTGATTTGCGTGACACGGTAACGCACAATCAAGGCGCGTACAATGCAATCATTGCGGAAACCGTGGCCCGAGAACAGAATGGCGAGCCAATTATTTATTATACATGGACGCCTTTCTGGGTGTCTGGTGTCCTAGTTCCCGGTAACAATGTGGAGTGGATTTCAGTGCCTTACTCGTCTTTGCCCGATGGCCGGGAAGCTGATACGATGTTCATGGGTAAAAACTTAGGGTTTGAAGTGAACTCTTTACGCGTCGTTGCCAACAACGAGTTTCTGGATGCGAATCCTGCTGCGCGGGCGGTATTCGAAATAGCCAAACTTGATATCAATGACGTCTCCGCACAAAACAATAAAATGCGAGATGGTGAGGATTCCATTGAAGACATCGCAAGACACGTCGACGAATGGATTACTGCCAATCAAGATGCTTTTAACAGTTGGGTTGCGGCCGGTCAAAAAGCTGCTGCAATGTAAAGTCACGACTGCTTACAATGGACGCAAGAAAAGCATTTGTTAATGCTTTTCTTGCGAACGTTGTCGCGAACGGTTGATTGAACTCCGTTCGCAAAACATGGTGCAACTCAAATTTAGTAGTTTTGTTGCGTGCCGGTCGCCCAATCTCAATCAGGTCACCTCGTGATGCATCAATACAGTAGTTGCAAATAATCCGACGCTTTTGTGTGCGACATACGATGAGTTCGACTTGCACGACATCGCGCGCAGAAAGTAGCGACTCACAACTGGATCGTTAACAAGTTTATCAAGTCAATATCATGAGTGAAATTGTCAGCGCCGAAGAACTCAATCAGCGCCGCGGAGGACGTGAAAAAAGAAGAAATGTTAGAAGCAATCTAGTTGAACCCATGCTTCCAGCTCTAGTTGGTCGTCTACCACTGACGGAACCAATGACCGGCGAGGAAGTCGAACGGATACATGCGGCGTCAATGGATATCCTAGAAAACGTTGGGGTGGTTTTTCGAGACCCGCAGGCCATCAAGGATTGGCGAGCGGTCGGTGCCGAAGTTCGCAACGAATATCAAGTGCATCTGGACCGTGGATTGATCAACGAGTTGCTCTCCACCATTCCCGCACAGTTGACTCTTCACGCGCGGGACCCAGAAAAAACAGTCAAAATCGGCGGACGCTCTTCAATATTCATACCGATGGCGGGTGCCCCGTATATTCGCGATTTGGACGATACTCGCCGGCATCCCACTCTTGATGATCTGGCGATGTTGCACAAATTGGCGCATCTTTGTCCAGCCATTCACTCCACTTCACATCACATTGTTGAACCGATGGATCACCCCGTTTCCCATCGTCATCTTCGAATCACTTATTCAGCTATGAAACATTCGGACAAGACATTTATGGGAATGACAACCTCTCCCCGAAATGCTGCCGATGTACTAAACATGTGCGCCATTCTATTCGGTGAGGAGTTTATGGAAAGTCATGCGGTGGTGACTGGCAACTGTAACGGAAATTCTCCGCTGTTGTGGGATGCAACGATGTTGGGGGCGTTACGCGAATTCAGTCGGCGCAATCAACCCATATTGTGTTCACCTTTCGTTTTGGGTGGTGCCAATACGCCGGCTTCTACGGCATCGGCAGTGGCGCAACTCAATGCCGAGGCGCTGTCGGCGCTGGCTTATACACAGGTGGTTCGTAAGGGTAGTCCGGCCATCTATGGACATTATCTTTCAACAGTTTCGATGGCTTCCGGTGCCCCCATGGCCGGCACGCCGGAAATCAGTTTGATGAATTTCATGATTGGTCAAATGGCCAGGTACTATAACCTCCCCTGGCGAACCTCCAACACGCTGGGCGGCGCCAAAACACTAGATGCGCAGGCCGGCTACGAAAGCGCCTCCACCCTGATGGCGGTATTACTTTCCGGCGGCCACTATCTTTGGCATTCAGCTGGTTGGAATGAAGCCGGTATGCACTGTTCGGTTGCCAAATTCGTCGTCGACGCCGAACAGTGTGCGATGGGATATCGGATGGCGGAAGGAATTGTCTGGGATGATTTTGACGAAGCCATGGCCGCAGTTACGGATGTCGGCCCCGGGGGACACTATTTGGGTCATCCACATACTTTGTCGAACTTTCAGCGCGCCTTTTTTATGCCGAAGTTGTTTGACAACAATACTTACGAACAGTGGGTCGCGGAAGGCGCAACAGAGATAACGGAACGTGCCGTGCAGAAAGCCCGAGCGATGCTCAATGCTTATGAACTGCCGGTGATGGACGAGGCCGTTGATGAAGCCCTACAGGCATATATCGCGCGACGGGAAACGGAGATACCGGCAGTCAGTGAGCTCAACTGGACGCACTAGACGTTGTTGGCTGGCAAAATGTGCTTTGGTGTAAGCGTCTAATCTTCGGTTGTTGAAACTCACCGAATCAAGTCGCACATGCAAGTCAGTCGATTGCCATACGATCCCGGTCCGGCTGTGTGGACCAACATTGTGGGTCGGCCAGAGTGTTATCCGCAACTTGATAAAAGAATTGGCGTCGATTTTGCTGTGGTGGGTGCAGGATTTGCCGGACTGACTGCAGCTCGCCGCTTACAACAGCTGGAACCTCAGTGCAGCATTGCATTGTTTGAAGCACGTTCGATTGGTGAAGGGTCCGCCGGCCGAAATTCCGGGTTCATGATTGATCTCCCGCACAATTTGGGTTCGAAAGACTATGTGGCAAAGTTGGAAGATGATCGTCGGCAGGTTTCTTTGAATCGCGAAGCTATTGCGTTTGCTCAACAAGCGGTTGCCGAATATCAGCTGTCTGCCGAAGCTTTTCATTTGAGTGGTAAAGTCAATGCCGCGGCAACCGAAGCCGGTCTCAAACACAACTCAGAATATGCTGCGCATCTGACTGAATTAAAGGAGCCTTACGAAATGCTTGATGAGCAACAAATGTTTGAAATTTGTGGGTCGCATTACTATCGAGGTGGGTTGGCGACCGCCGGTAGTAGTATGATCAACCCCGGACTCTATGTGCAAGGCTTTGCCAAAGGCGTGCGAGACGGTGGTGTTGAAATATTTGAAAACACGCCGATTATGGCCTTTGAGAAAATTGGCAACACTTGGCAATTGAGTACTCCTGAAGGTATCGTCAACGCCAACGTGGTAATATTGACTGTGAATGGGCACATTGAGAGTTTTGGTTTCTTTCATCGTCGGTTGATTCACATTTATTTGTATGGTTCAATGACCAGACGGTTGACACCGGAAGAAGTCAAACTGCTCGGCGGTGAATCCAGTTGGGGCTTTACCCCAGCGGACTCCTTGGGTTCAACAGTGAGGCGAGTGACGGGCATCGTGGGTGATCGCATATTAATGCGTAATGGCATCACCTGGGCACCAAAACGAACGATTTCCGAGTCACGATTGGAAAGCGTAAAGCGGTCTCATATTCGATCGTTCAAGCGTCGATTTCCGAATCTTGTCGCTGTTGATATGGAATACAGTTGGGGCGGCTTACTTTGTTTGAGTAGAAACGCGGTGCCGGCTTTTGGTGAACTGGAACCGGGACTTTTTTCTGCCTGTTGTCAGAATGGCCTTGGTGTCGTTCAAGGCACTTTACATGGAAAATTGATCGCCGAAATGGTATGCGGAAAACACTCGGCTTCACTCAACCGTGTGTTACAATACGAGCAACCGAAAAAGTTGCCACCGAAACCTCTTTCGACAATCGGTGCCTTGACTGTAACCCGTTGGGGAGAACTCAAAGCCGGTCGAGAGCGTTAGAAAATCTCCAATAGCGCTGTAGTTTTGCGACAACCGTATTTTAGCCGTTTGAACTCAATGCGAGATTGACCAATCTATGTGTATTACACGTTCTTCCAAGCCAGTGCCAATTTTTTCAACGTCAACAACTCGTTACGTACTTGCCATTTCGATATTCAGCTTTTTTGTACTGTTGAATGTGAATGACGTTACGGCGGAAACTTGGCAGGGACTCACTGTTAAACCGGAAAATCGATGTTCACCTTATCGTTCAAAAGATTATTCTTACCCACAGTCGGTAGAGCCGCAAATAATCCACTCGATTGGAAAAATCTATAGTCCATATACCGGACGCTGTTTTGCCAGTCGTTATGAAACGGATATTGAACATATTGTTGCACGCTCCGAAGCGCACGACAGCGGCCTCTGTGCGGCCAGTCGACAGGTGAAAAGTCAGTTTGCCGCTGATTTACTTAATTTGACGTTGGCCAGTCCTCGGGTCAATCGCCACCAGAAAATTGATCACGATGCCGGGGAATGGGTACCGCAAGTGAATCAATGTTGGTTTGCAGCCAGAGTAATTGCCGTTAAACGAAAGTATGGTCTTAGTGTTGACCGGCGCGAAGCAAGTGCTCTTCAGCGCATCTTGGCGGCGTGCAGTTCAACACAGATGGTCGTTTATCAATGCAAGGAAACCATCAGGGAAACGGTGATCTCAACCTCTCAATCCAAGTCCTCATCAGACGCATTGGCAAAATGGGACGACAATGGTAATGGTCGCATCACCTGTAAGGAAGCTAGACGGCATGGAATTGCGCCGGTACGCAAAGGTCATCCAGCTTATCCATATATGAGAGATGGGGACGGCGACGGAACTGTCTGTGAATAATCTTGATCAGGAAATGCCCACCTCTCGAGTCCAGCCATGTACGTCCTCGACTTCGCCGCGTTGAATGCCGATAATCTGTTGATAGAGTTTTCTGCTGAGGGTGCCAATTTTCCCATTGCCGATTTGATATTTTTGTCCTTGATAGCCGATGCTACCGACCGCGGTAATGACCGCAGCTGTACCGCAACCGAATATCTCTTGTAGTACCCCATCACTGATTCCATCAATGATTTCATTGATGGTGATCATTCGTTCTTCACACTCGATATCCATATCTCGAGCCAGCTGTAAAACGCTATCGCGAGTAACGCCGGGCAAGATGGTCCCCTTCAGTGGTGGCGTTACTAGCCGGTCATTGATGAGAAAACAGATGTTCATTTGGCCAACTTCTTCGACATAGCGGTGCTCAATACCATCTAACCACAGAATTTGAGCATACCCCTCCTGTTGACCCTTACTGGAGGCGAGAAATGTCGCCGCATAGTTGCCGCCAACCTTGGCGGACCCGGTGCCACCTTGAATCGCTCTGGTGAATTTCTCCTCAGCTTTGAGTGCAATGGCAGGTGAGTTCGCACCAAAGTAGCCGCGTACCGGCGATGTGATGATGAGAAATTTATATCGGTTGGCCGGTCTTACATCTAAGGTGCCTTCGTCGGCAAACAATACGGGGCGAACATAGAGTGCCTGTCCTTCGTAAGGTGGCACCCATTGATGATCGATGCGCACCAGCTCCTCGATTGCATTGATGAACGTTGCTTGATCAATGGTTGGTATACACATACGGTTACAGGAATCGGTGATCCGATGATGGTTCATTTCAGGGCGAAAGAGCCGAATTTTTCCGTCAATCCCACGGTAAGCTTTCATTCCTTCAAAGATGGTCTGGCCATAGTGAAGTGCCGCTGACACCGGATGAACTTTGATCAGTCCGAAGGGTTCGATTCGATGATTCTGCCATTGCCTATCAACATATTCCATGGCGAACATGTGATCACTGAATTCAGCCCCAAATTGCAGATGATTAAAATCAATTTCCGTAATCCGACTTTTATTGATACGTCTGATTTTTACTTGATTGTGCATTTTTTAAATTCTAATATCTATGAATGGGTATCGACACGCCAGGTGCCTTTATAGATGCTATTGTTACTCGGTGTGTGGAGAATTTCTAGGGGTGAGCAAGGAGAAAATGGTAAAAATCTCAAATAATATACCATTGAATTTTGATCAACATGCGACAGTTGCATCAGGAGTTGATCCCCCCCATGCCAAATGCTAAGTATGTCTATTATCGTTTGATGTGTTACCATTACCTTAGAACCTTAGAGTCGTTATAATTGTTCGTACAGTTCAAGGTTGTCGGGTGGTTAGTTAACATCATACGAGGTGAATGGCATCGCCATTTAGGAGTGTTTGAGCATATGCAAACCAACTGAAATCAGCTGTTGGATAAACTTATGAATAAGCATGTGGACTCACAACTTGTCGCGCCAAATGGTGCGCATGAATGGCAGGTTATCGAATTCCGATAGTAGGGTAGACGAGTACATCCTACTGCCACATCTGATTAGGTTCAAAATTTATCGTTTCAGAACCGTAATCAGCGCTCGTTTTGCGCGATGACAGCATTCCCAGTTTCTCTAGGCATTCATCTCAACACCAGATTTTCAGAGGAGAATTATTGGTCTTTCAGCCAGTCGTCGTGTTCCAGCACAACAATGATAGAGGGTCCCGAATGTCCAAGAGCACGTTTTAGGATCTGACTAAACTCGTTTTGGCTTCGTACCATTGTTCCGGGACAACCAAAAGCCTCAGCGAGTTTGATAAAGTCCGGGGCAATGGGACGAACACCGACCTCAGGGATACCTCGTTTTACCATACCATCCCGAATCATGGCATAACTGTGATTGTGCCAGATGATGATCGGTATGCTTAGCGATTCTTCGACTGCGGTGGCGAGTTCGTTGACTGTGAACATCAATCCGCCATCGCCTACCAGTGCGACCACCGGTGTATCAGGTTTAGCTAGTTTTACGCCGATTGCTCCGGGAAGTGCGCAGCCCAGTGTTCCGTAGCCGGCCGGGTAAAACCAAGTACGTGGTCGCGTGGTTTTCATTGCAATTGTTCCTGTGTACACTACTTGTGCAATATCTCCCATGATGATGGTTTCGTCAGGTAGTGTGGAGCGCATGGCGGTAAGCAGGGTAATGTGCTGTCGCTCGACTTCGGTGAATTGAATTTCCTGCTTCGCGCGCACCGCTGCCAGTTCTGATCTAACATTCCGTTGGCAACTGGAAAAACCTCGCTTCCGCCACTCATCTACCATCATGGTGCAGGCTACTTGACAGTCACCGTGGACTGCTACGGTCGCCGGAAATGCGTCGTTAAATCGAGACGAGTCAATATCAATTCGAATCACTTTTCCATTGATTGGCAGATCATAAACAAAACTGTCGGCTTCAGCCAATTCGGTGCCAATGGCTAGAACTACATCGGCAGTACCAAGATATTCTTGTACTGCTGAACTCAATATTCCGCCGGTTAAACTCAGGGAATTGGTGTCGCTCACGATACCTTTGCCGGCATTTGAAGATATGACTCCGGCGTTGATCAGTTCTGCGAGTGATGTAACCTCCTTGGAAGCATGCTGCGCACCACCACCCACCACGATAATTGGGCGGAGTGCTGCACTGAGCAGTTCAACTGCAGATTTGATTGCAGAGGAGGTTGGCAGAGGCTTATCTACTGGTGCACACGTTTGCCATGTGTCTTCGACCGGCATTTCCAGTACATCAATCGGAATGGCAATGTGTACGGGTCGCGGTCGCCCTGAATGAAATATGGTGAATGCTTTGGCAATCAGTTCCGGTAGTTCAGAAGGGTGATGCACCATCGCACTGAACGCAGTGAGTGGGCGGGTAATGGCGCATAAATCAGTTGTCTCATGTAGCCGACCCCAGCCTTTGCCCAATGATGGGCGGTCATTGGCACTGGAAATTACTAGCATGGGAATTGAATCCGCATAGGCTTGGCCGATACCAGTTGCAGCATTGGTTACGCCGGGTCCTGAAATCAGGCAACAGACTCCCGGTTGACCGGTAACTCGGGCAAAGCCATCGGCCATAAAACTGGCGCCCTGTTCATTGCGCGGGGTTATTGTACGAATATTGTTGTAGTCGAGTCCACGGTATAGCTCCAAAGTATGCTCACCGGGAATTCCGAATACGATCGATACACCGTAGCGCGCCAACAGTTGCATTAACGCTTCTCCGCAAGTGATAGGGCGTTTCATCATGTTTGGGTTACCGATCAAGTGTATTCTGCGAATACGTGAAACAAAGTCTGATTGTTCTATCGTGGCTTGCCTGAGCCATCAGATTTTCAAGTTGCTCGTTGATTCTCCTCATCAGGAATAAATTGCAGAAGTGGTCGTGATTTGACAAACAGGCAGTACGAACTGAAGGGAGTGAACTATGGGGGAAAGCAGAGCTTGGTTGATGAGGTGGATGCATTCAGTATCAACTGCGTCAGGAGCATACTTGGTGATTCTCCGTTCTTCAATTGATGAGTAAACAACGACTGAGAATGAGATTAAGATCTGAACAGAACAGCAGGATACTGTTCACTGTCCAGTGCCTGTCCATCTTTCAGATGTGGATTGACAATGATCCGGTTGACTTCTGCATTGGATTGATAGGTCATATCATCGTCGGTGTAACGAACGGCATAGCCTCTCCGTACGGTAGGGGACATATTGGCTTTGGCACCATGTACGGTCATCCCATCAAACAGCAGGACATCGCCGGGTTGCATTTCCCAGCAAAGCACCTTGTAATTACTACGGTCCGCTTCGAAATCAGGCAATGGATCAAAGGTAAGATCGGTCCCTTGGTAAAATTCAGCCTGACTGCCGTCTTTGTCCACGGTGAAGGGTTGGTACCATTTTTCCCACAAATGCGACCCGGCAATAAACTCAAGCGGTCCGGATGCCAATTTAATGGGGTCAAGTGCCAGCCAGACAGTAATCGCCCGGCCATTGCGCACCGGCCAATAAGGCAGATCGTTGTGCCAAGGTGTCGCCGGGTCACCTGCTGTTTTCGCGAACACCTGATCGTAGAGCAGATTGACTTTAGGTGATTCCATAAATTGAGCGGCAATGGCCGGTGCCGCAGAATTGAGACAGTATTTACGACAGATATCATCGTTTTCCCATACCCGCTGGCGATGAAAATAACTGTCAATCTGACGCAATGAACGATCAGCAGATTCACGAAGGTCCCGAATCCACTGTTCTCCGAATACGGACTTCAGTAAGATGGCACCATGTTTTTTATAAGTGGTCAAAGTCTCCGGTTGAACTGAGAACTGTTCTTGGTTGGAAATTTCCATATGGTTTGGTTGTGTCAACATCACTGAGACTCCTGGTGATTTGTAAATTAATGGGAGGTGGCAAGCGCTATTTGATTGGCACGTTTGAGTCTAACCCAATGCTGTGTTCATGCCACCCAATCCGCTGTGAACCAGCGTCTGAAGCGCTTGGTCGATTATCTCTATGGCATCATCGACATCTTGTACGGTAGTGAATCTACCAACGCTGAGTCGAATGGATACATCTGCCGCACTATCAGGTAACTTAATCGCACGTAGTACGTGTGAAGTTTCAGTCCAGCCGGAAGTGCATGCGGAGCCGGTCGATGCAGCTAATTTTGGGCGCAGTTGGCTGAGTAAGTCAATCGCGCTAAAGTCAAAAAAGGATAGATTCAAATTTCCTGGATGTCGTTGGTCCAGCTTCGGGCCATTCAATTCGATCGAAAAATCTAATCCAAGCAAGCCGTGAAGGAGTTTTTTTCTCAAACTTTTAATTTGCTCACGTTCATTGAAAGCCTCCGGTTCTGACAAAATCCGCGCAGCCTCGCCCAGGCCGACACAAAGTGGCACTGGCAAAGTGCCCGAGCGAATTCCATCCTGCTGTTCCCCGCCGTGGATCATTGGTTCCAGTTCATTGATGATGCTTCGATTCGCAATCAGTGCACCAATACCTTTAGGACCATACATCTTATGAGCAGATAGGCTGATTAAATCAATTGATTCTGAAACAGCTGGTAAAGAAATGGCGCACGGTGCCTGAGCAAAGTCGCTATGTAGAATCGCACCGTGTTGGTGGGTAAACTCAGCAATCTTTTGCATGTCCTGTATGGTACCGATTTCATTGTTGACAGCCATGACTGAAACCAGTAGTACATCGTTGTCCATTCGATGTTCTAAAAATTCCATATCAACAAAACCGTTGCCATCAACCGGTATCAAATCCACAGCAAATCCGTATTGATGGCGAAGAACAGCGTCAAGTTCTAGTATTGATTTATGTTCTATCGTACTTAGAAGAATGCGTTTTCTGTCACCATCCATTGATTTATGAGCCAATCCCAATAATGCCAAATTGTTGGATTCGGTTGCCCCGGAAGTAAAGATCACCTCATTCGCATCACATCCAACCAATTCAGCGATATGATTTTGTGCTTTCTCGACGGCGAGATAGGCATTCCAACCCATGTCATGCTCAGTGGAGTGTGGATTGCCAAACTGTTCACAGAAATAAGGCTCCATCACCTTGAACACACGTCGGTCAACCGGAGTTGTAGCCTGATGGTCAAGATAGATGACGTTGTCTACGCGCATATTCGGATAGGGTTGGAAATTGTTCGTAATGCTTCAAATTGGCGATTTCTAAATTTGGTTTCCAGGTTGGCGCAGGCTACCTGTATACTTATGAGTTAATATACAATGCCTGAACAGAAAACCGCCTGTTTTATCAAAACCATCATCACTGAAGTGCAACTGCTGAAACCGGATTATCAACCACAGTTTACTGGGCACGAAACCTTTCCTCTACGCTATGGTTGGCTGATCAAAGTTTTCGATGCAGTGGTTGACGCTGAAAGACTAGAGAATAACAAAAGTATTTTCCGGGATGAAAAAGCAATCACTCGCTTCGGTGTCGGTAAGAACATGGTGTCGTCGATGCGTCATTGGGGTAAAGCAACTGGTGTCGTTGCGGAAGACGTAAAAACCAACCGATTTGTGGTGACTCAGATTGGTCGTCTGTATTTTGATGAGAAACATGGACTTGACCGCTATATGGAACATCCGACGACGCTATGGTTCCTGCATTGGAAGCTGGCAAGTCAACTGCACAAGACCACTTGGTATTGGTGCTTCAACGTGTTTGCCCGCACGACATTCGATCGTGAAACTCTGGTTGACGGTTTATACCGACTGGCAACCGAACAAGAATGGAACCGGGTGTCTAGAAACACGATCAAACGCGACGTTGATTGTTTCATTCGCAGTTATGTGGCGCGCAGCAATGTGGATGATTCAATGTTTGAAGAGATGGTTGAATCGCCATTTTCGGAACTCGGACTGGTTCGGGCGACCAGCCGAAGGGATGGTTTTCAATTTATACGCGGTCCCAAACACACCCTTTCAGATCACATGCTGGCCGCCGCCGTGGTCGAATTCTGGTTGAATTCACGAGACAGTAATACCCTTTCTTTTGAGTCTTTACTCTATGATGCCGGTTCGCCTGGACGCGTATTCTTGTTAGACGAAGAATTTCTGGCAGAGCGATTGAGCGGGATTGAAAAAGTTTCAGGAGGAAAGGTTCGCTGGTCGGAATCTGCTGGAATGAGGCAGTTGCTTCGGGACAAGTCTTTTTCTAAATCAGACGTGTTAGATTTGATCCAAGCGGATTTCAGTTATTGAGTGAGTTTTTATTGATGGTTGCTACTGATAATTTGCAACTCACGAATCGATTTCAACGTGCGATTAGGATTGATAGTGATGTCTACGACTCTCGTGCGATTGATGGGTTTTACTGCCCACCCTCTTCAGCAGAAGCTATTTCTGTGATGGTGGAAAACATGGCTCATGGTAAGCAGTGTGCCTTTACTTGGACTGGGCCTTACGGCAGTGGCAAGTCTAGTTTGGTGGTGTTTTTCTGTGCCTTGCTCAGTCGAGACGTCAAGTTACGAAAACGCGCATTTGCTTCGTTAGATAAGCAGCTCGCAACAAAATTCAAGAAACAGTTTGGCAGAGTCAGTTGGCAAATCATTCCTGTTGTTGGAAGACGAGGGAACCCAATTGCTGTGATTGGCGAAGCGCTTGAATCGCAGTCCATTGTTCAATTGAAATCGAATCAGACTTGGACTGAGTCGCGTTTAATGTCCACAGTCGAAAAAATGGTCCAGCAAAGTGCCAAAGAAAAAAGTAAAGGAACAGTCCTCTTCATCGACGAAATGGGTAAATTCCTTGAATCCAAGACGAGTGGTGGGACAGATCCTTACATTTTTCAGCAATTGGCGGAGCTTGCCTGCCGCAGTGAAGGCAAATTTATTTTCGTTGGCATTTTGCATCAGGCTTTTGGTGACTATGCAAACCAATTGAGTCGGATGGCGCGCGATGAATGGATGAAAGTGCAGGGGCGATTTGTGGATATCACTATCCGTGCGACATTGGACGAACAGATTTACCTGTTGAGTCTAGCAATCAATCGCGATCATCAATTCAAAAAACCCAGTAGAATCAGTCAAGTCATTGCGAATGAGGTCAGTAAGAGCCGGCCGCAAAATGCAGTCGAGTTGGCAGAGAATCTAGAACGCTGCTGGCCACTTCATCCCACGGTTGCCTGTTTGTTGGGGCCACTGTCGCAGAGTCGATTTGGTCAGAACCAACGAAGTATTTTCAGTTTTTTAAGTTCTGGCGAACGCTTCGGATTGCAGGAACATTTGGGTCTCGCTTCCGGTGAGGAAAAATACAGGCCATTTCAGTTATGGGATTATCTGAGAACAAATTTTGAATCTTCGATCGCAGTTTCATCCGAGGGGCACCGATGGGCTTTGGCGGTAGAATCGGTTGATCGGTGTGAAGGGTTGGGTGGTAGCGAAATTGAAATTAAGTTGGTTAAAACCATCGCCTTATTGGATTTTTTCAGGAGCCGATCGGGATTGTCAGGGAGTTTTAAAGTGTTGTGTTCATGCCTACAGGAACACAGACAGTCGAGTATTCGTAAAGCTCTAGATAAAATCAGTTCCCAATCACTCGTTGTACATAGAAAATTCAATAACAGTTATTCGGTCTATGCGGGCAGTGATTTCGATATTGATCGTGCCATCGCCGAAGTGCAAAGAGATATATCTGAAACTGATTTCCCGCAATTGAATACTATTGCGGGCGTACAGCCAATTCTTGCGAAACGACACTATTACGAGACCGGTGCAATGAGGTGGTGTAAGTTGATATTCACACCGCTGAGTCATATTGAAGATTACATAACCACCAACACATCGTCTGCCAACGTTGCTGGTTTGTTTATTGTTGCCATTCCTACAAAGAATGAGTTGCCAGATGAAAGTAGCAGATTTTGCGAGAAAATTGTTGATTCTCTTCCGGAAAATCGGGTTGTTATTGGTTTATCTGAGCACTCATGGACGGTAACCGACTTGTATCAGGAACTCATCGCGCTGGAAAAAATACGCAATGAGCGATCTGAATTGGCGAGTGATTCTGTCGCCAGACAGGAAGTTACAGCTCGACTTGCAACGTTGCAATCTCAGTTGACAATCGAATTGAATAAATCTGTCGGTTATGCACAGTGGTTTCAGAAAAATAAGCAACCCAAGCAGTTCAATCTTTCAGCACTCAGTAATTTGGCGTCAAGCCTAGCTGATTGTAAATTTAACCAGTCTCCACGAATCCATATAGAACTCTTGAACCGCACAAAACCATCCGGTAATGCAATCGCCGCACGGAACGTTCTACTTCGAAGGATGGTTGTGAATCGAGGTGAAAAACGTTTGGGAATTGAAGGTTATCCACCTGAATATGCTTTTTATTTGTCGCTACTGGAACAGACCGGCATTTACAGGGAGAGAGAAGGTAAGTACAAATTTCCCTATCTAACAGAGAAAAATAATTACAAGCAATTCAGATTAAAGCCAATTTGGGATGAAACAAAAAATCTGCTGAAAAAAGCACCTAATAATATGGTTAAGGTGTCAGAGATTTATAATGTGTGGGGTAATGTTCCTTATCCAATATTCTATCATACTACAGAGAATGTCGCTGGAGTGCACTAAGTGATAGAAAATCAGGACTTGATACGGCCGCTGAATTTCTCACAATTACTTCCGAAAGTTTGAATATTGAGTGAGAATTTTGTAGTGTGGCGGCCTCTGTTGCCAACCGTGCTCCTTTTTTCTCCTATGATGAAGTTCGGCAGTTCACTATTTGTGACAGGCTAGGCAAACCTTTGACTGGCCGTAGAGATCATCTATATCAATGAGTTCAGAGTGTTGCCTTAGTGGATTCTGTTTCATTCTAGATTTGGATGCTTTAAGTCGTTTAGCATAATCTTCTTTAATCTGATTGATTCGCTCTGGTTTAGACAACTCTTCGAGTGATTCACCTTGACTCCAGGTAAATGGAGATCCACATTCGACTGCAGTTTTCTCGTATTCCTTCGCTTCTTCAAAAGCGTCAGGGTGTTGTTCGCGTAAGCGCACCCACTCAATTTTCTGCTGAAAAAAACAAAATGTACAACCACTTCTTGAGCGCCATGTGTAGTAATCCGGTAATCCGAGCCCAGAAGAATCCAAAATATCAATTACATCCGCCTTATTGATACCAACTTCTCGAAAAGGAAAGTGAATAAACAATCGATCTTTGGTTGACGCGTAGCCTTTGCGGTAAGGTTCGTCTGCACGAATTGCTACGTAACTATTTACCACTTGCCCTGCATCCAAAAACGGTTGAATCCATTGTTCCAATGGGCGAATTTTCAAATTACGTGTACACCAACGAGATTGTGCTGACGGAAGATAGTTGTGGTATTGTTTGAGCCAAAAATCAAAGTCCCTGTCCGGATTTAGTCGCAGAACTGGTTTTCCTAGAAATCCTTCAAGACGCACCAAAAATTCATACACTTCGGGTAGTTCTTTGCCAGTATCGGTGAAGAAATATTCAATATCAAGATCTTGATGATACTGCTTCATGTAAACTGCGAGTGCCGCACTATCACGACCTCCCGATAGACCTAGAACATGTTTGGAATCTTGATTTACCACGATGTCAACTCAAAAATATCTGGAATAATCAACCTTTGGCATATCGCTCACTCACCACAGCTAGTGCCGCGAGGGCAACATTATCACTCATTCCGTCTTCGTTTAATACTTCGGTTAATTGATCTACCAAGTCATTCACCTGCTCGTGCTCAGACTCCGAAATGTCAAAATCGTAAATAATTGGCGATTTTTCATCGTTAACTCCGAACACGATAGCCATTGCTTGGCGCTTATTCTTTCGTCCTTTCACATCAGCAAAAGTTTCCAGTTTAACAAAGTTTCTAGTGAGCTCAACGATGCTCAAATTTGCCTTGTCGTAATCTCCATCCGCCCAAGACTTCGGCAGTTTGTTTACAGCAAGACTTGCCAAACCTTCAATATCCTCATCGGTGTTTTGATAATTTGTAAGCCGGGTAATAAATGCTTCCAACCGAAATTCACCAGATAGTTGTAATATGTTCTTTGCTCTATCCCTCAGTTGCTCAAGGCATCTTTCAGTCGTGTCAGTCACATATAGACGTTTCAATAGATTGCGTCGAATACGGTCAAGCATCCTGGGATAGGCATTGACAAGTTCGTTGATGTTCTGTTGCAAATTTCGAACAGCGAATTCTATTCCTTGAATACTCTTGAATGCTTCCGTATTCATCAGGTCGTTAAACAGGAGCTGGTTTGGATCAAATGCGTGCTTGAACAGACTCCGGAGTTTTATCACTTCACTTGATAGCGAATTCGTTCTCACTGTCCATTGCGGCAGACGCTCATAAATGGACACCAATCCTCGAGCAATATTGATGGGCGTGAGAGCATGTTCTGTAGAACTATTTGAAAATTCTTCCGATATTGTCGCCAACTTTGAGAGCCATGCATCTGACATCTCGGTATGTCCGATCCATCGAATACTCGTGTGTTCCGGGTTCTTTGCTAAGAACTCTACATCTATGTCTTTCAATTCAACTTGAAAAATCCCTTCTCGGTAAAACGACACTTGTTTTTCTTCGGCAAGAATAAACGCCACGATTAATACCGGCATTAGCCCATCTTTTAAACCGTAAGGAACATTACCAAGTGTAAACAAACGAATGGCGACATATTTGAAAATGGACCGGGGAGTCTTCTAAAACTTGCATGAAATAGTTGAGAAAGAAAACCTTAGTTGGATCATGAATGAAATTAAGCACAACTCAATACCATTGAACCGACAGTTTGACGTATTAAAAGGGTAGTACGTTTGACTGATACACTTTCTACTGCACCGGGTATCGCGCTCAAAACATTGTTTCGGAATGCTAAGGATGCAGAGCTACGCAAACTAATTGATCCATCGATTTTGGACACTATGCAGGGACTAAATCCAGATCTTATATCTGGAAATCATCTTTCGAAATTTGTCGAAAATCTAATTGACCCATCTCAAGCATTACGTGACACGCAAATATGCAAACAAATTATTCGTATGCTGCCGCTGCCAAAGGCACGTGAGCTGGGACAACGTTTGGGTATCAAACAACAATCCACTTTGTACAAAGATCTTTGTACGAAGGCGGCAGAAAAATCTGTTATTGAAATTTTGGAATCCTTTTTCGGAGTAGTTCGAGATGTCCGTGCACCTACCGAAAATTCATCTGATTTAGTACGAGTTCAAGCTGATTATTCTCTGTTTGATCACCAGCGCCTAGCTGCTGAGCGCGTAATGAAAGCACTTACCAATCCACCACGAAAAATTCTCCTTCACATGCCTACCGGGTCTGGAAAGACTCGAACTGCCATGCATATTGTTGCAACACACCTTCGTCAGCACGCACCGACGGTTGTGTGCTGGCTTGCATATAGCTCTGAGTTACTTGATCAAGCCGCAGAAGAATTGATTGAAGCTTGGCGTTTTTTGGGCAATAGGGAAATTGATATCCTTCGATTTTGGGGGCCTCGAAAACCAAATGTCCTTAACATTCATGATGGTGTTATCGTTTCTGGCCTGGGGAAGATGGCAATATTAGATAACCGACATCCAACCACAATGCTACGATTGGCTGATCGAGTGTCATTGACAATAATTGACGAAGCACACCAAGCGATTGCACCCACTTATGCTTCAGTTCTGACAACGCTGCACAGCAAGCGGCCACATAACGCGCTACTCGGGTTGACTGCGACTCCCGGACGAAGCTGGTCAGATATTGCTGAAGACCGCAAGCTGTCAGAATATTTCGATGAACAAAAGGTTTCACTTGAAGTAGATGGTTACTCAGATCCGGTCACCTTTTTGATCGACAAAAAATACCTTGCTCGACCTATATTTCATACCCTCAATTCCGATGCAGGCCTTCAATTAAACGACGATGATGTAAGAACGCTATCCAGTGCGATTGATATACCAACTGGAATTCTGGACCGGTTGGGTATGGATACAAAACGCAATTTGAAGGTACTATCGGCAGTTGAAGATCTTCTGACTCGACATCGTCGTATCCTGGTTTTTGCACCATCGGTAGAGAACGCAAGAATACTCAGTTCTTTATTAACTCTTCGTGGCCATGAAGCTTCTGTAGTAACAGGTAAAAGTACCGCTTCCGAGCGAGAACGAATCATTAGGCGTTTCAGGAGCAGTAATCAAACGCCTATGGTAATTTTCAACTATGGCGTACTTACTACCGGATTTGATGCCCCGGCGACGAGCGCGGCCATTATTGCGCGGCCGACGCGATCGCTCATACTTTACAGTCAAATGGTTGGTAGGGCGACGCGGGGGGCGCGTGCGGGAGGCAACAATCAAGCTGAAATCATAACTGTTGTAGATCCGCATCTGCCGGGTTTCGGAAGCATTGCAGATGCCTTTAAAAACTGGGAGGACGTTTGGAACGATGTCAATTGAACCTGTGGAAACGAGCAGACTTGACGGAGAAATAATACCTCTAGACTTAGCCGTGAAAGCAATGCGCGACAGTGGGTACAAGAATACTGCTTATGCACTCGCGGAATTGATTGACAACTCTGTTCAAGCCGGCGCCGACAGTGTAGAGGTGATCTGCATTGAAGAAAAACAACAGATTAAAGAGCGAACAAGGCGCAGGATCCAGGCAATTGCGATTCTAGATAATGGTGAAGGAATGTCACCTGAAATCCTACGTCTTGCACTACAGTTCGGCAATGGAACGCATTTGACTGACCGGAAAGGCATTGGACGATTCGGAATGGGACTTCCGAACTCTTCAATTTCACAGTGTCGCCGCCTCGAAGTATGGACATGGCAGAACGGTCCTGATAATGCTATGTATACCTATCTGGACATTAATCAGATTGAAAACCGTAAGATGTTCGTAGTACCTCTGCCTTCGCATACACCATTACCCCGAGAGTGGCGCGTTCGATCTGAGATTATTGAGACTACAGGTACCCTCGTCCTATGGAGTGATTTTGATGACCATCGTCTAAGTTGGAGAGGTGCGAAAGCAACACTAAAGAATACAGAGTCTTTAATTGGACGCATGTATAGAAAATTCATTGATTCCGGGCTTTTGTCCATACGCTTACTAGCTTTCCAAGCAGGAGATGCTGACCCTGACATCAACGAACCGGTTTTGGTCAATGATCCTCTCTACTTGATGTGCCAGTCTTCAACTCCACAACCATTTAACACTAAACCAATGTTCCAGTCATTGAGTAAGGAAGACGAACAGTTCTTTATTGACTATGCCGGAGAGTGCCACTCAGTTTATGTTCGTGTGAGTTGGGCACACGAAGATACCATACCTGACGATAGGAGCGATCGTGGTTCCAAAAACTACGGTAAGCATGCGGCTAAGAATATTGGATTGTCAGTCGTTCGCGAAGGGCGTGAACTAGAACTTGATCCATCGTGGGCTCTCGGCTATGATCCGGTCGAACGTTGGTGGGGTGTAGAAGTTGAGTTTCCCTCTGCATTAGATGAATTATTCGGTGTTACTAATAATAAACAGAAAGCGACAAACTTTTCTCGCATGGTTCAATTTGATTGGAAAAGTGAAGCTGACTCTGGTGAATCAATGTCTGAATTTCTCCATCGCATCCAAAGTGAGGGCGACCCTCGCGCGTTATTGATGCCTATTGCCGATCATATCCGTAAACAACTTCAGGAGGTTCGTAAGCGGCTCAAACAGCAGACAGCGAGTATTAGGACGAATCCGATGAGGCATGATAACCCTAAAGTTGAGGATTATGTGACGAGTAAATTTAATGAGCGAGCTCAGAAAGGGCACTTGATTGATTCCGACACAGAGGTTTTTACAAAAAACCATCGTGATAAATTAGTGGATGATTTGCGAGATGACAAGGGTTACCCCATAAAAGTAGCCAAGGCCATCGCTGACGCGACACTTATTCGCAAGCGCAAGGTCGTATTCGTTACTAAAGCGATGGACGGTTATGCGTTTTTTAATATTGAACACAAACAAGGTGGGTTGACAGAAATCGTATTCAATACCAATCATCCGTTCTATGAAAAACTGAAGGAGTCATTGGACCGAAAGTTAGATGATGGCTCCGATGCTGACTTAATCGATCGAATTCATAAAGCTGCAGACACCTTGGAGATATTGTTCGCGGCATGGGGTCGTTACGAAATGGAGGAGGTAGGACAGCAGGACCAATTATTTGAAATTCGTCAGGAGTGGGGAAAGATGGCACGTTTTTTCCTGAGCGAGTGGGAAAATGAATGAAATGGTTGTCGTCTGTCCGGGTGACGAAGTTCTTAAACTGATTGGAAGAGCTCAGAGTCGGGTCACTGTCGCTGCTCCATTTATAAAATCGTCGACTATTCGTCGACTTCTCAATCACGTACCAGAGACTGTTTCAGAGTTCATTTGCATTACGCGTTGGTTGCCGGAAGATATTGCTTCAGGCGTCTGTGATTTGGAAATATTTGAGGATGTCACTAAATTGAGAGGTGGTCGACTTTTAGTTCATCCTCTACTTCACGCAAAATATTATTCAAATGGTCAAGAAGTTCTCGTAGGATCTTCTAATCTTACTTCTCGTGGTCTTGGTTGGCAAGTGCCGGCAAATATGGAACTACTTGTTGAGTTGCCTATGAATTTTCTAGGGTTGAAAGAATGGGAAGCCGCTCTATTGAACTCAGCTATTGTAGCTACTGATCAGCTTCATCAACAAGTGCGTTTGGAAGCAGATAAGATCCTTCAAAATGGAATGCCTGCCAACACTCCCAAATTTGAAACTAAAACCAGCGATGACAAATCTGATGAGATTTGGTTGCCAAGATGTCCAGTTCCCGAGCGGCTTTGGGAAGTCTATTGCGGTCATGGGAACGATACTATGGTTAGCAGTGCTCTTAAATCTGCTCAGGATGACATTGCAGCTCTGCAACTGCCACAGTCGTTAACGGAAGACTTATTTCTGGCGTACATTTCAGCGGTATTACGCCAGATGCCTTTGTTCGCGGAGATCGATAAACTGGCTTCAACTGGTTTGACAGATGCGAATGCTCGGAAGCTACTATTGAGTTATATCGATCGCCATAGAAGAAACATCAATGAAGTTGATCGAATTTGGCAAGTCATCAAACAATGGCTGACGTATTTTTTCTCTGAATCGTATCGGTTAGAAATGGGTCAAGAAACTCTGATTAAAGGGAGAGAGATATCGAGTCGGTGAATGAATGGAGAAATGGTAACAGAGTCAGTTTCATCGATCAAGGTGATGTGTGGTGCGCAGTATTCAATCTATAGAGATGCAGCTGTATTCGCTCTCTATAGTAAGGTCATCAAGTGCCAATATTAGCTGTTTCAGTTCATCTGACACCTTTATTCACGAGCTTATTTGGATGGAAGTTAAACGAAAATTTGACTTTCGAACCTGTGTGCACAGAATGAGGTTGCCCACATGAATTCGTATGATTGGTGAGAAACTAGGCGAGTCATTTAAACCACTGGGGACCGTAACAAAACAGTTGATTCTGACTACAGACAACAGTTGGAGGATTTATAGATGCCACTGCAAAACAAGATTATTATTCCAATCATTTTGGAGAAAACAAGTGTCGTAGACGAACGATGTATTGGTTATCGAGATGAAATATTTAACACGATCGCTAACATTCTGCAACATGAGCATAATCATAGTGTCTCGAGAACTAGGAAAATACAGGAAAAAATCGACGGGAAGTTAACGGATAGTGCGCAATTCCTTGCAAAGAAACGTGAGGAAGGAGTTGAAACTGAGAGGTCTGATTTATGGAAATGAAACTGCTTCGCGCCGAATTTAACAATTTTCGCCTACTCCGCGATTTAGAGCTTGTATTTTCTACTGATCCGGATAAGAGACTGACCGTTATCCGCGCCGCAAATGAATCCGGAAAAACAACTATTTTACATGGTCTGCAGTGGGCACTCTATGGAGATGATGCACTGCCGGGAAAAGGAAAAAATTTTCGTTTGCACCCTATCGATTGGGATAAAGACCAGAATGAGCATGTAAGCATTACGGTAGCGGTTGATTTCGAAGTGATGAAATATCGCCGTACTGACGAGGAACCTCAAGAAATTCATCATCGTTTCCGTATTGTACGTTCAGCATTCGAGTATACGAATAGCAAAGAACCGCGATCAGCTTCTACAGTGAAACTCTACGAACTGAAGAATTCGCAACAAGAGGTAATTGATGAACCGGAAACATTGATAAGCAAAAGGTGGCCAATTGAGTTAAAAAATATTTTTTTCACAGATGGTGACCGAGCACTGAGTTTTATTGAGGCAGAAGACAGTCCGCAATCAAAACGGATTCGGGTAAGGGATGCTACTCGTTCACTTCTCAGTCTAAGTTTAATTGACGATGCAATGAAACATGTAAAAGTAGTGAAACGAGAAGTCAATAAAGAAGCAAAACAGCTCGGTACCGGTGGTGAATTTATTGCAACTGTTACAGAACTTGAAGAATTGGATAAAAAACGCGAAAAATTGGAAAAAGATCTTGAGAATGCTAGTCAGCAATTATCAAATGTCGACCAGAACATATTTGATACTGAACGAAAGATCGATGAAGTTCTAGAAATAGGTGACGAAGATGAACTCCGTAAACAACACAAGAAAATTCGACGTGAATTGAAACAGCTAGACGAACAGACCTTGGAAGCAGGTAAGGAACATTCACGTCTTTTTCGCAACCCGTCAATTGCGGCTGACCTGCTTGTAGATCAACTGAATCATGTAATGGAAAATCTCGAAAATCTCCATAACCATGACCAGATTTCTAGCGCGACTATTCCGGTATTGGAAGCGCGACTTGAGGTAAAGAAATGCATTTGTGGAGAAACCTTGGAAAGCCATCACCCCGATGGTGAAAAGAGGCGCGGGCACATTCAGAAGTTGATTCGAAATAGCGAGAAAGATGATCATGTCAAGAAAATTCTGACCGATTTGTATTTTGAAACGAGACATATGTCGATGGCTCTTGGGTACGGTGAAACCATTGACTGGTTTACTGAGTACAAAGAAGTCAAAACAAAACGTACCAGACTTCAGAATCTGACAGAAATCACTGAGCGTAAGAAAGAACAACTGGAAACACGTATAGATTTACTTCCGGATACGAGTCTACAGGAGCTTAGGAAAATACTTCAGTATCATAACAAACAACGCGGTAGCCTTCTGCAGATGCAGGCGAAGTATGAAACGCAACTTCATGAACTCAATAAAATTTACAGAGAGTTGGAAATTAAACGTAAACGTCTATTGCGTGAACAGAGAAGGGGAGCACAAATATTAGCGAAGATAGAAGTCATTGAGGATGTGCTAAAAGTGATGGAAAGTGCGCAACAATACATCACAGGCAAGGTACTGCAGGAAGTCAGTGAATCAATGAATGATATTTTTCTGAAGATGATCGGTGCTGACTACGAGCAGTATAGTAAACAGCAGACAATCATTCAGCGTGCTGAAATAAGTCCTGAATTTGACATAGTTGTGTACGGACCAGAAGACAGGAAGTTAGATCCAGACCGCGACCTGAATGGAGCATCACGGCGGGCGTTGACACTTGCATTCATTCTTGCGCTAACAAAGGTCAGTGGAGTTACGGCACCTAACACCATTGATACGCCACTCGGAATGACAAGTGGATATGTGAGATGTTCTATTCTCCAAACAGTTGTGCGAGAAAGTGCGCAATTGATTCTGTTTCTGACACATGATGAAATCTCGGGCTGTGAGAATATTATTGATCAGGCGGCTGGTGTGGTAATCACCCTAACAAATTCAGCGCATTATCCGAAGATACTTGTGAATCCCCCACCTACTGATGAACGCGAAATCATTCGTTGTGAATGTAACCATAGAAACCACTGTCGAATTTGTCAGCGTCACCATGGGGAGGAGTAAAAGGAAACTTTAAATTAGGAGAAGATAATGCTACGTAACTACGCTATCAACCCATTTCAAACAACTGAAATCAGCATACCTATTGAACATCATGACGCCTTTGAACGTTACTGTCAACGGACCAAAAGTACAGATACAGATAAGAGTCCATTTCCACGGATGGTGGATTTCTGGTTTTTGTCTGTTTGTATGGCGACTAGATTTAATCTAGAACCAATCACTGTTGCGAATCATAAGACGCGCAAGATCATTGATGGATCGATCTTTTCGAGTGATCCTTGGCGAGTTCACATTCTTATGTTTATAGCAATCATTAGGTATGATGATATGCAGGTCGTCGCTAATCCACCAAAAATGATGAAATTGGCAAATGGGTTAGCCGTAGCAGGCATTCCGAAGGTTATTGAAATGCTCACTGAAGATTTCGATGATCCGATCTGGAATTTGTCGGAAAGTCTCTCAAAACTGATTACTTCTGATTAGCTTTCAGGAGTTAGACTTTTCATTAAATCATTCATTTAATGTGTTCAGGAGAAGTTTGATATAACCAATTCATCTATATCCAAATGTCTATTACGAGCTGTGCGCTCTTCGCGAATTAAATAAATCCATCCGCATGTATCATCCCTACAGCCTCGGCCCATACTTTGACTCAATCAACCGCGAGAGTTCTGAAGCCGAAACCTGGCTAAATCGCGGCATGATTTGGCTTTATGGATTTGACCTCGAAATGTCGTTCAGATGTTTCAGTCAAGCCGTCCAACTCAATCCCAACTATGCCATGGCCTATTGGGGTATGGCATATACCTCGGGAATCTACTACAACAAACCTTGGGCGCGAATGCAGGAAGATGAACTCGTTGACAAGCTGCAAAAAACTTATCAGTATTCCCGCATAGCAAAACAAAAAATTGCCTTGGCTTCTGACTGGCAAGCGGAGGTGATCGGAGCATTACAGGCGCGCTATCAATCACCCAAACCGGTTGATCTCACACACTATGATCGGTGGAATGGCGACTATGCTGATGAGATGCGCCGGGTCTACGAAACTTTCCCAGAAAATGATGATGTCTCGGCACTCTTTGCCGAGGCATTGATGACACGAACGCCGTGGGCACTTTGGGATTTGCGATCCGGTAAACCATCCGCGGGCGCATCAACCGAAGAAGCGATCGAAGTACTGGAAAAAGCTATGACTCGAATTGCAAATGCTCGCAAAGTCCCGCATCCGGGTATTCTGCACATGTACATTCATGTCATGGAAATGTCTCCAATTCCAGAAAAGGCCTTAAGGGCCAGTGACCAGCTGCGAAAACTCGTACCGGACTCCGGACATTTATGTCACATGCCTTCTCATATTGATGTGCGCTGTGGACACTACTATGAGGCAATTCTTGCCAATGACCGAGCCATTGCCGCCGACCAAATTTACGTCAAGCATGAAGGAGCCATCAATTATCAGGCGTTGTCGCGTATTCATAACCTACATTTGAAAGTTTATGCGGCGATGTTTCTCGGACAGTTTGCGACCGCGTTGGATGCGGCAGAAAAAATAGTTGAAACTGCGCCAGAAGAGCTCCTGAGAATTGAGAATCCAGCGATGGCTGACTGGATGGAAGGTTACATCGCAGTCAAGGCACATGTGCTCATTCGCTTCGGACGCTGGCAGGAGATCATTGATCATCCACTGCCTGAAGACTCAGAATTGTACGCCATGACAACCGCGACTTGGCTGTACGCTAAAGGTATTGCCCACGCGGTACGTGGTGAAATTGAGTCGGCGCAATCTGTCCAAAATAAGTTTCACTTGGCAGTCAACCAAGTTCCGGAAACTCGATATTTGTTCAATAACACCTGTCAGGACGTGTTGAAAATTGCCGCTCAGATGCTCCAAGGCGAACTCAAGTACCGCCAAGGCGAATATGACGATGCTTTTGCGTGTTTACGCAAAGCGGTTGATTTGGATGATAATCTGAAATATGACGAACCATGGGGATGGATGCAACCGGCCCGTCATGCGTTAGGTGCACTACTACTTGAACAGGGACATATAAAAGAAGCTTATCAAGTTTACCGGGATGATCTGGGTTTATCCGACACGCTGGTCAGTACATCGCAACACATCGAAAATCCTTGGAGTCTGCATGGGTTGGTGGAATGTCTTGAACGAATAGGAAAAAAGAAAAAAGCGCGATTATTTCAATCTCGACTCAATTTAGCCATGGCGAGAGCAGATGTTTCAATCACTGCTTCCTGTGCCTGTAGACTTGATCAGTATTGCTGTATGGAACAGGCGAGTTAATTCTTGACGCGAGCGAAGAAATGATGATCATCTCAAAAAAGTGAAAAGTCTCAATTCCAATCGAAATGAGACTTTTCAGCACTCACTCTTTTTTTTTACAACTGCTCGTTCAATCTAAGCGACTTTTTTGAAATAGGGACGGTCACCGACGATCGTCACTCGATTCATCACTCGATGCTCTGCTCCGTAGTCGTGTGATGCATAGTGTTGTGTACAGCGATTGTCCCAGAACGCAATATCGCCGGTTTGCCAGGTGTGGCGAATTTGAAAATCAGGAAGTTGAGAATGTCGAAAGAGAATTTTCAATAGACCTTCGCTTTCCAACTCTGAAAGTTCATTGATCCGCGTAGTGTAGTATTCATTCACATAAAGTGCAGTCCTACCGGTTTCAGGATGGGTTCGAAGAACGGGATGAGTCATCAGTGGAAATGCCGCCTTTAGTTTTTGCACGCGTTCCTCACCATCCGGTCGCATGCGCAGAGCCGCCCCCCAACCTCGTTCAATGGAGTGTTGGGCGGTCAGCAATTCGAGCATTGTCTTGATCGGTGTGGATAGAGCATCATACGCGGCGTACATGCTAGCAAACAGGGTGTCACCGCCGCTACCGGGAATTTTTCTAGCAATCAGAATAGAGCCCAAAGAAGGTGCTTCCTGATAGGTTACATCCGTGTGCCATTGATGTTCAGTATCACCGGCGCGTCCTTTCGATTCAATGATGGTCAGACGTGGGTCTTCATCTTTGCACTCAAAGACCGGATGAGGTTTGTCGAGTTCGCCAAAATATGCAGCTAGTCGTATATGCTCAGACTCAGAGATGGTCTGTTTTCTAAAAAATAGAACACCGAATTCGAGTAGAGCATTTCTGATTTCTGTAACCGTTTCACTGGACAGTGGTTGGCTGAGATCAATGTCCTGCACAAATGCTCCCAAGTGAGGTGAGCGTCGCGTAATGGTAATTTGTTCGTATTCCATCATTGCTCCTCCAAATTTCAAGGGCAGGTTGTTCTGATATGTTGTGATTGAATGGACTTATAGAAATCACATTGTATCAGTGTTAGAACATTTCTGACACAAGGCAGTCTTATTTCAAAATCTGTTTCATGGCTTGGTCACGGAATACACAAAAGCAGGAGGATAATTATGATTCGTGGCCGCGGTTCAATACAGATTTCACATTCTCCTATGATATCCCTTTACGATTGGAGAGTAGTTCAATCTAACACATGATATCAAATTCATGTTGGCTGCCTTTATCCACCCACATGAACTACAACGACCTGTTATCCTCAAGTGGTTGCTCCCGGTCATGCTAAAATAACAATAAATCAGTCGTTGATCCCATGTCAAAAGCCAAACAAAAACTGCCAATCGCTGCCGCTTCATTTCGCAAGCTTCGGAACCGGGGATGCTACTATGTGGACAAGACACCACATATCCAAAAACTGGTTGATGATGGAGAATATTATTTTCTGTCTCGTCCGCGGCGGTTCGGAAAATCTCTGCTGGTGTCTACCCTGAAGGAGCTGTTCGAGGGCAATGAGAAGTTGTTCCGGGGATTGTACATTCACGACCAATGGGACTGGGATACTAAATATCCTGTAATACGTTTAAGCTTGGACGATCTCTATGATCAGCCGGGTAAACTGGAAACACATATCAACAGTCAACTGACCTGGGTTGAAAAATATGCCGGCATGGCTCCATCGAATAGGAACAACGCTAGCGGAGCGGTTCGTCTGCAGGAACTGATTTTCAGTCTTCATTTCACCACCGGTCAACCGGTGGTGGTGCTGGTCGACGAATACGACAAACCGATTCTGGACCTGCTTGAAGATCCATCGCAGGCCAAAGCCAACCGCGACTACCTGCGGGGTCTGTATGGCGTGATCAAGGGTTGTGCCGATCAGGTAAGATTCTTTTTTGTCACCGGCATCAGCATGTATTCCAAGGTGAGTCTGTTCTCGGGGATGAACATTCTTCAGGATATCAGTCTGGACCCGGAGTATGCCACCGTCTGTGGCTATACGGAAACGGATATCGACACGGTGTTTGCGCCGGAACTTGATGGATTGGACCGAGGTGAAATGCAGCGCTGGTACAATGGCTACGACTGGCTCGGTGCAGAGAAGGTTTACAACCCACATAGCATCCTGCAGTTGTTCAGACTTCGGCAGTTCAAACCGCACTGGTTCAGAACCGGGACGCCCAGTTATCTGTATCGCATGATGGTGGAGGGGAAAATCAACACGTTGCGGTTGCGGGACCTTGAAATGGAGGAAGAAGAACTGTCAAGTTTCGAGCTCGAAAGAATCAGTCGCAATGCGCTGCTGTTTCAGTGTGGTTATCTGACCATTGTGGATCACGATGTACGTTCCAATGGTGTTCATTACCGGTTGGACTATCCCAATCACGAAGTGCGGTTAAGTCTGAATCGCGAACTGCTGCGGGCGGCGGGGTTGAGTCTCAGTCGCACCGAGCGGCTAGGGGATATCATGGCGCGGCAGTTGGCAGATAATGATTTTGCGGCGTTTGAAACTGAACTGCGGGCATTTTATGCTGGCATTCCCAATGAAGTCTATCACCATGGTGATGTGGCTGGTTATGAAGGGCATTATCTGAGTCTGCTGTACGCTTGTTTCACGTCCAGTGGACTGACCATGCGGGTACAGGAGTCGACGGCCAAGGGTCGTTCGGATCTGGTGGTGCTACATGCTGGGCAGGTGTTCGTGCTGGAGTTCAAGATGGCGGCGGATGAGGATCTGGAAAAGGCAACGAACCAGGGGATGCAACAAATTCTGGAGAGAGGGTATGCGGAAAAATATCAGACGGGGCGGCAGCAGGTGCATCTCCTATCAGTGGCATGCCAACGCAATCAGCGCAATCTAGTGGAGATTCAGGTGACAGGCACCTGAAGCGTGAAATGACAGTGATGGCTAGTCGATTAAGGATGCAAAAGTGCCGCTAAAAAACAAGATGATTATCGCTCATCTGATGGATGCTATACAGTCAAGTGCTGTTGTCTTTAGGATAAGGGACTGCAACTGCTAGGTGGATTCGGAGGGTATGATTCGTTGTATTCGAACATTGATCACAATGGTAGTTAATTTTTTAGGCACTGATATTCATTCAGGTGGCGAATATGCAAAATTCAGCACGAGTTGTTGTGATTGGCGGGGGTATTGTTGGTTGCGCAGTCGCTTATCATCTTGCCAAATATGGTTGGACTGATACGGTATTAGTCGAGCGGCAGGAATTAACCTCCGGCTCGAGCTGGCATGCTGCAGGTGGATTGTTTGCTGTGACCCGGCCTGTTGCCGTCGCGCAGATCCATAAGTACACGTTTGACAGCTACCGAGAGATCGAACAGGAAAGTGGTCAATCTTGTGGTTTTCATGCCACCGGTGGTCTGAATATCTGCCGTACGGCAGAAGAAATTGACAATAACCGCATGATGCAGAGTGCTTGTCGGCGATTGGGCATTGACAGTCATATCGTTTCCCCCGCCGAAGCAAAAGCGAAAGCTCCGATTCTTGATACCCGACACATCATGGCCTGTCTCTGGGAAGATGATGGTGGTCACGTAGATCCCGCCTCAGCAACTCAGGCGTTCGCCCAAGGCGCGCGAAAGTTGGGGGTGCAGATTCATCGCCATACACCAGTCGTTGAAACCATCTGGTCGGCAGAAGGGTCGTGGTTGGTGGTTACGGAAAAGGGTAATATTCAAGCGGAATATATTATCAACGCTGCCGGACTCTGGGGAAGAGAAGTTGCAGCGCTTGCTGGCATCGAATTACCGCTGATGCCGGTTGAACATCATTACCTGGTGACCGAAACCATTCCGGAAATCGAACAGTTGGCATTCAAAGTGCCACAAATCAACGACGGTGAGACCGGTTGCTATGCGCGCCAGGAAGGACAGGGGATGTTACTCGGCGCGTACGAAAGCACTTGTACGCATTGGGCGGAACATGGCACACCTCAAGATTTTGGACATGAATTATTGCCGAACGATTTGTCTAGAATGGAGTGGAACTTTCAGAAAGCCATAGATATTCTCCCGTGTCTTGCCGAAGCCGGGATCAAGCGGGTTATCAATGGCCCGATGATTTTTTCTCCGGACTTGGGACCGCTTCTTGGACCACACCCCGAGTTACAGAATTACTTCTGTGCCAATGGTGTCATGACCGGCTTCAATCAGGGTGCCGGGGTGGGTAAAGCCGTCGCCGAGTGGATTATTCAAGGTGCACCGGAGTTTGATCTTTTCTGCTGGGATGTGGCGCGTTTCGGACCTTGGGCATCAAAGTCGTACACCCGCGAAAGAACCCGGTACTTTTATGAAAATCGAGCAGAAAGAGTTTATCCTTATCAGGAATTTGAAGTCAGTCGTCCGCTACACAAATCTCCCATTTACGGGTGCTTAAAGGCAGCTGGCGCCGTGTTTGGTGTGTCATTTGGTTCGGAACACCCTAATTGGTTTGCACCCGGAACAGTCAAGGCGTGTGATTCGCTCACCTTTCGACAACCCAACTGGTGGCAACCGGTGATTGACGAAGGTAAGCGCGTTCGCAATGAGATGGGCTTGATGGATTACTCAACAATGGCTAAGTTCGAAGTGAGTGGACACCATGCTGAAGCTTGGCTCAATCAGTTGTTGGCTAACCGCATGCCGCAGCTCGGGCGTGTGGTGCTCACTCCAATGCTATCCACACATGGACGATTGATTGGTGACTTTTCGGTTGCAAAAATCAGTGAGAATCGCTTTTGGCTGTTGGGTTCCGACACCATGCAGCTTTCATTCATGCGACATTTTCGTCAATTTCTTCCGCGCGAGGGCGTAAGTTTGAAAAATGTTTCGGCCGAATATGCGGGCTTACACATCTGCGGACCCCAGGCGCAGTCGTTGCTGACTCGATTAGCGGCTGCCGATTTGGACACCCTGCACTTTCCATTCATGCGTGCAGCTAAAATTTCAATTGGTGATATTCCTGACGTCATTACACTACGGATTTCGTTCACCGGCGAAACGGGTTATGAACTGTATTTGCCGGTGGAGCATCAAGAAAAATTGTTTGACCTATTGATGAAAGAGGGTCAAGATTTAGGTATTGGCCTCGTGGGTACACGGTGTTTGATGCAAACTCGGCTTGAAAAGAGCTTCCCGGCCTGGGGACTTGAACTTTCACCAGACTACACTGTCGCTGAAGCCGAAGTGGACCGTTTTGTGCAGCTGGAGAAAGGCGATTTCGTAGGACGAAGCGCCGTGTTGAACAGTTTACAGCCAAAGGAAAAACGTGTGACCTTGATCGTAGATGCAGGGGAATGTGCGATTTGGGGTGATGAAGCGATCTTCTTGGATGACGAGGTCGTCGGTGCGGTGACATCTGGAGGGTTTGGTCCCCATTCTGAATTCCATATTGCTATGGGTTACATTGATGTTGATGCGTATGCCTCAGCTGGACAGTTTAGCGTGGAAATTCTAGGAGAGCTGTGCGCTGCTGAACTCTGTAACCAACCGGTCTATGATCCGGCAGGTATTCGAATGAGAGCTTAACCACGTCATTCACAACGCATTCAAATTGTCCAGTGTGAAGGAGACAAGCAACTAATATTACAATGTTTGAACTGACGTCGACAATGCAGTGATTGTAACAAACTCCCCATTCCAACCCCTGTTGAATTAGATTCGTGACCAGACGCCAGTTGAAAACCGAAATTCGGCGTCGACGGCAGAAAATCAATGCCGATCAATTGGTGCAGCGGCCATTCAAGGCGGTCTGTAATCCTTACCCACCCATGCAAATACTGTCTGAGGATCAGGTTGAATCTATCCATCAGGCAAGCCTAACAATTCTTCGCGATGTAGGATTGAGAGTTGAAAGTCAAACAGCTTTGAAACTGCTGAAAGATGTCCGCGCCGACATTGACTATGATACTGGTTCCGTCCGCTTTGATCCTGATTTGGTGGTGGAGTTAATCAGCGGATTGCCAGAAGAGTTCACCATCCATGCTCGAAATTCATCTAAAACCGTCAAGATGGGTAAAAATTCAATCGTGTTCGCTACTGTCTGTGGACCTTCGTTCGTTACCGATCTTGATCGCGGGCGACGAGCGGGAACTTTTACAGATTTGGAGAATTTTGTCAAACTTTCGGGCTCATTGAATGTATTTCACCATGAAGGGGGTGGCGGGTTGGAACCGTTAGATCTGTCACCTGAAACTCGTCATCTCGACATGATGTTCGCGCAGATTACCTTGACTGACAAAGGCTGGCAGCCCAACTGGATGAATACCGCCCAACGTGCACGTGACTGCATTGAAATGGCTAAAATTGCAATGCAAACTGATGATGCCGGACTCAGACGGAAACCTGCCATCGTTGGCGGGGTCAACACCAATTCTCCACTACTTTTCGATAAAGGACAGGCAGATGGCATGCGCGAGTTCGCGTTAGCCGGACAGCCGGTGCATGTTACACCGTTCACTCTGGCAGGTGCCATGGCGCCTGCGACGGTGGTGGGCGCGGTTACCTTGCAAAATGCGGAGGTCTTAGGTTGTATCGCGTTGACACAGGCGGCCGCCCCCGGTGCGCCAACCTTTTATGGCCACTTCACCTCCAATGTTGATATGAAAACTGGTTCCCCAGCTTTCGGCACACCGGAATATGCACAGTCTGTGATTATGTCAGGTCAGCTGGCACGTCGTTATAAACTGCCATTTCGTTCTTCCAGCACGACAGCATCCACTTGCGTCGACCTACAGGCGGTTTATGAAAGCGATATGTCCATTAACGCGTGCATTCAAGCACATGTTAACAACGTCATGCACGCTGGCGGTTGGTTGGAGGGTGGGTTAACCTGTTCTTTTGAAAAATTGATATTAGATGCTGAACTGTTGCAGATGCAATCAGCTTTTCTTGAACCGGTGATTATCAATGAAGACACACTGGGACTCTCAGCGATCGCTGAGGTGGGAATCGGTGGACATTTTTTTGGTGCGGCGCATACGCTTGAGCGATATCAGCAAGCTTTTTACGAGCCCATTCTTTCAGATTGGCAAAACTTCGAAACTTGGCGGGATGATGGTGCGCGTGACGCTTTAAAGAGAGCCAATCAAATCTGGAAGCAGTTACTGAGGGACTATGAAAAACCACCCATAGAGCCTGCAGTTGAAGAGGAACTTCGGGCCTATGTGGCGAAAAGAAAAACAGAAATCAAAAGAATGGGAACTTAATTGACTTTTCTGAGTCGATCTGTGAGTGGAAACTGAACAACTACATTTAGATAATTTACGGGTTGGCCTTGATAACCTGTTATGGCGCGGTGCGCGCATTAAAGCAGGCGAAAGGTTGTTGATCGTCGGTGAGGTCGGAAACAATCCTTATTATGATAAAGAGATTTGCGTCGCCGTCGCGCAGGTGGCGAGGGAGAATGAAGTCCACACCAAGGTGGTCTATGCGGCACCAGTGACGGATGCCGCCAGTATTTCGCAGCACGTTGTGCGGGAAATGTTAGCTGCAGATGTAACGCTATTCTTTTCCAGATTGGGGGATCAGCTCCGATTTATACCCTCGCCAGGTAAGGGTAGAAAAGTGATGTGCTATACACTCACCCAAGCACATTTGCGATCATCTTTCGCGACACTCGACCACGATAAATTAGTGCAGATGTTACAGATTCTTGAAAATTTGCTCCACTCATCTTCCCACTATCGTATCACGACCTGTGATGGCACAAATCTGACCGGGGAAATCACCTCCGATGTCTGTCGAAGTCCAAGCAAGGCCTTTCAAGTTGACCTCTTTCCTGTCATGATTTTCGAACCCATCAATTGCCACCAGCTTGCTGGAGATTTGATGGTATCAAGATTCATCACATCGACTTCGACTCGCGCCTATGATGACAGTGTTCTGATAATTGATACTCCCATCAAAGTCCGTATTGAAGACTCGGTCATCACGTCAATGCATGGCGACCGAAAGACGATTCGATTGTTCGTTGAACAGCTGGAGCGTGCCGCGCAACTCAGTGGTGGTGATCCTTACGTCCTACATTCTTGGCACACTGGTGTTAACCCAGGTGCTTTTTTTGTGGGAAATCCCTTCGATGATTTGGAATATTGGGGTACTGTGGCGTATGGGTCCCCCCGGTATACTCATATCCATGCAGCTGGACTTGACCCCGGGGACATCGCTTACCACCTGTTCGATACCACCATTTGGTTTGATAATGAAATTTACTGGCAAGATGGTCGCTTTCTGTTTTTAGACCGGCCGGAAATCAGAGCTTTATTTTCACCTCAAGAACAGACTGTGTTGAACTCAACCTATCGTCTTGACATCGGACTGTGAAGAATCGGAGGTTTTGGGGTGTATTCTTTTTACGATCTTCCATAAATTGAGGTGAGTCAACTCTCCACAAGTTTATGGAGTAGTGTGAGGTGCTATAGATGATGGGCACAAAATACCTGGAGCATTGATTCTGACGATCTGCGAGTTGAGCGAATTTCAATAGTACGCGATATGAGTCAGCAGTTCTGAAATCGGTCAATTCCCAGCTGACTGTATACCTTGATGGGATGCACGTTGGGCCATAATCTGATCCATCCAATCTGGATTCATCTCTGGTACGGACGATAGCAGGAGTTCGGTGTATTCGTGATGAGGTGGTTCAAGGACTTCATTTTTCAATCCTTGTTCCACGATGCGTCCCTCCAGCATGACGATAACCCGATCAGCAATCGCCCTCACGGTGGCTAGATCATGAGTAATAAACATGTATGCCAGATCAAGTTCCTGCTGCAGTCGATCAAGCAGTCGCAGTATCCCTTCGGCGACCAGTTGATCCAATGCCGAGGTAATTTCGTCACAAATGATGAAACGCGGATTCGCCGCGAGCGCACGGGCGATGCAAATACGTTGTTTCTGACCGCCGGACAGTTCGTCCGGATAACGATCCAGAAACTGTTTTGGATTCATTTCGATCATTTCCATCAGTTCGGTGAGTCGCTGCTGTTTTTCTTCATCCGCCATGTTTAGATATAGACTCAACGGTCTACCGACAATTTTTCGAATTTTGTGTCGAGGGTTGATGGCTGTATCAGCCATCTGGTAAATCATCTGAATGGCCTGCAGCTGATCGATGGATCGCTCGCGGTAATCCGCTGGAAGCTCCTCGTCGCCTAGAAAGATCGCACCTTGCAGAGGTGACAGTAGTCCGGTAATGACTCGAGCCGCGGTACTTTTACCACTGCCTGATTCTCCAACGATGGCGACAGTTTCGCCGCGATAAATGTCAAAATCAACCTCCTGAAGTACGGAATGATCGGTTTTGGGATACTTTGCAGTGATATTTTGTACGCGGACCAGCGGTTCGGCAGCAGTCAAATCAGGTACTGTGGTTTTCTTGAATGTTCTAACTGCCCAGAGTGATTTGGTATAGTCTTCTCGCGGGTTATCTAGCATGTTGCGAGTCGTGGCTTCTTCAACTAAATTGCCAAAACGTAACACGGTGATTTTGTCAGCCATCTGCGCAACCACGGCCAGATCATGGGAAATATAGATGGCCGCGGTGCTGAATGCTTCGACGATATCTCTAATGGTGGCCAGCACCTCAATTTGAGTGGTAACATCCAGCGCAGTGGTTGGTTCATCGAAAATGATCAGATCCGGTCGACAGGATAGTGCCATGGCGGTCATTGCTCGCTGTAGTTGCCCTCCAGAAACCTGATGCGGGTATCGAAAGCCAATGGTATCCGGATCTGGCATTTTTATTTTTGCATACAGTTCTTTGGCATCCGCATAAGCTTCATCGCGGCTTCCGACTCGGTGCTGAATGACAACTTCGCTGAACTGATCAATGAGCTTGTGCGCCGGATTGAATGCCGCCGCGGCGCTTTGTGCCACGTAGGCGATGCGGACACCTCTCAAACGTCGTCTCTCTTCCTCCGTAGCCTGCATTAGATCAATCCCATCAAAATGAATGTGGCTCCCAGGTTTGATTCTGCAACCGGCCTTGCAGTAGCCCATCGCCGCAATGCCAATGGTGGACTTGCCGGCGCCAGATTCGCCAATCAGTCCCAACACTTCACCACGTTGCAAAGTGAGGTCAATACCATTCACAATATCATGCCAGCGTCCTTCACTGAAGCCTTCAATCTGCAGGTTTCTCATTTCCAGTAAAGAACCGGGAGAATTAGACGTCATCCTTCAACCCCGAGGTCTTATGCAGAAACCAGTCAATCACGAAATTAACCGCGACAGTCAACAATGCAATCGCGGCCGCAGGAATTAATGGTGTATAGTCATCAAACGTAATCAAAATCGCCGTTTGCCGGACCATTGATCCCCAGTCGGCAATCGGCGGTTGAATACCCAGTCCCAAAAAACTCAGTGCACTGATGGTCAGAAAAACAAAGCAGAAGCGGAGGCCGAATTCAGCTGCGAGCGGCGCTGAAATGTTTGGCAAGATTTCCTGAATGGTGACCCACGGGAGTTTTTCACCGCGCAACCGTGCTCCCTCGATGAAATCCATGACCACCACGTTCAGACTCACTGCTCTGGCGATGCGAAATATGCGCGTTGCGTCGATCAGACTCATGATCACAATCAGGTTGATGATTGAAGTACCGAAAATCGACAGCAGCAGCATGGCGAAGATGAGGGACGGAATGGCCATGAACACATCGACGATTCGACTCATCAACTGATCATACCAGCCGCCCAATACAGCGGCCAGGATACCCAGAACGCCTCCCAGAATAAATGCGAGAATCGTGGTCAGCAATGCAATGCCAACCGTGTTTCGCGCTCCATACAGTATGCGCGTCAGCATATCCCGTCCCAGATGGTCGGTGCCCAGTAGAAATTGTTCATTCCAGGATTGGAACTTTCGTCCCACGATCTCTGATTCTCCATAAGGTGCGATCCAGGGTGCGAACAGCGCCACGAAAATGTATAAAAAAATAACCAGCAGACCAAATTTCGCGCTCCACGGTGCTGCATTGACGGCGTGAAGCAGACGCGTAGAATGGTTGGTGATGGTGAATGAAGAATACAAAACTACTGGTGCCTATTTGGGATGTAGCAACCGTGGATTAGTCAATATGGAAAGAATGTCGGCCACCAGATTCAGGACCACATAAGTGGCGGCAAAGATCAGGCAGCAGGCCTGTACGACCGGCATGTCACGGCGCTGTACCGCATCAACCAGAAACTGTCCAAGGCCGGGATAAACGAAGACCACCTCGACCACGATGACTCCCACAATCAGGTAGGCGAGATTCAATACGACTACATTGACGATGGGTGCCCAAGCGTTAGGTAAGGCATGGTGAATGATGATGCGAAATCGTTTCATGCCTTTGAGTGCGGCCATCTCAATGTAGGCGTTCGATAGCAGATTAATAATTGCCGCCCGGGTCATCCGCATCATATGTGCCATCGAAACCAAAGTGAGTACCAGTGCCGGTAATAGTGTTTTTTCAAGATGTTCAACAAAGGTGGTGTCGTCTCTGATGTTGGCTAGACTAGGCAGCCAGCCGGCTTTGACTGAGATCAGCAGGAGCAGAATATAAGCGACAAAAAATTCTGGCGTCGAAATTGACGAGAGGGTTACGATATTAACGGTCCGGTCGTAGATGGTATTTCGATAGAGGGCGGCGAGCATGCCTAGCACCAAAGCCAGTGGCACTGCAATGCACGCGGCAAATGCCGCCAAAAATAAGGTGTTGTAAAATCGGGTGCCCAGTACTTCGTTGATTTCTCTACCATTGCCAATGGATGTGCCGAAATCACCTTGGAAGATATTACCAAGCCAGTTCAGGTAGCGAACATGAGCCGGCTCATCAAGACCGAGTTGCTGACGTAGCGCGGCGACGGTTTCCGGTGTGGCTGCCTGCCCGAGAATAGTTTCAGCGGCGTCGCCTGGTAGCATTGAAACTCCCAGAAAAATAATGAGTGATACGGCGAGCAACGAGAGCAACCCCAGCAGGATTCGCTGCGTCAGCATGATCAGAATGTTCTTCACGAGTATAGCGGCGAAAATGATTCGGACTGCCGGTGGTAGCCAAGCATGCGCCGGCGATGCAACGATGGTGACGTCATCCAAGCAGGTCCATGATTCGATGACGGACTCGCTGTTGCATATCCTGACTACCGGACTCAACCCAGGCTTCCGCATCCGAGCGTTCAAAAAGGTTGGGAAACCAATTTTCAGTGAGGTAGCGTTCCTGAGTATGCGGGTCGGTTAAAAATTCGTTGGCCGGTGCCGCGCGTTGAACGACGTCAACGGCAAGTGATTCAACGTCGACGGCTACGCCATGGGCCATTTTTGACGTCCAGCCGATTAGTTCGTCGCAGAGTGTCAACATTTCAAGCGAACCAGTTCGACCACCTGAAAGAAATCCCAGATTATGCACAAACGGAGTTTTCGCCATGGCGGCGACAGTCAAATTGGCTCCGGTTTCGGCTGCAGCCTGCGCATCAAATTGATGGGAATCTGAGCAACCGGCACCCACCCAGGATGGCACACCAATGGATCGAAAATAGTCGCTGGCTCCCAATCCCATCAACATGTATTCAGGAGACCCGTAAGCGAGATTGGCCTGGCGTAAATCCATCGGTAACACCGCCGAACCGGTCAATACCGGGGCCCCCGGTTCAGTCAGTTGATGGATCACGATACCGGCAATTGCTTCCGCAGAGGACTGTGCAATAGCGCCCGCCATTGAAATGGGGCTGGACATGCCAGGAAAGGTGGCTGGATAGCAGACTACCGGCACTCGCCAGTGCGCACAGTTGATGAGTCTTGCGCATAATTCTGCCGGGAGCTGCAGTGGTGAAACTGGTCCCATCAGTTCAATGGAAATCGGTTT
This sequence comes from Arenicellales bacterium, assembly GCA_965116205.1. Lineage (GTDB taxonomy): Bacteria > Pseudomonadota > Gammaproteobacteria > Arenicellales > JAJDZL01 > JAJDZL01. The sequence goes on along the minus strand of OZ220493.1, from coordinate 3,244,291 downwards.
GTCAGCCAGACGATTCCAACCGCCAACTCGTTCAGCGACCGCGTCCATCATCCGCTGTTGAATTTGGTCATCATGTGCTAACAGGGCTGCCGGCTTGCTACAGTTGTCATACATGGCTTTGGTGGTTTCAACCACCTCATCTTCCGGCGGAATTTCACTTGGATAACCAAGCGAGCACATCATGTCAATGTTAGGCAGCTGTTCACACAGTCTAGCTGTTTCTCGGACGTCCGCAAGCGTGCAAGGTCGCAGTTGACCGGTTCTAAAATCAAGCACGCGGACACAGTTATGCCCTGGACAATAGCTGGTGTCTCTGCTACTCGTATCGACGCTTAAATTACCCTCTCGGTCGTAGAGCCGTATTCGACGAGGAACGGTCGTTATTGCCCGGTCAACGAGATCCGGGGGCAGGCGAATATAGTCGTTGTCACCGGCCACACATTGGTGTGCGCGCAGCAAATGGCGGCGGGTGGGCAGATGTTCAACAAGGATGCCGACTTTCCAGAGAATGGTTTTGACTGCTTCGTGAATCTGCTGGGCACCCGAAGCATCGATCAGTTCCAGTTCCAGTGCGCGACTGAGCTTACTGCTTTTTCGCCGCAGCTCGTGCTGTCGCCGAGTTTTCTGTCGCCGGGCGGTTGATTGAGCCGTTCTCACGCGCGGTATGACTGCAACCGTCCTGAGTACGGCGAAACCAGAATCGCGCGCCACTCAAGATTTGAGCAAATGCCAAGAAATAGATTGCTTAGCTGTTCATCCACCAGCGTTCAATCATTTTGTAACCATCGAATTTCCAGTTGCCAGCCACTTGCTCAGGAACGCCAACCTTGTTGGCGGTATAAGCGGTAATATGATTCGCAAACGCGTGAATCACTGCGCCACCATCATCGCGGGTGATGGCCTGCATCTCCCAGTACATGTCACGTCTTTTGTCGTCATCCAATTCGGCGCGGGCGGCGACCAGCAACTCATTGAAACGTTCATTTTTCCAGTAGGTTTCGTTCCAGTTGGAATCGGCCGAATATGCTTGTGTGAACATCCAATCCTCCGTCGGTCGGCCGCTCCAATAACTCGCGCACCAAGGATGCTGGAGCCAGACATCTTTCCAGTAACCGTCATCCGGAACCTGGTTTGGAATAATTTCAATGCCGGCGGCTTTGGCGTGTTCACTAAACAGTACAGCGGTATCGACGCAGCCCGCATAGAGACTGTCCGAAGCGCTCAACTTCACCTGCAAACTGCTGAGTCCTGCTTTGTGCAGATGCCATTTGGCTTTTTCCGGATCGTAAGCCCGCTGCTCGAGTTCGTGGTTATAGTAACGGTTGGCGGGTGATATTGGGTGATCATTCCCGAGACTGCCGTAGCCGCTCAGGATCGTGTCTAGTACAACTTCCCGATCAATGGCCAATTTGAGTGCCATGCGCACATCATAGTTATCGAATGGTGTCAAGTCAGTTCGCATCGGAAAGACGTAGTGCAGTGTGCTGGTAATGTCTAACAGTTCAACTCCGCTATTTCGGGCAAGTAATGGCGCGGTAGTGGCATCTACATCACCGATGACATCAACTGCGCCAGTAATGAGAGCATTCTGCCGCGCCGTGGCGTCGGCGATGGTCAAAATTTCTGCCGTATCGACGTAGCCGCGATCTGACCGGAAATCATTCGGATTGCGAGTGTAGCGGGAATACTGCCCCGGCTCAAAAGCTTCTAGCATGTAGGCACCGCATCCCACATCGAACGTCTCAATTTTTCCATCTTTAGATGGCAGAATAGACAGTGAATTTTCACTGAGAATGACTGGAAAATCAACATTTGGATTCAACAATTTGAATTTGACGATGTAATTGCCATCTTTGGTAATGGATTCGACCTCAGCCATAAATGATTTCATGGCGGACGCGGAGTCTTCTCCCCGGTGCCGATTGAGCGATGCAATCACATCATCTGCAATTAATGTTTTACCGTTGTGAAAGGTTACGTCCGCACGTAATTTAAATATCCATTCTGACGGATTGGCGCCAGGTTCATAAGACTCAGCTAGCAATGGCACCAATTGTCCATTCGGAGCAATCTCCATTAACGCGTTGTGTAACGTTGAAAAGAGGAAATTGGTGTGTCCGCTGACTAAATGACTGGGGTCCAGTGAATCGGTCGAGGAACCATGTACGGTTGCCACGCGTAAGTGTCCACCGCGTACCGGGGACGCCGCCTGTGCCGCGCCGATGAACAATTCAGGTGCAAGACTGACAACACTCAACGCCCCTGATGTTTGAATGAATCTGCGCCTGGACATGCTTTGCTTGGCAAAATGATATAAGTGATGATTGACATCTTTCATCTTTCTTCTCCTTCAATAAAAAATGAGATATACCTCAATTGCACATCTTCAGTTATCCATCAAAAAATTAGGGGATAAGAGTTCAGCAGTGAATGGCTATTTCATTCAGCATTCTACTCTACATTAATGCGGCTTGGATTTAAATTAATCGGTAAACAAGAGGTGCCGACGTAACGATGGCAGTCTATCGTAGGTTGAATAATCAGTTACTAGCCAACGGGAGTGACGGCCATGCTTTCCTGTGACGATGATATTCAAGTATTGGCATGTGGCTGCACGATTCGAAGCGCGCGTTCACCTCACCTTTGAGGCAGTATTGAAATATTAAGACCGATCAGCTTGAAAACTCACCGGTCTCAACAGTCCAACAGTCGACGCCAAAAGATGATTCGCTACTCAACTTCGTTTCCACCAGCGTTCGATCATTTTGTAGCCATCAAATTCCCAGTTGCCGGCCACTTGTTCGGGCACCCCCACTTTGGCCGTGTGTGCTGAAATGTGGTTGGCAAAGGCATGGATGACTGAGCCACAGTCGTCACGGGTGATGGCCTGCATTTCCCAGTACATGTCTCGCCTCTTGTCTTCGTCCAGTTCAGCGCGGGCGGCAACCAGCAGTTCATTGAAGCGCGCATTTTTCCAGTAAGATTCATTCCAATTCGAACCCGCCGAGTATCCTTGAGTAAACATCCAATCTTCCGTCGGTCGACCGCTCCAATAACTCGCACACCAAGGGTGCTGAAGCCAGACATCTTTCCAGTAACCATCATCTGGAACTTGATTCGGAATGATCTCGATACCCGATGCTTTGGCATGCTCACTGAACAGTACAGCGGTATCGACACAACCGGAATAGAGGCTGTCTGAGGCGCTCAATTTCACTTGCAGACTGCTGAGCCCTGCCTGTTTGAGATGCCATTTCGCCTGCTCCGGATCGTAGGCTCGCTGCTCGAGTTCATGGTTGTGGTATCGATTGGCTGGTGAAATCGGATGGTCATTGCCAAGACTGCCGTAGCCGCTGAGGATGGTATCCAACACGACTTCCCGGTCAATGGACAGCTTGAGTGCCATACGCACGTGATTGTCGTTAAATGGTTCCAGATCAGTGCGCATTGGAAAGGTGTAGTGCTGAGTACTGGTTATATCGAGAATCTCAATGTTTTCATTTCTTGCGAGCAAGGGTGCGGTAGTGGCATCTACATCGCCGATGACGTCTACTGCATCGGTAATGAGTGCATTCTGGCGCGCCGTCGTATCGGCAATCGTCAGAATTTCAGCACTATCCGCAAATCCTCGATCAGTTCGAAAGTCGTTTGGATTACGAGTAAATCTGGAATATTGTCCCGGCTCAAAAGACTCCAGTAAATAAGCGCCACATCCTACGTCAAATGCTTCAATGTCGCCATCTTTAGCAGGCAGAATTGACAGCACACTGGCACTCAGAATGACCGGAAAATCAACACTGGGATTCTTCAATTTAAACTTCACGACCCGGTCGCCATCTTTGGTGATTGATTCGACATCGGTCATGAAGGATTTCATAGAAGACGCCGACTCTTCTCCCCGGTGCCGATTCAGTGAAACGATGACATCGTCGGCGGTTAACGTTTTACCATGGTGAAAAGTTACGTCGGGGCGCAAAACGAAGATCCACTCCGATGGGTTGACACCGGTTTCGTAAGTCTCGGCCAGCAGTGGTATCAATTGTCCATTCGGCGCAACTTCGGTCAAGGCATTATGCATGGTTGAAAAAAGAAAATTGGTGTGGCCACTAGTCAGGTGGATCGGATCAAGCGAGTCGGTTGATGAACCCTGGACTGTTGCGACGCGCAAATGTCCACCGCGTACCGGTGTTGCCGCATACGCGTCCGACCCGATCAACAAATTCGGCACGGCACCAGCAATGCCGAGCGCACCGGTCGCCTGCATGAATTGGCGCCGCGAAATTTTCCGCTTTGCGCTACTGAATAAATTTTGCTTGGATGATTGCATCGGTCTCCCTCCTTATGTGATTCATGTATATTTCCCGATTGCCGTTTGAGCAGTGTCATTATTGGTGCCAAAGCAATTGTAAATCAACTGCGCTCCGACGGACATTAGAGATATTAGACAATATGCCCTAGTGTCCATTCTACTCGAATAGAATGCAATTTTTGGTAAAGTAGAATGGTAAGCAAAAATTACGATGTGATTTGCTGGTCAAATTCATTGAACAGTGGGTTTACCACCCAATTTGAAGAATATTGATGCTAGTCCAATCGGGTGGTCGCGCATTGTGAGAGGACTCGATAGATACCCAGCTGCATTTCAACCGCTGCTTATTGGAATGAGTGGACTCTTCTTTTCGTTTCTGGTGTCAGTATGCCGCGGATGGTGGCTTCTGTTTCTAGAGTTAGAGTTTTTTCCAACTCGACCAGGTTTACCTCATTCAAGACACGCTTGAGGTCGCAAACTGCGTGGGCTGGCAGTGCTGCAATGCGTTGTGCAGTTTTATTCGCTAACGCGAGCAGCTCGTCATCGGCGACCACTTTCCATGCAAGTCCCATACACATTGCATCATTGGCACTAAAAGTCTCACCTAATAACAGCAACTCTTTAGCTTTCATCAAGCCGACCATTCGTGGCAGAAGTTGAGTGACACCCCCGGTTGGAAACATACCCCACTTGAGTTCCGGAAAAAAACAGCGAGTATTATCCGAGAACACGGATAAGTCGCAATTGATCGCCCATTCCAGTCCACCGCCAACGGCTCAGCCGCGAATCGCACCGACGACAAACTTTCTGCCCAATACGATTTGCCGGGTAATGTCCTGAATTGAATTAACGAACTTTTGCGCATGCGTGGTGCTTTGTGACTGCTGATTGAACTCTTTGAGATCATCACCGGAACAAAAACTGGTACCGGCACCGGTGAGTACGATGGCGCCAATATTCGGATTTTCATTCGCCGACCGGAGTGCGGCCTTCAATTCTGCAAGCAAGGTGGAATTCAGCGCATTCAATCGCTGTGGGCGATTTAATGTCACCGTACAGACGGAATGTTCAACCGAAACCAGGACTGTGGCAGACATTATCGGTTGGCGACCATTATTCGAGTAGTATTCCCGGTACCGGCGACGAACATCTGGTGATGAATGTGCCATGCATTGATGCGCGCGGCAACTGCATTGTTTTTTCTGACGGCTCCACGAATAGGGGTGCGGAATAAACGTAGGGTTGTGGTGTCATTTCAACATTCGCTGAATTATAGGACTCTGGTCTCAGCGTACACCGGCGAAGTGCGCGTGTCAGTTGCCGTACTTGATCAATCGTACCATGGATGACACGCAGAGTTGCGGGCCGTTTTGACAGGGGACAGGTCTCAACGGTGTGAGATTCGATATTAATGAAGATTTCAGGCGTATTCACATTCGTTTGTGTCATGATGACAATTGTGTGATTCATGTGACATTAAACAGCTGATTGACGCCGGCAACAGTAGGTCAAGCGACAGCAATGTTGGCACTTCATGCTAATTGATATCAGATGGTGACCGCCGCCGTCTGTTTGATGTTCGCTGTGCTCATCAGCAAGTACCGGTCAACGGTCGTTTGTCGTTTTGAAGTGCTCACAACGTTTATTGGCTCCAGGTATTGGAAAATTTCCTGAGCTGGTGTGTGATTTCTGCAATTTCATGGTTGTCAATCAGCAGTCCATTTTACCAGTGTCAAAAAATCAGCCAAACTCGGTGACTATTTCCATTCCTTTTCACAGTCGAAGCCGGGGATTGAAGTCAGTACCTGTCCCGATTGATTCGAAGTGCTCATTACAAGTGAAAAAAATATTGCCTAGGTTCACGCTATGAGCCACCCCATCCCGACAATAGTAATAATCGTTTAATTTATGGAGATGGAACAATGAAAAATTTAAGTGATTTTTTCGTAGAACTGAAACTGGGCACTCCCCAAACTTTTCAAAACCTAACCATGTTTCCGCTATTGAGAGATTGTTTAGAGGAGGCACAGTACATGCTTCTAGACCAGTCTCTCGAAGAGGGCACGATAGAAATTTCAGAAGTGTCTGAAGCCGGCCGAGTCCCGGACATTAAAGTGGAAAATAGAGGTGCAAAACCGGTCTTGTTACTTGATGGTGAGGAGTTGATCGGTGCAAAACAGAATCGCATTCTCAACGTGTCTGTCATGGTGCCACCGCATCGTACCGTAGTGGTGCCGGTGGCCTGTGTCGAAGCGGGACGCTGGCATCACACCACCACCACTTTCTCAGGTGCTGGAAGAGCACATTTTGCGGAGGGACGGGCGCGCAAGACTCGACGGGTCAATGAATCGCTGCGGGGACAAAAATCACGTCACGGGAGTCAGGCGGAAGTCTGGCATGACATTTCGGTGAAAGCCTGTCGCATGGGAGCGGTCTCTGATACCGATGCTTCAGCGGAGCTGTATCACACCTACCGGTCGGATTTGGATGCGTATCGAACCGCTTTTAACTGTCTGTCAAAGCAGACGGGGGTGGTGTTTGCGATTGATGGTGCTACTATGGGAGTTGACCTATTCGATTCGACTATGGCGTTGGCCCAGAGCTTCGGTAAACTCGTGGAAAGTTATGCACTAGATGCGATTGATTTGACCAAGTTCGGTGGCGACGGAAAAAATCAAGTTGAGGTTGAAAAATTTCTCGCTCGAATTGGTACCACAATGGCGGAAGTCTATCCAGCGGTGGGCGATGGTGAAGACTATCGGTTTGATGGTGAAGAATTATCCGGTGGTGCACTCGTGATTGATGGGCGCATGGTACATCTGTGTGCTTTTGATGTGCCGGACAACGACTCAGTTGTTTTCCGACGAACGCAAATATAGCAAAATAACCATCGTTGCTTGGGTAATTTGCGTGACGGATGGAATGCGCTCGCTTTCGCTCACACTGAATCGACAGACGTGTGAGTCAAAGTGAGTGCATTCTATTCTTCTCTTCGGATAAACTATGTTATGTGCCAAGTATTGGTGTGGAATATGGTCCCATGTTTACAACTTCCAGATTTAGGCTTTGGGGCATGAGTAATGGACTGTGATGACTCAAAGTGAATACACCCCACCACCCAGGTTAAAGTTACATTCGTGAATTTGATGCATAACGAACAAGGTTCTATCGACACCCAATCGAGACTGTTTGGTTCTTCTGATGGTCGTTTAACGCTTTCTGAAGCGAGCACCTGGGCCAGTGCAGTGACTGAGTCCAGTGTAACCGTGTCAAATATCCAATATTTAGTTAAATACGCCAGACTTCCGGTGATTAAGGACAACGGAGTTTTACGCATTCACATCGATGACCTTAAACAATACTACACCTTCAAGAGAAAAGCTAGGGAACAGTCCTACAAAGCGAAATTAGGAAGGGACCTCAACTGGAGCCTGTCGTTCGACGGATACAAAGAATCTGAAACAACAAAACATGTCCATCGAATTCATCCGTACAAAGGGAAGTTTATTCCGCAGTTAGTTGAATATTTTCTAGATGACCATATAGATGAATTTAAAACCCAGGTTATCTTTCAGGAGGGTGATCTGATTTTAGACCCATTTTGTGGTAGCGGAACCACTCTTGTACAAGCTAATGAACTGGGAATGCACGCAGTTGGCATTGATGTTTCGGCGTTTAACTCTTTGATTTGCAACCTTAAGTTGGCTAAAATCAATTCCGTTGAATTATTGCAGGCTGCCAAAGTCGTTGGTGAAGCGATCGCTAGTTCGAAGAGGGGTCAAAAGGCGCGTCAGTTTGAAATCGAAGTCGCCGAGAAACTGGCTGAGTTCAATGCCGAGCATTTTCCATCCCCCACATTCAGACAGAATGTAAAGCTTGGAAATATTAATGAAAATCAATATGGTGAGGAAAAATCGAACGAATTCCTAGCGCAGTTTGAGTGCTTACGAAAGGCATTTGAATTAGAGACAAAGACGTCGAGCAAGGCTCCTCATTTTTTGGAACATTGGTATGTTCCATCAATCCTTGATGAACTCCAAATTGGGATTGACGTTATCAATGAAATGGATGATGAGAGCATTGCGAATGCACTGCGGTTGATTTTGAGTCGAACTGCACGCTCTTGTCGAGCAACGAAACACTATGATTTAGCCACATTGGTTGAACCGGTCTGCTCTACCTATTACTGCGCGAAGCACAGCAAAATTTGCAAACCACTATTCAGCAGTTTGAAGTGGTGGAATCGATATTCGATTGATACTGTCAAACGGATCATTGAATTCTCAAACCTTCGGACTGAAACCCATCAAGTCTGTCTAACCGGTGATTCCAGGAACATCAACATCGCCACAAGTTTATCTGACACTGATAAAAAAGTTTACAGCGTTTTCAATGAAAAGAAGATTCGTGGGATATTTTCAAGTCCACCCTATGTAGGATTAATCAATTATCACGAACAGCATGAGTATGCCTACGAGCTATTTGGGTTTACGAAAAATGAGAATGCTGAAATAGGTCCGTTATACAAAGGTAAGGGTAAACACGCTCGTCAAGAGTATGTTGAGTCAGTTGCCAGAGTGTTGATCAATTGTCGTCAGTTTATGGTTGATGAGTTTGATGTTTTGCTAGTTGCGAATGATAAATTCAATGTATACCCAGAAATAGCGGAATTAGCAAATTTGACCATCGTTAACGAATTTAAACGACCGGTTCTTAATCGAGCCGAGGGCAACAAGGGCGCGTATTCTGAGAGCATATTTCATATGAGGAAAAAATAAGTGCTATGGGTCAGGCAGATGTGAAACTAGTCTGCCGCACAGTTTGATGGGGCGGGTGAACGACGCGTACGAGTGGGGTGGTTATTGCGGATGCGAGGTGTCACTCGCATCAAGAAGGTGAACAGTTGGTGTCACGAGTTCAATGATTCCCTGAGGGGTTTCGGAGGTGGTGTGAAACCATCTGGACGCCCCCTGGCACTGGAATTATCAATGCAGTCGTTGCAATGCGGGCATCACTGCCTCGAAACCTGCTTGCGAGTGGTTTTGAACCCATACCCAAGACCACTGGTGAGCGCGATTTACTGAAAGGGTTAAACTTCATGCCATTTTGTGCTGAAAAAATTGAAAATCTGATTGAGGACATGCTTCGACGGAAACTAGCCTCATATAACCCGAAAAATGAATACAAACCATTTCATGACAACCTACTCGGCAAGAACAAAATGATATTGTTTTCGTTCATTCATTCAATCAGCACAAGTATGGGAATGTCGGTCTATGAATCGGTGGCTGCAGAAATCGCGAATGACAATTTTGAAACAATCCAATGTCAGAAAAAATTGAACGGCTGTTTTACGGAACTGGCTCAGAAAGAAATTAATCAAATCAGAAATGAACTAAGTGACAAACACGTTTTAGCTAGTCATGCCGCCGAGGAAAAACGGATTAGGTCAGTGTGCCAAACAGGCAAAGTAGTGAAAAAAAATCTGAGTAGGATAGATTTGTATTTGGAAAAACGTGGTTGTTGTTTTGCCATTGACATAAAAACCGCGAAACCGAATATTGATTTATTTGAGAAGCAGAAAGAGAAAATGCTTGAATGGATGGCATCAGTGTTGTATGAAAGTCCGCAAAAAAACATCAGAACGATCATCGCGATACCATATAACCCAAGTTATCCTAATGCCTACGACCACTGGACGTTGCGTGGTGTGGTTGACACTAGCAAGGCAGGTCAATTGTTAGTGGCCCAAGATTTTTGGAATTTTATCGCGGGCGGCGAAGATATATATGACCAACTCCTCGAGTGTTTTTTCAACGTCGGACGAAGTATGGAATGGGAAATTGATCAGTTTATTCAGGAAAGGCTTAACACCAATATGATTGGCAGGAATTAGCAATAGAAACTACATAGTATCGGTAAAATCTTGTTTTAGCGTATTTTTTCAATTTTTGATGACGCGATCCTCCCGATGCACTTTCAAAGCGAAGCTAAGTCAGATAACTTATCTGAGACACACCTTTTCAGTACCACGCTGGACTGATCGTCAGACCGGACACGGAAACTGTGTGCCGGAAAATCATTTGCAGCATTTGGGTGACGATTCGATCATGGTCTTCAAACATCAAGGGTCGTCATTGTTTCAGGTGGTGCTATTAATGTTAGCTGGCCAGAAAAATAAGCTGGGTTAGCGGCAGATTCACCGGACTGTATTTCGCCCACAATAACATAGTCACCAATTCAACTTGCTTATAAAATATTTACGTACGACTCACCATTTGATGTCGGATGGCTAGTGAGGTCTACTCAAACGGTCTTCAAGATGCTAAGCTCAGCAGCGCCCAGTGAACTATTATGAAGGTTGATCCACATAAAATCTCTGAAAATTCTCCGTATGACAATCAAGAGGCAACGGGGCCGTGGCTGGATGGACTGACGATCGCCGAAGAACTTCTGTTACTGATTTTAGATAACGATCAGGGAGACATCCGAACTTCGCTATCGACGCACTCTCAAGATCTCGTGATCGCCGGTGCGGTCTTGATGGACCTGACATTGAGTAGTCGCATTGACACTGATCTGCAACGCTTGGTTCTGCTTGACACTGAACCAACCGGTGACGACCTGCTGGATGTCGTTCTGACTAACATCATTGCCGAAAAGCAGGAGCGTGATACGGCATATTGGCTTGAGCACACCGCTGCATATGGAAACGAAATTCGTCAAAGGGCGATCCAACGTTTGATTCAGCGTGGAATTTTAGTCGCTGAAAATAACGGTTTGATCTTTTTTTCACGCCTGGTCTCCCGCATCCATCGTTACCCGGTTATCGGTGAGAAGGCGCTGGAAGAAGTTCAGGTTCGCATTATGCGGACCATTTTTAGTGATGATATTCCCCACCCGCGCGATCAGATTATTATCAGTCTGGCCGATGCCTGTGACATTTTCTCCAGCATCATTACACCTGAAGAACTGACTAGCGTGCGCCAGCGAATTGAGCAAATTTCGAAACTTGATCTAGTCAGTCGGGAAGTTACGGCGGCCATTCGCCGCATCAAACCACCGGTCTCAGCCAAAAAATCACCACGACCCTGTGAACAGGTCCCACTAGTGTCAGGATGGCCCCTCGTTGGCAATGCCTTTGACATGTCTCGAGATATTGGTCAATTTCTCGCTGATCAGTACCGCAATCACGGGCCAGTTTTCCGTGTCCGCGCATTTAATCGACACTTTATTGTCTTCGCTGGCCCTGAAGCGACAGTCTTTCTGACTAAGCATGGCAATGCCTATTTACGGTCTTATGATTTCTGGCGCGACTTCACCTATTCCACGGGTGCTATTCACATGGTAGTAGGCATGGATGGCCCTGACCATCTTCGCATGCGCAAGCTGTTGACCAAATCATATTCTCCGAAATTCATTGAGACTAGAATTGATGAGTTTGTCAATATCACCCGCCAGGTCATCGCCGAATGGCCATTCGACGAACCGATATCTGCGCTACAGGCTATGCAATACATCATTACCGAACAGTTAGGTTTGACTTTGACCGGCGTATCGGCGCACGGATATTTGGACGACTTGCACCGTTTTCTGCAGACTAAACTTAATGTCCATGCGTTGTATCGATGGCCGAGATGGGCTGAACTTCTCCCGCGTTATCGCCGCGCCGAGCGCCGAGTGCACGAGTTGTTCAGAACCATACTGAAAGCCCATGAAGCGAATCAACTGACCGGCAAATCCGCTAGTATCGTTGATGAGGCATTAGCCATGAATCGAGACGACCCGCAATTTTTCCCGGAAACAGATTATCTGATGACGTTTCTTGGTCCATATTTTGTTGGACTCGGTACCATTTCCAGCGTCTGTGCTTTTATGCTCTACAGTCTGCTGAAACATCCGTCGCTACTGAGCCAAATGCGCGAGGAAGTGGATGCTTTGTTTGAGCGAGGAATGCCGACTGCTAAAGATCTGCGCGCTTTGGATGTAACTCACCGAATCGCGATGGAGACGATGCGCCTGTATCCGGTTGTGCCGGTGGTTGCTCGCACCGCATCCAATTCATTTGAATTCGGTGGATTTCAAATTCCGGCCGGTCAACAGATTCTAGTGGCACTCGCAGCCGCCCATCAGCAGGCGGAATATTTTCAAAATCCGGAGAGTTTCGATATTGCCCGCTACCATGGTCGGCCACCTGAACACCGCCAACCCGGTGTCTATACTCCATTTGGCATTGGTCGGCATCGCTGTTTGGCTAGCAGTTTTTCTGAAGTACAGATTGCCTTGACGATGGCAACTATCGTTCGGGAAGTGGATTTTGCGGTTCAATCATCCGCTCTGCACCTCAAGATCAACCATTCACCTACCTCACATCCCGATGCGTCTTTTCGATTCAAGGTGTCTGGTCGGCGGTTGAGTTCTTGATTTAGTCAACGGTACGCCTAGTAGCGAAGCAGCTGCAGTCTGGTTAAGTTATGGTGGTAGAGAGCTAAGGTGCGATTCTCCTGTTGATACGCGACTTTCATCTACGATTTGCCAATTCAAAACGGGGCTGGACGCACTATCGAAGCGCGCCGCACATGCGGGGCACCGGAAAAATAGGGTTGCGATAATACGAAGCTGGTCTATAATACTGCGACATTCTTGTGACAGTGGAGTAACCCCAAGAATGAATAAATTCGTATTTAGAAAGCAATACCGATAAAATTTATTTGTCTGTGAAATAAAATTTGCGCTATAATTTATCATTTGTTTGGATTTGCTTCGGAGGGGTTCCCGAGCGGCCAAAGGGGGCAGACTGTAAATCTGCTGGCTCAGCCTTCGGAGGTTCGAATCCTCCCCCCTCCACCGGAACTAGATTGGAACGCAAATCGGAGTTGAAACCTAGGTCGTGCGGATGTAGTTCAACGGTAGAACCTCAGCCTTCCAAGCTGATGATGTGGGTTCGATTCCCATCGTCCGCTCCAGTGCGCAAATGTTATGAACATTGAAAAATTATACATCACCATTCAACCGGAGGCCCACATAGCTCAGTCGGTAGAGCACTTCCTTGGTAAGGAAGAGGTCACCGGTTCAAATCCGGTTGTGGGCTCCACTGTCGTACGACTGAACTGATTTATTTGTCATATTGATCAATTTGAAGTTATTTAGCGAGGATTCGGAAATTGGCCAAAGAAAAATTTGAACGCACCAAGCCACATGTCAACGTAGGTACTATCGGCCACGTCGATCATGGGAAAACGACCTTGACCGCCGCCATCACCAAAGTGATGGCTGAGCGTTTTGGGGGCGAAGTCAAGGCGTTTGCAGATATTGACAACGCGCCTGAAGAACGAGAGCGCGGAATTACGATTGCTACTGCTCACGTCGAGTATGAATCGGAGAACCGTCACTACGCGCACGTTGACTGCCCTGGACACGCCGACTATGTTAAGAACATGATTACTGGAGCTGCGCAGATGGATGGTGCGGTGTTGGTGGTGTCCGCTGCCGACGGTCCTGAACCGCAGACGCGCGAGCATGTGTTGTTGGCGCGTCAGGTCGGGGTGCCTTACATCGTGGTATATCTGAACAAGGCCGATGCGGTTGATGATGAGGACCTTCTGGAACTGGTTGATCTTGAAGTTCGAGACCTACTCAGTGAATATGACTTTCCAGGTGATGACACGCCGATTATCGTTGGCAGTGCGTTAAAGGCTTTAGAGGGTGAAGACTCTGAACTGGGCACGCAGTCCATCATTGCATTGGCCGAGGCGCTAGATGCTTATATCCCTGAACCGGAGCGTGCGGTCGATGGTGATTTTCTGATGCCCATTGAAGATGTTTTTTCAATTTCAGGACGTGGGACCGTGGTTACGGGACGCGTTGAACGCGGTATCGTGAACGTCGGTGATACGGTTGAAATGGTTGGCCTTCGCGAAACGACGAAGACGGTGGCTACCGGAGTGGAGATGTTTCGCCGACTGTTGGACGAGGGACGTGCCGGTGACAACGTAGGAGTTCTGTTACGCGGCACCAAGAAAAATGAGGTGGAAAGAGGTCAGGTGCTAGCCAAGCCTGGGTCCATTACGCCACACACTGATTTTGAAGCTGAGGTTTATGTGCTGACGGCAAAAGAAGGGGGACGTAACAAACACTTTACCTCGGGTTATCGGCCGCAGTTTTACTTCCGCACCACTGATGTGACCGGTAGCGTCACGTTGCCGGCGGATGTTCAGGTGGTCCTGCCGGGTGACAACGTGCGTATGACAGTCAATCTGATCAAACCGATTGCAATGGAAGACGGATTACGATTTGCAATTCGTGAAGGTGGTCGGACCATTGGCGCCGGCGTCGTCACCAAAATCATCAAATAACACCGACTAACGACGGAACAGACAGTCAATTTGAAAGGCCAGTAGCTCAATTTGGCAGAGCAGCGGTCTCCAAAACCGCAGGTTGGGGGTTCAAGTCCCTCCTGGCCTGCCATGTGTGTACTATTGGTAATTTCTGTCCATGACGAACGCAATTGATAAGTTAAAGATACTCGGAGCGGTATTCCTCGTGGTGGCCGGTGTTGCGGCGTTTTACACTATGGAAGACGTGTCTGAGCTGTTGCGCGTTGGACTGCTCGTCGTTAGCATTCTGCTTGCGGGTGGTGTGGCGCTGACTTCCGGTCCGGGGCAGCAGGCCTGGTCATTTGCCAAAGGCGCGCGCGGAGAATTTCGAAAAATTGTTTGGCCAACGCGCAAAGATACGGTACAGAGCACATTGATCGTCATCATCATGGTGATTCTGATTGGCCTTTTTCTATGGCTGTTGGACCAGATTTCGTTTTGGGTCATTTATGACCTGCTTCTGCAAATTGGAAATTAGTCGATGATGGAAGAAGAACAAGAGTTTGAATCGGCCGCGATAGACGTGTCGGGGGTAACATCTGAACCGCCGGAGGACCGGAAGCGATGGTATGTTCTGCACACCTATTCGGGACATGAGAAACGGGTGAAGCGATCACTTGAGGATCATATTCGCATGCATTCTCAGGAAGAAATGTTTGGCGATATTCTAGTGCCGACTGAAGAGATTGTCGAAATACGGAATGGTCAGAAACGCACGACTGAACGAAATTTTTTCCCGGGTTACGTGTTCATTGAAATGGAAATGACACCGGATTCATGGCACTTGGTGAACAGTATCCCCCATGTTTCCAGTTTTATTGGTGGTCAGGAACCGACGCCTATTTCACCACAGGAAGCTCAGATGATCATTGACCAAGTACAGGCGGGAGTCAACAATCCAAGACCCCGGTTCTATTTTCAGCCGGGTGAATTGATTCGGGTGATCGACGGGCCATTTGAGGATTTTAATGGGACAGTGGAAGATGTCAACTATGAAAAAAGTAAACTGCGCGTGTCGGTGGCGATTTTTGGGCGTTCCACTCCTGTCGAACTTGACTTTAGCCAGGTCACCAAGAGTTGATACTGATTAAACCTGGCCAACATTACCATACAAACGTGCATCATCAATGGCAAAAAAAGTAACAGCGTATATCAAATTGCAAGTGCCAGCTAAAAGTGCCCAGCCGGGTCCGCCGGTCGGCCCCGCGTTGGGACAGCATGGTCTGAACATCATGGAGTTTTGCAAAACATTCAATGCAAAGACGCAGACTTTGGAAGAGGGTATGCCGATTCCAGTGGTCATCACGGTTTATTCCGACAAGAGCTTTTCCTTCGTAACCAAGACTCCGCCGGCTTCTTATTTGCTCAAAAAGGCAGCCGGTATTGACAAAGGCAGTGCTGAACCGAACCGCGAAAAAGTCGGCGTGGTGACAACAGCACAGCTGGCTGAGATTGTGGCATTGAAAACGCCCGATCTCAACAGTTATGAAACTGATATGGCTATTCGCACCATTACCGGTAGTGCGCGAAGTATGGGTCTGCGTATTGAAGAGGAGAATTGAAGATGGCAAAATCCGGCAAAAGAAGTCAGAAAATCAATGCGCTGATTGAGCAGAATCGTTTTTATCGTGTGGCAGATGCGGTTAACCTCGTCAAGCAGACCGCGTCTGCAAAGTTTGATGAGACGGTGGAAGTGGCGGTCACACTAGGTGTCAATGCGCGCAAGTCCGATCAGAATGTACGCGGTTCGGCACTGTTGCCACGCGGTCTTGGCAAAACCATCCGCGTTGCCGTGTTTGCCTCCGGCGAGCGAGCACAGGAGGCACAGGCCGCCGGTGCTGATATCGTCGGTCTGGAAGATTTGATCGAGGACATCAAGAATGATAAAATTGAGTTTGATGCCTGCATTGCCGAACCGGATGCAATGCGGCTGGTCGCGTCCGTGGGTCGAAAACTCGGCCCTCGGGGGCTGATGCCCAATCCCAAGACTGGCACTGTACGCAGTGATATTACTCAGGCGGTAAAAGAGTCGAAGGCGGGTAAGGTAGACTTTCGTATTGACCGCGCCGGCATTGTCCATTGCGGCATCGGCAAGGCTTCATTTGAAGCCGACGCGCTAACCGAAAATCTGATTGAACTGATGCGGGCACTGAAACGTGCGCAGCCAGCATCAGCGAAGGGTCAGTACATCCGCAAGGTTTCCCTATCGACGACGATGGGACCGGGCATCCCGGTGGATGCGACTGAGTTGACTCGACTCTAATGACTAACCCGAACGAATGGAACATTGAATCGGAAACGTATTGAGAAATCGGTTGATGAATGAAAACCTGAAAAGAAAGCACCAAATCGTTGATGATGTGCATAACGGCTTCAAGCTGGCAAAGTTGGCTGTCCTGGTAGAATATCGTGGTGTCGATGTCACCGGCATGAGTACCTTGCGCCGAAACGCCCGCGCGGCCAATGTGCAGATTCAGGTGGTGAAGAACACATTGGCAAAAAGAGCAGTGGAAAATACTGATTTTGAGTGTCTGCGCGAGTATTTTACCGGGCCGGTCGCGATTGCCATGTCGGCCGACCCAGTGAATGCCGCCAAGACGGTGTCAGAGTTTGCTAAAACGAATCCACTGCTGAAAGTACAGACTGGGGCCATGAATGGGACGTTAATTGATATTGAACAGGTCAATCAATTGGCCGAACTACCCAGTCGTGAGGAGCTGTTGGGCAGATTGCTTGGCACCTTGGCGGCGCCATTGCAGAAGCTAGTCGGTACCCTGCATGCGTTGCCGGCCAATCTGGTTTATACGCTGGCCGCGATCAGGGATTCGAAAACGAATTGAAATACCTAAACAACCTAACTTGAAACAATTCACTTAAACTATACCGCGAGGGAATAACTATGTCTTTATCAAGGCAAGAAATCATTGATGCAGTATCAGAAATGTCAGTGCTTGATCTATCTGAACTGATTAAGGAAATGGAAGATCATTTTGGTGTTTCAGCTGTCGCTCCCGTGGCTATGGCAGGCGCCGTCGCCGCACCTGGCGCAGTGGCGGAAGAAGCGGAAGAACAGACTGAATTTTCAGTCATTTTAACCTCCGCTGGTGAGAAAAAAATCGGTGTCATCAAGGTCGTGCGGGCCGCTGCCGGGCTGGGATTGAAAGAATCCAAGGAACTGACCGAAAGTCTGCCGGCGACAGTGTTGGAAGGCATGTCAAAAGAGGACGCTGAAAATTTAAAGAAAGAAATCGAAGAAGCTGGCGGTTCAGCAGATATCAAATAGTTGGTATTTCTGCCTGAATGGGCAAGAAATCATCATACATTACACTTTTCGGCATTGACGGGCGCAGCACCAACGGATTTGACTGCGTCACCTGCCGGCGCGCATTTTGCAACTTGAGTAAAAGGGATGTCCTGATTTTATGAGTTACAGTTTCACCGAAAAAAAGCGGATTCGGAAAAATTTTGGCAAACGTACGGATGTGTTGCCGGTGCCTTATCTGCTTGAGATCCAGCGAAGTTCTTTTCAAAAATTTCTGCAGGCTAATGTTCCAGCAAATAAGCGTCAACAGGTCGGTCTGCAGGCCGCGTTCAAGTCCGCGTTTCCGATCGCCAGTCAAAACGAACTGATTGAGTTACAGTACGTCGATTATCGATTGGACCCGCCGAAGTTTGATGAAATGGAATGCCGGCGGCGAGGGTTGACGTATTCTGCACCACTCAAAGCCACGCTCAGATTGGTTACGTACAGCCGTGTTGATTCCAAAACTGACAAAGGCGAAAGAGTTCTGGAAGATGTCAAGGAGAGTGAAGCTGTTTACATCTGTGAAATTCCATTGATGACCGAAAGCAGTTCTTTCATCATCAATGGTACCGACCGGGTTGTGGTATCGCAACTGCATCGTTCGCCAGGCGTTTTTCTGGATCATGACAAAGGTAAAACCAATGCGTCAGGCAAGGTTCTGTTCAACTGTCGAATTATTCCCTATTGGGGTTCTTGGTTGGATTTTGAGTTTGACGCCAAGGATCACCTGTATATGCGCATTGACCGCAAAAAGAAAGAGCCGGCGACCATGTTGTTACAAGCCATGGGTCTTGACACCAACAAAATTCTCCGCACATTCTATGATTTCGATATCTTTCAATTGAACGACCGTGGCATCGTGACTATGAAGTTGCAGGATGCCACTCGATTGCGCGGTCTGGTGTTGGATTTTGATGTCAAATCAAAGGGTGGTAGGGTTTATATCAAGCAGGGTCGCCGCATCAATCAGGCTGACATTCGAAAACTGTCCTCTCGACTGAAAGAAATTCAGGTGCCCGTTGAATTTCTGACCGGGCGCGCGTGTGCGACGGATATTACCGCGGCCGATGATGGTGGGCGAATTGAAACGTTCGTGCTGAAGAAAAATGGCCAGATCTCGCTAAAGATTGGTTCAGTAGACCGGTTGATTGGTCAATCATTTGCCATTGACCTGATGGGTCGTTCGGCAGAAGTTATCGTTAAAGCTGATGAAGTGATTACCAGCGAACATGTAGCACACATTAAAGACTGTGGTACCAAGCAGTTTCCCGTGCCGGAAGACTACCTTGATGGAAAATGCGCAGTCGAGGCGGTTACTTCGGATGCCGGTGAAGTGCTACTGAAGAAAGATGAAAAGTACGTCAGTGATGGTGAACTTCTGCAGCGTATGTTGCATGGCAAGGTGACCGAGATGCAGCTGTCCAGTGGTGAAAAGGAATTTGCCCGGGGCGATGTCATTGTCGCTGCAAATGAACTGTTCGATGAAGAAGGCGAGTTGTTCAGCCGGCTGTTACGCGCTGGTGTGCGAAAATTTCAAACCATCTATACGAATGATATCGATCGCGGTCCCTACATTTCTGAAACTCTGCGCATTGATCCGACACGGGATGAAGCGGATGCTAAAAAACGAATTTATCGGATGATGCGTCCTGGTGATCCACCCACTACGGAAGCGGCAGAAAACCTGTTTCAGTCACTGTTCTTTACGTCGACTCGCTACAGCCTATCTGCAGTCGGCCGTATGAAACTATCCAGACGTCTGAAGCGAGACGACGCCAATGATTCAACCGTGTTGGATGCAACCGACATCATTGATGTCATGAAGTTATTGATTGATCTGAAGGATGGCAAGGAAACCGCGGATGACATTGATAATCTTGGTAACCGTCGAGTTCGTCCGGTAGGAGAACTGGTTGAAAATCAGTTTCGATCAGGTCTCGTTCGGGTGGAACGGGCGGTGAAAGAGCGTCTGAGTCAGCCGGATGCTGGCACTCTCACTCCGCAGGACTTGATCAACGCTAAGCCGGTATCCTCTGTCGTGCGGGAATTCTTTCGTTCGAGTCAGTTGTCGCAATTCATGGATCAGACCAACCCGCTCTCGGAAGTTACCCACAAACGCCGCGTAACGGCATTGGGGCCAGGCGGACTGACGCGCGAACGGGCCGGTTTTGAGGTGCGCGATGTACACCCGACGCATTATGGAAGAGTCTGCCCCATTGAGACGCCAGAAGGTGGCAATATTGGTCTGATTAACTCCCTATCAATGTATGCGCGCATTAATGATTATGGATTTTTAGAAACGCCTTATCGCAAAGTTGTTAAAGGTAAAGTGTCGAAAAATCCTGAAGACGTCCATTATCTGTCAGCGATTGAAGAAGGCGACTTCTATATTGCACCGACCGACGCCGCAAGTGGCGACAAAGGGCAATTGACCAAGGGACTTGTACCGAGCAGACGAGGTAACGAGTTTACGTTATCGCGCCCCGATCAGATCAATTATGTGGACGTCTCACCAGCACAGATCGTATCCATCGCAACCGCCTGCATTCCATTTCTAGAACACGATGATGCCAACCGTGCATTGATGGGTTCCAACATGCAGCGCCAGGCGGTACCCACCATTGTTACAGAAACCCCTTTGATTGGTACGGGTACCGAACGTACCGTGGGCGTTGAATCCGGCGTGACCGTTTCAGCTCTGCGGGGCGGTACTGTGGAAGCGGTCGACAGTGGTCGCATCGTCATTCGCGCAGAAGCATCTGAAACGGGTGAATTAGATTCTGGTGTGGATATTTATACCCTGACCAAGTATCGCCGTTCCAATCAAAATACGACGATTAACCAGCGGCCACTGGTTAATGTTGGTGATCATATCCTTAGTGGTGATACGATTGCCGATGGACCAGCCACTAATCTGGGCGAACTGGCGCTGGGTCGTAATGTTCTAGTGGCGTTCATGGCCTGGTGCGGTTACAACTTTGAAGACTCGATTGTCATCTCGGAGCGGCTGGTTCAGGATGAGGTGTACACGACGGTACACATTGAAGAATTTGCAGTGGAAGCCCGTGACACCCGTTTAGGTCCTGAAGAAATCACTCGAGATATTCCCAATGTTAGGGAAGCTGCTTTATCCAAGTTGGACGAATCTGGCATCATCTACGATGGTGCGCAGGTTTATCCAGGTGATGTACTAGTGGGCAAAGTTACGCCCAAAGGTGACGTCCAACCCAGTCCTGAGCAGAAATTAATGCACGCGATTTTTGGTGAAAAGGCATCGGATATTAAGGACACTTCTTTGAAGATGCCGGCCGGTGTATCGGGAACGGTGATTGACGTACAAGTGTTTACCCGCGAGGGTGTCGACCGTGACCGGCGGGCTGAAGAGAACATTGCACAAGAGATCGACAATGTGCAAAAGGATTTGGATGATAAATTTAGAATTGAAGAAAAGGCTGCTTACGATCGATTTCAGGCCCTGTTGACTGGTACGATTGCCGAAGGCGGTCCCAATGGACTCGCAGCGGGCGATCAGATTACCGCCGAGTATCTGTCGGGCTTGGAACGGAAAAAATGGTTTGAAATACGCGTGCGCGATGAAGCAGTCGCGCGCCAGTTTGAGTCATTGCGCGACTTGATTGAGAAGCGTAAGCAAGAGTATGCCGATGAGTTTGACAGTAAGCGCATCAAGATTGAAGAGGGTGATGAGTTAAAGACCGGGGTGCTCAAACGAGTCAAAGTGTTTGTTGCGATTAAACGGCGTCTGCAGCCGGGAGACAAAATCGCCGGTCGACACGGTAACAAAGGGGTGATCTCAAAAATTGTTCCCATAGAAGATATGCCGCATTTGGCAGATGGTACCCCCGTTGACATTATTCTGAATCCGTTGGGAGTGCCTTCGCGGATGAATATCGGTCAGGTACTGGAAACACATCTGGGCTGGGCGTCGAAAGAAATTGGCCAGCAGATCGGACAGCTGATTGATGAAGGTTTGACCGGTTCGCAGCTGAGAAAAAAACTGCAGAAATATTACACGTCCTCCCATGAAAAAGCACTGCTGAAATCTTTGAAAGCACCAGAGGTACTGGAGCTGGCAGCGAACCTGCGTAACGGGTTACCGATTGCCACCCCGGTATTCGATGGAGCAACTGAAGCAGAAGTCAAAGACATGCTGGAGTTGGCCGGCCTGCCCACAAGTGGGCAGGCCACACTCTACGATGGGCGCACCGGTGAGCCTTTCGATCGGCCGGTTACCGTGGGCTATATGTATATCCTGAAGCTATCGCATTTGGTTGATGAAAAAATGCATGCCCGTTCAACGGGTCCCTATAGCCTGGTGACTCAGCAGCCACTGGGCGGCAAATCAATGGGTGGTGGCCAACGTTTTGGCGAAATGGAGGTCTGGGCGCTTGAAGCTTATGGGGCGGCGTACACGCTACAGGAAATGCTGACGGTCAAATCGGATGATATGTTCGGTCGCTCGAAAATTTACGAAAATATTGTGGCCGGCCGCCATCGCATGGAGGCCAATACTCCGGAATCATTTAATGTGTTGGTGAAAGAAATTCGTTCACTGGGGCTGAATGTGGAAACCATGGATTCCAAGTAAAGACTGTTTAGAATTCGCCGAGAACATTGAGAATTGCAAGATGAGAAATATTGATAATTTAATGAGACGAGCAGGTCAGCTCGATGATTTTGATGAGATCCGTATCGGATTGGCGTCACCGGAAAAGATTCGCAGTTGGTCCTACGGAGAAGTCCGCAAACCCGAAACGATTAACTATCGAACGTTCAAACCCGAGCGCGATGGGCTGTTCTGTGCGCGGCTGTTTGGCCCGGTCAAAGACAACGAATGCCAGTGTGGGAAATATAAGCGACTCAAGCATCAAGGAGTAGTCTGTGAAAAATGTGGGGTTGAAGTCACTAACTCCAAAGTGCGTCGCGAGCGTATGGGACACATTGATCTTGCTAGTCCGGTCGCTCACATATGGTTCCTGAAAAGTTTGCCATCCAGGCTGGGACTGTTGTTGGATATGACAGTCAGGCAGATTGAACTGGTTATGTATTTCGAGGCGTATGTGGTCATTGATCCGGGTGAAATTCCTTATCTGAAACGTGGTGACTGCTTGAGTGAAGAAGAACACTTGAAGATCACCACCGAATACGGTAGCGAATTTGAAGCGGCCATGGGTGCTGAAGCGATTCTGACTTTGATTCGTCGCATTGATTTCGATGAAGAAGCCAATTGGTTACGGGTCGAATTAGATGACACCAAATCTGACAGCAAAGCCAAGAAACTGACCAAGCGGCTGAAACTGATTGAATCATTCACCAATTCCAGCAATAAGCCCGAATGGATGATTCTACAGGTGTTACCGATTCTACCGCCGGACCTGCGACCCTTGGTACCACTGGACGCTGGCCGGTTTGCGACCTCGGATTTGAATGATCTTTACCGACGGGTCATCAATCGCAACAATCGACTGAAGCGGCTTCTGGAACTGCATGCGCCCGATATTATTGTAAAAAACGAAAAACGCATGCTTCAGGAATCGGTTGATGCACTGCTCGACAATGGTCGACGCGGTAAATTGATTATGGGTGCTAACAAGCAGAAACTGAAATCGCTGGCTGATTCCATCAAAGGAAAACAAGGTCGCTTCCGGCAGAATTTACTAGGCAAGCGGGTCGACTACTCCGGGCGCTCAGTTATCGTCGTAGGACCGACGCTGAAACTGCATCAGTGTGGGTTACCGAAGCGCATGGCGCTTGAACTGTTCAAGCCATTCGTATTCAGTGAATTGAATCGTCGCTATCCGGAGCGCTCCAACATCCGTTGGGCAAAGAGTGTCATCGAAAAAGAAGGTAGCGAAGTCTGGGACATCTTGGAAGGTGTGGTGATCCGTGAACATCCGGTGCTATTGAATCGGGCGCCGACTCTCCATCGTCTGGGCATTCAGGCGTTTGAACCCATTCTGGTGGAAGGCAAGGCCATTCAATTGCATCCGTTGGTCTGTACTCCTTACAATGCTGATTTCGATGGTGACCAGATGGCAGTTCACATACCGCTGACCGTTGAAGCACAGGTTGAAGCGCGCACCTTGATGATGTCAACCAACAATATTCTTTCGCCGGCCAATGGTGAACCAATTATCGTGCCGTCGCAGGATATTGTGCTGGGTCTATACTACCTGACTCGAGAAGCGAATAATACTTTGGGTTCGGGTAAAGTTTTCGCCGACGTTGATGAAGTACAAAGAGCGTATGACGTTGGTGGGGTTAAACTGCATGCCGACATTCGGGTACGCATTGTTGAGCGTAAAAAGGTGGATGGTGGCTGGCATGAAACAAAACAGTTTTATGATACGACCGTGGGACGTGCATTACTGTCCAAAATATTACCGGATGGAATGGATTTTGCCTTGATCAATCGCGTGTTGAACAAACGGGCGATCTCTGAAATCGTCAATGAGTGCTATCGCCATGTCGGTCTGAAAGAAACAGTGGTGCTCGCCGACCAGTTGATGTATGTTGGTTTTGATCTGGCAGCTAAGGGGGGCATTTCCATCTGCGTTGATGATATTGAGATTCCGGATGACAAGAAAGAGATTCTTGAGCAGGCCGATAAAGAGGTCGACTACGTGCAGCGACAGGCGAATGCGGGCCTGCTGACCGATGGCGAACGTTACAACAAGGTGGTTGATATCTGGGGACGCGCGAGCGACCGAGTAGCCAAGTCAATGATGAACAAACTGAGTGTCGAAACGGTGGAAGACCAGCATGAGAACTTAGTTGAGCAGAGATCGTTTAATCCGGTGCATGTTATGGCCGATTCGGGCGCGCGAGGGTCTCATGCGCAGATTCGGCAGTTGGCTGCCATGCGTGGTCTAATGGCCAAACCGGATGGTACGATTATTGAGACGCCGATCAAAGCCAATTTTCGCGAAGGGTTGGATGTGTTGCAGTATTTCATTTCGACGCACGGTGCTCGTAAAGGTCTAGCGGATACCGCTTTGAAAACCGCCAGTTCTGGCTACCTGACAAGACGCCTGATTGACGCCTGTCAGGATTTAGTGGTGACTGAGTCTGACTGTGGGACGTCAAATGGCATTAAACTGGAAGCGCTGGTCAAGGGCGGTGAAATCGTCGTGCCGCTGGCCAATCGAATTTTAGGACGCTCGATGGCGGAAGATCTGAAATCACCGGCCACTGGTAAAGTGCTGATCAAAGCGGGTGAGATGATTACCGAGAAACTGGTCAAGCTAATTGAACAGCACTCCATTCATAGGGTAAAGGTGCGATCGGCTGTCACCTGTGAGACAAAGTATGGCATCTGCGCCATTTGTTACGGGCGAGACCTGGGGCGTGGACATCTCGTGAATCGTGGTGAAGCCATCGGTGTGATCGCCGCGCAGAGTATCGGTGAACCCGGTACGCAGTTAACCATGCGCACATTTCATATGGGCGGAGTCGCCGAACACGAGCAGTCGGCGACCGGAATAACCGTCAAAACGAAGGGAAAACTGGAGTTTGAGCATATCAATTTCATTAGAAATCGCAATGACAATCTTATTGTGAACACCCGTTCCGGTGAAATCAAAATTTTGGACACCAATGATATTGTCGCGGAACGTTACCAGGTGCCTTACGGGGCTGAGCTGTTCGTTGCAGATGGTACATCGGTACTGCCCGATCAGGAAATCGCGAGTTGGAATCCGCACGTACATCCGATCATCAATGAAGTCAATGGTTTCGTTAAGCTGGAAAATTTTGTTGACGGACTCACGGTTTCACAATCGGTAGAAGATGGCGATGACGATGATGAAGGTCGACCATTGTTTACGGTGTTGGATTCCAAGCAGAAGATTCTAGATGACCGGCCCGCCATTCGTCTAGTGGATAAAAACGATCAGACGTTAATGTTTCCGAAAACTAAACGTGAAGTACGGTATCTGCTGCAAACCGGCGCACAGATTCTGGTTAATGATGGTTCTAAGGTCAAAGCTGGAGATGTTCTGGCCAGAATTCCATCGGAGCATGATTCGACGCGCGACATTACCGGCGGTCTGCCACGGGTGGCGGAACTGTTTGAGAATCGAGTGCCCAAAGATCCCGCCATCTATGCACGGGTGTCTGGTACGGTCAGTTTCGGTGAAGAAACCAAAGGTAAGGTACGGTTGCTCATTACTGATGAGGAAGGGCAGGAACACAAGATGCTGGTCGCCAAAGGGCGCTCGTTCATGGTGTTTGATGGTGAAAATGTTGAGTTGGGCGAGCAGATTGTCGACGGAGCGCCGGTCTCGGCTGACATTCTTGAGCTCAAAGGAGTGGAAGCGCTGACCGCGTACATCGTCAAGGAAGTACAGGAAGTCTATCAGTTGCAGGGTGTGGTGATCAACGACAAACATATTGAGGTTATTGTTCGTCAGATGCTCCGCAAAGTTGAAATTGTTGACCCGGGCACTACCAGCTTTCTACCGGGAGAACTGGTGGAACGCTCACACTTTGAACAGGTCAATGAGGACATCCGGCGAGCGAATGCCGCGTTGGCAGACCAATCAACTGCCACCGATATGAACTTGGATACGTTGAGCGGCGACGGTGAAGTATCACCGCAGGTTGAAGCGCAAGGCAAACGTAAATTACTGGGCATCACCAAAGCGTCGCTGATGACTGAGTCATTCATCTCGGCGGCATCGTTTCAAGAAACAACACGAGTGCTTACGGATGCTTCTGTGGTTGGCAAGGTTGATAAATTGCGTGGGCTGAAAGAAAACGTAATCGTAGGACGGCTCATACCAGCGGGTACCGGTCTGGTACATCATGAAGAACGGAAACGTCAGCGCCGTCAACAATTACTGTTACAGACTGATGAGATTGACTTCGAAAAAGGTTTCCAGAAGCCCGTAGCAGCGGCGCCGGATGATGAAAATGTGATTGATCGAGACAAACTGTTTCAGCGGATATAACGCCGCTGGATGGTTGATAAACGGTTGCATTGCGCCGATGAATTAATATAAAATTAGTCTTGTAATTCTGATAAAAATAGTTTATCATTACCAAACTATGTAGTTGATGTCAGATGGGCGTCGTGCAGTAAGACAGATCGATAACGGTCTGTCTTTTTATTATTTGATTTTCAGAGTGAACTTCAGTCACTCTCATGGATGACGAGCAAAATGCCAACGATTAATCAGCTGGTAAAACAGCCTAGAAAAAAACAGCCTAAAAAAACCAACGTGCCGGCATTGGAGGCATGTCCGCAAAAGCGAGGGGTTTGCACCCGCGTTTACACCACCACGCCGAAAAAACCCAATTCGGCGCTGCGGAAAGTTGCCCGGGTGAGGTTAACGAATGGTTATGAAGTAACCACCTATATTGGTGGTGAATCGCACAACCTGCAGGAACATTCGGTCGTGTTGATTCGTGGTGGACGAGTCAAAGATCTACCGGGTGTTCGTTATCATACGGTACGTGGTACTTTAGATACGTCCGGGGTTGATAAACGCCGACAGGGACGTTCTAAGTATGGCGCAAAGCGGCCGCGTTCTTGATTACTAACGAATGAATTCACTACAGATGGACCTTTATCATGCCTAGACGTCGATTGGTTCCCAAACGGAAGACGATGCCTGATCCGAAATATAAGCAGATCACGGTGGCAAAGTTCATTAATGCGCTGATGCTGGATGGCAAAAAATCGATTGCTGAAAAGATACTCTACCGAGCATTTGATACGATTGTGAGTCGTGGCGCCGGGGAACCGCTGGAGGTATTTGAAGGAGCGTTGGAAAACGTGCGACCTAACGTTGAGGTAAAAAGTCGACGGGTTGGTGGGGCAACTTATCAAGTACCAATTGAAGTGCGTCCGGCGCGGCGCGACGCATTGGCCATTCGCTGGATTATAGAGGCGGCGCGCAAGCGTAGTGAGAAGTCCATGGCGCTGCGGTTGGCGGCGGAGTTCATTGCCGCAGCGAATCGTTCGGGTGAAGCATTCAAGAAGTGTGAGAATACTCACAAGATGGCTGAAGCCAATAAGGCTTTTTCGCATTTTCGGTACTGACAGCAGCATTAATACAGCCCATGTCAAGACAGACACCTATCAAGAACTATCGCAATATCGGCATCATGGCTCATATTGATGCCGGTAAGACGACAACAACGGAAAGAATTTTGTTCTATGCGGGTATTTCTCATAAGCTCGGGGAAGTGCACGATGGCAACGCCGTCATGGACTGGATGGAGCAGGAACAGGAACGAGGAATTACGATCACCTCAGCGGCCACGACCTGCTTTTGGAATGGTGCACGTGCCCAGTTGGATGAACATCGGATCAATATCATTGATACTCCCGGGCATGTTGACTTTACCATTGAAGTGGAACGGTCTCTGCGCGTGTTGGATGGTGCAGTCACAGTGTTGTGCGCAGTCGGTGGTGTTGAGCCGCAGACCGAGACCGTATGGCGGCAGGCTGATCGCTATGGTGTGCCAAGATTGATCTTCATCAACAAGATGGATCGTGTGGGGGCGGATTTTGACAATGTTGTCGGGCAGGTCAAGAAATATTTGGGCGCCCGGGCGGTGCCTTTACAGTTGCCGATTGGTGCCGAAGACAAGTTTCTTGGCATTGTTGATCTGATTGGTATGGAAGCGTGGTACTGGGATGATGCAACCATGGGCACACAGTTTTCGCGGCAGAACATCCCGGAAAATTTGGTGGCAGTGGCAGAGAAAATGCGTGAAGAACTGGTTGAAACGGCTGCTGAAGCCGATGAAGAACTGACTGATGCTTGGCTTGAAAATGGTACTTTAGCAGAAGGCCAGATCCGCCAGGGGTTACGTAAACTAACGATTGACAATGTTATCGTACCGGTTTTCTGTGGATCGGCATTTAAGAATAAAGGCGTGCAATTACTGCTTGATGGTGTAATTGATTATCTTCCCAATCCAACTGATGTGCCACCAGTAGAAGGAGTTGTAGAACTTGAAACGGAAAAAACTGAAGTACGTCGAGCCGATGACACCGAAAAATTTGCTGCGCTAGCTTTCAAAATCATGACCGACCCATTTGTGGGACAGTTGGTGTTTCTTAGAGTTTATGCTGGCACACTCAAGTCAGGTAATTCCGTAGTTAACGTATCCAACGGCAAAAAAGAACGGATTGGTAGGCTGTTACAGATGCATGCCAATGATCGTGTTGAAATTAAAGAGATGCGCGCCGGCGACATTGTCGCTGCCGTAGGATTGAAGAATGTCTCGACCGGCGACACGATTGCCATTAAAGGGGAAGAAATCGCGTTGGAACGTATGGAATTTCCAGAACCCGTGGTCTCGCAGGCAGTGGAACCGAAAACACGCGCTGACGAAGATAGATTGTCGATTGCATTGGCCAAGTTGTCGAAAGAAGATCCCTCGTTCAAGGTGCATGCTGATGCGGAGTCCGGACAGACCATCATCTCCGGTATGGGTGAATTACATCTAGAGGTGATTATTGACCGTTTACGCCGGGAGTTCAAAGTTGATTCCAACATCGGTCAGCCGCAGGTCGCTTATCGAGAGACCATTCGGTCCGCAGTGAAGCAGGAAACTCGTCATGTCAGACAGACTGGTGGGCGTGGTCAGTTCGCCCACGTTGTCATGCAGGTGGAGCCGCTGCCGTCAGGAGGTGGCTTTGAGTTCACTGATCAGATTGTCGGTGGTGCGATTCCAAAAGAGTTTATTCCAGCTGTGAAACGTGGCGTGGCAGATGCAATGGGCTCAGGTGTCATCGCCGGTTATCCGGTGGTTGACGTCAAGGTTACTCTAATGGATGGCTCGTTTCACGAGGTGGATTCCTCCGAACAGGCTTTTCGCATTGCCGGTACACAGGCATTTCGAGATGCGGCACTACGCGCCAATCCGCAGTTGCTACAGCCATTTATGTCTGTTGAGGTGGTCACACCTAGTGAATACCTAGGTCCAGTCACAAATGACCTCAATGCTAGGCGCGGTATTATTGAGGCCGTGTCTGACGTCAGCAGTGGTAAAGTCATTCAGTCTAGAGTGCCATTGGTGAAAATGTTTGGTTATGTTACGTCATTACGTTCGTTGACGCAGGGACGGGCGACTTATTCCATGGAGTTTGACAACTATGTTCCGGTATCGGTTGAAGAAGCCGGTTTGGCTTTGAAGAAGGCGAGTTGACAGCGTACTACGTAGCATACTTGGCACGAGAGAGATGTTTTGCATGATAAAAGATGGTGAATTATGGCAACTCCAGCAGTAAAAGCCATTAATGAACAGAAAGTCCGCATTCGATTGAAAGCTTTTGATCATCGGATGATTGACAGCTCGGCGGCACAGATCGTGGAAACTGCGCGGCGCACCGGAGCGATTGTGCGTGGCCCGATTCCATTGCCAACTCGAATTGAGAGATTCACCCTGTTGACGTCGCCCAATGCCGACAAGAAATCCCGTGATCAGTTCGAAATTCGCACCCACAAAAGAATTATGGATATTGTCGAACCGACCGACAAGACGATTGATGCACTGATGAAACTTGATTTGCCATCTGGCGTTGACGTGGAAATCAAACTGAAGTAAATGAGTGGATGAAGCGGGTGGTCAAGTAGTCATGTCATTAGGATTGATCGGAACAAAGTTGGGTATGACGCGCGTATTTGAAGAAGACGGTGTGTCAGTGCCGGTAACGATCGTGGGCATCGAACCTCATCGGATACTGAAGTTGAAGTCGGTCTCAAAAGATGGTTACTCAGCAGTCGCAGTAACCACCGGTTCAGTGAAATCGGCAAAACTGAGTGCGCCTTTGCGTGGGGAATTTGCGCAATGTGGCGTTAACCCCGGCCGCGGCGTCTGGGAATTCAGAGTTGCAGAAGTGGAAGCTGGCACCTACAAAATAGGTGATACCATTGATATTACGCTATTTAATGAAGGTCAGAAAGTAGATGTCAAGGGTGTGTCGATCGGTAAAGGGTTTACCGGAGTGATGAAACGCTGGGGGTTTGGCGGCGGACGCGCCACCCATGGCAATTCCAAAGCCCACCGTAAGCCAGGTTCGATTGGGCAGAATCAGACGCCGAGTCGCGTGTTTCCCGGTAAAAAGATGGCTGGGCACTCTGGTAATGCGATGCGCGTACAACAAAACCTTGAAATCGTACGCATTGATCCGGAGCGTCAACTGATGTTGATTAAGGGCTCGATCCCAGGTTCGCGACAGAGTGACATCATCGTAACTAAAGCTGTCAAGCAGAAACGTTAATTGGGCTTAGGAATGACGTCCTGAAATGGAACTTGAAGTATTGAACAAAGAAGGCCAACGAGAAGGGGTCATTGAAGTGTCCAGCGCCAATTTTGATGCGGCATTCAATCGTACTTTGGTACACCAAGCGGTGGTTGCTTATCGGGCCGCCTATCGAGCAGGCACCCATGCGCAGAAAAATCGTTCACAGGTACGTGGTGGTGGAGCGAAACCGTTCCGACAGAAGGGTACGGGACGCGCCAGAGCGGGCACGCGCAATAGTCCCATCAATCGGGGTGGTGGTCAGACCTTTGCGGCATCGCCGCGGAACTATGCTCAGAAAGTTAATCGTAAAGTTTTTCGTACGGCCATGCGGGCAATTTTGTCAGAAACATTGCGGCGAGGTAATTTGGTGGTGGTAACGGACTTGGAGTGTGCACTGCCCAGTACCAAAAAAGCGCTTGAACAGCTGGAAAAGTTGAATTGTAAGGCGGTGTTGATCGTTGACGATGATGCGAGTGAAAACCTGTACCTGTCCTTAAGAAATATTCCGAACGTGCAATTGATTGATTCGTCAATGTTGAATCCGGCAGATGTCGCCGAACACGATAGGGTGTTAATCACTCAGACTTCTGTTAAAAGCATTGACAGGTGGCTACAATGAACGACGAACGAATGTATTCAGTGATTCGTTATCCGATCGAATCAGAAAAAAGCACACTGATAGGAGACCGTGGTAATCAGTATGTTTTTGAAGTGGCGCGCGATGCAACAAAACAGGAGATTAGAGTCAGTGTTGAGCAATTGTTCAAGGTGCGGGTACTTTCAGTGCGAGTGCTGAATCTCCGTGGTAAACAGAAACGATTTGGGCGAACCGTGGGACAGCGCAATGACCGACGCAAAGCTTACGTGCGGTTACATCAGGAAGATGAAATTGATTTTTCAAATGAAATTGGAACTTAAGGCGCGGCAGCGACGATGACTCTGGTCAAACAGAAACCCACGACTCCGGGTCGCCGTGGAATGATTGTGGTGAAGAAATCCGACATTCATCGCGGTGAGCCTCAGCGAACGCTGTTACAACCGGTGCGCAAAACCGATGGGCGCAACAATAAAGGGCGCATCACGGTTCGA
Source organism: Arenicellales bacterium (assembly GCA_965116205.1). Lineage (GTDB taxonomy): Bacteria > Pseudomonadota > Gammaproteobacteria > Arenicellales > JAJDZL01 > JAJDZL01. The sequence goes on along the minus strand of OZ220493.1, from coordinate 3,211,931 downwards.
CATCGAGGTGGTGGGCACAAACGCCGGTATCGGATGATTGATTTTCGACGCGATAAAGATAACATCCCGGCACGCGTCGAACGTATTGAATACGACCCCAATCGCAGTGCGAACATCGCGCTGTTATTGTATGCCGATGGTGAAAGGCGCTATATTATTGCGCCCAAAGGAATCGCGCCGGGTGACGAACTTTCTTCGGGCGAGATGGCACCTATCCGCGTGGGAAATTGTCTGCCGCTGAATAAAATCCCGCAGGGAACGGTGGTACACTGCATTGAGATGAAACCGGGTAAAGGCGCACAGTTGGCGCGCTCGGCTGGCGCGTCAGCACAACTACTCGGTCGCGAAGGCAATTATGCACTGATGCGAATGCGTTCCGGTGAAATGCGTAAGATTAATGCTGGCTGCCGAGCCACCATCGGTGAAGTCGGTAATGAAGAACACGGATTGCGTAAATTAGGAAAAGCGGGTGCCAAACGCTGGCGAGGCATTCGACCAACGGTGCGCGGAGTGGCCATGAATCCGGTAGACCATCCACATGGCGGTGGCGAAGGGCGAACGTCGGGTGGACGTGACCCGGTATCGCCGTGGGGTGTGCCCACTAAGGGTTATCGAACCCGTCGCGTGCGCCGGACGTCAAACATGATCGTGAGACGGGCGAGTAAGCGCCGATAAACCGGGTGGAGAAGAAGCATGAGTAGATCAATTAAGAAAGGGCCTTTTGTAGACCATCACCTATGGACGAAAGTCCAAAATGCCAAAACAACAAAGAGTCGACAACCGATTAAGACTTGGTCTAGGCGGTCGACGATATTGCCGGATTTTATTGGTCTGACGATTGCCGTGCACAATGGCCGTCACCATGTTCCCATTTTAATCACGGAGAATATGGTGGGACACAAATTGGGTGAATTTGCACCGACTCGTACTTTTAAAGCATTTGCGGCAGATAAGAAAGCCCGTTAGGAGGTCGTGCAGGTGGAAGTCAGATCAGTATCTAGGTATGTCAGGTCATCACCTTACAAATGTCGTTTGGCGATTGACTTGATTCGCAATTTACCGGTCGAAAAGGCAAGAGACATACTGTCATTCAGCAACCGAAAAGCGGCAAAGTTGGTACTTAAGACTTTGGATTCAGCCATTGCAAACGCCGAAGTTAACAACAATGCGAATATTGATGAACTTTATGTCTGTGCGGCCTATGTGGACGAAGCACCGGTGATGAAACGCATGCGTGTCCGTGCGCGCGGCCGCGCCGACCGAGTATTTAAGCGCAACAGCCACATTACGGTAGTGTTGTCAGACGATATGCTGGAGTAAAGAAACTATGGGACAAAAAGTGCAGCCGGTTGGTATTCGACTGGGAATTTCCACCGATTGGAAATCACGGTGGTATGCGTCCGGCAGGGGTTATGCAGACAATATCAAAGATGATCTGAAAGTCCGCGAGTTCATTCGCAAGCGTTTGGCCAATGCGTCGGTCAGTGACATTCTGATCGAACGGCCGGCGCAGAATCTGAAGGTGGTCATTCATTCGGCGCGGCCGGGTACCGTAATCGGCAAAAAGGGAGAAGACATTAATAGTCTGCGTAGTGAGTTGACCAAATTGAATGGTGCTCCGGTGGCAGTTTCCGTGGAAGAAATTCGTAAGCCGGACCTGGATGCAAAATTGGTCGCCGAAGGTATCTGCCAGAAACTTGAAAAGCGGATGATGTTTCGACGAGCGATGAAACTTGCGGTGAAAAACACCATGCGAGTGGGGGCACTGGGTGCCAAAGTCATGATCTCCGGACGTCTCAATGGGGCAGATATCGCCCGCACTGAATGGTATCGAGAAGGTCGTGTGCCGCTGCATACCTTTCGTGCAGATGTGGATTATGGATTTGCTGAGGCGATCACCACTTATGGCGTCATTGGGGTGAAAGTCTGGATTTTTACCGGTGAAATTTTTCGTGATGTAGCAGACAAGCCGGCAACGGATGTCTTGAGGCAGGGATAAAACGGTGATTTGAGTAATGTTACAGCCCAAACGTACTAAATATCGGAAGCAACAGAAAGGCCGCAACCGTGGTTTAGCAACCCGTGGAAACCAGGTCAGCTTCGGTGAGTTCGGTCTCAAAGCGACGACCCGCGGGCGGATCACGGCGCGCGAAATTGAAGCTGGTCGGCGGGCCATCAATCGTTATGTACGCCGAGGAGGTAAGCTGTGGATTCGTATTTTTCCAGACAAGCCGGTGTCGAAAAAACCATTGGAAGTACGCATGGGCAAAGGTAAGGGTAATCCGGAATACTGGGTATTCGTCGTCAAGCCGGGACACATGCTCTATGAAATTGAAGGCGTATCGGAAGCCATGGCGCGTGAAGCGTTTCGGCGGGCAGGAGCTAAGTTTTCGGTGCGTACTACGTTTGCCAAAAGACAGGGATTGCTGTGAGTAAAGTCAGTGCATTGCGCACCAGTTCGCTTGAAGAACTGCGAAAACGTCTGATTGAACTCAGACGAGAACAACTGAATGTTCGCATTCAGCAAGCGACTGGACAGCATTCGAATGTTGCGAAGTTTCGCGAAATAAGACGGGATATTGCCCGCGTGAAAACGATTATGAATGAAAAACAAATCAATGGATAACATGAATCAGACCACTCAGGGAAAGACGGTGCGAACGGTGCCGGGGGTTGTTACCAGTGCGCGCATGGATAAAACTATCACCGTGTCGATTGTTCGTAAAATTCCGCATCCTCTGTATCGTAAGTATGTTAAGCGCATCACGAAATTACACGCGCATGATGAAGAAAACAGTTGTCGGGAGAATGATCGGGTGCTGATTGAAGAGTGTCGTCCCTATTCACGTACCAAAAGTTGGCGGCTAGTCAAGATTTTGGAACGACAGACTGATTAGCAATGGCGAGGATTGAACAGTGATTCAGATGCAGAGTATGCTTGATGTAGCAGACAATAGCGGTGCAAAGCGCGTGCAGTGCATCAAAGTGTTAGGTGGTTCAAAGCGCCGTTATGCTGGCATTGGTGACATTATTCGCATCACGATTAAGGAAGCGATTCCAAACAGTCGGGTGCGCAAGGGCGATGTTTTTTTTGCGGTGGTCGTACGCACGAAAAAAGGCGTTCGCCGGCGAGATGGTTCACTCATCCGTTTTGATCGCAATGCGGTGGTTTTACTGAACGCCCAGCACATGCCTGTTGGCACGCGCATTTTCGGCCCCGTTACCCGTGAGCTGAGACAGGAACGGTTCATGCGGATTGTCTCGCTGGCTCCGGAAGTCATTTAGCAGTACCAAGATGAACAAAATCAAGCAGGGTGACGAAGTGATCGTTATTGCCGGCAAAGATCGCGGCAAACGGGGTACTGTTCTGAGTATCAGTGCGGATAGGCAACGCGCGTTGGTTAATGGGATCAATATCGTGAAACGGCATACGCGGCCGAATCCGAATGCCAACCAAACCGGCGGCATTCTGTCGAAAGAAGCACCGATTCAGTTGTCGAATCTGGCAATCTACAACCAGACGACGGACAAGGGTGACAGAGTCGGTTTTAAATTTCTTGCCGATGGTGCTAAGGTACGTTATTTCAAATCCAATGGCGAAGTGCTGACCAAGTAAAGTAGTAAACACCATGGCGAGCTATACACCCAGACTTTTACAGTTTTATCAGGACGAATTGTTCTATCGTCTGAAAGAACAGTTCGCCTATGAGAATGTCATGCAAGTGCCGCGCATCAAAAAGATTACCATTAATATGGGATTAGGTAGTGCGGTGGCCAACAAAGACAAGAATCGTATTACGAATGCGGTCAAGGACTTGCAGTTAATTGCCGGTCAGAAACCGGTGGTAACTAAAGCCAGAAAGGCAGTTGCGGCGTTTAAGATTCGCGAAGGTTTTGAAGTGGGTTGTATGGTAACACTGCGTCGAAATCAGATGTATGAGTTTCTAGATCGGTTGATCTCCATCGCAATCCCACGTATCCGCGACTTTCGCGGATTGTCTGCGAAAGCATTTGATGGCCGGGGTAATTATTCGATGGGTATCAAGGAACAGATTGTGTTTGCGGAAATCAACTATGATGAAGTTGATGAACTTCGCGGTATGGATATAACGATTACTACATCTGCGCCCACTGATGCAGAGGCTGATGCCCTGCTTCGTGGCTTCAATTTTCCACTACGGCAAAACTAGCTATGGCAAAAAAATCAATGCTGGCTCGAGAAGTCAAGCGAAAAAAATTAGCTCATCGATTTGCTGAAAAACGCGTCCTGTTGAAACGCCGGGTCATTGATCCGGAATTGTCCATGGAAGAGCGGATGGAAGCGATGATGAATTTACAGAAGTTGCCGAGGGATAGTAACCCGAATCGCCAGCGCAATCGTTGTGCACTGACGGGGCGCCCGCGCGGCTATTACCGAAAGTTTGGATTGGGCAGGAATAAACTGCGCGAAGTGATCATGAAAGGCGAGGCGCCGGGCGCTTCGAAAGCCAGTTGGTAATGATGAAACGTATAAATCAATGGAGAACATGATCAATGGCAATGACTGACCCAATTGCAGATATGTTGACTCGCATTCGTAACGCCGGGAGTTCGTCGCTGGTGAGTGTGTCCATGTCGGATTCAAAAATCAAACGAGAGATCGCTAGGGTTCTTAAAGAAGAAGGTTACATCAAGGATTATGCAATTGACACAGCGTCAAGTAAACCGATGTTGAATATTGTTCTCAAATATTACAACGGGAAACCGGTTATTGAAACACTCTGCCGCGTAAGCAAACCCGGCCGTCGAGTTTATCGAAAGCTGAACGACATGCCAATAGTAAATGCAGGTCTCGGCATCACCATCGTTTCCACGTCGAAAGGTGTGATGACGGTGAAATCGGCAAGAAAAATGCAGATTGGCGGCGAAATCGTTTGTACGGTCAGTTAATTGAGGAATCACTGAAGTGTCAAGAATTGCGAAAGAACCGATTTCGGTGCCGCAAGGTGTACAAGTCAAGCTGACCGCCAGACAGATTTCCATCGGCGGACCGAAAGGAGAACTGAACTTGGAGCTACATCCGTTGGTTAAAGTGGTAATGGATGACGAGGTGATTGGCGTCACCGCGCGCAACAACAGTCAAAAATCGCGTGCGATGTCAGGCACCATGCGTTCTCTGATCAGTAATATGGTTACTGGTGTCAGCGAAGGGTTTCGCAAAGATCTAACGCTCTATGGAACCGGATATAGAGTTCAGGTCAATCAGACGAAAGCTACATTTTCATTGGGTTTTTCCCACCCCATCGTCTATGAAGCACCGGCTGGTATTGGTTTGGAAATCAAATCTGAAACCAGTACCCAAGTTGAATTGGTGGTCAACGGGTTCAACAAACAGTTAGTCGGTCAAGTGGCAGCTGACATTCGCCGTATGCGGCCGGTAGAACCCTATAAGGGCAAGGGTATCCGGTATACCGATGAACGAGTGCGTAGAAAACAGGCAAAGAGTGTGGGTTAAATGGCGGGTGATCGAAAATCCAGACGACTTAAAAGAGCAGGTAAGACTCGAGTCTACTTACGCTTGCATGGTAAGAATCGACTATGCGTGCATCGCACGGCTCGACATATTTACGCACAGATCATTTCACCGGATGGACAACAAACGTTAGTCAGCGCATCGTCATTGGAACCTGAACTTAGAAAAGTACTGAAGCATGGCGGCAATATCGAAGCGGCCAAGCTGGTTGGTGAAACCATTGCCCGACGTGCACTTGACGCGAAATTAGAGAATATCGGTTTTGATCGCTCGGGGCATCAGTATCATGGTCGCATTAAGCAGTTGGCTGACGCGGCGAGACAGGTCGGGTTAAGTTTTTAACAGACAATAGTGAATATCAATATGGCAGTGAATGAGCAACAGGACCGCGCAGAAAACAAACAGACTGAACAACTAATTAAGGTTCGTCGAGTTTCAAAAGTGGTGAAAGGTGGACGAATTTTTGGTTTTTCGGCACTGGCCGTTGTTGGTAACGGCGAAGGTGAGGTGGGCATCGGTATCGGTAAAGCGCGCGAGGTGCCGCTGGCCGCCCAAAAATCAATCGAGCAGGCACGTCGTAACAAGGTCAAAGTCAAGTTGAAAGGAGGGACGTTGCAATACCCGGTGATCGGTCGCCATGGTGCTGCCAAAGTCATTATGCGCCCGGCTTCTGCCGGAACGGGAATCATTGCTGGGGATACGATGCGGTTGATTTTTGAAGCGGCTGGTATCGAAGATGTGTTGGCAAAAGTGATCGGTACGACCAATGCCATCAATGTGGCTAGGGCGACTATCAATGGACTGACATCAATACGAAGCCCGGCAGAGATTGCAGAAAAACGGTCCAAACCGGTGTATGAAATATTCTAGTGATGAATTGCTAAGAGTTTTTGCTAATGATAGAAAACAAAACAAGTAATAAACTGCGGGTGCGTTTAGTACGCAGTACGATCGGGCGGCTCAAAAGTCATCAAGCCTGCGTGCGCGGATTGGGACTTCGTCGGATCAATCATACTCGAGAGCTTGAAGATACGCCGGAGGTGCGCGGCATGATACGTAAAATTTCCTATATGGTTGAGTGGGAGGAAGTTACCTGATGGTTGCGCGACAGTTGTCTGCCGGTCAACCAGAGACGCGTATCGTCTTACGCAGTGCACCGGGTGCTCGCAAACGCCGCCGACGTGTCGGGCGTGGCGCCGGGTCAACATTCGGGAGCACTTGTGGACGAGGAGACAAAGGGCAGAATTCGCGCGCGGGCGGCGGCGTCAGATTTGGCTTCGAAGGGGGGCAGATGCCGATTAATCGTCGGTTGCCAAAACGTGGATTCAATTCAGCAACTCAACATGAAAATGCTGAAGTTCGATTATGGGAACTGAATCGTTTCACCGATGTGACTGTGGACCTGGCAACTTTGAAGGAGTCGGGCATTGTTCCCGTCAAAGCCAAGCGAGCCAAGGTCATCTTATCAGGAACACTTGACCGGAAAGTGACGCTTAAAGGAATAGCTGTTTCTTCTGGTGCGCGTGCCGCCATTGAAGCGGCTGACGGTGTGATACAGGAATAAATTTGATGGCGACGCCGGTTTCATCACGTCGACTTCCAGGGCTTGGCACCTTGAGCGAACTCAAGATGCGCATTCTTTTTGTGTTAGGTGCCATGGTGGTTTTTCGTCTTGGTACTCACGTACCAGTGCCCGGAGTAGACCCGGTGGCAGTAGCGGCGCTATTTGAACAGACGCGTGGCTCGATAGTTGATATTTTTAACGTATTTTCAGGTGGTGCACTATCTAGGTTGTCGGTGTTTGCACTGGGTGTCATGCCTTACATTTCGGCGTCCATCATCATGCAGATGATGAGTGCGGTGATTCCACAGCTTGAGCAGTTAAAAAAAGAAGGAGAAGCGGGGCGGCGAAAAATTACCGAATACACGCGCTACGGAACCGTGCTATTGGCCACTTTTCAAGGCTTAGGTATTGCTATCGCCATTGAAGGACAGGTGGCCGGTGGTGGTGCGGTCGTGCTGACTCCGGGGTTGGGGTTCAAACTGTCTACTGTTGCCGCATTGGTTACCGGGACGATGTTCTTGGTTTGGTTAGGTGAGCAGACCACGGAACGCGGTATCGGGAATGGAATATCACTGTTGATTTTTGCCAGCATTGTCGCCGGTCTTCCTTCAGCAGTCGCCGGCACTTTGGAGTTAGCGAGAACCGGTGCTTTTACACCGATTGGCGTGTTAGTTCTTTTCGTCGGCGCGATCTTTGTAACCGGTTGTGTGGTGTTTTTTGAAAGAGGACAGCGACGAATTACAGTCAACTACGCACAGCGACAGCAGGGACGTCGTATGCTGGCCGGGCAGACGAGTCATTTACCATTGAAAATCAATATGTCTGGTGTCATTCCACCAATATTTGCATCAAGTATCATCCTCTTTCCAGTCAGTCTCGGCAGTTGGTTCGGGCAGACTGATGGCATGCGCTGGTTGGCGGATATTTCGACTGCAATTGGACCCGGACAACCCATTTATATGCTGCTTTATTCAGCGATGATCGTATTTTTCTGTTTTTTCTATACCGCACTGGTCTTCAGTCCGAAAGACATGGCGGACAATTTAAAAAAGTCAGGTGCCTTTATTCCTGGAGTACGACCGGGGTCACAGACATTGAAATACATAGATACGGTCGTTTCTAGGTTGACTTTGGCTGGCGCCATTTACTTGGTTATCGTTTGCCTGATTCCGGAGTTTTTAGTCGTGCAGTGGAGTGTACCCTTTTACTTTGGTGGTACTTCTCTACTCATTATTGTAGTCGTCATGCTTGATCTGATCGCTCAGGTGCAGTCTCATCTGATGTCGCGTCAGTATGAAAGTTTATTAAAAAAATCATCGATTTCAAGTGGTTTTGGCATCACTCGTTGAGAGAATTGAGATATGAAAGTTAGAGCATCAGTCAAAAGAATCTGTCGCAATTGCAAAATATTCAAGCGCAATGGTGTACTGCGTGTCGATTGTAGTAGCGACCCGCGACACAAGCAGCGACAAGGTTGATCAAGTGTTCGGAAGAACTGAAATTGTCGGCGTTACATTTGCATAGCTGGCCAAGTTGGGAGTAGAGTTTTGGCACGTATAGCAGGGGTAAATTTACCCACACAAAAACACATTCGAATTGCTTTGACATCGATCTATGGCATTGGGTTACCGACTGCTGAAGCGATCTGTCAATCCAAACGAGTTGATCCATTTAAGAAGGTGCGCGACCTGACTGATGATGAAGCTGAGAAGCTCCGTACTGAAGTTGCCAAGTATCAGATTGAAGGTGACCTGCGTCGAGAAGTTGCGATGAACATTAAACGCTTGATGGACTTGGGATGCTATCGTGGCATGCGACACCGGCGCGGCTTGCCGGTCAGAGGTCAACGAACGTCGACCAATGCGAGAACTCGTAAGGGCCCAAGAAAAGCGCCCATCAAGAAAAAGAACAAATAGGTAAATCAGAATATGGCTAAAGGAAAGCAGAAGAAACGTCGATCGAAGATTAAAAGAACAGTTAGTAATGGTGTTGCACACATCCATGCGACCTTTAATAATACGATCATTACCATTACCGATCGGCAGGGTAACGTGCTGTGCTGGTCAACTGCCGGCAAGATGGATTTTAAAGGTTCGCGGAAGAGCACTCCATTTGCGGCGCAGATGGCGTCGGAAGATTGTGCGAAAAGTGCGATTGATATGGGTATGAAGTATATTGATGTGGAAGTGTGCGGTCCTGGACCAGGGCGCGATTCTGCAGTCCGCGCCTTGAATGCCGCAGGTTTGGAAGTTGCAAACATTACGGATGTCACTCCCATTCCACATAATGGTTGTCGCCCCCCGAAACAGCGAAGACCTTAAAGGAGTGTAGCATGGCCAGATATACGGGACCAACTTGTAAACTCGCTCGCCGTGAGCAGAGTGATTTAGGACTAAAACGGCGCGGGGATTTCAAATCCATCACAGACAAGTGTCGATTTGAGAAACTGCCCGGACAGAAAATCGTTACGCACCGGTCTCGAGTAACAGTATATGGTCGTTTATTGCGGGAGAAACAGAAACTCAGAAGGACCTATGGAGTGATGGAGAAGCAGTTTCGACGACATTTTAAGGAGGCTTCCAGACGTCCGGGGTCAACCGGTGTCAATTTATTGCAGATACTGGAATCTCGTCTTGACAATGTAGTCTATCGAATGGGGTTTGGTAGCACCCGAGCCGAGTCGCGGCAGCTGGTGAATCACAACGCTGTCTTAGTGAATAACAATCGCGTCAACATCCCCTCGTATGAGTTACGACCAGGTGACGTCGTTGAAATACGGGAAAAGAGCAAAGCACAGGAAAGGATCAATGTCTCACTGAGCATTACCGAACGAGTAGGATTTCCCGCGTGGGTTGATGTGGATGTTACCAATTTTCGTGGTGTTTACAGAAATCGCCCTGAGCGTGATGAGCTGCCTGATGATATTGATGAAACTCTAGTCACTGGCTATTATTCAAAATAAATTATTTTTACTTCGATTTTTATGGGAATTCAATGTACGATACTTCACAATTTCTGAAGCCGCGCAATATCAAAATTGACCAAGAAGGTCCCAAGCATGCCAAAGTTACGTTGGAGCCGCTGGAGCGTGGATTTGGACACACTTTGGGAAACGCGTTGCGGCGTGTATTACTGTCATCCATGCCCGGAGCAGCAATAACCGAAGTTAAGATAGAAGGAGCTTTGCACGAATATACGGTCATTGAAGGCGTGCGCGAAGAAGTGATCGAAATTCTAATCAATCTGAAAAGTCTAGCAGTGCAAATGACCGGAACGGAACGAGACGAAGCCACGCTGAAATTAAACAAAGTTGGTCCTTGCGTCGTCACGGCTGCTGATATTCAATTGCCACATGATGTTGAGATCATTGACGCCGGTCACGTCATCGCACACCTCTTATCTGATGCACAGCTGGACATGGAAATCACGGTTACCAGAGGCGTAGGTTACCGACTGCTTGACGTTGAAACGGCACCAAAGAGCGCTGAGCAACGAGACAATGCTGAAATCGGGAAGATGAAAGTTGATGCCTATTACACGCCAATACGAAAGGTATCATACGCGGTGGAGAATGCCCGGGTCAAGCAACGTACGGATTTGGATAAGTTGATTCTTACTATAGAAACCAATGGCACCATTGACCCCAAAGAGGCTGTTAGATTTGCCGCAACTATTCTCCACACACAGTTAGAACCTTTCGCTGATCTAAAAGAAGTTGAAGACATTACACCTATAGAAGAAGAGCCGCAATATGATCCGGTTCTGCTCAAGCCATTGGATGAATTGGAATTAACCGTGCGGTCGGCAAATTGCCTGAAAGCTGAGCAAATTCACTACATCGGTGACCTAGTACAAAGAACTGAAACAGACTTATTGAAAACTCCAAATCTAGGTAAGAAATCGTTGACGGAAATAAAAGATGTATTAGCGGAACGAAATCTTGAGCTCGGTCAACATCTTGATAATTGGCCGCCGATGATCATCAGACGAGAATCTTTGGATATCGATCGTTTGGGAGATTGATTGATGCGACATCGAAAATCAGGAAGGCATCTCAATCGTCCGTCCAGTCACCGAATGGCGATGATGCGAAATTTGGCCGCGGCGCTGTTTCGACACGAACAGATTAAAACGACTGTTCCCAAAGCTAAAGAGCTACGGCGATTTGCAGAACCATTGATTACTTTGGCAAAAAAGCCATCGGTTGCTAATCGACGGCTTGCGTTTGCCCGATTGCGAGACCGTGACATGGTCATCAAACTGTTTGATACGTTGGGAGAGCGCTATAAAGAACGACCGGGTGGTTATACGCGCATTCTCAAGTGTGGCTATCGGGCCGGTGACAACGCGCCGATGGCCTATGTTCAACTGGTTGATTCCGACTTGATTTGGGAGGAGAAGCAGTAGTTTGTCAAAACAATTGACAAGTCCGCCAATGGTAGAAACTCACTGCAACAGTAGGAGTTCAAAGTCCAGCTGATCAGCTGGCTCAACGATTTCTTGAATGAGTATCTAGTCGTTATCTTGTTCTTGAAATGCAAGGTACTACACTGTTGCCATGTTGGTACTTTTTGAGTTAGACTTTTTACGTTGCTATCATGCGGCGAACTCAGAATGGGGTCTGAATCAGAGCATGGATTGAGTCACTGATGATTGCTCTTTGTACGGATTTTGGCAGTTCACTCTACACCGGTCAAGTTGCTGCAAAAATCTCGGCAATTTCGCCCCAGACACCATTCATCAATTTGATTGATGACCTCCCGGCGTTCAATATTTCCGCGTCGGCTTATTTATTGAATGCGCTGGTTGCCCATTTGCCTGAGAATTGCATCATTATCGCGGTCGTTGACCCGGGTGTTGGTGGGGCCCACGCACCTATCTGCTTCAAGTATCATTCAAGATGGTTTCTCGGCCCCGATAACGGATTGTTTTCCAGAATCTTGATTGATACAACTGGCCAAGTAGATATTTTTAAACTGCTTCCTTCAGTTGCAGAACATGTTTCTACCACCTTTCATGGTCGCGATGTGTTCGCGCCGGCGGCCGCAACATTAGCGAATCATGAAAACGATCTTCCAGTTGCAAATTTTCGAAATTCAGAAACTGAAAAGCGCGCGAATGAATGGTGTCGAGATTTACCTGAGTTGATTTATTTCGATCATTTTGGCAGTGGTTTTACCGGCATCAGCAAACCGTCCATTGATCGTTCAGCAACGATTTCAATCGGTGACCGGAACTTTTCCTCAGCAGATAAATTTTCTGATGTCAGATTCAATCAGGGATTCTGGTATTACAATTCCATTGGCCTGCTGGAAATTGCGGTAAATCAAGGCAGTGCGAAACGCAACTTTGGTCTTGAGATTGGGATGTCGGTCCAAGTTGATTAATAATTTAAGTATGGTAGAATGGAATTTGACTCAGTTGCAGTGCTGAACTTCTGGTTTGCTGAAGATGCTCGGTCTCCGGAAGGTTATCAAGCTCGTAATGAAATATGGTTTAAGAGGTTTGATGCGGCTTTTGATCAACAGATTCGGGCTCGTTTTGAAGCTCAGGTATCTGCCGCAGCGGAGTTGTGCAAGTCAGGTCTGAGTACAGATGCCCGACAGAATTTAGCAAGAATCATCGCAACGGATCAATTTCCGCGAAATATCTACCGCGGCACACCTCGCGCCTTTGAATACGATGCCGCGGCTTTAAGTGTGACAAAAAGCATGCTTGACAATGGTATGCATGAAGAACTGTGCTTTGTGGAGCGACTTTTTACCTACTTACCCTTAGAGCATTCGGAGTGTTTGGACAATCAAATCCGGTCGGTTCAGATGTTCAAGGAGCTACAGCAGTCCGTCGAACATCCAATTTTTCAGATCGCAGCGCAAGAAGCGATTGACTATGCAGTATTGCATCATGACATTATTGAACAGTTCGGTAGATTTCCACATCGCAATGCCATTATGGGTCGCACATCAACACATGAAGAGCTCGCATATCTTGAATTAGGGGCAGAAACATTTGGTCAAGTCCAAAAGTGAATCATGATTTCTCGGCAAATGCCGAGTTACTTGCCGAGGTAGATGGCCTCTCTATACGAAAATTCATAAAATTTCATGTTACATTATCAACTACACCTCATATGAAATAGGACACACAATGAATAAGTTGCCAGTCAGAGTAACCGTTACCGGTGCAGCAGGGCAGATCAGTTACAGTTTACTGTTTAGAATAGCCGCCGGGGAAATGTTGGGGAAAGATCAACCGATCATTCTGCAGTTGCTTGAAATTACACCGGCCATGAATGCACTTGCTGGAGTCGTTATGGAATTGGAAGATTGCGCCTTTCCTACACTGGCAGGGATAGTAACCACGGATCAGGCAGAAATTGCATTTGGTGATGCAGATTTCGTTTTAATGGTAGGTGCACGACCTCGTGGTCCCGGTATGGAACGAAAAGACCTTCTTGAAGCAAATGCCAAAATTTTCATTGACCAGGGTTCGGTATTGGATCAGGTTGCCAGTGCTGATGTGCGGGTGCTCGTGGTTGGTAATCCGGCGAACACCAATGCTCTGATCACGGCGAGTAAATTTCGACGTCTACAGCTGAAACAGATCAGTGCGATGACCCGGTTGGATCACAATCGCGCCATAAGTCAGATCGCTGCACAAGTAAAGGCTCCTGCTTCTGCTGTCAAACGGGTCATCATTTGGGGCAATCACTCAGCAACTCAATACCCCGATATTCATCACGCAACGATCAATGGTACACCGGTGCGAGATGCGATCGACCAAGACTGGGTTGTATCCGACTTCATTCCCACAGTGCAGAAAAGAGGCGCGCAGATCATCGCGGCGCGCGGACTTTCAAGTGCTGCTTCGGCCGGTTCGGCGGCCATGGATCATATTCGAACTTGGATGCAGGGTACCGATGCTGGCGATTGGACCAGTATGGCAATAGTGAGTGACGGTTCGTATGGTGTAACAGAAGGGTTAGTCTATTCCTATCCCGTTACCTGCCAATTGGGTGAGTATGAAATCGTACAGAATTTGGAGATCAGTGCTTTCAGTCAGGAAAAGATGCGAATTACTGAACGAGAATTGCTTGAAGAGCGCGATGCCATTTTAAATATGCTCTGATATGTTTGATTGTGCTACGGTCATCCCAGTTTACAATCGAAAGCAACAGTTACCACGCGCGATTGAGTCCGTTCTTAACCAAACTGTTCCGCCGCGCGAAATTATAGTTGTTGATGATGGTTCGACTGACGGGGTTGCCGGTCTCGTTCGTTTGAAATATCCCGAAGTCAGGATACTGAGTCAGTCTAACAAAGGGGTCAGTGCCGCTAGGAATTTGGGGATTACAGAAAGTCAGAGTGAATGGATATCATTTCTAGATTCCGACGATGAGTGGCTTCCATCCAAGTTGGAACGGCAGAGACAGTGTTTACACTTGCATCCTGACATCCACATCTGCCATTGTGACGAAATCTGGTATCGAAACCAGATACGTGTAAATCCAGGTAAGCGACATAAGAAACGCGGCGGGTGGATTTATCATCATTGTTTGCCACTTTGCGTTATTTCACCATCTGCCGTAATGATCAACCGAACAGTTTTCCAACAGGTAGGGATGTTTGATGAGTCGCTACCGGTCTGTGAAGACTATGATTTGTGGCTTCGTATTACGTGTCGCTTTGAAGTCGGTTACGTCGATCAACCCCTGCTCATCAAATATGGGGGTCACGCTGACCAGTTGTCCAAGGCATATCGGGCGATGGATCGTTTTCGCATCATGGCGCTAAAGAAGATTCTAGCGCAGCCTTTGCTGTCCGCTGCACAACGGGTCGGAACCTTGGAAACGATCATCGAAAAAATTTCGATCTACCTGAATGGTGCCCAAAAACGTAATCGCGTGGCTGAAGTTGAAAAATATCAGCAATTACTAGAGTCCTACACGGTAGAGTTATTGGGGCTTGAATGAATCAGAGTGTTAATCTCGTTGTCGCACTGCTCGCTGAAGCGCGACCACTGATTGATTATTTCGGATTACAACGTACACCGGCGCCAGCTTCTGATGATTTGCGAATCTTCAGCAACGAGCGAATGAATTTGGTGGTTAGCGGAGTGGGTTGCCGAGCCGCTACCCGTGCGATTCAAAATCTGGCTTGTTCAACGAATCACAATTTGAGAGCTTGGTTGAATATCGGTGTTGCAGGACATGGTGCCATGGAAGTCGGCGAAAGTTTTTTGGCGCACTCAATCATTGATCGGATAACGGCTAAATCGTGGTATCCGATGTTTGTATTTGAGCAACGCCATCGTACTTCTGCTTTAATGACAGTAGGTGAGGTTGAAACGGAATTCCCTGAAGCGATCGGTTATGACATGGAGGCGGCAGGTTTTTATGCACAGGCCATTCGCTATTCAACTGTTGAATTCATCCACTGTTTCAAGGTTGTATCTGACAACCCAGATGCGCCGGCGACTCGTCTGAACGGTCGAATCCTATCCAATTACATTGAAGGAAAACTGTCGCAGGTCCAAGAACTGGTCACCTCACTTGATGTTCTAGTTACTGAAGTTGCATCTAGAATACCATCAACGCAACTACTTGAGAGGTTTTTCACTCGCTGGAACTTCACGGTTACCCAAAAGCATCAGCTAAAAATACTGCTACAAAAATCTAATGTGCTAGGTATTGAGATCAAGGAGAGTTGTACAAGACTAAATGATGCTACAGATGCAAGTGCCGTTCTTCGACTGATTACTGAGAACTTAGAATCTTACTGGACGAAGCGGTGCCGTTAGGTGTATAGAAACATTTACGTCGAGGATGAAATTCAGCATCATCCTCGAGTGGATAGAATTATTGGTCGTTTTCCGGATGCGGTGGTTATCCCTTGTTTCCGCTATACGGAAATTTTCAATCGTAAGGCTCAAGATTTTCGCTTGCAGAAAAAACGGCCGGCACTAATACTGGCACGAAAACACCGCGGTTATATTCAACATGCACCCTCAGGTTATGGGGTCGGTGGAGATCATCATTTTTATTTCTCTACCATGTTGAACTGTCTCTATGACTGTCGATACTGTTTTCTACAAGGTATGTACCGTTCTGCCAATCATGTTGTGTTTGTGAATTATGAAGACTTTGATGCAGCGTTGCATAGAACAGCAAGGCAGTTTGCAAAAGATCAACAGGTATGGTTCTTTTCAGGATATGACTGCGACAGTCTTGCCTTAGAGCCGGTTGTGGAAATGGCAGATTACTTCATCAGTTCAGTTGCGACCAGTGAAAATGTTTGGCTGGAATTAAGAACGAAGAGCACCCAGGTTCGGTCACTAATGAATCGTCCACCGTTGCTCAATGTCGTAACCGCTTTCAGTTTCACACCTACCGAAATTTATGAACGCTTGGAACCAGGTGTCCCCAATGTTGAAAAGCGGCTGGCGGCCATGCTAAAACTCCAAAGACACGGTTGGTCGGTGGGGCTTCGCTTCGATCCATTGATATTTTCTGTTGATTATCAAAAACATTATCAAAATTTGTTTGAACTGCTATTTTCGGTATTAGATCCGGTGTTGATACATTCGGTCAGCATCGGGGTTTTTCGATTGCCGAAGCATTTTTACAAGAATTTGGTAAGGCTCCATCCCGACGATGCCTTTATCGCACAACCTTTTGTGAATAGAAATGGTCAAATATCCTACCCTTTAGATATTGAGCGAAAAATGAAAGATTGGTGCTACGAGACGCTGGTGCAGTTCATTGATAGTAAACGAATACATTTTGCAGAATTAGCTGTGGATCATGCATTGTCAGAAAACAACAGAACTTCGGGTACTGCTAAACAATGTATTTGACTGAAAATGACACTGAAGAGTAATCAGATTATGGTTATTTCAATACCGTCGTGAACCGTAGCATTGAAGTGATCAATTCGAACAGGTAGTCATTTCTAATTGGTATTCTGGAATAGGCTCTGTTAGCAAATCGCGCGCGTCAGTGATCCCGGGGGCGGTTCAGCGTCGCGCGCTGGCCGGTTTCAGGACGGTGCGTCCGTCCAGTCAACTGAATCGATGAATTCCAGCGCAGATAGCTGTCCAGATAACTGGAGTTCACTCCTTTGAACTTGATCAGAAACTGTTTGAACTCGCTGTGTCGACAGTTCATCGTCTAGATATGGATCACCCCATACACCTGCCGACACCAGTTCACCTTCTCATTCGCCACGCCGAGTTCGGCCGCCACGGCCGTATAGCAAGGGTTGGCATTGGACACCAGCAGATCATCCGACTGCAGCTAGATGCACAACAAACTTGCCAACTGCCGATGTCTCCCATCCTTCATGACCGGCAACATTGCTGAGACGCCTATGTTGCTTGCACTTCAGGTAGAACACGCCTGGACGAAATGGTTCAAGATATTCGGCCGATTCGTCCTAGCCTACATCGTCATGCTTCCTGCATTTTGATACAGTTTGGTCAGCAAACCGACCGTGACTTTGCGATTCACTGAGCGCAACAAGAGGTCCGTCAGTCTGAATGGTTGATTCCAGCTGTACGTCCAGACTGCCTGTCTTGGCCGCCTTCAACAAAGCTGGGACGACCAAGACAGGACTGGTGTTCACGCCGACATGGTTTCCCACCGGTCAGAATGCGATGGATAAGGTCACACCGCCGCTCACCGTATGGTTGCCACTGCCTGCCGAGGTCAGGTAAACGGCACCGGCAACCGCTGAACGGTCACCATTCCAAAGCTGTGAACCGCCGAATCCCAACCGCAGCCGGGTCGGCTTCGACTCGGACTTATACTCATGGCTGCCGACCTTCACCGTGCGTTTAACGCCGAAATCATGCTCCAGGTCCAACGAACTGAACAATTTGCAGCAGGCCGCTGAAGTCTTCCCAATCTCACCCTCAAGCAGCACGCCATAACGCCCGGTCGCCCCTGAATTGCTGTCCGGGGATACCGAATCTGTCGTGGGTGCAGCGACCGTCCCGCGAATGGCACTTTCATTCATCGCCGTGTATGACACCACATAATCATCCACTGAAATCGATGACCAGGTCAACCCGCCACGCTGCGTCAGCGACAGGGGGCCCAGGTCGATGCGCTTGGCCGCACCCAGACCGATGACATAACCGACCCCTTTGGTCTGTTGATTGACTGGAATCGACTGTCCATTCATCATCGTCGATGACCGGACCTCTATGTCATCATACTTGGTCACGCCCAGCCAGCCATCAATCATCAGACCATCGGCATATTGACGCGCCACGCCGATACCGGCCCCGGTGCCCGACACCTTGACACCACCGCCATCGGTCACCTCAGCCTGGCCCTGACGATGATGCAGTCCCACTCGGAACCTCAGGTCATGGACCCCGGACAGGTCCACACCGGTCGCAAAACCGCGGTACGAAAAATCATACGACAGATCGCCACTCATGGACTTTTGCAACCGGCGTTCCCCCTCGCCCGCTTCCAGGCTGCCCCAGGCTCTTCGGTCCGCCATCATGCCCTGATCAGGTGCCGCCGGCGTGTCGTTTTGCGCCACCCGTAGCGGGTTGGATGCACTGGCTGGGGCCCCGGTCGTCACCGACGGCATGTAGGTGTCCATGGCCCCGACCATATCCCACATCACCGAGGACAGGGCTTCATACACCCGACCGCGCCGGGTTACCGTGCCCTCCCCGGCGGCCGGCGGAGTAATCTCGGTAATTTCATTCTTGAAATTCAGTGAAAAGACATTGCTGGCATCTTTGGCGGTAATCTCAGCCGTCACCGTTTCCTTGCCGGTGCAGTTGCTGTAGATGCCACACGGCAATGCGGTCAATGTCAATCCCTCAAACTTCATGCCATCCGTCAGATCCTTGTAATCTGAATCCCCCGGATCTTCCGAATCCAAGTTGTACTTGAAGGTGGTCACCCCAGTGTTCTGAATGTTCTTTACCCCGCGAAAGTTGCGGTCCAGCCGGATCATCAGACTCGGAGTGACACTGGCCGGGGCTGATTCGGCCACCCGCACCGTCTTATAGCTGTCGCCCGCCTCAGCCGGCACCAGCATGGCATTCGGTCCCAAGGTGACAGTGCCACCGCCCACCAGGTGGATGGCACCGCCGTTCTTGCCACCAAACACCTTGCCATAGACGGTAGCTTTCTGCTGGCGCATGCCACCGACCGAAACCGTGTCCGGCGTGTTCAGGGAGATGCCGAAATTGGTGTCCCCGGTCACCTGCACCAGCCCATCCGCACCAACGGTGACAGTAGCCGTGCCGCCGGCAAAGGGGCCTGTGACGTCGCCGTGATCATGTTCGATCTTAATGCCGTCATCGGTCGCATAGAGATGGCCATGGTGGGTGACGGTGACGTGCTTTTTGGCCGAGACTTCGTTCGTTTTGTCCGAAAGTTCGTTTTCACTGACCAAAGCATACACCCCGCTCATCGTCACCGGCGCATCGGCGGTGCCGACCATCGCACCCTTTTCGATGGTCACCTGAAAATTACTGGTCGCCACAATACCTGAAACTACACCGGCTCCGTCAGACTCGATGTAAACGCCGTGATGGATTTCACCGCCGATGCGTGAACCGGCCTTCAGCGTCACCTCAACATCTCCGCCCGGGGCATCATACTTGTATACCTTGATGCCCGTGTTATCAGTCCGAACATTCTTGATCTCCGCCGAAAAATTCACGATGATCTTACCATGGTTCCCGGCGTCATTGACCTGAACCACACCATGATAACCACCTCTTCTTGTACTCAGCACGCCTTTCAGGACGTTGACGGTGATGGGAATAATATTTCCCTCTTCAATGTCGGTATCAACTAAAATCGCCGACAGTGCCGCTTCGATTCTCGCATGGGACTCCACCAGGATGCCATCCGGCGCAGTTCTGGTGGCATACACACCGAGCCCGTAATTGCTGGAAAAAGCCACGGTGGGATTAACAGCTCCCAGCACCTTGATATCATCCTGCAGGGTGATCTTCAGACCGCTTCTGTTTCTATTCTTTCTAGGCGTGTGTATTTCATATAGGATCACCGCTTTCTGCCAATCTTTGGCCTTGCCGGACTGGTTATTGATAAAGACGGTGCCTTCAGCATTGTCATCACTGGCCTCGCAGACCACCACCAGCCGCTTGCCCTCCATTTCGGTACCGCATTCGTCCACTGCCTGCGCTGGCGGTGAAGTCAAGGTTAACAGTCCGGCCAAAGCGACTGCTGATATCAGTGGCATGAGCGTGCGCATTATCGCACCCCCCCCCCCCCCCCAGAAATTCCGAGGCGGTTGCTGATGCCGGCTCCGCACCGCGCACCCGTTCTATTGACATGAGTTGCCGGCTCAGTGATATGGGGCCGGTATGATGATTGCCTAAACATGGTTCATTCTCCTTACGAACTTGCATTAACATCCGCACCAACCGGATGCTTTTCTTGCGGGATTATAAAATAAATGTCAAGCGCTTTTAGCAAATCGCACGCCGGCAGGTTCACCCTCTCATGTGCCACGCCGAGTTCGACCGCCGCGTGCCCGTGGTGGTGTTGAAATACCGCCGGCAAGCTTGACACTGATAGCGTCGCAGACTGCGGCTCACAACTGCGTGCGGTGCCCCCGGACTTGTTAAAATTACAACGCAGGCAGGTGCGAGTCTCATCCACGCTGAGATCAATCGCTGCAAGCGACGATACTGCCGTATCAGACGGCTGCAACAACTGTACAGCATGGCGCTTTTGAGTCGCCGTCAACTCATCGAACTGGGATACCAAATCCTGAAATTTTTCATGCTTTATGTGTGCTGGCCTCCCACTGATTTTGATACATTTCTATCACCATTGTAAGGTATTACCAAAAGGTGTGAACATTTATGGTAACACATCAGAGCCTAGATATTCGTACCGATTATTCAGATAATTTAAGATAATGATGTACGATCGAATCATGGTAAAAAATCGTGTGAGCAAATACTTCTAAGTTAGTTTTTTATTGTTATGTTGCGAATAGGAATATCAGGTGTAGCAGGAAGAATGGGCAAAACCCTGGTCCAAGCGATTCTCGCGACGGATAGCGTTGAACTGTCGCTTGCACTTGAACATGAAGGTCATCAGTCTCTTGATGAAGATGCAGGGTTGCTAGTTGGGAAAAATAGGATTGAAGTTCCGGTTACCCAACATTTATCAACTGATAAAATTGATGTGTTGATTGAGTTTACACTGCCAGAAGCGACGATAGACCACATACAACAGTGTGCTGAAGCAAATAAGCCTATGGTGGTCGGCACCACTGGACTGACGGATGCTCAACTGACCATACTCCATCAGTCAGCAACTGTCATTCCCATTGTATTCGCACCCAATATGAGTGTTGGTGTCAATGTGTGTCTCAAGCTGCTAGAGATGGTAGCTCGGGCTTTTGGAGATTCAGTTGATATTGAGGTTCTAGAGGCACATCATCGCGCTAAAGTTGACGCACCTTCTGGAACAGCGCTCCAAATGGGGGAAGTCGTCGCTCGAGCATTGCAACGTGATTTGAAAGATGATGGGGTGTTCACTCGCCATGGCCGCACCGGTGCGAGAGCAAGAACGGCGATTGGCTTTTCCAGCATTCGCGGTGGTGACATCGTGGGTGACCATACTGTCATGTTTATTGGTGAGAGTGAACGTGTCGAAATTACCCATCGTTCCAATAGCCGAATGACTTACGCTTCGGGTGCTGTTCGTGCGGCTCAGTGGGTTGTGGAACAGTCACCTGGGTTATACGGAATGGCAGATGTGTTGAGCTTAAATTAACCGGGACGTTATGATCACCCGCCATCATCCAAATTGTGGTGTTGAAAGAATCATACTCACGTAGCAATAAGCCAATTCGATGTAATCGGAATTTGGTAGCGAAAAGTAACGTAGAAATTCAGCCATTGAAATCCGCCCTTCATTGTAATAATCCATGAACATTTCGCTGACCGGATGCAGCCGAAGTGGAAAATCACAATAGAATTGGGCTTTAAGGTAATCCATAACTATGAAACATATCAGATTTTGCGAAATAATGCAAATGCAATTCAATCAATTAGGACTCGCTAATGATGGCAAACAGTCAAGAGCAACAATGATCAATTTGCGAAAAAGGTGTTTAGCAGTTTGACTGAGAAAGCGGTACTAGCACTGGAAAATGGCAGTTTATTTGAAGGTTTTTCCTTCGGTTCACGAAAAAATGTTGTTGGCGAAGTCATTTTTAACACTGCCATCACCGGTTATCAAGAAATCGTAACCGACCCTTCGTACACTCAGCAGATTATTACGTTAACCAATCCACAGATTGGTAATGTTGGTACGAATGACATTGATATTGAGGCTGATCCGGCACATGCATCTGCACTAGTCGTCAAATCCTTACCCAAGCGAGTTAGCAATTGGAGAGCAAATGACTCGCTCACTCAATTTCTTGAAAACAAAGGGGTGGTTGGTATTTACGGTGTCGACACTCGGCGACTCACAAGAATGATTCGCACTGAAGGTGCTTTGAGCGGCTGTGTGATGCATGGTAACGGTGTTGCGCAAACGGCAGTAGAACAGGCACGTTCATTTGGTGGTCTGCAAGGATTAGATTTGGCTAAAGTTGTATCGACTTCTAAACCGTACGTATGGCAGGAAGGTACGGTGCCAGTGTTCGCCGGTTCAATTAAAAAAGAAACCGATCCTATCGAATCGCGTTTCAACATTGTTGCCTATGATTTTGGTATCAAGCAAAACATTCTTCGAATGTTGGTGGATCGAGGCTGTTCGGTAACCGTCGTGCCCGCGCAAACTGACTTAACTTCATTGAATCAGGATGTTGATGGCTTCTTTCTCTCGAATGGTCCTGGCGACCCCGAACCGTGCGCCTATGCTGTTGAGACGATTCGACAGATGCTTGAGCAGAACATACCAATTTTTGGAATCTGTCTGGGGCATCAGCTGCTAGGGTTAGCGGCCGGGGCACGTACTGTAAAAATGAAATTTGGTCATCACGGTGCGAATCATCCGGTCAGAGATTTATCGACCGGTGAAATTATGATTACCAGTCAGAATCATGGATTTACAGTTGATGATAATCATTTGCCGACTGAGCTCGTGGTGACTCATCGATCACTATTTGATGACACCATTCAAGGTTTGCGACACTTACATTGCCCAGCTTTTTCCTTTCAGGGCCATCCGGAAGCCAGCCCCGGACCGCATGACTGTGGGGCACAGTTATTTGATCGGTTTGTCCGCTTGATGCATCAGCGCAAATTTGGAAACTAGTTTCATCTCATGCCGAAACGAACAGATCTTGAATCCATCCTGATTATTGGTGCTGGTCCGATCATTATCGGCCAAGCATGTGAATTTGACTACTCCGGAGTGCAGGCTTGCCGGGCACTGAGAAGTGAAGGCTATCGAGTGATATTAGTCAATTCGAATCCGGCGACCATCATGACCGATCCGGAGTTCGCTGATTCAACCTACATTGAACCGATTCGCTGGCAATCGGTCGCCGAAATCATTCGTAAAGAAAATCCTAGTGCGATTTTACCGACGATGGGGGGTCAAACCGGACTCAACTGCGCGTTGGACCTAGCAAGGCATGGAGTGCTTGATCGATTCGGTGTTGAATTGATTGGTGCCACAAGGGAATCAATTGACAAGGCTGAGGATCGGGAAAAGTTTCGTAACTGTATGAACGAGATTGGTCTCGAATCGGTGCATGGCACACTAGCGCACAATATGGAGGATGCTTATCAAGTGCTGGAACAGGTTGGTTTTCCAGCCATTATCCGTCCATCGTTCACACTCGGTGGGACGGGAGGTGGTATCGCCTACAATCGAGATGAGTTTGCTGAAATCTGCACCCGTGGACTAGAGGCCTCACCTACCAGTGAGCTGCTGATTGAGGAGAGCATCGCCGGTTGGAAAGAGTATGAAATGGAAGTCGTTCGCGACTGCCATGATAACTGCATCATCGTCTGTTCCATTGAGAACTTTGATGCCATGGGTGTGCATACGGGGGACTCGATTACCATTGCCCCGGCGCAAACCTTGACTGATAAGGAGTATCAGCGTATGCGAGATGCCAGTATCGCCATCATGCGAGCGATCGGTGTTGATACGGGTGGCTCCAACGTCCAGTTTGCCATTAATCCTGATAATGGACGAATGGTAGTCATTGAAATGAATCCACGGGTGTCGCGTTCTTCGGCATTGGCCTCCAAGGCTACCGGGTTCCCCATCGCCAAAGTAGCCGCCAAACTGGCAGTCGGTTATACCTTGGATGAACTCAGTAATGAAATCACCGGTGACGCGACACCCGCCTCATTCGAACCGACTATTGACTATGTTGTAACGAAAATTCCTAGATTTGATTTTCAGAAATTTCCACACTCCGACACCACGTTGACAACACAGATGAAGTCGGTGGGTGAAGTCATGTCCATTGGTAGAACGTTCCAGGAATCACTGCAAAAAGCCATTCGTAGTCTGGAAATTGGCAGTTTTGGCTTTGAATCTCAACTGGATTTTGCCGATCGAACAAAGGATGAACTGGAAGACTATTTTCGGGCGCAACTTAGAATTCCCAGTGCCGCACGCCTCTGGCACATTGCCGATGCGATGCGGGGCGGTTTTGCCATTGAAGACATCCATCGGTGGACAGGAATTGATCCATGGTTCCTTGCGGAAATTGAAGAACTGATCGATACGGAAAAAATTATTCGTCAACATGCGACACTGACCGATATTACTCAGCTTCGGGCCTGGAAGCAGAAGGGATTTTCAGACCATAGAATCGCCGAGTTGATTGGTATCCAGGAACAGCAGGTTCGTGCTATCAGATACTCGCATCACATTCATCCAGTGTACAAACGAGTGGATTCTTGTGCTGGTGAATTCGATACGCCGACCGCTTATATGTACTCGACCTATGAAGAAGAATGTGAATCAGAGCCAACTGAGCGACCCAAAATTATCGTTTTGGGTGGCGGTCCGAATCGAATAGGGCAGGGTATTGAGTTCGATTACTGCTGTGTGCATGCGGCGATGGCCTTACGAGAAGAAAACTTTGAGGCGATTATGGTCAACTGTAATCCAGAAACAGTATCGACAGATTACGACATTTCTGACCGCCTTTATTTCGAGCCGCTAACAATCGAAGACGTATTGGAAATCTGTCGAATTGAAAATCCCACTGGAGTGATTGTTCAGTATGGTGGACAGACGCCTTTAAAATTGGCCAGAGAATTGGCGCATGAGAAGGTCAGAATTATCGGCACGTCAGCGGAGTCAATTCACCAGGCCGAAGATCGTAAATATTTTCAGGCGCTGCTGCATGATCTTGCCTTGCAACAGCCACCCAACGCGACTGCCGTAAGTGTTGATGATGCGATTCTGGCCGCTAGTGAAATTGGTTATCCATTGGTAGTCAGACCTTCGTACGTGTTGGGTGGACGAGCGATGGAAATCGTTAGAGATGAAGAGCAGTTACGTCAATATATGGTAGCAGCTATTGATGTTTCGTATAACTCACCCGTATTGTTGGATCAATTTCTAAGTGATGCAATTGAAGTTGATGTAGATGCCATCTGTGATGGAAAAGATGTCTTTATTGGTGGGGTCATGCAGCATATTGAATTTGCCGGCGTGCACTCAGGAGATTCTTCTTGTTCTCTGCCGCCTTATAACCTCGCTGAGTCAATTCAAAATACGCTCCGTCAACAGACTGTAAAACTTGCGCATGCACTCAGTGTGGTTGGTCTGGTCAACATTCAGTTCGCCATCAAAGACGATGCGATTTATATTTTGGAAGTGAATCCGCGAGCTTCGAGAACGGTGCCTTTTGTTTCAAAAGCCACATCAATTCCGCTGGCAAAGATTGCCGCGCGTTGCATGTTGGGACAGTCGTTGGGTGAACAGAACGTGAAGCAGGAAGTCATACCAAAATTCTTTAGTGTTAAAGAGGCCGTATTTCCATTTGAGAAGTTCCCCGGTGCTGAGCCGCTACTCGGTCCGGAGATGAAGAGTACTGGGGAGGTGATGGGTATTGGCCGGACTTTCGGTGAAGCCTATTGGAAAGCTGTTCATGCGACGGGTTTTACCATTCCTGAAGTTGGCAAAGCACTGTTGAGTGTTTCAGGTGACGATCAGATAGGGATCATAGAAGTGGGCCGTGCATTACAGACGCGGGGTTTCCGGCTTTATGCCACCCGAGGGACGGCGAATCTTCTGCTTAGTCATGGTGTTGATGTTGAGCGCGTCAACAAAGTACGGGAAGGACGCCCGCATGTTGTTGACCTGCTGAAGAACAATCAAATTGATCTGATCATTAACATTCCTCGCAAGCAAAAAAGTCTGGTGGATTCGGAAACCATTCTGAAAGAAGCACTCAAACGTCGAGTGGCTTACTTCACAACCATCTCAGCGGCTAAGGCGATTTGTGCGGCATTCGGTGACTCATCGAAACTAACCACGCCTTATCGGTTACAGGCCATGTACATAGAATAAACCGCTGTAGGGCTTCTGCCCTACAGCGGTTTGAATATCGTATTGACAGTCAGTAAATCAGGGTGTTATTCTCGACTGCTAAAAATCCCCAGAATCTGAATCAAACTGATGAATAGATTGTAGATACTGATAAACAGTGTTACGGTTGCCATTATGTAGTTGGTTTCGCCACCATGAATGATAGCACTGGTTTGATACAGAATCAGTCCGGACATCAATAGAATAAACATGCCGGATACTGCAATTGAAAGTGCTGGCAGATTAAAGAAAATGGCTGCTAACGACAGAATAAAGCCAGCAAGAATACCTGCGAACAACATCCCTCCCAAGAATGCAAAGTTTTTTCTGGTCGTCAGTGCATAGGCGGAAAGTCCGAAAAATATCAATCCAGTTCCACCAAAGGCGGTCATGACCACTTGATCTCCATTGGGTATCACATTCAGGTAGTAACTGATGATGGGACCCAGAGTCAGTCCCATAAAGCCGGTCAAGGCAAATACGAACACCAATCCCAATCCTGAATTTCTGAATGCTGAAGTGAGAAACAGCAAACCAAAGTAGCCGACCAATGACAGTACGAGACCTGGGTAAGGCCAATTGAATGCGACTGACATGGCCGCGACAGCAGCGCAGAACAACAATGTCATCGACAGTAGAATGTAGGTGTTTCTTAGCACCCGGTTGACTTCGATATTAGTCGTAGTGCGTGTTAGAACTTGGGTATTTAGCCTCATTAGACGTATCCTCAAAATTGAAAAACAGACTACCATTTTATGCTGATTGCACAAAATATCAAAATAGCTGTAAAAACTGTTAACAAAAAATATGGGGTTGGAACATAATATTTCAATCGCATAATCTACTGCAGAGATTCATGTTTTCTTAGAATCTCAAGTTCAGGGGTAGTAAAGATCTGAGCATGTGGAGAGGTGGCTGAGTGGACGAAAGCGGCGGTCTTGAAAACCGTTGGAGGGCAACCTCCCGGGGGTTCGAATCCCTCCCTCTCCGCCAGCCATTAGATAATGATACATTCCAGGGGTTGCTCAGTTTCATAGGCATGCCGGTTCATAATGATGAAGTAGAAACTGTAAAGGAATACCATCTAGAACATGGCTTTGAATCAGTATTCAATCGTGCAAAACTACAGTCATACGGATTAGTCTGGAGGTGACGTATGACATGATTTGTTGATTAAGCTGATTTTCCGATACCACGTTCATGACCATCTGTTGTATTCTACCGATGTTTAATTTCCACCAATGAGCAGTCAAGAGGTGTCGATCATAGTCACCAACTGATCAATACTGTCTTTGGCATCACCAAAGAGCATACGATTGTTTTCTTTATAGAAGAGTGGATTGTCGACGCCAGCATAACCGGAGGCCATGCTTCGCTTCAGCACGATGGTTTGGCGAGCTTTCCAGACTTCAATGACTGGCATACCAGCTATTGGACCCTCATCACTTTCTTGGGCCGCCGGATTGACAATATCATTGGCGCCGATTACTAATACGACATCGGTGTCAGGCATGTCTGCATTAATTTCATCCATTTCCAAAACGATATCGTAGGGTAACCGAGCCTCAGCCAGCAGAACATTCATATGGCCGGGCATTCGACCAGCAACTGGATGAATGGCGAACCGAACATTAATGCCTCGGTGCCGTAGTTTCCGAGTCAGTTCAGCGACGGGATGCTGTGCCTGAGCAACTGCCATGCCGTAGCCGGGTACGATAACGACGGATTTTGATGATTTCAGTAACCGACCTGCCTCATCATGCAGTATTTCAGCAACATCACCACTTGGTTTATTGCCGCTTGAATGGGCGCCGGTGGTACCAAAACCACCCATTATTACGCTGACAAAGTGTCGATTCATGGCCCGACACATGATGTAACTCAAAATAGCACCACTGCTCCCGACCAAGGCGCCCACCAGAATCAGCAGATCGTTCGACAGCATGAATCCAGTTGCCGCTGCCGCCCAGCCAGAGTAACTGTTCAGCATTGATATGACGACCGGCATATCGGCACCACCAATGGCTAACACTAGATGGAGGCCCAGCAGGAAGGCGAGTAAGGTCATGATGAGTAGCAGGTTGACACCAGACACCAGCGATTCAGTGGTGAGAAATTCCGCTCCCAGCCAGATACAGACAATGACAATGGCAAGATTAAGCCAGTGGCGCAATGGCAAAATCAGTGGGCTACTGCCGACGATACCTTGCAGTTTCCCAAACGCAGCCACCGACCCGGTAAAGGTAACCGCACCAATCAGTACACCGACATAGATCTCGACCTCATGAACGATTTTGTCCACACCTTGATAGACCATCAATGGTTCTATATAATTGGAAAATCCTACCAAAACGGCGGCTAGACCAACTAGACTGTGTAGAATAGCCACTAGCTGCGGCATAGCGGTCATTTTTACTCGCATGGTGACGAGAATGCCAATCACACCGCCGACGGCCATCAGGCCGATGACAAGTCCTAGATGATCAAGCGAACGAGCAGCAATGGTGCCACCCACCGCGAGTATCATGCCCAACATGCCGAATGTGTTGCCGCGTACCGCGGACTTTTGATGACTGAGCCCGCCTAGGCTCAGTATGAAAAATATTGAGGCGATGATGTAGAGTGAATTGATGAAACCTTCAAACATTTACTTTTGAAACATTTTGAGCATTCGTCGAGTAATGAAAAATCCACCAAAGATATTGATCGAAGCAATCAGTATTGCAACGGCCGCGAAGAATTTAACCCAAGGATTCATCGCACCAATTTCGAGTAACGCGCCAACGATGATGATGCCGCTAATGGCATTGGTGACGCTCATCAATGGTGTGTGTAGAGCGGGAGTCACATTCCAAATGACATGCCAGCCCACAAAAATAGCAAGTACAAAAACCGTGAAGTGGGCGAGAAATGACGGAGGTGCCGCAATACCAACGCCAATGATTGCAATGAGAGCTAAGGCGAAAGCGTAAGGTGCCAAGTTGAATTTTTTAGGCGTAGGAGCGTCACCGGCTTCTGTTTTGAGATGCTCGTTTTGCGTAGCTATTGGAGTTACTGATACTTCGATTGGTGGCGGTGGCCAAGTCACTTCACCATTTCGTGTCACCGTTGCTCCTCTGATGACCTCATCATCCATATCTAGTACGATGTTGCCATCTTTTTCTGGGCATAGGTCATCAATAAAATTTACGATGTTGGCGGCGTAGAGTTGGCTAGACTGGGCCGGTAGTCGACTCGGCAAATCCGTGTAGCCAATAATTTTTACCCCGTTGACAATAGTAATTTGATCAGGTTGAGTGAGTGCACAGTTGCCTCCCTGTTCGGCTGCGAGATCTACAATGACGCTGCCGATTTTCATACGATGTACCATATCTTCGGT
Source organism: Arenicellales bacterium (assembly GCA_965116205.1). Lineage (GTDB taxonomy): Bacteria > Pseudomonadota > Gammaproteobacteria > Arenicellales > JAJDZL01 > JAJDZL01. The sequence goes on along the minus strand of OZ220493.1, from coordinate 3,181,945 downwards.
GATGAGTTTAGGTGCAGGGTGACCTGGAATTAAAGCAGTCGTAATGATGATGTCAACTTCTTGTGCCTGTTCAGCAAACAACTTCATTTCGGCATCGATGAATTCCTGACTCATCACCTTAGCATAACCGCCGGTACCGGAACCCTCTTCTTCGAAATTCAGCTGTAAGAACTCTGCGCCCATACTTTCAACTTGTTCTTTCACTTCCGGTCGCGTATCAAATGCGCGTACGATGGCGCCGAGACTGGTGCCCGCACCGATGGCTGACAAGCCGGCCACACCAGCGCCAATCACCATGATCTTCGCGGGTGGTACGCGTCCCGCAGCCGTAATCTGGCCACCGAAAAAACGACCGAAATGTGTTGCTGCTTCAATGACTGCCCGGTAGCCTGCGACATTGGCCATGGACGACAGCGCATCCAGTTTTTGAGCTCTGGAAATCCGTGGAATCGAATCCATTGAAATGGCATTGATTCCGCGATTGGCCAGTTTTTTGAGCAACTCCGGATTTTGTGCTGGCCATAGAAAGCTGATCAAATACTGATCTTTGCGAAACTGTTCCACTTCAGACTGATCTGGACTGCGGACTTTGGCAATGACCATTGCCTCATTGAAGACAGTTTCTCGCGTCTTAAGGATCGTCGCTCCTGCATCTTCGTAAATTGAATCGTCGAAACCGGCAAGGTCACCGGCACCCGACTCGATCAATACTTCAAATCCCAATTGCTGGAGTTTTGGTACCGCATCAGGAGTTAACGCCACGCGCTGTTCGCGGGGGTCCTGTTCTCTAATTACACCGATTTTCATAAAATAAATTACATTGAGAAAAAAGAAAATGACGTCAACTATAAAATACTCATTATATGTATATTCTTCGAGTCCCCCAATCTCAACCCACAATGGTGCATCAGCGGACCACTCACTCAATAAAATATGTGCTTTATTTTAATTTCACGGTAGCTATTCCTGATGGAAACAAATTTTATATTTGAACAATTAATGGCAATGCGCAATCAGATCGAATTCTTATGGAGGTTTCTTTGACGGCGATGGCAAGCAGGTGCGGCTCCATGAGATTGCGGATTTATTGGCCGACCCAGAATCGTGGGAAAATTATGAAACCAACCGCATTCTCAACCAGGAAAAAGCCAATCTAGAAAAATCGCTGCAGTCGATTCAAGCATTGAAGGTTAGTGTTGATGATGCGTTCGAACTTGCTGAACTCGCTCAGGAAGAGACAGATGAGGAAACGTTGGTTGCGATTGTCAATGATCTCAGTCGATATCGTGAGGAAATTGAAAAACTCGAATTCAACACCTTATTCAGCGGCAAAATGGATTCAGCCAATGCGTTTGTTGATATCAAACCCGGTTCAGGTGGCACGGAAGCTCAGGACTGGGCGGAAATGCTATTCAAGATGTATCAATACTGGGCGCAGAAAAAAGGATTTGTGACGGAAATCATTGATTACAGCGAAGGTGAGGTGGCCGGCATCAAGAGTGCAACACTCAAGATTTCCGGTGAATTTGCTTTTGGTTGGTTGCGCACGGAAAATGGGGTTCATCGACTGGTGCGAAAATCACCTTTTGATTCCGGACAACGTCGACACACCTCATTTGCTTCGGTGTTTGCTTATCCTGAAGCCGATCAACGGATAGAGGTGGCTATTGATCCGAGTGATCTGAGAATTGATACTTACCGATCCAGCGGTGCTGGTGGTCAACACGTTAATAAAACAGATTCGGCAGTACGCATCACGCACAATCCGTCGGGAATTGTCGTGCAGTGTCAGAACGACCGTTCTCAACATCGCAATAAAGCCGCGGCAATGGCAATGCTGAAATCTAGATTGATTGATTTACAACGACAGAAAGAACTTGAGAAACAACAGCAGATTGAAGATGAAAAGCCGGAGATTTCGTGGGGAAATCAGATTCGATCGTACGTGCTTGATCAATCGCGCATCAAAGACCTGCGCACCGGCATTGAAACGGGAAACGTCAGTGCCGTATTGCAAGGTGAGCTCGATGACTTTATTGAGGCTAGTCTAAAAGCAGGTCTGTAATCAGTTGATGGCTAACGATAGCGAACAGAGTAGGGTGCGCCGGAAAAAACTGGCACAGTTGCGCCAGGAGGGAATTGCGTATCCGAATGATTTTAAGCCTAATGCTGAAGCTGATGCTTTACAGCAGAGGTTTCACGACCATAGTGCCGAAGATCTGAAAAACGAAATAGTTACCGTTATTCTTGGTGGCCGTTTACTGAGTCGTCGTAAGATGGGTAAAGTGACCTTTGCTGATTTTCGTGATGCCAGTGGGAATATTCAACTGTTTGTACGGCAGAATAAGTTGTCAGAAGCTGAGTATCATCGTTTTCAGGCACTTGATATTGGTGATATTGTGGGTGTGCGCGGCACGGTGTTTAGAACTCGAACGGGTGAGTTGAGTGTCGCAGTTGCCTCGGTCCGCCTGTTAGCCAAAGCAATTCAGCCTTTTCCAGAAAAATATCATGGTCTGATTGATCGGGAAATTCGTTATCGACAGCGATATCTGGATCTCATCATCAACCAAGATGTGAAAAATATTTTCAAAACTCGTAGTGCCATTGTTCGTTGTATTCGATCATTTATGGATGGTCATGACTTTTTAGAAGTCGAAACGCCAATGATGCATTTCATACCTGGTGGTGCTATTGCCAGGCCTTTCATTACTCATCACAACGCTCTCTCTCTGGATATGTATCTAAGAATCGCGCCGGAACTGTTTCTCAAACGTCTAGTGGTGGGAGGATTCGAGCGAGTCTACGAGATTAATCGCAACTTCAGAAATGAAGGAGTCAGTACCCAGCATAATCCGGAATTCACTATGCTGGAATTTTACCAGGCTTATGCTGATTACGGCGATTTCATGAATTTAACCGAGCAGCTGTTTGAACGGTTAATCGGCGAAGTGTGTGTTTCTTCAACCATTACTTTCGGTGATCACGAAATTGACCTCAAACCTCCTTATCAACGTCTGACCTTGCGCCAAGCGGTGCTGAACCAGAATCCGGCACTGAAAGATAAAGATCTGAACGATCCGGATTTACTGCGAACCTACCTAAACGAATTGGGTGGTCTGGCGCAACAACATTGGGGGTCTGGTAAATTATTGTTTGAAATTTTTGAACACACGGTCGAAGATCAATTGATACAACCGACCTTCATTACTCACTATCCAACGGAGGTGTCTCCGTTATCAAGGGTTTCTGATGCAAACCCAGCGACCACCGATCGCTTTGAATTATTCATTGGTGGAATGGAAATTGCCAACGCATTTTCTGAACTCAATGACCCGGAAGATCAGGCGGCGCGATTCATCAGTCAGTTGGCACAAAAAGAATCAGGTGATGAAGAAGCCATGCATTTTGACGATGATTACATTCGCGCTCTCGAATACGGAATGCCACCTAGTGCCGGGGAAGGGATTGGCATTGATCGCTTGGTGATGCTATTGACCAATCAGTCATCTATTCGAGATGTTATTCTGTTTCCATATATGAAACCTATCACCTCAGCTGGTGAATGACTCGTCCATTTGAACTTTTTATCGGACTGCGTTATATCCGTGCCAAACGCCGCACGCGATTCATTTCCTTCATCACCGCAACGTCCATTTTAGGGATCATTATCGGTGTTTGGGCTCTGATTTCGGTACTGTCGGTGATGAATGGATTTGAGCGTGAACTGAAATCAAGAATTCTAGCCGTTGCGTCGCATGTTCGCGTCACCGGCAGTAACGGTTGGTTGTTAGATTGGCAGGCTGTGCGGACGCAAATTAATGGGATTTCAGCAGTTCAATCTCAGGCACCATATATACTCAGCCACGGCATGTTAAAGTCCAACAATCGCGTCAGTCCGGTGATTGTGCGCGGTATAGATCCGGTACTGGAATCTGGGGTTTCGTCGATTGCTGAGAATATGATTGCCGGCCGTTTGTCACAATTACAGGAAGGTGCATTTGGTATCGTTTTAGGTGAAGATCTAGCGCGCACCGTTGGCAATGTTGAAGTGGGTGACTCAGTCGTGTTGATCAGTTCACGAGGCCGTTCCTCACCAGCAGGCATACTGCCACGATTAAAACGCCTGACCGTCGTTGGCATCTTCAATTTGAATTTCTATGAATATGACAGTGGTTTGGCACTGATACATATCAAAGATCTGGCGAAATTACAACGCGTGGGTGATGCAGTCTCCGGCTTGCGACTGAAGACGGAAGATGCGTTTCAATCGCCGCTGACGTCTCGCGACGTCCGGCAGTTGCTAGGTTCTGAATTCAGAGTCATTGATTGGACTCGGGAATATTCGAATCTTTTTGAAGCGCTAAAGATCGAGCGGCGGGTCATGTTCATCATTTTGTTCCTGATCGTTGCCGTTGCGGCATTCAACATAGTGTCAACGTTGATCATGTTGGTATCCGACAAGAATGCTGACATTGCAGTCTTGCGAACGCTCGGTGTATCACCACGCAGTATCATGCTGATATTTGTGATCCATGGAAGCGTCATCGGTGTTGTCGGCACCTTGTTCGGTGTGCTAGCCGGCGTGGTGACGGGAGTCAATCTTGAAGCACTGATACCGTGGGCTGAACAGTTATTTGGCACGCAGTTTTTTCCTGACGAGATTTACATAATTACGAAATTCCCGGCCGAACTGGTTTGGGACGATGTCTTCAAAGTCGCCTTAGTTTCTTTATTTCTGAGTTTCTTAGCGACAATTTATCCGGCCTGGCGCGCTTCAAAAGTCCATCCGGCAGAGGCTCTGAGATATGACTGATATTGTGCTGGAGGCAAAGGCGGTAGCGAAGACTTACCGTCAGGGGTCTTTTGTAGTTCCGGTACTTGACAATGTAAGCTTAAAAGTACAACGCGGGGAACAGGTCGCGATCGTCGGTGCATCGGGAACCGGGAAGAGCACGCTACTCCATCTTCTCGGTGGTCTTGATTCACCAAGTAGCGGCACTGTAATGCTTGATGGCCAAAATCTGGATGACTTGAACGAAGTGGAACGAGGGCGCCTCAGAAATCAAAAAATTGGTTTTGTTTATCAGTTTCACCACCTGTTACCTGAATTCACCACCCTGGAAAATGTGATGATGCCTCTGCTAGTGCGGCGCTGTCCCAATCATCAGGCAAAAGAAAAGTCCATCACGCTACTTGAGCAAGTTGGACTGCAACATCGTTTACACCACAAACCGGCTGAACTGTCGGGTGGCGAACGTCAGCGGGCAGCAATTGCCCGGGCCTTAATCATTGAACCACTCTGTTTATTGGCTGATGAACCTACCGGCAACATTGATCGCCAAAATGCTCAAAACATTCAGCAGTTGATGACAAGATTGGATCGTGAACTGCAAATCAGCCTGATTGTCGCCACTCACGACCTGCAATTGGCTTCTGCTGTCGATCGCATCCTCAATCTGGAAGATGGGCGACTGCAGTGAACCCTGAGTCTGTTAGCCCTAACTTCACATGTTAAAAACAAAAAAATAATATGTTAAGTCTATGATATTGCTGATCATTATAACCGGAAAACAGGATTTCAACCTGTCCTTCTTATGGGAACAGGTCAAGCCGGTCGGACGTCGAGGAGTTCAAAGGCCCGCTGTTGCAAAGGCGTCGGTTCAGTCATGATGGTCAGTTCCGCTGGACAGGTGCCCGGCAGCGTGACCGTGTTCAGTGCCACGCTGGACAGGTCGTCCAGCAGGGTGCGGAAACTGTGCAATGGAAACCCTTCCGCGGTGCGCCGGGTGGCCAGTTTGCGGCGGGTGGTGGGCGACCGTTCAGCCGGGGCGACGGGGGTGGTGCGGGCGTGGGCGGCGGCCGGCCGGTCATCGTCTTCAAACAGCAGCGGTGCCAGCCGGCGGCGCAGGTGCCATTCGAGATAATACGCCAGCATGCACAGGAACACATGGCCGCGGACATGGTTTTCGGTGTAGACGAAGATGGGGCGCAGCCGCAGTTCGGATTTGGTGGTGCGGAAGGCGCGTTCGACGGTGGCCAGGCTTTTGTATGCCGCCACGGTGGCGTGGGCATCAAGGGCGTTGGCCGGCAGACTGGTGCGGATCACATACAGGCCGTCAAAGCGGGCTTCGTCGTCAATGTCCTGGTGGCGGCGGGTCCAGTGGAGGGCGGTCGGTTCAATGGTGATGTCGAAGTGTTTTTCGACCTTCCAACGGTTCACTTCGCGACCGAGCCGGCGGCCGATGTCAGCCACTCCGGACAGCCGACCGGTGTGTACCGCGGTGGCGATGCGGGCCAAGGCGGTCTCGGTGGCCTGTAGCAGCTGTTCGCGCTGGTGGCGGCGTTGTTGACGCAGTCTGGGGTTGTAGCAGACCATCAGTCGTTCACCGGGGAACTCGACACTGGTGATCTCTGCCACCGCATCGGGTTGCAGGGCGGGCGGGGGGAACGCGGCGGCGGCCGATTCTGTGGTTGCCGCCAGTCGTCGCAGGTCAACGGTCCGCAGGGCGGAAATCCAGTCCAAGCCGGCGGGCTGGAGATCGGCGTGGATACGGGCGGTGGTGAGCAGGCCACGGTCGCCGACCATGGCCAGCTGGCGGATGCCGAACCGGGTGCGCACCTTGTCGACCTGGTTGGCCACGGTCTGCGGATCGGCAGTATTGCCGGCAAACAGTTCCACGGCGAGCGGGCAGCCCTCGGCACTGCACAGCAGTCCAAACACCACCTGTTTTTTACCGGTCTTACCATCGCGGTTGTAGCCGAATCGTGCCAGTGGGCAGTGTTCACCCTCCAGATAGGTACTGGATACGTCGTACAGGACCAGGGTGGCGTCGTGCAGATGTCGGCGCGCTAATGAGCGTTCGATCCAGGGCTGTCGGTCGCGTAACCAGTCAAGCATGGCCAGCATTTCATTGCCACTGACTTCGCCGAGGTCGAGCAGGTGGCCCAGACTGCTGGTGGCGGTGCGGGGCGACAGGCGGCGGGCGGTGGCGAGTTTGGAATCCGGCATCAGCACGCGGCTGATGATGGCGGCCAGGGCCAGTTGTCGTGCGCGGCTGCGCTGGCGGTGCAGGAGGCGGTCGAGGTGCAGTCGGCGGGCGGTGCCGAGCACTGCCAGGACATGCCCGTGAGCCAGCGAGCGCCGGATGTCGACCAGTTCGCTGAGGTCTTCCACCGCCACGCCGCCTTTGAGAATGGTATGAAAGCCATCAATGATGTCCGCGGGCAATTTGGACAGGTTGGCGATGGTTTTTTTGCGGATGCGGTGGCCTTCCCGCCACGCCTGGCGCAGGAGGACGGCGGGTTTCCCGCTCTGATTGGGGACGTATTCGATATTGAAGGCCATGGCGTGTCATTTGTTATGGGAACATTAAAAGGGCAATTATTGGATATAAAAGTATTATAGAACATGAAGTTAAGAAATATTGAAAATATTTTATTCGGTTATTATTATGGGAACAGATATCCAGTTATTGACCCTGTTTTTACATGGTTTTCTCGGTCATAACAAGTACTTGCAATATAATGCTGTCCGTGAAGTTAGGGTTAGCATTCCACGATTACAGCGGAGTACTCTTCGATCGTTTTGAGTTCGACATTTTTTGTGGTCAATTCATCTACCGCATCAATTCCAAAATCTAATTTTAGGCGATATTCGAACTTGGTTAGAAATTCATTGTACATTTCACCACCGCGGGTGCCAACTGCAAACAGGGTGTCATTGGCTGCCGAGTAATCAAGTTCAATGGAGGTCAGCGGTTGCTTCGCCGGACCGCCAAGGACTTTCGCCCCTAATTTAGCATCGTACACACTGCGTTCCGAACAGCAGTAGATGATCTTACTTTTTTTCTGGCGGGTATGATCTACATCAAAAAACACGACATTTGAGTGACGATAATTGAGGAAACTGGCTGTTTTTGCCGGATAAGTCATCCGATGAGAACAGATCGCGGAATATGCGACGATGGAGTTAACCGGACCAACGCCACCATTCCACAAATATGGGGAACTGGATTCAGTCAATAGTCGCTCCTCTTTGACGGTGCTTTCACCGAGGTTAAAAATCATACATGGCGTGGTCTGATAAGGATAGTGAAAAATGTACACTTGACCTTCCTCAAAATCAGTAGCGCGCATGGGCTTGGAATGGCGCATGAACTGGACTCGGTGATAGAATTGTGTTGGTGTAGTCGCTATTGAAACGGAAGGTCCGAGTGCTGCCAGACTGGCAGCGAATGAACTGCAGATCTGAAAAAAATTCCTTCGATTGACTGAGTTCATAGTTGAAAGTGCGCGGTTATCGTTGTTCAGGAACTACTATCTAACAGCTTGACAATGGAAAAATGTTTACTGACTTGTGCGCGGTCACGTGCGCTCAATTCGAAACGATCTTTAATGGACGTTTCAGCGCCGTATTTTAACAGTAATTCAACAATTTCAATATCTCCATTGGTTGCGGCATGATGTAAGGCTGTGGCACCGTTTTCATCCTGCTCGTTTACATTAACTTGAGAGTGAGCCAGTAACGTTGCAACAGTTTGTTGATAGCCGGAGTGGGTGGCTCGCATGAGAGGCGTCCATTGATAAGCATCTCGCGCATTGACATCCGCACCATGTTCAATCAGTATCAATACTGCATCAGTGTGGCCCTTGGCCGCCGCGACCATCAGTGCCGTCCAATTGAACTTAGCGTCAACATTCACTTCGGCGCCATGGTTGAGTAGTAATTTCATGGTATTCAAATCACCGTTGATGGCGGCATACATTAAAGCTGTGCCACCATTAAGATTTCGCGCGTGAATATCGGCACCATTGTTGAGTAGTGTCTCGACAACTTGACTCGCCCCGAGTTTAGCGGCTAGCATCAGTGCGGTTCTTCCATCATCAAGTCGAATGTTGGCATCGTTCACCTGTTCGATCAGTCGACTCATCGCGCTAATATCTTCCCGTTTCATCGCTTGATAAAAACTGTCATCATCCGCAATGGACTTTCCGAATGTCATACTGGTCGTCAATATGAACAACCATGCGATTGAAATTCTAGAGGTAATGAAACCGGTCATCTTGCTCACTCAATTGATTGTTGAGGATGAATATTTTCGATTCGGGGCAATATCTCGTAGTTCGTAGTGAGAAACAACTTCTCTCAATGCGGCCTGCGCATCGTATTTTCCGGTCACCCGAATCAACGCATCGTGCTGAGTGGCTTCGTCCAACACCTCGCTGAACGCCGCATGTTCCATAGTTCTCAGGGAATTCTGCTGGCGGTGGATAATCCAGTAAGCTGCATCCGCGAAAAACCAGCGTAGCAAAGGCTGTGTGGTTAGCAGTTTCAGCGCATCAAACTGCGATTCAGTCTTGCCCGGCACTAGTAGCACTTCACCAACTAAGGGGTTGTCTTCGTTCTGTGTATAAACTTCAAGTCGCATGGCCACGACCGCGGCACTTTGATGTTTGATCACCTCGGGTTCGATGCTAACCGGCACTACGCCACCTTCCAAGCGCGTAAGATGCCGCCGGTCTAATTTACTTTCACTGCCACCTAGTTGGAAAAAGACTGCAGTTTCCCAGTCTCCCGAATCAATGCTGACGGGTAGGCAGGTGACGGTCGACCCGGTGGATTCCATGCTGTTGCGTACGAATTCTGGAAACCGTTTCATGTAACCATAAATTGGGAAGGGCGGGTTCGTTCTTCAACCTTTACCCTATTGATTGATCGGTGTGACTGAAATAACACGCATCTCGAGCAATGTTACTCGAGATGCGTGAACCGATACAGAGTTTTAGTTACGAGCCGCGTTGTCAAGCGGTCGACTGTTTCGTGCTGGAATCTGCCATCTCAGAAGAATGATCAGCATTTTTCACATCTTCATACCACAGGTCGTGATGCTGTTTGGCCCACTCAACGCTGACGTGACCTTTTGTCATAGCATCCAGTGAACCTTCTGACCCGATGGTGCCAATATATACATGTCCAAGAAATACAGCTACCCAAAGGAGTGCGGAAACTGCATGTAGGATATGCATGGTCTGGGCATAGTTTCGAGTAAATTCGACACCGAAGTATTCCTGAACCCAGCCGATCAATGCGAAGCCCGTAAATCCGACAACACCAACGCCTAGTAGCATGACGATCCAAAACCAGACTTTCTCACCGCCATTGGCTTTACCGGCACTCGGGTGCTGTTTCCCTAAGATGCCGCCACCTTTTAAAAACCACGTCACGTCTACTCCAGTTGGAATGTTATGTCGCACCCAGAAAAAGAACATTAATATCGGGCCCAGTACAAAAAATGGTCCAATGGTGTTGTGAATGTTGATGGATAAACTAGCCCAGAAAGCGAAACCTTCCGGACCAAACAGGGGAATGAGTAGGACTCTGCCGAATAATAAACTCAAGCCGGTCACGGTCAGTGCAATAAACAGTGTTGCGGTGTACCAATGTAGTGCGCGTTCCCAAAAACCCCAGCGTACAACACGTTCGCCAGACAGTGGTTCTTCTAGGTCAATTCGACCGCGCAGAGCATAAAACAGGACGATCGCGATGGCCACGGCGAACAAAAACCAGCCACCATAATTCGCAATCAAACCATTTCGAATCTGTCGCCAATTCTGTCCGGTGATATTGTAAAGTGTGTTGGTTTCTGGGTTGGCGGCAGACCCGGTCACTGAACTGTATCCGGTACCGCCTTCTCGCACCACGCGCCAGAATTCAGATCGTTGATTGGCATCACCACTAACCTGTTGAGCCTGCACAGCAGTGTTCTGTAATTCCGGGAAAAGATATCCGGTCATCGGTAACACGACTGCACATGCAAACACAGCAACTAGGGTGAGCGTCATGCGGCGCATCTGCTTAGAGCGTACTCTACCAGTAATTGTCTTGTGATTAGCCATTAGAGTGAACTCCTCTTGTTCGTTTGTGTTAGTTATCGCCCATCTTGATATCAAGACGAGCACTTATATTGTTCGTTGAATTGGTCAAATATTCGGTCACGGTTTCGAGCCTGGCAGCGTCAATAATCAATTCGATTACCGGTCCATTTGACCGGCACTTAACCGCTCAGCAAGAGCGCTGGAATGTGACGATTCCAACAACTCGTCTTCAGGACCCATATAGATGCCGGGTTCATGAAGTGTGACTTGAAAGTCTTCCAGGCAACCACTGAGTGCCAGTGTGCCTAAGACGATGAGCAATATTGCAATGAGCCTGTTCTGCATTTCCTTCACAGCTCCAAATTAAACGATTCGCAGTTCATGATGAGTTAATGTTGATGTCGATTTTGGTGTGAAATTATTTGAGGAGGGAGAATAAATCTCCCTCCTCAAATTTCTCTTCAGGTTATCCAGTCGGATAAGCTGTTTCCCATCCCCAGGTTTGAGGGCGAGTTTTTCTTTGCAGTATGCGCTCCCGATAGATGTCGGCGATGGTATCGCCGTCACCGGCAATGAGTGCCTTAGTTGCACACATTTCAGCACACAGTGGAAGTTTACCTTCGGCGATACGATTTCGACCATACATGGCGAATTCCGCATCGGAATTGTCAGGTTTTGGACCACCGGCACAGAACGTGCATTTGTCCATCTTTCCACGTACGCCGAATGCCTGCTGCTGCGGGAACTGCGGTGCCCCGAATGGGCACGCATAGAAGCAGTAACCACAGCCGATGCAAAGGTCCTTGTCGTGCAGAACTATCCCATCGTCGGTTGTATAGAAACAATCGACCGGACAGACTGCCGCGCAAGGTGCATCGGTGCAATGCATACAAGCAACTGAAATTGATTTCTCCCCGGGTTCACCATCGCCTAACACGACTACGCGTCGGCGATTGACTCCCCAAGGCACCTCATTTTCATTCTTGCATGCGGTAACACAACCATTACACTCAATACAGCGCTCTGCGTCGCACAGAAATTTCATTCTAGCCATTATTCAGACCTCCTAGGTGCTGATTTTGCAGAGAGTGACTTTCGTCTCCTGCATCTGAGTTACCGAATCATATCCGTAAGTGAATGCCGTATTACAGGCCTCACCGCGGATGTATGGTGCGGTTCCTGCCGGGTATTTATCAACTAGATCTTTACCCTGAAACCATCCACCAAAGTGAAATGGTGTAAACAGAACACCCGGTGCAACACGATTCGTGACCATCGCCTTGACCAGAATTCTCGCCCCTTCCGGAGTCGAGATCCAGACCATTTGCCCGTCACGTACCGAGTTGTTATTGGCGTCGACTGCATTAACCTCAACGAACATGTCCTGCTGCAACTCAGCCAACCACGGATTGGAGCGCTGTTCTTCACCGCCACCTTCGTACTCAACGAGTCGTCCACTAGTAAGAATCAGTGGATATTCGCCTGAGTAATCGTCGGCTTGGATGGAAGCATAACGCGTTGGCAAACGATAGAATCGTTTGCGGTCCGGGTAGGTTGGATAGGCTTCGGCAAGCTCCCGATCCGGAGTGTACAACGGCTCTCGATGAATCGGCACCGGATCCGGAAAAGTCCAAACCACCGACCGGGCTTTGGCATTGCCAAACGGGGCGCAACCATGCATGATTGCAACACGTTGGATACCACCGGACAGGTCGGTTTTCCAGTTTTTCCCTTCAGCCGCCGCCTGTTCCTCAGCAGTCAGATCCGACCACCAACCGAGCTGCTTAAGCAGTTTGTCGGTGAACTCCGGATAACCGTCGCGAATCTCCGAACCGACCGGATAGGAATTTTCCGCGAGCAGATTGACACCATTACGTTCGACGCCAAACCGGGCTCGAAAGCAAAGTCCACCTTCCGCCACTGGCAGTTCAGTGTTGTACAGCACCGGCGTGCCGGGATGTCCCATTTCAGGATTTCCCCAGCAGGGCCAAGGCATTCCGTAATAGTCACCATTCGCCGGGCCACCTTCGGCTTTCAGCGTGGTGGTATTAAAGGTTGCCTTATTTGCCATGTGCAGCTTGATACGCTCGGGACTTTGGCCGGTATAGCCGATCGTCCACATGCCGCGATTAATCTCGCGAGTGACATCTTCGACCAGCGGTTCGTCATTGTTGACCGCGATATTCTTTGTCAGCTCCCGATGGACCCCCAGTTTCTTGGCCAGCTTATAAAGAATCGTGTGGTCAGGCAATGCTTCCCAAACCGGTTCGATGATTTTGTCACGCCATTGAATCGAGCGATTCGAGGCGGTTACCGAGCCATAGGTCTCAAATTGAGTCGTGGCTGGCAACAGGTAAACCCCATCAGTCCGATCGTGCATGACAGCAGCATGAGTTGGATGTGGGTCCACAATCACCATCAGGTCCAGCATTTCCATTGCTTTTTTCATTTCCGGTCCGCGTGCTTGACTGTTCACGGCATGACCCATATAAATCATGGCGCGAATGTTGTCGCGTTGACCGATGTTATTCTTGTCTTCAAGAATGCCATCAATCCAGCGGGACACGGGAATGCCCTTGTAGTTCATGGGATGCGTAGGCTTACCATTGTCGCCTTCAACCTCTCCGGCATCAAACTGGCTTTTTACCCAGTCGAAGTCCAGGTCCCACACACGCGACCAATGGTTCCAGGCGCCATTTGACAGGCCATAGTACCCTGGTAGAGTGTGAGATAGGACGCCGAGGTCGGTTGCACCTTGAACATTGTCGTGGCCGCGGAAGATGTTGGCACCGCCGCCAGACTTGCCAATGTTGCCGAGCGCCAACTGTAACACGCAGTAAGCACGCGTGTTATTGTTGCCGATTGTATGCTGAGTTCCACCCATGCACCAGACTATGGTGCCAGGACGGTTCTCGTGCATGATTTCGGCTGCTCGTTTGACGACGTCCGGTGGAGCCCCCGATACTCTTTCCACCTCTTCAGGTGTCCAGCGGGCAACTTCGGCGCGAATCTCGTCCATCCCATAAACGCGCTGGTTGATGTATTCGGTATCTTCCCAGCCATTTTCAAAGATATGCCAGAGCACTCCCCAGACCAGCGCTACGTCTGCTCCCGGTCGGAAGCGTACGTAATGATCGGCGTGTGCGGCAGTACGAGTGAATCGCGGGTCGCAGACAATCATCTTGGAACCCAGCTCTTTCGCCCTAAGGATATGTTGCATCGCCACCGGATGCGCTTCTGCGGCATTGCTGCCGATAAAGAACATCGCTTTGGACTTGTGCATATCGTTGTAGGAATTTGTCATCGCCCCATAGCCCCAGGTGTTGGCCACCCCGGCTACAGTGGTGGAATGACAAATACGCGCTTGGTGGTCAACGTTGTTAGTTCCCCACATCGCTGCCATCTTGCGGAACAGATATGCCTGCTCATTGCTGTGTTTGGCAGAACCTAGCCAATACACGGAATCCGGTCCGGACTGTTCGCGGATTTCCATCAGCCGGTCGCCAATTTCATCAATGGCATCATCCCAGCTCAGTCGTTTCCACTTACCAGCGACCAGTTTCATGGGATAGCGTAGACGCCTTTCTCCCATACCATGCTCGCGAACCGTCGCCCCTTTGGAGCAGTGGGCGCCGAGGTTGAATGGTGAATCAAAATCTGGTTCCTGACCGGTCCAGACACCATTTTGAACCTCTGCCACCACGCCACAGCCGACGGAGCAGTGCGTACAGACACTTTTGCGAATCTCAGTCTGGATTCCCTCTTTCGGTGAAAACCCCGCTGCAGCATGGGCTTTTTTCATCAACTGAGGAGCAAACATCGACACTGCGGCACCTGCACCCAGTGCTACGCCCGAGCGTTTAAGGAACATTCGGCGATTGACAGCTTCACCGGCTGAGGCAATGCCTGCAAGTGTTCCACTATCAACGTTTCTTACTAGTTTCATAGTAGTTCTCCGAATGTTGGCCTAAAACCGCGCCCGGCGATAGTATTCGCGGACGTGCTCGGTTTCTCGATAACCGAGACTCTCCGGCGCTTTTTCCTGCCACTCAGGAGCCCCATCGGCAGCGGCGGACGCATTCGTCGTCGCTGACAATGCGACAGCGCCACCTAGCACTGCCATGCCCTTGAGCGCATTACGCCGGGATTCCCGATCAACCCAATTTCTACGTTTCATATATCCTCTCCTATTTATTGATTAAGGTGACGTCACATAGATACCTGAAACACCTGTTTAGACAGGCATTGCGAGGTATTCGGTTTCAAAGTCAATGAATTCAACGCCAAATTCACCGACCTTGATATAAAACTCAGCTGTCCTTGCTTGGGTTAAATCCTTAAAAAATTGTCTCGCCCATGGTTGGAGGTGTCGCGTAAACAGTGTCTGCTGCGCTTTGAAAGGAAATTCATCGCCGGATTCAATGACAATTCCCATGATATCCATCAGGGCGGCAATATGGTCTTCCGGTTCTCGGGTGGTCGGCACGCGCTGGATGCCCAGCGCCTTGATATCCTGTCGAAGCAAACTCAGTGGCTTGTCCATCAACATCCCAGTAATGTACCAAGAACCGTAGGGTACCAATTCACCACGTCCAACCCCGATGAACAGGTCATGATATTCGTCATCCAGCGCGTTAAGATCTGGACCGCTGCGGGCGGCCATCGCCAGTGAGTTCAACTGAGTGAGGAAGGGATTGACCGCCTGGGCGGCGGGGACACCCATTGAACCGATTTTCTGCAGGGTGTCAGAAGTGGGAGGCGCAGACAGAATCAGTGAGAGCAAATAGTAGTAATTTGCTCTAAACAGAGTATCTTCCGGGGCCGGATCAACACGGCTTAAATTCATATATCCTCTCCTTTTCGTAATCAGTTTTTATCGTATCATGCAATGACAGTCTGATTACTATTATTCTAATAGCTGGAAGTTTACATTCTATTTTGATAAAAGTCAAGATAAATTTTAATTTTTTTCAATTGGTGTTTTTCGATGATCAGTACCAGATATCTCAGATTTTATCCCGCGGCATGCCTGCTTCTGCCGCAAACATATCCTTCACTCGGCAGTCTTCACACATCTCCAGTCGTTCCATGGCCTCCTTGTTTTCGGTAAACATCCAGTGATCCTGCAATTTTTCTTTCATGCGATTCAGCATTGCGGTGGTTGCAAAAGGTTTACCACAACGGCGACAGTGAAAGGGCGCATCCGCGTTCATCGTGCGCGATCGCATGCGGTCGTCGGTATCATAAAGGTAACGCTGATATCGAGAGATTGAGCCTTCCGGGCACGCGGTTTCACAAAGACCGCACTGTACACAGTTGTGTTCAATAAAGTTCAACTGCGGGGCCTCGCCGCCGGTTTCTAGCGCGGTAGCCGGGCAGACCGCGACACACCCCATACAGAGCGTACACGTATTGGTGTCCACTTGAATTGCTCCAAATGGGGCATGTCTCGGCAGAGTAGCTGCTTGCGGTTGCGCCGGGGCATGATCGTGAAGATGCTCTAACGCCGCGCGAATGTCGGTTCGTTTAATACCCACCGATGCGAATGACGCGGGGTGCAGGTCGAACAGTGTCGCAGTGTTTGAATGTAACTGTTCTTCAGTGAACGGTTCATCGAGCAGGGTGACGACTTTTTCCGGCTGCCCCAGACTGCTCAGCAACGCATGTAGGATTTCTAACTGTTCCTGAAGTTCGCGGCGAACTGACTTTGGAGTTTTTGGTGTTAAGACAATTTTAATGCTTGAGGCACCATAAGCCAAAGCACACAGACAGACATCTAATCCTAAGGCCCCGACTTCCTCAACTTCAATCGGCAGCAGGTTTTCCGGCATCGTTGTTACCCAACTTTCGATGAGTGCCTTACCATGCTCCCGGTCATGGAACAGCAAGGTGGGAGTGGCACCATTCGCATCACGATAGTGGTGGAGCAACTGTCTAAGGATTTCGGCAAGATTCACGACCGTAGGATAAGCGTAGGTCATCGCCCCCGTCGGACAGGCAGTAGCGCACGTCCCGCCGCCTTGACACAGATGAGAGTTAACTTCAACTCTCTCGATAATGGAGCTGATCGCATCAGTCGGACAAGCGTCAATACAGCGGGTACATGCGACAATGTTACTGCGGCTGTGGGCACAGATGTCAGGATCATAATTGAAGAATTTTGGTTTTTGGAAACTCCCAATCATTTCCGGTATTTCCTGCAACACTTCCTGATTACGGCGACTTCGATCGGTGTCACGGCCAATCCAGTAATATCCCGGAGGTGGAATTTCAGCAGTGATCGCGGGTCGGTCCGCATACTCCAGCACCAGGTCAAAATATCCCGAATCAAGACCCACATCCAGACCGAGATTTAAACGCTGGTCTTGGGTAATTGAGATCGCTTGAAATTGTCCAAGATGGCCGGTGAGTTCGTAGGAGTCGCAATAACGGTCTCCTTTTACTTTCGCTGGTTCATCTTGGTTTCGTTCTGAATTGCGGGGCACCAACACATGGCATTGGAGACCTGCATTGGACAGCTGGTGTTTGGCTTTTACAACGTCCTGTTCACTGCCAATGATCAATACTTTGCCAGCTGATTGGTAGCCGACGACTGAGGTGGGAGCAATGTCCACCATTACCGAATTCATGGCCACTTGACGGGCCCGGCCGTCGGGGGTCAATGCTGGAAGAGAGTTTGAGAGTTGCGAAAGGGTCATGGTTGGGTGCTCCAAGTTTCGCGCCGTTTATACAGTGAACTGATCGGCATCGTCTTCCTTGTCGTCGGTATGCCATTTTTCTTCGTTCACTGTGGTCACGTTCGTTCGGTCGACCGGCTCTTCTTTAGTTGGAGCATCAGCATCATCGCGGTTAGTATTTTCCTTCGCCAACGATTCAGTCTCCATTATTGTAGAGTCATCTTCAGATTCCTCAATCTGCTGTTTAAGTGCGGCTTCAGCTTTTTTCCGTTCTTCGTGAAATTTCATGTCTGAAGTTACGATGTCACCTAAAGCCGCAAAGTTGGTGAAGTCTTCATCGTAGTCGTTAAGACCATCCACAACGTTGAAAATAGGAGATTTGAATAGTTTACGAAGCGCCATTTTTCGCAAACCTTCTTCCACTTCCGGTGACATGAAAACTGAATAATCGCTGTCTTCGTCGAGCGATTCGATGGGTGGCAACTCAATCGTGTCCGGTTTTTCCTCGGCACCGTCGTTAGGTGGGGAATCAATGCGGTGTTCGGTCGCACTCGGAGTTGGTTCTACCTGCGTACCCCATTCATCTTTCAGTGCGGGAGCATCATCCTGTTCGGTTTGAATTTTCTGGCGCGACCAGCGATGAATTAAGGAGTCAGACATTATTGTTTGGAAAAAAGTGGATAAATTTGACTATGGGGTGTATTTTGACTCAAAGTGAATACATGCCACTCTCGCATAAAGTGTTCGATTCATTAAGGTTACCCCTTTGTCTTTGATGTTAAAAAAAATAAAGTGAAAAAATTAATGTTCAGTCGGCTGATTTCTCAGCGATTCCGCAAACCAGTCCCGGCGTTTGCGTTTCTTTTTGATTTGTGGAATGTAATTGTTCACCACAAACTGCTCGGTTGCCTCGCGAATGTCCACGGGCAACGGCCCCGAAAGCACCAGACTGTCCGTCTCCAAATGCGCGCCGGCCTCGTCCTGAGAGACTGTTACCAGGTGTGGCACCGGCACCTCTTGGTCGTCTACCGCATCGAGTTCGCAGACCACAAATGCAAATGGTATATCTGACAGTAGATTATACCAGTAGCCTTCCGCCGCATCGATGTGCAGCCGGATGACCAACCCTTTCCATAGATGCTGGATACGTTGTGAAGATTGGCGCAGGGTTATCGGGCCTTGCAATGAGTCCGGGCCCTCCTGATCAGACAAAATAGCCATCAGTTCCCACTGCTGACTGACCCAATCATTGACTTTTTTTTCCTGTTGTTCAAGCACGATTGATACTTTGAACTCAGGCGTCTTGGCGTTGACCATTTTCTTTACCTCGGCAGAATTGCGCTGATGTCAATATAATACACATTCATGGAATCTGACAAAGCTTTCTTCATTCAGTCGATGACCTATCAGAACAATACTACTCCCCAACCGCAGCTGTCATCCGCCGGGCTGCGTCCCACCCACCCGGTAGTGGCGACGGATGAGTTTGGTGACCAACGCGATATGCGGGTGGCCGGTGAATTTCCATTGACCATTAAAGTGGATGACCGGGAAGTCGTGACATTGATGACACTTGGTACGCATCCTGAGCTGCTGACCCTTGGCTATCTGCGCAATCAGCGTTTGGTTGAGAGCGTCACTGACATTAAATCGATCACTGTCGATTGGGACCGTGAATCGGCATTGGTCGAAACTCATGCGGGGAAAGGCATTGTTGACTGGGAAAACAAGCTGGCTAAGCGTACCGTAACCACCGGCTGTGGGCAAGGCACTGTTTTCAGTTGTACGTTGGATAAAATCTATGAAAATCCGCTACCTAAAGCATCCATCAAACAGTCAACCCTTTATGCCCTACTGGCCAACATTGCTAAATTTAACGAGATCTATAAACAGGCCGGTGCGGTCCATGGCTGTGCCCTTTGCCAAGCAGAGCAGATTGAAATATTTGTCGAAGATGTGGGGCGGCATAATGCGGCCGATACCATCGCCGGTCAAATGTGGTTGGCGGGTACGACCGGTCAGGAAAAGATCTTTTATACCACGGGTCGACTGACGTCAGAAATCGTGATGAAGGTGGCACACATGGGTATTCCCGTGCTGTTGTCTCGCTCTGGTATTACATACATGGGGTTGGAACTGGCACAGGACCTCCGCGTGACCATGATTGCCCGCGCCAAGGGGCGACACTTTCTAGTTTACCATGGCGCCGACACCATTGAGTACGATCAGATGCCGCAAAAACGAACCGCCATGGCCAATCAGGTGGCGGCAGCCGGTTAGGATGTGAGTCTACAGAATTTTTTTCGGCGCGTCTGGAAAGACCGGAATCCAATTGCGCTAGGGCTGTCGCCCATCAGTTTACTTTATGGTTCAGTCGTCGCATTGCGTCGGCTTGGCTATACCAGTGGATTGTTGGCGGTGGAAAAATTCAATCGGCCGATTGTTGTCATTGGTAATCTGACCGTAGGTGGCACCGGCAAGACGCCACTGACGATTTGGGTCGTGAATTTATTGAAACGGTCGGGCTATACGCCGGGAGTCGTCAGCCGCGGTTACGGGAGAAGAGATACTGCCACGCGTCTGGTCGGTATGGACAGTAGTTCGGAGGAAGTCGGCGATGAACCACTGGTCATCTGGCGGCGAACCGGTGTCCCCGTAGCTGTTGCCAAACGCCGAACCGATGCGGTTCGACTATTAATGAAGGAGAGTGACTGCGATATTTTCATCAGTGATGACGGACTGCAGCATCTGGCGATTGCCGCGGATTTGAAAATTCTGTTGATTGATGGTGAGGAGCGATTTGGCAATGGTTTCTGTCTGCCGGCCGGGCCGCTACGGGAAAGTAAGTCTCATGCCGCGCAGTGTGACCTGGTTATCGTGAATGGTCAAGGTGGTGCTGGTGAGTTTTCGATGGACTGTCAATTCGTTGAGGTGACGAATGTGACCGACCAAATGAAGACCTGTAGGTTCACGGACCTAGCCGACGAAACGATTGTCGCTGTTGCTGGGATTAGACATCCTGAACGCTTCTTTGCGATGTTGAAGAAACAGGGAATCAAGTCGCGGAACCTACCGTTTCCGGATCATCATCCATTTTCTCCACACGAATTGGAAACCTTCTTGAATCCTGCAGAAACTGTGTTAATGACCGAAAAGGATGCGGTGAAGTGTGCGTCGATGGCATCGCCCAACTGGTGGTACGTTACATTGGAAGTTACGCCCGACACTGCTTTCAAAAACGCGTTTCTCAGTCGTGTTGCCACCATGGTGAACCCCCATTCTTGATGTCTGGTGTCGAGTTCAACGTGGTGATTCCGGCACGTTACGAGTCCAGTCGACTACCGGGCAAACTGTTGATGGATATCGCGGGCAAGTCAATGCTCCAACGTGTCGTGGAACGTGCATTGGCCAGCGCCGCAAAAAATGTCATCGTTGCAGTCGATGATGAACGTCTTGCGGACCACGTGCAGCAGGTGACTTCCGCAACAGTGGTTACAACTTCGCCTACGCACACCTCGGGTACGGACCGTATTGCGGAAGCGGTACAACTGCTTAAATGGCCCGGTCAGACGGTCATCGTCAATCTGCAAGGCGATGAACCGCAGATGTGTTCACAACTGATCAGTCAGGTCGCGGCGGTTTTACAGTCGAACCCCAAAGCCAGCATCGGCACCGCCGCGGTGCCCATGGATTTGATCGCTAATGGCAACGACCCCAACCGGGTGAAATGTGTTGTTGATCAGAACAATCAGGCGCTTTATTTTTCGCGCCGTAACATTCCTTGGGGGGCGGAAAGAAAACCATCAGGCACTCTCAGTGGATTGCATCATATCGGCATCTATGCTTATACGGTTGATTACCTGACTCAACAACATGCCAGCCGCGAGGTGTGCACACTGGAAAGAACCGAGGGACTGGAACAGCTGCGTGCCTTGTATTATGGTGACGTCATTGCGGTACACATTACCGAGAGTTATCAGGGCATTGGCGTTGATACGTTCGAGGATCTTGAACGGGTCCGGGCAATGTTTGGTCATGCAAATTAGAAAAATGACGAGGTAAAACAGATGTCGAGAAATAAGGAAGTGGGTGTTTTATTCGTCTGTTTGGGAAACATCTGCCGGTCACCGACTTCAGAAGGAGTCTTTCGACACTGCTTAGAACAAGCGAATCTTGATGTTTCAGTTCAAATCGATTCAGCTGGTACCGCCAACTACCACGTCGGGCAACCACCCGACGCTCGAGCGATCGAAGCCGCCGCTCGTCGAGGTGTTGATTTGAAGAGTCTGCGCGGTCGACAGATCTGTTCAGCAGATTTTACACGTTTCGACTACATTATTGCTATGGACCGCTTCAATTACGACGATTTGATGGTTTTGTCTCCAGCCGAACATTCAGGTCGGATCAAACTGTTTATGGAGTTTGCCAAGAATTGGCCGGATCGTGAAATTTCAGATCCGTACTATGGTGGGGCGTCGGGATTTGAAAAAGTGCTGGATATGATTGTTGACGCATCGTTGGGTCTCCTTGATGACATCAGGAACAAATACTCGATCCGCTGATCTAGCCGATGTACATCGAGGTCAATATAAGTCAACAGACATTGACTGTTTACGATGAGCTGGCCAATACGGTAATGAAAACTCTCGTATCGACGGCTCGCAATGGCTCCGGTGAAATACAAAATAGCAACTGTACGCCACGTGGATGGCATCAGATTCGCGCAAAAATTGGTAAAGATGCGCCCGAAAATACAGTCTTTCGAGGGCGTCGACCCACGGGTGAAATCTATTCAACGCAACTTAAACGAGAGTTTCCCCATCGCCGTGATTGGATATTGACTCGAATACTCTGGTTGAGTGGGCTAGAGACTGGCATTAACCGCTATGGCAACGTGGACACCATGAAACGTTACATCTACATTCACGGTTGTCCGGATGAAGACCCGATGGGGGTTGCCAGCTCGGCGGGCTGTATAAAGATGCGCAACCAAAATGTACTGGAGTTATTCGACATGGTTGAACCGGGTACTTTGGTCTACCTCCGGGAAGGAGACTCAGCATGACCAATGACCAACTGTCGGTGAGCGGCCCGATATTCACCTCAGTCGCCGGCATTGAGTTGGATGGAGAAGATCGGGAGCGATTACTGAGTCCGGTAGTCGGCGGTGTTGTGCTGTTCGGCGAAAACTGTCAGTCGGCCGCGCAAGTCCAGCATCTGGTGCAGGAAATCCATCAGTTAAAAACACCACGCCTCCTGGTGGCGATTGATCAGGAGGGTGGACGTGTTCAGCGCTTGCAAGAGGGTGTGACGCGATTGCCGCCACAGAGTCGCTATGGTAGTCTGTATGATGAGAACAGCGATCAAGGTTGTAACGCTGCCGAAATGGCTGGCTATTTGATGGCCCGCGAATTGCGGTTGCTTGATATTGACTTCAGTTTTTCACCAGTTCTTGATGTTACCAGTGTTGCCTCTAAAGTCATTGGAGACCGCGCCTTTCACCGCGACCCGCACGTGGTTGCTACATTGGCGGATGCTTGGACGCGAGGCATGCAAAAAGCGGGCATGAAAACAGTCGGTAAACATTTTCCCGGACATGGTGGGGTAGCTGAAGATTCGCACGTTGTCATGCCTGAGGACCACCGCACGATTCAAGAGTTGCTACGACTTGATCTGGTGCCCTACAGACGGTTGGGCAGCCGGTTGTCAGCGGTGATGACGGCGCATGTTCTTTATCCTGAAATAACGTCGGCCATTCCAACGTATTCGGCGTTTTGGCTGGATCATATATTGCGTGAAGTTCTGGTTTTCCACGGCCCGGTTTTTAGTGATGATCTGTCAATGAGTGGTGCGGCTGAAGCGGGGGATATGGAGACGCGGGTATTGACCGCGCTGATGAGTGGTTGTGACTTTGCGTTGATCTGTCAAAGTGCCGCCGCGACCGAGCAAGCCATTGACGCATTACTTAGCAACCGCGAACTTTGGCAGTCACTGCAGTGGCAGTTGGAGCAATTGCGCCCCCACGCCGTAGAGTCCAGTGATAACCTTGCGCAGGTTCGAGCAGAATTCATTCACTTCATGAACTAACCGCCATTGTTCGGTGGGAATGAATAATTGCCGGTACGAAATTAATTGGGATGTCGCTATGAATGGTTTCAAACACCAGCCTTGACGTTGGTGCCGCCGTTAATTCACTCGCTCAATATAGGTTCCAGAATCGGTATTCACCCGGACCGAGTCTCCCGCATTGATGAAGGTTGGCACATTGACTCGTAAACCCGTTGCTAGGGTTGCCGGTTTACTTCCCCCGGCGGCAGTTTGCCCCTTGATCGCCGCGTCCGTTTCTAGAATCTCCAGTACTACGCTCTCCGGGAGTTCAACGCCGATGGGAGTGCCATTGTACAGATTAATCTGCACTTCCAAATCGGGAATCAGATAATGGACCTGATCACTCAGATCATCTGTATTCAATTCAATCTGTTCATAGGTTTCCGTATCCATAAACATGTATAGGTCCCCGTCGTTGTAAAGGAATTGCATTTTCCGAAAGTCAACATGTGCTTTTTCCAACTTGTCCTCTGATCTGAATCGCTCATTGCGTTTGGTCCCGGTCGCAACCTCTTTGATTTCAAGTTGCACAAACGCGCCACCCTTACCCGGTTTGACATGAGATTTTCGAAGTATTTTCCACAGTGCTCCGTCCAGCTCAATGAGATTGCCTATTTTTGTTTCAAACGCAGATATTTTCATGCTTTACTAACCTTGGTGGTCGAAAAAAGTTGCTGTAAACCAGCTGGAAGTCATCTAATATACAAGATTAATGTCCTATATTTTTCATTAGGAGAACTATTGTGTTAGGTGGGGAGAATTTTAATCTTCAGGAGTATCTGCGAAACATTCCAACTTCCAATGGCGTGTACATCATGAAAGCGACTGATGGCACCTGCCTATACATTGGTAAAGCTAAGAATCTTCGCAATCGAATTCGCTCATACTTCCGTCCCTCCGGCCTGTCGCATCGAATGCAGGTCGTGATGCAGCAGTTGGAGTTCATTGAAACAATCATTACCAAATCGGAAACCGAAGCGCTACTCCTTGAAAACAATCTGATCAAGCAGAATCAACCGTTTTACAACATCAATTTAAAAGACGACAAGAGCTACCCCTATATTCGTCTGCACGATGCGCATGAGTTTCCTAGATTGAGTTTTTATCGTGGCAACAGACAGCAGCCGGGGCGTTATTTCGGGCCTTTTAGCAGTGCGGCCGCGGTGCGTGAAACATTGTCCCAGCTCCAGAAAGTTTTTCCTGTCCGTCAATGCCGAGATTCGTTCTATCAACATCGTTCGCGCCCATGTCTGCAATATCAGATCGAGCGATGTACAGCGCCTTGTGTGGGAATGATTGATCGGAAATCCTACATGGAAGATGTAGAAGAGGCGGTCTATTTTCTGACGGGTAAAAGCCAAGAACTCAATCAATCCCTGATGAACAAAATGGAACACGCAGCGACGCGTCTTGATTTCGAGCAGGCGGCCAAGTATCGAGATCGAATTCGTGCCATTCAACGTCTTCGGGAAATTCAGTCTGTCGATGGGGGAGTAACGGATTTTGATGTCATCGCTGCGCTGATTTTTAATGGGATACTGTGCATTCAATTGGTTATTTTCAGGAGCGGGCGAAACATAGATTACCGAACCCTATTTCCAAAGATGAAGGTGGAGGTCGATTTGCAGGAGGTGTTGGGAGAATTTATTCCGCGCTACTATCTGGACCGAGAAATGCCGGCAACGATTCTGGTCAGTCACCGCGTGAAGGATGTTGATGTCATCGCCAACGTTCTCCGTGAGCAGTCTGGTCGCCGAGTAACCATTCGAAATCCGGTTCGCGGAGAGAAAATGAAACTGATCGAACTAGCCATGAATAACGCACTGCACGCCATTCAGCAGCGTCAGAATCAACAGGATGCATTACAACAACGTCTCGCTTCATTGGTTAAAAGTTTACAATTGGATGATGTTCCCGAGCGTATTGAGTGTTTCGACATCAGTCATCTTGGCGGTGAGAAAACCGTGGCATCCTGTGTCGTCTTTGATCGCAACGGTCCCGTAAAGTCCGAATACCGCCGGATGAATATTAAAGATATCGGTATGGCGGATGACTATGCCGCCATTCAGCAGGTGCTCAGCCGCCGCTATCGCAAAGTCAGAGATGGCAATGGCAAACTTCCTGATTTAGTCATGATTGATGGCGGTAAAGGACAATTGAATGCGGCACTTGAAGTGATGGATGAGCTACAGATTGCCGACGTCCGCCTATTGGCGATTGCCAAAGGGCGAGAACGGAAAGCAGGACATGAAAAAATCTGGATGCTTGACTCTGCATTACCACTCGAAATGTTGCCGGATGGGCTGTTGCACCTGCAGCATATCCGTGATGAAGCGCACCGTTTCGCGATCACTGGACATCGCGGTCGGCGCGACAAGTCGAGAAAACAATCGATACTGGAAAGAATTCCTGGAGTGGGGGTGAAACGTCGTTCGGCACTGCTCAGACAGTTCGGTGGGATGCAGGGACTGCATCGTGCCAGCATCGAAGAAATCGGCAAGGTGCCCGGAATTAGTCCCTCCCTCGCTGAAAAAATTCACTTTGAGCTGCATGGTTAGGGCGTCGCTATGCCGTTAAACATTCCTAATCTGCTGACGCTGGCGCGCATTGCAGCCATTCCGCTTTTTGTTATCGCTTATCTGTTTCAACCGCAGCATGGTTGGCTGGCAACCACAATCTTTCTGCTGGCTGCGGTCACCGATTGGCTGGATGGATTTTTAGCTCGCAAGTTGGCGGTGGAATCATCGTTTGGCGCCTTTTTAGATCCCATTGCGGATAAACTTATTGTCTGCACCGCCCTGGTCCTTCTGGTAGCAGACGATTTCATCGTTAATCAGGTACTGCTAAAAGTGGCTTTTACCGTCTCAGTCATTATTATTGTCAGCCGTGAAGTCAGTGTGGCCGGGCTTCGGGAGTGGATGGCTGAAGCGGGTGCCCAAGCAAGTATTGCATCAAATATCCTGGCTAAAGTCAAAACTTTTGCGCAGATGACTGCCATTGTGCTGCTCCTTTATGGTCAGCCGGTTTCTTTCATTCCAACATTGATAGTTGGTGAAATTTTGCTCTACGTTGCCATGATTCTGACTATTTGGTCGATGATTACCTATCTTCGTATTGCTTGGCCCACTCTAAGTGGGAAAAACAATGGTTAAATTAAAGTCGAATGCAGGGAAAATTTGTTGGCAACAGCCTTGAATTGTGCTATACAATAATGCCATTCTGTCAATCCAGAGCGGGAATAGCTCAGCTGGTAGAGCGCAACCTTGCCAAGGTTGAGGTCGCGAGTTCGAACCTCGTTTCCCGCTCCATTTTCATTAGTGGCTAAGATTATCGAATGCCGATATCGGGTGGCAAACCCAACTATGGCCGGGTGGCAGAGGGGTTATGCAGCGGCCTGCAAAGCCGTCTACGCCGGTTCGAATCCGACCCCGGCCTCCACACACCGAATCTTCAGATTTTTCTCAGTGGCCCGGGTGGCGAAATTGGTAGACGCAAGGGACTTAAAATCCCTCGGGAGTAATCTCATGCCGGTTCGAGTCCGGCCCCGGGCACCAACTGTTTTCGCCGATTGAACAAATCGGTCGCTACGTTGGATTGATGGTGCTCATCGTCGGGTACAACCGGAGTGTCTAATTCTTCCGTATTGACCTGCGATATAGGTGGATTAGCCAGGACCGTTGTAATGATTGACTGGCAAAATGACGATTCTGAACCCGATTGGTTACGGTCGGGCGGTGGCAAGCCGTGGCATTTCAAAGTGGTGCTATTAATCCATTATTGCCTAGCGAAAAGAGGATTCTTTACCTATAATTGGTTTCGCATCGGTAGCCGAGGTGGCGAAATTGGCAGACGCGCTAGCTTCAGGTGCTAGTGGGGGCAACCCCGTGGAGGTTCAAGTCCTCTCCTCGGCACCATATTTTCCTCAATAGTTCCATTCGTTTGGCTATCTTGTGGTTGAGAATTGGTAGCAATTTTATCTCCCCTCACTGGCTTCGCAGGTATGCTATTGCAGTAACGCAAGTGTAAAACAACTGCTACGGCAGTGCGCGGTTTGTCAATGTGAGGGTCCTGGTGAAAATTGGCACGCCCGGAGGGACTCGAACCCCCGACACCCAGGTTCGAAGCCTGGTACTCTAATCCAACTGAGCTACGGGCGCATAATGATCGGTGACCGCCACCATTTACGGAAAAAATGGATGGCCTGGAAAGAAGACCGTGGATAGTGCCACTTCACCTATCATGATTTTTCCAATTGTGCAGCGATTAAACTGATGAAGTCCAATATTATACTGGCGCCGGCCAGTGACGTTATTTCTCCGATATCGTAGGCCGGAGCAACTTCGACTAAGTCCATCCCGACAAAGTTGATGGATTGCAACCCGCGGATGATGGTCTGCGCCTGCCAGGTGGATAAGCCACCGATAACCGGTGTGCCGGTGCCGGGTGCAAATGAGGGATCGAGACAGTCAATATCAAACGTCAGGTAAGCGGGGTTGCTACCGACAATGCGGAGTATTTCTCCGATGACTGCATCGACCCCGTTACGATGAACAAAATCGGCGTCCATGATATTAAAACCATGCGAATCGGCATTCCAAGTGCGCAATCCGATTTGAACAGAACGTTCGGGAACTACTAAACCTTGACGAGCCGCATGAAAGAACATCGTGCCATGATCGATGCGTTCATCGGGTTCTTGCCAGGTATCTGAGTGGGCATCAAAATGAATCAACGAAACCGGACCATGTTTGGCGTGCACTGCTTTCAATATTGGGTAAGTGATGAAGTGGTCGCCACCCATCGTAATCGGTTTCGCACTCCCGGCCATTAGCTGACGCGCATGGATTTCGATCTGTTCAGGTATTTGCGTCGGATAACCGTGGTCCAGTACGCAATCCCCATAATCACTGACTTTCAACTGTTTGAACGGATTGCTTCTCCATGGCCAGTTACTGCCATCCCAGGCCAGTTGCGCAGAGGCGGCTCTGATACCCCGTGGTCCGAAGCGCGCGCCAGGACGGTTGGTAACGGCCAGATCATAAGGTACACCACTGACGATCAGGTCAAAAGTGTTCACTTCTTTTGAGTACGGCCGGCGCAGAAAACTCAGTGCACCCGCGTACGTTGCTTCATACCCCATCTTCCTGTTGTTGACTAGAGTAAAGGCGGCGTCACTCATGGTGTTCACTACAACGTGAGTTGAATATGGGTATCCTGAGGCCGGCGCAGAAATCAGTTAACCGGGTTTTCAAGTTTGACTGTACCAGTGGAGTGAGTCAATTCAAACATTGTTGCAAGTGGTGCTGTGAATACAGTAAAGACCGACTTTGACTGTTATAGGTATCTGCTTCAGTGTCACCATTCAAATTTCCAGTTTTTTCGTCAGTAGATCACTGACTGTTTTGGGGTTTGCTTTGCCACCTGATATTTTCATAACTTGGCCGACAAGAAAACCAAGAACTTTGTGATTGCCAGCCTTAATTTTACTCGCTTGTTCTGGATTGTCTTCAATGATTTTATCAACATAACGTTCGAGCTCGTCTGCATCACTAGCCTGTTTTAATCCTTTTTCCTCAATGATTGAGTCGATCGAGCGCTGGGGGTTTTCCCACAACATCTGCAATATCGTTTTCGCACTGTGCGCAGATATTGTTTCATCTGCCATGATAGACACGAGCTTGCCAAGCACCTCGGCAGTGACTTTTGAGTGCTGTATGTTCAATCCAGATTTGTTGAGATAGCTGGCCAACTCAACGTTGAGCCAGTTGGCGACACTTCTGGCATGTTTCGGCGCAGACTGTACAGCCACTTCAAAATAATCTGCCAGTTCTTGCGACTGTGTGAGCTGTTCAGCGTCATTTTGTTTCAGTCCATAGTTGTTCATCAAACGCCTTTTTCTCTGCTCCGGTAGTTCGGGGAGTTCCTGTCTAATCTGGTCAATAAACTCTGCCGACAGAAGGAGTGGAGGTAAATCTGGATCTGGAAAATAACGATAATCCTGAGCGTTCTCTTTACTTCGCATCGGGCGTGTGACATTGTTTTTCGAATCATAGAGGCGAGTTTCCTGAACGATGGTGCCGCCGGATTCCAGAATTTCAATCTGTCGCTCAAGCTCGACTTCTATGCCTTTTTTCACAAAGCGGAATGAGTTGATGTTTTTGAGTTCAGTTCGCGTGCCCAATTCAGATTGTTCAGCTGGTCGTACCGAAACATTGGCATCACAGCGAAATGACCCTTCCTGCATATTGCCATCACAAATGCCAAGATAGGTAACCAGATTATGTAACTTCCGCAGGTAGTCAGCCGCTTGTTCCGCCGAACGTAGGTCAGGTTCAGAGACAATTTCGAGCAGTGGCGTACCCGCACGGTTCAGGTCAATCCCCGTTGCGTTACTAAATTGATCATGCACCGATTTACCGGCGTCTTCTTCAAGATGTGCACGCGTCAACCTGATCGTATGCACCGCATCATTCAGATCGATTGTTAATGAACCGCCGGAAACAATAGGTATTTGATACTGACTGATCTGATAACCTTTGGGCAAATCTGGATAGAAGTAGTTTTTGCGCTCAAATATAGACTTCTGATTGATGGTGCCATTGACTGCCAGACCAAATTTCACCGCCATCCGCACGGCCTCCTGGTTACAGACCGGCAACACGCCGGGTAGTGCGACGTCAATCGGACAGGCCTGCGCGTTCGGTTGAGAACCGAATTGAGTTGCCGCACCGGAAAAGATCTTGCTCTTGGTTAACAGCTGAATGTGTACCTCAAGGCCAATGACGCATTCCCACTGAGTCATGAGTGATTGACCGGAGTTTTGCAGTGATGATCAGTGTGTAACTGAAAAAGATGTGCCGCGCTCAGCAGTTCAGCCTCGCGGAGATATGGTGCCACGATGTGTAAACCGACGGGCAATCCATCGTCATCGAAGCCGGCCGGAATTGATGCTGCCGGAAGGCCAGCCAGATTGACCGCCGCCGTATAGATATCGTTCAGGTACATCAGTACAGGATCATTCATTTTGGCACCCATTTTAAACGCCGTCGTGGGTGTTGTGGGCCCCATGATCAAGTCACAGATTTCGAACGCCCGGCGGTAGTCTTCCGCGATCAATCGCCGAATTTTCTGTGCCTTGATGTAGTAAGCATCAAAGTAGCCATGTGACAACACATACGTGCCCGTCATAATTCTTCTTTGTACTTCGGGGCCAAATCCCTCGCTACGCGACCTGCCGTACATTTGTTCAAGGCGATCAGCTGATGCACTGCGATAGCCATAGCGAACGCCATCAAATCTTGATAGGTTGGAGGAGGCTTCGGCGGGAGCAATCACGTAATAACAAGGGATTGCCGCTTTGCTGTTTGGCATGGTCAGTTTAACCAGGCGCGCACCTAAGGTTTCAAATTCGGATAAGGCCGATTCAATGATTTCGCCTACCGTCGCATCCAAACCGGCGGAAAAATATTCTTCCGGTACGCCGATGGTTAAGGGTTTAGGTACTTGGTCAATATGCCGCATACATTGCGGTGGGTCAACGTCCAGTGATGTAGAGTCCCGCGGGTCAAATCCACAAATAGCGTCGAGTATGATAGCGGCATCTTGCGCACTTTTAGCTAGAACTCCGGCCTGATCAAGTGACGACGCAAAGGCAATCATCCCATATCGCGAGACTCGTCCATAACTAGGCTTGACGCCCGTGATGCCACAAAGTGCGGCAGGTTGGCGAATTGAGCCGCCGGTATCCGTACCGGTCGCCGCCACTACCAAATCAGCCGCCACTGCCGCTGCTGAACCGCCCGAACTCCCTCCCGGCACCCGCGTGGTATCCCAAGGATTTTTTACCGGTTTGAAGTACGAATGTTCGCTTGATGACCCCATGGCAAATTCATCCATATTGGTTTTACCCAGTACGATTGCATTTTGTGCCTTGAGTTGGGTAACCATCGTTGCATCATAAGGGGGAACGAAATCAGCTAGCATTTTCGAACCACAGGTTGTCAATAGACCGGCGGTGCAAAATATGTCTTTGTGTGCGATGGGAATGCCGGCCAATAGATCAAAGTTCGACCGGGACCGCTTTTGGTCAACATTTTTTGCCTGCTTAATGGCGCCTTCTTTATCAATGGTGATAAATGCATTCAGTTCTTGCCATTGTGCGATGCGCTGAAAATACTGTTCACACAGTTCAACTGATGACACTTCACCACATTGAAGCGCGTGACTCAGTGGTAAGATTGCTGAATTGACTGCGGTCATAATAGTCGAGAAATGAAATGCTGGTCAGTCGTGGGAGCGCGGGTAAAAGTTATGTCGGATGGCGTTGCTCAGATGAAGATCTGCCATGGTTAGTTGAGTGTTGTCGAAGGATGTAAAAGTGTTGCAGATTTTTGCACCAAACGAACGGTGGCCATCATCAGCAAACTCTTGAATCACATCCATCTAGTCTATAACTTTGGGTACGAGATAATAACCATCCGCGGCTTGCGGGGCGATCTTCTGCAGGGCTTCCCGCTGTTCACTTTCTGTGACCACATCTTCGCGCAGACGCAAGTGAATATCCTGTGGGTGTGACAGAGGTTCTACTGAGCTGGTGTCAATCTGTTGCATATCATGAATCATTTCCATGATGTTGGAGAGTTCTTCGGCGTAGTGTGCCAACTGCTCGTCATCAACTTGCAATTGCGCTAGCGAGGCGATGGTGCGTACGTCAGATTTGGATAGATTCATGTCAAATTCATAGTTTCGATGCAACAGAAATTCACAGTGATACACCGCCAAATTAATTTTCGATCGTTCAATACGATAAAGTAGTTGCTATTTCTGACACTCAATTTTCTTCGATCTTCCATTTATATAAATATTCGTAATCAATAATGTAATGATCATTATTAATCTTTAAACTCACATAAAAATAGCATCCGCTAATTCAACCGTGCGCGGACTACGGTCGGCGACGTAAATCAACAGTTGAGAAGCCGACTCCGTATCCAACTTTTTTCAGCATGGCTGACCTTGTCTTTGAGAGCAACTGTGGCAAGTCAAATGATTAAACGGTCAAATCAGACTGCGGCTTCGATTAACGGTAGAAGTGCCGAATGTTTTTAGACCAGATTTCAGCAACCGGTAAATTGACTTCCAAACTCAAACCTAGCCATACACTATTGATTTATATTGGTCTCTGCTTTCGAGACCATTGGCATTATTCTTTGCCTCACTGCAGTCAGCCATCAAATTTAGAATCATCTGCATCTTGTATAAGGAATCAAATGACTATTTCTGTCACTGGTGTTGTCATGATTCGCGAGTCTGCATGTAGTGGGTCAATTCCTTCCGTCAAATGTTCTTATTCCAATCTGCGATACGATGAACTTAACTATTGCACTAGTTTAACTAAGTAGTCAACGGCGACTTTCACTTCTTCGTCTGAGAGCAGTAAATTACCACCCTTGGGAGGCATCACACCAACTTCACCTTGAAAACCGTTGATTGCATTAGCATAGAGTGTTTCAATCCCTTTTTCAATGCGTGGATTCCACTGCGTAGCATCGCCAGGTAAAGGGGCTCCCGTTACGCCTGTTGCATGGCAGACAAAGCAAGCTTTGTCGTAGACTGACTTTCCATCGCTCGCCGTCACCGTGGCCACCGGTAGCGATTCCTCCACCGGCATAGGATCAATGATCTCACCGACATTTAACTGCCCGACGGGTGCTGTTCGAGCAGCAGTAACACGCTGTGTATATTCTTGGCTTTGCGCTCTGAGTTTGTCGTCAAGGGAACTGCCGATGATGACGCCGAGTGTGATGAGTATGATGGTCAGAGCCACCAAGAAGGCAATCAGCTTCGAAAATGCCCGCGCGAATTGACTGTCATTCATCTGTTCTTTTTTACCTTTGTATCTTTATCGTTCAATGTCAACGTCACCCAACGGAGTAGCATTTCGGAGTCGTTTCCGGTATCGCGCTGGAGTCAGTAGCGATTGGTGAAGCACCTAGGGCAACAAAATCAAATAAACTGCAAATTATACTGTCCAAACCGGTTGCGACGTGCATCGAATCTGTTGAACTTTGCAGAGTACCAATGCTCAAGGCAATCCAATTGTATGTTATGTTTGGTAAATGGACGCGGCTTCAGAGAGCCGCTCGGCGACTTTTTCACGCAGTGAACTAGGTTCCAGTACTTCTACTTCCGGGCCATACTGGAGAATACGCATCAACAGTTCAGGATCATTCGAATAGGGCACGGTGAGCACCAAGCGTTCAAGTCGATCGAAAGTGGCTTCTTGATTGGAATGCCACTGCTCCTCGGCAACCCAACGTGAAACATCGGTACTGAAACGCAATACCGCCTGCTGTGTGCCGGTGCCGGCAAAGATACCAAACCCTACGGTCAGTTCGGCATCTAATATGGCATTGTCAATTTCCACCGCTTTTCTGTCAGAAAGCTCCGCATGTGACAGATTGCGCAAGTGAAATGTTCGCAAACCATCGCGTAGATGACACCAGCCATCCAGATACCAGCTGTCCCGGTAAAATATCAACCGTTGCGGCGAAATATACCGTTCGGTACGTTTATTTGTGCCGCGTTGCCGGTGAGTGGCAATGATCTGCTGGCGGGTTAGTACTGCGTTAGCGGCAGTTTGAAAAATGTCTGCATCGATAGGTGCGCCGGTGCCATGGAATACGCGGATACGACGAACCAGTTCTTCAACTGATCGTTCGCCCTGATTAAGCAGTTTTCGAACGCGGCTTCGTAACGGTTCAACATGTGGCTCCAAGAGTCCCGGCTGCAGATCTTTTAATAGATGTTCCATGGTGAGCAGAGCGTGCAATTCACTGCTGTTGAACCAAAGTCCCGGTAGAGAAAATCGCGCCATTCCTGGTACCGGTTCTGCATAGCGGTAGCCTTGTCGGATAGCATCCCAAATGATCGGCGCATACAAACGCTCGCGCAGATAGGTCAGGTCGCGTTTTACGGTCGACCTTGAAACGCCCAATTCTTCCATAAGCAGGCTGATAGGTGTAGAGTAGCGCGCTTGTAACAGACGGTCGATTAGATAGAAACGTTCAGTACGGTCCACTTACGGCAATTCTCCGCATATTCGTCTGGTGAAGTTTAAAATTTGCAAACATGATTGAGTCAATTTTCATGGATGTCACTGATTTGACTGCACGAGATATACGCCATTCGCGTACCGAACGGTTGACCACCACAGCACGACCGGTCAGATGAATGATCGGTTGCGCTCCGCTCGATAGCCTATTTCCAGACCTTTTGTGTGCGCTCAACGGGGCAACACTTGCACCTGCGGATCGGATTGCATAGCAGACCGTACAGCATTGACCAATGTTTCAACGTTTTCTTCAATTATCAGGGAATTGAGCCAATTTGGGGGAATGAATCCTTCATTCATTTGGAAATCCAGTAGTGCCATCAAGCGGTCGTAATAACCGCAGGTATTCAGCAGGCCGATGGGCTTACTGTGAAATTGCAGAATATTCCAAGTGACGGCGGTAAACAGCTCTTCGAGTGTACCCACCCCACCCGGGATTGCAATGAAGCCGTCCGACAGGTTGAACATCAGTTTTTCTCGTTCTTCAAGCGTATCGACGTAGTGCAGAGTAGCAATGAACTCAGCGGCCACTTCAAGTTCAGCGATGCGATGCGGAATCACCCCGATCACTTCACCACCCGCGGCAGTCGCCGCTCTGGCAACGTCGCCCATCAATCCAACTGATGCGCCACCATAAACCAAGCCAATATTTGCTTCAGCCAGACATTGCCCTAGAACTTTGGCCTGTGCACTGTATTGTGGACGAAGTCCTTTTTTTGAACCAAGGAAAACGCAAATTCTCATGGACACCTATAATTGCCAGACATTGAAGAAAAAAAAGAAATGTGAGAAGCGTATCGCCAAAGGCAATTTTCATGTATCATTATAAGTTTTAATTGAAATCAAAAACCCATGGGGAGCTGATGCCATTGGCTTACGGCTAGTGATCAGTTCCTATTTTTATTATGTGATCTGCCATAGTGATAAATCCCACTGAAAATCTGGAAAAAATCTATGTAACAGCAGAATCTCTGTTTGAAGATTCCTGTAAACTGGCGATCGAGATATTGAAAAGTGATTTTCGTCCCAACTGGCTGGTAGCACTGTGGCGAGGCGGCACTCCCGTTGGCATCACCATTCAGGAACTGTTGGCCTTCTATGGGATTGAAACGGATCACAT
Organism: Arenicellales bacterium; assembly: GCA_965116205.1. Classification (GTDB taxonomy): domain Bacteria; phylum Pseudomonadota; class Gammaproteobacteria; order Arenicellales; family JAJDZL01; genus JAJDZL01. The sequence goes on along the minus strand of OZ220493.1, from coordinate 3,146,052 downwards.
AGCTATACGGACTTCATTCTATAGAGGTATTGACGAGCGACGGGGGAATATCAGAATACACGAAATTGGTTACCTGATTGATAACGTCAATCGTGAAGACACTTTGCTGATCGTTGATGACATATTTGACACGGGGTTGACTATTGAAGCATTAATCGCTGAGATTCGCCGTAAAGCTAGAAAAAACACCCCGGCGCAGATTCGGGTGGCCGCAACCTGGTTTAAACCGAATAAGAACCGTACCGACCGCGTTCCCGACTACTATGTTAACGCCACCGATCGATGGATTGTCTTTCCCCATGAATTGTTGGGTTTGAATTTTGATGAAATTCAGCAGAACAAGCCAGCCATTGCCAGACTAATGGGTGAACTGGATCGAAGTCCGCAGTTTACCTGTTGACCGGCCATCATTTGAAAATACTTTAATTACTTTTATCGATCTTCTTGATATGAATACTAAAAAAAATACTAATTCACCACCAGATTTTCTGGTGCATGATGCCATTGACTCGGTAGGGGTTGTTGTGGTAGAACAATCAACCGCCGGTCAAATTTTGACCGGCTGGATAATGGACTCGGATGAAACGATCACCATTGAAGCGATTGATGACATACCTCTGGGGCACAAAATTGCGTTGAATGATCTGGCTGATGGCGATCAAGTCATCAAGTATGGTTTTCCAATCGGTCGTACGGTAGCCGTTATTCCACGCGGCGCACACTTACATGTTCACAATACAAAAACGGAAAAATGGTAATGAATGAGTCACGACAGATATTTGGATATCGAAGAGAAAATGGGCGCGTGGGCATTCGCAACCACGTTGTTATTCTGCCATTGGATGATTTGTCCAATGCGGCTTGTGAAGCCGTTGCCAACAACATCAAAGGAACTCTCGCACTACCGCATCACTATGGACGATTGCAGTTCGGTGAAGACCTGGAGCTTCATTTTCGCACTTTGATCGGTACCGGCAGCAATCCCAATGTTGCTGCCTGTGTGGTCATCGGCATTGAGCCGGGATGGACGCAGCGAGTTGTAGACGGAATCGCTCAGACCGGAAAACCGGTGCGTGGATTCGCGATCGAACAGCATGGCGATATTGCAACGATCGCGGCGGCTTCACGGGTCGCTAAGGATTATCTCCAGCAGGCTTCTGAACACCGGCGCGAACCATGTGGTTTTGAAGATCTATGGATCTCACACAAGTGTGGTGAATCAGATACGACTTCTGGTATCGGTGCCAACCCCACCGTAGGAAACCTGATTGATAAACTGGACCCACTAGGGGCGACCAACTGCTTTGGTGAAACTTCCGAGTTGACCGGTGCGGAACTGCTCTGCCAAGCACGGGCGCACACGCCCGCCGTTGGAAAAAAATTCCATGCTACTTGGCAAGCTTATATGGATGAGGTGATTGAACCGCATAAGACCAGTGATCTTTCTGAGAGTCAGCCGACCAAAGGTAATATCGAAGGTGGGCTGACGACCATTGAGGAAAAGGCGCTGGGCAATCTACAGAAGATCGGTAAACATACGACTTATATTGACGTTCTCAAACCGGCCGAAACACCGGCGCAAGGGTCTGGACTTTATTTTATGGATACTTCTTCAGCCGCCGCCGAGTGCGTTACACTGCAGGCCGCGGCCGGCTTCGTGGTGCATATTTTTCCCACCGGACAAGGCAATATCATTGGCCACCCCATCGAACCGGTCATCAAACTGACGGCGAATCCACGAACCGTTCGCACCATGGGTGAGCATGTCGACTTGGACGTGTCCGGCATTCTCAGAAGAGAATTGACTCTAGATGAAGCCGGTGACCTGCTGATTGACATAACGGTCCGCACCTGTAATGGACGCTTGACTGCGGCTGAGACATTGGGACATCGAGAATTCGTGATGACCAAGCTGTATCGAAGCGCCTAGTTCGCATTTGGTCATTTTTTCACCCTGATAAGTACATTGAATCGGTTATGGCAATTAACAAAGTAAAAGAGTCAGTTACCTCTAGCGTCGCCCAAGATCAAGTTGACAGCGTGCAGCAAACAGTTCGGCAGATGCTTGAATCAATCAAAAGGGGTGGCGAGGAGAAGGCACTCGAATATGCAGAAAATCTGGACCATTGGAGTGGTGAAATTGTTCTCAGCGACGCCACGATTGCGCGGGCCGCGAATACCCTCAGCGAGGCACTGAAGCAGGATATTGAATTCGCCCATCGTCAAGTCAAGACGTTTGCTGAACATCAATTGGCGAGTCTTAGTGAATTCGAAACGGAACTGGCACCGGGAGTCATCGCCGGTCAGCGATTGATTCCAATCAATACAGCGGGTTGTTATGTTCCAGGTGGACGCTATGCACATGTTGCCTCAGCGATCATGAGTATCACCACGGCCAAAACGGCAGGTGTCAAGAAAGTCATTGTCTGCTCACCTCCCAAAGCCGAAGTCGGCATCAATCCGACAATCGTCTACACGGCGTCGGTCTGTGGAGCTGATGCAATTCTGGCCTTAGGCGGCGTTCAGGGGATTGCAGCCCTGGCCTATGGATTGTTTACCGGTTATGAAGCAGATATTCTTGTCGGCCCTGGCAATCGCTATGTTGCCGAAGCGAAGCGAATGCTGTTCGGCAATATCGGTATTGACCTTTTTGCCGGTCCGACTGAGATTCTCGTGATAGCCGATCAGACCGCCGATGCCGAGTTGGTGGCCGCAGACCTTATCGGTCAAGCCGAACACGGGCCTGATTCACCGGCTTGGCTGATTACAACATCAAGTGACTTGGCGGAACGGGTCCTTGAATTGATCCCCAAGTATGTTGATCGCCTCCCTGAACCCAATCGTTCTGCTGCGGCTGCGGCTTGGCAGGATTTTGGTGAAGTAGCGGTGGTAGATACGCGAGAGGAAGCCGCGCAACTGAGTGACCGGTATGCCGCCGAGCACCTTGAAGTACAGGCGAGTGATCTCGACTGGTGGTTGAATAGGCTGACCAATTATGGTTCACTATTCTTGGGTGAGCAGACCACCGTCGCCTATGGCGATAAATGTTCCGGTACCAATCATATACTGCCAACCAGCGGTGCGGCCCGATACACTGGTGGTCTGAGCGTGGGCAAATTCATTAAAACGGTAACCTACCAGCGAATGACTGAGCAAGCCAATCGAAGGATTGGTGCAGTTACCGCTCGAATTTCGCGACTAGAAGGCATGGAGGCACATGCATTAACCGGTGACGATCGGTTGCAGAAATACTTTCCGGACGAGGTATTTCAACTGAATCACGATGCCTGAGTCCCTGTTACAGCAATTTGATCTGTCTGACAAGAATGTCGTCGTAACCGGTGCCAGTTCAGGCATTGGTCTGACCCTGAGTCGCACGCTAGCCCAAAGCGGTGCCAATGTCGTACTCGTGGCAAGGAGAATTGAACTGCTGAAGAAAGAAACCGAAAAAATGTGTCGGTTGGGTTGGTCAGCGAGTTGGGTCGCCGTTGATCTGCTTGACCGACCAGCGATGATGGAATCACATCGGCGAATCTGTCAGTCATTTGGGGCACCGCAGATTGTCATCAATGCGGCCGGTATCAATCTGCGAGAACCGGCTCAGGAGGTCTCCTTTGACAGTTGGGACCGCACCCTTAACCTGAATCTTGGCGCACCATTTTTCTTTGCCCGTTTGTTTGTTGAAGAGATGAAACAGGCAGGGTGGGGACGTATCATCAACTTGGCCTCCCTCCAATCGTTCCGGGCGTTTCCCAACGGGATCGCTTATGGTGCTTCAAAAGGTGGCATTGTCCAGTTGACAAGGGCGATGGCCGAATGCTGGTCGTCTTTCGGCATCATGTGTAATGCCATCGCTCCCGGGTTTTTCAAAACGGCACTGACGGCGCCAGTATTTGAGAATCATCAACTGTCTCAATCCATAGCCGACAATACAGTGGTAGGGCGAAGTGGTAAAATGGAGGACCTGCAGGGTCCCATCCTGTTTCTAGCTTCTAAGGCATCGGATTATGTCACCGGTCAAGTACTGTTTGTGGATGGCGGCTTTACCGCAAAGTAGTTTCTAAGGAGAGTTGATTCATATGCAGGCACTGGTTTATACCGCTCCCAACCACATTGAATATCGTGAGGAACCCAACCCCGTGAGACTGCCGGAAGACAGTCTGGTAAAAGTTGAGGCCGTGGGAATCTGTGGGTCGGACTTACACGCATTTCTTGGGCATGACAGTCGACGCATTCCGCCGCTGATTCTTGGGCATGAAGTCTGCGGCACCGTTGTGGAGGGTAACAAAAAAGGCAAGCAGGTAGTTGTCAATCCACTGATCACGTGCGGCGAGTGTGATGAATGTCTGAATGGCTTCACCAATCTATGTAAGGAACGAAAACTCATCGGGATGAACCGCCCCGGTGCCTTTGCTGACGAGTTCTGTATGCCGGCTAAAAATCTGATTGAAGTTCCCGAACGAACGGATGCTGCTAAACTCGCACTGGCGGAGCCGGCGGCAGTTTCACTGCATGCGGTCAGAATCGTTGAACGCATTGCCATGCGCCCATTGTCGGAGGGAACGGCACTGGTTATTGGTGGCGGTGCTGTTGGATTATTATGCGCCATCATTCTGCAGGATTATGGTTGCAAAGAGATCACACTGTCTGAGCCGAATGCCCGCCGTCGCCAGCTGATTGCCTCGACTGGGTTGTACCGAGTGGTTGACCCCAGCACCGATAACATTCCGATGGGTTCTTTCAATGCTGTGTTCGATGCGGTTGGTATTCATGAAACGCGGCGGACCGCCATCGGCGCAGTGAAACCCGGGGGGGTGATCATGCACATCGGGTTAGAGGATGCTACCGGTGATATGGATGTTCGTACCATGACTCTTTCAGAAATAACGTTCATTGGGTCATATACCTATACTGCCTTGGATTTTCGAGTCACGGTCAACAAAATTGCCCGAGGTGACTTCGGTAACCTGGACTGGATTGATGAACGACCGTTAGCCGCCGGTTCGCAGGCGTTTGAGGAGCTGATTCAAGGACAGGTGGCTTCTCCCAAGATTATTCTGCGCCCCTGAAAGACTCAGTTTGTACCAGATTTCCTATGCAGACGCGCAGCGTCTCGCGTGTCGAGCACTGGTCGGTCAAGGTGTTGCCCCGGCAATAGCCGATAGTATCGCTGCGGCGCTGGTGCTGGCGGATGCCGATGGACAGAGTGCACACGGACTATCCCGACTACCTTTCTATGTCGCGCAGATTCACGCTAAAAAAGTTGCCGCGACTGCAGTTCCTTTCATTCGCCGACGAACACCGCAGAGTATTGAAGTTGATGCCAATGGTGGGTTTGCTTTTCCAGCCTTAACCCTGGCGGTCGATGAACTGCTGGATTCAAACGTCCGCAGTGGCGGCATCGCGATGGCTGCCATTGTTGGGTCGCATCATTGCGGGGTTGTCGGACATCCCGTGGAGCGTCTTGCGCGAAGTGAATTGCTTAGCATAATGTTCGCTAACACTCCCAAAGCGATGCACGTTCATGGTGGTAAAAGGGCAATTTTTGGCACCAATCCCATTGCATTTGCATGCCCGAGACAAGGGCATGATCCAGTTGTTCTGGATTTGTCACTCTCCGCAGTTGCTCGTGGAAAAATCATCCAGGCCGCGCGGCAGGGGGAGCAGATTCCTGCTGAATGGGGTATTGATGCCGATGGTAAGCCCACCAGTGACCCGAATGCGGTGCTGACCGGTAGCTTGAATGCAATCGGCGGTGCCAAAGGGGCGGCGCTGGCGTTGATGGTTGAAATCTTAGCTGGTGCTTTCGTCAATAGTCAGTTTGGATTTCAAGCCACATCATTTTTTGATCAGGCTGGAGGCCCGCCGCGCGTGGGACAACTGCTGATTTGTATGAATCCATGTCAATTCAATACTCATTTCTATGCACATTTAGAACTACTGATTGAGGAGTTGCTTGCCGAGCCCCAAGTAAGATTACCGGGGACCAAGCGTTTTCTAAAACGCAAGATTGCTATTGAGTCGGGAATGCAGTTTCCAGAAAAGTTGATCAGAACTTTAGAAAAACTGGCGCGCGATGAATCATCTGATTGATCGGACAGGTGTGCGTAACAATAGGTTCGAAGGTCTGAGATTTGGGTCAGGCGGATCAGCCAACTCATCGAACTCAAGGATGGTTTCGAGTATGCCCGATTCTGATGCTGACATGCGATTGGGTTTGAAACTCGGCATCATACTCATGATTGATTGTGCGGTGAAACCAGGCGTCGGAATCATGTCAACCTCTTGGAATTCATAGACAACGGACCTCGGTGTCGTCAACGTAAAACTTCCAGGTAAGCCGGGCATTTGATCAGTCAGCCAGAACAATGCATACAGCAAAGAACCTTTTTTACACATTGGGCTTAACAAAGCGATCAATTTGATGATGTTGTCTCGCTTGAGATAATTGAAGATATCCCAGAGTAATATGACGTCGAGCGATAGGTTCCCATGGTACACATTCAGGCGATTTAATTTATTGATATGTTTGGTGAGAGTGCCGGAAAATGTTGCATCAGTGGTGTTACCATTGAGCTGACGATCAAAGTTCAAAATCGTAGAATAAAAATCCGAAAATGAGTAGTAAATACCGCCACAAGTAGCACAAAAATGCACGATATTGGAATGGGCCGGCGCAAGATCAAGGAAGCCAGGTTTGAAGTCTGACTTACGTGAAAAACATTCTTGGATATGATTGAATCCAAGTGATTCAAAGTAAATTTTGTCACCGATTTGGTGAGCGCGATTGAAATCTAGATTGTTGATTGACACTGACTGGATTAAATCTGGTTACGCATGTTCAATTCTCTTCATGAGCGCGTGAAATTTTTAGTTCATTGGTTGTTACACGAAGCAACAACCAATGAACAAGCAGTTTGAGCATAGCAACTCGCGCTGAGTACGAGTGGTGTCACGGGACATTCAATCAGACTACCGGAACGTTAATCACGGCGCAGAAATGGGTTTCGGTTTTGCAGTAGGTTTCGGCGTCAGCCTAGATGCTGGATTATCCGGTGTTTGGGTTTTACTTTCCGGTTTTTCTCTAACCATTTCAATGGAACCGTTAAACGTTGAACCTTTATCAAGAATCACATTGTGAGCGTGAATGTCGCCTTCAACCGACCCGGTTGATACTAGGTGCACGGTGTCGAGGCCGGTAACATTGCCGATCAATTTACCGTGAATGGTTAAACTTTTCGCGTTGATTGTTGCTTTGGCATATCCCGATAACTCCACAATCACAATATTTTTCGGTACTTCAATCGAGCCTTGAAAGTTCCCGAATATTCGAACGTCTGACTGACCTGAAATTTCTCCACTGACGGTGGACTGGGCACTAATGACAGTCGGTTCTACGGAGAGTGCCTCTTTTCTGACCGCAGTGGCACTTCGATCCAACGCTGTATAACCGGGACTACGTTTTTCATTCTCAGCCGGTTCAGGTTTCTTAGTCGGAATCGTCGGCGGTTTGGGTTCGGAGTGCAATGGATTTTTATCTGATGCTGACGTTTGTTGATTTTCCTTTTTCCACATAATTTTGACCTCAATAAGAAACGTTAAAGACTCGCCTGCGACTGTCCTGCAGATACGGTAATTTTATTGAATAAATTATATGATAGAGCCAAAGCGCGAGGCTATGGCAATAGTCCTCTAATATAGCATTAGAAAATGAAGAATGCCGATTTTCGGATGAAATGGAGGTATTGGTGTGCATTTGGTTCTGAGGCTGTTGGAGACGCGATCAATATCATCGGTGACGTTGCTTTTGGGAGGGTCATGTGGTCCTTTCGATTTAGTTCGGGGCACATGCTCCGAACTAAAATTCCAAGTACAAGGTTGTAGTAGATAGTAGTAGGTTACTAAAGATATTAACTTTGACCCAAAGCGAAATACACCCCACTTTCATGATTGTTGCAGTGGTATTTCGATTATTTATAATTCACTTCATTCTGATTGAACATTCCAAGCATATAGAATCTGTGGGTCAGAATACATTGTTGCGTTATTTGAATTGGCTTCAAACTTAACAGAACAGTTGAGTCCATACGCATCAACCAAATGAAATCCTTTAGCAGCATAGTGACTGGGATTTTGAGATTCGATTTCCTCGATGTCAAATCCCATAATAATGTGGAAGCCATCTGAATCAATGCTTAAATTTCCGAGTGGAGATGGAAAGGTGGAACTAATTTGGCCAATCTCAGACTGTTGACCGTAAGATTTCACTTTAATGTAAATGTCTGTGTTGTTGTATCGAATCTTCAGGTCTGGATAACTGGCACCTTTTGGTTCATCAATGTCAAGTGCAAGCATCTGACCAGCGTTTTTTACATAGACTTCTAACTTGGTTCCCACTTCCTTAAGTCTATTGGACAGGATATTCGAATACCATGTGTCTTTGCAGGTATTGATTCCGATTAGTTTGAGCAGAGTAAACAGGTTACAATCAAAATCTGGTTCAAATTTCTTCACTTTAAAACCAAACTAGGAACGAACAAATATTTCAAAAGGAACATCGTTCACCGGTCGAAGGAATTCCGTCAACAAATTTTCTAGACGCTCTTCTCTTTCGCTAGTCATCTACTCACCTACCAATTGAATACAATAGCACGAACTGAACTCGCCTTTTGATTGATTAGAGACTAAATTCCCTTGACCGTATATAATACGACATTTCATGACGCAGCGCAGATAAAAATCTCAACCCATTCGGCGTATTACAGATTCGGCTTGAAGAACTCTATGTTTACCATACAAGAGTAGTTTTTGCTGACAAGATAATACACCCCATAGCGAATACATTCCACAAAGGTTTTATGACTTATACTAAATGAACTGATGAAAAATCTTGATCAATTTTATACAAGACCGGATTTGGCAGCAACTTATGTTGCAAATGTTATTGTTCGTCAGCCAGACTCGGATGTATTATTCATCGAACCCTGGAATGTATTCACTTTGGCTCACACGTCTTTAGTTTAAACTCAATTAGGTGCCTAAAACACCTAATTGAGCTGGTTTTGATCGGGTTAAATGTCGTTCATATTCAATAGGACTTTGATGATCCAGTTTAGAATGTAAACGTTTCGAGTGGTAAAACCGATCAATGTAATCGTACAACTGGAATTCCATTTCATGGAAAGACAACGCGCGATCACCAATGGACAGTTCGCGTTTGATGGTCGCAAACACCGCTTCGGCGGCGGCATTGTCATAACTGTTGCCGACGCGCCCCACCGACTGTCGAATGCCCTGCCGTTCGCAGTAGGTGCGATACTGGTCACTGAGATACTGCACGCCGCGGTCCGAATGGTGAATCACTCCGGCCGGCGGCCGAAAACTCACCGCCTGGTGCAACGCAGTCAACATCAATTGCGTATCATGCGTGCGACTGAAATGACGCCCGATGAGGCGTCTCGAACACGCATCCATCACCACGGCCAGATAGCCAAACCCTTCCGGCACGCGGATATACGTTGAATCCGCCACCCACCACTGATCCGGCTGCGGGCGGGAAAAGTCACGGGCCACCTGATCCTGCGGCACCGATTGACCGCTATCGGACGGGGTCGTCGACCTCCGCCGGCGCCACATCTTGCCCCGCAGCCCGGCCTGACGCATCAGCCGATGCACGCGGCGCCGACCAATGCCCGGCCAAGTGCGCTGCAACACTGCATGCACCCGCCGAACCCCGTAGCGACCGCCTGAATCCGCATGAATCGTGCGGATCCGCTGTAGCAGCCACTCATCCTGCAACAGACTCTTCGTCGGCTGTTTTTTGCGCCACGCGTAGTCGGCACGGCGGCACACGCGCAGCACCCGACACATGGCAGTGATGGCGAATACGACCGGGTGAGCCTGGATGAACCGATACACGGCTATGACCTCAGCTCGGCTTCGTGTGCCCTGGCAAACCAGATCGCCGCCTGTTCCAATATTTGGTTGTCCTCCTCAAGGCGGCGCACCCGCTGTTTCAGCCGGCGAACCTCCGCCTGATGAACCGCCGCATCGCCACCGGAACTCTCCAGCTCCCGCCGCCACTGGTACAGCGTCTGCGCCGTCGGCTCATATTCCTGTGCCAACTGTGCAATGGACACCTCCGCCCGTAATTTCTCGACCATCATGGCTTTGAACCCTCGTGAATATCGTTTGGACATGGTAGAATACCTCCTGCCTTTAGTTTAATTCAGTGTGAGTCTCAGCGAATACATTCCAATTTCAAACCTTCTAATGATTAAGGATTTATCTTCTATGTCGGCAATACGATAGTACTACTATTCGCGTAACCGAAACTGTCTATCTTCAGATTGACATTATGGATGGGATACACTCCCAAACTTTTAGTTATCATGTATGAATCAAAGTGAATACATTCCAGTTCTGCCCATGGAATGACAAGGTTTGTATCCGTGTTGGTCCGCTATGCGGCCAAACGTCTATCCGCTTGGACATTTGAAACTGGCCGCGAGCTGGTTAGATGCGAAACGTGCCGCTGGATTGAAAGTCGCCTTTGTCCTGCGACAGGGTAGGCAGGCATTTATTCAGGAACTATTAACTCACACATAACAATGGAATCATCAAACTCCCGACTGCGTCATGGCGGTAAAATTCTAGCTGACCAGTTGGCCATTCAGCGATGTGAAGCCGTATTTTGTGTTGCCGGTGAATCGTTTTTACCGGCCCTTGATGGTCTGTATGATCATCCTGAGATCAAAACGGTGACATGCAGGCACGAAGGCGGTGCGGCAATTATGGCCGAGGCCTACGGAAAGATGGTTGGCCGGCCGGCGGTTTGTTTCGTTACCCGCGGACCGGGCGCCACCAACGCGTCGTTAGGCGCTCATATTGCCTTCCAGGATTCCACACCGATGGTATTGATGATTGGGCAGGTGCAACGTCAATTTCTAGACCGTGAAGCATTTCAGGAAGTTGATTTTCGAACCTTGTATCAACCCTTATCAAAGTGGGTGGCACAGGTCGAGGATGTCAGAAGGATACCGGAGTACGTCAGCCGGGCTTGGTTGACCGCACAGTCCGGGCGCCCCGGACCGGTCGCACTGATCTTTCCTGAAGATGTGCTTTACGAAGAAGCAGAGGTGGACAACCTGCCGGCGGTTTCCGTTCCCGATATCGTGGCGCCACCGCAGACGGCCACTTGGGTAAACGACTTTTTCCGCAGTGCGGAGCGACCTCTAGTGATTGTTGGCGGCAGCGGCTGGAGTGAGCGACTGCGAGTTGGTATCGCAGCATTCGCCGAACAAAATCATCTGCCGGTCGTTGCTGAATTTCGATGTCAGGACTATATCGACAATACGCATGACTGTTATATAGGTGATCTTGGCATCAGTACCGGGCCGAAATTAGCTGAAATGATACGTTTGAGTGATCGGATCTTGTGTATTGGTGCACGTTTAGGTGAACTGCCAACCCGGAAGTACTCTCTGGTCGAGGCACCGAACCCTAGGGCCAAACTATTTCACGTTCATCCTGACATCCGCGAGTTGGGCAGTGTCTACCACCCCGATGTTGCAGTCAACGCGACTTCTGCTTCTTTTCTGTCTCGTTTAGAGCATCTGCAGATTGAAAACCGGGAGAGCTGGACAGACTGGACTCGCCAGGGTCGCATCGCTTATCTACGTCATTCGACGCAGATTGATAATCACCCAACGTTTACGAACGAAAAAGTGATCAGTTGGCTGCAATCCCGTTTACCACCGGATACCATCGTTGCGAGTGGTTCCGGCATTAGTACCGGTGTTTTGCATCAATTCCATCGATATGGGGCGGCTTATCGTACTCAGCTCGCGCCAATTGCCGGGTCGATGGGATACAGCGTTCCTGCTGCGATCAGTGCAAAAATGTGTGCACCGGATCGCAAGGTTGTCGTCATCTGTGGAGATGGCTGTTTCATGATGACTGCTCAGGAGTTAGCGACGGCGGCACAGCTGGAACTTGAACTGTTGGTGATCGTCATCAACAACAGCATGCTGGGGACCATTCGTAAACATCAGGAGCATCACTACCCTGAGCGAGTGATTGCTACCGATCTGTGCAACCCCAATTTTGCCAAGTTTGCTGAGAGCTTTGGCGGTTTAGGCGTGACTGCGCGTTCCATCGAAGAATTTGCCGAGGCTTATGAAAAATCAGAATCTTTCCATGGTATTTCGCTCATTGATGTGCAAGTTGATCGGGAACAATATATAAGTTCATTAATCTCATAGTGCCTTTGTACTAAGAGTACGGTGTTGCATGGAAAATGGTGGCTTCGAAATTCAACTTGAGAGGTAAGACGGCTTTGATTACTGGCGCATCGAGTGGTTTGGGGGCACATTTTGCTCAAACATTGGTTAGGGCGGGCGCCAACGTTGCATTGTCGGGAAGGCGTACTGAGCGTTTGAAAAAACGAGTGGACGAGATTGATGATAGGCATTCTCAGCTCAGTTGGGTGTATATGGATGTAACCGATCAAGATAGTGTCAAAGCAGCATTCGTTGACAGTATTGCCGTACACTATCGCATTGACATTGTCGTCAATAATGCCGGGATTGCTTCCCAAGGTACGGCATTTGAAACGTCTGAAAAAGACTGGGACAACGTAATGGCAACCAATCTAAAAGGGGTCTGGCTGGTCGCGCAGCAGGCTGGACAGCACATGGCGAAAGATGCAAAGGGTGGGACGATCATCAATATTGCATCCATTCTCGGTCGACGGGTGATGGGTGGTGTCGCACCATACTCGGCCTCGAAGGCGGCGGTTGAACACCTGACTCGAATTCTAGCCTACGAGTGGGCGCGCTACTCTATTCGGGTCAATGCCATTGCGCCGGGTTATATTATGACCGAAATGAATCGAGCTTATCTGGAATCACCGCTGGGCGAAAAAGCAAAACAGAAAATTCCGCAGAAGCGATTTGGACAGCCTGAAGACTTGGATGGTCCGCTTCTTCTGTTAGCTTCCGATGCTTCGGCCTACATGACTGGCAGTACCATCGTCGCTGATGGCGGCCACTTACAATCTTCAATGTAATATAGGCTGAAGAATGGACTTTACTCTGGATGGTTCCGTTCAGGACTATCGGCACCGCATCCGCGAGTTTGTAAACTCCCAAATCATTCCGGTTGAATCGCTGCCGGATGCTTACGACGAAGGGGAGAATATCGCTGATCGTTATCTCCTGCCATTGCGGGAAAAAGCGAAATCTGAAGGTCTGTGGAGTCTACAGATGCCGAAAGAGCGGGGCGGTGGTGGTTTAGACACGATTGGGATGGCCGCCTGTTATGAAGAAATGGGGCGTTCGATATTCGGGCCAGTGGTGTTCAACAGTGCGGCGCCGGACGATGGTAATATGCTCGTTCTCGAGAGAGTCGGTACGCCGGCACAAAAGGAACGTTGGCTACAACCCATCATTGATGGGCAGGTGCGCTCGGCACTCGCCATGACGGAACCGGCACCCGGTTCAGGGTCCGACCCGCTGGGAATGATGCTCACTACCGCGCAGAAGTCCGGTAACAAATGGATTGTGCACGGGCACAAGTGGTTCATTACCGGCGCCGGCGTGGCGCAGCATTTCATCTTGCTGGCGCGTACCAGCGACCATCCTCGCAAGGGGCTGACGGCATTTATGTTTGATCGTGACGACCCGGGTTGGGAGATCGTGCGCCGGGTGCCAATCATGGGGCCGGAGGAGCATGGCGGTCATTGCGAGTTGAAATTTCATGGCCTTGAGATTCCTGATGAGAATCGCCTGTTGGCAGTCGGCGACGGTATGAAAGTGGTACAGATGCGGTTGGGGACTGCCCGTCTGACGCATTGTATGCGGTGGTTGGGACTTTGCCGACGCTGCCTAGAAATTGCCAGCGAATACGTGCAAGAACGTAAATCGTTCGGCATGACACTTAAGGAACATGAAGGTGTTCAATGGATGCTCGGTGAAGCTGCTGCGCAGGTACATACGGGACGTCTGCTGACGATGCACGCCGCTTGGAAACTCGCGCAGGGAGATTTCGCGCGTAAGGAAGTGTCAATGGCCAAGATCAGGGTTGCCGATACGTTACACCACGTTGTTGACACGGCGATACAGATGTTGGGTGCTAAAGGGTATTCCAAGGATACGATACTGGAATGGGTTTATCGTTATCAGCGACAGGGACGATTGGTTGATGGGGCATCCGAAGTTCACAAGATGGTACTGTCGAAATTCTATATGAATGAAGGTGATCAATTTTTTGACTGGGGAGTCTGAGTGCATCGTCTGTATCATAAGGCTCATTGATTGATGCTGCAAGAAGTATCGCTTAACGATAAATACACTTTAGAATCCGGTCGAGTATTCATGACCGGTATTCAGGCACTGGTGCGATTGCCGATGCTGCAGTCTCAGCGCGACCGGGCGGCCGGGTTGAATACCGCTGGATATGTTACCGGATATCGTGGCTCGCCGTTGGGCGGTCTGGATCTTCAGTACTGGCAGGCGGCCGATTTTCTGCAGCCTCATAACATTGTTTTCCAGCCGGCGATCAATGAGGATCTGGCGGCGACTGCACTTTGGGGTACGCAGCAGGCGGAACTGGATGGACAGGGGCTGTACGATGGTGTGTTTGGACTTTGGTACGGTAAAGGCCCCGGTGTAGACCGCTCAGGTGATGCATTCAGACATGCAAATCTGGCTGGTACTTCAAGATATGGTGGGGTACTGGTGGCGATGGGTGATGATCATGCCTGTGAATCTTCTACCACTGCCCATCAGAGCGAGTACGCATTGGTGGACGCGATGATGCCCATCATCAACCCGGCCAGCGTTCAGGAGATACTTGATTTTGGATTGGCCAGCTGGGCACTATCGAGGTTCTCAGGATGCTGGGTTGGACTCAAATGTGTTCACGACACGGTCGAAGCCAGCGCCTCGGTTGAACTGAGCGCAACTGTAGCAAGCTGGGTTGTCCCAGAAGAATTTCTTTTGCCACCGCAAGGATTAAACATTCGTTGGCCGGATACTCCGTTGCAGCAGGAACAGCGGTTACACGAGCACAAACTACCGGCTGTTCACGCATTTTGGCGGGAAAACAGTCTGGACCGAATGGTCTATGACTCACCGGATGCGCGCATTGGTATCGTAACCACCGGTAAATCCTATTCCGATGTCATGCGTGCCTTGATGGAGCTGGGTGTTGATCGTACCATGGCGAGTCGGTTGGGTTTGCGGCTCTACAAGGTTGCGCTCAGTTGGCCTTTGGAAAAAACCGGACTGGACAGATTTGCAAAAGATTTGCAGAAGATCATCGTTGTTGAAGAAAAAAGGGCACTGATTGAAGATCAGATAAAGACCCTGCTCTACGGAAAAAACGCTGCGCCAGTGGTGGTCGGTAAACGCGATGAGCAGGGCGAGATTCTATTTACCTCAACGGCGAGATTGAATGCGATGCGAATCGCCAGTGTTATTGGTGAGCAGATTCTACAGCATATTCAGTCCGACCAGTTGTCTGAACGTTTACGCCAGGTGCAGCTGTGGTCCGCAAAGGATGTGGAACTTGCACCATTGCAGCGGACACCATATTTTTGTGCCGGCTGCCCACACAACACTTCGACGCGAGTGCCTGAAGGCAGTGTGGCGCGGGCTGGAATTGGCTGTCACTACATGGCACAGTGGATGGACCGTTCAACGGCTCGCTTCACACAGATGGGGGCAGAGGGTGCGAGTTGGATTGGTGAGAGTCTTTTTAGTAAAACGCCGCATATTTTTCAAAATGTCGGTGATGGTACTTATCTGCACTCAGGAATATTAGCCATTCGCGCTGCCGTTGCCGCCAATACCAATATTACTTTTAAGGTGCTGTACAACGATGCGGTGGCAATGACCGGTGGACAGCCTTTTGATGGACCTCTGACGGTGTCTCAGGTGGCATTCCAATTGTTAGCTGAAGGTGTCAAGCAAGTTACCGTGGTAACCGACGAAGTACGGTCCTATCAGTCGAGTCATCGATTGCCCAATGGCGTGAAAGTTGTTGACCGACACGAACTTGATGCAGTGCAACGACAGCTACGGGAAATTAAAGGCGTCACATCCATCATCTATGATCAAACCTGCGCGGCAGAAAAACGTCGTCGGCGGAAGCGTGGGCAGTATCCGGACCCGCCGAAACGGGTGTTCATTAATGCTGCGGTTTGTGAGGGTTGTGGTGACTGTGGTATGCAATCCAATTGTGTTGCCATCCTGCCCCATGAAACTGAACTTGGCCGAAAAAGACGTATTGATCAGTTGGCATGCAACAAAGATTACACGTGCATTGATGGTTTCTGCCCGAGTTTTGTGACCGTCGAGAAAGGCTCGCTGAAAAGGGTCGAGCAATCGACAAGTACTGGAGATTTCAATGCGAGTCGTCTGCCGCTCCCGAAATTAGCCGACATTGGCCAGGAATACTGTATCGTGGTAGCCGGCGTGGGTGGTACGGGTGTGATAACAGTCAGCGCCATACTCGGAATGGCAGCACACATACAGGAATTTGGTTGTTCGGTGCTGGACATGACCGGACTCGCGCAGAAAGGAGGTTCAGTCCTGAGTCACTTAATCATCGCCCGCCATCCAGAAGACATCTCATCGACACATGTTGCGGCAGGTGGTGCCGATCTCATCATTGGTTGTGATCTGGTCGTGTCGGCATCAACCAGTGTGTTGACAACGGCGCGTGCAGACCGGACGAAGGCCATCATTAATACCAATGAAATGCTGTCGGGGGACTTTACCCGCATCATTGATTTACAATTTCCAGGTGCCAAACTTGAGTCCATGATCGAACAGGCGACGGTTCAAGAACAGGTGACATTCATCAATGCGAATCATTACGCCGAACATCTGTTGGGTGACACGATTGCAGCCAATTTGTTTATGGTCGGTATTGCATTGCAGAGAGGTTACCTGCCGGTGTCACTTGAAGCGATTGAAAAAGCAATAGAATTGAATGGCCGAGCAGTTGAAATGAATCTACAGGCATTGCATCGGGGCCGGCAGTATGTCGTTGAACCGGAGGCTATTGATCGGGACGTTCAAAGTGCCAATGCAACGGACACTGAATTGAAACCATTGCTAAAACTGTCGTTGGACGACAAAATCAAACGCCGCTCAACCGAACTGGTACAGTATCAAAATGAAGCGTATGCCAATCGATATCTTAAGCTGGTTCAAGCGGCGTGCCACGCCGAACAAACCAAGGCACCCGGCATGCAAGGATTTGCCGAAGCGATCGCATGTGGCTATTACAAGTTACTGGCTTACAAGGATGAATATGAAGTTGCCCGGTTATTGACCGACCCAGATTTCAGAAAGCGGCTGGCGCGGCAATTTACCGGAGACTACCGAATTATCTTTCACATGGCGCCACCATTTTTGGTGAAGCGGCATCCGTCGACCGGCCTCCCAGTGAAAAGAACATTTGGACCTTGGCTGGAACCGGCGTTGTCATGGCTGGCTAAGTTCAAATTTTTACGCGGCACGCCATTTGATCCATTTGGCTATTCAACCGATCGAAAACTTGAAAGGCGATTGATTCTGCAGTATGAACAGATTGTGAATGAAATGATTTTGTGTCTGTCGGTCGATAATCATCATTTGGCGGTAGCATTAGCTAACTATCCGGAGGACATAAGGGGCTTTGGACATATCAAACGTCAGTGTGTCGAGGAGGTACAGGTTAAAGTGGAGAAATTGCTGAGTAATTTGCATAATCTGCAAACAACGTCAAAAGCCGCTTAGGCGATGAATGACATGTTACAACAATCTGCGCATCAGTTTTCGTGGAAGGACCCATTTCTGCTGAATGAACAGCTTGATGAATCAGAACGAATGATCCAAGACAGCGTTCGGCGCTATGCTACCGAACACTTGATGCCACGGATTATCGTGGCCAATCGTGAGGAAATTTTTGATCTTGAGATCGCACAGGAAATGGGCAAACTCGGGTTATTGGGTGCAACGATTCATGGATATGGTTGTGCCGGTCTGAGTTATGTCAGCTACGGACTTATCGCGCGCGAAATCGAACGCGTTGATAGCGGCTATCGTTCGTTCATGAGTGTGCAGTCGTCACTGGT
Source organism: Arenicellales bacterium (assembly GCA_965116205.1). GTDB lineage: Bacteria > Pseudomonadota > Gammaproteobacteria > Arenicellales > JAJDZL01 > JAJDZL01. The sequence continues at coordinate 3,127,925 of OZ220493.1, read as the reverse complement.
CATGTACCCCATTCATCGGTTTGGTAGCGACGAACAGCGTAACCGTTGGTTACCCGAATTAGCGCAAGGCAGAATAATTGGTTGCTTCGGTCTTACCGAACCGAATTACGGCTCTGATCCCGGGGGGATGTTGACAAGGGCTCGTAAAGTTCCTTCAGGATTCTATTTGAATGGAGAAAAAACTTGGATTTCCAATGCACCGCTGGCGGACCTATTTATTGTTTGGGCGAAAGACGATGCCAATGTGATTCGTGGATTTCTGCTGGAAAGAGATGCCAATGGACTGGAAACACCTAAAATAGAAGGCAAGTTTTCACTCAGAGCTTCGGCGACGGGGAGCATTGTGATGAACGATGTATTTGTTCCTGGCAGCATGATGTTACCGCATGCGGCCGGTTTAAAGGGACCCTTTGCCTGTCTGACGATGGCTCGGTATGGTATCAGTTGGGGGGCGATGGGTGCGGCGGAGTTTTGCTGGCACTCGGCGCGAGATTATGCATTGCAACGTGAGCAGTTCGGACGCCCACTGGCAGCGACTCAGCTGGTGCAGAAGAAACTTGCTGATATGCAAACGGAAATTGCGTTGGGATTGCAAGGTTCGTTGCGAGTTGGACAAATGCTGGATGCCGGCCAACGGCCTCATGAATTGATTAGCCTGATGAAGCGAAATAATGCCGGCAAAGCATTGGATATTGCGCGAATGGCGCGTGACATACATGGTGGAAATGGTGTCAGCGACGAGTTTCATGTCATTCGACACTGTATGAACCTGGAAGCAGTCAATACCTATGAAGGAACCCACGATATACATGCTTTAATTCTGGGTCGAGCACAAACTGGAATATCTGCATTCAACTGATTTGGAGAGGAAAACATGATCAATTTACACATTAAAGACCAGTCACTTTTTCGCCAGCAATGCTACATTGATGGTCATTGGGTTGATGCAGATGGTGGTGGCACCATTGAAGTGCTCAATCCATCGAATGGGGTTGTTATCGGTACCGTACCTAGAATGGGCGCCACTGAAACAGGTCGTGCGATTGATGCGGCGCAGATAGCATTTAAAAGTTGGAGTCAACAGACTGCAAAACAGCGTTCTACAGGTTTGCGAAAACTTGCTGAACTGATGATGGACAACGTCGACGACTTGGCAAAATTGATGACTATTGAACAAGGTAAGCCTTTGACCGAGTCGAAAGGTGAGGTGGCCTATGCCGCGTCTTTTTTCGAGTGGTTTGCCGAGGAAGGTAGGCGTGTCTATGGTGACGTGATTCCGGCGCATCTTCCCGACCGTCGTATCGTTGTGCTCAAAGAACCCATCGGCGTGTGTGCCGCAATTACACCATGGAATTTTCCTTCCGCTATGATTACCCGTAAAGCGGGGCCGGCATTAGCCTCTGGCTGTACGATTGTCATCAAGCCCGCTAGCAGTACACCTTACTCGGCACTGGCATTGTGTGAACTGGCCGAACGAGCGGGGATACCAGCTGGCGTGATCAACGTAGTTACTGGGTCGTCGAGTGAAATTGGGGGAGAGTTAACGGCGAATCCCATTGTGAAAAAACTGTCGTTTACCGGCTCAACTGCCATTGGTAAGGTATTGATGAAGCAATGTTCAGATACGGTTAAGAAAATCTCTCTTGAGTTAGGTGGTAATGCACCATTTATCGTTTTTGATGATGCTGATATTGAGGCAGCGGTTACCGGCGCCATTCAGTCAAAATATAGAAATGCCGGCCAGACCTGTGTCTGCGCCAATCGAATATTCGTACACGAATCTGTCTATGATGAATTTGCTGAGAAACTTGGCATTGCTGTCAGTCAGATGAAAGTCGGCGATGGTTTGGAAGAGCATACTGAAGTGGGTCCGCTGATCGATATCGCCGCGGTCGAAAAGGTCGAGGCACACATTAACGATGCAGTGGCGAAGGGTGCCGAGGTAGCCGTAGGCGGCAGCCGTCATGGGCGCGGTGGGACGTTCTTTCAGCCAACGGTAATTAAGCATGTTAATGTAGATATGGACGTATCGAATGAAGAAACTTTTGGCCCGTTGGCCCCGCTGTTCAAATTCAACAGCGACGATGAAGTCATTGAGTTAGCCAATGCGACCGAATTCGGTTTGGCGGCCTATCTTTACAGTCGCGATATTGGCAGAGTCTGGCGAGTGTCTGAAGCGTTGGAGTATGGCATTGTCGGCATCAACACGGGGATTATTTCGACAGAAGTGGCGCCATTCGGCGGTGTAAAGGAGTCTGGCATCGGGCGTGAAGGATCAAAATACGGTATTGAGGATTATGTTGAGATCAAATATCTCTGCGTTGCTGGAATATAGCAGTTTTTAATTCAGTCAGTACCGTGGTCACTGCAGATTTACCATCCATTGAATCGTCGCATGGTCCATTTGAGCTTTTTGCCAAGTGGTATGACGAAGCTTATGAAGCTGGTTTTGTGGAACCCTCTGCAATGACTATTTGTACGGTTGGCAAGAACAACCGGCCTTCAGCCCGACAGGTTTTACTCAAGGACTACAGCTCGAATGGTTTTGTTTTTTATACCAACTACAACAGCCGAAAAGCACAGGAACTCAATGCTCATCCGTTTGTCTGTGCAGTGATTTGGTGGGATAAGCTACATCGGCAAGTGCGAATAGAAGGTCGGGTTGAAGTCATTGCCGCTGAACTGTCTGATGCTTACTTTTCGACACGTGCTAGAGGCAGTCAGATTGGTGCCTGGGTTTCGCCGCAAAGTCAAGTACTTGAACGTTTTAGTGATCTATCGGACCGGGTTGGTGAATTTGAAAAAAGGTTTGAAGGACGGACGGTACCCAGACCAGAGCATTGGGGTGGGTACAAAATTATTCCAGACTGTATTGAATTCTGGCAGGGACGCAAAGACCGACTGCACGAGCGATTATGTTTCAGATTGAAAGGGGCAAAGGGTTGGCAGCATGAAATTCTGGCACCCTGAAATACTCGGTGTATCGCGGGGCGGTTTGGAATATAATGGTATTTACAACCAGACTTAGGTTGATTATGTATAAGACTTAAGCTGATTTCGTTTGCGGCAATGCGCAGAAATCATGGCATTCAAAGCGAGTGTAGTTCACTCCAAACCTAGAAAAGGCATGACATGAAAATTGGAAACTTGAAGGAATATAAAAGTAATATTGATATTGCTAAAATCCAAGAAATTGAAAAAAATCTAACTCCTGAAGAAAAAAAAGAATTAGTTGTTTCAAATATATGGGGCTTGATGGACTACGATAGTAAAGTAACTAAAGACGAAATACGAAAATCGCTAGATAATTTCTGTGGCATATATGATTGATGATCATTGTTGACATTGTAGGGCACGATGAGAGCGGTGCTGTTTATGCGGATATACGAATGGAGATTACAGAATGAAAAAATCAATGTTAACTTTAACGCTAATGCTTGGAATGCTGTGGGGGACACAGGCAGGAGCAAACTGCTGGGGTATGAATTGCCCGCTACCGCAAATTCAATATCAGGTGCCACAGGTGCAACAAGGTTATCAGATGCAAATGTATCAGTTTCCACAGTATCAAGCGCCTTCATACGACACCACCAGAGAACATAAAAGGATTTTGCAAGATGCACTTGATAGCCTTAAACCGCCGGTGCCGAAACAATACACTGTGCCCAGTGCGTTAGACAGTTGTTTAAGCCGCTGTTATCGGGTGACTCCACCAAACACCAATAGCCGTAATATGTGTCTGCGAAATTGTTCGGGTGGGTGGTAATGGATACACAAAAGGATATGACGCTGTTTACAGTGCGGGTGCGACAACGCCTGAACGAACGAATCGAGGAAGCCGTGAAGTATGAAGGACTGCACAAAAGCGAATTTGTGCGTAGGGCGATCCATAACAAACTGAACCGCAGCGAACGCGCCAAGCAGAATGATAGCGAGACAAACTTATGAAAAAGATGTTTATAGCAGTCGTTATCGCACTGGGGTTTATATCCAGTGCGATAGCAGACGATAACGATGAAATACTTGAAATACTTGCAAAACTGAATGAGATTGAAAGGACAGTAGATTTTGTTTACTGTCATTGTCGTTTGTAATTGGATGTTAACACCTGAAATGACACAGGGTTTGAATAAAGACGATATGTTGACAAGTTGTATGGGAAGTTGTTTTCGGACGATGTTAAATAAACCGCCGCCGCCCGGATGGGAATAAGCGGTGCAAAATGAAAAACCCGGTGACCGAAGTCACCGGATTTGAGGTGCAAAACAGGCGGGCTTGAATCTCATGTTCTCTCTGAAGATGTGATTCCGAGCTTCTTATTGATACGAAGCAACTGAGATGTTTGAGACGTTAACTGGAATTTCTGATTTGCAATGATTAATTGGAGGTGAATAAATGAAACCATTTACATTAAAAAAGCAAGACAAAGATGATGAACTATACATACGCTTACGCGAATCTGCAAAACAAACTTTGTCACCTGAAGAAAAAAGAGCACAATATATTTCTTATCTTAATTCCATTGTTGATAATGCGGACCGAGAGCGCGAGCGAGAGGTAATAGAGAGAATTGTGGATGAGGTCTATGGATGATAATACATGAGTTAACAAAGACAGAACAAAATTCGGCTTATCAGAGATTAGAGTATGCCAATTTACAAAGGCAACTCAGCTTTATGCAGTCAATGGTAATAACTGCGGTTTATTTTGGCCAGCATTTCCTCTCTCAAACGATGATCAAATCTCTGAACTATCACGCCATCGCATGTTTGCATGTCAATGCTGGTGAATATCGTCCATGTAGAGTCTCTGTTGGAACGGGTGAGTCTCAATACAACCCTCCGGAACACTACCAAGTTGCAGCTCTTATGGATGATTTTGTTAATATGGTAAATATGAGCTGGATAGAAGCCGATCAACTTACTTTATCAGCTTATGTTTTATGGAGACTGAATAATATTCATCCATTCATAAATGGAAATGGTAGAACCGCACGAGCTTGTTGCTATTTTGTTCTTTGTGTTAAAACCGGCGGATTACTACCGGGGAATACACTTTTGCCTGATCTTTTGAAAGTTAACAGTGACAGATGTGTAAATGCGTTAAAGCGAGCAGATGAAATGAATGAGATGGGTGCGCACATAGACAGAGCTCTTGTACCAGTTACTGAATTAATCCGAGAACTATTGAATGTTCAGATGCAAAGTGCAGTTTCTCAACAATAAAGGTACAGCGTCGTTCTAACAGTGACGCTGTCGCTTTGTGATATTAGCAAACATACGTGAATAGCTAACGTCTCGGAGGAATTGATAGCGACACATCGTATCATGTAAGTTGACGAAAAATTCAGTTTTACAAAGTAGTGAATTTGCATGTTAGAGTAGCCATCATTGGCGGCGGAATCGGTGGAGTATCAACGCTTTTTCACTTAACTCGAGAAGGGTGGGCTGATGTCGTTTTGGTGGAACGAGATGAATTGACTTCTGGATCAACTTGGCATGCGGCGGCCCAGGTTACTCAGTTTGGCTCAAATCAGACCATGATTGGTTTGAAGCGCTATTCCATCAATCTTTACCAAGATCTAGCTTCGGATCCGGAATTCCCAATCAATTATCACATCACCGGTGGCATGCGCTTGGCATATACACCTAGTCAGGTTGATACTTACCGACACTACACTGGTGTCGCGGCAGGAATTGGTGTAGAAATGGAGTACATTAATGCTGCCGAAGTCAGCCGAAGACATCCGTTGATTCGGATCGAGAAACTGTTAGGCGCTTGGTGGGATCCGTTAGATGGAGACATTGATCCGTCACAACTGGTCTTTGCTTTAGCGAGGCATGCGCGCCTTGCCGGCGCCAAAATTTATCGGTCAAATCCTGTAGAAGCAATCACCCGCAAACGCTCTCGAGAGTTTATTGTTCATACAAGAAAAGGTGACATTACCTGTGAAATGATCGTGAATGCCAGTGGCTATCGGGTCAATGAAGTTGGTGCGATGCTCGGTGTCTGTCATCCGGTTGTGTCTATGGAGCACATGTACTTTCTGACTGAGCCGATTGCGCAACTGGAATCACTGAATTTTCGCGTGCCAATTATTCGAGATCCGAAAGATAACTTTTACAGTCGGCAGGAAAAATGTGGGTTACTGGTTGGTGTTTATGAACATGCTTGCAAATTGTTTGGTGTAGAGGGAGGTATTGATCCTGAATTTTCGAGATCCCTTTGTCCGTCAGATTTAGATCGATGTTTAGATAACATGGAGCGAATTTTTCAGAGGTTGCCATGCCTAATGGAGGTTGGCATTCATACGATTGTAAACGGTCCCATCACCTATAGTGCAGATGGCGCACCATTAGTTGGTCCTATCCCCGGTCAACTCAATGCCTTTGCCTGTCTCGGGCTTCGTGCGGGAATTGGAGAGGGTGGTGGTCTTGGAAAAATTCTTGCTGAACTGATGGTGTACGGTGAGTGTGAGTGGGACGCCTGGTACTTGGACCCACGTCGCTTTACTGAATGGGCCAGTGTTGAGGTTGCCAGCCTTAAAGCAATCGAAGAGTACCGAGCCGAGTTCGACTATCACTTACCGCATGAACATCGCCCGGCAGCACGTCCCATACGAAAAACACCACTCTATCAAGAATTGAGTCAACAGCATTGTGAATGGGGCGTGGTTAATGGTTGGGAACGAGCACTTTTCTTTAAACCAACTGTGGAATTTGAATCGCAGCATTCCTATCGTCTAACACCCACTGACCAAGTTGTGGCCAATGAAGTTGCGGCAGTCACAAATTCTGTCGGCTTGATGGAAGTTTCTGGATTTAATCAATTTGAAATTCATGGCGCGGGTGCTGAGCAACTCTTGGACCGCATAACCTGTAGTGCGATTCCACAGCACGATGGTAAGGTTTCGTTGTGCTACTTTCTGAACGAGAAAGGGCATATCCTTACTGAAGCCACAATCACCAGATTGGCCGCAGATCATTATCTGTACGGCTCTGCTGCGGCAACGGAATGGCATGATCGCGACTGGCTTTTGCAACATAAACCGAGTTCGGTGACACTCACTGAAAAAACCACTACATACACAACCCTAGTGTTTGCCGGACCCCACTCAAGACAATTACTAGAGTCGGTCGATTCGTCAACCGACTGGTCTCCTACTGCATTTCCACCCATGTATGCTAAGTGGGTACGTATTGGGCAGATAACTTTACTGGCGATGCGAGTCAGTTACTCCGGTGAACTGGCATTTGAACTACATATTGCCAACGATTCTCTATTGTCGCTATACCGTCTTTTGGTGCAGGTGGGTAAGAAATTCAATATGGTAAATTTCGGGTTATTCGCAGCTGAGTCCATGCGTCTGGAAAAGGGATATCTACAGTGGAAAACGGACCTGACTTACGAGTTTAATCCAATTGAAGCGGGACTTGACAGGTTCGTGAAAATGGACAAGGTGGATTTTATCGGACGGCAGAGCTTACAATCCGATCTAGAACGCAAAATTCAGAAGCGGCTTATGGTAATGACGGTAGATTGTCAGCATGCAACGGCGCATGGCGGTGCTCCAGTCTATTGTCAAGGTGAACTAGTTGGCTCAGTTACTTCAGCTGGATTCGGCTATCGAGTGAAGAAAAATATTGCGTATGCCTATTTGCTACCTGAAGTTGCTACATATGGAACGAAATTGAAAGTTGGAATATTAGGTGAACGGTTTCCAGCCCGTGTCTGTCAGACTTGTTTATTCGACCCGAAAAATACTCGCATTCGTAGTTGATTTGACATGACTGTTGATGATTTACGGAAGGAATTGAATAATCCCCACCAGTAGAACCAAAAGGATGCACGTGCTGAAAATGATGGCTTTCTTTACCATTGACCGTATTGACTGCACTTCTTCTTTCAGTTGTTTTTTGATGTCCCTCTGACTACTCGAGAATTGCTCAGTTAATTCATCAATTGACTTTTGAATGCTATGTTCCGATTTTTCGAGTTGTTCTTGAACTTTTGCAATCGCTTCTATCGCCTGCGTGGGACTCGACTGCCGCAAAATTTCTACTGCCTCTTTGAATGCAGTCAAAACATCAGACAGATGTTGAGTTGTAATACCTGTTGATTTCACCAGCTGCCGCATCTCCTTGTTGGCTTCCATGAGTCCATTTCCAGCGTCGCGCAGGGCTTCTTCGACTTCGCCATGCGCCTCCGCCTTCTCGACCAGTCGATGAATTCGTTCATCAATCTCAGTTAGCTGTTTTTCTAGGTCGGATAGCACACTCAATTTATCTTCTCCTCAACAAGTGTCTTCAAAGGTTTTGAATTTTCATAACGGTGGTTACGATCAATAATTGGACGTTCCAAGCGGTTGATAAAATTTCGATACTGGTAAGCCAACAAAGATACTCTAACGCGCTCATCATGAAAAAATAACGTTGCCATTTTTACACCGCGTTCAGTAGCAAACGAGAGATCTTCGTTCAATTCATCAAGTCCGAGTAAGCCAACAGTCAGAGCAGCACCCAGTTCGTTAGCGCGTGCTTCGCGCGCTAAATGGAATAGCTTTTCCAAGACTTCATTTACAGAATTTTGTGGGAGTTTGTATTTTCCTATGCCAATTCGCACTGCGGAGTTGATCTCTTGTGAACTTACACTATCATTGTGGTCAGAACACATCGCTTCAGAAACAGCACGAGTGAGTAGCAAACCAGGATGATCGGGATAGGATTCTAATCCACGAATGTAGAGCCCTCTGAGTTCTCCCGCGACCATCGGTGTGTCACATTTGTCAATCATCTCATACCAATCCATCAGCGAAATTTCAGACTCGTCGAGAAGATTTCTAATGGACTCAGTACCCAATCCTTCTTGAAGGTAATCGAGTAATCGACTTCTTATGTCGTGATCATGCTGCGCACTGCGTGCGAGAAATACAGATTCCTGAATCATCCGCCGCCGTGATCGTTCAACCGTATCGTAAACAAATTCTATAAGGATGCTAGCCAGCCTGACTACATCCTGAGGAGGATTGATGGTTTGGATATTATTCAACTGGTCTGCATAAAACGAACGTTGTGCGGGTTGCAGTGTATGAATATAGTCCAATAGATGTTCCTTACACTTTTCTAAATCAAAGGGTGCGACGGTGACGATGAACTTTTTCGCACCAAAGTCGACCTGATAGTCTTCGATTACGTCAATTCGTAGTAGACGACAAAAAACTTTTTCCTTGCTAGTCTGCTCTTCGTACGTTCCAAATGGAAGTTCTACTATAGATTTAGAAGTAAAATCTCCTAGTCCATTTTTAACAATGTCGTCTATCTCTTTGATATCTTGTATAATGCCATTAAATCCATTTAAATGAAACCACAAAGATCTGAGCACATCGTCATTTGTTTTCTTTTTTTTATTTTCCAGTTCAAAAAGCTGGTGCAACTCGGTTAGATTCAGATTCGGATTAAGCAGAGTGTCTGACCGGCTCGAGTCGTACTCGGAAAATAGAACAATACAGTGCGCTAATTTCTGATCGCGCCCCGCTCGTCCAGCTTCTTGGTAAAAGTTTTCAAGAGAGCCTGGCAAACCAAAGTGTATGGTGCTTCGAATGTTTGGTTTGTCAATGCCCATACCAAATGCTTTTGTGGCGACCAATATCGGTACACGATTGTCTTTAAAGTTGGTAGCATTTTTTCTTTTTGTTTGTTCCCAATCATTTGAATTAATACTGCTTGGTGGAGTGCCAGAATAGATCGTAACGTCGCTACGTACTGTATCTTTGACAACAGATTGAGCATCCCTTACGCCGTAGATCGGGCCATTGACTGTGGGCACGAACACGATAATAGAATTGGTGTGACGTCCTGCCGAGCGATAGAAATCAGCATGTGGCAACCCAAATTTACGCGGTAATTTATTCAATACAGCGCGCAGTTTTGCTTTCGGATCTTGAGTTGGCGAGAGACGTACGAATTCGAACTGAAGTTCAGGTCGGTCAAATGACTCAGGTCGGATGAGGGCGTCCGACCGATTTCGATCGATATTCAAATCAGCGAGCAAGTCTCTCAGTACCGCACGAGACGCAGTTCCGGTGAGCGCAAGCAAAGGTGGTGAATCGATGGGACTATTTCTATTGGCACAGAATCGACGCAGATTGTTACCGAGATTCAGGTAGGCCGGCCGAAAATCATGCCCCCACTCCGAAACGCAATGTGCTTCATCAATGACCGCTAGGTTAATGAGTGTAATATGAGACAGTTCTGTAAGAACACTTCGGAACACCGGAGTTTGTAGTCGTTCTGGTGCCATTAAAATGAAAAGATATTCACCGAGTCCTAAACGTCGCGCCAGCTGCTTACGTTTTTCACGGGGAAAGAGACTCCGAGAAATTGGAATCGCTCGTTCAATACCATAGGATTGGAGACTTTCAACCTGATCTTCAATCAGGGCAACAATGGGGTCGACGATAATCGTGACGCCAGGCATCAATAGACCGGCGAGTTGATAAATCAAGCTCTTACCGGCACCAGTTGGCAAAAGCACTACGCAGTCCTTTTGGCGAAGTGAATTGTAAATCGCTTCACCTTGCATTTGTCGAAATCGCCGTTTACGAAAAATCGTCAGTAGGAAGAGGGTGAGAGCGGACTTTGCTTCATGGTATGTATTTGGAACGATTTTCCGGCGAACCATTTCGCTGAACTGATCCTGAGAGAACTTCACCGGTAGAAAAACCGGACGGATGACTATGTCGTACCGTTGTCCAGAACTCAATTGATGATACGGACTAGTGTCTGATTCGACGGCCAAACGAATACAATCATTTTGATGTTCGGGTGATTCGGTACGTTGCCATTTTCCATCTTTGTCCAGATGCCATGTAACTTCGAATCCATCCTGACAGGCCACCGTACAGAACTTGGGGATTGATTGCTCTCCATAAAGAGTATCAAAGGCCGACATCAGTCGTAAAACGTCCAAAATACCGAATACGGAAATTCTATTCGAACTAGAAAGTTCGATTCTCCATGATTGACCAGCGGTAACCCAACCCCATCCAACTGCACAAGCTATAGCAAACTGCAACTTTGCTGCATTTGAGCAATCGATTAAGAATCGAGTGACGTTATCGTCACCATCAGAAGGATGGAAGTTGGACAGAGCTTGCTCACAATAGTGTTTGACTTTCTGCAACACCGGTCCTTGACCCAGGCGGATTTCATCATTAGTGATACGAAACACCTTAAATCCTAAATTTTCCAAAGATGTGTCCCGCTCTCTGTCTACTTCAACCGACTCCTCATGTTCGGATCCATCAATTTCAATTCCAAACGCAGGATGTCCAGGGTAAGCAAATAGAAAATCGATTCTTCGCGCACCGGACGTTTCTATACCACCAGCTTCCAGCAATTTGTCCAAAGAGGCTTGAGGTGTGAACCAATGTGCCGCTGACGTTCCAAGTGCATCAGGTATCCATGAGTTAAGAAACCATTTTTCCTCGGGGCTTTGTAACAACGAATCCGACTCTGCATCAACAAAAGTAAATTCAGCATCAAGTTGAAACGGACATCGTTCCGCAACTAAGGTCGAATGGATATCACTGATTTTGACACGGTTTGCCACGGCGCCTTTTTTCCACTCCCACCCAATTAAACCACGTTCTATTGGGAGTTCATTTACCGAGTCAGTTAGATTATGTAATTTCAGCGCTCTACTCTCTATGCCAAGTGTAGGAAGCGGGGCGCGGCCTCTCTGTAACAATTTTTTGAGCAGTGCACTGATTAATTTGGCATGTGGTGTAGCCCCCAGACGGTCGCGGCCACGGTTAGAAAGAAGCAGGCATTGAGATAGCAATTGTTTAACCATAGGGTCTTTGCCTAGTCGTTCTTGAAACACTCCTGGCATTGCTCCTACGGAAATGTATTCAGGGATATATTCCGTCCGATGGACGCTTTCGACCCATTCAACCGGAAATTGTAGAGAATCAGTTATTCGTGAACTGTTTCTCTCTACCGCTTCCGCTTTAACGTCTTCTTCGGTTGTTTCTTGTTCTTGAGTGAATTCTTCTTCTATTGTGTTGTTCTTATAAGGTCGAGTGCCTCGACAATATGGAAATTTACAACACCCCCAAAACTCATTGTTTTTTAGGATCATCCACGATTCACATTTTGGACAGAGAGGACCATTGGGTGAACCGAGTGGATGTGGTCGATGCCCTCTACAATCCGGGTATCTATGGCAACCCCAAAACTGTTCCCCGTTCTGCCTGTTGGTGCGCAGTGCCATCCAAGATTCGCATTTAGGACAAGAGGGTTTAGGTTTGCGAAATTCGTGGTGAAAGTCCTGATTCATCATTCTATGTAGTACTTAACGTGCTACTGAGATTTGCGCCCGATGTCATTTTTTCTTTGATGTAGAATGATCCTTGCATGCTACGTGCACATAATATTGAATGGGGAACAACAGAGTTGCATTGAGCAGTTCCGCATTAAACTTTGCTCAGGAAGGTAGCCCTTCATTATAATGCGAATATCAAACAACTAATTTAAGGTTCTGAGAACTAAAACAAAATCAATACGGAGGACGGTACTTTGCAACTCTCGAGAAAATGTAAATTTGCGATAACGACTATATGTGCAGCACTGTTTGCATTCGCCGGCAATGCATACGCTGAGGGAACTCTCAACGTTTACAACTGGGCCGAGTATATCGGCGAAGACACGATTGCCAATTTCGAAAAGGAATATGGCATTGATGTCACCTATGACAATTACGATTCAGTCGAAACTGTGAATGCAAAACTACTGGCCGGGAGTTCCGGTTACGACGTAGTTTCTCATTCCGGTTCTCAGGTTGCCAAGCTCATTCCAACTGGCGTCATTTCCAAACTTGACACTTCTCGTCTGCCCAATATGAAACATATGAGTCAGGAGGTGCTGTCGCAGGTGGCTGAGGTATGGGATCCGAATAATGATCACTTCATTCCTTATATGTGGGGAACACATGGTGTGACGTACAACGAAGAGTTGATTCGTAGTGTGTTCCCTGATGCACCGATTGGATCGATGGATCTCATATTTCAACCGGAAAACATGGAAAAGTTAGCTGAATGCGGCGTGGCTTTTCTGGATTCACCAACGGACGTCATTCCCATGGCATTGGCCTATCTTGGCCTCGACCCGAGTTCGAAAAACACGGCAGATTATCGCAAAGTACAGGAGATGCTGTTGAAAATCCGCCCGTACATCAAGACATTTGACAACTATGCCTACCAGCGAATGGTAGAAAAGGAATTCTGTCTGGCGGTAACGTGGGGTCCAGATGGGCTCCTTGCGATATCGACCGCCGAAGAGGCCGGTGCTGATGTGAAATTGGATTTCTTCCGACCGGCGGGTGAGCGTAAAGCGAATATCTGGGTTGATGGATGGGTAGTACCCGCCGATGCGAAGAACGTCGACAATGCCTATCTGTTTCTCAACTATATGATGCGTCCGGAAGTCGCGGCTGGCGATAGCAATTTCACCTGGTATGCCACCGCCAATGCCGACGCGGTTCCACTAGTTGATCCGGCGGTGACATCTAGCGAAGCGAGTTATCCACCTCCTGATGCAGTCGAGAAAATGTATACCTTGGATGTACTACCGCCTAAAGTACAAAGAGTTCGTACGCGTACTTGGACCAATTTCAAGGCTGGCAACTGAGCAGCTTTGAGTGGGTCTTTCGCGGTGATTGAGGTGGGGTTGCCTGCTCGCATTTAGAAAATGACTAGGTACACTGATTAGTCAACCATGCCGAACGATTCAGAACCACCATTTGCCGATCAACCCTGGCTGGACCCGCAGGCAGTTCCTTTTGTAAAGATTCAGGCATTGACCAAGACGTTTGGTTCTTTTACCGCGGTATCGGGCGTTGATCTTGATATTTATGAGAGTGAGTTATTCTCTCTGCTTGGTGGTTCAGGGTGTGGGAAATCCACACTCCTAAGAATGTTGGCGGGGTTTGATCCGCCAACCTCTGGAAGCATATTCATTGACGGTGTTGATATGGCGGGCATTCCGCCATATCAACGGCCGGTGAATATGATGTTTCAGTCGTACGCGCTGTTTCCACACATGACTGTGGAGCAGAACATAGCCTACGGTTTGAAACAGGATCGAGTGGCGAAAAAAGAAATTGCCGAGCGCGTTGACAACATGCTGTCGATCGTTGAATTGGCGGCATTTTCCAAACGCAAACCCCATCAGTTGTCGGGTGGACAGCGCCAGCGTGTAGCACTGGCTAGGGCTTTGGTAAAAAAACCGAAAGTGCTGTTGCTTGATGAACCGCTTGGTGCGCTGGATAAAAGGTTGCGGGAGCAGACCCAGTTCGAACTGATGAATATTCAGGAACAGCTCGGTATTACATTTATCGTGGTCACTCATGATCAGGAAGAAGCGATGACGCTGTCGACACGTATCGCAGTCATGGATCAGGGGCAATTTTCACAAATTGGTACGCCAACCGATATCTACGAGTATCCGGAAACACGCTTCGTAGCGAATTTTATTGGCAGTGCCAATATGTTTGAAGGTCGGGTGGTAGAAAATGGTGCCGACTACGTGATTGTCAAAAGCATCAAGTCCAACATTTCTTTTTATATTGATCACAGTGCCGCCGTGCGCGCCAACACAGCAGTCTGGGTGGCGCTGCGGCCGGAAAAAATCATGGTTTCAGCAGCTGCACCGGAATCTCCGCCGGAGCATAATTTCGTTGCAGGGATTGTTGACGACATTGGTTACTTGGGTAATTTTTCGATTTACAAGATCAGATTACAAGATGGTAGAATTATTGAAATCACTCATCCCAATCAATCACGCCCCAAACATGGGAGACATCTCGTTGAGTGGGAAGAAAAAGTCTATCTCAACTGGGCGGCGCACAGTCCGGTGTTGCTGACTAAATAAACGGTCAGTCGGCGGTTCCCAGGTCCATTACCTCAGTAGAAGGGAAGTGGGTATGCAGTTTTTGTTCAGAAACTGGATTCAATCCACCGCCGCGTGGCAGTGGTTCATTGTTGCAGTCCCTTACATCTGGTTGCTGATCTTCTTCCTAATACCATTTTTCATCGTTCTGAAGATCAGTTTCGCTGAATATATTCTGGCCAGCCCGCCTTTTTCCAAGTTGTTTCGGGTTGCTGAGTCGGGAGCCTTGTACATTACTCTGATCTTTGATAATTTCATTTTTCTCTGGGAAGATAATCTTTATCTGAATACCTATCTCAACTCTCTGCAGATATCGGTAACGTCAACCATTCTTTGCCTGTTGATCGGTTATCCGATCGCATACGGGATTGCGAGGGCTACACCGACAGCAAAGAAAATTCTGTTGCTGATGGTGATCCTACCATTTTGGACTTCATTTTTGTTGCGGGTGTATGCTTGGATTGGTTTACTCGCCGATCAGGGCACCATCAACAACTTTCTTATCTGGCTTGGCTTCATCGATCAACCCATCAAGATGCTCTATACCGATTTTGCCGTTTATGTTGGCATTGTCTACACCTACCTGCCATTTATGATTCTGCCACTCTTTGCGAGTATTGAAAAACTTGATATGACACTGCACGAAGCGGCGGCTGATTTGGGTTCTCGTCCATTCACCATATTCAGGACGATTACCATTCCCTTGACTCTGCCAGGCATCATTGCCGGTTCTCTGTTGGTTTTTATTCCGGCGACTGGCGAGTTCGTTATTCCTGATCTGTTAGGTGGTGGCAACGTTCTCATGATTGGTAAGGTTCTGTACAGTGAGTTCAACGCCAATCAGGATTGGCCCATCGCTTCGGCCGTTGCTGTCGTTTTGCTCATTCTATTAGTCGTGCCAATGATGATCTATCAGAAGTATCAGGCGAAGGAATCAAGCGGATAACTTGTCGAGATGCACTGGAAAAAAACGCCATTTACGTTCTCACTACTATGCTTCGGATTTGCTTTCCTGTATATTCCGATCTTTCTGCTGATTTTTTATTCGTTCAACTATTCGAAAGTCGTTCCCGTTTGGGGTGGTTTCTCGGTGCGCTGGTATGTGGAACTCTTTCAGAGTGAAGAAATTTGGCGATCGGTTGCTTTGAGTCTGCAGATTGCAGTTATGAATGCTACGTTTGCAACCATGCTCGGTGCCCTAGCCGGAATTGCCATGGCGCGCATCAAGCGGTTTCGCGGCCGCACACTGTTTTCCGGGATGATATCGGCACCATTGGTTATGCCGGAAGTGATTACCGGTCTGTCACTACTGTTGTTATTCATTACCATGGCTGAGCTCATTGGTTGGCCGACGCGCGGCATTACGACCATTACGATTGCCCATATCACATTCTCCCTAGCGTATGTTGCAGTGATTGTACAGTCGAGATTGGTGGGGGTCGATGAGTCGCTCGAAGAGGCGGCACAGGACCTTGGTGCGAAGCCCTATCGCGTCTTGTTCGATGTCACCATTCCGTTGCTGGCTCCGGCGCTGGTCGCTGGTTGGTTGCTGGCGTTCACACTGTCACTGGATGACTTGGTGATCGCAAGTTTTGTTTCCGGGCCGGGAGCGAATACCCTACCGATGCTGATCTACTCGAGAGTGAAACTGGGATTGAAGCCCGATGTTAACGCGTTGGCAACGATTATTATTGTGATAGTTTCCATCGGGGTGTGCATTGCCGGTTGGATTCTGTCGCGTCAGGAACGGCAACGCATGGCTGACATGCAGATGGCTGAAGCTGAAAAGTACGATTTCAGTGACCAGTCAGAACGTGTCCGTTAGTCACCAACTCGTCATTTACCTGTGCTATGGTGCCGCGTGGCGGTTTGTTTGCCAATTTGGCAACCGGTAATTGTGCCTGAATCGCCTGATGATAGGCGCGAATGCCGGTTTCCGCGGTTTGTGACAGTGTCCATTTTGGGTGCGCCGAAGATTTAAGTCCTTCCTGCATAGCATTCATGTAGAAATAGTCTTCTCCGGCAGTAATCATGTTGATGCGACGATTCAAATAACGCAAGGCATCGATGCCACGGCGATTGTCGGGTAGGGCATAACACCGACCGATGACTTCCGTATGAGTCGGAGTGCACGGAATGGACATGTAAATTTCTGTCAATTCCGGATACATCGCCAGCACTAGATTCGGGAAGACGCCTATGTACAGCCACAGATCTTGCCGTTCTTCTGACAGATGTTCAAATCTTGGCATTAGATTGCGATAATTTCTGACGCTCCACAGGTTACCAATACGGTCATTGAATCGACCCTTTGATACCGGGATACCATTCACAAAAGTGTCGACGTAGGAATTTCCATACAGTTGTTGAAGTGTCGGATGTCCGGTAGGTACGTGGTATCCTTCATTGTCAATATCGTGATAAATCTTCCAATTGATCGGTAACCCTTCGGGATTATCAAATGCGTATTGCGAAGGTTCTTGGTAGGGTTGTAGCTTTTCCAGTTGATATTCCCTGATCTCGTGCTCTATGGGTGCCAACTGATCCTTAATGGAACGTCCGCCGGAAATGAATCGAATGAACACGAACCCATGCCATATCTCCAGGTCCAAAGGCACCAGTGAGTATTTCTCGGTGTCAAGACTGGCGAATCCCGTACGGCCTGGAACAAACTGCAACTGACCATTGAAATCATAGCGCCAGCCATGGAATGGACAGGTCAGTGATTGTCGACACCGGCCGCGGTCAGTGAGGATGATGGAACCCCGATGTCGGCAGACGTTATGAAACGCATTCAGTCTGCCATCCTGGTCTCTAATCACCAGTGCTCTTTCCCCCAAGCCTTGGAAAGTTAGATAATTCCCTGTTTCCGGGACTTCACTTACATGTCCGACAAGCATCCAATTGGGTTTGAACAGTTTTTCAATTTCCAGCTCGAAAAACTCCTCATCCTGATAGGTCCAGAAGGGCAGCAGATCAGAAAACTGACTTGTATTTGTGGATGGTATCGGTTGACTGTTTTTAGTGGGTGATAAATATGAAAGATACAGTTCACACTGTTTGATCGCATCGAGATGATTAATGCTGTCTGGCGCAATCAACATCTGTCGACGAAGACTTTCGACCAAGCCCTGCAGTCCTCGCATCCATACATCAACATTCAGACCGAAGTCTGTTGAATTCTGTAAAATTTCAGTCAGATTCTGCAAAACCAGCTGAGACTCAGTGTGGTCTTTCGTTTTGAGGACCCGTTGGTAGTCATCATTGGCTCGACTGGCGCTCCAGAATGCAAACCACGTGGCAATTTTTTCGGTAACGAATACTCGCTTGTCGAAACAGCTATGGACATAACTGTGAAGTCGTTGCTCCGCGGTCACTGCATTGGCTAAGCGTTGTGCCAGAATATCTGTGAACTCCTCGTCCAGATAGGCCAGTGTGGCGAGTAACAGTTGTCTTTTCGATTTAAAATAAAAATTGATTATGCCGGGTGAAAGCCCGCCATATGAAGCCACGTTGGCTAGCGTAACGTTTGAAAATCCATATTCGGAAATGGTATGAATCGTTGCAACAATCAATTCTTTACGACGATCTTTTTTACTGTTGGAATAGGTGGAACTCATATTTGTGTATTGAATTGAAAATATATTTCTCCATGAAAAAGGATTATATTTGTCTTTGATAGCTGCTGAAAAGAATGGCCACGACCGTGGCGCAAAACAAGTCTAGTGAACGAATCCCAATGATTGCTTTGCTGATGATGACACTTACGCCGATGCGCGGGCGGTGTCTGCTCTGATTTCGTCCAGTACCTGACTCAGTGATTTTTCCAAAGCGTCAAATAGATGATGCACCTGTTCATCGGTAATAATCAGGGGTGGACAAATACCGATGCTGTCTCCGGAAGGTAAGGCGCGAACAATCAAACCGTTTTCCAAGCACTTCTGTGCCACCTGCTGTGCAACTTTCATGGCGGGGTCAAAGGATTGCTTGGTCGATTGATCGGCCACGAGTTCAATGGCACCGATGAGCCCGGCGCCGCGTGCTTCGCCGACCAGTGGATGGGTGCCGAGCAATCGCAACCGGGATTGGAAAGGACGCATAACATCCCGTACATGTCCGAGAATGTTACGTTCCTCGTAAATGTCAAGTGTTTCCAATGCAACTGCGGCGCCGACCGGGTGACCACCGTAAGTAAAACCGGTACCAAAAACACCATGTCGGTTACTAGCTTCAGCAATGGTTTCATAGATTTCTTCAGAAATCATCGTGGCACCGATTGGAATATAAGCTGAAGACAGTTGTTTCGCAACGGTAACCATGTCGGGTCGTTCAATATTGAATGTGTCAGAACCCCAAGGATTGCCAGTGCGTCCAAATCCGTTGATCACTTCATCGGCGATCAGCAGAATGTCGTATTTGCGTAACACTTTCTGTATTTTCTCGAAATACGTTTTCGGAGGTGGAATGACGCCACCGGCACCCATCAATGGTTCTGCAATCAGTGCGGCAATCGTTTCCGGGCCTTCTGCTAGAATCAGCTGTTCAAGTTCCTCGGCGCAACGCGTGGCGAATGCTTCTTCGGATTCACCGGCTTCTCCAAATCGATAGTAGTGTGGTGTACC
This sequence comes from Arenicellales bacterium, assembly GCA_965116205.1. GTDB lineage: Bacteria > Pseudomonadota > Gammaproteobacteria > Arenicellales > JAJDZL01 > JAJDZL01. The sequence continues at coordinate 3,108,355 of OZ220493.1, read as the reverse complement.
AGTCTGTTTGAATCGGTCCAGTGGGGCATCAAATGCTTCTTGAATAACGGGAATGGCAGTTAGACTCGTACAGGCAATGGTTACGCCGTGATAACCCCTGATGCGGGAAATGATTTTTTTCTTTTCTGGGCGACCCAGTGCATTGTTGTAGTACCAGGTCATCTTGACTGCCGAATCTACCGCTTCTGAACCGGAAGTAACAAAATACGCTTTTGACATTGATTTGGGTGCGATAGATATTAATCGGTCGGCGAGTTCCGATACTACCGGTGCCGTGCGACCGGCAAAGCTGTGATTGTAGGGTAGGGTATCGAGCTGTTTTCTAGCCGCTTCAACCAACCGCTTTTCACTGAACCCAAGTGAGGTGCACCAAAGACCGGCCAGACCTTCGATAAAACACTTCCCATTTTCATCCCAAACGTAAATCCCTTCTCCGCGTACGTATGTTTTGGGGCCCGTCTGCTGGTGAGCAATCAGGTTGGTGTAAGGGTGCAGGTTGGAATTGATGTCCTTTTCAGCGGTGGTTGTGTGTTCCATACAATAAACCTCAGGTCAAGTTTAATAAACCAGTTCTTTCATCAATGAGATGCATCTGGAAATGATGCCTTACGCATTGTAATAAATTCGTTGACCGCCGCTTCAATTGATTCATCTAATTGAGGTGGTTCGTAGTCAGCCAGCATCTGTTTCCAGATGGCATTCGCTCGTTGTGTTGCGTCCAGACTGCCATCTGCCTCCCACTGTTCGAAACTATTGTTGTCGGCGATTCTTGAGCGGAAAAAAGCGGTTTCGAAGTTGGCTTGCGTGTGTGCGCAGCCAAGAAAGTGATTGCCGGGTCCGACTTCCTGTAGGGCATCCAGTGCCTGCCCGTTTTCCGAGGTGTCAATGCCGTTTAGAAAGGTTTGCAGAATACCGGCCTGATCGGCATCAAGGATAAATTTCTCATATCCCATAACCAGTCCACCTTCTAGCCACCCGGCAGTGTGCAACATGAAATTGACTCCAGCCAACATGGCGGCCTGCAGCGTATTAGCGGATTCGTAGGCGGCCTGAGCATCAGAGATTTTTGCCGCGCACAGTCCACCCCCACTGCGAAATGGCACATTGAGCCGCCGGGCCAGCGCGGCACAGATGAATAAAATCAATGATGGTTCCGGCGTACCGAACGTTGGTGCTCCGGACTGCATGGAGATAGAACTGCTGAAGGTGCCAAAGATCACCGGTGCGCCCGGTCGAATCAATTGCGCAAATGCCATCCCGGCCATGGCTTCGGCCAGAATTTGGGTACAGGTACCAACCACTGTTACCGGTGACATCGCACCGGACAGTATAAAAGGTGATATTACGGTGCCCTGTCCGTGTCGGGCGTAGACCTTCAATGCCGCCAGCATTGTATCGTCATACGTCATTGGCGAGTTGACATTGATCAGTGAAACAATACAGGTATTGTGGTCAACAAATTCACTGCCGAAAACCAGTTTTGTCATATCTACAGTATCCTGCGCGCGTTCCCCGCTGGTTACTGAACCCATAAATGGTTTGTCAGAATACTTGATGTGCGCGTGAATCATGTCCAGATGGCGTTTGTTCACCGGTAGATCGACGGGCTCGCAGACGGTGCCACCGGAATGATGCAGTGACGGGGACAGATAAGCCAGCTTGACAAAATTTCTAAAGTCTGCGATGGTGGCATATCGGCGGCCTTCATCAAGGTTACGAACGAATGGTGGACCGTAGGCCGGCGCAAATACCGCGGTATCTTTTGAAATTTGGACACTCTTCGCCGGATTTCTGGCGTGTTGAGTAAATTCAGCTGGCGCGTTGGCGCGAATGATTTCACGCAACATACCCGGTGCAAAGCGAACGCGTTCGCCATCTAGTGTGGCACCGGCCTGTTGCCAGATATCCAGCGCTTCGGGGTCATCTCGAAATTCGATGCCGATTTCAGTAAGTATCCGATCAGCGTTGTTTTCAATCAGTTGTAACGTTTCCTCCGGCGCAACGTTGTAAACTGGAACTTGTCGTTTGATATAGGGGACCGCCAGTCCAGAGTTTTTGGCGCGTTCAAGCTGCCGCGCGGCTCGACCACCGGCGCGATTTCTTCGTGCACTCATTACTTAGCCTCCTGCAAGCGATTCAGTTTTGATGGTGGTCTGGAAAATCGATTGGACTGCTGATAAGGATAAACGTCCTCCAATATCCCGGCGCGAATCAAATCCTGCTTGTTGCGCCAGAACTCTGCAGTCATGAGGTCACCGTGAATTTCAGCAAAGTGATTGCGGATCAAAGGATGAGTGAGAAAGTATTTTTCAAATTCTTCAGGAAAAACGTCGTCTTCACCAACTGAGAACCACGGTTCCGTCGTCATATCATCGAAGGGATTGGCAGATGGTGGAAAGCTTCTGATTTTACACTCATCAAGATAACGAATTTCATCGTAGTCGTAGAACACCACTCGGCGATTGCGGGTTACGCCAAAATTCTTCAGTAGCATGTCACCAGGAAAAATGTTGGCGGCGGCCATTTCCTTAATGGCATCGCCGTAGCCTTTGGCAAAATAACGGGTTTCATCTTCATGGTTGAAATTCTGTAAGTACAGATTGAGCGGGATCATACGGTGTTCGATATAAACATGTTGAAGGACGACTACATCATCTTCGACAATGATTGAGTTGGCACAGGTTTGTTGAAGATGGGTAAGAAGTTGCGCGTCAAATCGATGTAACGGCAGGACGACTTCAGAATACTCTAGGGTATCAGCCAACCGTCCGACCCTATCGTGCTGTTTGACCAGATGATACTTGTCAATGACCGTTGAACGGGAGAGTTTCTTAGGTGGCTCGAATGCGTCCTTGATCAACTTGAATACATAATTGTAGGATGGTAGAGTGAACACCATCATCACCATACCGCGGGTGCCGGGAGCTTCGATGAACAGGTCCGCAGAGTGCGACAGGTGGTGCAGGAAATCTCGGTAAAATTCGGTTTTACCCTGCTTGTGGAAACCCATTGCAGAATAAAGGTCCGCTTTACTTTTGGCCGGCAGTATTCGAGTCAGGAAATTCACCGTCGCGGATGGAATTTGAGTGTCCACCATGAAGTAAGCCCTGGAAAAACCAAATATTGCATCCAAGTCAGCCGGGTCCAGGATTAATGCGTCGACATAAAGACCGCTTTGTTCGTTATTGAGAATCGGTACGATAAATGGGGTGACCTGATAATCATTAATGACGCGTCCGATCAGGTAAGCTGCTTTGTTTCTGAAAAATAGCGAGGATAGCACATCAATTTGAAAGTTCAGTGATGTCGAGCGGCGGTCTTTCGGTAAAACCTTACCCAGATGCGCAAGTATCTGCCTGATATCGTGTGTTAAGTTTTCATACTCAGTTTCAAAGCCAAGATCTGAGAGAATGTCGGTGACCGTGTTCCGAAAGCCACGCGATGCCGGGTAATAAGAACGATAGATAGGTTCATCGATCGGAATGAATTCGGTTGAGACGGAAGGTCGAACGAAAATAAGGCTATTTCGGTAGTATCGGCGATGGAACAGTTTGCAGAACACGGAGTTATAGAAGCTTTCAGCCAGTTCTGGCTGTTTATGCTCTAGCAGTAGTCGGATATAGCGAATCTTGACTTCGGCCCATAGTGGCTTGTTCAGTGCTGAAATTTTCAGTTGAGCATGTAGAATCTGAACCGTCTCTTCAATACGGCGGTCATAAAAATGGATGCGTTGCCGGGCGGCGTCGCGGGCTGCATGCCATTCGGCTTTTTCAAAACGCGCTTGGGCACCGGCCGTTATTTCCTGAAATAAGGTGAAGTGTCTTTCAAAGCCATCCAGGATGGTTCTGGCAATTTTCTGCGCGCGTTTGGATTTGACGTTCGAGCTCGTACTTTTCCACCCATCCGGCGATGGCAATGAAATCTGATCGAAGTAAATTGATTTTGCCGACTTAACCATATTGGGTTTTATGTTGGATAGTCATTGGAACTAAGGTTGAGGTGATTTTCTGTCAGCAAAGAATTTGTTGAATTTTTCTAGAATGCCACTATTAAACTGTGGTAAATTTTATCGCTTTGTAACAGTCGAATCAGGTGTTCAGTTCAGCAGGAATGATTATGTTGAAATATACTCAATGAAAAAATGGTTTCAGATCAAAATCTCGGTAAATTGATGCAAGAGGCTAGATAAATGAACAAACACGCGCGAGCTGTCATTATCGGTGGTGGTGTAGTCGGAGTGGGAACTCTGTACCACCTGGCGAAAAAAGGATGGAGTGACATTATATTATGCGAGCGGACTGAGCTTACCGCCGGTTCGACCTGGCATGCAGCTGGTCTGTTGCCACTGTTTAATATGAGTTATGCAGTAGGTCAGTTGCATAAATATTCTGTTGACCTATACAAATCACTGGAAGCGGAAACTGGACAGGACGTGGGTTTTCATGTGACTGGAAATCTACGACTGGCTTGTACTCGTGACCGCATGGATGAGTATAAAAAATACTGTGGTACCGCGAATACCATTGGCGTTCCATTTGAGTTGATTACACCGTCTGAAGTCAAGGATCTCTGGCCACTCATCAACCCTGGCGGATTGATTGGTGCACTGTATCATCCTGATGATGGGCATATTGCACCGGTGGATGTGACCAATGCCATGGCTAAAGGTGCTCGCGACCGCGGGGCAAAAATTTACCAGCAGACTGAAGTTACCGGTGTTGCTCGTACTTCCAGCCACGAGTGGAAAGTTAAGACGACGCAAGGTGACATCATCTGTGAACACATCGTTTGTGCAACCGGAAATTATTCACAGGACATTAGTCGATTACTCGGGATCACTATTCCATCGATTCCTGTGCAACACCAGTACATCGTAACAGATGTGGTGCCCGAACTCAAAGCGTACCGTGAAAATGGTGGTAAGGAACTTGCGGTGCTGCGCGAATCTGATGCTTCTTACTATTTACGTGAAGAACGCATGGGCTATATCTTAGGACCCTACGAAGTCGGGGCACCGGCGGTTTTTGCCGACGGGGTGCCAGAGAGTTTTGAGAAAGATCTATTTCCTGGCGACTTGGATCGCCTGATGTCACACGTCGAAGCGGCCATCAATCGCGTGCCATCATTTGAAACTGCCGGTATCAAAGACATTGTCAATGGACCTATCGCCTATACGCCGGATGGCAGTCCGCTAATCGGCCCGGCTTGGGAACTACCGAACGTATGGTTAAATGAGGGACATAGTTTCGGTGTGACCGCTGCCGGCGGTGCCGGTTGGCAATTGGCAGAATGGATCGTAGAAGGTGAGCCGACGATTGATCTGTTGGCCGTTGACCCGCGGCGATTCGGTGACTATGCGCGCGGCCCTCTTCTAGTTGCGAAGAACGAAGAGGCTTACGAAAACGTGTTTACCATCCATTACCCAGATGAAGAGCGCTCCGCCGGTCGACCAGCTAAGACCAGCCCCATCCACGATCGACTTGACAGTATGGGTGCGGTTTGGGGGCAACGTTATGGCTGGGAGAGACCCAACTGGTTTGCACCCGAAGGAGTTGCAGCTGTTGATGACTGGAGTTTTCGAAGATCGAAGTATTTCGAACATGTTGGTAATGAACATGTCAACATGCGCAACAATGTTGGGATCATCGATATCACCAGCTTTTCCAAGTTTCGAGTTTCCGGCCCTGGCGCGGCTGCCTATCTTGATGCACTGGTTGCGCGGCGCCTGCCGAAAGCACCGGGACGCATTCAACTGTGCCATGCGTTGACCCAAAATGGTGGAGTCAGAAGTGAATTTACCATCACTCGAAATAAGGATGGCTCATTCTATCTGGTCAGTTCGGGGGCGGCCGAACGCTTCGATCTGAGTTTTCTACACAAACATTTGCCTGATGACCATTCAGTTCGCATTGAAAATTTGACGACCCGTCAGGCAACACTGGTCATTGCCGGACCCAATTCAAGAAAGGTATTGCAAAAACTGACGCGCACCGATCTGTCATCCGCGGCGTTTCCCTGGTTGTCGGCGCAAGACATTTACATCGGCCTGGCACCGCTTCGTGCCATGCGAGTCAATTTTGTTGGTGAACTAGGTTGGGAACTGCATCATCCGATAGAATATCAGCGGCATATTTTCGAGCAGTTGATGGATGCCGGACAGGAATTCAATATTGGACAGTGTGGTATGCGCGCGATGGATTCATTGCGGATGGAAAAATCCTATCGGATGTGGGGCCAGGATTTAACTCGTGAGTACACGTTGCTGGAAGCGGGACTTGCGATGTTCGTGCACTTGGATAAAGGCGATTTTACCGGTCGAGATGCATTGCAGGCACAGCTGAACGATGGCGTTCCGCAAGAATTCGTTACCGTTGCAGTTGAAGGTGTCAAGGATGCCGACCCATTGGGTAATGAACCGCTTTGGGATGGAGAAAAAATGATCGGTCGCACCACCGCGGGGGGCTATGGACACTTTATCGGTCGGAGTCTGGCACTGGGTTATGTGCAGACCGGATATGGAAAACTTGGAACAAATATTGAAATTGAAATTTTGGGTGACCGTTATAATTGTCATGTTATCGAAAACTCACCTCATGACCCGGATAACATCAGGCTCAGATCGTAGCCGTACATATCACCAATAACTTCTTTTTTCAGCCGAGGAGCGGTATGAAAGTAATTGTGCCTGTTAAGCGCGTGATCGACGCGAATATCAAAGTCAGAGTGAAGTCAGATCGCTCTGGTGTTGAACTCAACAATGTCAAAATGGCCATGAATCCATTTTGTGAGATTGCCGTAGAAGAATCGATTCGCATGAAGGAGTCCGGCACGGTTGACGAAATTATCGTCGTTGCCGCCGGTCCCCAACAGAGTCAGGAAACCATTCGCACGGCTTTGGCTATGGGCGCCGACCGGGGTGTTCTGATCGAGACCGATGTGCCATTGGAACCTTTAGCCATTTCTAAACTGCTGAAAGGTGTGATTGAACGGGAACGGCCGGGACTGGTCATACTCGGTAAACAGGCGGTGGACAATGACAATAACCAGACCGGACAGATGTTGTCTGCCATGTTGAACTGGTCGCTTGGTACTTTTGTTTCCCGTATTGAGACGAGAGAAGATGGATTCGAAGTGGTGCGCGAGGTTGATGGAGGGTTGGAAACCGTCATGCTGGCCAGACCGAGTGTCATCACGGTTGACCTGCGGTTGAATGAACCGCGGTATGCGTCTTTACCTAATATTATGAAAGCGCGGCGCAAACCCATTGAAACACTGACCCCTGATGACCTTGGAGTGGACGTATCCCCCAGAGTCAACGTACTTGAAGTCAATGAGCCACCGAGTCGTCAAGCCGGGGTACGGGTAAGCGGTGCTGAAGAACTGATTGAAAAACTGAGAGATGAGGCAAAGGTGCTCCAATGAGTGTATTAATTCTGGTTGAACACGACAACGAAGAAATCAAGACGTCGACATTAAATACCATCACTGCGGCCCGCAAAGTTGATGATGATCTGCATGCGCTGATTGTCGGATGCAATTGTAACGCGCCGGTCACAGCCGCCGCACAAATTGAAGGCGTTAATAAAGTCATCCACTGTGATGGTGAGCAATACCGGTATGGCTTAGTGGAAAATGTTGCTCCCGTCGTGCATGGGCTCGCTGGCCACTACAGTCATGTATTTGCCCCGGCTTCGACGTTTGGCAAAAATCTGATGCCGCGGGTTGCGGCCATGCTGGATGTTCAGCAGGTCTCTGATATCAGTGAAGTGCTCAGTGACGACACATTTGTGCGGCCGATTTATGCGGGTAATGCTCTAGCAACCGTTCAGTCAACTGACCCGGTCAAGTTGATCACGGTGCGCACCACGGCATTTGATGCGGCGAGTGAACAGGGTGGAACTGCACAAATCGAGAAGCTCGCCCCTGGCAGTGATGTTGGGTTATCCAAGTTTGTACGACACGACCTGACTCGAAGTGAACGACCGGAACTGACGACGGCCAGCATCGTAATTTCCGGTGGGCGTGGCATGCAAAGCGGAGATAACTTTAACATGCTGGAGCGCGTTGCCGATAAATTAGGTGCCGCGGTTGGTGCTTCAAGAGCAGCCGTTGATGCTGGTTATGTACCGAACGATTATCAAGTTGGGCAGACGGGTAAAGTGGTCGCGCCCGATTTGTACATTGCTGTGGGTATCTCTGGCGCGATTCAACATTTGGCCGGTATGAAAGACTCTAAAGTGATTGTTGCCATTAACAAGGATGAGGAAGCACCGATCTTTCAAGTAGCGGATTTTGGTTGGGTTGCAGATTTGTTCACGGCGGTCCCAGAACTTGAAGCGGCACTGAGTTAAATCAAGATCATTCATCCTCCTTACTAACATTCGGATACCGACTTGAGTCCATGAAAGTCTAGGCCCGGAGGCCGGGCAGAAGTGAAATTTTTTGGGGTTTACATCTGCCCGGTTTAGTATATGGTTTCCTTTGAGAATCCTAGAATTGTGCTGTTTCTGTTGAATCGGCCATAGCAACCGTTGAGCTTCCCTCGCTACTAGCGGTGGCTTCATTGACCGCGTCAAAATAACTCACTCCAACTTCATGTTGATGACGAGTCGCGGAGAATCCGAATTCTTCCGCCGCGAATTCCGCCTGTTGCAGTTCTGCATAGCCGGCCATACCGCGTTCCAGATATTTCCGCGCGATATCAAAACTGGAGTAATTGACGCTATGAAAGCTCGCCAGCGTTACAAACTGATACTTAAAACCCATACTTGCGATCGTTTTCTGGAATTCGGCTAGATTATCAGCCCCTAAGTCTCGTTGCCAATTGAATGAAGGAGAACAGTTGTAAGCTAACATCTTACCCGGAAACTGTGCGTGGATGCCATCGGCAAATTTCTTTGCGTCTTCCAGATTAGGGGTTGACGTTTCCATCCAAATCAGGTCTGCGTAGGGTGCGTAGGCTAAACCTCGTGCGATGCACATGTCAATACCACCGGTAATGCGAAAAAAACCTTCCGCGGTTCGCTCGCCGGTTAGATAAGGGTGATCGCGCTCATCAATATCTGAAATTAATAGACGGGCCGCCTCGGCGTCGGTTCTAGCAATGATGATGGTGGGTACACCCATGACATCTGCCGCTAGCCTTGCCGAAGTTAAATTTCGAATGCCATTGGCGGTGGACAGTAACACCTTCCCCCCTAGATGTCCACATTTCTTTTCAGACGACAGCTGATCTTCATAGTGGATGCCCGCCGCACCTGCTTTAATCATTGCTTTAGTGAGCTCAAATACGTTCAACGGGCCGCCGAATCCGGCTTCAGCATCTGCCACAATTGGCATAAACCAGTCAATGTCAGTAGTTTTTTGACCACTCAGACGTTCAAGAGTCTGAATCTGATCTTGACGTATAAACGCATTATTGATTCTTTCGATGACTTGGGGTACTGAACTAGCAGGGTAGAGAGATTGATCCGGATAGGTTTGACCGGCATTATTGGCATCGGCCGCCACCTGCCACCCGGACAGGTAAATGGATTTCAGTCCGGCACGTACCTGCTGGACTGCCTGACACCCGCTGTAGGCACCGAGGCTGGCGACGAATTCAGTGTTATGCAGCTGTTTCCATAGTTTTTCCGCGCCCATTTCAGCCAAAGTATTTCGTATGCGTACACTGCCTCGTAATCGCTCTACTTCCGTCCAGTCATAGTCTCGGCGAATGCCATTCCAGCGATTTGGTGCATAACTTGGAGTAGGAAATAATTTCAAATCTTCGGTTGGGTTGATGTCCCATACGTATTTGCCATTCGGTTGTTGGCTCATGTGTGATGCTCCATAGTATTGAAATAAATTGATGAGTTGAAAAAATTGAGTTCAAACTGAATTCGGATTAGTATATTGCATTGCAACAAATTAATTTAAGATGATTGTTTGTTCAAGTTCTGTCTGGGGTCTGCTGATCCAAGATAGTTCAGTTCTCCTGACCTTAAACCAATAACCGAATGGTTTTTTGTTCATCGGATGGTCATTTTAATTCAAATTCAGCCTGACAATCGGTGGGGCGGTAGCGGCGTGCGGTGTTGAATGCCCGTCAGTGGCAACCGTCATGTGCATCGTCGGGCCTGTACTACGTTTGACGCGACGTTGTGTCAGGCGAGCAGGCGTACCCATGTTGATAACAGGTCGTTAGACTGTTGCAAAAGACAATCGGATTGCCGGCCCCGTATCAGTATTCCATACCAACCTCTGCTGAACAGATGCTTCCAGTGACGAACGATGTTTCAGTCACACGCATGTTAAACTAAAATGGGCATCTCAGCCCGGGGGCATGAAACCATCACTGGCTCAACGAAGTTGCCGCCCGGTTCCGGATTGAGTCGGCAGGGAGGTTGACGAAAAAAACTTAAAAAAACCGATATTTGACTTGAAGAGATTTATAATTCGAGCGGTCAGGCAGGAACCGAGAGTTCTCCGGCGTCACGATAAACTGATGATTGAACAATGAGATGAACTTCATGGAACAGTACAATGAGATTAGCACAGCGAGCGCGTCGGTGGACGGGGTACGGCAATCCGACCGGGCCGGCAAGGCCGCGGTCAATGGCCGGAATTTTCCTCACCCCCCCCCCCCACACGCACATCGAACTGATTTAAAACCCCATGGTTTTCAGGGCCTGCGGCGTCTGCTGCGGGTGGTGTTACCGGTGGTGGCGCTCGTGGTTTTCAGTGCGCCGGAAACGGCGCAGGCGGTCAAGACCATCACCCTGTCAGCCGTCAGCACCACGATTACGGAGGGTGATTCGGGTAAAACGGATGTCGTCATCACGGTTACCCTCGGTCAGTCCACCACTAGGAATGAGACTGCTTTTGAAATTGTGTTCGTTGACGCCGACAGCACAGCGACCAATAACACCAACACAAATACCAACTCGTGCAATAGTCCATCGCCGGCCAATGCCGATATCTGTTATGTCGGGGCGTTTTCAGATAATACTGATGTTGTAGTGACCAACAGCGCGACCGGAAGCTTCACCCTGGGCATTCTGGGCGACGAGGACGTGGAGCCGAACGAAACGATCAAGCTGAAGGTTCGCGGCGTCCCGGGGTTAAATGACGGCTGGACGGCGGGCGAAATCACGCTGACCATCACCAACGATGATACGCGCCCCACTGCCACAGCGGTGCCGGCAAAGCCGACCGGGCTGACCGGCACGGAGCTCAGCGGGCAGGTGACGCTGACCTGGACCGACCCGGGCGATGCCACCATTACCAAATGGCAGTACCTGCAGAAGGCCGGGAGTGCCGCATGGGGCACCAACTGGATGGATATTCCCGGCTCCGTAGCCAGCACTACTGAACACACGATAACCGGGCTGACCGATGGCACCGAATACAGCTTCCGGGTGCGGGCGGTGAATGACTTCGGCGGCGCCGGCGCCGGTTTTGGTGCTCAGTCTGACGTGTTCACCATCACGCCGGAACTGGTCAAACCGGTGCTGACGGTATCGGCGACGGCGGATGGTGAGGCGGTGCTGTCCTGGACCGTGCCGGACGGCACGCTCCCCGGCGAGCTCATTACCGGTGGCGTCGAGCTGACCCAGTGGAACTGGCGATTTCGGCTGAAGGGAGAGCAGTGGCCTGCAACGGGTTCGATCACGCCACGCACTAGCGAACCGAACGTCCGCACTTACACGCATGACTATAATCAGGAATATCCATCGGTTGGCCATACCTTTCCCAAGGTTCCCAATGGTGCGGTGGTGGAGTATCAGGTTCATGTGGTGGGCAGGAATGTTGCGGGTGGTGTGGCTTCTGATACCCTTGTCTTCGGTCCCTGGTCCAACATAGTTGAAGCAACCGTCATCCACACGGCGCTGCCGGCACTGAATTTCACCCCGTCGAGCCTGACGGTGCGGAAGGGCCGGAGCGCTTCGTACACCGTGGCGCTGACGACGGCACTGGCGGGTACGCTGAGCATTACCAGCAGTGATACGGCCAAGGCGACGGTGGACCCGGCCACCCTGACCTTTACGACCGGCAATTACAACACGGCACAGATGGTGACGGTGACCGGTGTGGATGCCGGCAGTGCGGCCATCCGTCATGCGTTCACCCGGACCGGTGCTTCGGCCCCGCTGATTGCCGATGCCGGTCAGTTGCCGGTGACGGTGACGGTGATGTTGCCGGAGGCACCGACCGGTCTGTCCGTCGAGGGTGGCAATGAGCAGTTGACGCTGTCCTGGGACGATCCGGCCGATGCGTCCATCACCGGCTATCAGTTCAGACAGCGACAGGGGACCGGTGATTGGGGTGATTGGACGGCCATGAGCGGTGTGGGTGCCACGACCACGACTTACACGGTGACCGGTCTGACCAACGACGTTGAGTACCATTTCAGAATCCGTGCGGTGAATGCCGATGGGACGGGACCGGCGTCAGGCCGCGCAAAAGGGACGCCGACCAATGTGAAGCCCAACATCCCGGTGCTGACGGCGGTGGCCGGCGATGGTGAGGTGTCGCTGAGTTGGACTTCACAGGCCGGGATTGCGACTTGGGGTTATCAATACCAGACGAGTGCGGCCGCCTGGACCGGGGTGGCCACCACGACGGTGCGGGAGCCCAAGGCGGTGGTGACGGGGCTGACCAACCGGACAGAGTACAAGTTCCGGGTGTTTGCGCGCTTTGCCAACAATCAGTCGTCAACCTGGTCGGATGAGGCGACCGCCACGCCGACGCCGATGCTGAAGGTGCCGGCGATGGTGACGGTGGCCGAAGGTGGTGGCAATGCGACGGTGCCGGTGACGGTGGGCGACCCGGTCGGTCAGGCGGTGACCCTGAATGTCACTTATGGTGGCAGTTCGGCGACCGGGGCCAGCGATCCGGCGAATGGTGACTACGACAATGATGCGGCGACCACGGTGAGTTTCAGTGCCACCGACAGGACGAAAAACATCGTCATTCCGATCACCGATGATGCGGTGGATGAGGAGGATGAGACGTTCACGGTGACGATTGCGGTGGCTGCGAGCACGCCGCTACCGAGCGGTTTTTCGCTGGGCAATGCGATGACGACGGTGACGATTGCGGATAATGACACCGATGGCGTGGTGCTGAGCGTGTCGGAGCTGACGGTGGAAGAAGGTGGCACCGGGACATACACGGTGCAGTTGGGCACGCTGCCGCCAAGCACACCGGGCACGGTGACGGTGACGCCATCAAGCGATGCGCTGGCGGTGGCGACGGTGGCGCCGGCCACCCTAACCTTTACGACGGCCAACTGGAATGAAGCCCAGATGGTGACGGTGACGGCGTTGGAAGATGATGATGCAGATGCCGGCACGGCGTCGATCAGTCATGCGGTGACCGGTTATGGTGCGGTGACGGCCGGTCCGGTGCTGCCGGTGACGGTGGGGGACGATGAGCAGCTGTCGGTCAGTCTGCGTCAGACACATGATGGCAGTGTGCATGCGTTTCATGCGCAGTTCGGTCAGTCGATGCTGGGGGTGGCCAACGACATCATCGTCAGCCGGACCGGTGACCTGGTGTCGACGCGCAGCAATGGTCTGCGCCTCGCCGGGCGGCAGATTCCGTTAGCCCCGACTGCGGCATCGGCGGTGTCGATGCGACCGGACCGGGCGGTGGAATGGACGCGTCACCGGGTAGACAGCGCGCTGGACCTGCTGGCGGAGAGTTCGTTCAATCTGTCGCTGGCGGATGGGTCATCGGGTGAGGGTCTGACGTTCTGGGGGCGGGGCGGTCAGACGAGTTTCAAGCGTAACAGTGCGACGCGCACCGCGGAGGGCCGGGTGACGGTAGGGGGTCTCGGAGTAGAGCTGTCCGGGGGGGACTGGCTGGGCGGGTTGGCCTATTTTCGCACGCGCGGCAAGGGCAACACGACTACCACGAGCAATGGTGACACGGCCCGGTCGGAAGAGGCGCTGACGATGAACAGTGTTCATCCGTATGTGCACTGGCAGGCGACCGAGGCGGTAGAGGTCTGGGGGACGCTGGGCTATGGTAAAGGTCGGGCGGACAGTGACCTGGTGCTGGCGGCCAATAACATCGAGTATCGCAAGGGCCGGGTGGAACTGCTGTCGGCGCTGATGGGTACGCGGTTGGCCTGGCGTCCGGAGTGGTCGCTGAAGGGTGAAGTGATGGCTTCAGAGACGACTACCAAGGGGTTGTCGGCGACGACGATGAAGAGCAGTCAGCAGCAGTACAAGGCGGTGCTGGAGTGGAGTCGGCCCCGGAGTCTGTCGGATGGCGGTGAACTGCGGCCGAAGCTGGAGGCCGGGGTGCGTTATGACGATGATGATCATGGGACGGGTCTGAACCTGCTGGTGGCCGGCAGTATGCATTACACGGATGCGGATGGTCGCTGGTCATGGCAGCTGGGGGGCAGTGTGCTGCAGTCGCGTGCCAGTCGGCGGTATCGCGAGAGGGGCGTATATGTGGGTGTTGAGCTGCGTGCCAGGGCGAACGATGTCGGGCCGAGTCTGAGTATCACGGCCACGCAGGGTGTGGCGGCGGAAGCCCAACAGGCGACCTGGGCCGAGTCATCGCTGGATGACGGAGAGTTGGTGCGGGACGGTGACGATGGCGTGGACACGCGGTTTGAGTTCGGCTATGGTCGGCCGTGGGGTGCCGGGCATCTGAAACCGAAGGTGTCCTTGGTATTGCCGGCGACGGGGGCTCCGGTGTATGCCACCGGCTTGGATTATCGACACCGGGACCACCTCAGTATCGGTCTGGCACTGATCCACCGGCCACAGATGGCGCGCGGTGACGGCATCCGGCTCACCGGCACGGTGCACTGGTAAGGTTCACCTGAGGTGGGGTCGACAATGACCTCCTGACTATGGCATGAGAAACTGAATCATGGACCGGTTCATCGCGTTGATCATCTAAGGTCATGTAGCAGTAGGTGGAACTGATCGATCCGGGTGAGGCGGTCCGCGTGTTGTCCAGTGAACATCAGTGTCTGACTTTCGGACACTGACGTTCTGTTGCCGGCGGCGTCAGCTGCACGCTGAATCGGGCAATTCTGGGAACTATGGGTTGGCGGACGACTGACGGCACACTTCACGACCCTGGTCTCCCTTTCTTGCAACATTTCAGATGATCGTTGTGGAAGACCGCCGGGTTCCGTGCAAAATGGATTTTTGTGTCAGACTTATTTTGTACACCCGAATACCTCTAAAATTGGGAACACCGTAAGATAAACAGTTGTGAAATGACTGTGTGTCTACGAAGCACCTGTGGAATCGGATTGGTGTTGAGTTCAAGATATCTGAAGTTATGTTCAACTCAACTTTTGCAAAACATATAGTGAAAGTATTTTTCAGTGTAGGTAGCCATAGATTCATGTGCCAGAATTTTCAGTCAGGTTTTCCGAATGCACCGCCGCCGGGAGTTTCAATAACAAATACGTCGTCAATATTCATTTCTGTGCAATCGGTTGAACCTAGGCATTCGATGCTACCATTAGCACGTATAACATAGTTTCGTCCGGGCTTGCCATTTTCTCCACCCGCAACGCCGTAAGGCGGAATCTTTCTGTGTCCAGACAGGATTGCCGCGGTCATAGGTTCCAGAAAGCGTAGTTTTCGGATGGTGCCGTTGCCGCCCCTATACCGGCCACGGCCACCACTTTCGGCGCGGATTTCGAAGCTGTCCAAACGAATGGGAAAACGCCATTCAAGAACTTCCGGATCTGTCAGTTTGGCATTGGTCATGTGAGTGTGCACAGCATCTGTTCCATCGAAATCGGGACCAGCCCCAGAACCCCCGCAGATGGTTTCGTAGTATTGGTATTTTTCGTTACCAAACGTCAGATTATTCATCGTGCCTTGTGCCGCGGCCATCACGCCCAGGGCGCCGTAAAGAGCATCAGTGATGTACTGCGAAGTTTCCACATTGCCGGCGACGACGGCAGCCGGATACACCGGTTTGAGCATGCAACCATCTGGGATGATAATTTCAATGGGTTTGAGACAACCTTCATTCATTGGAATTTCATCTTCGACGAGTGTGCGAAAAACATACATGACTGCCGCTCTGGCGACGGAAGAAGGAGCATTGAAATTATTGTTCTGCTGCTCTGATGTACCAGTGAAATCAACAGTCGCAGTCTGCTGGTCCTGATTTACCGAAATTGATACTTCGATGGCATTACCGTCATCCATTTCGTAGCGAAATCGACCATCTTTTAACGCTTTCAAAACGTTCTTGACTGCACCCTCTGCATTGTCCTGAACGTGTTGCATGTAAGCTGTTACTACATCAAGTCCGAAGTGGTCGACCATGAACTGAAGTTCCTGTACTCCTTTTTCATTGGCTGCGACTTGCGCCTTAATATCGGCTAAATTCTGTTCAATGTTGCGAACCGGATACTTTACACCCAAGAGTATTGCTCTGATTTCATTTTCTAGGAAACGTCCTTGTGCAATCAATTGAACATCATCAATCAACACGCCTTCTTCTTCAATAACGCGGCTATTGGGTGGCATGGAACCTGGGGTAATGCCGCCGACGTCTGCATGATGTCCCCTGGAGGCAACATAAAACAAAATACAACCCGTGGTCTGCTCAAAAACCGGTGTGATAACGGTTATGTCGGGCAGGTGTGTACCACCGTTGTAAGGATTATTGAGAATGTAAGAGTCACCGCGTTTCATGGTGCCGCGGCGATTACGGATGACGATGTGAACGGATTCACTCATCGAGCCGAGGTGAACTGGCATGTGTGGGGCATTGGCCACTAGGTCACCCTGCGCATCAAAAATCGCACAGGAAAAATCTAATCTTTCCTTAATGTTGACCGAATAGGCGGAATTTTCCAGTGACGCACCCATCTGTTCAGCGATGGACATGAACAGATTATTGAACACTTCCAGCATCACCGGGTCAGCATTCGTGCCGATGACTTTTTGCCTGGGTCGCGCGGTGATTCGCTTAAGTACCAAGTGATTGTGCTGAGTTGTGTCGAGCTGCCAGCCCTGTTCGACTACAGTCGTTCCAGTCGTTTCAATAATGATTGCGGGTCCCTTGATGGTGTCGTCCGGTTGCAGGTCTTCACGCCGATACACTGCCGTCTGGTGAAATTCATCACCAAAATACATCTGCGTTATACTGGACGCTTGAAGTGGCGTTTGACGAGGGGTAACTGGATATTCCTGCTCGATATGCATTTTGGTGCTTCCAACCGCCTCAACCGAAATGGCTTCCACCATGATCGCCTTGTCGGGCATGATGAATCCATAGCGTTGTTGGTGTCTAGCTTCGAATTGTGCGCGAATAACGTCCTGGCTGCCGCTGGATACCTCAACTGCAGAATCAGTGCCTTCATAACGGACGTGAATACGTTGTTGCAATGCGATGTTACTTGCATCAATTTCCTGATTCAACACTTCATCGCTGGCACGTTCGGAAAGTACCGCATACCGTGGAATAAGACGTTTAAGCAGTGCGTCGGTGAGTCTCTCTTCAACTGATTCTTCGTGCATGGCTCTGACGTCTGCAAGGCCGATACCATACGCCGACAGCACGCCGGCATAAGGATGAACGAATACGGTTTCGATACCCAGCGCATCAGCGACCAGGCAGGCATGCTGTCCACCTGCACCACCAAAACAGCAGAGAGTGTACTCAGTAATGTCATAACCTCGCTGTACCGAAATTTTTTTGATGGCATTAGCCATATTGTCGACGGCGATTTTTAGAAAGCCTTCAGCGACACCGTGAGCTGACCGGTTGTCGCCAGTTTGCAATTGAATGGAGTGGGCCAACTGAGTAAACAGTTTTTCGACGCTTTCGGAATCCAGAGGTTGATCGCCATTTGGGCCAAAAATTCTTGGGAAATAGTTGGCCTGCAATTTACCTAGCAGCAAATTGCAATCAGTAATTGTTAAAGGACCATGGCGGCGATAGCATGCCGGCCCGGGGTCAGCACCGGCGGATTCGGGACCGACACGATATTTCAGACCGTCAAATTTCAGGATTGATCCCCCGCCCGCGGCAACCGTGTGGATGCGCATGATCGGCGATCGAATGCGCACCCCGGCAACGAAGGTGTCATAAGCTCTTTCGTAGGTGCCGGCATAATGTGAAACATCAGTTGAGGTACCGCCCATGTCAAACGCGATAATCTTATTGAATCCAGCCAACTGACTGGTTTCAACAGCCCCAACCACGCCCCCGGCAGGGCCTGACAGAATGCTGTCCTTGCCTTTGAATCGTCTGGCATCAGTCAGTCCACCGTTGGATTGCATAAACATCAGCCGCACGCCACTGATTTGATTAGCGACCTGATCAACATAGCGTTGCAATACGGGGGACAAGTAGGCATCAACCACCGTGGTATCGCCGCGACCAATCATTTTCATCAACGGACTGACTTCATGTGAAGTAGAAATTTGGGTAAATCCGATTTGACGCGCGATGTCGGCAACTGCTTTTTCATGTTGATGGTATCGGTAGCCATGCAGGAATACAATGGCACAGGAATGAATGCCAAGATCGTATATTTCTTTTAGACGGGTGTAGACGGCGGTTCGGTCAAGTTCCACCAATACTTCACCGGATACGCTGTGGCGCTGATCAATTTCAATCACTCTTTCATAGAGTAGATCAGGCAGTTGAATCTGACGTGCGAACAGCTGTGGGCGTGTTTGATAGCCGATTCTGAGCGCGTCTTTAAACCCTTTGGTGGTTACCAGAACACAGGGTACACCAGTTCGTTCAAGCAGTGAATTGGTGGCGACCGTCGTACCCATTTTGATCGCGCTGATATGCTCAGGGTCAATTGAACTACCGCTGCCATTTAAGATATCAAAAATTCCCTGAATCGCCGCATCGCGGTAGTGTTCAGGATTTTCTGAAAGCAGTTTGTGAGTATGTAGCCGGCCATCAGGGGCTGCTGCCACGATGTCGGTAAAGGTGCCGCCGCGGTCAATCCAAAATTGCCAACGGTTCATCTGTAATTCTTGCATAGTCAGTGAAAATTTGGTGGACGGTGAGAACTCGCCAACGATTATAGACAAGGAGATTGCCTTGCAATTAACCACCTCGGTTGACTTAAGATCTTATCAGGCTTTTTCGGCACTTTGAATGGGGTTGGAGGATGGAATGTTGCGAAGACTGCTGGGCGAAGTCGAATAAAATTGAAAAACGGAAATTCGAATGAACTATGAAACTGGACTGCGACCATCATTTGATTGAGGGAATTGAACGAATTATTTCGCCTAATTTTGACGCGCGACCGAACAATATGCGGCCCGAAGTCATCATTATCCACGCGATCAGTTTACCCCCGGGGCATTTTGGCGGTCAGTATATTGAAGATCTTTTCTGTAACCAACTGAATAGTGAGGAACACGCATATTTCAAGACATTGCAAGGACTCCGGGTATCTGCGCATTTGCTGATCCGTCGAGATGGTAGCATGATTCAGTTTGTTCCCCTCGACAAACGTGCCTGGCATGCGGGTGTTTCACGGTGTCTGGGCCGAGAACGGGTGAATGATTTTTCCATCGGCATCGAACTTGAAGGCTGTGATGCGGAACGATTTGAAGAAATTCAGTATCAGTCGCTTAATGAATTGATTGAGCTGTTAATCCGAGAATATCCGCCGATTGATCGCCAGCGAATCTTTGGACACGCCGAAATTGCACCAGACCGAAAAACAGACCCTGGCCCATACTTTGACTGGTCAAAAGTTCGCTAGATAGTTAGAATTATGAGGCCGCTTGCTTTTGCGGTCTGAATTTTTTTCGAGTTCTATCATGTCGCCAAAGCACATCGGATTCGCCGGCCTGTTTATTGAGATATCGAGCGATGACGAATAATAGATCTGACAGTCGGTTTAAGTACTGCTTGGATACCCCTGAGACATCTTCATTTCTAGCCAGCGCGTGGATATTCCGTTCCGCACGACGGCAGATGGTTCGGGCGGAATGGCAGATTGCTGCGGCAGGTATGCCACCCGGCAGGATGAATTCTTTCAGTGGCTCAAGGTCTTCATTAAACTGATCCAGCTGGTTCTCTAATACGGTTACATGATCTTTTTCAACCAGTCGAAATTCAGGAATGCAAAGTTCTCCGCCAATATCAAACAGCGTATGCTGAATTTCAAACAGACATCGGTCGATTTCTTCTGGCAGTTCACAACTCAGGATTTGACCGATAGTGCTATTGAGCTCGTCAATTGCACCCATCGCTTCAACACGAATCGAATCTTTTGGTACGCGACTGTTGTTGCCGAGTCCGGTGGTGCCATCGTCGCCTTTTCTGGTGTAGATTTTTGAAAGTCTATGCCCCATGATTGATTCCAGTGGGAGTATACGAATGTCTGTCCGGCATTCGATAGGTATGGATGACCGATGACATCCAACAAAATGTCAAACGGGTCCTAGTTGCACAATTTTATCGCATGTTGAGTTTTGAGCTAATCATAAATGACTGCCAACGATCTAAATTTGATGAAGGATGAAATCATCGTGCACGGGAATGGTGAACAGAAGAGAGCACTGCGCTGAGTACTACGTCGGTGATTCGAGAAAAGGCGTACGTCTCGTCAGCACCGCGTTCTGTTCGTGATGAACAATTGTTACTCAATGCTCAATTTGCCGGCGCGAGAAACGATTGATGACTGGTGAATTATTTCATAACCGGGCACGCGATTAGATATATTATGACTTCTAGATTACAGTTGGTCGGCAACGCACGTTCCAATTACTCTAAACCTTTATATTGCTCATTGCTGGTAGTAGCAGACTTATGGAAATCAAGAACCGAATAACCATGCCTGAGAGAATAGCACACTATGATTACCGGTAGCATTGTTGCGTTAGTGACCCCGATGAACGAAGACGGGGAACTAGATTTGGAAGCATTGGTGGGACTAGTTGACCATCATATTAAGGAAGGGACCGATGGCATCGTGTCAGTTGGTACAACGGGCGAGTCAGCAACTTTAACTCATGAAGAACACCAAATCGTTATCGAAAAAACTATTCAGGCGGTAGCCGGTCGCGTGCCGGTCATCGCCGGTACCGGTTCGAATAGTACGGCAGAAGCGCTGGAATTAACGAAAGTTGCGAGCGAACTGGGTGCTGATGCGTGTCTGCTAGTGGTGCCTTACTACAACAAGCCCACCCAGGAAGGTTTGTACCAACACTTTAAACTGATCGCCGAGTCCGTCCAGATACCTCAAATACTTTACAACGTACCGGGACGAACTTCAGTTGACCTGCACAACAGTACGGCAATTCGACTGAGTCACATAGACAATATCATTGGGATTAAGGATGCCACTGCTGAAATTGAACGTGGGCGACAGTTGATCGAAGAATCAGCCGACGGCTTTGTTTCTTTCTCCGGACAGGATACCGCCGCGTTGGACCTGATGCTGGTCGGTGGTAGTGGTACTATCTCGGTGACTGCCAATGTGGCACCGAAACTGATGCACCAAATGTGTCGCGCGGCGGTTGCCGGGGATGAGGAGCAAGCTCGCAAACTCAACGATATCCTAATGCCGGTTCATGAAGCGATGTTTGTCGAGTCCAATCCAATTCCTGCGAAGTGGGGAGTCTCTCAGCAAGGATTCATCAAGAATCATCTACGGTTGCCATTGGTACCGCTGACGGAAGCTGGACAACATCGTGTGCGTGCGGTGATGATGGAAGTTGGTTTACTTCCCTCCGCAAATCTATAAATTTATTCACTGTTTTAGTTTCTCTAGGAGATCAATATGAATCAGGGCGCCTTGATGTACTCCGGTAAGGCAAAATCAATTTTCGCGACGGACGATAGCGATACTCTGTTGATGGAGTTCAGGGACGATACGTCGGCCTTTGATGGCAGAAAGACAACTGAGTTGAATCGTAAGGGACTGGTGAACAATCATTTCAGCGCATTCATCATGCAAAAGTTAGAATCTGCCGGGGTCAGGACCCATTTCCTGTCCATGCTTGACGATACCAAAGCTCTGGTACGACATCTTGATATGATCCCGGTGGAATGCGTCGTACGGAATATCTCGACCGGTTCTATATGTCGGCGGCTGGGGGTGCCGGATGGATTAGAACTGGATCCACCAACATTTGAATTCTTCCTTAAGAATGATGAACTACATGATCCCATGATCAATGAATATCACATTCGTTCTTTCAATTGGGCGACTGATGAAGAAATCAAGGTGATGACGGAAATGACCTTCGCAACCAATTCAGTTTTAGTGCCAATGTTTAAGGCGGCTAATATCATCTTGGTTGATTTCAAATTGGAATTTGGTCGCTTCGAGGGTCAGCTCTACTTGGGGGATGAATTCACCCCGGATGGCTGTCGATTGTGGGATGCTGATACCCGCGAGAAACTAGATAAAGACCGCTATCGGCAGGACCTTGGTAACGTCGTAGAATCGTATGAAATTGCTGCGCGGCGTCTGGGAGTGACCGGCATTTGATTGTAAACCTAGTTTGGTTGAAGTAATTTATCAGTTGAAAAACAAATTGATAAGCACCTGATTTAGCGTTATGTTCGGTCTATGATGCTAGACGATCCTGGTGGTGCTCAGATTTACAGTGCTGTAGGGGAGCGAGCACTCTCAGAGTTCAGAACTCAGCAGCTACAGGACAAAATAAACGAAGCGACTGACTTCGATCTGAATTTTCTGCAGGCCCGTTTCTGCTATTTTATTGGAATTCGAGAACAGGCTGAATCACATCAGCAGGTTAATTCAATTCTTGATTTGACTAACGCGATTGAGTCTCCAGTCAATACTCTGATTGACGAAGGTACCATTCTCATCACTCCGCGGATTGGACTAGCCTCCCCTTGGAGTACAAAAGCAACGGAAATTCTCCATCGTTGCAGTTTTCATGCAATTGTCAGAATCGAACGCGGGGTGGTTTGGCGCTTTCATGGAGACTTTGAGCTGAGCGCGTCAAATCGACGCTGGCTCGAGTCTTTCCTGCACGATCGTATGACCGAGTCCGTATTGACCGAAAGTCAACAGCTTGAGTGGATGTTTCGACCGGTCGGTTGTCAAAAATCAACCCATGTTGATGTCATCGCTGATGGGGTCAACGCGCTGACTCAAGCTAACCGCAGTATGGGACTGGCACTTTCTGATGAAGAAGTCGGATATCTTTACGACTGGTATGTTTCTGAAGGTAGAAATCCAACTGAAACTGAACTCATGATGTTTTCACAGGTCAACTCGGAGCATTGCCGCCACAAGATATTCAATGCCAGCTGGGAGTTCGATGGCGTAGAACATCCGCGGTCGATGTTCTCAATGATTCGAGAAACTCATCAGCAGTCCACACAGGGTACGTTAGTTGCTTATGATGACAATGCCGCGGTCATTGCGGGTCAATCTTCCAGTTTATTTGCTCCCACCGGTGTTGATGGTGAGTACCGTTATACAACTGCAGAACCGGTTCATATCGTATTTAAAGCTGAAACCCACAATCACCCAACTGCCATCTCACCTTTTCCAGGGGCCGCAACCGGCGCCGGTGGAGAAATACGCGACGAAGGTGCGACTGGCATCGGCGGCAAACCCAAAGCCGGCATATGTGGATTCTCCGTGTCACACCTTAGAGTACCGGGTTACCCGCAGCCATGGGAGTTCCTCGAAAAACGACCGGAACGCATTGCCTCACCTTTACAGATTATGTTAGAAGGCCCTATTGGCGCAGCATCGTTCAACAATGAATTTGGCAGACCCAACATTGGGGGATATTTCCGCACGTTTGAAATGGAAAGCAACGAATCAAATGTTCGCTATGGGTTTCATAAACCAATTATGTTTGCCGGCGGAATCGGCAACATTCAGCCACAACACATCGAAAAACGAGAGTTGAATGAGGGAGATCTACTGATCGTCATTGGCGGCCCGGCTATGTTGATTGGTTTGGGTGGCGGAGCGGCCTCCAGTTTGGGACAGGGTGATTCTGATGAAAATATTGATTTCGCTTCAGTGCAGCGGAGTAATCCAGAAATGCAGAGAAGATGTCAAGAAACCATCGATCGTTGCCGTGAATTGGGCGATTTGAACCCAATTCTGTCGATTCATGATGTCGGCGCGGGTGGACTGTCTAACGCAGTGCCAGAGATCGTGCATGGAGCAGGTCGTGGTGCTGAGATATGGTTACCGAAAATTCCGGTTGATGATGCGCGGATGTCAGCAATGGAAATCTGGTGTAACGAGGCGCAGGAACGCTATGTGTTAGCTATTCGTCAGCCTGAACTCAGTCGGTTTTCACAGATTTGTGAGCGGGAAAATTGCCCCTGGCAGGTAATTGGTGAGGTTGTTGCGGAACACAGGTTGCAACTCCGAAGTGCCGACGGTGCATTAAATCCTGTTGACATGAGCTTGAGTTTTCTACTGGGTAGCATTCCACAAGCAATTAGAAAGGATGCGTCTGGCTTGCGAATCAATCCACAATCAAGTCCTCAATATGCAAGCTTTGCAGATTGTGTCGAACAGACACTTCGGTTTCCGTCGGTAGCAGACAAGTCTTTTTTAATTACGATTGGTGATCGCACTGTATCCGGTTTGGTACATCGAGATCAGATGGTCGGTCCCTGGCAGGTCCCCGTTGCGGACGCCGCCGTTACCCTCGCCGGATATCAGACTTATGCGGGAGAAGCCATGGCCATAGGCGAACGTTCTCCGATTGCCGTTGTCTGTGAAGCGGCCAGTGCGAGAATGGCAGTGGGTGAAGCATTGACCAATCTCAGATCCTCCGACGTCACTTCACTGACCGAGGTCAAGATTTGCGCCAACTGGATGGCCGCTGCGGGAGTTGAAGGGCAGTGTAAAGCGTTGTATGAAGCGGTACGGAGTGTGGCCCTTGATTTCTGCATCGCTTTGGGAATCTCGATTCCCGTCGGCAAGGATTCACTATCTATGATGACTGAATGGACTTCCAACGATGGCAAGCCTTATCGGGTGCAATCGCCAGTCTCATTAGTCGCAACTGCATTTGCATCGTTACGTGACGTGCGAAAATCTGTAACCCCACAACTGAGAAAAGACTGCGATACCACTCTATTTTTTGTTGATCTTGGCAATGGGAAAAACCGGATGGGCATGTCAGTGCTGCATCAAACACATCAATACATTGACGGCCCCGTACCTGATGTTGACGATATTGAAGCGGTCAGGAACTTCTTCGATGCGATTGGCGAGTTGATTGATTCTAACTTGGTACTCGCATACCACGATCGTTCGGATGGCGGACTTTTGGGAACGTTGTGTGAAATGTCATTTGCTGGTCGCGTGGGGTTAGATATTCAGGTCGACGCCAATGTCGACCCCATCCGATTTTTCTTTAATGAAGAACTAGGAGCAGTTCTGCAGATTGAAAACCGGCACGTAGATAAGGTTCTTAAAACCTTTGCACAATTTGATTTGACGCCTTTGGTTCAATCAATTGGTGCAATAACGGAAGGTGATGAAATTAGTTTCACTGTAGTGGGTGAGTTAGTATTCAGAGCTACACGTACAACCTTACACAGAATTTGGTCAGAACTCACTTATCGAATGCGAGCGCAACGTGATAATCTAGACAGTGCGAAGCAGGAATATGACCGGATACTGGATGTTGATGATCCGGGGTTATGCTTTGACTCAGTGTCAACAGGCATGGGCCAGGTTCCGACGGCAGTCACTACTCAATCGACTGATTCGTTGATTAAGGAAACGATGCGTCCTAAGCTGGCCATTTTGAGAGAGCAGGGCGTTAATGGTCATGTAGAAATGGCGGCGGCATTTGATCAGGCTGGTTTCGATTCAGTTGATGTGGTCATGAGTGATCTCACCGCCGGTGTAAAAAAACTGTCTGATTACTCAGGAATCGTCCTATGTGGTGGTTTTTCATTTGGTGATACTTTTGGTGCGGGGCGAGGTTGGGCTCACCTGATCTTACAGAACAATCAACTGCGAGATATGTTCGCAGAATATTTCAGTGATTTAACAAAATTTGCCTTGGGCGTCTGTAATGGGTGTCAGGTGATGGCAGAACTCAAGGACATTATTCCTGGGGCAGAACACTGGCCACAGTTTGTCCGCAATGAATCCGAACAATTTGAGGCGCGCCTCGTTCAGACTGAAATTGCCACCTCTCAATCCATACTAACCCAAGGTATGCAAGGTTATGTACTACCGGTGGTGATTGCACATGGTGAGGGGCGAGCACGGTTCGACAATGATTCCACCCATACCAAATTGGGCAACGGTAAGAATATATGCTTACGCTATGTTGATAACCATAAGCAGGTGACCCAAGCTTATCCATACAATCCTAACGGTTCAGACTATGCTGTGGCTGGCATTACCAACAATGATGGCCGCATCACTGCGATGATGCCTCATCCGGAGAGGGTGTTTCGTAGGGTTCAGTACTCGTGGATACCCGAAACCAAGAGTGACGACAGCGCATGGATGCAGATGTTCCGTAATGCCAAATCCTGGCTGGAATAGTAGTTGGCTCCATTCGATTCGGATGGTGGTTTCAGTGATTCTAGTCACCAACTGTTCGTACTGTTAATTGTTGACCTTTACTCATTGCCCCTGTTGCATGAACGAGAATTACTCCTTCAACCGACCGCATCAAGCAGTGTTGTAGATTTCCAATCAGCTGTTGAATCATACGTTAACCCGATCAGGAGGATCTGATTTGAACGTTTGATATTTCCCTCCTAGAGCATGAGCCTGACTGAGTCAGGCACCTCGTTAATGACAGTGAATCGCATGTTTGATCGTGAATAATGTCAATACATTTGCAAAATCAAACATTCCCTTTTTCACCTTTCCTTTGGTAGTCGAACTACATGACTGATTGAACGCTCGATTGCCGATTAACAACTAAGTTGCCTGCTCACCTTCCTTCAGTTTGACAATTTGAAAAATAGTGTGATATTATTTCTAATATTCGACATTTATAGCGGTAATATAGACATGAATAAAGAAAAAAGATTGAGACTTTATCCTTGGACATGGGAGCAGCTTTCATTTGGCAGAATGACTTTTACTACTGAACAGGGAATGCAGGCGCTTGATGTAAGTCGAGGGGCGTTTCATGATGCGGCGGAAAAACTACAACATAAGAATCGCCTGATTTGCCCTAGACGTGGGTTTTACGTGATCGTCTCTCCTAGGTGGTTGAAACTCGGTGCGCCGCCACCAGACCTATACATAGATGAATTGATGCAATTTGAAGGGCACCCTTATTATGTTGCGTTGCGACAGGCCGCCAACATACATGGTGTGAGTGTCCCGGAGTCCAATGATTTTCAAGTGATGACTGATAAACGCATGCCGGTCATTGAATCAGGACAGAGTCGCATTGTATTTTTTTATAGAAAGAACATTAACGTGATTGAAGAGGGGGTGGAAGTCAATCAAACCTATGCGCGTTCCCTGAGAATTTCGTCTCCCGAATTAACTGTTTTGGAACTGTTGAGTTATCTCCGAGCGATTGACGGAATTGATCATGTTGTCTCAATTCTCAATAAACTTGGACCAAAATTGAATGCTAAAAAATTGGCTGATTTATCCGGACATTTTTCGGCACCAAGTGTACAGCGTGTAGGATATTTGCTCGATTGGCTTGGTTATGCAGACTGTGTAAAAATGATGAGGGGAAGGTTATATGGTTCGAAATCAGTTAGTTGGAAAGAACTGAATACTACCAAATTAGATGAATCTGGTATTCAACGCCAGCCTCTAGAATTGAACAAAGAATGGCGTATAGTCGTTCGTACTGAACTTACGCAAACCTAAAGAGAAAATTGCTTTGAGGTCATAATGAGAGAGAGTTTCCTCAAATTGAATATACTCTATTTTGTTTAGATCATTTTATTGTATAATTTACTAATATCTACAATAATAGCGGTATTATAATAATGAATAAAAAGAAAAGATTGTCACTTTCCGACTGGACAGTCAAGTTACTATCGGAAGAGCAGTTGACATTTACAATTGATGAGGCAATGCGGTCACTAGGGATGGGCAGAGAATCATTCTTAGCCGCTGCTGAGCGACTCCAAAAAAAACAATACTTAATTAAACTAAGATCAGGTTTCTATGTAATCGTTCCGCCAGAGTTTCTCGGTTATGAGGCACCCATGCCGGAAATGTACATTGACGATTTAATGCGTTATGAAAATTGTCTATACTACGTAGCGTTGCGTAAAGCGGCTGAATATCATGGCGCAGCACACCAAGGTGTGATGCAATACCAAGTGATGACGAATAAAGTGCTACGTTCAGTAGTTGCCGGAGGAAACTACATTGTTTTCTATAAGAGAAAGAATTTTGAAGCAATAGAACATGGTTTGGAGGATCGGGTGATGAAAAATGGCAGGCGCGTCAAAATATCATCACCAGAACTTACTGCATTTGAAATACTCCGATATCCACGTTCAATTGGCATGGTTGACAGCATGGCTACTGTTTTAGCCGAGCTTGGCGAAGTACTGGGTCCAGAGAAGTTAGCAGTCTTAGCTCCGGCATTTGAGCGATCCATTGTGCAACGCTTGGGATATATGCTAGACTGGTTTAATTTTGAAACCTTGGCTGACTCGTTGCAATGTTTCTTAGGTCAGCAAGAAAACAGTTGGGTTGAACTTGACCCGTATTTGGCGCGCTGTAAGGAATTTGCTCCTCAACCAATCGAACGAAACAGAAAATGGAAGGTTATCGTTCGCCGTGAACTTGACCCGGATGTCTATCCGGAATTCTAATTGATTGAAGAAAAATACATTGCCGAATGGGGAGCGTTTGCACCTTGGAATAATCCAAAGCAAGTTGAACTTGATTTAATCATTTCGAGAGCGATGATCGAAATGTTCAATGATCCTTTTCTGTGTAAAGAGTTACGCATGCGCGGCGGAACTGCTCTTAATAAATTGCATTTTCCTAATTCTGTTCGATATTCAGAAGACATAGATCTAGTTCGAACTGAACTTGGTCCGATTGGTCCTTCTCTAGATCACATTCGAGCTGCACTTGAGCCTTGGCTAGGGAAAGCAAGTTTTAGCCCGAGTTCAATCGCATCCAAATTGCGATTCAGAATACCGATTGATGATGCAATTAATCCAGTAATGAAATTGAAAGTTGAGATCAACACTTCGGAAGTTGTACCCTATGACCCGCCGGTCGGGATGCGATTCGAAGTTACCAACTCTTGGTTTTCCGGGGTTGCAGTCGTACCCACCTACTCTCCAGAAGAAATGCTGTCTTCGAAACTTCGTGCATTACTACAACGCAACAAGGGGCGAGATTTATTTGATGTGGCTTATGGATTGACTGCATTTGAAAACCTTGATTTGGACCGCCTGCTAGAAGGTTTTTTGTTCAATCTTCGACAGTGCGATCACAATAGTATCAGTCGGGCGGAGGCAGAAAGCAGAATGTTTGCTAAATTGGTTGGAGGCAGAACTTTGGAAGATATTCAATCGATACTCCCTATTAAACAAGCGATTGACTACACCAATGAAAGTTTGAAAAACGATTTTTCATTGATTTTTTCGAGATTAATTGTTCAACTTCCAGGAACGCCGTGGAAAAGAACCAGAGAGAAATGCGATAAATTTGGCATCCAATTGCATTGACTTGTCGGAAAAATTGGGTGTCTAGTTCACATAGTCAAAAGTCAGCATATATTTCACACACTACATTTCTCCCATAAGCTGTCTTAACAATTCGTTCAAAGCCGACGCCATTAGTTCACGGCGTTTTTCTAAGAAGTCGTCAAAATTACTGAATTTCCACAGTTCTCGATCCCTTGGAATGCAGTGAGCAGAAAGAGTTTTGCCACCATCGCTATCATCAATTTGAGGCAAATATTTCTCAGGTGGAGTATCTGATATCGTTGAATTCGTATTCTTGGTTAAAAAAGCCATATTAGCGATGGTGTTTATTTTGTTGTTGTCGATTCCCATACTTTGAAGATGTGTTTTTGGAAATATGTGGTGTTTTTCCAATTCTCCAGATCGGTAATCTCTCACGGGAAGACCGGTATGCCAATCGCAAACATTTTCATCCATTTGCAGTATATGTACTAATGAAAATCTCCTTGATGTTCCATTCATGGAGAATTCAAATTGTGCCTTATCAATTTCTAATCTCCCGATCTTGTGCTTAGCATTATTGAAAATAGTATCCCATGGATTTTCTTCAGCCGCTGCTGCTTTAACATCCATGTCAATTTGGTTGTCAGTTGAACCATGGAATATACCGCGACAGGAAAGTATGAAATAAGCCAGCGCTTTAGATTCGTCCACTGATGTTGGAAATCTCATATTTTTGTACTTCAAATATGTTGATATTGCAGGAAAAGTCGCAAGAGTAGGCACTGCTTTTTCATCTTTTATACCTAAACGTTTCTTAAGTGTCTGCGTCATTACGGAGTGTGCTCTTTGTGTGTCTTGAAAAGCTTGTATCAGATCTTTTTTACACACTTGTTTCAAGCCATCTCCTGAATATTTTCCCGAATGCAAAGCTGTCATGGTACGAATAATAGCTTCTTCATTCATCCGCTTACTTACAATGGTGTTTTCATATGTTCTTGACTCGGATATTATTTCGTTCTTGGAATCTTCCCATTCGATTGACATTCTTGCCATTTCAATTTCCCAGCGCTTGACCGTTGTACCCTGTGTATTCATTCTCTGAAACATCTCGACTACGTCTTTCACTGTTTGGTTACTATCTACTTGAATTACGGGAAGGTCTATATCTCTGATTTTTTTAATTCCTGCAATGCAATTCTCGTACTCATCCTGATCTTCAAGGCGGTAGTTTTCACCGTCTTTAATTTGACTCCGCCATGCTTTTGCTGCGCTACTGTGCGGGTCATTAAGGAGGTCAGAGATTTTGACCCACATCAGGTTTAATTTTCTTTTGCCTCCCGGTTGAAATTGAAAACTCTCTGATTCAAGATCAAAGTAAACTCCGGTCGGTGGTTTTCTTTTCGAATGTTTATGAATTTCGGGTACTGAATCTGTGAAGCACGAAAAAATACTACTCAATCTCTGTTGGCCATCAACAACAAGCTGTTTGTTTTTGTCATGCCAAATTGTCACGCTTCCAATAGGATATTCTCGGTATAAAGAGTCCATGAGGTCTAGAGATTTTTGTTTTCGCCAAACATATGTGCGTTGAAAATCTGGCAAACGCAAAGAACCATTTTTCATCAAAGTCACAAATTCATGAATCTTCATATTAAGTCAACCTCAGAGTGATTAAATTCCACAAAGCCCTTCGCACTCCTGTTCCATGTGTTGTGTTTCAGATGGCAAATTTGGTGCAAACTGAACTTCGTTGAGTGGTTTTCGAGATTTATGTAAGAATGCTTGCCCCTTCAATGCGCCTCGTGCTTGGGGTGAATTTCTAATCGCCCAATCGACAGCAACTGCATCAGCAAATGATGTTGGGTCGTTCTCCTTCATTTCTTTCCACATGCTGTCTGAATGGTAGGGGCAGCCAATACATGCACTTCTTGGAAGTGCTCTATCAGGGTAACGTTCTTTGAACCATCTGTATAGTTGTGCCCGTGAGTAACCTCTATCAATCAAGGGGTATTTATTTGTAATCCAATTTTCTTTGCTGGGTTTTTCTCGACTGGCTTCGTCAACACTAATTCCCAACCACATATGAACTTGTATATCTTTCGGGCAAACTTCGCGAGACTTCAATCCTAAACGATTCCGAAGTTCGTTTCTAATCGGTTTCACCTTGTATTCATTGGTGCATGTTCGTTTTCCAACAGACTTACCTCTATCTTCATTTATTACCCACACAGGCATATCAATATATTGACGGTTATGAGGATTAGTGCCATTTAAGGTGTTTTCCTTGATATTACCCGCAGTCACGTGTACAACTTCATAATCTAATTGAGTTTTCAGCCAGTCAAGATGTTCGTAGATTGATTTTGGTTCCCACCCTGTGTCGGCGAAAATCGCAAAATCTGGTTTCGGTATGCCGTCATAGCCTTCATTTGCCATAAGTGCCATGACGGTTGATTGGACACCGGCTCCAAGACTAAGAACCGAAAGTATTTTTTGATTTCTAACTCTGGTACGATCGTTTACATTACTGGGTTCGCTCATAACTCGTTCGACTGAGGCCTGCGTCAGTTGGCGGAGATCATCTTGATTAAGAGCATCCAATAGTCGAGCACCCGCTTCACCATCCAAAGCGTTGGCCAGTTTTCTTACTCCTTTTCGACTTATTCCGCGTGCTTCATTCTTTAGTGCTCGAACGAACTCAGCCAGGACATTCCCAGAGCGTAAAACGAAGTAGTCACAGCAAGTATGATAATGTTCAGGATTATCAACAAAATGATCAAATGCCTCTTTTGCTGTAAACGCACCACCAGAATTTTTAGCAGCCTTTTTCGCTGTGTGTACAATCCACAAGAGGCGGCCAGCAACGCTTGATTGTGCAAGTTTGTTTGATTCACTTGGCAAATAATGCTTCATTACATAATTGTGCAAATCAGCATTCCGTTGATTTGGCCACCGGTCTAATCCATATTGCCGTAGTGGAAAATGACTCAACCAAGCAAGTAGATTGGGGTCTGCAATAATAAAAGTTGGAAAATTCTCAAAAGTTTTCCCAAATTCCCAAGCTTGGGTATCTGACAAGTGTTTTTCTCGATCGGATAATTTGCTCGCATCAGGAATGATTAGCTCATCAACTATTTCATAAGTGGTTTGTTCTGCATATTCTTGCAATTCCAAATCTTTCAATTCCAATTCAAAATCTGTGACTGGATCTAACCATTTTGCGGGTTTATTCTTAGCGAGCTCAGCTAAAGCATCCATTGCTTGATTGGTTAATCTCATTAATCTTGGATAGGAATGCTCTTGCTTCATGTACTTGCCTTTATTGAGCGAGAGTAATTCAGTCATCTTGAACTTGAAGCACTAAATTCGTAATCTTATTTAGTGGATTTTGCATCAGTTTTTGTGCGTATTCCAATGCACGTAAATCTAACTCGTCAGGATCATCTGTTGGTAATTTTTCATCATGAAGTTGTCTCTGTAAGTTTTTTGCCCATCGTTTATACGAATGATCTATATCACGGTGTTTTCGAATGCCTTCTTCAACAGCCCTCTGAAACATACTGGCCCATATTGAAGCGCTATGTTCCTCATTTTTCCGTATTTGATTGATTGCATTCAAATCTGCAGAGCAAATCTGAATCACGATACGTTCTCCGTCAAGGTTCAATTGCCACATTCCTTTTTCAACAAAATGAGAAGGTGCTATCTCAAGATAACTTTCCGTGGTATTTAAATTACCTGCATCGAATTCTATATCTGCCGCTTTTCCCAAAATGGCTGCCGGTGGTAAATCAATTCCTTTGCTCGGCAACAGGCGTCGGACATCGTTGTGCCAATTATGTGAATAGAATTTTTGGATTGATTTGATTAAAGTAATGTAAGATTTGATATAAGTGACGCCTGTATAAAACGCGGCGTCCAGAGCAATAGGATGACGTTGGAGATCTTTAGATTTGAATTTTTCCCGCATTTTCGTATCCTTACATTCCGTCAAAACACAAAACTCTGCGCATCCATCCTTTATCAGTTTGAAGATGCTAGAACAACTGACGATATGCTCGAGAGCAATGGCAATTTTTCCGCTAGCTGTCCTTTGTATCGATAGTGCATTTGTCGTAAACGAACAACCCGGTTCATAGTCAATAGGGTTGCCGGTTAAAAGTGGGTGCGGTGTGTGTTTGCTGTATCTTGCCATGTTTCAATATTTTTCTAATAATGTCAACAAACTTCTAAATTTCATTTGTTTTTTAGGGTAATTTCTTTTATTGAGTAGCCTGTATAGGGAATTTCACCTTTCAAAGTAACATTGATAAGGATAGTGTCACTCACTATGTCATGAATCTTAATTACGTTGTCTGAAACCTCGCAATTTACTAGTGATTTTGATGAGGCAGAGGAAATCGGCAGGTATTCTGTAGGGTCAACATACTGTTCACCAGCCGAGAGTAAAGCGAAATACATTTCTTTCTTGATGGCTTCTTCAGTTAAATGAAGTGACAATACTATCGTATCCGATGAGATGCGCATCACTCGAGATGCTTTCAAAACAGATACTTCCTCACCCGCTGGATCTTTTGTTCCATTGTTTTTCGGGCGGCGAGTGCCATTTGCATTACCACCGCCGGGTTCGGGGTTTACTTCAACAACTGTTTCATCTCCAGTTGTACCGGTGTTCGCTCTATGGAATTGATTTACAGCAACACGTTCAGGTTTTTTCCGCCATTTGAGGTTTGCAGTTGTCCCAGATTTCAAATCAGAGATATCTGGGAACAAATCAGCAAGTTCCTCAATATTCCTGCTTTTTGACTGATTGTGATCATTGATCTTATTTTTAATCAACGTAGAGATTTCAGCTCGCTGGAATCTAAGTTCTGAGGTTGTCTCTTCCTTTGAAATGTAATTTTTCAGACGCTTGACTTCAACAGCATCGTGTGCCGGTGGTTCCAATGCCCTGATAAATGAATCAGTTTCATCACTATCGGCCATCGAAACTGCACACCATGGGGCCCATCCGGCAGAACCATACGGGCAGAATGGATTTTCACCGAACTGGCGCCGATCAGTGATAAACATACCTCGTCGATTGATATGTGCCAACCGTTTAGGGGCATCGTCATGCGTATTTATCCACACGCGCATTTTGCCCATATCATTAAATTGACCGCTTGACCTAGTTACTTCGGGTGTTTCATCTCTGATGCATCGGTAATACCAATGAGTAGGGTCATCAGCACCACACTTGTTGAGTGCTGATTCGAGGGTTTGATTGTTTATTTCTTCTGAACTTGTAGAAGAGGAGACTATGACATTGAGTTTTTGGTGGTGAATTGCGTAGAAAAAATGCTTAGCAGCGGATGCAATGATCTCATCTTTCCATTTCGGATATGCATTTGTGTCGAATCCAATAATTGATACACGGGTGCCTGTGTGATGTAGCTGAAGTTCTTCTGGAATTGATTTTCCTTCAATAGGAAGATTTTTCTCCTCAGAACTATGCGCTGCATAGAAGCCAGTGTTTTGAAGCCGGTTTGCTGAGTTGAGAGGGTCGTTGTGGGTGACTAGGCGGGACTTCCCCGCCATTCGGGCTATCCGGCCATTTTCACCTAAATAACGCGTGGAGTATAAGACAGTTGATATTCCAGAGAGATTAAATGGTGCAAATTTACCGAATCCGAAGCTACCTGCTTGCCCCCCCCCCCCACTTTTCCAGCGCCTTCGACAAAAATGAGATGATCCCAGTGATAATCTATGAGTCCTGTTGTATTTCTATCGGTTATTGAAAGACAGGACAAAGTAGGTTTTTTTAGCAATTCAAGCGCTCGCGCGAATGATTCTTTGGCTTCATCTTGTTGACGCTTTTTCATCTCATCCACGCAGGATTCAAAGTGACTGATCAACGCGTCACTATCGAAGCAAGAACCTGGTAATTCAGACAGTTTAAATTCAACGATAACTTTTTCGAACCCTGGGTCTTTATGGTCTAATGAATTTTGGAGTATTTCCCGTACAGTTTTGCAAACTGCATCATCGGCAAATGTATTCAGACCAGCATCATTGCCTCCATGTTCTACTCCACCATCCGTACTTGGAAAACGCCACGATTTTGTCATTGCTAATAATTAAATGCTTTGGAATGTATTTACAGGCAAATGATTATACAATCGTAAGTTCAATTCCAATTTTTTGTTTTAATTCACTGATTTCCCCTTTCATAAAAATCAGAGCGGCCATATGCATCCTCAATAAAAGACACGGAATGAATCACAAAGAACGCATCCCCGCCAACCTAAATGCAGAGAGCGTAGGATGACCATTTTTCAGACATATCAACGCCATCTTTGAAATGACCAAGGATCAGTTTCTTCAGGTTATCTTACATCTGAGAGTATGGCGTAAGGGTGATGAGGTAGCGCCGCACAAGCCACTTTTGGTGCTTTGGGCATTGGCTAGATTTTTGCGCGGTGAGCCGAGATTAACTGAATATAGTGAAATTGTTTGCCCTGAATTGAAGGGGTTATTAGAAAAATTTGCTCCTCAACGCCCTAGTGGGTTGCGTCCCGAAGAGCCGTTTAGTCGGTTACCCAAAGATGGAAAAGATGCAATTTGGGAGTTGTTCGACCCAAGTGTCGGAGCCATCTCCCGTAGTGAATTACCTTCACATGCTAATTTGAGAGAAAGAAAAATTCAAGGGGGATTTACAAAACCCATATTTGATCTCCTTTCAAGAGACAGGGATTTTGTCGCTGAGTGTATTGGCACATTGCTTGTCAAGCATTTCCCTTCAACTCTTCATGATGCAATTCTCACCGCTATCGGCCTCCCAGAATCAAATTACAATAAAGTTCTCGTGAAATTAATTGAGAATTCTCACCCTAGAGACCCAAAATTCAGACGTGAGGTTTTGAAGGTTTGGCAGCATCGTTGTGCAGTTTGTGAAATGGGCATTGAATATTCTGGCATCTATCCGGCTTTGGATGCCGCTCACATCCGGTGGCACTGTCGTGAGGGACCCGATACGATCAACAATGGTTTGGCACTTTGCTCTGTGCATCATCGTTTATTTGATTTTGGCGCTTTTACCATCAAGTTTGATGGTTTTGAAGTGGTTTCTGATGATCAAGTTACTGGCATTGGAAATGATCGCTGGTTAGCAAAATATGATGGGAAGAGATTGGATTGTCACCGGTTTTCTCATGAAGACCGACCGGCAGGTGAGTTCTTGACGTGGCATAGTCAGAATATTTTTCGAGGTCAGTCAATTTCGACTCTACGAAAATGATGGGGCAATGTTGAAATATTAGATTTAACTCAGTTTGGGGCAGATTCAATGCAATTGAGCAACTTCATTCATTAAGCAGGTTAATCAGATTTCTGATTTGCATGAAGATTTTCAATGATTGATAGAGCATTCGGTAAAGAATCTACAACTGAGTAGGATAGCGACCTGGCAGTATCGGAGGCGGGTATTGTGCTGGGCACCATGATGGGAATGGTGCCCGCGTGATAGGCACTGGTAACACCAGATTCCGAATCTTCAATGACGACGCATTGCTCTGCCGGATGACGCAACAGTCGAGCACTGAGAATGAATGGGTCGGGTGCCGGTTTCCCTCGTTGGACATCATCACGGGTTACCAGAGTTTCGATTTTACCGGCGAGCCCGGCTTTTTCAATTTTCCACTCAGCTGTTTCTCGACTGGATGAGGTCGCAATGGCAGCATCAAGGTTTGTGCGTTCAATCCAGTTCAGTAGTTCTGCAACCCCATCCATCACTGCAATGCCATTGCGTTGCATTTCATCGTGATAGATGAAATTGGACCGTTCCACGTATTGCTCAAAGTTCATATCTAACGGAAACACCGTTGCGATTATTTCACGGCAGTTTTCTACCGGCCGACCAACGAGTCTTGCATAGAGATCTTCTGGAAATGCAAAACCCATTTCGTCTGCAGCGCGATGCCAAGCATGGCGACCGACTGTTTCGGTGTCAATCAGGACGCCATCTAAGTCCAGAATCAGCGCCGAAATGCTCATGATGTGTCTTCCCTTGGAGTCAGTGCCATTTCGGCAAGTTTTGCTTCTGTTTCTTCAACCTGCTGTAGCCACCACATCTCTGCATATACGCTGTTCATTTTGATGAGTTCAGCATGTGTACCTTCTTCTAGAATTTCTCCGTTGTCGAGGACGATGATCCGGTCCGCATCGGCGATAGTTGATAGCCGATGGGCAATGATGAGCGTGGTGCGGTTTTCAGCCACTTGATCCAGCGCATTTTGGATGTACTGTTCGGATTTTGAATCAAGGGACGAAGTTGCTTCATCAAGAATCAGAATAGGTGGATCTTTCAGAATGGTGCGTGCGATAGATACGCGCTGCTTTTCTCCACCTGACAGTTTGAGACCGCGTTCACCCACGACCGTATCATACTTTTTAGGTAGCGATTCAATGAACTCAGAAAGGTGCGCCTGTTCGACCGCAGTCTTGAATTCTTTATCAGAACAACCTGGGCGGCCATAACAAATGTTGTATTCGATGGTGTCGTTGAATAGTACCGTATCTTGTGGAACGACGCCAATGGCAGCATGTAGAGAATCCAGAGTAACGTCTTGAATATTCTGCCCATCAATCAGGATGCTGCCATCGGAGACGTCGTAGAATCGAAAGAGAAGACGCACCAAGGTTGATTTTCCGGAACCACTCTTACCAACAACGGCGATGGTTTGACCGGGCGGAACCTCGAAACTGACGTTGCGCAATATTGTTCGTTCTCTCGAATAACCGAAACTGACGTTTTTGAATTGAATTCGGGCGCCGGAGACTGCAAGTGAAGATGCGTTTTGTTTCTCCGGAATAATGTCATCAACATCAAGAAGGCTGAACATGCGATTCATGTCCGTTAATGCGTGGCTGATTTCCCGGAAGACGGTGCCCAGGAAATTCAAAGGCAGATAGATCTGTAGCAGAAAAGCATTCAACATGACAAAATCACCAACCGTTAAATTTCCGGCAACGATACCTTCAGCGGCAAAGTAAAGCAGTATGATGACCCCAACTGTAATGATTACTCCCTGTCCAATATTCAGCAGAGCCAGCGTCTGTTCACTAATGACTGATTGTTTTTCCCACTCCCGCATGTGGAAATCGAAACGATTGGTTTCATGTTCCTCATTACCAAAGTATTTGACTGTTTCGTAATTCAACAGTGCATCGACGCTGGCAGTGTTGGCGCGTGACTCTGCAGCGTTCATTCGGACTCTGAATCTAGTGCGCCAGACCGTAACGTAATAGGTGAACACGCCATACGAAATAACAGTAATGAGCGTGACAATGACAAATTTCAGCTCGAAGTTGATCGCAATGATGACACAAATCAGCGAAATTTCAAAAATGGTGGGTAGAATACTGAAGACTACGTACCAAAGTAGGTTGTTGATTCCGCGGGTGCCACGCTCGATATCTCTAGACACACCGCCGGTTTCCCGGTCTTGGTGAAACGAATGGGACAGTTGATGGAGATGGCGGAACACCTTGAGCGCCACATTGCGCACAGCTCTTTGTGAAGCGCGTGAAAAAAGCGCATTACGGAACTCTTCGAACAGCGTTCTGCAAAGTCGCAATACACCGTATGCGATCACCAAGAACACGGGGATGACAAGAATCTTGTCGGCGCCAGTTGGATTATCGAACCAGTCAACAATCTCTTTCAGTACGATCGGAACAAATACATTGGCGACTTTCGCGAGAATCAGAAAGACAAAGGCGATGCAAATTCGCAGTCGAAATTCCCATAAATACTCAACAAAAGTTCGGAGTGTTTTCCAGACGTCGCGTTGCTGTTCGTCTGGGTGAACTGCTTCAGTAGGATGAATATTGTTGGATGCCATTGTTCTTGATTATGTTGCAAATGAATTGCAGTGTTG
This sequence comes from Arenicellales bacterium, assembly GCA_965116205.1. Classification (GTDB taxonomy): domain Bacteria; phylum Pseudomonadota; class Gammaproteobacteria; order Arenicellales; family JAJDZL01; genus JAJDZL01. The sequence continues at coordinate 3,068,852 of OZ220493.1, read as the reverse complement.
AAATGCTAATAAATACCGATGGAGTATCAACGTCATCCAAGCGCAAAACAAACTCATTACTATTTCTAAAATGCGAAGCTGCAGATGGTCAACGGGTCAGTACAACAGCCTGAGGTAGTATTCCATGCCAAATCCACATCTCGCGTCCTTTGGCGGTTCTGCCGCTGGCTTTGATTCAGTTACTGATGGAGTTGAGCGTGTGGTGGTAGATTTTAATCGCGCAGACTACGTTACCGGCTTTTCAATCAGATGGATTTAGTCGAAGTTCTTTGTTGACTCTTCTGCCAAACACGGTAGCCAAGTAGTACAGCTAGAATTACGCCATAGATGACCGGTTCGGTGATGTCGGCCTTAACCTGGAGATAAAAATGAACGATAGCGAGAATGGATAGCGGATAAATCAGTTTGTGCAATCTGGTCCAGCGCTTGGCACCCATTAATCGAACCATGCGCCGGGTTGACGTCACCGCAAGGGGAATCATCATCACAAATGCCAGCGAACCAAACAGAATGTAGTATCGCTCTATGATGTCTTCAATGATGCGCTGGAAGTCGAAAAAGTTGTCAATGACCAGCCATGTCAAAAAATGCAGAACAATATAAAAGAATGCATAAACCCCCAACATTCTGCGTAACAAAATCAATTGATTGATGCCGGTAATGGTGCGTAATGGGGTGATCGCCAAAGTTAGCAGTAACAGTCGCAATCCCCAATCGCCGGTGACGCGGGTCAGATCTTCAATGGGGTCGGCGCTGATGTTTCCCGTCACAAAATTAAAAACCAGCAGTACGGCCGGAATGCCACAGAGAACGAAAACAAGAGGCTTAGATCTTTTAATCCAAGTGGAGATCAGTTTAGAAGGTGCCATCATCACAAAAAATCAAAAACCGCGCACCAGCCTCTCTGGGTTCGCGATGGATTGTATGGCCGGTTCGGCGGATCAGAAATTGGCGCGTAGATCCATCCCGCTGTACAAACTCGCCACCTGCTCGGCATAGCCGTTAAACATTTGTGTGGGAATGCGTCCAAACAGGGTGCCCACGCGTCTCTCGGAAGCTTGGCTCCAGCGCGGATGGTCAACTTCCGGATTGACATTGGCGTAAAAGCCATACTCATGTGGTGCCTGTTCCTGCCAGGTATTGAGCGGCTGTTGCTCGGTGAATTTCACGGAAACGATGGATTTGACTCCTTTGAATCCGTATTTCCAAGGCACGATCAGTCGAATCGGTGCTCCATTTTGATTGGGCATGTGCTCACCATACAAACCCGTCGCGAACATGGCCAGAGGGTGCATGGCTTCATCAATTCGGAGCCCCTCGCGATAGGGCCAGTTCAGTACCGATCCAAACAGTCCTGGCTTTTGCCCGATCATCTCTGTCGGTCGGACCAAAGTTTCCATTTCAATGTACTTCGCCTTGGAAGTTGGTTTATGAGCTTTAAGAAAATCTCCCAGAGAAAAGCCGACCCAGGGCACGATCATTGACCAAGCTTCGACACAGCGGTGTCGGTAGATCCGCTCCTCAGCCGGAAACTGCTTGAGAATGTCTTCAATATCCCAATCCTTTGGAGCTTCACACTCTCCAGAAACGGACAGACTCCATGGTCGGGTGGTGAGTCGGTGTGCTTCTTTCGCCGGACTTCGCTTATCAGTGCCAAATTCGTAAAAGTTGTTATAGGTCGTAACATCGTCGTATGAGGTGGCTTCCTCATCGGTAGAGTAGGGTGATTGAATCAAATTTTCAAATTTTTTACCCATCGCCAATGCATCTTTGTCAGCTAAAGACAGGAGTGGGATAGAACCACCGATTGCCAAAGCGGCAGTCTTTTTCATAAATTTACGACGGTTCAGGTAAACACTTTCGGGTGTAATTTCACTCGGTAAAATGTCTGATTTCTGTTTAATCAAAATGGTTCTTTTCATGGCTTTACCGTTCACTTTGTTGGTGCATACTAGAAAAATTAGACAACAGACAGTTAGAGAAGTTCAAAGGCGGCCGCAATGCCCTGTCCGCCACCGATGCACATGGAGACGATGGCATGTTTACCGTTAGTCCGCTTGAGTTCATGGATAGCCTTAACCGTGAGGATGCAGCCTGTGGCGCCAATTGGGTGCCCTAAGGATATGCCACTACCATTGGGATTGGTTCTATCGAATGGTAGTTCAAGGTCTTTCATTACCGCCAGTGCCTGTGCGGCAAACGCCTCGTTCAACTCAATCAGGTCAATATCGTTTAAACTCAGACCAGTTCGGTCCAATAGTTTTCGTATCGCCGGCACGGGACCAATGCCCATATATTCGGGTTCGACGCCAGCATGTGAATAGTCTATCAATCTGGCAATGGGTTCGAATCCCGATTTTTCTGCCGCTTTAGCCTCCATCATCACAATGGCCGCTGCAGCATCGTTAATCCCTGATGCGTTGCCCGCGGTAACACTGCCGTCTTTTTTGAAGACTGTGCGCATGTTGGCGAGGGACTCGGTATTGCAGTCAGGACGGACGTGTTCGTCGGTTTTAAAAGTGGTCGTACCTTTGCGGGATTTAATTTCAACGGGAATTAACTGTGAGTCGAAACGGCCTTCTTGATGAGCTAGCGCAGCGCGCCGGTGACTTTCAACAGCCAGTTCATCCTGTTGTTCTCTGGAAATGTTCCATTTTTCCGCGACATTCTCGGCCGTGATACCCATGTGGCAGTCACTAAACGGATCACTCAAAGCTCCCACCATGATGTCAACGAATTCAGCATTTCCCATACGTTGCCCCCAGCGCATACCAGTCGCCCAATAGGGTGCGCGGCTCATAGATTCCGCTCCGCCCGCCACAACTACTTCGGCATTACCGAGTTGCACCACCTGGGCGGCGCTGACAATGGCCTGTAACCCACTGCCACACAGACGATTAACGGTCAGTGCCGGCGTCTCAATGGGTAGCCCTCCCTCAAGCGCGGCGTACCTTGATATGTACATGTCGCGCTTATCTGAGTGCAGGACATTACCGATGACACAATGACCAACGCGGGCCGGATCAATGTCAGTTCTGTCTAATACACCTCGAACCGCGATTGCACCGAGTTCACAAGCAGATTTCGATTTGAGTGCGCCACCATAATCACCGATTCCAGTCCGTACTCCATCTAACACGACCACTTCTTTGCCTAACATTAAATTTCTCCTGAGGGTAAATTCAAATGGCCCGCACTCAACAACGGGTCAATGGGTTCATCAATTAAGGGCATCTCAAACATAAGGTAATTGGTGGACTTCAAGCCGAGTGAGTGGTAGGTTGAGATAGCTTTGGTATTCGACTGATCAACATACAGTCTAATTCCACAGACATCCGCTTCTTGGGCTGCCAACTCTCGAACGAAATTGAATAGTTTTCTAAACACACCGATTCTACGAAATCCAGAGTCAACATAGACGCTTTGTAGCCACCATTGTACTCCGTTTCGCCAGTCACTCCACTCATAGGTGACCATCAGGCAGCCGATGATTTTCTGATTGTATTCGGCAACCGCGTAAAAACCATGTTTGGTGTCCATGAGTGCGTTTTTGACGCCACTCAATACAATCCCGGGATCAAGGTTCGTTTTTTCTGTTTCAAGCGCAATACGTCGCGTGAATGTGGCGATCGTATATGCGTCTGTATCGCTTGCATGGCGTATGTTCACCTGCCCGATAATTGGTGTATGTAACATCTGTTCTTTCTCATCTAGAGCCATTGATCACTCTCATAGGCAGCCCTTTTCACAAGGTCGGTGTGTTATGACTTTGGATGAGCTGCGGTCTGAAATCCTTCTTTACCTATGGTTATATTATATGTGTCTCGTTTGTATTGCCTAGTGAATTGCCGTTCGTTTTGTCATCTGGGCTACAATCACTGCAACCGCCGGGCATGATCTAACTTTATAATTTTCAATTGAACAAACTACTTTTGAGTAATTATCATCTGATTTTACGGAGATATTGTTGTGACTGCAACCAGAAATCAAAAAACCATTCGCACGGCTTACTTGGGACTCGGAGTTATGGGTTATCCCATGGCCGGCCATCTCACAAAAAATGACTACCCGGTCTGTGTTTACAATCGTACATCTTCAAAAGCCGCCGCATGGGTTGAAGAGTATGCTGGAGATCGTGCACCAACGCCGGCTGCAGCGGCGGATAACGCCGAGGTGGTATTTGCCTGTGTTGGCAATGATTCTGATATTGAGGAAGTCTGCTGCGGCGAAAATGGCGCCTTTGCCACCATGAAAGCGGGGTCCGTGTTTGTTGACCACACCACTGCATCCGCCAGCGTGGCGCGAAAACTCCATGACATCGCTCTTGAATCCGGCATTCATTTCATTGATGCGCCGGTTTCAGGTGGACAGGCCGGTGCCGAAAACGGTGTACTGACCATTATGGCGGGAGGGGATGCCAAAGCATTCGAGCGGGTTGCACCGTTGATGTCGAGTTATGGGCGAGCCGTTACGCGGATGGGTGCGGTTGGTTCCGGACAGTTGACCAAAATGGTTAATCAGATTTCCATCGCCGGTCTGCTTCAGGGGTTGTCAGAGGCATTGAATTTCGCCAGCAAAGCCGGTCTTGACGAAAAACTTGTTCTGGATGTGATCTCTAAGGGTGCCGCACAGTCTTGGCAGATGGACAATCGAGGTGTTACCATGGTTCAGGATGAATTTGATTTTGGTTTTGCAGTCGAATGGATGCGCAAAGACCTGGGTATTTGTCTGGCTGAGGCTAATTCACTGGGTGCGCGTTTACCGGTAACTGCGCTGGTCGATCAGTTCTATGCTGAGATTATTGCCATGGGTGGTCGGCGCTGGGACACCACAAGTCTGATTCGATTACTACGCAATCCCTGATTTTCAGATAGCCTCGCTTAACGTTTGCCTCGCGCTAGACAGTTAGTGACGATGGAAGCCGATCAAACGTTCCTTTTTCGGTGCTAGTCGAATCTTTATCGTGTCACTACTGACCTGGGACATTCGCTAGTAGAATACGAGCAGCGCATAGAACTCATTTACATGTTCTATTCGATAACTGTACTGAAAATTAACAGGAATGCATCAAATGGGTTACTGTTCTCATTTTTGATGCATCTTACTGTTAGCGCTAAACCTTGCATCGTTAGCTTGCTAATATCTTCCAAAGCATACATGAAATCATTTAACCCGATCAATCAGATACCGTCGGAACGACGGTATCGGGATGGTCAGTGTCGTGTCTTTGCGGTGCACCACACCCGCCACAATCATCGCCTCTATGAACTCTGTCGGTTCCATGCCCTCAGGCATAGTGGTGAGGTATTGGCCTTTCACCCATCTGCAGTCTTCAAGCAGGCTAATAATCTCCCCTCTCTTGCAACCGTCAGGGCCGATTAGTTGCGCGACATCTGCGAGCAATTCCTCGCTGTCGCAGATTGGTGAGTTCCCCAGCCTCTTGCTGTAATAGTCAACACGATTTGCATCGCCGTCGCGCCGCACCGCCGATTCGTCTATTCTCGCCAAGTCCAGACCGTTGTCACTGAGCTGTCGGGCCAAGGGTATCATATAGTGTTCCAGAAATTGTGGCCAGCCATCGCACCAGCCATCGATCTTCTCAGGCAGGTCTGAGTGGTGCCGGTTTTTGATTTGATAGCCGTTCAGCATGGCTCTGACGCACTCCGCCGCCTCGCCGGCTTCAAGCGGGGCGATGGTCTGCACATGGCTCAGCTGATTGGTTTTGGCAAAGCGCGAAATTCTCGCCGCGGCCAGCATTGATTCGGAGTAAGCCAGCCCAAACAGCAACGCCACTATCGGCATTCCATGCGTACCATTGTGCAGTTTGCGCAACACCGGCACATCCTCTGGATCAAACATTTGCACTTCATCAATCAGCACCACAATCGGTCGCAACTCCGGCAATGTTAGGGAACTTCCCTTCAATACTCGCTTGGACACCGCCGCCGCTTTTTTGCTGTATAGTCTGGCCAGATGTTCCAATGCTAAGCCTGACGATGACTGCTCGCTATCGATCACTTTGCCTCCGGCCTGAATGAGCGCATTCACCCCGGCGCTGGCTTCAACGGTACGGACTGTGTTGAGTAGTTCCTCACCATAATTCGGTAGTATGCAATCGGCAATTATGCCCGTGACAATGGTCTCGTTTCTCAGGTTGTTGGGGTCGATTCTCACCGTCACCGGACCACCTTCCCGTGCTGCCCAAATACTTTCCAGATGACTGAGCAACGCTGACTTGCCGGCACCGGGCGCACCCTGAATCAGCCAGGTGTCCTGACTGGTCAGTGTTTTGCCAGGTTGCAACCCGGTGCCAGAGGTGTCTGCCTTGATTCGGCTGTCAATGTCGGCCACGGTGGTCTCAATGCCGGCGATAATGTCTTTACGACCGACAAAGAAGATGGCCTTCTGTTTGTCATTCCGGTTGCGGTATTGCTCTATGGTGACGGGCGGTGCTTGATGCATGTGCGGTGGTCTCAGTATTAAACAGTTCCTGCTAGCCAATCATAACACATTAACATCATCTGATATCCTTATTTGGTGCGGGTCTCGCGCTGGCCAGGTTTGCAACGATGGCCGCCGATCATCCTGATGATGTCTTTGTCAATTTCATCCTGTACGGTTTTACTGCTGATGCCAGATCGAGTAGAACCGCGAAAGAAATGCCGAAAACGTTTCTTTTTCGGCGCCGGTCGAATCCGTATTCTCCATAGTACGAGCAGCGAACATCAATGGCTGTATCATTTTGAAATAAAACGATATCAGTTGTTCCACAAAAGTCTGATTTTATGCTCACGCGCACGATTTTGAAAGAGAGCGGAAACGTTGCTTTCAATATCGTCCGAGTCACACACGAAGTCATTTAACCCGATCAATCAGATACCGTCGGAACGACGGTATCGGGATGGTCAGTACCGTGTCTTTGCGGTGCACCACACCCGCCACAATCATCGCCTCTATGAACTCTGCCGGTTGCATGCCCTCAGGCATAGTGGTGAGGTATTCATCTTCCACCCATCTGCGCTTGCTCAGTAGGCTAATAATCTCTCCTCTTTCACAGCCATCAGGGCCGATTAGTTGTGCGACCTCTGCAAGCAGTTGCTTGCCATCGCTGATTGGTGAGTTCCCCAACCTCTGGCGGTAATAGTCAACACGATTTGCATCGCCATCGCGACGCACGGCCGACTCGTCTATTCTCGCCAGATCCAGACCGTTGTCACTGAGCTGCCCAGCCAAGGGTAGCATATAGTGTTCCAGAAATTGCGGCCAGCCGTCGCACCAGACATCGATTTTCTCAGGTAGATCTGAGTGATGTCGGTTTTTGATTTGATAGCCGTTCAGCATGGCTCTGACGCACTCAGCTGCCTCGCCGGCTTCCAGCGGGGCGATGGTCTGCACATGGCTCAGCTGGTTGGTTTTGGCAAAGCGCGAGATTCTCGCCGCGGCCAGCATTGATTCGGAGTAGGCCAGTCCAAACAGCAACGCCACTATCGGCATGCCATGCTCGCCGGAGTGCAACTTCCGCAACACTGGCACATCTTCGGGCTCAAAGAACTGCACTTCATCAATCAGCACCACAATCGGTCGCAGCACAGGGGGTGCAAGCGAACTCCCCTTCAGCAGTCGCTTAGATACAGCCACAGCATGGGCACCGTAGAGCTGCGCTAAATCATTCAGTGCTAACCCCGCCGATTGCTCGCTGTCACTCACTTTGCCATCGGCTTTGATGCCGAAATCCACGCCGCCGCCCGCTTCAATCGTGCGCACGGTATTGAGTATTCTTGCCCCTTGGTACGGGATGATGCAGTTCGCAATCGCGCGCGTGACATTGTTCTCGTTTCTCAGGTCATTGGGGTGAACTCTCACCGTCACCGGACCGTCTTCCCGCATTGCCCAAATGTTTTCCAGATGACTGAGCAACGCTGACTTGCCGGCCCCGGGAGCCCCCTGAATCAGCCAGGTGTCCTGACTGGTCAGTGTTTTGCCAGGTTGCAACCCGGTGTCAGAGGTGGCCGCCCTGATTCTGCTGTCAATGTCGGCCACGGTGGTCTCAATGCCGGCAATAATGTCTTTGCGACCGACAAAGAAGATGGCCTTCTGCTTGTCATTCCGGTTGCGGTATTGTTCTATGGTGACGGGCGGTGCTTGATGCATGAGTCGATGTCTCAGTATTAAACAGTTCCTGCTAGCCAATCATAACACATAACATCATTTCATTGGCCATTGTATCCGGTGAGAATCTACAGCATAGAATATTCCACCCAATTCAAGATTCGGTTGCTGCGCAGTCCTGATTTTCTGATATCCTCATTTCGCGCTGGCCAGGTTAGCGACGATGGCCGCCGATCATCCTGATGATGTCTTTGTCAATTTCATCCTGTACGGTTTTACTGCTGATGCCAGATCAAGTAGAACCGCGAAAGAAACGCCGAAAACGTTTCTTTTTCGGCGCCGGTCGAATCCGTATTTTCCATAGTACGAGCAGCGAACATCAATGGCTGTATCATTTTGAAATAAAACGATATCAGTTGTTCCATAAAAGTCTGATTTTATGCTCACGCGCACGATTTTGAAAGAGAGCGGAAACGTTGTTTCCAATATCGTCCGAGTCACACACGAAGTCATTTAACCCGATCAATCAGATACCGTCGGAACGACGGTATCGGTATGGTTAGCGTTGTGTCTTTGCGGTGTAGCACACCCGCCACAATCATCGCCTCTATGAACTCTGTCGGTTCCATGCGAGCTGGCATAGTAGTGAGGTATTGGCCTTTCACCCATCTGCGGTCTTCAAGCAGGCTAAGTAACTCTCCTCTCTTGCAACCGTCAGAGCCAATCAGTCGTGCGACATCTGCGAGCAATTCCTCGCCGTCACTGATTGGTGAGTTCCCCAGCCTCTGGCGGTAATAGTCAACCCGATTTGCATCACCATCGTGCCGCACCACCGATTCATCTATTCTCGCCAGGTCCAGACCGTTGTCACTGAGCTGTCCAGCCAAGGGTAGCATATAGTGTTCCAGAAATTGCGGCCAGCCGTCGCACCAGACATCGATTTTCTCAGGCAGGTCTGAGTGATGCCGGTTTTTGATTTGATAGCCGTTCAGCATGGCTCTGACGCACTCCGCCGCCTCGCCGGCTTCCAGCGGGGCGATGGTCTGCACATGGCTCAGCTGGTTGGTTTGGGCAAAGCGCGAAATTCTCGCCGCGGCCAGCATTGATTCGGAGTAAGCCAGTCCAAACAGCAACGCCACTATCGGCATGCCATGCTCGCCGGAGTGCAACTTCCGCAACACCGGCACATCCTCTGGATCAAACATTTGCACTTCATCAATCAGCACCACAATCGGTCGCAGCACAGGGGGTGCAAGCGAACTCCCCTTCAGCAGTCGCTTAGATACAGCCACAGCATGGGCACCGTAGAGCTGCGCTAAATCATTCAGTGCTAACCCCGCCGATTGCTCGCTGTCACTCACTTTGCCATCGGCTTTGATGCCGAAATCCACGCCGCCGCCCGCTTCAATCGTGCGCACGGTATTGAGTATTCTTGCCCCTTGGTACGGGATGATGCAGTTCGCAATCGCGCGCGTGACATTGTTCTCGTTTCTCAGGTCATTGGGGTGAACTCTCACCGTCACCGGACCGTCTTCCCGCATTGCCCAAATGTTTTCCAGATGACTGAGCAACGCTGACTTGCCGGCCCCGGGAGCCCCCTGAATCAGCCAGGTGTCCTGACTGGTCAGTGTTTTGCCAGGTTGCAACCCGGTGTCAGAGGTGGCCGCCCTGATTCTGCTGTCAATGTCGGCCACGGTGGTCTCAATGCCGGCAATAATGTCTTTGCGACCGACAAAGAAGATGGCCTTCTGCTTGTCATTCCGGTTGCGGTATTGTTCTATGGTGACGGGCGGTGCTTGATGCATGAGTCGATGTCTCAGTATTAAACAGTTCCTGCTAGCCAATCATAACACATAACATCATTTCATTGGCCATTGTGTCCGGTGAGAATCTACAGCATAGAATATTCCACCCAATTCAAGATTCGGTTGCTGCGCAGTCCTGATTTTCTGATATCCTCATTTCGCGCTGGCCAGGTTAGCGACGATGGCCGCCGATCATCCTGATGATGTCTTTGTCAATTTCATCCTGTACGGTTTTACTGCTGATGCCAGATCGAGTAGAACCGCGAAAGAAACGCCGAAAACGTTTCTTTTTGGGTGCCGGTCGAATCCGTATTCTCCATAGTACTAGGAGCGCGTACAGCACATAGATGACTGAGAAATTCCAGAATAGTGCAGCGTAACCAAAAATCTCAATGGTGGCAGCTGCTAAAACAGGGCCGAAAATTGCCCCAATGCTGAATGCAGTCAACATCCCTGCCGACGCATAGAGCAGTTTGCCGTCGGGGGTTGAATCATTGATGTGGGCCAATGCAAGTGGATAAAGCGTAAATGAAAAGGCGCCGAACAGCACCGCGGAACTGAGAAAATAAATCAGGTCCAGTTGCGCACTGGTCAATACGAGAATTGACAACAGACCGCTGACGAGACTCATCCATGCAATCAGTTTACGTCGATCAAAACGATCTGAAAATTTACCCACTGGCCACTGTAGCACACCGCCACCGTAAATTAACAGCGCCATAAACCACGCCGTAATTGTGGTACTCGCGCCGGTGGTTTTCACAAATATTGGGGTCAGGCCATAAAGTGCCGATGAAACCAGTCCGCAACAGAACGCCCCGCTCATACCGATTTTTGAGTAGCGAAAAATTTCAATGAACTTTATTTTTTCCCGCTTGGGCAAACGGGGAGCACTGTGTTGTGAAATCAGTACGGGCAGTAACGCCAGACAATAGCCGATGGCGGCCACGGAAAAAAGTCGGAAAGTAGTGAGATCAGCAAATGGAATCAGTAGTTGTCCAGAACCCGACGCCAAAACGTGGGTGATCATATAGACCGACAGTATTTGGCCGCGGGTAGTACGGGTGGCTTTAGAATTGAGCCAGCTTTCGGTAATCATCATCAGTGCCGCGCCACAGATTCCAGTACCCAGACGAATGATCATCCAGACATAAGGCAAGACCACCAGTGCATGCAGTAGAGCACAGACTGCGGCGAGACTGGCAAATACCGCATAGGCGCGACTGTGTCCGGAGCGGGCAACCAGCAGATCACAGTACTTGGCACCGATAAACAGACCAAGAAAATACGCGGCGTTAATCAGACCGATGTTGAGCGTCGCGAAATCTTCCAATTCGGCGCGCAATGAAACGAGCGTCGTTAATAGTGCGTTGCCGATGAACAGGAAACTGTATCCGACAAGCAGAGCTGAGATGGATGCTAGCGTCTTGAGCAACGCATTAACCTGCAATTATCAATGCACAGGAAAGCCAAACGAAAGTAATGTCAGCCTGCGAAATAAGTGTGAATTCTGCCAATAGGCCAAGCAGAATTTCCATGTCATAAATTGAGTATGATATTTTATTATTGTCAAGGTCAATGAGCACAGTAAAAACATAGTTTTCTATAAAATAATCTTGAATACAAAAAAATGGCGGCCGTGCTTTTGTCAGTTCGTTTGTGAACAAAAGATGCGGTTAAGGTGACGTTCAATCGCTGAGTGAATCGCTGTTTTGAAGGCTATTGCTGACCGACCTCACAAGCAGATGAAGACAATGTCGAGTACCCGTTCCAAACTCTGGAATTTCCACCCTCATGTACAGGCATGGTTTGACGATCAGTTTACCGCTGCGACCATCTGCCAACAGCAGACCTGGCAAGCCATTCAGCAGCAACGTAATGTCCTAGTGTCAGCACCGACCGGATCGGGGAAAACGCTGGCCGCGTTTCTAGCCATCATCGACGAATTGATTTGTTTCAGCCTGCGCAACAATGGACTGCCGGATGCTACTCAAGTGGTTTATGTATCACCTTTGAAAGCGCTTTCTTACGACATTGAGCGTAATCTGGAAGTGCCGCTGCACGGAATTCGTAAGCGTCTAGTGCAAGCAGGATTGGCCGATCATGAGATCAGGGTTGGTGTTCGAACGGGTGACACCACACCATCTGAACGACAAAAAATGGTGCGCAAACCACCTCATATTCTAGTCACCACTCCGGAGTCTCTCTACTTGCTCCTAACCTCTGATTCAGGTCGGCGGATGTTGCATACCTCCAGTCATTTGATTGTGGATGAAATTCACGCTCTAGCCGGTAACAAACGGGGGGCACACTTCAGTTTATCCATGGTGCGATTTGAACGTCTGCTCGGGCGTGCACCGCTGAAAATCGGCCTTTCAGCCACACAAAAGCCACTGGACCAGATCGCATCGTTTCTGACTGGACGGACACCACACGATTGTACGATCGTTGATGCCGGCCACGTTAGACGTTGGGATCTTGATATTTGCGTACCGAGTGTTCCACTTGAGTCAGTTATGTCCACAGAGTCTTGGACGGATATTTATCAGCAGTTAGCAAAGCTGATTCAACACCATCGAACAACACTGATCTTTGTTAATACCAGGCGACATGTGGAAAGAGTGACCCGTCATCTGTCAGAAATCTTGGGTAAGGACAAAGTCGGCTCCCATCATGGCAGTCTGTCAAAGGAACATCGACACCAGGCGGAACAGGATTTGAAAGACGGTGCACTACTGGTTTTGGTGGCAACGGCATCACTTGAACTCGGGATTGACATTGGTGATGTCGACTTGGTCTGTCAGATTGGTTCACCGCGTTCCGTTGCTGTATTTCTACAGCGCGTCGGACGCTCCGGTCACGCCGTGCATCGAACTCCGAAAGGTCGAATTTTTCCAATGACGCGTGATGAGTTGGTTGAAAGTGTAGCGTTGTTGAAAGCCATCAGCGATGGCCAACTCGAAAGCCTTGAAATCTGTCAAGGCGCTTTGGATGTCGTCGCCCAGCAGATTGTTGCACAGGCCAGCGTCGAAGATTGTGATATTGATGAACTTTATCAACTGTGGAAAACTGCCTATCCTTATCGCAATCTATCCGAAGAGGACTATCATAAAATTCTGCAAATGCTCAGTGAAGGCTTTTCGTTTAGCAGGGGACGGCGTGGCGCTTATATTCATCTTGATGCTGTTAACCGAAAAATACGCGCTCGCCGGGGGACGCGGATTGCTGCTGCAACCAATGCTGGAGTGATCCCTGATCTTTTCGACTACGACGTGATATTGGTGCCCGAGGAAGTGCGTATCGGCACAGTGAATGAAGACTTCGCGTTTGAGAGTATGGTAGGTGATATTTTCCAATTAGGAAACACCTCCTACCGGGTGCAAAAAGTGCAGAAAGGTTCAGTTCTTGTAGAAGACGCACAAGGAATACCACCGAATATTCCATTTTGGCTGGGCGAAGGTCGGGGGCGTACTGAGGTGTTGAGTGAGGCGGTTTCAAATCTCCGGTTGGAGGTGCAGGCCTTTCTTCAAGCATCCGATTTTGAACAGGTCGTCAATCAGTTCCAAAGTGCTTATTCAGTCGATGCGTTCATTGCGCGACAGGTCATGTCGTATCTCAATGCGGCCACCAAGGCTTTAGGACTCCTGCCGACTCGTGAAACTGTTGTCTTCGAAAGATTTTTCGACGAGGCAGGTGATATGCATCTTGTCATTCACAGTGTCTATGGCTCGCGGCTCAACAGGGCTTGGGGTTTGGCACTCAGAAAACGTTTCTGTGTGCGGTTCAATTTTGAGTTGCAGGCTTCCGCTCTTGACGATTGTTTTATTCTGTCACTCGGACCCACCCATAGTTTCGCCCTTGAAGAAGTTCAAAATTACATCAAAAGTGAGTCGTGTAAAGAAGTATTGATGCAGGCGGTACTGGGTGCTCCTATGTTTACCACGAGGTGGCGTTGGGTTGCCAATATTGCGCTTGCAGTACTGCGCTTCAATCGTGGTAAAAAAGTGCCACCACCATTTCAACGTAATGACTCCGAAGATCTGCTGTCACTGGTATTTCCAGACCAGGTGGCCTGTCAGGAAAATATTACTGGACCCATCGAAATACCCCATCATCCACTAGTACAGCAGACCCTTCGGGATTGTCTCGAAGAATTAATGGATGTTAATGGCTTCGTGAGTCTGTTGAAGCAGATTGAGGGTAATCAGGTAAAGATTGTGTGTCGGGACCTTGCGGAACCATCGCTGCTGGCACACGAAGTACTGACAGCTAAACCTTATGCTTTTTTAGATGATGCGCCGGCGGAAGAGAGGCGCACGCTTGCGGTTCAGACCAGGCGAATGACCGGAGTGGCTGATGTTGCTGAATTCGGACGGTTCGATTCTGCTGTTCTGCAGACTGTAGCCAGTGAAATTTGGCCTAACCCCAGAAGTGCGGAAGAACTGCATGATGCATTGGTCAATGGTGGCTTTTTCAGTTTTCAAGACCCACTGCCCGACAACACAGGGAGACTGCAGAATTTTACGTCGGATCGTAGTGAACCCATCTGGCAGAATTACTTTCAACAGTTGCAGGAGCAAAGTCGGGTTACTCGAATTCCGTTATCTGGGAATATCACTTTATGGGTGGCGGCTGAACGGCTTGATGAACTGCTTTTACTGCATCCTGATGCCGAGCACCAACCCAAAATTACGCCGGTTTCATTTGCACAAACTGCCATTGAACTGCCACAGGTGGCGCTGACTTCACTGCTCAGAAGCAGATTGACCATGATGGGGCCGCGCACTGCAGAACAGATGGCTACGGCCATCGGGTTACCACTAAACTTGATAGAAACGGCACTGCTGGCGCTGGAAAACGAAGGCAGTGTGATGCGGGGTCAATATAGTGAATCTGCAATTGGAGTGCAATGGTGTGAACGTAATTACCTTGCGCGGTTGCATAAATCAGCGATTAGAAGGTTACGGAACAGAATCAGGCCGGTTGATGCCAGACAGTACGCGAACTATCTGCGACAGTGGATGAGATTGAGCGCAACGACGATTAGTGAAGGTGTTGAGTCGTTGAGTCTGATTCTTGATGCATTCGAAGGATTTGAAGCACCGGCCGGAGTTTGGGAAGCGGCAATGCTATCACCGCGCCTGTTTGAATATCAACCGGAACTACTTGACAGTTTGAATACGACGGGTCGCTTTGTCTGGTGTCGTCTGTCTTTGCCGAATGGTTCGGTCACCAAGCATGGGTCAAAACGATTTTATCGTCATCGCAGTTCGATCGCAGGGATACCATTGACCTTCCTGAGAAGAGGCAACCTGTCGATGTGGAAAAAACTGACGGATGGGTACTATGATTTTACTCCGCAACTGTCAAGCAATGCTCGCCTGCTCATGGCGGCACTCACTGATCTAGGTCCTTTGTTTTTTGAAGAAATTCGTGAAGAAACTTCCCTGTTACCGGTCTATGTTGAACATAGCATTGTAGAACTATTTTCATTAGGATTCATCACCTGCGATCACTTTGGTGGCATTCGCGCCTTACTGATGAAGGAGCACGAGCGCCACCGACAATCCAAACGTGGGCGATTGGGCAACCATGCCGTACAGAATGCCGGACGATGGTCGCTTCTGATTCATCCGAAGCGTCGCGGTGCAGTGCAGTTGACTGAGGATGACTTGATTGCGACTGCGGGTCAAGCCTTACTCAGGCGCTATGGGATCGTCTTTTTTCAGTTGTTGGTATTGGAAGGCAAGTTCATGCCGCAATGGCGGCGGTTGCGAAGGTACTATGCTCGGCTTGAAGATCGCGGTGAAATTCGTGGCGGTCGTTTTGTGGACGGCGTTAGCGGTGAACAGTTTGCTTTACCGAAGGCGGTTGAACTGCTGCGAAGTTCAAAAAATAATGCTGATGATCAAGACGTGTTGACGGTACATCGTGCCGACCCATTCAATCTCAGCAACATCATTGCACCCGCCGTTTCAATGTCCCTCGCCCAATCGAAAGGGTATCTCAGCTATCGGGATGGTCAGTTGATTGACACCACTGACCATGTTCGTAGCATGTCCAGATCAATGTCGGTACACTGAATCAATTGATTGGCGAAGAGTTCACCGGTCTGACGTTCAAGGCAACGATGATTGACGGCCGGCGTAGATGCTCTTGGCGATGCACCAGGACACTGTTGCCAACTTACTCTGTGGGTGTAAACAGTTTAGATTCCATTGCAGAATAATACGCCGCAATATCTTCAATATCCCGGTCGGTTAAATTAGCCGAGAAACCGGCCATGATGGCATTGGTTCGAGAGCCGGAACGATAACTTTTCAGGGCATGAATCAGGTAGTCTTTATACTGTCCTGCAATAATCGGTGTGCCGACACCTAGAACGGTATCGCCTTCGCCATGACAGGTTAGGCAGATGGCCGCCTTTTTTTTTCCAGCGGCTGCATCCCCAGCGAGTGACGGAGTGACCGAGTACGTGGTCAGAACTGCAATCAGAATTGGCGCGTAGATCAGTTTCTTTTTCATTGTGCTTATTTACTTTTAACCAGTTGTGAATAGTAGGCGGCGATGTCGGCAATGTCTTCATCACTCATTTGAGCGATTTGAGCATGCATGGTGGTATGCTGACGCTCGCCGTCTCGATAGGCTTTGAGTGCGGCTTCCAGGAAGTCAGCTTGTTGGCCACCAAGTTTCGGCACAGTATAACCTGGATAGGCGTTTCTATAGCCAGGCGAATTGTGACAGCCGGTACAGGTGAAGGATTTGTTTCGCCCGGCTTCAGAATCAGCATGGGCTGGCCAACTCAGTGTTGCACTCAAGCAGACAATGCCAAGCAGTATTTGCTTGCTGAATTTCATAGCTATCATTTCTCCGCGTGAATTAGTGGAATGACTGATGTTTAAAAAAGAGCACAGATCGTGCACGAAACATCAAATTATATTGAAACTTGTCACGTATGACACTGCGAATTGGCCAATGATCCGGCGATGTGTTCAATCCATTCTACCCCGCATCTTTGAAACCCTGCGCGGTTGCCGGTCAAGCTTGTCAGGTGCTCTAATTTCTTTTTTCGCGGCGGCTGATACAACTTCAAGTTGTTCAAATTTACGGGTTGAAGGGAGCACTCGACTTTCCAGTGAGCCTACCGCTTTGTTAAAGGATGCAATAGACTTGTCAAGCAATCTGCCATGCGCGCGCAAATGGTCATTGAAGTTAGCCAGGCGCTCATACAGTTCCTGACCAATGGCCGCAATATCTTTTGCGTTTTCTGTCAACTTTTCCTGCTGCCAGTTGAGTGCGATCACCTTGAGCAATACCACCAACGAGGTGGGCGTGGTTATCATGACTTGATGTTTGAGTGCATGATCAAAGAGACTCGGGTCATATTGCATCGCAACGGAATAGAAGGATTCACCCGGAATAAACATGACGACGAAATCCAGTGTATTCGGGACAACGTTTTGATAGTTGCTGTTGGATAGCACTTTGATCTGGTTTCGCAGCTGTTTGGCGTGAGTTTCGAAGTGTTTTTTCTGTTCCTCGGACTCATTCCCAGCTTCGATTCCTTTAAGATAAGCTTCGAGCGGCGTTTTGGCATCAATGACAATACACTTTTCACCGGGAAGTTTGACGATGGCATCGGGGCGCTTCTTCCCGGCAGGCGCATCGAACATCTGTTCCATTTCGAAGTCGATGTGTTCGGTCATGCCAGCAAGTTCAAGCACGTTATTCAGTTGAATTTCACCCCAACGTCCCCGTACTTTAGGTTTTTGCAGCGCCTGTTTGAGGCGATCGGTTTCCAAGCGAAGGTTTACATTGGACTGACTGACCGCGGTCATCTCCTGCTTGATAGACGTGTAATCTTCTTTTCTGTCGAGTTCGAGTTGACGAAGAGATTTTTCATATTTTGTCAAATTTTCTTTGAGTGGTTGAACCAGTGTGTTGAGGTCATGAGTGGCTGTTGTGTTGAATTTTTGAAAATTTTCATTCGCAAGTTGCAAAAATTGATCACTGTTGTTGCGCAGTGCCGAGTTAGCGATGTTAGAAAATTTCTGTTCGAACACTGCCAGTGCGGCATTCAACCGGTCAATGTGTTCCTGATTCTGTTGTGCACGTGCCTCACGTTCAGCTTCCAAACGCGCAATGTTCTGCCGATACTCGTCAACTTTTTTCCGCATGCGAGCGGCGCGTCTGTCGAATAGTAAAGTGAACGGAACGGCAATCGCCATACCGACCAGGATGTAGATCAGGGCGGATGTTGTGTCAATACTCATATTGGAACGATTCTCGTGTTGTTGTCGGTTGCTATCAGCCGTAGCGAATATCAAACAACGAATGGAATCGAATCAGCAATGGTGACGACAGAATATGGTGGCTGGATCAGTTATTTGCGGCAGATTGAACGTGGTTTACTGGTCGCTGACTGAGTTACCTATGAACTGTTAATTTTTTGTATGATTATTTCAGTCCCTGCTACTGAGAACGTCGACGGCCGAAGCCGGTTAAACAGAAATCGACCGAAAATGAACGTAATATGAGACAATTCTTCAATGATGAGTTTGTCCTCGATTGGAGATTAAACTAATGAAGTGTGAGTCAAAGTGAATACACTCCATTACTGCAGTTGGGATTTTTCGATTTAGGCCAATATCAATGGCTATTTTATCATAATTTTACCAACAGAAAACTCTTTGAAAAA
This sequence comes from Arenicellales bacterium, assembly GCA_965116205.1. Lineage (GTDB taxonomy): Bacteria > Pseudomonadota > Gammaproteobacteria > Arenicellales > JAJDZL01 > JAJDZL01. Next base: position 3,050,240 of record OZ220493.1, on the reverse strand, counting down.
CCGTGTTTAACTTCAGTGTGCATCAGTAACGGGTGGTACCGCTACCGGCCTGCTTTGCAGTTTGTTGAATCATCTACCATATACGCCACTGTGTCGTCAGTTCGGGGGATCAGAACAGACATCATCAGTCGCATATGATGCACTCTTTAAGGCGTCAGGAGCTGTTAGTGGCATGATACCATGATCAATTTTCCATCTTGCCGCGTTGATTCAGTCATTTTCGCTTGATACCATTCCACTGGTAATGGAGAAAACTCCTTCAGCATCACAATTTTCAGCTCGCTTCGGATGGTCAATACGTTTGAGAGGACGTTATCAATACAATCTTGAAGATTATAGGTCGCAGAAGTATGAAAAATTTGCTGGCAGCGCGACCGGGACTGCTTGCTAATCTAAACTACACATTGCTTTCAACGTGCTTGACTCCGGTCATATATACTAATTGATATTTTTCAGTGTGGTAGAGGATCGACGACAAACGATAGAACAAATGGAAAAACAATATCCGCGTAACTTAGTGGGCTACGGTCAGACGCCACCCCATCCTCAGTGGCCTGACCACGCAAGAATTGCTATTCAGTTCGTGTTGAACTACGAGGAAGGCGGCGAGAACTGCATTCTCCATGGTGACATGGCATCGGAAGCTTTTTTGTCAGAAATTATCGGGGCAGAAGCGCGTTGCGGTGTTCGACACATGAGCATGGAGTCAATCTACGAATACGGGTCTAGAGCAGGAGTGTGGCGACTGCTGCGCATCTTCAGCGACTTTGAAGTGCCACTGACCGTATTCGCAGTAGGTATGGCGGTTGAACGTAATCCAAAAGTCATTGAGGAGATGGTGAAACGGGGACACGAAATCTGTAGCCATGGATATCGCTGGATTGACTATCAGCATGTACCAGAGGAGATAGAACGCGAGCATATCGGACTGGCAGTTGATGCCATTCGTAAGGTTACCGGTGAGCGGCCTTTGGGCTGGTACACTGGCCGCACCAGTCCTAATACCCGCCGACTGGTTGTCGAGGAAGGGGGGTTCTTGTACGATGCAGATGATTACAGTGATGATTTGCCTTTTTGGGGTGACACGCAAGGTCGTCCACATTTGGTCATTCCTTATACACTGGATGCAAACGACATGCGTTTTGCGACGGCCCAGGGTTTCAACTGCGGTGACCAGTTTTTCAACTATTTGAAGGATGCGTTTGATATTCTTTACGCTGAAGGCGAACACACTCCGAAAATGATGTCCGTTGGGTTGCACTGTAGATTGGCCGGTCGCCCCGGACGGGCAGCCAGCATTGCGCGGTTCATTGAATACATTAGGAATTTTGACGATGTTTGGCTGTGTCGACGCATTGATATCGCCAATCACTGGTATGAACATTTTTCACTGCACTGATCGACCAGAGAGTTTTTGATGTCAGACCTTGATTTAGTCGGTAAGATTAACCTGGCGCAACGCAATTTGGGAGCGGAGGTGTTATCCGCATCTGATGATTTTTTTGCCGACAAAGAAAATCTACTGAATCCTGTTCCTCCCGTTTTTATCGACGGCAAGTTTACCGAGCGGGGCAAATGGATGGATGGGTGGGAATCTCGCCGCCGCAGAACACCAGGCCACGACAACTGTGTGATGCGCATCTGCCGCGGCAAGATTGTCGCCATTGACATTGATACCACTCACTTCACCGGGAACTTTCCTGAACATGCAATGGTTGAAGCCTGCGACAGTGATTCGGACCCTGATACGTCGACTGAATGGACTGAAATTCTGCCCTTGTCAACCCTCAAAGGCGATACCAATAATTTATTCGCGATTGATTCAGATCGTTTCTGGAATCATCTCCGCCTGAACATTTATCCGGATGGCGGTGTGGCTCGGTTGCGTGTTTACGGAACCGTTCACAAGAACTGGCAACAACAGACTGCGGATGAGATGGTAGATCTAGCTGCTCTTCTCAACGGTGGTGTGGCGTTGGCCTGTAGCGATATGCACTTTGGTAATATGTGGAATCTGTTGAGTCCGGGGAGAGCAGTCAATATGGGTGATGGGTGGGAAACTGCAAGACGCCGCGGTCCAGGACACGATTGGGTCATCGTCCAACTCGGACAACCGGGTCAAGTGCACTCAATTGAAATTGACACTCTACACTTCAAGGGTAACTACCCGGCCCGTTGCACGGTACAGGCTGCTTATGCGCCGGGTGCTTCATTGAAAGCATTGACTCACGCGGAATTCCGGTGGACTGCCTTACTCGAGAATGTTTCGCTAAGCGCCGATGCCGGTCATCATTTTGAACAGGAGGTCAAAGATATCGGGGTTATCAGTCATGTGATGCTGGAGATTTTTCCAGATGGTGGTGTAGGTCGATTCAGGGTTTATGGTAAACCGACTGCTACCACCTCAATTCAATTGCAGCCGATACCGCTTACAGCAGAGACTTTTAAACCTTATGGTGATGTGATTGAGAAGACCGGTCACTCATCTCGACGTATTAATGAGGGGTATGCAGACCGCTATGAGCAACTGACTCAGCTGGACCTGACAGAAGGTGGCCATCCAGCTCTCAGTCTTTTTCATGCGCGGCCGATACCCATACCATTCCCGGTAACACGAATGGAGCGACATCCGCGCTCCAGTCAGTTGTTCATGCCGAAGGGTAGTGGAAAATTTCTTGTTTTGGTTGCCGATGACGCTGATGAACTTGACCCCGAGAAACTACAACTGTTTATTTCGAACGGTGATCAGGGGGTGAACTACCGGCGGGGGGTTTGGCATCATTTTCTGATGGCAGTTGGGCAGGAACAGGATTTTATCGTGGTCGATCGAAGTGAGCCGGACGAGAATACCGACGAAGTGGAACTTCCAGCCCCTTACCCTATAATCACTGCGTTCGAATAGTTGAACAAGTCAGGACAACAATCAATATTTGGAGAAACTTCATGGGGTACATCACTGGAGATATTCGTAACATTGCATTACTAGGTCAAGCCGGGGCTGGCAAAACAACACTCAGCGAAGCTTTGCTATTTGCCGCGGGCACCATCGCTAGCAAGGGTGATGTGTCTCGCAAGAATACAGTCAGCGACCAGGATGTATTGGAAAAACAGCATCAGCGTTCGCTGTCTTCATCTGTCCTGTCTTTTGATCACAACTCCATCCACTTCAATGTTATTGATACTCCAGGTTATTCGGATTTTGTCGGCACCGCACTGTGTGGGATGAATGCGGTTGAAACCGTGCTGATTGTGATCAATGCACAAAACGGTGTGGAAACCATGACGCGGCGCTACATGGAATGGGCCAAGGAAGCAAATGTCGGCATCGCCATTGCGGTGAATCAAATTGATGTTGCTGATGTTGATCTCAGCGCGTTGTACAACACGATTCAACAGGAATTTGGGTCTCAATGTCTAGCCGTTAATCTGCCGGTGAATCATGGTACCGCCGTCGTCGGTTGTCTGACGGGTGACAGCGGTGATAGTGATTTGATGTCGGTTGAAGAAGCGCACGTAGCAATCAGCGATCAGATTGTCGAAGTGGATGACGACCTGATGGAAGAATATCTAGAGACCGGTCAGCTACCGAATGCGAAACTGACCTCGGTTTTCAAACGGGCGATGTCGGAAGGGCATTTGATTCCAGTGTGTTTTACCTCAGCAGAAAAGGATATCGGTATCCCTGAACTGCTGACGTTGACCACTGATTTTTTCGCTAGTCCTACAGAAAGCAAACTGCCTGAATTTTTTCGTGGTGATGCCGGGGCGGAGGAATCTTTGGCGCTGTCTGCTGATCCCGACATGCCAATGATCGGTCACGTGTTTAAGATCTCATTTGATCCATTTATTGGTAAACTGGGTGTTTTTCGCGTCTATCAAGGCACCTTGAGCAAAGATACGCCGGTTTATATTGATGATGCGCGAAAATCTGTTAAATTCAGCAACCTGTATCAACTGCTGGGCAAGCAACACAGCGATGTTACGACAGTGGTTGCCGGTGATATCTGTGGAGTTGCTAAAATTGATGACATCCAGCAGGGTAGTGTGTTGCTCTCGGAAAGTTCAGATGAAGTGGTGCACATGCGAACCCTTCGCATGCCTTATCCAATGGCGGGACTGGCGATCAGTTCGGTGAATCGCGGCGATGAACAGAAAGTTGCGGAAGCCTTGCAAAAGATCGCGGCGGAAGACCCTTGCATCGTCCTGTCTCGAAATCCCGCAGCCAATGAGATGATTCTGCGTGGTATGGGGGATTTACATCTGCGCGTCTCACTTGAGCGACTCAAGGAGATTTACAACGTGGAAGTAACCACCTCCATTCCGACCGTCGACTATCGGGAAACGATTACCCGACCAGCCGAAGGCCATTGTCGACACAAAAAACAGACCGGCGGGGCCGGGCAGTTTGGCGAAGTCTTCCTGCGAGTTGAGCCGCTCGAACGCGGTGAGGGATTTGATTTCGTTGACAATATCGTCGGTGGAGTCATTCCATCACAATTCATACCTGCAGTAGAGAAGGGAATCCGACAGGTGTTGAGTGGTGGGGCATTTGCCGGTTTTCCACTGCAGGATATTCGGGTCACCGTTTATGATGGCAAACATCACTCAGTTGATTCAAAAGAGATCGCGTTCATCACCGCTGGCAAGAAAGCATTTATTGACGCCGTATCAAAGGCCGGCGCAATCGTATTGGAACCCATCGCTGATGTGACGGTAACGGTGCCCAGTGCCAATATGGGAGACGTTGCCGGTGAACTGTCAGCGCGCCGTGGACGCATCAGTGACACCGATTCTTTACCTTCAGGCGCGGTTAGAATCACCGGTGCCGCACCGTTGGCGGAGATGGCTGATTTCCAGGCTAGGTTGAATGCCATCTCCGGTGGAGAAGGTACCTTCATCATGGAATTTGGCGCCTACGAACCGGCACCGATGGAGGTGCAGAAAAAATTGAGTGCCGAGTTTCAACACCCAGAAGACGAGTAATAAGACGGTGTAGACGATGGTTGATTCTGTGGTTGGTAAATGTCCGGTTACCGGCGAATTCGTTTCGTCTGCGAAGGACACGAGTGTCAGTTCCGATGAACAGAAAACACTGGTATTGACCGGTGCAAGTCAAGGTATTGGTCATGCAACGGCCAAGTTGTTTCAGGAACATGGTTGGCGGGTCGTAACCTGTTCAAGACGCGCCTTTACCACGGCGTGTCCCTGGCAGGAAGGGCCGAATGACCACATTCAGATTGATCTCAGCGACCCGGACCATCGATCAATCGGGTTGGCGGAATTAAAAAAACGGTTGGGTGGTGGGGCGCTACATGCACTGGTGAACAATGCCGGCATATCACCCAAGAAAGAAAATGGTAGTCGATTAAGTCTGAACGATACCAGCATGGCGACGTGGCGATTGGTATTCGAAGTCAACTTTTTTGCACCGATTGTACTGGCGCGGGGCTTGATGGATGAACTGATATTGGGTCGTGGCTCCATTGTTAACGTAACATCCATTGCCGGCAGTCGGGTCCATCCTTTTGCTGGCACAGCCTATGCAACGTCAAAGGCGGCGCTGGCCGCACTGACTAGAGAAATGGCATCCGATTTTGGTCCCAAAGGGATCCGCGTCAATGCCATCGCTCCGGGTGAAATTGATACCCCGATTCTATCGCCTGATGCCGCCAAAATGGTGCGGAGCATACCACTCGACCGACTGGGCACGCCACAGGAAGTTGCGCAGACGATTTACTTTCTCTGTGCCGACGGTTCGAGCTACGTAACCGGTTCGGAAATTCATATCAACGGCGGTGAACACGTATAGGGCATCACTCTTTTCTTTTCGAATAGGACGTTCGAAATTTTCATGTTCACTGTGTGCGTTTATTTAGTGATTTTCTGACATAACGGGCAAGTTAGTTTATGTTGCTGATAAAATTTTTAATTCCGCTGGCGTATTTGTCTCTGTTTTCCATATATCCTTCGAGGTGATTGCCCGAAATTTTCAAGAACTGTTTTTTTGAGACGGCGGCATCATATAAGCGCTGAGCGTAGGAAAAGGGAACAATTTCGTCGTCAGGGCTGTGGATGATAAGAATCGGTGTGGAAATATTTCGAATTCTTCCGAGATTGTCGTAGTTCCACTGAAGCAGTAACCTGATGGGTAACCAACCATAGAGATTCTGCGCCATTTCAGTCATTGACGTAAATCCGGATTCCAGTATGACAGCCGCCGGACTGGTCTGAGTTGCAACCCATGTCGCCATGGCCGTGCCAAGTGAACGACCATGCAGTATGATATGCTCAGGAGGTGTGTGTTTGACTTCAGTGAGATAATTCCATACAACTGCCGTGTCCTGATACATGTTCCATTCAGTCAACCGTCCCGTACTGGGTCCGTAAGTCCGATAGTCGTAAATGAACACGGAGTATCCTAGGTCATGTATCAGTCTGATCGTATCTAACATGTAGGACTTGTTGCCGGCATTGCCGCTGAAAATCCAAAAAGTGTACTGAGCCTCCGGGTGAGGAATGTACCAAGCGTGCAGACTGGCTTGGTCCGGCGTAGTCAGTACAACTTCTTCGAACGTCATACTAAGTTCTAGCGGATTGCTTGTCAACTGCTTGTAAGGAATGTGAATTAAGTTCTTTTGGAAAAAGAACATGAAAAGACAGATGAGGATGTAAATTGATGCCACACCCAATATGAAAACTGCGATTATTTTCATCATTGACGTTTAACCGTAGGGGCTTTATCAACTCCAGGTACACTGGGCACAGCGTCTTGGTAATAAGCAACCGGAGTCAATCAGTTCTGCCAATTTTTCCTTCACAAAATAAATTCAGTAGATGTCTGCTGTCAGGATATCTGAATATAATTTAAGTTTTTTAATTTTTGTCTGATTGTGCAATTGGTGCGGCCAGATTTTTTCCTTTGGAAATACATAAAGATGACTGAGTCAGATACGCCCGACAATTCGCTGGTCCACAATCAGCGGATTGCATCCATTCTTGATGTCGAGTTCCCTAGGCAGATTATGGAAGAACTGCCGTTAACAAACAAGGCGATTGATGTTGTTCGAACAACCCGGCAGCAGATTCACGAAATACTCAAGTCGAACGACGACCGACTGATCGTTATTGTCGGTCCTTGTTCGATTCACGACCCAAAGGCGGCAACCGAGTATGCCGGTCGACTGGTGAAAATGAAATCTGAATTGGCGGATAGTCTGTTGGTTCTGATGCGCGTTTATTTTGAAAAACCACGGACGACGATCGGTTGGAAGGGGCTGATTAACGATCCCGATTTAAATCAGTCTTTTGATATCAGCAAAGGGCTACGTCTGGCCAGGAATCTACTGCTTGAATTCAACAACATGGGGGTGCCGGCCGGGGTTGAATTTCTGGACATCATTACTCCGCAATATATTGGGGACTTGGTCAGTTGGGGTGCCATCGGTGCTAGAACCACCGAAAGCCAGGTGCATCGACAATTGGCCTCAGGTCTGTCCTGTCCGGTGGGTCTGAAAAATGGTACCAATGGCAACATCAAAATTGCTGTTGATGGGGTCCATGCCGCATCTAAAAAACATCGTTTTCTGTCCATTACAATTGAGGGTCAAACGGCAATTTTTGAAACTTCTGGTAACGAGGACTGCCATATTATTCTGCGCGGCGGCAATGAACCGAATTACGATGTTCAATCCGTTCAGGCTGCCGCCGAACTTCTAGAGAGTCGAGATTTGCCACCGAATCTGATGATTGACTTCAGTCATGCCAACAGTTCGAAGCAGTTTTACCGTCAACTGGTTGTAGGGGATGATGTGGCCGGACAGATTGCTGCCGGTGACCACCGCATTAAAGGTGTAATGATTGAAAGCCATCTGGTTGAGGGGCGCCAGGACCTGCAACCGGGTGTGAACCCAGTATACGGTCAGAGCATTACTGATGCGTGTATTGGTTGGGATGATACCGTTAAGTTGTTACGGACATTATCGGAATCGGTTGAACGCCGCAAAGGGCATCTTCGTCCGACGGGGAATTTGAAAGCAAACGCGATATAGGACTACGACATTCGAGAACACTGCTATGGTTGGTGCTTATCACTCACCCGAACTGACTCCTTTGTATGTGTTTGATGAGAGGCAGCGGGAAAAATTGATTCATGAGGCTGCCGGTCTTCAGCCCGTCACGGTTGATTCTTCTTCGGCCGCCAGTGCAGTGATGTTGGGGGGCGGCTACTTTACGCCGCTTCGTGGATTCATGAATAAAGCAGATGCCTGGTCCATTGCTGAGACCATGCACACCTCACATGGCCTTTTCTGGCCAGTGCCCATACTGAACTGTGTTATTGCCAAGCCCAAAGTAAAACAGGGTGATAGAATTGCTTTACTTGATTCAGAAGTGGATGGAACGCCACCGCTGGCCATTCAGACAGTTGCCAGTGTGGAGAAAATCACCGAAAAAGAGAGTCAGTTTCTTGCTGAACGGATATTCGGCACAATAGATTTGGAACATCCGGGAGTGCACACTTTCCTAAATCAGGGTAGATATATTATTTCTGGTGATATTCAGGTGTTGAACTACAGTTATTTTGCCAAGAAATTTCCGGATACATTCAGAACTGCCTATCAGATCAGAGATGAAATTAGTCGCAGAGGTTGGAACAGAGTTGTTGCATTTCAGACTCGCAATCCCATGCACCGCGCGCATGAGGAACTTTGCAAAATTGCCCTTGAGCGAACGCAGTCTGATGGTTTGGTAATTCATATGCTACTGGGTAAATTGAAGCCGGGTGATATTCCAGCAGGTGTTCGCGATGATGCGATACGGAAAATGGTAGATTTGTATTTTCCGAAGAACTCCGTAATCATATCAGGTTACGGATTTGATATGCTGTATGCAGGCCCTCGTGAGGCGGTTTTGCATGCAATATTTCGTCAGAACCTGGGCGCGACTTATATGATCGTAGGACGGGATCACGCTGGTGTCGGAGATTATTATGGTGCGTTTGACGCGCAGGAGATTTTTAGGTCTGCGGTGCCAACTGACGCGCTTGACATCAAAATTTTTGAAGCTGACCACACTGCCTGGTCAAAAAAACTGAGAAAAGTTGTGATGATGCGAGAGGCGCCCGACCACCAGAAAGAAGATTTTGTTTTACTCTCAGGAACTCGGGTGAGAGAAATGTTATCGGCCGGTGAACAGTTACCACCAGAGTTCTCTCGACCCGAAGTTGCGAAAATTTTAATGGCGTATTATCAATCAGCGTGAATTACAGTCAGACACAAACCACGTTGGCAGAGGGATATTAGAAAGGAATTAATCTTTGAGTGTGGTGTCGGGTGCCGCTGTCTGCAAACGAATGCTCTGTTCGTGCAACATGATGGGAATGCCAGAGTCAATTCGATAGATGCGCGTCTCGTTCGCGGTGACGAGACCTTCTTCGATTGTTTCACTGACGATGCTGCCATCTTCATAGCGAACGTCGCCGGATAGAATTTTGGCATTAATATCATCCAATCTGTCGCTTGAAAGCGGGTAGAGCGACTGTTTGGTGAGTGGACAGCGCAGAATTTCCAGTAGTTTTACATCAATACTCACGAAATATTATCCATTGAATACTTTGGTTGGCAAAATGTGAGGTAACAATTATAAAATCTAGTGGTCAATCAAGCATCCTTTTCCATGAGCTATTGGATTTGTGTAATCGGCGTTTAGCCAGAACTTTATTCGACCTTGTCTGCAACGTTCTTGATAGCCAGTTCATTGAATTGGGGGCACCGGGCCCGAAATTGTTGATGTTTCATATAGATGTGATTACTCCGGTGAAATCTCCAGTTTCGAAATATTTGATATGATAAAGAAGCATATGATCTTAGCATAGAGTAATGATGATTAAAGAGTTGAATCGTCAGGTCGTGGCTGACGTCTAGCCATTGGAACCATTGGAACGATGCGTTTACCGGTGCAAAAAACTTGCTGTTATCCGTGACGTTTTGTCTTATAATCGTAAGGTTAAATGGAATCTAGTTGTATTCCAAGTTTGCATTCAACGATCAGCATTGATTAATTTTGATTCGAACAATTGAGTAAATGGATATGAAACTTACCGGTCATGGTTTTAACGTTATGAATTCTAACACTATGGATTGTTGTCCCCCCCCCCCCTACGGAAGCCGGGCGCGGGGCTGAACCGATGGATGTTCCCAGGAGAACCGCCCGTTGTCGGCGCGCGGTTTGGGTCACCGCCGGTCTGCTTTTGGCACTGTCTTTTCTTCTCCCACCACCATCCGCGCAGGCCCAGTCCATCCATCTGACCGCCACCCCGGGTCACGGCAAGGTTACCCTGACCTGGACCCATGCCGGTCTGGGAGAAAATATTCGTTGGCGATACGGTCTTTTTGGTGGTGGCAGATCGGCCAACATTTCCTTAAGCAGACCGACCACGCCAACGATGACTACAGAGGTCACCGGGTTGACCAATGGCCAGATCTATGAATTCCATGTGACTGCGACACGTGCCGGTGGAGCCAAAATTGCCACTTCGAACACGGTCCGGGTGATGCCGCACCTGCTCACCGTGACCGCCACCGGGGAAGACAGCAGCATTCGTCTCCAGTGGCAGTATCACGGCAATGAAGTCGGCAGTCACTGGGAACATCAGACATTTGAGGGTACCAGTGGTGCTCCATGGAAGATGATTGGGAATTCTTATGCGGCCCAGCGCGGTGGTATCATTCGCGGTTTGACCAATGGCCGCACCTACAATGTTGCCATTCGATATCTGAGCGGAGGGGGTGGTTCCCGCGCTGATTCCGTGGTCAACAATTTCGGCTGGGTAAGCGCCACGCCGCGCGGGGCGACGCCGACCCTGGCATCCTCACCGAGTGCCACCGTCACCCCATCCACGGACCCCGAGGGCACGCTGGTGTGCTACAACCTGACTTATGCCGCGCAGGGTTCCACGACCTATCTGGAGACGCGCCCCGGTAAGACGGCGGTGGCGCAGAATTCGGTGCTCCGCGACCCGAACGTCGGTGTTGAGATCACCGCGGCGCCGGCCGGCATCACCAAGGGCCGCGGTGTCAACCTGTCGCCCTGTGTCCGGCTGGGCGTCGGCACGCACACCGTCACCTGGAGCTGGAAAGGTCGCGACGGCACGGCCGCCACACCGGGCACGACGTCCACGACGTACACCATCACGGCGGTGCCGGCCAAGCCGACCGGTCTGACCGGCACGCCGAGTGTCAGTTCGGTGGCGCTCAGCTGGAACAATCCGAACGATGCCAGCATCAGCCGTTGGGAGATTGATGAGACGCATGACGGCCATCATTTTCCCTGGCGCGCCATTCGGAATTCCGGCGCGGCCACGACCAGTTACACGGTGCCGAACCTGCGTGCCAGCGCGTCCTACAGTTTCAAAATCCGTGCGGTGAACGCCGCCGGTGCCGGGCCGGCGTCGGACGCGTATACCGTATCGACAACGGCCCCGCCGGTGCCGGCCAAGCCGACCGAGGTGTCGGCCACGGCCGGCGTCGAGTCGGTAACCCTGGCCTGGAAGCAACGGTCGGTGACAGTGAGGTTGGAGGAGCAGGTCCTGCGTTGGGAATATCAGCAGAAGGCCGGCACGGTCGCCTGGGGGAGCTGGACGGTGATGGCCGGTTCCATCGGTGACACGGTCACGCACACGGTGTCGGGTCTGACGGCCGGCACCAGTTATCAGTTCCGGGTGCGGGCGGTTAATATCGGTGGCAACGGGACGGCGTCGGATGCGGTGACGGCGGTGCCGCGCTCGGCGTCCGGGGCGACGGTGTCGCCACTGCGGCTGACGGTGGTGGAAGGTCGCAGCGGCACCTACACGGTGGCGCTGGACACGGCACCGACGAACACGGTTACCGTTACGGTGGGGGGTACGACGAGTGCGGTGACGGTGGACCCGGCGGCGCTGACGTTCACGACTGCCAATTACAGCACGGCCAAGACGGTGACGGTGAATGTGGCGATTGATGACAACGCCGAAAGTGAGACGGTGACGCTGACGCACAGTGCGACGGGGGGAGGCTACGGTACGGTGGACATCGACTCGGTGCGGGTGTCGGTGACCGACACCACGCCGAAGCTGACGCTGCCGACGGATCCGGTGGCGGTGCGCGAAGGGACGGACATTGAGCTGACGGTGCGTTCGGATCGGGCGCTGACCGGCACGAAGCAGGTGCGCCTGCAGCTGACCGGGCGGGGTGCGAAGCCGATTGCGGCGGCGGACATCACCGGCGGTCTGGGGCCGCGCGTGTTTGATGCCGTTTTCGGCGATACGGCGAGCACCACGGGGACGGTGTCGATCCCGACGGCGACGGACACGGCTAGGGAAGGTGCGGAGACTTACACCATCACGCTGGATAACGGGCCGCCCGGTTCCAACTATGTGGCGGCCACGCTGTCCGATCTGACGGCCGAGGGCACGCTGCTTGATGGCAGTGCGCCGGCCAAGCCGACCGGGCTGTCGGCGACGGCGGGCAACGGTCAGGTGGTGCTGGCGTGGACCGATCCGGCGAACGATGCGATCACCGACTGGCAGTATCAGCAGAAACAGGGTGCCGGCAGTTATGGTGCCTGGACGGACATGGCCGGGTCATCGGCCACCACCACGTCGCATACGGTGACCGGGCTGATGAATGGCAACACCTATGCGTTCAAGATTCGCGCCCGCAATGGTACTGCGAACGGTGCGGCATCGGCCGAGGCGATGGCGACGCTGGCGGCGACGGCGACACTGGCGAAGGGGGTGACGCTGTCGACGGGAACGCTGTCGGTAGCGGAAGGCGACAGTGGTACGTATACGGTCAAGCTGGACAAGGCGCCGAGTGCCACGGTTACGATCACCATCGCCGATGCAGCAGGGGATGATGTGACGGTGGATACTGATACGGGTACGATGGGCAATCAGAACACGCTGACGTTCAGCACCACCAACTGGGAGACGGCGCAGACGGTGACGGTGGCGGTGGCCATCGATGCGGACACCACCGATGATGCGGATGTGACGCTGACGCACAGTGCGAGTTCGTCGGATACCGGCTATGGCAGTTCCCTGACCATCGGTTCGGTGACGGTGTCGAGCACCGACACCACGCCGCTGCTGACGCTGCCGGAGGATCCGGTGGCGGTGGCGGAAGGGACGGACATCACGTTGAAGGTGCGTTCGGATCGGGCGCTGACCGGCCCGAAGCAGGTGCGCCTGCAGCTGACCGGGCGGGGTGCGAAGCCGATTGCGGCGGCGGACATCACCGGCGGTCTGGGGCCGCGCCTGTTCGATGCTGATTTCGGCGATCCGGCGAGCACCACGGGGACGGTGTCGATCCCGACGGCGACGGACACGTTGACGGAAGGTGCGGAGACCTACACCATCACGCTGAATAACGGGCCGGCCGGGTCCAACTATGTGGCGGCCACGCTGTCCGATCTGACGGCCGAGGGCACGCTGAACGATCCGGCGGCGTCCACCGCCCCGGCCGCACCGGAGAATGTGCAGGCCACGCCGGGCAACCGGCAGGTGGTGCTGTCGTGGGATGATCCGGGCAATGCGTCGATCACCGGCTGGCAGGTGAAATATCGCAAGGGGAGTAGCGGAGCCTGGCCTTGGAATGACATCGACGGGTCGACGGCCACCACCACGGCGCACACGGTGACCGGGCTGGACAACGATGCGGCGTATCAGTTCAGAGTGCGGGCTAAAAATAACATCGGCAACGGTATGCAGTCGGAAGTGGTGACGGCGACGCCACGGGCCGGGGCGGCGAAGCCGACCGGGGTGGTGGCGTCGCCGCAGGCCGGCGGGGCACGGCTGAGCTGGGATGCGCAGAGCGGGCTGACCGGCTGGGCTTATCAGTACGGCAGTCGCAGTAGCAGTGGCAGCAGCTGGGGTGCCTGGGGTACGATATACGAGATTGCCGATGGCAGTCGGACGGGGGTGGTGCTCACCGGGCTGACCGACGGTCATGAGTACCGGTTCCGGGTGCTGGCGCGTGCCAGTGGCGGATCATCGGTGTGGTCGGACCATGCCACGGCGACGCCGGGGATGGTGGCCGCGGTGGCGGGGGCGGCGGTGACGGTGTCGAAGGCGACGCTGACGGTGGATGAAGGCGGTCGGGGCACGTACAAGGTGGTGCTGGATGTGCAGCCGGCGGGTGATGTGACGATCACGGTGGGCGGCATCTCGGGTGATGTGACGGTGGACACCAACGCCGGTCGGGCCGGCAATCAGAGTCTGCTGATTTTCACGCCGGCGAACTGGTCGGTGGCGCAGACGGTGACGGTGTCGGCGGGGGAGGACCCGGATGCGGCGACGGATGCTAAGGTGACGCTGACGCATACCGCGGCCGGGGGCGGTTATGCGGCGGTGACGGTGGCGTCGGTGGAGGTGACGGTGCGCGAGAATGATGTGGCGGGGGTGACGGTGTCGCGCCCGGCCCTGACGGTGTTTGAAGAGGGCAGTGGCACCTATACGGTGCGGCTGAACAGTGCCCCATCGGCGAATGTGACGGTCACGGTGGCCGGCACCTCGGGTGATGTGACGGTGGACACCGATGCGGGGACGACGGGCAATCAGAACACGCTGACGTTCACCACTGCCAACTACGCGACGGCGCAGACGGTGACGGTGTCGGCCGGTGAGGACGGCGATACGGCGACCGATCCGGACGTGACGCTGACGCACAGTGCGTCGGGCGGTGGCTACGGGTCGGTGACCATTGCTTCGGTGACCGTGTCGGTGGTGGAGATCGATGCGCCGGGGGTGACGATATCGACGGCGGCGCTGACGGTACCCGAAGGGGGCCGTGGCAATTATACGGTGCGGCTGAACAAGGCACCGACGGCGAATGTGACGATCACGGTGGGCGGCACGGCAGGCGATGTGACGGTGGACACGAATAGCACCATGACCGGCAATCAGAACACGCTGACGTTCACGACGACTGACTTTGCCACGGCGCAGACGGTGACGGTGGCGGCGGCCGAAGACGATGATGCGCTGGTCGATGCCGCGGTGACGCTGACGCACAGTTCCAGTTCATCGGACACCGGCTATGGCAGTTCCCTGAGCATCAGTTCGCTGGCGGTGTCGGTGACCGAGAATGACACGCCGGGGGTGACGCTGTCGACGCTGGCACTGGCGGTGGCCGAAGGTGACAGCAGCACTTACACGGTGCGGCTGAACACGGCGCCGTCGGCGGCAGTGACGGTCACGGTGAGCGGTGCGTCCGGTGATGTGACGGTGAGCGGTTCGCCATTCCGGTTCACGGCGGCGAATTTTTCCACGCCGCAGACGGTGACGGTAGCGGCGGCCGAGGATGAGGATGCGGCACCGGATGCGGCGGTGGTGCTGACGCATGCGGCGTCGGGTGGCGACTACGGGGCGGTGACGGTGGCCTCGGTGACGGTGACGGTCAGCGACAACGATGTGGCGGGGCAGAACGAAATGAGTCTGACCCAGTCGCAGGCGGTGTTGGCGCGGGCGTTTGCCGGGCTGACCGGCGGCATCATTGAGGACCAGCTGCTGGACGATGCCCCCGGAGGGAATGCACTGACGCTGGCCGGGGTGTCGCTGCCGCTGGGCGGTGGTGCGGAGATTCGTGTCCAACGAGTTGCACAGTCGTCCGGGTTGCGCTCGTCACACGATGAGTTTGGCATGCGTCGCATCGGCGTGGCGAATCTGGATGAACTGCTGACGCAGAGTTCGTTCAGTCTGACGGCGGCGAATGGCGGGCGGGCCGCGCCGGTGCTGCGGCTGTGGGGTCAGGGCAGTCGCACCGACTATGTGCGCGGCAGTGGCGAGCTGTCGGTCGATGGACATGTGCAGACCTTCGGTCTGGGCGTGGATGTGACACAGGATGACCTGCGCGGCGGGGTGGCGTATTTCCGCTCGAGTGGTACGGCACGCAGTGCGGTGCGCGGCACGCACTGGTATGACACCGAGGTGTCGGGGCTGCAGAGCGTACATCCGTATGTGCGCTGGACGGCAGGTGAAGGTCTGGACGTCTGGGGGGTGCTGGGCATCGGCAAAGGTAAGATTCGCACCGTGCAGGTGGCTACGGCGGCCCCGGCCGACGAGTCGGGTCGCATTCGTCTGCGCACGGTGACGGTAGGGGTGCGCGGTGAGCTGCCGGCGTGGGCCGGTCAGGGTCTGGCGCTCAAGGGCGATGCGACGCGCACACAGTTGCGCACCACGCTGTCGACAGTGCCGAAGACGGCGGTGAATCGGGTGCGGGCGCTGCTGGAGTGGCACACGGCGCTGCCGCAGGCCGATGGCAGCGTGGTGACGCCGCATGTGGAAGGCGGTTTCAGTCGTGATGACGGTGGCGCGTCGGGTCTGGTGCTGGGCGGTGGACTGTCGTATGTGCCGGGCGCCGGCGACTGGTCGTGGCAGGTCGGTGGCAGTCTGCTGCGCTCGCGGTCGGACGAGCGGTTGCGCGAGCGGCATCTGTATGCCCATGTGGCGTATCGGCCGGCGGCCGGGCTCGGAGTGTTCGGGCCGGCACTGACGCTGGACGTGTCGCGCGGGACGGCTGGAGTTGGGTCAACGGGTGCCGGGACGGATGCGGCACTGACGGCGGCCTTCGCCGCACCGGAAACGGCCACGCTCGGGGCACGGTTGCGGTACGGTCATGCGCTGGACTATGGGACCGGAGTGCTGACGCCGAACGTGACGGTGGCGTGGCGCGAAGACGGTGGTCTGCCGGTGTATGGCACCGGCATGGAATACCGCCTGCGCGAGGAGTATCGTCTGGACCTGCGCTATGAACATCAGCCGGGGGTGGAGCGGGTCAACCGGCTCTGGCTGGGTGGCACCCTGAGCTGGTGAGGTGTGCGCGGGTCGCTGCCGGTCGCAGGATGACGCAACGGAATGATGGAGGGATGACCGCGCATCCCTTCACCCCATGAGATGGGGATGTCCTAGGAGAGCGACACCTGACAAGTTTTCTGTTTTCTGATTGGATGTTGAACTGTCAATGTAAAGTGACATTGCAACGATGATTTAACACTAAATGAATAATATAGGATTAGAGTGGCATTCTGCCGATGTCGGTGAATTAACAACGGACGTTGAACCCAATCAATTTAGCCGGGCGAGCACAGTCAGTCCAGCAGTTCGAACATTTCATTACCATTGAGCATGCCGATGCTCAAACACGCGTTTGATGATGGCACCAATGCCAGACACCGCGAGCGCGGATACGCTGAGGGTGTACTTAAGCGCTTGAGGTTTAGTCGGCAGTGTGGAGAGATTGGCAATGTTCTTTGCGGATTCGACGACCTAACCGCCTAGATTCTCATTGAAGGATAGCCGGTTTGCCACTCTGATTTTGGGACGTATTCGATATTGAACGCCATCATCGGATAGAGTATATTATCAGAATAGATGTCCGGCTACTTACCTCGTTTTGTATGAATTTCTAAGTAAAAGATCAGTTGAAATATGATATTTTCTGTAAAAGTTGGTGTTTAGCAATCATCGCCTTCAGGATCAATGTTCCACGCGTGGCTCATAGGTAATGACCACCGTTCATGAAGAACGCCAACTGAATCTGAATATTTCCTATTTTCGACTTCGAAATTGGTCAGTGAACAGACTAAATTGAGTATCATTTAACAATATCCATCTGATTGGTTGCAAGCTGCGCTTCGTTCTTCGTTTCAATACACTCCTTTTGAAGTTGAAAGCCTGGCTGCTAGATTGCCGTCAACATTGATAAGCCATGCCCGAATTGCAAACAACTATCTTATAAATAGAGGAGTTTTGAATGTTTTTACCGCGAATTACGCGAAATACTCTAACCTTAGTGTTTCTACTGTTCACATCCACAATTGCAAATGCTCAGGAAACATCGCTTGAATCACAGGATGAACAATTCAGTTATTCACTCGGAGTTCAACTTGCCAGACAGATTATGGATCAGGTACAGACTATCCAGCTTCCGGTTGTTGTTGAAGCTCTGTCACTCGGTATCACCGATGCACTGAAAGACGATCTAAAATTGAGTAACGAAGAAATGGAAGCTGTTTTGACAGCAGTGCAACAAGAAGCACTTGAACGAGGGAATCAGCTCATGGAACAGATCATTATGCAAGGTCAGCAATATCGCGAGGATTTTGCGAATCAAGATGGTGTGAAATCAACGGAAAGTGGACTTTTATATCGAGTTGTTGAAGTCGGTGAGGGTGCTTCACCCACCCTAGAAGATTCGGTCACCGTGCATTATCGAGGCACCTTGGTTGACGGGACGGAATTTGATAGTTCATACAGTCGCAACGAACCCACCACGTTTCCACTGCAGGGTATCATTCCAGGCTGGCAGGAAGCCCTTCAGTTGATGAAAGTTGGATCAAAGTGGGACGTCGTGATTCCGCCCGAGTTGGGATACGGTGAAACTGGTTCACCACCTGAAATTCTGCCGCATACAACGCTGATTTTTGAAATAGAACTTCTGGAAATTAACTGAAACCGTTTATCGCAGAGAAAGTCTGTGTCAAAAATTACCGGTGCAGTACTGCTTTCGTCAACGGAAGAAAATTTGCCTCGGTGGTCTGAGGAACTACTTAAAACTGCCCCGGATCTTGACTTAAGGGTTGCCCCGAATGTCGGTCGAGAAGAAGACATTGAGTTCGCCATCGTTGCCCGACCGCCACTTGGATATCTAGGGCGATTTACCCAGCTTAAAGCCATTTTTTCCATGTGGGCCGGTGTTGCAGAGCTACTGGCCGATCAGAGTATTGCACATCTGCCGCTGTATCGTATGACAGAACCCGGTTTGACAATCGGTGTCGTGAATTATGTGGTCCATCATGTTACCGGTTTGCATATTCAAACGGCCGAATATAAAACACGTCTGTGGTCCCATCCGTTTCGCGACGAATACCACCCGCCACAAGATACCTGTGTCGGAATATTGGGATTGGGGGCGTTGGGTACGGCCTGTGCTACGGCACTCAGACAGTTGGAATTTACTGTCATTGGATACAGCCACACCCGTAAAAACCTTCCTGGCGTAAGGTCTTACGCCGGTCGGAACGAATTACAAGCATTTCTGGAGAGAACTGATATTCTGGTCTGCCTGTTACCAACAACTCCGGATACTGAGAACTTCATGAATCAAGAGACATTGGCGCAACTGCCATCGGGCGCCAAAATAGTCAATTGTGGGCGGGGTGAATCAATTGATGATCAGGCGCTGCTCGAAGCGTTACGAACGAGACACATCAGTCGCGCGGTTCTGGATGTGTTTCGTATTGAGCCTTTACCACCGGAACATCCTTACTGGGACGAACCCAACGTGCTGGTGACTCCTCATTGTGCGAGCAAACCCAATCCGAGGTCGGCGAGTACTGTCATTCTCAACAACATAAACAAGTTTCTGAATGAAGAACCGATCGACGGCTTGGTTGACCGTAAACGGGCTTACTGAGTAGTGTTCGTACTATCAGAAAAGTACCGTTCCAGGAAGGCCTCGAAGTCCACATCATCAGATTCTTCAATCTCTCGCTGTTGGTCAAACGATTTTTTTGCGATTGACCGATAGCGGTCAATGACTCCCTGATCTAAGTTACAGTTCAGTAGCGATTGCTGGGACTTTTCAGCCATACGCATGGCAAAGGTGAAGAAGGGTTCATCTTTTTCGCGTAGCGTCTCGATAATTTTCGCGGAAGGAGTTTGGTTGGGATCATCGAATTTAAGTCGTTGTTCCTGCAGTGCCTGACGATACCACGTGCCATTCGATGAACGATCAAATATTTCTGCGATCTCCTCTAACTGTGCAAGCAATTCCAGGCCCCAGCATCGAGGTGAAATCAGTTTTCCGCTTTGTCTGAGTTGTAAGGTGGGAGCGCGTCCACCTAGAACAATGGCATCTTGATTTGAGGCGATAATCTCCTGCTGTGACGGAGACATCGGATCAACCGGATTGAGCAGACAAAACATCAGGAATACATCCATGAATCTAGCCTGGTTTTCGGAGATTCCTATCGGGTTGAACGGATCAAGATCAAGGCAACGCACCTCCAAGTATTCTACCCCTCGGTCTCTGAGAGCATCGGTGGGTTTTTCCTGTGGCTGGGTTCTGCGTTTGGGACGAATGACTGAATAATATTCGTTTTCAATTTGTAGCAGATTGGTATTCAATTGCAAATGTTCACCCTTTCGTCTAACCCCAAAATTCTGATAGGGTGGGTAAGGTTGATTGATCACATGGCTCAGTGTTTTAATATATCCATGGATAGAGTTGTGATCGATTCTGATTTCCGACTGAGCTGGATTGCGGTATCCGAAACCACTCATTCTGAGTGATGTGGCATATTCACCGAACTGCGTATGGGAATCAATTTTGGACAGCTGGTTGGGATTCGAATCGTTAAAGAAAGATTGACACGCAGCCGGCGATGCACCAAACAGATAAAACAGCAACCAACAATGATGTAGAAAGTTGCGCGTTCCGGCCATGTAGGCATTCGAGATGGCATCGGGGTCAGTGTCAGAAGGTTGAATGTCCAGAGCTTCCCAAAAGCTGTCGGGCGCCGAAAAATTGTAGTGCAGGCCGGCAATTACCTGCATTTTTCGACCATAGCGCAGTCCCAGTCCGCGACGGTAGACATGCTTCATTTTGCCAATGTTAGAGCTACCGAATCGGGCAATTGGGATAGATGATTCACTGCTTAGGAGGCAGGGTAGGCTGTTGACCCATAAAATTTCGTTGTTGATGTGATGATAGACAATTTGATGTAATTCCGTGAGATGTTGGAGCATCTCGGAAATGGAGGTGTAAGTGGGCGTCACCAATTCCAGAAGAGCTTCGGAGTAGTCAGTAGTGATGAATGGGTGTGTTAGTGATGATCCAAGCGCTCGCGGGTGCGGATGCGGTGACAGGTGGCCGGCTGGTGTGATACGAAGGCTTTCCTTTTCGATACCCCGCCGGATGCCGGCAATAATACTGTCGGCCGAGTCTGACAGTCGCTTCAATCTGGTATCATAGTTCACGAATTTGCACCATCTTGTAATCAACAATTCAGCGATATAATCAAATAGATAACGAGCATCTAACCGGTATGCAATTAGTAGTCGTATCGCAACATTTGTTTTCCGGTACCAACTCGGTAGTCGACACTAAGCATCCAAACAAAAAACCGCTGATGAACAAGAATAAAGGGAAGGTATCTGCGTCACAGGCTGAGTTTGCCGAATGGCTCAGGAGTTGACTGAAATGAATGTTCCGACCAATGGTAATAGTGGTTTTTGGAAATGAATGGAAATGAGTACCGGTTATCTTGGTTCGTTGTCTTTCGACGAGAGTTGGCCGACTATTTTTATACACCGATTGCTTATATTTTTTTGATTATTTTTCTTACACTGAGTAGTGTGTTGACCTTCCATGTGGGAGAGTTTTTTCAAATTGGGCAGGCTGACCTAACCGGTTTTTTCAGTTTTCTGCCATGGCTGTTTCTGGTGTTGGCCCCCGCTCTTGGCATGCGATTGTGGGCAGAAGAAAGAAAAACCGGGACTATACAGACACTGCTCACTCTGCCAATCAGTGTATTCTCTGCCGTGTTAGGAAAATTTCTGGCGGCTTGGTTGTTCATGGCCTTTGCTTTGTTTCTCACGATGCCGATTTGGTTGACTGTCAATTACCTGGGACATCCGGACAATGGGGCGATTATCGCCGGCTACATTGGTGGTTGGTTGATGGCCGGAGCTTATCTTTCGATCAGCTGCTTTACATCGGCACTCAGTCAAAATCAAGTTGTTGCATTTGTGTTGGGCATTGCAGTTGGACTGTTTTTTACCATCGGTGAAGTGGGATTGATTCAGGATGCGGTGGCGCCCTTTCTGTCTCATCTGGTACTTGAGACAATGGCCGGATTGAGCATCCTAGGTCACTTCGAGCAGATGGCAAAAGGGATTTTATCGTTGTCGAATATCATGTTCTTTGTTTCCGTTCTGGCAATGTTCATTTATTTCAACGTGGTTGCAGTTTCTGCAAAAAAGAAGCACTCATTGAACTAGAAACAGTTTGAATATTATGCCGATCACCAGACCTCAGTTGATGGATTCACAGACAATTGATCTAGTTGTTGTGTCGTGGTGTAACTTTGGTCTAGACATTCACGAATGATGGCTTCTTTCGCGCATCGCCACCTGATATAAAAATGCGCCGATTCTTTTTTTGATGTCACTACGAAACTTCAACAGAAAATTTACAACGACTGCATCTGTCATCCTGGCCATCACCCTATTCCTCACCATCAATATCCTGAGTGCGGAACTGCTGGGGCGGATGCGATTAGATTTGACCGAAAATCAGCTCTTTACACTGTCGAAACAGGCAGTCGCCACACTACATACCGTACATGAGCCGATAACTTTGAGTCTGTTTGTCTCACGAGCGGAATTATTAAAAATACCCGGTATCAGTGCTTATGTCAGTCGAGTTGAGGATCTGTTGCGTGAATTTGAACGGATATCAAATGGGAAAATTTCCTATCGTATTGTTGATCCACAGCCCTTTTCCGAAGCTGAAGATCGCGCTGTCGGTCGTGGTTTGCAGGGTATTCCGCTCCAAAACGGCAGCACACTTTACTTCGGTTTAGTTGCCACCAATAGTACAGATGGCGTACAGGTCATTCCGCACTTTTTTCTGGAGCGTGAGGAACTGCTGGAGTATGACTTGATGCGTCTCATTGTTCAATTGGATGGGCGGGTACGCAAGAAAATCGGCTTGCTCAGTTCATTGCCCATCCAAGGAATTGGTGGTTTAACGACCGGGGCTACCGCGCAACAGAGTCCTTGGACTTTTTTTCAACAAATGAACGAAATATTCGATGTCGAAGTATTGTCGCCTTTAATTGATTCGTTGCCTGCAGATATTCAAATGTTGTTTCTGCTACACCCGAGAAATCTGTCCGAGCAGTTACTTTACGAAATTGATCAATTTGTTCTACGAGGCAACAGTCTGCTTTTGGTAGTGGATCCCTATTCAGAAACATTGTCTTCAATGCTGCAATCGACAGGACAGTCAGAGCTGGACACCGGGTCCAATCTGAATCAACTGACAACTCACTGGGGGGTCCGGTTGAACACTGATCAGATTGTTGGCGACCTGCCCATTGCTGCTCGCGTACTGGAAGGTGATGGTTCATCGGGTCGAACGATTGACTACCCGGTGTGGATGAATGTTCAACCGGAACAGTTGAACCCTAAAGATGTCGTTACCGCCAAGTTGGGTAATCTGATTTTCGCAACTGCCGGAGTATTTTTAATCGATGCAGATAAAACAACGGATATTACTGTGCTCATTCGTACTTCTGAGTCTGCCAAATTGTATGAAGTCAATGAGTTCAAACACATCTCCTCAATTCATGAACTTTTGGAAGACTATACGGAAGGGAACCAGCAGTGGCCGATGGCCGTGAGAATCAGAGGTGGGGCATCCACCGCCTTTCCGGATGGGACGCCTGGAGTGCAACAAGTCGTGCCGGGACCTGAATCTAGCGCAACGCATATTAACAATGGTGAAATTGATGTCATTGCGATTGCCGATACCGATTTTCTGCACGATCGATTTTGGGTTCGCATGCATCAGGTTTTGGGACGAATGATGCACTTTGCAGAAGCGTCGAATGGTGAATTCATCAATAATGCCATTGACAATCTTTCTGGTGACAACAGTTTGATTGGCATACGTACGCGCGGCCGGTCGGCGCGTCCCTTTGTCTTAATCCAAGAAATTCGTCGAGACGCCGAACGGCAGTACTTACAGCATGAAAAACAGTTGCAGGACGAGTTGCATCGAGTGGAAGAATTTTTGACGAATTTCACGGGCAGTCGCAGCGAAGCCGCGGGAGAATTGATCATTACTGACGAACAACGCGAAGAAATTAAACGGATTCGTGAAAATCAACTGTCCATCAGACAACAGCTGCGCCAGGTGCAACATAACCTAGTCAAGGATATTCAACAGCTTGAGAAACATCTGACACTACTGAATGTGCTTACGATACCTTTGCTACTCATCGTGTTCGGCACTTTCATCTGCACAGTCGGTGCGCGACGGCGAGATCGACGGCTGGCGCTTCGCATATCTGAACGTCTCCGTTGAAACTGCGAAATTTCATCATTCTGGCACTCATTGCGGTGAGTTTGATGTCTATCGGATACCTGACGGTAGACAATCAACGTCGAACTCAATCCATGACTGACTATGGATTGCTGTTTCCAGGCTTGTTAGACGAAATCAATCATGTCGTCGAAATTACAGTCACTACATTTCAAAACAGCTATTCACTGGCGCTTGTCGATGGAAGCTGGCGAGTCAGTGCGTTTGAAAATTATCCAGCGGAACTGCCGGCGATCGCAGATTTTTTAATTCGATTTGCACAACTGCGTAAGATTGACATGAAGACCAATGATCCAGAGAAGTTTGCAGCACTAGATCTTATGGGGCCGGGTCAGGTTGGTTCACCAACAGTGATGATGGAGTTACTGGCCGCGGAAAATCGAGTTCTGGCCGGTTTGCTCATCGGGAAAAGGCGAACTTCCGTACAAAGTGCACCGCTCACTGAGTTTTATGTCAGAAAACCTGATGAAAATCAAACTTGGTTGGTCGAAAGTAGTATGAGGGTTCCGGCTGATGCAGAAGGCTGGTTGGATACTGAGATCATTGATTTGGATGAGCGCGTGCAAAAGGTAACGATGCAGCCGGTTGCTGAGCGTCCATTCGTCATCTTGCGAGAGTCCCCGGAGCACACCAATTTCCTGCTGATGAACGTTCCTGAAAATCATAAAATACGCCATCAGTTTCGGCTGAATGACATTGGCAACTTGTTTCACCGTTTAAAATTTGCGGATGTGAAGAAAGTAGCCGACTGGGGGACTGGCATAGAGGTCTCGGTGCAGACTTTCGACGACCTAAAAATAATGGCAAAATTTGGATCTGGGGAGAAGCGAAATTTTGTTCGATTCACGGCACAAGTTTTACCGGATGCAGAATCGAAAATCAAAGCTGAAGCAGAAAGACTGAATCGCAAATGGCGGGGATGGATGTATCAAATATCTGACGTTCGCCGGGAAACCGCCGAGTTGACGGTGGCTGACTTAGTGGCGCCGACCACGTGATTGTCACACTCATCATGAAAGAATTAAACTGCTGGCAGGAGACACTGGCATGACAAAACTTAACAGAATTAGCGCACGACTGACGCAGAGTAAAGCACAAGGTGCGTCACAGGCGATGTTATATGGAACCGGTATGACTGAAGCCGATATGCACAAACCACAGATTGGTATTGCCAGTATCTGGTGGGAGGGTAACACCTGTAACATGCATCTCAATGATCTTGCTGCGGAATCAAAAAAAGGGGTAGATGCCGCTGGTATGTTGGGCATGCGATTCAACACGATTGGCGTCAGTGATGGAATTTCAATGGGGACTGAGGGCATGAGTTACTCGTTGCAGTCGCGTGACCTGATCGCCGATTCGATCGAGACCGTTGTGGCCGGGCAATGGTACGATGGATTGATCACCATCCCGGGTTGCGACAAAAATATGCCGGGCTGTCTGATGGCCATGGGGCGGTTGAATCGCCCATCATTGATGATTTATGGTGGCACCATCCGGGCCGGGCATGTCCGGTCGAAAAAAGTCGACATCGTTTCGGCTTTTCAGAGCTATGGTGAGTTCATCGCCGGTCGAATCAGCGACGCTGAACGTTTGGACATTGTCCGCAATGCCTGCCCGGGTGCGGGTGCCTGTGGGGGAATGTATACCGCCAATACCATGGCGAGTGCGATTGAAGCAATGGGCATGTCCTTACCCTACAGTTCGTCGACGCCGGCAAGTGATGCCGGTAAGATCAAAGAGTGCCTGAATGCTGGAAAGACACTGTTGAATCTGATGGAGCAGGAGCTGTTACCGAGTCAAATTATGACGCGCGAGGCTTTTGAAAATGCAATGGTTATGGTTAGCGTACTCGGTGGCTCAACCAATGCCGTACTCCATTTGATTGCCATGGCGAGAGCGGTTGGTGTTGATTTGACGCTTGATGATTTTCAGAACGTCAGCGATCGCGTGCCATTTCTGGCTGACCTGAAGCCGAGCGGTCAGTATGTGATGGAAGACCTTCATGAGGTGGGCGGCATTCCAGCAGTCATGAAATACCTGCTTAGTGAAGGCCTACTGAATGGCGACTGCATGACGGTAACCGGCAAAACCGTGGCAGAAAATCTTAGCGAAGTCAAACCTTTGAGCGATGGACAGAAAATCATTCAACCCATGAATAATCCGATTAAGAAAACCAGTCACATTCAGATTTTAAGAGGCAATCTGGCCCCTGAGGGATCGGTGGCCAAGATCACCGGTAAAGAAGGTGAGCAGTTTGCTGGACCGGCGCGTGTATTTGATTCGGAAGAAGACATGCTTGCAGCTCTTGAGCAGCAGAAAATTCACCAAGGTGATGTGATTGTCATTCGCTACGAAGGTCCGAAAGGCGGCCCAGGGATGCCAGAAATGCTAACTCCAACTTCAGCGGTAATGGGCGCCGGATTGGGTGCGGACGTGGCATTGATAACCGACGGGCGGTTTTCTGGTGGCTCACACGGATTTATCGTCGGTCATATTGTTCCGGAAGCACAGGAAGGCGGACCTATCGGGTTGCTTGAAGATGGCGACCGGATCACTATAGATGCCATCAACAATCGAATTGATGTTGATGTCAGTGACGCAGAACTGAGTGAGCGAAGGTCAAAATGGAACAAGCCTGACGACAAAGCAACCCGCGGCACGCTATCTCGTTATATCAAAACGGTGAAAACCGCTAGTGAAGGTTGCGTAACGGACGAGTAGCGAGGTTTCAGGTGTTTTGTCGCTCGGCGAGAAGATTGTCAATTTCCTTTCTGAGCCGCGGCAGAATCTCATGGTAACGATAAGCGCCAACTTTCTGTTCACCTTTTTTCAGATTCACATACCGGGGACCACACCAAAGACCTAAGTCAGCGTCATCGGTTTCCCCAGGTCCGTTTACGCGACAACCCATCACCGCGATGGTAATTGACTCGTCCTGCAGGTCTTCGGTGATTTCTTTGACCTGTCTGGCCAAATCAATGAATGCTTCATTTTCGACTCGTGAACAACTGGGACAAGAAATGATGTTCAGCCGGTCCGGATCGAAGCGCACCACGGAACGAACTCGTCCAGCGGCGAAGTCGGTCAGAATTTCATGGCCGGCGAGCACTTCCTGGTGTTTGTTGGCTTCCGGTAGAGTTAATGAAACACGAATCGTGTCACCAATGCCCATGGCAAATAGCTGTTCAAACGCGATGCGGGTTTTGATGATGCCATCGGGTGGCATGCCAGCTTCCGTTACGCCAAGATGTAAGGGTACTTCGGGTCGTTGTTCGGCAAACTGTCGGTTGGCTTCAATGACTCGGTCGGGTCGGGAGCTTTTCAGTGAAACACAATAACGCAGAAAATTAAATTTATCCAACAGCTCGCTGTGTTCAAAAGCGCTGTTGATCATTGGAGATATTGCGTCACTCTCGTCGTACAGGTGTTTTTTTTCAGGATCAACCGAACCGGAGTTGACACCGACGCGCATGGCACAGTCATTTTCGCCAGCGACATCAACTAAAAATCGTACTTTGTCGTCTACTGATTTCGATCGTTCGTGATGATAAAGGTGACCGGGATTGTAGCGAATCTTGTCAACAAACTTGGCGACGACTGCAGCCAGCCGATAGTTCTCCTGCAGGTCGACGGTTAGATTGGCTTCGCAACGATCGCGTATCTCTTCGAGTGCTCTGGCATCTTTTTTGTTATCCACTGCAACTCTGACGATGCCGGCACCAGCCTGATGCAGGTCATTAGCCTGCCGCACCGTCTCGTCGACATTGTGAGTGTGTGTGGTGCACATACTTTGCACAACGATCGGATTTCCACCACCGATCAACGTGTTACCGATGGCGACAGTACGGGTTGGATTTCTATTGATTTTCATTTAGAACGTACTCAATGATATCCAGTCCATTTCAAAAATTAGTTTGGGCGGCATGTCATCATTTTAGCCATGAACAAATCCAACCCAAGTCAATAAAATATGACTTCAATCTGCAGATCAGTCCCAATTGCCATGCGCGGTTCAATTTTACTACAGTGTCTTAGTTCTGGTGAGTCAATTGCGTTAGACAGATTGGCGGCACGGACCGGATCTTCAATTCAACAGCTTCACAAAACTAGTCAATGGTTGATTGAAATTGGCGTGCCACTAGTTCGAACCTCACATGATCATCTGCAACTCGAGCGAACCATCACACCACTCAACTTCAATATGATTCAACCGGTGGTGGCAAAGTTTGATCCGGTGATGGCTGGAAGGATTGAAATATTTGAGGAGATAGATTCAACGAATCAATATCTGATGAGTCTACCAGTTGCACAGTTACAACATCGACAGGTTTGTGTTGCTGAATACATGTCGCGCGGTAAAGGCAGACAAAAGAAAAAGTGGCATGGTGGTGCGTATGAAAATGTCATGCTGTCGATTGCCTGGCGGTTTCAATTGGCGCCTCATCGTTTGAGTGGGTTGAGTTTGGCGGTTGCCGTGATGGTGGTAAAAAGTCTGCAGCAGATGGGTAACGTGCCGTATCAGTTGAAATGGCCGAATGATGTACTGATCGATAGACATAAACTGAGTGGAATTCTGATCGAAATTCGGGAAACCTTCGCCATTGTTGGAATTGGTATCAACTGTCACTTGACAGCTACTGATCAAGCGGCAATTGACCAGCCTACCACATCACTCAATGAACATATAGCAAGGTTTGTCGACCGAAACCAGTTGATAGCGGCGCTCCTCAAAGAACTGTCGTATGGTCTAGATCTTTTTTCCAGTACCGGACTTGAGCCCTTTCGTGAAGACTGGATGCGGTTACATGCGTATCAGGGTCAGTGGCTGCGAAGCCATGTAAAGCCGCAACAGGAGGGTTTGGCGTTGGGTATTGATCAAGACGGTCAACTACTCTTGCAGATGGACAACGGTCAGATAGTCACTGTTCATGCTGGAGAGTTGGAAGTTCTGCTGGATTAGCTTCAGACATTCTAATCTTAAAACTCGCGCTAGCTCATCTATTAGTATGGATAAGCGTAGCCATTTCAATGGTTTTTCATCATTGCCGAATCCGTCGGTATGGATTGCGTTAGTTCCGATGATCGAAGTGATCGATTCCATTGTCAATCCATAGTTCGGTTTATTACCGAAGCAGGATAAGAATACCAAAATAGACTAAAATACCCAGCCTGATGACCGAGCATGTTAAGTCTGCTAAACACCATGATTCATCCGGTCTGAGCCATTTCAGTCGTGATCCGGTTTGCCCGGTGCAAGTCGCACCGGGCGTTTAGCATGGCTATGTTTAGAGGTGTGACCGGCTGTGTCATCAACCATACTGTTTCGGTGTTGCATGATGCCGAGACGGTGACTAGGCGGTCTGGCGGGTCCGATGGCAACGCATCGGTGCCGTAAGTTTCAATTCACATTAAGGAGACAGGTAGATGTCTGATGAAAAGTCGGCTTTGGAGCCATTACAGAAAACGATTTCCGGCAACTGGCATGACCGGTTTTTCAAGGCGAATTTCGGCACCCCGGAGCAGGTCTGGGCGCTGCTAGAACTGGCGCTAACCCCGGCGCAGTTGGCGACGCTGGATCGCACCTCGCTGGTCATTCGTTCGGGCAGCATGATTGATGAGGAGAGTCTGAAAGAATACGTATCGGATCTGCTGGTGGAGGTCAGTCTGACTGATGGCAGCGAGTTCGTGCTGACGCTGATCTGTGAACATAAGAGTTATAATGACCAGCGGTTGATGAGTCAATTGCTCACCTATATTGCCCGGCTGTATGAACGGAAAGCTAAGGTGGTGGTACCGATAGTAATTTATCATGGTAGAACGCCATGGGCGCAACGGCTGTCGTTTTACGAAACGCAACATGCAGACTTGTCGCCGCTGATGCATTCGGCGTGGGGTGAGTTGCTGGTGAATTTTGGTTTGATTCTGTTGAACCTGCGTCAGGCGGAGGTGTTGTCGGAGTTGCGGCGGCGGTCTTTGCCGGTACATTTGGGGATGCAGGTGCTGGGGGAGATATGGGAGGCGAATGAGCGATATTATTTTGCATGGTTGGAACGGACGCTGGGGTTTGACTTGGGGGAACGCCGGCGGTTTCTGCGCCAGCTGAGTGTTTATTTGATGGCGACGAAGCCGGAGGTTAAAATGGCGCATATGAGAGAGTTGTCTGAGGTCAGTCGGCCGGACGATGCGACGATGCGTGAAGCGTTGGATTTCTGGGAAAAGATTCAGCCGAGTTCGGCGGCCGAATTTTTTGATGCGGTTCGTAAAGAGGCAAGTAAGGAGGCACGCGAGAAGGGCCTTGAAGAAGGCCTTGAGAAGGGCCTTGAAGAAGGTCATAAGCAGGCCTGTTTGAAAATTGCAGAGCGTCTGTTGGGTCAAGGTATAGCCATTTCAGAGGTCCAGGTGGCAACGCAGTTGTCTTTGGAAGAGATTGACAGTTTGAAGAATGGTGGGGCACGGTGGTTTGATTCATAATGTCTCGTTGAGGTCTTAGATGTTCAAGGTGATTTTCCAGTCCGTTTGTGTAACGGCCGAATAAATGTCAAGTGGTTCAAAGTAGTTGGTTTTTCGACTGGAAGATTGATGATTAATGTTGACAAGTCTGGCGACTCATAACGCTGATTTTCCGACGTTTCTGTGTCAACTGAGTGTCTATTTGATGGCGACGAAGCCGGAGGTTAAAATAGCGCATATGAGAGAGTTGTCTGAGGCCAGTCGGCCGGACGATGTGACGATACGTGAAGCGTTGGATTTCTGGGAAGAGATTCAGCCGAGTTCGGCGGCCGAATTTTTTGATGCGGTTCGTAAAGAGGCGAGTAAGGAGGCACGCGAGAAGGGCCTTGAAGAAGGACATAAGGAGGCCTGTTTGAAAATTGCAGAGCGTCTGCTTGATCAGGGCATAGCCATTTCAGAGGTCCAAGTGGCAACACAGTTGTCTTTGGAAGAGATTAGCAGCTTAAAGAATGGCGGGTCACGGTAGTTTGATTCATAACGTCGTCAGGCGGGGCGGTGGGTTGGCATCGCCGGCAGGGTCGTAGATGTTTAGGGTATTCTTCAGTAAGCTTGTTTAATGTCCGAATGAATGTCGGGTGCTCAAAGTGGTTGATTTTTCGACTGGAAGATTGACGATGATCGACAAGTCTGGCGGCTCATAACGCTGATTTCCTGACCTTAACATTAACACTAGCCCAATGCTACCGAGCGCGCTGAAAAAGTGTCGCCATTTCAATACTCTAATATAGTATTAGATACGGGACACTTTCGTTTTTGTGGGAATTTGCATCAACTGAAGCCTAACAGCCGATGATAAAACAGCAATAGATCAGTGTACGATTTCACTAGACGATCGATCGTTTACAACAAACAGTTCATTGATCGTATTGACTGATAGCGATTCTCCTCAAGTAACCATCACGTGGTCTAGACCTTTTTTCCAGCATCGGACTTGAATCCTTTCGTAAAGGTTGAATGCGGTTGCATGATTATCAGGGTCAGCTGTCATGTAAAGCCACATTTGAAAGGTTTGGCACTAGGTGTTAATCGGTACGGTAACGGTACATACTGTACTAGTAGATAGTGGCCAGATTGTCACTGTCAACACTGGAAATTCTGCCGGACTGATACGCTGGAATAATTGACTATCAGCGACAGATAACCTTGTAATTATGGAAATTAATTCTATAATTGCAAGCATGATTCAGCGCAACATATCACAGTTCATCGCGTCTCGCCTCAGTCAGTTTCCCGCAGTTGTGCTGTACGGACCTCGCCAAGTGGGTAAAACGACTCTCGCTCAGAAAATCGGTTCGCAGCAGGCTAGCATCTATCTTGACTTGGAGAGTCATGCGGACCGTAGCAAACTTTCCGATCCACTACTTTATCTTTCCGCACACCAGGACAAGTTAGTTATTCTGGATGAGGTTCAGTTCATGCCAGGTATTTTTCAAGAGTTGCGCGGGTTGATTGACCGCGGACGTCACGGTGAAAAATATACCGGGCGTTTCCTTCTTCTCGGTTCCGCGTCAATGGATCTGCTTAAACAATCCAGTGAAAGTCTGGCTGGGCGTATTGCTTATGTTGAATTGAACCCTCTTGATGTATTAGAAGTGGATAATGGCGATCAAGATCGGCTCTGGATACGGGGTGGGTTTCCGGTCAGTTTTATTGAGAATGATGATGCTAGTAGTGTCGTTTGGCGAGAAAATTTCATCAGAG
This sequence comes from Arenicellales bacterium, assembly GCA_965116205.1. GTDB lineage: Bacteria > Pseudomonadota > Gammaproteobacteria > Arenicellales > JAJDZL01 > JAJDZL01. The sequence continues at coordinate 3,017,880 of OZ220493.1, read as the reverse complement.
CCTATTTGGAACGAGACATCCCACAATTCGGCCCTAAGGTGCCGGTAGAAACTTTACGTCGATTTTGGATCATGTTGGCACATTCACAGGGCCAGCTTTTGAATGTGGCAAAACTAGCACGTAGTCTTGCGGTTGATGGTAAGACCATAGCTCGTTATCTGGACCTCATGGTCGACTTGTTACTGGTGCGCAGACTGGTCCCTTACCATGGTAACGTGATCAAACGACTGGTTAAAACACCGAAAATATATATACGTGACAGCGGCATCTTGCATACACTGCTTGGGCTGGATCATTACGAAGCCATACTCAGTCACCCGGTTGCCGGTGACAGTTGGGAAGGATTTGTTATTGAGAACATTTTGCGTGTTACGCCACAACGCACTAGCGCAACTTTCTATCGAACAGCCGCTGGGGCGGAAATTGATCTGTTACTTGAAATTCCGATGCAAGGGCTTTGGGCAATTGAGATCAAACGTAGCCTGTCCCCAAATCTTGACCGAGGTTTCTTTCATGCTCGAGAAGATTTGCACCCTGAACGTTGCTTTGTGATCTATCCAGGTAGTGAACGCTATCAGAAAACAGAAGGAGTTGAAGTCATTGGACTGGCCGATTTCTGTCGTGAATTATGAAACATGTTGTATTTGAATGAAATTTGATGAACTGCGACCGGTGGAATTGACCTGTTTTGAATTTGCCGAAAATAGTGTCGTTTGATAACTTTCGTACCAGAATACTAGTAGCGTGCAACATAATAAACATTCAATTGTGTCGTGAGGGAAGAGCTACGGTCAAGTGATGCGCAATGAGTTTATTTTCACGTCCGTGTCATTTTTGAATTGTATTGACCATTGTAGCTGCATCCCGTGGCTTTGTGCAAGAAAACAGCATTGGCGATGGCAGTTCACAAACTAATCAAACAATCATTTGATTACGCAAGTTAATGAAAAAGACGTATTGTGTTATATATCGGTCATAATTCATTACGTTAAAGACTTATCGCCCGCATAGCTCAGTTGGTAGAGCAGTTGATTTGTAATCATCAGGTCGGGGGTTCGAATCCCTTTGCGGGCTCCATAAATATCGAATCTTTTGCCATGAATAAGCTTAATCTACCGATCGGAGATGCGTCCTTTCGCAATCTCCATGAAGATGGCTGTTATTATGTGGACAAAACGCCGCACATCCGTCGTCTGATTGATGGTGGCCGATACTATTTTCTGTCGCGTCCGCGGCGGTTCGGTAAGACGCTGCTGGTGGACACGATGCAGGAACTGTTCGAGAGCAACGAAGAGCTGTTTCGTGGTCTTCATATTCACGACCGCTGGGACTGGGATGTCAAGTATCCGGTGGTACGATTGAGTTTCGATGGTAGCTACGACGAGCCTGGTGAGCTGGGCAAGGACATCATCGAACAGTTGGAACGGGTTGAATGCCATTATGGGTTGCCACCGGCGGTGAGCTCCGATTCCGGCCCGCGGCGCCTGCGAAACCTATTGGATCGTCTGTATCATGAGACCGGACGGCAGGTGGTGATTCTGGTGGATGAATACGATTCTCCCATTCTATCCGTGTTGGAAAATGAACCGTTAGCGCGCACCAACCGCGACTACTTACAGGGATTTTATCGGATCATCAAAGGTTGTGCTCGCTACCTTCGCTTTGTGTTCGTCACCGGCGTGACTATGTTCTCAAAAGTCAGTTTGTTTTCGGGGCTCAACAACCTCAAGGACATCAGTCTACATCCGCAGTATGCCACCATCTGTGGTTATACGGATGATGACCTTGACACGGTGTTTGCCCCGGAACTGGAAGGACTCGACCGTGCGGAGGTTCGGCGATGGTACAACGGTTACCACTGGCTGGGTGAGCATGGCGACCGCGACAGGGTCTACAATCCATACGACATTCTGGAGCTGTTTGAAACCCGCGCATTTGAACCTTACTGGTATGTGACCGGTGAACCGCAGTTTCTGTACCAGAAATTACTGCAGGAAGGAGTCGGTCTGCAGGAACTGCAAAGAAAGATCATTGACGGACAACAGGTGTCGAAACTGGATGTGGGTCAGATGAACGCGGAACCCCTGCTGTTTCAGACCGGGTATTTGACGATCGTCGATGTGAAGCGAATTGATTCAGACACGTTCTACATTTTGGATTATCCCAATTTCGAGGTGCGCAAGAGTCTGAGTGCTGGGCTGCTAGGCTATCTGAAACAAACTAAGCAAGATGTGAAGGTGTTAGGGTGCCAGATGTGTGAGCAGTTGAAGGCCCATGATTTTGAGGGATTTGGTCGGCGGTTGCACAGTTATCTGTCAGGCATCCCCTATCACTGGCACAAGGGTAATGAATTGGCGCGCCTTGAGGCATGGTATGCATCTCTGCTGTATGCCTGTTTTCAAACGACTGAAGTGGAGTTGCGGACCGAGGATGCATCAAGTGAAGGACGCGCGGACCTGGTGCTACTGTATGGCGGGCAGGTGTTCGTACTGGAGCTGAAAGTGGCAGCGACCGATGCCGAGGTGGAAGGCAAGGTAAATGAGGCGATGGAGCAGATGCGCAAGTGCGGTTATGCGGACAAATACCGCAATCGCGACGAACCCATCCATCACATTGCGGCGGTGTTCAGTCAGGAAAAACACAATCTGGCGGCGATCAGAACGGAACAGGCCTGAACAGTGCAACTGGCGGCTGAGAAAGATTTTCAAATCATAGATTGGAAATTATGAATCTGCTATTGATACTCGACTTCCAGTTGTGTTCAACTGATATTTGATTGCAACAAATATACCAATGCAGGATCAGACTGAAAGTAAACTCAATCTGCCAATCGGGGATGCGTCCTTTCGCAATCTCCATGAAGATGGCTGTTATTATGTGGACAAAACGCCGCACATCCGTCGTCTGATCGATGGTGGTCGATACTATTTTCTGTCCCGCCCGCGGCGGTTCGGTAAGACGCTGCTGGTGGACACAATGCAGGAACTGTTCGAGGGCAACGAGGAACCGTTCCGTAGTCTACACATCCACGACCGGTGGGACTGGGATGTCAAGTATCCGGTGGTGCGGCTGAGTTTCGATGCGTTTTATGGAGAACCGGGATATCTCGCAGAAAACATCATCAGTCAACTGGCAGACATTGAGGATTCCGTCGGCATTGAACCGTTGTCGACCGTTAACACTGGACCGGACCGACTGCGGAGCCTCATTCGGCGATTGCATCAGAACACCGGCCAGCAGGTGGTGATTCTGGTGGACGAATACGACTCTCCCATTCTGTCGGTATTGGAAAATGAGGAGCTGGCGCGCGCCAATCGCGACTACCTACAGGGATTTTATCGGATCATCAAAGGCTGTGCCCGCCACCTCCGCTTCGTGTTTGTCACCGGAGTGAGCATGTTTTCCAAGGTGAGTCTGTTTTCAGGACTCAACAATCTGAAGGACATCAGTCTGCATCCGCAGTATGCCACCATCTGCGGTTATACGGATGATGACCTGGACACGGTGTTTGCCCCGGAACTGGAAGGACTCGACCGTGCGGAGCTTCGCCGGTGGTACAACGGTTACCACTGGCTCGGTGAACATGGTGATCGCGACAAGGTCTACAACCCATACGACATTCTGGAGCTGTTTGAAACCCGCACATTCGAACCTTACTGGCATGTGACCGGTGAGCCGACATTTCTGTACCGGAAACTGCTGCGGTCGGGTGTGGGTCTGCAGGAACTGCAAAGGCGAGTGATTGAAAAGCAACGGGTGTCGAAGTTGGATGTGGGGCAGGTGGGTGCCGAGGCACTGCTGTTTCAGACCGGGTATCTGACGATCGTTGATGAGCGGCGCATGGGTTCGGACACGTCGTACGTTTTGGACTATCCCAATTTCGAGGTGCGCAGGAGTCTGAGTGCCGGGCTATTGGGTCATCTGAATCTGTTTGAGAATGATGTGAAGGTACTCGGTTGGAAGATGTGTGAGCAGTTGAAGGCCCATGATTTTGAGGGATTTGGTCGGCGGTTGCACAGTTATCTGTCAGGCATTCCCTATCACTGGCACAAGGGTAATGAATTGGCGCGCCTTGAGGCATGGTATGCGTCGCTGCTGTATGCCTGTTTTCAAACGGCCGAAGTGGAGTTGCGGACCGAGGATGCATCAAGTGCAGGGCGGGCGGATCTGGTGCTACTGTATGGCGGGCAGGTGTTCGTACTGGAGCTGAAAGTGGCAGCGATCGATGCCGAGGTGGAAGGCAAGGTAAATGAGGCGATGGAGCAGATGCGCGAGTGCGGCTATGCAGACAAATACCGCAATCGCGACGAACTCATTCATCACATTGCGGTGGTGTTTAGCCAAGAAAAACACAATCTGGCGGCGATCAGCACGGAACAGGCGTAAATGGAGTAGTCGGTAGCTGAGAACGTTTTCGAGCAACAATATGGATAGCGTGAATCTGCTTACGAACTTCAGTGGTTGACATGGGTGGCATAGTGTTATGTTGATATTGTTTGGTCATGTACGCATTTGTCATTACTCCATCTACCGGTCTTCTCGTTCTCAACCGATGATGTACTGTGTCTTGTGTCTCCTGATATTGTTGGTCGGTGTAGGGGAGTGAATTTCACTACATATTGTTCATTTCACACTTTAATCCAATCTTAATCAAAATCCTATAATATCCGGCATGGCATTTTCCTGTTCCAGTCACGGTTCTCAGAATGATGATGTGATATCTTGTACTCTGTGTCAAAAAATCCTGAAGATACTCTTGTTTTCTATTTCATTATCAAGGAGAACGAATGACGCTTCACTTTGATCCGCCGGAATACGAATTTCGTCGACAGCAGGTCATTGACCTGTTAAAACGAAAGCAATTGGCAGGGATACTAATTTTCCGTCAGGAAAGTATGTACTATCTGACGGGGTACGATACGTTCGGCTATTGCTTTTTTCAATGTCTTTACCTTGATAGCAACGGAAAATATGCCTTGCTGACGCGCGCACCGGATCGACTACAGGCACAGTTGACTTCAACGATTAAAGACGTGCGAATCTGGGTTGATCAGGCCGGATACAATCCGGCGCCGGACTTGGTTACGATGCTTGATGACTTTAGCTGTCGAGACAAAAAATTGGGAGTCGAATTGCATGCTTACGGCCTAACCGCACAGTTGTGGAACAACATCAGCCCTGAGCTTTCGGCATATTGCACACTTGAGGATGTTTCAGAGCTAGTAAGTCAGTTGAGAGTCATCAAATCGCCGGCAGAGATTGCTTATGTAGAACGGGCCGCACAATTAGCCGATGACGCTCTGGATGAAGCCATTCAACTGACTGTTCCAGGTGTTTTTGACGGAGAAATTCTAGCAGCGATGCACGGTGCTGTCTACCGCGGGGGTGGTGATGACCCGGCGAACGAATTTATTCTGGGCTCCGGCGAAAATGCACTGTTGTGTCGTTACCATACTGGTAGGCGAACCATAGCTGAGCAAGATCAGTTAACCTTGGAGTTTGCCGGGGTGTATCGACATTATCATGCCGCCATGATGAGAACGATTGTGGTTGGTGCGCCAAGTGCACAGCAGATTGATATGCATCAAGCCTGTGTTGAAGGGTTACAAGCCTGCCAAGCGGTACTTCATCCGGGTCATAACGTTGGTGAAGTTTTCGACGCTCACGCTAGGGTGATGGATGCTCATGGTTTTCGAAATATGCGGATGAATGCATGCGGATACAGCCTCGGCGCAACCTTTGCACCAACCTGGATGGATTGGCCGATGTTTTATGCGGGTAATTCCGTTAAGATAGAATCGAACATGGTATATTTTCTGCACATGATATTATTTGATGAAGACAATTCGGTAGCTATGACGCTGGGTGAAACTGTTCGAGTAACTACCGACGGATGTCAAAAGATGAGCCGCCACGGACTTGATCTGATCATCGCATGACGGCTGCTCGTCTCATTGACTAAAGACAAACTACGTTGAATTTATTACACTTCACAACTGGAACAAGGACAAGTATATGGTAGAAATGCGGAGAATGGGTGGTCGGTCGGCTCGTAAAGCGTTGCGCGCAGCACCGGTGGCGCCGGAAGATAAGGCGGTGCGTCCCGGGATGCTGAGCGGCTGCTTTAAGCCTCTGACCGAGACGGAAATCCATCGCGTTAACGAAGCCATTATGGATGTGCTCGAAAATCTCGGCCTGTCCGATGCCATTCCTTCCTGTATCGAGCTGATTACCAAGGCCGGCGGCACTTATACCAGTGAAGGGCGCTTAACCTTCCCGCGTGCGTTAGTTGAAGACACGATTGCTGATGCAGCTCGCAACTTCGCATTGTGTGCTCGTGATCCCAAACATGACCTCCAACTGTCAGGGTCGAAAGTGTACTTTGGTACGGCCGGTGCCGCGGTTCATGTAGTTGATATCGAGACTCGAGAATATTGTGAATCTACCGTCGCCCACCTCTATGATATGGCGCGACTCGTCGATCAACTGGAACACATTCATTTCTTTCAACGGCCGATAGTTTGTCGAGATCTGGAAAATCCCCTGGAAATGGATCTGAACACCTGCTACGCAAGTATTTCCGGCACCTCTAAACATGTTGGTTCAAGTTGGGTACTACCGGAACATCTGGATAAAACAATGGATATGTTGCATCTGATTGCCGGCGGCGAGCGGGCATGGCGCGCGCGACCTTTCGTCAGTTGCTCATCGTGTTTTGTCGTACCACCACTTCGCTTTGCCGAGGATGCCTGCCATGTGCTGGAGCGAACCGTGCATGCCGGCATGCCCATTCTACTGTTGGCCGCCGGTCAGGCCGGTGCGACCAGTCCGGCGTCGCTAGCCGGTTCAGTTGTACAGGAAGTGGCGGAAACACTGGCTGGATTGGTTTACGTCAACTTATTGAAGAAAGGGCATCCGGCAATCTTAGGTATTTGGCCCTTCGTTTCCGATTTACGTACCGGCGCCATGAGTGGCGGCAGCGGTGAGCAGGCGATACTGATGGCTGCCTGTGGACAGATGGGGCGATTCTATGATCTGCCAACTGGCATCGCGGCCGGTATGGCCGATGCAAAAATACCGGATGCACAGTCCGGATTCGAAAAAGGCTATACGACAACACTCGCCGGACACAGTGGGGCGAACATGGTTTATGAAGCGGCTGGTATGCAGGCGAGTTTACTCGGTGTCAGCATGGAAGGATTCGTGATTGACAATGACATGTTAGGCGCAGTCAATCGATCGATTCGTGGTATAGAAATTGATGACGAATCACTGTCAGTCGAGGTGATGCGCGATGTGTGCATTGATGGACCAACCCATTACCTGGGTCATGATCAGACGATGAACTTGATGCAGAAAGACTATGTCTATCCTGATGTCGGCGATCGGACCAGTCCTAAAGAGTGGGCAGAACAGGGCTCGACTGACGTCATTCAGAAATCCAGTGCCATCGTCAATCAAATTCTAGCTAGTCATTTTCCACGGTACATTGATGATGCGACCGATCAACAATTGCGAAAACTTTTGCCGATTCGTCTACCACGTGAATACATGACCCCCAAATAATCAATGCCTCACTCATTAGCATACAGGAATTAATTCATGAATCAGGAAGTCGTCATTACCTGTGCTGTAACCGGCGCCGGTGACACGCAACATAAACATCCGGATCTGCCGATCACACCCAAGCAAATTGCTGATGCTTGTATACAGGCGGCAAATGCCGGCGCCGCCATCACCCATATTCACGTGCGCGATCCCGAAACGGGTGCCGGCTGTCGGGAGCATCGACTGTTTGATGAAGTAGTTGACCGTGTTCGCGCATCGAACGTCGATGTCATTCTGAATCTGACAACGGGCATGGGTGGTGATTTTGTAGTGGGTGACCCGGTGCCTACCGAACCCGGCAAGGGTACCGATTTCGTCATGCCCATTGAGAGAGTTTCACATATTGACCACATTTTGCCGGAAATTTGTTCGTTGGACTGTGGCACTATGAATTTCGGTGAAGGTAACCTGTTAATGATCAACACACCTGACCACCTGAGAATGGCTGCAAAACACATTCAAAGTCTTGGTGTAAAACCTGAGCTTGAGGTTTTTGATACCGGCCATGTCTGGTTGGCTAATCAGTTAATGAATGAAGGCTTGATTGACGAACCACCACTCTATCAGATATGTCTTGGTATTCCTTACGGTGCCCCTGCGACCACAGCATCAATGAAGGCCATGTGTGAAATGCTGCCGGAAGGGGCGAACTGGACCGCCTTCGGTATCAGTCGTCATCAGATGCCAATGGTGGCGCAAGCTGTTTTGCTGGGCGGGCATGTGCGAGTTGGTCTGGAAGATAATCTTTATTTGGAACGCGGTCAGTTTGCCAGTAATGGACAGTTGGTTGAGAAAGCGGTGAATATCGTGGAAATGTTAGGTGCCACAGTAGTTGGCCCGGAAGCCGCACGGGAGAAATTCAAATTGACCCGGTACCGGCAAACAGTCCAGTGATTTTGTTTATTACATTGGCTCTATTCCAAAATTGTGCTCGTGAACATAGAATCAGATACTTACGGAGCAATGAATATCGTTTTATTTCAAAGCTATAGAGCCATTGATGTTCTCTGCGCATACAATTTTAGAATAGAGCCATTACATTACTCCACCTCTCACGGGCCATGGCAGATACTGGAATAGGATGCGGGTGTACCGCATCTGAGCAGTCTCAATACCGGTGTCAGAATGAAGTCGGTAAAATCACTTGACATGAATTGATGAATCAAAATGTGATGGGACAGAATCGCACAATCAATGCATGGTTAACCTGAGAGAAGCATTAATGATTGTGATAGCTGTACAGGTTCATCGTCTTAACCAGCAAACCTCGTTATCGGGCAATACCAAGATATCTGAGCCAAGGTTAAAGATCACACGAATTGCGGTCGTTGACTATGACATTGACGGCGCATTTCTTTGATGCAATATGGCGCTGTAAATTTCGTGGTCGCCGACAATTCCGCAGACCGTATGATCATCATTCAGTAGAATCACTGGAAATTGACTGACGTGGCGAATTCGAATAGTGTCCTTCATTGATGTTTCCAGCGATGCGCAATGGAGACTGCTTTTTTCTATTGGTTGATTTGATTGCCAATAGACTACTTCAATCGCAGTTGAATGGTGTTTGGCTGATACTAGTTTTCCACTCTCTGACAACGTTAGTTCGATGGCACCACCATCAACATGATCAGTATTAACTTGGCGGTCAGATACCTGAACTGATCGCATGATTGATTTGGCACGTAGCACGCCAACGGGATTCATATGCGCGACAAAATCAGCAACATATTGGTCTGCCGGATTGAGAACGATATCTTCGGGTGTGCTAAACTGCACGATTCTGCCGCTTTCCATGATGGCTATGCGCGAACCGAGTTTAATCGCTTCATCAAGATCATGACTGACGAAGAGCACAGTCTTTTGTAACTTGGATTGTAACTCCAGCAATTCGTCCTGCATGCGTGAGCGAATCAAAGGATCCAGTGCTGAAAACGGCTCATCCATCAATAGGACATCGGCATTGGTGGCAAAAGCCCGCGCCAGTCCAACTCGCTGTTGCATACCGCCGGACAATTCGTGCGCATACTTGTTGCGCCATTCAATGAGACCGACCAGTTCCAATTGCGCATTAACAATGGCGTTACGTTCGGTTTTCGACAGACCTCTGATTTCCAGTCCAAAGGCAACATTTTCGGCGACTGTACGCCAAGGAAGAAGGGCGAACTGCTGAAACACCATGGACACCCATTTCATTCTAATTTCGCGCAACTCATTTACGTTGACTTTGGTAAGATCCTTGAGCTCTCCATTACAGTGTAACAAAACCTCACCACTCACCACTTGATTCAGTCCGTTGACGGCCCGCAGAAGCGATGATTTTCCTGAACCGGATAGCCCCATCAATACACAGATTTCACCTTTGTTGACAACGATTGAGGCATCAACTACGCCAATTACCGTATCTGTAGCGGCGAGTATTTCTTCGCGCGATGTTCCGTGAGCAGCTAATGCCACCGCCTCGCGCGGACGGCTACCGAAGGCAATGTTAACGTGGCGCAGTTCCACTTTCGGGATAGATTGCGCATCCATGAGGTGATCGATGCTCTTTTGTTCAGTCTTTGTCGCGGTGCCGGCAAACCCGATCCAGTAATATGGCAACAATCACTATGGCCAGGCCAGCTTCAAAGCCTTTGGCAATATTCACGGTGTTCAGCGCCCGCAATACCGGTATCCCCAAACCCGGTGCACCAACCATTGACGCGATCACTACCATAGAGAGCGACAGCATGATGGATTGAGTAACTCCAGCCATGATGGTTGGCATGGCATGTGGCAGTTCAACTTTCCACAGCAGTTGGCGTTTGGTGGCGCCAAAAGACTCACCCGCCTCAAGCAACATTTTCGGCACACTAGTTATTCCTAGATAAGTCAGTCGAATCGGTGCGGGTATGGCGAAAATCACTGTTGAGATCAATCCGGGTACCAGACCCAGACCAAACATGATCATGGTCGGAATCAGGTAGACGAATGCCGGCACGGTTTGCATCAAATCTAAAATGGGCCGCAATGTGGTATACAACCGTGCTCGATGCGCGGCAGCGATGCCAATCGGAATGCCCAATATTACGCAGGTCAATGCCGAGGCGATCATCAACCCCAATGTCTGTACAGTTTCCGTCCAGTATCCAAGATTGATTACCAGCAGTAGAGATCCGGTAATGAGTACGACCAATTTCCACGAACGGTGGATGTACCAACCAATCAAAACAAATATCGCCAACAACACTAATGGCGGAGTCCAGAGCATCATGTCAATGAGTCCGCTAACAAGAAATTCAATCGCCGCTGAGAACAGATCGAAAAAGTGGATCAGATGCTCCTGTAGTATGTCAACGAAGGACTTGATCCACTGGCCGAGTGGTATCTTGTTGTCAGTGAGCCAATTCAATGGTGCGTCTAGCAAAAAATAAACTCAGTGTCTTACGATGCGAGACACTGAGTTCAACAGTAGTGTATGTGAAGTGCGGCTAGGATAAACTACATGCCCAGCATTTTAACCGCTTCCGATCCAGAGTTTCCATCTAGGGTCATGACGCCTTCAACCCATTGGGTGGCTACGTCCGGATTGGCTTTTAGCCAGGCCAGTGCCGCGTCATTCGGTTCCATGCCATCATTGAGAATGGCACCCATGATTTCATTTTCCATAGCGAGAGTGAATTTCAAATTGCTCAGAAATTTTCCCAAATTTGGACATGCTTTACTGAAACCGGCACGCGTGTTTGTATAGACGGTGGCGCCACCGAGATTCGGGCCGAAATAATCATCACCACCGGTGAGATAAGTCAATTCGAAATTAGCATTCATCGGATGTGGTTCCCAGCCGAGAAACACGACTGCCTCGCCACGGCGATTGGCGCGGTCTACTTGGGCCAACATGCCTTGCTCACTAGATTCCACGACTTCGAAACCGGCCAGACCAAACGCATTGGAGTCAATCATGTCCTGAATCAACCGATTGCCATCGTTGCCCGGTTCAATGCCATAGATTTTGCCCTCCACCGCATCGCGAATTTTATGAATGTCAGCGAAATCAGCAACACCCATATCGGCAGCAACCTTGTTGACTGCCAGAGTGTATTTGGCACCGGCCAGATTTTCAGCTACGGTCTCCACTGTGCCTTTTTCACGGTAGGGTGCGATATCCGCTTCCATCGTTGGCATCCAGTTTCCCAAAAACACGTCGATGTCGCCATTCTCAAGACTGACATAGGTTACGGGTACGGACAGTACCGTGGCTGATGGTTCGTAGCCAAGGGCTTCCAGTACAACAGACGCCGCGGCAGTTGTCGAAGTGATGTCAGTCCAGCCAACATCTGAGAATCTAACTGACTTGCAACTTGCCGGGTCGCTGGCCAAAGGTGTAGTAGTCAGTAGCAGCGATAAGGCAATTGCGGTTCCTGAAGCAACAAAATGTTTCATAATTTTCACTCCTCATTCAATTTATGGATTAAATTTAGGTTGTTCTTAATAACCTTCACTATGGCGAGATTTTAGCACATTGAGATACCCATCACTGACCTTAGGAGTTGCCAACCTCAGATGCTGATCTTTCTCCTCTTTAAGTCTTGCATTTGTATGAGTGATTATGATAATATAAATGGTTTCAGTAGTTGCTTACACTGATTGACAACCAAATAAATGAAAATTTAATATGGAAGAATTGATCGGCCTACCGGTTTTCATAGGATTTTTTACAGTTTCTCTAATCTTGGGTGTCGTCATCAGTCGCACCAATTTCTGTACGATGGGTGGCGTATCAGATTGGGTTAATCTGCATGATGGTGGACGGTTGGGTGCTTGGTTTTTGGCGATGGTCGTTGCCGCGGTCGCGGTTGCCGTATTAGAACTGATGGCGTGGATCAACATCGATCAGCAACGGCCACCCTATCGATCGGCGAATTTTGCTTGGATTCGTTACCTGCTGGGGGGTGCAATGTTCGGTGTGGGTATGACCTTAGCCGGTGGTTGCATGAGCCGGAATCTCGTGCGTTTCGGCGGCGGTAACCTCAAGAGTCTTGTCGTACTGGTCGTCGGTGCGTATTTTGCTTACCTGATGACCAAAACGCGATTTTTTGAAGTGGTTTTTCACAGCTGGATTGATCCATTATCCATTGATTTGAGTGCTTTTGGATTGCCGTCCCAGGATTTCGGAACTGTTCTACATGGTGTGATGCCCATTGGAACCCCTGTTACAATACGGCTGGTTCTGGTGACCATGGCGGCATTACTGGTTTGGCTTTTTATCCGTAGAACGCGTGGATTTCAAGGTAATGGGCTCAACTTACTGGCCGGTGTGGTGATTGGCTTGGCGGTTGCTGCCGGTTGGTATCTGACCGGCGGTCCGACAGGCATAGCATGGATGGAAGCTGCAGAATGGGCGGACCCTATTCCCGTTGGTGTCGGTGCCCAATCCTTTACTTTTGTCAATCCACTGGGTGAATACCTCAACTTACTTCTTGAACTGGACAATGCTGCTGCATTGATTACGGTCGGCATGCTGGCGGCACTAGGGCTGGTAGTCGGCGCCCTGCTTGATGCATTGGTTCGTCGGCAGTTCAAAGTCACTTGGTTTGCATCCATGAGTGATTTTATTACCAATGCGGCGGGTGGAATATTAATGGGTATTGGTGGAGTTTTGGCACTCGGATGTACCATCGGGCAGGGAGTGAGTGGTGTCGCATCGCTGGCTATCGGATCAGTGATTGCGCTGGTCGCCATCATTCTGTCATGTGCGATAACGTTGAAGACGCAGTACTATAAACTACTCTATGAACAAGCCAGTCTCCTAGATTCACTAATCAGCAGTTTGGTTGATTTTAGAATGTTACCCCAATCAATGCGCAAACTGGAAACTCTGTGACCCCATTTTGAAGGAGAACACTATGCCTGACCATCGTTCATGGTTACCGGCGGATCGATTTTACGATGGTGAATCGTATCTGTGGATCAAGCCCGAAGCAGAAGAACATCAACTGCAGGTCGGTGTGGGTTCACCGGCTATCGAATCATTGGGTGAGTTGGCTTATCTGACGCTAGCGGAACGCGGAGGCCGAGTTCGTCGCGGACAGTCAATCGGCTCAATGGAGGCGGCGAAGATGACCGGTGATATCGTCAGCCCAATCAGTGGTACCATTGTCACTCGCAATGAATCCGCGCTAGAGAATCCGCGCATGGTGAGTACGGATCCTTATGACACCGGTTGGCTGGTGACTATCGCACCGGATTCATGGGCATCTGAAAGGTCACTTCTGCTTGATGCTGAAAGTCTATTTGAGCTACTGCCGCCGGACTTGGTGGGTCAGTGTAATGGTGGGTGAGAAGTAGCGGTGAGCTGGCGGCTGCTGCAAGACAGTGGAGTTTCCCACCACCGCGGATTAGCGCTTGATGATGCAGTCACGCGGTTGACAGCTGGCGTAAACACACCAACTCTAAGGCTCTATACCTATTCACCCTGTGTGTTGGTAGGCCGGTTTCAACAGGTTGACGCGGAAGTCCGACTCGACAACTGCAGGGCACTCAAAGTGCCGGTCAATCGCCGCCCAAGCGGTGGCGGCACCATTATCATGGGCCCCGATCAGCTGGGAATCGCGTTGAGCCTGCCGAAATCAGTACATGGATTCGCATCACGGTCATCGGAACTGATGAAACAATGTGCCGGCGGTCTGGTCAATACACTTCGCACGCTAGGGATTCATGCGACGTTTATGGGCAAAAATGATCTGGTCGTCCATTCGAAAAAAATTGCTGGGCTTGGCCTTTACCAACCGAACACCGGTGGTCGTCTGTTTCATGCTTCGTTACTGTTCGACTTGGACATTGACAACATGTTGAAGCTGTTGCAAACACCATTCAAATCATCCGATCATCGCGCGCGAAGTCGTGTTGCCCAACGTATTACGACGGTTCGTTCGGAAATTGATGCAGTTCGCTCAATGGCAGAGTTGATCGACGTAGTGATGAGAGGTTATGAGGATGAATTTGGCATTACATTTGAACTTGGCTCGCTAACCTCTGATGAAAGCAAACTGGCTGATGAGTTGACTGCGACGCAGTATTCGACTGATGAATGGGTGTACCAAAGCGGTGCACCGATACATGACTGGGTTGGTCAATGTACGTTGAGAACTGATGCTGGTGATCTTGATATTAAAGTGATTGTCATCGGTGAGATCATCAAATCAGTTTTTCTCGGTGGTAATTTCGTAGTCCCTGAGAAGGCGATTTACGATCTTGAGAGCAGCCTACGATGGCACGTTCGAGACCCCATTGCACTGCGCCGAACAGTGCTACGGTCGGTGCAGCGGAACGCGGACGCCTGGGATCGTATTTCATCGAATCAGGTCGTTTCTGTGATACTGAATGCGCTTCAACAGATCGCTCCTCAAAGTAGCAAGTTAAGTGCTGGCGCTTGCTTTGCGCGTTGATGAATAGAAGGTATTGGGAGATTGTTAATGTCCATTGAAGGTGTCGCGCAAGTGATTGGTAACCCGATGGCCAGTAATCAACGTGCCATCAATCACAATCGAATCGTGTTTCATGCGCCAGGTCTACAGCGTTATCGAACCTCGGAATATGCCCGACACAATAAAAATGATTTTGCAGCAATTAGCGTTACCGGAGAATCGTGTTCTTTGAACTGTGAGCATTGCAAAACCAATGTGCTTAAAGGCATGCATGATCTCAAGCGCCAGAAAGAATCTCTTTACGACGTCTGTTCGAGACTGCACGCGCAAGGCACTCGGGGCGTGCTAATTTCCGGGGGCAGTGATAAGCAGGGGCGAGTTCCGCTTCGTCGACATATTCCTGATCTGATCCGAGTCCGTCGAGACTTGAATATGGTGATTCGGGTGCATCCGGGGTTGCCGGACGAAGAGACCTGTGAAGGTTTGGCCGAGGCCGACATTGATGGAGCGATGGTTGACATCATTGGTGACACGAGAACGATTGCAGAAGTCTATCATCTGAAAACCGATATCCACGAATACGAAGCGGTATTGGAGAGACTGCAACGTCATGGCGTACCGTGTGTGCCGCATATTATTTTGGGGTTGCATTATGGACAGATGCTCGGTGAGCAGAACGCTCTCAACATGATCAGTCGATATGAATTGAAACTGTTGGTTCTGGTGATCTTAACACCGCTCTCCAGCACGCCGATGGCCGCGGTCATTCCACCTTCCACTCAACAAGTTACAGATTTTTTCAAACTTGCTCGCCACACGCTGCCCAACAAGAATATCATGTTGGGTTGTGCGCGACCATTGGGTCCGTATAAAGCACAGATTGATCGCGCCGCAATTGATACCGGATTAAATGGCATTGCATATCCGGCGGAAGGTATCGTCAGCTATGCACGGGCGCGAGGGTTACAACCGGAATTCATTGATGCCTGTTGCGGTGTCAGTTGGTAAACACACTATTGTCTGGATACGAATATGGCAACTACCGGAGTCCCAACTAAACTACAGGAACAGCAGTTTCAGATAAGCCCTGACTACGTACGGATCAGTGTTGCTGCGGCCATAGAGCTGGGACTGGTGCCGGGTCGCATCAATGGTTGCAGCTGCAACTGCATCAATCTGCTACAGAACTATCCGCAGGGCTGTGCGGCCAACTGCTCTTACTGTGGATTGGCCCGCGAGCGCCCGGGTCTGGCCGAAGAAAATAGTTTTATACGCGTCGACTGGCCACTCTATCCAACCGATCTGGTAGTCGAGAAAATTGCTGAAAAAGAGTCGATTGCCACGGTCGGGCGCGTCTGTATCGCACAGGTCCAGGATCATCGAGCAACCCAAGATCTGATTGATATGGCAGACCGGGTGCATCGTGCGGCGGCTGACGTGCCGATCTCCGCGCTGGTTACCGCAACTTTACTGAATGAGAACGATTTGCACATAATCAAAGAGGCCGGTGTGGACATTATTGGCGTCGGCTTGGATGCCGCGTCTGAAGATGTATTTCTGCGTACGCGCGGGAAATTAGCCAAAGGCCCGCACCGCTGGGACCAACACTGGGAAATTGTGCGCGCCGCGCGGCGCATCTACGGGCCGATGAAAGTCAATTGCCATCTGATTGTCGGACTGGGAGAGACCGACAAGGAGATGTTTGATATGATTTTCCAACTGAAGGCCGAAAAGATTGCCGGTTATCTTTTTTCATTCAATCCGGAGCCCGGCACCGATATGCAGCATGTGCCGCGTGCGCCGCTGGAACGTTGGCGGCGTATTCAATACGTGAAGTATCTCATTGAGAACCACGATCTTCCATATGATGCTCTCAAGTTCAACGATGTGGGTGAACTGGTTGAATTGACTCCACCACCAGATGTGGCAAAATCTGCGTTTGACAAAGGTCTGGCGTTTATGACGAATGGTTGTCCTGACCGTCATGGGAGCATGGCATGCAATCGACCTTATGGTTCCTATCGCCCCGGTGAAGCCTATCGAGATTACCCTTTTTTACCGGACAAGCAGGAACGAAACATTATTGCCGAGCAGACCCGATTGTCCCAAGTATGGCCAGCGGCTGATTGCGTTCTGTGCGACAGCTGAAAACGGGTGATGGATGCCAAGTCCATGCCGGCATGCCGTATTTGGCTGGCATGTATCAACGAGGTTGTGTAGTAAAAACTAGCTCGCCGGCAAATAGACTGTGTTATCGTATTATCTCACCCCAAAGGGTGAAGCTATAAAGTTTATTGACTTAACTGTTATTGATGGAGGTGAATGAAAATGACGGTTCATAAATCACGACGAAATTTCCTGCAGACGACAGGAGCATTTGCGGCAGCTTATGCCATGGGGACTTTGCCCAATCTGGCACAGGCGGCACGCGACAAAGAACTCAACATCTATTGTTGGGAGGGTTACAACTCGGATGATGTGTTGGACCCGTTTCGTAGGGAGTTTGAGGCAACGGTTCGTGCGGAAGGTCTGACTTCAGACCCGGACGCAGTGAACAAACTCAGAGCTGGAGAAACCAAAATCTGGGATCTGATCAATGTCAACAATCCGTGGGCCCGTGAGCAGATGTGGCCGGAAGGTTTGATTCTTGATTTACCGAGGGAACGGTTTGAGCCGTTCTTCGAGAAGATGATGCCCGCGTTTCATCCTCCTTATCCTTGGGCGATGGACAAAACGGGTGAGCACCTACTTGGTGTAACCCAACGATTCGGCCCATTTAATTTTGTTGTCAATACTAACAAAATATCCCGGGCCATGGCGGAAGACCAGGGCTTTAAACTGTTTTTTGACCCGGCCATGAAAGATCGTTACGGTGTTTTGACCTATGACAACTGGAATATTTTTCACATGTGTGTGGCGGGCGATATTCATCCTTTCAAGTCCCACACTGCCGACGAAATTGCCGCCTTCAGCGATGTTGCACGTCAGGTGTTTAATGGGGCCAAGATTTTGACGGATGATCTGGTTGCCATGAATCTGGCCTTGATCAACGGTGAGATTGATGCTTATTTCACCGGTGGCACCTACACCGCATCACCGGCCCGTTATGACGGCTACAGCAATGTGCGAGGTATCACGCCAAATTCAGGTCCAATGGATGGGAAAGGCGGCATTGTCTGGATCGAACTGACGTCTGTAGTCAACAATCCGCAGGTATCCCCCTTGGCTGAAGAATTTCTGGCCTATATTCAGCGCCCTGATATCAGTAAGAAAGTTGCGTTTGCCGAAGGCACTTACAACCCGGTAACCCAGATGGGTTCGGCTGATGTGTTCAGTGCTTTTGATGCCGATGAGTTGGATGCCATCCAGTGGGATACACTGGAAGAAGAAATGGCTCGCTCGGAAGACTACAACATTAATCCCGACTATGCGCAGATGTATGAGCATTACTCTGCCGCCAAACGGGAACGACAAAGTTGATTCAAGCCACCTTGACAGTGTAATGATGGGAACTTCGTTTGGAGTCTATGGTCCATGACTGACGGACCGGCGGGATTTCTTCAACTTAGAGGTGTTACAAAGCAATTTGGTGATTTCACAGCTCTTGCTGAAGTCAACCTCAGTATTTCTGAAGGTGAGTTCTTTACACTGGTTGGTCCATCCGGTAGCGGAAAAACCACCCTGATTCGCATACTGGTGGGGATGGATAGCCCCACCAGTGGTGACATCATTTTGCAGGAGAAGGTCATTAATGCAGTTCCGGCCAATCGACGGCCGACTTGTATGGTGTTCCAGAATCTGGCCTTGTTTCCCCATAAAACAGTAGGACAGAATGTGGAATTTGCGATGAAGATTGCTGGTAAAGCACCGACCGCGCGTCGCACACGGGCCCTCGAGCTGCTCGAACTGTTACGTTTGCCGACCGATTTTTATGGCAAACGTATCAGTCAGTGCTCGGGCGGGGAACGCCAGCGGATTGCACTCGCTCGTGCGTTGGCATTTGATCCCGAGATTCTGTTTTTTGATGAGCCATTGTCGGCCCTTGATTTTCGCCTGCGCAAGACTCTTGAGAAGGAACTGAAGGATATTCATCGGGAAACTGGCAAAACCTTTGTTTACATCACGCACTCACTGGAAGAAGCCATGGTGATGAGCGATCGCATCGGAATTCTGAATCATGGTCAATTGATTCAGATTGGCAGTCCTGATGATATTTACAATCGCCCGCAAAACAAGTTCGTTGCACAATTTATGGGTGAAGTCAACACGCTGGCGGTAACCAAGACAGAGGGTAATCAAGTCATCGAACAGCATTCCGGTCATTTGTACGAAGTCTCGGAAAAAGCCTCTGCCATTGAGTCCGGTTTTCTGATCATCCGGCCCGAAGTCATGAAAATCGGTCGTCCAGCGGAATCTTTACCCAACCGGATTCACGGTGTGCTGTTCAACGACTACGCGCTAGGGTCGAGAATTCAATACCAAGTGCGAAGTGCAGATGGTCAGTATCAATGGCTGGTGGAACGGCTGCAAGATGAGCCGTATATGGGTAAGGCTGGCGAGTTGGTAACCATTGGCTGGCGAACGGAGGATTCCATTCTGGTTGCTTCCTGACGTGTGGCTGGAAAAAAGAAATGTCGGTTGACTGTGTTTCCAAAATGAACGCAATTTTTAACTGGGCACGTCAACCTGGTGTATTGAACGCGGTCCCGGTTAGTTTATTTCTGCTGGTTGGGTTTGCCGGACCACTAGTGTTGGTGTTGCTGTACAGTTTTATGCCGCCGAATACGTTTACACTGGATCAACTGCCAACATTCGACAATTACTTGTCAGTCGTTACCCAGAGCTATTACATTTCTTTTGGCTGGTCACTGACACTCGCCATCATCACCGTCGTTCTATTATTGATCATCGCCTATCCCGTTGCCTATGGGATGGCGAAACTGTTTGGTCGGTGGGCGACACTGATCACCATTCTGGTGGCACTACCTCTGCTTATTTCTGAAAATATCCGTTTGTTCGGGTGGGTTCTACTGTTGCTGAAAAATGGTGTGATCGATGGTTCACTGCAGTATCTGTTTGGCATTTCGCTGTCGGGCATGTTGTATACGATACCGGCGGTAGTGCTAGGCTTGGTCTACGTTTACCTGCCATTCATGCTGTTTCCATTGGTTATCGGCATGTCGATGGTTCCGGATTCGCTCAAAGAATCTGCCGCGGACCTCGGTGCGTCAAGACTGCAGATATTTTGGGAGGTTGAACTGCCGCTGTCTATGCCTGGTATACTGATCGGTAGTCTGCTGGTGTTCATTCTGACATTGGGTTCATTGGCAGAATCGAAAATTCTAGGTGGTCAGGTGATTGTCATGATTGCTGATGACATTGAATCAGCTTTCACTTTTGCCCAGAATTGGCCCAAAGGCTCAGTTCTGTCCGTGTTGCTGATTACGCTGTCACTGATGATCATTTTCTTCCTATTTCGGAAGATTGATCTGGACCGTCTGGTTGGTCGGCGATAGCGCATGCGATCACCTTCTCGTCGTATCAGTCGAGCACTGATCGTAGTTTGGACCGGTGCGGTGCTATTGTTTCTTTATTTGCCGATGATGGCCGTCGTCATTGCGTCTTTTACCAAACAGCGATACTTTCGTTTTCCGGTGACAGCTTGGGACACTCGCTGGTATGAAAAGGCGTTTGAATCACTGTCAGTGCGCGATCTGTTCTGGACATCGTTCAGTGTTGCACTGCTGGTGACTACTCTGTCGGTGATATTAGCATTTTTCGGTGCCTTAGCTTTCGCCCGTTATGACTGGAAAGGGCGAAAGATCTACCAGAGGATCATTCTGTTACCGATATTTTTTCCGCAGGCGGTATTGGGGTTGGCATTGCTGTTGTGGTTCTCATCGTTAGGTATTACGACAAGCTGGCAGACTGCGGTGTTTGCGCACATGATTTGGATATTACCGATTGTAACCCTGATCATGTCTATTCAAGTCTACAGTTTTGATCCAGTTTGGGAAGAAGCCGCCTATGATTTAGGTGCTTCCCGGTTGCAGGTGTTGAGAGAAATTACGCTACCGATACTCTCGCCTGGCATAATTTCCGGCGCAATCTTTGCGTTTTTGCTATCCTGGGGCAATTTTCCACTTTCACTTTTTACGACGGGTGCCGACCAGACGATCCCCGAGTGGTTGTATGCGAAGATGGTTTCAGGTTACACACCCATGGTGCCGACTTTAGGTTCGTTGACCATGGGTGGCGCCGCTGGGATTGTACTGATTACCTTTTTAGTGGTGCTAATCGTGAGGAGAGTGAAAGGTGACTGATTCAATCGTTAGTTTTTCAATCTGTATTGCAACTTTGTTCAGTAAACTGCCTTTCATAACAGACAGTTATCATGGAATAGAAACCGTGGCCTGATGACAGATGAATTATTGAATTTTTAACTTCTCCGAAAATCATGCTGACTAGAAAGTGCTCAATCTATGAAGCCAAATTTTTACCTCGATACTCGCGTGGTGAAAATCCGGTCCAGCGCCGAAATGCACGACTGAATGCACTTAATTCGGAATAGCCGAGCAGGTAAGCGATTTCTGATAGCGACAGATTGCGTTGCTTGAAATATATTTCAGCCAGACTCCGACGAACATCCTCAACCAGGTCGGTATACGAAAGTCCTTCCCAAGCCAGACTGCGTTGCACTGCACTAGTGCTCATGTAGAGATTTTCCGCAATCAGGTCCAAAGCTGGATAGCCTTCTGCAAGTTTGATGCGAATCAGGTTTCTGATTTTGTCAGTCAGGTTCTGATTGATGGGGGTGTTCGTATATAGAGATTCAAGACATGTTCGGGTGATGGACATCAGTTTCAGATCAGCTTTCGGCATGGGTGTTCCCAGAATGGCTGGATCAAAAACGATCGCATTAAACTTTTGATTGAAAAATACCGGAGCATTAAATGCGCCTTCATGTTCTCTACTATTCTCGGGTTTAGGATGTTCAAAATACACTTCTTCCGGACGCCAGTTTTTTCCCATGCATTGACGGACCAGATTAAAGAACATGCCAAGAGACAATTCTGCATCCTGACGACGTTGAACGATATTCGGGTCTCGAATCTGATACTCCAGTTGATAAAACTGGGCATTTGTCGCGGTAAGACGCAACATTGAGCATTGCTGATGAAAGCGAAAAAGATCAATCAGATTATCCAGTGCATTGCCCAAAGTCGGTGCGGATATTGCCGAATACCCCCACAGTCCCAAATCGTCAGGCTGGAATTGATTGCCAAACCATAGGCCGAAATTATCGTTCTGGGTGTTCTTGGATGCTGATTCGAAAAGATCACAAAACGATTGTAGGCCCATACCCACAATAGGATTTCCAATACAGTCCGGGTTGATTCCCACTTCGCCGAACACTTGATCGGCATCTCCGCCGTGGACCTTGATGAACTCACTGACACCGGTTGCAGCCGGTGTCAAAACATGCGGAGCCAATTTCGAATCAATATCACCAGGCGGTGATGAATTTATACTATGTACCATTGATTCGAATTTAATGTTCATTCCAGCCGGTTGCCAGCGGGTGCCGTCTTTTCAAACATTGTAGTGATGTAATGAACGCTGTTGTATATCCAATTATTATTTCAAGTGTTGATCATCTTTAAATTAACTAAATGTTTTACAGCTTGATCTGACATCATTTCATAGACATTGTCTTCTATTATCTTGGTTCAGATCGAAGTGAGATTTAAGGTTTTCTGAGCCAGATGAAGGGGCCGTTGGCCCTGTGGCTTAAGGTTCAGCGATTTTCTCAGCAGGAACGATATTATGGACATTGAAATGTGAGAATTTCATGCGGCCTATTCTTGTAGGTAGATATGTTCAACCATCACTGATTCGGAGTAAAATCCTATTTTATCATGATTCCATTACAATAATTTGGCTTTTCACCGTCGCCCGAACCTTGTTTCCATACCACCGTCCACGTCGTAACCGGACCGACCAACGGGACGGAGTATTTTTTCGAAGTGCGAGTGGTCAATGCCGCCGGCAATGGTTCGGCTTCCACCACTGTCTCCACCACGCCGGTGTATTACCGGTCCCACCGAGGCGGAGCGGGTCGATACGGTCAATGACACGGTGCTGAAGCCATTCTGGGTGACCGATGAATAATTCGATAGATATGGGAAAGTCACCGCCAAGCAGAACTGGGTCGCACCCTAGTTTGGAGTTAACTACTATCTTGGAAGAGACCGAAAGCGGTGCATGGACAGTCGTTACATTTAAACCGCGTTAATCTCAGATCTTACAGTGATACAGTGGCGACGGTATCGTCGTCAGGATGACGAGCCGGACTGTGGCACAATTGATTTCAGCCTGATGTAGATGTAGCTAGTCTAGGCGGTTCAACAATTCGTTATCCCACCATGAACGAAACGCGCCGACCGTTCAGTACTTCACTGCATAAAGGTGACAATGCTAGACATGATAGGGAACTTTCGTTCGTCATTGAAGGCGATGATTGTTTGATAAAGATGCATTGACTTTCTCTTATGGACTCTCGTATATGGAGATAGCATCTCCTTGATTTAGTACGAGTAATCTGACAGTTTCCGTTTCTTTATCCCTGCCTAAGTTGACAATTAAACCTAAGTTCACTGGAGAGTATGATCGAAATTTGACTACAGATGTCAACAATTCTCGACATTCAGCTGACGAGGTCTGCAAGACCAATCAATTTGCGTTTTCCTATCCAAAACTGGTATATTGAATCATCAAATGAGAACAAAGACCTAGGTATAACTCCGTGTCCATCCTGCATTCACACCAAACCGAAGCTCTGATCAACCGGTTGGTTGACGAGCAGATTGATTTTACGCGCACCCAAGATGATAGATTTACAAGTTTTGTCCGATCTTACTACTATGGTGTTCCTTATGAAGAACTGAGTCAAAGAGAAGCATTCGATTTACGGGGCAACGCACTTTGTCACTGGGAGCTTGGTAAAAAACGAGCTACTGATGAAACCAAAATGAGGCTTTATTTTCCAGATGTCGAACGTGATGGATGGCGTTCAAAACATGCTGTGTTAGATTTGATTTCTCGTGACCGACCTTTTTTGGTGGATTCTATCTCAATGGCGTTAAATCAGTTGGGTTACAAAATTAAGCATTGCGTACATCCGGTGTTCGTCGTACAGAGAGATACTGAGGGAACGTTACGGAATATCGCGGCACCGCTTAACGCTGACTTCTTGAATGGTGAATTCGAATCATTTCTGCACTATGAATTTGATGGCTCGATTGACGAAAATGAGTTTATAAAAATCGAGCAGCGCTTGCGAGAAACGCTGCGGACCATTGAAGTTGCAGTAGGTGACTGGCAGTCAATGCGGCAAAAAGTCAAAGGTGCCGCAAAGAATCTTGAAAAAGAGATGATCCGCTCAAAAAACGTAGCGCTTGAGGATTATGCAGAGTTTTGTAACTGGTTGGCAGCAGGGAATTTCACGTTGCTGGGGTACGCAGAGTTCAGGCGAAATTCTAATGGCAATCTGACGTTGAAAAAAAAGACTGTTTTAGGCATCTTGCGAGAGTATCAGGACGTCAGTGCAATCTTACCGATTGATGCGTTGGCATCAAACACCGGTGATGCCGCGCTGATTGTAACCAAGGCTGACATTATCTCCCCCATCCATCGAGCCTCCTATCTTGATCTGATTGTAATCCCGACATTTACCGGCGCTGGCAACTGTTCCGGCATTCGTACAATTATCGGTCTATTCAGTTCGACTGCATATAACGGAAGTGCAAAACTCATACCCGTTTTACGTACTAAAATCAAACACGTGCTGCAGCGCAGTCGTTTTTCCGAAACCACGCACAGCATTCGTGTGTTGACTAACATCATTGATAATTATCCGCGCGATATGCTATTTCGAGTTTCTGATGACGAACTTTTTGAAGATGTAGCTGGCACACTGGAGTTACAGGACCGGGAGCGGGTCAAATTGATGCTCCGTCGTGAGCAGTTCGGACGGTTTTACTCAGCGTTGGTCTATATTCCACATGAGCTTTTCGGTCGCGAATTACGCGTTAAGATCGAAGGCATTCTGATGGAATCTCTCAAAGGGAAGTCTTCAGAGTTCTTTGCGACTTTCTCGGGTTCGGTTCTCGCACGTATTGAGTACACCATCTACGTTGATAAAGGCAGTCAACCTGTTCTCAGTAAAGAAGATATTCAACAGCGAGTCCAGCAGGCCGCAACGACCTGGCGAGATGCTCTTCGACAGACGACGATTGAGCGCTATGGTGAAGATGTTGCATTGGAGTATCTCAGAAAATTTGAAGACGCCTTCAGTGCCAGCTATCAGGAAGATCATCTGCCTTGGGTGGTGGCTGCCGATCTTGAGAAACTGGCAGCACTGAATGACGAGAACAGTCTCATCGTCTCTTACGTACAGTCGCTTCAGCATTCCGACCACAATCAGGTACGGTTGAAACTATTCAGTTTCAATCACCAGGTTTCGCCTTCCGATTCTCTGCCAGTACTTGAAAACATGGGACTTCGTGTCCGGGAAGAACGACCGTACGTGATTGTCCTGTCCAACGAAGACCGTATCTGGATGCACGAATACTCACTGACGCATGCGGATGCGCGTAATGCGGAACACAAGCGTAAAAATGTCGAAGAAGCTTTTATTCAGATCTGGCGTGGAACCGCAGAAAACGACCAGTTCAACCGTCTTGTCATGATGGTTGGTTTGACGTGGAGACAAGTTTCCTTACTACGTGCCTACAGCCGTTATCTAAAACAGATTGGGCATGCATTCAGTGATCGTTATATTACCGATACGTTCATCACCAATTTAAAAATGACAGCTCATCTTGTGCAATATTTCGAGTTGAAATTTGACCCGACCGTCGGTTCGACTGATCGGGAGCTGGCACAGATCAGAGGTGCAATGGATGCTCATCTCGATGCCGTCTCAAGTCTAGATGAAGATGTCATTCTGAGAAGTTATAAAAATGCAATGACCGCGACTGTGCGTACGAACTTTTTCTGTGTTGACACAGACGGCACTCCCCAAAAGTACATCTCATTCAAGATTGATGCCGCACAGATCATCAAGATGCCAGACCCTCGCCCGATGTTTGAAATCTTCGTCTATTCCCCGCGTACTGAAGCCGTACATCTAAGGGGTGGGAAAGTCGCCCGCGGTGGTCTTCGGTGGTCGGATCGAAAAGAGGATTTCAGGACTGAAGTGCTCGGATTGGTGAAAGCTCAAATGGTAAAAAATGCGGTCATCGTTCCGCTGGGTTCGAAGGGTGGATTTATCATCAAACAGACACCGCAGCCGGGTAAAACAATGTTGGATGAAGGAATATTCTGTTACTCGACATTCATTCGTGGCATGCTTGATATCACCGACAATATTGTTGATGGAAACATCGTCCATCCGGCAAATGTTAGACGCTATGATGAGGATGATCCCTATCTTGTGGTGGCTGCGGATAAAGGTACTGCGACATTTTCAGACATTGCCAACACATTGTCGAAGGAATACGGTTTCTGGCTGGGCGATGCTTTTGCGTCCGGAGGGTCGGTTGGCTATGATCACAAGGCGATGGGTATCACCGCCAAGGGGGCGTGGGAATCAGTCAAGCGCCATTTTCGCGAATTGGGAACAGATATTCAGACTACGGATTTTACGGTGATCGGCATTGGTGATATGGGGGGCGACGTTTTTGGCAATGGTATGTTACTGTCCAAGCATATTCAGTTGCTCGGCGCATTCAATCACATTGAAATATTTTTGGACCCCGACCCGGACGTCACCATCAGTTACAAAGAGCGCCATCGCCTGTTTACTACGCCGGGGTTAACTTGGAAAGACTATGATCGGAATTTGATTTCTCAAGGTGGCGGTGTATTTGACCGTACGGCCAAGGCTATTAGCATTTCCCCGGCAGTGCAACGTCGTTTCAATATCAAAAAAGACAGACTGACTCCCAATGAACTCATGCATGCCATGCTCAAAGCGCCGGTTGATTTGTTATGGAATGGTGGTATTGGCACGTATGTGAAAGCCGCGACCGAATCTCATGCTGACACTGAGAATCGAGCCAATGATGCGATTCGAGTAGACGGCAGAGACCTCGGCGCCAAAGTTGTCGGGGAGGGTGGTAATCTCGGTCTGACCCAACTCGGGCGCGTGGAGTATTGCATGCATGGCGGTCGTTGTTATACCGATTCAATTGACAACTCCGGTGGTGTGGACTGTTCAGATCACGAGGTGAACATCAAAATTCTGTTGAATCAGGTCGTCGATAATGGTGATATGACCCTCAAACAACGAGAAAAAATACTTCGTGACATGACTGATGAAGTGGCCGAACTAGTGCTGGAAAACAACTATCAGCAGAGTCAGGCACTCAGTTCCCTTAATCTCCATGCGAAAAATCTCCTCAATGAGCACCGTTTGTACATTCGAGAGTTGGAAGAATCGGGACTACTGGACTCGACTATTGAATTTCTCCCTGACTGGCAGGAAATGAAACGGCGCGAAAGTGTTCGGATTGGACTCAAACTCCCTGAACTTTCGGTGTTACTCGCTTACTCAAAGATGTCCCTTTATCAAGAGCTTCTAAGTTCCGATATGCCTGAGGATTCCTACCTGTCCAGAGATCTGTGCAGTTATTTCCCTGAACGTCTTTCACAAAAATTCAGCCAACAGATGAACCAGCATCGTCTGAAGCGGGAAATCATTGCAACGTATGTAACCAATAATATGATCAACCGGGTCGGTCCGACATTTGCTTATCGCATGCATCAATGGACGAGTGCTGGATACGCCGACATCGCCCGCGCTTATTGTGCGGCTAGAGAAATTTTTGACATGCGTTCAATATGGTCACTCATTGAAAAACTGGATAACAAAGTCACCGCGCAACGTCAGTTGGAGATGCTGAAATTTACCGAAGGTCTCCTTGAAAGAGCAACACTCTGGCTTCTCCGTCACCGCAGTCAACCTCTGAATATCGAGGAAACCGTGAAGTATTACCGGGACGATGTCAAGGCGCTTTCAAGTATTCTTCCACGCGTCTTGAATCACGACTACTCCGATCAGGTCGACAAGCTGATCAAGACTCTGACTGACAGTAAAGTGCCCAAAGGAATTGCTAGACAGGTTATCGACTGCATCGCACTGTCCACTGCATTGGATATGGTGGAAATAATCAAACAGACCAGCAAATCAGTCGAATTTATCGCGCGTGTTTATTTCGATATCGGTGCCCAGCTTGAACTGATTTGGATTCGCCAGCAGGTTGCAGATCTACCGGTCGAAAATCAATGGCACAGTCTTGCCAAGTCAAGATTGAGTGACGACATCCATGCGCACCAGTATGCCATTGCGAGTGATGTTGTCAGACAGGCGACAATCGACAGTCCGCAACAGGCCGTCAAAATTTGGATGGATGCGAACTCGACGGGATGTCGAATGCTGGCCAGTCTGATAGCCGAAATGCGAACCATCAGTAGAATTGATTTTGCTACCCTGAGTGTAGCAATCAGTGAAGTTTATCTGCTCGGACGAAGTTCCGAATCATCATCCACTGAGTGATCAAAAAATCTTTGACACACCATTTCGACGGGTGTTGTGTTAAATTTTTGTGGTACTGTTCTCGTTGGTTCAATCTCCATTCGCTGTTGTTGCTCGTTGACTGCATCACCCTTCGGTTGTTGGTGCTCCAAAGTCAAAAAATTGGTTTGAACTGTCAAAAGTGATGCAGATTGGATGGCATAGAATTTTTGCCATCAATCCATAATCCGTTCGTTTGAATTGAAGCAGATGCCAGTCCATTCACAACCCACACCCATATTTCAAGCGACTCGCGTTGTCGATCGGGCACGTTGGGCCGGTAGCATGTATGCCCAATTTGGGCGTGATGACGTATTGCGCATCACCAAGGGTGTTGCCGACGTTGGTGTGGCAACCGCGCGACAGTATGCAGACTGGGCGGTCGCGGAAACCGGGTTTGGCAATGCTGATCACAAAGAAATTAAAAATCGGATGTGTAGCGAGGGGATATTTGAGTTCTATAAAGATCACGATTTCACCCGCCACCGTGTTGATTGGCATCGTAAGGTTATTGAGATTCCGCGTCCAGCGGGTGTCATTTTCGCGTTGACACCATCGACCAATCCGGTCTGTTCGGTATTTTTCAAGGTCATGTTAGCTTTGATGACACGCAATGCCATCGTCATCAGTCCACATCCGGCCGCCAAAGAATGTTGTACAGATGCTGTGCGGCAGATCGCCCAAGCCGTGGAAGAGGCAGGTGCTCCTGATGGTATTGTTCAAGTGATTGAAAATCCGACACTGGAAGTCATCAACAGTGTGATGAGTTCAAATCGGATTGATGTCATTTTGGCAACGGGCGGTACACCTATGGTACGTGCTGCTTACAGCTCGGGTAATCCTGCTCTCGGCGTTGGCCCGGGAAACTGTCCGGCTTATGTCGACGAAATGGTTGATGTCAAACATGCCGCGAAGTGTATTGCCGATAGCAAGTCTTTTGACCACAGTGTACTATGCACCAATGAATCAGCTGTGATTGCCCATCGATCAATCAGCAGCGACCTCATTCTCGCACTGAATAAAGAAGGTTGTTACCGATGTACCGATGACGAACGCGATCGATTAACCGAAGTTCTGTTCCCGGAGGATCGTTTCAATGTGTCGATGATTGGCCAATCTGCCGAATGGATTGCCGAACATGCCAGAATTCGAGTGCCCAAGGACACACGCGTGCTTTTGGTCAACCTGGAAAGAATCGGTGACGATTATTTACTGAGTCGAGAAAAACTCTGTCCCGTACTTGGCTATTACGAAGTACCGAATCGAGATGCGGCCATGAAAGCCTGTAATGCCATGACTCGGCGGATGGGTAGTGGTCATTCCGCGGCCATTCACAGTCATGATCCACAGATGGTACTCAGATTTGGTGCTGAGCTCAGCGTGCTCAGAACGGCCGTCAATGTGCCCTGTAGCACCGGTGCTTCAGGGTTTGATACCAATCTGGCGCCGACGATGACTATCGGTACGGGGTTTTTCGGCAGAAGTTCGGTGGCTGACAATGTCGGCCCGCAGCATTTGATTCAGTGGTCGAAGATCGCATTCAATAAGGAACAGGAAATTGAACTTGGTGACTATGAGATTCTTGATGTACCGTCAGCGCTGCCGGCGATACGTCGGTCGGGCCAAAAAATTGACTACTCTTTTGCCGATGGATTGGTCCCGGATACGGTCGGGTTTGACTTGCATGATGGCGCGGCGTTGGCCGGTGGAGACTTGAGAGCTGAAATACAGAAAATCATACTTGAGGAAATTCGTTCATTGCAGCTTGTACGGGAGACGCATTTCTGATGGCAGAGCTTCGTTCTTATATTTTCATTGATCAGATGCAGCCTAAAACCATGTGTTATCTCGGGAGTTGGATACGCGGTTATCTACCCAAAACTGACATGGCGGCGATGATCATCGAGGTGGTGCCGGGCTTACATATTGAAAAAATCACCGATGTTGCGTTAAAAAATGTCAATGTCAAACCCGGCATACTCGTTGTGGAACGTCAGTTTGGATATTTGGAGTTTCACTCGAAGTTGACGGCCGATGTTGTTGCGGGGGGTGAAGCAGTCATGGAGATGCTCGGTGCTTCTCCTGGTGATGCCATGCCTCCGGAAATTCTGGCTTCAACCATTATCAAACGGGTGGATGATTATCATGCTTTTCTCATTAACCGCAATAAACTGGGTTCCATGGTCCTACCCGGAGAATCGCTTTTTGTGTTTGAGATGCAACCTGCCTCTTACAGCATATTGGCGGTGAATGAGGCAGAGAAAGCGGCCGATATTAAGGTTGTAGATTACCGAATGATCGGAGCGACGGGTCGAGTTTACCTGAGCGGACCTGAAAGTGATGTGCGCGCCGCAGCCGTGGCGGCCGAAGAAGCATTGGAAGCAAGGATGTAGTGGAATGAGCCAGCAGGTGTTCTCAAGGGAAGAGATTCGTCAGGCAGTTCGTGAAGCGCTACATGAAGCGCTACCGCCAACCGACAGACGTCAAGTGTCTGCGACTAAGGTTACGAACTGTCGGTTGATGAAGAAGATATTGGAATCTGCGCAAGGAAATTTCAAAACTCCAGTACCTGTCGAGATTGACAGTGACCGTGCCATCAACGATTTCGCTATTGATCTGACGAAGTGTTTGCAGGATGAAAACGTTGCCGCACTGATTCGCTCGGGTCGGGTTAAATTTCATTCAGCAGTGGATAGCCATTCGACGCAGGCGGCACCTCCCACAAAAACATTGGCGGCTGAACATCGTCATGGGTCATCAGAAAGGGCAGTCATTGACGGTCGGATTACGTCTGGAGTTTTGACTGAATCCAAAATTCTGACTCTGGCGAAAAATCATTCGCGCATCGAAGTGAGTAAAGATGTTATTCTGACACCATTGGCCAAAGATCGAGCGCGGCGGCTGAATATTAAGATAGTGAGACAGTAATTATGAAGATAGGAATCGTGATCGGAAAAATATGGGCAACGCGGAAACTAGATGAGTTGCCAAGAGGAGCACTTCTTGAGGTTGATCTGATTGATGAGAAAGGAAGAGCTGCGGAAAGAATTCTGGCTTTTGATCCACTTGGAGCAGGTAGCGGCGAGCATGTCGTGATTACTCAAGGCTCGGTTGCAAAGGGATGGTTCAAGTCTGGAGACTCCGTCATTGATGCGCTAGTCATCGGCATTGTTGATGATCAGTGAGGTGACGGAAAATAATAACTTAAATTTAAATTTTAGAGGAATAGTCATTATGTCAAATGCAATTGGTTTTATTGAGACCCGCGGCTATGTCGGTGCATTCACTGCAGCGGATGCAATGGTTAAAGCTGCGAATGTGGAAATCATTACTAAAGAACAGGTTGGGGCCGGATTGGTTTCAGTATTGGTTCGAGGTGATGTTGGTGCAGTCAAGGCGGCGACCGAAGCCGGCGCCGAGGCGGCCGGCGCGGTAGGTGAAGTCGTTTCTGTTCATGTTATTCCACGACCACATGCCGATGTTGTTAGCAAGTTTGACGTCGCTGCTGGCAAGTAGTTGAATCACAGATTGGAATAGAGTTGACGGTTGCCTCGAGAAACCAAAATCGTCTGACGGTTCTAATGAGTGCCTACGGGTTGGAAAACGGTGGTTGATTTACGAGTTTATCTGCAAATCGAAAATCTGCAGACGCAATTTGCGGCCTACATGGCAACCGCGTTGCGAGCGCGCGGATATGTTCCGTTACAGGGCATGCATTCGCTGATTATTGAAATTGCGCCGGCACTAGCCATTCATCGTGTCATCGACTTAGCATTGAAATCTGTGCCAACCATCGAGCCCGGTATTCTCTATGTTGAACGACAGTTTGGCATCCTTGAATTGCACAGTTCTGAGCTTGATGATCTGCATTCGGCAGGTGCGGCGATATTGTCGGGTTTTCAAATTGAAGCGACTTCACAACTGAAACCAAGAATTCTGTATTCGGATTTGGTCGGTGATGTCGTTGACCAGCATGCGGTCATTGTCAATCGACAACGCGACGCTTCAATGATTCTGCCGGGAGAATCCATGCTACTTTTGGAAATTGCGCCGGCACTGTTTGCCGCGGCCGCCGCAAACGCTGCCGAATGTGCGGTAGCTGAAAACGTACTAGTGAACTGTCAGATGTTTGGCGTATCAGGCCGGGTGTTCATTGCGGGAACAGAGGCAAACACCCAAAAAGCGCTCCAGCATGTACTACAGATGATTGAGAGCATTCCCGGGCGAGATTGGTGAGAAGTTAGCCCACGCTCATTGATCAAATCCATACGCAACACACAACAGTTTTTTCGGAATCGCTTCTGGTTACTTGTTTAGCACTTCAGGCCAGTTTGCATCGGCGCGCTGGATATTGCCGGGAATGTCTCGACTCCATTTACGCCGAATGCTACGACTGTAATTGAGATACAGTCGGTCACCAACGACGGACCAGGCTTTGGGGTCGGTGGAGGCAAGATAGTCATTTGATACGGCCCAAGCACAGTATCCGCCATACTTGGGTGCCCATCTTTCCGGATCGGCTGTAAACAGATCTTGATTTGCAGCTGATTTGAAGCGCCACGTGGCACCATTCCATTGTGTTGTGAAGTCGCTGTCACCTTTCACCGGTTTCATTTCAAGGTGATAGGCGACGCTGTCATAGCCATTGATTGCATATTCTCCGCGTCCGACAAAGACAGGGTCGTCGGCAGCCAGTAAATGATCGGTTACAAACGTAACCATGCATGCCACAAAGATTACGGAGTGTGTATATCGAATCAGTTTTGGTGGCTTCAACATGCTTGATAATACCAGATGAGTTGGGAGTCGGACTTCAATTGAAAGGGAATTATATATTTGACTAAACCCATGGAAATATTTTCTAACATTCCTTCAATCTAAGCATATATCTCTGTTTGGCACCCGGTTTTCTAATCAGTGCTTCAGCAGTCCTTTTCGTACGTTGATGAATTTCTTCCGGAATGTCATTCGGCGGCCGGTTGAATGCTGATTCCTCTATGGGTTTCTTTTTCATTGACACCGCCGGCCGATGCCAACCGGTCAATTAATTCACGCTTGACTTCGTTCACGCCCATCATTGCTCATCCACCTGATGCACCGGTTTGCTGTAGCTCAGTCGTTTGCCTTCCGGGCACTCTACAATCTGCACCCTCTGCTCAATCATGTCCAGCTTCCGGGGATGTTATGCCGTCCGACAAACTTGTTCATATGCCGAACGAATGGGTAGTCATGGTTGTTCAACAGGCGAGCGGCTTTGAAATCGTCCGTATCGACCGGCGTGCCGGCATCTCCATGGGCCGCAATGAAGTGGTGCAAGGTGTCCGGTCCCGTCCCTCATGACCTGAGCCTTCCCTTGC
Organism: Arenicellales bacterium; assembly: GCA_965116205.1. Classification (GTDB taxonomy): domain Bacteria; phylum Pseudomonadota; class Gammaproteobacteria; order Arenicellales; family JAJDZL01; genus JAJDZL01. The sequence continues at coordinate 2,983,870 of OZ220493.1, read as the reverse complement.
CTGCTCTAGCGTGCCTTGACGCCGATGACCGCCGTCTTGCCCACTTCCTCAGCGGAAGGTGAGCGTTCTCAAAGATCGTGCCCTGCCGAACTGAGAAATGCCTGCGACAGTTCCGGCAACGATGCGGCAGCGGCCGACCACTGGTCACTTCGTATGTGTCGGTGGCTTGGCAGCGGTAGCAGACGGTTTTACCATCGTTCCAAATGACCGCTACCAGCCAACGCCGTGCCTTCGTCCTGGCACCTCTCCATCAGTTCAATCATGCCGATGCCCGATGCATTTCTGTTGTGGAAATCAACGGTTCGCCAAGCTGCCAATATAAAATAATATTTGCAACGGTCACTTGAGGCCACTCAAACTGAAGCCAAGGAGGTGAAACCAGACCGTGCCAACGTCTCCGCATTTTGCCGGCGCGTGGATTGAACATGAGTTACGGTCCGTCCGTAAATAAGCCGGCTGGAAGCATGGTGACGGCAGTCGTTCATGCTCCTGTATAATGAGGGTCGGAGATTGACCTAGAACATTTTTATTCACCGGTGTAGGACAATGCGATTGATGGAAACTTTGACTGACAGTAGACACTTTGTAGCAATGGGTTGCAAGTTAGCAGGCTTGCTCCCCCCCCCCCCCCCCCCATAGAATCCCGACGGGAGGCTGAGCCGGTGAGTGCTCTGAAGAGAATCTCCCGCCGCCTGAACGCAGCTGTTGCCGCTGGCCTGCTGTTCGTACTGGGCTTGTCCCTCTTGCCGCAACCTGCGCAGGCGCAGGTTTCTTCTATTCAGCTCACCGCAAATACGGGACCGGGCAACGGGGAGATCACACTGTCTTGGACCTGGACCGGCTCTCTGCCAGACGGCGGATACTGGCAGTACAGCTGGAGAAACCTGACAGCAGGAGGCGCTAAACTCGGTAGTTTAAAGCCTCCGTCAGGTAAGCTAAGCGGTTTAACCAACGGCAACACTTATGATGTCGAGGTGATAGCTAAACGTAAAGACGGAACTAATATTGCAACTTCCAACCGTATCAATGTGATACCGAACGAACTCATCTTGACCGCCACCGGACAAGACAGCAGCATACTGCTCAGGTGGGCGTATCACGGCAGTGAAATCGGCAATCACTGGGAGTACGAGATGTTTGAGGGGACCGGCGGCGGCCAATGGCGGGATATTCCGAATTCTTATACTGCCCAGCGCTCAGCGGTCATTAAAAATCTCACTAACGGCCGGACCTACAATGCACGGATTCGGTTGGTGAGCGGCGGGGGTGGCGCCCACGCTGAATCCGTGATCAACAATTTCGGCTGGGTGAGTGCCACGCCGCGGGGGGCGACGCCGACTCTCACCTCCACACCGAGTAAGACTATTGTAGGTTCTGATGCGGGAACAGATGTGTGTTTCAATCTGCTGTCGGTCAAGCAGCGCAGGGGAAACGATAACCTCGTATGGCTGCAACAAAGAACCGGGGGGCAATCGTACATCAACCGACTTGGGAATCTTCAGGGGGATGCCCGCATCGAGATCACCCAGGCCCCCACCGGCATCTCAACAGGGCTCGGTGCCAACCTGTTTCCCTGTGCCAAGCTGGGCTATGGGACCCACACGGTGACCTGGAGCTGGCGGGGTCGCGACGGCACGGCCGCCACGGCCGGGACAACTTCCACCACGGTCACCATCGTGCGTCGGTCTACGTTGTCCGCGCCGTCTCTGCTCAGCGAAGGCGATTTGATAAGAATCACCTGGAAAGACCCGAAAGATGCCAGCATCACCGGTTGGGAGTATCAGCTGAAGGTGGGCGGCGGCAGCTATGGACCGTGGACTGCGATGTCAAATTCCAGTGCGACCACCGCTGAGCACTTTGTGTTCGGCAACCAGGTCAGCACCGAATATCATGTGAAGATTCGCGCGGTGAAGCCCGGCAACAGTTATCTGGAATCAGCCGAGGCGAGGGTCGTCACGACGCCGGAAACACCCCAAGGGTTCGCGGCAACGCCCGGCGTAGGTTCGGTGACGCTGTCATGGACTGATCCGGACAACGACCGGATCACCGGCTGGCAATATCGGTATGGTGAGGGGGGTGCGGTCAGCGGTGGCGGCACCTTATTTGGTGACTGGATTTCTATTCCGGGTTCCGGGGCGAGCACTACCAGCCACACGGTGTCGGGGCTGACGGCCGGCACCCTGTATTCTTTCACTCTTCGTGCGGTGCACTCGGTCGGTGGCGAGAAAGGCAACGGTCGGGCGAGTCTCCCGGTGGAGGGGACGCCGTTGGCGACGGCAGGCAAGGGCGTGACGGTGTCAAAGGCGCGGCTGACGGTGACCGAAGCGGTCGGTGGCGCCAGTGGCAGTTATACGATCCGTCTGGACACGGCGCCGACCAACACGGTTACCGTTACGGTGGGGGGTGCGACGAGTGCGGTGACGGTGGACCCGGCGGCGCTGACCTTCACCACGACCAACTTTGCCACAGCACAGACGGTGACGGTGAATGTGGCGGCCGATGACAACGCCGAAAGTGAGACGGTGACGCTGACGCACAGTGCAACGGGGGGTGGCTACGGCTCGGTGGACATCGACTCGGTGCGGCTGACGGTGACCGACACCACGCCGAAGCTGACGCTGCCGACGGATCCGGTGGCGGTGCGCGAAGGGACGGCGATCAGTCTGACGGTGACGTCGGATCGGGCGCTGACCGGCACGAAGCAGGTGCGACTGCAGCTGACCGGGCGGGGTGCGAAGCCGATTGCGGCGGCGGACATCACCGGCGGTCTCGGGCCGCGCCTGTTCGATGCCGATTTCGGCGATCCGGCGAGCACCACGGGGACGGTGTCGATCCCGACGGCGACGGACACGGCGGTGGAAGGTGCGGAGACTTACACCATCACACTGGATAACGGGCCGGTTGGGTCCAACTATGTGGCGGCCACGCTGTCCGATCTGGTGGCCGAGGGCACGCTGCTTGATGGCAGTGCGCCGGCCGCGCCGGCCGGGCTGACGGCGACGGCGGGCAACGGTCAGGTGGTGCTGGCGTGGACCGATCCGGCGAACGATGCGATCACCGACTGGCAGTATCAGCAGAAACAGGGTGCCGGCAGTTATGGAGATTGGACGGACATGGCCGGGTCGTCGGCCACCACCACGTCGCATACGGTGACCGGGCTGACCAATGGCAACACCTATGTGTTCAAGATTCGCGCCCGCAATGGTACTGCGGACGGTGCGGCATCGGCCGAGGCGACGGCGACGCTGGCGACGACACTGGCGAAGGGGGTGACGCTGTCGACGGGAACGCTGTCGGTAGCGGAAGGCGACAGTGGCACGTATACGGTAAAGCTGGACAAGGCGCCGAGTGCCACGGTTACGATCGCCGTCGGCGGTGCGTCGGGTGATGTGACGGTGGACACCGATGCGGGGACGACCGGCAATCAGAAAACGCTGACGTTCACGACCACCAATTTCAGCATGGCACAGACGGTGACGGTGGCGGTGGCCATCGATGCGGACACCACCGATGATGCGGATGTGACGCTGACGCATACGGCGACCTCGACGGATACCGGGTACAGTAGTCTGACCATCGGTTCGGTGACGGTGTCGAGCACCGACACCACGCCGACGCTCACGCTGGGCCAAGATCCGGCGGCGGTGACCGAGGGCAGTGCGATCAGTCTGACCGTAACTTCGGACCGGTCGTTGACTGGCGATCTGGAGGTCAGCCTGACACTGTCCGATCGCAGTACAAGTGGATTCGCGGCGGCGGACATCCCGGGTTCGCTCGGGCCGCGCACCTTCACGGCCCGTTTCGGCAGCACGGGCAGCACGTCGGGGACGGTGACGATTGCAACTGCCACCGATTCGGCTGTGGAGGGTTCGGAGACTTACCGCATCACGCTGACCAATGCGGACGGCTATGCGGTGGGAACTGAGGCGACCGCCGATGGCATACTGCGCGACGGCACGCAGCCGGCCAAGCCGACAGGTGTGAGCGCGGCGGCCCGTAGCAAACGGGTCATCCTGTCGTGGACCGATCCGGACAATGACAGCATCACCAAGTGGCAGTATCAGCAGAAGACGGGTACCGGCAGCTATGGGACCTGGCGGGACATTGCGAGGTCGGAGGCCACCACGGTCACCCATACGGTGACCGGTCTGGGCAACGGCTCGGTTTACGGATTCAAGATCCGCGCGGTGAATACCGGTGGCAATGGTGCCGTATCCGACGAAGTGACGGCGACGCCGAGCGGGACCATCGCCGGGGTGACGGTGTCCAGTATCGTGCTGGTGATGAATGAAGGTGGCCGCGGCAGTTACACGATGCAGCTGGACACGGCACCCGCTGGCGATGTCACGGTGACGGTGAACGATGATCCAACTTCAGACGATGTGACGGTGACCAACAAATCGCTGACGTTCACCACGGCCAACTGGTCGGTGCCGCAGACGGTGACGGTGACGGCGGCCGAGGACGCCGATGCCATCAAGGATCCCAGTGTGGATCTGACTCATGCGGCGTCGGGCGGTGGTTATGATTCGGTGTTGATTGAATCGGTTCGGGTGTCGGTGACCGAGAAAGACGTACCGGCAGTAACGGTATCGACTTCAGTTCTGACGGTGGCCAAGGGGAACAGTGGCAGTTACACGGTAAAGCTGCAGACCAAGCCGACGGCCGATGTCACGGTGTCGGTGGGTGGAACCTCGGGTGATGTAACGGTCTCCGGGGCGCCGTTGACGTTCACCCCGGCCAACTGGTCGGTGCCGCAGACGGTGACGGTGACGGTGGCCGAGGGTGGCACGGATGGCGGGGTGACACTGACGCATAGTGCCACCGGCGGCGACTATGGCTCGGTACTGATCAGTGCGGTGACGGTGCGCGTGGGATCGGGGGTGACGGCACAGGGGCAGGCCAGTCTGGAGCAGAGTCAGGCGGTGTTTGCACGGGCCTTTGCCGGTCTGTCTTCAGCCATCATCCAGGACCGGCTGACGGGCTCATGGGCCGAGCAGCCGGACCAGATGTCATTGGCGGGTGTGAATCTGCCGCTGGGCGGTGCGATGTCCGGTGCTGCGCCGACCGCCGGGCGTTCGCTCGACCGGCCGGGTCCTGACGGTGAGCATGAGGTCCGCCGGATCAGCCTGCAAGATGTGGACGCGCTGCTGGCACAGAGTTCGTTTCGCCTGTCGTCCGGATCGGCCGCTGCCGGCGGCGGAGCGACGCTGCGGATGTGGGGTCAGGGCGGTCACAGCGACTACGAGCGCCACGACGGGAGCCGATCGGTGGACGGCACCGTGAAGACGTTCGGGATGGGCACCGACGTCTCCCAGGACGACTGGCTCGGCGGGGTGGCGTATTTCAGGTCGCGCGGCAGCAGTCGCAGCAGTGTGGACGGTGTGCACTGGCAGGACAGCGCGGTGTCCGGTCTGAATAGCGTGCACCCGTATGTGCGACTGACGTTGCCGGAAGGGATTGATCTGTGGGGTACTGTCGGATACGGGAAGGGTACGGTACGCCACACGCAGGTCAGTCCGCAGGCGCCGGCCGATGACCGTGGCAGGATTCGCCTGCGCACGTGGTCTGCCGGAGTCCGGAGTGAGCTGCATTGGTCCACAGGTCATCGGCTGGCGTTCAAGGGAGATGTTCAGAACACCAAGGTGCGCACCACGCTATCGGCACAGGTGCTGTCGGATTCGGTGAGTCGCCTGCGCGGACTGCTGGAGTGGCGGGGGGCGCGGATCCCGACTGGCAGAGGCGTGCTGACCCCGCGGCTGGAGGGCGGGCTGCGCCGCGACAAGGGCGGCGACGGCAGTCTGTCCAGTCTGGTGCTGGGCGGCGGGCTGGCCTATGTGCATGGCGACGGGCAATGGTCCTGGCAGGTGGGTGGCAGTGTGCTCCGGTCGCGTTCAAAGGCGGATTACCGCGAGCGCAACGTCCATGCCAATGTTGAGTACCGGCGACTGTCAGCGTCAGGATACGGTCCGTCGCTGACGATGGAGCTGTCTCGGGGTGCTACCGCCGTTGACCGTTCGTCGCGAGTGTGGTCAGACGCTGCATTGGCCTCGACATTCGCAGAGCCGGGTGAAGCGGCGGTGAACGGTCGGATCAGGTATGGTCATGCGCTGGACTACCGAGCCGGGGTGCTGAGTCCGAATGTGTCAGTGTCATGGTCGGCGGACGGAGGTTCCCCGACCTACGGGACTGGCGTGGGGTACCGGTTGCGCGATGAGTATCGTGTGGACCTGGGCTATGAACATGATGCCGGTGCTGAGAAAGCCGACCGGGTCTGGCTGGGCGGCCGGATGAACTGGTGAGTGGTGGTCGGTGCGGCCGGACGGCATGGCAGGTCTTGTGAACGGCGGTCCGCATGGGGCGGGCTGCCGGTTTCCGGTGGACAGATGAAAGGAGACCAAGCCACCCGCCGGTCGGGTTCGGTTCACAACTGGAGAGCCTGGCGGCGCGGAGTATCGCTCCAGAAGGAGTAGCGTGCTCAGCTGCAGGGAAGTGGCATACCGATGCCAGTGATGGTAATATTCTCCAACCACCGACTGATCGAACAAAATGGGTGTCCAATGAGTTGGGCGGTCGGCGGGTGAATGACCGGGAGCGAATCTATAGTGATTTCATATCGAACTGTGACGATCAAAGCCACTGAGAAAACATTGATAATGCAATGAACACCGGCTAATTATCAAACTGAGATATTTGTGGAATTGACCGCACTAGAAATTATCGCAGACTGACAGGAAAGAACACGTACTTGTCTCTTAATTCAGATCGTTATCAACAGGTAGCATTCTGTTAATCCTGATGGCGAGTGCGGTTGCACTTTACAACAAATTTGATGGTATGGACGCCGCAATTTAGTGTAGATTTTAATGCTGTTAGTGAGTGTATAAGCAGAGAGTCACATCTCATCACTCAACGAATGGATGCAATCAATGGAAGAATTGATACAGTTTATGGTCGGACAGACCAGCTGGAAGATCAGATGAGCAGTTGACAATAAAATTTGTGCCATTGGATAAACGCATTGATAATCTTGAAGTTAAATTTCAATCAGCGATTCGACCGCATCGCATTTGCTGGTGAATTTGTCGTTACCAACAATTGACTGTTTTTACAGGATCAACTGAACTGTCCGGTATAAGTTTCACACAAGCCTTCAGTTTCCTGTGTGTAATCCAATCCCATGGACTGTGCAAGTTCCGTTTCTGAATGAGAGCCAATCCACGCCACTAGTAGCAATCGGCGGAGCATGACAAAAGTTGGAATTTCAGACTCATCCGCCGGTGATAAATCAATCACCGAACGATAGCCTCTAACCCACGATTGAATCAAATCCGGCACATCATCCCGGCCTTCAATGAAACTCAACGCTGTGGCACAGTCATACATGAACCAACTGAACCCACAGTCATCAAAGTCAATGACTTTGGTTACATCTCCTTCAATCAGAAGGTTGGCTAATCTGATGTCACAATGAACAAGCCCCCAACGATTGGATCCCTGTCCGTAAGCCCGTAGTCTTTGCTCAATCAAGTCAGCAGTTTTACCAAACAGTTGTTGTCGTCTTTGGTCAACACCCATGCCATCTTGCCAACGTCCCCAATGTGGTCGGCTACCGATGCTGGTTTCAAAGTTCCAGGTATACCGCTCAAACCACGTTGGACGCTGCCAACGCTTTGAATGCTTGTGCATCTGTGCGGAAACTCTACCTAACAGTTCAAAGGGACCGAGTAAATTATCCTCAGGTGGTTCTTTACCGGATTCCCAATTAAACATGACAACGTTTCGAGAGTTACCTGGCATCCCTTCAGCTTCTACAGACTGAATATTACTACCATCCTTACCTGGCACGATAGTTGGAGTGATGATACCGGCTTGTTCACGAAGCGCGTCAGTCCAGGCATGTTCAGATTTAATTGCAGTAATGGAGTGATAACCTTCACGATGTACTCGTAATGCCCATTTGCGGGCGGTCGCATGATCATCAATTCGGTAGGTCGCATTTTCTGAGAGGTTGATCAGTCCAACTGAAACATCCGTTGGTAGATCGTAGTGGGCAACTGCATTGTTCGCGACCTGTGCCAACAGCTCCAATTGTCTCTCATGCGGTAAATCTTCGAATTTTGACATTTTTCCTCCAATCTGACTAAGCCGCATCTGCTAGTTCTTCTCTGTCATTCTGTTTCAAAGTAGCCGATCGAACCTTTGCTTCACTCTTGAATGCCGATGTCCGGGCTTGAACTAATGCCGTATCCAAACGGTTCAGAATTTCGTCACAAAGTTCCTTGTCGACCAGAATGCCAGGCTTAAATTGTAAAACTTTTGGATCGAGAGAAGAAAATATAGCCCAAACTCCATTATTGAACAGTGCTTTCATGGCATGAATGGCACCTTCCGGGTGATTGAACTCCAGTCCGATGACCACTCCCCGTTGTCGGATCCCGATAAAAAAGTCAGCATGGTTTCGGCGGAGCTGTTCCAGACCTTGTCGCATATATCGAGCGATATAGTGAACCATCGAGCGAACTTCCGGACGATTGGAAATCTCCAGTACTTTGGCAGCGGCGATGCAACCGAGTTCCGCACCACCAAAGGTTGACATGTGGCCCCAGCCATCCTCTTTCAGCCAGGCACCGGCCCGTTCATTGACGACAACAGCACCAATCGGATAAATGCCACCCGATAGTCCCTTGCCGGTCACCAGGATGTCAGGTTTAACACCGTAGGTATCAATGCCCCAGATCTCGCCGCATCGCATCAATCCGGTCTGCACCTCATCGGCAATGAATAGCGTGTCGACTTTCTCACAGGCTGTCTTGATGGCACTGAGGTAACCTTCATCCGGCATTGGGAAACCATACGTTGCGGGAATAGTCTCTATGATTACACAAGCCGCATCGCCAACACGAATCTCCCGTTCAATGGCTTCCAAGTCATTAAATGGTACCTTAACCACTTCCTGTTGGGGAGCGTCGCTCAGAAAGAGTTTGGAGAAACGCTCATCACCCACCTGTACGGCAAGCCCTGTATGACCATGATAACAGTGATCAATACAGATGATTTTACGTCTCTTAGTCGAGTGGCGGGCACATTTCAGTGCGATGTCAATTGCTTCTCCACCGCCTGAAGCATAAATGGTATATTGCAGTCCTTCAGGAGTACACTCAGCCAGCATTTCGGCAACATGGGTACGCATCAGAGACGGGAAGTGATGATTACCGATATCAAAGTATTGCATCCCTTCCTTGACTGCTGCAACCACCTCAGGGTTTCGGTGCCCTAAATTGTAGGTGCCACCATTCAGATGAACATCAATCAGCCGGCGTCCATCCATATCATACAGATAGTAACCCTCGCGCCGGTCGATAACCAGGTCAACTCCAAACTTCTGCCAGTCTGTTGTTTTACCCGGATTCCAATACTGTTTTGTACGTTCGAGAAAAGCTTGCTTAGATTCTTGCATTTGCTTGGTTGCCTCCATTGTGGTGACCGCGTTCGAATAAATCTTGTTTTGTCAAAGATAATTTAAGAAACATTCGATCATAAAACTTGACAGTAGACAGCAAATTTTTGATAACGCGCACTTTTGTTGTGAAAAACTCAAAAATCAATGTAAAAAATCAGTAAATTAGTGACCCTTACAAACCATTTCAATTTCTTGTATCTTGGAGGAAGATGAAAAATGCTGACATCATTAAAGGGTCGATCGGTAGTGGTCACGGGAGCTAGTAAAGGCATTGGCAAAGGAATCGCTCAGACATTTGCAAAGCAGGGAGCGAAGGTCTTAATTGTTGCGCGGGGCCGAGATGCCGCGCAGGCGACAGTTGAGGAAATTAATCGTGCTGGTGGCAATGCATCAGCATTTTCTGCTGATGTGACAAATGCTACGGAGCTCAGCGCGATGGCGAACGCGGCCGTGGAAAGACAGGGTGGAATTGATGTGCTGTGTTGTAATGCCGGAATATTTCCACAAAATCACCTGGAGAAAATGTCAAGTGATGAATGGGACCAGGTGCTGGGAACGAATTTGAAAGGAACGTTTCTGTCGATTAAAAGTTGTTTGCCCAAACTAAAAGAGAGCAAGTCTGGGCGGATCATTCTGACTTCATCGATCACCGGACCGATTACCGGTTACCCGGGCTGGACCCACTATGGTGCGAGTAAGTCAGGTCAACTAGGCTTCATGAAAACAGCGTGCATGGAGTTTGCCAAATATGGCATTACTGTGAACGCCGTGATGCCTGGTAACATCATTACCGAAGGTCTGGAAGATCTGGGCGAAGAATATTTACAAACTATGGCTGCATCCATACCTCTCAAGCGGTTGGGTACTGTTGAAGACATTGGTAACGCGGCGTTATTTTTGGCGTCTGATGAGGCGGCTTATATTACTGGTCAAACAATCGTGGTGGATGGTGGTCAAACCATCCCAGAGTCGATTGAGGCATTGGCAGAGGCATAGAGATAGAATTCAAGCAGAAACTTCTATTTCAGTTGATTTGGACTGATGGTGACTATTGAGGTCAGCGTTCAGGCATCGTAAAGTTGTGTCAGTGAAAGTTTGACGGGTATTCGATTGACTCTTTGGTTGCGGACTGATTTCGATGATGCGTTCACAGTCGTGGCTACGAATTCTGAATTTAGGACTGATATCAAGTTTAGAGTCGCAGGCAATTTATCACGCTGTTGCCACTTGCATGTCGGAAGATTCGGTCGACACCATCATTATCTGTCGACCGAAGAATCCTTATTTCTGTATTGGCTATCACCAAAACGTTCGACAGGTTTTGAATGCCGAATATCGTTCAAAATTGGACTTTCCGGTGGTTCGTCGACAGTTGGGTGGTGGGGCGACTTACCTTGACAATCAGCAGCTTTTTTACCAGTGCATATTTCACAAAAAGAGAAGTCCAGCAAGACCGCTCGACGTCTATCGCGCTCGATTACGCCAACCCATTCAAGTGCTGAAGCGGATTGGCATTGATGCGAAACTTCGCCATATCAATGAAATAGAAGTATTGGGGAGACGTATTGCTGGAATCGGTGGTGGCTTGATCGGTGAAGCTAGTGTCGTTGTGGGTAACATTCTCAATAATTTCAACTTTGCTGTGATGTCGCAGATTATCAACTCGCCATGCACTGCGTTTCGGGAAATGGCGCATGGTGCCATGCTGGAACGAATCACAACGTTACAAAAGGAAGGTCGAACAGAGTTTTGGTCGCAGCTGCCAGCCCTTCTAATCGAACAATACCGTCAAGATTATTCCGAAGAGATTTATCTAGATGAACCGTCGCTCATGGAGCGAAACACAGCTGCCGGTTTTGCCGAACTGATGAGTTCTGAGTCGTATCTCAATGAAATTCGACCGAAAACATCACTTACGCCTCTAACTCGACTCAAAATCTCAGCGTCGACCTTTATCGAACTCATCCAGGTGCGCCGGCGGAATTCGCAACAACGAGAGTTTGCAGTGCTGAGAATAGGAGACAATGTGATTGAGGATGTGCGCTATGTGGATGATGTTAATTTGGATCATTGCACCATAGCATCTGATTTTGCCGGTCGAATACTCAACGCTAATGAAGTAAAAATAGGTATGAAATTGACAGCGTGTAACAATGATTGATTGAGTTTAACATCACATATCATTCGACGATTGAAAACTACACTATCCACTGAAAATTACATTGTACCCGATGTGCTTGAACCAGGGTTGACCACCGTGTTTTGTGGGCGAGCACCAAGTCCTGAATCGGCTCGCCGCCGGGCTTACTATGCTCATTTCAGCAATAAGTTCTGGAAAATTCTCGCTGAAACGGGTTTGACTGAAAAGCGCTTACAGCCCGAAGAATACTATCTTTTGCCGCAGTACGGTATGGGTCTGACGGACATTAATAAAACTGAATTCGGTAGTGACCATGAACTTTCCGGAAGTGGTGACAACCCTTTTGCTTTACATGAAAAAATCAAACGATATCAACCACGAATTCTAGCATTTAATGGCAAAAACAATTTTCGTTTGTTTGTGCGAGAAGTGAGTGAAATAGCCCAATCTGTTGCTGTAAACTACGGCAGGCAGGATGCAGAATTGATTGGTTCAACGGAGGTATGGGTGCTACCCAATACTTCCGCGCGGGCACAGAGTTATTGGGACGCCAGCTATTGGCATGGACTTGCACGGCGGCATCGAGAAATTACTGTAAACTGAATATAGAGACGCTTTAAGTCGGATTGTATTTTCAGCGGCCATTGACCATGAATCGCAGAATGTTGGGTACGGGATATAGCCATTTAAAGTGAGTAAAAAAACTGTTTCTCATGCATCAAAGTCATTGTGCTTAAAGACATGCCGGTAATTTTGATTCAATATCTCATTTCATCCTGGCGCTAAGACCTCATTCAGTGAGTCAGTTTGGCTGTTTCGCGCACAGTTCAAAGCTGTCAGATGGTTTCAAAAGCGATGAGGTAAGTAGCGATACCAACTTGGGAAAAAGATTTCGTTCATTTTGGCTTGGCGAGCGAAACAATATGCTACCGTGATAGGTGTCATTCGCCGGTGTTTTCATGCGCATGGTCGTCCGAATTTAAAACGTTTCAATCAGACGTATCGAAACAACCAATCATGGAGTGACTTTCGGCAGTAGCAAGTGTATACCGATGAAGATATTGACACGGTGTTCGCCTCGGAACTGACTGGACTAGACCGCGAGGAGATCCGTCGGTGGTACAACGGTTACAACTGGCGGGGTGAGGCTCGGAATGAAGTTTACAACCCGTATGACATTCTGGAGTCGTTTGACACCCGTGAATTTGAACTCTACTGGTATGCGACGGGTGAACCGCAGTTTCTGTACCGGAAACTGCTGCACGCGGGAGTGGGTCTGCAGGAGCTGTCTAGGCGGGTCGTTGAAAAGAAGCGGGTATCGAAGCTGAATGTGAGGCACTGATGTTTCAAGCTGGGTATTTAACGATCCTAGATGAGCAGCGCATTGGTTCGGGTACGTCTTACATCCTAGACTATCCCAATTTCGAGGTGCGCAGGAGTCTGAGTGCTGGCCTGCTGGGTCACCTGAATCAGTTTGAGAATGATGTAAAGGTACTCGGTTGAAGATGTGCGAGCAGTTGAAGGCACATGATTTTGAAGGCTTCGGCTACCGGCTGCACAGTTATCTGTCGGGCATTCCGTATCACTGGCACAAGAGCGATGAACTGGCGCGCCTTGAGGCATGGTATGCATCAAGGCTGTCTGCAGACGTCGAAGTGGAGCTCAGAACCGAGGATGCATCGAGTGAAGGGCGGGCGCAGATTTGATGGTGCTGTACGGCGGACAGATGTTCGTGCTGGAACTGAAGGTGGCAGCGACGGATGCTAATGTGGAAGGTAAGTTGGACGAGGCTAAGGTGCAGATGCGCGAGCGCGGTTACGCGGACAAATATCGCAATCGTGATGAACCTATCTATCACATTTGCGGTGGTGTTCAATCAGAAAAAACGCAATCTGGCCGCGATCAGCACGAAGAGGGTCTGATTCGGTGACATGACCGTCAAGCATGAAATTGGAAAACTTCACCCTATCAAACTATCATTAAATTGTCTCGTCAGCCGGGCAGGAGGTTGATTTTATTTTAGTAAATTGCGTAGAATATCTGTGTGATGAATGTCAATTGGCGCAGATCATGGAAGTCTCCTGGATGAATTCACTTTCAGTGCCCGGTCCCACAGGTCTCGTTGAAGGTGTTGAGGACTGATGACTAAAAACCGCGTGACTGGACTTGAATTGAATGAGATGCCTGATTCGTATGACATGTGCGTATCAGGTTGAACGTGAACCGCCTTAATCAGATGAATCAAAAGCACAGCTCATGAAATTATTCAAAACATATGAAAGTACTTCGTGGATGCTATTGTTGATGCCGATAATCGTTGTTTCTTCATCTGCATCCGCTCAACAAATCGTCACTAATGCTAGCGGTGTGATGCCTGGAACTTTTTTCGGGGCCAAGCCCACCACATATCCAGATTGGTTTAAAGAGAGTTTTCTAGAATTCAGTGATGACATTGCTGAAGCAGTTGAGCAAGATAAAAGAGTGTTATTACTTTTTCACCAGGATGGTTGTCCTTACTGCAATTTGCTGATTGAGCGCAATTTTAGCCAGCACGATATTCTAGATCTAGTACGGAAGAAATTTGATGTCATCGCCATCAATATTTGGGGCGACCGTGAAGTGGTCACGGTGGGTGGTCAACCCTTCACTGAAAAACAATTTTCAGCCGCGTTGCAGGTGCAGTTTACCCCAACGTTGCTTTTTTTCAATGAACAGGGGAAAGCGATCCTCAAGTTGAATGGTTATCTGCCGCCGCGTGAATTCCTGACCGCGATTAGATATGTGGCTGAACAACATGAAACGAAAATTTCATACCGCAATTTCGTTCATCAAGAACTCACGAAGACTGACGCTAGTTTGAAGGGTCTGATATCACAACCCTTTTTTCAAGAACCTCCACACAATTTAGAGGACGCCAGCGGCGAACGGCCGGTTGCTGTGTTTTTCGAGCAGCAACAATGTCCAAATTGTGAAAATCTACACCTAAAAGTACTGTCGGATGCTATGGTAGCTCAGTACTTGGAAGACTTTAATGTCATCCAAATTGATATGTGGTCAGATCATCAGTTGATCAATTTTGATGGCAAACAAGTCAGTGCCCGAGACTGGGCAACCAGTTTGGAGGTTAGTTACGCACCAACGATTGTACTTTTTGGAAAAAATGGTAAAGAAGTCATTCGTTCGGAAGCTTTTTTCAAAAAATTTCATACAACTGGTTTATTTCAGTACGTTAGTAGTGAAGCGTTCTTGACACAGCCCAATTTTCAACGTTACCTTTCAGATTTAGCTGACCACCTGGTTGAACAGGGCATTGATGTTGACATTTGGGAGTGAGTAGCTGACAGCATGCAATTACGCGTTTTCGTTGACTGATGGATACTTGATTTTTGTCAGAATGTCGTTAATGGAGGTTTGTGCCAACATTGATGAGGCGCTGACTTCAATTTGACAGGTAGATCTTAGCAGATGTGACAGTTCGACCGCCAATAGACTGTCGACGCCTAGATTAACGATAGGCTCATCTAGGTTAATCGAATCTTTTGGCAAATCTAATAAGCTGGAAAAACACTCAACAATCGAATGTTCTAGGTCATTGGTCTTGTTTCTCTCTAGTTGAGAAACAGTCGGAGTTGTCGATCGTTTGTGCTTGGTGATTTGAGCTTTGCGCAAGCCGTCTGTAGTCCATCGCCCTCCACCGATGATAATCTGAGAAGCGTGTGTGTGGGTCAACAGACCGTGCAGGGCAGAGAGCATTTCATTCGCCGGTCGAGGGTTTATGCCAAACTGATTGATAAAAGTTTCTGTCATGTTCGAACGGTCGGCGACGAATCCATAGTCTGAAACGGCTCCCCAGTTAATTGCAATAGCTGGCACGCCAACTTGTCTAAGATAATCTGAAAAGGCATCGAGCATGGCGTTGGCAGCACTGTATGCGGCTTGTCCGGCAGGCCCCAATACCGCGGTGACCGAGGAAAACAGTACAAAGAAATCCAACGTCTCATTCCGTGTGAGGTAATGAAGATGCCAGGCGCCCAGCACTTTAGCATTCATTGATTTTTTGAACCGTTCAATGTCTAGGTTGACGATGCTGCTGTCGGCAATCTCCATGGCACAGTGCAACACTCCACGGACCGGCGGTAAATCTCGACTGATAGATGCCAGCGCGGTTTGAAAGTCACTTAGATTAACTACATCAACGCGAAGTACTGTGATCTGACAGCTGAGCTGTTCGGCGGATTCGATAATATTTTTTAGCTGGTTTGAAGTTTCGGGTGAACGACCAACGACAATGATGTGCTTGGCACCATTTTCAGCCAGCCATAACAGGGTTGCTAATCCGAACCCCCGCGTTCCACCAGTGATGAGATACGTTGCATCCGGGCGGATCAAAATAGGCAGTTTGGTACGATTGCATCGGTTCGATTTTTCATCTGCAGTGAGCACAATCTTTCCGATATGTTTCGCGCTGGCCATGAATCGAAAGGCTTCTTTTGCCTGAGAGAATGGAAACTCTTGGTGTGGTAGTTGTGGCAGTTCATGGTGGTTGACGCTTTGCACTGTTTCTCTAAGGAGCCGCTGGATTACGTCCGGTTGATTCTTCCAGATGGAGTCAATATCTACAGTCGACACCGTGACAAACGGTTTGAAACAATGAATTTCAGCATGAACTTCTGCGCGGCTATGGTATTTACCCAGTTCAATAAAAACACCTCTTTCGGTGAGAACGTGTTTGTTAGCTGCCGCCAGTTCACCACTCATGGTGTTGATGACCACATCCACTCCTTTGTTCTCAGTCCATTGCATGATCTTGTCAATGAATGATTTGTTTCGCGAGTCAGCCACACATTCGACGCCATAAAAGTTCAGAAAACGCCTTTTCTCCGACGTGCCGGCGGTGGCGAATACGGTCGCACCCGATGATTTCGCAACATTGATCAGTGCGAGCCCAACACCACCAGAAGCACAGTGAACTAACACTTGGTCGGAGGACTTCAACCGGACTGTTTCACGAAAACAATACAGTGCAGTAACATAAGCAGTCAGCAGTCCAGAGTAAGGCGTCAATTTCTGTTCTTGAGGCAGATGAACAACGAACTGTTGATCCGTTCTGACGTAACTGGCCAGCGCTCGACTCGCTAGCGCAACCACCCGGTCTCCCCGCGCAAATTGCTTAACCTTATCGCCGACCTCGGCAATGCGTCCGGCACACTCCATGCCCATCGACCACTGCATGAGTCCACCGGTGATAGAGTCTTCCGGTAACGCACCCAGCGCAATCATGACATCGCGGAAGTTGAGTGAAGCGGCTGATACTTCGATGACAACTTCCGTATCTGATGGCGGTAGACCGGGCTCAATTACGGTTGTTAGCGAATCTAATCCACGACCATGATGAGCAGCTAGAACGCGTAATTGTGGCGGTGCAACGGTCAGAGCATCAAATTCCAGCTGGCGCTGAATGGGTACATAACAGTCTGTTTCACGTAAAGTCACCTCGCTTAACCCATGTTCAGAAATCAAGAACTCATACAGTCTTTGCGCGGCTGATGCGGCACATGGATTTACATCAATGAGTTGTACGTGCAGGGTTGGATACTCATTGTGCAGAGTTCTGCCGAATCCCCATAATCCGGCATTCAGGCAACCAGTCCAATCTACCTGATTGTCGATCATTTGTGAATTGGCGGTTACCAGAGTGAGCGATTTTGGCATCACACCATGATGGTCGAATGCTTGAATCAGTCTAACAGCTGAGAGTACGGGGGACGCTAACAGTTGTGCACTGATTGAAGATGCATTGACCCGTGGTACGTTGAAGTTCCACAGCATGACGACATCATCTGGCAGGTTACCGTCAGCTTTGAGTGTGGCGATGAGCCGTTGATAGTGTTTGGGTTGGTTGGGGTTAATGACGAATCTGCCGGCGCTTGATTGATAATGGTTTCCGATAGCAACGGGTACCATGGCGTGCGAGTCGAAATGGCTTACAAAATCCATCGTGAACCGATCTTCATCAGCAAAGATTAGCCGGTGAATGACATCGCTGTTGATTTTGTCAAATTGGCTTGTTTCTGCAGGTTTTTTATGGGCGATGAAGACCGAATGAACGCCAGCACCGCCATCCTGCTTGTCGGTCAGCATAATACATTTTTCAAAATCGGTTTGGTCGAGTAATTCGAACCATTCAGTCGACGAAAGACACGGAGACTGAGTTGTACGACTTGTTTCATTCTTCGGCCACCAATCTCGTAGCATTCCAAACACCAAGTCAGCCCAGACGGGTTTATCAGTCAGTTCAATGAAACTGAGAACTCCCCCGGGGTTTAATAGACGCTGCAGACGCTGCAGTGTCTGGTGTGGATGGCATGCCAAGTGTAGCGCATCGGCGGCCAGCACGATATCGAATGATTGATCGTCGAACCCTTGAGCCGGAAAATCAGCATCAATATCTAATTCTCTAAATTGCACGAATTCGAGATGCCCGAAGCGCTGTTTGGCACGGCGAATAAAAAGGTTGGAGACGTCTGAAAATATGTATTCAGTGGAGTGCTTCCTTAGTATGGGCATCAGGTGAAACAACAGTGCACCGGTGCCGGCACCAATTTCCAATATGCGGCAGGGTCGAGACAACGCCCACGAATCCAACAGGGCAACGAGTGAATGTTTGAGCATTTGATTGTAGATCAGACAGGTCGGTGCACTCTGGTATAACTGTTGTAGTGCATCGGTGGCACCATCTGGAAATAAAATTTCAATACCGCTTTTCTGTCCCGTTAGAATATTTGACAGTTCGCTACCACAACGATCAATCAGCACCAATTCTGCCAGGTACTCCGTTGATTCCGGCGTTGATAGAAATCTTTGTACAACACTGAGTGGACCAGGGACCGAGTTGCTCCGCCACCGCATCCAACATTTCTCTGCTTCGGCAACTTCCGGCTGAATCAGTTCCAAGTGCCCACTGCTGAGTAATTGTTTCAATAGCGCATCAATTAAGTAATATTGATCTTCTGCAATGGTCTTTCTTAACTTGACATCTTCAAGCCGGAATTTTTCAGAATTGGTCGCAAATCCAAGCTGCTTCAGTGCCTGTGCAAGGTAAGCGGTAGTTATTTCGGCAAGTGCCGGGTTGACGATCGAATAGTGTCGCCAGCGTTGTGTAGCGCGGGTGAGTTGGGTGGCCTGCTGTTCCAAGTCGCATTGGAGAGTTGACCAGTCACATGCGAAACGCGCCTCGTTAAGGTGATTCAATGGATATACCTTCCAGCCTCGCTCCAGTGCAAACAGCGAGTCATTGAGGTGAGTGCTCGGCGAGTTCACGTTCACCAATTTTCGCAAGCAGAGTTTGGATATTCGGACAAGTATCGTGTCATCGGCATTGGCAATGAGCATGTCTAATTGAAATACATCATTGTCAATTGGTGTGGGGTGTAGATAACAGTTGACTTCGTCCGCCAAACCCGGCCAATATTCCAGAGACTCCACTTCGAAAGGCATGAACACCCCTTTTAATTCTGTGCATCCCACGACACAACGAAAGCATAAATCCAATAGCGCCGGATCAAGAATCCATCTCGACGGTTGAACGTCGGTCGTGAGATTTTTCCTCAGCGTGGCCAAAACTTCACCCTTGCTTGAAGTGTGAATTTTGGTAATCTGCCATTGCTCGAAATCGCCATCAAAATCCACTTGATTGAAATGGTTTCTAACGGTAGTAGGAGACAATTCGGTTGTGATCGTAAGTTCTGGTACCTGACTTGTGAGCGTGAGGCTGTTGCTCTGTCCTTCGCTTGATTGTCCTTGACAATGTAACGTTTCTTGGTTATCGGCTAATGCACTATTGCTGGCCATTTGAAAAGATTGTGCCGCTTTGTGGTTCAGAACACGCAATGTGAGTTCGGTGTCGACTGTTGAGTCGATTTTTAGTAGATTTGGAAACTGAATAGAATTTAGTTTTAGTGGCACCCTACCAAATTGTTGTTCAGCTGCGGCGAGTGCCGCTTCAATATAACCGGCGGCCGGGAAAATTAACTCGCCATGCAATCGATGCTTGCCGAACCAGGGCCATTCGTCTGCTTTGAGCGGGATGATCCATTGTTTTCTTTGTTGGTCGGAGTGTTCTTTCAGCATCGGATGAGAAACTGTCAAAATCTCGCTCTGCGCTAATGGGTGCATCTGAAATTTAGGTTTCCAATACGATTGTCTGTTCCACTCATGGTTTGGAAACTGGCACACATGAGCCAGTGGATTGATTCGACTGAAGTCTAGGTCGACACCTAAGTCGAATAAAGCGGCGGCGGCCGATTGCATGGCAGTGAGTTCAGAATGTTGCCGGTGAATTGAGAAAATGACGCCGCTATGGGCGGGGACATCTTCAGATTTGATGCACTCGCGCATGTTAAAATTCAAACTGGCGCGCGGCCCGATTTCAACATAAATGCAGTACCCTGATGATATTGATGCATGCATGGCTTGCCGGAACTGAACCGGGCCAAGAAAGTTCTGCCACCAGAAATCAACCTGTTCTGACTCTTTCGTAATGATTGCGCCCGTGACGGAAGAGAACCATGGCAATTTAGCCGCGTTTGATCGACGGTGATTCGCTGGAAAAGATAGCTCGGCACGTGCCATTTCAATCATTGGACTGTGAAAGGGTACCGGGACTTCCAGCACCCGATTGAATCGACCTTCGGCATTGAGAGATTTGGCTAGGTCTTGGATTGCTTGGACCGTCCCTGAAAAAGTAACTGATTCCGCACTGTTGTCTGCCGCAACCACCAAGTGCCCCGAACTCATTGCCACTAGTTTCTCCGCCATGGTTAAATTTAACGATGCTACCAGCATGAGGCCTTGATTACAGTAGGGTTCAATACGCGCGGCTCGTTCTTTGACTAACCTAATCGCTGCTGGCAGAGTCAAGTAGCCAGCCACGCAGGCGGCCGCAATTTCTCCCATGCTATGGCCGATGACTGCGGTGGGGGACACTCCCCAAGATCTCCAAATTTCGCAGAGGGCAAGTTGCAGCGAAAAATGAATTGCATGCGCACGGACCAAATCGGTAGTTGCCAATGTAGCGTTCAATTCAAATGCTGTTTTGACTCCTAATGCTGGTCCGAACAGTGAGTCGCACTGTTCAATGGTCTTTTTAAATGCTGGGTGGGTGTGAAAGAGTGCTACACCTTCACCGCTCCATTGTGTCCCTATGCCATTGAAAACAAAGGTCACACACGGCTCGCCATCGTTGACATCGGAATAGATCGTACTATTTTCTCGATGCGTGTCAAATGGCAATGTAAGTTGGCCAACTCGGTTTCCATTGGTGTCAATCACTCGTCGAAATTCGTACGTCGGGAGGCGACTGGCGGTATAGCCGAGGTCAGGTTTATGTACTGAACCGTCAGCCAGCTGGTGATTCACACCCACAGTCAGCCTTTCTAGAGCATCGAGAGTAGGAGCACTGAGTGGGATGATGGATGGTTGGTTACCTACACTGCTTGTTTGAGGTTTGTTCACCGGTGCTTCCTGAATGATGACATGCGCGTTGGCACCACCGAAACCAAAGGAATTGACTGCGGCAATGCGCGGTGTACCGACTGCATCATCCCAGAGGACTGACTCGACGGGAATGTGAATGCCCAATGCATCGCAGTCAAATTTTGGATTGGGTACAGAAAAATGCAGGTTGGGTGGAATTTCGCCGTAGTAGACTGCCAGTGTTGCCTTAATGAGACCGGCAACGCCGGCGGCGGCTTCGGTATGTCCGATATTGGTTTTCACAGAACCCACATAAAGATTTGGATGCCCGTATACGGTTCCCAATGATTGCGCTTCGACGGTGTCGCCAGACTGAGTGCCGGTGCCATGCGCCTCGATGTAGCCGACCGCAGTGGGGTGGAGACCAGATTGTTGCAAGGCAGTCCGCAGCATGGTCTGCTGGGCATACAGGCTAGGGGCCATCATTCCAACTGTTCGGCCATCCTGATTCACTTGCGTAGCGATGATAGTTGCGTAGATGCGATCGTTATCGACTAGCGCGTCGGGCAACCGTTTCAGCAGAATTAATCCGCCTCCCTCAGCGCGCACAAATCCATCAGCCTGCGCATCGAATGCCCGGCAGCGGCCGGATTTAGACAGCATTGCCGCTCGTGAAAACTCAATGTAACTCTCCGGCGCGAGGATTGCATTGGCACCACCAGCTAAGGCCATATCCGCCGAACCGTCAGTCAGTGCTTTACAGGCCGCATCAACGGCAGTCAGCGATGAAGAACAAGCTGTATCAAAGGTGATACTAGGTCCGGATAGATTGAGGCAGTAGGAAATTCGATTGGCAGCGATACTAGTTGATCGTCCGAGGCCGGTGAATGCACTGATTTGAGGTGATTCTCTAAGCATCAACCTTTCATAATCGTGATTGATGATGCCAACGAAGACCCCGGTTCTGCGTTTTTCGAGTTCATCCGGTGCAATGGCGGCATCTTCCATACACCGCCATGCAAGTTCTAGCAGTATTCGGTGTTGTGGATCGATTTCGATAGCTTCGCGTGATGATATCCTAAAGAAAGACGGATCAAATTGATCGATATCATCAATAAAGCCCCCGACCCTGGCAAACTCAGTATCGGCTGAGAGATTGAGCTGTTCGAGGAGTCGATGGTCCCAACGGTCGACTGGAATGGGTGAGATACAGTCGGATTTGGTTTTGATCGTTTGCCAGAATGTTTGTGGTGAGTTGGATGTCCCTGGAAAACGACAGGCCATTCCAACAATAGCTAGGGGAACTGTACGGTTGCCATTCATTCGGAAGGTTGAAAACGAACCGGACGATCAATGTCCATCGAGTTGCCGGGTAGCGGACTCCACAATGGATGGACTTGAAGGATCAGCATTTTCGCAATATAACGCGTGTAACAGTTCAATCATTCGCAGTGCTTTGGGGTCGGCAATGGAGTAGTATTTTTGCCGAGATTTTCGGCGGGCGGTAATGATGTGTTCTTGGCGTAGTTTTGCTAAGTGCTGGGAAATGGCAGATTGTTCAATTTTCAATCGTTCCTGTAACTGGCTGACCGACATTTCACCATCAAGCAGGTGGCATAGTATCATGAGCCGTTGTTGACTGGCTAGTTGTTTTAGAAAACCACTGGCTTCGCTAGCGATGGTGCGCAGTTCGTCTGGAGTCAGTTGCATCATGGGTATTCAGAAAAAACGCCTCACCATCGAAGTTGCAAATCAGCCAAGTCTAATTTCGCTGGGTTGTATCAATGTTTCATATCTGCGCGAGATCAAATTCGCATTCATATCGCTCGGTGAATATTAAAAGCGAATTGGTAGCAAACCAATGCACTATTTCTATTGTTGAGTTGTTCCGGAATGGGTTTAATGGTGGCAACCGTAAATTGACCATCGTTGAAATTTGAGTTGAATTATTAGTTGCATGATTTACAATAATCTTGATGGACTGAATATTGACTTGAAAAAATGACCGTATTGTTTACCATATCATTGCAGTTGAGACCGTCGTCTGCCATAGAAAATAGAATCATGTCGGTCAATGGCTGTCTTATAACTAGACTACAGTAAGTCGGAGGAGCAACATCCGTATGATGATCAGAGCTTTCATTGGAACATTATCGTTTATTACGTTGTTAGGCAGTGCTACGCTTTATGCGGAGGTGGGTCTCGCGGACGTGAATATTATTGCTGAAGGAAAAGCACTGGCGGTTGACCGTAAGAAAGGTAATTGTCTTTCCTGTCACATTATGGGAGATGGAGAAATGCCGGGTACGCATGGCCCGCCGCTCATTTTCATGAAACAGCGGTTTCCAGACAAGAAAAAACTACGCGCGCGAATTTGGGATGCGACGGCCGCCAATCCCAATACCATGATGCCACCTTTTGGTCGTCATGGCATTCTTACCGATGAAGAGATTGATAAAATTACTGAATATGTGTCTACGCTCTAAGAGGTGATATTGATGAAAAATTATGAAATACAACGACGGAAGATCCTGAAAGGCGCAGCAGCGAGCAGTTTAGTTGCTCTTGCCACGGCTTGGGGTCTGGTAGGACCCCGGGCTTACGCCGCGAACCGACCACAGATGGCTTTCGATGCTGAAGATGTTGATGGGACGCTGAATGCATTATTCGGCGACCATGGCATCCAAGACAGTGATGCCATCAAGGTTAAGGGACCGGAAATTGCTGAGAATGGTGCCGTTGTCCCAATCAGGGTGACGGCAAATATGGACAGCGTTGAATCCATGGCGATTATTGTGCCGAACAATCCGGCGCCCATGGTCGCCGCGTTTGATTTGCAGCCTGGCGTAATACCGGAAGTGTCGGTTCGCATCAAAATGGGCAAAACCTCTGACGTTATAGGCCTGGTCAAAGCCAATGGACAGATTTACAGAGGGGCCAGTGAAGTTAAAGTAACCATCGGCGGTTGCGGTGGTTGATTGAAATTGACGAGGTAATCAAAACATGGCAATTAAAGCAAAAGCGAAAATGACCAGCCAGAATGATGTGGAGGTCAAGATGCTGATCAAGCATCCAATGGAAACCGGACAGCGTAAAGATAGCAAAACCGGCAAGTTGATTCCAGCACACTTTGTTGATGTCGTTACCTGCCACTGGCAGGGAAAGGAAATGCTGCGGGCACACTGGGGTCCGGCCATTTCAAAAAATCCATATCTTTCTTTTAACATTCAGGGGCCACAAGCTGGCGATACGTTATTATTAGCTTGGCATGATAATATGGGTGAGTCAGGCGAAAAGGAATACACGATCAAATAACTGATTAAGAGTCCTGACGCAGTCTAAAGAAGCGCCGGCTGATTCTGGCTAGTCAAATAGGTTACGATGTGGTGGCAAAACGGGGGTTGAATTTTGTCTGAATTCCGGTTTTCTGCTGATCGGCTGTTTGATTTGGCAGCGTATTGATGGATTGAACTGGTGGAATCAGTAACGATGTACCACGGGACTCCACTAGTGTTCTTTGAACGAATTGATTTAAGGAGGTAATGAACCGATGATTTGCAAATATCTAGAATTTTCGACAACGTGCCGAACATTTTTTGGATGTGTCGAAGAAACTCTGACTGTCGTTGAAAGACAATGAAAAAGATCTTCGCAGCAGTCTTCACCGGCAGTTTTCTTGCCGGTCTGTTAACCGTTTCATTCGCTGACCCGGAACAGGAACGCATGGCGTTTCAGAATTACTATCTGACTAAGTTTCCGGATACGCCGAAAGATGATTTCATTAATGGTGTTTATTCAATTGATGCGGCATCTCGGGAGCAATGGCAGACACTTGAGGAATTTCCTCCCTACGAATTAGCGTTAGAACGGGGAGAGATTGTCCTCAATACGCCATTCGCGAATGGCAAGACCTACGGTGACTGCTTTGAGAATGGCGGTGTTGGTATTCGTCAGCACTATCCTTATTTTGATCTTGAACAGGGACAGGTGGTTACACTGGAACTGGCCATCAATCAGTGTCGAGAGGCCAATGGCGAGAAACCACTGAAGTATAAGTCCGGCGATATTGCCGCATTGTCTGCTTATATGGCTTTCACCTCGCGTGGTGAAACGATCAACGTGGAAATTCCCGACGACCCGCGCGCCTTGGCAGCTTACGAAATGGGAAAACAGTTTTACTATACTAAGCGCGGTCAGTTGAATTTTGCCTGTGCCGATTGTCATGTGGGGGGTTCGGGTGGTTACATTCGGACCGAACTGCTTAGCCCGGCACTCGGACATGCGAGTCACTTTCCGGTCTATCGCCTGAAGTGGGGTGCCATTGGTACTCTGCATCGGCGATTCAGCGGTTGCAATCAGCAGGTTCGTGCCAAAGCCTTTAAACCTCAAGGTGAAGAGTATAGAAATCTGGAATATTTTCTGACTTACATGAGCAACGGGTTACAGTTCAATGGCCCAGGTGTTCGTAAGTAATTCAACGGGAGGATGTATATGAAATCTATCTTGCGCACTCTGGTCGCTGGCATACTTCTTTGTACGATGAGTTTAGCCAGCGCAGCAGAACCAACAGTTGCCGATTACAATACCGCTTTTACTGAAGCGAATGAGGCGCGAAAGAAAGCTGGTGAAATGGGGCATGAGTGGCGTGATACTGCCAAAATTCTAAAGCTGGCGCAAGAAGCGGCGCAAAGTGGGGACCTGAAAAAAGCCATGCAGTTGATTGCCGAGGCAAAGTTACAGGGGGATGCGGGGGTCGTGCAGGCACAGCGCGAAAGCACGCTGTGGGAGGGACGAGTGATTCGCTAGTGAATAATCACTCATTACGTTGGATAATGGACACTTGGTCATTTAGGTGAGTGGAGTTTGACGATTGACTACCCATCTCAGTCGCCGAGAATTCATGCAGGTCCTCGCTACGGCCAGCGTGTCGAGCTTATTACCGACAAGTTTAAACGCTGGTACAGACTTATATGACATTCCAACTTTTGGTCAGGCTCGCCTACTGCACATCACCGATACCCACGCGCAACTGAATCCGATTTATTTTCGTGAGCCGCATATCAATATTGGTATCGAGGATGGTTGGGGTCGTCCCCCACACCTCGTCGGGGAACCATTCTTAAACTACTTCAATATCACCCCTGGCTCTGCCGAAGCTCACGCTTTTACATACCGCGATTTCCCTAAGCTGGCTGAACAATTTGGTCGGATGGGAGGGTATGCATACCTGAAAACTCTTGTCAATCGCCTGCGCCATGAATTCGGTGCTGAACGTACTCTGTTGTTGGATGGCGGCGACAGCTGGCAGGGTACCGGCACCGCACTCTGGACCGATGGTATGGAGATGGTACAGGCGAATAATCTGTTGGGAGTGGATGTGGCAACTGGACACTGGGAGTTTACCTATGCGCCAGAAGTTCAGCAGAAGAATTTGCAGGCATTTCGTGGAGATTTTGTTGCCCAGAACATATATCTCACCGAAGAAGCGCAGTTTGATGACAAACCGGCTTTTGATGAGGCAACCGGCCACGCGTTCGCGCCATACACCCTGCGGTCTCTCGGTGATTTTGACGTGGCAATCGTCGGGCAGGCGTTTCCATATACTCCTATTGCCAATCCATCACGCAATGTGCCGGACTGGACTTTTGGGATTCGGGTTGATGAATTGCAGAAACTGATCAACCAGATTAAAACTGAAGCGAATCCCGATGCGATTGTTCTGCTGTCTCATAACGGGATGGATGTCGACATCAAGTTGGCAGGTCTTGTTACCGGCATCGACGCAATTCTGGGCGGGCATACCCATGACGCCGTCCCGACACCCGTACGGGTGCGAAATTCGGCCGGCACAACCGTGGTTACTAACGCCGGGTCCAATGGCAAGTTCATTGGCGTGTTGGACCTGCAGTTCGGAACCCGAGGAGTGGTGGATACTCGTTATCATCTATTACCAGTTTTTGGTAACTATCTTTCGCCTGATGCTGAAATGGCGCAGTTCATCAATGCATCGCGTGCGCCGTACGCCGAACGGCTGGACGAACAGCTTGCCATTACCGAATCGCTACTGTTTCGGCGGGGTAATTTCAATGGGACTTTTGATGAAATCATCTGTGCGGCCCTGCGCGTTTATCATGATGCGCAAATCGCGCTATCGCCGGGTTTCCGCTGGGGAACATCGATGCTTCCCGGGCAGACGATCACTGTTGATGATGTCATGACCCAGACCGCGATAACCTACCCTGAAACCTATAGACGGGAGATCACCGGCGAGACGCTGAAATTGATTTTGGAGGATGTGGCCGACAACTCTTTCAATCCTGACCCTTTTTACCAACAGGGCGGTGACATGGTGCGCATTGCCGGTATGACCTATACCTTGACAGTCAACCAGACTATGGGCAATCGCATTTCGGACCTGCGCTTGGACACTGGGGAACTGATTCAACCGGAAAAAAGTTATTCAGTGGCCGGTTGGGCGACAGTGGGTGAAGTGTCACCCGGACCGCCCGTTTGGGAAGTGGTGGCAGATTATCTCCGCGCGAAACAGACTATTTCAGTCACCGACCTACACGAGCCACGCGTACTCATGCGGGCGGACAATCCGGGCTTTGGCAATTGGTCAATCGGTACTTAACCGAAATCATTCATAGTTGGTCTTGACCGAATGAATAGATTGAACCCTCTATACCTGGTTACGTTGCTAGTCTTGATGAATGGAGTCGGCGCGACACAGGCAGAAGTTCGCAACCCTGACGAATATTTTTTTCATCAGACATTCGGTGACCTGCAAGAAGAGGTTGAAATGGCGCAGGAAGAAGGACAAAGGGGCATCATGGTGATGTTTGAACTGAACGACTGTCCTTGGTGCGAGCGAATGAAAACGAAAATTCTGAACCAGGCAGAAGTTCAAGATTATTTTCGTGAACATTTTCGCTGTCTAATGATGAATGTTGAGGGAGACAATTTAGTCGTTGATTTCAATGGCGAAGAGATTGCTGAAAAAGATTGGGCGCTCAAATACAATCGAATTCGAGCGACACCGGTATTTCTGTTTCTGGATCTTGAAGGCAATCGAATCATGCGCTACACTGGGGCTGCCAAGGATGTTGAGGAGTTTATGTTGTTGGGAGAGTTTGTCGTTGACGGACACTACCAGAACGGTAATTTTGTTTCGTTCAAGCGTAGCCGACGATAATTGATTTGGGTGTCAACTCCCCGCCTGATGAAAATTTGAATCGTCTTTCTAGGCATGCGCCGGCTGGTGTAATGTTGCGAGTAATATCTGCGTAATCACTAGTTCGAAGGTCATCGACCGAACACATATAGTCCATTGTTCAACCCGGCAATTGAGTTGCCCATGACGCTGAAAAGTTTCCGTCTAGTCATGCTGTCTGTATTGATGTGTTTTGCGACAGCGTGGGTCAGTGCCGATGATGCACTGGAGGAACCACTAAGTTTATCGAGAGTGCTTAAGCTCGCCGATAGCGACCATCCCTCCACGCGACGGGCCGAGCTAGATTTAGCCTGGTCAATCGTTGATGCTGATTTTCATCGGTCTGCCAATCCACTGAATGTGGAAGCGATTTTCTTTCCTAGACGAGTTGATCGCGCGGCGCCGGGTGCAGACAATTCTCTCAATGACAGTCAGGCGACTTTGCGATTAACTTACCCGCTCTATGATTTCGGTAGAAAACGTGCCGAGATCAATTTGGCGAATGTGGCATTTGAACGCGCGAAGCACACTTTGGAAGTGGTGCGGGCGCATCGAAGAATTGATATCATGCGGCACTTTTTTGATGTGCTGATCGCCGATCTGTCTTATGGTGTACAAAACGAAAAGATGACTTTGTCATTTCTGCGTTACAACCGCTTCTTGCAAGAAATGGAGATGCATCAATCGCACGCCGAAGTGGATGTGTTGGCATTGGAAACTGTCTATCGAGAAGAGTTCAGGAAAAGACAGGCAGCGAATATCGACCGCCTCAGAACGCGTCGGAATCTGGCATTGTTTTTGGGGTTGACTGATCATATACCGCGTGATCTGGAGACTCCGGACCTGACTATGTATGTTGAACGTGAAGTGCCAGAATTTGAGACATTGCTGGAGTGGATAATGAATGGTAATTTTGATATGCGACAGGCCGAACTGAATCTCCAGAAGGCAGAAACAGCAGCGGCATTGACCGCTGCAAAATACAATCCACAGTTGGATGCGGTGGTCGAAGCAACCCGGTGGGAAGAGAAAACCGGTAGTCGCAATGCCGCTTCCATCGGAATTCAGTTTCGTCTGCCATTAGCGGTGGGAGAGCGACGCCGGCGAGATGCTAGGCTTAGTCAGCTGGCTATTGATAAAGCGCAACTCAAGCTGACCGAAACTGAACATGCAGTTCGAGTTCGAGCATTCGAACTGTGGCAAACTTTGACTTTACATCATCTGGATTTACAGTCTTCTGCAACTAGAATTGAATTTCGTGATCAATACATGGATCGCGCCCGCACATTGTACGAACTAGAAGAACGTTCAGATCTTGGAGATGCGCAGACTGAATTGCTCCGCGCGCAGCTGCAAGATCATCAAGTGAAGTTCAAGTTGGCACTGGTTTGGTCTGAAATTGATGTGCTGATGGGACGGTCGGTCTATCCTTATTGAGAGCGGTAGTCGGCTCGCGGAGTAGCGCCTTGCCTAGAGTTGATGTGGTTGGTGTGCAAAAAGACCTGCTAGATGAGTTCAGTCAAGTTAGTTTGCCCTTCGTTCAACCTCAATGATGGTAATGCCACAGGCAATGATGATAGCCGTACCAATCAACATCATCAAGGTTGGAATTTCGGTAAAAATCAACCAGCCCAACAGCAAAGCCCACGGAATGGTAATGTATTCGAAGGGCGCGAGAACGTAGACGGGTGCAAACCGGTAAGCATGAACAATGGACAGCTGAGCAAACATGGTCACACATCCGACTGTCAGAAGCAGAGTCCAATCCCAGCCGCTTGGCGAGACCCATAGAATCGGCATAAAGGGTCCAGAAACACAGAAAATTGTCGATGCCGCAAAAAAAACCATAAGTTCGGTGGACTCGGTTCGCGTCATTATTCGAGTTTGAATGACCAGTAGCGAGAACATGAGTGCGCCAAACAGTACGGCTACCGTACCGATTAAATCAAATGACCCTGAAAAGGGTTGAATCACCAGCATAACACCGGCGAATCCTGCAGCGACAATGACTTTCTGCAGCACATTAGCTCGCTCGCCAAGTAAAGGACCTGAAAGAGCGGTGGTAATGAGTGGTGCTGACATGGCTATTGCTGTCGCCTGGGCCAGTTCAATACGTGTGAGTGAGTAATAAAAGCTCAGAAATGCAAGGATATTAAATAGTACTCGCTTAACGTGGTCAAATATCCGGTTCGTATGGAAGGCTTGCGTTCCGTATTTAAAATAAAGGAGGCAAGAAAGTGGCAGGATAACAACCACACTTCTGACAAACAGGATTTGGAGGAGGGAAAACTCTTCCGCCAAGTATTTGACCAGTGCGTCCTGGCAGGAGAATAAGCTCATGGCCAAAAGCGTGAGCATAATCCCGGTTAGTGGATGTGGTTGATGGCTGTGGGAGCTAGATTTCATGCCATGGTCACGTGTAGAAGTACGGATGCATTCGAAACCTTCAATATTTTAATGTGTGCCCCCGATGTTCGTAAACAAGACCGCAGTAGTTCAAATTGTTAAAGCACAGGTAGAAAGCGTTGAAAATAAACTCAAATGAAATGACTGAAGTAGCTTGAGTTTATTTCTGATCAAATGTACCCGACACAGATAAAAACTTTCTGGAGAGTATCCTGAACGTCGAGTTGGTGCGGCGTGCTGTGATGTGTTTTTGGATTTGGCAACCTAGGTGTTCAGTGCAGTCAGTCGGATTGCTAAAACAGGAATCAATAGATGAACAATAACGAAAGGCTGAAGCTCATCAGTTTTCGGCACGAATGCTACTTCAGTTTCTGAAGGCGTGTCTGTCTGCTCTTTGGAATGGCTAAGCTTATACGATTACAGTGAGATGATCCAAACGAGAATGGCGGTTATGAATGAAATACAAACCGCCATTCCGAAATGTGTCAGGTTGGGGTCAGCAGGCTAACTGAATACGACATCCTCCACTGCAATCAACCTTAATTCTATCGCCGAGGTGCGTTCCTCAACGCTCCCTATCCGTGCACCAAACTGCTTAAACAGGGCATTTGTTCTGTTTGCGTTTTTTCGTTGCTCATCTTTAAATTCATGAAATTCTTTATGCAAAGAGTCAATAGCTTCTGAGTTCTTTTGAATTGCTTTAATGACATCTTCGAGTAATCTTTCTAGTCCTTCTATTCTTTCGTATGGCTCGTGGTCCATTCTACTACTTCTCTCCTGTTAATAATGACCATACAACCCAATTGTATCATAAGTGAGGTCAACGCTCACACAAGAATTTTCTAGACTTTCGCTACTACAGAGTGTCTATTGACGTGAAATCAGTGTGAAGTTCAGCGAGCACATACTTTTTTTTTTCAGTCAGTTTCCGAACTCATCTATATAATTTCCCGTTTATAAGAAAATTTTTAACAACTAAAAAATGGGGTTAATCATGGATTCAACCGATCTTGAACGACACGTCAATCAACCAGGTCGTGACGAGCTGGTAAAAAAGGTTCGAGAGAAAATCAAAGAACTGAACATAGAATACATTTACTACCAGTTTATCTCGGTAACTGGAAGAGTAGTCGGCAAAGGAGTTCCTGCCGATCACTGGGAGACGGTTGCTCAACGCGGATTTCAACTCGTCTATGGTTCAACGGCCAATCTATTCATCGACCGCTATGGTGAATATATTGGTTATGGACCCGAGGCAATGGAATTAGTGGGCATTCCGGACCCGGAAACATTCTGCCAACTGCCGTGGGACAAACGCGTGGCCCGGGTCTTTTGCACCTGTTTCAGAAATCGAGAAGAAAGAGTTAACCCCGGTGCTCATTTGACGTCGGACTGTCGAGGTAACCTGCGCATCATTCATGAGGAGTTTCAGGCCAAACATGATGGATTACATCTGCGCCATGGCATGGAACCGGAAATGATGTGGTTGAAACGAGGTGAAGACGGTAAGCCTGATGGTGGATTCTCAAATCCCTACTGCTATCATATTGACCAGTTCGAAAGCCTCCGTAAGGTGTTCATGAAGGTGATTGAGTATTCCCGATTTATGGGATTGGATATGATTCAGGGAGATCATGAAGACGCTCCCGGTCAGTTGGAACTCAACTTTACCTATGACGAAGCTCTGCGTACTTGTGACCGACTGTCGACTTATCGTCAGATCTGTGCGCAGGTGGCACGAGAAAATAACCTCATCGCCTGTTTTATGACTAAGCCGTTTATGGGAGTCTCAGCCAGCGGTTGTCACACCAACATGTCTCTTTGGACCGGGGGTGCAGACTCGATCAATCAGCTGGGTAATGATTCACTGAATGGTTTGGATGGAGTCTACAGTTATCGCAGTGGTGGGGACAACAAGTTCATGCCTGATACCTCAGACGCTCAATTGCCGGGTAAAATAGGTCTCAATTCAGTCGCCGGAGTGATGAAACATCTTGACGCATTGACGGCTTTGGGCTGTTCAACGGTCAACTCCTACCGGCGGTTGTGGGACACCGGGTTCTGGGCGCCGGTTTACAAAGATTGGGGATATCAGAATCGGACAACGGCGCTGAGAATATCTGCCCCCGGACGATTTGAATTTCGCGCGGTTGATTCGATGGTTAATCCGTACCTACTATGTGCCGGGCTGTTGAAAGCGTTTGACGATGGCATCTCTAATGATCTTGATCCCGGGCAACCGGAAAATCGTAATATTTACGAAGCGATGGAAGAAGGTAAGGCAGTCACCAAGTTACCCATGTCTCTAGGTGAGGCAATCGAAGCGCTGAAGGCCAACGAAACCATCATGAATGCATTGCCGGATGAAATGGGCAAAGTATTTCTGCATTACAAGGAAGATGAATGGGCTAAATTCATGGCGACAGTGACCGATTGGGATATGGACACTTATCTTGACTGTCTACCATAAGGAAATAAAACTATGTGTGGAATAGCCGGCCTCATTCATCGAGGCGCAACCGCCAACATCGGTAGCGAACTGCTATCTATGTTGCAGTCACTCAAACATCGTGGCCCGGATTCAACTGGGTTGGCCATGTACGGTTCAAGTAATGACGATAGCGATAATGAATATGTCATGCGATACAAGGTGGCAGAAGGCGCTGATCTTGCCACGGGTTTTCAGATCCACGATCAGATTGCCGAACGTTTTAATGCGGTTAGAAACCGATTGGCGGAATATAACGCGGTGGTGGTTTCTGTCGAAGATGCAACGCCTTATGCGCGCCGATGTCGCTTCCGTTATGATGGTGAACTCAAACGTCTGGCAGACTACTTG
The DNA here is from genome assembly GCA_965116205.1 of Arenicellales bacterium. Lineage (GTDB taxonomy): Bacteria > Pseudomonadota > Gammaproteobacteria > Arenicellales > JAJDZL01 > JAJDZL01. The sequence goes on along the minus strand of OZ220493.1, from coordinate 2,950,335 downwards.
GAGGATTTGGAAGGCGTTGAAATTCTGTCAATCGGTAAAGCGTTGGAACTGGTCAAGGACCTCGGTGATGCCAATACAGTGGGCGATCAGTATCGACTCCAGAATTTTGAAGGTACACATGCCATCGGTCATACGCGCATGGCAACCGAATCCGACGTTGATATTCGTTCGGCGCACCCTTACTGGGCTTATCCGTTTTTGGATGTTGCGGTGGTACATAACGGTCAGTTAACCAATTACTGGAATTCACGCCGCGCTCTCGAACGCCGTGATCATCGTTTCATGTCCAACTGTGATTCTGAACTCATTGCTGTTTATCTCGCTGATGCTATGGATAGAGGTGATGATCTTGAAGAATCCATGCATCGGTCGCTGACGGATTTGGATGGTGTGTTCACCTATGTCGTTGCGACCGGGGACCGACTGGGTATGGCTAAAGACTATATGGCGGCAAAACCGATGGTGCTTTATGAATCAGATGAGTTTGTTGCCCTGGCTTCAGAAGAGGTAGCCATTCGCAGTGTATTTCCTCATGAGATTGAAACAGTTGATCCCTACGAAGGAGAGGTGAGAGTATGGCAGAGTTGAAACCAACTAGTTCCATGCATGCGGAAAAGCTCGCTGGACGAACCCAGCAGGTGTTCTTTTCAGCAGTCGAGTCTGATCGGCTGGCTTCACCGCTTGCGATTGAAGTTGACTTTGATCGGCAGGTTGAAATTGATGCGGAAGGGCGCGACGCGCGTGAAGTCAATCAGGAAATTGCGGCGAAGATGCACGATGGCTACGGCACCATTACCGTACTGAACCCCGGAGCCAAGCATTCGTTGGGCGTAGGTATTCTGAATCGCCTGAAGTTGAACTTCAAGGGCAGTCTAGGGTATTTTGGCTGCGGACTCAACGATGGACCGAATATTCACATATCCGGTCGAGTCGGTTGGTCGTGTGCCGAGAATATGATGTCGGGTACGGTCGTTATTGAGCACAATGCCGGCTCGACATTTGGGGCAGCGATCCGAGGTGGTGATCTAGTTTGTAAAGGCGATGTTGGTTCAAGAACTGGCATTGATATGAAGGGTGGTACGATCATTGTCGGTGGTCGCACCGGCGCCTTCAGTGGCTTTATGATGCAACGCGGCCGAATGATCGTGCTAGGGGATGCCGGCCCAAATCTTGGCGACTCCATGTATGATGGTATTATCTATGTTGGTGGCAAGATCGCGGGGTTAGGTGTTGATGCGGTGGATGCCGAATTAACGGAACTCGAATGCAACTGGCTCAAACGAAAGCTTGATTTGTATGACTTAGAAGCACCGCGTGGTGTTGAAAATCTACGGAAAATCGAATCTGGCAAGCAGTTGTGGAATTATGATAGCCTCGAACCCACTGAAAAGAAACTTGTACTTTAGGAAATAAAAATGGCCAATCTACCTAAAACGACTCCTCCTATACCACCAGCACATGCTCGTAATACGAGCAATCTGGGGAAAAGTTTCATTTTTCCTCCGGAGGTTATGGATGACATCCACATCAAATCTGAGCTGGGACGCTATCGGATGCGTGGATTCTCACTGTTCAAAAGAATTCCGACTTTTGAAGATCTGACTTTTTTACCAGGGACTTTGACACGATTTGTCATTGAGGGTTATCGAGAGCGTTGTGTAACCAAAACCGTGCTCGGTCCGCGTGCCAAGAATCCGCTGGTGTTGGACATTCCAGTTTACATCACCGGCATGAGTTTTGGTGCTTTGTCTTATGAAGCAAAAACCGCGCTGGCGCGCGGCGCAACCATGGCCGGTACGGCAACGTGTTCGGGTGAAGGTGGCATGATTCCAGATGAACGACGTTATTCGATCAAGTGGTTCTATCAGTGCATTCAGTCACGCTATGGGTTTAATCCGCATCATTTGAGACTGGCGGATGCATGTGAGTTTTTTATCGGTCAAGGATGTAAAGTTGGCTTAGGTGGACATTTGATGGGGCAGAAAGTTACCGATCAGGTCGCCGAAATGCGCTCACTGCCGGCCGGCATCGATCAGCGTTCACCGGCACGCCATCCTGATTGGTTGGGCCCCGATGATCTGGCGTTAAAAATCGAAGAAATTAGAGAAGCGACCGATTGGCAGATCCCAATTCAGTTAAAACTGGGAGCGGCCCGTGTCTATGACGATGTACGGATGGCGGCGAAAACTGACCCTGATATGATCTACATTGATGGTATGGAAGGTTCGACCGGTGCCGGCCCTCATTTGGCTACTGAAGAAACCGGGGTGCCCGGCATTGCGGCTATAAGACAGGCACGTAAAGCACTGGACGATGTTGGTAAAACCGGTGACATATCTTTGATATATGCGGGTGGAATACGTAATGGCGGCGATATAGCTAAAGCTCTGGCGCTGGGCGCCGACGCCGTTGCTATCGGACATGCGGCACTGATGGCACTGAACTGCAACAAGGCCATACCGGAAGCAGATTTTGAGGCAGAAATTGGTGTGGAAGCCGGCTACTGCTATCACTGCCATACCGGACGCTGTCCGGTTGGCGTTGCGACGCAGGACCCAAAACTGAGAGCGAGACTCAATCCGGATGCTGCTGCCGAGCGAGTCTACAATTTTCTACATACTTTGGCCATTGAGTGTCAAATGATGGCACGGGCATGCGGAAAGACCGATGTTCATTCGTTGGAACCTGAGGACTTGGCTGCTTTGACGATGGAAGCTTCGGCGATGGCGATGGTGCCGCTAGCCGGCACTCAGCATACCGTTGGCCGACCAGATATGACTCGCTATTGAGGGAGTGAATGATTATGGGAAACGTGACAGATATTGCCAAACAGACAAAAGACAGTTCTTTTGAAACGCGAGAACAGGAAATCGGACAACACATCGGCTATCGCTATGATGTGAATCTGGTGCCCGACTACGATCAGTTAACTCCTTTTCTAAAAGAATATATGGCGTTCATGGGGTGGAGCGATCTCAACTGGTTGGAAGATGTGCATTTGGGGTATGAAGAGGGTCGTCCGGCGGTTTTCGATCGAAACATTAATGGCTGGGTACAGGTTCCGGAAGATGTTGAACTTCCTGACAGTCAACAGGACCGAGATATGCTCGCTCGTGAACTGCTGGTTAAGTTTCAGTCATCAGAAAGCCATCCCCTAGTGGAACTCAATGCTGAATATGGTAAAGTTAAACCACCTTCTTTCACACAATAAGGAGCAACTCAGTCAAATCTATTCTTTTTTGGCGGTAAAGTTCTTCTGAAATCAGTGGAAATTAGAATTGTTGATCATGGAGATGGTTGCTGACTTCATTCCACTCCAGAAGATGCTTCAGTCGGTTTTATCTTTCCACACCAATATCTGTTCTGTGAATTAGTTTTTTGATACTCAAAACTGTCTGTTTCGTTGTCTGTGACATGTCTTTTCCTCCACAATCATGGGTTTTGAAGATCTTGAGATAGTGGTAGGGCTGTGAAATCTAACATTCGTTACAGCAGTTTGTAGGACTACGATCATTAATTCTCGCACTGACCATTCGAACAAAAATGCTCTATCTGACGGTGACGAAGCCGGAGGTGAACATGAGTCAGATGAAAGAGATGTCGGAGATGGCACGACCGGGGGATCCGGCGTTGCGTGAAGGATTGGAGTTCTGGGAAAAACTGCAGCCGGATTCAGCGGCCGAATTTTTTGATGCGGTTCGTAAAGAGGCGAGCAAAGAAGGACTTGAGAAAGGGCTTGAGAAAGGACGTAAGGAGACCTGTTTGAAAATTGCGGAGCGCCTGCTCGGTCAGGGTGTGGCAGATTCAGACATCCAGGTGGCAACACAGTTGTCTTTGGAAGAGATTGGCAGCCTGAGGAATGGTGGGTTACGGTAGTTTGATTCATGACGGCATCGGGAGATGCGATGGGTTGCCATCACTGGCAAGATTGTAAACGCTAGAGTATATTCTGCGATTCGTGTTTGTATAGGTGTCAGGTGTCTCAAAGTAGCCAATTTGTGGATAGGAAAATTGACGGTTCTAGTGGCTCACAACGTTATTAGCCTCCTGATCTTGACATCAGCCCAAATACCATCGTATGCTGAAAAGGCAGCACCATTTCAACGATTTAGAGTGCGCCAAATGATTTTGATGCAACATGCTGTCCACCACAGATTTAACACGCACTTTTTGGTTGCCACATAATTCTGAATTTTTCAAGCCGCCAACTAGGCAATGAAATCTCAACGGTCGTTGCAACGGGTTAGTGAAGCATTGATGCGACACTCTCGGACTGGACTAGCCCAGATAGTACAGCGAACTATATTCGACGATGTAACCGGAGCTTAGATGATTAGATGAGTGGTTCGTGCAATTTTTTAATGTTTATCATCAGTCGGGAAATCTTGTGCCTTGCGATTCAGAACAAGAATGCTAAAACAGACTAAAATAGCCGCCTGATTGCTGAAAATATGTAATCTGCTAAATACCGTGAGTCAGTCGATCTGAACAATTTCAGGCGTGATCTGGTTTGACTGGTACAAGCAGGGAAGGGCGTTTAGAATCACTATGTTTTGAGGCTCGACCGTAGGTTCTGTCACACCACTGATCTGATGTTTGAATGGTGTTCAATCAATATCAGATTCGATGCCCCTTGTAGGAAGACCAGATGGCGGTGTCATCAAAAATACTGTTTCAGTGCTCCACGACGCCGAGACGATGACAGGGCGGCATGACAAGTCGCGTGGCGACGGCATTGGTGTCATAATTTTCATTTCACATCAAGGAGATTAGTATATGTCTGATGAAAAATCAGCTTCGAAACCACCACAGAAAACGATTCCCGGCAACTGGCACGACCGGTTTTTCAAGGCGATTTTCAACACCCCAGAACAGGTCTGGGCACTGCTGGAACTGGCGCTGACGCCGCAACAGTTGGCAACGCTCGATCGCGACTCACTGGTCATCCGTTCCGGCAGTCTGCTGGATCAGGAACGGCTGAAAGAATACGTCTCGGACCTGCTGGTGGAGGCGAAGTTCACCGATGGCAGTGATTTCGTGCTGACCCTGATCTGTGAACACAAGAGTTATAATGACAAGCAGTTGATGAGTCAGCTGCTCAGTTATATCGCGCGGTTGTATGAACAGCAAGCCAAGGTGGTGGTACCCATTGTGATCTATCATGGGGAACAACCATGGACGCAGCGGCTGTCATTTTACGAAACGCAGCATGCCGACCTGTCGCCACCACTGCAGACGGCTTGGGGTCATCTGCTGGTGAATTTCAGTCTGGAGCTCTTGAACCTGCGCCAGGCGGAGGTGCTGTCGGAGTTGCGGCAACGGTCCCGGCCGGTGCATCTGGGAATGTGGGTGCTGGGGGAGATCTGGGAGGCGAATGAGCGACATTATGCGGCCTGGTTGGAACAGGCGCTGAAGTTTAATCGGCAGGAACATCGGCAGTTTCTGCACCTGCTGAGTATCTATTTGACGGCGACGAAGCCGGAGGTGAGCATGAGTCAGATGAAAGAGATGTCGGAGATGGCGCGGCCGGGGGATCCGGCGTTGCGTGAAGGATTGGAATTCTGGGAAAAACTGCAGCCGGATTCAGCGGCCGAATTTTTTGAGGCGGTTCGTAAAGAGGCGAGCAAAGAAGGACTTGAGAAAGGACTTGAGAAAGGACTTGAGAAAGGACGTAAGGAGACCTGTTTGAAAATTGCGGAGCGCCTGCTCGGTCAGGGCGTGGCAGATTCAGACATCCAGGTGGCAACACAGTTGTCTTTGGAAGAGATTGGCAACCTGAGGAATGGTGGGTCACGGTAGTTTGATTCATGACGTCGTCGGGTGGTGCGGTGCTGACATCGCCGGCAGGCCGTAGATGTTCAGGATATTCTTCAGTGCGCTTGTTTAACACCCGGATAAATGTCGAATGTCTCAAAGTAGTTGGCCTTTCGACTGGAAGATTGACCAGTCTGGCGACTCACAACGTTTACCTCTTGACCTTGACACCAACCCAATACCATCAAGCGCTGAAAAGGTGTCGCCATTTCAATGGGCTGGGGTGTACCAAATGGTATGATATAAAATGCTGTCCGCTACGGGTTCAACATCGCAATTTTTCGCTACATCCATGATCATGAAACTTTCAAACTGGCTATTAGGTAGTGAAATCTCAACTATATTGGAGAGTGTAACTGGGAGTTTAGATGAGCGGCTTGAACGGTTCGTGCAGTTTTTAATGTTCATCAGTCGGGAAATTTTGTACCTTGTGGTTCAGGATGATTGGAATGGCTAGGACAATCATTAGACCTAACCACAATTCACGGAGAATGAACAATGTGCATGAATCAATTGCCAGAATGCCAGCGCGATGCAAAAGTACTACTTCGCTCTCTGTCTTGATAGCGACTCGGAATACAACTAAACTCCTGAGCATATGTGTTCGCTGATACGTGTTGTCTTTGATCAAATCCTATTAACCTATTGGTCCTCGTCTCGGCTGTGTTTTAAGTCAAGCAGTTCCACTAACTAGTAAGGGTGAACTGAGAGAAATAGTTCCTTTCCTCTTTCTCTGTTGAATAAATGCTAAGCAGCTTTGTTGTCCGTAAGATAACTTTCCATTGAATCGTCCATCGCATCAATCCACTTGGTGTGATGAATGGGTTGATCATTGCCAGTCATCAGAGAACGATGGCCATAATCGCGATAGCCCATGATGTCATCATGCTTGTGATGTTCCCAGTCCATGAAAGCCTTATTGATTGCTTCAACGTCAAATTTTGGATAGTCGCTTTGATTCAATAGAGTTTGAACATAATCGCCTTGAAACCAGATTTCATGCTCGTAGTTCTCAAGCGTGGCTTCCCGTTCTAGCCATTTGGCGCTGTCTGCAAGCATTTCAGCTTTGGGAGGTAGTGTGATGTGCCCCATTATGACATCTCTAGCATACCAGGCCTGCACATCGAACATATTGAACGTATAGTACTGATCTTGCATACCCAGATACATGACTTTAGGATTATTTTCGAAAACGACTCCTTGAAAAAGTCCCGGCGCCCACATCCGATTCGTTGTTTTGAGTTGTAGTTCTTCAGCTAGGAATGGAAAATGATGAAGATATCCAGTACACAAGATAACAGCGTCAACCTGTTTAGTGCTACCATCATTGAAATAGGCAGTCTTTCCATCCATGCGCACCAGTAGCGGCACCTCAGTAAACGCATTCGGCCAGTGAAAACCGGTTGGTGCTGTACGGTGACTGATAGTTACGGATTTTGCACCATACTTGTAGCACTGTGAACCAATATCTTCTGCAGAATAACTGGTCCCGACGATAAGAATATCCATTCCCTTGAATTCACCGGCATCGCGGAAGTCATGCGCATGAAGGATGCGGGCATCGGATGTATCAAACCCGTCGAATTGGGGCACGTTGGGAACGGAGAAGTGTCCCGTTGCCACAACAACATAATCAAACGCTTCGGCTTTCATGGTATTGTTTTCCAAATCTCGTGTTGCCACAGTGAAATTATCATTCTGGTCAGAATAGCGAACCCAATGTGCTGCATGATTGAATCTGCAAAACTTTTTGGCGCCGGAAACTTCGACTCTTCCTTTGATGTAATCCGTCAAGACAGCGCGTGGCGGAAAAGAAGGAATGGGTTTTCCAAAATGTTCTTCAAATGTGTAATCAGCGAACTCTAGGCATTCTTTTGGGCCATTCGACCAAAGATATCGGTACATACTGCCATGAACGGGTTCACCATATTGATCAGTTCCGGTGCGCCAGGTATAGTTCCATAACCCGCCCCAATCACTCTGCTTCTCGTAACAAGTGACTTCGGGAATTTCATGGCCATTTTTTTCAGCTGTTCTAAAGGCGTGCAACAATGACATGCCGCAGGGGCCGGCACCAATGATTGCGACTCGTTTCATAAATCTCTCCTTATCGTTTGGTTCATCAATACTCCGTAATTTCAGTCTGCAGAGTCAATGAAAAACACTGCACAGTGATTTGTTTTCACTTGACCAATTGCAGACTATCCGCTTGCGATTATAGCAACTCACTTAATACACACAAAGTTTCCGCTAGCTTGGCAAATTGTGAATAATCGAGTGTTTCACGATATTCATCTCACCGTCTTAGGTAGTTCTTTCTTTCTCGGAAAAGCGTATCCCCCAACTTTACTGGTGACTAAATGGGTACCGACGAGACCTTCTAATAGTTTTACGCCAGCAACGACGCCATCAATGATGGGAACACCGGTATCAACACTGAGTTTTTCTGTTAGGTCAGCCATGCCAGCGCAGCCGAGGATTACCGCTTCTACATTATCTTCATTGATGGAATGCTGTATTTCTGCGCGAATTCGCTCGTACGCATCCGTTTCATTATCTTCCAACGCAAGCACCGGTAAGTCTGCAGCACGTACCCGCCGGCAGCGACGATGCATCCCGTATTGATTTGCTAGGTCTTCAATGATGGGAATTGAACGGGGTAGGGTAGTAACCACGCTGAAGCTCGTTGCTATCACCGAAGCAGCGATCATGGCGGCTTCACACATCCCCATTACCGGACCAGTCGCAATTTCTCGACAGGCACCAATTGCCGGGTCATCGAAGCAGGCGACGAGCGTTGCATCGGCGTTTATTGTTTCTCCCCAAGTCACTTTTTTGACTAGACTTATGGCACTCATCACTTCATCAAAATGTCCCTCAATACTTGGTGGTGTATCAGTTGGATTCACTGCTATGATTTCAGTTTCTCGATGACAGACTTTCTGTGCTGCTAATTTGACTTTTTCTGTCATTGAGGCAGTAGAGTTAGGATTGACAATGAGAATCTTCACGGTGATCAAATCCCCAGATAAAGTTGCCTGACGCGATCATCTTTAATTAGATCTTTGGAATTTCCTTCCAGTGCAATACGTCCTGTTTCGAGTGCGAAGGTTCGTTCAGAAACTCTCAGTGCCATTCTTGAGTTCTGTTCTACCAGAATGATACTAACACCTTCCTGTTCATTAATTGATACGATGGAACGGGCGATTTCCTGCACCAGTAGCGGTGCCAAACCAAGAGAAGGTTCATCAAGTAGTAGTAGTTTCGGTTTGGCCATTAGTGCACGTCCGATCACCAACATCTGTTGTTCACCGCCACTCATGGTTCCAGCATGTTGATTGATACGTTCCGCAAGTCTAGGGAATCGCTCTAGTACGCGTTCCATATCCTGCTTGATTTGAGACTTATCACGTCTAACGAAGGCACCCATGAGAAGGTTGTCTTTCACCGTCATGTATGGAAATACATGGCGACCTTCCGGAACCATGACGATTCCCATCCCTACTATTTCATGAGGACTCATTCGGTCAATCTGCTGGTCGCAGAAATGGATATGACCTGCAGCTAATGGTGTCAGACCGGTAATGGCACGTAGAGTGGTTGTTTTACCGGCGCCGTTTGCACCGATCAATGCAACAATCTGTCGTTCTTCCAGTTGAATTGAGATGTCAGATACCGCCAGTACGTGATCGTAACGCACGGTAACATTGGTCAGAGAAAAGTAATTCATGCCGTTTCTATCAGCTGATCATCTTCGCGACCAAGATAGGCTTCAATCACCTGCTCGTTGTTCTGAATTTCCTGCGCGGTGCCTTCGGCAATTTTCTTACCAAAATTCAATACCACAATGTGATCACTGATGCGCATGACAGCCCGCATGTCGTGTTCCACCAAAATCACGGTTACCCCACGCTTGCGGATGCCGCGTACCATTTCAACTGCCGTATCGGTTTCTTCAGGATTCATTCCGGCGAAAGGTTCATCGAGCAAAAGAACTGATGGGTTGGCGGCCATAGCCACGGCGACCCCCAATCCTCGAAGATGACCATGGGAAAGATTGCGTGCAACTTCGTCCTGAACACTAGACAGTCCGAGATAGTCTAGAATTTCAATCGAACTTTCTCGAAACTGGGCCTCGTCTTTACGAGCTTGCGGTGAACCAAAATAGAAACCTACCAAACTGGCGCGACTCCGTAGATGGTGAGCCACGATCACATTCTGCAATGCAGTCATTTCACGAAAAATAGTCGTTTCCTGAAAAGTTCGCACCACACCACGGCGTGCCACCATGTGTGCTGAATAGCTGGATATATCTTCTCCTTTGAATATCACTTTCCCGGAACTTTTCTGTAGGAATGATGTAATCAGTTTGAACAGTGTGCTCTTACCGGCACCATTAGGGCCAATAACACTGAAAATTTTGCCCTCTTCGACGTCGAATGAAACTTTGTTGACTGCAACAAGACCACCAAATCGTTTCGTCACTTCCTGAATTTCAAGGATATTCATGAATTAAGTTTTTTGCATAGATTTGACTCCAAACTTTGGCATTCGGATGCTCAATAGTCCATTGGGTAGCCAAATCATGAAAGCAATCATGATGATCGCATACAGGAATGGTTGATATTCGTTCAGTCCATGTAGCAGTTCAAAGCTCAGAAATAGCACGAAGGTACCGACTAGCGGGCCAAATACATACCCAAGGCCCCCTAGAAAACAGTACAGCATGAAAAAGATCGAATCTTGAATTTGAAATGTTGCCGGATAAATGCTCTGCTGAGATGCAATGAAGAATGCACCACCAACGCCACCATAAAATCCGCTGATTGCAAATGCAATAACCCGAAGAATGGGTACGTTGATACCAATGGATGAAGCCAGTTCTTCGTTCTGCTGTAGCGAACGGAACAGTCGGCCTAGGCGACTGTTGACGATTCGATATAACGCGGTAAATCCAACAATAAGCAGGAAAGCACCTAGAAAAAACAGCGCCAAATGTTTATTTAATTGGGCGAAATCGGGGATCAGAGTGATGCCGAAAAATTCAAGTGACCCAGGCAGAGGTATATTGATGATTCCTCTTGAACCATTGGTGAGCGCAGCAAATGATTGAGCGGAAAGGCGCGCCGTCTCCGTCAGACTCAATGTAATCATCGCGAAGTAAACCCCGCGTAGGCGCAGAATGGGTAGACCGATCAAAATGGCAATGCCGGCTGCGACAATACCGGCCAAAGGCATCGCTAGCCAAAATGATAGGTCCAAACGAGTGATGAGGATGGCCGATACATAACCGCCGAGAAGTGCAAAGGCACCCTGACCAATGTTGATGCGACCAATGTAGAACGTCAACCAGACGCCAGCACTGATAAAGGCAAGAACCGAAGCAGTCGTAATGATACCAAGAAGATAAGGTTTATCAATCAACAGGACCGGAATGAAAATCAGGTACGCCAGAACGGCAGCGCCTGCTAGTCCAAATTTTAATTTCGAATGCTGTTGAATATGAGTCAACATAGATGGTGTACGACAGTTGTATTGGATTTTCGGTCACCCCCAAGGTTTGCCCATTAAACCTTGAGGTCTAAGTGCCAAGAAAATGATTAGCGCAACAAAAATGACCAGGTAAGTTTCGCCCCCGGGTAAAAATCTGTAGCCAAGGGATTCAACCATGCCGAGAATGAATCCACCGAATATCGCGCCAGATATAACCCCAGCTCCGCCAATCATAACCATAATGAATGCTTTAATGGATATGGCTGTACCAATCCCACTATTGACGCCGGAGATTGAAACCAATAGCGTTCCAGCTAGTCCGGCCAGTGCCGCACCAATCGCAAAACCGAACATGGAGTAGCGATTCACATTGACTCCCTGTAACTGTGCGGCCTCACGGTCCTGAGCGAATGCTCGCAGACCTCTTCCAGGTCGTGTGTATCGCATGAATGCAATGAATGAGGCGATCATTACGGCTGCAAGTACCATCACCACCGCGCGAGAATAGGGAATAAACGCGTCGCCAATCTTGAATACACCCGATGCGATGGGTGGCACGCCGCGATGTTTTTCACCGAAGAATATCAATATCATACTTTCAAGCAGTAAGGCTGTACCCGCGGCCAGTAGCATGGAACTTTCTTCGCGAGTGCTGTGGCGTAGAACGCGGCGAAAAAATAGAAGTTCGAACAATACACCGACAATGGCCAAAGTCAATGCAGTGGCGAGCAGTGCCACAACAAATGGATAATTCAGTACGCCATAGATGTAGTAGGTGACGAAGGCACCCAGCACATACATCTGCCCATGCGCGAAATTCAGCACGTTCATGAGTGCGAAAATCATCGTCAGTCCAAGCGCAATCAGCGCGTATTGAAACCCGGAGTAAAGTCCATTGAAAATTACCTGTTCCATATCAACTTAAATCCTAGACCTCAGAGTCTTAACGTTTACCATGTGAAAACTTCCGTCAAATGAACCGAGAAGCACCGCCACAGAAATGTCGCGGTGCTTCTATTTCAAAATTTTCTGACGCAAGGTCAGAGAGATTTTTTGATTCGGTTTATTCGAAGTGAATAATCAGTTATTCAACTGACCCCACGAAGAGTGTTTGAAATTCTCCATCGCGATATTCATTGACAACCATTGGTATGGGTAGCTGACGCATCTGGTCAAAGAAACTCGAACCAACATACCGCAGGCTGTTTTTACCAACAAGCAGCCTATTTTCGACATTCAGGTTCTCCATTGCAGCTTTATAGACTTCAATATCATCCAATGCTGCAGGTCCGGCTAATTTAAGAGTCTCAATGACCATTTCCAAAGCATAAACTTTGGTACCTGCTTCGTCATTCCACTCTCCCACATGCTCAACATAAGCTTTACGGAAGTCATTCATGTAATCATCTGAAATGGCCGGAGTACTGGCGCCACCCACTGAAATGAATCCATTCGCTGCATCACCGGCGACTTCGGCCAGAATTTTTGCGTCCTGTGCCGTCTCCGTGCTGATCAGACCTTCATAGCCGAGTTCACGAGCGGCGCGAATCAGCAGGGGCGCATCCGATGGTGCAACTCCCGACAACACGATCAGGTCCGGTTTCTGCTGCACGATGCGCGACATGACTGGAAAAAAGTCCGTCGTTCCGGGTTCATATGTGTCTTCAGAAGCTACAATGTTCAAACCTAACATGTTGGCTGCTTCTACTCCTTCGCGACGTTGGTTGAGTGGGTCGGATTCGTTACGCGCAACAAATGCAATGGACTTAACATCCATGTTTGCCATCAGATGCTTGTAGATGACCGGTCCGGCCTGATATGAGGCAATCATTCCCAATACCGAATTACTGGACGGAGGCGAATACAACGTTCGATCAAATGCATAAGGGAAGTTCATCGCTCCAGCTTTCTCAATCACCGGCACGATGGCACGGGCGGTGGTGTCGACATTCGGACCAATGATGTATTTGATACCTTCCTGATAGGTCAATCGCTCAGCTCCAGCAATCGAAACTTTTGGATCGTTTTTGTCATCAATCGATATGACTTCAATCGTATACATTTCGTCACCAATTTTGACACCACCCATCGCGTTATACATCTTGGCGGTCACTTCGGCACAATAACGGTTGACAAGTCCCCACGAGGCGGCTGGGCCGCTCATGACGCCGAGCACACCAATTTTTAAAGTTCCGGCGTTTGCTACAGTGGAACCAGCGATAAGTAATGATGCAGTTACGACTGCTGCTAAGAGTTTCTTAATCATTTCTGTTACTCCTAATTAATTGATTAATTTAATTGTTGATTTATCAATTGACATAAGTAAATCTGTCAATTGAAATTCTGATATGTAATTTATCAGAAAATTGTAAAAACATGAAATTTTTTCAAAATTGTAGAGGATGATCAGGTTTTGTTTGGAATCTTAGTTCTGACAGCAATAAGGCTCTTCAAAGTAGGTGGCCATTGATTTTTTCGTGAGACCTATGCGTAGGACATGCGCCTTCCCTGAAGTTTGGCAATTAAGTGTTCCTGTCCACGATTACCTTTTACTCTATTACAGCTAGCACAAAGTAGTTGCAAATTCTCTATATGGTCAGTGCCACCTTGAGACTTGGCTATGATGTGATCGACCTCCAAATTTCGCATTTCGAAATGAACTGAACACCCATTGCAATAACCACCTTGTTGGCCGTATAGGTATTTCTTGTTATTAACTGAGTTATATTGCCTTGGAACTTGGATGTCAGTGCGTTGAGGAATATCTTTGCGCGGGACGATATTTTCAAACAATCTGCCTTGATCTTGTTTTATCCTAAGTTCAACCAATTCAACTGCTTTCAGTGAGATATCTATCCCAATCCACTGACGTTCCAGTCGACCAGCGGCTACAAGTGTAGTCGCACATCCACAGAACGGATCAAATACCATGTCATTTTCATTACTAGATGCTTTGATGATACGCTCCAATAACGCTAGTGGTTTTTGTGTCGGATAGCCAGTTCGCTCTACTTGGTTAGTCAGGATTGGGATATCTACCCACCAATCCTCTGGAACTTTTCCTTGACCGAATAATTCAGCAACTGCTTTCTTGCTCCGTTTATTCTGCGTTTCAACAGATGCGGAGATAATACTCTGTTGACCTTCTACTCGCCCTCTTCGTTCAATTGTTTCTGCACTGTATGGCTTGCGCACTGCGTCGCGATTAAATGGACTTCGTTCATTGGCATAAAACAAGATGACATCGTGTTTTCGTGGAAAATGTCTCCGCACATTACTGGGGCCTGTGTAGCACCATACGATCTCATTTCTGAATCCACTTTGTCCATGTTTGAATATCGCATCCATAATCAACTTCAAGTAGTGAGACATCGTAGGGTCGCAATGAAGATACATTGAACCGGTTTCTTTTAGAATGCGATGCATTTCAAGTAATCGCACCACCATATATATCAGATAGGATTTATCGCTGTCAGTCATGGATGCCTGAATGACACGATTTAGTTTCGGATGTTTAGATTCAATCAAGTCAAGCCAAGCTATATCTAAGTCACTCAAAGCCCATGTGTCTTTGAACTCCGCACCTGCGGCTTTCGACCCGATGGGGGCGGCATAATTTGATTTCGAGTTGAATGGTGGGTCAAGATATATTAGATCGACCGATTTAGAATTCATACCACGCATAATCGGAAGGTTGTCACCTGTCCAAATTGTACGATTATGAAAGTTCGGCAAATTCATTTCTTCAAACTCTGATACGTGTGAGATCTATTTAACATTGATCTGAGTTCGAAATCTATTTATTTGATAATAAAGACTAATATATCGAATGGCTACCACGAGGATTAACTATGAATGTATAATTTACGGCAGTTCGGAGTGAAAAACACGATTTTTTTACGACTTTCGTTTGCTTTTTGAAATCTTCGTTTCGCCGAGACATGCCCGTGAGAGACATCATTGACTCCATTCTTCAGATCGACAGTACGTCGATCGAAATTATTATGATTCACTCGAAATGCCACGATGACATTCACAAGTTGCTGTTGAGCATCTAGACAATTGACTATGGTATTGATCAGGCTACGCACACCATCGGCAAACTCATCACAATCGAAGTGAGGGCGGTTTTAGAACATTTTTCATCGCCGCTGCAAGTTCAATAGGGTTCGGCGGGTTGAATCAGCTAGCCAAACTGTCGCATCGGTTGCGTGGCGATTACTACACAATGAGGCAACTTGCCGGGCAAATAAGAGAGTTACGGTGCTTCATTGATCGATATGCTTCGGTGGCGGCAAAGGCAGAGAGGGTTGAGCGCTGGCCCGGTACGCAAAAGCCGCTGAGCAATGACGATCAATTGATGGAGACGCCGGCTTCGGTCACACTGGTGTGTCAAACCCAGTGCCGGTCTGCAGTTTCAGGCCATCTTTGCTGATTAGAACCTTACCGAAACCGCAATGCTGCCGCTGAGCATGCTGTTCCCACGACCTGCCGTGGAGTGATACACGGCCGCCGAAATCGCCGACTCACTGTTATTCCAACTCTTCGAACCACCAAAACCCAGTCGCATCGACGTCGGTTTGCTTTTCGATACGTCGATTTGATCCGGAAAACCCGCGCCGGAAACTTTCACCTGACGTTTGGTCTGAAAGTTGTGTTCGAGATCCAGCGAACCGAACAGACGACAACAGGTGCCGGACGCATCTTCATATTCACCTTCCAACATCACCCCGTAGCGACCGGTCAGTCCGGACACTTTTTGCATGGCAATGGTCTCCTGCTGTTTCACGCCGGTGGTCTGTCCTGGGACACTGGATTGCACTTGGGCGGTATAGGAGGCGATGAAGTCCTTCATGGATACCGAGGACCACCTCAGGTCACCACGTTGCGTCAGTGCCAGCCCCCCGAAGGTCAGCTGCTTCGAGACCCCCAGGCTCAAACTATAGCCGGTGCCTTTGCTGGTCTCATCAATGTCAATCTTATTTTTCGTATCAGACGACATCACTTCGATGTCATTGAACCGGGTGGCCGCCAGCCAGCCATGCACCGTCAGACCGTCAGCCAAGGCGCGGGCGATGCCCACGCCGGCACCGATGCCGGCGATTGCCACGCTTCCGCCATCGGTGATCTGTGCCTTAGCCTGCTGCCGATGCAGCCCGACTCGGTAGACCAGCCCCTGTTCAGCCGGCAGATCCACCCCGGCGGCAAAGCTACCGTGGGACAGCTTGTAGGACAGGTCGCCGGACGTCAACTGGCGCTGCAGACGGCGTTCGCCCCGACCGCCTGCAATGTGCCCCCAGCCACCCCGCGGTGCTGAAGCGTTGAGTTCGGTCGGCATCATGGTACCGCTCTGGGCCACACGAACATCACCCGCCGGGGCTACCGCTGGCACATAGCTGCCCGTGATGGCACCGGTAATGTCCGACAGCACTGCCGGCAGACCGGCATACACCCGGCCACGGCGGGACGGATCGCGTGTCACTGCAGTTTTATCGGTCCCATCCGTGTTGGTAGGGGCGGTCCGGGTGACGTCAATTGACGGCTCAAAGTTCACCGAAAACACGCCCGTGGTGCTATCCGGGTCGGTAACCTTGGCCACGATGCTTTCCGTCGACACGCAGTCGTTGTAAATGCCACAGGGCACCCCGGTCACCGGCTGGCTTTCAACCACCTTGGTGCCGGTGGTCATCGCCGCGTACTCACCATCGGCCGTATTTCTGTACTGCAGGTCGGTTTTGGCCTGGCCATTGACACCGTTGTCGATGTTCGGGAAGTTCTGCCAGTGCCGATCGAACTGAATCACCAGATTCTTGAACTGCGCATTGCCATCGGGGGAAGTTACCTTTACCGACTTATAACTGTCGCTCGCACCACTCGGCACCAGCTTGGCTTTCGGTCCAACGGTGACGGTGCCGCCACCCTGCAATTCAATGGCACCGGCATTGTTGCCACCGTACACCTGGCCATGGACGGTAACACTCTGTTTGCGTATGCCACCGGCCGAAACGGTGTCCGGCGTGTTGAGGAAGATGCCAAAATTTGAGGTTTCCGTCGCTTGCACCGTCACTATGCCATCGTCGCCAATGGTGACCGTGGCCGTGCCCTTACCCCTGTTATTGTTACTCGGCACACCGCTACCACCATGCTCAACAATGATGCCCTTGTTTTTCGCATAAATCTTCCCATTGTGGGTGATGGTGACATCCTTTTTCGCATTGGTAGCCCGGCTGTACTGGATCCAGACCCGAATCCCATTAAGATTCACCGGCACGTTGTCGGAGCCGATGGTCGTATCCTTCTCCGTGACCACCTGCATGGTTGAACTGCTGCTTTTTCTGGGGGCATGCTCATCATGAATATGTATACCATTGTCAATACCATTTTCCTCAGCTTCGAATGCCACAATTTTCGCCCCGTCTTTCAGGGTGATGGCAATATCGCCCCGCGCCGAATCATTCCGGTAAATATCAATACCTGAATCCACCGTATTGAAGCCTCCTTCACCGTCTCCTATATGGTCGGCAATCGTTCCAGCAAAATTGATGGTTACATCGCCATTCTCTGCGTCAATTTTGACTCCGGAACCGCCGACGATCCCGAACATCCCGGACAGAACATCAATGGTGATAGGTATGTCACCGCTACCCCTCGATTTAACGCTAATCCCACCTCCGGAACCCGATTCTATTTTTGCTTCGGATACGACCCAAATGCCTTTTGCCAATCCTTTTGAGTTGGTGGCTTGAACTCTAAGGCCATCATTAAAAACTAGTCCGCCGCTCACTGCGTCAGGCCATCCATTGATGGTTATTCCTTTGGTAAGAGTTACTTTCAGTCCGGTTGCGCGCTTTGGTACAAGATAGTAAGCGATGGCATCAAGATTTGTAAGGCCAGCTGAATTAGTTGCATAGGTCAGATCATCGTCTTCATCGCAGGTTACTTCATGGGCAGTCCACTCTGTTGAGGCGTCAATGGTTGCCGTGCCACATTGATTATCGCCGGCTTGCACCGGTAATGGATTGAGGGTCAGTAAGCCGGCGAATGCGGCCAATACGATAAGAATATAAGCGAGAGTGGGGATGACATTATTTTGCACCCCCCCCCCCCAGAAATTCCGGAGGCGTTTGCTACTTCACCCCTAAACACAACTGATTCGGTCATTTTCAGTAATTGATATCTCTTCAGCATTTTCGATTCTCCTATCAGTTAATGATAAAGGCTCTTTTCTAAAACTGTATGCGCAAGGGCTATCAATGGCTGTATAACTTTGAAATAAAACGATATTTATTGCTCCGTAAGTGTCTGATTTTGTGTTTACGCGCACGGTTTTAGAATAGAGCCATGATAAATGTACTTTTTTGCCATCAGTTATTGTATCACACTCATGGGCGGTGGAACTGCTTTCCGCGCCTGAAATCCCAGAGTCATGACACAGCAATCATCGAATGCTCATTTTACCCTGACTTATCAATAGACAGTCGTCAAATTGCATACCTTCCAGGCTGTGCCTCTCGATGGTTGTAGAGGTGAATGTGTTAAGTGGTCTCGCCGGTTTCGGTCACATCTTGAATGAGTCCAGTCTCCTAATTGAATTGCATCAACTCAAGTGGTATCCAGTCAAGCATCAACTGTACGTACCGAACGGCAGCATCTATTTCGGTGACGATGTTTTCCCCTGACGAATAAATAAGACTTGCTCTTGTCGAAGACTTTGGAAAACTCGGTTCAAAGCCATAAACTTCGGATGTTATTCTCAGTTGGATGAAATAAGCGTACTAACCCACGCCACACCAAATTTCTGCGAGAGGGTTCCTACTGATCGCAGTGCCCTATTAAAGATTGTTCTGTCTCAGTCGAAATGACTCAACCCTTAGAATATCCTGCTCTCAGGGTGATGATGATGCCAGCGGTGACAATTCCAAAAATACCAATGAAGCCAATGGCATCAGGAATTTCATTCCATAGGACCCAAGCCCAGAATCCGGCGAATATCAGGAAACTGTATTCAAATACCGCGATATAGGTAGGCTCTGCCACTTGGTAGCCGCGAATCAATCCGGATACGGCAAACAATGAACCGATGGACTGAATGGTGACCCAGAACATGAATCGATCCGTTGGATTGACCCAGCCGGTGAAAAAGAAGGGCACCGCAGTTAACCAATTGTCAGGAACACTAACCCAAGTAAATAGAATCGTTCCAAATAAGCCAAACAGACCAAGCACGACAAAAAAACCACACAGCAGGACCAGGGTATTTTCTTCTGCACACAGGTGACGGGTAGCTAGTTGGCCGAGTGCGTACAGCAGGCCGGCCAGTAAGGGTAGGAGAGTGAACAGATTGAGATGGTCAGGGTCGGGTCTAAGAATCATGATCATGCCGGTAAATCCAATAGTGACGGCGATAATTCGTACCGCACCCACCCGCACACCAAACAGTAGTACTGAAAAAATAAGGACAAAGATGGGGGAACTGAAAAGTGTTGCTCCTGCTTCAGCCATTGGCATCAATGTGATTGACCCGAAGTAAATGAGCAGTGCTGACGACATCAGTAGAGATCTTAAGGTCACCGCCCAGAATCGTTTGGGTTTTAGACTCTGTTTTCTGAAAAGGGTATAGCACCAGACAAAAGGAATGGCAATGATTGAACGGAACAGGTGAAACTGCCACAATCCGCTTTCTTCCGCAATGAAGCGCACAAAATTATCAATCAAACCGATGAGAGACATCGCCGCGACGATCATCAAGGCACCTTGCATTACATGAGATGGGCGTTCTGTGGTCATGTCATCAGTTCAGTATTTTTTAGGTAGCAATATCATTTTGCAGATTTGATGAATCAAAATAATTGCCTAGTTGATGGTTGATTCAATCAAGTTTGATGTTGATATGGGATGCAATCGGAGAATAATATGACAGAATTTTGAGTGCTAATTTGATGCTTGTAAAATGATCAATGTGTGCAAAATTGCAAAGCTGTATTTGGTATCATCCTTATGGTGAGTAAAATTGGGCGATTCGTGAATCAAACCGATTGAACCAATTGACTAATTCGGTTTGAAATGTGGTTAATTTTGTCTTATAAACGAACCTGATTAATGAAAAAATGGAGAAACCCATGAAAAATTCTAATGCCGCACGGCGTAAATTTCTACAACAGGTTGCGGCCGGTGCAACAACGGCAACCGCGGCCAGTATCATACCCAGTCGGGCTTTTTCTGCTAACCCAGAGCTTACCATCGGCATGAATATACCCATGACCGGCGATCTTGCGCCGTGGGGTTTACCAGGATATTACGGTTGTGAAATCATTGCCAAAAACATCAACGATAGTGGCGGCGTTACTATTGGTGGTGAAACTTATGACATTAAAATCGCCACCTATGACCACGCTTACGAGACAGACAAAGCCATACAAGGCATGAAGAAATTGGTTCTCGAAGATGAGGCAAAGATAGTCATGATGCTAGGTGGTGCGACCGTCGGAGCGGTCTTGCCATGGGCCACTCGAAAAAGAGTGCTGACGACAACTTTGTTGCCCAGCGACATTACGCCAGATTCTAATCACTTGGTAGCCACGTGTGAGTCACATCCGCTGTACAACGTAACCGGTGTAGAATGGTTAGCGAAAAATCATCCTGAAGCGAAGACGGCCGTGATTGTAACCAACAACGACGTGGAGTATGGACTGCAGTCAACAGCCACCTACAAAGCCGCATTTGAAGTGGCGGGAATTGAGGTCGTTGACATCAATCTTCACGGATTTGATGTTACGGATTTCGCTCCGATCGTCAGTTCGGTTCTGGCAAAGAATCCAGACATTTTCTGTATGGCAACGAGTTTTTATGTCACCCCGATTATGGAACAGTTGTACCACCAAGGATTTGATGGAAAAATTGTTTCGTGTACGTTGGACTTCTACCACGAGATCATTGCCAAAACGAGTGTTGACTTTGTCAATGGTACCATTTACCAGTTTCCGGACTTTGACGATCCAGCATTGGCCGATGCTAATTTTCCCGACCCGGCAGGCTTTGACGCTGCATTTCGAGCCAACCATCCCAACGACTGGTCCGCCGTGGCTTGGGAGTATCCGGTTATTTTGTTGAACTGGATCGAAAATGCCCAAGCGGCTGGTAGTGTTGATTCAGTAGATGTGACTGAGCATATGACAGGAACTCCACAAGATTTTGTTTTCGGTGGTGGTTCTTGGTGGGGCAGTCAACTGTGGGGTTTGGATCATGTCTTGGTTGGACGCTGGCCAGTTGTCGTGATCGATGATGGAAAGGCCAGGATTAAGGAATATGGTAATTTGGCCGCATGGTTGGACGCAAACACAGACGTTCTCATCAAGCATATGAGAGACTTAGGGCTACGAACAGTCTAGATGCCATAATACTGATCAAAAGGGGAGAGGTTGATGTACTCTCCCCTTTTTATTGGTGAAACATCATTGAAGGTGTAACCGTTGGATTTGCTAATCCAAACCGTCGTCAACGGCATCATTCAGAGTGGGTTTTATGCGCTGGCGGCGATTGGTCTGGTGCTCGTATTTGGCGTCATGCGAGTGGTGAATTTTGCCCATGGTGAACTGGTGATGATTGGCGCTTACACCGTCTGGTTCGTGCACGCTCAAAATAGCGGACCTTATCTGTTTACAGTTGTACTGGCTATAGTGCTGGTCACCGGCATTGGTCTTTTAATGGAAAGGTATCTGTTTCGCCCGATGATGGATGACCCGCTTGGAGGGTTAATCTGTTCTATCGGCGTGTTGTTTATCCTGCAGGTGATTGCGACCTACATCGGCGGTGAAGGCCCCTCAAAACAGGTTCCTCCTCCCTTTGAAGGAACTTTGGTTCTTCTGGACACTGTTCGCATCCCTTATCAGCGGTTATTTAGTATTGTGATCGCGATTTCAGCGCTTGGAGTGCTGTGGTATTTTCTCACGCGTACTAAGCTCGGATGGGCGGTCAGAGCGGTATCCATGGATCGAGAAGCGGCCGCTTTACAGGGCATCAGTACCGTTCGAATATCCATGGTGGCGATTGGTGTCGGCGCGGCGATGGCCGGACTGGCCGGCGCACTGATGGCACCGTTGACCAATATCAACCCGCACATGGGACACAATGTCATCATTACGGCTTTTATCGTCACCATAGTCGGTGGTGTTGGCAGTTTGCCGGGGGCGGTAATTGCCGCCGTGTTGTATGCTTTGTTTCATACTTTTGTTACCACCTACTTCAGCGGCACCATTGCCACTATCGCCGGACTTCTCATCATGGTGCTAGTGTTGATCATTCGACCCACCGGCATTATGGGGCATCGGGTCAGTGAATAGCATTCACAGCTGGAAACTGACGCCGGTTATCTGTTTGATCGGGCTCTATGTCGGGTTGATGATTCTGCCGCATTTCCTGAAGTATCATCAACAGGATTTTCTGATTTTTCTCACCATTAACATACTGGTTGTGGTGAGCTATCGCTTGGTGACCCTGACCGGTGAATGGTCTTTGATCCATGCTGTCATGATGGGTGTCGGCGCTTATACCAGTGCTCTCGTCAGCAAGAATTTCGATATTTCTTTCTGGATCACATTACCGCTTGCTGGCATGGTGGCCGGCACCGTCGCATGGTTGTTGAGTTATCCGTTATTTCGCATGACACAGTTTTATTTTCTGATCGGTTCGTTTGCGGCCGGTGAGGCGATTCGCTTATGCTGGATTCAGTTCATCAAACCTTTTGGCGGTTCGGGTGGTACTAGTGGGATTCCATCACCCGAACTGATGAATATTGATTTTCTTGAACCGATTCCATATTTCTATATGGTAATGGTCATTGTCAGTGGGTGTATTTATCTGCTTTATCGAATTGAAAAATCTAGGATTGGTCTGACGCTTCAGGCGGTGCACTGGAAAAGTGTGTTGGCTGAATCAGTTGGGGTGAACACTTGGAACTATCGAACACTGGCTTTTGTCATCGGTTCACTGTTTGTCGGCATTGCCGGCGCCTTGAAAGTCCACTACATTGGAACGGTTGCTCCGAAACAGTTTGACATTGGTTTTATGGTCTTTATCCTGATCTGGGTGATCGTCGGTGGATACCGAACTTTCTACGGTGCCATCATTGGCGCGGTCGTACTGTCCATTCTGGATGAGATGTTACGTGGTGTTGAGCAGTTGAGACCGGCAATTTATGGAGCCACATTAATTTTCTTTATTCTGTTTCTACCGGGTGGATTGGAGAGTCTGCCGCAGAAAGTAAAGCAGGCATTTCGAGTGTGGCGCGAGGGTAGGGCATGACTACTATTCTCGAAGTCAAGAATCTGACGATGAAATTTGGTGGACTGATTGCTGTGGACCAAGTGAGTTTTTCAGTCAATGACGGGGAAATTCGTGGACTGATCGGACCGAATGGTGCCGGGAAAAGTACAACCTTTAAGATGATTGCTGGATTTCTTGCGCCAACCAGCGGTGAGGTGTTATTCCGCAGTCGGAGCATCAAACATCAAAATCCCTCCCGCATCGCATCAACGGGAGTCGTGCGCACCTTTCAGGAAACGACATTGTTTCAGGAACTGACGGTGTTCGAAAATATTTTGGTTGGCACTCATAAACAGGCTCATTCCAACATATTTGCCGCGATCTTGGGGTTGGATCGAAAACAACAAGAGCAGGCTACACAGTCTGCTATGCAGGTGCTTGAATTCATGGGTTTGGTTGATCGTAAAAACCAGTTGGCGGCAGAACTGCCATTGGGGATGCAACGCACGCTCGCCGTTGCTATTTCTCTGGCTTCCAAGCCTAGTGTACTGCTGCTGGATGAACCGTTTGCCGGTATGAATCCGGAAGAGACGCGACACATGATGGAACTGACTCGGCGTGTTCGAGATTCTGGTGTTACCATCGTGCTGGTTGAACACAACATGAAGGCCGTGATGGGATTATGTGACCGACTGGTTGTTCTGAACTTTGGTACGGTGCTTGATGATGGCACACCGGAGCAAGTACGCCATAATCCGGATGTAATACAGGCATATCTCGGCGGGAATTAATCCAATGGAACTCGCTGTCAGCAATTTGGTAGTCAACTATCACAATGTCGCCGCACTCAGAGGAATCAGTTTTTCAGCCCCGGCAGGTTCATTCATTACTCTAATCGGTTCAAACGGAGCGGGCAAGAGTACTACACTACGTGCCATTTCAGGATTGATACAGCCGAGTGCCGGTCAAATACTGCTGGATGGAGAAAGGATCGATCACATCGCAGCTGACAAGATGCTGACGAAAGGCGTTGCGCATGTGCCAGAAGGTCGACGAGTATTCAAGGATCTGACGGTATTGGAAAATCTGTTGCTTGGGGCATTCATTTTCAACGATCAGGATCGTATCCAAAAGGACTTGCAAGCAGTTTATGCACACTTTCCGAAGCTGAAAGAACGAAGTCAGCAGCAGGCTCGAACGCTGAGTGGTGGTGAACAGCAGATGCTGTCTATTGGCCGAGCGCTGATGTCTAGGCCCAAGATACTGTTGCTGGATGAACCATCGTTGGGCTTGGCTCCATTGATTGTGCAGGAGATTGGCTTAATACTGCAGGAGATTCACAAACTTGGCGTAACCATCATTCTGGTTGAACAGAACGCTGACCTGGCACTGAAACTTGTCAATCACGGCTATGTTCTGGAAAATGGCCAGATCATCCTGCATGGCAGTGCGGAGAGTCTCGCCAACAATGAACACGTCAAAAGGGCTTACCTAGGGGTTTGAATCGTAGCATTAGTGCCTTGGTCAAAGATTATGGTTCTATTCCAAAATCGTGCGCATGAACATAAAATCAGATACTTAATGAGCAATAAATGTCTTTTTATTTCAATGCTATACAGGCATTGATGTTGCCTGCACATATTCATTTAGAAAAGAGCCAACAACATTTAAGGGCAGTGGTAATTGCCTCGTACTCGTTGTTTGCGAGGGTCAAAATGTGGAAAGGGTACAACTGCGGCAGAGAGGCGTTTTTGATGTTGATCCAATTTACCTATTTCAACTTGCGTTCCCTCATCCGAAAATTCAATGTTCATTCGGCAAAGTGCAATTGATTTATCTAAAATTGGCGATACACAGGCACTAGTGATTTCTCCCACCTTCTGACGGTTGTTGAATACGGCATCGCCGGCTTCCACTGCGTCACGGCCTTCAACCTCCAATCCAACTAATTTTCGTTGTGGATGTGCGCGGCGCTCAAGTAGTGCATCTCGCCCAATGAAGTCATCAGATTTCGAATCAAGCGAGACGCTAAAAGGGATGCCGGCTTCAAAAGGGTCAGTCTGCTCGCAGAATTCATACCCGGCAAAGATCAATCCGGCTTCAATTCGCAACAGGTCTAGTGCGGCCAGTCCCATGGGCTTTAAGTTGCGCGCACTTTCAGCGTGCATGAGAGATTGCCAGACTTGGGCTGCGTCGCGTGGGTTACAGAATATCTCGTAACCCAGTTCACCGGTATAACCGGTGCGAGATACGACTATCGATATGCCATTGGCATCTTGCATACGAGCAATTGAAAATCGAAACCAGTTCAGTTCTTCAATACTGGCCTGGTCGGGGCGCGTCCAGATGGTTTCCTGCAGAATCGCACGACTTTCGGGGCCTTGGACCTGAATATTGCAAAGTTCATGAGTCGACTCTTTGACCCAGGCTTGCCAATTGTGATTTGTTGCTTGACGACGCAACCACAGTCCAGAGTCATCAGAACCACCAATCCAGCGGAAATTATTCTTGGCCAAGCGAAATACGGTGCCATCGTCGATCATGCCGCCCGATTCATTACACATTGCCGTATAAGTGACCTGCCCTACAGACAATTTTTTGATGTCGCGGGTAACACATAGTTGCATCAGCATCTCCGCATCCGGCCCAGTCACCTCGTACTTGCGGAGTGGTGAAAGATCAATGATAGCCGCGTGCTCACGACACGCCCAGTATTCGGCGATTTCACCCAGATTCGTGTAGGTATTCGGCAACCAAAAACCGGCGTATTCAACAAAGTCTCTCGTTAATTTTGAAGTTTCGGGATGAAAACCGGTTTCTTGTGTCATGACAGGTTCCTCGTCAACAGTTTTGCGAATGGCGACAGAGCGCCGGAATAGTTCTTTTTCATGGTAAACCCGAACCTGTATATCAGTTGGATTCCATGCATTGGCGGCGTCAATATCGTCACTGCAGGATGATGAGACACAGACTAGGTCTCGGGTGGCTCGTAGCAGTACGTAATCACCGGGTCTCGACCACGGTTCATCCATGAATAATTGATGGTGGTCGTCAAAAAATGAATTAAAAAAGAAATTGATTGCCATCCAACCTTTGCGCGGTGCGATGGGATAATTCTTAAGGGCAAAGTTGAAATTGTCAGAACAGTTGACATGCCCTGGATATCCCAGTTCGTCATAGTGTCTGCTGGTACAGGCTAACCCGAAACTGTCGTGACGACCACACGTATCCTGCACGACTTCAATCAATGGTTCTAAATTAGTATCAAAAAATTTGGCATAAAGTCCAGGTTGCGGATAGGCAGCACCGATCATTGAGCGGGTGGCGGTGGCATCTAGGTTGCGTTCGATTCCTCGGTCCAGCGCGATAACATCAAAACACTGAAAATCTGAACATTGACGACCACTGATATCTAAGACTTGGATGTATTGTCCAGCCTTCACCTGAAAACTCGTGGCACTGGCCGCCTTAACTGTGAAGTCCTGCAATGGATCGGTCAATGGCGCCGGTGGAACAGCGATATCATCGTGTTGTGATGCCGATCTGGTGATCCACAAAATGAGGTCGGTGGGCGGATTCTGCACCGCCACGTTCATCGGTTCACCGGGCGCCCCGAAAATGCCAATGCACGCGGTTTCAACGACGCAGGTAGCGGATGAATTCGGCGGCGTTTCGCCATCTAGCAACACTGCCGTTGGTGCAGTGGCTAATTCAATGTGCAACCGTTTGAGTTTTGCGCTGATCTTCTGAGCACCGGGGGAATCCTGTTCAAGCATGGATGCCAACTGCGTTCCATTGGTCATCCGTATTGATGAAAACTGCCCGGAACAGAAATTTCCCTGCGCATCAAAGGCAACGATGTGAGCACATTGCAGTCCTTCCGGGTCGACAATTTCAATTTCGTCACCAGCGTACAATGCAACGACTACCATCGCATTGCCCCGAATACAATATCGTTCTCGACCGTTCAGTACATTTTGAATGACTGACGCGAAAGACTTAGGAGACGAGTTCAATGGCACGATGTCGCGGGGAGTTAAACCGGGTAATTTGTTTGCCGGTGAATTGCTCGGTTGCTGAGCTGGAAGATAATTCATAATGTTAACCTACGACGGTAAACAGATTAAACGGACTGTCGGTTTATTAGTATAACTGAAAGATAGCCCCGACCGTTGATAACGTGTTTTGTGCAAATCGGCGAAACTCATCAATGCTATCGATCAATCGGTATACAAACATTCGTTGACGATGTCGATTCATTAGTTCATATTTACCGTTCAGAGGATGTGAATGCAATGAAAAAGTACCAAACTTCCACACTACTGGCGCTGTTCTCTCTAGCGTTAATGGGGACTTTACCATCGCAGGTGAAGGCTGATAATTTAACGGGGACCGTTCAGTTCGGTGCTTTTTTGGAATTGAATGCTTATTGGGACGGCACTGTTACCCAAGTTTATGCAAAGGTGGGCGACCAGGTGTCAGCCGGTGAAGTATTGATTGAATTTGATTCCACGCGCCAGGAAGCAAAGGTGGAAATGGCAAAAAATCAGGTCGCACGCCAACAAATTAATGTAGACACTGCTACGGCAGAATTTGCTAGACAGCAGGAATTATTCGAACAGGGTTCATTATCGACGCTACTATTGGAAGAGGCGCGCAACGCGCTGAGAATGGCTCAGTCGCGTCTGGCCAGTGCTCAGGCACGCCTCAGAACAGCACAACATCAGCTAACAACCACGTCCAAAATCGTTGCGCCGGTGGACGCCATTGTTGTTAACAGCCGAGCTTATACCGGCATGAACATTCACCCGGAACTGTCGTCGAGACCACTGATGGCCGTGACAGAGGTCGGGCAATATGTCGTACAGGTAATTGTTTCACCAGAACGTCTCCAGCGCCTGCTCACCAACAATTCACTGCACATTGTTGTCGGTGACACCACCTATCCGACAACGGTGGGAATACCGACATTACTACCGACTTCGTCACCGGGAGAACTGACTTACCTCGTGCAACTGAAGTTTACCGAACACGAAGTACCGGTGCTGCCTGGAACCCTCGCCACGGTTCGTCTTGATTAACGCCGTGCACTTTGTGCCGCAACTACCCGCTCATTCCATGGTTAAGTGTTCGGTCTGATAACCCAGCCGATGGTAGATTCAGTGAGGTGTTGAGTGCCTATGCCTGGATGACAGGCACCTTATTCTGCTACACTGCGGTTGCCATTGCTACCCGTGAAACCTCGTTTCAACTGGATACGTCAACGATTCTGTTCTACCGATCCATCGTTGCCATTATGTTGATGATCATACTGGTTGGCTTTTCAAAAAAAGGCTTCAAACAGCTTAAGACCCATCATTTGGGGTTGCACACGATTCGCAACGGAGTACACTTCGTTGGACAGTTTGGGTGGTTTTTCGCCATTGCGACCATTCCCTTGGCGCATGTCTTCGCACTGGAGTTTACGGTGCCAATTTGGATCGCTTTGCTGGCCCCAATTTTTCTGAAGGAAAAATTGACGTTTGAGAGAATGCTCTATGTACTGATCGGTTTTGTTGGCGTCGTCATCATCATACGGCCCTTTGGACTGAGTGTTGAAGTCGGCGCGATTGTCATGCTAATCGGTGCTATGGGATTTGCCGGTGGCATGCTGGGCACCCGAGTATTGACGCGGACCGAAACGCCGCTTTGCATTCTGTTCTACATGGCGGTCCTACAGTTTCCCATGTCAACAGCATTAATGCTGGGTACCGGTGGATTCGAAATACCAGATATGATCAATCTTTTTCTAATCGTATTGATTACTGCCGGTGTCATGACGGCACACTATTGTATGACGCGTGCATTTAAACTGATGGAACTGATTGCCATCGTACCAGTAGAGTATATTCGTTTGCCGCTGATTGCTGTTGCCGGATTACTCATTTACGCCGAACCCATTGATCTGCTCACCGTCATAGGTAGTACCGCTATCTTAGCAGGAAACTACCTGAATATTCGGTTGTCCGCACGAGAAAAGCGAGTTCAGGTAAATTGATAGAAATGGTGGGCGATACTGGGATTGAACCAGTGACCTCTGCCGTGTGAAGGCAGCGCTCTCCCGCTGAGCTAATCGCCCACGTAGAAAAAATTATAAAATAGCAGTTTTGTAATATTGAGAGCTTTACCGAATTTCTACCGGTAGCCGTTACCTGGAGCATTCCATACTTTTTACCATTTCGTTACTCATGATTGAAAATTTGCAAGCCGTACTGTTTGATGTTTTTGGTACTGTGGTTGATTGGCGAGGTAGCATTGCCGCTGAAACTAGAGCCATCCCGCAACTCAGTCAAGTCGACGGCGAACAGTTTGCCGACCGCTGGCGTAGCAAGTATCAACCTGCCATGGAAAGGGTACGTAGCGGGGAACGGTCTTGGGTGAAGTTGGACCAACTCCACTACGAAAATCTCAATGAACTACTCGGTGAGCTCGATATTCAGACGCTGGATGAATCCACCAAACAGCATTTGAATCGAGCCTGGCATCGCTTGTCACCTTGGGGTGATTCTGTAGTAGGTCTGCTACGTCTGAAGAAAAAATACATTATCGCCACACTGTCCAATGGTAATGTCGCACTCATTTTAAACATGGCTAAAAAGGCCGGGCTGCCATGGGACATGGTGCTCGGTGCTGAAGTGGTCGGGCATTACAAACCTGAACCGCAAAGTTATCTCAAATCAGCTGCCATGTTGGACCTAGACCCTAGTCAGTGTATGTTGGTTGCCGCACACAATTCAGACTTGATTGCGGCGGCCCATTGTGGTTACCAAACCGCGTTCGTCGCCAGGACAACTGAATATGGCATTCATCAAGCTCAGGATTTGCAGCCGATTTCTCAATATACCATCGTTGCAAAAGATTTTCTTGATCTCGCTGAGCAGCTTGGTTGTTAGCCCCGGCGCCAGTTTACGCCAACCACCGCGATACTGTTCGGTGGATGTTATTAGCATGATCGCCTGATGCGTTATCAATCGAACGGCCTCGGGGTTACGCTGTTGATGATGCTGTCCATGGCGGTGGGTAGTTCTTCAATCCTTGCCGTTGCAGTAAGTGCTCCAGATGCGGCGGCGGATATCGGCGTCCGTGACTCGTATGTGGGGCTGTTTACTGGTTTCGTTTATTTCGTGTCGATGTTCGTCGGTAGTTTTTGCACTGGATTCATCGCCAAGTACGGTCCGATTCGTATTCTCCAGCTGACCGCAGTGGCATCAATCTTGGGGCTCGCCGTCTTTACGTTGGCGACCCCGGCAGCAACGGTGCTATGCGCGATACTGCTAGGCCTTGCCTATGGCCCCATCAACCCATCTCAGGCACCGATTCTGCTCAAAGTTACTCACTCCGGGAATCGAGGAGTTTTCTTTTCGATCAAACAATCCGGGGTTACAGTCGGTGGGGCAACTGCCGCAATCGTCGTGCCGCTCGTCGCCGCTTGGTGGAACTGGCAAATGGGTATATTGGCGATCACACTGATGGCCGTCTTGTCAATTTTGCTGTTACAGCTGTTACACCCGCGGTTTGATCAGTATCGAGTCAATCAACCCTTGGTCTGGTCACCCGCCAAGTTAATCGAACCGGTTCGCCTAGTTTTTCGCAATCCTTTGCTCAGAGGATTTGCAATGGTAGGCTTCATCTATGCCGGTGTACAGGTCAGCGTCGGTAGTTTTTTCGTCGTCTATCTCGTGAGCCGCGGTTTTACTCTGGTGGACGCGGGCATCTGTTTTTTATTCGTTAATCTGGGTGGAATTATCGGTCGTATCGTTTGGGGAGGACTCTCCGACCGATGGCTGACGCCAAAACATACTTTGACGCTCATTGGTATTGTTTCTGCCATCTCTTTGTGTGGCATATTTCTGATCTCTAACAGCTGGAACAACTTCCTGTTATTCGTTTTTGCCTTCGTCGTGGGTGCCAGCACCCACGGTTGGAATGGGGTTTTTCTGTCAGAAATTGCCGAGCAGGCACCGGCGGGTGAAGCACACAGTTGGACCGCTGGCGTGCAGTTTGTGATCTATGGGGGGGTCGCGTTGATGCCGCCACTGTTCGGCGCCATCATCATCATCACCGGAAGTTATACCATTCCGTTTTTCAATATTGCCGCTTGCGCACTGGGCGCGAGTGTCGCGCTGATTTGGTTGTATCGAGTTTACCCGGGATTTCGCTGAGCTCCACATCGGCGAAACTATGCTGAATAGTTGTTAGTGTAGGGTAGATGTTCGTATTTTTCTTTAACTTGATCAATGTTTTCCAGTAACAGCGAAGTGCTGTCCCACAGCCCCTGAATCAGCGTATGTCGATGATGTTCGGGCATCCGGAATGACATGTTGAAATCGGTGCTTGATACCGTGGATGTTTTGAGATCAACAGTCCAAAGACGGTCAACATCAGCTAGGCAAGCCTGTTGAAAAATCATGATTTCCTCGCTTGAGACCGACACTGTAGGGATTCCGAGCGTGATGCAATTCGACGCAAAAATTTCGGCGAACGATTCACCCACTATGGCGTCAATGCCCCACCGTTTCAATGCCTGTGGTGCATGTTCCCGACTGGAACCACAACCGAAATTTTTATTGACCAATAGTATTTTGGCATCTTGACTTTCTGGATCATTAAACGGATGTTCCTTTTCACTCCGGTCGTCATTGTATCGTTCATCAAAAAATGGATAACGACCTAGATTTGTGAAGGTAATTTCTTTCAGAAATCTGGCCGGAATGATTCGGTCGGTGTCAATGTCGTCACCTGGAATGACGATGGCTTTACCGGTGATGGTGGTGATTTTGCGATCTGCCATGGTGAATGCTTCGACGTTTACAGGGTCCGTATGTCAGTAATCTGGCCATTGATCGCTGCCGCCGCCGCCATCGGTGGTGACATCAGCAACGTGCGGCCGGTTGGGCTGCCCTGTCGACCGATGAAATTTCGATTACTAGTACTGGCGCAGACCTCATCTCCTTCGAGTCGGTCGGGGTTCATGGCTAGGCACATGGAACAACCTGGTGCCCGCCATTCGAAGCCGGCTGCTTGGAAAATATCGTGTAATCCTTCCTGCTCAGATTGCATCGCAACTTGTTTGGAACCCGGCACCACGATCGCCCGTACATGGGCTGGTACTTTTTGACCTTTAGCGATCCGTGCCGCGCCGCGCAAGTCTTCAATACGAGAATTCGTACAACTGCCAATGAACACTACGTCAATTCTCATGCCGTTCATGGATTGACCAGGTTGTAGTTTCATGTGTCGGTAAGCGAGCTCCGCAGTCTGTCGTTCGCCATCCGGGAGGGTTTCCGGATGGGGTAGTGATTCATCGATACCGACGCACTGACCGGGATTGATACCCCAGGTGACCTGGGGTGCAATCTGCTCAGCATCGATCTGGACTTTATCGTCGTAAATGGCATCCGGATCGGAACGGATACTTTCCCAGTGCTGGATGGCCCGATGCCAGGCACTGTCAGTGGGCGCATGTAGGCGACCTTGAAGGTATGAATACGTGGTTTCATCAGGGTTGACATAACCTATTCTGGCACCGCCTTCGATCGACATGTTACAGATCGTCATACGTTCTTCCATGGTCATTGCATCGACGGTTGAACCACAATATTCATAAGCGTGGCCAATACCACCTTTGACGCCCAGACGGCGAATGACATGTAAGATCACATCCTTGGCAAAGATACCGGGTCCCAGTTGACCGTCGATTTTGATCTTTCTAACTTTCAGTGCATCCATGCTCAGACACTGGGTTGCCAATACATCACCGACTTGAGTGGTGCCGATGCCGAAGGCTAGAGTACCAAATGCGCCATGCGTTGAGGTGTGAGAATCACCGCAAGCCACAGTCATGCCGGGATGCACCATACCGAGTTCGGGCGCCATGACATGAACGATGCCTTGTTGTGCCGATCCGACACCGAAATACGGTATGTTGAACTCCGATGTGTTGGTTTGTAGCGCTTGCGCCATGGCTTCGGCTTGGGCGTCGGAGTAGGGACGAGTTTGACTGGTAGTCGGGATGATGTGATCGACCGTTGCTACCGTACGTTCGGGAAACAGCACGCGTAAACCGCGCTCGCGCAGCATGTCGCAAGCCTGTGGGCTGGTAACTTCATGTATCAAGTGCAGACCGATGAACAGCTGGTGTTGGCCAGTCCGCAATTGACGCACCGAATGCTGGTCCCAGATTTTATTGTACAGGGTGCCAACTGCCATCACCGCGCACCTAAATGTCGGTAAAAAATTAAAACTTTTACAGATTTAGCCGGTCTATGAAAGTTCATTTTGTTGCACAAAATGGAAAATAATTCAGCACCCCGCGGCGCATCATGATGGATTTTGAGGGTGTTGCTGTGAAACTTGAACATTATCATTGATATTGCCCCACGCTGTCCGTAGCCAAAGATTGATGAAATTGAGTATAAAAAAAGTTTAAATTATTAAAAACAATTAATTAGTGGTAATATGCCAAAACCATACATGAACAAATCTTCATGGTTTTAGGACAATCAATCCATTGAAAAATTTACATTTGATACTATTCTATTCATTGTGTCAAACGACGAGTCATGAGCGATTCAGTTAGTCGAAAGCAACTCGGTACGAGGCGTTTTATTTACCGAAACAAAATTGGAGGGAAAACACATATGTTTCGACAAATTCATGATAGAGTTGGAATTGCCTTTATCAGTTCAGTAGTGGTGATTTTAGTTATCGTGAACCTGGTCGGTTGATGACCGGGACGTAAAATTATTTTTGATTTGACTGAGTAATATTAGCTAGTGATTTGCAGGTAATAAAATGATACCACGTAAAACTAACAGTGCCATTGATATTCGTCCTTACAGACGGGCGAAAAGATATATCACAGTTGGCAATGTGATTGGTGAATTTCTGATGAAATTCAAACAGGCGAACGTCCGCCGCCATACCATTCGCGAACTACAGGGGTTGACTGATGCGCAGCTTGAAGACATCGGCATACCCAGATACGATATTCGTCGGGTAGTCAACGCAAAATTGACCAACCGCACGAATGTTGGCGAGACCCAAGGCGTTCACCGCGATGCGCGGTCGAATGATGCTCAAATCAGGTTGGTAGATAATGACAATCAGATGGCAGCCTGAGGGATGATTTGATCTAGTAGCTTTATCCTCCTACGATGTGGCCGCCAGCAATGGCGGCCTTTTTTTACCCGGTCTCCTCTGCTGTTGTCAAAAAAGGGGCATTTGGCCTCGTACAACTTGCTGATGCAGACCATCGCGAATCGGTTCGACAAAAGGGCCATCAAGAAACTCTTTTCAATCCTTGCAACAGTTGGAGAAATTGTCTCATCTTGGTGTGACCGGCAACGCCTTCAGATATTCTCCGAAGGAGGGAATCGGAATTCTATAGTGATCAGGTATACCAACGACAGGAGCCAACAGGCCGACGTGCAGGGCATTGTTCAGGAATTCAGCCGGCGTTTCTCCCATCCTGTCGCGCGCACCTTCGGTCAGTGAAGCAATTAGATCGTAAGACAAAGCGCCGCCTCTTTCCGCGGCTGCCAGCGCCAGTTCCTTGTATACCCACGCTCGATTGGACCCGGCGGCAAGCCGGGCAGCGTAGTAGTTGTCTTTTCGTTCTTTACCTCGTTCCAGTGCCTGTTCCAGCAGAGCGCTCTCAATTCGGTCCCCATTACTATGAATCACACGCGCTGCAGCCACAGCCACCCGATTAATGTGTTGTGGCCAGCCTTGGGATAGTTCAGCCAGACTCTTCACCCATGCAGTACGGTCTTCCGGTGTCCCGGTGAATTGATAGGTGTCGAACACGCTCTGAATGGCACCGACTGCATCATGATGTGGAAGAGGTTCAAGATCCACCACTCGCTCATCAGCGAGTCTTGATAGACCGCATCGGCGTAGTACGTCATAGGTGTCACTGAGTCCGAAAAAAGCCGCCACCAGAGGAATGCCATCACAAGCCCGATGCAGACTATCAAGAACGTTGCGAGTCGCGCGCAAAATCGGGATGTTCTGAGCCTCGTCGACGCAGACGATGATGTGAAACTTTCGCAACAGCGGTGCCGCGTTTCGAAAAACGCGCCAAGTCGAATTATCCGCGTTCCTGCGTCCACCTACCGACAGTCCGAACGCGCCATCGCCGCGCTTCGACATTTTCCAATATAGTTTTTTACTCAACTGGAGACATTTATCCAAAGTCTTGTCAACAACCGTAGCGGAATTCACGTCTCTCAGGCGTTCACTTTCCACATTGACCGCATCAACCATGGCACCGATGACCGCGGCAGGAAATTCTAGGGAGTCAGGGTAGATGGACACAGCCACCCAAGGCGCTTCGGGTGTCGAATGTAGCCGAACGGCAGTCATACATTCCTGCATCAGTGCTGATTTTCCGGCCCCCGGAGCACCTTGAAAAACCATCGTGCCGCCACCCAGCGTTCCTTCGCTGAAACTGGTTAATGCGGAACGGAAAACTTCATACTCGGCATCACGGCCCCGAAAGAAAGCTTCGCGTCCTGATTCAGCACGGTCTACACGTCTCAGCCAAGATTCGAGTGGCAGGGGGTTCGCTGGCGGTGGTTTTGGAAATGGTCGTTGGTCCATACGTGTGATTTTACCTGATTCAAGATGATCTCCATTACGGGTTATTTCTCAGCGGTACCAAAGTCTCCATTTAGTCATTGACGGATGAGTTTCATCCATGCATTGACATTTCTTTTTAGTTCAATTCAGTTTAGTAGCCGGTCGCCACTTAGAGGGAAGTTGGAACGGTCATGACAGTATCAATCGCCGCTCTAATGATGGATAGTGATGTCCCCTCGGCGGCATATGATGTCAATAGCTCTTTCGGTGACTGAGATTTATCCACCTAGCGCCGCAGCCAGGTATATTCAAAAGTCATGGAAAAGTATAGCGCCAGATCTTGCGAGATAGATTGACCGGCAGTTGGGCTCCGGTTTTCAAGCAGTTGTTTGGAGCCCGGGCGCCGTGATGGGCAGGTGCGAGGGTTTTCAGGGCCTCGGATCTGGCGGTCGGCGGCATGGTGAAGAGGCCGGCGGTGGTCAACTGCCGGTTTCAGCGGTTGCGGGCCACAGCCGTCCCTTCGCACCCGGTGGGTGCGTTACCCCAGGTCGGCCGGCGGCGCTCAGTTGGGCTTGATGTGGTTGAGGATCAGGTCCAGCGCTTCTTGGGAACGGGCTTGGAAGTGGCGTTGGGCGGTGGGAATATGGTCGAACCGACCATCTAGGCGGATGATGGAGATGGCCAGATTGCTGAGGGTGGCCAGGTTTCTTGGCAGGTTGCCCACGCGCACCCGACAGCGATCCTCATCGAAGGAGTAATCCCTAGGATAATGCAGTCGATTTTCAATCTCCCAGTGGCCGCGCACCAAGTGTGCGACCTGCTCGGCGCCGGCCTGCTGGCGAGTCAGCGACGTCAGCCCGAAGGCCACCACCGTGGTGGCTTTGCCGGTGCGCAGCACCTCGCGGTGGCGCGTGATGCAAAACGCCTGGCGGCGACCGGGCAGTTGGCAATAGCCGTCCCACTCGGTGCCACTGATGTCCAGCAGGTAGCAGTGGCGCTCTTCCAGGCGACCATGGGCCTTCTGCGGGCCGGTGCTGAAGTGTTCCGCTGCACACCAGTTGATGCTCGCCAAGTCGTCGCGCACGGTGCGCTGGTTGTTCTTGACGGCGGTCATGACATAGTCAGCTCCGTGCTGTCGCAACAGCCGGGCGGTCTCCACTTGGGTGTGCATGGCATCCATGGTCACCACGCGCGCCTGCACGTCCAGCTGTGCGACCAGTTCGCGCACCGCAGTGATTTCATTGGTGTCCGGCCCCACCTGGTTCTGGGCCAGCACCAGTCCGCTGCCATGCTCCATGGCGGCCACCATGATCTGCTTGTCCGGGGCACGTTGCCGGCTGGCGTTGCGGATGGTTTTGCCATCCACTGCCAAGGCCGCCTGACCATCGCTTTGCGACTGTAACCAGTCATAGACCACCGCATCCAGGGACTCGGCGGGCAAGTTGGACAGGAACCAGTGAAAGGTGCTGGTGGCCGGGACCGTGTAGCGTTGCTTGGAAGGACTCCAGAACGCGCCGCCCGCCCGCAGCTGCTCGGGCGACAGCAACTCGGCATACTGGGCGAAGGCACTGACCCCGCGCACCCCGCTCAGGCGGGCGGCGATGATCAGCGTGAACACACAGGCCAAGCTGTAGCGCTGCCCGCGCGGTTTGCGAAAGTCGGTCATGCCGGTCAAGTGGTCATGCAGGGTCTGCAGCGCCGTGACGGTGGCCGTTTCAGTGTGCTGTGGCTGGACTTGGCCGTTGTCCGGCACGGTCTCGCCACAGAGTTGATCTTGTACATGATCCGTAAGTGAAAACACAAAAACCTCCTTCGGTTGGCCATGATAGTGCCAGGTTGCCGCGGTGCCCGACCGGCGGGCAAAGCCGCGCGTGGTGCCCAGATGCCGCCAGTTGGCCGCCCGGTAGCAGGTGCCGGCGAAGCGTGCCGGATCCACGAACGTCTCTGCCAGCCACACCGGGTAGCCGTGCACCGCCAGCATGTCAGCAGACAGCCGGCGCAGGCTCAGGGCCAGCACCCGCGATGCCAGGTTCTTCGGTGGCTCGGCTTGCAGCAACACATAGCGAGTATTGTTAGCAATCAGGTGCAGACGCGCGAACTGTTGCCGGCGCGACCAGCCGATCCAGCGGTCGCGCACCCCCACCTTGAACGCCCCGGCCTGCCAGCCCACCAGGGCCAGCCAGGTCTCGCCATGCACGGCCACATGGCGCAAGGCCTTGCCGAACAGGCGGTAATAGGGCAGGTAATGATGACCCGCCACCAGTGCGTCCCAGCGCCGCCGCTCGTCGACGGTCGACACCAGGCGGACTTCCACGGCTTTCAAATCAAACCACACCACAATTCACTGTCAACACCATGATGCCACCTAATATCAGAGATCTTGACCTTAACCAATAATTCTG
The DNA here is from genome assembly GCA_965116205.1 of Arenicellales bacterium. Lineage (GTDB taxonomy): Bacteria > Pseudomonadota > Gammaproteobacteria > Arenicellales > JAJDZL01 > JAJDZL01. The sequence continues at coordinate 2,911,744 of OZ220493.1, read as the reverse complement.
ACCTGTTTTTTTACTTTTCGGTGCCTCATTTTATACTGATTCGGTGCTGCGGTCGAGGCCGCATTGGTGGTGGCCTGAGGCGTGGCGGTGCGTCAGCGTAACAGTTCATAAACCATCCGCCAGTCGGTGCCCGGATAGACGGTGGCGGTACGATTGAGGGCCTCGAGCAGGGGCTGGAACGACTCATCAACGCCGTGGCTGCCGAGGCCGAGGAGCTGCACCCGCAGCTGCCGGTGGTGTGGCTCGGGGATGAGGTTGGCATCGGTCTGCATGAGGGCGGCCAGACGGGTGCGTTCGTCGCCACGCGGTGGTCCGTCGGCGGTCAGGCCGTTCATCATGGCGGTTTCGGCCCGATAACACAGGCTGCGGATGGTGTCCAGAAACAGGCGGGTCGGCCAGGGCAGGGCCTGGGGCTGCTGGTCGACCGGCAGGTCGCCGACGCGGACTTTGCGCGGGCGGCTGCGGCGCTGCTCAAGGAGCTGGTCGAGCGTGGTCTGCAGGTGCTGGAGTTCGGCGGTCAGGGTGTCGGTCGGTCGCCGGGCGGCCTGCACCTGGCGGCGGTGGAGCAGTTTACGCTGGCGGTCGATGGTGCGCTGCAGGTCGCGATAGCCGGGGTCGACCACCAGCTGGTCGGGATGGACCGGGGCCAGGGTGTGTTCGGTCAGGGTGTCGAGCTGGAAGTGCTGTTTCATGTATTTGAAGTAATTTTCCTGATTCCAGCGCGACATCATGGCCCCGGCGACCTGGGTGGCCGGCAGGCTCGGATGCGTGGTGATGAGCGGCATCTGGCGACCATCGGGCATCAGCCGGCGCAGCTGTCGCACCGGCAGGCCGTTGCGCAGGCGCTGTGGTTTTTCGGCCAGCAGGATGGTGTGCGTGGTGGTGTGCACCGGTCCGTACAGAGGTACGGCACCGGGTTTGAAGTCGGTCACCGGCCAGTCGGCACCCTGGTGGTTCTTATGCCAGGTGATGCAGGCCACGCCCTGGGTGGCGAGGCGGGCGAACAGGTCGGGACTCCAGCCTTCGCGGTCGAACACCAGGGTGGCCGCCGGCGGTGAGTGGCGGTCGCCGGTGGTCGGCACCACGCCCAGGCGGTGCAGGGCCGGCAATACGTCATGTTCGAGCACCTGCACCAGTTTGGGGTCCAGTTCCTTATGGATGCAGATCAGCGGCGAGCCGTTCAAGGCGTTGACCCAGTAGCTGACGCTGGCCGGCAGACAGACTTTCTGGCGCGAGACGAAGTGTTTGGGCAGCCGTCCGCGGCGGCCACTGTAGACTTTCACATGACCGTCGACCGCCACCGTCAGCCATTCATCGGCGACCCCGGCGAACCATTGCCGGGCGAGGCGGTCATGCCACTGCTGGAGGGTCTCGGGGGCGGCACACAGTGCCTTGATCTTGCTCCGCAGGGTCTTGACTTCGGGGCAGCGGTCCAGGCCGAGCAGTCGCCCCCACTCGCCGGGGGACTGGTGGCGCAGGGCTTCAAAGCTGCGGGTCCGGGTCAGGGTGAGGAACGCGAGCAGCAGCAGGATGGTGGACAGGCCATAAAAGCCGGCCGGCAGTTTGAACAGGCCGTGAGTGGCCGACAGCAGTCCTTCTTTGAGCAGCATGGGCAGTGCCGTGAGTACGCCGCCGTGGGTCACCGCCCGGGCCGGTTCGTCAAAACGTGGCACCGCCGCGTCCAGCAGGCCGACGGCCGCCAGCTGGCGGCGTTCCGAATCATGGCAGGCCCGCCCGGCGGCCGGCTGTCGGTCGGCCTGCGACCGGGCCGACGGTTCACTGACCGGGGGCGGATCATCGGTCGGTAGTGGGATCACGCCGGCCCTTAGATTGTCATTGAACGTACTGGTGGCGATACCCAGTTCGGCCGCACATTGGCGCCCGCTGAGTCCTTGGGCCAGCAGTGCGGTCGCCTGTTCGGCCTGTGCCGCAGTGACCACCGAACGACCGCGTCCGGCACTGGTGCGAGGGGTATCGAAACTCTCCTCGCCCTGCTCCTGCCACTGCCGGATCGCGCGCACGATGGTCGAACGCGACAGCGGCAGGGAAGCCGCCAGATCCCGGATGCTCACGTGGTTGCAATGATAAAACCGGGCGGCCTGCTTTTTCATGGCGTTGGTATCACCGTGCCGATGCTGGGTGATGAACTCCAGCTGGGCAAAATAGGTGACCGTCTCGCCATCGGTGGTCCAGGTGAGGACGCCGGTGATGGGCGTTGCCTCGCCCGGCGTCAGGTCCAGTTCCGGGGCGGTGCGCGGATTGTAGATACTGGTCATCGGTGCTTAATCTCCGGGGTTTATTTGCATATATAAGTCATATCCTAATTATACACACAACGCAAGGCACCGGGTCAGTTTTTTTCTGTTTCGAAGGTGTTTTCGGCGGCTGAATGAAGACGGTCACCGGGAGTGCCCCGGCGTCATCTCCCCACGGTGACGGCCCCCTGCAGAACCGTCATCAGTCCGTGCAGCACCGGCTTCAGGAGGCGGGCCGAGCCGGCCGAAAAGCAACCCGGCACCGACCGCGACGGGCGGTTTTTTGTGTCAACCCTATATGGGACACTCCGCACCGATGAATGAAGGGCGAAATGGTGATAACCGGTTGATATAATGACTGTTGCTCAGACCTATCATGCATCGCAGTGGGCTTTTAGGTCAGGATCTCTGAATATAGCAAAATGAGTATTGAAAGTCCAGTGCGGCTAACGTGTTATTGCGTCAACCTCGCGCGTAAAAAAGTTGTTTGACAAAAATAAGACGCCATCACAATAAAATAAGTGTTTACGACTTTTGAAAAGCCCTGGCGCCGCAGCCAATACTAGATGAAATATTGTGCTGACTGGATAAAATACCCAATTCAAGTGTCGCGGCGATGACATCTGTGGATTGAATCACTAAACAACACAAATGCAGTCCATGTAACGTTCTTCGCGATTTGCATGGTTAATTCTAAGTTCAATTTCTCAGATAGATAACTCTATTGGCACACACTATAATCAGCGCTCTATGACGTACCGAGACGTTACCGTATGCATTGTATCGGTCAATTGGGTTGTTTATATTTTAATCGCTAGGACAAAGTCATAAAGCCAGTATAAATGGTTAACTAAACAGAGGTAAAGAAGTTATGTTGCGAACGGGACAGCAGTACCGAGAGTCATTGGATGATGGGCGCGTCGTATGGATGGAAGGACAGCGCGTTGATAATGTCGCAAATCATCCGGCGTTCAAACCACTGGTTGATATTCGTGCTAAGATGTTCGATATGACACATGAAGAAGCACATCAGGATCTTCTGTCTTACACTAATGACCGAGGCGAACGTTTTGCCGAACTTCTCAAGATGCCACTGGTGCGCGAAGACTGGCATAAACGTCGCCGCGGCGTAGATGCGGTAATGAATGAAATTGGCGGCGTGGTTACCCGCGTTGGTGATGAAACCGTCGGTGAAATGTGGTCACTCTATGATGGTAGCGATGTACTGTCGGAAATTGATCCGCAGTTCGCTGAAAATATTAAGAATCACATCGATTATGTGATCGAAAAGGATGTGTTTCATGTATCGGCCAACACCGATCCCAAAGGTGACCGCTCGAAACGGCCACAGGATCAAGACCCGGACATGCTGCTGCATGCGGTTAAAGAAACCGATGCTGGAATTATTGTACGCGGGGCCAAGTATGAAACGGCTTCCGCCTATGCCGATCAGGCATTTGTTAAACCTACCATTGCCAACTGGGGGGATCAGAAGCTGTCAGATTATGCGCTCGGTGCCATCGTACCGATGAACGCGGAAGGTCTGATTCATATCTGTCGAACCGGGTTTGCCGGCAAAGGATCTTTGGCAGATTATCCGCTCGCCAACCGATTCGACGAAATTGACACAATGATGATCTTTGACAATGTCCTGATTCCTTGGGAAAATGTTCTGTTCTACCAACACACTCGTGCGGCTACATTCATTCGTGCCACACTGCACCGCTATAGTGCGTTCGCCTTTGTACAGAGAATTCAGAAAATGGCGGATATGTTGATTGGTACGGCACTGTTGAACGTGCGACAGACTGGTTTGAATCAGCAGCAGGCGGTACGGGAAAAGATCGCACAGCTGGTATGTTATCGAGAAGGCATCAATGCTCATCTGACAGCGGCTATTGCCGACGCGCAGATCAGTCCTAAAGGTCTACTGATGCCTAATCAATCACTGCTTTACACCGGACGCGTGCTAGCCTGTTCCCAGCTGCCGCACATGATGCACCTCACTCGTGAACTGTGTGGTGGCCAGATCTGTCTGACTCCAGACGCTAGCAGTTTCAAGTCACCGGAGGTGAGCGGCTGGTTGGAAAAGTACTATTCGATTAACGACGAATGGCAGCACGAGGACCGCCGTAAGTTGTTGGCACTGGCCCGCGATTTAGTCAATTCAGAATATGCCGGACACAAACTTACGTTTCAGTTGTTTGCACAGTCACCACCTTTTGCACATCTGAACGCGGTTTATATGAATCACGATTTTTCTGATAGTCTGGAATTCGTCAAGAAAGTGGCCGGACTGTCTGAGCACATTACCATTGATTAGCAGGTCAGAAAAACCATGACTGAACATATCAGGATGAGAAAATTCAACACGAAAGACACCTATCAGGAACAGGCTCTAGATAATGATCTATGTCAGGTGGTCCGCGCCGGCAACTTGATTTTTGTCAGAGGGCAGGTCGGTAGCGACTTCGAAGGGAACGTCATTGGTGTAGGCGACCCGGCCGCGCAGGCGAACCAGGCCATGAAAAATGTCCAGCAGCTGCTTCAGGAAGCGGGATCAAAACTAGAAGACATCTGCAAGATCACCGTTTACATTACTGATCGAGCATACCGTGAGGCGGTCTATCGAGAGATTGGCAAATGGCTGAAAGGCGTTTTTCCAGTGTCGACCGGACTCATCGTCCAAGGATTGGCAAGACCGGAATGGGTCATGGAAATCGAAGTTATTGCCGTGGTTGCTGATCAAAACGGTGCGCTTAGCGAATCATAAAATTTGAGGGAGGTAGAGACCGTATATGGCACTCAAACACAAATACGATACCCAGGATCTCTGGCAAAAAGACGTTGATCATTACATTCATCCGTGGACTGATTTTCGAGTTTTTCATACCGAAGGCTCGCTAGTCCTGGCAGAGGCCGATGGCGCTTATGTTTTTGACACTGATGGTAATCGATACATTGATGGGATCGGCGGACTTTGGTGCGTCAACATTGGCTACGGCCGGAGTGAAATGGCTGAGGCGATTGCTGACCAGGTGCGGGCCATTCCGTACTATTCGTCGTTCAATCATCTGACCACGCCACCATCTGCTGAATTGGCGGCGAAACTGGCTGAACTATCCCCGGACAATCTGAATCATGTCTTCTATGGTACCGGCGGTTCCCAGTCTAACGATACTGCAATTCGGATTATTCACTATTACTTCAATCGATTAGGTAAAAAATCTAAGAAAAAAATCATCTCCCGCGTCGATGCTTATCACGGCAGTACCTATCTTGCTATGACGTTGACTGGCGTGAAGGAAGATCACTCTGGTTTCGATCTAGCGCCAGACTTGGTGTCCTATGTTTCTTGTCCAAACCCATATCGGAAACCGGACAATATGTCAGATGCCGAATTTTGTGATTTCCTAGTCGAGGAGTTGGAGCAGGAAATTCTGCAACTGGGTGAAGACAACGTCGCAGCATTCATTGCCGAACCGATTATGGGTGCCGGCGGTGTCATTGTGCCACCGACTGGCTATCATCGACGCACGTTGGAAGTGTGTCGAAAATATGGAGTTCAGTATATCTCTGACGAGGTGGTAACCGGGTTTGGGCGAATCGGTCACATGTTGAGTTCGGAGCCCGTATTTGGCATTCAACCTGACATCATTACGGTCGCCAAAGGTATATCATCCGGTTACCTACCACTGTCAGCGACTATGTTATCGGATGAAATTTACGAAGTTATTAGTCAGCCTACTGACGATGGATCATTGTTTACCCACGGATTTACTTATTCGGGGCACCCAGTCTGCTGCCGGGCAGGGCTGAAGAATATTGAGATTATTGAACGTGAAGGTATTTGTGATCATGTTCAGGACGTCGGATCTTATTTCGAACAACAGTTGAATTCATTACGCGAATTACCGATTGTCGGTGATGTGCGCGGCCGGTGTTTTATGATGTGCGTCGAAAATGTACTCAATCAGCAGACCAAAGAACTGTTCGCCGCTGATGTCGCAATTGGTGATCGGATTGCCGCACACTGTCAGAAGAAAGGGTTGATTGTGCGGCCGATTGCACATCTCAATGTGCTCTCACCACCGCTGATACTTAGTCGAGACGATGTAGACGAAGTGGTTGCCATTCTTCGTGAGGGCATTGAAGCGACCATAGACGATTTGACTCGCGAAGGCATTTGGCGTGGTTAAACCTGCGACAGTGAATCGTCACTGCGCAAATTTTATGTGATATGACGCGCGACTCCCGCTACGATATTCTGTTCGAGCCGGTACAGTTGGGGCCGGTCACCGCGCGCAATCGCTTTTATCAAGTGCCGCATTGTTGTGGTATGGGTTATGCTCGCCCACAAACGGCGGCGGCCATGCGCGGTGTCAAAGCTGAGGGAGGTTGGGCGGTGGTGTCGACCGAAGAATGTGATATCCACCATACTTCGGATGTGTCACCGTACATTGAACAGCGCCTCTGGGATGACGATGACATTGCCCAGCATGCGCTGATGGTAGAAGCGGTACATGCTCATGGCTCACTCGCCGCGATTGAATTGGCGCACTGTGGTCGGCAGGCCCCCAATCACTTTACCCGATCCATACCGATCGGTGTTTCGGGTGGCCCGCATCCGGGGTACGATCCGGTTTCAGCCCGGGCCATGACGCGTCGGGATATTCGCGAGTTGCGGCAGGTATATCGTCAGGCGGCACTGCGCGCGCAGTCGGCGGGATTTGACATTGTTTATGTTTACGCCGCACACTTGCTGACGGTGCCAGCTCAATTTCTCTCACGTCGCTTCAATCAACGAACTGATGAGTATGGCGGTTCATTGGAAAATCGAGTCCGCTTTCTCAAAGAACTGATCATTGATACTAAGGAAGCAGTAGGAGACACGTGTGCCATTGCGGTGCGCTGGATGATGGATGAGATGATGGGTGAAGCTGGCCTGGAATGCGACGAAGAAGGCATTGAAGTCGTTAGTATGCTGGCGGAACTACCAGACCTGTGGGATGTGAACGTCAGTGATTGGGATCATGACTCAGCCACCTCCAGATTTCAACCGGAAGGTTTTCAGGAGCCTTATGTGCGGCGGGTCAAGGAGGTTACCACCAAACCGGTGGTTGGTGTAGGTCGCTTTACGTCACCGGATACCATGGTCTCACAAATCAACCGAGGTGTGCTGGATCTGATTGGTGCTGCCCGCCCGTCGATTGCTGACCCATTCTTACCGAAAAAGATTGAAGAAGGACGCATCAATGATATTCGCGAGTGCATTGGCTGCAACATCTGTGTTTCTGGAGATTTCACCACGACTCCCATCCGTTGTACGCAGAATCCGACGGTGGGTGAGGAATGGCGCCGCCGTTGGCATCCGGAAATCATCGCTCCGACTCAGTCACGGGAGTCGATTCTGATTGTCGGCGGTGGACCGGCCGGTTTGGAGTGTGCGGTCACCTTAGGCCGACGAGGTCATTCGGTCACCATTGTCGACGCAAAATCCGAATTTGGTGGGCGCGTCAATGCTGAAAGTGCATTACCTGGTTTGTCAGCCTGGCGTCGGGTACGCGACTACCGCATGCAACAGTTGGATCAACTATCAAATGTTGCAACTTATCCGCTGAGCTCCCTGGATCTAGAGAACATTGTTGAGTTTGGTGCAGAGCGGGTGGTTATTGCCACCGGGTCACATTGGCGAACTGATGGGTTTGGGCGACAACGCTATCTTCCGGTACCAGGAGCAGAGCAATCTTGGGTGTATTCACCCGACCATGTGATGAATGGACTTGAAATGAGCAATCGGGTGGTCATTTACGATGATGATCATTTTTATATGGGTGGCGTGATCGCGGAGCAGGCACGCGCCATGGGTGCCGAGGTTACGCTGGTCACGCCAGCGGCCGATGTGTCACACTGGACGCATTACACATTGGAGCAGCGCGCGATTCAGCAGCGCTTAGCCAAGTTGGGAGTTACGGTGAAAGTGCAATGGGAAATTGATCAGATTGATAACTATGAAGTGCAATTTAACTGCGGCTATTCAGCGCAGCAGATGATACTTGAATGTGACCAGGCCATTATGGTCACCGCGCGATCGCCCAATGACAGCCTGTACCAGACGTGTGTTGACAGTAGGGCTCGATTGAAGGAATCAGGAATTAAGACGGTAGAGCGAATTGGCGACTGTGTTGCACCCGGCACCATTGCAGCGGCCATCTACTCCGGTCACTTGTGGGCGCGCCAACTGGGAGAAGTTGAGTCTGAATCAGATTTGCCATTTACTAGGGAGATGATTGACATCGGCAGGTAATGGAAAGTAGTTAGTTGGGACCCATTCAATTTTTCTGCTTAATAGCTTCAAAATTCAGTATGTTTGTTAACGATTACTGCTGTGTGTAATTCCATTCCATGCCATCGATTGATTCACACTTAAAATAATTGTCTGATTTACTGTTAATTCCAGTGTCATTAGAAAATATCATCCTTGACCAAATGATGGTAAATGTCTTTTTGGCTTCAATGGTGAATCAAAAAATGTCAATTTGCTGAACACTAAAATGTTTGTACAAAAATAGGATAGCTAAAATTGGAAGGAAACGAAGCATTTGCACGAACTCGAATTGATAACATGATTGAATTCGCCGGCTTCAGCATACGAGAGTACCATCAGAGTAAACCATTTGTCGGGTTAGAAGGTCATGTACTTGATCCGGTCATGCGGGAAAGGTTACAAAAATCTGGCAAGCGGCCTGATTATCACTTTTATCCGCCAGAGTCCTCAAGACCAATTGCATTTCTTGAAGCAAAAAAATTTGGTGGTTTAAATCTAGCTTTGGCCCTTGACCAAGCAACTGATTATGCTCGTAAAGCTTGTGAGAATGACAAGCCAGAAATGTTGGTGTTTGCTTCGGATGGATACCAAGTACGATCAAGACATGCGAATGGAACTAACTTGACATGCAACAACTCACCGGTTGACTTTATTCCGTCGTGGGAACTTATGAAGAGTCTTGTATCCTCACCCTCAATTCAATCCGGAAAAACTATTAACAGCGTAAAAAAACTAATTGAAATTTTCAATAGCGCAGCTAACGCCATGCGAACAGATGGAATTGATGCGGGAATCGACCAATTAAGAGAGTTCTGTATTTTGCTTTTTTTCAAAATCATGAATGAGAGGAGAAATAACTGTGCAAGCCACTATTGGGACAGTATTACAAGGACATTTGGTCAACAACTGCTTGATCAATATCAAGATCTGTTACAAGAATGTAAAAAAGATTATGGAGATATATTTGCTGTCTCACAAATTGCAAATCCTGTCACTTTGGAAGAGATGGTTAGTAAGATAAAAGATATTGATTTTTCTGGCACAGAAATAGATGTGAAAGGACAGGCGTTCGAGTACTTTTTATCGACATATAGTGCGGGGAACAAAAGTGTGTTAGGTCAATATTTCACTCCTCGTCACATTACTTCCATGATGGTTACGCTCTTGTCACCCAAATTGGGAGATAAGATTATTGACCCATTTTGTGGGACTGGTGGGATGTTGATCTCCTGCTACACTCAAGTAAGAATGGAATTAGATAAGAACGAAGATGCATTTGAAATAAAAGTGAATCAACTGAAACTCGATTCTCTTTATGGAACTGATATTAGTGGGGGAGCATCTGCTTTAGCCAAAATGAATATGATCCTTCTTGGTGATGGTCAGAGCAATATCCAACGGAAAAACAGTTTCAATAATTTGGAGAAAAGAAAATACCACAAGTTGATCACAAATATTCCTTTCAATCTAAAAGTACAGAAAGATATTCGTAAACTCACAGAGTTCATACAGAGTAGTGATTTAAAGAATCCAGATTGGAATGAACTGTGTGTAATCAAATGTTTAGAATCTGTTCGGGGGGGGGGGGGCAGCAATAATCTTACCGTTGACTTTATGCCATGCAGAAAAATATCGTGACCTTCGAAGATATATTGCTCACAAGGGGCGTATTCGAGTTTGTATTCGATTACCAGCGAAGACATTTATTTCGTATACGACTGCACAGGCTGCTATTCTTATCATTGAGGAAATGCATCAAACTTGTACTAGAGAATTTACATTTATACATGTCGAAAACGATGGCATGTCTCAAGACAAAAATAGAGAACCTGTTCCCGAGAATGACATCCCTGACTTGCTAGAACTAGCCGCTGACAATAGACTGGAAGAATTTTCCAAATCTATACAAATCAACTATTCTGGAAAAGGAGATAGCTTTATTGATTTTGGTCAAATAACAAATAAAGCCGGTAACTTTTGGCGGCTGGGGGAGTTATTGAATATTAAGTATCAGCCTTCCACTCTTGACCCAGAAGGAGAGTATGCTGAACCCGGTCTAAACAGTCAGAGCAATACGGTAAAAATTAGGGGAAACTTTCGATTGGGGAAAAATATAAAAGGAAAAAACAAGATAATCGCTGAACCCGGAGACCTAATTATTGCAACACTGCATACGAATAGTGGGAACGGGTTGTTTGCCATTGCTGACCGACACTATGTCTGTACGTCCCAGGTTGTGGCAGAAATTAGGAGTGAAGTTATACCAACCCAGTATTTGTTCCAAGCTTTACGTAGGGAATTTCCGCGCCAACTCATTCCCACTGATTTAGTTGGCCGAGAAACATTTACCGAACAGCAGATATTGGATGTAGTAATTCCCAAACCTAACTCGAAGGATATGGCTAGACTGATCAAGGTAGAGTCTGAAATTGAGAGACTTCAGGCAGAACTCAATACTAGAAGAGGAGAAATCAAAACTCTATTAGATCACTATGGAGGAGTCCAGGGTTAAACTCCTTACTCCTGTTCGTGATTGGTGTTAAAGTCTGAGATTATGTTCCCATTGAGTTTGGTTATGATTAATGTGCCATCTTTCAGGCGATTGTGGTAGTTATATCCATCATTAACATTTCAGCCGACTTAGAGTTCACTCTGGTGTGCGGAAACCATCTCCGCGAGTGAGGTGAATCGCCAGTCTACGCTGACTTCCTGGTTGACCGGTGGTGTTGCACTACTTTCAGTCTGCCCCGCATGTCGATCAATCCAGCAGGTATTGAAACCAAGTTCGGTAGCTGGCACCATGTCGTGATAGAGACTTTGTGCGGTATGCAGTATGTCACGTTTTGCAATACCCTGCTCTGCTAGTTTGGATAATAGGACATGGAAATTGGTATGCGAGGGTTTGTATGAGCCGATATCTTCAGCCGTACAGATCAGATCAAATTCGACTTCAAGGAGACGGTTGCTTTGTGCAAAGCCGGCGTTGTGCACATTGGATAGAATAACGAGTTGATAGTACTGCTTAAGATACAGAAGAGCAGGTACTGTATCGGGGAAGGGTGGCCAGTCGGCTATAGATTGGGCAAAGTCCTGGTGCATTGATGCATCTGCCGACACATCCAACTGGTCAGCGATTTCCTGGTGCACGGCGGCCAGTAGAGTATCGTAACGCAAATTAGGTTGCCGTTGCTGGACCGGACTTTCTGCGCGGCGAAACGCTTGCATGGCGGCAGTTTGATTAAAGGTTCGTCCACTCCGGTCAAATAGTGGCTGCAAAGCCTGATATATCCCGGTTTCCCAGTCAATCAGGGTGCCGTAGCAGTCGAAAGTCAAGGTAGAAAATTGGCTGAGTTTCATCTGATAATTTTATAATCATAGAAAGATGCGGGTAACTGCAGAGGCATATAATTTTACTTTTTTGGAATTGATAAGCGAAAAATTATTTCAGTCAGTTGATTGGGTAGAGATATTTCGTAATTAAGCATGTTGTCGAACTTAGAGTTCAACTGGCTGACGCGAAAGTGGCGGAATTGGCAGACGCGCTGGTTTTAGGTGCCAGTGGGGTAACCCGTGGGAGTTCGAGTCTCCCCTTTCGCACCAGCACCTGACGGATGGCACATGGTAATTTGCATGACGGGATGGGGTTGGTGTGCCAATTTGCATGATACGAATTGATGAACTTGTCTAATATTACCATAATAGCGTCGCATTGTTTTCCCGACCCAATGGTGAAGTGTCTGCCGTGGAAATGTCTCCAATCTTTGGTTGGCCGTTGTTTTGGTGAATTGATTCTTGCCACTGTATAAGAGCAGTGGTAAATGAAGACTATTTTTAAAATTATAGTGAGGAGGAGTGCATGGAGGAAGTGAAAAACACGATAGGTTTGGAAGGTTTGCAAGATGTGTTTGCCACAGGGACTTCCGATTCAAATCGTACGTTGGTGCTTTATATTCCTAGCGAGGAAGTGGGATTTGAAATGAACAAGATGGCCAGGGATATGGCAAAATCACTGTCCTTGCCCGGGTTCCGCAAAGGTAAGACGCCTTTGACTGTGATTCAACGCAAATTCAAAGATGATTTAATCAATGATTCCATATTGAAATTGTCGGAAAAGCGCATCACCGAATTGGTGAACACTGAAGCGATTAAACCGCTTTCTCGTCCCCTCGTTGCTAGTTACCGGAAAAATGAAGAAAATGGGAAATACGAATCAACTATCCGCTACGAAGAAATTCCACCCATAGACATCTCCAATTTTTATGACGATTCCTTTGTCATGCCGGTCCTGGAATTTACGGAAGCTGATATTGACACCATCATCGAGCGATGGCAGCGCAGTGAACAGGCATACGAGCCGACTGATACTCCGGTGCAAAGTGGTGATTGGGTGAGCATTACTGTTGATTCTTTGGTCAATGGTGAGTCAAAGTGGAATAATCCGCAAAAACTTGATTTGATTATCGCCGAGGAAGATGATGGTTTGCAGGTCGTTAAAAATGCTTGCCTTGGTAAATCTAAAGATGACTATTTCAGTTTTGACCGAGATCAGGAAGTTTCCCGATTGATCAAGGGAGAGCTATCTGAAGATGAGAGCAATCGGCCCTCCGTTGAAAATGAATTCAGAATCTTAATTCTTGATGTTCAACGACCAATATCAGGTGAGTTGAATGCGGATTTCTTACAGTTTCTTGAAGTAAAGAGTCGACAGGACGACAATTTTCGTGCCCAGGTTCGCGTGAAAGCTAAACAACTGTTTGAAAAGAAGCGAGACCAGACTCTTAATGAACTAATGTTGACTTCTTTCTTTCAGCAAAATACATTTATGCCGCCATTATCAATGATTGAACTAGCAACAACACGGACTCTTAGAGGCTATGGCTGGTCGGATGAAACAATTAATAAAGAGCGCTATGCCAAAAAACCATCAGCGATTTACGAGACTGCTTTACTGAGCGTTGTCGGCGATTTGCGAATTGACATAATCTTACAGCATATCGAGAAAGACCGGCATATCTCAATTGATCAGAATGAATTGAAAAATTACTTGGAACGAAAGATTCAGGAAAGGGCACAAGATCGACGAATTTGGCAGGATGATGACGAGATCCAACGATGTTGGTTGGAAAATTGCAACTGGAGTGATGGCATCTATTTTCGATTGAACCATGTTAGAAGTATTCTGTTGCAGGAAACCAATTTGACCGAAGAAGTCATGAATCTCACAGAATTTGAAACATGGTACGAGCAGAATTATTACAAAGGTCCTAATGCAGTCGATGATGAGGATGACTTAGACCCAATGGATGATGATCCACCTATGGATAGTGAGTTAATGCGAGCCATGGAGTCTCTGGATACGGACCTGGATGACGAAGCTCCAGTAGACGAATCAACGAGTATCATTTTGGACGCCGCAGGCACTCCCATGAAGAAACCCCAAACAGAATGAAGGTGGGTTATTGAGAATGACGGAAACACTAGCAACGCTGAACCGGCATGAATCCTCGGCTTTAGTGCCGATGGTCATCGAAACGACTGGCCGTGGTGAGCGTGCCTATGACATCTATTCGCGGCTGTTGAAAGAACGGGTTATATTTCTGGTTGGAACGATTGAAGATCACATGGCCAACCTGGTGGTCGCACAATTACTCTTTCTTGAATCAGAAAGTGCTGACAAAGACATTCACCTGTATATCAACAGTCCTGGTGGTATGGTCAATTCCGGTCTGGCGATTTATGACACCATGCAGTTTGTCAAACCGGATGTCAATACGGTTTGTGTCGGTCAGGCGGCCAGTATGGGTGCGTTGATTTTGGCCGGCGGAGCTAAGTCCAAACGGTTTGCACTGCCGCATGCGCGAGTCATGATTCATCAACCCATGGGTGGTGCGCAGGGACAGGCAACCGATATTGATATTCAAGCCAAGGAGATATTGAAATTGCGAGAACGGTTGAACCAAATTATGGTCAAACATACCGGCAAGACGATTAAAACGATCAACCGCGATACTGATCGCGATCATTTCATGGACAGTAAGGAAGCTTTAGACTATGGCATCATTGATTCGGTCATTAAAAACCGGAAGTAATCCAGTCAATGATTCATCGAACGGTAAACCACAACATTCAAGTTTGAGGAAGATCAGATATGGCCAATAGAAAAGATGGCAAAGGAAGTCGCGGACTTCATTGTTCGTTCTGCGGAAAGAGTCAGCATGAGGTGAAAAAACTGATTGCCGGGCCATCTGTGTTTGTCTGCGATGAATGCGTTGAGTTGTGTAACGATATCATTCGCAGTGAAGCGGCGGTTGAACCTGATGATAATGAAGTAAAAAAATCAAAATTTCCCAAGCCATCTGAAATCCGTAAAATTCTTGATGAATATGTGATCGGACAATCTGAGGCAAAAAAAATTCTCTCCGTCGCCGTATACAACCACTACAAGCGCATTGAGAACAACGATGTGGTTGATGATGTTGAAATCGCGAAAAGTAACATTTTGCTGTTAGGCCCGACGGGGTCGGGGAAAACGTTACTCGCTGAAACGCTGGCCCGTGAACTGAATGTACCATTCACGATGGCCGATGCCACCACTTTGACTGAAGCCGGTTACGTAGGTGAAGATGTTGAGAACATCATTCAGAAGCTGCTGCAGAAGTGTGACTACGACATTGAAAAAGCACAAGTGGGTATTGTTTACATTGATGAGATCGATAAGATCTCGCGCACGTCGGAAAATCTATCTATCACTCGCGACGTATCCGGTGAAGGAGTTCAGTCCGCGCTGTTGAAGTTGATCGAAGGAACCGTGGCGTCTGTGCCGCCGCAAGGGGGACGTAAACATCCGCAACAGGAATTTCTGCAGGTTGACACTCGGAATGTACTATTCATTTGTGGGGGTGCTTTTTCCGGACTTGAAAGAGTGATTCGGGCAAGAACTGAACGAAACAGCATTGGCTTTGGGGCGGATATCAAATCATCGGTTAGCGATGCTCTGGTTGACACACTGCGCCAGCTGGAGCCAGAAGATCTGATCAAATTTGGATTGATACCGGAATTTGTTGGGCGCCTGCCGGTGATTGCGACGTTGGAAGAGTTGGACATTGAAGCACTGATTGAAATACTGAAGGAACCGAAAAATGCCCTCGTCAAACAGTACAAGAAACTCTTTGCACTGGAGAATGCCGAGCTTGAATTTCGTCCTGAAGCGCTTGAAGCGGTCGCTGAGCTGGCGATGGAACGGAAGACCGGGGCGCGAGGATTGCGATCCATACTGGAACATGCATTGATTGAAACGATGTATGAACTACCATCAATGCCCGGAGTCGTCAAAGTGGTCGTTGACGCCGAAGTAATTACGGAAGGCAAACGGCCTTATTACATTTATGCTGAAGATGAGAAGCGGCGAGCTTCATG
Organism: Arenicellales bacterium; assembly: GCA_965116205.1. Taxonomy (GTDB): domain Bacteria; phylum Pseudomonadota; class Gammaproteobacteria; order Arenicellales; family JAJDZL01; genus JAJDZL01. The sequence goes on along the minus strand of OZ220493.1, from coordinate 2,895,745 downwards.
ATGGTATGCTCAAATGCTACTGATCAGCGACATCGTATTGATTTTTACCGTTTCGTCTGCATATCAATAGAGGCGAACTTTGTGCAAGTATGCATTGATTAGCTAACACCGATAACCTTGATGGATTGATTGACCAATGGCGGACGATACAGAATATTACACACCAAAACCCTTGGACTTACCACTGCTGCCACTTCGCGACGTGGTAGTTTTCCCACAATTCGTCATCCCGCTGTTTGTGGGGCGAGACAGTTCGATCAATGCGCTCAATCAAGTCAATCCGGATTATCCACTGGTACTACTCGTTGCCCAGATTGATCCGGCAATTGAAGAACCTAAAGCCAATGAGCTGTACACGGTTGGCACTGTTGCCGCGGTGAAACAGACGGTCGTCCTAGCTGATCAAACAAAAAAGGTTGTTGCCGAAGGATTGTGGCGTGCTAAATTGAGTCATGTATCTTTGGTGGATGGTTACTATATGGCACACACTGAACCACTCGAAAGTACCCCATGTGATCCGTCGCTAGCCAAATCAATGGTGAAATCACTGATGTCTCAATTTGAACAATTTGCTAAAGCGACACAAAAAATTCCGCCTGAAGTGATTGATAAGTTGGCTGATATTGATTCACCCGGGCACTTGATCGATATCATCATTGCTCACCTAGTCAACCAAAGTGTCAGCGAAAGACAGACGATTCTAGAGATGACTAGTGAACAGGAGCGGTTCGAGCAGGTCATGTCGATTTTGGCGACTGATGTAGAAATGTCTCAGGTGGAGCGCAAAATCCGCGGACGGGTCAAAAAACAGATGGAAAAAAGCCAACGCGAGTACTTTCTTAACGAGCAACTGAAAGCGATTCACCAAGAGTTGGGAAGTACTGAAGATTCGAAGAGTGAAGTCGACGAGCTGGCAGAACAGATTGCTGAATCGGGCATGTCGTCTGAAGCACAGGAAAAGGCGACCAGCGAATTAAAGAAACTCAAGATGATGTCACCGGTATCGGCCGAGGCAACCGTGGTGCGAAATTACATTGAGTGGTTGATTGCGGTCCCTTGGAAAAAACGCAGTCGAATCAGTAAGAGTCTCAATGCGGCACAAAAGATACTGGATGAAGATCACTATGGTCTCGAAAAAGTGAAAGAACGCATTCTTGAATTCTTGGCAGTTCAGCAGCGGGTGAAGCAACATAAAGGGCCGATTCTATGTTTGGTTGGTCCCCCAGGCGTAGGCAAGACCTCCCTAGGTCAATCCATTGCGCGTGCTACCAATCGAAAATTTCTTCGGATGTCACTCGGCGGTGTACGCGACGAAGCGGAAATTCGCGGACACCGGCGAACCTATATCGGTGCATTGCCCGGGAAAATTGTTCAGAACCTTGCCAAAGTAAAATGCAAAAACCCATTGTTCATGTTAGATGAAGTTGACAAAATGTCAATGGATTTTCGCGGCGATCCATCATCGGCATTACTGGAAGTTCTTGATCCGGAGCAGAACCACTCGTTTTCAGATCATTACCTTGAAGTTGAATATGATCTTTCGGAAGTGATGTTCGTTGCAACCGCCAACACAGTGAATATACCCCCACCGCTGTTGGACCGATTGGAAGTGATACGTATATCGGGATACACGGAAGACGAGAAAATCAGCATTGCCAAAGAATACTTAATTCCAAAGCAACTCAAGGCAAATGGATTAAAAGAGCATGAAATTTCCGTTTCCGAGCCAGTACTTTATGACATTGTTCGTTACTACACGCGTGAAGCCGGTGTGCGTGGACTGGAGCGAGAGTTATCCAAGATTTTTCGTAAAGTCACTCGCCAATTTGTCCAAAAGAAAACCAAGGCTAAGAAAGTTCGAGTGTTACCTGACAACCTGGAGAATTATCTTGGGGTACGTCAGTATCGATATGGTCGAGCTGACAAAACTAATCAGGTAGGGCAGGTTACCGGTTTGGCTTGGACGAATACGGGCGGTGATTTGCTCAGTATTGAAGCTGTTGTTATTCCTGGCAAAGGCAACCATTTGTATACTGGAAAGTTGGGTGATGTTATGCAGGAATCAATTCGGGCAGCGATGAGCGTCGTGCGAGCGCGGGCCGCCCATTATGGAATCAAGCCCAATTTTTATCAACGCAAAGATATCCATGTTCACGTGCCGGAAGGTGCGACGCCGAAAGATGGACCGAGTGCCGGTGTTGCCATGTCGGTAGCTATCATTTCTTCATTAACTAAGATTCCGGTCCGCGCGGATGTAGCCATGACCGGAGAAATTACTTTGCGTGGCGAAATATTGCCAATCGGCGGACTAAAAGAGAAATTACTCGCTGCATTGAGAGGCGGAATCAGTACCGTATTGATTCCGGAAGAGAATATGAAAGATTTGGTTGAAATTCCAGCCAAAATTAAGGATGGTTTGAAAATCGTTTCGGTTCGCTGGATTGATGATGTCATCATCCATGCGCTCGAAACCCAACCGGAGTCGTTTGTCTCGTCGTCGACCTTGGGATTGAATCTAGATGAAAAGCAAAATAAAGAAGATCGAACAATGCCCACTAAACATTAGAAATCTCTGATTAGTCAAAAAAGGAGAGTGAAAATGTTGGAGATTAAACAGAGTGTACGTTACTGACCTCTGCATTATCATCTTTAGCTTTCTCACCATCCGTTCATGATATTTAGGTCGGAGAATGAAAAAATATTGATGGGATAATGGTTTGATGTGCGGCGAATCCATTTATGCAGTCTTAGCAGCATCAATATTATTTTCAAAGAATAGGTTTGGTCATTGTCATTGATTAAGTCAACATTTTTCAGTAGGTCAAAAAATGACTGAGGTTGACTAGTATGGCTTTTTCCTTTACCTCAGATGTTGATACATTTCAGTTGAATTTAGTCACCTTGCCCACGGCTTGGGATGGTCAATCATGTGTTTTGGAACTGAAAGAGGCAAACTACAATTGGCGACAGATGGAATGGTGGGCATTTTATTTCGAATATAAGGTAAAAGAACACCTAAAGCAAGTGTGTAAGATTCCAGGTGACAATTTTTTCAACAGAGTGACTTTTGATCTTAAAACACAAATCAATTGGGATATCAAGGCTAAAGCAATCAAATCCGATGAACGAAGAGTCATATTGAATGATAAGCTGGCGATGGAGCAGTCAATTCAGGCACACGGATTTCATGGGGAAATAATCGGGTTATGTGATGTCGAGTATAACGACCATGATAGAAGCTTCCAAAAATGGCATACGGCACTCAAAGGTGGATTATCGAAATACGAAAAACGACGGAAGATGGAGAGTGGTACTTTTTCTCGATATCGCAAAACAAGTGCCGAATTAATGGAGATTATTTATGTCGTCTTCGCATCGAAAGATTTAGAAAAACTTGATGTGATGAACCAAGGAAAAAATTCTAATGATAAACCGAGACCGCCCAAATATAGTCTAAACTTGGGTGAAATGAATGACTTCCGGTGGAAAAGCCAACAGTTCTTTGAAATATAAATTCTTCAACGAAGATTGTGTATCAGGTTGTAGAAAGCATCTGGAGAGCAATAGCGTTGATCTCATTGTTACTGACCCGCCTTATGGCATAAGCGGTGATAAGTTAGATAAACATTACAATCGCGATGAAAGTAATGTACTTGATGGCTATGTTGAAGTTCCATCTTCCAGATATCCGCAATTTTCCGAACAGTGGATCAAAGAAGCCGAGCGCATCCTTAAACCAGGTGGCACGATCTATATCATTTCTGGATACACCAACCTGATTCACATATTGAATGCGCTAAGAAAAACCAAGCTGCAGGAAATGAATCATCTAATTTGGAAATACAATTTCGGCGTTTACACGAGGACGAAATATATTTCATCGCACTATCACATTCTGTTCTACACAAAGAAAGGCAAGCGACATACGTTCAATACCTTTTCCAGGTATGCGGATTACGAAAAGTCCGATGAAGGTGGTTCATCGAACTATCAAGACCGAGAGGATGTATGGTTCATCAATCGCGAATATAAACCGGGTCAAATTAAAAATAAGAATGAACTGCCCACTCAGCTCCTCATCAAACTAATGCAATACTCAAGCAATGAAGGAGATACAGTTTGCGACCTGTTTCTAGGGGGGTTTTCAACCGCGAAAATCGCTAAAGGTCTTAATCGAGCCGTCGTCGGGTTCGAGCTGAGTAAAACGGCGTTTGAATATCAAACTCAAGAATTTGAGAAGATTGTTGCAGGATATTTACTAGAACAGTTGCGAAAGCCGCCGGCCAATCTGTATACCAATCGAGGCAAACCACTCACAGTGGAAGTTCGGGAACAGATCTTCGCAGCTCATCAGATTAATGTGAATCAAGGAATGTCGAAAAAGCACTCCATTCAGGTTTTGTCGGAGAAGTTTGGCAGAGGTTATTGGTCGGTGCTGAAGATTTTAGATGGAACAACCAACCAGAGTGCTACGGCTTCTCATTTGAGGCAGCAGAAAATGCCACATCTGTCTAGAACAGAATAATGAACTGTTTGCGAGCTGGAATGACTTCATAGCCTCAGTTGTCACTCATCAAACGAAAACAGTGTACTGAATAATTGTTAAATTCATGTTGAAAATTACTTGAAATATGAAAAAATAGTGTATAAATTTACCACTCATTTTGACACCGGCAATGGCATCGGTTCTTCGACAGATGAGTCGGGATAAGATAGCGATTGAAGGTGCTTATGTATTTGTATCGTAAAATTTAGATAAAGCTCAAGATAACAGGAGGAATGGTTTTGAAGAAGGCAGAATTTATCGGAAACATCGCAGAGAGTGCTAGTTTGTCCAAAGTGGATGCTGAGGCCGCAGTTTCCGCAATGATCAGTGAAATAACCCAATGTCTAAAAAAAGGCAGTTCTTTAACGATTTTTGGCTTGGGTACTTTTTCGACAAAAGAACGTCCAGAACGGCAGGGTAGAAACCCGAGAGATGGTTCATCGCTTACGATCCCTAAAGCAAATGTTGTCCGGTTCAAACCTGCCAAAGCTCTCAAGGATGCGGTTAACTGAATGATACTGGGGTGCTTAGCTCAGTTTGGGAGAGCATCGCCCTTACAAGGCGAAGGTCGCAGGTTCGAGCCCCGCAGCACCCACCAGGTCATTATTTTGGGGCGGTAGTTCAGTTGGTTTAGAATTCCGGCCTGTCAAGCCGGGGGTCGCGGGTTCAAGTCCCGTCCGTCCCGCCATAATCTCGTCAGTCAGCATTCACGCGATCATCTTGAAGGTGAAGTGTGAATGCTGACTGAAACGTATTTACTTATGTCCAAAAATCTCACCATATCGAACCAACATAAGATTTGATCGATGCTGACTAGTATCCGTGAACGGGCTACCGGTTGGATTGCCTGGACTATTGTCATTCTGATTACGATTCCTTTCGCGTTGTGGGGCATTAACTCATATTTCACCGATGGAGTGAATGTCAATGTCGCGCAATTCGATGGTGAAGTGATTGACTACCAAACTTACCAACGCGCTATTTTTTCAGAACGAGATCGTTTGCGACAGCAGTATGGCAACAATGTCAGTGCAGAATTTCTGTCCGGCGATGTGCTGGGTAGGCAGGTTGTCAACCGACTTGTGAATGATGTACTATTGCAGCGCGACGCTCAGGAAAAAGGGTTCCGTGTCACCGATGCACAACTGGCTGAAACTATTTTCAGTGAACCTGAGTTTCAAGATGAGCAGGGGTTCAGTCGTGAGCGATACGATCGACTATTGCAATTTTCCGGCTTTTCACCGGCGGAATTCGAAGCATTACAACGCGCCAGTGCCGCTACTCAGCAACTGCAGACCGGTTTTGTAGAGTCAGTTCTACAGATTGATTCATCGGTTGAAGATCTCACTCAGCTTTTGACACAACGGCGTCTTGGTGAGTATGTGATTGTTGAACCTTCCGCTTTCCTATCTGAAGTTCAGGTGACGGATGAAGAAATTAGAAAGGAGTATGAAGACAATCAAATGCGCTACGAGGATGATGAGAAAGTAAAGGTTCAGTACATTGAACTGTCTCGAGACGATTTTGCAGTAGGTTTCACCCCGACAGACGAAACTCTAAGAGAGCTTTATGATGCTGAGATGCAACAGTTTTTGGAGGAAGAACAACGCAATGTTCGACACATACTGCTAGAAACCGAAGAGGATGACAATTCGGCGGCCATGGAAAGGGCTAATGAGCTGGTGACACGACTCAAAGATGGTGAAGACTTTGCAACCCTCGCCGCTGAATATTCTACAGATGTGGGATCAGCAGAGCAGGGGGGAAGCATCGGTTGGATCAACCGAGGTGCCACAGTTCCAGCGTTTGAATCAGTTGCCTTTTCACTGACTCCGGGTGAAATCAGTGAACCGGTGGTTAGTGAATTTGGAATTCATATTATTCAGGTTGAAGAAATTCAAGATGAAAAAATCAAGGAATTTGAAGAAGTTCGAGATGAATTGATCGAGCAGGCTGTGCGCACCCAAGCCGAATCAGAAATGTTTGAGATGGCTGAAGAATTGCGCAACGTGGCGTTTGAGCAGCCGGATAGCCTCGCGCCAGCTAGTGATCTATTGGGGATAGAAATTCAGGAATCAGATTGGTTTAGCAGAATGGATGGTACCGGAATCGCTAGTAACCGACGTGTGCGAGAAATCGCTTTTGGCGAAACGGTGTTGGAAGAGGGTTTCAACAGTGATGTCATTTCTTTAGACGACGGTAGGCACGTATTGTTGCGCAAACAAGACCATCGCCCAACACAAATACTCAGTTTGGATTTGGTCGAAGACGAGATTAAAGAACGATTATTGTCTGAAAAAAGTTCACAACAGGCGCAAGAACGTGTCTCGATGCTACTTGAACAATTGGAAGATGGTGCTGATTGGATGGCAACTATCAGTGAGTACGGCTATGAACCGCAGGGTATTCCCGGTCGAACTGGAAATGATGCCAATCTAGGTTCAACTGAAGTGGCTGCCTATATTTATGCTTGGGAAAAGCCAGGTGAAAATACTACCGCGGTATATGGTAGTGGCTCGCTTAGTGACGGACGACAAACTCTCTTTCGGATAACTGGGGTGGCTAATGATGACGGCGAAACCGGTTCAGAGCAAGAACTTGAAGAACTTCGTAACACGATGAATCTGAGGTTTGGTGCCGGCTTGTTTGAGAGTTATCTTAATCAATTGCGAGATGGCATCGAAGTGTCAATCAATGATGAACTGCTATAACGAGTTTACAGCATCGCTTCACTGAATCCAACTGAATGAAACCCGCCATCTACATAAAGAACTTCAGCAGTTATACCCGTCGCTAGGTCTGAGCAGAGAAAAGCGGCCGCGTTGCCAACTTCTTCAATCGTAACACTACGGCCGAGCGGTGCGGCTTTTTCGTAATGTTCAATCATTGACTTCATACCTTTAATTCCTGCTGCTGCCAAGGTACGAATCGGTCCGGCTGAAATCGCGTTGACACGAATACCTTGTGCCCCTAATGATTGTGCACAGTACCGTACGTTGGCTTCGAGGCTGGCTTTAGCCAAACCCATCACATTGTAACTTGGCATTGAGCGAATCGCACCGATATACGTCAGTGTGAGAAGTGCAGCATTACGACCCTTCATCATGGGAGAAAGAGCTTTAGCAATGGCTGAAAAGCTATAAGAACTGATATCATGGGCTGCTTGGAAACCGGCTCGGTCAACGGAATCAAGATAGAGTCCATCAAGCTGTTCACGTGGTGCATAGGCAATCGAATGCACGGTAATGTCCAATGAGTCCCAGTATTGCGTCACTGCATTGCTCAACTGTTCGATTTCTTCATCATTCGATACATCACAGGGCACGATAAATTTTGCACCTAGAACTTCGGCGAATTTCTCGACTCGAGGTCTCAAACGTTCGTTTTGATAAGTCAGTGCTAGTTCAGCACCTTGCTCTGACATGGCTTGCGCAATACCCCACGCGATGGACCGGTCACTTGCGATACCGGTGATGAGTGCACGTTTACCTTTTAGAAATCCCATTTGCATCTTCTTTTCAAAAATTTATTATGATTAAAGTGTGTGAATTGCGAGTATATTGTTAATAAACCAATTAACAATCCGAACAACAGTTACCTAGCATGATCTGAGGTTAGTAACAATGAAAGCTCATACAGTCAGGTTGGATGCGATCTATGAGGTTACTTTTTCTCGCCCCGCCTTCGAACAAATGGCATTATTCGGGCGTATCATAGAACCTATTTATGATGCCTTTTGTTCCGATTTTTTGATTGATTCCGATGCGATTCATCTGGAAAGTGGAAATACTATAGCCAACTTACGCGTGACATTAACTTTGCTTTCAGGAGACATTGTATTTGAAGCTAGGCTTGATGGTTATAGGGCACATTTTCTTAACCTTCGATCTCTGGAGGCTATTCAACAGGCTAAAAAGTATATCAGTTTATTTGAGTCTGTGATATATGACTTTTTCACTAATGCTGTACCTAAACGCTCAAGGTACTTAACACCATCCTGGCTAACTGTAGAAGGGGGTAGAATGGCGACAGAAACTCTTGTTAGAAGTCTGACTTGGCTTCCGAAAGTTGATGACCCTTTTCAAATTGGAGCGACAAAAACTAGTTCAGTTGTAAAATATGCATGCTTCAATAATGATAACAAATGGCAAATTAATATCACTTTGGACAAATCTGTTTTACCGGAAGCCGATTTGTTCTTGGAGCTTTCTGGCGAATATGAGTTGGGAACTCCATTTGACAGCTTTGATAGATTATCCGAACACCTTTCAACAACCTCTAAATCTGTCATTGATAAATTGAACTTGACGATTCAGTGAAAAGACAAAATGCTTGATGCTTATCTTCCTCTTCCGTCGAATAGGATTACAGACGACCCCGTGACGCAATTTTCTCGTAGAAAATTAGGAGTTAACCAGCAAAGAGGGGATTTCACCGATGTCAACATGATTAACAGTTTTGAGGGCTCCAAAGTTCAAGTTATTCTCCAAACCGGTGATAATAGGCGAAAGTCAAAAACTGAAACTTATCATCAACAACAGACTGCTTGGACGAAGTTTCAATCAAAAAATTTAGAATTCTCTGTGACTTTCTCGCAAGTTTCATTGCCTGTCCAATCTCTTGTTGACTTCGGAATAACGAGTTCATATTCAGAAGTTGGAACTTGGTTACCAGAATCATTGGAGCAGTTGTCAGAATGCCCAGCTATAGCACAGGAAGAAGAAATGGCTGAACCTACGAACCTTGCTTTGGCCAAAGCAAAAACTATACTTCGAGAGCTTGCCACCCATATGATCAGTCAGCCGGACGTCTACCCCATGCAGTACAGTAGCATTGCTATTGATTTCCGGGGCCCTAGTAGCAACAGCGGCGTCTTGTTTGTGATTGATGATGATGGTTCCGGTGTGTTTTTTCATCAAACAAATCACTCAAAAGGGCGACTTCGAGTTAATGACGCTAATGATTTGCTCAAGGAAGGGGGTATGCGGGAACTGGAACGCATAGGTGTTCGGTAGTAAATCAAACAGATGAACGAGAAATGAAACTCATTGAGGACAGTGAGACATTTGGTAGAGATGAACGGTCGGTATCTGGGACTAGAGCTAAGTCAATGTTTCGTCAACTGAAGAAAGGAGGTAAAGCTAACGTAAAAGCTGCAGTATTTGAGCCGCCCCGAAATACTAACGAAATCTCAGTTAACCGGCTTAGTTTAGCAACAAAAAATACACTAGCTGAAATAGGCGAGCGAAATGCAAACTTAATGAAGTGTCCTAGGTCAGGACACAAGAACAAGTTCTGGGGCTGGTACACGTTAACAGCAAGCGATATCAGAGAATCAGGATGTAGCATAAAGCCGACTCCATTGAATGATAATCCGTACCATGCAGATATCGTAGTGCCAGTTTCTCCAGAAGCAGAAAAAAGCAAAGATGCTTTTAGGGAGTATGCGAAAGTTCTCGCCTATCGAGCTAAATTTGTTCCTTGGGGTAAGTGGACAACGGAAATGATATGAAAATTGTAGGCAAAATGTGAATTCCATAAGACATTTTGTCAGATAAAGTTGAGCATGGAATGATACTGAAGTTGATTTTCCAAGTGATTCTGATAGAAATTCACATGTGGGGTGCACTCACTTTGGGTCACAGTTAACAGTTTAGCACTAATTCCAAGTTTGGAGTTTATGAAGTGTAAGGTTGCGGTTCCTCTCGGTTTAGAACTCATTGCAAGTTACTGCCTCTCTTGGCTCGCTATAGATAGACAGATGCGTCACGGTTCTTCAGTTAATGTGCAACTTTCCAGTGAAATTGAATGCATGTCTCGAAAAATCAGGCTGCTCTACTTGACGTCACCGAGCATGAAATCCAGATTGCGCGAATTGTCGCAAAATACAAGATTCCAACGGTATCTGAGCAGCAAAAATCGAAATATCGATTTTTGTTGGTATTGGAAGATGGGAAACTACAACTGACCGAACCGGGAACGGTCAGATATCGTCCGATATGTTTGCAACCCGGGGTATTATCCCATCTGGGGCGCCGAACTCTAATGGGCCGCGCCATTGGCAGAAAGGTTCAAAACGTCGTTGATGCAACAGCCGGATTGGGTGGCGATACCCTGCTAATGGCCAGAATGGGCTACACGGTACTGGCTGTTGAACGTCATCCGGTGGTTGCTGCATTACTGGAAAATGGAATTTCACAAATCCTGAAAAAGCCAACGGAAATGACTATTGAATGCTATTTCGAAGATGCGAAAAACCTGCTTACTCGCTTACCGAAATCACCTGATGTTATTTACCTCGACCCGATGTATCCAACTGGTCGGAAACCATCTGTTGAAGTTGCAAGACCCATCAAAGTTCTCAGAGAGCTGGTCGGTGCAGATACGGATTTTGACGGTCTCTTTGAGTTGTGTCTGGAAACCGCGCGAAAAAGAGTAGTAGTTAAACGCCCACACTTCGCGGCACCGCTTTTGAAACAGCGGCTGACGAGTAGCGTCGTTGGAAAACTAGTTCGCTACGATTGTTATCTAACGAATTAACTACCTTTCAACTGCCGTCGACGCTCTAATAAAAGATCTCTGGAGCGTTGGCAATCCTGTTGCCGAAGCTTTTCTTTCTCTATCACAGCAGTTGGCGCCTTTTCTAAAAACTGACGATTGTTCAATTTTCCCTCAGCGCGCTCGATCTGCCGTTCAAGTACTTTGATTTGTTTGTCGATACGCGCGAGTTGCTTTTCTATATCTTCCATCTCCCCGGCCCGGATATGAATCTTGAAGTCCCCCACCTGCATTGAAATAAAACGTTCCAAATCGTCCAGTGTCTCTGCATCAGACAATGGTGCAAATGACTTCAGTCCACACATGGCAAAAAGATATGATTTGTTTTCTGTGAGCCACCGGGACTCCTGCTCGTTTGCTTGTTGGTGTAAGGCGACGATCTTATCACCGGGTTTGATGTTGAATTCGCTACGAAGATTGCGAATACCAGATATAACACTCTTGATCCAGTTGATTTCCAAGACAGCAGAAGGATCTACTGCGGGAAAGTCATCCGAAAATTGTTTTACTGAAATAGACTGTTGTTCCCGATCAATAGCGATTTTGCGCCAGATTTCTTCAGTGATAAACGGCATAAATGGATGTAACAGTCGCACAGAAGAGTCTAAAACACTCAGTAATGTGTGTTGTAGTGAGCGTTTACAATCATCTGTCGCTGCCGAGTCTCTGAGTGAAATTTTCGCAAATTCGATAAACCAGGCACAGTACTGATTCCAGATGAAGTCATACAGAAGCTGCGCGACGATGTCAAAGCGATAAATACGAAATGCCTGTTCAATTTTTTCGACTGTCTGCATCAACTCAGCGATGATCCACTTCTCAGCCGCAGTTTCGAGAGGTAGTGAATTGATGGTCTGCACTTCGACTTCTTCAGTATTCATCAATACGAAGCGAGCGGCATTCCAGAGTTTGTTACAAAAGTTACGATAGCCTTCGACCCGCCCTAGATCAAAGCGAATGTCACGACCTTGAGTGGCTAAACTGGCAAAGGTAAAACGAAGCGCATCGGTACCGTAGGCGGCGATACCCTGCGGAAACTCCTTACGCGTTGTTGCCTCAATTTTCGGTGCGAGTTCCGGTTGCATCAGGCCGGTAGTTCGTTTGTGAATTAAGGGATCTAACTCAATGCCATCAATCAGGTCCAGCGGGTCAAGAATGTTGCCTTTCGATTTTGACATCTTCCGTCCTTCGGAATCTCGCACCAAGCCATGAATGTAGACTTCATGAAACGGGATGTCCTTGGCGAATTTCAACCCGAACATGATCATGCGTGCCACCCAGAAAAATATGATGTCAAAACCCGTAACCAGTACACTGGTTGGATAAAACGTTTGGAGAGTAACTGAGTTCTCCGGCCAACCTAGCGTTGAAAATGGCCACAGTGCCGAAGAGAACCAAGTGTCTAGTACATCCTCATCTTGATGCAGCTCGAAATGCTCATGGCCATGATGTTCTTTCGCCTGCATGATGGCATCCTCGGTCGATCGAGCAACGAACACGTTGCCCTGCTGATCGTACCAAGCTGGAATTCGATGCCCCCACCAAAGTTGCCGAGAAATGCACCAGTCTTGAATATTTTCCATCCACTCAAAATAAGTACGTTCCCAGTTTTGAGGGACAAACCGAATATTGTTGTTCTTGACTGCAGCGATAGCCGGCTCAGCCAATGGTTTCGTTCGAACAAACCACTGATCGGTCAAGTAAGGTTCAATGATCTGTTGAGTTCGGTCACCGCGAGGCACTTTCAGTTTGTGACTTTCCACTTTCTTCAGGAGCCCCAGCTGTTCCATATCCTTGACCACTGCATCGCGCGCAGTTTCGCGCGTCATGCCGTGGTATCGAGTGTTGGGCAAGTCGATTGATGCGGTTGGAGTCATGATATTAATGATGTCGAGAGCGTGTCGTTCACCCACCGCATAATCATTGAAATCGTGCGCCGGAGTGATTTTTACACAGCCGCTCCCAAACTCCGGATCAACATATTCATCCGCCACGATGGGAATGCGTCGATTCACCAAAGGTAGCATTACAGTTTTGCCAAACAGATGTTGATAACGTTCATCTTTCGGATGTATCGCGACCGCGGTATCTCCAAGCATTGTTTCAGGTCGCGTGGTAGCGATAACAATACAATCATCGCTGTCGGTCAGAGGGTAGCGAAAGTGCCATAGAAATCCATCTTCTTCTTCGGCAATCACTTCAAGGTCCGAAATGGCGGTGCGTAGTACTGGGTCCCAGTTGACTAGTCTCTGGCCTCGATAAATCAACCCTTCGGCGTAAAGTGATACGAACACCTCTCGAACTGCACGGGAGAGATCTTCATCCATGGTAAATCTCTCACGAGTCCAATCCACCGAAGCACCTAAGCGGCGCAGCTGGTTAGTGATCGTTCCGCCAGAATTGGCTTTCCAATCCCAGACTTTCTGGATGAATTTCTTGCGCCCGAGTTCTTTTCGTGTCGTGCCCTGTACGTTAAGCAACCGTTCAACGACCATCTGTGTAGCAATGCCAGCGTGATCGGTGCCAACTTGCCACAGTGTATTGTGTCCTTTCATTCGATGGTAGCGAATCAGTGCATCCATCAACGTATTCTGAAAAGCATGCCCCATGTGTAGACTACCGGTCACATTCGGTGGTGGAATCATGATGCAGTAAGACGTTCCGGCATTGCTTGGGCTGAACAGGCCGGAATTCTCCCACCGCGCATAGACCGCTGATTCAATCAAATGCGGCTCGTAAACGCGGTCCAGTGTTTTCTTCATTGTTATGGTGTCGGGTAGTTGGCTTGCAACAGCGCAGCAATGCGCATTTCAGACGTAGTAAGCCTTGGGTTCCGTATTGAACAGGGATTGGTAGTTTGAGAATTTTGATTTGGCCTTTGTTTCATCTCTCGAATCAGCGTCCACCGGTTCAATCACTCGCTGAAATCGACTGACGTAAGCAGGGACTTCTTCATGCAGTGAAATGAGTACATCGTTGAACTGCTCGGGTGGGTTTTCGTGTCCAATAATCACCGGATACTTGTCCAAATCCGGCTCTAGATGATCCATCAGTAAAGCATGGGGAACAAAACTGTTCGGTGCGAACGTCCATAATAATTGATTCAACATGCTGCTCTGTGCTTCATTCTGGGTGTTGATATAAACGGTGTGTCCTCGTTCGTAGGCTTTGGCTGCCAACTGACAGGTCAAACGTGCCTTGGATTGCGGCTGTGGCACCTTGACATGATAAAAAACAACGGCCGTCATGTCGTAAGATGAACTGATTCAGTCGCCAAGTTTCAGGTGATTTAACACATACTGGACAAACAGACCGACCGGTCTTCCCGTTGCTCCCTTTTTGCTGCCGGTGTGCCATGCAGTGCCGGCAATATCAAGATGAGCCCAGCGATATTGTTCAGTGAATCTGGCTAGAAAACAAGCCGCAGTTACCGCCCCCGCATCGCGGCCACCAATATTGGCTAGATCAGCAAAGTTACTTTTCAACTGTGCTTGGTATTCTTCCCAAAGCGGCATGTGCCATGCTCGATCGTCGCTATCGATGCCAGCCTTGAGGATTTCAGCCGCCAGTCCTTCATCATTACTGAACAGACCACTAGGATGTTTACCCAAAGCAATTACGCACGCGCCGGTCAGTGTGGCGGCATCAATCACGGTCTGTGGTTTAAAACGTTCGAGATAAGTCAATGCGTCACAGAGAATTAAGCGACCTTCAGCATCCGTATTGAGTATTTCGATCGTTAGGCCGGCCATGCTTTTGACGATATCACCAGGTTTGTTTGCCGCACCATCGGGCAAATTTTCGCTACTGGCCACCACACCGATGACATTGACGGGCAGCTCAAGGAGTGCGATCGCCTGCAGCGCACCGATGACCCCGGCTGCGCCACACATGTCAAATTTCATCTCGTCCATCGCGCTGGCTGGTTTGATTGAAATGCCACCCGCATCGAACGTCAGACCTTTACCTACCAAAGCGATTGGACTTTCATCCTTGGCACCGCCTTGATAATTCATGACGATCAATTTGGCCGGCTCACGGCTGCCTCTAGAAACTGACAACAGCGAGTTCATTCCCAGTTCCGCCATCTGCTCTTCTTCCAACACCTCGACACTCAAGTGGTGAGATTCTAGATTTTTTGCTGTTTCTGCAAGATAGGTCGGTGTGCAAATGTTTCCCGGTAGATTTCCAAGATCCTTCGCAAGGGTTACTCCTTCAGCAATGGCTTGACCCAGCTTGGCACCTTGGCGCGCTTTAGTCAACGGTCCCCGCGGGTCGACCGCAATTTGAACTCGCCATTGCTTTTTTGACGAATGGGCATTTTTTTTCAGCTGATCAAACTGATAGAGATGTGAACTGAATATTTCGACACTCCGTTTAGACACCCAACTAACGCTGCGATCTTTGACGTCGATGTCACTGACGAATATTGTTGCAGTGGTGGGATCGTATTTCGACAGTTCGGCGGCGGCATCATTCCAGGCGATATTGAACTGCTTCTGGTCGAATTTCTCCCGTGCTCCCAACTGCACGACGAGCAATCGTTTGGCTTTGATTCCCTTGGCCAATGGCAGCACTGCGCAGCTGCCAACTTTGCCTTTAAGATCCTTGTTGATGATCAGCGCGGCTATCGCACCTGATGTTTTGTCATTAATTTCCTTGGCTGAAGAAGTAAAATCCTTTTTATCGTAAACTCCTACAACAACAATGTCACTCGCGCAGGTGGAAGCACTGACGCTTCGGGTCGATATCTTGATGGGCATGCAGTTCTCCGGTGTCCAGAATGGTTGATTGAAGTCAGAAATTTTAACAGATGAATGAGATTTTAGTCACGCCCATCTGCACCATCATCATACAGCTCGATCACTAAGTCATCCTAGTTCATTAGCTCCGTAGTCATGCGGATTTTCACTTCCCGTCTGCTTTCTGAAGCCGCTGTCAACAGTGGCATTGTCATGTTGATGACTGTTGGTATTTTTGCAGTGGTCAAACTGTTGGCATTACTCAGAAGGGTTGTTCAGGGGCATCTTCCAGCTGATGGGTTGGGGATGATATTCACTTACAAACTGGCAACCTTCTTGGATGTCATTCTTATGCCTGCGGTTTTTCTGGCCATCCTGTTTATGTTGATGCGGTGGAATCGGGATAATGAGATAACGATTTTTGCCACCAGCGGTGTGGGACCGCTCAATTACCTGAAACCGGCAATCACGGTCGCCGCTATAGCTACGCTGGTCGTTGCAATACTGTCATTGTATGTTACCCCAGCAGCGGAGCTCGGCTACCATCACGAACTTGAGAAGTTTCGACTCACACAAAAAAGCACGCCATTTGAGAAAGGACAGTTTCGTCAGTTCGACACCGGCCATAACGTCATCCATTACAGTAGCCGCGCGGAAGATGTAACTGACCCGTTACGACTATTTTATCTACGCACTACTGCACCAGGAGTATCCATTGTCGTGGCCAAAGAGGGGTCGTATGAATTCGATCTCATCAATGGCGTTGAAACCGTGCAAGTGAAAAATGGTACACAGTATTGGCTTGAAAATGATCCACTAGAGCTGCAGATCACTGAATTTGCAACGTTCACTGATCGGACGCCAGTTGAGACTTTTTCCGACACTACCATCAATGTTAAGGCCAAATCGACGAGACAACTAATTGGGTCAGATAATCCGGCGGATCAGGCAGAATTACATTGGCGAGTGACGAAGATTTTGGCTGTGACTCTTGTTGTACTGCTAGCCTTTGTTTGGGGAACCGTTGTTTCAAGAACGTACATGAACGCTAGTTTTGTCGGCGCAGTATTCGTTTACTTTCTGTACAACAGTCTGTTGAGTTTCGTCGCCGATCTGCTCCGCGACGGCAAACTGCATCCCGGTTGGTTGAGTGAGCTGCCGCACTTGGTGCTGATGTTACTTATTGTCGGGATCGTCTGGCGCGCGTACTCCAATCGTTCGTTTCACGCAATTATGGCTAACAGAAAAGTTAGAACCTCCGGAATGACATGAAGCTCCTTGATTGGTATTTAGGGCGAGAAATCAGCCTCAAGTCGTTGATGGTTGGTATTTGGCTGCTATTTGTTTATCTGTTTCTATCGTTACTTGATGAATTGGAAGGTGGCCAGGGACGACAGTTTATTTCGATTGTCGGGACACTGATCTATGCTATTCCACGCATGATCTATGAGTTGGCACCGATCATACTCCTTATCGGCACGATTTTAGGACTCGCTGTTCTGTCGCGACAGTCTGAGTTGATTGCTTTTCAGGCGGGTGGAGTCACCAAAGATCGGATTGTCGCTTCGGTAGTGGGTTGGTCGACGGCATTTGCATTCGGCATGTTTCTGTGGGGTGAATTGATTGTGCCATGGAGTGAAACAAAAAGTGAGCAATTTGAAAGAGTGCGTCAAGTTGATCCCGACGTTGACCTGCAGGGAACGTGGCATCGGCACTTGAATGATTTTATTTTTGTCGGTCGAACCGATAAACTGAAACGAGTAGCAGATGTCAGCATTTACCGATTCGATGTTCAGGGAAGTTTGATCAGTTGGATGAAAGCAAAGTCAGGAAAAATCATCGTCCCATTGAATTTGGTTAATTTACAGGAAGTAACAGAAATTCAATTGCACGATAATCAATTAAAAAAACGTTATTTCGCATCAAAAACGTATCCCATTGGGTATGATGAGTTGCAACTTGCAGCATACGATAATCATTCCGCGCAGTTGAATATCGTCGAACTCTATCGCGTGATTCAGCAACGTAAGGCTGTGGGAATGAAGACCGACTTGGATGAACTTGCATTTTGGAATCGCTTGATCATTCCTCTATCGATGCTGGTGATGGGCATGTTTGCGGTACTGTTCTGTTTCCGTATGAAGTTGCGATTGAGTACGGGACATTTCTTTTTACTGGGGCTGTTGTTCGGTTTGTTTTACTTTGCCATACAACAGACAGTGGGGTATGTCGCTATTCTTAGTGGACTCACACCATTTGTCGGCATTCTAGCAGTTTTTCTCGTGTTTTTGACTTATGCTTCGATCACACTTTATCGGCTTTAAAATTCTAGAATGTTGCGCATTCTTAGCCGGCAAGTTTCAATCGTTCAGGTTGAAAACAGACCTGATTCAAGGCAATAACCGAGTGAGATATTTACAGCATGAAAAAATTCCGTTTTTTGAAATAGAATACTGTCCTATGATTTATATTGAGATAAGCAAGATAAATAATTGAATAATAAAGAATATATTTTTACAGTATTTTTCTATCGAACGGCTTTCCAAAGTCATCAGCAATTTACTGCAAAATAAAGGTTTTTTTCACAGATTTATTAACAGGTTATATATCATCAATATTTTTCAAACAATTAAGTCCGATCGAGAAGAGTTTTTGCCGATTTATTTAGCCGACAATAGCTGCGGACAAACTTTAAATTTGCTATTGTGCAGGATAATTCCGTTGATCGATTGAAACGGACAGTGAACCACAGTCAGATTCGCATTGGTGCTGACATAGGTGGCACGTTCACTGATGTGGTACTGGATGTCCATGGTGAGATTTCATCAGTCAAAGTACTGACTGATCAGTTGGCACCGGAGAAAGCCGTTCTGCGGGGCATCGAAGAGGTGGCCCGGCGTGGAGGAATTGATCTGGCGGCGATTGATGTAGTGATGCATGGTACGACTTTGGCCACCAATGCACTGATAGAGCGGCGCGGCGCGAAAACTGCATTCATTACCACCGAAGGTTTTCGAGATGTACTAGAAATGCGCACTGAAAATCGCTTTGATCAGTACGATCTGAACATAACGTTCAATCCACCATTGATACCTCGTCAATATCGTTTTCCAGTCCAAGGGCGTATTGATGCCAGCGGATGCGAACTGCAGCCATTGGATGAAAAGGCAGTCAAACAATTAGCTTTGGAAATAGTGAAACAGAAGTTTGAATCCGTTGCCATTGGCTTCATTCACTCTTACGTCAATCCAGCGCACGAACAGCGAGCCCGAGATCTCCTACAACACATAGGACTAGATGTTTCCATTTCTTTAAGTGCCGAGGTTGCTCCCCAGATGCGAGAATATCCGAGATTCAGCACGGTTTGCGCCAATGCCTATGTGCGCCCCCGCATTGAGCGCTACCTGACGCAGTTACAGAAATTGCTACGCACGAAAGGAGTTACGTGTCCTTTATTTGTCATCCATTCGGCCGGTGGCTTGATGTCGGTTGAGGTAGCTAAAGAATTTCCAATTCGCTTGGTTGAATCGGGTCCGGCGGGTGGTGCCAATTTTGCCGCAACAACATCAGCGCGATTCGGATTACAGAAAGCCATTTCTTTCGATATGGGTGGAACGACCGCTAAACTGTGTTTGCTTAAAGACAGCAAACCGGCAACCAATCGGGAATTTGAAATTGCTCGTAGTCACCGCTTTAGAAAAGGTTCCGGGATGCCAATATTAGTTCCCGTGATTGAGATGATTGAGATTGGTGCCGGTGGTGGATCAGTTGCTTGGGTTGATGTCATGGAAAGAATCCAAGTCGGTCCTGAGTCTGCCGGGTCTGAACCTGGACCGGCCTGCTATCAGCGCGATGGGCGGCAGGCAACAGTAACTGATGCGGATGTGGTCTTGGGCAAGATAGATCCGGACAACTTCGCGGGTGGGTCAATCACACTATCGACGTTGGCAGCTGAAATGGCGATTGACCATGATATCGGGAAAAGGTTGTCATTGGATACGGTTACGAGTGCTTTTGGTATCAGTGAAGTAGTTGATGAAAACATGGCCAACGCAGCGCGGGTCCACGCCGCTGAGAACGGTGAAAATGTCGCAGAATACGTTATGATCGCCTTTGGCGGCGCGGCACCACTACATGCCGCCAGAATCTGCGAAAAATTGGAGATCAAACAATGTCTGATACCTAGCGGCGCTGGAGTCGGCTCCGCGATTGGATTTTTACAAACTCCGTTTAGTCATGAAACCGTCGTTACACACATGATGAGTTTAACGAGTTTCGATGCCAAAGAAACTAATCAGTTGTTAACTGAGATGATCGATGCGGGGGAGCAACTAGTCAGCGCTGGCACTCGCGCCGCAACTACGACGCAAGTTACTGCCTACATACGCTATCAGGGGCAAGGATGGGAGATTCCGGTGCCATTGCCCAACAAGACTTTTGATCCACAGGATGCAACGTTGATCACACAGCGGTTTGAAGAGTGTTACATCAAGCATTTTGGACGGGCTATTGATGTTATGGATGCTCTCGAAATTGAGATCGTTTCTTGGGCAGTGAACATTGTTGAGGAAAAGCAATTTGCGGAACGAATTCCTATTTTAGCTGGAATGAGTCATGCTTCCCCATCGACTTGGCGAGCGGTTTACGACTTTGAAGCGGATGACCGGAAAGCGTGCAAAGTTATTGAACGTGAGCATTTGGCAGTTGGTGCCGTAGTGAGCGGTCCGGCGGTCATTGTTGAAAAGGAGACCGCAACCTTTGTGACTGCCAAATTTGATGCAGTCGTGCAAACTGATCAAGCCATTCTTTTGACTGCGAGAAAGTATGATGGCGCGCAGTGATATTCAGATGCAGGTCATGTGGAATCGATTGATTTCAGTGGTTGAAGAGCAGGCGATGACCTTGGTACGTACGGCGTTTTCAACCTCAGTTCGCGAAGCAGGAGATTTATCAGCCGGTGTATACACTCCCGACGGTCGAATGTTGGCACAAGCCGTCACCGGTACGCCGGGACATGTCAATACGATGTCTGAATCCGTTTTACATTTTTTAAATGAGTTGCCGCACGAGGAAATGTTTGCTGGGGATTGTTATGTCACCAATGATCCATGGAAGGGCACAGGACACCTACATGACATTACCATGGTCGCACCAACATTTCACCAAAACCAGATCATTGCATTTTTTGCCTGCACGGCCCACGTCGTGGACATCGGAGGTCGTGGTTTCGGTGCCGATGGACGTTCTGTTTTTGAAGAAGGTCTACTCATTCCGATACTGAAGTTTATCGATGGCGGAAGGGTGAATCATGATCTGGTCAAAATTATACGAAATGGTGTGCGAGAACCAGATAAGGTGGTAGGGGACTTTTACTCACTAGCTGCCTGTAACGAAGTCGGTCATCGTCGGTTGTGTGAGATGTTGCGAGAATCAGATTTTGACTGTTTGGGTGAACTGAGTGAATTCATTTTTACCCGGTCGCGCGAAGCAACGGTCGATAGAATTAAATCCATGTTACCCGAAGGCACTTGGAACAACACGCTGGTTGTGGATGGTTACGATGAACCCATTAATCTTGCAGTCTCACTCACGCATGCTGAGCAGACCGTCACCATTGACTTTACGGGTACCGACCCGATGAGTCAATGGGGAATCAATTGCCCAATCAATTATGCCAAGGCCTATGCGTGTTACGCACTAAAGTGTGTTATTGCGCCAGAAATTCCCAACAATTTTGCCTCACTCGAACCATTCAGAGTTACTTCACCAGTCAATATACTCAACGCGACGAGACCTGCACCCGTGGCGCTTCGACATGTTCTTGGACATTTGATCCCGGATTTGGTGTTCGGCGCACTGGCAAAAGTTCTGCCAGATCTAATTCCGGCAGAAGGTGCAGCCGCACTATGGAATCTACATATTTCCGTTCGCCCGGCCAATGGACAGAAAGGGCGACAGCATGAGATTTTAATGTTCAATTCGGGTGGCACTGGTGCCAGAGCGGAATTGGATGGTCTGTCGGCGACGGCATTTCCATCCGGGGTACACACCATGCCGGTGGAAGCAACTGAACACACGGGCCCCATTGTCGTATGGAAAAAAGAACTGCGACCTGATAGCGGTGGTGATGGGCGGTGGCGCGGTGGACTCGGACAGATCATTGAGATTGCGCCACAGGAGGGCTATGAGTTTGATTTTTCTGCCATGTTTGATCGCATCAATCATCCTGCCGCCGGACGACAGGGCGGAGAGCATGGTGCCCCCGGTGTTGTTGAACTGGATGATGGAACTTGCCTGCGGCCAAAAGGCTGGCAACATGTGCCAACCAATCGCCGGTTGATTCTCAAAGCACCAGGTGGTGGTGGATTTGGACAACGGCAAGATCGATGTCAACAGATGAGAGAAGCTGATTGGATTGCCGGATACGTGACGAAAAAACTAGAAAAGCAATAAATATTATTGAAATTATTAACAAAACGAACCAAGATGTTGATTCATGACTAGGCGAAAATTTGATGTCGTGATTGTTGGTGGTGCGGTCACTGGAAGTTCTACTGCGTATTTTTTGAGTGCCAATGCAGATTTTGATGGCACAGTCGCACTGGTGGAGATGGATCCAACCTATGCGAGATCTGCTACAGCATTGAGCTCAAGTTCGATTCGCCACCAATTCTCCACTGCATTGAACGTTCAAATCAGCCAGTTTGGCAGTCAATTCATTCATGACTTTTCGACAACAATGGCAATGGACGGCGTAAGACCAGATCTCTGTTTTCGCGAAAATGGTTATCTCTTTCTCGCGGCGACGGAAAATCAAGAGTTTGTTTTGCGTAACAACCACGAGGTGCAGGTCAGTTGTGGAGCTGACGTGGAACTGTTAAATGCTAACTCTCTAAAGGCGGCATTTCCACACTTAAACGTCGAAGATGTTCGACTCGCGAGTTATGGACGTTCGGGTGAAGGCTGGTTCTCCAATACTGGATTGATGGATGGATTCCGGCGTAAAGCACGTGAACTAGGAACAGAGTACATTAGGGATGAGGTTTGTGCTATTGAGTGCCAAGGCAACCGGGTATCGGGAGTCAGGTTGACCGGTGGAGATACAATTGAAAGCGCTTATCTGGTTAATGCATCAGGCACAAGAGGCAGCAAAGTTGCCGCCATGGCCGGGTTGACTCTACCGGTTGAGCCACGAAAAAGATCAATATTCATTTTTGATTGTGAACGGTCTCCACAGGGCACGGCCAGAGTCAACTGCGGTCAACTACCGTTGATGATTGACATCAGTGGCACCTTTTGTCGTCCGGAAGGTGAGTTTTTCATGACCGGCATGACTCCGCCTAACGACCCCTGCGTCGACCCCGATGATTTTGAGCCTCGTTATGAAGAGTTTGAGATGAACTGGGCTAATCTTGCGGCTCGATCAAGTTATTTTGAGGCCATTAAACTAGTGCGTTGTTGGGCTGGACATTATGACTATAGCGTACTGGATCAAAATGTCATTGTAGGTGGTCACAGCGAGGTTGGGAATTTTATTTTTGCCAATGGATTTTCCGGCCATGGTTTGCAGCAGTCGCCGGCGATCGGTAGAGGAATATCTGAGTTGATTGTTTATGGGGAGTATCGTTCGCTAGATCTTTCACCGCTGGGATATGAGAGAGTTCTCCGTCAAGAACCATTGGTCGAAAGGGTAATCATTTGATGTTGCTTTTCCAGTTCATGTTCCTCATTGACACGTGCCAGCACAATGTAAAAAGCGGCCCGTAGGCCGCTTTTCAAATGTTGCGAATTCTCACTTGTTAATCCTAGCGAGAACCTCTTTTCCCGTAATCGAATTTATATACTATTGGATTCATGGTGTCAATATAAATTTTTCAAAAAAACTGAAAATTATTTTGACTGCTTGTTCTGTTGGTGATTGTAGACAAGATCATCTGATTTACATTTCGTCAATGGCTGACCGTTCCGAATAACGAAATAAGATATATTGATAAAATCCAAATTGGATTGTCTTTCCTTGAAAGAGGCTGAGAACGGAAGTTGAACAGAATGATGAAAAACAAAAATGGTGCAATGAAATACAGATTAGCTCTTGATATTGGAACCAATTCAATCGGGTGGGCTGTTTTGAATCTGGAAAACCCTGATGTGCATGCCAGAATTGTTGCGACTGGTGTACGGATATTCGCTGATGGCAGAGATCCGAAGTCCAATGCGACGCTTAAGGCAACCCGACGTGACGCACGGTCCATGCGCCGCCGACGAGACCGTTACATACAAAGACGAACTTATCTGCTGGAAGAATTGACCAAGCATGGGTTATTTCCAGTCGATAAAACTGTGCGTCATGAACTCCAACTGCTTAATCCATTGAAAATCCGAGCAACTGCTCTGACGAACAAAATTCCTCTTCATCATATTGGCCGAGCACTGTTCCATCTAAATCAACGTCGAGGATTTAAGAGCAATCGGAAGGACAAAAGTGAAGAAGTAACGTCAGGTAAGATTTCTCAGTCCTTCGTAAAGCTGTTAGAGCAAATGAATTTGATTGAAATTCAGCAGGAATCAGATGCAAATGAAAAGCAAACCAAGGAAGAAAAGAAAGCGGCACGGCAAAAAGCAGCTCAAGAACGCCAGGAAGCCATCGCCCGATTAAAAAATAAGACAGACTTATCGTTTGGTTCTTTTTTGTGGGAACGACAATTGAATGGGATGTCTACACGAGCGCGGCCAGCTAGTGATAGCAAGCTGTATGACGTGTATCCTACTCGGGAATTATTGGAAGATGAATTTAGAAAAATTTGGGCGAAACAGACGGAATTCTACCCGGACATTCTGACCAACGATTTGAAAGAGCATTTCTTTAACATCATTTTTCATCAGCGAAAGCTCAAGTCACCTCCAAAAGGGAAATGTACCTATTTGTCAGAAGAAGATCGAACCTATCGGGCAATGCCAAGTTTTCAACGCTATCGTATTTTTCAGGAAGTCAATAATCTTGAATGGAGATATATAACTAATATTGAGAAATTGATTGACGAACCCAAAGATCGGGATTTGATCATTTATCTGTTGGAGCATCCATCTATCAAGAGTAGGCCAACACACAGAAATGCCGCAGTCAGTTTCACAAAAATGCGAACCGAACTCAAGCGTAGAGAAGCTTTGATTGATGACAATTGTACATTTACTATGCAAACAGAAAAGCGAACCGGGTTTGATGGCAATCAAACTACCAATGTCATGCAACACGAAGATTATGTTGGACAGGAGTGGCACAATTGGCCGTTAGAGAAACAAGACCAATTTATTTCAGTCATTTTGGATGATCAGTTGGATGATCAGCAAGTTTGCGATAAATTAGTTGATGAATATGGATTGACTAAATTCGCAGCTGAAAATTGTACAAACGCCAATTTTGTTGATGGCACGGCAAACATTTCACTCAAAGCGGCTCGAATCTTGACTGAACATATGGATAAAGACATGTTGATCCAATCGGATGCAGTTATCCGGGCTGCAGAACAAAATTCAAGTTTTAGGAACCCATTTCGAAGTTTGGGCGACGGCAAGATTTTAGGCCAGCTTCCTTACTATGGTCAGTGTGTTCAGGGACACATCATTCCTGGTTCAGGTGACCTGAATGATGATGAAGAAACGCGAATTGGCATGGTTTCCAATCCAACAGTTCATATCGCAATGAACCAACTTCGATTGATTGTCAATGAGTTGATCAGAAGATTCGGACTTCCAGATTCAATTTCTATTGAATTGGCCAGAGATTTGCCAGCGGGTCAAGAAGGTCGCTCTGAAATTACCCGCATGCAAAGTCGTAATCAGAGGAAAAATGAGGAATACAACCAAAAACTGATTGAATTCGGTCAATCCACGAATCGAAATAACCGGCTTCTAATCAAGCTTTGGGAAGAGCAGAATAATGCGTGTATTTTTACTGGAAAGAGAATTGGGTTTGCTGACTTGTTTGGTGGGGAGATAGAGATAGAGCATCTGATTCCTTTCAGCAAATCACTAGATGATTCCAATGCAAACAAAGTGATTTGTTATCGACAGGCTAACAGAGATAAAGGAAATAGAACACCATACGAGGCTTTCTCACACAGTTCCAGTGGGTATGACTGGGAAGAAATACATAGTCGAGTCAAAGATTTGCCCAAGTCAAAACAATGGCGGTTTGATAAGGATGCAATGAACAGGAACGATTCGGAAGAAGATTTTACAGCTCGGCATTTGAACGACACACGTTACATCGGACGACTAGCCAAGGAATATTTGGAAAACATTTGTCCATTTAACAAAATTGATGTTGTTACTGGAAGGTTAACAGCATTACTTCGGAGATACTGGGGTTTGAACAGCGTGATCTCTAAAATCAGGCATGAATCACCACATAACACGACTAAGAATCGAGATGACCACAGACACCACGCAATCGATGCTATTGTAGTGGGGATGACAACTCGTTCACTTCTCCAAAAAGTGTCAACCGAAGCGAATCGCGCGGAAGAACTGTTTGATGTTCATGAATTGTTTGTCCGTAATTCAAATGTTAATCCAATTGACCCTTGGGATGGGTTTAGAGCGGATGTAATCAATTCAATTGAAGCGATTGTCGTCTCACACAAAGTAAAGCGTAAAACTTCGCATGGCAAAAACCAACGAGGAGTAACGGATGGACAGTTGCATAACGAAACTGCGCACGGTGTTATTCGCGGTTCTGATGACAAAGGGTATTCTGAAGTTGTAGTTCGTTGGCCTATCGAAAAGTTTGAAAGTAGGAAGCACATTGAATCAATTAGAGATGAAAATTTAAGAAAAATTTTCTTGGATGTTTTTATTAATGCTGGAAAGGAAGGCGTGATTGACTTGGCCAATGCAAGAGGTATTCGTGGATTGCGTCGAGTGGAACGTTTGAAAGTGATTCCAATCCAAAACAACACTGGAAAGATTTACAAAGCCTATCAAGGGGATTCCAATTGGGGTGTTGAGATTTTCGAATACCCGAAAGGACACAGAAAGGCAGGGCGATGGGAAGGTGTTGTTATTTCCAGATATGATGCGAACAAAGCAAATTTTCAACCTGGGTTTACGTATCGGCCTCATCCGGCGGCTAAACTTATTATGCGACTCCAAATTAATGATTGTATAGAAATTCAGGAAAATAGCCGGAAAATGATAATGCGTTTGCAGAAAATGAATCAATCAGGCCAGCTTCATTTCGTATCGCACAATGAAGCAAACGTTGATGCAAGAAATCGCGATAAAGATGATTTATTTTGTTACTGGAGGAAACAAGCTAATGTTCTAAGGCAATTCGCTGGAAAAAAAGTACACGTTAGCCCGACAGGGTGTGTGAACTATACAAAGTAGTAGTTCTCGCGATATTTCAGTAATTTGAAATACGATGGCAGGTCAAATTGTTGAAATTACCAATCCAGGTCATTATTTGAAGAAAGCCTATGGGTTTCTCGAAATTTTCAATAGCGAAGAACGGTTGGGAAGAATTCCCCTTGATGACATCATTACAGTTATGGTTTCGGTACCTGGGTGTACTATTTCGACTGTGTTAATTGATGTGCTCTGTAAACGAAATATTCCTTTGATGATATGCGGTGATGACTATCTACCCTGTAGTTTAACTCTACCTATTTTTGGAAATAGCAGGCAATATCAAGTTATGAATTCTCAGATTGATTTACCACTCCCTCGCAAGAAAAGGGCGTGGCAGAGAATTGTTCGTGCAAAAATCAACAATCAGGCAAAAGTTATTTCATACATCGGGAAAGAATACGTACAGTTAGACCGATTAGCAAAAAAAGTTCGCTCAGGGGATACAACAAATTGCGAAGCACAAGCCGCAAGAATTTACTGGCAGAAACTCTTTGGAGACTACTTTCGGAGAAGAAAGAATGCACAAGGAATTAATACAGCGCTCAATTATGCTTACGCGATTATTCGTGCATGTACGGCGCGTGGAATAGTTGCCGCCGGGTTGCATCCGACATTTGGTATCCATCATAAAAATCCTAGAAATGCTTTCAATCTCGTTGACGACATTATGGAACCGTTTCGTCCAATAGTAGATTATCTAGTATGGCTAATTGGGGAAAAACAATTCAAAACACTTAATCCTCAAGCCAAACAAAAACTAGCTTCGATATTGAATCTTAAAATCCCATTACTGCTGGAAGCTGAATTAGTTGAAGAACCTCCTCTATCATTATCACTCGTAAAAATCAGTAGGTCATTCGTGAATTACTGTCAAGGTGATGGGGACGCTTTTCTCTTACCTGACCTTCCTAAACCAATGGAATATCTAGGATTTTGAGTAGAAGGATTGAACTTAGTCCGTATCGAATTGTGTGGCTATTTGTCATGTTTGATTTGCCAGTAGGTACAAAAAAAGAACGTAAAGCTGCCAGTGTTTTTCGAAAAAATTTACTGAAAGATGGGTTTGACATGTCTCAATTTTCCGTTTATACAAAGTATTGTTCCTCACTTGAAAAATCAGAGTCTATCTGCAACCACGTCGCAACATATCTACCAGCCGGCGGAAAGGTGGATATTCTCACAATTACCGATAGGCAATTCTCCAATATGAAGCGTTTTTATGCAAAAAAACAGCTAGAAAATGAAAGGCACCCACGACAATTACATCTGTTTTAAGGGTTACTTCCATGGCAAAAATGGAAATAACCCTATCAATACAATAACGTCCAAGCGTCCTGATTATATCAGGGGGGAAAAGAGGCGCTAGGACAACACATGGAATAAAAAGGGTAAACCAACGCCCGATTATATCAGGGGGGAAAAGAGGCGCTAGGACAACTGCATAGTTATTTACCTCTTAAAGTTGATTGATTATATCAGGGGGGAAAAGAGGCGCTAGGACAACGCTGGGGTGCGGCGGATGGCTTCTGGGGCAGATTATATCAGGGGGGAAAAGAGGCGCTAGGACAACTGGTGACGATTGCATGAAAATGCAATCGGCGATTATATCAGGGGGGAAAAGAGGCGCTAGGACAACACTCACGCACGGCGGTGTCTGGCGATGTCGGATTATATCAGGGGGGAAAAGAGGCGCTAGGACAACGTATATCTGTTGGTTGATTTCTTGTTGAGTGATTATATCAGGGGGGAAAAGAGGCGCTAGGACAACTGATTTCGGTCGGTAATTCGCCATCAGTTAGATTATATCAGGGGGGAAAAGAGGCGCTAGGACAACCCGAACACCACCCGCGCGCGCAGTACTGAAGATTATATCAGGGGGGAAAAGAGGCGCTAGGACAACATTATTTTGCAGTGGTCAACATCGGTCAGCGATTATATCAGGGGGGAAAAGAGGCGCTAGGACAACTCCTCGACCCACCGCCCGCCGGTGAAGTGCGATTATATCAGGGGGGAAAAGAGGCGCTAGGACAACGATCTCAACCGTTTCAAAATACCATACCTTGATTATATCAGGGGGGAAAAGAGGCGCTAGGACAACTCGAAAGCGGTACGATTGTAAGACCCCCTCGATTATATCAGGGGGGAAAAGAGGCGCTAGGACAACACACGGACAGTTGAATTTTGCAAACCGCCCGATTATATCAGGGGGGAAAAGAGGCGCTAGGACAACGGCTGCTGGTCGATGCCGACGGGCGGAGCGGATTATATCAGGGGGGAAAAGAGGCGCTAGGACAACTCATCCGCCGCCACGTTCGAGCGGTCTTCGGATTATATCAGGGGGGAAAAGAGGCGCTAGGACAACGGTGCGCTGGGCGTGGGCCACGGTCTGCTGGATTATATCAGGGGGGAAAAGAGGCGCTAGGACAACGGTGCGCTGGGCGTGGGCCACGGTCTGCTGGATTATATCAGGGGGGAAAAGAGGCGCTAGGACAACGAACACGCGTCCGTCACCGCCGTACACGAAGATTATATCAGGGGGGAAAAGAGGCGCTAGGACAACTACACGGTGAAAGGGATGATCGAGTTCTACGATTATATCAGGGGGGAAAAGAGGCGCTAGGACAACTATCGGACTGTTTCGACGCGATGCAGGTCAGATTATATCAGGGGGGAAAAGAGGCGCTAGGACAACGATTTTCGGCGGCGGGCGCTGATTGGTGCCGATTATATCAGGGGGGAAAAGAGGCGCTAGGACAACAGCGTGACCGCCCGGCGGGTGCGCGGGTTTGATTATATCAGGGGGGAAAAGAGGCGCTAGGACAACGCGGTGATGGGGCGGCGGCGGCCGCTCATGGATTATATCAGGGGGGAAAAGAGGCGCTAGGACAACAATGGCGTCGTCCGCCTGGCATCAGGTCGGGATTATATCAGGGGGGAAAAGAGGCGCTAGGACAACACTAAAAATCTAATCGAGATTCAATGATGGGATTATATCAGGGGGGAAAAGAGGCGCTAGGACAACGAGGAGGGCGACAGCCATGAAAACGATTGAGATTATATCAGGGGGGAAAAGAGGCGCTAGGACAACTCGGTGGACGAAATGTTGAATTCGTTGGTCGATTATATCAGGGGGGAAAAGAGGCGCTAGGACAACAATGGCGTGGATCGCGGTGTGGTAGGCGCGGATTATATCAGGGGGGAAAAGAGGCGCTAGGACAACTGCAAGACGTTCGCCACGCGGGCGGACTGCGATTATATCAGGGGGGAAAAGAGGCGCTAGGACAACACACCATCAACGCCGAGGAGATGCATGAAAGATTATATCAGGGGGGAAAAGAGGCGCTAGGACAACAACATCGCGGATTTCACGGGGGGCGGGCATGATTATATCAGGGGGGAAAAGAGGCGCTAGGACAACCAACAAATTACAGCCGGGGGCGGTGGTGGAGATTATATCAGGGGGGAAAAGAGGCGCTAGGACAACACGCAATCCGAAACGGGCGGTTTGAAATCGGATTATATCAGGGGGGAAAAGAGGCGCTAGGACAACCAAAAGGGCGCCCGCCCGGCATCGGGTGGCGATTATATCAGGGGGGAAAAGAGGCGCTAGGACAACCCAGGGCGGTTTTCAGCCCGTGCAGTTCGGGATTATATCAGGGGGGAAAAGAGGCGCTAGGACAACTTCTTCGGCGGTGATTCGACCGGTGTGTTTGATTATATCAGGGGGGAAAAGAGGCGCTAGGACAACGATAGTTGCGATAGTACTCCTGACTTTGACGGTTTAGCGCCTGAAATTGCCGATCGGCGCACCTGAAAGCCTGATAAATCAACCCTTTCATCGCTGAACAGTCCGCCATTGGCGTTGTAGTGCCTAGTAGATATTTTTTCTTGATTTAGCCAGAAAAACCCTTATAATGAATCTCATGTTCATCCGCGTCAAAACCACTCCCAACAGTCCGCGCCGGTCGGTACAGCTGGTGGCATCCATCCGCACCGGCAACCAAGTGCGCCAGAAAATCATCCGCCACATCGGCATCGCCGAAGATGAGGCGGAACTGGAACGCATGACAGCTCTCGGCGAGTTCATCAAAGCCAAAATTCAGGCCGACACTCAGCCCCAGCTGTTCCCACCCGAACAGGTCGCCGAACAGGTTCTCGAATGCCGTAACCAACGCGATGACCAGCCGTTGCCGGTGAACCTGAAGGACCTGCGCGAGACGGCCCGCATCATCACCGGCATTCATGACGTATATGGCCAACTGTATGCCGAACTGGGCCTGGATGAACTGCTGACCGCACAACGTTATCGGGCATCCAATCGGGCGCTGTTCCAGTGCGTCATGGCGCGTCTGGCCCACCCGCGCAGCAAACGTGGCAGTGTCAGTGACCTGGCCAGCCACTTTGGCATCCGCCTGCCGCTGCAGCGGGTCTACCGCATGATGGATCATCTGGATGAACGGTTCGTTCGCCGCCTGCATCGGGTGGCGAGCACTCGTGCTCAAGCCCTGTTCGGCGATACCCTGCGGGTACTGCTGTTCGACTGCACGACGCTGTATTTCGAATCGTTCGCGGACGACGAACTGAAACAGCCGGGCTACAGCAAGGATGGCAAGTTCAAGGAGTGTCAGGTGCTGCTGGCCCTGGTGGTCACCGATGCCGGGCTGCCGATTCATCACCTGGTCCTGCCCGGCGCCACGTTCGAAGGACACAGTCTGGTGCCGGTGGTTGAGGCGCTGAAGACCGAACACAACATCCGCGAGGCCATCGTGGTGGCCGACCGGGGGATGATGAATGCGGCCAATCTGCAATCGCTGCGCGCGGCCGGGCTATCCTACATCGTCGGGGCCAAACTGCGCCAGCTGCCGGCCGGTTTGCGTGCACAAGTGTTGGACCGCAACGGCGGGCAGCCCTGCGGTGACCAGGGGGGCCGCGTGAAGACGCTGTCACATCCGGACGGCGTGCATCGGCTGGTGGTCAGCGACTCGCCGGCCCGCGCCCATCGGGACCGTCAGGAGCGCGAGCGGGCGGTGACCAAACTGTTGAAAAAACTGAACCAGAGCAACAACCCCAAAGACCTGCTCAACACCCGGGGACCCGGTCGCTTCATTCAGCTGGACGGCACTGCAACGCTGTCCGTCAACGAAGACAAGGTGGCTCGCGAGGCACAGTGGGACGGCCTGCACGGCGTGCTCACCAACCTGCCCGACACCACCGCGGCCAGCACCGTCCTGCAGCACTATCGGGGACTGTGGCAGGTGGAAGAGACCTTTCGGGTGAGCAAAAGCGACCTGAAAGTGCGACCGATCTTCCACTGGACCCCGCGCCGCGTGCGCGCTCATCTGGCCATCGCCTTCATGACCCTGCTGTGCGTGCGCCATCTGCAGTACCGCAGTGCCCTGCGGTTCGGCGACCGGCATTCACCCGAAGTCATGGCCACCGCTCTGACTCAGGTGCAGCACAGCGTGCTGGAAGACCGGCACACCGGTCGCCGCTATGCCCTGCCATCCCACCTGGATGAAGTGAGTCGCAGACTGTACCGGGTGATGGGACTGACCGTCAATCTGGAGCCGTTCGAACTGAAGTAGCTCTGTCGCCTTCCCCTCGAATACCCAACTGAAAGTATGGGTGAAATTGTAGTGCCTAACGGCACATTCACCCTTAATAAAATCAATGACTTATAAAAATGAACCGTCGAAGTCAGGGCGCTAGGACAACGATAGTTGCGATAGTACTGTGGGAATGGTAGATTATATCAGGGGGGAAAAGAGGCGCTAGGAAACAGACTGGGGCGGGAATACGAATGAAGCTGCGATTATATCAGGGGGGAAAAGAGGCGCTAGGACAACAGATTCAACCAAAAGAGAATGTGGTGCCCCGAAGACGACTCGAACGTCCGACCTGCCGCTTAGGAGGCGGCTGCTCTATCCAGCTGAGCTACCGGGGCGTTGGGGAAGGTAGATATCTCCAGTGTAACATTGTGTATATCGTTTAGTGCCTCTTTTTCCTAACAAAACAATGCAGCGACATTGCAACCTTTCTAACAGCTTCGGTTATGAGCGGACAAACTAAGGTGTCCCCAAAATTTTTAATCTATTGATTGATTACGAACCAGTTGGGTTAGGTAGTTTGCTATCAAGGTAGATGGTTGCAACGCCCATGATCACAAATAACATTCCCACACCCTTCTGCCAAGATAGAGGTTCCTGGAGCGTTAGCCAGGCAATTAAGACAGTGATCACTACAGTTCCACTGACAATGAAAGGAATGGCAACGTTTGCTGGAAATGGTGAAGCACCAGCAAATCCTCGAAACAGATAAAAATAAGCAATTTCTGCGGCACCGATACACAAACCTGCTAATACTGCCCAAACATATGCTGACGCGGGAAGTTGGAGTGAAGTGACTCCACGAGTGATTAAGCCAACAGCGAACAGGCAGGAGATGGCTAATGCCGCGACCTGCAGAGCAATGGTTGCCAGAATGGTTGACGCTGTCTCGTTGGGGACGTGGTTTGTTGATATCTTTATCAGAAAGTTATAACCAGCATACAGGAGAGTAATCAATATTAGCAGAACAAGAGAAGCAGACATAGTCTAAATTCAAGAATTGTGGGAATTAATGCTCAGGTCTTAATAATCAGAACTGGATGGTTTTAAATAGAATCAGCACATTTGCAAGCATCCTAAACTCAAGGTCACTTGGCACTGACGATTTGGCCTGAGTAAATGCCTTCATTTTAACAGTTTATCCCATACCACCGGCTATCTCACTCGTTTCGATCATCCAAAATGGTTTTGGAACAATCACTGCGAATTTAAAATTTCATCAACATGAAAATCTCTAATTATCTGAATCTAAGATTTCCGGTTTTGCATTGAATCTTTGATTTGCATAAAATTTTGTGTCTATTAGAATGTGCTACTAAATTTGCCGACCTAAGGTATTATTTGTTGTAAGGTATTACCGTTTTGGTTGTCGTTGATGCGGTTGAAACGTCATTCAACTGAATACAACCAGAAACATTGTGGAGTGAGTATTATGCACTTCGACAAAATCAATTTACACATACTGACGATGGAACAGTAATGGGATTATTAAGCCGACTGATGGGAAAAGGTGCTACTCGTAGCAGTGAGAAGCCTGACGCAGAAGAAGTTGAATTCGAAGGCTTCAAGATTCAGCCCGCGCCACTCAAACAGAACGGAAACTATGTAACCGCCGGATACATCCGAAAATCGGCTGGAAACGGCGAAACTCAAGAACACTATTTCATTCGTGCGGACACGCATGCTGACTTTGCGGCTGCATGTCAACATGCGGTATTCAAAGGTCAGCAGATTATTCGAGAATCTGGAGAACAGATATTCAAAAATTCATAGGTGCTTTAGCCTGACGGTAGTTCTCAACTGAGGCTACCATTCAATGAGGAAAAATTCGAAACCATACTCCGCATGGCTAATTCCGCTAACTTCTCGGCATCAATCGTGCCAGTCTGTACCTGCTTCGCTATATCGTTAACCGCATCACAATCCGAATTGCGAAATTGCCGAGAAATACTTTCCCCAATCAATCGTGCAGTGATGACTCTGGCTCGTTCATGGACTAAATCTCGTTGATTGTGTGGTCTTGATTTCTGTTTGTGTGCAACAATTTCGGCAACCAGCTCATCAATCCCATTGTGCTGTGTAGCACAGGTTTTCAATACCGGAATTTTGTTTGAAAATTCACGCAACGTGAGTGCCAGTGTCAGTTCACTAACAGTAACATCTGCATTGGGATGATCGGCTTTGTTGACGACGACGATATCTGCAATTTCAAGCAATCCGGCTTTGATTGCCTGAACTTCATCCCCCAATCCCGGTGACTCAACCACCACCGTGGTGTCTGCCAATGCTGCGATGTCAATTTCCGATTGTCCGGCGCCAACCGTCTCAACTAAGATGACATCCCACTTCGCCGCATCGAATAGATGAATGATGTTGAGTGCGGTTGCTGATATGCCTCCCAAGTGTCCACGGGCGGCAACAGAACGGATAAATACTTGGTCATCAGCTGTATGTTGCGCCATGCGTATTCGATCACCTAGAATGGCACCTCCACTGAAATGACTGCTGGGGTCAACTGCCAGCACTGCAACGGACTTTTCTAGTCGGCGAATTTCAGTGATACAGACATCAATCAACGTAGACTTACCGACGCCTGGTGGCCCGGTCACGCCTATAACGTGAGCATGTCCAAGATGCTCTTGTATCTTGCGGAGTATCTCAACACTGAGCGCAAAATTATTTTCCACGATGGTAATCGCTTTGGCGAGAGAATTACGATCCGATCGAATTCGTGCGACCAACATCTGCGCATCATCTTGAACCATTTGACCATTCATCACAAAATCGTCTGAGGTTGACCAAATCCCAATTCTTCACGAACGCAATGAACAACTTCACCATGTGTCAGGCCGAGGTCAATCGCATTGACGATAGCTTCGTAAACGTTAGCTCCAGGATCTTGTGCGGCTCTCTGTAACTGCGCAGTTGCTTCTTTGACTGTTGCCTGACTGCGGTTAGCTTTAAATGCCTTTAGCATACCAAGTTGATGCACGATAGCTGAATCTGTCGGTCGTTTCAGTGGTTTGGCTGGAGAATCATCGTCTTCCCGTTGATATTTATTGACGCCGACTAGTGTCTGTTTACCGCTATCCACCTGATTCTGAAAATGGAGCGCCGATTCACCGATCCAACGTTGCACAAGACCTGATTCAGCTGCTTTAAACATTCCACCGGCGGCATCAATCTCTTTCATGACAGCGACAATTTTTTCTTCCATCTGATCAGTCAGCGATTCGACATAGTAGGAGCCAGCTAACGGATCAATGACGTCAGCACAGCGCGCTTCTTCACGAATGATATTTTGTGTGGCCACGGCGATGTGGGCGGCTTCCTCGGTCGGAACACTGAGTACCTCATCGTATGAATCTGTATGCAGCGATTGAAGCCCGGAAAAAACTCCTGCCAACGCTTGAATCGTTACTCGAGAAATGTTGTTGAGAGGTTGCTGGCGCGTCAGATCAACACCGGAAGTTTGTCCATGAAATTTAAACCGCCATGTTTTCGGATTCTTGGCACCTAGTCTCTCTCTAACAAGTCGTTGCCAGATTCTTCTTCCGGCTCGACATTTTGCTATCTCTTCAAAGAAGCTGATGGAGATATCGAAAAAGAATGTGAAACGCTCAAGAAATATATCCGGATTCATACCGCGTTCAATACAATCTTCCGCATATTGCACTGCAGTAGCAAGAGTAAATGCCATGGCCTGTGCTGGTGTTGCACCAGCCTGTTGAGTGTGCTGTCCGACAACAGACAGAGGATTCCAATTGGGCACGTGCTGTTGACAGAAGGCGATGTGATCAACTAAAACTCGCCTGGACCCTTCAAGTGACAAACGAAAGAACATGTGATTGGCAAGATAGTGTGATAGGTAATCACTTTGATTGGAGGTGCCGGATATGTAACTCCAATCAATCCCACGTCTTTTTGCAACCCCTAAAATGAGCGCCAGAAGTGTGAATGGCAAAGGATCATTCATTGCTGTTGACAGTTTCTCGATGTCAACATTCCTGAAACATCGATCCATGTCATCAATCGTGTTGACGACAACACCGCAAGTGCCCAGCAGTTTGGAATTGACTTGATCAGCGTCATAACCGCGATACACCGAATTGCAGGGAATCAAACTGATGGCAGTATTGCCGGCCTCCAGTAGTTTATGAAGACGTTCGTTATAGTCTGCTGGAACTCCATAACCGATCAACTGCCGTTGACTCCAAGTGCGGCCGTGGTACATTGTCGGATAGATGCCACGAGTCATTGGCAGTTGACCGGGGTAGCCTAATTTTTCATCATAATCCTGTTCAGACCAGTCTTCAGGTGTATAGAGTGGTTGGATTGGTATTCCAGATCGATTCTCAATGGTATGGATTTCGGGAATTTGCTCGCGAAACTGCCGCTCCCAATTCTGACGTGCGTTATCAGAATTTGAATCGCTGACGTTTAGGATACTAATTTTCTTCATGATCGATGGTTTGCCAATTTAGCAGGGATTGCGTGCGCGCCTTGAGCGCGAGCTGATGTATGAATTCGGATATTTCAGTCAGTGAACTTCCGGGATGAAAA
This sequence comes from Arenicellales bacterium, assembly GCA_965116205.1. Taxonomy (GTDB): domain Bacteria; phylum Pseudomonadota; class Gammaproteobacteria; order Arenicellales; family JAJDZL01; genus JAJDZL01. Next base: position 2,858,321 of record OZ220493.1, on the reverse strand, counting down.
ACCCGACTTACCCCGCAATTGAGTAGTTCTTTTTCGTCATCTTCTGGAATGATCCCACCAACGACAATACCGATGTGTGAGAGTTCTGCATCACGTAGAGCATTCAGTAATTCAGGTATCAATAGGTGGTCGGTGGCTAGTGAACTGATGCCAATAACGTCTGCATCTTCTTCGGTAGCCAGTCGAACGACTTCGTTTACGGATTGCCATGGCGGAGTGTAAATAACTTCCATGCCTCGGTCGCGAAGTTTGGTTGCCACGATTCGGCTACCGCGATCGTGCCCATCCAACCCAATTTTAGTAACAATCACTTTGGGGCGGTAATTTTCAGGTAGCATGGTGGTTATCTTAAGTGTCCTAGTCGCGTTAAGTCAATCAATGTAATGTCATCGTATAAACCAGAGACGGAACTCTACCTAGTGATCAATACGAATGCGACAGGTATCCTTACCACGGCATGAAGATCTTTTCATTTCCACTCATTCGTCGATCAATGGTATGCAACAAAATACCCACTTACACCAGATATGGTGCAAATCAAGGCTTGCAGAAATCACTGGGCGTTGATGACCGGAATAAATCAACTTGCTAACGGATTGAGACTGGAGACTCATAGTGAACTCCGTCCAGTTCAGAGATGACATGCCAACGATGACTGAACACTAGTCATAATTCGTTTCCAACGGTAGGTTCAAGGGGATCAGTGACAGTTTGAATTTTACTCGTCGATTAATGCTTGTATCACAGTCAGAATATTACTTGATGCATAGTTTCTTCCCCCAATTGCCTGATAGCGGATTTTGCCGCTACGATCAACAAGAAAAGTGGTCGGTAACGGACGTACCTGCCAGTTGGTGTACACAATTAGACGTTCATCGACAACGATGGGGAAGGTAAGTCTTGTGGGTAGTTTTTGCAAAAAACTCTCTATATCTTGACGTTTTTCACCAGTATTGACAGCAACAACTTCGAAGTCTTCTCGAGAAAAATGCTCACGTGCCCGCTGGATGGAGGGCAACTCTTCGATACACGGTGGGCACCAAGTTGCCCAAAAATTGACTAGTAGAACTTTACCGGAAAGAACATGTGTGTTATTTTGAACACCATGTAACCATTGCACATTTTCAAGAGAGGGTGCTATCCGAATGGATACTTTCTCAAGATTTTCCTTTAGGGTGGCATGGGCCATTCCAGGCAGTAGTGCGAATACACATGCCCATATCAAACTGCATCGAATAAATTTCAAACCTAGCACACTTAATTTGAGAAATCGATAGGCTATTTGCAATTGGCAGTCACTCGACGCCTGCTGTTTCGACAGTCAGGTGACCTCGCCGGCACCGGTGAGTAAGTTTTCCAAGGTGCCAATTTCTTTTTCTCTCGAACGAATGACTTCAGCCAACAGATCATTAGCCGACACCACACCAATTAATGTGTCATCTTCGACGACTGGCAGGTGTCTAAATCCTTTATCGACGACAATCTGCATACAGTCTTCGATTGGATCATCAGGACTTACTGTCTGAACCTTTTCAGTCATCACGTCAGAAATCTGAGTGTCTTTTGAAGTTTTCCCAAGTAAAACAATCCGTCGCGCATAATCTCTTTCGCTGAATATACCAACCAAAACGCCATCGTCATTGACAACTGGCAGCACACCGATGTCTTTTTCAGCCAGCAGATACAGAGCCTCCAAAACGGTTTGTTGTGGCGAAATTGTCCAAATCAATCCCCTGGATCGAATTAACGATGATATCGTAATCATAGGTCACCTCCTGTTCGGGTGATTGCGTTGGTTTTCCTGCCAAAAATAACTGTTCGTTACTTTACCTTTGCTCATCATTGACGTCGATTCTCGTGCAGGTAGCGGATTGACATTGCTCGCTCATTATTCATTTTAGGAGCATCACTTATCTATTTTGCACCAGAATCATTTTTTTCGCAAATTTTGATTGTGCAAGTGACACCATTAATCTTCAAAAATGAGCTTGTTTTATGGTTTTCTGTAGGTGCCAATCTTTGCATTGAAAAGAATGGCCTGTTATCCAAGTCGTGTCTGCAACGCAGTTCAGATTTCTCCGTCAATGCGGGGTTTGCAGTTCGACATGTGGAGTTGACTTGGTGATTCTTTGGCAGTGTTTCGATATTGATTGAACGCGAGAGTTCCATCATACCTCAATGAACCGACGATGTGCTTCACACTGATTTAGGCGACCAGCCATACAACGATTTTTCACGGTACATTTCAATAAAACAGGAACAGGTGCCGCGCTGATGATGTTGTTTATAATATTGGCCCAGTTGGGTCGCTGCTTTGGCCACCGAAGTGTACATGGAGACCAACGGCCATAATCTACGGGGGAACTACACCGATCTGATGCTACATGGGTGACTCGCGGAAAGTTATAACATCTTATCTTCAGTATTCATCTGATCTTCCAATCAAAAGCTACCCGGGGCATCATTTATATTTCACATCGGTGCAAGGTGAGGGTAAAATGGGAGTAGGTGGATGACTGTTGTGCGGCGGCTATAGTGTGGTCATTGAACATTCTTCTCAATTGGTGTTTTGGTAAGCAAAAATGCGCATTTTCAACTAGGTTTGTAGAGTGTTGAAGAGCAACATCTTTCCGCCTCCTCCTAGGCAATCGTTTTTCTTAGTCAGGCCCCAACGTAGTATGAAACATTGGAATCATTATGACTGTAGGCGGCAATTCACATTATTCGGCCAATAACATCACTCGCATAAAATTTCAAGTGAACCGATAAAACTTGTTTGCCCAGAAATATTTTCTCTGGTCACAGAATTGTAGACACTTAATTCCCGCTCTAGTCCTTTGAATCTACCCTTTGAATTGCTCCGACTATTGCCCGAGATCGTAGTAAGCGTTATGGCTTGCGCAATTTTGATTGCTGATCAGACGCCACTGAAGAAATATAGGCAACTGCCTTACCTTCTCACGCTGGGAACGTTTGTTGTGGTAATCATCATCTTGATAGGCAGACTATATCAAGAAACCACAGTCCTAATGGAGGGAATGTTCATTGATGATTTCTTTGCCAATCTCACCAAACTTGCCATCTGTTTGATCAGTCTCTTAGTGTTTGGCTATGCAAGAGCCTATTCACAGGCGCGTGAAATCGCCGGGAGTGAATTCTATGTATTAGGACTGTTCGGGGTGTTGGGAATGATGGTGATGGCATCGGCCGCCCATCTGCTAGTTGTTTATCTCGGATTGGAATTGATGTCGCTATGCCTGTACTCAATGGTTGCTTTTCAACGGAATTCCGCGCGGGCAACTGAAGCAGCGATGAAGTACTTCGTGTTAGGAGCGCTAGGATCAGGAACCTTGCTATACGGGCTGTCAATTATCTATGGATTAACCGGCACGTTAGATATCGCAGTGATTCACAGTCAGATTTCGGCAATTTCTCCGGACAATCTGCCATTGACTTTGGCTGTGGTTTTCGTGGTGGTGGCTTTGGCATTCAAACTAGGTGCAGCACCCTTTCATATGTGGGTCCCGGATGTCTACCATGGCGCACCGACATCCACTACCATATATCTCGGTACCATTCCTAAAATTGCAGCATTCGCCATGGTTATCCGTTTGCTAGTTGGTGGATTGCTTGAATTGCAGCATCTATGGCAGGATATGTTGATCATCATTGCACTGCTGTCAATTATCGTGGGTAACGTCATTGCGATTGCGCAAAGCAATCTTAAACGAATGCTGGCTTATTCCACGATTGCACACATGGGCTTTATGCTGCTTGGCGTACTGAGTGGAACGGATGAGGGTTTGACCGCTTCTCTGTTTTATATCCTGATTTATGCAGTCATGAGTCTGGGGGCATTTGGCATTATTGTTATCAGTTCGAAAAAAGATGAAGAACTTGATCAGATCAGTGATTACCGTGGTTTGAATGGTCGAGATCCTTGGATGGCTTTCTGGATTCTATTATTGATGTTTTCGCTAGCTGGCGTGCCGCCTACTGTGGGTTTCTATGCGAAATTGGCAGTGATTCAGGCAGTTGTGGACGTCAACTTGGTGTGGGTTGCTGTGATTGCCGTGTTATTTGCAGTCGTTGGTGCATTCTACTACTTACGGGTGATTAAGGTGGTTTACTTTGATCAGTTGGAAGAGGTTCCTGTTCCATACCATCCATTGCCCGCGTCGAGATCGATGCTTGGCCTTAATGCGATGGTATTGGTGGCAATCCTACCTTGGGTGGGTGACATTCTGTCAATCTGCGAGAGTGCCATAATGAGTCTACGGTAGGTCGTGACTGGTGCAAGTCGTTAGTAAAGAAACCATGTGCCGGATTTGTTTATTGAATTTACTGCGAAAAAATTCTTCGATTAAAAAAAGTAATTTGTTTCGAAAAAAATTGTATAATTTGTAAATATAGATTGCGGGGTGGAGCAGTTCGGTAGCTCGTCGGGCTCATAACCCGAAGGACGTAGGTTCAAATCCTACCCCCGCTACCAATCAAACTTACGATTCTCAGTTGCGACTGGACTTCTAGTGGTAGCTGAGAGTCGTTTTTTTATGCTGATTGCTCTGTGCCGCTCGCACTCGGTAATCTTCCCAATGGCCTGAATGAACCCAAATACTTTTATTCAATGGTCATTGAAAATGAATTTAGAAACTGTCTTTTCCAAAAATATCTCTGTTCCACTGCACTTAACTCTGCTTCGTCACAGACCGTGTGCCAATGCTGTGCAATGATTGTCGTTAGATGGTTGAAAATCTGACGTGCCTCGTTTTCAGTAAGTAGAAAATGTTTCGCCGCTTCAAGGCAGGTTTTAAGTTGACTGAGATTGCTGTTTCCAACGATTAGCATGGCTTGAGATGCCACATTGCCAGTCCTTGCTTGCGGACAGATGTCATACGCCGGAGTCAGCGCTAGCTCGTAGCCATTCCAGAACGCCGCATGATTCCGAGCATGGTCATCCGTGTTACCAGAAAGCACATTGAATACCAGTCGAGTAAACAGTTCTTTCAGCGTCGCTTTCGGTTTGGAAAAGCGATGGCGGATAATTTCAGCGAGTGTTTCATAACTGGCATAACGCGCCATCATTTCGTCTAGACCGAGTATCGTGAGTGCCGAGACCATCGCCTTTCTTATCCAAGTGTTGTTTTTTGATTGACGGTCAAAACGTTCCACCAAAAGTACATCCTTATTCAGAACCTTAGTCAGTTTAACTGGCGCGACATTCAATCCAGCCAGATATGCGAGTCGCATCGCAATGAACTCAGCTTTTACTTCATTGTACAAATCGGTATTGGTAGAAAATTTGGCGACGTATGGAGTGCCGTGGTTATGAATTAATGCCTTGGGGCGCGCACCGCCAATGGAACTGGCGTGAAACAATACTTGGTCCAGTTCATAATTGAGCGGAATACCTCGTTCGACGCGTTCGACAGATTCGGTGATATCTTCCAAACTGACGTTGTTCGCTTCACGCGGCACATAATGGGTAGGCGAGTACTGAAAATCCAACGCACCAATTCGGTCGGTACCTGACTCGAGCAGATAGGTCAGTTCATTCAGATCAGTCGTATCCACGTCAATGCCTTTGAGTCCGAGTACTTTGTTAATGATCACGCGGCGGCCCCAGGCATCTGGTGCGGCATCTCGAATACAGCCAGGCATGTTTAGTCCACTGACTAGGGGTAACGCCCCAGCTTGCAATGGTAACTCAGGTTCGTAAATTGCGACGGGTGGCAGTAGACTTCCAGCTCTTTCAAGATAGCTTCTGCCATAGTTAAACAGGAGGTGACCATTGTCTGCGTCCAATCTTCCAGCAACCACTGGTGTGGTTTCGTTCGGCAGCCAGATCCAAACGAATACTTCTGCATGGTGCCGGACTTCTCGGTTAGAAATCATCATAAACTGACTTTTTATTCGACCTTATTCGTTGCGGCAGAAGTGACATTCTGCTATACAAGTCATTAATTTGGTGTTGTTTGGAGTGAAGAGAGTCGTCAGATTCAAAGAGTTCAACTCCAACTAGTGCTGCGACTTCAAAGACTAGACCGATGGCACAGCTCACCTCCCCCCTCTCAATTCTCTGGAGCGTTGCTCTAGAGATACCGGCTCGTTCCGCCAGGTGACTTTCTGACCATCGACGCTGTTTGCGCCTCAATTTAATGTGTTGCCCCAACAGTAGGGTGGCTTCCCGTACGTATTTGGAATAGGTTCGCCGCATTGCCATCACTCACGATCGGTAAAATGACTAATATACAAGCCATTAAATATATTAATGACTGAAATTATAGTCAAAACCATTATGTGGCGGAGGTTTCCTCCAGAATGATTCTATTGTGAGGTACAAATTAACGGTACGGTCACCAATAAATCAACTGAGTGAAGAAACGAGTGATGAGTCGCGCGCCGGAGTTTGCAGATCAGAATTAGAAAATCTCATTTGAAGAATCACGTCAATCCGACATGAAATACTGAAGAGTCCTGCGAGGTGGAAGCGTTATAAGAATATCCCACGGTAATGGCAGTTCTTTCGTTAAGCAGAAAGTAATTCCCCGCCGAATAAGTAGTATAGCTCGTGTTCATCGTATCGTTGTGATAAGCAACTTTAGTAATGTGCGCGTCAACCATGTTCCTGGCGTTGACTTGCTGCAAAATTCTGACACTGTATAACGAGCCTCTCAAGTCTACCTGAAAGCGGCGGTCTTGGGCATTATCCTCGCGCCCAAGAACCAAGTAAAACATCTGATGTTTGTTGTGGTCTGCTTCATGACCCGCTATCAACCCGTATCTTTGAAAATTCTGTTTGACTTGGGAGCTGTCAACAGCAGCTCGTCGTCGGCTTTGCTGAAATTTGCAAATCTTGCGATAAATAATGACTGTTCTGGAAAACTAAACTTTTGGACAAATGTAATCCGGTAGTGATACGATCACTGCCTTCAAAAAACGCGTGTGTAGTCAATGTTAATGAAACTGAACGGACTATAGTTCTTTTCAGATTCATCTCCTGTGCATTTGGTTGGTAAATTATTCCACAGGATAGCACAACCCCCCAAATTATCCAATGGTACTTTTGGAATAGAAAATGATATGTGCACTGCCATCGCTCATCTGCTTACGTAAGGTAAGTCATTATTTCCACAGAGACATCAGCTTTTTGTGGTTGAATCTACTGACCGGATGCCATAATTCTTAACGCCATAGTATTGAATTGGTTCAACTGTAAATTACCTTCCAGAAATCACTATCAGTTGGCTTATAAGTAATTACTGTTGACCGACACTCCGATCGTTGTTGAGTTGGGCAAGTCATGGGACAACTGAAAAGTGAACTGCTCGCGCCAAAGAATGGATCATGATGTGTGATGGCTGACTCAGCGTACACCATACCGATTGATTTTATCGGTGGAGATGGGCAAATATTCTGTATATTGTCAAATACAATATTCTACTGAACCTAAATGTCAACCAGTTACCTGATTAGGCAAGGAATGCAGGAAACCTATATGGATCATTCATCGGTCAGTCATATAGTGCCTTTGTTCTGTTGGTGCTTGAGTTCATTAGCAATCATGAAGGAATCAACAAAATGACCGGCGCCGAAGGCGTACGATATCAGCCCAACGAACGACCACCGTTGGGATTGTCCATTGGACTCGGAGTGCAACTGGCCATACTCTGTGTGGCCGGCGTAGTGCTGACTCCAGCCATAGTAGTCCGTGCCGCCGGTGGGGACGAGTCCTATATCACCTGGGCGGTATTCGGGGCAGTTTTGGTGAGTGGCGCAACTTCGATTGTTCAGGCGATTCGCTTCGGACGGATCGGTGCAGGATACGTCTTGGCGATGGGTACTTCCGGAGCGTTCATTGCCGTGTCGGTTGCGGCCATTGCGAAAGGTGGTCCGGCAATGTTAGCCACCTTGGTGATCATATCATCGCTCTTTCAGTTTCTGTTAGCCTGGCGACTTTCGCTATTGAGAAGAATATTGACGCCGTCAGTCGCCGGTACGGTGATCATGCTGATTCCAGTAACGGTCATGCCTATCGTATTCAATATGTTGACTCAAGTACCGCCGGACGCGGCGCCGGCGTCGGCGCCGGTGTCCGTAATGGTCACTATCCTAGTCATTTGTGTCATTGCACTGAAATCGAGAGGCATTTTCAGACTGTGGGCTCCGGTTATCGGAATCATCGCCGGTTCCGTCGTCGCCGCTTACTACGGAATTTACGAGATTGAACGCATCAGGGAAGCTAGTTGGTTTGGGGTGCCTAGTTTTACTACTTGGCCGGGCTTTGATCTGAGTTTCGGTTCCGTATTTTGGGGGTTACTGCCGGCTTTCGTGTTCGTGACGCTAGTAGGTGCGATAGAAACGGTAGGTGACGGCGTAGCCATTCAGCGCGTATCATGGCGGGTACCGCGCGCCATTGATTATCGTGAAGTACAGGGGGCAGTTAGTGCCGATGGACTTGGCAACCTGCTATCAGGATTAGTCGGCACCGTTCCGAATACTACCTATTCTACGAGTGTTGCCGTAACTGCGCTCACCGGCGTCGGTGCCCGCAGTGTCGGAGTGACACTGGGTGTCGCTTTTGTTCTGATGGCGTTTTTTCCGAAAGCGCTGGCTGTTGTATTGGCTATTCCCGGACCGATAGCAGCCGCTTACATCACCGTGCTCTTGGGTCTATTGTTTGTTGTTGGTATGCGAATTGTGATTCAGGATGGTACGGATTATCGAAAAAGTCTGATCGTCGGCATTGCTTTTTGGGTAGGTGTTGGTTTTCAAAATGGATTGATTTTTCCAGACCTATTTAACGACTTTGCCGGTGGACTGTTTGATAATGGAATGACAGCAGGTGGTTTAACGGCGATTCTCTTGACGTTGTTTATGGAAGTAGCCACTTCTCGCCGAAGACGGTTTACGGCGCCATTTACCTTAGCTTCACTATCTGAGATAAAAGAATTTCTTGAGTCTGTCGCCACCGATTACAAATGGAATCAATTGATGGCAGATCGACTCGTCGCAGTTGCTGAAGAAGCGCTTCTTTCACTGCTAGATGAGGAAAGCCAGAGTGAATATGAATCACGTGAACGACATTTGTTACTGACCATTCGGAAAGAAGGAAGTTCGGCGGTAATGGAAGTGATTGCCGCCCCAACGAAAGAAAATCTAGAGGAACGTATTGCAATACTCAGTAATAGTACAGACGAAGCGTCAGTCGAAAGAGAGGTTTCTTTGCGAATCCTTCGCCACTATGCATCATCTGTCCATCATCAACACTATCACGATACCAACATCATTACAATGACTGTAGAGAGTCCTTGATGTGATTCGAGCATTCGATCGGTTGTATTCGTAAATTTTTGATAAGGCGTACGTTTTCGATGCCTTAAAGATATATTCACTGATCGTGCCAGGCGCGTGTTTTCAATGGCGCAAAAACATTTGGCCACTTCACAATTCCAATGATTAAACAATTCTTCCCAGTCCTTAATCATGATTGAACCAGAAGAATATTTTGATGTTGTTGATGACCAAGATCAAGTGATCGATTGTCGAACGAGAGTTGAAGTGCATCAGAATAATCTCTTCCATCGTGCGGTGCATGCGATTGTCATGAATGACCGGCAAGACGTTTTTCTACAGTTACGTGGACCCCACCGAGATAACAATCCGAACTTATGGGATTCTTCCGTAGGCGGACACCTAAAGACCGGTGAAAATTATGACCAGGCGATAATTCGGGAAACCGCGGAGGAAATCGGCATAAAACTGAAAAAACCACCAGAAAAACTGTTTAAACTGACCGCCAGTGCAACCACGGACTATGAGTTTTGCTGGGTCTATAAAATTATTCATAATGGTCCATTGACCATCGACCGACACGAAGCCGTGGAAGGCCGGTGGTTTGAATCGACGGTGCTGGACGAATGGATAATGAAGTCCCCACGAAAACTCACTCGTGCTTTTAGATTGATATGGCAAACCTATAAGGAGCAGTACAAAATTAATGAATAAACCACTGATCGGAGTTACGAGTTATCACAGAAATGAAGCTGATCGATTCACACTGCCGGCAAACTACCTGCAGGCTGTAGAACGAGCCGGTGGATTGCCGATCATCATTGCACCCACCGAAACGAACATTGAAGACCAGGTCGACAGCATTGATGGAGTGATGCTGACGGGAGGAGCGGATATTGATCCAGTCGAGTATGGTGGAGAGAGTAAGTCAACTATCTATGGCATCAATAGAGAACGCGACCGCTACGAACTACAATTGACCCGCCTGGCATTAGAGAAAAAATTGCCAACTTTGGCAATCTGTCGAGGTTTGCAGATTATGAATGTAGCCATAGGCGGAACATTGGTTGAACATTTGCCCGATGAATATGGTGAAACTGTGACTCATCGGGGTGACAACATGAATAAAGTTGAACACTCTGTTTCCATCGCCGAACATTCGATGCTAGCTACCATCCTTGAGTTGACAGAAATCAGTTGCTCATCTTACCACCATCAGTCAGTGCGTCGACTTGCATCGGGTTTCAAAGTGGTGGCATCATCTGAGGACGGGGTGATCGAAGCCATCGAATCTGCTGAATACCCGCACGTCATCGCGGTACAGTGGCACCCCGAACACACTGCCGAATTCGATCCAATTCAACAGCGACTGTTCAATATATTCGTTTCCTGGGCGAGTGGTGAAACGAACATTCTACCTCAGTTCTAACCGGTCGAGGCGATGGTTCAGGCGTAAGTTGCGAGTACATCAGATGTGCATCGCTATTTCAATCTTCACTCGGCAAAGGCTTTGGCAACTTCCTGTGCGATGATGCCGAGTCCCTCACTGACTGCCGTTCGATTTCCGGCATAGCTGATGCGGATGCACTCGAAACGATGCGGCCAATGTTCTCGTAAACCGGGAAAGAAGAAACTGCCAGGAACGACATAAACATTTCGCCGCTTGAGACGTGCGTATAGTTCTTCATCCGCGATTGGTAGACCTGGAAACCACAGCCAGACAAAGAATGCACCTTCCGGGTTATGGAGCATGTAGGGAATACCGCGCATCTGTCGGTGAATCTCTGCTATAGTGTTTTCCATCAACGCTCGGTAGTAAGGCTGAATCGTCTCGTTACTCAGGCGCAGAATTTCACCGTTTTCGATCGCATTCAAAGTCAGAAACGCGCCGAAATTACCACTGGCTAACGTCATGATCGCGTTGGCACAGGTAAAAAGTTCAATCACCTCTTCTCGAGCGATGATAATGCCGGTTCGTGTGCCAGGTAGTCCGACTTTTGATAGACTCAAAACTAAAATGGTATTGAGGTTCCAAGTTACCGTTGCATCCGTGTAAACGATGTTGGGGAATGGCAGACCATAAGCACCATCAATAATGAGTGGAACATCGTGTTGCACTGCCATCTGATTGAGTCTTTGGATTTCATCATCTGAGAGTACATTACCCGTTGGGTTGGTCGGTCGTGATACACAAATAGCACCAATGTCATCAGTCAGATCAATCTGCTCGAAGTCGACTTGGTACTTGAACGTTACCGGAGAAGTTTCAATGATTTGGGGACGAATCGAATGAAATCTGGGTGCAGTTTCATCCGCTTCGTGATAACCGATATACTCAGGCGTCATCGGCAACAAAATTCGTTTCCGCCGGCCATTGGAATATGCGCCGGAGAATAATCGAAACAAAATCGTGAATGCCATCTGACTACCATTGGCTATCGCAATATTTTGCGGGCTGATTTCCCATCCGTAAGTTTGTCTGAGCAGCTTGGCTAACGCATCAGAAAAGCGATAATGTCCCTGTGGTTCTGCATACCGTCCGATCAATGCTTCAAATTGAGTGGCAGACTGCAGAAGCCTAGTCATCTCGTTACGGAAGTAACGCTCGATTTTTGGCACCCGCGCCGGATTGCCGCCGCCAAGCATGTATAGCGGGTGTCCTTGTTTTGGAGCAGCATTGCCCAAATCTTTCATCAGATGGATGATTCCGCGTTCGCGGTTGATTTGATTCACCCAATTGGAAAATTGCATTGAGGTCAACGACTGAGGTGTCGTGGCATTGAGGAATTAGGAAGAGGACCGATTTGTCATTTGCTCAAGGGTCACTAGATCAGCAAGTACATTGACCGCTTCGTCGAGAAAAACATCACCAATCTGTTCACTTGGAAATCTATCAACATCGACTGAATCTGTGGGCTCTAGACCGAATATTGCACGTACTTCATTGATGTAGGCCATACGTTCTTTCTGATCGTTTTCCAGGGCTTGTTTGCGGATATCCTCGTTCAGACTGACCGTGGTAACTTCATCACGTTGAGAATAAAGTTGATCCCGTTCGATCATGATGTTCATCAACGGATTAAGTTGCATGCGGGCAAGATTCAACTGTCGAATTTCCGAAACTCTGCTACTTATGTTGAAATGCTGATGCCAGCGTTCGAAGCGTAGAGGGGGTTCCAAGGTAGATTCTGGCAACGCGTTATCTAGTGCACGCTCACCTGAATTGGTAATGAACTCATTGGTGAGAAATGGGATATCTGGGATGACTCCAAGATGCTGCGTACTGATGCCACTGACTCGATAAAATTGTGCAGTGGATAACTTGATGGCGCCCAAATCAATTTTCTGCTCATCGACGGTCTGACTGAGTGGCCAAAGGTTTTGCAGTGTACCTTTACCGAATGTTGTTTCACCCACGATAATGCCGCGCCCGTAATCTTGAATGGCGGCGGCAAATATTTCCGAAGCCGATGCACTGTGGCGGTCGACCAAAACGACAAGCGGTCCATCGTAGACAACCTGATCATCGTTGTCGGCATGTATATTCAACTCGTCTTTGGCATCTTCAACCTGTACGACCGGACCCGACGCAATGAACATACTAGTCAGTTCTACCGCTTCCTGTAATGCACCGCCACCATTACCACGTAGGTCTACCACTAGTCCATTAATGTGCTGATTCTGAAACTCAAGTAGAAATCTTCTCACATCGTCGGCTGAAGATGTGGGTGCCAAGTCGCTATCATCCGCATTCATAATACTTGAATAGAACGTTGGCAGTTGGATAACTCCCAACTGCAGTATTCTACCCGCCAGCGAAATTTCTACCGTTGACTGTTTAGCCATCTGGTCTTCAAGCCTGACGGTCTGACGAATCAATTCAACCTCTTCGGCCGGCGCGCCGGCGATGGCATCTGCACGCAGTACTTTTAGATTCACAGCAGTGTTTTTGGGACCTCGAATTAGATCCACAACATCGGCGATGCGCCACCCGACAATATTTTGGAATGTACCGTCGGTACCATTGGCGACTGCTAGAATACGGTCACCTTTATGCAGATTTTTACTCAAGAAGGCCGGGCCACCTCTAATGATTTCATGCACGACGGTATGTTTGTTTTCTGTTCTAAGTATGGCACCGATCCCTTCAATCTGCTGTGATATGCTGATGCGAAAGTTGCTGGTGCTATGTGGTGAAAAATACTCTGAGTGTGGGTCCAGTTTCTGAAGATAAGAATTCAAGATTGTTTCGATGACATCGAATGTATTGGACTTTGCGATTGCGCCACTGAGCTGTTCATAACGCGAAGTGAGTGTTTCACGAATCGGTTCGTCTTGATCGTCAAGTTTCAATGTAAGTAGCTGATCTTTGATCAAGCGTCGCCAAAGTTCGTCCTGTGCGGATTGATTGATTGGCCAACCTCCGGCGGATCGGTCAACCTCAAGCTGTTCGTCCAGATCAAAATCAAACGCATAATCCAACATCGAAATGGCAAATTGACTACGCTCCTGAACTCGCTGCTGATAGGTTTTATAGATGGCAAATATTTCGTCAAGTTGTCCACTTTTTAGAAAATTGTCGTAGTAATAGCGGTTGGACTCAAAGGTACGGATATCAGATGCCAGAAAATAGATTTTTTGGGGATCTAATTCTTCCAAATATTGGGTCAGGATTTCTGCAGAAAAATCGTTGTTCAGAGATCGATTTCGGTAGTGATATCTTTTGGCCAGTTCGACGGTGGTGGCAACTACAGATGCGTGGTGTTTATCAGTGGTCAGAAGATCAGGCTGTGAAGTGTCGGCGACCGTTGGTATGTTACCGGGTTGAAGCAAGATGGCATAGGCCAAGTATCCCACCAGAAGTCCGACTCCCAAAATTCTCAGTAGCCAGTCGATGCGACGATTCATTTTAAATGAGCGCTGACTAATCATTAGCGGATGGGTTCGTTCTGTGTACATTTTCAACAGCTAGTTGACCGACTTGGTCCAGTTCACGATCGCGAATGCCAATGGCTTTGAGCGTGTTGAGGGTGGCGATGACATAATCTAGGTTGGCGCCGCGTTGGCCCTTGGCGCGTGCAACGATGCTGGCCGTCTGCTGTGGACTTAAATCTCTAACGTAGGATTCATGATGGCGCTTGACGACGAAAGTCAGTGCTGACACCTGGCGCCCATCATCCAACATAACCAATCGTATGCACGGATCATAAATATTATTCAACATTTCTCGATCCTGCAGATAATCGGCCACTTCACACTGCTTGCGTGAAGCGATGCGATAAGCCATCCCGGTACAGGAACCGCCGCGGTCAAGACCGAAAACCAACCCCGGCAGTTCGCGCGTGCCTCGATAACGAACTGACCTTATACAGAGTGAACGGTGATAACCGTAAATTTTGGCTTGATTCGATTCAAGGTAAGTAAACCCCGGATCCCACATCAGTGATCCATACCCGAAAACCCAAAAATTCTCGCGCGGCAGATTGAATTTTTCGTGGATTGGTGGGTCAGTTGACACTGATTGCACCGGAAATACTACGTTCGTATAGGTCTTCGAATTTTTCCTGGGTCATTGGTACAGGGTTAGTCGCCGTGGATGGATCAATCAACGCCATCTTTGCAAATTGATTGACGTAAGTGCTATCCATGCCTAGTTCACACAATGTATGAGGAATACCAATCTGCCGTCGCAGGTCAAGCACCCAGCGGATGACCGACTCGGCGGACGGATGTGGTAAGTCTAAATATCTGGCCAGTGCGGTCAGCCGGTCCTCAATGGTTTGACAGTTAAATTCCAGCACATAAGGCATCACGACCGCGTTGGTTGTGCCATGATGAGTACCCAGCACTGAGCCACACGGATGACTGAGGCTGTGCATGGCACCCAGTCCTTTCTGAAACGCGGTGGCGCCCATGGATGAGGCGACCTGCATCTGTGCGCGGGCTTCTAAGTTGCCACCATCTTTACAGGCCGGTTCAAGCCAGTCGCGTATCAGACGCATTCCTTCCACTGCGATACCCTGTGCCAGTGGGTGAAATATCGGACTGCAATAGGCTTCAAGATTGTGCGATAGGGCATCCATACCAACCCCCGCGGTTAATGCAGGTGGCAGACCGATCGTAACTTCCGGATCAAGAATGACACATACTGGCATCATTTTGGGATGAAATATGATTTTTTTAGTCTGGTCGGACTGATCGGTAATCACTGATGCTCTGCCAACTTCGGAACCAGTGCCGGAGGTGGTGGGAATGGCAATAAGTGGTGCAATCGCATCGGCATTGGCCCGTGTGTACCAATCTTCTCGATCTTCAAAATCCCAAATGGACCGTGTTTGTCCGACCATTAAAGCAATGGCTTTGGCAACATCCAAGGCGCTACCACCACCTAAAGCAATTACTCCGTCATGTGTATTGTTTTGATAAGTGGCCACACCTTGTGAAACATTGGCTTCTACTGGATTAGCCTGCAGCTTGGAAAAAAGACTGCAGTTTTCGAGCTGTTGCTGACACTGGGTTAATATCTTTTGTACCATAGGTAGCGACACCAATCCGGGATCAGTTACCAGTAGCGGGTTGAGTATTTTAAACTCTCGACAGATTGAAGATATTTCAGCAATACGACCCGCCCCGAAACGCATTGCGGTTGGATAATGCCAATTACCGGTGGCCGATAGACTTTGATAGCTCATTTCTCAACTTCGTTTAATATCTATTTTAATAAGGTTGACTGGTGTCAGGCGTGGGAAGAAGGTCGAATCGCGCTACGATTGCAATGCGTTCGATTGCGACATTCTAGATGGATTTGCATCCTACTCTGGTGAATAAATATATGTTAAACTCACTTTTGATTCGCTCCAATTCAGTGAATTTTTCCAGACCACGGACTGATCATTAAGGTCCGATGACTGAAACCTACACAATTCTGTAAAATTAGATTGACTTTTTACATGCATCAAAAATCAGCTTTGAAAAATATCAGGATGTCTTCCTTTCACATACACATAGATCCGGTTGGCGGTATCGCAGGCGATATGTTTGTGGCGGCCATGCTGGACTTATTTCCGGAACTCCAGGAAGGCATGCTGAAAATGCTGCATTGTATTTCAATATTGAAAGACGTTGAGGTGCAGATTACGGAACACCGAGACCAAGTATTGGTTGGGAAACGGTGCATTGTTTCAGGACCTGAGTTCGAGCATCATCATAATCAATACACCAATCTAGTTACAAGTGTGGTAGATTCTTCACTCGCCCCGGAGATTAAAGAGCGTGCTTGTGAGATACTCCATAATCTGGCGCACGCCGAAGCAGCGGTCCATGGTGTTGGGATGGATTCTGTTACCTTGCATGAAGTCGGGTCATTGGATTCTCTAACTGATATTGTCTGTGCCGCTTATTTGCTTAGTGTTGCAAATATTGCTTCGTGGTCCTGTACTCCGTTGCCGTCGGGCAATGGAAAAATTTCTACGGCACATGGCGAACTGCCGCTCCCCGCACCAGCGGTCGTAAGACTATTAGAAGGATATCCGGTTCATAATGATGGAAGAATTGGCGAACGGGTAACACCAACCGGCGCAGCGATTCTACGCAGTATCAATCCTCAATTTGATGTTAGGTGGGAAGCAATGACATTGGGTGGTATGGGTAATGGATTCGGTAGTACGACATTCGACAACATCAGCAATATAGTAAGATTAACTGCGTATGAAGTGGGTGCTATTGGCATCTTGCCGGAGAAAATAGCTGTGGTAGAATTTGAGATTGATGATCAGACTCCCGAAGATCTAAGTATCGGACTTGAGCGACTGCGCCACACGGAAGGTGTGCTGGACATTATTCAAATGCCTGCTTTTGGTAAGAAAAATCGCATGGTGATACACGTTCAGATTTTGGCAGAGTATGACTGTATCCGAAAAATCATTGCTCAATGTGCTTTGGAAACATCAACCTTAGGAGTTCGAGTGCAAATGACTGAACGACTAGCATTACCGCGCAAGACCCAAATGGAAGAGTTTCAGAAAGGCACTGTACCAATCAAGGTAGTCCAACGCCCCGATGGACAAATTACTGCGAAAGTAGAAGCCGATCATTTGGCACAGTCTGGAAACTATGGAGAGCGCAAAAGTGCCAAGCAGGAATGCGAACGCGAAATTGAAAGCAAGTCACACGAAGTTTGATGAGTGATGGGGATAGTTGCCGAGTCAGAGTTGAAGTCTACCGCCAGTGAAGTGCAAAATCAGATCGGGTTGCTGGAGAACATTCTTGTAAATATTGGGCGCGCTGTCATTGCGGTTAGTGGTGGGATCGACAGTACGCTACTGGCGGTCATTGCAGGACGAACAGCGGGGTTTGAAGTTGAAATGTTTCATGCCGTTTCACCGGCGGTGCCACAACGAGCGACGCAAAGGGTGCGTCAATTTGCCGAAGCAGAAAATTGGCTACTAACCGTCGCCGATACCGGCGAGTTTCGAGATGAACGTTATCTATTGAACCCAATCAATCGTTGCTATCACTGTAAAACAAAGTTGTATTCATACATGAGTCATCATACTGCTTCACAGATCCTGTCTGGCACCAACATGGATGATTTGTATGACTTTCGTCCCGGGCTCAAAGCGGCGACACGCCATTCGGTAAGGCATCCTTATGTGGAAGCGAAGATCAACAAATTTAGCGTTCGCCAATTGGCGTACCATTTGAATTTAGTTGAGCTGGCAAAACTACCTGCATCACCATGCCTTTCGAGTCGCGTACAGACTGGCACACCCATTGATGCGAACCATCTTCAAGTCATTGATCAGGTCGAAGTTGCAGTTCAACAGGAGTTGAAAGTGAGCGTTGTTCGTTGTCGCATTACCAAAGATGGGGTTATTATTGAATTGGACCGGGAGGCATTTAACCGCTTGAATGTTGCCGATCGCGATTCTATTGCCAACCTGGTGGTTCAGTATTTTTCTGATGCGTTCAGTCGATCTGACGTGGCGTTTGCTCCTTATCGGAGAGGCAGTGCATTTGTAGTGATGGAAGAATGACGACTGAATCGGGGTTCAGACCGGATGTTGATCGGTTAGGGCGAATCGGTCTGGAAGAAGCAGTTTTCTGTGCTAGTAAGTCGGCGGCGCAAATTGAAGAGATTGTGTGGACTGCTAGAGATATTCAACGTGGACTGCTATTGACTCGACTGACCGAAGATAAATTCTACCAACTGCAGAAGGACATTCAGTCGATCATTCATTTCGATGAGCTGTCTCGCACCGGCATCGTTGGCAAACGTTCAATGCTAGACAATGCTAAGCAGGTGGCGGTGGTGACCGCCGGTACATCTGACTTGCCGGTGGCTAAGGAAGCCGAAAGAACGCTTTTTTACCACGGCATCGACAGTGATTCTTTCTATGATGTCGGCGTTGCGGGTCTTTGGCGCATTCTGAGTGTGGAGCAGGAACTTCGAAAGTATAGAGTTGTGATCATCGCTGCCGGTATGGACGCGGCGTTACCATCGGTAGTTGGAGGATTGATTCCATCAGTGGTGATTGCGGTGCCCACATCAGTAGGTTACGGAGTTGCTGAAGGGGGTCGCTCAGCACTTGAATCAATTCTTTCGAGTTGCGCTCCGGGTATCACGACTGTTAATGTTGACAATGGTTACGGTGCCGCCTGTGCTGCAATTCGAGTCATGAATGCCTATAAATCCAATGCAATGGAGTGATATCTCTATGTGGTTCGTACGAAGCCTGAACGTCCTGATGTCAATTGACCATTACTATCCTGAACTCACTGCATCATGATTTCAATTCCAGCTGATTTCGGGCACCGATCGATATCAATAGACGTGCCGGGGGATGCCACGATCATTGAGTTTCAAAACCCATCCTTTTTGCACAATCCCCAGCAGGCAGTAATTGAAGCGCTACAGAATCCCATCGGCAGTCCAACACTCGCTGATTTGATTCGTCCAGGGATGACGGTGGCAGTTGGATTTGATGATCCGACGCGACCACCACTACCGTGGCAGATCATTCTGCCAGAGGTCATTAAAGTTCTGATGGCAGGGGGAGTAAAGGACAAAGACATATCTCTCATCTCAGCCAACGGTGCGCACCGTAAGTGGTTGCCGGAGGAATTGAAACGTTTTCTAGGTAATGAATTGTTTGAAAGATTTTGGTCGAGCGGTCAGATTATGAATCATGACTGTCAGAATCCAGCGGAATTGACCTATCTCGGTACCACACAGCGGGGTGGCTATGTTGAACACAACAGACGGTTTGTTGAAGCTGATCTTTCGATTTACGTCGGTACGGTGTCGGCAACTTATGTGGGTGGTTACTCAGGAACCGGTGCGGTGACCGGACTGGCGTCAGCAAACAGTTTGGCTTCTCATCATGCCCATCGTTTCTGGCACGATCCGAAATCCACAACCGGTGATCACCGCACAATGATGTACCGTGGTATGAAAGCCGAAGTGCATGAATTTATGGAAAATACAATTGGAAAACGCATCTTTTACGTTAACTCGGTGGTGGGAACCGGTGGTGTTATGGCCGGTGTGTTCGCCGGGTACTCACCTGAAGTTGAAATACCTTGTTGGAACCTTGCCGACACGTTCAACCTCTATCCCTCACCACCGGCTGATGTCATGGTTATTGGTCTTGGCGATTGGTTCGCCTACGGTGAAGTTGATAACACGTTAATCGCCGCCATTGGATGTCTCAACCCACCACGAATCTGGCTGAATCAACCGGTATTGAAACAAGGCGGTGTGGTGATTGGACTCAGTCCATCGGCCGGTCAAATCAATCCTGCGATGTATCCCTCTTATCAGGAAGTGATTGATCTTTATGATCGACACCATGACATTAGTGAATTGGCTGAACATGAAATGGAAATCAGTTCACGAGGTGACTATCTGGATTTGTATAACAAAGGCACGGCCTATCACCCTCGTCATCCGTTTTGGTTGCTCTATATCGGACACTACACGTTACAGCGAGCCGCCGCCGTCATCATGGCTGGCACAAAGAATCCTGGTGCGTTCCGAAAATTAGGCATCACACCGGCGAGGGATTTTCAACATGCTTGGCAGTTGACAACCAGAATCGTCGGTGATTCACCGACGACCGTAGTTGCGCCAACTTTTTGGACGCGTCGACAGTTCAAATTCAACGTAAAGGAGGTCAATGAAAGCATTTGAGTTTTCTTATTGATCGTCAGCTGGCTATGGTAACCTTTCGATGACGTGTAACAATGATCCAGGTAACAGCTAGAATCAGTAAAACAGCCATTGTAATCAGTTCAATTGCTCTTTCATTGACCAAGTAAGAGAATCCGAATGCAGTGATTGCCAGAAACCCCCATCGTTCAATCCAGTTCAAGTCTCTGAAAAAATAGCCATAGCAAACGATTGACGAGGTCCACTGTAACAACACAATTAGCAGGATGGGTGGAACAACTTCCCAAGTGACGTTAGGAAAGGTCAATAATTCCGGGTGATAAACAAATCCGTACGGGATGATGAACGTGGTCAGCATCAATTTCATGCCGTCGATTGTGGTACCGATAAAGGTTCCACCGGATAGTTTCGCCGCCGCCAGGGCACTCACTGCAACGGGTGGTGTCAGGGTTGAGAAGACTGCAAAATAAAAAACGAAAAAATGAGCCAGAATTGCATCAATTCCCCCTTGCTGCAGAAATGGCACCAAAGTGAGTGATACAACGACATAGGCAACCGGGGTTGGCAGACCCATGCCGAGAAACAGCGACACCACCATGGTCCCCAAAAGCAGCAGAAATTTACTGTCTGGCAACACCTGAACCAGTACGATTGCCAGGCGATTGGAGAGGTTGGTTGTCAGAAAGGTCTGTGCCAACGGACCAATAGCAATCAGCAGTAGTGACAGTAATGTAACAATGACTAGTCCGTCGACATAAGCATCGTACAGTTCTCTGAGTTTGGGGCGATATCTGCCTTGTAATGGACAGAGTCCGACCGCCAGAACAATGCCGACGACACCCGCAATGGCTGGTGAGTAGTAACCGACCAGCAAAATGACTACGGCGGCGAATGATATCAGGAATGTGGGCAACATCCTCCAGATCGCTTGCCGGTCGACTTCACCTTGCATACGAGACAGTCCTTCGTGCTTGGCACAGGTGATCACTCCAAAAGTGGTGCCGCTCAGAAAAAGCAGAGCCGGTATCAATGCCGCCAAAGCCACTTCAATGTAAGGCACATTTAAGAACAGTGCGATGATGAAACCGGCCAACCCCAAGATCGGCGGCATGATTTGTCCAGATGTTGAAGCGACTGCTTCAATAGCCCCAGCCATGTCTTTTCGGTAGCCATGGTTTTTCATCATTGGAATGGTCAGGCGGCCGGTGAGTACGACATTTGAAACAGCCTGCCCCATGACGGAAGCGACGATGCCACTGCCGATGATCGCCGGAAAAGCGGCGCCTCCCTGTACCCGGCGCCCTGTTACTTTGCCAATTTCAATAACCATCTTAAGCATACCGACACCCAGTAGAATGGCCGCGAAAATAACGAGAAAATAGAGTTTGTCGGCCGCAAGTCGAGCCAACCAGAACATTCCTTCGCTGACTCCCAATCCCAAATAGTGAACGACGAAACCAACATCGTATTCCGGCAGGCGGAGAATAGGGTAGGGAACTAGATGTCCGAAGAAAAAATAACTGACGATGATGACAATCAACGAAGTCAGTAGCCACCCCCAGTGGAGAAAGTTAAGCAGCATCACACCGGTGACAAAAAGGATGCCGATGGAAATGTCAAATGTTTCGAAAAAGGGATGCACGGAGTCCAATCGAACTGCGTGAAGCCGGACATAGCCTGAACACCCTACCGCGAGAACGCCACCAACTATGGCGATAGCCAGTCGAATAGACCAGAATGGCTGTTTGGATTGATTAATGTGATCGTCAAGCAGTTCCTTAAAGGCATGAAGTGAAGAAAGACACATCACGAAAAATACAAAAGTCGCGTAGTAGACTTTTGAGTTACTGATCAGCCCAAATACGGAGATGCCGATATAAAGTGTGAGAATGGTGCCAAGTGCAATGAATGAATATTCAATGACACGACGAATATTCCGGGCGAAGAGCATGCCGAGAAACGCCAGTGCGTCAGTGTCAATGAGACAGGCGAGGAATCACCCCGGCTGACGACTCAGACAAAATCATCAGCCGGCGTGTTGTAGATGAATGTTGTTATGCGATTAGGATTCGGGGTAGGTGACGGGAATGAAATCAAGTCGTTTGTTCCAGATGCCCAGTTCCTTATAGGCGCGAATGGCACCCGGGTGAGCATTCTCTGCGGACAGTCCATCAATCATCATATCCTCCGTTAACACCTGCCATAAGGCGTTGAGTTCACGCATTTCGTTCAGATGTTTATGGGTGGCCATAACATAGTCGTACGCCAACTGTTCTGGAAATTCGGGGTGTACTGCTTTGTAGCCACGATTGAATCCGGCGAGAAAATCCTGGTCTTGATGTGGCAGTGTGCCGGCTTTGATGGTCATGCCAAGCCAAGTGGTGCCGAACTGCTCATTCATTTTGTCAATGGCCCACTGGTCCATGGGAATATAGTAGAGTTTCTTACCGGAAGCTTCCAATTTTCGGAGCGGCCCGCTGAGAATATGGTTCGATTGAGACGGGTCGGTGCCATATCCCGTTACGCAGACGTCGGTCGTTCCGTCAATCAGTTGTTGCGTCAAACCAGCCGGATTGAGTCGACGAATATCCGTGTTGGAACTGTCAATGCCATAAGCATGTTTCAGAAAAAGGGCCGGGAACACGCCCCAATCGCTTTGCCCGAGCAGTCCGATTGAAACTCGCTTACCCATCATGTCTTGAATAGTCTTGATGTTGGGGTCGGTTGTTACAAAAAATTTGCCCTGCGACCAGTAGGCTTCACCATGCAATAACTGAAACTTGATTGGAATGGGTTCCGGAAGATATTCCTTCACGGCATCGGAACCACCTTGCAGAGCTAACTGAATAATGGCATCTTCTGTACCAAACACGGAGTGTTTCCAGCGCCGCGGTTCAGTCATGGCGCGCACGTTATACATATAGCCTGGTGTTTCCTGTGCTGCAATGAATAAATTGCTGCCGCTTCGCGCCACGACATTTCCAAAAATGGTATTGCCTTCCATCACCCCACATCCAAATGGACAAGTTAGAATTGAGACAAAGTCCTGTGCTTTCGTTACCGGAACTGCCAACAGACTCGAAGTTAACAGTGTCAGTGCTAAGGTGCTTTGAAAAATTTTCTTCATTGATTTTCTCCAAATTTGATTTTTCAACAATTAAATGGTGCCTCACCGAAGAGCGGGCAATGACGTGTAGAAATTGATTCTAAAAAATTCATATTCGTAGTCTTAACCAAATCATATTTTTATTAGATAAAGTGGTTGGTTGTATTCAATCAGACTGCCATCATCGGCATAGATTGAAACGACTTCGCCAGTTGCGTTGGCTTCAATAGTTGTGTAAAGCTTCATCACCTCAATCAGGCAGACCGGGTCTCCTTTGACAACGGTTGAACCGACTTCAACAAATGGCTGCTCATCAGGACTGGGGCGGCAATAGAAAGTACCAACCATAGGGGAACGCAACATTTCATGACCGGCTGGCACCGGTGGAGTCTCGGGCAATGGAGCACTGGATATATCAGATGGTAATGGCGGTTCGCTAGATGCTGATTCTTCGACATCTTCTGGGTGATCAACTATGCTAGTCAATGGTGTGGGCGATGAAGTGCTACGCTTTCTGACTGCAAGGCGCAGTCCGGCGACTTCAATATTGATTTCATCGGCACTTGACTCGTCAATCGCCTTGAGTATGTCAGCAATTTCGCGAAAACTGAGTGTCACAGCTAAAATCGAAATATTTGGTTAAATGATAAACAGTGATGAAGATAGCATGGTTTTACTTTCAACCTTTCTACCGTTCCGTAGAATATATTGTATATATTGATTTATCATGAAAAAAAATTAATGAGACTTACGATTCGAATGAGTGCTGGTCTATGTTTGCATCAGTTATACGAGGTTAAAAGGAGTTGAAGCGAATTCTAGTTGCCAATCGAGGAGAGATCGCACTGCGGATTATTCAGGCTGCTCGCAATCTAGGAATGGAAAGCGTTGCGGTTCATACCGATGCTGATACGAAGTCTTTGCATGTCTTACAGGCGGACCGAGCAGTATGCGTCGGTCCTAACTCGGTGACCCTCAGCTACCTCAATCAACACGCGATTATCCATGTGGCGCAGGCTACGGAATGTGATGCAATTCATCCAGGGTACGGATTTCTTTCTGAGAACGCTGAGTTTGCGGTGTCATGCGAGTCAGCGGGCATTACTTTTATCGGACCATCTGCAGATACGATTCACCGGATGGGAAATAAAGTTCAAGCCCGGCGAGAGGCGAGCCGCGCGGGTGTAGATGTCGTACCGGGATCCCTGAAACCCTGTACAGATGCACGGCAGGCAATGGCGGAGGCGTGTCGGATAGGGTTTCCGGTCCTGATTAAAGCACGCGGTGGCGGTGGCGGTCGTGGTATGCGAGTGGTCTATGACGAGAAGTCGTTTTCCACTGAATTTCATCAGGCAAGTTCTGAAGCAGATTCCGCGTTCGACGACTCAGCAGTCTACCTTGAAAAGTACCTAGACAACATTAGACACATAGAAGTGCAGATCCTCGGTGATTCACGAGGTCGGATTATCGTCTTGGGAGAACGGGATTGCACGGTGCAAAGGCGCCACCAAAAGCTGGTTGAGGAATCGCCATGTGCTGTTATTGATGATGTACTGCGCCATCACCTGCATCAGTGTGCCGCACAATTGGGTGAATCCATCGGTTATCAAGGTGCTGGGACAGTTGAATTTGTACTTTCTCAAGATCGCCAGCAGTTCTATTTCATCGAAATGAACACTCGCATTCAAGTCGAACATCCGGTAACCGAGCAGTTGTTTGGTCTGAACCTGGTCGAAGCGCAGTTGAGAATAGCGCGCGGTGAAAGTGTGAACGATGTGGTTGATGTCGGACCGGGATACGGGCATGCGATTGAGTTTCGGATTAACGCCGAACGCTGGCGAGATAATTTTACGCCATGCCCGGGGCTAATACAAAGCTGGAAACCGCCGGCCGGTGCGGGTATCCGGGTGGATTCACACTGCTATGAAACCTTTTGTATCAGCCCGTTTTATGATTCTATGATTGCTAAGTTGATTATTCATGGATATGATCGTAACCATGCAATGCAACGAGCCAAATGCGCGATTGAGAATTTTGAAATTTCAGGTATTGATACAACCTTGGGGTTTCATCAACAGTTGTTACAGAATGAAGCATTCAGAACCGGAGATATTTACACCAATTGGGTTGAACGGGAATTTTTAAAATAGATTTGAGATGAGCGATTCAGTACGAATAATTGATGTAACGCTCCGCGACGCACATCAGTGTCTGTGGGCTACACGAATGACCACTGCAATGATGAAAGACATTGCACCACTATTAGACCGGGCGGGGTTTGAAGCCATTGACCTAGTTGGCGGAGCAGTCTTTGATGTCTGTGTTCGTTATCTGCGTGAGGATCCGTGGGAGAGAATGCGGATTCTGGCAAGTTGGGTTAAGGAGACTCCGTTGATTATTCACACTCGTGGTCAGAGTCTTTTTACCTTTGAATTTTTTGCCGATGATGTGGTTGCACTTTCTGCCGAACGATTTGCCGCCAATGGCATGCGCTATCATACGCCCTATGACGCAATCAACGATATCCGTAATCTTGAAGTTGCGATTCGATCGGCGAAACAGGTTGGGTTGCACACGATTGGTGGGCTGGTCTTTACCGAGAGCCCGGTTCACACGAATGAGTTTTATGCCGCAAAAGCAGCGGAACTGATTAAACTCGAAGTGGATGGCATCTACATCAAAGATGCCAGTGGCCTATTGCGTCCAGACCGCGCGCTGACGTTGGTGCCAGCCATCAAACGGGTCATCGGCGACCTGCCGCTGCAGTTGCATTCGCACTGCCTGTCGGGGCTGGCACCGTATACGGCACTGCTGGCAGTGGACTGCGGGGTGAGTGTCGTGCATACGGCCACGTCGACCATGGCCAATGGCGCATCGCACTCGCCAACCGAACTGTTTGTTAAGAATTGTCGCCGCCGAGGTCATGTGATCGATATTGATTTGACACCTATTGAGGAAGCGGCTGACCGCTTAGCTTATTTAGCTAAGATAACCGATAAACCACTGGCGGAAATTGCACAATACGATGAGTTTCATTTTCATCATCAAATGCCCGGGGGGATGATTTCCAATCTCAAATACCAGCTGCGCACAGTAGGGCTAGAAGATCGTCTTGCAGACATTTTGGAGGAAGCAGGGCATGTTCGTGCAGACTTGGGGTACCCCATTGTGGTCAGTCCATTTGCGCAGTACATTATTACGCAGGCAGTGTTGAATGTAATGGGGCGAAGCCAAGGTAAGCCGCGTTATGAATCAGTACCCGATGAAGTGCGGCTGTACGTACGAGGCGGTTACGGTCAAGTCGTCGGTGACATCGACCCCAATCTCTATGACAAAATTACGCGGGGTGCGGAACCGATCACGCAACGACCCGGCGTCCAGGTGCCTATGGCATTGGATAAATTACGAAAATCGCGAGGACCATTTGCTTCCGACGATGATTTGTTGCTCGCGGCCTATTATGCTGAAAAGGAATACTCGGAGTTGAAACGGGCTGGCCCGATTCGATTGAATAATAGTACGATTGGCACGACCCCGTTGGCAACTCTGATCAAACAGTTGGCGACGCGGCCTTACATTCAGTCATTCAGTTTATCAAGTTCGAGTGACTCAGCTTATGCAGGAGAAAATTAGAGTTATGAGTGAACCTTGCATCATCACTGTCGCAATCACCGGAGCAGTTCCTAAGAAAGAAGACAATCCAGCGGTGCCGGTCATCCCAGCAGAACAAATTGAATCAACTCATGAAGCTTATGAAGCAGGTGCCGCGCTGGTTCATATTCATGTGCGAAACGAGGATCAGAGTCCGGGTTCGGACCCGGACAAGTTTCGTGAAATACAGGAAGGAGTTCAGCAACATTGTCCAGGAATGATCATTCAGTTCTCCACCGGTGGACGTGGTCGGGAACTTGGTCAACGTGGTGCAATGCTTGACTTGAAACCCGATATGGCATCACTGGCCACGGGGTCAGTGAACTTTCCGACCTCGATTTATGAAAATCCGCCGGCGTTTGTTGAAGAACTCGCTACCTACATGCTTGATTTGGATATCAAACCGGAAGTTGAAGTATTTGATGTGGCGATGCTTTATAACGCGGCCGCCTTGGTTCGCAAAGGTCTGCTCAATACCCCAGTTCATGTTCAGTTTGTCTTAGGCATTCCTAATGCTCTGCCGGCGCGGCGCAAATTGCTTGAATTTCTGATCGCCGAACTGCATGAAATTTTGCCTGATTCTACTTGGACTGCTGCTGGAATTGGGCGACATCAGTTCGAAGTGAACCAGTGGTGTTTGGAGCTTGGTGGACACTGCCGGACCGGCTTGGAAGACAACATCAAGTATGATAAAGAACGTCTGGCCAATAGTAATGCGGAATTGGTTACCAAGATCGTTGATATCATTGATCAGTATGATCGACATCCGGCTTCAAGTAAAGAAGCTAGAAGGTTGCTTGGTCTTGCCCAACACTCCAATGCTGCCTAGTGTCGATAGACCAGTTTGAGAAATCCGGGAGGGATAAAGAAACTCGACATGTTTCGCGCGCGGTTTAGATTGGATGTATTGAGGTCGCTGATAATCACTTTGTTCACTGATCAATCTTTGCATTCACTCGGTTCTACTTCGTTCTCCTCATCTTTACAAATAAGATGCAATCTATCCACCATTGAGTGAACCAAATTCATACGATGATGACAAATGAACAAATGAGCCGTGAAAATATCTTTAAAACCGGAAGATTTGCCGAGCTTTAACTGAACTCGAGTGGAGAAAAACATGAGCGGATGGAAAACGTTCAAGATTGTGTTCGCGCCTGTATAGGATTTGCTTGCTTTTTTTCTTTTCATCATCGTGTTTCTGTGGGTGGGATTGTCGTGTGATAACGAGGATTTGATGTCAGCAAAATAATTTAGTGAACTTTGTTCCTAAGTTTGCAATAGTGCAGACGACTTCATGTCACCGGGGTGAAGTTGAGTCAGATACGCTGATTAGATCTCATCGTTTGACGGTTTTCTACTCCTTGAGTCAACAGGTCCCGATTCTATAAAAACGATCAAACTGAGTCGATTGCTCAGTCGTCAGATATCCCCAGTTTTGCATTCCAAAACTGGAGGACTTCGAATAAAATAACGCCATGCCATGCTTTGGAATTAGGTGACTGCAACCCTATCTTTTCACTTCAATCGCATCCACTGACTAGTGACGCGCTTGTTTGCTTGCATCTCTTGGAAGCTTGCTTCAATGAGCATTCCATTCGATAATCCTGCTTAGATGACGCATTTTTTCAACCCCTTTTCCATGGTTTTCCAGTTCATAAGCCAAACTCCTGTCAAGTGAACAGAGCAATTACATTCAAACAATCAGCCAAGTGATCGGCATGCAGATTCATCAAGACTCAGACTCGAACTACGAAAGGTTAAAGTTTCTGCTTCGCGAGATGTTTCAGTTGAATCGCGGGGATCTGGATTTTGGACTGTATCGGATCATGAAGTTGAAATCAGCCGAAATTGAGGAGTTTCTCAATAACGGACTGTTACTGAGAGTCAAGGAGGTGATTACTGAAATAACGAGTGAAACTCGAGAAATATTGGAGAAAGAACTGACAAAAGCAAAGGAATCGGCGTTTGAATTGGATTTGTACCCTGATGATGTACCCAAGATCGTAGAGCTGCAGCGTTGACTGTCAGCAACCAAATCAAGTGATGTGTTGTGAATGT
The DNA here is from genome assembly GCA_965116205.1 of Arenicellales bacterium. Classification (GTDB taxonomy): domain Bacteria; phylum Pseudomonadota; class Gammaproteobacteria; order Arenicellales; family JAJDZL01; genus JAJDZL01. Next base: position 2,829,039 of record OZ220493.1, on the reverse strand, counting down.
TTTTGATAATGCCTTAGTCCTATTAGGCACTGCAACCACAAACAGTCACGATATTGTTTTAGATTATTTTGCCGGTTCAGATACTACAGGGAACTCAGTCATTAGTCCCAATTGCCAAGACGATGGGTACCGAAAGTACATTCTTGTTGAAATGGGGCATCATTTTAATTCGGTAATGCTACCCCGCATAAAAAAACAGTGTATTCACTAGAGTGGAAGAACGGCAAACCAAAATTGCGTGATAACGGAGTCAGTCAATTCATCAAGTACCTCCGTATCGAGTCTTATGAAGATACACTGACCGGACTAGTTTTATCGCCAAAGAATAGCAACCTACTCGAACAGAGTGCTCCGGCATTGGTGGAAGATTATCAGCTTCGTTATGCACTCGACGAAGAAACGGCAGACAGCGTGGTAGTGAGTTTACCGACTCCCCCATGCCTATGTGTTGTCCATCGTACGGGACGGCGTGCGCCGTGAAGTACCAGCGGACCTGCCTGAGACATTTAACTATCCACTGGGCTTACGAGTGGCTGCCAGGTTCTGCCTCGGCAGACCGCTCGTGATCTCCGGTAAGGACCTACACGAACGAAATATATTTGGTCATCTGGCGCAAACTCTCAGAAATGGACAATGTCGCACTGAACACTTGGTTCATTGAGTACCGGAATCACCGGACCGATGCCATGGATGTCGTCTATGTGAATGGTGGCAACACGCTGAATATGGTTCAAAAGTCTGATGAGTCGTGGGTTGCGAAAGCGATCGAACCGACTTTTCGAGAATTGATGTTCGACACGGATATACAGTGAGATTACTGGAAGACTATCTGGTCCTACATCGCTTAATGTGTAGGGATATTCGGTTATGATAACTTGCCATCCATGTTATCTAGAATACAAAATGTCGCTCCATGGCATACGGTGAGTGGTGAAAGTGAATACGCGCAGTTACTGCACATCGATTCGAGCAGGGCAAATATAGATCAAGAACTATTTGTTCGCTACGACCGATCAATTACTGAGCTGAGTCGACAGTTACGGATGACCGCCGAGAATGGACGTGGATGGCAACCTCATCAGTATCTGGCGCTACTATTTACCCAACATTATCTCAACCGATATTTTGATAATTCTGAGTGGCTGCTATATGACCTGAATCAACTGTGCCGGGAGTATCTCGCCATGCGAGGTTTGCCAAACTACACGTTAGAGGAACTACGCACGATAGCTCTGCAAAGCGCAACGGGCTCTGGAAAGACTCTGATCATGCATGCTAATATTTTGCAGTACAGACAGGCAGTGAAAGATGCCGGCAAACCACTAAACAATATCATTTTAGTAACACCAAATGAACCGATGTCCAAGCAGCATCATCGTGAATTGATGGACAGTGGTTTACCGGCGAGAGTGTTTTCGAGTGCTACGGGCGCTGATTTGTTTTCGCCAGTTGAAATCATTGATCTGAATAAACTAGCGGAGGAAAAAGGTGTGAAACATATCGCAGTCAGTCACTTCGGAGAAAACAATCTAGTCTTGGTTGATGAAGGTCATCTTGGAGCATGGGGTAAAGTATGGCGCCAGCATCGATCCGAATTAGCTCGCGGTGGATTCACGATTGAATATTCTGCAACTTTCAATCAGATTGTCAAAAAAGATGCCAAACTATTCTTCTCGTACGCGAAATCCATACTGTTCGACTATCCCTATCGAACGTTTCATGCCGCCGGGTATGGGAAGGACTATGCCATATCTAACCTGCCAGCCGGCAGTGAGGATGCTAACAGTCGCATGTACCTACTGGGATGTTTGCTCAGTTTCTATCTGCAATGTTCGATTTGGTACAAACATCATCTGCATTGGATGGATTTCAATATCACTCGACCTCTCTGGGTGTTTCTCGGCAAAACGGTAACCGGTAAATCAAAAGCCGATTTGGCAACACAATCTGACGTCAGTCGAATCATTAATTTTCTCGCTTGGTTTCTAGCGCACAAAAACGAAGTCCAACCAATGCTAAGAAGTCTACTGAATGGAGACTCTGGATTAACCCTAACTTCACGGACAGCATTATATTGCAAGTGCTTGTTATGACCGAGAAAACCATGGAAAAACAGGGTCAATAACTGGATATCTGTTCCCATAATAATAACCGAATAAAATATTTTTAACATTTCTTAACTTCATGTTCTATAATACTTTTATATCCAGTAACACCCCTTTTAATGTTCCCATAACAAATGACATGACATGGCTTTCAATATCGAATACGTCCCCAATCAGAGCGGGAAACCCGCCATCCTCCTGCGCCAAGCGTGGCGCGAAGGCCGCCGCATCCGCAAAAAAACCATCGCCAACCTGTCTAAATTGCCCGCGGACATCATCGATGGCTTTCATACCATTCTCAAAGGCGGCGTGGCGGTGGAGGACCTCAGCGAACTGGTCGACATCCGGCGCTCGCTGGCTCACGGGCATGTCCTGGCAGTGCTCGGCACCGCCCGCCGACTGCACCTCGACCGCCTCCTGCACCGCCAGCGCAGCCGCGCACGACAACTGGCCCTGGCCGCCATCATCAGCCGCGTGCTGATGCCGGATTCCAAACTCGCCACCGCCCGCCGCCTGTCGCCCCGCACCGCCACCAGCAGTCTGGGCCACCTGCTCGACCTCGGCGAAGTCAGTGGCAATGAAATGCTGGCCATGCTCGACTGGTTACGCGACCGACAGCCCTGGATCGAACGCTCATTAGCGCGCCGACATCTGCACGACGCCACCCTGATCCTGTACGACGTGTCCAGTACCTATCTGGAGGGTGAACACTGCCCACTGGCACGATTCGGCTACAACCGCGATGGTAAAACCGGTAAAAAACAGGTGGTGTTCGGACTGCTGTGCAGTGCCGAGGGCTGCCCGCTCGCCGTGGAACTGTTTGCCGGCAATACTGCCGATCCGCAGACCGTGGCCAACCAGGTCGACAAGGTGCGCACCCGGTTCGGCATCCGCCAGCTGGCCATGGTCGGCGACCGTGGCCTGCTCACCACCGCCCGTATCCACGCCGATCTCCAGTCCGCCGGCTTGGATTGGATTTCGGCCCTGCGGACCGTTGACCTGCGGCGACTGGCGGCAACCACAGAATCGGGCGCCGCCACGTTCCCCCCGCCCGCCCTGCAACCCGATGCGGTGGCAGAGATCACCAGTGCCGAGTTCCCCGGTGAACGACTGATGGTCTGCTACAACCCCAGGTTGCGCCAAGAACGCCGCCACCAGCGCGAACAACTGCTACAGGCCACCGAGACCGCCTTGGCCCGCATCGCCACCGCGGTACACACCGGTCGGCTGTCCGGAGTGGCTGACATCGGCCGCCGGCTCGGTCGCGAAGTGAACCGTTGGAAGGTCGAAAAACATTTCGACATCACCATTGAACCGACCGCCCTCCACTGGACCCGCCGCCACCAGGACATTGACGACGAAGCCCGCTTTGACGGCCTGTATGTGATCCGCACCAGTCTGCCGGCCAACGCCCTCGATACCCACGCCACCGTGGCGGCATACAAAAGCCTGGCCACCGTCGAACGCGCCTTCCGCACCACCAAATCCGAACTGCGGCTGCGCCCCATCTTCGTCTACACCGAGAACCATGTCCGCGGCCATGTGTTCCTGTGCATGCTGGCGTATTATCTCGAATGGCACCTGCGCCGCCGGCTGGCACCGCTGCTGTTTGAAGACGATGACCGGCCGGCCGCCGCCAACGCCCGCACCACCCCCGTCGCCCCGGCCGAACGGTCGCCCACCACCCGCCGCAAACTGGCCACCCGGCGCACCGCGGAAGGGTTTCCATTGCACAGTTTCCGCACCCTGCTGGACGACCTGTCCAGCGTGGCGCTGAACACGGTCACGCTGCCGGGCACCCGTCCAGCGGAACTGACCATCATGACTGAACCGACGCCTTTGCAACAGCGGGCCTTTGAACTCCTCGACGTCCGACCGGCTTGACCTGTTCCCATAAGAAGGACCGGTTGAAATCCTGTTTTCCGGTTATAATGATCAGCAATATCATAGACTTAACATATTATTTTTTTGTTTTTAACATGTGAAGTTAGGATTAACGGATGAAGCAACGGGGCATGATTATTTCGATGAACGGTTCAATGAACTGCACAAAGAGAATTTTAGCCAACTGTACGAAAACATATGCGATCGAATTTTTCATGGCCCGGGCCAACTGAAGGTTGTATATCTGAGCCGAGGAGATGGCGAATTGCATCTTCACACGGCTAACAACCGAGTATGTGGAGTGGTCAACGTCGGCGACTCCGCCGCACTGTATAAGTTATTCAACAAGTTAGACAATGCTGATTTTGAATTGAATCAAGATCCTGGCTTTGCCCAACGTCTATTCCTTGATGTGGATCGCGTGGACTCTCCGGTCAACATTGTGATCGGTGCTCGGCGATTTATCGGCGGGTGGAATTCCTGGCGCGTCAGTACGATGGGGTTGATGCATGTCGGAGTGGGTGAAGGGCCGGAGATCATTCAGATGTTTGGTCGCGGCGTGCGACTGAAAGGCTGGAAAATGAGTCTGAAACGGCATACGAAAAGTGGGGCGCGGCTGCCACTGGCGAATGAACAATTAAAGGAACTTGAAACTTTACGAATTTTTGGATTGCGGGCCAACTATATGAGAGTGTTTCGAGATGTACTTGAGGCGAATGGTATCGAGGAAAAACTACCGCATTGTTACCCGTCATTTGGAACATCTCGAACCATAATCTGAAAATCATCCGGCTGAAGGAAAATCACGATTTTGCCTACTCTACCGAGCATCGATATCTACCGGAAATCAATGCGTTACCCATCGTCGAGATGAATTTGTATTCACAGTTACAGACGACCCAATCAACAACTGAGAAGTTAGGCATTGGTACCGATCATCAACCGATGAAACTAGGGCGTCGGTATACTGATTTTTTCAATCGTAACCGCATATACGACAGAATTCAGGCCAGAAAATTACAGTACGGTTGGCATAATCTGACAGTCAGACGCGACGACATTAATCGCCTATTGGAGAATACTGATTGGTACCGACTGTATCTTCCACCCAATCAGCTACAGACGTCGAGTTACAAGGATCTACTGAAATTGGAAGATATTGCAGTAGACCTGATTACCACATGCCTCGATCGCTACTGGCGTCGGGAACGGTCGCGGTGGGAACATCAGCACATGGAACTGACTGCTCTTGATGAGACGAGTTTGAATAATTTCGGTGAATATCAGCTGACAGTTGGCTCGCAGGAAGAACTGCTGGTGCAGGACCTCCAAATTTTGCTCAAAGATCTTCACGAAGAAATGCACTATGGAATTAAAGTTGGGAAGATTATGCGAGATATCCTGATCACCAAACCGCTATTGTATACCGACCAAAAAACCAGCAAAGTATCTATTCAGCCAGTACCATTGGACATGAATGAGAAAAAGGTTGTTGTTGATTTGGCAGATTTGGCCGAAGCGGAGGCACCGTGTCTGCAAGGCCATGAATTACATTTGATTCGTAATTTGAGCCATGGTCGAGGGGTGTCATTTTTTGAAGATCACTTTTATTATCCCGATTTCATTGTTTGGTTGACGCAGGGAGTGAATCAACACATTATCTTTATTGATCCCAAAGGGTTGGTCCGCTTCGGCCCGAACGAACGTAGCAAAGTAGAGTTGCACAAAAGAATCAAAGACATTGAGAAACACCTACGAAAAACTGACTCGAACATTCGATTGCATGCTTATGTCATTTCGGTAACTCCACCACAGTGGGTCGGTAGCGATTCACTGAGCAAAAGTTCATGGCAAGAGCAGGGTGTATATTTTCTTGAAGATGAAGATTGGGCAACTAGAATGCTCTCCAATGTTTTGCGGAATAAACATTGATTGCCATCGCCTCGCTCTAACAGTGTAAGGTTTCCAGCCACTTGAACTGCTCTCCTTTTCGTCAGTTTTCATTATCATCATGCTTTCCAGCAATGGTTGGCAACAACAAAGATGATCATCACATATTCAATATAATGAAAAGACTCAGGCAGATGCGCAGCCGGTTGTGATTTTTCACCATTGCATTTTGGCAATGCCATCAGATATGTAAATGACAGGTGTTTTCTTGTCAACTGTTACAACCATGAATATCAATTCTCACTTTCTTATTGCTAGTGCTGTGAAAACCAACGGTTTGACACAAATCAAAGTTTGTGGCATTACCCAAGTTCAAGACGCGCTGTTCGCCGCACAATGTGGAGTAGATGCAGTCGGTATGGTGTTTTATCCTCCCAGTGGTAGGAACCTAGATAGTCTCCAGGCGAAAGCCATTCGCGACAGTTTGCCACCTGAGGTTGCATCTGTTGCGGTCGTTGTTAATCCGGATGATCAGCTGCTGGACGAGATTGTGCAACTTGTCAAACCGACTTACATTCAGTTCCATGGTGAAGAATCAGTTGAACGTTGTCGTGAGTCAGGCATCCCCTTCATCAAAGCCATCCGGGTCAGACATGCCGAGCAGATTTCTCAAGCTGTTGATGACTATCCTGATGCCAGTGGCTTACTGTTTGACGCCTACGAAAAAAACAAAGTTGGCGGAACCGGCAGAACTTTCCCCTGGGAGTTAATGTTCCGTGTTGACAAGCCGATTATTTTAGCCGGCGGTTTACATCGCAACAACGTCGCCGAAGCCATTCAAAAAGTCAGACCGACGGCGGTTGATGTCAGTACCGGTGTCGAGTTCAGCGAGGGGATAAAAAATCAGGCGGCTATTCAAGATTTTGTCTGTGCAGTGCAGGCCGCTGACCGAGTTCATCGACCACACTAATTGATTTCGTTGTGTTGTTGAAATGAATTGGTTCACAGACCTATTGCCGCCGAAGATCAAATCAGGCGGACGACTGTCCAAGAAGGGTGTGCCGGAGGGGATTTGGGTCAAATGCCCCGAATGTTCAGCTGTTTTGTATCAAGTGGAACTGGAACAAAATCTGAATGTCTGCCCAAAATGTAGTCATCACATGCGCATCAGTGCGGTTACGCGGGTCCGGTCATTTCTCGACGAAGGTACTGCCAAACCACTAGCCGGTGAGATAAAACCGGTTGATGCATTAAAATTTCGCGATCGGAAGAAGTACAAAGATCGACTGTCAGAAGCTCAGAAGAAGACTGGCAATTTTGACGCGCTGTCAGTTTATACGGGTGAATTAAAAACGATGCCGATCGTGGTGGCCGCGTTTGATTTTGAATTTCTAGGTGGGTCGATGGGTTCTGTCGTTGGTGAGCGGTTCAGCCAGGGAGTAGATGCGAGTATCAGACAACAGGTGCCATTCGTGTGTTTCTCAGCCAGTGGGGGCGCCCGAATGCAGGAATCCATGTTCTCTTTGCTGCAAATGGCTAAAACAACGGCGGCAGTCGACCGCTTGAACACCGCTAAGTTAGCCTATGTTTCAGTGTTAACTGACCCGACTATGGGGGGCGTAACTGCCAGTTTTGCTATGTTGGGCGATATCATCGTGGCCGAACCCAAAGCACTGATTGGATTTGCCGGTCGCCGGGTCGTTGAACAGACTGTGCGCGAATCATTACCCGATGATTTTCAGCGGGCAGAATTTCATCTTGAACATGGTGCGCTGGATATGGTGGTAGACCGTCGAAAACTGCGCGATAAGATTCACTCCATATTGACGATTCTAATGCCGAATCCACGATTTTCAGATAATCATGACAACCAGTAGTTCAATAACGCCGGTTGGACTAAGGGGGTACAACCGGCAACCGGATGGTCAGTACGGATTGCACGATCTCAATGAGTGGCTCAATCACATCCAACAGCTTCATCACCGGACGATAGATCTCACATTAACCCGTGTTCGCACCGTCATCAATCGCATCATTGGAGATGACCTGCCTTGTCGAGTGATTAGTGTTGCCGGAACCAATGGCAAAGGTTCAGTTTCCCATCTGATCGAATCAATTTTTAGATGTGCTGGCTATTCAACTGGTCTTTATACTTCTCCCCATCTTATGAATTTCAATGAGAGATTTATCATTGATGGCAAGCAAATATCTGATGCAGACCTGTTGAACGAGTTTCAACGCGTCGAATTCATGCGCGACAATGTGCCGCTGACTTTCTTCGAATTTGGCACTGCTATTGCCATTGACTACTTTATGCAGAAAAAAGTCGACGTAGCTATTCTAGAAGTCGGATTAGGCGGACGTAAAGATGCAGTCAACACTCTGAATGCTGACATTGCCTGCATTACTTCCATAGGCCTGGACCACGAACAGTGGTTGGGAGATACTCGAGAACAGATAGGTTATGAGAAGGCGGGGATTCTACGCACCGGTCAAATTGCAGTATGCACTGATGCTGATCTCCCCCAGTCGGTTCGGCAGGTCGCACGCGACTTATCCGTTCAATTGTATGTGCATGGTGAGAATTTCCATTCTCAATTCGATAGCGAAAACTGGTCTTTATACTTATCTTCGAGTAATGTGAGACACAGCCTGGAGAAAATTCCCAACACCCCCATACCTGGACAATGTCAACGAGGCAATGCCGCCGGCGCGGTAGCTGCTGCTCTGCTAGCCAGAAAACATTTCAATTTGCCGGATGCAGCAATTCGAGAAGGAGTGCGAACCGTGCGGTTGGATGGTCGCTTACAGATTGTTCAGGAACACCCACAGATTCTATTCGACGTGGCACATAATGTTGAATCGGTTAAAGAACTATTAACTCATCTGATAGCACACCCAATTGGTGGAAAAAATTTTGCGCTGATGTCGGTTCTGTCTGAAAAACCAATCGAGTTGATGGTGAAGTTACTTCGGCCGGCATTTGATGAATGGCATTTATGTGGTATTGATGGTGCGCGCGGAATTACGACAAAACAATTGCACTGTCGAGTGCATCCAGTACTGTCAGACAATGCCGCCATCAAATTGCATGAGGATGCCAGCTCAGGGTTCGAGTCTTTGATTTCATTGCTCGATGTGCAAGACCGTATCGTGGTGTTTGGATCTTTTTTCATTGTCGGTGAGGTGATGAAACTATATCAAGAAAAATTTGACAACCGAGTATGAACGAGTTATCCATCAAACGTCCGGAATCAATGTTGCGAATCTGTCAAATGTTGATTGGTTTGTTGATTTGGGGAGTGATCGCTTATGTCATTATCTTCTTTGTTCTGAATACACCGATAGAAGAACTTTCTATCAAGTTACCCGAACCCACTCCAGCTGAGTCGCAAGACAAGACACAAGAAATCAACTCACCTAATGTGCGACCGGCCGCGGTTGCTAATCCAGCGACATCGTGGCAGGAATCGGTTTCACTCGCACGCGGCTGGTATGTGCAAGTTGGTTCTTACCATAGTAAAGTTCAAGCAGAAGTCGAGCGGCTAAAATATGCTCGCTTGCAGGAACCCATTGAGATTGAAGTGGACGAAGACGGACTGACTCATATTTTTTTAGGCCCCTACTCGCAACAAGGAAATGCGGAGCAAGTCAAGAAAAGAGTTGCCCGTGAACTTAACGGCAGACATGCTACGGTTCACCATTTCGGTGATGTCGTTGGACTAGAAAAGACAGTAGACAAACAACTATCGACTGAAAAAACGGCAACTCCGGTGGCCTCAAATGAGCCATCTCCACCACCATCCCCGACCAAACCTAAGGAACCCCGTACAACTGCTTCCGGCACATGGTACGTTCAAATCGGTGCTTTCAAGAACATCGAAAATGCTAGAGCCCTGAGTAAAGAGGCACAGGGCCGCGATTATCCGATTCGAATTGAACACTCGACAGAGGGATACATACGAGTGTTGTTGGGGCCTTATCCAACACAGGATGCCGCCACTCAAGCCATTCCAAAAATCTCCAAAGTTCTGACTTTAGGTACCGTGTTAGTTCGCGAGATTGCCGGATGAATGTCAGGAACTATCATCATTTGAATTAAAATGAAGTAGTCAATTGACCTGTTAACAGCACCTGCTGAGCAGATAGTTGCAACACAAGTTTACATTTGATTCACAAAAAGCGTGCGCCGCCGTTTTAATCTTCGGCGAACTGACTTGATTCCAGATTAACTTCAGTAGATTATTTTCTTGTCACCGGTTTTCATTGACATCGGCTGCATCGTCGTAGTTCTCGTTTCACTACTGATCGGCTATTTTCGCGGCTTTATCAAGTCCTTGCTGTCAGTGTTGTCTTGGATTATCGCAGCTTGGGGAACATGGCAGTATAAAGATCTGGTTGTTCCATACCTAGTCAATTTTGACTTGGATCCGGCGCTACAGGACATTGCCGCTAGTTTAGCCTTGTTTTTTTCGCTATTGCTGGCGACGACCATTCTGAGTTTACTGATCGCCCGCTTTATTGTGATTGAAACGATCGTCGGCATAGATCGAACATTGGGTGCCGGTTTTGGCATCGTTAGAGGAGTGGTGATCGTGCTGGTGGTGGCACTGGTCAGTAGTTTTGCCTTCGTTTCGGATCCAACATGGTGGCAAAACTCAATAGCGCTGACATTGCTTGAGCCCTACGTGTTGGAAATGCGTGAGTTCATCTCTCCTTATCTTGTTCCCGAAGTCATGAAAAGTTAGTGTCAATTGATCGTGAAGACGATGGATTGGTGTAGAACTGAATATTATCATCTGTTGACTCATTTAGGTTGATGACATGTGTGGCGTCGTTGCCATTTCATCGAACGAACTTTGCAGTTTTCAACTGTATGAAGCCCTGACTGTGCTGCAGCATCGGGGGCAAGATGCCGCCGGAATTGTAACGAGTGATGGTCAGCGCGTGTATTCTCATACTGGGAAAGGACTGGTGCGGGATGTATTCTCTGCAGAATCACTGACGGAATTCAAGGGTAGCTGGGGGATCGGGCATGTCCGTTACCCAACTGCCGGCGGAAATTCTGAAGCAGAATGTCAACCTTTCTATGTCAATTCCCCGTTTGGCATTGCGCTGGCACATAATGGCAACCTCATCAATGCCGATAAACTGGCCGTGAAGGTTTTTAAAGGCGACCGCCGCCAAATCAATACCAGTTCCGATTCGGAAATCATGTTGAATGTTTTTGCCTATGAACTGTCAATGACCATGCGCACGACGACTGGTAAAATCAAACCGGCACAAATTTTCAAGGCCGTGGAGAAAGTTTATCAAAGGTGTCAGGGCGCCTTTGCGGTCACCGTACTGATCGTTGGTGTTGGACTGCTTGCTTTTCGAGACAAAAACGCTATTCGACCATTGATTTTCGGTCGTCGCGATAACCATGGTAATGGCATGACTGAATTTGCCTTTACCTCAGAGAGTGTTGTGCTAGACGTCCTAGGATTTAAAGTAGAACGAGATGTAGAACCGGGGGAAGCCATATTTGTCGACACCAATGGCAGGCTGCACGCAAAACAGTGTGCGACGGATGTTCGATCTTCACCCTGTATCTTTGAATTCGTCTATCTGGCACGTCCAGATTCAATGATCGATAAGATCTCGGTTTACAAAACTCGACTGAGAATGGGCGAGTGGCTTGGACGCCGTTTTTTGGAGGAGATTCCCAACCACGACATTGATGTGGTTATGCCAATACCGGACACCAGCCGAGCGGCCGCACTGCAGCTGGCGCATACCATTGGTGTGAAGTATCGCGAGGGATTTATTAAGAACCGCTATTTCGATCGCACTTTTATTATGCCGCGCCAATCACAAAGGAAATATTCAGTGCGACACAAGCTGAACGCGATTGAACTTGAATTCGAGAACAAAAATGTGTTATTGGTTGACGACTCCATTGTGCGTGGCACGACCGCCAGACAGATTGTGAAAAGGGCGCGAGAAGCCGGCGCCAAATCGGTATACTTGGTATCTGCCGCACCACCGATCCGCTACCCGAATGTTTACGGAATTGATATCCCAAGTCCTGAAGAACTGGTAGCGACGGATCGAGATGTCGAGCAGATCTGCGAACAGATTGGCGCGGATTATGTACTCTATCAACGGTTGGACGACTTGATCGCCTCCGTTTTAACTAACAACTCGAGCGTCGTTGAATTTGACACTTCTGTTTTCAATGGCAAGTATGTTACCGGCGGTGTCTCGAAAAAATATCTGTCTCAAATCAATCAACAACGAAGTGATGAGGTGCGCGACAAGGATGGCAATGCACTGCTGTACGAAACCGTTACTGAAAATTCTGAATGATTCACTCAGTTCACTTTGTCGACCATCAGTAGAGCATTCATACGGGACAGAAGAACATTGGCCTAGTCGTAATCATATGACATTGTGCAAATCTCTGAAATGTGTATTCCGCGTCGTTTGGCCTTGACTTCAGACTGAAGCATGGTGTAGGTCGATGACGCCCTCAGACGTCATGCGAATAACTGCATCGTTTTCGCGCCCCCAATCTCCGAGAACATAACGTACGGCGCTGATGCCATCAATGCCAAAATGGTGTACTTGAGGTTTATGTGTATGACCATGAATCAGAATATTCGAGTTGAATTCGCGCATGGTATCCCGTACGGTGCTTGGATTCACGTCCATCAGTTCTTGACTTTTTTTCTTTTTGTTCTGTTCGCTGGTCTCACGCATATCAAGTGCGCGTGCCAACCGTTCTGAGGAAGGTAGTTGAAGAAACATAGCCTGCCACTCGGCAGATAGAACAATTTCTCGGTAGCGCTGGTGTGCGACGTCATCCGTGCACAGACTATCCCCATGCATGAGTAATACCATTTCCTCGCCTAATTGGATGCGGGTGGGGTCTGCAATGAGTATGGCACCAATTTTCTCAACGAATTTCGTCCCGAGCAGAAAATCTCGATTCCCACGCATAATTGATATTTTTACACCATTGGCAGACAGTTCCGCAAGTGCGTCGACTGCGGTGCCGTGACCGAGTAGTTCGATACAATCATCGCCGATCCAAAAGTCGAAGAGATCACCAAGAATATAGAGTTCATCCGCGTCTGCTCGAATCGAACGCAGATAACGAACAAACTTCTCGTAAACCGACGGCTGATCTGAAGAAAGATGAATGTCAGAAATCAGATATTTGACCATACAGCTCAGTCCTAACGGATTGATGCGGATGTTCCGACCGACGCGCGGTATTGAAAGACAGCGGCTTTCATCTCATACCATTCCACGATCACTGAACACTATAGAAGGGATTCACTTTGACTCAGCCACGCTATACGATAAAGACGCAATCAGAATTTTATAATGAGCCATTCACTTCTGTGAATCACCATACATTACCATTATATATTTTCCCAAGATCAGCAGAATTATGTTGACTATTCACAACAGTCAAACTGGCAGACAAGAACCATTCAAGCCGATTGATGACAACCACGTGCGCATTTACGTGTGCGGGATGACGGTCTATGACTACTGTCATCTCGGTCATGCCAGAGTCATGGTTGGTTTTGATGTCATCGTACGTTACCTGCGCTATCGAGGGTACGAAGTTACCTACGTCCGGAACATCACGGATATTGATGACAAGATCATCAAGCGTGCCAACGAAAAAGGTGAAACAGTCAAGTCACTGACGGATCGTTATATTCGATTGATGAACGAAGATTTGACCGCACTCTTTGTTCTTACTCCGGACCACGAACCTCGCGCCACCGGGTTCATACCGCAAATCGTGCAGATGATTGAGCGGCTGATTGAGCGTCGCTATGCATATCCAGCTGCCAATGGTGATGTCTACTACCGGGTGCGCCAGTTTAGTGAGTATGGAAAGTTATCGGGGGTGTGTCTTGATGACTTGGTGGCCGGCGCACGGATTGAGCCGGGTGAAATGAAAGAAGACCCTTTGGATTTTGTCTTGTGGAAAGGGTCGAAATCCGGCGAACCGAGCTGGGACTCGCCGTGGGGAAAAGGACGACCCGGTTGGCACATTGAGTGTTCCGCCATGTCAACCTGTTTATTGGGCAACCATTTTGATATTCATGGAGGCGGCAGAGACCTCCTGTTTCCACACCACGAAAATGAAATCGCGCAGTCCGAAGCGGCGACTGAAGAAAATTTCGTCAATGTCTGGATGCACAACGGATATCTCGAAATCAATTCAGAAAAAATGTCTAAATCGCTGCACAACTTTCTGACGATACGCGATGTCCTGAACAAAGACACGGACCGGTTGAGAATGGGTGAAATCCTACGCTTCATGTTCCTGATGTGTCATTATCGAAGCCCGCTCAATTATGATGACAGTTCTCTAGATAACGCGAAAGTCGCCTTAAAAAGGATCTACACTGCGGTGCATAAAGCCGAGCAGCTGAAGATGGTGCCGTCCACTACAGTGGATGAACCATCCATCAGTCAATTTCGATCGGCGATGGATGATGATTTCAACACGCCGGAAGCTTTGGCTGTTGTCTTTGACTGTGTGAGAGCATTGAATCGTTCAGTTGATGCTAACGCCGCAGATAAGACCCGGTATTGGTATGCGACGGTGACCGTGTTGACCGATGCGCTAGGAATCATCAACATGAAAGCCACACGTTTCTTGGGTATTGAACATTCCGAGGAGAATGATGATGGCATTCGTGATTTGGTGAAAAAAAGAGAGCAGGCTCGGCGGAACAAACAGTGGGCAGCTGCAGACCAGCTGAGACGCCAATTGACCGGTCTTGGTGTTGAGTTGGAGGATCGCGCAGATGGCACCAGTACTTGGCGCAAAATATGAGCGAAAGACTCACTCCTAGCTATTCATTTTCATTAGTTAACAGATTTGATTCGAGTCACCTTGTTGGAGAATGTGTTTTGTTGCATTGCATCGTCAATTATAATTTTCGGTTTAGTTGTTGAATCACAAAGTTCAACAAACAGATTCGAGTAGGGAACCCGTTTATACAAGAGGAAAATGGTAATGAAAATGACAGGCGCAGATATTTTATTGCGTAGCCTGAAAGATGAAGGTGTTCGGTACATTTTCGGTTATCCAGGCGGCGCGGCTCTGCACATTTATGATGCTCTGTACCGACAAGATGATGTACGTCATATTCTGACACGTCACGAACAGGGCGCCTCGCACGCCGCTGATGGTTATGCCCGAGTAACCGGAAAACCGGGTGTTGTACTCGTCACTTCGGGGCCTGGCGTAACCAATACCATTACCGGTATTGCCACTGCAAATATGGATTCGATTCCGATGGTTGTCATTTCCGGGCAGGTTCCCTCACATCTGATCGGTGATGACGCGTTTCAGGAAGTGGATGCACTGGGTGTATCGCGGCCCTGTGTAAAACATAGCTTTTTAGTGAAAGATGTCAATCAGTTGGCCATGACCATCAAAAAGGCATTTTATATTGCCAATAGTGGTAAACCCGGACCGGTATTGGTTGATATTCCCAAAGATATCACTGCTGAAACCGCTGAATACCATTACCCTGAATCGGTTTCCATGCGCTCCTACAATCCGACCATTAAGGGACACGGAGGACAGATCAGCAAAGCGGCAAAACTACTCCTGTCGGCGAAACGCCCAATCATCTACACGGGCGGCGGGGTTACCACTGCCGGCGCCGAACAGGAACTTCGACAACTCGTTCGGCGGCTAGATTATCCCTGTACCAATACACTCATGGGGCTTGGTTGCTTTCCGGCCAATGATCCGCTGTTCCTAGGTATGTTGGGTATGCATGGTACGTACGAGGCGAATATGGCCATGCATGATTGTGATGTTATGCTCGCCGTGGGAGCCCGCTTCGACGATCGCATCACTGGCGACCTTGCGAAGTTTTCACCGTATGCAAAAATTATTCATATTGACATCGATCCAACCTCAATCGGCAAGAACGTACCCGTCGAAATTCCGATTGTTGGAGATGCAAAAAATGTTTTAGCGAAATTGCTGAGCGCAGTCGAGAAATTGAATGCGGAACCAGACTATGACGCATTGAAAGCCTGGTGGAACCAGATCAATTCCTGGCGTTCCGTTGATAGTTTGTCTTATGATCGTAAAAGTGACAAAATCAAACCACAGTTTGTTATTGAAAAGTTGTATGAAGTTACTGGTGGCGACGCATTTGTGACCTCAGATGTCGGACAGCACCAAATGTGGGCCGCACAGTTTTATAAGTTTGATCAGCCCAGACGTTGGGTCAACTCGGGAGGGCTCGGTACCATGGGATTTGGCTTGCCGGCGGCTATGGGAGTCAGAGTGGCACACCCCGATACGGATGTTGTCTGTGTAACTGGGGAAGCCAGCATCATCATGTGCATTCAGGAACTGTCGACCTGCAAACAATACGATTTGCCCATTAAGATCGTTAATCTTAACAATCGCTATATGGGCATGGTGCGGCAGTGGCAGGAGTTCTTCTACGATCGCCGCTATTCACACTCCTATATGGATGCGCTACCAAATTTCGTGGATTTGGCCAAAAGCTTTGGCCACGATGGTATTCGTATTGACGACCCGGCTGACGTCGAAGGAGTTCTGCGCGAGACCATGGCCAGGAAAGATGATCTGGTGTTCTTGGATTTCATTACGGATCAAAGTGAGAATGTTTACCCCATGATTGCGCAGGGTCGCGGACACAACGAAATGCACTTGAGTCCGCGGGCTGAGCAGGGTGAAACTATCCCTCAGGAACGGGAGTTGGCATAGGTGGAAGAAAAACGTCATATCATTTCAGTCCTCCTTGAAAACGAAGCCGGCGCGCTGTCAAGAGTTGCTGGGCTGTTTTCAGCACGAGGCTATAACATCGAAACATTAACTGTGGCACCAACCGACGACAGTTCGTTATCGCGGATGACTATTGTCACAACAGGTTCTCAGAACATCATTGAGCAGATCACCAAACACCTGAACAAACTGGTTGAAGTAGTCAAAGTTCTCGACCTGGTTAACCGGAGTCATATTGAGCGCGAATTGATGTTAGTCAAAGTTCGGGCGACCGGTGAACTTCGAGAAGAGGTCAAAAGACTCACTGAAATCTTTCGCGGACGAATTATTGATGTTACTGAATCAATTTATGTGATTGAACTCACTGGTGAATGTTCCAAACTGGATGCATTTGTCGAGGCATTGAAAGTAACTGATATTCTGGAGTTGGTGCGCTCAGGCATATCTGGCATTGCCAGAGGTGAAAGTGCATTGAATGTTAATGACCGTCATGCAAAAAAGTAAATTGATTGAAGGAAATAGTATATGAAAATCTATTATGACAACGATGCCGACCCGGCAATTATTCGCAGTAAGCGAGTAGCAATTATCGGATTCGGTTCACAGGGACATGCCCATGCTGGAAATCTTCAGGACAGCGGGGTGGATGTGGTGGTTGGCTTGCGCGCCGGTTCCGCCTCTCGCGATAAAGCGGCGAAAGCCGGGCTGGCGGTAGCCGAGGTCAGTGAGGCGGTGGCTGGTGCTGATGTCGTCATGATTCTAGTGCCTGATGAACTGCAAGCTACTCTTTATGAAACTGAAATCGCACCTCATCTGAAATCAGGTGCGGCGATAACTTTCGCGCACGGTTTTAATATCCATTTTGGATTTATTGATCCGGCTGAAGATGTAGACACCTTTATGGTGGCGCCAAAAGGTCCCGGGCACCTAGTGCGTTCCACCTATGTTGCCGGCGGTGGCGTACCTTGTCTAATTGCCATCCATCAAGACCCAACCGGTAGCACACGTGAGTTGGCGCTGTCTTATGCTTCAGCCATCGGTGGCGGACGCGCCGGTATTATTGAAACGACATTCCGAGAAGAGACTGAGACTGATCTTTTCGGTGAACAGACTGTATTGTGCGGCGGAGCGACTGCACTCATCGAGGCGGGATTCGACACATTGGTTGAAGCCGGGTATGCTCCGGAAATGGCCTATTTTGAATGTCTGCATGAACTCAAACTGATTGTTGACCTGATTTACGAAGGTGGCATTCAGAATATGCGTTATTCTGTTTCCAATACAGCAGAGTACGGAGACCTGACACGTGGTCCTAGAATTGTCAACGATGCCACGCGGGCTGAGATGCGCAAAGTTTTGTCGGAAATTCAAAGTGGCGAATTTGCACGGGAATGGATGAATGAAAACGCTAGCGGCAGTAAGAAATTCAATGCACTGCGCAAAGCTTCGGCCGGTAAAGGAATTGAAGATGTTGGTTCGTCTTTACGTGCGATGATGCCCTGGATCGCCGCCGGTCGTTTAGTTGATCGAGACGTCAACTGATTCCAATGCGCTTGGCCCGTGAAGGCTACCCATTTGTCGCCGGGAGTATTGTTGCAGCGCTGGCAATCTCTTTACTGGCTGGTTTAATCTGGTCGTTACCGGTTTGGTTGATTGTTGTTTTTGTATTGCAATTTTTTCGAGAACCGCATCGTATTATCCCCACCGACTCGCACGTCATTGTCTCTCCTGCCGACGGTAAAGTGGTTGCTGTCGCAGAAGCGGAAAATCCTATCAACGGTAAGCGCGAAACGCGTATTGCCATTTTTCTAAACGTCTTTTCGGTGCATTCGAATCGTATTCCGATTGCCGGAACGATTGTTAAACAAGAATACCGTGCTGGGAAATTTCTCAATGCAGCAATAGATAAGTCGGCTGAAGAAAACGAGCGCAATGCCATTGTGATTCGTACCGCAGATGCAAATGAAGTTACGTGTATCCAAATTGCCGGTCTGATTGCCCGTCGCATTCTCTGTTATGTTGGCAACGATGATCAAGTCGAAATGGGACAAAAATACGGTTTCATCCGCTTTGGTTCTAGAGTTGAGTTGTTCCTGCCGCTTGAATATCAAGTTGATGTCAATATTGGTGATTCAGTCAAAGGCGGGTGCGATGTCATTGGTACAATTACCTGAACTAAACTAATTTTAAAATTCTTACAATAAAAGAACTATGCAGTTGGAGAAAAAAAAGTTACCGTCTGGCAGAAAAATCCAAAGACGGCGGCGCGGGATTTACGTCCTGCCTAATTTACTCACGACTGGTGCACTGTTCTTCGGCTTTTTTGCCATCATCCAAGCCACACTGGACAAATTTGAAATCGCCGCTGTTGCAATTCTGATTGCCACCATGTTGGATGGACTGGATGGCAGAGTCGCCCGGCTAACCAATACGGCAAGTGATTTTGGGAAAGAATATGACAGTTTGGCTGATGTAATCAGTTTTGGCTTAGCTCCGGCACTGATTGTGATTGAATGGTCCGTTGCAAGTTTGGGGAAGATTGGCTGGCTCTGTGCTTTTCTATACGTTTCTGCAACTGCCCTGCGTCTCGCTCGTTTCAATACACATTCATCACCCAATCCCAACTACTTTCAAGGGTTGCCTTGCCCGATGGCCGCTGCATTTTTAGTGAGTTGGATGTGGGTGATTGAAACCGGATGGGGAAACAACTTTCCACTCATTGCACAGATAACAACGATTCTGTTGTTTGTATTAGCTATCAGTATGGTGAGTGCGGTACCTTACCTCAGTTTTAAGAATTTTGGAGTCCGCGGGCGAGTACCATTTATCACAAGCATTCTGATGGTATTCGGCATCGTACTGATCTCTTTTGACCCACCCAGAATTTTGTTCATTCTGTTTCTTGTCTACCTTCTGAGCGGTCCGGTGATTTGGATTTCCGGTAAGTCAGTCTTCAAACAGCAGCGAGTTATGGCGCGAACAAAAAATGACAAATCTGAAGACTTGTGACAGCTTGTAAGGATAGATTTGATTGATCGATGTTTAAAGTACTCAACAGATCTGTAGAATCACACAATGATTATTTGAACAAAATGTGCCGAAAAATATTTGCATTTGTGTTCATACTGATGTATAAACCCGTGGTATATGTCAACATCAATTTCTAAATCCTTCGTCGTTCAAGTCGCTAGCGGACTTCTGCTTCTGCTGCGCCATTAGGCGCGCCTTCTTTTTTCCAATCCTCTAATTTTCTTCCGCTGACAGCACAGTTTAGTCAGCGGTTTCCGAATTGACAGTCACTTTTATCAGGTTTAGTTATGACGAATCGACTCATTATTTTTGACACTACTTTACGGGATGGGGAGCAGAGTCCCGGTGCATCCATGAATGCAGAAGAAAAACTGACCATTGCTCGGCTACTTGAAAAAATGCGAGTGGATGTGATTGAAGCGGGGTTTCCAGCCGCTAGCCCTGGAGATTTCCAGGCCGTACAGCAGGTAGCCTCTGAAATCACCGAAAGTACGGTGTGTGCTCTAGCACGGGCTGTCGAAAGTGATTTGGACCAAGCCGCCAAAGCGGTTAAACCTGCCCGGTCACACCGAATTCATACTTTCATTGCCACGTCCCCCATCCATATGAAAGAAAAGCTCAGATTGAATGAGGAGCAAGTTTTAGAACGGGCAGTTTGGGCTGTTTCTCGAGCTCGAGAGTACACTGACGATGTAGAGTTTTCACCGGAAGACGCTGGTCGTTCTGAACTAGATTTTCTTTGCCGAGTGATCGAAGCGACCATCAATGCTGGAGCGCGTACGATCAATATTCCCGATACGGTGGGCTACAACATGCCGGAGCAGTTCGCTCACACCATTGAACTGTTGATGGAGAAAGTTCCGAATTCAGACAAGGCAGTGTTTTCAGTACATTGTCACAATGATCTCGGTGTCGCTGTCGCCAACTCACTAGCCGCCATTCAAAAGGGGGTACGTCAGGTCGAATGTACTATTAATGGTCTAGGTGAACGCGCCGGTAACGCATCGCTGGAAGAAATTGTCATGGCAGTCAGAACTCGCCAAGATTTATTTGACTGTGATACCAATATCGACACCACTCAGATTGTTCCAGCCAGCCGCTTAGTTTCAACGGTTACCGGATTCCCGGTACAACCCAATAAGGCAGTTGTCGGCGCCAATGCATTTGCTCATGAGTCTGGTATTCATCAAGACGGGGTGATTAAGATGCGGGAAACTTATGAAATTATGCGAGCTGAAGATGTGGGTTGGACCACCAACCGAATGGTTCTCGGCAAACATTCGGGCCGCCATGCTTTTCAGCAGCGCATGAATCAACTCGGATTCGACTTTGAAACTGATAATGAGCTGCAGCTTGCATTCGAAAAATTCAAGAATTTAGCGGACCGCAAACATGAAATATTTGATGATGATTTGATCGGATTGCAAGTGGATTCCAGAGTTCAGCAGATTGATGATCGTTTCGAATTGAAAGATTTGGATGTCTCGTCGAAAACTGGCATTAAGTCAGTCGCAAAGATGTCTCTCAGAGTTGACGACCGCGAAGTTCATTCATCTGCGGAAGGTAATGGCCCGGTTGACGCCTCATTTCGCGCAGTTGATTCGGTGATTGATCGCCACCCCACATTGGAGTTGTATTCGGTTAACAGTATTACTGGTGGAAGCGACGCGCAGGGTGAAGTCAGTGTTCGTCTACGAGAAAATGGCCGTGTTGTCAATGGCCATGGTGCCGACACGGATATCGTGATCGCTTCTGTCAAAGCTTATATCAGCGCGGTGAATCGTCTGGATTCGTCTGAACGATCACATCCACAGACCGATTCAATGATTTAAGAAATAAAAAAGATGTCAAGATCAGCCATTTTAAGTGCAATGGGCATCGAAGTTTATCACCTTCGACCACAAGATGAGTATGTACAGGGGGATGCAACGAGTACTGAAGAATCTGATCCGGCAGATCAACATCAGCTTTCTTTTGATCGTAAAGGTGACCATGTTGCACCTTCGATGACCGTTAAACCAGTCGCAATGACCAACACGCTCGCAGAACTAGACTTGCCAGCAATGGCAAAAGTGGCAGAAAAGTGCGAATTGTGTTCCCTGAGTCGCAGACGCAATCGAGTGGTGTTCGGTTCGGGTTCTGAAACTGCCGATTTAATGTTTATCGGCGAAGGTCCGGGTGCTGAAGAAGATCGGCAGGGATTACCTTTCGTCGGCAAGGCCGGCAAGCTGCTGACTTCAATGATCGCGTCACTTGGTTATGCTCGAGAACAGGTTTACATCTGCAACATTGTAAAGTGTAGACCACCCAATAATCGCGACCCAAGTCCTACAGAAGCCAAGATCTGCTCCGCATATCTGAAACGTCAAATTGAACTGATCAAACCCAAGGTGATTGTTGCGTTGGGCCGCATCAGCGCCCAGTTACTACTTGACACGGAACTGCCGCTTAGTCATTTACGCCGGCAGGCGCACAAGTTCCAAGCTACTGACATTGATCTGGTGGCCACTTACCACCCGGCCTACCTACTCAGAAAACCTACTGAAAAAGCAAAGTCTTGGGAAGACTTGTGGACTGTACGACAGCTGCTCAAGAAATGAACTGAGCAGAGTTATTTGATGTAAACAATCAGCTTCTGCTCGGGTTTAATCTGGATGGTGCCGTTCATCTTGTTCCAATGCACAATTTCTGATACACTCACGTTGTATTTTTGGGCAATGCTCCACAGTGATTCACCTTGGGTTACTTGGTGTAACGTGTGAGATCTTAAATCATTAATGCTAGCAGATGAATGGACACTGCTGACTGCATAATGTGAGTTCGGTATCTGAAGTTCCTGTCCCACCTTAATTAGATCGGCGTTCTGATCAATGCCGTTAATTGCTCGCAGTTCAGAGAGCCGTACACGATAAGTTTCGGCAATACCGCTCAAACTATCGCCACTTACTACCGTATGGGTAATGTGAGTGCTAGCAAACACATTCAGGTCTCCCACCGTGGCCGGACTCGGTGGGATGTGGATAATTTCTCCAATCCTGATCAGATCTGACTTTTTAGAATTGAGCAATTTCAATGTCGCCACAGAGACCGCATGCTGTTGTGCAATGGCGTTCAGCGTTTCACCCGGTTTTACAGTATGAGCGGTTGATACGACGGCGTCAACTGGATGTAAGTTGCGTTTCCAGTTCAATGTCTGTATGAAACTTTCGGTTGGCACCAGAACTCTGTATGGCCCATCGGGTGGAGTCGCATGTCGACGCAGGCCAGGATTCAACAGTGCCAATTGCAAAGCGTCTACATTAATAGCTTCGGCAAGTCGAACTAGATCGACCTGAAAATCAAATTCAATGATTTTGAATGGTGATTCCAAAGAAAAATCAGGCAACTCAATACCATAGGCTTCAGGGTTTAGCACGATGTTTCTAACCGCAATCAGCTTGGGATAAAAGTTGCGAGTTTCTGTGTACAAATTCAGTGACTTGAGGTCCGTCGGTTTGTTGAACTGCTGATTCCGGCGGATGGCCTTTTTAATGTAGTTGTGACCGGCGTTATATGCGGCGATGGCTAGTGGCCAGTCGCCATCAAATATTTGGTTCAATTCTGTTAAGTACTGTAAGGCAGCCTGAGTCGAGTAGGTGATGTCACGTCGACCTTCATACCACCAATCTTGCTTGAGTCCATAGTGCAACCCAGTCGCCGGCATAAACTGCCAAAGCCCTGCTGCGCCGCGTGATGAATAAATTCTCGGGTTGTAACCACTTTCGATCAGTGGTAACAGGGCAATCTCAGATGGTAAGTTATAATGTTTCGTCTGTTCCAGTATGTAGGGCAAATAAGTTTTTGCACGCTCAAGCGTTCGAACCAGATAATCAGGATTGCGTATGAAGCGCTTCTCGTGGCGCTCGACTAACCGGCTTGTAAATTCTCCAAGTCTGAAACCAGCGCGAATTTCCGCCCATATATCGTCGAACTGTTCCTCCGCTTGTATCGGTGCTTTGTTCTTGATGACTTTTGGCTTTGACAACCATCCACGATCTTCGGTTTTGTTAGGGGGTAACGCACTGTCGTTTCGGCTATTAATGACGTCTTCAAAAAAATCAGTTTTATATTCAGCATTGGCTGGGGATACGAAAAGGCTGAACGGTAGCATACCGTTGAGTGCCAAGTCAGCGCATGCACCAAAAATTAATAGACTCACTGCAGATAGACATGAAGTCAGTGATCGATGAATGAATTGAATGACTGAGTTTTTCATATGAAAATGTTGCGGTCAGATCAGCGATTGTTTATATAGAGCATCGGATGGGTCTTAAAGGATTTGCTGTTCAAACTTTCTATTATGCCATAGTGCGGGCTGATTTTTGTAGTACAGAAACGATGTTGTTAAGTTCATTCAGCACCAAAATGAGGTCAATGTGAATGATGGTAATTTAGACTGGTATACATCCTCACTGGGGCGAGTCATTACTGAGTGTGAAGCTGAAATATCAGCGCGATTAGTGCCGCAGGTATATTACCGAGTTTGTGTACAGGTGGAAGGCCCTGCGTCTTTGGACTATTTTATCAATATTCAATCATTAATTAGATGCCAGGTAACGAAAGCTAGAAATTTGCCATTGCACTCTTCGGTCGTCGGTTTAGAACAGTGGCTGCCATTCGGTGAACAGTCAATTGATTTTTTGGTTCTGCCACATGTACTTGATTTCACTGACAGTCCTCAAGAGGTATTGAGGGAAGCTTCTCATTGCCTAAACACCAATGGCGTGTTACTTGTTACGGGTTTCAATCCACGAAGCATGTTAAAAATAAACAACCAATTCAAAAAGTTTGAAAACAAATGGTTCAATAATGCGCACTTTCACCCGGTTCGCCGGGTACGAAACTGGCTGATGGCCACCGGTTTCGAGGTGTTTGCCGGTGAATTTGGCTTTTATAGACCGCCTGTTCAACAGATCATGTACCTGAAAAAATTGCAGAAAATAGAAATCGCCGGGGCCCGGTGGTGGCCGGCGTTGGGTGCTGTCTATATATTAGCCTCGCGTAAGCAAGATTTGGGAATTAGAATATTGCCCAAATTTTCGCAAGCAAGAATCAAACGCTCAGACTTCGGATTGGAGTACAAAGTCTAATTCATCCATTTGGCGCTGCTCCGACGACAATGACCGAGAATTCCCCAATCACGATCTACACGGATGGTGCCTGTTCAGGAAACCCCGGCCCAGGTGGCTGGGGGGCATTGTTAATCTGGAAAAAAGAAGCTAAAGAAATTTCCGGAGGGGAAAGACAAACCACCAATAATCGTATGGAACTGACTGCAACTATCCGCGCTTTGCAATTGCTGAAACGGAAGTCAGTTGTCACTCTATACACCGATTCGACCTACGTCCGTAATGGAATCACCAAATGGATTGTCAATTGGAAGCAAATGAACTGGCGGTCGCAAAGCAAGAAACCCGTCAAGAATGTTGATTTATGGCAGGAACTAGATCGACTCAATTCAATTCATCAAGTTACTTGGAAGTGGGTCAAGGGCCACAGCGGCAACGAATGGAACGAAAGGGCAGATGAGCTGGCTCGCCGCGCCATTCCCGGAGAATATTCATGAGGCAGGTTGTTATTGATACGGAAACGACTGGTTTGAATGTCAAAGAGGGGCATCGCATCATCGAATTCGCATGTGTTGAACTTGAATCAAGAGAACGAACTGGTAGTTTTCTCCATCACTACGTCAACCCTGAACGAGAAGTGGAACAGGGTGCTTTGGAAGTGCATGGCATCAGTAATGAGTTTCTGACTAACAAGCCAAAATTTTCCGAAATTGCGCAGGAATTTTATGATTTCATAGCCGGCACTGAGCTGATTATTCACAATGCGGAATTTGATCTGAGCTTTCTAGATCATGAGTTTAAAAATGTCATTCCCAATTTCTCTGCACTCAAATCGGTGTGCGAGATCTATGATACGCTTGAAACTGCGCGCGAGAAGAGACCCGGTCGGCGAAACAATCTGGATGCCTTAGCCAATGAATTCGGCATTGATCTATCGGGTAGAGGTTTGCATGGTGCCCGACAGGATGCTGAAATTCTAGTCAATGTTTACCTGGCATTAACGAGCGGGCAGGCGACTCTGGACATCGGCATCGGAAGAGAACCCGTAGTGACCGTTGACACCGGGCAAGCTCGACTCTTTCGCAACGAGACTATCAATATCACAGTCATACGAGCGAACGAAGACGAACTGACGTTACATGAAAACATGTTAGACGAAATCGCGCAGATTGCAGAAAATGGTGTTGTGTGGCGACAGTTGGAACAGTAGGGTGACCGCGTTGCTCTATTCTGTCTGCTTATTTTAGACCGGGTAAGCGGACCATGGTCTGGACCGTTCTGCAAATTGCCATCGGCGGCGCATTGGGTGCGGTGGGGCGTTATCTGACCGGCATGTTCGCGATACGAGTGTTCGGCAACAGTTTCCCCTTTGCCACTCCACTGGTGAATATCATCGGCTCTTTTGCCATCGGAATTCTTTTCGTGATATGTGGTGGACTGAATAGCGAAACTGGACGTTATTCAGCACTGATGATGACCGGATTTATCGGTGGCTATACCACTTTTTCCGCTTATTCATTGGACTGCTGGCTGCTATTGCAACAGGGGCGGATTTTCGAAGCGTTGCTGTTTGCATTAGGTACGGCAAGTTTTTCGATTGTAGCTTGTATTGCCGGCATTGAAGTTGCTCGTTTGAGTCAGGGCTGAATCCAATCCATCTTCACGTTCTAGTCAGGCAGCTGTGAGGTAGATGATGAATAGGGTGAAGAGAAAAACCACGATACCAATAGCTCGATCGACCGTCCATTCTCTTGCCATGTTGGAATGAAGTCCAGTAGTTAACCGAACCAGTTGATAGAGTCGATTGATCATACCGGTCAATAACGAATAGGTGATCCTGATTGCTTGTTCTGATGTCGACATTATCCGACGCCCCACAACAGTTCCCCCTTTTCGGTAGACCCATTCCGCATCAATG
Source organism: Arenicellales bacterium (assembly GCA_965116205.1). GTDB lineage: Bacteria > Pseudomonadota > Gammaproteobacteria > Arenicellales > JAJDZL01 > JAJDZL01. Next base: position 2,802,309 of record OZ220493.1, on the reverse strand, counting down.
TTAACACTGCTAAGTTCCGGTGGATAGATGCCCGATAGTTTCAACCAGACGAACGCCAGTGCGGAAAAGAGCAGCAGTTGCATCTGCGCCAATACATGAGTCGTAGTGTATGGCGAGTAAGTCGTCTCGTAAGGTAGCAGCGCATAGAGAAATTGAGGGAAACTACCAATCCCGATACATAGGATGGCGGCGATGCTCATCGCGACTAGCATACTGGTCGGTGCTTCTTTGACGCGAATGCCAGAATCATGAGCGAAAAATGCAAAGAACGGAACCTTGATTCCGGCATGGTGAAAAACCCCAGCGGACGCGAAAAGAAGAGCCGCCCAAATGAGATAATGGCCCTCACCCAGCGCGGCACTCATCACCATGGACTTACTGACAAAACCACTGAACAGCGGGAAGGCCGAAATAGATGCGGCACCGACTATGCATAGTATCGCGGTTTTAGGCATGGACCGGTAAAGTCCACCGAGGTCTGAACCATTCATTTTGCTGGTACGATAAAGCACGGCGCCCATGGACATCATTAATAAACCTTTGTAGATGATATGGCTGAACGCGTGAGCTACCGCGCCATTGAGAGCCAATTCGGTGCCAATGCCGATTCCGCAGACCATAAAGCCGATTTGATTGATCATGCTGTAGGCTAAAACCCGCCGCAGGTCATTTTCGATAACGGCATAGAAAATTGGAAAGCAGGCCATGAACATGCCGATGTAAATCAAAATCTCTGTCCCAGCGAACGCTCGTGCTAAAGCATATACGGCAACTTTGGTTGTAAACGCACTCAGAAAGACCGTCCCAGCCGGCGTCGATTCAGGATATGCATCGGTCAGCCAGTTGTGAACCAGAGGGAACGCACACTTAATGCTGAAGGCGATAAAAATGAGTGTGGCGGCAGTACCAGACAGTTCCATATGAGTAAACTCCAATGACTCGGTCTGCAAGTAGTGCAACACACCGCCGGCGAGAAGCAACAGTCCGGAAATCAACTGAATCACGAGATATCGGGTGCCAGCCGCAACCGAGTTGCGCGTGCCGCCACTCCAGATGAGAATCGCCGAAGAAAGCGCCATCAATTCCCAGAACACAAAAAGCGTTAGTAAGTCTCCACAGAAAACAGCTCCCAAGGCACTGCCGGCGTAGACCAGTGTCGCAGATTGGTGAATGGAATTTTTGACACGCCACGCAAAAATTCCACCTAGCAGCGCAGCGATGTGAAACACGTAACCGAAGACCAAATTGAGTTCATCAGTATGAAAAACAACCAATGGTAAATTGACGACTGAAACCTCAAGGCGTGCATCGGGAGAGTTATAAAAGATCAGCAGGGCCGCGCTGAACAGTGGCGTAATGACGCAAATCATTGATAATAAGCTGCGTCGAGCAACCAGGGCTAACAATGCTGCCACAAAGAAAACCGTGAATGGCGGAATATCAATCCCCATCGTAGTAATCCTCACTTCGCATCAGTGGTTTTCGCATCCACTTAGCAACGATGACCAATACGACACAGGCCACAAATCCGAATACACAGTAGAAAAACAGCATGGATTCCCACGGATGGTAAATATGTCGATGAAGAATCAGGTCAAGAATGACCACGATTGCACAGGTCACGTAAAACCAAGTGAAAATTCGCCTAAGACCGGTGGTGCGCGGCATTTTTGATGTAGTTTTATGCGTTTCTTTCATTGCTATCACTAGGGTTGAACAAGCATCTGCATCAATTCAAAGGCGAAATCGGGGGCAAAGAACAGAATAAGGCAGCCGGTGGCACTGAGGCCCATGGCGATCAACATCGTTTTTGGTGCCTCGGAGATTGGCACATCACCGTCAGTCGCCGGGTAGAATGCTTTAATGGCGATGGGTAACAGGTAGATTGCACTGAGTAACGAGCCAACAATCAGCGCCGCCGACAGCAACCAGTCAGACGTGCCAGCTGTCCCGAGTAGCAGGTGCCACTTACTCCACATGCCCCCGGTCGGTGGCATCCCGATGATCGAAAGGCAACCAATGAAAAAGGCGGTCATGGTTACCGGCATTTGACGGCCGATGCCACGCATTTGACTGATTTGTGTTTTGTGCGTCGCTACCAGAATGGCACCGGCACCAAAGAACAAAGTAATTTTCCCAAAACCATGCATGAGCATGTGCAACCCACCACCGACAATGCCTGCTGCATTGGCAACCAGTGCGCCTAATACGATGTAAGACAAGTGCCCGATGGTAGAATACGCCAGTCGAGCTTTGAGATTATCTTTCCGTAGTGCGATGATTGCGGTAGCAATAATGGTAAAAGCGGCGACGTAACTTAGCCCACGGTGCACTTCTATTTCCGCGAGCCGTTCGATGCCAAAAATATAAATGGCGATTTTTAGGATAGTGAACACGCCGGCTTTGACGACTGCTACCGCATGAAGTAGTGCGCTGACCGGGGTCGGTGCAACCATCGCCGCCGGCAACCAGCGGTGAAATGGCATGAGCGCCGCCTTACCCACCCCAAACACATAGAGCAGTAGCAAGATATTCAAGGTCGTCTTGCTGATGTCAGTTTCAAAAATACCACCGGCGCGAAAATCAAGGGTACCGGTCAACACCCACGTCCAAATCAGCGCGAGTAACAAAAAGGCCACGGAAGTGCCTAGCAGTAAAAACAGGTAGATGCGTCCTGCCCGCCGCGCTTTTTCTGAACCAGCATGAGTTACCAGCGGAAACGTTGACAGTGTCAGTACTTCATAAAACAGGAACAATGTAAAGCCATTGGCCGCCAATGCGATACCCATGGCACTGGCGATGGCAATGGCAAAAAACAGGTTGAAACGCGCCAGATTGGTTTCCCCATGGCCGCGCATGTAACCATAAGAATAGATTGATGTTACGATCCAGAGAAAACTGGCCATTAAAGCAAAGAGAATGCCAAGTGGTTCGGCTTGCAGGGCGATGGACACGCCGTCGAATGGTTCGAAAAGCACGATCATTTCGATTGGCATCTCACCCAATGTACGGTAAAGCACTAGTACCAGAATAAAAGTGACCACTGCACAACTGGCATTGATCGCTTCATAGAGAAACGGGAAGACACGGCCAATTGTGGCAATCAATAAAACTGCACAAAGGGGGACAAATAGACAGGATAACTGCACCATGGAGATATCGATCATGGTGATATTCCAAGGATAGCGTTTGCTGCAGACATAGCCGCAGCTCCCGTAAATTGCGCATCAATGCCGAAATAGATGTTGGCAACAATCAGAATCCAAGTCGGAATCAGCAGTGATACCGGTGCCTCCTGACGAACGACTGCCAAGTTCGGATCTTTTCTGAAGTATGCCAGTTCAACTATTTTCCAGACATAAGCGACCGTAATCAGAGAGCCCAAAAGCACCAGCCCCGCCAGCCAACCAGCGTTCTGTGCAAAAGCGGCAGAAACCAGATACCATTTACTGATGAACCCGGTCGTTAAAGGGACTCCAATGAGACTCAACCCACCAATCAGGATAGCCGCCATCGTCCAAGGCATGCGACGACCGGCGTCCCGGAGCGCATCTAGGCTAGTTGACCCGGTGACAACCAACAAACCGCCCAGCGCCATAAATATCGCAGTTTTCATCAATGCATGATTGAACAGATGTAGAAACGATGCGGCTACTCCGGCAACCGATGCGAGGCCGAGGCCAATAACGATGTAGCCGATCTGCCCAATGCTTGACCAGGCAAACATTCGTTTTAGATTGTTTTGGAAAATAGCGATGGCGGACGCCACCACTGCACCAGAGATGCCCAGAATCAGAATCACTTCATGACTTGAGGTGAAATCAGTGAAATACTGATCCGGGAAAATCGCGAAGACCAGTCGGATGAAGACATAAACTGCTGCTTTAGTCGCCGTACCGGCGAGAAACACCGATATGGCGCTCGGTGCATATGTGTAGGCATTGGGCAACCAGGCATGAAAGGGAAAAAGTGCCATTTTGACGGCCAATCCCACAACGATGAACCCCAATGTCACTGCTACGGTATTTTCGTCGGTCAGTTCTGGAAGAAGCGTCGCCAAGTCAGCCATATTCAGCGTACCAGTTAGCGAATATAGAAAACCGATGCCTATCAGATAGAAGGTTGCAGCGATTGTTCCCATCAACAGATAGCGAATAGCGGCGGTCAGGCACTGACGGTCTTGACCAAAACTGATCAAGATATACGTAGATAGGGAAGAGACTTCAAGAAAAACGAATATGTTGAACACGTCACCCGACAATGTGATGCCAGAGAGACCGGTAAAGCAGAGTATCCACGCGGCATATAACCAGCTTTGACTTTTTTCATGAACTTCAGTGCTGATGCTAGTGCGGGCGTAAATGACACTCAATAGATAAATGAAACTGATAATCAGCAGTATGAGTGCATTGGCACTGTCGATTCTAAATTCAATGCCTAAGGGGGCCGGCCAACCGCCCAGCGCATAAGTCATCTCACCGGCACTTTGAACCTGCTGATAAATGACGATAGAGTTCAAACTGCACACCAAGCCCACGGCAAGTGCAATAAACCACGTCGCACCCGGTTTGCGGACAATAACACACAACGGTGCCGCCAACATCGGAACAATCACCTGCAGGGCGCTGAAATGCGCATTCAGCATGTTAGGATCATTCTATGTTTGATTGAATTTCGTGATCGTCAACGGTGCCGAACGCCGAACGTATTCTGACGACTAAAGCCAATCCTACCGCCGTGGTTGCCACTCCAACAACAATCGCAGTGAGAATCAGTACATGAGGTAACGGGTTGGAATACACCGCGGTTGGGTCATCATTGAGCAGTATCGGCGCCGTACCACCACTAACTTTGCTGATGCTGATGTAAAGAATGAAAGCCGAACTCTGAAAGATATTGAGGCCAATAATTTTTTTAACGAAATTATTGGCAGCGATCGTCACATACAAGCCGAGCATCATCAATGCGATGACGACCCAATAGTTAAGCATGCCAAGAATTTCAGGTGGCATTTAGTCTGATAGAGGTAAGTTCGGTTGTTGATAATTGGCGAAACTCAAAAAGAGGGCAATCATAACCGAGGCTACCGTGATGCCAACACCTAGCTCGATCAAAATGATTCCCAAGTGCTGACCGGCAATCGCGCTAGGCAGGAGTACGCTGTAGTTCAGGAATTCACCGCCACGGAATATGCCGATCACTCCAACCCCGGTGTAAAGCAGTACGCCCCATGCGGCAGTCAGATGAACGAGGCGCGGTGGAACGATTTTCATCGCCGCAGCTCTGCCGAGGACGATGCCGTAAAGAATGAAACCCGCACCAAATATAACACCCGCTTGAAATCCGCCACCAGGGCTATACTCGCCATGAAACTGCACATAAAGAGCATAAAGCATGAAGAAGGGTATCATGATCTTAGCGACGACATGCAAAATCAGATGCTGTTTCATCAAACTAACTCTTGTGACTATGGTTGGCACCGGTCAACAGCGCCACAACACCAACGCCTGCTGTGAAGATGACTAGCACTTCACCAAGAGTGTCGTAGCCTCGATAGCTGGCTAAGATGGAAGTTACGACATTGGGGATGCCGATTTCCGCAAAAGACTGATGTAGATAATGGGGTGCCACATGCAAATTGGCTGGTGCATTTGGATCTGCAAAGTTTGGCATTCCCATAATACCAACCGCCAGTATCACACCTAGTGCGATAGAGATACTCGCGGCAAGTGTCGCGTTTTTCCGATGGATTTTTGATTCCTTTCGCGTGCCGGTCAGAGACAGTGCACTGAGCATCAAGATTGTTGCGATACAGGTGCCAACTGCCGCTTCGGTCAACGCAACATCCACCGCATCAAGTACGACAAACAGGCTAGCCGTAAGTAGACTGTAGAGGCCAAACAGCATAACGGCATGGAAGAGTCGATCGGTCTGCGCAATGACCAGTGCGGTTACAAGCAAAAAACCCAGTAAGGCGAAATTGACTAAAACTTCGACTGAGAGCACGTTATTGGTTCCCGACGTATGGTTGTATCTCACCATGGATGGCGGCTTTGGCCAGCGCGTGTGAGGAGGTGGGACTCGTGAATAGAAGAAAAAGCAGAATAATGAGTAGTTTGAGTGACACCAGACTGAAACCCGATTCAATTAATAATCCGGCTGTCAGCAGTCCGGCTCCGGCGGTGTCGGTAATGCCCACCGCATGAATTCTAGAAAACAGATCAGGCATACGGATGATCCCTAGCGCGCCGATGAGAATCGCAGTGGTACCAACTACTAAGAATGTCGCACTCAGTAGGGAAAGAACTGTTTCAATCATTACTTCTCATCCTTTTGAAACTCTCCAGCGTGTCCTAAATCGCCGTACTCAAAATATTTCAGTACTGCGATGGTAGTAATGAAATTACAAAGTGCGTACACGATTGCGATGTCAAGAAAATCCGGTCGACCCATTGAAAAGCCATAGAGTGCAATGACGAGCACTGTTTTAGTGCCGAAATTATTAACAGCCAGAATCCGATCATAAATGGTCGGCCCAACGAATGCTCTGACCAGCACTAGTATCATGCCTGCGAGAACTGCAAATAACGCCGCAGTAATCATGAATGTTGGTGATGTGAAGTCGACTCGAGCTTCCGTATGCGGTTCAGCATATCGCCGCGCTCAAGTGATTCCAGCAAGTCCTTTTGCAACGCATGAATTTCGATTTCTGATGGACTGACTTCCAGTGTCAGGGTCCCCGGAGTCAAGGTGATCGAGTTCGCATAAGTTGCTTTCAACACTTCACCCATTTCGCCCACGGGTAGCCGAGCGACGCGCGGATGAATCTTTAATCGAGGAGTCAGAATCATCTTGCCAACCGCCCATGAAGACAGAAGAATTTCTTTAATCAACCAGATCCAGTAAGTAAGGATCTGCCACGGGATCAGGTGAATGGGGTAGCCTTCATGATCAACGATATCCATACGCATCGTGATCCATTGCACAATGAGACAGGAGATAACACCGAGTGATAATATCAGTATGGTGTAATGCCCGGATAGCGCCAACCAACATAAGGCGAGAAACACGATAGGCGAGAAAATGATGCTCATTGTCAGTTGGTTAACACAACACGATCCATCTGTTTCTCAAAGCATATTGGTGCTACTCAAAATCAGTGGATTCAATTAAATCAGATGGAGAGGATATTTTAGGGAAAAGAACACCACGAAGAAACATTGAAATGGAGATGGTTGTAGCGAAGTAGTGCACCGGCCCAATCAAGTTCATAGTTGATCAACGAGTGCGGAAGTTGGAGGAATATGGCTATGGGGAGTTGAAAACTAAGAATTTGGTTTGCAACAAGTTAACTGCAGACACTCTCAGGATAACGAAAATCTGTTTCATATTACTTACAGTTTGCAAATCTCACATCGAAAACCGGCAGTGAAGGTGTCAATGGACGTAGTGTGGAAGATTTTCGATAAACTTCACTATCGTGCGTTCAACCTTATGCAAGATTTGATCCAAAGAGGCGTACGTCAGAGTGAATAATTCTCTCTCTTATGTATTGGTTTACACTTTTGATTCCGCGGCAAAACGTTCCAGTTTCTTATCAACGACATCTGCAATTAATTGGCCTTGCTGAGAAAATTGCATTGACATATTTTCATTGGTTGTTTTAAGATCTGCGTTCAATTTAGCAATATCAACTTTTATTGACTTAATGTCAGACTTCATGGAACCCATTTCAGATTTTATGGAACCCATTTCAGTTCTCATTTCATCTGATAACTTTTCCAATAGTTGAAGCGTTGGTTTTTGACTCTCTTCAAAGAGTTGGTTGATGGCTTGTGCAAATAATTGTACGCTACCATTCAATTCTTTCTTAGTGGAACTCATTCTGGAGATCTCCGATTTGGGGCAATGAACTTATGATTTATGAAAAGTGACAATATACAACAACTGTTTCTAAATTCTGTGACTTTGTGTTGCAATTGACATAAGGTCGAATTTTTCTATCTCGGTCCGAGACTATGCTATAGGCATTGGTGGATGATGTAGTATATTCGATTAATGAGTGATATTTGGATCAATTGGTAATCGCTTGGAAATCCCCGTTAGCTGTTCGAGTAGGTGTCCGGCTGAGAGAATTGGCCCTTCATCCCTCGGTGGCCCAACAATCTGCAACCCAACTGGCAAACCGGCACTGGTAAATCCAGCTGGCACTGCAAGTACCGGGCATCCGGTCAAAGTCAGCGCGAAAGTGATGGCTAGCCATTCGTAGTACGAATTGAAAGTATACTCACCGAGTGCTTCGACAAAGCGCAGTTCTGAATCAAAGGGCGGCACGATCGCGCAAGGGCAGATCAACAGATCAAAATCATTAAAGAAGTTAATGAGTGACTTGAAAATTTTTGCCTGTGTTTTTTGCGCGCGACCAATATCTTCGGTGGTTAGTTGCTTACCTTTTTCAAGGTTCCAAACAATTTCAGGTTTTAATAATTGCTCATGTTTTTCATATTCAGTCTGCAAATTGGTAACAAAAGATGCACCGCGCAGGACGTCGAAGCTCTCAATTGAACCAGTGAAGTTTGGAGTCGTCTCCTCGATTTGCACACCGATTTCTTCAAATCTTCGCACTGCATTAGCACATATTTGCGCGACTTCTGGATCAATAACGGTGATGCCAAGATTAGCGCTGTATCCGATTCGCCGTGGCTTGGTCGGTTGATCAATAAAGCTCATATAAGATTCTTCTGGGGCAGGATAACTCAGGGGGTCGGATGGATGAAAACCTGCCATCGCATCCAAGAACAACGCGGCGTCGCGGCAGTTTCTAGCAATGGGACCCTGAACGTGCAGACAACTGAAGGGTTCGAAGGTTCGACTTCTGGGAACTCTACCGGGACTGGGTCGCAATCCGACCACGGAATTAAAACTAGCCGGTGTTCTTAAACTGCCACCGAGGTCAGAGCCAGTTGCCAGCCATACTTCACCGGCAGCAATCGATGCACAGGCCCCGCCGGATGACCCAGCCACTGATTTACTGGTGTTCCAGGGATTACGCGTTACGCCGAAAACTTCATTGAAGGTGCTGGCCCCGGCACCGAATTCAGGAGTGTTAGATTTACCCATCATAATGGCGCCGCGATACTGTAGTTTCTGAACCAAAATATCTGATTTCGCTGGCACATAGTCTTTGTAAATCGGAGAACCGAAAGTTGTCCGTACCCCCGCGGTCTCCGTAAGGTCCTTAATTGAAATCGGTAGACCAGCCAGCCAACCGCGATCATCGTCACGACCAAAAGACGCCTGGCGCTCCAGCGCCTTGGCTCGTTCCAACGCATTTTCAAGACAGAGGGTTGGCAATGCGTTAATGGACGCTTCCACTTCATTGATTCTCTCGGCGGAAGCGTTGACTAAATCTACTGGCGATATCTTTCGCTCATTCAAGAGGTGAACAAGGTCATAGGCAGTTTTGGTGATCAGTTCATTCATGGTGTTTCAATACGGTGGAAATTAGCATTAGACAGTTTTCGTATTCAAGACAGATTATCTTTAACCATCGAAATGGGAGTACGGCAGATGTCTACTTGCTGAACATGCGATAGATCCATTCAATTTTATTTCCATCAGTAGAGTTGTATGCAGGTCGTTGAGTGAATCACAAATCAGCTATTGGTTTATTCGATTGGCACTTTAACTGTTGCGCAGAATGGATAGCAGTTAAAATGATTAAGTTTGAATAATATGTTCGGCTAAGATTACAGGGGAAGTACACCACCAATGTCAATATTTTACAGATTGTAGAATGACAAAAATTACTGAATCATTCCCGGTTATTGATGCTCTCCAAGCATCGAACTGGTCCGCAACACACTTTCAATCCCTAGTTGACGCTGGCATTGATGCCATTCACGTTACGGTGGCATTCTGGCATGACTGTCAAGAAACACTGAAGCAGTTGGGTAAGTGGAATCGTTGGTTTAACGAATACAGTGATCTGATTATGCCGGTGCGGGACGTAGGGGACATTGACCGAGCTCACAAAAAGGGACGCACTGGGATCATTCTTGGGTTTCAGAATTCCTCACCGATCGAAGATGATTTTTCCTTGATTGAAATTTTTCATCAGCTGGGAGTCCGCGTTATGCAGCTCACTTACAACAATCAAAATCTTCTCGGCACCGGGTGTTATGAGAATCAAGATGCTGGATTAACAAAATTCGGACGCATGACAGTACGAGAAATGAACCGTCTCGGGATGATCGTAGATGTGTCTCACACTTCAGAAAAAACATGCTTTGATGTCATTGACTATTCCGAGCGTCCAATCGCCATCACTCATGCCAATCCTAGTTCTTTTCACAACGTGGTGCGCAACAAATCCGATGTGCTCCTGTTGGAGTTGGCTAATAGTGATGGCATGTTGGGTTTCAGTTTATACCCGTTACATCTGGCGAATGGCAGTGACTGCCAATTGGAGGAGTTTTGCACAATGGTCTCTAGAACCGCAGACTTGATCGGAGTGAACCATTTGGGGCTTGGCACGGATTTATGTCTGGGCTGGGGGAGTGATTATCTGAACTATATGCGCAGTGGAACATGGGATGACGGAAAACAATCAAACACGGAGGTGGTTTGGCCAGCTTACCCATCTTGGTTTAGACAGCCTGAAGATCTGCAAAATGTTGCTAGTGGATTGAATGCAGTCGGCTTCTCAGACAGTGAAGTTGGCATGATTATGGGGGGAAACTGGTATCGCTTTTTCCGCGAAAGTTGGTAACTACACACAAAAATTTACACGCCCATGTGTCGCTTACCCTCTGAACTCTTCGCCACAGTTCTGACGCAATCGCTTCGCCCTCCGGAAGTAGTCATGAAACTTGAACGACTTGGTTCGTTTCACTCCTCGCGCCTGAGTTTCACCCGCTCACTGGTGCGCCGAATGCATCAGGAAAAATGGCATTTTCAGATGATTCACAACACTCTTGATGAATTGGGGCACGGGTGTCTGATTTATCAAATCCAAATCGCGAAAAGCCCAGTCAGTTTCATTGCTTTTTCATCGGCAATTGATGATACTGACCGAACGGACCGAGTCATTGCCGAAAAGTGGGACATGTGCTTTACATTGTTCAATGGCATTCCAAACGATGAGGATATCAAACGCCTGAGTCGCGAACTACCTCGGCAGGAAGCCGGGCGCTTATCAAGGTCAGAAATAGTCATGAGTCGAGCGAACAAGAGTGTGCGAATATTCAACAAGGTTGTCGATTGTCTCGCCATGGGACATCAACCGAAGGCCGATGATATTGCGAACATTGGCTATCTGATACGCACGACGGCGGTTTACGGCAATGGAAAGTTTGGCCTCATGAATTTCCATCACGTCAAGAAGTTCACCCCATTTGAAATGCCATTTCAAGCTGAAATGCTCACTGTTTATATGGCGAGACAGTTGAGCATTGATTTGGTTGAGCACATCGCCAGACAACGCGGACTACAACAAGCCGTGGCGTTGTCGAAACCACTGAGAAGAATCATCGGCGTTGGCAATGCCACCGGTCTGGGCATGGCGCCTTTTCTAGTCAGTCATCCACAATTGATCGATCGATGGATCACGGTGCGAGAAACAGCCATTGAGATCACTAAATCAAAATGTGAAGTAACGCATCAGCAGATGATACGTTTCAAAACCCTGGTAGAGCGAGTCAGTCAACACCTTCAGTTGTGGCAAACAGATGATCCGCGCCAATCTCATCGACTATCTGTTTTGCGCCGTGAAATGGCCGCGGTGCTGGAATTTGTATCTAAGCTGCGAACCGTAACATTTCCTTGGCGGCATCTTGCCAAGTGGGCCAATGAAAATACAAGTTTGGAGTGTCAGGAGCTGTTGAACAGCTTGTTTCTAGAAATTTATCCCGAAGAAATCAATGAATTGGATCAGTTGATGGGGGTAGATGAATGGATTCGATACAATCCGGCTATGCAAATCAGTGAATTGAAAAATCTGATTGAAAAGCGCTATGTCTGGGCTATCGGCGTAGATTTTACAGACCCCGATGCGCAACACTACTTTTGGTACGTATCCCAAGAGAAAGAAGAACCACGCCGAGGTCAACGCCATCTGGAGCGCGGTACTGACTTGGAAATCGGTGTAGGGATTGCTAAAGATGTCAATGAGCTCTACCGGACAATCTGTAACATAAGTGCCGTCGAGCATCTCTCAACCGTGGCAGATCTGCTCCGTGTACATCCCAACTATCGAGCAGTCGTCATGCGCATTCAGTCACTAGTGGATTGCAAGTATGGTGAAATTCAGGAAAATCTCTTGGACAAACACTGCCTACCGATCAATTTACTGCGCTGCAAGTTGGCCATCTTCGGAGCGACAAATTTCGATCCAAAATCCGATCTGTGGACTCGCATCACACTATTCCAAGGTGCCCCCATGTATGATGAATTGAGTGTGGGTTCAGCGGATGACTGGGCTTTTCCAGTCGTGCCCGCAGTGTCATGCACTACATGAACTGAATGAGTGCCAGAAAACAGCATCCCATGGTGTGGTTGTCTCACAGCGAATCCGTTACACTTTGTCGACGGGTATTTACGGCTTTAGACTATCCAGCCGGTGCTGATTTTGAATTAGCTAAAGTCATTGTTTGGTTGGCTGCTACTCGGATCCTACCGCTGCGGTATTTTGCCAACTCTTTACCATGCCTGTACTATCAAGCAACCGCTGTCGACTCTACTCCACCACCTAATTTCGCTGCGCATCACTCAGTTGAAATTACTATTGATAACCTAGTTTGCCTGATAGAAACGATTGACTTACTGACGGCATATGTGATTCAGCGAAAAGAAAGGGGGAGGGTAAATGTTTCGGCATCTAACTACCTGGCCACGCTGATTCCATTGGCACTCGCGCGAGCTGATTTAGGCGTGACTTTTCGAATGATTGTTGCCGATAACTGCATGGTGATTGCCAAGCAGCAGATTTGGGCCGATTTCAATTTAAGGCAGGTGGATTTCTGGCGGCAACAGAAAAACGGTGTGATTGATTGCGCGGTAACTTGTTCGCAGGCCATTCCATCTGCATTCAATCGAGTCGATTTGAATGAATACTACAATCCATTAGTGCTACAGTCCGTCAGTTCACAGAGAATCGCCATTGATGCTGACAGCTTACACCGATTGAAAAACAAGGCATCAGAGTCGTTCGTTCCAAACAGTGAGCTTTCAAGACGCAGTGGTGCCGGTGCCGAGGTGGATGACAACGACTGACTAATTGATGGTTCGATGTGTCATTAACGTTTGAGAATCATGTCGGCGGCTTTTTCGGCGATGGCAAAGACCGGCGCATTGGTATTTCCCGACGTAATGGTTGGCATGATGGAAGCATCGACGACTCGCAAACCCACTACCCCATGTACACGAAGCTCTGCATCAACAACCGCCTTGGAGTCTGCTACCGGCCCCATTTTACAGGTGCCAACCGGATGATAAATGGTCTCACCAATATTTCTCGCACAGTCAAGTAGTTCTTCATCGGTCGTCACCTGATTTCCCGGTAGAATTTCTGCTGCGACATACTTCGACATCGCCTGACTGCTCATGATCTGGCGAGATACTTTCATTGCATTGACCGTTGTCATCCGATCTTCCGGTGTAGCTAAGTAGTTGGGATGAATAGCGATGTATTCCTGTGGGTCGGTTGATTTGAGTCGGAGATAGCCCCGGCTCGTCGGGCGAAGTTGCGTAACTGATGAAGTGATGCCAGAGTAATCATGTACTGTTTTACCCGGGCTGTCAGAGCTCAACGGTTGAAAGTGAAACTGAATGTCTGGGCGCTGAATATGCGGCAGTGAGCCAGTAAAGATGCCGATTTGACTGGCCGCCATACTCATGGGACCAGTGCGCCGGAACAGATAACGCAATCCGATCATCATTTTGCTCAAAGGATTACGAATTTCATCATTCAGAGTTTTCACTGAACATCGATAGACTGAGCGGATCTGCAGATGATCGTGCAGGTTTTCGCCAACCCCAGGCAAGTTGCACTGGATGGGTATCTGCAACTCCTGTAGATGTGATGCGTTGCCAATTCCTGATAACATCAAAATTTGTGGTGAATTGATTGCTCCCGCACTGAGAATGACTTCACGATTGGCATCAACAATGTGTGTGTTACCGCCGCGTTGATACTCGACAGAAGAAACTCGATCACCATTCAGTAAGACACGACGGGTCAATGCATCGGTCACTACTGTAAGATTCGCACGATGCAAAGCCGGTTTCAAGTAGCCACGGGCAGAACTGCAACGCCGACCTTGCCACGCTGTCAGTTGGTAGTATCCCACCCCAGTTTGAGTTGCACCATTGAAATCTTCATTGAGTGGAATACCGATTTCCTCAGCACCTTGAATGAAGGCATCTCCGACCGACCGTTGTACCCGCATATCGGACACCTTCAACATGCCAAGTTGACCATGAAAATCATTGACACCGCGTTCTTGGTGCTCACACTTGATGAAATAAGGCAACATATTCTCGTAGGACCAGCCTGGGTTACCCAAATTCTCCCAATCATCATAATCTTCTTTCTGGCCGCGGATGTAAAGCAATCCATTGATGGAACTTGAGCCACCAAGCACCTTGCCGCGTGGCCAGCGAATGGCGCGATGATTCAATCCAGGGTCCGGTTCGGTAACATAACACCAATCAGTAGAAGGATGGTGCATGGTTTTGAAATAGCCGACTGGAATATGAATCCATGGATTGGTATCCCGTTTTCCTGCTTCAAGAAGTAGTACCCGGTTGGCTGGATGGGCAGAAAGTCGGTTCGCGAGAACACATCCAGCAGTGCCGCCACCAACAATTATGAAATCGAATTGTTCTGAATTCATCAGCAGTGTAACATTCAATACGAAGTGAAAAATTGATTTAAGATATACATCTCAGTGACTTGCACTGACAGTGTGACCATGTGTCATCATGATTGACTTGGTTGTACATCATTTTATTGACTTTCGCATGATCAGGAACAAATCTATGGTTTTTCGTTTATACCACACCGAATAAGTTTGCTGATTTGTCATAGAGTACTCAAGTTGCGAAATACAAATTAATGTAATATCTTATCAGGATAGAATGTAAGTGGTGAACATTCTGAGGAGTCAAGCAGATATGAAATGGCATAAACCTAAAATCATTCCAGGAACCAACCTTAATTCAGTTCAGCGCAACTACCGCCACATTGATGTCAAACCATATGCCGGAACCTGCGGTGCCGAAATTTTTGGAGTTGATATCTCATCTCCTTTATCCGCCGCTGAAATTCAGGAGATCAAGACTGCGTTTTTAGATCACTTGGTTATCTTCTTTCGAGACCAGGAAATTTCACCTGCTTCACTCAAAGAATTTGGTCGCCACTTTGGGTCGTTTCATGTTCATCCTTTCGTCGGTTCACTGGAAGGTCACCCCGAAATAATGATGGTCGTTAAGAAACCAGATGATCAGTATAACTTTTCCGGGTCGTGGCATAGCGATGTGACTTTTCAAGAAAAACCACCGCTGGGTACGATTCTATGCGGGATGAATGTTCCCAAATTTGGCGGAAACACACTATTTGCCAACCAGTATCTCGCCTACGAGATGTTGTCTGACACGTACAAGATGATGTTGGAGAACTTGAAAGGAGTGCATAGCGCCGAGTCCGTCTATGGTCAGTCTGGAAAGTATGCGAGCGAAGACTATCGCAACAAGCACTCAGGTACCTCAATTGAATCTAATACTTCTGCCGATGCTCGGGTCAGTCATCCGATCATACGTACACATCCGGAGACCGGTCGCAAGGCACTCTACGTGAACGCATCGTTTACAGTTGGTATCGAAGGTATGCGTGAAGAAGAAGCTGAACCGATTCTTCGTTACTTGGTCAATCATGCTGTGCAACCGGATATCTGTACCAATTTTCGCTGGCAACCCGGTTCAGTTGCCTTCTGGGACAACCGCTGTCTGCAACATTATGCCCTGAACGATTATCCTGGCCAACGCCGCATAATGTGGCGTCTGACAATCAATGGCGACCGACCGGTTTAGATTGATCAGGCAGTCCTGACGCCGCGTAGTCTTTCAGTTCGTCGCCTTAACAGTTCTATTGTCGTCAGTAGCGCGATAGAAACTAAAACGAGCAATGTCGCAACGGCAAGAATAGTCGGGCTGATGTGTTCTCGAATGCCTGAAAACATCTGCCAAGGTATCGTACGCTGTTCGAAACTGCCGACAAATAAAATCACCACAACTTCATCAAATGAAGTGATGAAGGCGAATAGGGCACCGGAAATGACGCCGGGCAGTATGAGTGGCACGACCACCTTGAAAAAAGTCGTTACACCATCAGCTCCCAAACTTTGCGCCGCGCGAATTAAACTCCGATCAAACCCGACCAGTGTTGCGGTAACGGTAATAACAACGAAAGGTGTGCCGAGCGCCGCATGCGCCAGTATGACTCCAAGATAGGTACCCTGCAGATTCACTCTAGAATAGAAAAAGAACATGCCACAGGCGGAAATGATGAGTGGCACGATCATAGGTGAAATCAAAATAGCCATCAGTGTTGTGCGATAGGGCACTTCTCGACGGCTTAAACCAAGAGCGGCCAGTGTACCTAGTCCAGTGGCGATCAGGGTTGAGAAAACAGCGATGATGAAACTGTTGTTGACTGCGCCCCGCCAATTCACATTGGTGAAGAAGTCTTCGTACCAACGCAGTGAATAGCCTGCCGGGTCAAAGGACAACATTTCTTCGGTAAAGGTAAAGAATGGTACCGAGTTGAAAGACAGCGGCACGATGACTAGGATGGGAAAGATCAGGAAGAGAAAAATCAATCCGCAGATGACGCGAAACAGATAATACCAAATCCGTTCTATCGGCGTCGTATAGGGTGGTAATTTGCTTTTCATTTAGCCAAGTTTCATGTTGTCTATGCCGACAATTCGATCATAGAGAATATAAAGCACCAGTACCAAACCTAGTAAGATGATGCCGAGTGCAGCTGCCAATCCCCAGTTCAACGAAACAGACACATGGTAAGCGATGAAATTACTGATGAACGTACCGGACGTACCACCCACCAGTGCCGGGGTGATGTAATAGCCAATGGATAAAATAAACACCAGAATGCCACCCGCACCAATGCCGGGAATAGTATTTGGCGCATAAACCCTGAAAAACGCATGAAATGGATGCGCACCCAGTGACACGGCGGCACGCATATAACTCTTGGGTATCGTCTTCATGACACTGTAAAGGGGCAGAATCATGAAGGGTAACAGAATATGTGTCATCGCAACGACTGTTCCGGTCGCGTTGTGAATCATTGAGAGTCGATTGTCTGTGTCAACGATGTTCAATGCGACCAAGATGTCGTTAATCACCCCCTGACTTTGCAATAATGCAATCCACGACGTGGTACGCACCAACAAAGAGGTCCAAAACGGCAAGAGCACCAACATCAGTAGCATGTTGCTGGTTTTTAGCGGCAGTGTTGCCAACAGATAAGCGACCGGGTAGCCCAGGACCAGCGTCATCAGGGTAATGAAGGCGCTTAGATATAGCGTGCGCCAGAACAGCTTAAGGTAAATGCGGTTCTTTTCATCCTGCAACTCCACCCCTCCGGCCGGCGTGACCTGCAGATCGACTGCGGCCAGAAAGTAACCCGGCGTCAAAGTGGGTGAAAAAGTTTTAATCAACTGCCAAGTTTCGATTTTGCCCCACTTTTTATCAACCTTGATGACTGCTTCCTTGTAGGGGCCTTCTTTAATGCGAGGAATGCGTCGTTGTGATTTTCTGAACAGGCTGTTCATGCCCGGCAATTCATAATTGAGTCGTTTACCGACGCGCGTAATCAGCTTATCTTTAGCACCAATTTGGATGTCCTGTACCAAAGCTGCGTATACTTCCTCACCGGGCAACTCATTAGCGGCGGCATCCCAGTCATCCAATTGTTTAACGGTATTAGGCAAATAAGTGGAGACGATGGGATCTTCTACACCGCGCCAGAGCATGTCACCAATCGGTAGCAGAAAGGTGATGGCAATGAACAGAAAAAGTGGTGCCACCAGCGCCAGTGATTTGAGTTTGTCCCGACGGAGTGCTCGCGCCAGTGCCGTCTTCAGCGGCATACCATCGGCAGTCGTCAGCGGTTGTTCAGGTTGAACTGCAGTAGTCGACATATAGATAGCAGGGGATGAGCGATTTTAGCATGGTTAAAGATGGAATAGATTCAATGCAGAGCACCTGATGGGTAATCAGGGTGCTCCGCATCAAATAACCTATGGCATCAACTTACTGAGCAAGCCAAGAATTGAACTGTTCGTTCAGATCATCCTGATTGTCAGCCCACCACTCAAAATTGAACAGTAGTGTGGTTTTGGCATTGTTAGGGTCGGTCGGCATATGGGGTGCCATATCAATGCCCAACGTGGCGTGTTTACTAACCAACGGTGCCGATGACATTCTGGCCGGACCATAAGAGATGTATTTCGCCTGGTCAGCCAGTCTCTGGGTGTCGGAAGCGTATCGCAGTAATTTCATCGCAGCTTCCCGATGCGGACCATTTTTCGGGACCACCCATCCATCAATATCAAACACCTGCCAGTCCCACATCATGGCGATCGGTTGTTTTTCTTCTTCAATGGCTGAGAAAAGCCGTCCGTTGTAGCCCGACGACATAACAACTTCACCATCAGCAAGCAACTGTGGCGGCTGCGCGCCTCGCGTCCACCAAACAGTGTCCGCTTTAATCGTATCCAATTTTGCGAAGGCTTGAGCGACACCTTCGGGTGTATCTAGCACGTCATAAATGTCATCGGCCGCAACACCATCGGCAAGCAAAGCCCACTCAACATTATTGATGGGTTTTTTCTCCAGTCCTCGCTTGCCGGGGATTTTACCCAAATCAAACGCATCCGCGATCGAGGTGGGCGCCATTGACACCATATCCGTGCGGTAGCCCCAGGTAGTCGAATAAACGATGTTAGGAATGTGGCAGGGGGAAACGATCAGATCTCCCATATCTTCGCTAGCTGGGGTGCCATCAGGTGCGGGATTTAGAATCTCATCAATATCAAATTCTTCGACCAATCCTTCGTCGCATAAAGTAATGGCGTCAGCCGCGATAGCATCTAGCAGCGCCCAGGTGACATTACCGGCTTCGGCCTGAGCCCTTAATTTGGCGACTCCTTCGGAAGCTGAATCATCGTTGATAATGGTGATGCCTGGGTTCTCAGCCATAAATGGGTCATGATAAGCCAGCTGCTGACTCTTTGAATAAGCTCCGCCCCACGATACGACCACCATTTCCTGCGCATGGGCAGTGATCGAACCGCCAACGAGCAGAAACAGTGCTGAAACTGAAATCGTAGCTTGTCTCATAAATGATTGTTTCATTCAGATTTTCTCCTTTAATTTAAGCCAGAATGGCCTGCATAGTTTGATTTTATGGAAAATTATCAATGTAAGAATACTACAAATCAATTGCTTGTTTTGCGATTCTTGCCATGTGAGTATAGATGATTCAGGTATTTTTTTCATTATTTTTTCATTTTGATGAAAATGATTTGAACTGAACATTCAGCGAATTTGGTGAGCTTCCAGTCGGTGTTTCTATGCTGAACAAATGGTGACAGCGCTTGATCCAGCCGGTGTGAAGACATGTGCTTCACTACTTCACGAGCTTCTACTGGTGTTAACCTTGAGTTAATTTTGGTGAGAACAATAAACGCTCCAAACTTCCACTCAATCATATCAAAATGTTGTCCATGGAAGAGAATAAAATTTCCATATTTCAAACATTACTTTTTCAATAATGAACGGTAGGGAGGTCAGATCATGACAAGAGTGCATAATCGTCAGCATGGCGCAATGGAGTTCTCCAAACCACCCGTTGATCTGGACACGGTTCGACGTTATCGTCTGGCGCGAGTCAGACAACAGTTGCACGAGCGCGACCTGGCTGGTGCGCTACTTTTTGATCAATTGAATACGCGTTATGTCACCGACGCGACGAACATGCAAATTTGGTGTTCGCATTATGAAGCTCGCTGTGCATTTGTGGCCACTGATGGCCCTGTCATTCTCTGGGACTTTGGCAACATGCCACATCTTGCTGAAGATCTCCCAACCATTGACGAGTATCGAGTCATTACCCCATTCTACTTTTTCAGCGCCGGCACGCGCTGTGAGGACAACGCACGGAAGTTTGTTGACGAGATCAATGATCTCATCAGTACTTACGGTGGTGGCAATCGCCGACTGGCAGTTGATCGGTGCAGTCTGTTGGGCATTCATGCTCTAGAACAATGTGGTATTGAGCTGATTGAAGGTCAAGATGTCATGGAAGTGGCACGAGTCATCAAATCGACTGAAGAACTGGAACTGATGAAATGTTCGATCCGTGCCTGCGAAACGGCGGTGACGAACATGCGCGATGCCATGCGCCCCGGCATTACCGAAAACGCGTTATGGGCCAAACTGCACGAAACCAATATCGCACTGGGCGGTGAATGGATTGAGACACGGCTACTGGCCTCCGGTCCAAGAACCAATCCGTGGATGCGAGAGTCTTCAATGCGAGTCATGGAAAAGGGTGATATGATGAGTTTTGACACCGATCTGATCGGTCCATACGGTTATTGCTGTGACATGTCTCGCTCCTGGGTCTGTGGCGAGATACAACCGACGCCGGAACAGGCGCGTCTTTATCAGTTGGCGGCAGAACAGATTCGTTTCAACACCGATCTGCTCAAACCCGGTTTGGAGTTTCGCGAATTGGCCAGTCAGGCGTGGCCGATCCCTGAGGAATTCGCACCCAATCGGTACGGTGTCATTGTTCACGGGGTAGGCCTTGCCGATGAATATCCAAGCATCAAGCATATCATGGATTACGAGCAGAAGGGTTATGATGGTGTTTTCGAACCGGGTATGACACTCTGTGTCGAATCATACATTGGTTCCATTTATGGTGGTGAAGGTGTCAAGCTGGAAGAACAGGTTCTAATCACCGATACGGGATATGAAATGCTCACCAGCTATCCGCTGGAGGACTGGTGAGGAATTTCCATTCGGCGGTGATGAGCAACCGATCTACGCTAGAAATAACGCTGTTGAATGATATCATGGGTGAACTCGAACAGTAAATCAAGTACCGCCCCCAACTCAACTATTCTAGGGTCTGCGGTAGTGCCGCGGCAATAGCGAGCATAAATTTGCATGAATATGATGCAATGTTTGAATGCGGTGAGCACTCGATAGTAGTGCAGGTCAGAAAGATCACGTCCGCTGATTTGGGCATAGTATTGCGCCACCTCATGTCGATTCATCCAACCGGAACTTGTTGCAGTCGGCATCTGCCCCACTTTGTTCAAGGCCGGCGGATCAGACGGCTCAAACCAGTAACTCAACAGGGTGGCGAAATCGAACAAGGGGTCTCCCAGCGTACACATATCCCAATCCAGTAGTGCAACAGGTCGGGTGAAGTCCTCTCGATCAAGCACGATATTGTTGAGTTTAAAGTCATTGTGGAGTAGTGTGTGGGAACTTTCCGGCACCGGTTGTTTTTCCAACCAAGCGATGATGTCTGCTACCGAAGTTGGCTGGTCGTCATTGGGATACACATCTTTAGCCGCGATGTGAAAACGTTTCACCCAACCGCGTAGTGCGCGTTGCAAAAATCCGTGGGGACGCCCTAAGTTTTCCAGTTGCACACTCGCCGGATGTACCGATTGAAAATCAACCAGGACTTCCACCATCATTTTTGAAAGTTGGTCAGTCTTATCAAGAAGCCATTCTGGCACCTCCATTTGAATGATTGCTCCGGGTCGATATTGCATGATCAGAAATGGCGCGCCCAAAATGTCGCAATTCTCACAAAGTAGAATGCCTTTGGGTGCTAAAGGAAACTTCTTCCACAATCTCGAAGTTACGGTGTACTCCCTGACCATGTCATTGGCGCCGGGTGGCAGGGGACCGTGGGGCGGGCGGCGTAGGACGTAGGAGGTTTCATCCATTTGGATCAGGTAATTGAGATTACCAAAACCACCCACAAACTGTTTCGGTTGCGGCTCGACACAAAAAGAGTGTCCTAAGTCAGCGAGATACTGTTGAAGGTTTAGCCAATTTTCCGGCTGCTGGTGTGCCGGTGAAAAAAATCGATCGGTGGTGATTTCCATTGCTGGCAGGAGAATAATTCAGAATGGCGAATTAAAACCGTAACTTTGCGCGGAACGAAATTAATATACAGAGAAGAGGTCTATGGGGTACAACCAATCTAGTCCTCGTTATTTGAATCGTTGATATTACCTTTGATTTTTTGGTCGCAGGACTCTCTCTGACAATCAACCATATCGTAAGAGATAGGCAATATCTTACGAGTATAATTCCATCCTGAATTTTAACACTTAATCGGAGACATGTCTATGGACCCCAACAATCCTCGAAATCCCGGAAAAGTTGAATGGTCAGGTGAAAATCCCGGTATCTATTTTAAAGAGGACCCCAATGGCGACTGGAGTGCGCTGGGAATATTTTTCCGTGTATTTCTGTCACCCCATGGGATGGGCACGACAATGATTGTTTTAGAGAACCCGAATGAGGCGGCCGGCCTACCTGATGTGAACAACATCTGTCTGACCAACAATGCGGAGCTAACTGAGTATCTAATTCGTGATTTCATGTCAAAATTTCCTTCATTCCGGGGGCGCAAAGGTTTGCAATCCATGACTTACCGGCAGATTGATGAAGTGACTTCAAAAGGTGACTTAAATGAATTTCGCATGGAATCGATCATCTCAGGTGATCTGGAAGTCGTTATGGCATGGCGGGAATTGGGGACACCTTTTGCCGCAGAGGTGGCAGTGGCAGCTTCAGCAACGGGCGAACACGAAATGTATAGTGTGTTTCTCGAAGCCAAAGCAGCAGATATTATGGTGAACGGGCATCATTTTTCGGGGCAACTGACAACCAGAAATTTTCTCGGTCGAGAAATGAGTTCAGCATTCATGGCCATCTCGGAAACTTGGATTACACCAAATCGGTGAGGTGATTTTCCCGGTGATTATTTTAATCGACAACCGGTTGTGGAGATGACGAAACTCTATCAGCAGGCAGACTAAATGTGGTCACCGATCTCAATCATCAAAAAACAGACCATCATCAGATTACAGTTAGCAATGAACGGACTTCATTCCTCCTCTTACAAAACTGAGTTTCAAAAGATGTTAACAAATATTCTTCAACTGCTGACCGAGTAAATATGAAATGGACCAGCTACTGGATTGGAGTGTACAGTTTTCGAACTTGGCGCTGACTACGATTACGGGGGTCATTGAGTTTCTGCCACTCATGCTAGGAGCACTGGCTATTCTGCTGGCAGGGGGGATTGTAGCCTGGCTTAGCAAACTTATCATGGTTCGGCTTCTTAAAGGTGTCAATCGCATTCACCGGCGCATTCAAATCGCCGGCACTCCCATACTCCCGAAGATTAGTGAACCTTTAGTACTTGTTGTTGCAAGAATTGTCTTTTGGTTCATCATTCTATTGTTTGTCGCTTGGTCAACGGACCTGCTTGGCCTTGGTCTGTTTGCTGACTGGCTCAGTCGACTCGTCAATCACTTGCCTAGCATTCTGTCCGGTGTGCTAATCATCTGGGCCGGTATCGTTTTCAGTGGTCTGATTGGCCAAACCATCACTACTACAGCAACCAATCTCCCTGATTCTCAGCGGATTGCACTCTCTAAGGTTGCGCAGTTTTTTGTACTAGTGATGCTCATCCTGATCGGTGTGGAGCAGATTGGGGTCAACGTATCTATAGTAACGCTAATCGTCTCGGTGATCATTGGCGCAGTTCTTGGGAGTTTGGCTATCGCTTTCGGTTTTGGTGCCCGCGCGCTAGTCAGCAACCTGATCGGAGTTCGATACTTGAACTCTGAATACCGTCTAGGACAGAAGATAATGATCGGCTCATATGAAGGAACCATCATTGAGATGAGCTCGGTAGCAGTGATTCTCGATACGGCGCAGGGACGAGTGACGATTCCAGCGCATATGTTTTCCAACCAACCCAGTGTATTGGTTGCTCAGGATTCAGAAAATGTCTGAGCGACTAAAGCTGGTCGAGTATTTTATCAGCCACTTCAGTACGGCAGCAATTGGCGCCATTCAACAAATGGAGGCGAATACCGTTGGCGAATTCATCGAAGCCATTGATGACTCGCTCAGCATCATGACACTTCAATCAATGTTGCCAACCGCGGCTGCCAAGTGCATAGAAACCCTCCCTCCAACATCTGCCACCAAGTACCTTAACCAATTGAATGCCAAAGATGCAGCAGCGATCCTACGATATACAGACGCAGAAACACGAAATGCACTGTTAAAATCGCTGTCTCACTTGCAGGCGTTGCGCGTTTCAGTTGCGTTGCGTTTTCAAAATTCCCTGATTGGCGCTTGGATTGACACTTCAGCAGTTGGTTTTCATTGTGCCACATCAATTTCTGAGGCAAAAAAACGGGTTATTGATGACAGTTACATCTACAGTCATGTTTTCGTCGTCAATGATCAGAACGAGGTGGCTGGAGTGGTCCTGCTGCTTGATCTGATGCAACAGTCTGACGAGAGTCAGCCGATAGTGCAGATAATGAAACCTTCAGTTACACCAATCTACGCCTCGCTGACGTTGCAACAGGCGGTTGAATTGGAAGAGTGGAGAGATGACGATATTCTGCCAGTGATCGATCGCGACCGAAAGCTGGTGGGTATTGTCCGCTTTATTGATCTGTGGAATGCGATAGTCGAATCATCATCTACTAGACGAATTAGGGCAACAAATACGGACGTTTTGGGAATTACTGAAATTTACTGTCATCGGCTGGCAGATTTACTCGTTGCAGCTTTATCCCCAAAACAGACCACTACTTAATTCAATCCATTTGAGTCGGGAGATTCAGCAATGGTCGAACACATTCAAGTCAAAACTGCAGAATCCATTCTGATCACCCGTTTTTGTCAGGAGTCACCACAGAGCGTTGCTAATCGCCTTGAGACTTTATCAGTCGAAGATGCCATTGATATTCTGCGTCAGGTGACTGAAGAGTACGCCATGCCAGTTTGGTCTGCACTGTCTCCATTCATGGCGGCCGAGATGCTTGGGCAATTACCACAATCTAATGCTCTCTCCATTCTGGAAGCCATTGATCCGGGTAAATCTGCCTCCATTATTTCCACATTAGCGCCGGAAAAACAAACTGCTCTACTCGACGGTTTGCATGCCTCGTTAGCCCGTGAAATTAAAGAATTGATGGTTCATCCAATGGATACCGCCGGCGGTTTGATGGATACTCGTGTCCTGTTATTCAAAGGTGATATGACAGTTGCCGAAGCATTGCATATGCTACGTGCACGAATGCGAAATCAAACTGTGTATGAATTGCGAATTGTGGATGATGCACAACGACTGTGTTCAATCGTTCAACTCAATACATTGGCATTGGCTGATTCTGAACAAACTTTAGAAGCACTTGCTGAACGGGTGTCAGTCGTCGTAGAACCGACTGCGACACGCGAGGAAATCAGTGAAAAAATGGAAGACTATGGACTGGAAGAGCTGACGGTTGTCGATCATGACAGACGGATTATGGGAGTGATTCGATACTCAACGTTGATTGATGTCCTGAAAGAGGATGTATCACTTGATATTCAGACGATGGTGGGGGTGAGTAAAGACGAGCGAGCAACTTCCAACAGCGGATTGGCGATTCGCAAAAGACTGCCGTGGATGCAGGTCAATCTGTTGACCGCGTTTGCCGCGGCCGCTGTTGTGGGGATTTTTGAAGGTACGATTGCCCAAATTACGGCCCTTGCCGTACTACTGCCGATTGTGGCAGGGCAGTCCGGCAATGCTGGCGCCCAGGCTTTGGCGGTTACCATGCGGGGTCTGGCGTTGAGGGAAATTCGCGTGCAGGACTGGTCGAAGTTGGTTCGTAAAGAAACTTTGGTTGGACTGTGGAATGGTGTTGCGGTGGCGGCGGTCTGCGGCATTGCAGTCTACATCTGGAGTGGCCAGCCCGGCTTGGTCCTAGTCATCAGTTCATCCATGATATTGGCGATGATCATTGCCGGAATTGCTGGCGTACTGGTGCCGATTGGATTGAAAAAGATCGGACAGGACCCGGCGGTTGCTTCATCTATCGTCCTCACCACGATCACTGATATTGCCGGTTTTTTCTCATTCTTGGGTATCGCTACACTGCTTGCCGGATTATTGATTTGAGTTTATCGCGGATAGTACGTCGTTTTTGACTAGTGATTTATCGCCACTTCGAAATTGAAGTCGGCCAGTTGCTTTTCCACCTGATGCGCAACGTTGATCAATCGATCATCTTGATGGTAGGGTCCAATCAATTGAATCCCCAATGGCAGACCATTGTAACCTAAGCCAACCGGCAGATGAATGCACGGCACCTTCAGCAGCGTCCAAATTCTGTTGAAGATCGGGTCTCCAGTACTGTCGAGTCCTCTAGGTGCCTCCCCCGGCGCACTCGGTGTGATGAGTGCATCATATTGGTGAAAAATCTGTTGTAGATTTTCCCTCCAAGTTGCGCTTATTTTCTGCGCCTCTTGGTAGGCATCAAATGAAGTCTCATGCCCGAGTTTGATCAGTGCTTTAATCTGCTCGCTCATTTTGTCTGAATGCATGACGTACTCTGCGCACAAAGAGCGACAGCCTTCGTACGCCATGATTTTCATTTGTGCTTGAGTCAGTGACTGATCTTCTGACTCGACTTCTATTTCATCAATGGCGAATTGTTTATCTGCGAGGTAGTCGCAAACTTGCTCAAGTAGTTGCCGCTGGTCAGCATCTGCCATCTGCCAATGTGGGGTTTTGACGAAACCGATACGAATGGGTTGGGGCAGATTCGGGAGTTCAACGGGTGTGCCCAGCAACGTGTGTCGCACAACTGTCAAATCATTAACCTTTCTGACAAAGAAGCCGATGGTATCCAAACTTTGTGCAAATCCAAATACACCGGCAAGGCTTACCGTTCCATGGCTAGCTTTGTAGCCGGTGACCCCACAATAAGCAGCTGGTCGAATGACCGAGCCGGCTGTTTGTGTGCCTAGCGCGAGTGGCACCATATGCTGCGAAACAGCCACTGCTGAACCCATGGAGGAGCCACCAGGCGTATGATTCGTTGCATGAGGATTTCGGGTCCGACCGGGTGAATAGTAGGCAAATTCGGTTGTTTCAGTTTTACCGGCGATGATTGCTCCCGCAGTTTTCAACATTGCTACGCAGGTTGCATCGCGCTGAGGAACATATTTTCGATAGATTCTACTGCCCATCGTCGTTCGCATTCCCGCGGTTTCCATGATGTCTTTGATACCCACCGGAATACCCCATAGTGGTGATTTAAGCTGCCGTTTTTCCTGCTTTTTCAACTCGTCGAATACCCGTTCCGCATCAAACGTGGTAAAGGCAGCCAGTTGGTCCTGGCACCGTTCGATTTGACTGACACAATCAGCAAGCAATTCTTGAGGTTGAATGGAATCTGATTGAATCAGATGGGAAGCCTGCGTCAGTGAAAGTTCGTTCAGTCGAGAACTTGGCATATTCAGTTACTCTCTAGCCGATCATGCGCTGTTTGAAACAAGGACAGGGGATAGCGATAAATACCGCCACCTAGTCTTCCCGCCGTCCCCTCGCGGTCAATGACACCTAAACTGACGATGGGTGTCACCTGCCGTTGTACAACCGTTCGAACACTGAGTCCGGTGCGAAACTGTAACGAACCAAATTTGTCGTGAATACAAGAAAGGAGCGTGCTCGGTAGTTGATCGGCATCCGTTGGCAGGTAGTCGCCAAACGCTTTGCGCTGTTGTTTTGCATAGGTCGCGGCCATAGCACCAAATCCCAACATATCAACTACGGCACTGTCACCGATCGCGCCCAATGCGCGGGACTGAGAAAACTCTCCTAGGTGGCCAGAAGGGGGGTTAGCTGGAGTGGTCAACCATTCGTTCGGTCGACTAGCAACTTTGATACCGGTCCTTAACCCATTGCCACCGGCCGCCGTTACAACACCACTATTTTGTTGATTTTCAGCACCGAGCATCAGACATTTGGCAGCACCCATCAAAAGATTGAGAGCAAAGCTCGGGCTTTTTTCCAGAAATTTCTTTGCTGTGGAAAAAGCCGAAATATCGGGCTCCATATGATTGATCAGATTACGTGTAGCTGTCGGTGTAAGACCGTGACAATCATCACCGTAGGTGAGTGCGACTCTTGCAAGTTCAAGCAGATCAATAGACTCTTTGATGCATTTAT
Source organism: Arenicellales bacterium (assembly GCA_965116205.1). Classification (GTDB taxonomy): domain Bacteria; phylum Pseudomonadota; class Gammaproteobacteria; order Arenicellales; family JAJDZL01; genus JAJDZL01. The sequence goes on along the minus strand of OZ220493.1, from coordinate 2,773,937 downwards.
TTAGCATTACGATGAGCTCGCGGTTGATCCATTGTAAATGGTTTAAGACGGATTCATTACAAAGACCCAAACGAATAGCCGGTCCGCTACCGCCATTGAACGGTGCATAAGCAACGTTGTCAGAGTTATTTTGGTCAACGACTATATGCAGCCACATGGAAGCAGATACCACACCGGCCAGCGGTACGACTGTCGCATAATCCTGCGCCGGTCGGAGCGAAATTTCTCCCGAACGAATTATGTGCCGAGCTGTGGTAAAGTTATCAGTTCGTTTTTCGAATACCAGCGCGACCGCCGCTGAGTTCATAACGGGTTCCGGGACTTCATCCACTGAATCAAATGGCGGTCCGGCGTGTAGGATCGTTGAGGGGTCTAAATCAATGGCAAATTTAGCCATTTGATTTCCTTCCCAAGCCGGATCAACCTGTAGCATTTTTTCAAGTGACTTACGGTCACGGTTGTGAATATTGGTCATGTTAATCAAATGTTACAGAACTGAGTATGCAGGTGAAATGATATGATGCCATTCGAGAAGTATGAGTCAAAGTGAATACATTCCACAGGCATGAGAAAATTGGATGTCTAGTATCTGAAACTGTCTTTCTTTGGTGAACGCTATCTCACATCAATTTTCACATGCTGAGATGCTCAAGTTTCTCAGTTACAAGCTCAATCTCCTGTCAATCAGATGTTGCCTGAAAGACGGAATCGGAATCGTTATGCGATCATTATCATGGTGCACGATACCTGACCGAATCATCTCGTCTATAAACTCTCGCGGCATCATATTCTCTGGCATTACCATTGAATGGCTTTTTTTCTTGACCCAACGTTTTTCGTCAAGCATGTCAAGTAATTCAAACTCCATACATCCATCTTCGCCAACCATCTCAGTGACATCCGCCAACAAGTTAACACAGACCCTGATGCTGGAATTCATCAGACGTTGCACATAGTAGTTCTTTCGCCTGCGACCGCCCACCTTTCGAACTTCAGTTTCATCCACCTCATCAAGCAACCCTTCCTTACGCGCCAACTCTCCTGCAAAAGCTCGCATGTAGTTGTGCAGGTGCTGCGGCCAGCCATTAGACCACCTGGCTATCTTCTCAACAATCTCAGCATCTTGAAAACCTACGATATCATGCTCTTCAAGCATCCGCCTTAAGGCCTCGGTCGTCTCCTCCTTGGCCAATGCCCCCAGCGTCTCGACATGTTCATCACTCAGTCTTGATATCCCCGCCTCAGCCAAGCGAGACTGTGACCATGCCAAACCTGCCAACACCGATAATATTGGCAACCCGTGATCACCTAAATGCAAATGCTCTAACAATCCTTCGCCTGCTGGCTTCAGATTCTGTATCTCGTCAATCATCAGCACTACCGGCCGAAACTTGGCCGCAGTCTGTTCCAAATAGTATTTCTCAGGGAATTGTTCCTTGATGAAGTCAGACAAGCTCTTGTCATACAGCCGCCACAAATCTCTCATTGTCAGCGGGCCGCGTTGCTGAGCTTCAGTAGTCTTGACATCTCCCCCCAAGCCAACCCACCGGAAGCTTCCTCCCAACTCCAGTACTCGGATACGGTTGAGTATCTCGGCTCCGCCTTTCTTGATATTGTTGGCAATCAGTTCAGTGAGCGAAGCCTCGTTTTTCAGGTCTTTGGTGCTGACCTTGAATGCAATCGGGCTATCTGCCTGTTTTGCCCAAGTCATTCGTAGATGGCTCTGCAATGCTGATTTACCAGCACCGGGCGCCCCTTGCACCAGCCAGGTTAGCTGATCTGACAGGTTGATTCCGGACTCGACAATTTCAGCGGGCGACCGGTCACGAATGAGCTTGTCGATTTGACCGACGGTTTTCTCAATCTCTGATATGACCTCGCGCCGTCCGACAAAGTAAAGCGCAGGAGCCTTGTCAGAGCGTTCGGAAATTTCAATCAAACTCTGTTTCTTTTCTTCACTTAACATGATTTGATGATGCTTCCTATCAGTCTTCATTTCTTTGCTACGATTGGTTGAAGTATAAATGATTCAAACATCATCATACCAACAAGATGTAGATTAGGGCATCAAGCACAGTCGACAAGACTCAGCCGCATGATTGAGCGAAGCTTCAGACCATTCTTTCGCAGGAAACAAACCTAATTAAGTTAGCAATGGCATGGCAAAATATAATTTGCTGTGTAGTACACATCTTCTGCGCCATCACCGACTTGGATTAGGAGTGCTGCTGATATATTCCTCGCAAGTTCATAGTTCAGTGTTACGAATTTCGATCAAACCAACCCATTTGCAGAGCAACATGCCGACTGATACGGGGATAGAAATAAAAATGAATAACACAAATGTAATCCAGAAAAAAGGGGTGCTGCACGTAATTATTGTCTTGCACTCAATCATCTTTACTGAGGTTTCGTATTTTGTATAGTTCTTTGCTCTGTTCTGACAGTGAACCATCACGCAACCGACGAAGTGAGTCGTCTCTGCTAGCAATCGCGGTCTGCAAGCGACTACTAGAAATTGGAGCACGAATGTGGTTCAAATATTGACCTGCAAAATTGTTGTAACTGCGTCAATGTGACGCATGGCTTACGCTGTCGAGAAGATTCAAGTCAACATGATTGTTTTCGAAAACCCAGTTCACCGTGAACTGATCAATCTGTTATATGTGTCAGGCAAAAATCCCACCCATAATTTCGCTGCTAATTGAACCTAATGCACACCAAATATCCGGTAATCAATGATCAATTTCTTTTTCCACAATCACCCACCCCCTCTTAACGATGGACCACTGCTAATAGAAGAACAACCGAAATGGTGCCAATATTCGAGATGGGTCAGGTATGCGCGGACTGATGTTCTCTGGCGGTCTGTAGCTTTGGTGATGAACTGTTCTTTTGGTTTCTGCGTCTCGCGCGCAATGAGTTTTAGTTGAATCATTGTAAACAGGTTTTGCTGTGTTATTTTCAGCGCTCTCGCGCATATCGGCGTCATCGTCCAACTCGTATTCAACTCCATCAAGCACTTGCACACTCAACGTTACCTCATCACATGCGTGTAAATCTGAAATTCGTGATTGACTGGTACGAAGTCGATTTGCAGGCAACAGGTCGTTTCTCAAAAATTTTTCAAGATGCAGTGAGATTGCTTCCTGCAACATTTTTCTGGTTTCTTCTTTAGTATCTCCTTCAACGAAAATCCCATCTACATCAGGAGTCCAACCGCAAAACCCACTGTCATTGGGTTCAACAATAAATTTTATTTTTATGTTCGATTTTTGCATTTCTTTTCCCCAACAGACGTTAACACGATTCAACTATACATCAATTTCTTCCACAGGCAATGCTATTTTAGATGACTCAACAGGGTGGAAGTTTTGGAATAGCAAATAATTCAAGTTAATTTTCCAGATTTTCAACGACTTATCTTAGTTCGCCAGTTAATTGTAATCAGTTTCGAGTTCACCGACTGTCTTCATCAAAAAATTTTTCCGTTCTTATACAGACTGTCAATGATTCATTTTTGCGGCGGCGGTGCTGAATTGCAACGCAGTTCATTACTATCCGTGAACCTGACGAACCTTCAGTTCAGCGACAACATAAGAGGCCAGAGTCTCGGCTAAGGCATACACCAGCATACTGATCTTTACACTGCAACTGTTAATCATTTCTGAATGTGAAATTAATGCATTGATTAGATGGTTTCGCTGCCTTATCAAAAGAAATAGAGTCTTTTGATGCATGTGTGGTGATGAGAACTGCTTGACGGTGTTAAATGGTCGATTGCCATTTCCCTTCCAAGCAAACCACGTGAATAATATAAAATGCTGATTGAGGTTACATTCTATTGAGAAGTTACATGACCATGAAAGCAGTTCGTTGGGCGACAGATCCCTATGGTGGTTATGCAATTCGCGAAGCGCTGGATCCGGATTTCGATTTTCTTGAAGTGGGACCTGCAACACCAACTGGCGAGTACCTGCGCCGGTTTTGGCATCCCGTGGCGATGGCTTCCCAGTTGGATGCAGGCAAACCGGTCACCATTAAAATTCTCTGTGAAGACCTGGTTGTCTTTCGAGACTTACGTGGCAGAGTCGGAGTTTTACACAAACATTGTGCGCATCGGCGAGCTTCTTTAGAGTACGGACGCATTGAAGAACATGGCATCCGCTGCTGTTACCATGGCTGGCATTTTGACATTGACGGCACCATTCTGGAAACTCCTGGTGAACCTAAGGACAGCCCGATTCGTCATCGAATTTGTCAAGGTGCATACCCGGCGAAAGAATACAAAGGACTTATTTTCTGCTATTTGGGACCACCCGAAGAGAAACCTGATTTTCCAATACTGGATGCGATGGAAATAAAAGGTCACGATTTGGTGCCATACTCCATTCATTCGCCCAACAACTGGCTACAAGAAACAGAAAATGCGATTGATCCATTTCACAGTGTATTCCTGCATGGTCGCATTAGTGGTCCACAGTTTCCAGGCTTGGAACACTTTCTGGACCTGCCGATAGTCAGATACCGAGAAAGAGATGGTGGTATCGTTTATGCGCATGCAAGACGCAGTCAAGAAGATGATCTCGTTAGACTGCGGTTTCACGACTATCTTTACCCTAATGCGGCGCAAAATGGTGGAATGTTCCAAGTCATGGACCGGCCTAAAGCCTTTGGCCGCACCAGTTTGACCAAGTGGGTGACTCCGCTTGACAACGTCAACAGCAGAAAATTTGGCTGGCGCCATTTCAATGATGCCGATGAAGTGCTCCGTCAGGGTGATCGTGAATCTGTAGGGTGGGAGAAGGTTGACTTCTACGGGCAAACCGCGCATCGAAGCTATGAAGAAAAACAAAATAACCCAGGTGATTGGGAGGCCTGGACCAGTCAAGGTGCAATGAACGTCCATCGACGAGAATATTTGGGAACAACCGATGAAGGCGTTGCATTACTGCGCTCTCGACTACGCCGCGATATCAAACGTATTCAACAAGGCAAATCCATCGCTATGCTGAAACAGTCAGATAATGGTCTTGTCCCAACCTATGGCGGCGATACTGTGTTGAAATTGGATAAACATTCAGACAATGATGCGGCTTATTTAGGAACAGTGATCGACAGTGTGATTGACATTCATCTTCGCGCCGGGTCGTTGGAAACTGAAGAACGTGCCCAGTTCATTGAACACGCAATCAATGCCAAGTATCCTGGATCAATCTAACCAAAAGCGCTTTAACCGGCTTTGAAAATCGCGCGTTTCGTAGAGATTACAGTTCACCGACCTGACCAGCAGCTGTAAATTACAGCCCTCTTTTATGTTAAGCATTTCTCCCATCAGAGACACCTCAAGATGAAAAGACACGAATCAATGATTGATGGCCTCTATTGGTGGGGTATACCGACTTTCTTCCGATGTCCGATTGCTGAAGACTTGAATAACTGTGATATCGGTCTGGTCGGGGTACCGCATTCGACGGGTAATGGGACGACTGAGCGCGACCAGCACCTGGGACCACGCGCGGTGCGCAACATTTCTGCACTCGGCCGTCGATGTCATCAGGAATTCCATCTTGATCCATGGCACACATTCAATATCGCCGACTTGGGAGATGTGCCGCTTCCGGAAGGCAACAACAACGAAAAGAGTATTGATGATATCAGGCAATTTTACACGCGCATAGACGCTGCCGGAATTCGGCCGGTGTCGGTCGGCGGCGATCATGCGATTACCGGCGGCATACTCCAGGCCATTGCTGGTAAAAACGCCCACCTGACCAATGGCGAGAGAGCCGTATTATTACACTTCGATGCGCACACTGATGCTTATCATATGCTTGATCATTTCCTGGGAGCAGTGAAATCAGCGGCGCACTGGGCCAGTTATCTGGTGCGAGATGGACATGTTGACCCACATCATTCAATTCAAGTCGGGATCCGCGGCAATGTTCGTACTCTTGATTGGTTGGAACCCAGTTATGATCTAGGGTACGAAGTTATCACCATAGAACGATACGCCGAAATCGGTGCAGATGCATGTAAGGAGATCATCAACGAAAGAATTGGTGACCGGCCGGTCTACGTGACGTTTGATCTGGATTGTCTAGACCCCACCGTAGCGCCCGGCGTGGCCAATATTGAAGTTGGTATCGAAGGTTTCAGAATCAACCAGGTGATGGAACTGATTCGTTGCATTCGTGGTAAAAATGTCATTGGCGGAGATGTGGTCTGCCTGATGCCCACCAAGGATCATCCTAACCAGATCACGGCATTGGTGGCGAACTCAATTATGTTCGAAATCCTCTGTCTGATTGCTGACAACATGCGAGCCAAATAGATCGCCTGGTCATGCATCAATCTGTTCACTCCATTCATTGATTTAACGCCCTTTCTGAGCACACTCTGAATTGCAGAAATCATCTGGCAACCTGATTACCGCAGCCGTCGACCGTCCCATCGCGGTGATATCCCTAGTGATGATGATCGTTCTGTTCGGCCTAGTCGCGCTGCAGAACATTCCCATTCAGTTGGCACCCGATGTCAATCGGCCAGTCATTACCGTTACCACACTTTGGCCCGGTGCGGCACCGGCTGAAGTCGAACGTGAAATCATGATGCGGCAGGAACAGGAGTTTGCCGGTCTTGAAAATCTGAACAGCATCACCGGTAACGCCGACCAAGGACGCTCGCGAATCACCATGGAGTTCGATGTAGGAACGGACATGGACAAAGCCATGCTTCTCGTTTCCAATCGCCTTGATCGAGTATCGAACTACCCTGATGAAGCCGGCTCCCCACAGCTCAGCGCCTCGGGTAGCGAAGATCGACCGATCGCTTGGTTCTATGTCAATCGCCAACCCGGAAATACCACGCCGATCCATCACTACGGTCGGTTTGTTGAGGAAACCATCAAGGAACGTATTGAACGAGTTCCTGGTGTGGGTGAAGTCAACGTATACGGTGGTAGCGAACCAGAAATTCAGATTATTGTCCACCCGGAGCAATTAGCCAGATTGCAACTGACCGTCGGTGAACTGCTACGTGCTCTTCGAAGTGCCAATGTATCGGTGTCCGCTGGTGATGTTGAAGAGGGTAAGCGTCTTTATTTAGTACGCTCCGAAGGTGAATTAAATTCAGTTGAAACCGTACGTGAAATTATCGTCCGCTCTACTGCCGATGGCACCACCAACAACCGTTCGGGACGTATCAAGTTGGGTGATATCGCGACGGTTCAATTAGCCTACAAGGAGCCCACGGCAATCATCCGTGCGCAGGGTGAACCTTCCATACCATTCAATGCCACGCGCGAAGTCGGCGCCAATGTGATCGAAACCATGGCCGGCATCCGTGAGGTGATTGCGGAACTGAATCGAACGGTGATTCCGGGTAGCGGACTTCAGCTGCGCCAGGTCTATGATGAGACGGTTTACATTGACTCTTCGATTCAACTTGTACAGCAGAATATCTGGGTGGGTGGATTGTTTGCCGCACTCGTCATGTTATTGTTTCTTCGTTCATTCCGGGCGACTTTAACCATTTCGATCGCCATACCGGTGTCCATCATCGGGGCATTTGTCGCGATGGCTGCGCTGGGTCGCTCGATCAATGTCATCTCACTGGCCGGACTGGCGTTTGCCGTAGGAATGGTAGTGGATGCTGCCATTGTGATTCTTGAAAACATCTTCCGCATGCGGGAGGCGGGCCGTTCCGGACGCGAAGCTGCCATCAAAGGTGCACAGCAGGTTTGGGGGGCAGTGTTGGTTTCAGCACTGACAACCATCATGGTGTTTATCCCAGTACTGACCACCAAACTGGAAGTCGGTCAACTGTTCCGCGATATCGCCGTTGCCATTTCGGTGGCGGTCGTCCTTTCTCTATTGGTGTCAGTAACCGTTATACCGGCATTATCCCGCCGACTCCTCGGTCCGACTGCCAACGATGGCAACAGCTTAGTCCGCCTGCGCATACCCGTTGTGGATGACCTGGCCGGCCGGTTTGTGCAGTTCGCCCTTTGGTTGACTGAATTGCTAGTACGTCGCCGATTGTTTGCCTTTATCTGGGTGGCGCTTATCACCGGCGCCGCTCTGATTCTGGCAGCGCGATTTTTACCACCACTCGAATACCTCCCGGAAGGCAATAATAATCTGGTTTTCGGTTTGGTGGTGCCACCGCCTGGTTACAACTTGGAAACCATGACCGGCATCGCCGGTAAGATCGAAGATGCGGTACGACCCAACTGGGTGAATGATGCTGACGAAGTACCGGATCCGACAGCACCACCCAAAATGTCGCGATTTTTCTTTGTTTCAACTCGATCAATGATGTTTGTCGGTGCGATTTCTAACGATGCCAGCCGCGTATCAGAATTGATACCGATCATGCAGAAACCGGTGTTCAGTGAACCTGGAACTTACGGATTCATCAGTCAGCCATCCATTTTTGGACGCGGTATCGGCGCCGGACGAAAAATAGATCTTGATATTTCGGGAGCAACACTCGAAGAAATTCTACTAGTTGCCGGACGCACGGCTCAAAAAGTCTTTGCACTCTTACCGCGGTCGGCAGGACATCAATTTCGTCCCAATCCCGGATTGGAACTCGGTGCCCCTGAAGTTCGCATCATTCCAAATCGGCTACGACTGGCAGACAATGGACTTTCGGTACTGGACCTGGGACAGACGGTTGATGTTTTTAATGATGGACTGCGCGTTGATGAAACGATGTTCGAAGGTAAGGAAACGGACATTACCTTGATCGGCTTAAAAGGTTTTGTTCAGGAAACGCAAAAAATCGACAACCTTCCGGTAGTAACGCCCAATGGCCGCATTGTGCCCGTCAGTTCAGTTGCTGATATTGAGATGACCGCCGGGCCGACCGCCATTCGTCACCGGGAACGCTTGCGGACCATCACCTTGGAAATTCGCCCGTCGGCCGAGTTGACGATGGAGGAGGCAATTGAGTTGATTGAAACACAAGTTATCGCACCAATCAAGGAAGAAGGGGTGCCACCGAGTGTACGATTCAATATTTCTGGTACCGCAGATGCACTTAAAACCACATGGAATGCCATGGTTTTACAGCTGCTGGTGGCCTTGATCATCGTCTATCTGGTAATGGCCATCCTGTTTGAGAGCTTTGTTTATCCCCTGATCATTTTGCTGGCGGTACCGGTTGCCGCGGCCGGGGGCGTAGCCGGCCTAGCCGTGTTGAATCTCTGGGTTCATCAGCCTTTAGATATGTTGACTCTGTTAGGATTTGTGATTCTGATTGGTATTGTGGTAAACAACGCTATCTTGCTGGTGCACCAGTCACTGCATCATTTGCGCGCTGACAATATGGATAATGTCACAGCGATACTGACGGCGACTCGCAATCGGATCCGCCCGATATTCATGTCAACACTGACTAGTGTCTGCGGCATGTTACCGCTGGTGTTGTTTCCCGGTGCCGGTTCAGAACTCTACCGAGGACTAGGGTCGGTCGTTGTAGGGGGGCTTTCCATGTCAGCGCTGTTAACTTTATTCATGGTGCCACCGCTGACCGCGATCCTAGTTATCCCCTTGGAGAATCGGCGCAACTCCAACCGGCGACTTACACCGGTATCAGAAGCGATATAAAGCGATCTCTTCTAACGTTGTGGGTAATAACGTAGCGGAACTTGAGCGCGTCGTTAGTATCTGTGCTTCTCGAATGAAAGGCGATTAGGATCGTCAAGTAGATCCAGCGACTGTGAATCGTTGTTTTCTTCAAACTGATTGAAATTTTCTTTAGGTACTCGTTCAGTCCACCATTCGCCGATTTCAGCCCGGTAGATCCATCCGCATAATGCAACACCCAAGAAGACTAGAATGGTAAAGATTTTGACTGTAGTCGCCACCCAACTCCATCGATTCGGTGCGTTTGATTCGGTGACTCGAGCTCTAGTAATAGTGGCATGGTCGGTATTCACAGTGTGCCGCTTGTTGATGGCAGGTAGACCCAAATCAGGATCCATTTTGATCAACTCATCGGCATTCAGATGAACGAGATTAGCGTAGGCCCGCACATAACCGGTAGCATAGGCTGGACTGGGTAACGTATGGTAGTTACGTTCCTCAATGTTCCGCACAAATTCCACCGATAGATGTAACGCATTAGCCACATCATCCACGGACATCTTTAGGCGTTGGCGCGCATCAGCTAAGTTCCGACCGGTGGCTACATCAAACTGCAACGTCGGCCCTTTGTCTTGGGCCGGAGATCCATCGCCTTCAAAAAGGGTGAACAGCTGATTTTCATTCATCGGTGTTTTCAATTCAATCTCTCACCAGTTGAAGTTTAGAAAGTGCGAGTGTTCAACTGACCACGTAGGCACCGGTGCCGACGGCGATCAACTTGTTGTCTTCGTTGTGCAGTTCCATCCTCGTTACTGCGACTTTATTTCCGGCTCGCAGTACAAAAGCACTAGCCACAAACTGTTGACCGAAACCCGGGCGCAGATAGTCGATGCGAATGTCAATCGTTCCCATGCGTGAGAACTGTTCAAGATATTCTTCAGTGGTTTGTAGATGACGTTTACCAGCGACTTCGACGAACGCGACAATGCCGCCGATGATGTCCAGCAGCGAAGAAATGACACCACCATGCAGATTCCCGCGAACGAAATTACCGACGAATTCCTCTTTCATGTTTATTTTGAGCGCTGGTTTTCCAGTTTCCAAATCATCTATCCTGAAATTGAGAAGTTGATGGAAGGGTACGGATTTTTCGAACATCTCTCGAATCGTATCCCAAGATAGAGAGGACAATTTTTTAGTGCTCCATAAACTGATTGAGTGTATAACTTGGTGTTCTGAAAAAGATGCTTCTACACCGGCAGATAAGATGAATACATTTCTGACCCTAGTACATTATAACGCTTGGAGCAATGCGCAGATTTTTGACTTGTGCGCCAAACTGACTGACTTAGACTATCGACAAGACCGAAAAGTGTTTTTTGGCTCGATTCACAACACACTGAATCATATTCTGCTAGTGGATATACTATATTTGAGTCGTCTTAAAGGTACTTCAGCTAACCATATTCATTCCCTTGATCAGATCTTGTACGGCGATTTGGCAACTTTGACCGCGGCCCGCAAGAAAAAAGATCAGATGCTGACTGAGTACGTCCAGAATCTCCACAGTGAATCACTCGGCGAATTGATCTCTTACCAACGGATGGATAGTCAATCTACAGTAACACATACGGTGCAGGAAATACTGCTGACATTGTTCAATCATCAAACTCATCATCGAGGGCAGGTGCATGCGATGGTAACACAAGCCGGCATCAATAAAAATGATCTGCCAGGCATTGATCTGGTTGATTATCTGTCGACGAAGGTGCCCGCTAGTTTCATCCAATGATGACCATCAGCAGCGGCTGAAACGAAGTGGTCGATCATTCTAATTTCAATGCGAGTGGGGCGGTAGCTCAGTTGGGAGAGCGTAGCGTTCGCAATGCTAAGGTCGGGAGTTCGATTCTCCTCCGCTCCACCAGTTTTCTCTCCGTCCGCCAACCATACATCCAGTGAGTTATTGTCATGATTGCATCAAATGACGACTTGGGCACCGTTGTTGTCGGTTTAACGTTGATTCGCGAGACTGCAGTGGATGAAGGTCGAGTGATCACGTTCATGGGCAATGACCTCAGAGTTTACGAGACACCTTCCATGATCGCTGACGTGGAATATGCCTGCCGTGACCTGCTGTTTGACAATCTGCCTGAGGGAAAGGACTCAGTGGGCACGCTCGTTGATATGAAACATCTGGCACCCACACCACTCAACGCGGTTGTTACCATCAAAGTCATTATTGATCAGATTGATGGGCGGCGGGTTCGCTTTACCTGCATGGTTCGTGACGCCGAAGAATTGGTTGGCGACGGCATTCACGATCGGGTGATTGTTGATGTTGATCGACATCGGAACCGAGTGCGCAAGAAACAGGCGCGCGTGAACAGCTGATTCAGTTGGCGTACCGGCGGCAGAAGCGGATGGCAATGACTCTCAGTTCATCATCCGCACTTTCTGATTGGGCGTGAGGCGTTCGTTACCACGAATCACCGTCATATCACCCGCAGTCAGACCGTCAATGATTTCGTAGCGACTGCCAAAAGCCTTACCAATTTCAATCTGCTGTGGAATGGCAGTATCCTCCTGAACGACATAGACCGTGTAGCCATCCTGTTGTGCCAAGACTGCATCTTTATGTACCGTGAGCGCCTGCTGAGCTGAAGATATCGGTAGATATAGAATGACGTTCTGATTGATGGCCAGCAGGTCATCAATGGCCGAGTGATCGAATTCAAAACGCACGGCTCGAGTTCGAGTGCTAACATGTTCTTCGGGAATGAAAGCTCGCAGGCGCGTATCGAACTGGGTACCATTGTCAAATTCAGCGGTGATGATGTCACCCACTTGCAGTATGTCAATAAAGCGATAGGGAATGTACGCTTCGATCTCCAGTGCGTGATCACCAACGATACGGACTGCGCGTTCACCGGTGCGCATGTATTGTCCGATCTCAATACTTCTCTCGACAATGACACCGCCATAAGGCGCTGATATTCTGGTGAGCGATATATTGTGCTCGGAAATAGCCAATTCCCGTTGAATCTGATTAATGGCCGCTTCAGATTCCCCTAACGCGTGCTGTGAAATCTTGAGCGCCAGTTCGGCATCTTCCAGCTGTGCTTCGGAGGTGGCGGCGGAATGTCGCAGTTGACGAAACCGTTCTTCCTGCTGTTTTGATAATTCAAGTTGCGTTGCTGCTCTTTTAGCAGCCCAGCGAGCCATTTCAATGCGCGCTTGGACCGTTTCCTTTTGCAATTCCAACATGGTTGAGTCTAGTGTGGCCAGCAAATCGCCTTTTTCCACCCGGTCGCCGACGCGCACATGCACTTCATCAACGGGGGCACTGATGGCCACTTGTACCGGGCCAGACTGGCGGGCGACGATTTCACCAAAGACTGAAACGGTTTCGACCACTGCCTCAGTGCGAACCTCGTCGACGGTAACCGGTGTGGCCATTTGTGCTAGCACCGGCGGCGCAAGAAAAAGCGAAAAGGCGATGAACGCGTAATGAAGTCTTGGTATGGATGATTTTTGTATTAACATGGCGTGGTTTGCTTTGGCTTTAGTGATTGACGTGAAAATATCAATAATCAAGATGGACTGATCGAGTTTTGTCAGCAGTTAGAATATATATCATCGAATTGAAAATTATGTAAGGCTGATGGAATTGTCATGCCCGCTAGTTCAACGGTTAATTCATCAGTCCTTCGACAATGATCAATTTGGACCGTGCTGTTTTTTCTCTAATTTTTCGAGCTGGTGCGTATTCAGTAGAACTCCACCACTCTCTCGCTCGTTGTACGCTGTCAAACTCAATGATCACCAACCGCGGCGGATTCCACTCACCTTCAAGACACTCAAGGTCACCGCCGCGCACCAGATAACGACCGCCGTAAGCCGCCAGCGTAGGCGGCACCATATCTCGGTAAACTGCAAAACCTTCAGGATCATGTATCTCTACCTGAACTACGACGTATCCGGCCATCCCATCAACCTCCTCACCCGGTTATTGAATCCAATGATTCTCCATTCAGAACCATGTTCTATTTTACTATGTGATGCGATCATGGCAGCACATTGATTTTGCCAAACTCTGTCTGTGAAATGACGGTATAATTGATGATCTGCCTACTGAACCGTCAGTGGCTGCATCGAAGTCTCATGCGCGGGTCCACTCCCACTGACAAGTCTATTTGTCGAACCGGCGTGATATCCACTATCTTGCACAGTCTGTCGGAAATTTCCAGACCCAAAATTGTACCACGAACGTTCATTGAATCGGCATACAAAATATTCATCACATGCTAGAAACAGTTGAAGTCAATCCACCCCGACCTGCGCAGTACTCAGTGATCTGGATGCATGGATTGGGCGCAGATGGTCACGATTTTGAAGATATCATTCCTCTTCTGCAACTTCCACCGCGATGTTCCGTTCGATTTATCTTCCCACATGCACCACACCGTGCGGTTACCATCAATATGGGGATGAGAATGCGCGCTTGGTATGACATACTGAATCCGGTGCTGGGGAGTTCAATCGAAGATATAGACGGAATCGACGATGCCTGTGCCCGAATATCTGAACTGATCAGACAGGAGAATGACAACGGTGTGAGTACGGAGAGGATTGTGTTGGCAGGATTTTCTCAAGGTGGTGCCATCGCACTGCACCTGGGACTTCGCTATCCGGAACAGTTGGCAGGAATATTGGCGCTGTCTACCTATCTGCCGAAAATAGCTCAAGTCGAAGCAGAAGCCCGTCAGGCGAATCGAACCACCCCGATACTATACCTACATGGTCTGCTGGACCCCGTCATACCTATTACCGTAGCAAAACATTCTCAGCAGGTTTTAGCTGACCTAGGGTATCAGGTTGAGGTTAAAAACTATCCAATTCCACACTCGCTCTGCCCGGAAGAAATACACGATATCGGCAGATGGTTGACGAAGCTGTTTGATTCACCAAACCTAACATCGTTAAAAAACACCAATGAAATGGATAAAGTTTAAAGAACTCGAGACAACTGACTCGCCATGAATTGTTAGATTTTTAAGATTTTGGGGCACCGGTTGAATCAACTGATATTGAAGAAATTGGACAGAATTTATGCCGGTTCGTTGCGTAGCAGAGTTTTCAACCTCCTGATCTGTTGTTTTGGACCAACTAGATGTGGATTGATTTCAAGTGCATCTTCAAAAGCCTGCAAGGCACTTTCATAGTATTCAATTTCTAGAAATATCAGCCCCAATCCGGAGATGGCGCCGAAATGACGAGGTTCAAGCACCAGCGTTTTTCGGACATCTGCAGCTGATTTTTCAAATTCTCGCAGAAAGAAGTATGCCGTTGCACGCTTGTTCCAACCTTCTGCAAAGTTGGGGGCAAGACGGATAATCTGATCGAAAATTGCGACCGATTCACGCAACCGACCGGATTGCATTGTTGCAACGCCATCTCGCATCAGTGCGTCAATTTCAACGCTGCCGGATTGGCGCCAGACATCCCAGATCTCATCGGTGATCTTGTTTCCCGACTGCTGATCGTCGGTGGTGAGCAGTTGTGAAAACAGTGAATCCAGTTTGGGGTCATTCTGGTCGGCCAGCACCGGAGCACAATCCCAAACAAAACTGTTCCCCGTAGCGAATACCGAAATGATCGCCGCAGCAACCAATCGTGTCGGTTGGTACTTTAGATTCATGCTGATTCCTAGAGTGCAAATGATTGTGCTGTTAACTCATTCTATTCCAAGTGAAGATGAAATGATCTAGAAAAATCGTTCACACCATTGATAAAGAAAGCGCTCCGCGGGAATGACGGCGTCAGTGAGCAATAGTCAAAAGAGTGAGTTGAGGCTCATCACACTCACGTTAGCCTTTGCTGAAGTCCGGTAGCTTCTATGTTTCTTCAGGTGTGCCCAAGTCCCGCAAAAAAAACTTAATTGGTACAATAAATTCATGATTGAAATGTGATCAATTTCAAATATCATTTTTACCTGCAGAACTAAATTTTAAATTTTATGTGACTAGGTTGCTAGGCTAGGTAAACTAGATTGATCAAGATGAACATCGGGAGGTTTGCTTCATGTTAAGGGAAAATTTAGGCGACATTCAACTACAAACAACATTTGCCCATGATTACTGGGGCATTGATAACGAATATACCACGCTGACCGATGTGCTACTCGGCCAACCACGTTACTATCAATGGGTTGATGCGGGGCCGCTGATTCGTCGCACCATAGACAACGCTGAGCGTACCGGGATCAGTTTCGATTACGATTTGGCACAAAAGCAACATGCGCAGATGGTGCAAAAATATCAGGACCACGATGTCAATTGCCACTTTCTCGGGGCTGACGAAGCACTGCATCGCAATTTCTTCGCCCGCGACAGTTCGGCCATGACCCCTTGGGGTGCGCTGATCTGTCATATGCAACTCAAATGCCGTCGCGCCGACTATGCCACAGTCATCAAGTTTTACCAGGAAAATGAAATACCGATCTGGCAGTTTGCCACTGCCGGACACTTCGAGGGTGGCGACTTCGTAATCCTACGGCCGGGATTGGTGTTGATCGGCTACTGCGGAGAACGTTCAGAAAAAGCCGGTGCGGAGCAGGTCGCTGATTATGTTCGAAGGGAAGGCTGGGAAGCCATGACCGCACCCATTTCGCGAGAATTTGTTCATCTGGATGGCCTGGTGGTGCCGATTGCGGAAAATTTACTGCTTGCCTGCTGTGACGCCCTGGAACCTTGGTTGCTTCAGTATTTGCAGAAACAAGGCTTTGACATGATTGATGTGAGTTACTCTGAGGCAAGGAATTTAGGTGTCAACCTCATGTGTCTAGGTGACAACAGAATCATTGCCATGACCGGGTCACCCCAGGCCTGTGAAAAATTACGCACTCACGGATTTTCCGTAGACGAACTGGATTTGACAATGTTCACTCTAGGGGGTGGTGGAATTCACTGTCTAAGCCAATCACTACGCCGGACGCGCCTAGTCTGAATGGGATTCTGTATATTACTGGTAATATCAATATATTCATTGACTTACATGCAAATAAACTCCGCTAGAAATCCACTTCTTGGCAATTGTATTCAACGATGAGAAAATCATTGACGACTGTATTGCTTAGAGTCCTGAGTGCGAGCGTAGGTCAACAAAACGCGGTAGGTAAAATCCGGTGATTTGAATTTTCTAAAATAATGGAAAAATTTGCGTGTATTTCGATTGTTTCATGGTTAAAATACGCAAAATTTTTTCTTGATTCACCACTGACCGCAGATAGCAGTTGCGGGCGAACACAACCTTGGATGACACCCCTATGGATAATGAAGTAGAAGATATTGATCTATCGGCCTTACCGGACGATGAATTGGTCGAGCAGATGCATGATGACTTGTACGATGGATTGAAGGAAGAAATCGAAGAAGGCACCAATATTCTGCTGAGTCGAGGCTGGGCGCCTTATGATGTATTGCAGGATGCCTTGGTTGAAGGCATGCGTATTGTTGGCATTGATTTCCGCGATGGCATTCTCTTCGTACCGGAAGTATTAATGTCCGCCAATGCGATGAAAGGTGGCATGGCAATTTTGCGTCCTTTGTTGGCGGAAACCGGCGCCCCGACGATTGGTAAAATGGTGATTGGTACGGTCAAAGGTGATATTCACGATATCGGTAAAAATCTGGTGGCCATGATGCTTGAAGGCGCCGGGTTCGAAGTCATCAACCTTGGTATAAATAACCCCGTTGAAAATTATCTGGAAGCCTTGGATGAACATCAGCCAGAACTCCTTGGCATGTCAGCACTGCTGACCACCACGATGCCCTACATGAAAGTCGTCATTGACACCTTGGTCGAAAGAGGCATGCGTGATGACTATATTGTAGTGGTGGGCGGCGCACCGCTGAATGAAGAGTTTGCCGACGCAATCGGGGCCAATGCCTATTGTCGAGATGCGGCAGTTGCAGTAGAAACCTGCAAGACACTGGTTGCAGAACTGAGAGCGTCTGCTTAATTGATTCGATGTGTCTGTTGGTAAACAAATTTCCACCGGCTACGGGAACGAAGTCTGATGACTGAGACCATTATCGCATCACAGACCAAGACGGTGACAATTGGCTATGAGCAACCATTCTGTGTGATTGGAGAGCGAATTAATCCGACGGGGAGAAAGCTACTCGCGGCAGAAATGGCGATCGGGAATTACAGTCGCGTGGAATCGGACGCGTTGGCGCAAGTTGCAGCCGGCGCACACATGCTTGATGTGAACGCCGGCATTCCACTGGCCGACGAACCGAGGATACTGGCTGAATGCATTCAGTTGGTGCAGTCGCTCACCGATGTGCCACTGTCTATTGATTCATCCATTGTTGAGGCGCTGGAAGCCGGACTCGCAGTTTACAAAGGACGCCCATTGGTGAATTCAGTTACCGGTGAGGAAGAACGTTTGGAAAGCGTACTACCGCTAGTGAAAAAATATGATGCGGCAGTGGTGGCGATATCTAATGACGAAACCGGTATTTCCGAAGACCCGGATGTTCGTTTTGAAGTGGCTAGAAAAATAGTGGAACGTGCGGAAGACCATGGCATAGCCAGAAATGATGTGGTAGTTGACCCTTTAGTCATGCCGATTGGAGCGATCGGACTTGCCGGGCGACAAGTATTTCGCATCGTACAACGATTGCGTGAAGAATTGAAGGTGAACACAACGTGTGGAGCATCAAATATCAGTTTTGGACTACCCAATCGTAATGGATTGAATTCGGCTTTTCTGACCATGGCCATTGGCGCCGGCATGACCTCTGCCATTACCAGTCCTCTACACGTGGAAATCATGCATGCCGTTATGGCAGCTGATGTAATGATGGGGACCGACCGCGAGTGTCGACGATGGATCAGACAGTTTCGGGAGCCGGTAGATGAGGGACTCGACCGCGAACGTTCAAGACGTCGAAATCGCTCACAAAGAAGGCGTTCCGTTAATAACTGATACTTTACTCGAACTATCCTGCTACTGTTCTTTGTCGATTACCGACTAGTCCTTTACCAATCCCATATACCCTTTACATCAGTGATTCCGCAATGACCGATGTCGCCGACGCTATGGTTGTGTTTACGCCATCTGGACGCCGGGGTCGTTTTGCGGTTGGCACGCCGGTGCTCCAGGCCGCACGCGCCCTCGGTGTTGATCTTGATTCAGTTTGTGGAGGGCGCGCGATGTGTGGCAGATGTCAGATCACACTGAGCACTGGGTCTTTCGCCAAACATGGAGTCGAATCTCGAGAAGACCATCTGACTTCTTTCAGCCCCCTGGAAATTAACTATACCAAAGCACATGATTTGGCACAGGGGCGACGTCTCGGCTGTTCGGTGAAAATTCTGGGTGACGTGATCATTGATGTGCCGGCGGAAAGTCAGGTGCATCGCCAAGTTGTCAGAAAGCGTGCTGAAGTTCACGACATCAATCTCAATCCAGTGATTCGCATGTATTACGTCGAAGTCCAGGAACCCAATATGTATGATCCGTCAGGCGACCTGCAACGCTTGAAAGATGCTCTGGAATTTGAATGGCGTTTGGAAGGTTTGTCCTGTGATTTACAGCAGATTCAGAAGCTGCAGTCAGCACTGAGAGAAGGGGATTGGAAAGTCACGGTCGCCGTACACGATGGTAAACAGATTATTGCGGTCTGGCCAGGGTTTAAGGATCAAGCCTACGGATTGGCAATTGATGTAGGTTCGACCACCATTGCTGCGCATCTTTGCGATTTATCAAGTGGTGAAGTCATTGAATCAGAGGGGATTATGAATCCGCAAATTCGATTTGGTGAAGATCTGATGAGTCGCGTGTCGTACCTGATGATGAATCCAGGGCAAGAAGAAACCTTAACACATGCAGTACGCGGTGCCATTCAACAGCTCAGTGAACGAGTGGCCATTGCGGCCGGCATTGAGGTCACCGATATTTTAGATGTGGTGATGGTTGGCAATCCAGTCATGCAGCACTTGCTACTTGGAGTCAGTCCGATCGAATTAGGCGGTGCACCTTTCGCATTGGCCACCGATGAATCAGTTAGTATTTGGGCGAATGAGTTAGATCTATCACTCCATTTTAATGCTCGAGCATTTATCTTACCATGCATTGCCGGGCACGTGGGTGCAGATACGGCGGGAATGGTACTGTCCGAGCATCCATATGCTCATGATGAGATGATGTTATTGGTTGACATTGGTACCAATGCCGAGATCGTTCTAGGTAACCGACACCGAATGGTTGCGGCGTCTAGTCCGACCGGTCCAGCATTTGAAGGGGCACAGATTTCAAGTGGTCAGCGAGCGGCCCCGGGGGCTATTGAACGAGTTCGTATTGACAAAGAGACCCTGTCCCCCCGATTCAAAGTCATCGGCTGTGATCTGTGGTCCAATGACCATGAGTTCACGGAACGAGTGTCAAGCACCGGTGTAACCGGTGTAACCGGGATCTGCGGCTCTGGCATCATCGAAGTGGTAGCAGAAATGTACCTGGCTGGGGTGATTGATACTAATGGCGTGATTCGCGGTGAAAATGTAGATAGAAGTGACCGAGTGATTGCCGACGACCGAACTTATTCGTATGTCCTGAGGAATTCAGATCCTAGAATCCTAATTACCCAAAATGATGTCCGTGCAATACAGCTGGCCAAAGCAGCC
This sequence comes from Arenicellales bacterium, assembly GCA_965116205.1. Taxonomy (GTDB): domain Bacteria; phylum Pseudomonadota; class Gammaproteobacteria; order Arenicellales; family JAJDZL01; genus JAJDZL01. Next base: position 2,753,652 of record OZ220493.1, on the reverse strand, counting down.
CTTTATGCCGGAATTAAGCTACTGATGGAGCGCATAGGTGTTACGCAAGTGGATGCGATTCGCTTAGCCGGCGCTTTCGGTAGCCATATTGATGTCAAGTACGCGATGATATTAGGGTTAATTCCCGATTGCGACCTCAGCAACGTCACATCGGCTGGCAATGCTGCGGGGACGGGCGCAAGAATCGCCTTACTTGATCAACACTCTCGGCATGAAATTCAACAGGTTGTTCGTAATATAGAGAAAGTTGAAACTGCAGTCGAACCTAGTTTTCAGAAGCATTTTATTGATGCGATGGCCATTCCTCACAAATCCGCCGAATATATATTTCTCAGTCAAGTGGTAGATTTACCGGCACGTTCATTGGACTGTGCGCAGACTTCCGGACGCCGCGGCAGAAGTCGCCGGGTTAGGGCTTGATCTGATAACACGGCGGTCACTGGGTCCATTATGTTTGAACCAATACTCGCCATAAAAATAGATTGAATAGGTTTTCTCAATATACTCCTATTCCAATCAATCATTCAAATTTTCTGCAGTTAATCTACGATTTCTTCGAGATCGTTGAAATACAACACAACCGCGCGTAAACTTGAACTTTCTGACCTGATCATCCGCCTATTTTCCTTCTGGTTGATGGATAGGTAATTTTGTTCTTAATCATCACGCTTATATCGTCAACATAATCCTACCTTGGACATGTCTTGGTGGATTTCACAGTCTTATCAATTACAGTCTTTATTGATTGATTATCAACACGAATCCTCCAAGTTTTTTACCAGTCTACTGGAGCGAGAATTCAACATCTGGGATCAGCAATCCGAAAGCTCCAAGAAGCAGTAGTAGCTGATCGTCTCACCATCGGAGGCCCATGAATAAGGGCTGTTACCGATGGGAGTGACCGCTGGCGGGGTCAGTGGCAGGGCCGGCAAATGAAAGAAAATAAAGGGGAATCTCAGTTCATCAGCGAACTGAGTGGAAAGTCAAGCGGAGGGTCGAGTCAGGATGTCTGAAGTCAGGTTAATTTGTTGATTACAAATGTACCAAAAGCTATCAGAAGCGCCATCTGAAATCCCATTACCCACGTCAACCATGTTATGCTGGATTTCATTTCTACTCTCAACTGGTTGAGTTTGTCATCCAACTGGTTGTAGTTGTCATCAATTTTATCGTTCAGCTGTTTGTAATTGGCATCAATTTTCGCATCCAACTGGTTGTAATTGGCATCAATTTTACCGTTCAGTTGATTGAACTTGTCATCAATTTTCGCATCCAACTGGCTGTAGTTGTCATCAATTTTCGCATTCAACTGGTTGTAATTGGCATCAATTTTATCATTCAGTTGATTGAACTTGTCATCAATTTTATCGTTCAGCTGTTTGTAATTGGCATCAATTTTACCGTTCAGTTGATTGAACTTGTCATCAATTTTCGCATCCAGCCGCTCGTAGTTCGTATCAATTTTGATGTCTTGCTGATCGAACTTCTCCTTTACTTCATCTTTTGTTGCTGCTTGAAGAAATGCTTCAAAAACGAGCTTGGCAATCGCTTTTGCCTGCGGGTTGGAGACCCCAGATTGTTGCAGTTGACTAGAGGCGTCTAATGTGTTTATGAGCATATGAATTATTTCTGTGGCTTATTCACTTCTAACGATTGTATTTGATTTCGCTTCTCATTCTCTGCAACTCTAATTGAGTTTCACTTCTCACTTTTCGTAACTCTAATTGAGTTTCGCTAAGCAGTCTCTCCAAGTCTAATTTGAGTGGACTTAGAGCCTTTTCCATTTCCTCTCTCAAATGGTTTAACATTTCTCTCGACACGAGTTCAGTGTTGACTCGGAAAGCCAATTGTGCGATGGCTTCAGCTTGGGATTTTGGCATCCCCAATTCCTGCAGTTCATTGGCTGCCTTCAATGTGTCAATGGCCATCGATTGTCAATTCTCTCGTTTGAATATGAAACGAATAAATCTTTCTCAGTGTCAACAGCAGAATAGCAACCCACACCATCTACCGCTGACATCTCCAGATAAAGCGAACAAATCCTCATACTTTTTTCTATCCATTCCTATTTTTTATTTTATATGTTCAAGGAACAAAATGTGAGAAATATTTAATGAACTTTGAATTTGCATCGCCCTTAATTTTGAAAAAGCTAATTTGTGTTGTCGGAGAGACTGAAGTCTATTTCAGTTGTAAATCATATTTTTAGAACCAAAAGATCCTTATTCAACAAAGATCCATTAATCTTATCCATCACTCCACTGTTTTCTCAGCCAACCTCTCCTTGCACAGTAACATTAATTCTAGTTTCCACAAATATCTGATGTCCGCCAATACCTTTGACGACAATATCGGAACGTTGAACTGACGTCTTTGCATGCTCGGCTTCAGATGCCAGCGCACGTTGATTTGCCAACTGTTCAAGTTCTTTGGTTGCGGCAGCTACGGCATCTTCCAGCTGACTGAAATCCTGAATGCCATTGGGTGTGTGAGCACGATAAACTCCTTCAGTTGGTGCTGTAATCAAACTTGAAACCCGTTGCATTACAGTACCAACTGCTGCGCCGACTGCATTACCAATCTCATGGTGTTCTGCTATGATCAGTCTAGTGTTAAGACGGTTGGCCACTTGTGGATAAATGGCCTGCGCTGGTGCACCGACGACAGCCATCGCACCTTTTACCTGCAGTTGAACATTAAGATAATCAGACTGACATAAACCAATTCCCAGTGCTAGAGTCAATTCATCCGTGTCAATACTTCCGACTCTGAAATTCTCTGCATGAGCCATTGCTTGAATTAGATTTTTACTAGTCATTTGAACCATTAATTCAATAACCGATTCAGCAAAGTTCTCCGGGTCAACATAGACCGGAGGCGATTGTCTACCAGACAGATGCCTAATCCAAATTCCAGCACCGACCCGCGCCGCATCGTAAGACCAGTGGTTCATGACTCCCAAAACATGGAGAGCATCGGTTGGTGTGAAGGCCGCCATTTGCACCAAATCCAACGTACGCAGGCGCGTGAAAACTCGTAACATGAGTGGATCTTGAAACAATTCGTCGCACCGCGCCGGACCGCCTGCCAGTAGATCCCATAATTTGCGTTCATTCCGCGTGAGCGTTTCAATATCTTCGGACTCCTTGCGACGAAGCAGAAAACAGCCTTGATGTTCCTGATAGTCGGCATCCAACTGTTCTTCAAGAACATGCAGAATGGTTGGTTGCTGTTGCACTAGACAAGACAACGGGAGTGCTCTAAGCGGTCCAACTCGAAGGGGTGCGTTCACAGCAACCCAACTGTCACCTCCTAGTCCAACCGTGTAAACATCCACCGCTTCGACAAAAGTTCTAAACCCACCCACCATAGCACCGTCGCGCGCAATTCTTGGACTGTTATTCTCCAATACCGCGATATCAGTTGTCGTCCCGCCGATATCTGATACCACATTGATCGATTCCTGCGCTAAACTGATGGCCCCGGTGACACTAGCGGCCGGACCGGATAGAATCGTTTCGACCGGACGTGATATGGCAACATCAGCACTCATCATAGAGCCATCACCTTTCACCACCATCAGTGGGGCAATAACATTCTTAGCAGCAAGTACCTCTCGGACAGTTTTAATCAGGTGTGATATAGGTGCAATTAAACGGGCATTCAATACCGCAGTCATCGCTCGTCGGGGAGCGTTGAGCTGCGCCGTCAGCTCAAAAGTACAGGTTACCGGTTTCTCCGTCAGCTCAAGAATCAAGTTGCGGACGGCGATTTCGTGTTCAGTATTTCGTACTGAAAAAAAGGCGGCGACGGTAAATGCGGTAACCGAAGGCGCGTGCCGCAGTATTGCCGCTTTTGCGCCTTGCAGATCAAGGGGTTCAATTTCCTCACCAAATGCAGTGTGCCCGCCGCGGATGAATTCAACCGGGTCGGTTCGAACTGCCTGGCGAAGGTCTGCTCGATCCAGCGCATCAGGTTGGTAGCCAATCAGCAGTAGGCAGATTGAACCGCCTCGTCCTTCAACGATAGCATTGGTTGCCAAGGTGGTGGATATCGAAGTGATCTGTACCAGTTCAGACAAAGGTGTACGTGAATCCGCATCAATTCGACCAATCACGTCACGTATCCCAATCGCCAAGTCGTGATGTGTGGTCAGTGATTTAGCCGTACGAAAAATACCTTCCTCACTGTGGTACAGCACCGCATCGGTAAAGGTGCCGCCTGTGTCAATTCCAAGTCTCATGAAGCAACCTAAAAAAAGAGATAATATACAGAAATAAACATCATGGATTCATTACAAATTCAGTTCAGAACCAACAGAAATCTATAGGAGTTATCAGACGTGTCAACCATTCATGCCACTACAGGTGTCATTCAGGAAAAGCCGCTTGCCACGAACAATCATCAGGTGACCGAATCATCAACAAAGGAGAACTTATTCGGTATCTGGGCACCATGTCTGACTCCAATAAAGTCTGATTTTATGATTGACGGTTCTCGTCTTTTGGAGCATGTCCATTGGCTCCTATCAAACGGGTGTCACGGCATTGTGCTTTTCGGAACGACAGGTGAAGCTGCATCATTTTCAGTCACGGAGAGAATAGCGGCTTTGGAGACTTTGGTATCAGGTGGAATATCGCCTGCCAAAATTATGGTAGGTAATGGTTTCACTGCATTGAGTGACACCATAGAGATAACGCAGCACGCGGTAGGGCAGGGCTGCCGAAAGGTACTTATGGTGCCGCCCTTTTATTTTAAAGATCCTTCATTAGCCGGTCTGGTTGCTTACTATCGTCATGTATTCGATAAGACCAATTGTCCGGATCTCAAAGTACTACTTTACCATTTTCCGAGAATGAGTAACATTCCAATTACTTTCGATTTGATTGATGCACTGATTGGATCACATGGCGATATGATCGTTGGATTGAAAGATTCTTCAGGAGAGTGGGAGAGTGTTCGACAGTATGTGCAAAGATTTCCAAAACTTGCGATTTTTCCAGGCACTGACGACCTATTACTGAAAGGTTTGAAATCAGGTTGTGTAGGCACGATTACTGCAACCGCCGATATTAATCCACATGGTATTCGGCGCGTGTTCGATTTATGGCAAGATGGCGATGCACCGGAGAGTGAACAGAAAAGTGCAGAAACCGTGCGCGCCATTGTTTTTCGATACCCACTTGCGCCAGCGTTGAAAGCCGTACACGAAGTATTGCGTTCGGACTCGGGCTGGGGTAGGGTGCGGCCGCCGCTCACGCCACTCAAAGAGCAAGATAAAGTCGATTTGATGAATTCTTTGCGCCAGGTTGGGTTCGGCTTTAATTGAGAATTCAACAAAATGAGAACTTATGGAGAACCACGATCATCAAGTATCAACATCATCAATAGTTAATCAGTAGTGAGACAGAGGGATGAATTCCATCATCAACATCCAACAGGCAAACTAGTGTCATTCTATTGCCTGTTTCTCTTTTCACTACTCCAGTATTCAAAAAGGCAGTGAAGCGAAAACATCTCATTCAAGTGCGTAATGAAAATAGATTTGATGGGCAGAAATTGAAATGCGAAAATGATTGCAGACAGAAACTAGCAGCTGGTAGCGGTGAAAGCTCTAGCTGTTTTCGTTCGTTGTGATATTCCTTTACAAGCACTTCAAATTTCTGCAAAAAAACAGCTTCCACGCGAGTTTCTAGTATTCTCTTCTGAAACTTTGAATTCACAGTGGATGGCACCTAAAAAACCAAAAACTCTACTTGGTTACCACAAAAATTATGGACCAATTCTAACCACAACTCGACCAACTATCGAACCATTCATAAATTGCTCAAAGGCTTCCGGCAACTGCTCAAAGTCAATGACTTGCCGGACTATTGTGTCAAGATTTTTCGGTTTTAGATCGCTACACATTCTTTCCCAAGCACGGTCGCGAACTTCCACCGGCATCTCCAGTGAATTGATGCCTAGTAAGGACACCCCGCGGAGAATGAATGGCATGACTGTCGTGTTCAATTTGACTCCACCAGCCAGACCGATCGAGCCAATATTTCCCCAAGGTGCCACAGTACGGGTCAACCAACTGAGGATTTCTCCGCCTACATTGTCAACAGCGCCGCCCCAAAGCGTCCTTTCAAGTGGACGGTCACCCATTTCCAATGAATGACGATCAACTAAATTCGACGCACCTAACTTTCTTAGATAAGATTCGTGATCTTTCTTGCCGGTCAATGCGGCTACTTCGTAGCCGAGATTAGCTAACATACTGATGGCAAAACTGCCGACGCCGCCGGTAGCTCCAGTAACTACAATTGGACCTCGTGACGGAATCTGACCATTGTCCTCCATACGAATAACTGCAATGGCCGCGGTAAAACCAGCGGTTCCAAATGCCATTGCCTCAAATTCGGTTAAACTAGGCGGCAGCGGCACAATGCAGTCGCCAGGAACCCGTGCCATCTCTGAATAACCACCATCTAGAGTTTCAGATAATCCACAACCACAAATGAGCACCAAATCGCCTTCTTTGTAGCGAGCGTCGCTTGATTGCATCACCTTACCGGCGAGGTCAATGCCACCATTCAACGGGTATTTTCTCAAGATTCTACCTTTGCCGGTGGCTGCCAAGGCATCTTTATAGTTGATAGTTGAGTGTGAAATTTTTACGATGACATCACCTGCAGTCAAGTCATCAATACCAAGTTCAGTAAAACCTGACGATATACTTTTATCTTCATTCATTTGAATGCGAAAACTGCGAAAATTCTGCATAAAATGCTCCAATGGTTGTGTACGGTGGTGGTTCTGTTCAGTTAATCAGTCGGCAAGACACAACTAACTGCCTGACAAGTAAGTGCCCGATATTGGGTCGCGCCATAGTCATCCAATGACTCAATTTATAGCATATTGGCCGGGCGAATATCAGTTGCCGGAGCTATTCGGTGAAAGGGAGAAATAATGATGCTCAGTCAGTAAGAAAGCCATGATGAATCGCCGGTTCAGCTGCAATATTGGAATCGGACTGTTGAATACTGTCGTGAATCGCATTCTGAATGAAATCTACAAACCATATAATTTCCAATCAAATTCAATCATTCCTGATACTTGTGGAGGAATCGTGACACAAGAAACAATATTCAGCAAGATTATCCGCCAAGAAATTCCCGCGGACATCGTTTACGAAGATGAGCAAATTCTAGCCTTTAAAGATATTGCTCCTCAGGCTCCGGTACACATTCTGATCATTCCGAAAAAATTCATTGCTACTGTCAATGATGCGAAACCAGAAGATGAGCAGGTGCTGGGGCGCATGTTCGTCGTCGCAGCTCGCCTCGCCAAGGAGCATGGTGTTGATCAAAACGGCTATCGATTAAGCATCAATTGTAATGCCGATGGCGGGCAAGAAGTGTTTCATTTGCACATGCACCTAATGGGCGGACGGAAAATGAGACGAATGGGTTGACGAAAACCGGAACAACCTTCTATAGTTGGTTACCTTTGTAAATCAAGATGTTCATTCGGAAGTCTGGTCCGATTCTTCACTTTCTTCCGCATTCTCACCTTCAACCGAATTGTCATCATCATCTCGCTTGAATGCACCGGAAATTTTGCCTCCCACTGATTTAAACCAACCTCTGACTTTGCGTGGTTTTTCTTCTGAAATGGTAACGGTTTCTAATTCCTGTCCTTCGGCTATATCGGTTTCAATCTCATTGACAGCACCGTCGTCAGTAAAGAAAATGGTCACTCTGGACCGACCGGTCATGTTGTGTCTATCGTCGTAAGTCACGTATACGTAGTCCCAACGTTGATTGTTGAAAACATCGGTAACCAATGGTGTACCAAGAATGTCAAGCACCTCCTGTGCACTCATGCCTACGGTTACCTTTTCAACATCTTCGGTCTTAACGACTTGACCTTGTCGAAGTTCGGGACGATAAGTAGAACATCCAGACACCGTGACTAAGCCTAGAACGACACAAAATACGATTAATTGAGTAAATTTTTTTGACATGAGATTTGCGAATTAATTGATTAAGAAACTTAAGTCAGATAGGTTACCACTGCGGTTTCATCACAGTCGTTGAATTTTCTGCATTTGATGCAAACTCCCCAAACTTTTTCCGGAAATATTTCTTTCCGTACAGTTTTAAACCCCAACTTGTGGAAAAATTCAGGAACATAGGTTAAAGCCATTATTCGTTGCAGCCCTAGAGAACGGGCCTTATCCATGAGTTCGGCAACCATGATTCGACCCAACCCCGTTTTTTTCATGTGTTCCGCGACGACTAAACTTCGAATTTCGCAGAGTTCAGCGGTAAATATTTCCAGCGCCGCGCAAGCAACAATCTCATGATTGCATTCAATGACATTGAATTTCAGGAGATTATCACAAATGTCGGACTTGGACCTTGGGAGCAGAATGCCTCGCGACGCATAAGACTGCAGCATTGAGTGAATATCATCAACATCTTCAATCGATGCATTACGAACGATGAAGTTAGGTTGTATTTGTGTTACGGGGGAGTTCATACTGAGTTTTCGGCAAGCAGCTCTTTGGCATGTTCAGTTGTACGTTGCGTTATTTTAGCACCGGAAAGCATTCTTGCGATTTCCATTATGCGCTGTTCATCATCAAGTTGCTGAATTTCAACACTCGACGTTGTATTTTGAATTTTGTTAACATTGATCTGCTGATCACCTTTCGCTGCTACCTGAGGCAGATGAGTGATACAAAAAATCTGCATGGACCGACCTAGTGTCTGCAACAGATGACCCACCCGTTCTGCCACCTGCCCACCAATACCAACATCCACCTCATCAAAGACGATGGCTGGAACTTGGGTCAATTCACTGGCAACGACCTGTATCGACAGATTTAACCTTGACCGTTCACCGCCGGACGCCACTGTGGCTAGTGGTCCCAATTCTTGGCCGGGAGATGTCGCAACCATGAAACGGACGTTTTCATACCCATAGCCTGTCAGTGTGTCAGATTCTTGGCTAATGAACTCAATATCAAATCGCCCACCTGCCATACCTAAATATTGCATGCTTTCGGTCACTGATTGAGTGAATCCAACTGCCGCTTTTTTTCGCTGAATACTGATCTCAGCCGCAATTTTGTGATACTCAAATTTTAATTCGTCCAACTGTTTCTCATTATTATCCATCACATCAATATTCATTTGTAATTCATTGATTTGATTTTCAAGAACCTGGATAACATTCGATAGTTCATCAGGATGGGCATTATGTATTCTAGCTTGCCGCTGCAATGCGGCCATGCGTTCCTCAAATATGGCAATCTGCTCTGCATCATACTCCGTTCGCTCCGCCATGGTATGAAGTTCTCGAGCCACATCGTCAATGCGCATCTGTGCTTCGCCGAGCAATTCAGCGTACTGCGAAAGTGCATTGTCAAATGGAGTCAATTTTTCCAGGCGGCGGATAAAACTCGCCAGCTTAGAACTGAGTGTGGCATTATCACCGTAAAACAGATAATGCGCCGTTTCCTCCAAGGTGCTGACCAGTTCACTGGCGTGAGTTGCCTGTAACAATTTTTGCTTCAGTTCTGAAAATTCATTGTCTTGAGGTGCTAGTTGTGACAGTTCACTGAGTTGATGCTCCAGCAGAGATAACTCCTCAGTCTGGCGATGTCTTTTATCTTCATGATTTAAGCGCTCATTGGAGATTTTTCGAATTTCTGCCGATAACTCTGACAAGCGTCGAGTGCTGGATGCTATCCCAGCAAAGCCATCAAGGATATGACGTTGTGTTGTGGTATTGTGTAACGTCTGATGCTCGCTTTGTCCATGTACTGCGATGACGCGCGCGGCCAGAGATTTGATACGACTTAGGGTAGTAGGGCGACCATTGATGTAAGCTCGAGAAGGGCGGTCGCGATAGATGATTCTCTGCACAATGGCTTCAGCACCCTCATGCAGACCATGTTCCTGTAACCAATCGCGTATCCTTCGATTTTCAGCATCAATGGTGACATAGATTTCTGCCTGTTCACTTCCTTTGCGTACAACGTTGCTTTCGGCTCGGGCGCCTAAGGCTAGCTCCAGAGAATCAATAATCAATGATTTTCCGGCGCCCGTTTCACCAGTGATGACTGTCAGACCGGATTGAAAATTCAATTCAATTTCTTCTATCAGCAGGTAATTTCTGATGTGGAGTGTTCTGATCATCGTCTTACGAAAAACGGCTATGTACCCCAACTCAACTTCTGCCGTAGCGCGTTGTAGAAGGTGTGTCCCTCAATGCGGACGAGATCAACAGTCAGGTCGGAACGGCGCACGAGAATTTTTTCATTGCCCTGCAGACCTTGACGTATATGTCCATCAACAACTAGACTGGCACTGCCCGGCTCACCACTGGAAACCTCGATGACAATGCGGCTCGAATCGTTGATGACAATCGGACGCTGCGTAAGTGTATGGGGAGCAATGGGCACCAGTTCGATGGCTGGTAGACTGGGGTAGAGTACCGGTCCGCCAGCTGACAGAGCATATGCGGTGGCACCCGTCGGGGTGGCAACGATGATGCCATCGGCGCGCAGCGCGGTCACGAACTCATCATCTATCGTAATATTGAAATCAAGTAGGCGGCCAAAATTAGTTTTGTGTACGACGATATCGTTCAGTGCCGTAAAGAACGGTGACCTTTTGTTTAATTCGTCTGTTTGAGTGGTTACCTCAATCAGTATACGGGTCTCGGTCCGATAGTTTCCCAGTAGCAGCTGATTCAGGCAATCATCAATCTGACGAACGGCAACGTCAGTGAGAAATCCCCGTCGGCCCAGATTAACGCCGAGTAGTGGGGCATCGCAACCGGCTCGTTGGCGCGCAACATTCATAAAAGTTCCGTCACCACCAACCGCAATGACCAAATCCAGATTTTGATTGTCGATTCCAGTTGATTGGGCGTCACTTCCGAATGAGGATGGATATTTTTGATGGTTGATTTCCTTTTGTTCAAGTATGGAGGTAATCTTGTCGGACACCGACACAACGGCGTCGCTGTCGAAATTTCCAAATATACCGATGTTGTTAAATAGTTTCACGGTGACCAACCGGGTATTGGGAAGCGGAATGCTGCAAAGACTGATATGTTGACTAAAGAAATTGTATATGAGGGTAGTTGTATCTGTTGAATCATTGAACCAGAGTTTCTTTCTCTTCAGTCAACCTTTCAAACTGAGCATTATGAGTCCTGATAATTTTGTGAATTTCGCGTCAGTAGGCGCCATTCTTTACGATGGCAGAGTGTTGACTTTGAGATAGGGCGTAAAGCGACGGTCAGCGGTAGTCTCACAAATTAAATTGCGACAATATCCAATTGGTTCAACTGAGATTGGGCTAGCGATTGTTGTTGCTAAAATTTGGTGGCCAACGAACCAGTTCTATTGGATCTTAGAGTTGAATCGATTTCCCCCGAAATTCCAAAAAGATGCTTACGACATCTTGAGGCAAATGTGGCTAAACTCACTCCAGGGTAGTGTTCTATTATTTTTGCAATTTTCAGCGTTAATTCAGGAGCTTCGACTACATGTTGCGAATGAAAAAATGAAAACTGTCGCAACGATGGAGTGTGAATGGATAATTTTGTATCTATGAAGTCAGGCTCTATTCCAAAGGCTCTTTTCGCAAATCTCGCGCGTTAGTATAAATTATCAATGGTTTAGAAATGCACCAGAAGCGGCGGGAGGCCGACGCCCATGAAACATGAAAAATTTCGGGATTTGGTATCCCAGTTCGGTGAATTGACGGCGACTCAAAAGCGCCAGGCGGTGCAGTTGTTGCAACCGGCCGAGATCGAGGAGTCGTCATTGGCGGCGATTGAGCTCAGCGTGGATGAGGCCCGCACCGGCCTGCGTTGTGACCAGCCGGGAGCCACGGCCCGCGGTTGGAGCCGCGGCCTGCGGCGCGATCAGTGCAAGGCCTGCAGTCGGTATTTCAACGCCACCACAGGCACGCCGCCGCAGGGTCTGCATCACAAGGAACGCTGGCTGTCATTCAGACCGTCCCTGGCCCATCAGGAGACGGTACACGAGTCGGCGAACCATTGTGGCTTTGCGGCGTCCACCGCGTTTCGCTGGTGTCATCGTTTCCTACCGGCCGTGTCACAGTCACCGACGGTGTTGAAAGGTCTGGTTGAAGCCGATGAGACTTATCTACTACACAGTTGCAAAGGCCAGGTGAAGCAACACCGGCAGGCCGACCGACCGGCACGGGCACGCGGGGGTAAAGCGGCGGAGCTACCCAGTGTCATACGCTGGCACGAGTTGATGCTCAAAGTCTGGGGGCACTGTTGCGCACCAAACTACGAGCGGATGGTCTACTGGTGTCCGATGCCAATCCCTGCTATGCGGCCGTCGCCACCGCACTCGGCGTGGCACATGAGCGGGTGAACCAGTCGTCGGCGAATGGGTGCGCGGGGCGATCCATATCCAGACGGTGAACAGTCGGCACAGCGAGTTCAAACAGTTCTTGATCAAGTTCAAAGGCGTGGCCTCCAGTTATCTGGACAGCTACCTGCGCTGGAATCATCTGTTCCATCGGCAGGGTGGACGCCACCGTCCCGAAACCTACGGGCGGCGCTGAACCGCTCCCTGGAGATCACTGACGCGCGCGATTTGCTAAAAGAGCCATATGAATAATGATGGGTTCACACCCTGACCGCGATGCGAGCCCGGGCTGATGGACACAAGCTGGTGAACTTCGAGGCGGAGTTTATCAGGTTGGGAGATGCGGAGATTCTCAGCCGTTTGCCGGCCCTGGTCAATCCGAGTCGGTTGATCATTCGGGTGATGGTTGAGGTCTGGCAGGCGAACATCGACAGTCTGATGCGCTGGTCTGAGGAGATGCGCGATATGCAGTCCGCGAATCTGGCGAGTGAACTGTTTGAAAATGTCGTAAAATATTTCCTGAAAGTGTGCAGGGGATATAAAATAGAGGATATCCAGGTTGAGTTTGAGAGGCGTGCCAAGTCTGGAGATAGATACATGCAAGGGAAGTTAATGGAATTGAACGAGATGTTGCCGTTGACCGGTGAGGACATATTGCAGATGGGCAAGTCGCTAGGCTTGGAAGAAGGTCGAGAAGAGGGGGTCCGGCGAATGGCATTTGAGATGGCAAGGCGATTAATTGAGGATGGCAGGTCGGAGGCGGAGATTCAAAGATATACAGATTTGTCGCCAGCTGAGATCAGGAGCTTGCGTAACGGCAGCTGAGGCAAGGTTGAGGTTGGATTGAAGACAAACCGATTTAGGGGAGTTTAAACAACAAGAAATAAGTGTTTGTCTGCTTTCGGAAGTTTGGCATGGCTGATTGTACGCAAGAGGCAAATTGAACTTAAAACATGATTAGGCCGTAACTTAATGGAATTGAACGAGATGCTGCTTCTCTGAATACGGTGTAAGACATTGTTTTGTACCCTAAAGATTTGCTAGACAGATTGCAGATGCTCTTATGACATTTGTACTTAGTTGAGTCGAACAATCTAAGGTTACTAAAAAATTGGGGACTTATATAGTGCCTGCCAGAAACCTCCCATTTTCGCACATTTTGCCAGTTGATGCCAGTCGATGATGCCGGTGAACAGCAAAAATCGAGGCCCGAACGGGGTGATTGTCGACAAACCACGCGCCGGCCATCAAAAAGGGGGATTCGGCCCATAGGCATCCACACCCGACGCGCTGGCCGGGTGCTTTCGTCCTGTGATGGCCCAGTGGTGCCGTCAGGCGGCAGGTTATCAGTCGCTCGCGCTCGCGCAGCAGCTGTCCGAACCGATGAATGTTGTAGCTGAGAACTGACAGGGCTACGGTGCGGGCAAAACCGGCTGCACCATGGGTGCGCACCCGGTCCAAGCCATGGTGTTCCAGACTGTTGATCGCCGACTCGACCGCCGGATGATGGCGCCGGGCCGCTTGGAAGGCCGGGGCCGACTCCCGCGCCCGGACTTCGGCGGCGCACCGACCTTTGGCCGGCAGCGCGTTGTTGTGCAACCGCTCATCCAACTGCCGGCGGTGCGCCGGACTGTGAAACCCCCGGTCGAAACTGCAACCGTTGAACTGCAGATAGCGGCGCTTCGTCTGGTCGATCAGCGGCACCCGCCCAGTCCACATCCTCACCGTGCCACATCACTTCATGGTGCAGGATCAGACCGTGTTGATCGATCACCAGACCCACCGGCACGCCCAGTTCCACCGGGCGCCCGGCTTTGCCCTTGGCACACCAGCGGGTGTGCGGCTCATGCACCGAAAAAATCTTCTCGGCGTGCGGAATGGTTTTCCCGCGTAGCAGTCGGCGGTCGACCTGATCCAACAGCCGTTCCGCCAAGTCCTTGAAGTGCCTGATTTTTTCACACAGTGGGGTGGTATCCGGCCGGGCTGCCAGGGTGGTCAGCGTGTCCACCACCCGCGCGATGATCGCCGCACTGCGCGCCAGGAAGTCCTTCACCGACTGGCGACCGTCTGCCGACGGCCGCCACCGCAGTCCCTGACGCACTTTGGTGTGCAGTCCTGCCAATCCCTTACGCAACTGTTTGTACTGCCGCCAGCCGGTCACCTCATCACGGTCTTTCGCCACTTTCATCAGCCCGAGCAGCCGCCGCACCGCATCGAACAGCAGTTGCGTATCCAAGGGATACTCCACATCGGTCTCCACCACGAAGGAATCACAATGACCTTCCAGTTCGGCCGTCGGGGCCAGCTCCGCCGGTGCCGCGGCCACCACCAGGGCATTGAGTTCGGCGAGCAGCTCGACCTCCAACAGACTGACGTTGTCGATCAGCTGCTGGCGTGAATAGCGCTGCTTGAGGTGCGGACTCCGGCCGAGCATGGCGCGAATCCCGGCATGAGCGTTGACCTGATTATGCCGATGATCGTAATCCCAGCCGGTGCCTTGTTTGATGATGCCGATGACGGCCAGTTCCCACCGGCTCAGCCCCGGGCGCCCGTTGTGCCGGTCCACCTCGGTCAGCAGGTGGGCATCAAGCAGTTCGAACAGCTACCGGCGGCGCGCCTCATCACCGTACAGCGCCTGGAGTGCCCGCAGCAGTTTGGGGACTTCATCGCGACATTGCGGGTCGAATTGCAGGTGCTCAATCGGCGGGCAGCCGAGTTCGTAGTTCAGTTCGATTATTTGTCTCATGAAAGGCAGTGCTCAACGAAGAATGGCGAACAACCACTGAATAGTGGTGAAATACGCCATAATGATATCATCCGGACTGATTCTTTGTTGAGAAATATCAGAAAAAATCTATATTTATCAAATTGATGGCACTATATTTGACTTTTCGGACAGACACTATGTACCCCAACTCAACTTCTGCCGTAGCGCGTTGTAGAAGGTGTGTCCCTCAATGCGGACGAGATCAACAGTCAGGTAGGAACGGCGCACGAGAATTTTTTCATTGCCCTGCAGACCTTGACGTATATGTCCATCAACAACTAGACTGGCACTGCCCGGCTCACCACTGGAAACCTCGATGACAATGCGGCTCGAATCGTTGATGGCAATCGGACGCTGCGTAAGTGTATGGGGAGCAATGGGCACCAGTTCGATGGCTGGCAGACTGGGGTAGAGTTACCGGTCCGCCAGCTGACAGAGCATATGCGGTGGCACCCGTCGGGGTGGCAACGATGATGCCATCGGCGCGCAGCGCGGTCACGAATTCATCGTCTATCGTAATATTGAAATCTAGTAAGCGGCCAAAATTGGTTTTGTGTACGACGATATCGTTTAGTGCCGTCAAGAACGGTGACCTTTTGTTTAATTCGTCTGTTTGAGTGGTTACCTCAATCAGTATACGAGTCTCGGTCCGATAGTTTCCCAGTAGCAGCTGATTCAGGCAGTCGTCAATTTCAGAGATCCTGACCTAAAAGCCCACTGCGGTGCATGATGGGTCTGAGCAGCAGTCATTATATCAACCGGTTATCACCATTTTGCCCGCTATTCATCGGTGCGGAGTGTCCCATATAGGGTTGACACAAAAAACCGCCCGTCGCGGTCGGTGCCGGGCTGCTTTTCGGCCCGGTTCGGCCCGCCTCCTGAAGCCGGTGCCGCACGGACTGATGGCGGCTCTGCAGGGTGCCGTCACCGTGGCGGATGACGCCGGGTGACGGCCCTCATTCAGCCACCGAAAACACCCTCGAAACAGAAAAAAATAACCCGGTTCACCGCGTTATGTGTATAATTAGGATATGACTTATATATGCAAAGCAATCATGGAGATTAAGCACTGATGACCAGTATCTATAACCCGCGTACCGCCCCGGAACTGGACCTGACCCCGGGCGAGGCGACGCCCATCACCGGCGTCCTCACCTGGACCACCGATGGGGAGACGGTCACCTATTTTGCCCAGTTGGAGTTCATCACCCAACATCGACACGGTGATACCAACGCCATGAAACAGCAGGCCGCCCGGTTTTATCATTGCAACCACGTGAGCATCCGGGATCTGGCGGCCGCCCTGCCGCTGTCACGTTCGACCATCGTGCGGGCGATCCAGCAGTGGCAGGAGCGTGGAGAGGAGAGCTTCGATACGCCACGCACCAGTTCCGGACGTGGCCGTTCGGTGGTCACTGCGGCGCAAACCGAACGGGCGACCGCACTGCTGGCCCAGGGGCTCAGCGGGCGCCAATGTGCGGCCGAACTGGGCATCGCCACCAGTACAGTTCAATGACAATCTAAGGGCCGGCGTGATTTCACCACCGACCGATGACCCGCCGCCGGGCGGGCCGGCCATGATTCGGAACGGCCGCCAGCTGGCGGCCGTCGGCCTGCTGGACGCGGCGATGCCACGCTTTGACGAACCGGCCCGGGCGGTGACCCATGGCGGCGTACTCACGGCACTGCCCATGCTGCTCAAACTGCCGGCCGGCTTTTATGGTCTGTCCACCATCCTGCTGATGCTCGCGTTCCTGACCCTGACCCGAACCCGCAGCTTCGAAGCCCTGCGCCACCAGTCCCCCGGCGAGTGGGGGCGGTTGCTCGGCTTGGACCGCAGCCCCGAAGTCAAGACCCTGCGGAGCAAGATCAAAGCCCTGTGTGCCGCCCCCGAGACCCTCCAGCAGTGGCATGACCGCCTCGCCCGACAATGGTTCGCCGGGGTCGCCGATGAGTGGCTGACGGTGGCGGTGGACGGTCATGTGAAGGTCTACAGTGGTCGCCGCGGACGGCTGCCCAAACACTTCGTCTCGCGCCAGAAAGTCTGCCTGCCGGCCAGCGTCAGCTACTGGGTCAATGCGCTGAACGGCACCCCGCTGATCTGCATCCACAAGGAACTGGACCCCCAACTGGTGCAGGTGCTCGAACATGACGTATTGCCGGCCCTGCACCGCCTGGGCGTGGTGCCGACCACCGGCGACCGCCACCCATCACCGGCGGCCACCCTGGTGTTCGACCGCGAAGGCTGGAGTCCCGACCTGTTCGCCCGCCTCGCCGCCCAGGGCGTGGCCTGCATCATCTGGCATAAGAACCACCAGGGTGCCGACTGGCCGGTGACCGACTTCAAACCCGGTGCCGTACCCCTGTACGGACCGGTGCACACCACCACGCACACCATCCTGCTGGCCGAAAAACCACGGCGCCTGCGCAACGGCCTGCCGGTGCGACAGCTGCGCCGGCTGATGCCACTCATCACCACGCATCCGAGCATGCCGGCCACCCAGGTCGCCGGGGCCATGATGTCGCGCTGGAATCAGGAAAATTACTTCAAATACATGAAACAGCACTTCCAGCTCGACACCCTGACCGAACACGCCCTGGCCCCGGTCCATCCCGACCAGCTGGTGGTCGACCCCGGCTATCGCGACCTGCAGCGCACCATTGACCGTCATCGCAAACTGCTCCACCGCCGCCAGGTGCAGGCCGCCCGGCGACCGGCCGACACCGTGCCCGATGACCTCCAGCACCTGCAGACCACGCTCGACCAGCTCCTCGAGCAGCGCCGCAGCCACCCGCGCAAAGTCCGCGTCGGCGACCTGCCGGTCGACCAACAGCCCCAGGCCCTGGCCGACCCGCCTGTTTCTGGACACCATCCGTAGCCTGTGTTATCGGGCCGAAACCGCCATGATGAACGGCCTGACCACCGATGGACCACCGCGCGGCGACGTGCGCACCCGTCTGGCCGCCCTCATGCAGACCGATGCCAACCTCATTCCCGAACCGCACCACCGTCAACTGCGGGTGCAGCTCCTCGGCCTCGGCAGCCACGGCGTCGATGAATCGGTCCAGCCCCTGCTTGATGCCCTCAATCGCACCGCCACCGTCTATCCGGGCACCGACTGGCGGATGGTTTATGAACTGTTACGCTGACGCGCCGGCCACACCTCAGGCCACCACCAATGAGGCCTCGACCGCAGCACCGAATCAGTATAAAATGAGGTGCCGAAAAGTAAAAAATAGGTCAGAATTATTGGTTAAGGTCAGGATCTCTGAATTTGACGAACGGCAACGTCAGTGAGAAATCCCCGCCGGCCCAGATTAACGCCGAGTAGTGGGGCATCGCAACCGGCACGTTGGCGCGCGACATTCAAAAAGTTCCGTCACCACCAACCGCAATGACCAAATCCAGATTTTGATTGTCGATACCCGTCGATTGGCCATTACTTTCAAATGAGGATGGATATTTTTGATGGTTGATCTTCTGTTCTTCAAGTATCGAGGTAATCTTGTCGGACATCGACATAACTGCGTCGCTGTCGAAATTTCCAAATATACCGATATTGTTGAATAGTTTCACGGGTGACCAACCGGGTATTAGGGAGCGGAATACTGGAAAGACTGACTTGCTACTTTGCTACTGGAAAGATTGTATATGAGAGTTTGTCTTTTTCTTGAATCGTTGCAACCAGAGATGATAAAACAAAAGAAGATGTTAACTTTTGATGTGTGAATTTTGGTAATACTTTAACCTTTAGTATCTTCAGTATGATATGATATTCTCTTCAGTTAACACTTCAATCAACATTTTTGAAATATGAAATTTCATCCAATTAAACCTCTTTTTTCGAACACTTACATATTAGTGGCGATATTTGTTGCTTGCGTTATGTTGTCTCGTCCGGTACTCGCGTGCGAAAATCTTATTACTGTAGACACTAATGTTGATGGTCTACTGCTGACTGAGAATGAAAAAACCAAACTACTAGAAGATCGGTACTACGAGGCGTTAGCCGCTTACAGTGATTGCCTACTGGGTATACAATCCAATACTAGCATTTCAAGTAGTGGAACAACTACCAGACGTGGCATTCGGGGTACAGAGGCTCCTAGCCCAAGCTCCTCCGAGGGAGAATCAGCTTCAGTCAATGGAATTAGTGGTTCTGAATCCATTTCTGGTCTTGATGATCAATTACCGAATTCAAACGGTAAAGTACCTGATGATATCCCGCCTGCAGATAATGATGACGCTCTCGCTTTGCAGTTGCGGAGCGCAGCAGAGAATGAAACAGACCCTGAGATGCAAAATAAATTATGGAACGAATATCGTAGATACAAGGGTATTCCATTCCGGAACACCCCTAATGTTGAAAATTCACCTAATACAGTTAAGACTCAACCGCAAAGCCCTCATAGTTCAACAGCGAATCAGTTCAATGTTGATCAATTGGACTTATCAGTTGCTACGGTGTGGGTTTCGAATTATCAAGAGGTAGGCGTTGGTAGCGGTTTTATAATTGCACCTGGAAAACTCATAACAAATGAACATGTCGTTGTTGGAGCATACGAAGTGTGGCTTGAATTTGGAGATGGTGAACAGGTTAAGGGGATAGTTCAGCGTGTTGACAGGCAAAGAGATGTCGCGCTTGTTCGATTTAACTCCAGCACTCGACGACCGGTATTATCAGTGCGTCAAGGTTCCGTAAAAAGAGGTGATAAGGTATACTCATTCGGGTCTCCGCGAGGTTTATCAGGTACATTGACCAACGGAATTGTTAGCGCTATTCGACCAGGTTACATACAGAGTAATGTTGCCATAAGTCCCGGGAATTCTGGTGGACCCCTACTTGACGAAAACTACTCGGTGGTGGGTATTGCTGTATTGAAAGATGTTGAAAAAGGCTCAGAAGGATTGAGTTTTTTCATTCCGATTAAGGAAGGCATGCGAGCATTAGGCATGTAGATTAATGGAATGTATTAGATTTAACTAGACCATCTCTTGGTCGAAGATTGCTTGGAGAGGATATCAATGAAATATCTACGCAGAACAATTCAACTATTAGCACTGACTGCTTTAGCGTTAAACTTGGCGAGTTGTGGCACGACTACCGGTGGGACATCTTCAATGTCCCCATCTTTTGGACTTGATCTGTCTGAGGAACAGAGTGGGCAGTTTATGGAACAATACAAAGGGGTTCGTCTTGATGTCATTGTTCCTTTTTTTGAACCGGGCATCCCCGCAGACTCTGATGACTACGAGAAATTGGGTGTGTGGCCTGAACTTCGACGTTTAGAAGCCATTCGATTTGCTCAAGCGCTCAGAGAAGAGTTGCAGGACACCGGCAAGTTTGGTGACGTCTATATCACTCCTGACGCCAAAGTAGCTGGAGATTTATTCGTAAGTGGTGAAATTCTAAAATCCAACGGTGAAGATGTTGAAATTAGAATGAAAGTTCACACCATTACTGGTCAAAGATGGATGAACAAGAGATACAAGCATCGCGTAAAAGAATACCACTGGCAAAATATCCGCACTAAAAATAGCGATCCCTATCAACCAATTTTTCACAAAGTGGCGGATGACGTTGTCAAGTTACTGAATCAACGTTCTCAGAGTCAATTAGCTAGACTTCGTGCCAGTTCGGAAATTATATTTGCAAATGAAATATCAAGCGGTAAATTTTCTGAACATATGGAAGTCATAGATAACAAGGTGAAAATTGTTTCGTTGCCGGCAGATGATGATCCGAAATTGAAGCAGGCTGAAGCCACGCGAGTGATATATAAAACTGCTGTTAACGATATGCAGACAAAAATAGTTAATATCGTTTTCAATCCAAAATCGCAATCAAGTTACATTGAATGGCAGAAACATAGCATTAGCCATGTAAAGGCCGCACGCAAAGCGAAATCAGAAGCGAACAGCAAGGCATTTTTTGGTGCTCTACTGTTGATTGGAGCTGCCGTAGCAGCCGATGCCAATGATGATGCCGGAATTGGTACGCAAGCCGGAATTGCCGCCGCTGCTGTCGGAGGAGGGGTCCTACTCAGAGACAGCTTTCAAAAGCGAGCCGAAGGCAAATATCATTTGGCAACTTTGAATGAACTTGGACAATCCCTGAATATTGATATCGCACCCACGATAGTGGAGATAGAAGGTGAGACTGTAATTTTGAGAGGTGGAATAAAAAACCAGTTTAAAGAGTTGCGCAGAGCATCAATAATAAATTACGAACGGCTAGCTGTCCCGAATGTTCAACTCTAAAATTTTAGGGAAAACTCTACCTTAATATCAAAGGTTTACTGAAAGTATTTAGCATTTTTATTTCCAGTTCGGTGATGCTAAAGCGGCTACTGCCGGCCAGTTTTTTCGACAATCTGTCAACTATCGGCAGACAAAAAATCGTGTTGGTTACTCATATATCCTTAGCGGCTACGATCGGGATAGCATGGTTTGGGAGTGAATTTGATGCGTACGCTAGAGATTTCGCACTGAAGTCGTCATCCGTCACTCAATTGGATTGGAGCAGAACATTCACTGCACGTCATGTGAAATTCAAAGAATATGAATATCTATCTGCCACTCCACTGATTCGAAGTACTGTTCATGCCGATCAAATCTCTGGATTGCAGTCCAACTATTTTGCCAAAATATCCAATGCTGGCAGAGTAAATGCGAAGTGGGTGGAGAAACTCAACCAGTATATTCAAGGTCAAAGCGCAATACGTGCAAACAGCTATTTTACTGCGCAAATTAGTTCATTGTTATTGGCCGGCGAGCCGGTGTTGGTGACCGCAGAGAATCACAATGATACTCATCAATCAACGATTGATTCTCTAGTTTCTGAATACCATTCGCGGTTGAACGAAATCAATGACATTCTGTCAACCGTCGTAGTCAATCAACAGCTGGTGCCCGGCAATACCAGTGCAATCAATCTAATTAGAGAATATTTACGCAGTGCTGATCAGTCTTATGTAGAAGGTGATAATCACGCGGCGATACGGTTGCTCAGTCAAGCACTTCAGGTCGTCACAGAAGCCGCTGCTAATGAAGAAAAACACTTTCAGAGACATCTAGAACTGCTTGAGCAGTATTATGATGATGAGAATATAGATGGCGCCTACGAACTGTTAGCAACTATCGTACGTTTGCGATCGGACTTCAGTGAAATTGAACGCTGGCAAGAGCGGTTGAACCAACTGTCAAAACTGTTGGATGCTCGTCAAGAAGTTGAATTTGCCAAGCAAATCGGTGATCTACCGGCTGAAATTGCCGCGCTCGAAAAAATTCTGCTACTCACGCCAAAAGACGAACCAATCAAACTACGTATCGCGGCAGCAAAGAATCAACTGCGTAACGAACGATTCAGAATAGCGATTGACCGAGGCTATAAAGCTCTCAAACAGAGTGATGTCGAAACCGCAAAAGCTGCTCTTGCTGATGCCAAAGCATTGCAACCTTCGAACGCTTACGTGGGGGAACTGGACAAGGATATACAGACTTACGAAAAGAATAAAAAAATAGCAGACTATCTTGATGCGGCACAAGGGTATGCCGACCGAGATGACTGGGAGCAGTCTGCCGCAGCCTATCACCAAGTATTGAGCTTAGTTCCAAAACACAATGAAGCGTTAGAGAGCGTTAAATTTGTCGGTCAGATCATTGCAATACAACAGTTATTGGATGATTTTTTAAAACAACCTGATCGACTGAGTTCTGCCAACATCGCAGTTGCGGCTGACCGGGTGATCAATGAGGCACAGAAATTTGGATTTTCCAGTGCACGTCTACTCACCACCCGTGAAAAATTACAAGTTGAAATTGAAAAGTGGAGCAGCAAAATACCAGTACGAATCTTATCAGATGGGGCAACGGAGGTCGGCATAAGAGGTATCGGTAGAGTAGGGCAGGTCATTGATCGAACGATTGAACTGAAACCTGGGCAATATGTTTTCCAAGGGTCTCGCCGCGGTTATCGAACTATTCTGATTGATGTTTATGTTAACCTGGAAGATAACATGCCTGTCGAAGTGACGATCATCTGCGATGAACCCATTTGAGCAAACTTTAACTGAGGCCAAAATTCGTCATCGGCGGCGAATCGTCATTGGCAGTTTAGCAATACTGACGGTTGCCATCATCTCGCTGGGTGGTTATTTTCTGTTCAACTTTGCCGGCCGAGTGCAAGTGAAAATTCTACCAATTGATGCTGCAGAAGTTGCCAACATTCAGATCATTGAAGGTCATGGCTTTGTCTATCAACAGAACGTTTGGGGCATTAACCGGCCGATGAAAATTCGCATCAGCGCGGATGGGTTTACAACAGAAACCATAGAGGTCTACGATACGACTTGGAGCCGCGGTCAGGTTGACGTAATTTTACGCGAGAAACCATCTATTGTGCAGGCGACAACAACCCCCATTGTTGACGACATACAATGGTATCTGAACGACGCACTCATTGAGAGCGGTAACCAGATTAACGTCAACGTCGAACCTGGTGAGTATAGTTTGCGAGCGGAGCATCCTTACTTCGTGCCGATAGAACAGACACTGACTGTAGCGCGCGGTGAGATTCGGCAGGTGACACTGGCGCTCAAGCCGATTTCAGGGTTGTTGAATGTTACTTCAGAACCACACGGTGCAACCGTAAGCATAAACTCCCGCCCACAAGGTCAAACACCCCTTAAGATTGATACTGATGGGGGTATAAAACAACTGACCCTATCGCTATACGGGCATCAATCAATTGCGGATGAAATTAGAGTAACTGAGCGTGCGGCTGAGATCAGCAGACATTATTCGTTGATGGCGTTACAGATTCCCCATCTGCTATCGCTGTCACCGACCGGCGGAACATTGACCGTCAATGATCGGGTGGTGGTTGATAGCGATACGACGATTAAACTTACGTTCGTTGAACTTACGTTCGGCATTGAACACACCCTACAATATTCCAAACCCGGGTACACAACCAAGGAGATGCTCGTACCAGTCAACACAGTTGAGCCCGAGACACTTGACATTGAGCTGCAACCTAAATTAGGGATTGTAGAAGTCAAGTCGGACCCACCCGCACAAATCACTGTCAATGGCAAGGTCGCCGGCATTTCCCCCCAGAATCTGAATCTACTCACTGTTCCACAGACCATTACCGCCAGTCGACCGGATTATGTGTCACAAACCCGGACCGTCACCCCGGTTGACGATTCAACCGCCACTGTTGAATTTGAACTGTTGACTGTAAAAGAGCATCGTCTGCGATTTGCTCCTTCTGAATATGTGAACAGCGTTGGTATTAAGATGAAGCTGTTCAAAGATTCTGATACAGTAACGTTAGGTTCTCAACGCGGTGAAATCGGGCGAGAGTCTCATGAATTTGTCAGAACGGTGCAACTGGATCGTCCATTTTATGTTGGTATTTACGAAGTGACTGAAGACCAATTTAAACAAGTCAGTCAGCCCGGGGCACCTGCAGGGGGTAGCAAACAACCGGTGGCAGGAATTGAGTGGTTGAGTGCGGCGCAGTTCTGCAATGCCTTGAGCGAAGCTGAAGGATTATCGCCGGTTTATGAAATAGAGAATAATCGACTGCTCAGTGTTGATCCAGAAGCCGATGGCTACCGACTGCCCACGGAAGCGGAGTGGGAATGGCTGGCACGCAAAGCCGGTCGTAGTCAACAGACGCGTTTCAGTTGGGGTAACCAGCAGGTGATCCCCAAAGATACCGGCAATTTGGCCGATGAATCGGCCAAAGGCACCTTATCCAACACCATTCCTTTGTACAAGGATGGTTTCCCACAAACTGCCGAAGTCGGTTCATTTACGCCGAATACAGTTGGCATTCACGACCTAACTGGCAATGTGAGTGAGTGGACTCATGACGTCTACACTTTAAAACCGCCAGCTGGTACACTTGCATCCGATGCTTTGGATACGTCGACCAGTTCGCGCCGCACGATTAAGGGGTCCAGTTGGCAATCAGCGACTCTGACTGAATTACGGGCCGCTTGGCGAGCGGGAAGCAGAAGCGCGGATGTCGATGTTGGTTTTCGGATTGCGAGATATCTTTACTAGCGCCACACACTTGATATGTTCGGTAATGGCATGAGCGTATAATTGATACGAGTGACTTGGAGGACAAAGATGACTGGTAAATATAACCACAAAAAGATCAGGCACTTGAGAATAGTGCTACTCCTCGTCATCGTCAGCTTGGCGATGCTACTGGGAATTGGCTACTTTCGAGCAACCACTGCACAGACTTCGGCACCCGTCATCAGTCTGAACTCGCCAGTCAGTTTTCCAGTCGATATCTAGGCAATGAAGGAGACCATTCGTAGTTTAGTAGTGCTTGCGGTCTCTGCGGTCTGTGTGCACACCTTCTACGTCCAAGTTGTTCATCCCAGAGCTGAGCAACTGATCGCGATCACCCGAGCTAGCGGTCAGGCCATCCCCCGTGAGTGGTTCATCATCATCAAAGATGTCGAGCAGGAAATTTGTATCGTGCTTATGTTCTACTGTGTCGTCCAAATTCTCGTCAAACTCAGACAAATTGCTAAGGAACAATATCTATTTGATGTGGACTTGTTACAAGATTCTGAACAAAAGAACGTTCCCTTAACCGATTCACTGCATGAACTGGACAGCTTGCCGCTGGGTATTGGCAACTCTCAACTGATTACTACTCTGCGAGCCAGTCTGCGCCGTTACCGAATAACCGGCGACGTACAAAATACCTCAGATGCGATTCAGACTAGCGTAGATGCACTGTCGATGCGGCTTGACGCAGAAAACACCATGATTCGCTATGTTATCTGGGCTATTCCCTCGATTGGTTTTATTGGTACGGTGCGCGGCATTGGTCAGGCGCTGGCCGACGCTGACAAGGCGCTTACCGGCGATATTTCGGGTATGACTGCCAGTCTCGGAGTTGCATTCAATTCGACATTCGTCGCCTTAATCATCAGCATTTTTCTCATGTTACTGTTACACTCTCTGCAACGCGCGCAAGATAAAAGACTGGTCAATATACAAGCCTACTGTGAAGAATTTCTGCTGAATCGCATCAGTCGGTAGCACGACAATGTTCACTCAGGACTGCAACAAATTTACCACGTCCAAACATGAAAAAGCCACGGCGTTCTGAGGGAAACAACCTAGCTTTTCTTGATGTCATGGCTTGCGGTCTCGGGGCCGCCGTGTTACTGTTCTTGATCGTCAAGCACAATACGGGCTCTGCTGTTGAGGCCGAAGCCAAGGCCAATGATCAAACCGAACAGTCGGTCATCTTGGCGGCACTCCTGGAAGACCAGGAAGTTCTTGGTCAACAGGTGGAGGTCGAACGCCGAAAATCTGCGGCCGATGAACAACTCCGCCAAGAAAATGAACAGCAGTTGGCCAGCAAGGAGTCAAAACTTGACGCATTACAGAATTTACTCTCACAGATTGAGCAACAGAGAACCAGAAAATCAACTTTGCAAGATAAGTTATTGAATACTCAACCTAAACAGTCAACTGTAATCATCGACAATCCGCAACTCGGCGAAGAAGACTATCTGATCGGTTTGAAGGTGGAAGGCCGAAGAATTGCCATTTTAATTGATCACAGTGCGTCAATGACCGATGACCTACTCATTGATATTCTAGTCCGTAAAAACCAATCTAAAGACTACAAAAGTAAGGGTCCCAAATGGCAGCGGACTAAGCGAGTAGCTCAATGGTTGTTGGCACGTCTACCAAAAGAAGGACAAGTCGCTGTTGTCGCTTTTAACAATCGAGCCAAGCTGTTAAACAAAGGCACGTGGACCGGCAACCGCGACCGACAAGGTATTCAGGAAATCTTGCAGAAAATAGAAAAACTCGTACCGACAGGAGCAACCAATTTACAATCTGGATTAACTCTGCTAGGACGTCTGTCACCGCAACCAACAGATGTCTATCTGATCACCGATGGCCTGCCAACCCAAGGCGCTTCAACTGGATTGCTGTCCGGCTGTCGGGCGAGTGCAAGCAAAGTCACCGGCGAGTGTCGAAAGAAAATCTTCCGCGCCAGCATCAATAGATACCGGTTCAATCAAAAAATCAATGTGATCCTTCTCCCGCTTGAAGGGGATCCGGAAGCGGCACCGGAGTTTTGGACGTGGACCTCGAGTACGCAGGGATTGTTGTTAATACCAGCGAGTGGTTGGCCATGAAGAAGAAACGTAATCGAGATGGCAACACCTCCGGCATGTCTTATCTTGACACGATCACTTGCGGATTTGGAGCTATCATTCTGCTCCTGATTGTCGTCAAGCCTGAGCCCGTAGATTTTTTGCAGTCACCGGAGACGCTCAATTTAGAGTTGGAAATTGCCAGTGCCCGCGCGGCAGTTTTAAGTTTGCAGGAGCAGCTGGAAGCCATATTAAGCTCTCGGTCTAACGATACGGGTGAATCTATCTCCGCGGATGATATTGCCCGTTTAGAAGATTCAATCACGACTGCTAATTTGACGCTTGACAACTTGTTAGATGAAAATAAAGGGTTGGAATTGGCGATAAAATCATTGCAAAGTGCTAATATCCAGGTGCCCACCCAACCGGAGATACGAGACCCTGAGGTGGGGGGGATTCCGGTTGACAGTGAATATGTCATCTTCATCGTCGATACGTCCGGCAGTATGCAACAGATTTGGGGTGATGTAGTGGAAGCAATGGCCAATATTCTTGACATACACCCTGAAGTCGCGGGGTTTCAGGTGTTGAACGATAATGGCGCCTATCTCGTCAGTCAATCGAAACGAAAATGGCTACCGGACACACCGGGAACCCGGCAGAGTATAAAGAATCTGCTTTCCACTTGGGCCGCATTTTCCAATAGCAGTCCAGTTGAAGGATTGGAAATTGCGTTGCGCACTTATGCCGGTAAATCCGACCGCATTTCGATCTATGTTGTCGGTGATGAATTTACCGGTGCTTCGTATGACATCGTATTGGATACTTTGGCGCAACTCAATGTCAATCAAGTCAATGGACAGGTTAAAGTTCGTGTCCATAGTATCGGCTTTCCAATCCTAGATGATGTATATGTTACCGGTCGACAGTACGCAACATTGATGCGGGCAGTGGTGGAAAAAAATCGCGGTGCGTTTATCGGGTTGCCGAATCTAGACTGAATCAGTAATCATTCCAATGTGTATTTCGGATGGCATCAAACAAAGGTCCATTCATGTTAATCATCAGTATTGATGTCGGCGATGTTTTTTACTCTTTTTCTATGTTCGTTGCCAAAACAATTGAAAGAAAAACCCAAAATCACCTTGTTAGCAGATATTGGAAAAAATGAGAGTGAGGGTTCTAGCAGACAACACCTAACATTTCTTTTCATGGAATGTCGCCTCCTCACTTTTTAGTTTATCATGTGTAATCCAAAGTGAATACATTCCAGTTCGATCGACCGGGTGGGTGCCACCGTCCTGAAACCTGCCTGTGCGCGGCGCTGAACTGCTACCCGGGATCACTGACGCGCGCGATTTGCTAAAAGAGCCTTCGAATTTGACTGTGGACATACCAAATAAATTAGAATCATTTCTTAATGAAATTGTAGATCGACTTTGGTCAAACAACGCGGCGGTTATGGTAGGAGCCGGCTTCAGCAAGAACGCTAAGCCTTTAGAGAACACCTCGGTTACTTTCCCTAGCTGGCAGGAACTTGGGGATGCCTACTACAAAAAGCTATATGGCGAAGCTCCATCTGAAAAGGCTAGGTATCTGAATCTTCTTAGATTGTCTCAACAAGTAGAAGCAAAATTCGGTAGGTCTGAGCTTGATAACCTACTCCGCAATTCTATACCGGACAAAAACTACAAGCCATCAAAACTCCATATCGAATTGCTAAAACTGCCATGGAAGGATGTATTTACCACGAACTATGACACATTATTAGAACGAGTTCAGGGCTCCATTGTTAATAAAAATTATAATATTATCAACACAAAGAAAGACCTAGTTTACTCGAATAGTCCTAGAATTGTAAAGCTGCATGGCAGCTTACCATCACCCCCTTTCACAGTTACGGAAGAAGATTATCGTCGGTATTCAAGTGACCACGCACCATTTGTGAATACTGTGCATCAGTCAATGCTGGAAAATACTCTTTGCTTATTGGGTTTTTCGGGTGACGATCCAAACTTTTTACAGTGGACTGGCTGGATTCGAGATCACATAGGAAAAGAGAATATGCCGAAAATCTATTGGGTCGGCATTTCTGATGAATTGACTCAAGCGGACAGAAAATTATCTGATAATATCGGTATTACTGAGGTTAACTTATCAGAAATCGGTGCAAATTATGAAACAGCCTTGAGACAGTTTTTGAAGTATCTCTATCAAAAAACTCGTGCTAATTATTGGCCAACAGTTGTTGAAAGTGCGCAATCGTATTTCACACAACCTAACCCAGACAATTACACCAAAATTTTCACAGAATGGCGTCGTCAACGAAAGGAGTATCCTGGTTGGGTGGTGATGCCTGAAGAACAAAGAAAAAACCTTTGGCATTACACTATAGGTCCATTTAAGCATTTCTTCGAAATTCCGCCTGAAGATATTCAAAAACTTAATACACCACTAGACTTAGATCTAGCGTTTGAACTTGCGTGGCGACTTGATCGCTGTCTTGTGCCATTGGTTGGAAATTTACCGGCACACTTAGAGCATGTAGCAAAGAAATATAGTAGCGACATACCCACCAATACCCTAGAACAAACTACATGGACAAAAACATCAGTATTTGAGGCTGTAACCAATATCCGACTATGGCTACTAAGATACTATCGCGAACAAGGATTAGATGAGAAATGGCTAAGTGTCAGTCAGTTGGTAACGAATGACTTTGAAATCTTGCCACCTGAGCATAAAGCAAAATTTCGATTGGAGGCGGCACTCCGAGCATTGTTCAAATTAAATATTGATGAAGCAAAAAAGCTACTAACAGACTGGAAAATAGATGATATTCTCCCATTCTGGGAAGCGAAACGGGCAACTTTATTGGCAGAACTGGGAGAAGGTGCAACTGCCTGCTCAATTTTGGAAAATAGCTTATCAAAAATACGCCAACAGCTAAAACTCACCCCGGTTACCAATGATTATACGCTCGTTTCTCAAGAGTCAGTCGTTATGCTATTGTTCTGGATCGTAAAATGTAGCATAAACCAAATTAAGTTAGAAAAGGAGTATATCAATTTCGAAAACGAACTGTCAGAACGATGGGACGAGTTGGTGCAGTTTAAGTGTGAACCTCGTCGTGAGCTCAGATTGTTGTCAACTTATCTTGAGGAACGCCCAGTAAACTCTAAACATTCAAGTAAAATCCACCATTTCGATCTTGGAGTTAAACGCACAATCTATCATTTTACTTTTGATGATGTTGAGGCGACTGCAGCATACGGGTTGCTACGGATGTGTGAAGATTTTGGTATGCCGTATTGCATCAATAATTCAGTTTCTGTTGGAAATTTAGGAGAATTAGTTACATCTCAAATACGTTCCTATAATCCACACTGGACTTTAGTAAATATTGTCCGTCTAGGTGATGTGAAAACAGTTGATAGATTGTTCAACCGAGAGTATCTCCATGAACTTACACTCAACCAAGTGGACAATTTATTTGAGATCTATTTACCAGCCCTTGAGTATGCGATTTCTATGATTAATAACGCTGAATCGCAAACATCTATACCCTTTGAACGGATTGCAAATCCTCTACTGGAGGCTTTTTCTCGTCTTTGCTACAAGTGTTCCTCTAAATATCGAGAAAAACTGGTTAGCACACTTCGTAAAGTTTACGGTTTAACAAATAAGCAAATAATTTTAAATGCTAATACTTTTGCGAGTCGACTTCTTCATAGTATGACAGTAAATGAACGCACTCACTCGGTTTCTTCACTAGTTGATATTCCTTTGTCGAATTGTATAAATGAATCGGAAATTAAACTGATTGTCAACCCAATACTGATGGTTAGTCTGCCCGAGTCAATAAGGGGAAATTCGATCCAAATTACAGAAAAACAAATTGACACAATTTTTGACAAACTCATATCGAATAAAAAATCTCGGGACTGGACACTAACTTCGCTGGTATGGTTGTTTGATCGGAGTAAATTGAACAAGGAACAAACCAATCGGCTCGCAGAGGCTCTGTGGGATGGCCTGTCAAGTTCAAGCTTACCAAAGTTGCCCGGTCACACTAGATTTAAATGTGCCTTGCTACCATCTCCTAGTTTGATTGAACCTAAGGATCGACTAAAACAGTACTTACGTCAGTTAATCGCAAAAGAACTCCCAAATGACAGTGATTTGGAGGAATTGAATTTATCTGCTTACGTGGTAGAGTGGTCTGTATCTGACATACTTCAGTTCGTAATGGTAATCTCAAAATGGTGGAAAGATAACAAATATCTAATGCATCCTAGGACAATAGTAAGACTTGCTGTCGTGACGGCGGAAAGAAGACGTACGTTGGAAAATGCCATCAATGCTTTGTCAACATTATTTGAGCATCTTGACATCACTGAGGGCGAGGATTTTAATCTAATGATTGATGTTGTTCAAGAATTAATTAGCAGTGTAAAGGCTCACGAGATCCCCATTAGTGTTCTGGAAGCTACAACCTTGAAATTCTTTCCTGAAAAATTAGAAAGCATAAATAAACAATTAGTAGTGGATATGTTGTCAAACTATGATGATGTTGTTAACGATGCACTTTTAGCTTCTTTACAACTAGCGAAGATTTTGACAAAAGCGGACAGACGAAACGACTTTACTGTCGTAGCGAATAAATTAGTTGAAGGAATACAGTGGAGACATCGTCCAAAACTTGCTAGAAGGCTTAACATTGTAGGGGAGATGATATTTCAAGATATTTGGCGTCCGTCCTCAGAGTCGCTAGTTTGTTTGGTTCAAGGTCTTGCAAAAATCAAAGAAGAGACTTCTAGTGGTATCATGGGAAACGACGAAAATGAGTTAGTTCAAATTCGGGCGGCGGCAGCGTATTTAGCATCGGTGATTTTCAGAACCTACAAAGGAGATGACCCTTACTTACTTAGAACAATTCGACACTGGTGGGAACTCTATCAAGATACGAATGAATTCTCGGAAATCAAAAACGCGTGGGAATATGCTGAATACCAACTTGTTATCCCTGTAACCAGCGCCTAACCACCAGGAATGTAATTCACTTTGACTCACATCATCTGCTTTTTTTACACTCAGTTTTTGCACCTTGATTCCGAATTACAGTAAACGCTGCTTGCTTTGATTATTTTTAGTCGAAGGTGGAAAACTATTTCTCTCGACAACTCAAAACAAAGAAAAGTTCATGGAGTAGACCCTTCGAATCGACTGAATTTTCTTTCGACCGGAATGACCCGGGGCAATTCGCGGTTCTGAACCCCTCTCCACAGCTTATCAAACCATATCTGGTCACCGGTCCCAATATACCGTAACACTGATCCATTCTTAACTGTGTATCGGTTTCATTCAAGTTATACTTAACTTGAACATTGAGTCCATTTCACTGATTTCGCACATTGACTTTTGCTTAGAGCCACTCAACGATGACAGAAAAGAGTAACAGTGCTGCCAATCTCACACTTGACGAACGTTCAGAAACGCTGTTGCGCCTACTTATTTCTCGATTCATTGAGCAGGGGCATCCAGTCGGTTCTCGCACACTGTCGCACGAACCTGGATTGATGCTAAGTGCGGCCACCATTAGAAATGTGATGGCCGACCTCGAAGAAATGGGCTTGATTGAATCACCACACACCTCTGCCGGTCGCATTCCGACCGCCTTAGGCTACCGCCTCTTCATTGATTACCTGTTGACGGTACGCCCACTTCGTGCGGCGAAGGAACAAGAAATTCAAATCCGACTCAACGAAGAAACCGAGTCTAAGGAATTGATGACTGTCGCCTCCAATTTGCTGTCGGAAGTGACGCAGTTTGTCGGTATTGTATTTTTACCGGATTCTTCTATCTCCAAGTTCCGACAAATTGAGTTCGTGAATCTATCCGGCAAGCGAATTCTGGTGATTCTCGTTACCGAAGATGGTACGGTGCAGAATCGCGTCATTCAAAATAATCACGACTATACCGCATCTGAACTAATCGAAGCGGCAAACTATTTCAATGAAACGTTTCGCGGCAAGTCACTGACAACGGTGAAAGAAACACTGGTCAATGAGATGCAAAGTGATCGTGAGCAGATTGATGTGCTAATGCAGACGGCGATTCATTTAGCAGGACAGGTATTTGATCGAGATGAACGTTCTGATGACGATTTCGTACTCAGCGGTGAAACCAATCTTCTCAACGTACCGGATTTTGCTGCCGTTGATAAAATCAGAAAAATCTTCGAAGTATTCAGAAAGCGGCAATCATTGTTGAACTTACTGGACCTGAGCGTGCGGGCACGCGGCGTATCTATATTTATCGGTAGTGAGTCCGGTTACGACGGACTGAATGACTGCAGCGTGATCGCCGCACCTTACGAAGTCGAGGGCCATAGTCTGGGTGCCATTGGTGTCATTGGTCCTACCCGAATGCCCTACGACCGGGTTATCCCAGTAGTTGATGTAACGGCTAAGATGCTTGGCAACGCTTTAGCACAGTTAAATCAAAACTAATCTCTGCCTACTGCTTGAATTTTTCAATTCAAGTCTTATTTTTTCTGTCAATTTGTAGTGCAACTGACAATTTCAATGACACGGGAATTCTGATGCAAGAAAATAAAAATGAAACTGCGGGCGTTGATTCAGATACCGTCGAGGTGATCGTTGAATCCACCGAGGACGAAGTGACAGCAGATGAATCAAGCGAAGCTACTGCCGCACCGGAGAGCAATGTTGAACAGGCTTTGCGCGCGGAGCTCGAACACGTCAATCAGCAGCTGACTGAACTGAATGAGAATCATCTGCGTACCGCCGCTGAGTTACAGAATCTACGTAAACGCAATGCAACTGAACTCGAAAAAACTCGAAAATATGCCATTGACAATTTTGCCAAATCTTTGTTGGATGTTATGGAAAGTCTTGACAAAGCTTGCGAAGTTGATGAGGGTAGCAGTGATGTGGCTACCATGCGGGAAGGCATCGAACTGACCCGCAAACAATTGCTGAGCGTATTCGAGAGAGCGTCTATCAAAAAAATCAGCGTACAGGCCGGTGATGCTTTTAACGCCAATGAACACGAGGCGATGACTATGATTCCGACTGCTGATTTTCCAACCAACCATGTAGTGGAAGTTTTTCGCACGGGTTATACGATTCATGATCGCCTGCTGCGCGCGGCAATGGTGATTGTTTCTGCGGGAGTTCCCAGCGTCGAAGAACCAACCGATTCCGCACCCCCGGATGCTGGAAACTCGGAAAGTAATTGACTTTCAGTTTGCAGACCCTATTTATTTGACAGATAACATTCTTTATGAAATATTTGTTTTGCTTTTAAACTGGAGAGCGAAATATGAGCAAAATTATTGGCATTGACCTTGGCACCACCAACTCTTGTGTGGCAGTTTACGAGGGAAGTGGTGCGGCGAAAATCATCGAAAATCAGGAAGGAGATCGAACCACTCCGTCAATCGTCGCCTATTCGGATGACGAGGTATTGGTGGGTCAGTCGGCTAAACGGCAGGCAGTAACCAATCCCCACAACACCCTGTTTGCAGTCAAACGACTGATCGGGCGCAAATTCAGTGAAAAAGTGGTGCAGCAGGACTTAGACCTGATGCCGTACAAGATTATCAAAGCCGCCAATGGCGACGCTTGGGTAAAAGTGAGCGGCAAAGAGTTAGCACCGCCGGAAGTATCGGCACGTATTCTGCAAAAATTGAAACAGACTGCAGAAGACTATCTTGGCGCTAAGGTGACGGGTGCGGTGATTACCGTACCAGCCTATTTCAACGATTCACAGCGCCAGGCAACGAAAGATGCCGGAAAAATTGCCGGTCTCGAAGTGAAACGAATCATTAACGAACCGACTGCGGCCGCATTGGCCTATGGACTTGACAAGCAGCAGGGTGATCGAAAAATTGCTGTCTATGACTTGGGGGGTGGCACTTTTGACATTTCCATCATCGAAATTGCCGAAGTGGATGGTGAACATCAGTTTGAAGTACTGTCTACCAACGGAGATACCTTTCTTGGTGGTGAAGATTTCGATCGTCGACTGATTGATTACCTCGCTGATGAATTCAAAAAAGACCAAGGCATGGACCTGCGCGGTGACCCACTTGCTATGCAACGACTCAAAGAAGGTGCTGAAAAAGCGAAGATTGAGTTGTCATCAAGTTCACAGACTGATGTTAATCTGCCATACATCACCGCTGACAACACCGGCCCCAAACACCTGAATTACAAACTCACTCGTGCAAAACTCGAATCGTTAGTCGATGACTTGATCGCCCGCACGGTTGACCCCTGTAAAATCGCCCTGAAAGACGCTGGCGTTTCTGCTTCGGAAGTTGATGATGTGATTTTGGTGGGCGGACAGACGCGCATGCCCAAAGTGCAGGAAACCGTCGCGAAGATTTTCGGCAAAGAAGCACGCCGCGACGTGAATCCAGATGAAGCAGTTGCCGCCGGGGCGGCGATTCAGGGTGGTGTACTGGGTGGTGATGTCAAGGACGTGCTGTTACTTGACGTTACACCCCTGTCACTCGGCATTGAAACACTCGGCGGAGTGATGACCAAGCTGATTGAGAAAAATACCACCATCCCAACCAAAGAGAAACAGGTTTTTTCTACCGCGGATGATAACCAAACTGCAGTTACGGTTCATGTTCTACAGGGTGAGCGAGAGATGGCGCAACACAACAAGTCATTAGGCCAGTTTGATTTGACTGATATTCCGCCGGCGCCGCGCGGCATGCCGAAAATTGAAGTTACATTCGACATTGATGCGAATGGCATTATGCATGTGTCGGCAAAAGACCAAGCCACTGGCAAAGAAAATCGAATTGAGATCAAATCCAGTTCCGGTTTGGATGAAAACGAGATCGAGCGCATGATTCAGGAGGCGGAAGAGCATGCTGATGAGGATCGCGAGCAGAGAGAGAAAATAGATGCCAAAAATGAAGCGGAGAGTCTGATTCACTCGGTGAATAAAACCATTAAAGATCTGGGTGACAAAATTGATGAGTCAGAAAAATCCGCTGTAGAAGCGGCGATTGCCGATCTCGAATCTGCCTTGAAAGATGATGCAGACACGACACAGCTCAAGGCTAAAACTGAAGCCCTCGCGGAAGCTAGTCATGGTTTGGCGATGAAAGCCTACAATCAGTCACAATCTGAATCAACAGCGAGCACTGGGCAGGCAGATGTTGGTACCGATGACAGTGACGTCGTTGATGCTGACTTCGAAGAAATTAAAGATGATCATGACAACCGATAGTCGTTAGACCTCCATCAACTATTGCAGATATCTGTATGGCCAAGCGCGATTACTACGAAGTTCTTGATGTTAAGAAAGATGCTTCTGAGGCAGACATCAAGCGCGCGTACCGCCGTTTGGCGATGAAGTTTCACCCCGACCGTA
Source organism: Arenicellales bacterium (assembly GCA_965116205.1). Classification (GTDB taxonomy): domain Bacteria; phylum Pseudomonadota; class Gammaproteobacteria; order Arenicellales; family JAJDZL01; genus JAJDZL01. Next base: position 2,716,897 of record OZ220493.1, on the reverse strand, counting down.
ATCAAGATAATCTGGAAGAGGCCGAAGCAAAATTCAAAGAAGCAAAGGAAGCTTATGAAGTGCTGATGAACTCGGAAACCCGCGCCCGCTACGATCGATTTGGCCATGATGGCTTGGATGCTAGCAGAATGGGTAACGGATTTTCCGGCGGCGAAGGGGGTTTTGGCGATATTTTTGGCGATATTTTCAGCGACATCTTCGGTGGCGGTCGTTCGAGCCGGCGACAGGCGCGCGGAGCAGATCTGAAATATACGCTGGAAATTGATCTGGAAGAAGCGGTGCATGGCACTGAAACTCAAATCAAAGTGCCGCGACTGGTAACTTGTGAAGAATGTGAAGGTTCAGGTGCCCGTAAGGGCACTCGCCCTAGTACTTGTAGCACCTGTGGTGGACGTGGTCAGGTGCGCACACAACAAATGGGCTTCACCCTGCAACAGACTTGTCCGCGATGCGGAGGGCAGGGCACAGTCATAACCGATCCCTGTCTCAGTTGCGATGGTCAGGGGCGCATTCATAAGACAACGCAGATTGCCATAAAGATTCCTGCCGGCATTGATGACGGCAATCAGATCAGAGTATCTGGCCATGGCGAAGCCAGTCGGGCCGGCGTGGCACCCGGTGACCTATTTGTTGAAATTAGCATTCGACCTCATCCAATTTTCAACCGTCAAGGTAATGACATCTCCTGTGAAGTTCCGATTAGTGTCGGCACCGCAGCCTTAGGCGGTACCGTTGAAGTGCCTACTCTGGAAGGACGCGCTAATCTGAAAATACGTCCCGAAACTCAATCGGGTAAAGTAATGCGCTTGCGCGGCCAAGGTATTCGCAACGTTCGTTCTCCGCACCAAATCGGCGACCTTTACTGTCGGTTGATGGTTGAAACTCCAGTGGGTTTGACTGGAAAGCAGAAAGCATTGTTGAAAGAGTTTGATGACTTGGTAAAAAAGGGTGGTGCCCGACACTCTCCCAATCAAAACAATTGGACTCAACGAATAAAATCCTTCTGGGAACGAATCGCCGCATAGTAGCAACACTATCGGCCTGAATTCATTCAGTCCAATCCGGATAGCGTCCTCAGATATCCGTCATGCCAAAAAGTTCAATCGCGCTAGGTCCACAAGGACCGTTTGTCCAAAATCTGTCTTGGTTTTCGATTCGTGAATGCCAAATACAGATGGCTGAGATGATTGAGCAGCTACTTGACTCAGGGCAGCACGCTCTGCTTGAGTCGGGTACTGGTACGGGAAAGACCTTCGCCTACTTGGTGCCACCACTACTGCATAACAAAAAGGTACTGATTTCCACACGCACTAAACATCTTCAGGAGCAACTGTTTCAAAAAGATATTCCCGTCGTGTGCGAAGTGTTAGGCTTACAACCTGTCATCAGAATGCTCAAAGGACGAGCCAACTATCTTTGCCTGTTGCGACACGACCGGGCCAAGAAAAATCCAGACCTGTTAGGCATTGATCGAAAAATCTTCAATGTGTACGATTGGGTGATGGATCGTGGTGACGGTGACATCTCTGAATATGGAATGCCGCAAGAAGAACTCCAAATGATGACTGCCACTACTCAAACGTGCGTTGGTTCGGAATGCGATTTCTGGAAAGAGTGTTTTGCTAACCGTGCTCGGCAGGATGCCAAGGATGCTGATATCTTGGTGGTTAATCACAATCTTTTGAGTCTTGGGGTGGCACACCACGATCTGAAAGACGAATCATCAATCACACATGGCTTTGATGTAGTTATTGTTGACGAGGCACATCGTTTTCCAGAAATTGCCTGCAACTCGCTCGGTATTACATTTTCGCAGGAACGAATTGACGAGTTCTGCAGAAATCTAGAAAGCGTAGCCCCGACCGTTGACCTGGATATTAACGTTGTTGCTTCTGCTACCAAGCAACTAACAGAATCAGCCGATTATCTGAGTCGAGAGATCGCCGCTGAGTCTTTCGAAGTGCCGTTGGATATTTTTGAGAACAACAAGCAGCTAGCTGATGCGTATTGGAACATTGTTAAGATACTTGACAATACAATAGGTCATCTTGAATCTCATGTCGAAGTTTCACGTGATGTTGAGATGTGCCGAAATTTGGCAGCGAATATTGCTGACGATGCGAGAACCATATTCGAGCGAGAAAAGTTTGAAGTCGCCTATTGGTGTGAATCGGGAAAGTCTGGTTTTGCGGTGAATCAATTACCGTTGGAACCGGGTAAGGTTTTCGGCCCGGCGATCATGGAATTTGATGGCAGCTGGGTATTTACCTCAGCAACCATCGCTGTCGGTGATGATTTTTCTTATTTTGAACAGAGTATGGGGCTTGATGATACGGTACGTCGTCGCTGGGAAAGTCCTTTTGATTTCAAAAAGCAAACGCTAGCTTATTTTCCCCCTAATATGCCTTTACCCGTTAATCCGACGCGCGAGGAATACAACCAGCGGGTGATTGAAGTCATCGAAAAAGTCGTACCGCTGACGCAAGGCAGAACTCTCGCACTATTCACCAGTATCGCATCAATGAAAGCCGCTAAAGAGTATCTTGCTGAACACATTAATTTCACACTGCTCTGTCAATATGATCAATCAAACTCACAACTGCTTGAAGATTTTATGCGCGATGGTAATGCTGTTCTACTAGGCACGTCAGGATTCTGGGAAGGAGTTGACATTAAAGGGGATGCACTGTCATGTGTCATCATTGATAAGCTACCCTTTGTGCCTTTCGACACCCCAAAAGAAAAGACTCGGCGCAGTTTGATGGAAGCACAGGGAAAAAGCTTTTTTAACGACTGGCAGGTGCCGAGTGCAGTGTTGGCACTGAAGCAGGGAATCGGTCGTTTAATCCGAGATGCCTCAGACCGTGGAGTGCTGGTGCTCTGTGACCCACGCATCCATCAAAAGGCATATGGGCAGAAATTTCTAGACAGCTTGCCACCGATGCCGCAATCGAACTCAATCGATCGAATCAGTGAATTTTTTTCAGTGTGAATATTCTGGCAATCAGCACTTCAGACGACCGGCTGTCAGTTGCCCTGCAGCGAAGTGGGCGTCTATTTGACGAACAGATCATCACCCACCGTAAGCACAACCAGTCAGTATTGGTTGTACTTGACCGCATATTAACTTCGGCAGGCGTTGAAATGCAGCAGCTCGATGCCATTGCGTTCGGCGTGGGGCCGGGTTCATTTACCGGTCTAAGAATTGCTGCCGGCGTAGCTCAGGGTATCGCATTCGGTCATCAGTTGCCGGTCGTGCCGGTCTCTTGTATGGCGGCGATTGCGCAGAAACAGCCGGCTGACAAAATTATTGTTGCACTGGATGCCAAACGCTCACAGCTATGCTGGGGGCGCTACATTCGCAATGAAGCTGGCTGGGTTGAACTGGATGGTGAAGAAAAAATCACTCCCATCAATGAACTGATCCCACCCGGTACAGATTGGATCGGTGCGGGGGATGGCTGGGATCTGCATTTCGATAAAATACTGACGCACAGCAACACAAATGGACTCCATTGGATTGCGGAGCAACGACCACATGCCCGAGAGATCGCTCTATTGGGAGCTGTGGGGTTGGCCAATGGGGTAGGGAAGCCTGCCCGCTTCGCCATTCCCAATTATCTTTCTCCGTATCTAACGAACTAGTTCAAAATTAAGGCATGTTTTCAACATTATCACTGCCATTTGTTGCATCCAAATGATCATCTGCCGGTTCAGCAACTTCGGCTGGAAACACCCGCGCGACGTCAACTGCAGTTCCGCGTACTCGCACTGTCTCCACCCGATGTCCATTGAATTTGAAAGTCATGCCGGGTTGCGGAATATCTTCGTAGGTTTCGATAATCAATCCGTTCAATGTGTTCGGACCTTCGGTAGGTAAGTTCCATTTCATTAGGCGATTAAGATCGCGAACGCTCAACGCAGCACTAACCAAGTAACTGCCTTGTTCCTCAGAGACAATGCCTGGAATCTTATCTTTGATTGGGCCGCCGATCACCCCGGCAAATTGCGAGAGCAGTTCATGCAGTGTGAACAGTCCCATAACCTCGCCATACTCATCAATGACGATACCCATATTTCTTTCGGCAGTCTGCAAACGTTGTATTTGTTCTACCAGTCTGGTATCTTCCGGTAGATAAATCGGTTCTTTCAGAGTTTCCAGAATAATGTCCTTGGTAATCTCATCTATGCGATATTTTTGCAGTAGTTCACGGATATCCAGCTCGCCTTTGATCTGTTCAAATGATTTTTCATACACCGGTAATCGAGCATGAGGCTCTTTGAGTATCTGCTCGATGATGTCCACCAGTTCATCGTTCAGATCAATAGCATGAATCTCAGCACGCGGCACCATGATGCTTTCAACAGACTGCGATCCCAATTCCAAGATACCTAGTAGCAGTTCAATGTGATCCTGTTTAAAGTGCTGTTCTGAGGCCTTGACGGCATGGCGCAACTCATCAGAGTCTAGGGAATTGGAACTAGATCGTTGATTGAACTGAGGCACTTTTCTAATTAACTTCACCACTAAACTCATCAGCCATACGACCGGAAACAGCAGTCGTTGCAACAGATTCAGCAGGAAGGCGGCGAAATAGGCAATTCGCTCGGGATAGAGCGCAGCCATTGTTTTGGGTGGAATTTCCGCTAACACCAGTATGACGATAGTGATACAGGCGGTAGCAACTGCAACACCGGCTTCGCCGTAAAACTTCCACGCTAACATGGTGGTGATTGCAACTGCCGCATTATTAACCAGGTTATTACCGAGTAAAATAGTACCAAGCAATCGATCAGGCTCGTCAAGCAGTTTCTGTAACATCATCGCCCGACGATTTTTCTTGCTCGCCTGATCGGCAAGACGGTACCGATTCAAGGCCATGGTGGCAGTCTCGGAAGCTGAGAAAAACGCCGACAGGCAGATCAGTACGGCGAGGGAGGCAAATAATATGCCAACGGGGATATCGTCCAATTGAAATATCGGTTGGTTTGTTGGATTATGATTAGTGTATTGAATTTTTCCAATTAATTTCATTACACTTCAATACTAATTTTAGATTGGTGCAAAGTATTTTTTATGCTAGATTCACTTCGAGATCGAATTACTAAAGCGTTAAGTTCGCTGCGCGGCAGCCGAAAGCTGACTGAAAAAAACATTGATGAAACGCTTCAGCAGGTGCGCCGCGTCTTGTTGGAAGCCGATGTTGCATTGCCGGTTATCCGCCAATTCATAGAACAGGTCAAAGCGCGTACGGTTAACACTCAGGTGATGGACAGCCTGACACCTGAGCAGACCATCATCAGTATTGTGCATGAAGAAATGACTGCACTGCTCGGTGAAGCCAACGTACCGATCAATCGAGCTGAATTCGGCCCGAGTGTGATTCTACTTGCTGGTCTGCAAGGTTCCGGTAAGACGACCACCGCTGGGAAACTGGCGCATCATCTCATTGAGCAGGAAAAGCAACGTGTTTTACTGGTCAGCATTGACCTTTATCGTCCTGCTGCCATTGAACAGTTGAAAACTCTGGCGCAACAGGTTACGGCAGAATTTTGGGAGACTGATGTCAGCCACGCACCTGAGAAGATCGCCAAAGCCGCCGTGGCTCACGCTCGTAAATCATCTATTGACACCATCATCATTGACTCGGCGGGTCGATTGCACGTCGATGAGACCATGATGCATGAAATTCAGCAAGTCCAGCAGCTGATTGCGCCGCACGAGACACTGTTCGTCATTGATGCCATGATTGGTCAGGATGCAGTCAATAGTGCGTCGGCATTCAATGATGCTCTGGAGTTGACGGGTGTCATCGTCACTAAATTGGACAGTGATGCTCGAGGTGGCGCCTTGATGTCAGTTAGGCAAGTCACCGGTAAGCCAGTGAAATTTGTTGGGACCGGAGAAGGGGTTAATGCATTGGAGAAGTTCCACCCCGACCGAACTGCATCGAGAATCATTGGCTTGGGCGACATGCTGACACTCATTGAGTCGGTACAGCAGAAAACAAATGAAGAAAAAGCGAAACAGTGGGAACAGAAGCTGCGCAAAGGCAGTCGTCTGGACCTGGCAGATTACCGAGAACAGATGCGAATGATGCTGGACATGGGAGGAGTAAAAAATCTTACCAGTATGATGCCTGAATCTTCCGCAGTCAAACAATTGAACTCCGACAATGCCGATCAAGATCTGCGTCGAGAAATTGCGATCATTGATTCAATGACTCCTCACGAACGGCGATTTCCGGCGGCCATTCGAGCGAGCCGAAGAGCGCGCATTGCCCTGGGTTCTGGTGTAGAAGTTCGACACGTCAATCAACTGCTACGAAAGTATGAAAAACTGCAACGCAATTTGAAAAAAATGGTGCGGCAGAAAGGAAATATGAATGTGCCCGGCATGGATCAGCTGACAGACCGATTTCCCATGTGATTCATTGACTGATGGCTGATTCGCTCTCTGTTTTTAGAGGTGTGCACTTGAATGGTGACGCCCCTTAACGAACATTGAATAGGCACACGTGTCACAAACTTTACGTTACAAAACCTGATGCTCTTGATCGGTGCTACGTTGACCTTAGATCGTAGAGCGAGGCGCACCGACGGCGTTGAATGTCTTCAGATTTTGCAATATGCGTCGCTTTGACGATTAGTTCGATATCTAACTTGATCGCCAGATTCTCAAAGTCGATCGCGCATGGCATGACTGCTTGAACCTACTAGATGAGAAGTTTCAGGCATCGGGCAACGTGAAGCAGAATGGCAGTTTCCATCCACTCAATGACACCGACAGTATGGAGCGACGTGCTAGTCTGGGCATCAAAACCACTTCTCTTCGCTGTCTTCTCATCAGCTGGGGAAAAATGGACAATCAATCTTTCCTGTATGCAGAGGTGAAAATTCACTTCGTCGTAATGCAACTGTTCGCATTACTATGTCTGATTGAGTAGGGCGGTCCACACGACTTGACAACGGTATGTCCACAGGGATCGGTAAACCTAGCGACAATAATTGCTAAAATAATCATAGGAGCATACACTTCCCGACAGAATCACGCTTCTGTACTGCTAAATGTTTACGAAACAGAAAAGCAAAAATGCTCTCGTTGAACAGAGAAGACTGAAAAAGAGCAACTCATGACTAGTCTGAATAGACAATCCTCCACACATCTTAAAGACAACACATCTGCGGCTCTAGAACTTCCCAGCGGCGCACGATTCTATCGCTGTGCTCTGCAGATTAATCCTTTTGAATACCTTGAGAGGCATAAGAAACAGACTGAATACAGTTCTGAAGAAGAATACAACGATGCAATAATCAAAGCATGTATTGCAAACGATATCGAAGTTATCGCAGTAACCGACCATTATCGCGTTAAATCTTCAAAGACACTAGTGCAAGCCGCTCGAAAAGCTAATTTGTTTGCCTTTGATGGATTTGAAGCAGTATCGAAAGATGGAGTTCATTTCCTATGTCTATTTGACCCTACTGACGATGAAAATTTGGAGAGATTCATCGGTGCTTGTGGTGTAAAGGATTCAAGGATTCCTCCTTCGACCGGAATTCTAGACTCCGTGGAACTCTTAGACCAAGCGAGGGAGTGGGGGGCGATCATGGTCGCAGCGCACGTAACGAATAATGGGGGACTCCTCAAGAATCTTCGTGGTGAGCCTCGAATCCAAGTATGGAAGTCACCTAACTTATTGGCCTGTGCAATACCGGGACCTGTCAAGGAAACACCAGATGAGATGAAAAAGATACTCCAGAACAAGGAAGCTCAATATAAACGTCCGCGTGCCATAGCAGTCATTAACGCGTCAGATGTAAATGATCCCAAAGATCTGGAAAAGAGCAAAGCTTCCTGTTTCATCAAGATGTCTGAAGTTTCAGTCGAAGGCCTGCGGCAGGCATTTCTAGCACCAGAGTCTCGCCTTCGACTGAACAGTGATGCTACACCAAAACTGCATGCTGAAATCTGTTCGATAACATGGGAAGGGGGGTTTCTTGATGGAATTTCAGTTCGTTTCAATAGTAATCTTAACACCTTGATCGGCGGACGAGGTGTAGGCAAGTCAACAATAATTGAAAGCATTCGATATGCACTCGGACTTGAACCTCTTGGCGAAGAGGCACAAAATACGCATAAAGGTGTAGTCAAGCATGTCTTAAAACCAGGTACGAAAGTATCACTTGTAGTTCGTTCTCAAATCTCCGAAGACCCTCACTATTTGATTGAGCGTACTGTACCTAATCCACCGAAAGTAATGAATCAATCGGGTGAATTACTTACGATTTTGCCGCATGAAGTGATGCCTCACGTGCAGATATTCGGACAACACGAAATTTCTGAATTGGCAAAGACACCAGAAAAACGTACTCAGTTCCTGAAGAGTTTTGCAAAATGTGATTCTTTTTCTGCTGATCGAAAGAAGGAGAAAAGAGAGAAAAGAGCATTACTTGCACGAACGCGAGACAGGATTGTGAAATTGCAACAAGAGATAGATTTAGTTAAAGATGACCTCGCGATATTGCCGAGTCTCGAGGAGATTCAAAAAACCTATCGGACTGATCTCGAAGAACTGCTCAAAGAAAAAAGTCTTATTATCAGAGAGGAAAAATTATTCTCAATTGCAAATGAAAGATTACGAATATTTGAAAATCTTGATAATGAACTGGGTTGGAATCTCCCCATTGATGCAGCATTTGTATCGAAACGTGCGCTTGATGGGTTGCCGAATGCAAAGATACTAAGCGATCTTAGTAAAGTGCTTACAACCGCTAGTAAGGAACTTCGTCAGGTTGAAAAACAAATTAACAAGTCGTTTTCCGAAGCTAAACAACAAATTGAGGAAATAAATAAACTTTGGGACAAACAGCGAATGGTTATCGAAGATAACTATGAGCGAATACTTCGTGACCTTCAGAAATCTGGCATTGATGGCACTGAGTACATTCAACTTCGAGAACAGATTGATGATCTAATTCCGAAGCGCAATCAACTCAATATTCTTAAAGCGGAGTTGCAAGAATATGAGAAACTGCGGAAGGCACTGCTCGAGGAGTTGGCAGAAGAAAAAAGACGCGAATGGCTGGATATTATCAAAGTGTCTCGTGGGATTTCTAAGCAACTCGGTAATCGGGTTAAGGTAGATCTATCAGAAGTCGAAGACTTAACACCATTAGCGGATCTTTTGCATGAGATCACCGGGGTGAATGTTAGTGTCACCATTGAGCGACTTAAGCAGGTTCCGAACTTATCATTGCTTCAGTTTGCTCAGCACTGTCGAGAAGGCAAACAGGCACTCGTGTGTACCTATGATCTTCCAATAGCGTCAGCGGAAAAGATTGCAGGTGCAAGTTTTGACTTGCATATGAGAATTGAGGAGATTGAGCTGCTGATTACTGCACATGTCAAAATGAACATAGCGACGAAACAGGAATCCCCTGTGTGGCGGACTCTTGATGAACTTTCTACTGGTCAAAAAGTGACAGCGATACTTTTGATGCTATTGCTAAGTTCGGAGGCACCGCTCATGCTGGACCAACCTGAAGATGACCTTGATAACCGATTCATTACTGAAGAAATCGTTCCCACCCTCCAACAGACGAAAAACAAGCGACAGTTCATCATCTCCACCCATAACGCAAATATACCTGTGCTTGGTGATGCCGATCTCATTGTCGGGTTAACTGCTGTCGGTGATGCCAGTATTGGCAAAGCAGTTTTAGAACAAGAACACCTAGGTTCCATTGATTCGACAACTGTACGCGCACTTGTAGAAGAGACTCTGGAAGGAGGTAGAAACGCCTTTGAAACACGACAGTTGAAATATGACTTCTGATTATGACAACTCGCATAGAACTACTGGAAATCATTGCTAATGGCGAGAATTCAAGAGTCGAATTCAAGCGAGATGTGTTGGAAACCCAAGCTCTCGCCAGAGAATTAGTTGCTTTTTTGAACTCTGATGGAGGGATGGTCTTACTCGGTGTTGATGATGACAAGAGCATCGTTGGTCTTACCAGAGAGCGGCTGGAAGAATGGGTGATGAATGTCTGTCGAGATAAGATTAGACCACCAGTCATTCCCAGTTACGAAATGATAACAGATATTCAGCCGGGTCGAAATATAGCTGTTTTGAGCGTGCCTCAAGGTCTTGCTGTACATAGTCTGTGGCATCACAACAAACATGACTACTATATTAGAGTCGGTTCACAAAGCCGGGAACCTTCTCCTGAAGAATTGAGCAGACTTTTTCAGCGGCGAAGTATGTTGCGCGCAGAACTTCAGCCGATATCTGGATCAAAATTTAACGATCTTGATCTTCGACGGTTGAAAAACTACTTTAAAAACATCCGCCAACAATCAATTCCAGATGAAGTTGACGAAGCGTTTTGGAGAACTCTGTTAAACAGTACAGAGATCATGGATGGAGAACTGGTCAACACAGGTGGAATGTTGTTATTCGGTGCCAATCCTAACCATTATTTGTCGCAAGCAGGTATAGAAGCAGCCGCATTTGAGGGAGCAGACAAAGACTACGCAGCTAAGGAAAGGATGACAATACGCGGTCCTATGGTGCCTCTCATTCAACAGAATGGAGAACTTTTTGAAAATGGCCTGGTAGAGCAAGCGGTGAATTTTGTAAGACGCAATACACCGGTAACAGCCAATCTCGTAGATGGTTCTCGTCGTGTTGAGCGTCGAACGTATCCGGACAAGGTAATTCGAGAGGCCGTAGTGAACGCACTCATACACCGAGATTACTTACTATGGAATACCGATATTGAACTAGTTGTATATAAAGGTCGATGCGAGATAATTTCACCAGGAAAACTACCCAACGGCATTACCCCGGAAAGCATGCGCGCTGGAGTCAGAGTTGCACGTAATCAAATGTTGAGAGAAATGATGCGAGATTATGGTTACCTTGAAGGCATGGGAATGGGTGTGCCAAGAATAATTGTACGAGGTATGAAGGAACACAACAATACTGAACCAGACTTTATTGAAGATGGTGAACGTTTTGTCGTGCGTCTCCACACAAAACCAAATTCCCGAAATTCATAGATCCAGGCTCAAATTGCAAGTGTAAAACCACAGAGGCCAGAAATTGAAATGGGCTGCGATAATCTTAAAACAAGATAGCAAAAGGCCAACCGCACACACAACACAGTGAAACTTAAATTAACGCCAAGCATCTGTCGTAAGGTGGGATTGAAGGTCTGTTTGTGGTTGAGTTCAGGAACAGCAGTGTGTAATATTGCAAAACCTGAGTGCGGTGATTAAATTCGACTAATCAAAACGAGTCGTTCGTCAATCGACCAATAATCTCACTTGCATGTTGAGACTGAATGAAAACCTCCATGACCGTAGACATGCAGAATTGAGACCGTCAATGCATTCATCCCAGTAATTCAATTTTTGTTAACTTCTCCTAGGCTCATTGCTTAATAAGCCTAAGCGCGTCTGACCAGTATATGAGACTCTGAAATAGTGCTCGAGTCGGACATATCTCAAATCTATTTTCAATGGCCAATTTCATCCTTGATAATCTGAAATTTCTATTATTTTACATAATATTCATTATACGAATTTTATTCATTGTCTGAAACTAACTGATATTCAATGGCCAGACGCTCTATTCCGTCATTTTCTGGCGGGCAAATCGTTTTATGAGTATAGGGTTGACTTGCATTCCAATAAAATATAGAAAATCATTTTCACAATGCGAAGTTAACGCATTTCTTGACACCAAGTGCACATAAAAACTGCGTGTTGAAGTTCTTGTCCCAGTCAGGCATGAACCAAACTGATGGAGAAATTTGATCATGTATTACATATTGGTGAGCGGATTCCTAATCGGTATATTTCTTTTTTGGCTGGCTATTGGCGGTCGGAAAAGAAACAATGGAATTGGTAGTTTTTTATCGTACCGCACAATTACTGGACTTGATGGCAGTGACTACCTGATTCGGCGTTATCTTTTGCCCAAGAATAGATTCTTAAATCTGTATCTGCATCAGTTCTTGGGTAGTGATGATGACCGAGCTTTGCATGACCACCCTTGGTTTTCAATGAGCTGCGTTTTGAGAGGCAGACTAATTGAGCATCGTGCCGATGGAACAGTCAAGGAAATTCCGCAAGGAAAATTGACATTTCGGAGTCCAAAATACCAACATCGGATAGAGTTGCCAGAAAACGAAACTGCAACTACTTTGTTTTTAACAGGTCCTGTTGTGCGGGTGTGGGGCTTCATTTGCCCGCAAGGATGGGTTTCTTGGAACGACTACGCAAATAGAGGTGGGTGCGAGTGAATCATTACATCGCTAGACGCGCAAGACTTTTCTCACTTCGCGGAATTGCTATGCTTAATTCATCAGACTAACAAAATTCAGACAGACGTTTCAGTCATTTGAGCGCCCCCCTATTGTGTAGGCAATAAAGGTGATTTAGTTTACAATCCTTTCTTCGGTTCAGGAACGACAGTGGAATACATTCCACTATGATCAAAAAAGAGTTGGAAAATGCGAATGTCATTGATCTGAATTCAGGAATGACATCTGCTTTTGAATAGACCGAAATAATTCGCGGTGGTAATTTCGGCAAACTCTTCTAGTTTAATTCCTTTGAGTTCCGATAGGAACTCCGCTGTGTAACGCACGTAAGCAGGTTGATTTTCTTTCCCTCGCTTCGGTACGGGTGCTAGGTAAGGTGCATCTGTTTCAATCAACATTCTGCGCAAAGGAATTTTCTTTGCTACTTCGGCCAATTCAACGGCATTCTTAAAAGTAACGATACCGGAAAATGAAATGTAAAAGTTCTCGTCCAATGCGGCTTTAGCCATTGCGTAGTCGCCGGTAAAACAATGCATGACTCCACCGGCTTCACCTGCACCACTGGTTCGCATGATGGAAATAGTATCATCCGGTGCATTACGACTGTGAATGATCAGGGGCTTGTCCACTCTTCTTGCAGCAGCGATGTGTCTTTGGAATCGTTCGCGTTGCCAGTCTAGGTCACCGGCACTTCGATAATAGTCTAATCCTGTTTCACCGATTGCAACTACTCTTTCATCCTCTCCCAATTCCATCAATCGACTGACACTGGGGTCCTCACCATCCGTCTCGTTTGGATGAACACCAACTGACATAGAAATATTTTCGTATTGATCGACCAGTGTCAGAATATCCGGAAGATCTTCAAGATTGACCGCTACACACAGCATGTAATTAACATTCATCTGTTGTGCCAAATCCATCACGGATTCAATCTTTCCAGCAAACTGTGGGAAATTAATGTGACAATGACTGTCCGCTAATTCCATTTTCAAAACTCCATACAGGACTAATAACGACCATTTTCGAATGCTAATAAAGCATCTTCTACCGCTAACGTTTTATCCATGCCCCCTACCCTTAACTGTTCTCTTAAATTTCCGATGTGATCATAGACTGCAAACAACTCGCGAACATCGATCTGATCCGCTAGTTTCGGCTTTGACTCTATATTGAGTGTTGGCTGATTCAAATTTGAAATATTCTGGCTAATTAGATCACTCACCAAAAGTTGCAATTCGCTCAGACACTCAGATTCTCCCATTTGCGTACCGAATTCAACCAGTTCAGATATATCTCCTTTTTGTTCCTGTTGCAAATGATGCAATACCTTTTTGACAAAGTTCTGTGAGTAAAACAGTTCGTCTTCGGTATTACGCTGCAGTCCTACCAGAGGGCCCTTTCGAGAATCAAGAATAACTTTGATTTGCTCTGAACTGATTTTCTGCTCGCCTAACCACCTTTCAGTCATCTCTCGACTCGGTGCTGATACTGTTAACTTCTGGCAGCGACTAGTGATGGTAGGAAGTAGTTTCTGCGTGCTTTCAGCAATCAGTATGAGAAATGTATTGGACGGAGGTTCTTCCAACACCTTCAATAGCGAATTAGCTCCCGAATTTGTCATTTTGTCAACAGGGTCTATCAAAAAAACTTTGTTATCTGCAAGATGAGGCTTGATGCTAGCACATTCAATTAGTGATCGAATTTGATCTACGACGATAGTTTCGCGCGGATTTTTCCTTTTGGCCTGTACGCTTTTGTCTTCCAGATAACGTTCAGCATAATTCACCATCAGTTCATCAATTTCAGTCAATTTGGCTTCAGAGGTGAATACATGAAGGTCCGGATGGGTTGCCGCACTGAACAGTCGACAATTTCTACACTCACCACAGGGTGGATACTCTGTGGACTCACACAGCAATGAGATGGCGAGTCGAGTCGCAAATCGAAATTTTCCAATCCCTTCGGTACCGGTGATCAATATTGCGTGCGGCAATCGATGTAGAGAACCAGCGATTTGTGCCCAATCGGACTGTTGCCACGGATAAAGTTCAGGAAGTTTTACCATTGATTCGCGCAATGAATTGATTGATGTGCTGTTGCGATTTTCTTTTGACTTCATCCATGCCCAATGCCGCATCAATTCGTTTAATCCGTTGTGAGTCTAATTTCATCAGTCTATGGAACGCTGACTGTACGCGCCTATGAAATTCAACCGTTTCATCTTCAAAACGATCGGATGAATCCTTCAGTTGTACGCGTGTGCGAGCGGTGTCAATATCGGCGTCGAAAAATAACGTTAAATCCGGCCGAAAATCACCTTGTGTCCAATTTTCTATCGTCGTGATCTGATTAAATGGAATTTCTCTGCCACCGCCTTGATAAGCATAGGTCGAATCTGTAAAGCGGTCGCAGACTACCCACCGCCCTACTTCCAGATTGGGTATGATGACCTGCTCCAGATGTTGAGATCGCGCCGCAAACATCAATAAAACCTCAGTAATCGGTAGAATATTGCTGTCTTTGGATAGTACCAGCTCGCGAATGGCTTCACCGATTGGCGTGCCACCGACCTCCCGGGTTTTCACCACCTCGAATCCAGCACTTTCAATGGTTGATACAATCGGTTCTATCGCCATTGATTTTCCGGCACCATCAAGTCCCTCGATGGTAATGAACTTCCCTTGCATCATTGTTTCATTATCTCCAACAGCTCACTGAATTGAATGATTCGAATGCTAGCTTTGAGTTTTTTTACGCTGTCGATAAGCTCGAACAGCCTTCAAGTGTTCATCTATGGTATCGGAAAATTGATGTGTACCATCGCCGCGTGCGACAAAATACAAATGTGTCGTTTCTGCCGGCCGCGCAGCGGCTTGAATGGCAGCCAGTCCGGGCATAGCGATCGGAGTAGGCGGCAGCCCGTGACGAGTATAGGTGTTGTAGGGAGTGTCACGGTCCAGTTCTGATCTTTTCAGTGGCCCGTCGATGCCTCCTAGTCCATAAATGACCGTTGGGTCCATCTGTAGGCGCATGCCTTGATTCAGGCGATTGACAATGACTCCGGCGATTATTGGATACTCACTTTCCACATTTGATTCTTTCTGAATAATGGACGCGACAATCAGACCTTCGTAGGCCGTTTCATAGGGTAAATTAGGACTACTATTTTCCCATTCCTGTTCCAGATTGACTTTCATCATCTCATGAGCTCTTTGTAGAATGGATAAATCCGTCTGTCCTGAGTTATAGTGATATGTATCGGGAAAAAACCAACCTTCAGGATGATTTTCTGCAATGAGCAGTTTTTTCACCAAGCCATCGTACTCAGCGCTAGTTATAGTTTGTTGTAAATTTCCTTTGGCTTTCAACTCTTTAAGATAATCTTTAAAAGTCCAACCTTCGATGAATTGGATTTGATGACTGATTGACTGGCCGTTAACAATTTTCTCTAATACTTGTAGAACATTGAAATCGGCTTGAAACTGATATTCTCCAGCCTGCAGAAAACGCTCCATACGTCCGATGCGAGCCGTCCAAACTAAAATTTGTGGATATTCCAAGTACCCATTCTCATGTAAAGTATTGGCTATATCGGTTGCGTTTGCGCCGGGTTCGAGTACGTATATTTGACTTTCTACAAGATTCAGTGGTCGAGTAACGAGGTACGCCGCATAAGAAGTTACAACAAAGATACAGAAAAAAACGATGACTAGCGCACTCAGCGCAAATCGTCGAATACTTGATTTTCTTTTGCGAGCCACGAACAGAATCAGTCAGCAATGGACTGCTTTGAACAGCCTCAATCGGTGTCATTCTCTCAGTTGGTTAACTAACTGAATTTTTTGAAAACGAGCGTACCATTGGTTCCACCAAAACCGAATGAATTAGAAAGTGCACCAACTATCTTAAGTTCGCGTGCAGTGTGAGGAACATAGTTAAGGTCACATAGTGGGTCAGGCTCATCAAGGTTGATTGTCGGCGGTGCCACTTGCTGAGCAATGGCGAGGATCGTATAAATCGCCTCGACTCCGCCAGCGGCACCCAACAGATGCCCTACCATTGACTTGCTCGAACTGATGGCCAGCCGGTAAGCATGGTCGCCAAACACTTGTTTAACAGCCATAGTTTCGGCAATATCGCCCTGCGGAGTTGATGTACCATGTGCATTGATGTAGTCGATTTCGTCAACATTGATCCTACCATTTCGCATGGCATTCGACATACAACGAAGCGCACCACCACCGTCGTCCGATGGTGCGGTGATGTGATGAGCGTCGCCACTCATCCCGAAACCGGTCAATTCGGCGTAAATATTCGCGCTACGCCGTTTAGCAGATTCCAATTCCTCCAGAATGACAACACCAGCACCCTCACCAATAACAAATCCATCCCGTCCCAAATCCCAAGGGCGACTGGCCGCCTGCGGGTCATCGTTGCGCCGACTCAGTGCCCGGGCATTCGCGAACCCGGCAACAGAAGTTGGAGAGATAGCCGCCTCAGTTCCACCGGCCACCATCGCATCGGCGTCACCTGATTGAATGATTCGCGCGGCCAATCCTATCGCATGCGTTCCTGTCGTACAAGCTGTTGCAACAGCCAGATTAGGCCCTTTGAAACCGAAGTTGATAGAAATGTTACCAGTTGCCATGTTGACGATGGACTTTGGGATGTAAAACGGTGAAATGCGGCGCACACCTCTTTCCTGCTTGTCAATCGTGGTCTTTTCAATCGTTGAAATCCCCCCGATTCCCGCACCAACATTCACACCGATCAGATTCGGATCAACATTGGAATCAAGCAAGCCTGAATCGTCGATGGCTTCTTGTGCGGCGCACATGCTGAACTGAATAAATCGATCCATTCGGCGCGCTTCTTTTTCGGGCAGATAGTCATTGGGATTAAATGATTTCACTTCCCCGGCAATGGTCACCGAGAACCCTTCCGTATCAAATAACGTAATTGGTCCTAGGCCGCTGTTCCCGGCCTGCAGGTTGTTCCAGTTTTCTCTGATGCCAATACCAATAGGAGATATGGCACCGAGTCCAGTTACAACGACACGGCGGCCTAGCATAAGCTATTCAATCACAAAGGTGTTAGATAGGAATTGAGAAATTACCGGTGACCGGCGTTCATATCCAAGCGTCTAAAACGTCAATCACGCGTCTCATTTCTGGTAATTGTTTTCGATGTAATCAACCGCGGAGCCGACCGTGGTGATATGCTCCTGAATATCGTCGGGAATATCCAAATCAAATTCCTGTTCTAACTCCATCACCAACTCGACTGTATCAAGAGAGTCAGCAGCCAAATCATCAGTAAATGATGTCGATCGATCCACAGTTGGAACATTTTCTTTATCAGCGCATAATTTATCAATCACCAATCTGATGACTCGTTCTTCAATTGTTCCTTGTCCATTGTCTTCCATACTAATATTACCTCCAAATATTGATAGTAACTACAAACTTGATAATGTTAACACTCAGTAGCGAAATTCGGCAATTTAATTTGCCAGTCTCGGCACCTAGTGTCGAAGCATACCACCGTCGACATAAAAGGTCGATCCGGTGATGTAAGAGCTTTGCGGCGAGGCAAGAAAAACAACCACGTTCGCCACTTCTTCCGGCGTGCCCATGCGTCCCATTGGAATGTTGCTGAGCAGATTCTGCTGCACCTTTTCGTTCAGTGAATTAGTCATATCCGTATCAATAAAACCCGGTGCAACGACGTTGACAGTAACATCACGCGTGGCGATTTCCATCGCCAGGGATTTGGAAAATCCGACGATGGCAGACTTGGCGGCCGCGTAATGGGTTTGGCCGACATTGCCAACGCTCCCAACGACAGAGGAAATGTTGATGATTCTACCGTTTCTCTGTTTCATCATCCCACGCATAAAGAGCTTTGACAATCTAAACACCGAGTTTAGATTCGTGTTAATCATTTCTTCCCATTCATTATCTTTGATTCGCATCAGCAGATTGTTTCGAGAGATACCAGCATTGTTGACTAGCACACTCACGGCACCATATTTTTTTTCCACCCGGGCTTGAAATTCGGTAATCGAGTTGATGTCATTGACATCCAGTTGCATTCCTTCACCCCGCAGGTTGGCGGCTTGCAGATCAGTTGAAATCTGGTGCGCACCTTGGTCACTCGTACCGGTGCCAATGACTGTGCCACCCTGTGCGGCAAGCGCGGTCGTAATCGCCCGCCCGATTCCGCGCGTCGCACCGGTTACCAGGCAAACTTTGTCCGTCAACAATCCAGACATATCAAAAAGTCAAGTAAGCAGAACCCCAGGTAAATCCACCGCCAAAACCCTCAATGAGAACACGGTCACCGCGATTGACCCGGCCGTCGCGAACTGCTGCATCCATCGCCAATGGAATAGAGGCGGCCGATGTATTGCCATGTTGATCAATGGTAACCACCACTTTATCCATTGATACCCCCAACCTTTTTGCCGTCGCGGTAATAATTCTGATATTGGCCTGATGTGGAATGAACCAGTCCACTTCATCAATGGCTGAGTCATTTGCTTCAAGTGCCTCAATGGCAATCTGCTCCATACATTTGACGGCAATTTTAAACACCTCACCACCCTGCATCTGGGTATACGCCGAACCATTGATAATCTGCTCGAAATTTCTGGACACACCAACCGGCACACTCAGCAGATCTTTATATGCACCATTGGCGCGCAGATGGGTCGAGTGAATACCAGGTGAATGTGCGGCTTCAAGAACAATAGCGCCGGCACCATCACCGAATAAGACACATGTAGTTCGATCCGTCCAGTCAATAATCCTGGAGAATGTTTCTGCACCAACCACCAGCGCTCGCTTTGCACTGTTGGTTCTAATGAACTTATCAGCAATATCAACTGCATATAAAAATCCCGCGCACACTGCTTGCACATCGAATGCCGGTGAATTTTTGATGCCCAAACGCTCTTGTAAAATACAGGCGGTGCTTGGAAACACTTGATCCGCAGTGGTGGTGGCAACCACGATGAGATCAATATCATCGGCATTAAAATTTCCGGCCTCCAAGGCCGCGTGCACTGCCCGTTCCGCTAAATCGCAGGTTGACTCATCCGCATTTGCAATGTGTCGTTTTTCAATTCCCGTTCTTGAAACAATCCAGTCGTGATTGGTATCAACCATCTTTTCCAAATCATGATTGGTAATGATTTCAGTTGGCAGATAACTCCCAGTTCCGGCAATCTTTGAATATATCACGACGGTCTCATTGCAAGTGCAGATATTTTTTCGTTGATTCTAGCTGGGACGTCATGCCGGACTTCATGAATGGCTTTAAGTAATGCATGTTGAAAGGCCAGCTGATCTGCCGCGCCGTGACTTTTGATCACCGATCGAGTTAACCCAATCAGGGCCGCACCGTTATACACGCGCGGATCAATGCGGCGTTGAGTGTGCCGAAACACCGGCCGTGCCATCAACGCCATCAGTTTACTAAACAAACTTCTTTCAAATTCCTCGCGAAGAACATTCTGTATAAAGCGCGAAACACCGGCACTAGTTTTGATGACTATGTTACCCGAAAATCCATCACAGACGACAACATTCGCGTCGCCGGTAAAAATTCTATCACCTTCTATGTATCCATCATAATTCAGTTCACTTGCGTTGAGTAGAGCGGCCGCATCTTTGATGATTTGATTGCCCTTAATTGCTTCAACCCCGATATTCAATAGCGCAACACGAGGGTCGTCGATGCCTTCCATATGCTTTACAAAAATAGCACCCATAACACCAAACTGAAACAGATCTTGAGCTGAGCATTCCACATTGGCGCCTAAATCCAGCAGGTGAATGTGCCCTTTGACAGTGGGAATCTTGGTGATGATGGCTGGGCGATGGATGCCGCTCAATGGCCGCAGTACGATATGCGCTATGGCAGTGAGAGCGCCGGTGTTACCGGCACTGACGCATGCACTGGCAGCTCCGGATTTGACCAACTCCATAGCTACACGCATAGAAGAATCTTTTTTCTTTCGCAGTGCGTGGGTGGGTGAATCATCCATTGATATGGTTTCTGTGGCATGATGAATTTTTATGTGAGACGAGTGGTTCAATCGATCATGACGCAACAGCGACTGCAGTTTTTTCTGATCACCGACGAGAATAAACTCCATATCGGGGTTGTCGGCTGCGGCAGCTACTGTTGCAGGTACTGTAACCCTTGGTCCAACATCCCCTCCCATCGCATCAACCGCAATGGTTTTTACCATATCGAATCAGGCACCCTCGCCAAGGCGTTAGATCAATTCAGTCAAATAGCCAATCGACCTGTGGCTTATTCGGAATCGTCGTCGGCAATCGAAACTTCCGGCAACACCTGTTTCCCTCTATAGTATCCATCACTGGAAATATGATGGCGTCTGTGTAGCTCGCCAGTCACCGGCTCAATGGAGAGCGTTGGATTTTTCAGCGCATCATGTGAGCGACGCATGTTGCGTCTTGATTTCGATTTTTTCCTTTGTTGTACAGCCACTTTATTTCCTCAATGGAATGTAGAATGATTCATTGATATGGATCGTTAGAGGACTTCATTTTCATTTAATTGTTGATCGCGCAACATCACCTCATCGCAAAATGGCTCTATTCACCACCAGAGTGCACTAGGGGGTGGAATGAACTCCCTCTGCAGGCGACCCAATTTTACAGGATTCACTGACACTGCCGTCATATTGACGCGAAAGATGCTTCGATTTCTACACGTACTGAAATCATCCCCGGCAAGTAACAATTTGTGCCATGTAAAATTGGAACTGAATTATAAGGCAAATGCATAGAAAACGAATATTGATCTTTTCTTCGCACCACAGGAAAACTGAGCCAAGCTCACTCTTAGACTCGTACTAGTTTGGCAATAACAGAATAACGATGCCTTTGATGAGTGAAACCCACCGCAATCCAATGGTACAAACAATATAGATAAACCACCCTAGCATTCCAAATGAAATGTAGAGAGCCATCACCAATTCGGGCTTAAAGAGAACTGATTATGCGGGAGCATGGCTTCTTTTGTGTTACAATCGTAGGCAAATGCTTGACTTCTATCTTGCCGCAATGACTTGGAAAGTCTCTGCTGAAGCTTACAGCAATGGAGAGTTATTTCAGGGACTATGCGCTCACGACCGCTAAAACTGGAGTACTTAGGCCTGATGGTGCGATTAAGTTTCGACTTTGACTACCGGGAGTTTAGCAAGGTGATTTTTGCTAGGATGAGTATGCAGACTGGTATCACAGCCGCCGGGAGAAGATTCGCCTACTCGCTGAACCGTTTAGTGATGGAGGCCGCAATGGAGTGGCGATGCGAGTCGAGAGAAATGGAAATAGCAGGATAGATCGTCAGATCGATTGCTTCACTAAATACGCTACATGATTAAATTCTCTGTAAGGTAATGTCAGTTTCAAAAGTGATCAGATGAGCTGTCGTTGTCAGTTATCATGAGTCACCAGTGGTAATCTCCTTGTTGGTACCAACCTTTCTCATTAAAGCGATGATTTCTCTGTCGTTTTTCCAATTCGCCACCTCAACGAAATGTTTGACCGTATCATTCTATCTGCAACCGGTTTCGCAATTCCTTGCACGAACCTCTTTCATCGACTGCATCAAGTAAATCTGTGACTCAGAACAGAGTGCTCCAATCGCAACTGGTACTTGCCTCCTCTTCGTCAGCGAGAAAAAAGGTGTTGGCTCGCCTCAAGGTGAATTTCATAACGTTTGCGCCAGCTATTGACGAATCTCGACGAGCTGATGAATCACCAATCCAGCTGGTGGAACGACTAGCCATTCAAAAAGCCCGTGCTGCAACTCAACGCTATCCCAATCATTTGGTCATCGGGTCTGATCAAGTTGCGGTAGTTGGTCAGGAGTGCTTGGGTAAACCTGCCAGTCGCGCGCATGCCATTCAACAACTGGTAATGATGTCGGGCGGGAAAATCGAAATTCTGACCGGACTGGCTCTGCTCAATACGGCAGTCGGAACAGTTCAAAGCGATGTGGTCAACTACCGCGTTACATTTCGTAAGTTAACTCGCCGCCTCATTGAAAACTACGTTGATGCCGACGAACCTTATGATTGTGGCGGTAGTCTGCGTTCGGAGGGACTAGGTATTTTGCTACTGAAAGAGTTTGATGGGCCCGACCCGAATGCATTACTAGGTCTGCCCTTGATACGATTGATTGATATGTTGAATCAAGAAGGTTATTCTGTATTGTAATATTGAAAAACCCGCGTCACCGATAATCGGCGGATGGGTGAATTTCATATCGCTGATCAACAAGGATGATGGATGAGTTTTTCTCTCGCACGGAAATTGCATTGAGAGAAGCTCCGTAACAGGGGCCATTCACACAAAACCCACTTTGCGGCTCAAACAACGCGCCGTGATTGGCACAGATCAGATACTCGCCTGATCGATCAAAGAACTCGGCATTACCCCAGTCAAGTTCCAACATCCGGTGGGCACATCGGTTCAGGTAAGCGTAGACTCTGTTGTTGTATCGGATAACAAATGCCGGCAGCAAGTTTGGTCCACAGAACACACTGAATTTGATGCCCCGGCCACCTGACCGGAGTTGATTCGTGTCGCAGATCTTTCCTGGCATCTTCAATACCCATTACACGATGACTCACGGTCGTTCAAATTGTCAATGACTGCAGTCAGTTCTAGTGGTAGTTGGGCTTCGAAGGTGATCTGCGTCTGGCTCAACGGGTGAATGAGAGAGACATGACTGGCATGCAGAAACATACGTTTAAGGCCTAAAGACTGCATTTGACGATTAAAGTTTCGGTCACCATATTTTTTGTCACCGGCTATGGGTTGTCCAATCTGCAGTGCGTGCAACCTTGCCTGGTGAGATTTCCCAGTATGAAGTTCGATGTTGACTAGCACACAATGGGAGTATCGGCAAATGGGGGAGAAATAACTAATGGCATTGCCTAACCGACTTTTCTTTGTTGTTCGATCACCTCGTTGACTGGTCTTGGTTGTCACACACATTTCCGCTGGCCCGCTCCATTGGCCTTTGAGTAAACTGCAATAGCTTTTTTTCAATGCGGTGACACCCGCCTCGCGGCGCCATTGAGTTTGCAGAAATCGAAGGGCACGTTTAGTTTTGGCTATCACTAGTACACCCGACGTGTCTTTATCCAAGCGATGTACCAATTCGATGGAAGGGTCACTTTTGCGTTCCATTTTCAAAGCTTCAATCAACCCCAAATTATGCCTAGTCCCTGAATGTACGATTACCCCGGCCGGCTTGTCCAATACCAACAGGCATTCATCTTCAAAGAGAATACGTTGCATCGCCTCCTTGATGATTCCATTGATCTCACCAGTGAATCGTCTGACTTCAATGGCTACAGGTGGAACTCTCACTCGATCGCCAGTCTGGAGGCGATGACCGGCTTTCACCCTGGCACTGTTGATGCGAACCTGCCCTTTTCGAATCAGATTGTAGATGTGACTATTCGGTACACCAGGCAACAGACTAATCAGAAAATTGTCTAGTCGCCGATTTTCGGAATCTGCGTCAATTTCAATCAGATTAACTGAGGTGAAGTCTATTTCCTGATGATGAGGCATTGCTGCGGGTATTCTTCGACGAAACGGATGGTGGATGCTAGCGGTAGATAATCTAACCCGGGCTGGTTCTAGTGATCAGCGCCGATGTTAATTGGGTAAACTGCTGTTCTGTACATCGAAATGACACGCTGAACACCAATCAATAATCACATGCTAGTTAACAACATATTAGTAAACCTTCAAACCGAATCAACGCACTTCGCATGACTTAGTTTTTAGTTTTCCTAGAAAGCTTCACCAGGATATTTATGATAAGGCGGATCATCAATTCTCTGAGACCTACTGCACTTTCAGCAACTAGAAGGAAGCCGTTCATTTTGCTTTTCCTGTCTATCCAAAAGGTGACTCTCACACCTCATTTCAACTCGTTTGCCACTCCCAGAAACATATCAACGTAATTTGCGCCCACATCCGTAATGAATACATATATAATGATAATATCCATAGTTTGAGCATTTCTATCAAAATTGAAGATTGACCATCCCGGTATATTTACTGAGTGATAGATCATCGGCCGATGGCCGGTCTCAAATTAAGACAGTTGAACAAATTCAACAGCGCCCATCATTTGTTGCTAAACCCATTACATTAGCACCGATGGGCGATCTGCCACAAATAAATAGAGCACCGTACCTCGAGCGAAATCATAGATTGATGATGATTAAAAACGATTCGAATTTTCTTTTTCCAACGAGGCCAACCATCGTGCTGGGACTTCATCCTACGGTGCGTTCAGAGGAACTAATATATGAAACGCATGCTATTCAACGCGACTCATCAAGAGGAGTTGCGTGTTGCCATCGTCGAAGGACAGACGTTGGTCGATCTTGATATTGAATTTCTAAACAGTGAAAATCGACGAGGAAATATCTATAAGGGAGTCGTCACTCGGGTTGAACCCAGTTTGGAAGCAGTCTTTGTAGACTACGGCGCACCACGCCAAGGATTTCTTTCGCTCAAAGATATTTCCAGAAAATACTTTTCCAGTAATTACAATGCGTCAACACCCATGGCGCAGGTCAAAATACAGGACGTTATTGACGTGGGTGCCGAAATGATCGTTCAGGTGGAAAAGAATGAACGAAGTAATAAAGGAGCCGCTCTGACCAATTTCATCAGTCTTGCCGGCCGTTGCCTAGTGTTTTTACCTCACAATCCGCGTGGTGGCGGAATTTCTCGCCAAATTGACAGTTCAAATCGACATGAATTAAAGTCCATTCTCGCGCAGCTTGAATTACCTGAAGAGCACTCAATTATTGCGCGCACCGCTGGTATCGGTCAGACTGTTGACAGTTTTAAAGCCGACCTAAAGTATCTGCTCAATCTATGGCACACCATCGAAACCACTGCCAAGCAGAACAACTCACCCATGTTGATTTATCAGGAGAGCAGTCTAATCGTACGAACTTTGAGAGATTACCTGCGCGATGACGTTAAACAGATACTGATTGATGATCACGAACTATTTTCAAAGACCAAGCAGTTTGTGAAAGATGTCTTACCGTCTGCTAAAGTTCAAGTTGAATACTATGACGGTGCAGTACCTCTATTCTCAAAATTTCAAATTGAACAGCAGATAAATAATGCTTTTGAAAAAGAGGTTCATCTCCCCAATGGAGGTGTCATTGTCATTGAACAGACGGAAGCGATGGTAACCGTTGATGTCAACTCAGCCCGCTCAACCAAAGGCGCTGATATCGAAGAAACTGCTTTGCAGACTAATCTTGAAGCAGTTGATCAAATTGCCAAACAATTAAAAGTTCGCGACATAGGTGGATTGATCGTCGTCGATTTCATTGATATGAACGCGTCGCGCAATCGCAAGAAAGTTGAAAAGCATTTTGCTGAAGCCGTAGAGACTGATCGCGCGCGAACCAGAATCGGCAAGATCTCCCAATTTGGCCTGCTTGAAATGTCAAGACAACGACTTCGTTCTTCCATTGAAGAATCTAGCCACGACAAATGTCCTCGTTGCAAAGGCCGCGGTTTCATCAGAAGTGTTACCTCGACGGCACTCAGCGTCTTGCGAACCATTGACGAAGACTCAAGGAAAGAGAGTACCGAATTGATTCACGCACATCTGCCGATTGATGTCGCGACATTTCTTGTGAACGAAAAGCGACATGAACTGAACGCACTGGAAAGTCGTACCGGAACGCGAGTGGTCATCATCCCAACCCGATCGCTACTCACGCCTGATCATCGAATCGTCCGATTTACGGCGGTCGAAATTGAAGAAAACGAAAAAGTTAGTTATACGCTTGAGAGTTCTAGTGGTTCACAAGAAATTTACAACATTATTCGTTCGGGAGGTAGCATCAAGCCTGCCGCAATCAACCAAGAAAATCTCATGACGGATACTGCACCATCCGGCCGAAATTCTGCTCCGCTGTTGAAACGAGTGGTCAGTACACTATTCAGTCGCGATCAGAATCAGAAGTTGACCGAAAAGTCGCCAGAAGTAAAACCAGAGCCGGCGCCTCAGAAGATTCGGCGAAAACGAGGCGGAGCACAGAAAAGTAAACCCTCCACAACTCAAGCTGGCACGCAGATGACAAAGAGTTCGAATCAACGACCGGCAAGAAAACGTACGCCACCTGCTCAGCTCCCGCCGACTGCAGATGAAGCGAAATCACAACCTCCCCGAAAATCAACCACCAGCCGTAGACGGCGGCAGCCATCAGGGAATTCAATCTACTATCCAGACCCAAACATTAGCTCGGAGCGGCGGAGCAATGATCATCAATTGGAAACTGCGGGAGGTCATCCCCCTAGTAGTAAGCCGCGTCGCGGTTCTAGATCTCGCAAGCGTGTTTCAACAACCGCCAAAGACACCAAACCCTCGTCATAAGAATACCGATCCGGCATGCATGATTAAACCGGCCAGTTAGACTTCATTAATATGAAAATATTAGTGTTCAGCTTTAGCTAATTTATTGCCTAGTTCAATTAGATGTGGCTTCTGCGAATTGTCCAGAAATTGACGAACTAGTTCCATTTCTGAATCGTATTTTGACGTTGAAAATGCTCCGCGAATAAACTCATATCGTAGAGAAATCAGATAAGTGTTCAACACATCAATATCGCAATAGTCTCGTATTTCCTGCAGTTGACCATTAAGATACGCGTCGTGTACATACGCGCCACCGATGCCAGACTTGCCCGGAAAACCGATGAGTTTGGCGATCTCATCAAGTGATGCACTGCAGCGTGGTTGATAACGCGCTAATATATCCATAATGTCAAGATGCCGTCGGTGATAACGACTTTGGTAGTTGTTGAATTTGAAGTCTCGATCAAATTCACCCGTATCCCAGTATGGTGTGCAAGGGATTGAGTGAAGCAACGCACGGTACTGCAGTACCGGCAAGTCAAAACCATTACCATTCCAACTGACTAATGTCGGTCGTTTTTCTATGGCACGAAACAATTCGGCAACAAGTTCCTTTTCAGTTGAAGATTCATGGCCTAAGGACTTGACAACAAACGATTCGCGTTCCTCACGAGTCCAGCGAACAGCAACTGAAATAGCCACTACCTTATGCTGATGTAGTGGTAGTATCGTCGCTTCGGGAATTTTGGTTCGGCGAGCGGCGAGCATGGCTTTCGCCGCATCTGCTTCGTTCAGTCCTTCCAGTTCATACAGCAGACGCCCGCCATCGGTGTCGGGAACAGTTTCTATATCAAATGCAACGATCATAATTTGGAATGGGAAAGAGTTCAGATGGTCAACTCTGTTGTTGGCTTTTGCATGCTTGATTCGACAGGCACTCTATCGTGCCATTTTACGGACAAGCTTGATTGTGATGCTTAATTTTTTGCTTATATTGCACTGGATTTACCGGTTTCAAAGTCTTGGGCATCAGATTCTGACATGTAAAGCAAGTTTAACTGTGGCGACTTACGGTTGTTAAATTCATTAACTGTGAGCTGAAACGCAACTTGATAATTTTGGCGCTCTGGAAGAGTATCATGGAACGTTGTGTAACTGAAATAAATTCCGTCCACCAATTGGTCGGCGGCGCAGGCACGAAGACGGAGCTTCAAATGTTTCTCTTTCAGTAAGTTGTAATTGATAACTTCAAAAACTCCATCAAATACTGGTGCTTCAAATTCTTGTCCCCAAGGGCCGCCCTGCCGAATCTTAGCCGCTGCAGTCAAATCGAAATCTGTGATTTCCCCATCTGACAGAATTTCATTACCCCAGTTACCGTCACCCAAAATTCTTTGCAGTTCTCCTTGATACAATACTTTAAACCGCGCCAAATTTGCTTTCTTGATGGTCATTCCTGCTGCCATAGCATGTCCACCATATTGAAGAAACAGTTCTGGCTCGACCGTAGCAATGTTTGCTAACACATCCCGCAAATTCAGACCTTTGATTGATCTGCCAGAACCTCTGAGACAATCATCCGCGCCGGGAGCGAAGATCACCGTAGGAACACCGGTCAGTTCTCGGATACGAGAGGCGATGAGTCCGACTATTCCCTGATGCCAACCGGCATTGTAGAGGCAAACCCCTGTGTTTACATCGGTGATGGAGGTTCCGACGCTATCAATTTCACGTTTGGCGGAGTCCACCATTGTCATTTCCATCTCCCGTCGTTTGGTATTCAACCGTTCCAAAGTCTGAATGTAATTCAAGACTTCTTGCTTGTCGTGGCTGACTAAGCAACGAATGCCGTAGCTGATGTCATCCAGTCGACCGGCTGCATTTAACCGAGGTCCAGCGGCAAATCCCAAATCTTCTGCGACTATCTCACCGATTTTTCTGCCACCTTCTTCAAGTAGACAGCGAATTCCATAACGACACTGGTTGGCATTAATTCGTTTCAGCCCCTGCGCGACAAGAATTCGGTTGTTGTAGTCCAACGGTACGACATCCGCAACAGTACCCAAGGCCACTAAATCCAAATATTCAGCCATATTCGGTGCGGCGATGCCCTCAGTTACAAACCAATTTTCCTTGATCAATTGCCTACGCACCCACGACATGACGTAAAAGATCACTCCCACACCGGCAAGATTTTTACTCGGAAATTGATCACCAGGTAATTTTGGGTTGACAATGGCATCGGCGATCGGTAGTTCATCACCAGGCAGGTGGTGGTCAGTGATGACCACACTCATGCCCAATTCTTTTGCAAGACGGACTCCGCCAACATTACTGATGCCATTATCAACAGTGATCACCAAGTCAGGCTGTGTTGGCGCAAAATACTCGACAAAACGCTCGGTCAATCCATAACCAAATTCGTGACGGTCTGGACAAAGATACTGAACTTTTCTAGCACCGAATGCCGTCAGCGCCAGATAGCTGAGTGCTGACCCGGTGGCACCATCCGCATCAAAATCACCGGCAATGAGAATGGATGCGTCAGCCTGGATGGCTTGAACAATGATTTCAGCCGCCAACTGAATATTGGAGAGCTGGTCGGGTAGTGCCAACTTTGCGAGAGAGTAGTCAAGTTGGTCGACATGAGTGACATTGCGATTTTGATAGACCTGTCTGAGTACCGGGTGAACCTGTAGCTCCTCAGACACCAAAGTGGGTTTTCGCCGAACGATTGTTCGGTTCAAATATGAACTGTTACCATTCATCTTGAAACTTATGCCAAAGATTCGATGCGCAATCGATTGATATCGCCAATTACGGTCGGCAATGCTGCCAATTCCTGCTGTGCATTTTGCATGTTTGCTTCACGGGTTACTTGAGTTAAGATGACCACCGGTAAAATCTCTTGATGTGGTTCGGAACTTTTTTGTAGGATTGATTCAATACTAATCTCGTGTTCACCCAAAATTCGAGTCACTTCGGCAAGTACACCCGGTTGATTCAAGGCATTCATTCTAAGGTAATTGGCACTTTCGGTCTGTTGAAATGGCACAATAGGCAAATCACGTAGGTGTTCGGAGTGGAAACTCAGTTGCGGCACTGCCAATTTGAAATGTCCATCTAATGTTCGCGCTATGTCAATTAGGTCAGCAATCACTGCGGAAGCCGTCGGTTCAGCCCCGGCGCCAGCGCCATAATATAGAGATCGACCGACCGCATTACCGGTCACCACAATTCCATTCATCACCCCGTTAACATTTGCTAGCAACCGTCGTTTCGGGACTAGTGCCGGGTGTACCCTCATCTCCACCCCTGATTTGTTCTTGCGCGCAATGGCTAGGGGTTTGATGGAAAATCCCAGCTCGTCTGCATAAACTATGTCACTGTCGGTGATTTTCTCAATGCCTTCACAGTGAATCAGGTCAAGTTTCTGTAAAGGAATACCGAATGCGATCGCGGCTAGAATGTTTAGTTTGTGGAGTGCATCAATACCTTCAATGTCAAATGTTGGGTCGGCTTCTGCATAACCTTGTCGCTGAGCCTTGTCCAGCATTTCATGGAATGAGCATCGTAATTCAGCCATTCCAGTCAGAATAAAATTGCTCGTCCCATTGATGATTCCCACTAGTCCATCAATACAATTGGCGGCAAGGCCTTCCCGGACCGCCTTGACCACCGGTATGCCGCCGCCAACCGCTGCTTCAAAAGCAATGACTTTACCAGTATTGCGTGCTATGGCAAACAATTCATTACCATGCACAGCAAGAAGTTCCTTATTTGCCGTTACGATGTGCTTGCCATTGACGAGTGCGCGATGGATGTAATCGAACGCCGGGTACTGACCGCCGATCAGCTCAACGACAATGTCAATTTCAGGGTCATCAACGATAGTGCTTGGATCGTTGGTAAAATTAACCTCAGTGGTCTCCCTTTTTTTATTCAAATCATTGACTAGGACGCTTTTGATGTGGAATTCGCGACCGGCTCGTCGAGCAATTACGTCTCGGTTTTTCAACAGTACCGACCAAGTTCCACGCCCCACGGTGCCAAACCCTAATAATCCAATACATATTGGTTTCATTTTGGCGTTACTGTCAATTGATAAGGGTTACAAATGGTGGACATTGGAAATACTAATGGACTCAATGTTGATAAGATAATCGGTAGGACGTAGTTAACATGGAACTTCACAGATCTGATTCATCTGCATTGAACCTGATTAAAACTCCCGCATCGGGCGAATTCATTGTGAACGATGTATTGTATAAGCAGAGCATCATAGTTACCATGGATGATGTCATTGAGGACTGGTCAGCACGGAGCGTCGCGGATTTGCGTTTAGAAGATTTCAATATGTTGGCTGATTTCGATGCGGAAATTCTGATTCTTGGTACTGGCAGAAAACTAGTTTTTCCGGACAGTCAGTTGTTCAGTCCTCTTGTACAACGGCGCTGTGGCTACGAAGTTATGAACTCCAGATCGGCCTGTATCACTTTCAATCTGCTGTTGGGAGACGCTCGAAAAGTAGTGGCCGCACTGCTCAGTCAGTGAACTTTTTGCCTTCATTTGCTAATGTACAGAGGCGACGGAACTGGTCAGACAAGCTCAGCCTTTCGGCAGATAGGTCAACGGGTCAACCGGTTTGCCATAACGACGAATTTCGAAATGTAGTTTCACCCGATCAGCGTCCGTATTACCCATTTCTGCAATCTTCTGACCCTGAGCAACCATGTCACCCTCGCTTACCACAATACGTGAATTATGAGCGTAAACGCTGAGAAATTCGTCGCTGTGCTTCACGATGATAATTCGACCAAAACCAATCAATCCTGATCCAGCATAAACCACTCTACCATCCGCTGCCGCACCAACCGGGGTGCCGGATTTACCGGTGATGGCAATGCCATTTTTCTGTTGTTTCTCCGAAAACTTGGTGATAATATCGCCTCGCGTCGGCCAAATCCATTTGGATGGACCTTTCGCGGGGACTTTCTTCGGCGGCGATTTTTCCGGCACGGCCGCCGGAACCACGGCGACGGTGGTTGGTGACGTTGCCGCCGGTATTTTCTTTGGTGTATTTTTTGTAGGGATTACCGGCTTTTTTGCCGGTACGGACGCCACTTCTGGATTGACAATCGGTTCAGTTACCGATGGCGACTGGTCGCGAGGCTGTGATTCACCATCTGGCTGCGGATAGAGTCTGACTTCCTGCCCGACTAAAATGACATCTTCTAGATCAAGGTTATTCCACCTTGCCACGTCAGCGGCATCAAATCCGGCTTCAAAAGCTATGGAATATAGATTATCACCCTCTTTGGCAAGAGCGGTACGTCCCTTATATGTAGTAACAGGTTCCGGGCGTGCGGTTGGAATGGCCTCAATGACACTGATAGGTGAAGGTGATGGTGCTTCACACGCACCCATCACCAACGTGCAAGAGACGATGGTGAAGAAACGTAAAATACTATTCAATGGTCCAATAAACAAAAGCAACAACCAATAGAACAGTCAAAATCGAAACCACCGGTCCAGAGTACTTTTTCATCATGCCATAAACCACGTCACCAAATAGGAAACAAATGGCCGACACCGCAAAGAACCGCGTCGCTCTGCCAATCACCGACCCCACTAGAAAAGGAACGATCGCCATCGCAAAGACCCCTGAGGCGATGGTGAAAACTTTGTACGGAATCGGTAAAAACCCGGATACCAGTACAACCCAGATACCGTAGACGTCATACCAATCAGCCAGTGAATCAAAATAAGCTTCCAGACCATAGAACTCAACCAAAGCGCGCCCCACTGCATCATACAGGAACATGCCAATCAAATACCCGACAACTCCACCCAATACGGAGGCAACCGTAGTCAGTAAGGCATAATGCCAAGCTTTTGATTTTTTTGCCAGTGCCATTGGTATCAATAGCAAATCTGGCGGAATGGGCAAAATCACGGATTCGGTAAAACTGACGCCAGCCAGATACATGGGCGCATGACGATGCGACGCCAATTTTAATACTCGTTCATACCACTGATGGAGCGTAACCACTTCGCTGACCTTCCATTGCGATACCGGCAGAATTAATTGAACGGTATGACTTGGGTGCCGGGTATCTGCTTTGGAAAGTAGTCTTCACATTCACCCTGCCGCTGCACGTCTGCCGTCGCACAGTGTAAGCCGCCACCAAACGAATAGGCATTTCGAAATGGAATGGGGATGACTTCGAAACCCAATGCATCAAGTTGCTCCAGTTGATTGGTTTCAGTCGCTTCAACACAGACCGTCTTGTGATCAACAATCAGAACGTTCATGGACAGCCAAACACTCGAATAACAGAGTGGCGGTGGGCGATCGTGAGCTGGCCATGCTGCGTCGACAATTTCCCATCCATTGGTCGCGAATATTTTACTTTGTTCAGTTGGCAACGGTCGCATGGGGTTGTTGAGAATCAATCCCGGCCGTACTGGAACAAAGGTTGCATCAATGTGAATCGGATTGGTATCATCTGGAAAATTGACACAGTGAACTCGATGGTCTGGAAAATGACGTTGTAACCATTGCGCGGCGCGTCGGTTGGTCGTCAACCCATGCTGGCAGAACAGATCTTTACCTAACCGCAATACGTCCGCCGCATCGAATAGCGGCTCATGTTCGGTGGTGACAAAATCCAACTCCTGTACCCTTTTTTCGAGTATTTCGGATGTCAATCCATCAAAATAACCCAATTGATAGGCGGCATCGGTCAAACGGGGACGCGGCGCCTGTTCCCATCGAAAATTAGGATCCTCATCGAAATATTGATTCATGAGCGGATGGTAAGCAAGATACTCCCAGTAACGACATCGCATCATCATCGCCGCAGTTAGAATTTCATGGCCCACCGTGAGTAGCACATCACGCGGTGGCATGCATCCGAAAAGGGTCGGCACTCTAAAATCCGGCGTAATGGCCGATTGATTCCATTGAATAGGCGTCGGTCGGTCTACCCTTACCCCTAAAGATTCAAGCACATGGGCAAAGTAGTCTAGTTCTTCGTTGGCTTTTTCGACTGATTCCAACGGGCGTGGGCCCCACTTACCCCACATGTCACTGGTGCGTTCAATTTTTGCCTCTAGCGCCGGTTCGAATCCGGGAATACAACAGTGATCGGCACGCCCCACAATCACGTGCTTCAAAAGATCGAAATCGTTCCAGGAATTGACAGTTGTAACTGACATCAAAAACACCTCGGCGATTGCTTAGCATGCGTATGGCAGAAAATAATGTTGGTCGGGGCGAGAGGATTTGAACCTCCGACCTCTTGCGCCCCATGCAAGCACGCTACCAGGCTGCGCCACGCCCCGAATCAAGCTCAGTTATCGGACGACAGAACTTCCAGTGCTTTGTTCAATCCGGCAATGACTTCTTGCATTTCCGGCGGTGACTCCGACTTATTCTTGGTTTTCTTTTTTTTTAATTGATTCAACTGCTTACGCGCCCCACTTATGGTAAACTCCATACGGTAAAGCAGGTAGATGATTTTACTGATCAAGTCTACCTCCTGACGGGTGTAGTAACGACGTTTGCCGCGCCGACGAACCGGCGCCAACTCCGGAAATTCTTGTTCCCAGTACCGTAGAACATGAGGTTCAATCGAAAATAACTGGCTGACTTCACCAATGGTAAAGTACCTTTTGTTTGGAATCTGTGGTGCCTCGCCCGTCGTGATGTCCTGCATCCGTCAATCCGAAATTAGTGAGGCAGTTTCAAATCTCATCATCAGATGGATTGTAATCGACGGTTCTTGCGCGCAGCATATTGCTTGCTCGAAAAGTCACTACTGTGCGTTCTTTGATGATCACATCGACACCAGTTTTAGGATTGCGCCCCGGGCGAGGTGGTTTACGTCGCAACATAAATCGTCCGAAGCCTGACAATTTGACATCTTTGCCACGTTCAAGCTCACAACGAATTTCTTCAAAAAAATTGTCGACAAAATCTTTCGATTCACGCTGATTCAATCCTAGCCGACTATTGATCGCGTTAATTAGGTCAGTTTTGACAACAGGAGGTTTGTTCATTGCTCGCTTATTCCCTCAACTTGGCTTGGTATTTTCGATGTGACTGGTAGAGTATATTCTGAATGGCAGTTTCTACTTCAAGATCTGTCAAAGTTCGCGTGTGTGACCGAAATGACAGACGATAAGCCACGCTCTTAAAACGATTTGCCACATCAAAATTAAAATATACATCAAATAGCGTCACCGTTTCCAATAATTTTCCGGCCGATTGTCGAATGGTATTCGTCAGTTCGGCGACCGACTGGTCGGTTGGAATCACCAGCGATAAATCTCTGGCAACCGCCGGATATCGTGAAATTGGAGTGTATTCTGGAACATTCCGATGTGATAGTATATCAAATTCTATTTCAAATACATAAATTCTATTACTCGAATTTACTTCATCAAGGACATCCATATTCAGTTCACCAATTGTGCCCACCCGTCGACCATTCACGTATACTCCGGCTGAACGACCGGGATGCAGTCCGTGAATCGTCTCAACTCGAAATGCTAAATCCACCGTTTTTCCAGGCAGTTGAAACAACTGTTCGAGATCGCCTTTAATATCATAATAATCAACCGGCCGTGCCTCAATGCCCCACTGAGTCGGTGCAGCATTGCCATAACTCAGTCCGCCTAACATGTCAGTCTCTCCGGTCGGTTGAAACACTCTACCGATTTCATAGAGTCGAATACTGTCTTGACTACGTCGATAATTTTCCAAAAAAGCGTCGAGCAGACCCGGCCAGAGACTCACTCGCATCACTGACAGATTTTCAGCAATGGGATTGGCAAGTGGTAGGGTTGGTGAACTGGGATGGATTTTTTTCTGTACTTTAGGGTCAACAAAGCTGTAGGTGATGGCTTCCTGATATCCTAGGGCGTGCAAAGAACTGCGAATGGATTCTTGCGAGACAACTTTTTCACTCAGATTACGATGAATCCCGAGGTTGAAATGCATTCGACTTGGCACTTGATCATAACCATAAATGCGAGCCACCTCTTCAATCTGATCGTGTTCAGCAGATAAATCGAACCGATAGGCCGGTGGAGTAACCAACCAACCTTCGTCATGAGTACTTACTGAAGCATTGATGGCTGACAATATTGACTCAACACGATGACGCTTAATCTCTATCCCCAGTACCCGGTTGACTCGCGCATGCCGGACATAGCATGGGGGACTATAATCAATGTACGATTCCAGCCTGATTTCCTGGGTGGGACCGGGAATACCACCAGCTATTTCTAAAATCAATTCGGTCGCCCGTTCAATTGCCGCTCTTTGGCCCTCGGGGTCGACACCTCTTTCGAAACGATGAGATGCGTCAGAGTTTAAGCCAAACCTTGCCACCGACCGACGAATAGCTCGTGGTGAGAAAAAAGCAGCTTCCAGCATAATACTTGTGGTTTGCTGACTGATGCCACTGGTGCCACCACCCATCACCCCGGCGAGTGCGAGTGGTCCGTTACGATCACTAATCAATAGCGTTGTCGCCCCCAAATCCAATTCTTCACCATCGAGAAGTACCAACTTTTCACCGGGTATGGAGTGTCGAACAATGATTTCAGCGGCGTCGATAACGTCGGTATCAAAAGCATGCATGGGTTGTCCTAACTCCAGCATGACATAGTTGGTAACATCAACAATAGGATGAATGCTACGCAGGCCAAGGCGATGCAATCGACGTTGCATCCAGTCCGGAGTCTTCGCATCCACCTGAATACCGTCGATCACTCGATTGCAGAATACCGGACAATCTTCGGGAACTTTGACATCAACTGGAATATTGCGGTTGGTCTGCGCCACGACAACTGGACTGTTTTGGTCAACCAGATCAGTTTGCGCGAGGATTGCAATTTCTCTGGCGACACCCCGAATGCTCAGACAGTCAGCTCGATTGGGTGTCAGTTCCACATGCATCACTTGATCATCGGTTTTCAAGTAGACATTGAGCGATTCACCGACCGGCGCGTCCGCGTCGAGTTCCATTAATTCACTGGCTGAATCAATCAGTCCAAGATCCGCTTCTGAACAGAGCATGGCTTCAGATTTAAGTGAATAAAGTTCTGCAACACCAATTGTCTTTCCACCGACAGTAGCACCTGGTAGTGCAACTGGATATTTCCGACCTGGCTTGACATTCGCTGCGCCACACACCACCTGCAGTTCACTACTCTGCCCCACATCAACTCGGCAGATTGAAATTTGCTCGACTTCAGCGTGTGGCTCGACCGCGTTGATCTGTCCAATGACCAGTTCGTCGGCGAAAGGTTGGACCGGGTCAATGGCATCAATTTCCAATCCGGCCATTGTCAATCGGTTGGCAGTTTCGTCTAATACCCAATCAAACGCAACCCATTCCTTTAACCATTCAGTATTGACTAACATGACCAATCAACACCATCTATCGGAATTGTGTGAGCATGTCAAGATCATTGCGAAAAAACATTCGTAAATCATTGACACCATAACGCAGCATGGTAAGGCGTTCTACTCCCATCCCAAAGGCATAGCCGAGATGGCATTCACTATCAATACCGACGTCGGCATATAGCGCCGGATGCACCATTCCGCAACCGAGCACCTCAATCCAACCACTTTGCTTGCAGACTTTACAACCTTTACCATGACAGAAAACACAGCGAATATCAACTTCAGCTGAAGGCTCAGTAAACGGAAAATAAGACGGCCGAAAGCGCAACGGGTGTGCAGTCTCGAAAAACTCAGTGACGAAATATTCAAGAACCCCTTTTAGGTCGGCAAAGGTTGTTGATTCATCGATCACCAGCCCCTCGAGCTGATGAAACATCGGAGTATGCGTAACGTCAGAATCACAACGATAAACACGTCCGGGAGCCACTACCCGAATCGGTGGCTCATGAGTTTTCATGTAGCGGATCTGTACGGGGGAAGTATGGGTGCGCAACAGTCTGCCGTCGCCAAAATAGAAGGTATCCTGCATGGCCCGCGCCGGGTGATTAGCGGGTATATTCAGTGCCTCAAAGTTATGATAGTCATCTTCGATTTCTGGGCCAACCGCGATATCGAATCCAATGTTCAGAAATATTTCCTGCATGCGCGTTAAGGTTCGAGTCAAAGGATGCGGACCGCCACGTAAGGTTCGGCGGCCAGGCAAAGTCACATCAATGCGTTCAGTTTCTAGCCGCTGGACCTGATCCAGTTGCTGCTGGGCGGCGCGCTTTGCTTTGAGCGCAGTTTCCAGAGAGTTTTTAGCGGCAATAATTTGCTGTCCCGCAGTGGGTCGCTCTTCAGCAGGCAGACCACCAATTGATTTCAGTAGTTTCGCGACGGGGCTTTTTTTACCTAGATAGCGAACGCGCAGGCATTCGATTTCATCTTTGCTCCCCGCGTTAGCAATTTCAGTCTGCGCCTGCGCAACAATCTTGTCGAGTTCTGCAAGAAGTTGCATTTCACTCATGGCCGCCTCAACTGCACCGAAGTCTGTCTATATGACAGGTGGTATCAGGTTGCGAATAAGCTGTATTCGCTACTGATTTAGGTGAGATTTGGCTTGTTCTGCCAGCAGTGAGAAAGTGTCTTGATCGTGGACTGCAATGGCAGCTAACGATTTTCGATCAAGTTCAACATCAGCGAGTTTAAGTCCGCGAATGAATGTACTGTACGTTAATCCACAGGCGCGTGCTGCTGCGTTGATGCGCATGATCCACAGTGATCTGAAATCCCGTTTTTTCCGCCGGCGGTCGCGGTAGGCGTATTGCCCGGCTTTAGTTACCGCCTGTTTGGCAACTCGATAGACGTTCTTGCGTGCACCACGATACCCTTTGGCCTGTCTCAGCACTTTTTTGTGCCGGCCACGGGCAACAACGCTTCGTTTAACTCTTGGCATGGTCAGTTCTCTTCAATTAAGCATAGGGTAACATGTTGCGGACTTGCTGAACATCCGCGGCATGTACCAAAGTTGATTTTCTCAATCCTCGTTTTCGTTTGGTCGATTTCTTGGTCAGGATATGCGATGCATGGGAGTGTCCGCGTCTCAACTTGCCGGATCCCGTTGCTCTGAAGCGTTTGGCGGCGCTTCTCTTGGTTTTCATTTTAGGCATGACTTGCTAAGATGTCCTAGGTGTATTAACTATTTAATGTCTTATGAGGGGCTAACAGCATAACCATTTGCCGGCCTTCCATTACAGGTTCCTGTTCAACCACTGAGATATCGGCAAGGTCCTGTTCAACCCGGCTGAGCATGCTCAGACCCAACTCAGGATGGTTCATTTCCCGGCCACGGAAACGTAAAGTGACTTTGGCTTTATTGCCGGAACCGAGAAATTTCTTCAAGTGCCCCAACTTAACGTCATAGTCGCCCACATCAGTTCCCGGTCGAAATTTGACCTCCTTAACGATAATCTGTTTCTGTTTTCGTTTGGCATTATGCTGCTTTTTACTCGCCGCGTAGCGGTACTTTCCATAATCCATCACGCGACAGACCGGCGGGTCGGCACTCGGCGCGATTTCAACCAGGTCAAGCATCGCGTCATCG
This sequence comes from Arenicellales bacterium, assembly GCA_965116205.1. Taxonomy (GTDB): domain Bacteria; phylum Pseudomonadota; class Gammaproteobacteria; order Arenicellales; family JAJDZL01; genus JAJDZL01. The sequence goes on along the minus strand of OZ220493.1, from coordinate 2,677,535 downwards.
GCAAATTCCAGTGCTTTCTGTAAACTGACTACACCAACCTGTTTGCCATCCTCGTTAACCAAACGAACTTGCTCGGCATCAATATATGAATTGATCCGATGTAATTTTTCAGTAGCCGTACTTAGTCCTCCAATATTGGTGTTTCGGTCGCGCGACCCAGCTTGATCAAGGCAATGATTGCGTCAATCGTATGGGTACCCAGATTTTTACCATCCTGAGTTCGCACCGAAACGGTATCATTTTCCACTTCACGGTCTCCCACAATTAACAGATAGGGAATTTTCTGAAGCGTCTGTTCTCTAATTTTAAAACCAATCTTCTCATTTCGCAAATCCACTTCCACGCGAACACCGGCTTTTTTTATGAGTTCCTTTATTTTAAGTGAATATTCATGCTGTGATGCAGAAATATTCATGATGATGGCCTGTATTGGCGCCAACCAAGCTGGAAACCGGCCGGCATATTCCTCAATGAGTATGCCGATGAATCTTTCCAAAGAACCCAGTATCGCCCGGTGAATCATTACCGGGGGCTTTTTGGTGCCGTCGGCATCCACATATTTGGCATCCAATCGACCGGGCATGGAAAAATCCAGTTGAATGGTGCCACACTGCCATTTCCGACCAAGGCAGTCTTTCAGCACGAAATCAATTTTCGGGCCGTAAAACGCACCGTCACCAGCGTAGGTCTGAAACTTCATCTGGCGTTCCTGGAGCACCATCTCGAGGGCACACTCTGCTTTGTCCCACAACGCATCCGCGCCGACCCGCTTTGCCGGGCGAGTCGACAGTCCAACTTCTATCTCTTTAAATCCGAAATGATTGTAAAGACGCATGGCGATTTCGATTAAGGTGTCCACTTCGGGCTTGATCTGTTCCTCCGTACAAAAGACATGCGCATCATCTTGGGTGAATCGTCTAACTCGCATCAATCCATGTAAGGTGCCGGATGGTTCGTAACGATGTACGATGCCAAATTCAGCTATTCTCAGTGGTAGATTTCGATAGCTTCGCAGACCTTGATTGAAGACCTGGACATGACCAGGACAGTTCATGGGTTTGAGAGCATAAGCGCGCTGTTCGATTTCAGTGGTGAACATATTTTCTTTAAAAGTTTCCCAATGTCCTGACTTTTCCCACAAAGATCGATCGATCAGTTGTGGTGTATGGACTTCAAGGTAGTCATATTCCCTAAGTAGTTGACGAATATAAGATTCAACCAAGCGGTACAGAATCCACCCTTTTTCGTGCCAGAACACCATGCCCGGTGCCTCTTCCTGAAAATGAAAAAGATCTAACTCAGCGCCCAAGCGTCGGTGGTCACGCGCCTTCGCCTGCTCCAAGTGGTCAAGATGCTCCTGCAGTTGAGCTTGATTTGCCCAGGCGGTGCCATAAATACGTTGGAGCATTTCGTTGTCTGAATCGCCGCGCCAGTATGCACCAGCCAGCTTGGTCAATTTAAAGGCTTTGAGAAATCCGGTATTGGGAACATGCGGACCCCGGCAAAGATCGACAAATTCACCCTGTCGGTAAAGAGAGAGCGTTTCATTGGAGTCTAGCTGTTCGATAATTTGAGCTTTGTATTGTTCACCCATGCCACGAAACAGTGAGATGGCTTCATCTCGACTCACTATTTCTCGGGTCACCGCCAGATTTTCAGCAACTATAACTCGCATGCATTCTTCGATACGCGCCAGGTCGCTCTCGGTAAACCCGGGTGGATAGGCAAAATCGTAATAGAAGCCGTCTTCGATCACCGGACCGATGGTTACCTGCGCGCTTGGAAATAATCGTTTCACTGCCTGTGCCAATAAATGCGCGCACGAGTGGCGGATGACTTCCAGACCGGCATCATCTTTTCCTGTGATGATACGTAGACTGCCCGATTCATCAATGGAATGAGAAGTATCGCGCAACTGTCCATTGAACTGCCCGGCGACAGCTGCTTTACTTAGACCTGTACCGATGTCTGCAGCAACCGCGTCAATGGTCACGCTGGCGGCATACTCTTTTGTTGAACCGTCTGGCAATGAAACAGTCAGCATAACAATCGTCGAAAATACTCAATGTGGATTGGTACTGGCCGCCGGTCAACCTTGTCGACGAACCAAAAGAAGATGTCTAATTATATGGTGTGATACAGTCGAGTCAACGCCAATCAATGGTAGTATGTCAGCTATTTTGCTCACATTCCACCGGATTCGAACGTTTTGTTTTGGTATTGCATTGATGAGTCATACTGACATTACCGTTACACTGCCTTCATCATGCCAAGTGTTGCTAAAGATTGACTCTTCGTAAAACAACATTTTCCGGTTGATTGGAGTAGAACTTAAAATCAATTAAACATATCCCATGTCAGATTAATGATCCGTAGTGTTATTGTATGATGGCCGTTCTTGACGGAATTTATGGCTACAGTAGAAAAAATGTCTGACTTTGTGACATTTTCAGGTCTAAATCGCCAGTGCTCTATGGCAAATACTCGTCTGGGAAAGTTGAAATTGATCGGTTACGTTTTCAAATCGAATTTCGCAACCTGTGTAGATAAGGCACCGAGTTTCATGGCCAACTGCCAGAGGCACAGCTGAGGTGAACACAGATCGATAACCAACTCGTGCCACGACTTCTTATATTGGCGATTTGTACTGAAAATGATCTATTTTAGACTTTGAGTTTGGCTCTATTCTACAATTGTATGCGCAGAGAACATCAACAGCTGTATAGCTTTGAAATAAAGTGATATTTACTGATTTCCAAGTATCTGATTTTATGTACACGCGCACGATTTTGGAATAGAGCCTTGAGTTTAGTGTAGATTTCAGGGCATTGAGTTCATTTCATTATTTGAAAAAAACACCCAAATGCAGAATCCTATCCAAATCCAACCCACAACCCCCAAAATCATATCCTGCCGTTTCTTTTTTCGAAGCCATGCTTCTCGTTCTTCCTCGTTCATTCTGATTCATTCCAATCATGAACTCAGCGATTCAACTCAATCAAGCACCATCAATTGCTTCGTACACGTGGTCTTTTCATTCACTCAAACGAACTAAATTTCATTTATTGGCTCAACCAACTGAGAATGGTGGGCGCACCTGGGATTGAACCAGGGACCTCTTGCATGTCAAGCAAGTGCTCTCCCCCTGAGCTATGCGCCCTTCTGTCAGATTCATTGGTCAATGAATTCGATACCAGCCAAATTCCAGAGTGAAAATATAACATAAATCGCTACATTTTTCTCGCATGCAATCTATTGGGAGGTCTGTTCAATTTAAATTTTGCAGCGGTGAAAATTGGTTCAACTTATGCAGACGTACTCAGAAAAACCAAATCTTTGAGTTCTTTAATCTGGTCTCGTAGCCGTGCTGCGTGTTCAAACTCAAGATTAGCGGCATGTTTTTGCATTTTTCGCTCTAGTTTTTTCAGTTCTCGAGACACCTGCATTTGATCGTCCAGATTGACGTGAATCAGAGTACTATCTGATTCCGAGGTGAAATCTTGTGCGTGTGAGGTCTTTCGTTTCTTCCGTAAACCTCGCGCCTGCACCCCGTCAATCATGTCCTTGACTTCTTTTTCGATGGTTTCCGGCAAAATGCCATGTACTTCATTATGATGTAGTTGTTTTTCCCGCCGGCGGTTGGTTTCATCAATGGCTTTGCGCATCGATCGGGTAATCTCATCAGCATAAAGAATTGCTTTGCCATTCACATTTCTTGCAGCACGGCCGATCGTTTGAATCAAAGATGACGCGGAACGTAGAAATCCTTCCTTGTCAGCATCTAGCACAGCAACCAATGAAACCTCAGGAAGGTCCAATCCTTCTCGCAGTAGATTGATGCCGACTAGCACGTCAAAAACGCCGGCGCGCAAGTCGCGTAGAATTTCGACGCGCTCGACCGTGTCAATATCGGAATGTAGGTACCGAACTCGAACCGAATGCTCACTCAGGTAGTCTGTTAAATCTTCCGCCATGCGCTTTGTTAATGTTGTTACAAGCACTCGTTCTTTGACTAGCACCCGTTTTTGAATTTCAGAGAGCAGATCATCAACTTGAGTACCGGCTGGCCGGATGTCAATGATGGGATCAACTAGGCCGGTCGGACGCACCACCTGGTCAACAAATTCTGGTGATTTTTCAGCTTCGTAAGGACCGGGCGTTGCAGACATGAAAACAATCTGATTCACGCGTTGTTCAAATTCATCGAATCGTAGCGGACGGTTGTCCATTGCCGAAGGCAAGCGGAAACCGAACTCCACTAAAGTTTCTTTTCGAGAACGGTCGCCACGATACATCGCCCGCAACTGAGGTACTGTAACGTGACTCTCATCAATGAACACTAAAGACCCCTTGGGCAGGTAGTCGATCAGAGTGTCCGGGGCGTCTCCGGTGTCTCGTTCTGACAGGTGTAATGAATAGTTCTCAATACCGGCACAGTAACCAAGTTCCTTGATCATTTCAATATCGTAGTGGGTTCGCTGTGCTAGGCGCTGAGCCTCAACCAATTTGTTCTGCTGAGTTAAATCCTGCAGTCGGTTCTGTAATTCCAGGTCAATTCGGTCGACTGCTTTCTTTAGCGTGTCTTCTGCAGTCACATAATGTGTTTTTGGAAAAATAGTGTAGCGAACAACTGAATCCAACAACTCCCCGGTCAACGGGTCGAATAACGAAAGACGTTCAATTTCGTCGCCGAATAATTCAACACGTATCGCCGATTTTGCGGAATCCGACGGGTGAATGTCAAGTACATCACCTCTCACTCGGAAGGTGCCTCTTTTCAGTTCCGTGTCGTTACGGTTGTACTGCAGCTCCGCCAATCGTCGGAGTATAACACGCTGGTCTACCGTTGCACCGACTCGAAGATGTAGAATCATTCTGTTGTATTCATTCGGGTTGCCCAAACCGAAAATAGCAGAGACAGTTGCGACGATAATGGTGTCGTTGCGCATTAACAGTGCATTGGTTGCCGATAATCGCATTTGATCAATGTGATCGTTGATTGACGCATCTTTTTCAATGTAGGTGTCTGAACTCGGTACATACGCCTCAGGCTGATAGTAATCATAGTACGAGACAAAGTACTCAACTGCATTGGCCGGAAAAAAGTCTCGCAATTCAGAATAAAGTTGCGCCGCCAGTGTTTTGTTATGCGCCATGACGAGCGTCGGGCGGCCAGTTTCCTGAATGACATTGGCCATGGTGAACGTTTTACCGGTACCGGTGGCACCCAGCAGAGTCTGATAAGACTTCCCGCTTTCGACGCCTTCGACGAGCTTACGAATGGCCTCGGGTTGGTCGCCAGCTGGCTGGTAATCCGCTACGAGTCTAAATTCTCCCACTTTGAACTATTTGATTGGGTCTTGAGTGTATTATTCCGAATGACATATCCATTGAACTGAATATGGCAACGAAAGCATCGGAATTTGATGATCGCTGAATGAGCCGACTAATAAAGTTCAAGGTCGTCGAAATCCACGATTCTGATTTTAAATTTAGTTGAGAATCAATGTCCAATAACTCGTGATAGACAATATATTCGACAGGATATATGATTTTATGATGTTTTAATCGAAATGAAGGATGAGTTGAGACTGTGCTCGTCGCACTGGTGTTCGCCACGAAGAATATTATCAATTTGAGATGTCATTCAGCGGGGCCAATATAGCCATTCGTATGACTGTCAGGCATCACCTTTAGGTAGGATATGTATGATTCACCATTCATATTCATTGCGAAGAATCGGGATCAATATCTCTTCGATACTCCACCAAAACGGAACGACCAACGATGTCGATAACGGTTACGTATAACTCGTAACCATACGCATCCGTCAGTTTCAGTTGTTTACTCAAACGGAAGATTACCGGTTGTTGACGGCCCTCCTCTATGGCAATATTATCGGCATACATATAGGTTCGGTCGTAGGTGTCCCGTATCGGGTTGAGTCGTCCGTGTAACCCAGGTAGATGTCCGTCAGAAATAGGAAAGATTGCGGCACCTCCAGGCGAAAGACTGTTCAGTTCCATAAGTAGACCACCCTGATTCGGTAGCCATCCGTGTTTCACTCCGCCGCTATATCCCGGTGTCGCAGCAAAGACAATCATCGGAAGATGCGTTGTGTATAAATTAAGAGTTGCCTCCCCTCCTTCCTCGGTTGTCGCTCGTTGCCAAGTACTGTTGGGAAAAAGTGCTAAAACATCAACGCCTGAAAGAGGTATTCCGCCTGAGTGTATTGTTACTGTGGAGTCTGCGGGACTCAACACAAGATTAGCCGCTGGAATACTCAGCACGAGATTGCTCTTATCATTGACTTTGTACTGGGGTAGACCACCTACAACTTTCTGAGTCTCCCGCTTGATGACGGACACGCCATCTCCTCGAAGCTCCATGAAATATCGACGAGTACTTGCTCCGGGGATGTCGTCAACAAGCATTCGTCCAAAAATGGAAGCGATAACTTCATTGCGTGTTACTTGACTTGTTTCCATACCTTCAATGGTCATTCCACTGGGAAGGTCTCCAGGTGAGTCTATCTCAAGTCGTCCTTTGAACATTGACAGTCGAATTCGGCGTTTAGACATGGAGTAATCACGATGGACAACAGCATTAACTACCGCTTCGAATATAGCCTTACTGCTATATTGTGGCATGTCTTCTCGCGCTGGTAACTTGCGCGCAGCAACACGCATATTCCGTATTACGAACTTCACAGCCTCTTCTATCTGAAGAGGAAGTGGACCTCCTATTTTCTGTGCATCCAATTGCTCAGATGCACGGTTTTCCCCGCGATAGTAGGTTGCAATAATCTCAGCTTGAGGTAACCACTCTTGCGGTGATTTGGTACAAAACAGTACTCCTGCAACCGTCGCACGCTCTACTTCAAATTCATCTTCGGCTAAAATTCCCAGATTCAACAATCCTTTCCGAGGGTTGCGTGCACCAGCCACGCTAAGCAAAGGTTCCCACAATCTCTCATCAAGCGTATTGAAACCTGTATTGGGTACGATTTGTTGGTCGAACCACAGATAGCGGTTTTGTCCACGTTTCTGTGCAAGTCTCAGACGCTCATCGTCACCCAACGGTCGTTTGGTTGGACCGACGCGGACAAATGCTCGCCCATCTCGTTCGTGAACAGTGTCGCCGCGTGGCACTTTGGCGAGTACAAACTTCTTCCCATCAAGTTCCCGGTGATGAACTTCTATGGTGAGTGCCGGTTTGATTGCATCCCTGCTTAACTCAACCAACAGGTTACTGACTGCTACCATCTGTTTTGAGGTCATTCCCTGAATATGACCATCATCAGCGATGCCGCAAAGAAGAAAGCCACCATTTGCATTAGCAAAGGCAGCCATCTCGTCCGCTAGGTCATCTCGACTCGAACTCTTCAGGCGGTCACCATTGAAGACCAGTTGCTTAATTTCCCAGACACTATCCTCGCCTAAATGCAATCGCTGCCTAATGTTATCGTCGCTTATGGTCACTCCAAAATTCACTTCAAATATATACCGACATGAAAACCTCCACTGATTAAAAATCCATGGTCTTGATTTAGAATTCCTGACTTGACTACCGATTGGTCTTCATTTCAGTCCATCAGTATTTCTGTATTATTTTTTATTTTCATTCATTTATTATCTCTGAACGCCATGGTTCCATGGTTTTTCCAAGATTTTACTGTCCAATCAATACGGGCCACTATTTGCCACTGTCCAACCCGAATACCTCGGCGCTTTCGTCAGCTTGTCGACGGAACATTCATCGTCTAGGCATGACCTACCATTTGCACACAAATAGAGCTTAACAAAACAAAAAAACAGGATGTATGCTATGTTTTATGTTTGCGACACAGTCCATACTAGCCACGCTGAAACAGCCGGCGAGCCTGCGACGGCTGATCTCATTGTTGGCCCAAGAGCAGTTCAACAGCCGTTTGGCGGTGACCCGCCGGGTGTGTCAGGAGAGTTTGGGGTTGTTGATGCCCGCGGTCGTTGTCGCACCAGCAGTTGCCAGTCGGCGCTCAATGAGTTGGAGCGGCGCGGTCAGGTGGCGTTCCCCAAGCCTTCGACCCCGGTACACCAAGGTGGTCGCGTGCGCGGTCTTGAACAGCCGGCGTCAGCGATGCCACCGCGTGGTGGAACAGATTGAGGACCTGCACTTGGGGTCAAGCTGAATCTTCACCCGCTTGAATCCAGTCCCTGAAACGCCATAAGGCCAAGCCGAAGCCGTAACTGACAATCCTGCTGGTCGTTCTTAAAGGGAGGTCGTCTGGACCCGTATCCCTAGACCAGTCAATGGGTCTTTCCTGATCAACATTTCGGACAAGCATGGCCATCACCTTTTCGACGTCATCAACCAGAAGTACCGGTGATCCACTTTGACCCTCGTAAACCGGAAAACTGAATTCATATTCATTGCCAACCATGCGTTGCATGCTTCCCTTTATCAAGCTCGGTTCCAATGAAACCGAGCAAGGACCTTCCACTTTGGAAGGATAACCATAGGACTGAACATCGGTTCCCAGGTAAAAATCTTCCATGGCGTCAGGTGGTGAGGCAATAGTGAAAAATGACGTGACATCCTTGTTGGCGAAGTTCAGGACGGCGATGTCCTCAGACGGATGACATCGGACTTCGCACGGCTTTTGAAGCCTCTTCCCCTTGCTTTCAAGGTAGATGCGATCCAAGGGCGTGTTACCAACAACGTGCTTCGCCGTCACCACGAGTCCGGGTCTCTGCGCCCCGAATGCGGTACCCATAAAACGCACCTTGCTGCCGTTGTCATTGGGAATGATACCCACCGGACGAACATAATCTCCAATCTTCACTTTATTCAGTCGCATCACCGTATTCTTTCACTTGCAATGCTGTCATTTCGTTCCGGTGCGACGCCAGCAGTAACGCGAAAGTGCTTTCCCGGTGCATTCATGGTCATGGTATTTATTCCGAATTGAAAATAAATCTAGCGATTTTCACTTGGAATGTATTCACTTTGGGTCACACATGATAAACTAAAAAGTGAGGAGGTAACATGCCATGAAAAAGAAACGCTATACAGCCGAGTTCCGGCAAGATGATTGAGGAGCGGTTGCGTGCCAGGGTGCCGGTGTTGCAGTTGGCCCGCGAGCATGAGCCGTCGGTGCAGACGCTGCACCAGTGGAAGCGGGCGCTGTTGGAAACCAACGGTAGTGACGCGGACTTGCGAGAGGAGAATCGTCGCCTGAGGCAAGAAAATCAGCAGTTGCAGGAGGATCGGGACATCCTGGAAAAGTAGCAGTCTGGTTCGCGAAAAAGGGGCACGCAGTCGAGCTGAGCAGGTAGTCGTGTATCAACTCATGCTGGAGAATCAGGCCGGATTCACAGTGACCGCGATGTGTCGAGTATTACAGGTCTGTCGGCGCGCGTTTTACCAATGGCGGGCGAAGCAGTCTTCGGCACGCCGGGTTGAGGACGAGCATCTGACGCAGCGGATTCGCACCGTGCATGCAGATTCTGGCGGTCGTGATGGTGTTCGGCGGGTGGCGGCACAGTTACGGCATGAGTGGCCGGGGCAGGGCTTACGGCGGGTGACCCGGCTGATGCGGGCGTGTGGTCTGGCGGATCGCACGTGGCGGCGCAAAGTGTTCACCACGCGGTCGGGTGATGCCTTTGCCCCGGCGGATCTCGGGTGTGTCGAGATTTCCATCGGTCGCAGCCGGACCAGTGGTGGGTGGCGGACTCGACCTACATTCGGGTGACCGAGGGTTTTGGCTATCTGACAGTGGTGATGGACGCCGGTTCGCGGCGCATCATCGGTCGCAGTTTCAGTCGCAGCCACGATACCGAGTTGATGCTGCAGGCGTTGCGGCAGGCAGGCAGTTATCGTCCGGTAGCAGGTGTGATTCATCATTCGGATCGGGGCGTGCAATACCTCAGTGACCGTTATCGGTCGTACTGCGAGCAGCAGGGTATTGAGCAGTCGGTGGGTCGGATTGGGAACAGTTATGACAATGCGGCGGCGGAGTCAGTGTTTACAACCATCCAGCGCGAGTTGCCGGTCGGTGGGGCGTTGGAGAGTTTTGAGTCGATGCGCACGAAGTGGTATGATTACATCGATCGGTGTTACCATTTGGAGCGGCTGCATTCCGCGCTGGGTCACCTAAGTCCGAACGATTATGAAGCACAATTTCATCAGCGGCAGCGAACCGTTGCCGCCGGTGGATAAACTTTAACTTTTTTGTAAATTTGTAATTTTTGTATGTAGTAGTATGTGAATGTTTTTGGTAATACCTTAATTTTAAGCGGCGAACAATATGGAAAATCTCGGATATACTCATTGAAACACATCAGCGCAATTGGATAGAACAATCAACATGTAGATGCCGTAAAATTCAATTGTGTTTTACTTTTATTATTCGTTCAGTATAAGCTTACGAGGTCATTCTATCTATGAGTGCAATACGACTTTCGTCGCGCGTCAATGCGATAAAACCATCGGCAACGATAGCCGTATCTACATTGGCTGGCGAACTGCGCGCCGCTGGTCGCGACGTCATTGGGTTAGGGGCCGGGGAACCGGATTTTGACACACCGGAAAACATCAAACAGGCGGCTATCGTAGCCATGCAGAATGGCAAGACCAAATACACACCGGCGGATGGCACCCCTGAGTTGAAATCAGCAATCGCTGATAAGTTTCAACGCGAAAACGGTTTGACTTATACGCCAAAGAATATCGTCGTATCATCCGGCGCCAAACAGAGCCTGTTCAACGTATTGACCGCATTGATTGACGAAGGCGATGAAGTGATCATTGCCGCACCTTACTGGGTTTCATATCCTGACCTGACATTGCTTTGCGGAGGGCGGCCGGTTATTGTAAAGTCCAACATTGAGCAGGGTTTTAAGTTGCACGCGGACCAGTTGCGCGCGGCCATTACCAGTCGCACACGGTTAGTCATGCTCAACAGTCCATGCAACCCCACGGGAGTGTCCTACACCAAACGAGAACTGCTTGCCTTGGCAGAAGTGCTACTTGAGCAACCGCATGTGTACGTGGTAACCGACGACATCTATGAACACATTTTGTGGTCCGATGAGCCATTTTGCAACATTGTCAATGCTTGTTCAGAACTGCAGGACCGGACGATTGTGGTGAATGGTGTTTCCAAAGCGTATGCAATGACCGGCTGGCGCATTGGCTTTGCAGCTGCCAATGAAGAGTTAACTGCCGCGATGCGCAAAATTCAGTCCCAGACTACATCAAACCCCAACTCCATTGCTCAGGCGGCAGCGGTAGAAGCATTGAACGGACCGCAGGATTCGATCACGATGATGACCGAACAGTTCAAAAAACGGCATGACTTTATTGTTGCCCGACTGAACGAAATACCTGGCGTGAATTGCTTGACAGGAGATGGCGCGTTCTATGCTTTTCCGGACTGTCGAACCATCATTGACTCGACCGATGGTGTCAACTCTGATGTTGAATTAGCTCGATACATCTTGAATGAAGCGGAAGTCGCCGTTGTTCCCGGCAGTGCATTTGGTGGAGATGGATATATTCGCTTATCCTTTGCTACCGGCATGGAGACCATTGAGAAAGCCATGGATCGACTGCAGAATCTGTTTGATCGTTAGAAAAATGTCTTTACAAGAAAACTATTTTTCATCAATATAAACAATACAGCTTACTTCTAAATGAAACCAAAATGAGCTTTGACCCGAAGTGGAATGACGACAGAATTTTTGACTACCTGCGTAGCCTGAAATGCTGGAATGGTAACATTCAGGTGACACCATTATTTGGCGGATTATGCAACCGAAGTTTTGTAGTGACTGACAGCGACGGTCGTGCTGTTGCCAGAATCGGAATGGATATTCCGGTTCACGGTATTATCCAGACTTCAGTCCAGGCAGCTATGATCGCTGCTGCCGATATTGACGTCAGTCCACAGATTCGCCATGCCGAACCTGGTCTTGCTATTGTGGAATTTGTCCCAGGCGGATGTCTGCGCATGGAAGATTTGCAAGGAAATTCAGAAAATCTACAGAAAATTACTGATGCTCTCAAAAGGCTCCACCGCGGTTCAAATTCCGTGCGTGGCGCACTGACCTATTTTTGGCCATTTCAAGTCATCCGCAATTATGTAGCCATTGGCTTGAAAAAACAGTCGCGTCTGTCTGACCTGCTACCAGGAATTAACCGCACGAACAATTTAATCGAAGCAACGGTGGCACCCTACACACCGGTTTTCACACACAACGATACCGTGCCACAGAATTTTATGTTTGATGATGATGGCAAAATCTGGTTGATCGACTGGGATTACGGTGGATATGGGCATCCGATGTTTGATCTGGTCGGCGTCAGCTGTAATGCAGACATGAGCGAGGCGTCTGAAGCAGAGCTATTCGAAATGTATTATGGTCGGGTCAATGACAGTATCAGGCGGCAACTGACTGCATTCAAACTAGCCTTGAATCTACGCGAATATATGTGGGGAATGGTGCAGGAAGTGACTTCTGATTTGGATAGTGACAACGTTGCGGCTTCCATGACTGATCTCTATCCCGATCAAGAACCCGGATACACTGGCTATACTAACATGAATCGTACCCGTTTTGAAACCAATTGGCAACGATATCGTGAAATGTTCGAATAATAATCATAGAATTAACCGTCTTATTTGTCACTAATCAGGAGACCATTTGAAATGAAAACAATATTCCGTAACACAATTTTTGCGGCGACGGTGGCATTGTTCACCTATGCTCCGTCTACATCTGCTGAAGTGGAGTCTACCGATCCAATCAAAATCACCTGGCATGACTGGACCGGTCAGTTCATTACCGCAACTTTGGTTGGTGAAATGCTAAAGTCAATGGGCTACAGTGTAGAGTATGTGCCTGCTGACTACATTGCTCAATTCGTCGGGTTGGAATCCGGCGACCTGCACGTTGCGGTAGAAATTTGGGAAACAACCGGTAAAGATGCGCTTGAAGCCTCGCTGGCGACCGGTAATACAGTTGATCTCGGTGAAACCGGTATGCATGCCATCGAAGAATGGTGGTATCCACTTTACATGAAAGAAAAATGCCCGGGTCTACCCGACTGGACTGCACTGAATGACTGTGCTGAAGCATTTGCCACTCCCGAAACACACCCGAAAGGCCGCTACCTTGGTGGTCCGGTGACATGGAGCGGCTATGACGATGAGCGTGCCGAATCTTTGCAACTGAATTACGAAGTCGTGCATGCCGGAACCGATGCGGCACTGTTCGGCGAGATCGAATCGGCTTACCAACGTCAGGCGCCAATTCTGGCTTGGGTCTATGCACCGCATTGGGCACCGGCCAAATATGAAGGTGAGTGGGTTGAGTTTCCTCGCTATACCGACGAATGTTACAACGACCCATCTTGGGGGAGCAATCCAAACATGGCGTACGATTGCGGCAAACCCAGAGGTTGGATCAAAGCGGTCGGTTGGGCTGGCGGCGAACAGAAATGGCCCAAAGCCTATCAAGCCATCCGTAATTTCACCATTGACAATGACACCATGGCAGCTTTGATCATTAAAGTTGACTTGGAAGGACATTCGATCGAGGATGTTGTTGCCGAGTGGTTGAAAGAAAATGAATCCACTTGGAAAGCTTGGACCATGGCCATGTAATGGGTCTGATCGAATAATTGAGTTTTAATCGTTTCACGCGCCAGGGTCTGGAATAGACACTGGCGCGTTGTCATTTGCAATACTACCCTCGATCTCACCTGATGGAATCCGTACCTGAAGCCATTCTCTCCTGCAGTGGCATTTGGAAACTGTTCGGTAAAAATGCTGAAAAGCTGTTCACCAGCAACCGCCAGATCACGGATGATTTACTATCTGCCAACGGTTTGGTTGGCGCAGTTTGCGACGTCAATATCGAAGTTGCCGAAGGTGAGATCTTCGTCATCATGGGACTCTCTGGCTCTGGAAAATCAACGTTGCTTCGGTGTCTCGCACGACTGATTGAACCGACCGGCGGCGAAATTAGGTTTGAAGGCGAAAATCTGCTTGAAAAATCTGAACAGCAGATGATTCAGATCCGGCGGCACAAGATGGGGATGGTTTTTCAACATTTTGCGCTGATGCCGCATTTAACCGTATTGGGTAACGTGGCTTTTCCACTGGAAGTCCAAGGTATAGGTCGCGCCGCACGTGAAAAAAGAGCTCGAGAAGTCATTGAACTGGTCGGCTTGCAGGATCGTGAATCTTATTACCCCCGAGAATTATCCGGCGGTCAACAACAACGTGTCGGTATCGCCCGTTCACTTTCGGTCGAGCCCAAAATCTGGTTTTTGGATGAACCTTTTTCGGCGCTGGATCCACTCATTCGAAGAGAAATGCAGGATGAATTCTTAAGAATTCAATCCATGTTGAACAAAACCATTGTGTTCATCACCCATGACTTCAACGAAGCGGTGCGCCTGGCCGATCGAATTGCCATTATGAAAGATGGTGCCATCATACAGATTGGTACACCAGAACAGTTGGTCATTGATCCGGCAGACGATTACGTCGAGGAATTTACCAACGACCTGTCTCGAGCCAAGGTGTTTACTGCGGAAACGGTGATGGTCAAACCCAATGGCGCTACTAAATCAGGGAGACGAGTTTTAAGCACGACGAAAATCCAAGATCTGGCAGAGAATGTGATCAAATCTGAACTGCCATTTGATGTGGTTGATCAAGATGGCAATGTTATCGGTCAACTGGACCGTGAAATCGTGATTGATGTACTGGTCAAATAGCCATAAAAACCAATCCCATGACGCTCTTTTCTCATCATGAAACTTGCCTTTAGTTCAACAATGCGATTTGAGTCTACTTATTCTTGGCCACTGGCCTGGATGGCTGCACTGGGTGCCGTCGGCATCATCTGGTTGGGTGGTGATGTATGGCAATGGGCCATCAAAGCGCCAAAAGAACTCACTTGGAATATCGAAGTACTAGGCAACTGTACGAGCGTGCGCCTTTGTGTTACCAGTTTTTTTAAGTTCATGGTTAATAACGAAGCCTACATTTTTCCATGGACATTCAAAGAATTTACCCGTGCGGTTGCGGCCTATATAGAATTTCCTTACGAGATGATTCGATCACTTTTCGCGTCTGGATTCACCATTTCACTTGGTGATGGCCATACGTGGCAGACCCCGCCGGTGTCATGGTTAGGTCTGCTGGTGGTACTGACTATGGTGGCCTATCGTCTTCGAGATTGGAAATTGGCGCTGATGGTGTTTCTCTGTATTACCTATCTTGCCGTATTTGGCCATTGGACCAGCGCCGCCGTTACCATTTCTTCCATTGCAGTTGCCGTACCGATCGGTATCTGTTTGGGAATTGCAGTCGGTATTCTAGGTTATCGCTACGAACGGTTTGAACGCGCCATTACGCCCATTTTAGATCTGATGCAGACCGTGCCGATTTTTGCCTATTTGGTACCGGTTCTGTTCCTGTTTGGGTTCGGTCCGGTATCGGCGATCGCGGCGACGGTCATCTATGCCATGCCACCTATGGTACGGGTAACGGTCCTTGCGTTAAAAACAGTGCCGGAAGAGATCAAGGAATTTGGCAAAATGGCCGGTTGTACCCGACGTCAGATGACTTGGAAAGTTTTGATTCCATCCGCCAAGCCTGGACTGATGGTGGGAGTCAATCAGGTGATCATGTTGTCACTCAATATGGTCATCATTGCCTCAATGATTGGCGCCGGGGGACTAGGATTTGATGTGCTCGCTTCACTGCGCCGGCAGGCTATTGGCGACGGACTTGAAGCGGGTATAGCCATCACACTAATTGCTATCGTCTTGGATCGCCTCACCCAGGCTTGGACATCAAATAGTTCAGGACCGCACGCTGAAATCACGCTGACATTTTCTCAACGACATCGAAATCTGACACTCGCCCTACTGATATTGGTGGCCACGACTGTCATCAGTTTTTTTCTGCCTTTTTTCGCACAATGGCCTGAACCATTAGAAATATCAACCGGTCAATTCTGGAATGATCTGATTAAGTGGATCAATGTTAATTTTTTCGATGAACTTGAGGCGATCAAAATTTTTCTGTTATTGAATGTTCTCAAACCCATCAAGCTGTTTCTATTGGCTTTACCATGGCCTGGTGTCTTATTGATTTTAGCACTCTGCGGATGGCAGTTGGGCGGTCTCAGATTGGCCATTCTGGTGGTGGCTTGTGCGAGTTTTATTCTGCTTACCGGGCAATGGACAAAAGCCATGATCACCGTTTATCTGTGCGGAATTTCAGTCATCACCGCTAGTTTGATCGGTTTGACAATTGGTGTCGCGGCCTCTCAATTCACCGTATTGAAGCGTCCGGTACTGGTTCTGATTGACACTCTTCAGACCTTACCGAGTTTCGTCTACCTGCTACCGGTTGTCATGTTGTTTCGGGTAGGTGATTTTTCAGCAATGGTTGCGGTGGTCCTTTATGCTTTGCCACCCGCAGTACGCTACACCCTATACGGTATTGAGCAGATCTCACCAGCCTTGGTTGAGGCTGCAAAAACATCTGGTTGCACCAAATTTCAGCTGTTGAGAAAAGTTCAGTTCCGACTGGCCTGGCCTGAAATAATGCTTGGGGTGAATCAGACCGTGATGTTTGCGTTATCGATGTTGGTTATCACAGCATTGGTTGGTACGCGGGATTTAGGTCAGGAAGTTTACATTGCGCTAACCAAAGCGGATACCGGAAGAGGATTGGTAGCCGGACTGTCAGTGGCTTTCATCGCCATCATAACTGATCGACTGATCTCAGCAGCGGCTAAAAAACGTAAAGCGGCACTTGGTCTTTAATAAGCACATGTGGAGGTTATTAAAAGTGTGATTCCTCAACACGTCAGAATTGTGATTGTCGGTGGCGGAATTATTGGTTCCTCCACCGCCTATCATCTGTCTAAACTCGGTGAAACTGATTGTGTAGTGCTCGAACAGGGCAAGTTTACCAATGGTTCGACCTGGCACGCCGCCGGACTGGTGGGCCAGTTGCGGAGCAATGCCAACATCACTCAGCTGCTGCAATATTCAGTTGAACTCTATGGCCGATTGGAAAAGGAAACCGGCCTGGCCACCGGTTGGAAAATGAATGGCGGACTACGACTGGCCGGCTGTGAAGAACGAGTGCGGGAAATTAAACGTCAGATCACGATGGCACACTCATTCGGGCTTGAGATGCACTTTCTGACACCGAGTGAAACTGCAGATTTGTGCCCAATTCTAGAAACATCGAATTTGCAGGGCGCGGCTTATGTGCCCACCGATGGTCAAGCCAATCCATCGGACCTCACTCAGTCGTTGATTAAAGGTGCCAAAGCAGGTGGTGTACGATTTATTGAAGGTGTTCGTGTACTATCTATCGCAACAGAGAATCAAACCGTCAAGGCGGTCACCACGGACCAAGGAACAATCAACTGTGAAATCGTCGTCAACTGCACTGGATTGTGGTCCCGAGCGGTCGGCGAATTGGTCGGTGTCAATGTACCGATTGTTCCCATGAAACACCACTACATCGTCACAGACCGGGTCGATGGTGTTACTCCTACCATGCCAACTGTTCGAGACCCTGATCAATTGATTTATTTCAAAGAGGAAGTTGGTGGACTGATATTTGGTGGCTATGAACTCAACCCTCTACGATGGGACGTTAATCATCCTGGAGAAAATTTCGGCTTCACGTTACTTGATTTTGATGTGGATCATTTCGAACCACTGATGCGGGCCGGGTTGCATCGGGTGCCGGCCATGAGAGACACCGCCATCAAACAATTTATCTGTGGACCGGAGTCCTTTACACCGGATGGAAACTTCGTATTGGGTGAAGCGCCTGAGATGAGAAACTATTTCGTCGGTGCCGGTTTCAACGCATTTGGAATTGCCAGCGCGGGTGGTGCCGGTAGAGCTCTGGCGGAATGGATCATGAATGGGGCGCCTACCATGGATTTGGGAGTGATTGACATTCGACGATTTGGTAAAGTTCATCAAGACAGTAACTGGATTGCTAAACGTACTGTCGAACTTTGCGCCAAACACTACACCATGGCTTGGCCGCATGAAGAGCACCAAAGCGGGCGCCCCTACTACCGTTCGGTTCTCTATGATGAACTGAAATCTGTCAACGCATGTTTCGGTGAAAAACTGGGTTGGGAGCGTCCCAACTGGTTTGCTCCGGCGAGTAAAAAACCTCAAGACATCTATTCGTTCGGTCGCCCCAACTGGTTCACGCCGGTTGGCATGGAGCATCAAGCGATTCGAGACAATGTTGGAATCATTGATCAGTCGTCCTTCGCCAAGTTTCTACTGAAAGGTGAGCAGGCACTTGGACTATTGAATCGACTTTGCTGCAATCAAATGAACCGGCCCATTGGATCGGTGATTTACACTACCATGCTCAATTCAGTAGGTGGTATTGAAGGTGAGATCACTGCAACCCGTATTGCTGAAAATGAATTCTATATTGTCGCTGGTACCGGCTATGCGACACATCATTATCATCACATTCTGAAACATATCCGTCATGATTGCAAAGATGTTTCACTTGAAGATGTGACGGACCAATACTCAACCCTATCAATCTCAGGACCCAATTCACGGGCACTATTACAACCCTTGATTGACTGTGATCTTGCAAACACTTCTTTTCCATTTCTCAAATCACAAACCGTCAAGTTTGGCAACTTGGATGCACTGGCACTACGCGTCTCATTTGCGGGTGAGTTGGGTTGGGAACTGCATATTCCAGTCGCCAATACACTGGCAATCTATCGAAAGATCATACAAAGTGGCAGGAATTTGGGGTTGCAAAATTTTGGTTATCGAGCATTGGAAAGTCTTCGATTGGAAAAGGGGTTCAGAGCATTGGGGTCTGATATAGGTCCCGACTACACACCTCTGGAAGCGGGTATGGAGAAAATTGTGTGCTTTGATCGTGAGTTTGAGTTTATCGGTCAAAAAAGTCTGTTGGCACAGCAGGAAAAAACTTTACAACGTCGATTAACCTGTTTTACAAACACAGATGAAAACATCACCCTACATGGAAGAGAGGCGATCTACAGAAACGGACAGCGTGTCGGTTGGACATCCAGCGCCGGCTGGGGATACACGGTGAATCGGAATATAGCTTATGGCTATGTTAGAAACATCAATGGTGTGAGTGATGAATATCTGTTCGACGGTGACTACGAACTTGAAGTAGAACACTTGAGAATTCCCATAAAAATCGAACGAGAATGTTTATATGATCCGTCGTCATCCAAGATGAGAGCGTAATGCTGAACCCTACTCTTCTCGCTGAATTAGTATGGCTCCCCGGGACGGGATCGAACCGCCGACAAGATGGTTAACAGCCACCTGCTCTACCTAGCTGAGCTACCGGGGATCAGGAACATTAGAAGACAAAAAGCGATCGCTTATCGTCAGACATTAATTTTATTCCATTGTTAACGAAATATGAATAATTTGATCGGTTGAATTGTTCGGAAAGCCAACATCTGTAATACGTAAATGATGTCAGCCAACACGAACTGGTAAATCAGGCATACACACAAATCGAAGACGTGAATGAGCCTGTCTAAGTGCAGTTTCTACATGTTCCGGTGAATCGGCTACAGAATAAATGAATCCAGGGTATTTACCTCCCTCCGGCCAGCATACGAGTTTTTCACCTTCTCGGACGTCCAAGCGTACGTCAAGAATGTTATCAATTGATAGTGCGTCGGTAACCCCCTCAACCCGTTTCAGAATACCATCAGTTGAAACCGGAATCATCAGTATCCCTGCTGCATGTTGGAAATTCAATGTTTTGATGGATTGCCCAACAGCGCGGCAAACTACAAACTCTTCGAGACTTGACTGTGTTGCGAGTTCAAAAATTCGACTACAATCTCCACCAATGGAACGCGCTGCAATTTCCAGAATCCAGATCTTTCCACCTGATATCCGCACTTCTGCATGAATCGGCCCCATTTGCAAATCGTATGCCCTGCATGCAGTCAGCACGGTGTTTCTTATTTCTATCTGAACGAATTCATCTAGGCGTGATGGCGTAATGTAATATGTTTCTTCAAAATAGGGACCTGTTAGTGGTTCCGGTTTATCAAAAATACAGATGACTTCCAAATCATTGTCGGACAGGTAACCTTCAAGTGCATACTCCGTGCCATCTATATACTCTTCTACGACTACTTTCCTGGATTCATGATCCTTAAATTCAGTTCGTAAAATTTGTTGGATTCTCGCTAATGCATTGAGCAGTTCAGACCGGTTATTGGCGCGAATGACACCGCGACTGGCTGAAAGGTTCAGTGGTTTGGCAACACAGGGAAATTTAATCTTCTTTAACTGTTGAGTTAAATTATCCTGCAGATTGATCAAATGGAAATCAGGAACGGTGGAATGCCCTGTTTGCTTCAATTTCAATCTGGCAAGGTGTTTATTCGAAATGATGTTCAGTGAATCTATCGGATTGTGTGGTAACCCCAGTTGTTCTGATATTTGGGCGGCCAATGCAACGTATTTTTCATCAGGTGCAATAACAGCCTGAACTGGGTTATGAGTCAAAAATGCACAGATGGCCTGCCGTGCTTGATCAGGTTCAGAAAAATCAACTCGTATGCCATTGATAATTCCTGGTACGACATCGGCCGTGCCATCAGAGATGAATACCACCGAAATGCCATGCTTTTCAGCCGCCGTCAGGTAAACCGACGCCCGGTAACTATGAACAGGAGCGATTAATGCAACAGATTTTGTTATTGCCAATGAACTGGCAAATGGATAGAATAGGCAGAGTCAGTGAATTTACATGGCACCCCCACAACCGCCGCAGGCACCACTGCCACCGACCGATTGGAAGACATTATGAAAAACAAAAGTAGCCTGAATGCCATCGTCAACATAATCAATTTCGGCGCCGGCAAGATACTGCAGTGCGACCACATCAGCAAATAAACGAATTTTATTGCCAACAAGAACACGGTCGTACTCTGTCTCCGCTTCGGCATAGGTCATGCCATAGTTCATGCCGCCACATCCACCGCCGGAAACATAGACGCGAATACCGATAATCGATTCATCAGTGGATTGCACAAGTTCTGACATCTTGTTTTCCGCTGATTCGGTCAACCGAATCTCTGACGCTGAAATTTCTTTTTTATACGTTGTTGTCATCTTATTACCATTGCAAGAACTTTGTAAGTGAATTTGATTATAAGTGAATTTCTAGTGCGAGCTTGTACCAAAATCTTCATCCGTCAATAAGCAGGTGACCTCCTACATTGGCGCAATATTATCTAAAGTAATGTTTGTGCTCATAAAAGCAAGATACAACATGTACGGTAATCTCACCCCCATTGCGCGAAACGTTGACCAAATGAAGCAAATGAAGTGTAATATAACGAAATTTGAAATCACATTATTTCACTTAGTCACTGATTCACATGACCCAGTCCGTTAATTGCGTCGTATTGAAAGCCAAGGCAGAAGCGTTAGATGCTCCGCCCTACCCGGGAAAACTAGGGATTCGAATATTTAAAAATGTCTCGAAAGAAGGCTGGAAACAGTGGCTTGAGCGACTGGTTACCATCATCAACGAAAATCAGATGGTTACCGGCGACCCCGCAACTCACGCATTGATTGAACAGCACATGCTAGGGTTTTTGTTCGGTGAAGGTGATTTGGGTCAGTTGCCAGCTGGATTTTCTGCGCAAAGAAAAAAATAGAATCAATATCAACGACAAATTTCGATCGTTTGCTTGAAAATTTCCCTACTCAGATCGGTTTTGCCTTCACAATGATGCTCAATGGCTCGTTTAAGCAATAATTGACATTCCAGCCGGGTAGTGGAATCAAATTTCTCTTTATCCAGTGCGAGTAAAACATGACCTGCTACAGAGTTCGCAGTGGGATGAGTGGCCGGTATGGGGCCAGACTCAAAATCAAAGTGATAGAGTCGATCAGCACGGATAGGGGTGATTCCATCTGCCTCGGTTTGTAAAAACAATTCATAACCCAACACCTTGAGCATGTTCTTTTCGAACACTCTTAATGTATGAAATTCGCTTTCTGACCTGTTCAAGCGCTCAAGTGCTTCACGATACACTACAAACAATTGAGAGTTCGGCGACGATTGTCGTACAAATCGAATAATCAATTCATTTAGGTAATAGCTGCAGTAGACTCGTCTCCCATTGATTGGGTTGGGGGTTGATTTATGGATCAAAGAAGTCATGGTGGGCAGTTCATTTTTGCCAGTCCAGCTCACCAGAGATAGCTGAAACGGGCGAACTGCTCCTCTGAACCTAGATTTAAGCCGGCGAACTCCTTTGGCTATCAAACTAAGACGCCCATGATTGCGCGTGAGAACGTCAACAACCAGGCTAGATTCCAGCACCGGAATGGTTCGCAGTACAAAACACTCTTCGTTGTGAACTCGCATGGTCTAGTCTAGTTCAGAACCCTATTTTCCTACACCTATGAAAAGCAGGACATGTTGTTTGGTTTTAGTATTGAATTATGGTGAGAGTTAGAAGTCAAAATATAGCGCTATTCAAAGAAATCACTGAGTCACTTTTGTACTAATGGTTAGATTTCTGCATTGCTCATGCGTATCTGCGTCATGAAGAACATAGCATCACATCATGAGTCAGAGACACGTTCAATTCATCTAATCAATTCAAAAAAGTATTTGACGATGGTAGCACTGTCCTTCGATTGATTGCTCCGATAGCAGTTTATTCAACATGCTGCTTTCTCTCAGCCGAAAGTTGTCGACTCGTCAAACTTGAAATCGCACTTCTGTTCTGAGCGAGTACAGAACGCTTCACCGGTACAGATCATCACCCAGTATCACGATTCGGTGTGATCGCTGACGCATTCAAGAATGGTTTGTTGAAATTTCTGCGCATCCTTCGGTAGGGGCTCCACAGTTTCTGCTTCTGGAATGCTCAGGTTGACAATGCAACCTTTACGAATATGTGCCTATGGTAATGCCAAGACTTTTAGCGCAGACCTGCTTACTGATGCCGGCAGCTCGCATTTCAGTCGTCTGTTGTGTTAATTCAGGACTAATTTCACTACGCTGCTAAACAGGTAATTTTATGTGCCTCGCATCATAAAATCCGGCTTCACCATGCTCGTCCCAGCACTGCCGGATGTCAGCTATAGTCTGATTCGACACTTGGAAGGCAGTGGCTAGATCAATGGCGGACAGACCGAATACATTCCACTTCGTTTCTTTACTGTGTATTTTACCAATTAACGAAGATGATGGATGACACGGGCATGTATTACAGCTCTCTATAAAATGAGCATCTCGTCAGTGGCAAAATGATCGTACGACACCGAAAAGTTAGAATTGATGAAATGATAAACGCTGCCTGCCTATGGAAAGGTTTTCACAATCCCTCATTCGATGGACGGACCTGCCTTAGTTACCAATAAATATGTTGATTGACGTCAGATCTTTACCAACTGCGATATCGTTGCCAACTAGAACCTGATGGACAGTGCAATTTGTCCACTGGTGACTTTGTTGCCACTGCCCGAAGCGGTATGATAGATTGCTGCTGAAATAACCGACTGACCTGCATTCCAACTCGTCGAACCACCGATTCCCAACCGTATTTTCGTTGGATTTACTTCTGATTTGCTCGTGGTTGACAGGTCATCATTGGTGACCGTCACCTCACGTTCGGTACTGAAATCATGCTCAATGTCCAACGAACCGAACAGCCGGCAACAGTTTGCTGTCTGCTGCCCAGTCAGCTGCTCAAGCAGCACACTATATTGGCTGGTTATCCCGGAACTGTTTTTCGTGGCCACTTTGTCCTGCATCTGTTCAGCGGTGCCGGATACTGTCATCGTATACGGGACTGCATAATCATCCATCGAAACCGATGACCATGTCACCCCGCCGCGTTGCGTCAGCATCAGGCCACGAAAGTCCATACTGTTTGCAATGCCCATGGCAATGGTATAACCGGTGGCCTTGGTTTTCGCATTGACATTGATTTTCTCTCCATTGATCATCTCCGATGACGTGACCTTAATGTCATTAAACTTGATTGCTCCCAGCCAGCCATCAATCGTCATGCCACGGGCATGCTGACGGGTCATTCCGACGCCGACACCGGTGCCGGAAATTTTCATCCGACCACCATTGGTTGCATCGGCCTTGCCCTGCCGATGATGGAGTCCAACTCGAAACATCATGCCGTCGGCACCAGGTAGGTCAATCCCCGCTGCAAAGCCACCATAAGAAATATCATACGACTGATTGCCGGTAGTGGGCTTTCGCAGCTGACGTTTACCGCTACCCGCTTCCACATGACCCCAAGCACTCCGGTCAGACAGCATGCCATCGTCGGGTGCACCCATCATTTCGTTTTGCGCAACCTGTCGCAGATTGGATGCACTAACACTAGCAGTATCACCACCCATCATCAATGGACGGTAGGTGTCCATGTCGCCAGCCATATCCCATAAGACCGACGGTAAGGTTTCGTATACTCGCCCGCGTTTCGATAGCTCTCGTTCTTCGGTGTCAGGTATGGTTAGCTCTTTTTTAGACTGGAAATTCGCATCACGTTCAAAAGTCAGCGAAAAAACGCCACTAGCACTAGCATGGTCCACTAGTTTGGGAGTTGCCTCATCGGTTGACTTTCTTATACAGTCATTGTAGAAACCACAGGGAACCTGCGAAACATTGGTCACGGTCAGTTTCACTCCCATGGTCAACTCGGTGTAACTCTTACCATCCATGCTGTGCTGGAAGGCGGTTTTGTCCTTGTCATTCTGTATATTCTTGATATCATTCAAATTCTGATTCAGTCTGATCAACAGATTGGACTTGCCGGCGCCGACGGTATCGGCGTCAGTGACCTTGATGGTCCGATAGTTAGCGATGTCATCACCAGTCGGGACCAGTACGGCTTTCCGCCCAATGGTGACTAAGCCACCGCCTTTCAAGTGGATGGCACCCCCGCCATCCAATTTACCCACCACCTTGCCACCTTTGATAGTGACACTCTGTTTACGGCGGTCATCGTCCGCCAGCCGATCGGGCGTGTTGAGATAAATTCCATATTCATCGCCGGAAACCTGCACCACACCCTTGCTACCAATGGTGATGTCGGCGGTGGCACCGGCAGCTGCGGATGGAGTAACGTCAGATTCATGTTCAATTTTAATGCCGTTGCCCTTCGCATAGAGTTGGCCCTCATGGACGACGGTCACCGTCCTTTCGGAGCCGGCACCCGGCCGTTTTTGGTTGTTTTTAATCTTCACGTAAATCCCTTCTTCATTAATATATCCAGCGGTCTTATCGTCGCCGGCTGCTTCCTCGCCGATGAATGTGTCTTCTCCGGTGGTCACTTTGATGGCTGAGTGAGAGCCGGCTTCATGGGCGTATTCGTCACGAATGTAGATGCCATAGTCAGTGACACCACCCACACCGCCAATCTTAGCCGTATCCTTCAGTACCACGTTCACATCCCCGCCTTTAGTCACATGCCGGTGGATGTCGATGCCCTGCGTAATATAGGTCGTGAGACTGGAATCTTGAATGCGATATGTTTTCGGGTGACCTCGGACTATTGCTGTGCCACTCAGGGTCACGTCGATATTGCCGCGGTTTGTAGTGTCACTACCGGCTTGATTACGTCCTTCGATTCCGATGGCAGCGGTATTGCTCTGCAACAATCCGGCCATCACTTCAATTTTGATATTGTTATGATGATCCGATCGGACCCAGATCGGCGTGTTGGCATCAATATCCCCCTTGGATTGCACCGTGATGCCCTTGTCACCGGAAGCCACATTATCCGCTCTTATATCAATGCCGCTGCGAAAACGGGAAAATGGACTATTTGGAACACCACCAATGGTTTTGGTGCCCACATCAATACCATCCAGTTTAACACCCTCGGCAACCGTCACACTCAGTCCATCTGTGGTCCACTGATACGGGTCGCTGGTCTGGGGAAGATCTATGGCATTTTCACCGGGGGCGTAGTCTTCTTCATCGCAGACCACGGTCGGCGGCGTCCCCGCGGTCGGCGCACCGCATACGTAGGTCTTCATCTGCGCCGACAATGGCAACGGGGCCAGCAGTCCAACCGTAGCCACTGCTGAAACCAGCTTGGAAAGAGACTGCATCACCCCCCCCCCCCCCGCAGGAATTCCAGGGGAGATGGGGACGTTGTCGGAACGAACATCACATTTGCACCATCTTCATGGCGTGCAGTATGAGCAACATACTGACTTGATAAGTATCTAAACATTTTCTTGATTACCTCCATTAACTTATTTGATTGTACTCAATAGAGGGCTCTTTTGTGCTTAATTTCAGGCTAATACCGCTAACATGTTGATAAAAAATCAATCCTGATAAACATTTTCCGCTACTCTGAGTAACCGAATTTTTCAATTGATAGCCGATCTTCGGTCCATTTAGATCGTACTTTAACCCAAATTTTGACATACACTCTAGCATTTACCCTTGCTTCTAGGACCTGTCGAACTCGGCTGCCAACCTGCTTGATTTTGTTACCACGCAACCCGATAACCATCCGCTTTTGATTTTCCGACTCCATCCAAAGTAATACATGGAAGTGCAGCACCATACCTTCCATCTGATACTTTTCGATCTGAATAGCGCAGGAATAAGGCAGTTCTTCACCATAAGATCGAAAAATCTGTTCGCGGAGAATTTCCGAAGCGACAAATGCCTCACTCTGGTCAGTAACAAAGTCAGACGGAAAGAGTGGTGGGCCGAAAGACAAATGTTGGGTAATCACCCATTTGAGTCGGTCAATATTCACATCTTTATGCGCTGAAACAGGAACAATCTCCGTTACTCCGGTTTTCTCTGAGATTTCTTCAATGACCGGCAACAGTCGATTTTTATTGGTCACACGATCAATCTTTGAAACGATTACGACACAGTTTCGATTTTCTATCTGAATTTGTCTCCAGACTGCGTCGTCCTGTGGATGCCAACCGAAGCCATCAATGACGAATAAAACCAGGTCAACACCAACGATTCCAGAAGTCGCAACTTTGTGAATGGTTCGCTCCAGTAGACTTTTTGATCGGGTTGTAAATCCTGGTGTGTCAACAAAAACAAATTGACAATTCGATTCACTCAACACCCCGAGAATTCGATGTCGGGTGGTATTGGCTCTTTTTGAAGTAATGCTAATTTTTTGTCCCAATAGATGATTCAGCAGAGTTGATTTACCAACATTTGGCCGGCCGGCGATGGCAATCATACCGGAACGGAAATCCGCATCAACGATTTTGCCGGTACAGTAATTCATAAGCCTGACTGGCGGCAACCTGTTCCGCTTCCTTGACAGTCTGACCTTTGCCGATGATCGGTTGCGTCAGCGTATCTACATGGCACCGCACTGTAAAAAAAGGTTGATGATCTTTCCCTTGAATTTGAATGGTTTCATACCTCGGTGTGCGCTGAGATTGGCTTTGTAAATGCTCCTGAAGTAGAGATTTGAAATTCGTATGAGCCGTATCGTTCAGTCCATTCAGTAAGGGTGAAAAATGTCGATTAAAAAACTCAGTTGCCGCCGATATTCCTCCGTCAAGATACACTGCCCCGATCAATGCTTCCAAGGTATTGGCTAGTAAGTTTTTCCAAGCTTTCCGGTTTGATTTAACAAATGATTTGTCAACAACGATATGGTCCTGAAAAGCGATAGATTCGGCGACTTGAAATAACGCCTGATGGTTGTTGACGATTTTAATGCGCTGAATGGTTAGCTCACTCTCAGTCACACTATCCGGCAGATTCTGATACAGATGACTGGAAACAATGGCTGAAAGCACGCTATCACCTAAAAACTCGAGTGTTTCATTGTGCGGTTCACCGACGCTACGATGGGTGAGCGCCCGTTGCAGCAAAGATTGATCTTCGAATGAATAACCGAGAATTTCTACTAGTCTATCGAATTCTTTGGCTTTCACATTGATGATGTGTAGCTATTCAATTGCGGCCGCAATACGATTCCAATTGACTCCGGTGTTGCCCACCGAATCCCAACTGAACCAAATAAAGAAAGCGCGACCAATAATATTCTTTTCAGGGACGAACCCCCAAAACCGACTGTCGTTGCTATAGTCTCGATTGTCGCCTAGAACAAAATAGGAGTTCTCGGGTACCCGAAACACCAGTGTTCGAGAATCTCGATTTTCGTCCTGTAGGATCTGATGTGATTCACCATTGACGAATGTTTCGTTCAACATGCGAGCTTGCGTTTTTCGATTGGCACCGGAATTAATCAGATACTCACCCTCGATATCCTGTGCAACAATGGTACCGTTAACTGTTACCTGCTTGTTTTCGTACAAGACAGAATCACCCGGCAATCCCACCACTCGCTTGATGAAATTAATGGATTCATCGTGTGGATAGCGAAACACCATGACATCACCATAGTCAGGTGCGCCAATTTCATAAATTTTCTTATTCAGTACTGGCAATCGGATTCCATATTCGTACTTATTCACCAATATAAAATCACCAATTTCAAGGGTGGGAAGCATTGAACCGGAAGGAATTCTAAATGGTTCAATAATGAATGAACGCAGTACGAATACAATCAGCAAGACTGGAAAAAATACCCGTGCATATTCGACAATCCAGTAAAACCGACTGCGTGTCCCTGATTCGTGTCGAACCGTGATCACATGTTTTTTCAGCAACCGCCAGATCGTATCAAATAACCAGATCACTCCGGTAACTGCGACTGCTATGACTAGAATGAAAGAGAAATCAGTTGGCACGTTCAATACTCAAAACTCGACGGATAGGTGTAAATCGGAGCGCGTCAATTTCAGCAGGTAACAATGAATATTATGCTGTAGACAAACAGGAAATGAAAGTTCCTGAATTATACCGTATCAGAAACTTCAACTACCATTATTGGCGCGCGGGTCTGCTGTAGTGCCCGACGGTCGTTGCAATTGCGCCGGGTTTCACTCCGCTAAGTGGCTTTAGCGTAGATTTTCAATCAGACCGGTAAATTGAATTGTCCACCGCTATCTGTATATCTGTGCAACCATTCCAGACGGTTGTCCTGATTGAATCTTTCCAATAGCATTTAATGTCTCATTTTCACTGAATTGCCAATCGCCCGCACAGTTTTTTCAGGTACTTCGCCAAGCACAGTTACCTGATACCCATCCACAACACGACCATAGGCATTGACGGAACCCAATCGACTGATCCCAGTGAAAATTCCATCCGTTTCATTGCCGCTCAGTTTCTGCATGAATAGTGAAACCGTGGTCAAATCATCGGAAAATACCATCTGTTCTTTTTCACCCTCAACAGACCGGCTGCGTACGTGCTTGATTTTCTTAAAACCATCTGGAATCATTCTCACTGCTAAGGGAAACGAGGTGTCGGGAGATGACGTATTACGTGCGGTGCTGAAGTTCCACACATAATCAATGCCCAAATTCGCTGGAACCAGAGTGGCTGGAGGAATTTGCTCACCAATGGCTATATCGACAAACATATACTGATCCAGAATATCACCACCTTGGTTGATCAAGTCGGAACGCAATATGAGTCCGGATTCTTCATCAACCCAAACATCAAGACCAAAACGAAAGGTATCCTTAGGGCGAAAGTTCAACCGATGTGTCCATCGACCGGCGACTCTTTCACGTCCATTTTTAGTGATTGCGTAGTATTTACTCAATTGCAGAATCGATGCCTCCCGGATGATTGGCATACGATAAAACTGTTGGTTATCTCGAAATTTGAAAAACCCTTCTTTACGATCTGGAAAGTAACACCACACTCCTTTTTCAGTACGAATAATCTCTGACTCGTCACCACTCAAGGAGTGGATTCGTTCTTTGAATCCCGAAACGTCAGTTTGATGGACAATACGCATTGTTTCAATTTCGGTGCCGCTGGAGTACATGAATGTGCCCATATAATTGACATTTTGGATCGCTTGCACCGACTGATTGAGCAATTGTGAGATCGTCTGTCCACAGGCTGGTAAAGACAAGGTGGTAATCATGCCGGCCAATAGTAGAATCGACCAAAATCGACGGGGTCCTGGTTGTGCTGTGAATGAAGACACTCGGGCCATAGATTTGCATATAGAGCATTGGTGACTAATAGTCATAGGCGACCATTCTGATGTAATTGGATAGCCCATTAAGCAACGGGTAGCCAGTGTCTTCGCTGTGGGCCAGCAACGTTTCATTGAGATGATTGGTGCTGTCTCTTTCAGCATGAATTGGTTCTGAATCGTTTTGCCACCAGTTTAACGCAGTGCTTCGCTTGGCATTTTCGACGTAGGTGGGCTCGGTGTCGTGGATTTGAAGTTCCAATATTGAACTGCTTGCGAATCCGAGCGCAAGGGCGGCAGTCAATCCGGCTGCGAGTCCCAAACCACGCGGCCAACTCCCCCACCCGCGACGCAACCGTGCCGACAGTGATTTCGGCATGGTTCTTTGTGACTTGTCTTCGGAAGATGACCGAGCAACCAGTTGATCGGGGATTTTTGTAGTGGAATAAACTGCATTGTAATAATCTAACGTGCATTCACCTCGTATTGCACTGCGAATTAGATGATATCGTTGCCAGCGTTCCTGTAACCCCGGATCCTGACACAGACTTTCAACTAGTTCGGTAAGATCGTCAGCAGCAATTTCCTGATCAAGCAGGGCTGATAGGTTTTCAGACATCATTTTCTCCTCTGATCGCGTTTATTCTTTGCGCCACTGTTCCAGGGCTTTGTCAATGGCGCTACGGGCCCGATGAATCTGCGTTTTCACCGTGCCTAATTTCGTGCCAGTGCGTTGTGATATTTCCTCATAACTGAGTTGTCCCAATTCTCGCAGAATAATCGTGTTTCTTAATTTCGGCGGCAACTCGTCAATGATCATCATAACTTTTGTGTGCAGTTCTTTGGCGGCTAGAGTTTCTTCAGGAGTCTCTGTGTCAATGGCGAGTCTATTAATCAAGCCATCCTCTGCAATGGATTCATTCTCTGTCTCCATCGCGCTGATATTGTTCGTGGTGGCAAACCGGCGATTCTGATTGGACTGGTTAATTGCCTGATTGCGAGTGATGGTATACAGCCACGTGGTGAATTTACTGTCGCCACGAAACTTGTCAATATTCAACCACGCTTTTATTGATGCTTCCTGTACGATGTCAGGGATTTCACTATGCTCCACATTCAAAGTTCGAATCATTTGGGAAACCCAGATGTACATTTTGGCGCGATGTGCCGCCAGCAGGGAATTAAATGCCGCCTGATTTCCAGCCCGTGCCTTCGTGAGTAGTTCCACTTCGGTCGGATCTTCAGAACGTTCATTAAAATTCACCACAGCGCGGTCAGTTTCTGCACCATTTTTCTCTCGGGTGCTCATTAATTTTTATTTTGAATAAGACCACTATGAATAGGTAAAGTTCCACACCAGTCAATGGATGACAGAACGACACGGACAATTTGCCTTCTTAAATGGACTAACATATCAATACAAGATCAGACTGCATCCTTGTCTTGGCGAATGATGACGAAAAACGCAGTCTCATTATAGATTTTGAAATAAGGCGTCAGTGATTTCTCAGTCAGACTTGTATTTCGGTGATTGGAAGATCATTCATCGTGCGCCGACCTTCTTAATCACCAAATCTATACGGAACGAACAATGTACAACCAAACCGATTTAGTCGTGATCGGCAGCGGACTCGCAGGGTTGGCATTTGCGCTTAAAGCAGCTGATGCCGGCTATAAAATCGCCATCATCACCAAAGAGACACTGTCTGAAAACTCCAGCTATTACGCGCAGGGCGGTATTGCCGCAGTGTGGAGTCTTGAAGATTCCTATGCAGCTCATGTACAGGATACCCTCAACGCCGGTGCCGGTCTTGGCAATCAAGCAACAGTTGAGTTTGTCGTCAAACAGGGACCGCATTCCATCCAGTGGCTAGTGGAAAACGGTGTTGATTTCACCCGTCACGAGCCCCAGAACGGTCATCCGGAAGCCTTTCATCTAACCCAAGAAGGCGGTCACAGCAAACGCCGTGTCGTTCATGCTGCCGACAGTACTGGACGAAAAGTCGAGAGTACACTAGTCGGCAACATTCAAAATCACCCACATATTGAAATTTATGAAAAATGTCTGGCCATTGAACTGATTACCCAATCAAAATTCGATCGGACAAAAGAAAATTGCTGTCTTGGCGCCTATATTCTTGATATCAAAAAGGAACAGATACTGACTCTAATTGCTGGTGCTGTCGTGCTAGCTACCGGTGGTGCCGCCAAAGCCTATCTTTATACCAGTAATCCAGATACCTCGACTGGTGATGGCATTGCAATGGCGTGGCGGGCCGGCTGTGAAGTGGCAAATATGGAATTTGTGCAATTTCACCCGACCTGCCTGTTCCATCCACATGCGAAATCATTTCTAATTTCCGAAGCGCTACGCGGCGAAGGCGGTAAACTGATTCTACCAGATGGCTCATCCTTCATGTCCAAATATGATGCGAAAGAAGAACTCGCGCCGCGAGACATTGTGGCCCGGGCTATTGACCGCGAAATGAAAGTGGGCGGCTTCGACTGTGTGTACTTGGACATGACCATGAAGTCACCCGAATTTTTACAAAACCATTTCCCCAACATTTACCGACGATGTCGTGATTTTGGCATCAACATGGCCATGCAACCCATTCCAGTAGTGCCGGCCGCACACTATACCTGTGGTGGTGTCAACGTTGATCTCAACGGTCGAACTAATCTTCCCGGACTGTACTGTATTGGAGAAAGTGCCCATACCGGTCTGCATGGAGCAAATCGCTTGGCCAGCAACTCACTTTTAGAGTGCATCGTCTTTGCGGATGCCGCGTTCCGGCATATTCAAGCAAATCCAATGCAGTCAGTTATTTCGGCCGAGCAGATTCCACTGTGGGACGAGAGTCAGGTTTCTGACCCGGATGAACTGATCGTCATCGCTCACAATTGGGATGAATTGCGACGATTAATGTGGGATTACGTTGGTATCGTCCGCACCACCAAACGACTCAAGCGAGCTTTACGTCGAGTGCAGATGTTAACTGAGGAAGTGCAGGAGTTTTACAGTCAATTTCGCATCAACCGCGATCTGATTGAACTGCGAAACTTAGTTCTAGTGGCGGAACTGATCGTGCGCTCCGCCCTAACGCGCCAGGAAAGCCGCGGACTGCACTTTAATCTTGATTACCCGGAAACCACACGGGCACCGCAAAACACAATACTGGTCCGACCGCGGGTTGATACAAAACCCAATGATGGTACAATGCTTTGATTCATTCTCTATAGGCTGCGTGCCATATTTTGCCATCAATCATTTCGGCAACTGTGCCCCGGAGTTGACACTCAGTCAAATTTTGCTGCATGGCGATGGTCACGATTTCGATGGCAATTTTCCGACTGAGATCGCGTATCGAATCAAGCGGCGGTAAGATGGAACTGCCGACCTGTTCAAAACTGGTCTGGGCGTTGCCAATGACGCTGGCAACGGCATTGAGCATCTCTTCTGTGAGTCTTTTGACTTTGGCCGCACTGAGTCCCAAACCAATTCCAGGAAAGGCATAAGCGTTATTGCACTGCGCAATTTCATATCTGACACCGCCATAATGCACCGCCTCAAATGGACTGCCGGTCGCGACGATGCTTCGCCCATCCGTCCACTTGAGAAGGTCCGATGGTACAGCTTCTGTTTTTGATGTTGGATTGGATAAGGGAAAAATACAAGGATGTTGACAATGTTTAGCCATTTCGCGAACAATATCTTCAGAAAAATAATTAGGTTGACCCGACACGCCGATCAGGATTTCGGGTTTGATGTTACGTACGACACTCATTAATCCATCATCACCCTGCCAATCATTCAAATGGTCTGAAGACTGCGCAAACGGCTGTTGCTGGGGGCGAAGAGAAGATGAATCTCGACGAATCAAACCGTGACGATTGAGCATGTAAATGCGCCGCCGCGCTGCCTGCACATCCAGTCCTTCACTCACCAATTGTGCGGTGATGCCTCCTGCAATACCGACACCGGCGGCACCTGCACCTAGAATAACAAAGTTAGAGTCTTTCAGTGGGTGCCCAGATCGTCGACTGGCGGCGATTAAGGAACCGACGGTCACTGCTGCCGTACCTTGAATGTCATCATTAAAACAGCACAATCGGTGCGCATATTTTTCTAATATTCTCAACGCGTTGGTGGCGGCGAAATCTTCGAACTGAATAACGGCATGCGGCCACTTCTTATGGATCGAACTCAGTGCGAGTTCGACAAAATCGTCATACTCTTGATGCCGAATTCTGGGATGCTTCCACCCCACATAAAACCCACTATTCAGTAGTTTTTCATTGTCCGTACCAACATCCAAAATAATAGGTAACGTCTTTTGGGGATCAATACCACCCAATGCGGAATACAGGTTCAGTTTACCGATTGGAATGCCCATACCCCCTACCCCTTGGTCACCAATTCCTAAAATTGCCTCACCATCGGTGATGACAATGATGTCAATATCATCTTTTGCTACATTGTTGAGAATCTGTTCCATATGCTGTTTTTCCATGTAGTTGAGGAACAAACCGAATGGTTTTCGGTAAATCTCTGAAAACAATTCACAGGCTTGACCAACTGTTGGCGTATAGATGACCGGTAACATTTCAATGCTGTGGTCGATAATCAACTGAAAGAAAAGTGTTTCGTTGATCGATTGCAACTGACGTAGAAAAATATGTTTTTCGAGATCAGAATCTTTCCGAGTATAGGCACGGTAAGCACGGTCTACCTGTAACGAGAGCGATTCCTGACTGTAAGGCATCATTCCCAACAATCCATTTTCGCAACGTTCGCGGTACGTGAATGCCGTACCTTTGTTATATTCAGGAAGTTCCAACAACAACTTTCCGTGGCCTATTTTTGCGGGTAGATTGGTCATTTTGTTTCTATTGGTTCGGTATTCAGTACGGCTTGTACTAGGTAATGGAATTTATTCATTTCATAAAGCTTTTTTCCATTCAGCAGCCAATCATCCAACCGGCCATGTTCCAACTCAATAAATTCCTGCAGGAGATCAACTTCGTCAGTCGACAGTGAGTCGTAGTGTGTGTTGATATAGCGCAGGAGCAACAGTTCCAATTCAAGAGTTCCGCGTCTACAGCGCCACCGCAGTTTGTTCTTGCGAGTGGCGTTATCAATCGTCGGAACAATCACGAACGAAGAGCGATTAACTTCTTGATTTCAGCAATCGCTTTACCCGGATTCAAATGTTTGGGACAGGTATTGGTGCAGTTCATAATCGTATGACATCGATACAGTCGGTACGGGTCTTCAAGCTCGTCAAGCCGCTCGCCAATGGCTTCGTCTCTACTGTCAGCAATCCAACGATACGCTTGTAATAAAATGGCGGGGCCGAGATAACGATCGCCATTCCACCAATAACTGGGACAACTAGTGGAACAGCAGGCGCAGAGAATGCATTCATAAAGTCCATCCAGTTTAGCGCGTTCGGCAACCGACTGAAGGTGTTCCCGGCCGGCTGACGAAGGTGAACGTTTCTGCAACCATGGTTTGATGGACGCGTACTGAGCGTAGAAATGCGTCATGTCAGGCACCAGGTCTTTGAGCACCGGCAGATGCGGTAACGGATAAATTTTTACGGCACCGCTGATTTCTTCAATCGGCTTGATGCAGGCTAAGGTATTAGTGCCATCAATGTTCATGGCGCAGGACCCGCAGATTCCTTCACGACAGGAACGGCGAAAGGTGAGTGTTGAATCTACTTCATCTTTAATTTTGATCAATGCATCCAGTACCATACGTCCGCATTTATCCAAGTCCAACTCATAGGTATCAATGGTAGGATTGTTACCATCTTCTGGATTCCAGCGGTAGATTTTGAACTGCTTAAGATGGGTGACAGTTTGATCAGCTACGAATGAACGGCCGCGACCGATGACTGAGTTTTTGGGCAGTGAGATCTTTGCCATTGTTATCAAGTGAGCAGTTAGTAGACACGCGCCTTGGGGGCAATAAACTGTACATCGTCAGTCAATGTATATTGGTGAACTGGTCGATATTCGATATTGACTTCACCAGCATCGGTCAACCAGGCCAATGTGTGCTTCATCCAATTGACATCATCTCGATCCGGACAATCTTCTCTAGCATGTGCCCCACGACTTTCCTGACGATTGGCCGCCGAGTTGATCGTCACTAGAGATTGGCGTAACAGATTATCCAATTCCAAGGTTTCTGCAAGATCAGTATTCCAGATCAGAGAACGATCGGTAACTGAAACATCGGCGAGTCGTTGCCAGACTTCGAAAAGTCGATGTCTACCTTCTTCCAATAGCTCCTGAGTTCGAAATACTGCACAATACCGTTGCATAATTTTTTGCATTTCCAGACGAATTTCAGCAGTGCGGCTGCCACCTTGGTTGTAACGGATTCGATCAAATCGATCTAGTGCCGGCTCTTCAATGTTTCGAGGCAGTGAGCGGCGGCGCTCATCATTCTTCAGCAGTTTCTTGGCACGCCGAGCAGCTGATTTTCCAAATACCACTAGATCCAGCAGAGAATTAGAGCCGAGACGATTCGCTCCGTGTACCGAGACACAGCCGGTTTCACCAATAGCCATCAAACCGGGAATTACCCTATCATTGTCACCACGTTTTCGGGTGACCACCTCGGCTTTGTAATTGGTTGGAATGCCACCCATGTTATAGTGCACCGTTGGAATGACGGGTATCGGTTCCCGGGTGGCATTGACGCCGGCAAATATTTTGGCAGTTTCCGTGATGCCGGGCAACCGCTCCTGAATCACATCCGGCCCGAGGTGTTCAAGGTGTAGATGAATGTGGTCGTGTTCAGTGCCAACACCACGCCCGGCATTGATTTCCATCGTCATGGAGCGACTAACAACATCTCTTGATGCTAAGTCTTTGGCATTCGGTGCATAGCGTTCCATGAATCGCTCACCATCCGCGTTGGTCAGATAGCCGCCCTCACCTCTGGCACCTTCGGTGATCAAACAACCGGAGCCATAAATGCCGGTCGGATGAAATTGGACGAATTCCATATCCTGTAAAGGCAGTCCGGCGCGCAAGATCATGGCGTTGCCGTCACCAGTGCAGGTGTGTGCTGAAGTGCAGGAAAAATAGGCGCGTCCATACCCACCGGTAGCTAAAATCACAATTTTCGACTGAAATCTGTGTAAGGTGCCATCTTCAAAACACCAGGCGAGAACTCCACGACACTCGTCATTGTCCATTAGCAGATCGATGGCAAAATATTCGAGATAGAATTCAGCT
Source organism: Arenicellales bacterium (assembly GCA_965116205.1). GTDB lineage: Bacteria > Pseudomonadota > Gammaproteobacteria > Arenicellales > JAJDZL01 > JAJDZL01. Next base: position 2,640,141 of record OZ220493.1, on the reverse strand, counting down.
TGATGTTTGAGTGCCTGTTGGTATAGCGTATGCAACATGGCATGGCCGGTTCGGTCCGCCGCAGCACAGGTTCGCATAGCCTGCCCCTCACCATAATGGGTAGTCATTCCGCCGAAAGCGCGTTGATAAATTCGCCCATCATCGGTTCTGGAGAATGGTACGCCATAGTGTTCAAGTTCGACAACTGCGTCAGGTGCCTCTCGGCACATATATTCGATAGCGTCCTGGTCGCCCAACCAATCCGAGCCCTTGACAGTATCATACATGTGCCAACGCCAGTCGTCTTCACCCATGTTACCCAGCGCGGCACTGATGCCGCCTTGTGCCGCGACAGTGTGACTGCGAGTTGGAAATACTTTGGTGATACAGGCTGTGGATAGATTTTCGAAAGCGCAACCGAAGGTGGCCCGGAGACCAGCACCACCGGCACCCACGACAACAACGTCGTAACTGTGATCAAGGATTTTGTAGGCGCTGATGCTCATCCCAATACGGCAACCTGCAGTATTGAAATGACACTCAGGATGATGCTTATGATCGCTATGGCTTTGACCATCAATATCGAAATAATCTTCAGCCCTTCATGATTGACGTAATCTTCTAACACAACTTGAATGCCAAGCTGCGCATGATAGAACAGTGAAACGATGAACGCAATCAGTAAAGTTGACGTAACCGGAGATGCCATCCACGCATACACTTCTGATACGTTGTGTCCGCTCAATCGGGCAACTGAGTAAGTGAACCACAATGTTAGGGGTATTAAAGCTAAAGCAGTCAACCGCTGCCACCACCAATGCGAAGCACCCTCCTTGGCGGAACCCAAACCAATAACTTTTGCGAGTGGTGATTGATAACTCACGAATTGATTAACCACCGGTCGTATAACCAATCGTCCAAATGAATGCTGTCAATGCGAACGCGCCGATGATGACAACCCAGCCGCTTTTATAGACCTGGTGCAACTCAAATCCGTGTCCCGCATCCCAGATGAGATGACGAATTCCATTGCATAAATGATAAAAAAGAACTAAAGTCCACAAAAACAGAAACAATTGCCCCCAAACACTACCAAGCAGGTGAATGGCTTGGGTAAAAAACTCCGGACTGTAGGCCATTGAAGCGAGACCTACAGCCACCAGAACTGCACCCAAACCTAGCAACACTCCAGTGATTCTGTGCAGAATAGACAATACCGACGTCAGTTGCGGCCGATAGACCTGGATATGGGGTGAAAGAGGTCGATCCGTTGAATCCATATAAAAAACGTTTTTATCTGATTAAATGAGATATTCCATGATCGACTGTCAAAAGTCAATGCACCTGCCATTAATTTGCCAGTCGCCATACCGAGTCGGATCGGCGGGTCGCAACTCGGACTGCATCGTACTAGGTACTATTTTCCTACCGGAAGACGCCGCTTCTTTTTTCGTACTTTTAGAGGTTGCTGCTGGGTTAGGAAATGGTGAAGATCTTTTCATGGTGTTACGTTTTGATACCATCGTTCATTCCAAATTTACTATTTTATTGCAATCTTGAGGAAGAACTCCATAATATGGTAACGCGAAACAGCAAAAAGTAAAATGCAGACATTCTCACACGGTCACTAGCCTCACTTCGTGTAAGTTCTAAGTCAATCTCATTATTTCAACAGCTTATCTTAGTCCTCCGTAGCATTCAGGCGCACCCTCAAATTGACGAGAGTGCCCAGCAGGTTGTCATCATTCTATTTCGGTTACAATTGACCCAGTAGTTTTAGGACTTGACCGACTGATAAAACCAATGGCTCTATTCTAAAAATATATGCTTTGGTATAATATCAGATACTTAAAAAACTGGATATTTTACTGGAGTTATTCACCTTATGAAACATCAGCAATTTCGGGGTCTGCTCGCGCAACTGGAGGAGTTGACCCGGACACAAAAGCGTCAGGTGGTCGAGGCGGTCACCGCCTCAGACACCGGTCAGGCGTCCATTACGGCCATCGAAATGAGTGTCGATGAAGCCCGCATCTGTCCGCACTGCCAAGCACCTGGGGCGATCGCGCGCGGGCGAAACAATGGTCTTCGCCGCGACCAATGCAAGGCTTGCCGGCGGACGTTCAACGCGGTCACCGGCACGCCGCTGCAAGGTCTGCATCACAAGGAACGCTGGCTGGATTTCGGGGCCTGCCTGGCCCAAGGTGTCAGTGTGCGCACCGCGGCCGAACAGTGCGAGATTGCGGTCGGTACGGCCTTTCAATGGCGCCACCGTTTCCTGGCCGCCGTCGAGCAGTCGCCGGACCGGCTGGATGGTATCGTCGAGGCCGATGAAACCTTCATGCTACGGAGCTTCAAGGGCCAGCACAACCAGCGGACAGCCGCCGCACGCGAACCCCGAAAGCGGGGTGGCAAAGCATCAACCCGCGGACGGTCCGCCGAACTGGTGCCGATGCTGTTCGCCACCGACCGCAGTGGTGCGACGGCCAGCCATAGCTTGGAGACCGTCAATGTGGCCAATCTGATTGAACGGCTACGCCCCATGCTTCAGCCGGATGCGCTGCTGGTGTCCGATGCCAACCCCTGCTACCCGCGCGTGGCACAGGCACTCGGCGTCGGTCATGAGGCGATTAACCAGTCCGCCGGCGAACGGGTGCGCGGGCCCCTGCACATTCAGACGGTGAACAGCCGGCACCGCGAGTTCAAACTGTTCCTGAAACCATTCTGAGGCATCGCCACCAGCTATCTGGACAGCTATCTGAGATGGAATCACCTGCTTAATCGGCAGGGCGGTCGGAGACGTCCCCAGGTCTGTCTGAGGGCCGCGGTCAATTTCTGCTGATCGCCTGCGCATACAATTTTAGAATAGAGCCTTTTTCATTGAGCAGATTTACTATCATTGTTATTCTGAGTTCTCTGGTCACCAGCTGCGGAGGCGGTGGTGGTTCCAGTGTGGGTCAAGCCAACCCCGATCCGGTGCCCCCCCCCGTCCAGGTGAATCCGTCTACGTTGCTGGTATTTCAACCCCTGACTTCGGCCCAGCGCAACACGATCAGGCAGAATTATCGAACACAAATGAGATTTACCAATCAACCGGCATTGGGTTTGATCAAGGCTGATGAAGCCTATGTCAATCTGGAGTCCTCCAGAGGTGGTGGTTCATCTGACCCGGCGCGCACTCCGACGTTGCGGCCGGGTGAAGGAATCAAAATCGGTGTGATTGATAATGGTATTGATCTGGACCATACGGTATTCGAACACGTTTCGAAGAACGCATACTTCGCGAACGGCAGGAAAGATGTTGGACATGGGACCGCGGTGATCAGTGTGATGGCTTCGAATCCTCAATCCAGTTTGGACTTGATGAAGAAATTTGGTGGCATCGCTTGGGGGGCTGATTTTACGATGTATACCATTACCTATCCGACACAACCACCAGCTCCTCCGCCGTATTCTCATGAGGACATTGAGGTGTATTACAGTAGTCCTGAAAGTGCTTTAAATAGGATTGTCCGTGCCTTCAATGATGGGGTGGATTTCTTGAATATGAGTTTTTCTTCTCGTGGACTGATCGATAACCCCAAGTACAGTGAAACAGAATTGAGAAAACATATTTCCCCACGAATCCAGCTTCTAGCGCAGGCCGACCGTTCAGAAAAGACTATTTTGGTTTACTCAGCCGGTAACGCAAATGAAGCCGTATGCGCTGTTGGCACTGTCAATTGTGTTTCTGGAAAAATAGTTGCATCTTCACCTCATTTTAGTAATGCGTTGATGGTAAGGATTGCCGAATTGCGCAGCCATTCGGTCGTGGTGGTTGCGGTGGATTCAAAGGGGCCATCGGCGGGTGAGATTTCCTATTTTTCGAATCGCTGCGGAATCGCGGCACAATGGTGTATTGCCGCTCCGGGTAGAGATATAAGGGCAGCAGTACTCGGCGGCACAACGAACGGTAATTATCTTGGTACTTCATTTGCGGCGCCTTTTGTTACCGGCGGACTAGCCGTCATGAAGCACATCTTTCGCGGTCAGCTGTCCAACACCGCACTGCTGCAGAGACTGTATGCGACGGCGAAGAAGTCCGACATCTATGCGGACAGTGATACCTATGGTCAGGGGTTGATGGATTTAGGCGCGGCCACTTCCCCTCAAGGTCAACAGACGCTGGCCTTGGGAAACTCTGTTGATGATGGTGGCTTCAGTCTGCAGAGTAGTCAACTGAAGTTGGGCATGGCCTTCGGCGATGGATTTCGTTCCGGTCTGATGAATCATGAAATCGTGACGTTCGACCGACTGGGTGCGCCTTTCTGGCATGAACTGTCCGCTTTTGTTCAACATCAACGGTCCTCCCGTCGGCTGTCAGAGCGTCTGCACCGATGGGATCGGAGTATGCAGACGCGAACGGATGAGAAGTCCATACTGTCATTCGCCACCGATATTTCCGGCATGGCGGCTGGCGGTCATCAGTCAGCTGGTCAATTGCAGATCGGTTTTCTGCGAACCGGCCATGGCTCAGGCATCGGACCACTATCTCTGGCGGAAAATGCCATGGGTTTTACCTACGCAGGTAGCAGTCGGGTTTCACTGAGTGCGTATACCACTTCACCGATTCGAGAATTCCAGCCAATGACCGGATTGGCGCTGTCCTGGAGGACTCGTTCGCTGCCTTTGGCATTTCGTATTGCATGGCTAGGAGAAGGCGCGTCGATACTCGGTTCGGAGACGTCCGGGGCGTTCGGTCGTGTTGCAACCCATTCCATTACGGCCGGTGCCACAACTGTGTTCGACTGGTCGGACTGGCGTCTGCGGGCTGAGGTGGAAATCGGTCGATCGACACCACAGGTGAGTGGTGGAGTGATCACTGGTATGAGTGATGTGTGGACCGGCGGTTTTGCGGTACAGGGGAGTCGTCAGATTGACAGAAACAATTGGGTCACACTGGGTATCGCGCAACCGATGCGCGTGGAAAAGGGATCATTGGTGATGTCTATGCCGGTGGGTCGGACGCCGGAGGGAAGGGTGCTAAGAGCCCAGGTGGATGCGGACCTCAGGCCGACGGGCCGACAGATTGATGTATCCGTCAACTGGCGGCATGAAACGTCGGCCACGGCCGGTTTCATGCTAGAAGGCGTGTATCGGCGCCATCCCGGCCATAATGCGCATGCACCATCCGAGTTTGAAGTGACGGCCGGCTGGCGGCGGCTGTTTTAGATTCGGCAACCCAGGATGTGTTCATTCACGGTTTAATTATCCGTCGACCGGAGTAATGTCCTTGACCAGCAGACAGCAGAAAGTTGTTTGTTTTAAAGATATGGATTGACTTTTCAATCAAGTCACAGTTGAATATTTTTCATGAAAGTGCTGAATGGGTTGTTGTATTGAAAAGATTTTTTGTTACCTATGCCTAGGTGATCAATGACGTCAAACTGACAGACACGATGCAGGATGAAATGACAAAACATTCTTTGAAGAGCCGGTTTTGGAGATTTTTTTACGGTGTTCGGGTTTAATTACCGGGGTTAGAGATCTGTAAAAATCCATAGTGATCAAATCAGTTTGTAAATGTTCGATTGCAGGTGGCGAATCGTCGTGGCAGATGGATTGGGTTTCAAATCTGAACTTTGAAATTCAATTCGCTGTTTTCATACCTCTGCTCAGTTGTTTCTCTAGTTTGATTACGAGTTCGGCGCTGTCCGGGGCAGGCAGAATCTGACTCAGGTCAGCACCTGATAAGAAGAGTTTGGCTCTATTCTAAAAATATATGCTTTGGTATAATATCAGATACTTAAAAAACTGGATATTTTACTGGAGTTATTCACCTTATGAAACATCAACAATTTCGGGATCTGCTCGCGCAACTGGAGGAGTTGACCCAGACACAAAAGCGTCAGGTGGTCGAGGCGGTCACCGCCTCAGACACCGGTCAGGCGTCCATTACGGCCATCGAAATGAGTGTCGATGAAGCCCGCATCTGTCCGCACTGCCAAGCACCTGGGGCGATCGCGCGCGGGCGAAACAATGGTCTTCGCCGCGACCAATGCAAGGCTTGCCGGCGGACGTTCAACGCGGTCACCGGCACGCCGCTGCAAGGTCTGCATCACAAGGAACGCTGGCTGGATTTCGGGGCCTGCCTGGACCAAGGTGTCAGTGTGCGCACCGCGGCCGAACAGTGTGACATTGCGGTCGGTACGGCCTTTCAATGGCGCCACCGTTTCCTGGCCGCCGTCGCGCAGTCGCCGGACCGGCTGGATGGCATCGTCGAGGCCGATGAAACCTTCATGCTACGGAGCTTCAAGGGCCAGCACAACCCGCGGGCGGTCCGCCGAACTGGTGCCGATGCTGTTCGCCACCGACCGCAGTGGTGCGGCGGCCAGCCATAGCTTGGAGACCGTCAATGTGGCCAATCTGATTGAACGGCTACGCCCCATGCTTCAGCCGGATGCGCTGCTGGTGTCCGATGCCAACCCCTGCTACCCGCGCGTGGCACAGGCACTCGGCGTCGGTCATGAGGCGATTAACCAGTCCGCCGGCGAGCGGGTGCGCGGGGCCCTGCACATTCAGACGGTGAACAGCCGGCCCCGCGAGTTCAAACTGTTCCTGAAACCATTCCGAGGCATCGCCACCAGCTATTTGGACAGCTATCTGAGATGGAATCACCTGCTTAATCGGCAGGGCGGGCGGAGACGTCCCCAGGTCTGTCTGAGGGCCGCGGTCAATTTCTGCTGATCGCCTGCGCATACAATTTTAGAATAGAGCCAAACCAATTGACTGCACACAATGCCACCATCTTCTGAATTTCCGTTGACTTTGAATTATTAACATGGAATCAAAATCTAGTTTTTTAAATCCATACATTCTGAAACACTTGGCCATCATAGAGATTGCAGGAAACGATGCACAATCATTCCTACAGCGCCAGCTAACTTCCGATGTCTCGGAAGTTACTCATGAACGAGCGCAGTTTTCCGCTTATTTAAATCCTAAGGGGCGAGTGATTGCCAACTTCATTTTGATGATGCGATACCAGAAATACTATCTGGTGATCACGAAGGAATTGGCTGAAATTTTGACAAGACGCCTGAAACTTTATAGGTTGAGAGCAAAAGTGGCCATTGACATTCGACCTGATTTAGTATTCTGCAGTTGCATAGGTGCTTCCGGAATGGTTGATTCGAGCCTACCTAAATCTGTATGGGAAACCGAACTGATTGATGAGTCAACTGTGCTTCGATGGCCTGGAGTTGACAGACGACACGGAATATTGACGGCACTGGGTCAGGTACAAGGGGCCGCAACTTCGGAAAACTTATGCCCTGCAGAAATGTGGTGGGCGCAGGACATTGCCGCCGGTATACCTTGGGTGGTTCCAGATACTAGTGAAACTATGGTTGCCCAAGCCATTAACCTTGACTTGCTTGATGCAATCAACTGGACCAAAGGTTGCTATCCAGGACAGGAAATTGTTGCCAGATTGCATTACCGAGGTGGCATCAATCGACGGATGTTTCAGGCATACTGCAACGCGAGAGCGGCACCGAAGCCGGGTGATGTCATCACCTGCCCGGATATCGTTGGCAGCCAGACCGGAATGGTCATCAATTCGCTGATTCAAAAAAATGGTCAGCGAGCTGAAATGCTGGTTTCCGTACCACTTAAATTCATCAATCACAAAAGTCTACTGATAGCTGATCAATACCCTCTGCAATTGGAAAGCCAAGAACCACCCTACCCGATTCCAGAATTGAAAGATCAGTAGCTCAAATCAATCAGTTGAAAAACTGATTGGTTGGCTAAAATGTGTTGAAATTCGCTTAATCAGATTCTTCGGTCGCCGGTTGAGTATACATCTGTGCCGCATCCGTTTCAACGACTCGATAAAAAACCTCGCCTTCTTTAACGTGTCCGAGTTCCGTTCGAGCTCTTTCTTCCATGGATTCACCAACCGTTTTAAGGTCAATAATCTCAGCTTTTAATCGTTCATTTCGCTTTTTTAACTCGGTAATGTGTGTATCTTCCGCGGCAATCAGCGATTGAGTTTCTTTGAGTGTCGTCACCGAATTTTTTCCAAACCAGAATGTGTATTGAAGAACTGTCACCGCAATCAGCAGTGCGGCAGTGATCAGAATCTGTTTGTTTCGCTTGGTCATGCTCTCTACAGCTTAAAATTCAACCACCTGCATAGACCGCCCGGTCCCCCAGCTGAGCTTCAATTTTCAGCAGGCGATTGTACTTCGCAGTGCGATCTGAGCGACATGGTGCCCCTGACTTAATTTGTCCAGCCGCTGTCGCAACGGCTAAATCCGCAATGATGCTGTCTTCAGTTTCTCCCGAACGATGTGAAATCAGGACGCCATAGTTTGCCGCCTTTGCAACTGAAATCGTTGAGAGCGTCTCGGTGACCGTACCAATCTGATTGAGTTTGATCAGTATTGCGTTAGCGATGGATTGATCAATTCCCAATTGCAGAGTTTCGGCATCGGTTACAAACAGATCATCACCCACCAACTGCACCCGGTCGCCAAGTTGTCGTGTCAGCTCCCGCCAGCCACGCCAATCCTCCTCTGCCATGCCATCTTCGATCGAAATGATCGGGAACCGATCAACCCAAGACGACAGTCGTTCAATCAACTGTGTGGCGGTTAAGTGTCTATTTTCGGAAGCCAAAAAATAATCACCATCTGCGTGGAATTCCGAACTGGCGACGTCGAGCGCAATACCAATCTCGCTGTGTGAATCGTATCCGGCGGTTTCAATAGCTTGCATAATCAACTCTAGTGCCTGCTCATTAGACTCCAAATTCGGGGCAAAGCCGCCTTCATCACCAACTGCCGTACTGAACCCCTGGCCATCTAGCAACATCCGTAACGCATGGTAGATTTCAACCCCGGTTCGCAGTGCTTCACGATAAGTGGTAGCCCGCTGCGGTACAATCATGAATTCCTGTACATCAATATTGTTGTTGGCATGCGCGCCACCATTCAGAATGTTGAAATACGGTACCGGTAGTTGCAGAGTTTCATGATTGCAAAGATATTCATATAGAGGCAACTTGAGAGAATGAGCGGCGGCGCGGGCAACTGCCATGGATACAGCAAGAATGGCATTAGCTCCCAATTGGGTTTTTCGATTCGTCCCATCCAGTTGATTCATTGTCTGGTCTATTACGGCCTGCTCAAAAGGTGTTTCTCCCCGTAGTCGTCCAGCAATTTGCACATTCACGTTATCTACCGCGCAGAGAACGCCCTTACCCGAGAAACGAGTTGAATCATTGTCTCGCAGTTCATTGGCTTCCCTCATGCCGGTCGATGCTCCGGAGGGAACTTTCGCACTACCTACAGCACCGTCGCTCAGCACCACTTCTGCTTCAACGGTTGGATTACCACGCGAATCTAGAATTTCAAACCCGCGGATGCTGCTGATGACAGGAGTAGTCATAACTTGAATTTCAAATTTGGGAAATCTTATTCTTGACGACGAAATCGATGGCTTTAAAGCCTTCAAGCAACTCTTCGAGTTGGGTTAGCGGCCAAGAATTGGGACCGTCACTCGGCGCGGAATCCGGGTCCGGATGCGTTTCCATAAAGAGTCCAGCGATACCGACACCAATCGCCGCACGTGCTAAAGTCGGTACGAACTCACGTTGACCGCCTGATGCACCATCGCCACCGCCCGGCAACTGAACCGAATGAGTGGCATCAAAGACTACCGGACAGCCGGTCATGCGAAGTATATCGAGCGACCTCATATCCACCACCAAATTGTTGTAGCCAAAACTGGTACCTCGTTCACAGACCAATATCCGGCCTTTTCCCCCGGCGCTTAGCGCCTTGTCGACCACGTGAATCATTTCCTGAGGTGAGAGAAACTGCGCCTTTTTGATATTGACTAGTTTACCGGTGCTGGCCGCAGCAGTAATCAGATCGGTTTGACGACACAAAAAAGCGGGAGTCTGAATGACGTCAACATGCTCTGCGGCAAGTATGGCCTCATCTGGAGAGTGGACATCCGTCAGGACCTCAACGCCGATTTCCTGACGAACTTTCGCAAGTATTTCAACACCCTGTTGGATACCAGGGCCGCGAAACGATCGACCTGATGTACGGTTGGCTTTGTCGTAGGAAGATTTATAGATAAATGGAATATTCAAGTTCCTACAGATGCGATTAATCTCGCCGGCCGTGTCAATCGCGAAACTCTCAGATTCAATGACACAAGGGCCGGCAATCAAAAACAAAGGATGATCGTTCCCAATATGAACATTACCAACTTTCACAGTACTGCTACTCTTTGGGGGACTTTTTCTGACTGTTTCTTATGAGCCAAGACGGTTTCAACAAAATGGGTGAAAAGTGGATGTCCTCGACGCGGTGTTGAAGTAAACTCGGGATGAAACTGACACCCCAAAAACCATTGATGTGATGGCAGTTCAATCAGTTCAACCAAGTTGTCATTTGAAACGCCGGAAAAAACCATGCCGGCTTCTTCGAACACTTTTCTATAACTGTTGTTGAATTCGTAACGATGGCGGTGTCTTTCTTGAATTTTGTCTTGTCCATAGATGGAACGTGCCAGACTTTGAGCAGTCAACGTAGCTTCTTGCGCCCCTAACCGTAAAGTGCCACCAAGGTTTTCATTTTTACCTCTTTTTTCGACTACACCGGCCAAGGTCTGCCATTCACTCACTAGTGCAATAACCGGATGTTTAGTTTGCTGATTGAACTCCGTGCTGTTTGCACCTTCCAAATGCAGGACATTTCGAGCAAACTCAATCACAGCAATCTGCATGCCAAGGCAGATTCCAAGATAGGGAATATTGTTCACCCGGGCATACTTAACGGCGGCGATTTTTCCATCCGTACCACGCTGTCCAAATCCCCCAGGCACGACGATGGCATCCACCCGTTCGAGCAATTCAGTACCATTTTCTTCTACTATTTCAGCATCAATCAGTTGGATATTGACGTGTAGCCGCGTTCTCATCCCGGCATGTCGTAGCGCTTCAGCAAGTGACTTGTAACAATCGGCAATTTCCATATACTTGCCAACAAAGGCAATTTCCAAAGTGTCAGAAATATTTTTACTTCGATCAATGACATCGTCCCATTTTGACAGATCAATTGAGTCGGCCGCAAGGCGCAGCTGTTCAACTATCAAACCATCGACACTCTGCTCATGAAGTAATTTAGGAATTTCATATATGTTGTTGACCGTCAATGCAGAAATCACACATTTTTCAGCGACATTGGTAAACAATGCAATTTTCTTACGTTCTGCGTCTGGGATGGCAGACTCACTTCGACACAACAGAATGTCCGGTTGTATACCGATACTGCGTAATTCCTTGACTGAATGTTGCGTCGGTTTGGTTTTGATTTCGCCGGCATATTCCAATTTGGGCAGGAGCGTCAGATGAACGAAAAGCGTATTCTCAGTTCCCAATTCAATGCGCATCTGCCGGATAGTCTCAAGGAAAGGGAGAGATTCAATGTCTCCAACGGTGCCACCTATTTCGACAAAAACCACCTTGTAATCACCCGCTCCCTCATCAATACAAGTTTTTATTTCATCGACTATGTGCGGAATCACCTGCACCGTTTTACCTTCGTAATCTCCCTGACGTTCTCGGCGAATCACACGCTCATAAATCTTACCGGTGGTGAAATTATTGGCTTGGCACATTGACACATCAACGAATCGTTCATAATGTCCCAAGTCAAGATCGGTTTCGGCACCATCATCAGTGACGAAAACTTCACCGTGTTGGAACGGATTCATGGTGCCCGGGTCAACATTGATGTAAGGATCTAGTTTGATTAGAGTGACCGACACGTTTCGAGCTTCAAGTAATGCTGCCAGTGATGCCGATGCAATACCTTTGCCTAAAGAAGATACGACACCGCCAGTTACAAATACGAACTTTGCCACTTGAATTTTGCGCTCAGTTGAGTGATTTATAGAAAAATAAAGTGAACAGGAAACTTCACTTTGGACGGACTAATAGATTATCAGAAAATGAACAAATTTTTCAGACAATTTTATTGCTTCCAAAAGATCTGAAGTTTCTTCTGTACTTGTTGTAACTGGAGGTTATCGCGCATCCGCTTGAAACCTAAACTCAAGACGATTGCGCCAACATGAGCAACTTCCAAGTTTTTTCGTCTTCATTCCTCATAACCGGTCCAGCGAGATCGATATTCCATCCTCACCCTCACCAACCTTGAATTCATCAGATATAAGCCACGGTACGACAGCAATCAGTTCATTCTGACAGTAGATCAGTGGCAACTGGTCGCGTTCCCAAGGCGGAATGAAATGCTGCTGAAACAATTTTTTGAGTGAAGTGGCATGTTGACGATTCGGCAGACGAATTCGCTCAGAACCCCGCCGGAAGCGCACGGTTATTTCATCCGATAATTTGCTAGGATTCAATCCGTAACCCGTGACACAATGAGTCGACAGAACAAAACCTTTTTCTTTCAATTTTAAGGAGCTTTGTAAATTCCATGCGAGGGGTTGTGGCGACTCACCGGCACCGGCCGCCAAGGTCAGATAGAACTTATTTTGATAACGATAGAGCCGGTAATTCGACCAAGCTAGTTCGGCAAACTCTTTATCTTTTTTTATTACCGTTGTAATAAACTCATTGAGTGCCTGCCGATTCGGTTCACTCTGCAACCACTGTCGGGTCCAATGACGCAACAGATTGATCTGCCGGGCATCATCTAAACTTTTCAGATTCTCAACACACAATTGTGTTCCAATGCTCAAAAAACCTGATCCGGCTGATTGACAAAATTCAGTATCCTGCTGAGCCAGCGCCGCCAGCATTTGTCTTGATTGACCAAGATGTTCAGCAGTTTGACTGATCTGTCGACTGGCGGTCGGCCACCGTTCACTGAATGCCGGGATGATGACATGTCGCAGATAATTTCGATCGTACTGTAGGTCCATGTTGGCTGAATCTTCAATATATGGTAAATTCCACACCTTCGCATACTCTCTGATTTCTGCTTGAGAAACATCCAACAGTGGCCGTAACAACCAGCCTGATGAAAATTCCTGTTTCGGTTGGATCCCCGCAAGTCCACGTACTCCGGCACCTCTCATCAGATTCAATAGCACGGTTTCTGCCTGATCATTCTGGTGATGCGCAGTGAGTAGATATTCACCGGCCTGCAACTGTTGACTGAACCAGGCATATCGATGAGTTCGCGCTTCAGCTTCGCTCACCCGGCCGCTGTTCATATGACTGAGGTTGAGTTTCGTGGTACGAAAATCCACTCCCAAGGATTCACAGTTACGGGCGCAGTGAAAAGCCCATTGTGCCGACTTCGATGCAATACCATGGTCAACGTGCAATGCCACCAAGCAGAAATCAACAGTTTGGCGCAGGCGGTAAAGTAGATGGAGTAATACTGTTGAATCGAGTCCACCACTGTAACCGACCAGATAAGTGGTGCACACTTGGCACTCAGCGATATCAGTCAATCGCGAGTATAGCTGCTGAGGTTCAAGATTCACCGTATGAACTTTAATGAGCCGGTAGATACTCTCCGTACGATCGAAGTCTGGTTTCTCGCAACTGTAACAATTCATCCATTGAACGATAAGACAGATGTTCGAGACTGGTTTGCAACTGCTGCTTCAGTCGATCGGCCATCTCACCAAGATTTTGATGGGCACCACCCAATGGTTCTTTTACCACGACATCGATCAATCCATGCTTCGCAAGTGCGGCCGATGTCAACCCCAATACTTCAGCGGCATCTGCAGCTTTGCCTGAATCTTTCCATAGAATAGAGGCGCAGCCTTCCGGTGAAATGACTGAATAGATGGAATATTCAAGCATGATGACTTCATCAGCTACACCAATGGCCAGCGCACCGCCCGAACCGCCTTCACCAATCACGGTGGAAATGATCGGACATCGCGCCCGAATCAAAGCCAACATACTGGTTGCAATCGCCTGACTTTGGCCGCGCGATTCGGCATCAAATCCCGGATGGGCGCCTGGTGTATCAACAAAGGTAAAGATAGGCAGTGAAAACTGTTCAGCTAATTGAATCAGCCGTTGTGCTTTGCGGTAACCCTCAGGACGAGGCATGCCAAAATTTCGTTTGATTTTGGTGTTGGTGTTACGTCCCTTCTGGTGGCCGATGAGTGCTACTCCCCGGTCGTTGAATCGCGCTAGACCGGTAACAATCGCCGCATCATCAGCATACGCGCGGTCACCATGCAGTTCGTGGAAGTCTGTAAAAATCTGATCAATGTAATCAAGCGTATAAGGTCGCATAGGATGACGCGCTAGCTGAGTGATCTGCCATGGCGTCAACGACGAAAAAATAGACCGCTCCAGATTGGTTCGTTGTTTTTCCAGTCGACTGATCTCATCCGAAAAATCAACGTCATTCTCACTATCGAATCGCCGCAACTCATCGATTTTTGCCTTAATCTCAACAATCGGCTGTTCAAAATCAAGAAATTGAGATGGATTGGTATCTGAAGGACTGGTTCGATTCATTTCACTTTGGATCAAGTTAATTCGGCAGCTGTACGTCAGAGTAATCCACCAATACTGCATCCTCTCCGAGTAATCCTCTGAACTGAAAGATCAGTTCATCAGTGATCGTAACACGCCAGCTATCGTTCAAATTAAAATGGACGAGCGCACCGTTTTTCGAAATATATCTGATGTCCACGTGATGTCGGTCGCCATCTTGATCGGTCATCAGTTTCTTAATTCCTACGATTGTGTCTCGTGCAACAAGTTCCGATTTGAGAATTAAAACAATTTTCGCCCATTTTGAACGTCTAATCTCTTCAATACTCCATACCCAGGTGGCGTGCATCCTTTTCTGCGCTTCGCCATTCGATTGATTCAAGCGACCGGCGATGATAACCATCTGGTTGTCTTGGATAAAATCCCGGTACTGGGCCAGCACTTCTGAATAGACGGCGACAGACAACTGCCCGGAGGCATCTTCGAGCTCAAAATACCCGACCATTTCACCTCGCCGCTCCACGATAGTGCGATTGCATACGCAACCGGCGACTTTTAAAGTTTCCGGCGTTTTCTGATCGATTGCGGAAATTCGTTCAACCAAATTCAAGGTGCGCAGTTCATCAGCGTATATTTCACTGGGATGTCCGCTCACGTACAGTCCCAGAATTTCATGTTCTTTGGCAAGCAGTTGCACTTTCGACCATGATACCGAAACTTCACTTGATGATTCCTCATATTCATGTTCCGTTTCGTTACCAAACAGACTCAGTTGACCGGTTTTTTCATCCTGCGTGCGGCGTTGGGCAGTCTTATGAATGTATTCAAACTGATTGAGCAGTTCGCGACGATTCGGATGTAGATTGTCAAATGATCCGGCATGGATCAACGCCTCGCATATCAGTTTGGTTACAATCTGTTTATTGTTTCTCAGACAAAAGTCCATAAAATTTGTGTATTCGCCACCATTTTCACGGACTTCAATAATGGCATCAACCACCATTTTTCCGACCCGCTTGACTGCACCTAGCCCATAGAGTATCTGCTTATCGCTGAGTGCTAAGAAATTACTGACGCTACGATTGATGTCCGGAAGAATGATCTCAATGCCTTGCGCTTTTGCATCGGCGCAGAGTTTGACAATGGTTTTTATATCCATGTCAACACTCATGAATGCGGCCAAGTAGTCGGCGCGAAAATGAGTTTTCAAATATGCTGTTCGATAAGCCAGCAGAGCGTAAGCCACCGAGTGCGATTTGTTAAAACCATATCCACCAAAACTTTCGATCAGGCTGTAAACATTGCCGGCAAGTTTTTCCTCATAACCTCTCGCCGTAGCACCACTCACGAATCGATGACGCTGTTCCTGCATTTCCTGTTTCAATTTCTTACCCATCGCTTTACGCAGTGTATCTGCTTCGGACAGTGAATATCCCGACATGATCTGAGCGATCTTCATCACCTGCTCTTGATACAGTATCACACCATGTGACTCATCAAGTACTTCTCGCAAATCCGGGTGTGGAACTTCGTACTGACGACGATTTTGATTGTCGATATACATCTGATCCATTTTGTTCTGGAGCGGACCGGGTCTGAACAGCGCCAGCAGCGCCACAAGGTCGCTGAATTGCTTCGGTCTGATTGACTCAATCAGTCTTTGCATACCACCCGATTCCAGTTGAAATATACCGGCGGTACGACCGCTACTGATGTACTCATAAGTCAACGGGTCACCGTCAGGAATCTGATGCTCAGCCAGTGGTGGGCAATCCTTACGCCGTTCATTGATCGTACGCAGTGCCAAAGCAATGATAGTCAACGTCCGGAGTCCAAGAAAATCAAATTTAACCAATCCAATGTCTTCAAGATCATCTTTATCAAAATGAGTTGTATCTCGACTACTTTCAGTGTCCGCCATCAACGGCGAAAAATCGGTAATTTGAGTCGGCGCAATGACCAGGCCGGCCGGGTGCTTACTGACATTAAGCACTGTTCCCTCAAGTACTCTACTACTGTCAAGGAGTTCCTTAACCCGTGGTTCATTGTCATAGCGACTCTTTAAGTCGCTACTCTTGGTCAAGGCCCGGTCTAAGGTGATGTTCAATTCCTCCGGTATCAACTTGGCCAACTGATCATAGAAAAGATAATCAGGCCGCAGCGCCCGCCCCACATTCTTGACTGCGGCACGCGCCGCCATTGTCTGATAAGTAATGATCTGTGCAACCTTTTCTTTTCCGTATTTAGCAGTTACATGCTCAATGACCCGGTCTCGTTCCCAAATGCAAAAATCAATATCAAAATCAGGCGGTGAAATTCGGTCCGGAGTCAGAAATCGTTCAAAAATGAGGCTGTGTTTAATCGGATCAATTTCAGTAATATCCAAGCAGTAAGCCACTAATGACCCGGCACCGGAACCTCGCCCTGGCCCGACGGATATATGCTGTGATTTTGCCCATCGAATGATGTCCGATACAATCAGGAAATAGCCGGCGAAGTTGGTTGCCGCAATAATCTTCAATTCGTGCTCAAGGCGATCGGTGTATCGCGCATCATGTTGTCCTTGGAAACGGGCGTTGAGGCCCGCGTAACTCGACTGTTTCAAATGATCGTTAATACTTAGAGCTTTTGCCTCCGTCTGGTAAGGAGGCATATGCGTGGTACGATTCAATTCGAGCTGCAGACTGCAGCGTTTGGCAATTTCAACCGTGTTCTCCAGGGCATTCGGCAAATCGGCAAACTTTTCTTTCATTTCCGCGCCGGAACAGAAATACTGTTCCGGGGTATGAGTGTCAGCATTGACTTGACTACCACTGCCGGTCTGCTGCTTGTGAATGATGACTTTCAGTTTATGGTATTCAAACTCATTACGGTCTAGGAAACATGGCAAATGTGTTGCCACCAACGGGATACCGGTTTGGTCAGCAAAATCAAGAATCGAATTGTTGTACACCGTCTCTAATTGCTCTTCAATACGGGAAATCTCTAGATAAAACCGCTGCGGAAAAATCTTCTGATACCGACCGAGCGTCTGACGCGCCAGATCGAATTGGTTGGCCAGCAGGTGCTGTCCAATTTCACCATGCTGGCCGCCAGACAGAGCGATCAGACCTTGACAGTCAGACGCCTTAAGCCATGCAGGCTTCACCTCCATTCGCCCCTCAGTCTTAAGTCGCTGATGTGCTTTGGTCAGCAGCCTGCACATCGCCTGAAAGCCTTCATGGTTCTGACAGATCAGCACTAACAGGAACGGTGTGTCTGCCGCTTGGGAATTTTCAACTGTAATTTCGGTACCAATGATGGGTTTGATACCGTATTTTCTACAGGTTTTATAGACCTTGATGGTACTGAATGCATTCAGCCGTTCGGTAATGCCAACCGCCGGCATTGCATACTGAGCAGCTCGCGCCGCCAGTGCGTCAATCTTGATAATGCTGTCAGACAGCGAATATTCCGTATGCACTCTGAGATGGACAAAGCTCATCTAAAAGTCACCTCGCGGACTATGTGTCTGCCGGAGTTTTCGAACCGGTGCGAAAGTTTGCCGGTGAATGCCGGTCGCACCATGTTCCGCTAGAGATCGCAAGTGCATGGGTGTCCCATAACCCACATGTTGATCGAATCCATATTCAGGATAACGGGTCGAGTAGTCGAGCATGATTGCATCTCGCGTTTCTTTCGCGATGATTGATGCGGCAGAAATGACCGGTTCAGTGAGATCGCCCTTAACAATCGCTTCGGCGGAAATATTGATTTTCGGTAGGTGAGTTCCATCAACGAGTACACGGTTGGGGCGAGTGGTCAATCGGTTTATTGCCCGCTGCATTGCCAACAGTGTCGCCTGCAGAACATTCAACTGATCAATCTCGGTAACACTAGCAAGACCGACCGCCCAACAAGTACACTGTCGTTTGATTATTGTTTCAAGGTTGCGCCGGGATGCCACCGTCAGTCGCTTGGAGTCGGTCAATCCACCAATGCGTGGCGACGCTTGAAACAGAACCGCCGCCGCTACGACCGGCCCGGCGAGTGCCCCACGGCCAGCCTCATCAACACCAGCAATAAAATTTGCAGTCAAGATCGGGCCACCTGCAATATTTCCTCAGCTGCCTGGTGATTCGCGCGACATTGTAACTGCCGTGCGATCGCCGAAAAGTTCTTGAGCATCCGGTGCCGATAGTCGGATTCACTCAATATTTTCCGCACTTCTCGACTTAAATTCTCAATGGTACATTGACTTTGCATGAACTCTGGGATAATGACTCCTTGGTCAAAATGATTGAGCATTGAATAATATTGAGTATTCGACAGCAGTCTGACCAACCAGTAAGACAATTTTGACAGCCGATAAGCAACTACGACCGGTTTTCCGCATAGCGCGGCTTCTAACGCCGCGGTGCCCGACGCCGCCAGAACGACATCGGCGGCTTCAATGACATTCAGAGAATCCTTCATGACCAAACGAATCGGCACCTGTGGAGTCACTTCTCGGTGAATCTGTTCAAACAATCGGCGCGTTGGTTCATCGACAAATGGCGCGATAAATCTCAGGTTTGAGTCAGAGTTGAAAAGCTCAGCCAAGGTGCCCGAGAAAATGGCTGCGAGTCGACTGACTTCATTGATTCTGCTACCGGGTAAAACCGCAACGATGGTTTTGTCAGAACTGAAATTGTAATCATTTCGGTCGGTAAGTTGAGTGCGCCTTGCAATCCGGTCAGCCAGTGGATGGCCAATGTAACGATGGGAAATTCCGAATCGTTCAAGCCATTTGCTTTCGAAAGGATAGATGGTCAGCAACTGGTCAACCGCTCGTTTCAACTTATGCACGCGATATTGGCGCCAAGCCCAAATTGTTGGGGCTACGTACTGGACGGTGGGGACTCCGGCGCGTCGCAACTGCATGCCAATTGGCAAATTGAAATCGGGGGCATCGATGCCGACGAACACATCAGGCGGCTTCGCAAGCAGTAATTCGACATACTTTTTTCGAACTTTAAGAATCTGTCGCATCCGCCTCAACAATCCTTCAATACCCAAACTGCTGATATCTTCAATGCGGTAGATGGCATCAACACCTTCCTGTATCATAGCGGGTCCGCAGATGCCAGAAAACTGAATGTCCGGTTGATGTACTTGCAATTCCCGAATCAAATCAGCGGCAATGTTATCACCCGAAGGTTCGGCAACGACTATGGCAACACGTATTGACATCTCGCCTCGGCAATAGGTTCGTGAGCTCGCCCGAAAGTTTGCGTAACAGACTCGAAACGACGGCCCCGGTGGTTAGCGCAGAACGCCTCGTTCACTGTCATTCATGAAAGCAAAAAAACTCTGCACGGCATCATTCTGCTTCGTCTCATCGTCCAAATGCAGCAGAATTTGATCAGTTTTCAGATTCTTTAAGCAATACAGTTTGTAGATTTTTTTCAGTGCGATGATGGTGGCCGGATCAAATGCGCGCCGCTTAAGACCCACCGTGTTGACCGACACGACTCGTGCCGGATGGCCATTGATCATCATATAAGGTGGTGCATCCTGACGCAGAATGGTATTAATGCCGGTAATGCAATGCGCACCGATTCGGCAGTTTTGATGAATCAACGTAAAACCACCTAAAAAAGCATAGTCGCCGATCACGACATGTCCAGCAATATTCGTACCATTGGCAAAAACACAGTGATTGTCGACCTGACAGTCATGGGCAATGTGGGAATACGCCATGAAAATGTTGTCATTGCCAATACGCGTTACTCCGCCGGACTCGGTACCGCGGTTGATCGTGACCATTTCGCGAATACTGTTGCGGTCACCGATTTTAAGGTGGGTCCGACCACCGTGAAATCCGGTGGACTGCGGCTCCCCACCGAGCACCGCAAATTCATGAATGCGGTTGTCACAACCCAGTTCCGTATAGCTGCGGATTACCGAATGACTACCCAGCCAAGTCCGATCCCCGATGACAGTGTGCGCCTCAACTACTGCATAAGGATCAATTCTAACCTGGTCACCGATAGTCGCTAGTGGAGAAACGATCGCGGTCGAATCAATCATCTATAATTCCTGATAGGTGAACAGCATTTCTGCCGAGCAAACCAGCTGCTCATGGACATGTGCCGTCGTTGCAGTTTTCCATAAGCGGCTGACTTTGCGCACCGTTCGAGTTTCAATTTCTATCAGGCTGCCGGGCAATACCGGCCGCTTGAACCGCGCCTTATCCACCCCGGCAAACAGGTACAGTCGATTGTCGTCAGCCTTGGCGTTAAGCGTTTGACTGGCTAGGATTGCCGATGCCTGTACCATGGCTTCTAGGATGAGCACGCCAGGGAAAATAGGGTGACTCGGGAAATGACCTTGAAAGACCGGTTCGTTGACCGAAACAGCTTTCGTCGCCCGCAACCAGTCATCGGTGTAATCGACCACTTTATCAACCATCAGCATAGGGTAACGATGCGGTAGCACAGCTCTAATTTCATTGATAGAAAGTGACGGCATAATTATCTTCCTTGCGTGATTTCGAGCGGCAATTTCCGTATTAGGCAGGTTGTAATTTATTCAGCATTGCGAGTGAATGATTCCATTCTTTCGCCTCTCTGGCTGGAACTGCCGAAGAATATTCTCCCGCCTTGGTAATTGACTTGGTTACTAAACTAGTGCCAAGAATTGTCACATCATCGGCAATCAGAATGTTGTCCCGAATGGCGGAATGCCCACCGATAATACATCGTTTACCGATACGTGCACCGCCACCAATTCCGACGCCGGCGATGATCAGCGTGTGTTTACCGATCTCAACGTTATGACCGATATGACAGTTGTTGTCAATGCGTACTCCATCATGGACCCGGGTGGCGCTGATCGAGGCTCGATCAATACTGGTGCAGGCACCGACATCAACGTCATCACCGATGACTAAAGTGCCAATGTTGCGAACCGATACCCACCGCTCGCCATCCCACTCGAAACTGAATCCCGGTGCTCCTAAAATGACACCGGACGAGAAACGGCAGTGGCCACCGATTGTCGTGTGCCGATAGATGACGACTTGGGAATCAATCTGAGTGCCTTCACCAATTTCAACACTATCTTCGATCACTGTGCCAGCTTTGATGGAAACATTGGCGCCAAGCTTGACGTGATTTCCAATCACGGTGTTGGGACCGATGACAACGGAAGCATCGATCTGGGAATGTTCTCCAATGACCGCAGTCGAATGAATGCCGGCGCCGTGCGGAGCGCTGGGATGGAGAACTTCAATAACCTGCGCAAAGGCAAGACGCGGCTGTTCTGAGATGATACAGTCACCGACATAGACGGCCCGGTCCCGCGCCCGCAGAATGACAATGCCGGCTTGGGTATTTTTCAGCTGCTGCGCATGCGCCCGGGAAGAGTAGTAAGTGATTGAGTCGGGTGTCGCATCACTCAGTTCAGCAACTCGGGTTACAATTCGATTCGGATTCCCCTCACTCTGACCGGCAACGAGTTTGGCCAACCTCGCAAGTGTCCATTCTCGGGTCACTGCACTTGCACGGCTCACTGTCTGGCAATCTCTTGCAGTCGCTCCAGAACGGCATTCGTTATATCAATCCGCTGACTGGCCCAAACCACCGGACTTTGCACGATGAGATCAAAACCTTCTTCTCTGGCCATCTGTAAAATGACTTCACTGATCATGCTCTGTAACTCTTCTAACCGCCGGTTACGATCAAAATTGTAATCTTCATTGAGGTCAGTCGACGCCCGTTCGAGTTCTCTACTGATTAACCGGGCTTCACCCCGCAGCTCAGCCAACTCAACCTCCGACAATTCAGCGGCTTGAGGGTCACGTAATCTATTTTCGAGGTCTCGGAGTTGATTCTGCATCTCAAGCAGTTCTGCTTCTCGTGCCGAATATTTCTGTGTTAACTGCTCAAGCGCGATATTCGCCTGTGGCGCATTGGAAACGACTTCCTGCGCATTCACATAGCCAATCTTGAGCGGTGGACCAACCTCATTCTGTGGAAAAACCAAAGTGGGAAACACACCGATACTGACCACAAGCGCCAGTCCGAAACTAATATTTTTAAATTGAATTTTCACTGCTTTTTATTCAAAAAATGTACCAAGAGTAATCTGAAATCGATCGGCATCGTCACCCGGTTTCTCTTTGACTGGGATGGCGTAGTGTACGCCGAATGGGCCGATCGGTGATAACCATTCAAAGCCGATGCCGGCTGCACTTCGCATGTTGCTGAAACTGAATTTCTCTCGCAGACCCAATGCTTGGCTGGCCGTTCCATAAACACCTTTCTTATGTAGGAACGTGCCACCGAGATCAACAAAAATGGAGATGCGTTTGTCATCAATTTCATCAGCACCGAAAAATGGGAAGAACAGTTCCGCACGGTTAAGCATGCGAACGTTACCACCCAGTGACCGATCGGAATTGCAGCCACGATACCAATGGGTCACGTCATTACCTTCACTATTTACACTGGTATACTGTTTAGACCACAGTTTGTCACTGTCATCATAGCGGTATTCGTCTCCCTGCTTGGTGACTCCCGTCGGGACTTGAATGGCGGTCGGTTCCTGCTCTTGTCGGCACATCTGTTTGGCACCCAGTTGACCACTGTTAAATCCACGTATCGTTGAATACCCCGTCATATAGTAGTTCCGATAAAATGGTAGGTCTTCGGATGCAACGTCCAACTGCGTGCTTAGACGCAGTGTCATCTTATCACCGATGGGGAAAAAATGCGCATAACTTGCAGTGAGTGCCAGATTGGATTCATCACCGCCCGTCGTCCGCAATCCCACATACAGATCGCTTCCATCTGATGCGAAAAATGCACGATTGCGAGTGTCTCTGCGATAACTGATCGTGCCACTGAGGTTCTGATTTTTTCGACCGCCGCCAATGTATTCTCGCACTGCATAGTCAGTGGCGGTCGCATCCAGCAGTGAAAATTCCTGCCGCGAAGCGTCGAATCCAATGCCAACCGCACCCTCTTCGGAAACCGGGTAAGTAAAATCCATACCGCCGGTGAAGTAATCAATCTCATAAATCAGTGTGGTGTCCGATTCTGACGTATCGCGTTCTCGATACTCGAACGTGATGGTTCTTGACACTCCATCTACCGTGTAGTACGGATTGGTGTACTCCATATTCAACGACTGTTCAATCTTACCATAAGTGGCACCCGCCGACAATTTCTTACCGGTACCGAACAGGTTAGTCTGCGATATGCTAAAGTTGAATGATGTTTTTTCAGATTCACTGTAACCCACACCAAACAGCAGTGAACCAGTCAAACGCTCCTGTACCGTAACGACGAGATCAACCTGATCTTCGGTACCATCAACGGGTAACAGTTCGAAATTCACACTGCCGAAGATACCTAGTCGATTCAATCGATTGTTCGACTGTTGAATTTCTCTAGCCGTATACAACCCCCCTTCCAAGACGCGCATCTCGCGCCTTAGAACTTCATCGGAGGTACTGAAATTGCCTTTAAACGTGATGTTACGAATGTAAGTTAATTTGCCGGGCTTAACGACATACCGCACATCTATTTTCTGTTCATCGTCGTGAATGGTCGGCAGGGCGTCGACCTCGGCCCGGCCGTAACCAATATTTGCAAATGAGTCGGATATCGCATTTCTGGTATTACTGACTTCTTCGAACGAATAAATCTCCTCTTCGGGCTGCTGTACCAGTTTTTCCAACTCTTCCGGCGGCATGACTTCTTCCGAACTCTCAATGGACAGTTCACCAAACTCATATTGGTTGCCTTCTTCCATCGTAATGACGATCAGAATGCTTTCGAGGTCGTCGGCAATGAACGTACGCGCCGAAAGTAAAGAAAATTCAATATACCCTTGATTCAGATACAACGACGATATGCTCTCCAGGTCGGCCCGCAACTGTTCTCGGTTATAGCGATTTTTTCGATTCAGAAAACCGAGAGTTTTCTTGGTGCTCAACCCCATCTCTTCGAAAATATCCTTATCTGAAATCTGACTGTTACCAACCAATTTAATCTCTTTGATCAATGCCACTTGCCCTTCGCTGATGGTGAACGTCAATTCCACTCGGTTGCGGTCAAGGGGGGCAACGGATGAATAAATCTGTACTGAAAAATGTCCGACCTGAACGTATGAAGTCTGCAACTCCTGTTTGAATGCATCAACGAGTTCCGGATTGTAGACGTTACCAGCTGATAGACCGGCAACCCGCAATGCGTTTTCAATGGCATCATCCTTCAGTTTTCGATTGCCATCAAAATTGACTTCAGAAATAGTGGGGCGTTCGACGACTGAGATGATCAGAATATCGCCATCCCGCTGCAGTCGAACATCATCAAAAAATCCGGTGCCAAACAGCGCTTCGATCGATGCTGAAGACACCTGATCATTCATTTCGTCTCCCACACGAACTGGCAACGCGACAAACACGGCACCCGGAGAGATTCGCTGTAGCCCTTCGATCTGAATGTCACTGATGACAAAAGTTTCTATGGCGTAAATTGGATACGCCAGCGTCAGGAGAATAAATAAAGCAAATCTACGCATCATGAACCAAAAACTAGAGAATTTAGAATATTTTAAAATATTCGGGATAAATCATTATAAAACGCAAAACCCATCAGACAGATAATAAGAAAGAGTCCAATCTGATTGGCGGTCGCCAACATTTTTTCCGTTGGCGGTGAACCTGATATGGCTTCATAGAGATGAAACATCAGGTGCCCACCATCCAATACGGGAATGGGCAACAGATTTAGTATTCCCAGACTGATGCTGAGCAGTGCGAGAAAAACCAGGTAGGAGTTGATCCCGGCTTCCGCCGCCGACCCGGCATGTTCAGCGATGGCAATCGGTCCACCAATTGAATCGGTCGATTGCTCTCTGGTGAACATGCCAATGATTGATTTTACCGTCAATGCCGTAGTCAACCATGTACTTTCGACGCCCTTCAGTAATGCTTCCACTACACCATATCGTATCGTTACCGTGGCACCAGCATCATTCCTCTGCTGGTCAGCGTCGACAGTAATACCGATCTGTTTATTCTGCCGGCCATTACGCTCAACAACGCGCGGTTCAAGCACTACCACCTGATTCGTTCCGTTTCTAGTGAACTCAATAGTCAGCAGTGATGCATCGCTTTCACTGATGAGTTGAACTAAATCATTCCAATTGGCCGTTTGAGTGCCGTTGACCCGGATAATTTCATCACCCGGTTGGAGTCCGGCAATTGCAGCTGGATAGTTAGGGATAACTTGCGCCACAACCGGACGAACAGTTGGTGTCTCCGGAAACATTCCCGTGATGAAGTCTATGCCACCTGATTCAAGGTTGACGTCTTCAACTTCTGCGAAATCGATCTGTACGGACCGTGTCTGACCGTTGTTCAGAATGCCGAAGTGCACGGCCTCCTGACTCATGATTTTGTCGAACAGGTAAAAGTGATGTTCACTCCAACTGCGCAGAGGTTTTTCGTCAATACTCGTCAGTTCGTCACCCACGAGTATGCCGGATTTTTGCGCCAGGCCATTTTCCGAAAGTGCCCCAACGACCGGCCGTAGTCCCTCCGTCCCGAGTATGAAAACTAGCGCGTAGAGAACAACAGCAAGTAGAAAATTAGCCAGTGGTCCAGCGGCGACTATAGCCGAGCGTTTGTAGAGCGGCTGACGATTGAACGCTAAAGGCAAGAGCTGTTCGGGAACTTCTACCTGCGTTTCATCAAGCATCCTTACATAACCACCGAGTGGAATCAGGGATACTGCAAACTCCGTATAAGAGTTCTTTGGGACATACTTCCATAAAACTGGCCCGAACCCGACGGAAAACCTAAGCACAGCAACTCCCATTCGCCGGGCGACCCAGTAGTGTCCATATTCATGGAACGTAATCAACACGCCGATCGCAATGATGAAAAACAGAATGTTGTTCAGAATTTCGGACATAGATTCATCTTTAACTTGTTAGGGTTCGACTACACAGTCACGCGAGAGAAAACCGGATCAGATTACTTATGGAACCATGATTTTTTGCCCATGCTCCATCAACACCAATGATTACCTGGCCTTCGTATGGCTAGCAGAACGATTAAACTCGGTCGGCCTCGCGCGTTGGTTTTCCGCTCCGGTCATTGACATATCGGACCGTCAGCCACGACAAGTCATCGCTACTCAACCCAATAAGTGTCATTTTACACGCGCCGAGCGGAATTATTTCGTTTCAATTTGAGATCATTGCGGCGCTACAGGTTTTTTGCCACGCTGAAGTTGCCGGTCAGGCATTTGATTTTTTGCGCGGCAGTCTCACGAGCCGACCGATCCACTTCCATGATCACATCAATAGAATCGCAAGCTTCGTTACCCAATCGCTCGACGCAGTGCGCAATGATGGTACTGATCTCGGTGAATCTAATTTTAGAGGCGAGAAAAGCTGCGACGGCAACTTCATTCGCCGCATTCATCACTGTAGCGGCCGTACCTTTGCACTCCGCGACTTCGCGAGCCAGTTGCAAGCTCGGAAATCGTTCATAGTCAGGTGGTTCGAAACTCATGACTGACAGCTCGAAAATATTCAATCGTTCCGCGCCACTTGATGTTCGGTGCGGCCAAAAAATACCAAAAGCAAGCGGTACACGCATATCCGGTGTTGCCATTTGGGCGAGTAGTGAACCATCCAAGTACTCCACCATGGAGTGCACGATGCCCTGCGGGTGGATGACGACATCAATTTGCGCCGGGGGCGTATCAAAGAGCCACCGAGCCTCGATGATTTCCAGGCCCTTGTTCATCATGGTTGCTGAATCAATCGAAATTTTGGGACCCATGTTCCATACTGGATGCGCGACCGCCTGTGCCGGTGTAACATCTTTCAATGCACTCTGCTTGAGCGATCGAAACGGCCCACCCGAACCGGTCAGTAAAATTCGCCGCAACCCGTCAATTGGTGAAAAACACTCATACTGAGTCGTAGCTGTTGCGCAACAGCACTGAAAGATTGCGTTGTGTTCACTGTCGACCGGAACGATGGTAGCACTATGTTTCTTAACCTGATCCCGCAGAAGGGAACCAAGCATCACGACCGGCTCTTTATTCGTGATCAATACCGTATTACCAGCTTCAATCGCTTTGAGAGTGGGGATCAGGCCTGCCGCGCCGGCAATGGCGGTAACCGTCACATCGGCTTGATAAACGTGTGCAAGGTTTGTTCGACCATCGTCGGCGAATAATTCGGTGGATGAATTGACGTCTTTGAGTCTGGCATGCAGCCGCGACACTTCAGCGGCATTGGCTACTACGGCAAACTTGGGTTGAAATTCCATACAAAGTTGTGCAAGTTTCTCACTCCCATGCCTTGCCATCAGCGTGTGAATCTTGAGTACTCCAGAGTGCCGGCGGACTATATCCAAGGTCTGCTGACCGACGCTGCCGGTCGCACCAAGTATGGTCAGAGTTTTCATCATGCCAAACGGTTCGAATTACAGCAGAAAAGTCTTCATGCAAAGCGCATACACCGGTGCAACGGCGAGTGTGCTGTCTATTCGATCCAGTATTCCGCCATGGCCTGGAAGCAGAATACCGCTGTCTTTCACATCACATTTTCTTTTTTGCAAACTCATAAACAGATCTCCAATCACCGAAAATATAGCACACACCAGGCAGATGCATGCAAAGGACAGCATCTGTGCATAGTCCGTCGACCAAATGACTGCGCCGGCGGCCAAGGCCATCACCCAGACGGTGAGCAGACTACCGATCAAACCTTCTTTAGTCTTTCCAGGACTGATGTGGGGTGCCAATTTTCTCTTACCGAAGCGCCTGCCGGTGAAATACGCCGCTGAGTCAGCAACGCCAACCAGCATGAACAGGCCAACAATCCAATAGATGCCTTGCTGAGGTACCTGTCGCAGCTCAGAAATGGCAAATACTGCCAATGAAATGACGGACGTCGCAGTCAAGATCGTGAGCATGGCGTTATTTTTTTGATGGACCGGTGTTCGCATCAGGCTGATCAGTACCAACCATAAGATCGATCCAACCAAGTTGAACACCAGGGCAAATTCCCTTAGATAGTAGAGGACTGAACTGAGGACGACGACTACGATGGGAAAAATAAAGATACCCGTCGGTTGCATGACCTGCGCCATTCGCGCCCACTCCACAGCACCGACAGCACCCACCCCAAGTAGCATCAGAAAAAACCAAAAAGGCGGTAGGAACAACAGTCCCGAAAAAAGCACGGTAACAATAAAAAGTCCCGTAATGATGCGCTGCATAAGCATAGGGTGGTGTGTTACAAGGCCAGGTAAATTTTCATTCACCTTTACATTTCAGGAGTAATGCTGATGACCTGCATGTTTGAGAATAAGGACAAAAGTCTAAGTAGATACTACCGATATCACAACTGTCATATTTGATCTAATGATACGGTGCAATCCATGATTCATTCACCATGACGAAGGGCAATAGTATGCATGCCCGTTGAGCAACCGCGTATCGGCTTGATGATGCAGTTGAACTAGGCCTCATTGGTGGATATTCAGCAGTGCCAACTCATGACTGTCGTGTTCGGCCCGACCAAAACGCCGTTCTCTGGTGGCAAATGACTTGAGTGCCAGGACAAATTCTTCCGTATTAAAATCCGGCCAGAAGGTGTCGGTGAAATAGAGTTCCGTATAAGCCAGCTGCCACAGCAGAAAGTTACTCATGCGCTGTTCACCTCCCGTACGAATGAACAGATCCGGATTCGGCAAGGTGGCGGTCGCCAGGTTTTCGGCGATCATTTTTGGCGAAATGTCATCCGCACAAACTTCACCCTGCTGCACAGCACGAACGATTTTCCTGAATGCCTGCGTCAGGTCCCATTGGCCGCCGTAATTGATGGCAATGGTGAGGCAGAGTTTGGAATTCTGTTGTGTCTGCACACAGGCTTGATCGATTTTTTCCTGTATGCTCAATGCCAGTACAGAAATATCACCGATGAACTGCAGACGGACACCATTGGCATCAAGCACTTGCACCTCCCGCTCGAGAGCACGGTCAAGGAGTTTCATCAACCAGGCGACTTCCTGTTTGGGCCGCCGCCAATTCTCACTGCTGAAGGCAAATAATGTTAGATAAGGAATCTGTCGTTGTATGCAATTTTCAACCAGAGTACGCACATTCTCAACTCCACGTCGATGCCCTTCCAGTCGGCTGTAACCTTGTCGTCGAGCCCAACGACCATTGCCATCCATCACCACGGCAACATGTTGCGGAAGTCCGGATGGTGGATATTGCAACGCGTCGTCAGTCATGCCAATGTGGTTAACGAAAGGACTGACTGAGGTATCATCATACCGTCATAATTTCTTTTTCTTTGTCGGCAATGATATCGTCCACACTAGCGGCGTAACGGTCGGTCAGATCCTGAACCTGCGCCTGTCCCAGCCGCTCATCATCTTCGGTGATTTCCTTTTCTTTCAACCATTCCTTAAGATCACTATTACAGCTGCGGCGGATGTTACGAATTGCTACCTTGCAGTTTTCACCTTCAGCACGCGCCAACTTGGAAATCTCCCGGCGCCGCTCTTCGGTCAGACTGGGGATGGGGACACGAATGGTTTCGCTAGCACTCATTGGATTTAAGCCCAAGTCTGATTCACGGATGGCTTTTTCGATCACCGGGATCATCGATTTTTCCCATGGACTGATACTGATCGTGCGGGGGTCGCTGACCGAAACGGTGGATACCTGATTGAGTGGTGTCGACGTTCCATAATATTCCACCCGGATATGCTCAAGCAAGGCCGTACTGGCGCGACCGGTACGCAGTTTTGCAAGTTCCAGACGCAGGTTCGCGAGGGATTTTTTCATCCGTTCATCGGCATCGCCAACAAGTTCTTCAAGCATAGTTCACTCCCCACCTTCAAAGGTGTATCTGCGTACCGATATTATGCGCACCATAACCAGCGCCAATGATGTTCCCTGATTGCGCCCCGTTGAACACACAGACCGGCAACCGGTGGTCCCGACAAAGTGCAATGGAACTAGCATCCATTACAGTTAGATTATCCGCCAGTACCCGATCAAATGTCAATGTGTCATATCGCTTGGCGTTGCTGTCTGTCGCGGGGTCCTTATCATACACACCATCGACATCGGTCGCTTTCAGGAGTATGTCGGCATTCATTTCAATGGCGCGCAGACTGGCCGCCGTATCCGTAGTAAAGTGTGTGCAGCCCGTTCCCCCGGCAAAAATGACAATTTCGCCACGGTTTAGACATTGCGCGAATGAAATGCCATCAAACTGCGCAACGACTGCGGGTACCGCAATAGCCGATTGCACGGTTGCCTTCGCCCCTTGATTCCATAGTGCTTGTTCTAGTGCAATGGCATTGGCTACGGTAAATAGCATGCCCATTTGATGTCCCCGCACGGTCGACATGGATAATGACTGATTGCGGGCACCGCGAAAGAAGTTTCCCCCACCAACCACCACCGCCGTTCTAATGCCGGCCGCCGGCAGTTTCATCAGCTCACCGGCTACCCGGTTGAGTATATTGGCATCCAAACCGACACCGTTGTCACCTCCCAAAAGCTCGCCACTCAGTTTGAACAGTACTGACTTAAAACGTGGGGTGGCTGGCAGTTCGCGTGACACGGTAGCAGATCTGGTGTTATTTGCCTAGTTCCATCAGACTGAAACGATTGACCGAAAGTTTACTATCACTGAGCAACGTACCCACCGTTTTTTCCTCGTCATCGTAATAGGGTTGATTCAGTAATGTGTGTTCCTTGGAAAATTTGCCAATTTTCCCATCCACGATTTTCTGTAGAACGAACTCCGGTTTACCGGTTTCCTGAGCCTGGGCAAAGTACAGTTTTTTTTCACTGTCAATGACCTCGGTGGGTATCTGATCGATATCCACCCACCGGGGCTTCATCACCGCGATATGCACCGCCAAACTATCAGCCCAACCATCGGCACCGTTACCGGCAACTTCCGTCAGAATGCCTAGTCTTTCGCGATGCACGTAACTGCCAATCTTGGCACCCGGGTTCGCCTTGAAAACAGTCATCCGTCGAACGGCGATATTCTCACTGATTTTAAGGAGCATTTCCTGACGTGCCTGTTCGACTGAATGTCCGGAATCATTGAATGGCAAATTGTTGAGAATGTCCAGGTCGTCACAGTCTTCACCGATGGACAGTGCAATACCGGCCAATGGCAGTGCGAAGGCGCGAAATACATCGCCGCGGGATACGAAATCGGTTTCTGAATTAATTTCCACCAATGCGCCGATACTCCGGTCAGCCGAGACCTGGCAGACCACGATGCCTTCGGTCGCCGTACGGTCGGCGCGGGACTGGGCTTTTTCAGCACCCTTAATCCGCAGCAGCTCAATCGCCTTGTCCTGGTCGCCACCACATTCGGCTAAAACTTTTTTACAATCCATGATTCCCGCCCCGGTCTGGTCACGGAGCTGTTTTACCATGACAGCTGATATTTCCAATTGAGTTTTCCTCCGTAATGGATGTTGGATTTTGCAATCAACTTGCATCTCTATCATTTGAGTTTTTGTGCAAACGAATGATTGAGGTTGACTGTTAAATTAATAATTGATCGGTACTGGCTCAGAGCGCGGCAAAGGGTCAGACTTCACTCATCAATCATCATCGCTGTCTGAAGTATCTGAGACGTCGTCTGGCATTTCAGAAGATGAGAGTTTATCCACAGCCGCCACGGGTGCCGTTTCATCAGCTGATGACTCCACTTCAACAGCCGGCGGTGCTTCATTTTCTGTGTCGGGAGAGACGTCCGGTTCTGACGGTGCTGCAACGGATGGAACTTCACTGTCGGTGGCAACTTCGTCACCGGCAACTTCAGCCACGGGTTCTTCAGCGGCACTTTGCGCTTCAGGTTCAGTCGCTTCCGATTCGCTCGTTGAGTCGCTGTCATCCGGCGCAACCGCTGCCTTTGCTGACGTCACCCCAGTATTGACCATCGCGTTCAAATCAGTTTCAGCTTCGTCATCATAAACATAGGGTTCATTCTGTCTCGTGGCATAACCATTCAAGATCGCGTTGGCCGCTTGGGTGCAGTACAGTTTTATGGCACTGATCGAATCATCATTACCTGGAATGACATAATCAATCCCGTCCGGATCGCAGTTGGTATCCACAACTGCCACCACGGGAATACCGAGCTTGTTGGCCTCTTTGATGGCGATGTTCTCATGTTTCACATCAATCACAAAGAGCGCTGTGGGCAGTCCTTTCATATTGCGAATGCCCGCCAGATTTCGATTCAGACGGAATTTTTCGCGTTCGACGGTTAATGTTTCTTTCTTGGAAAACTGCGCATAACTTTCCGAATCGGATAATTCTTCCAGCGCAGTTAGACGTTCAATCGACTGTCTGACCGTCTTGTAGTTCGTCAGCATGCCACCCAGCCAGCGATGATAGACATACGGCGAATTGGCACGCTGTGCCTGTTCCTGAATGATCGCTCCAGCTTGAGATTTGGTGCCGACGAACATCACGGTGCCGCGACTGGCTGCGACTGCACTCAGATAGTTCATGGCCTCATTGAACATAGACAGCGTCAGTTCAAGATTAATGATGTGTATTTTGTTTCGATGGCCGTAAATATACGGGGCCATTTTGGGACACCAGAAACGAGTTTGATGTCCGAAATGTACGCCGACTTCCAACAGTTGGCGCATGGTTACGTCAGTCACGATTGTACTCCATTGATTCGGGTTTAACCACCATGGCACTGCGCTGACTACCGAATAGGCACCCTGACAGGCAGTGAATGATCCATGTGAGAAATGAATGAAACAAGTATTTTACTATGAATGAAATTTGGATTCAAATAAAATTCACCTTTTCCTTCGTAAAGTACAACGAGGAGTGTTCGATTTTTCGTGCAGTTATTGACGAAGCAACGTCGAATGTTTAAACTGTGGATTAAAATATCTACACCACCAGCATCACCCATTTTGCGCAGCAGTTTGCCGTGGCGCCTAACATAACTGTTATTGACTGATTCAACGCGAAAGATGTTATCCAACATCACTATTAAAACTCCCGAAGAAATCGACAAAATGCGCATCGCCGGACAGCTTGCCGCATCGGTGCTCGACATGATTGAGGAACACGTCAACAGTGGCGTGACTACGGACCATCTCAATATGGTCTGTCATCATTACATCGTGAATGAATTGGACGCGATCCCGGCACCTCTCAATTACCGCGGCTTTCCCAAATCAATCTGCACATCAATCAATAACGTGGTGTGCCATGGTATTCCCAACGATAAGGTTCTAAAAAAGGGAGATTGCCTTAATATTGATGTTACCGTCATCAAGGATGGCTACCACGGTGACACCAGCCGAATGTTTTTTGTCGGCAAGCCTTCTATCAAGGCAGCGCGCCTGAGCCGAGTCTGTTACGAAGCCATGATGATCGGCATCAACACGATCAGGCGAGGTACCAAACTCGGTGATCTAGGGCATACCATTCAACAACATGCGGAATCACATGGTTATTCCATCGTTCGAGAGTTCTGCGGTCACGGTATCGGGAAGAAATTTCATGAACCACCCCATGTCCTGCACTATGGCCGGCCCGGTACTGGCATTGAACTGTTGCCCGGCATGACGATTACCGTCGAGCCGATGGTGAATGCCGGTAAGAAAGAAACTCGACTGCGGTCCGATGGTTGGACCGTGGTCACCAATGACGGAAGTCTTTCGGCACAATGGGAACACACCGTGCTGGTCACTGAAACCGGCTGTGAAATACTGACACTTTCCAGCAACTTGTCGGCACCTTGAAGTCAGCTAAACAAGCTTCATATCGACTGTCAATCGAATGGTGATGCGAGTGCGATTCCCGTCACCTGCCATGCTACCTCTCGTCTGACTCATGCCACTTGTTGAATTTTTATCTGCGACAGACCGGTCCCATTCGCCGTTGACCATGTCGATGTGGTTTCCAACCGACGTTGAAAATCGCCATAAAGTCAAGCAAATCATTGCTCACACACCATTGACTGACTGACGCGGCCGCTATTTGAATAATCCACTTCCAACGAGGAATTTTTTGCAATGAGCAACCTAGAATCCACTATCAACGAAGCATTTGAAATTCGCTCGACTCTCAACCCCGGCAACTGTTCCCCGGTTATTCGAGATGCGATTGAGCAGACGATTGCGGCGCTCAATGAAGGAAATATCAGAGTGGCAGAAAAACACGATGATCAATGGCAGGTGAATGAATGGGTAAAAAAAGCGGTGCTACTATCGTTTCGAGTTCAGGAAAATACTGTTGTTCGAGACGCTGGTGCAACCTACTACGACAAAGTGGAACGAAAGTTCACCGGATTTGACGAGCATCACTTCATCGCCGGTGGGTACCGTGTAGTCCCGCCGGCCACGGTTCGCAATGGCGCGTATATTGGCAGAAACGTCGTACTGATGCCGAGTTATGTCAATATCGGTGCTTATGTTGATTCGGGGACCATGGTTGACACTTGGGCAACCGTCGGCTCCTGTGCACAGATTGGGAAAAATGTTCACTTATCAGGTGGAGCTGGTATCGGCGGCGTGCTGGAGCCCCTGCAGGCAACTCCCACGATTATCGAAGATGACTGTTTTATTGGTGCGCGCAGCGAAATTGTCGAAGGTGTCATCGTCGGCCAAGGTGCGGTTATTTCGATGGGTGTTTACATCGGTCAAAGTACCAAAATATTCAACCGACAGACCGGTGAATCAACCTACGGATACGTGCCGCCGGGTTCGGTGGTGGTGCCCGGTGCACTACCCTCCACCAATAGCCATTGCAGTCTCTATTGTGCGGTTATCGTCAAACAGGTAGATGAACAGACTCGTCAGAAAACCTCATTGAATGAATTGTTACGTTTCGACTGACCTATCTCATTCGTAAGTCAGTGAAATGGTCCGCGAATTCAAACTGGTGAATATCTCATAAGGAATCGTTCCGGCGGCCACTGCAAGTTTCTCAACCGGCAGACCTTGTCCCAACAGTTTGACGGGGGTGCCAACTGCAACATTGGGAACGTTGCGAAGATCAACAGCCATAGAATCCATGGAGGTCCGGCCGATCACATTCACTCTGTGATGATTGATCAGTACATTAGCCCGATTGGAAGCATAACGATGATAACCGTCACCATACCCAATGGCTACCAGCCCGACGCGAGTTTTAGTCGAACTCACCCAAGTTTGCCCGTAACCGATGCCGGTGCCGGCTGGAACGGTTTTGATGGAAATGATCCTTGAATACAGATCCATCACCGGTTTCAACCCCAGTTGCTCGGCTGATATTGCCGCAAATGGCGATGCACCATAGAGCATAATTCCCGGTCGAAGCCAACCCCGACGACTGGCTGGCCAGCGCAGTACTGCAGCTGAGTTGGCAAGACTGACAGATCCTTTCCAGCGGGCGGTAACCTGATTGAATCGCTCGATTTGCCAGTGAGTCATGTCACATTTCAGATCATCAGCACAGGCAAAATGAGTCATCAATCCAGCGAGACGCAATGCCGGCATGTTCTGAACAGTCTTGATCGTCGTTGCACACTTCTCAATCGGAAAGCCCAGTCGGTTCATCCCGGTATCCAACTTGATCCAGATGGTCAACTGATTGTGTTGATCTGCCGTCAGCATTGCCAGCTGCTCATCGCAGTAAATCACCGGTTGAATCCGATACTGCTGAAAGTAGGTAATCTGGTCGGTGGCAAAAAATCCCGATAACACCAGTATGGGTTTTTCAATGTCGGCATTTCGCAGGCTGATGGCTTCTTCAAGGCTGGCGACCGCGAAGCCTTCAACCTTCGGTTGTAGCGTTTTTGCAACTTGAATTAAACCATGTCCATACGCATCCTTTTTGACTACCGCCATCAATCGCGCGGTCGGCGCTAATTGACGAACAATGGAGAGGTTATGTAGTAAAGCAGATCGATTGACTGAGCCATAGACGCGCAACATGCTTGACAGAGTTCCATTAAAGAAACGTGCATCGCCTAAATGTCATCATCATAGCGTCTATCCAAGTTGTCAAACCGCGTGACTCCCTTGTGAAACGCCAATTCGATGGTACCAGTTTCACCATTGCGATGTTTGGAAATAATGATTTCAGCCTTACCGGCATCTTTGGAATTCGGATCGTATACTTCATCTCGATAAATGAACAGTACCACGTCAGCATCCTGTTCAATAGCACCTGAGTCGCGCAGGTCGGCCATTTTTGGTCGAGTACGATTCTCTGCCGCTCGACTGAGCTGTGACAGAACAACGACCGGAATGTCCAGTTCTTTGGCCAGAAACTTCAGTTCCCGCGTGATGTTGGCGATTTCGTTGACCCGATTGACTTCCTTACTCTGCATCTGCAACAGCTGGAGATAATCTACAATAATCAAATCCAAGCCATTGACTTCACGGTGCATACGTCTGGCGCGGGCCGATATTTCGATGGGTGATATACCGGAGGTCTCATCGATACAGATTTCAGCAGCATTCAACATGTCATAAGCATGCGCATACCGTTGCCAGTTGGTGTCGGCCTGCTTGCCTTCACCAAAGTTACCTTCACGAATTCGCTTGGAGTCAATGCCGCTCAATGAAGACAGCAAACGAAAAGCCAAAGAAATACCAGACATCTCCAAACTGAAGATGGCGACGCGCAGCTTACTGTTGATAGCAGCATACTCGGCGATGTTCAGTGCTAACGCAGTTTTTCCCATACTGGGTCGACCGGCGATGATGACCAGGTCAGAGGGCTGAAATCCCAGTGTAATTCGATCGAGATCAACAAATCCTGAAGCCACTCCGGTTATGCCATTAACCACTGGATTGCTGACCAGGTGTTCAACCTTGGTAAATGCACTGCCGGCAAATTCTTTAACGTGCCGCAAACCAATGTTGGAGCGTTCATCTTTGTCAATCTGATAAACCAGATGCTGCGACCGACTCAGAACCTCCTGGGCGGGTGATTCTCCCGGCTTATAGACCAGCTGTTGAATTTCTCGGGTGCAGCGCAGCAATTTACGTAGCACCGAACATTCATAAATGATGCCAGCGTAGGATTCAGTATTTTCAGCATATGGCGTCTCATTGGCCAATTCGAGTAAATATTCAATGCCGCCAGCCGTTTGTAATTCGTCAGATTTTTCCAGCATCGAACGGGTCGTGACCAGATCAACATTTTCCGAGTGAGCAAACAGTTTGACATAGGCGGCATAAATCGCCTTGTGCCGGGGTTGGTAAAAGTCATCGGAGGAAAGATAGCCGGCAATTTTTTCGAACTGATGGTTGTCAATCAGAATGGCACCGAGGAGGGCTTGTTCGGCGTATTTGTTGTTGGGGGGCTCTGGTCGGCCGGTCAGATTTTCTTTGGTTTCATAGTCTGGTGCGAGCGCCAGACCACTCAAGACTTCCCGTTTTAGATTTGCTGAACCCAACTGCAGTCACGCTATGCTGACGACTCCGCGGAACCGTCGGTCTCCTCGTCGTTAGAGGAGTTTGTCAGCGGCGAGGTGACCGCCGATTCGTTTTCCGCAGCATCCATGCGCTCCGCAAGCGATGTCACCTGAATGTCGGCGACGACAGACATAGTGATTTCAAAGGAGACTTCGGGGTGGACCACGACCGGAATGTCGTAATGACCGGTAGTCTTGATGTTGCCTTCTGGCATCAATATTTCCGAGCGGAGCAGTTCGGTACCCTCTTGCTCAGCTGCCAACACAATATCGTTCGCGGTGACCGACCCGAACAATCGTCCATCTTCATCAATCACCCGGCGGCGAATAATGAGACTCTTCACCGCGGCATCAGCACGTGCCCTAGCGACATCCAAGCGCTCTTTTTCCTCTTTCAACAGTTCCGCTCGCCGGCTCTCTACCGCGCG
Organism: Arenicellales bacterium; assembly: GCA_965116205.1. Taxonomy (GTDB): domain Bacteria; phylum Pseudomonadota; class Gammaproteobacteria; order Arenicellales; family JAJDZL01; genus JAJDZL01. Next base: position 2,601,747 of record OZ220493.1, on the reverse strand, counting down.
GATGGCTTCAGGAGTTGAGCGCACCGCTTTTTGTTGTGGAATGAGGAAGTTGCGTGCGTAACCAGGTTTAACCTCAACCGTGTCCCCCAATTCTCCCAACTTTGCAATGGCCTCCAATAATATGACTTTCATTGGTAACTCTCCGTCATTGCGAATCAGTGTAGGGAATGAGAGATAGATAGCGAGCCTGCTTGATTGCCCTAGTCAGCTGCCGCTGATATCTGGCCTTAGTGCCGGTACTGCGGCTCGGATATATCTTGCCGGATTCTGAAATGAACTTCTCCAGCAGTTCGATGTCCTTGTAGTCGATATCAGTGATGCCATTGGTGGTGAAATAGCAGAATCTCTTTTTTCTATATCGACGATTCGTACGATTCATGACTTCTCTTCCTCCGTTTTCAAATTAGATTCCGGCTCTTCGGCTGGCTCTGAATTTCTCTTTTCTTCATCAACATCTTCATTGTTCACTTCTTCTGCATGGTCAGTTTCGACAGTCGTTTCACTCGCCACTTCACTCTCGGTACTTAATTCGGTCTCACTGTCAACCACGGCGGGTGTGATTTCTTCATTTTCTTCAGCAGAGATAGATTCTTCAGCTTCATCAGTGGTGGACCGTTCATTTTGAAGATCAACAACTGTCTCCTGGTGGTCTGTTTCAACAGTGGCGTCCTTGTCGGCCTGAGATGAGGTGGTCTGTTCCGATTCTGCCGTCAGCTGGGACTGCAGTGCTTCCTCAGCCAATCGCGCCTCTTCCGCGGCGCGTTCAGCCGCTTCTTTCTCTTCAGCTTTTTTCCGAATAATCTGCTTTAACATCGGCGATTGCTCGGTTACCGGATGGTCCTTGCGCAACACCAAACTACGGATGATCGAGTCGTTGTATCGAAAAACATTTTCGATTTCATCCTTAATCTCCGGCTCACACTCAATATTCATTAGGAAATAACCGGCTTTAAACAATTTTTGAATGGGGTAGGCTAGTTTTCGCCGCCCCCAATCTTCACAGCGATGTACCGTACCGCCGGAATCTTCAACGATTCTACGGTAACGATCAATAATCTCACTTTGCTGTTCACTCTGATCCGGATGCACCAGAGCAACAATTTCATAATGACGCATTTGATTGATCTCCTCTCGGATCTTAGCCCTTCATTACCGGCTTCGTCAGGGCAAGGAGTTGAATAATTCACCGGTGGTTAATAATTTATCAGATTTGAGAGCCGATGGCAAGACAATTTTTGTTTTATCAGATCAACAAAACAATCACCCGTCAACCATTGAATGAGTCGCTCTAATCAGTTATGTTGCATGCAACATAACTGACCAACATGGAAGACGTGACCCGCAAACTGTACCGGATGATGGGACTGACCGGCAATCTGGAGTTGTTCCTGAAGTTAATCCTACCGCTTTCCCTTCGAATACCCAACTAAAAGTATGGGTCAGATTGTAATGCCTCCGATCGTGATTGTCTTTATTAAAATCAATGACTTATAAAATAAACCGTTGATTTTTAAGGGCTAAGGTTATCGTCAGAACGCCAGTAAACGACCGTTAGAATCGAAATTTGTCGACCGATGAACATGAAAAAACCGCCGAAATCGCTCAACGAAGTCTCTCAGTGCACCGTTACGCCATCGAATATGGGGCAATGAAATATCCAAACTAATATCTCGCAGCCAATTCTGACAATCAGTTATTCAGAGTTTAACAGTCGGTCAGCAATACTTGTGGTATTCCGGACGCTATGGTCTTTTGCTTTGTGAATGTTTCTGACCGTCTCATTAATTTCTTCGCTAGTTCCCTTGCCTTCTGTAATTCACCGAGTGTCATCTGATTGGCCATCTCTTGCCTCCATTCAGCGCCTGCCACCTGTCGAGCCGCAAGAATAGTGACCCAAGCGTAAGCCTTTACATCATCTTCAGGCAACCCCCTACCGATATCATACGCATGACTCAGAAACCCTTGAGCAATTACGTCACCTTGCTCCGCCGCTTTTCGAGTCCAGTAAATCTCCACTACGGGTGCAGCAACCACCCCCTGTCCTGTTCCATACATCGCGGCAAGATTGACTTGCGCTGATACGTGCCCCTGTACTGCAGCCTGGCGATACCACTGCACCGCTTCGACATCATCTTCCTGAGCGCCAATGCCAGAGGAATACACGTTGCCAAGCGCGTTTTGTGCGGATGCATTGCCCTGTTCTGCCGATTGACGATACCAATATACGGCTTGGATATCATCGTGGGCTACACCTTCCCCGCCATCATACATCAAGCCGAGATTAAATTGTGCCACTGCATGCCCCTGTTCCGCGGCTCGTTGATACCAACGCACTGCTTCAGCAGAGTCTTGTGCAACACCTTCACCTTTTGCATATAACAGTCCGAGTTTGCATTGTCCCGCCATCAACTCATCCACCTCACCAGCTAAACTAGCCTGTCGGGTCAACAATTCAACGAGTTTGAATTGCGCTCGTTTATTCCCTAGTCCTGCCGCCTGGCGATACCAGCGTAAGGCTTCCTCATCGTCTTCTTGAACGCCTGTTCCCTCATCGTACATCTCACCTAGACGAATTTGCGCCGAGGCGATTCCCTGTCCGGCCGCCAAACGATACCATCGTACAGCTTCGAAATCGTTCTCATCGGTCACGGTGCCTTCATCAACCAGCTCAGCCAGTTTGTTTTGTGCCTTTGGATCTCCCTGTTCGGCCGCTTTGCGAATCCAGTTGATCGATTTGGCATCGTCTTTGGGGACCCTATGACCGGAGTAATAAGCCAAACCGAGTTTGTACTGTGCCCATGCTTTACCTCCCTCCGCCGCGCGTCGTAGATTCAGCAATGCCTGGCGATTCCAATGTGCTGCCCTATTCTCATCTGCCGCAACACCCTCACCTTCGGCATACATCCAGCTGAGAAGAAATTGTGCCAACACATCACCATCGTTCGCCTCCACATGAATGTGTTTTGTGCGCTTTGCCCAAAGGATGCCAATGGTTTCCTCTTGCACCGCCATTTTGTCAAGATTGTACTGACCCAAACTGTACCCCATTTCTGCCGCTTTTCGAAACCAACGTTTCGCTTCGACATCATCCTCAGTAAAGACCTCCCCGGGGCTGTCGAACAATGTACCCAGCGCGTTAAAACTCACAGCCGGGGGATCGTCATCTCGGATACTGTAAGCGTGCCGTATCAACCAGGCGGCACTGTCATCGCTTTGTACAACGCCCGCTCCTTTTGCATACATTCCAATGAGCTTCATTTGTGCTGGCAACCGACCTCGCGAAGCTGATTGACGATACCAGTCTGCTGCTATAGCATCATTCTCAACAACGCCCTTTCCGCCATCGTCAAATATTCGACCGAGATTGTACCAGGTCCAGACTTCCCCATCTTCCGCCCTTAGGAGATACCAATATGCCGCCTCTGCGTTGTCCTCAGCAAGCCCTATACCACCCTCGTCATACAGATAAGCAATTCTGGCTTGAGCATCAATATCTCCCTGTTCCGCAAAGATACGAAGCCAGCGAACCACTTCGGCGTCGTTCTTTGCAACGCCTATACCAAGGTCATACATCTCAGCCAAATAATATTGTGCCGCTGAATTTCCCTGTTCCGCCAATCGACGAAAATCGGGTAATGCCCGGCGATGCCATTGGTCAGCTTCGACATTCCCTTCAACTGCGAATGTACCATAAGCAACTTTGTTGAAATAAGTCGCCAAGAGATTGTGAATAGCGTTCTCACTTCCTCGCCTAGCCGCTTGGCGTATCCAGCGAATTGCCTTCACGTCATCCAAAGCAACTGACCATCCCAATTCATAAAATTTACCAAGATTGTACAAAGCCTCTGCATGACCTCGTTCGGCCGCTTTGCGATACCAGTAAATTGCTTCATCAGCGTTAATGACGGGATCACTTTCAGGGTAATACAGCTCAGCAAGATGGTATTGCGCCCAAGTGTGATTCTGAACCGCAAGATCGCGTAAATCTGAATATGTATCGCGATACCATTGCCGGCCTTGGACGCGGTCTTCAGGCACACCCCGTCCATGATAATGGGCGTTACCCAGACTGTATCGAGCCAACACTGTGCCTTGCTCCGCGGATTTCTGCAGACTGGAAAGAGCTTTGTCATACCATCGTTTCGCTGCTGCTTTTCTCCTATCGTCTATTTCTAACCGATCCATCATGTAGTGGTTGTCAACTTCCGCTTTACCCTCTTCATACATCCTGCCTAAGTTGTACTGCGCCACCGCATGACCCTGGTCCGCTGCCAGACGATACCAACGGCTTGCCTCGACGTAGATCTGCGGTACGACATCACCTTCTTCATACATGCGACCCAGTGTGAATTGCGCATCTGCCATCCCCTGTTCTGCGGTTCGAACAAGCTGCTCCAAGGTCGCTTTATCATTCAACGGCACACCGTTTTCGGAGTGGTCAATCAATCCCAGCTGATATTGAATCGCAGGCGACTCCGATTCGCCGGTTGCTTTAGCAACATTGATTTCATCCGCTGCCAACACTGCGCTGATCATAAATATCAATAACACCAGAAGTACCTGAAACATATTCAACACCCTCTCTGAATTTAAATGCAGTAGTCCAATGAGTCATCCCTAATAATGAATGCGATTCGGTATTGAAAATTTTAGCAGTTCGGCATCTGCCGATTTAATGTGGCTCGGAGTTTTTTTTGCCACGCGACTATAAATTCACTTACGTGAGTTTATAGTCATATAATGGAAGCATTCAATTACCTTTCGACGGAAATTCCAGAAAAAGGTAAGCTCCATTAATGACAGATTTTGAGGTTGTATAGCAAATGCCATGGGATGAACCAGACAAGGGGCGTCAAGAAAAAAACTTTGGAAAACGGGGAGGATCATCTGGACCGCCTGAAATTGACGATATCGTCAGTGATATTCAGGACAAATTTACGCGCTTTTTCGCCGGTTTAGGTCGCGGGAGTAAATCAGGTGGCGGCGCGAATACACCACCTGATGGCAATCAGAAACCGTCCCCATTATCCGGCAATCGAAGGAAAACGCTGGTATTGCTGGTCGTGGTGGTCATTTTGGGCTTATGGGCGTCCAGCGGTCTCTACGTGGTTGAACAGGGGGAACAGGGCGTAGAACTCAGATTCGGTGAGTACACCCAGACCACCGATGCCGGCTTACGCTGGCACATCCCGTTTCCGGTTGAAGAAGTGCTGATAGTCAACGTGCAGAAAGTCAATACGGTTGAAGTCGGTTATCGAGTCAGCGAACGCAATCGAACCATTACTCCGGTCACCCGCGAAGCACTCATGCTCACCGCTGATGAAAACATTATTGACATCCAGTTTGCCGTGCAGTATGACATCAAAGACCCCAAGGACCTGCTGTTCAACGTCAGTGACCCCATCCACTTGGTGGTGCGCCAGGCGACTGAAAGTGCGGTGCGGGAAATTGTGGGCGGCAGTACGATGGATTTTGTCATCACCGCAGGTCGAGCTGAAATCGCGCAAGATACGCGCATTCTGCTACAGGAAATATTGGACCGTTACAAAACCGGGGTCAATGTGCGTGCCGTAGAAATGCAGAACGCCCAGCCGCCCGCCGAAGTGAAAGCCGCGTTTGACGATGCCGTGAAAGCGCGGGAAGATGAAGAGCGACTAAAAAATGAAGCCGAAGCTTACGCGAATGACGTCATTCCAAGAGCGCGCGGTCAGGCTGCAAGAATTATCCAGGAAGCCGAAGCTTATAAGGCCAGTGTCGTGGCCAGGGCAGAGGGTGAGGCGTCACGGTTTGAGCAGATTTTTGACGAATATCGTAAAGCACCACAAATTACCAGAGACCGTCTTTACCTTGAGTCATTGGAAGAGGTGCTGAATAATTCAACCAAATTGATTATTGATCAGGACAGTAGCAACAACATCATTTATCTGCCACTTGACCAGATCATTCAACGGCGCAACGATGGCAACACCAGCGAAACCAACAGCAGTATCGGTCAATTCAACGAACAGTCCGATCTGATCAGCAGTACCAATCGACCCAACCGCTCCGACAGCCGCGATACCCGGGCCGGTGGCTAATCGGTTAACACCGGAGGAAATTAACTATGTCAGTCAAAGCACTATTACTGGGAATCATCGCCATCATCGGCGGGGTTCTGATCTACGAAACCATCTATTTCGTCGATGAGCGCGAACGCGCAATCATTTTTCAATTCGGACGTATCGTTGAATCACACGACCAGCCCGGCCTACATTTCAAAAAACCGTTCATCAACAGTGTTAAGTATTTTGATGCTCGCATTCAAACGATGGATGCCGACCCTGAACTTTACCTGACTGGCGAAAAAAAGAACTTAGTCGTTGATTCTTTCGCTAAGTGGCGCATCCGCGACGTAGCGAAATACTATGTTACGGTCAGTGGCTTGCAATCCAATGCCCGTGCCAGACTGGCGCAACGGGTAAACGACAGCCTACGGCAGGAATTCGGTAAACGGCAGGTACAGGAAGTCATTTCCGGCGACCGTGCAGAAATCATGGAGACCGTGCGCCTAGCGGTTGACAAAGAAGCATCGGAGTTCGGGGTTGAAGTGGTCGACGTGCGCTTGAAACGCGTAGACTTGGACCCGGAAGTTAGTGAGAGAGTTTATAGTCGAATGGAGGCGGAACGCGCGCGGGTGGCCAAAGAGTTACGTGCCCAAGGTGCCGAAGCCGCGGAACGCATCCGCGCTGATGCCGACCGGCAACGGGAGATTACCGTTGCGAATGCTTACCGAGAAGCTCAGCAATTGCGCGGTGAAGGCGATGCGATTTCAACGTTAACCTACGCCAACGCTTATGGTCGCGATCCGGATTTTTACAAACTCTACCGGAGCCTGACTGCCTATCGTAATACGTTTCAAAGCAAAAACGATCTGTTGATTCTGGAACCGGATTCTGAATTTTTTCAATTCTTCAATGGTTCTTCAGGCGATCTAGCGGCTAGTTCCAAGCCTCTCGGGACCGTTGATTTTTCAAGCGAGCAAACTGAATCAGTGATAGCGACCGGCGCTGGTGGCTAACGACTCATTTGTGTAGCGGTGGGTGCCTGGCAGGTCATATTGGCGGCAGTGGGTTTGGTTCTGATTATTGAAGGTGCGGTGTACTTTGCCCTACCCGACATTTCACGTCGCTTGCTAAAGATACTGCTGGACGCACCGGCGAGAACCTTGCGCCGCATCGGGATGTTCGCCATCGGCATTGGACTTGGATTGATTTGGCTGGCTAGCGTCATTTGAACCCACAGCTCACTCAGAATTCATGCCGCCGGGTCCTAAGCGCTTGCCGGTTGATACTGAATCCATTTCGTCAATCATCCGTTGCCAGCTTCTTCTGATCCATGAGTAATGGTTGGATACAACTTGATGGAGTCGAGCAGATTTTGCCGGCTGACGGTTGGGAATTCGAACTGTTGCGGCGGCGGCTGTTGGACCGTCTGTATCAAAATGGTTATGAACTGGTGATCCCGCCGCTGGCTGATTTTGTTGAATGTCTGCTAGGTGGCACTAATGACGACCTTGAGGTGCTCACGGTCAAAGCCCCCGACTATGTAAGTGGAAAAATGTTTGGCATTCGTGCTGATATGACGCCGCAAGTTGCCCGGCTTGCTGCTCTCCACCTACCTGTTCAACAACACCCTGTACGGCTCTGCTACTTCGGTTCTTCGCTGCTCGCACGAGAACCCAGTATTGGTCGCGGCCGAGAATTGCTACAGTTTGGTGCTGAACTGTTCGGTACATCAGCGTTCCAAGCCGACTGTGAAATCGTGCGGCTGATGATTGAAACGTTGCAGATCGCCGGTGTTCATTCACTGTCCATATCTTTGGGGCATGTCGGCATCATTGACTGTCTCTTCGAACGGTTTTATATTAAAGGGACATCAATGGAAGCCAAGCTATTGAATGCCTTAAAGAAAAAGTCAAAACCTGAACTACAGCAACAAGCAAAACATGGCACTCTGTCCAAGCAGGCATTGGATGTTTTCAGTGCTCTCATCGAACTCAACGGCGGGATTGAAGTGGTTGATGAGGCAAAGTACAAATTGCTGAACATTAGTGACAATATTCTTCCGCTGCTTGATGCCTTCGAAAATGTGATTCGACAGGTTGCCATTGAAAACAGTGACATATCACTCCATGTCGATTATGCTCAAGTGGGTGGATATCAATACCATACGGGAGTCATTTTTTCGGCATACGGACCGGGGTTCGGACAACCGTTAGCCAACGGTGGACGTTATGATGATGTAATGGCGGCTTTTGGTACACCATGTTCGGCAACCGGGTTCAGCGGCGACTTAAGACGCTTACGACGGGTCATACGTGGCCAATGCAACAAAGCGGTGTTGATTCCGGTTGACACCATTGTGCCGGGAGAGGTCGTCAACCAAGTGATTGAAAATGGTGATCGAGTGATTCATCAACTACCAGACCAGACGCGCGCCAGTTTGCTTAATGTTTGTGACCGAAAGTTTGCCTATCAAGCAGGTGCGTGGCATGTTGTTTCATTAAATTCTTCTGAGGTAGCACCATGATTCATGCTCTTGCAGTGGTCGGCGGTCAATGGGGCGATGAAGGAAAAGGCAAGATCGTTGACTGCCTCGGTAACAATGCCGACGCGGTCGTCCGGTTCCAGGGTGGACACAACGCCGGACATACGCTTGTTGTGGATGGTAATAAAGTCATCGTGCATCTGATTCCGGCCGGTATTCTGCGGGAACATGTGATAGCCTATATCGGCAATGGAGTAGTATTGTCAATCGAAAAACTACAGTCTGAAATCACGCTAATTGAAAAACATATTCACAACGTTGTTGAGCGGATTAGAATCAGTGAAGATTGCACACTGCTGCTACCGAGCCACGCGGCACTCGACCGTGCCCGAGAAGCAAAACAGGCAAATCAGGCAATCGGCACGACAAATCGCGGCATTGGACCCGCCTATGAAGATAAGATTGCCAGACGAGGTCTCAAGCTGCATGATCTTTTTGATTTGGATTTGGCCAGAGTCAAAGCAACTGAACTGTTAACGTATCACAATCATCTGTTAGAACACTACTTTGGCCAACCGCCCGTAGATGGCGATGAGATTATTGCGAACCTAGAATCTGCAGTTGACTGGCTTTTACCGATGGTTGTCGATGTCAGCACTGAAATCAACACGTTGTTATCCACCAAGAAAAAAGTACTGTTTGAGGGTGCTCAGGGTGTAATGCTTGACGTAGATTATGGCACCTATCCTTTTGTTACGTCATCCAATACGTGTATTGGCGCAATCGGTACTGGGGCCGGTGTAGCACCGAGCCGCATCGATCACTCATTAGCGATCGTTAAGGCCTACACAACCCGTGTTGGCAATGGCCCGTTCCCGACAGAAATACACGATGATATCGGTCAGCATATCGCCGTAGTCGGCGCTGAATTTGGCGCGACGACCGGTCGACCAAGACGATGTGGCTGGTTCGATGCAGTCTTGGTGCGGCGAGCGCATCAACTGAATCGTTTTGATGGGCTCTGCGTTACCAAACTCGATGTACTTGATGAACTGGAAACCATTAAGATTTGTGTTGCCTATGAAACGCCGCAGGGCAGAATATCAGACAGTTCTTGTCATGCTCACCAATTGGAGCGGTGTATACCGGTGTATGAAGAATTACCGGGCTGGCAGAAAACAACCCGAGGTATCCAAGATTATGGACAGCTACCGATTAATGCAAAAAATTATCTGGAAAGAATTACCGAACTGACGGGAGTACCGGTTGGGGTCATTTCAACCGGACCTGATCGTGCAGATTTAATTTACCGATCGGCTATGTTGGGTTGGTGAACCGAACGCAGCCGCTACTTAACACCTGAGAAAATGAATTCGTGCAGGGTTGCTTGCCAGTGCGATGATACTTCGGTTAACCGAAAACAGTCGTGATTTTATCTCCCACTTTCAACATGCCACCATCCTTAATGTGCGCCCGCAACCCGGCACGACCACGCCACTGGCGAGCCAGCTTTGGATATCCAGTCAGACTGCCAAGATAAGTGCAGGGTTCACACAGTCGTAAGCCGGTCAGGAAAACTTCTCCAATTTGAAAGTTTTTTCCAACTAGGTGGTTGAGGTCGACGTTACGAGTAACGATATTTCTTCTGGACTGGGCGAAATCTAGTTGGATGCCATGCACTGTTTTCAGTTCGTCGAAAGCCTCGGCTTCAATCAAAGTAATTTCCTGGTCGGGCTCAATGTCAAATTTTGAAAAGTTACCGGAAAGAGAATAATATCGATCACCAATAAGCCCGCGCCCACTGACCGCGGTCACCCGCTCTACAGACTGCATTGGTGCTCCCGATTCCGGAGTTGTAAAAATTTTGAGTACTAAGGATTCAGGCATCATGGTTTTCAAACATGGATTATTTTCGGTATTTTTATTTATCAACCATCTTTGCGGCATTGGGTGATTTGATTCTACAATATACTTCAAGCATCAACGATAATCTACCACGATTGGTATTGATGAGTAAAAATTCAAAATCAGATTTCCGACCCGTTCATCACATGGATGAAAACCTCCCGGAAGACATTGAAAATGTTCTGCAAATTTCTGCTTTGTTAGAAATTAGGGAATTTGATTTTTTTCATTTAGCTTATCAATGGTGGTTTGATCAATCCCCAAATGATAGAATTTTGGAAAGGTACTTCGTTCGCTACATGTTCAATCAAATCGTTCCCTATTGGGTCAGGAATTATTGTCGAATGCTCTTAGAACTTCATTCGCAAGGCAAGCTCAATCGAGACCAGCTGGGCATCGCCAAATTACCTGACGCCACCACACAATCTGTCCGAACTGGATTGCGTTATTTCGTGGCACTACTCATTACTATGGGAATGTTACTACTGACGGCTGAGTTGGCAGTTCAATTTCGAGTGTTGCCCTGCATGTTTCCACCTTGCTACTGAAGAAAAAATGGGATTGGATATTGTCTTCCTCATCATTACCGGTGCTATAGCTTACCACGCGCTCACCTATCGCAATGCGGAAGGCGAACGCGATACGATTCGTCTATTGTTCGGATGTATCGCCCTATTGTTTTTCTTTCGAGTGTTTTTTGTTGATGTATTGAAAGTTTGGAACTGATCAGAACTCTATTGTCGACAGTAGATTGACGCATGAATCGGGATAGTCTCCATAACAGAATCGCGAAAAATAAACGGTGAAATTCTCTTACAGTTCATACTGAGACAACGTCTAGACGGTACCATTCCACACCCATACGTTTCACCATTGATTTCAGTGGCTACTCATAATTTTTATTTTTATTATCAAAGACTAAACATATTATCTTGAACTTTAGTTGACTGATTTTTTCATGCCAAAGTACCCATTCGATTCTTTTGAGGTTTCAATGATGAAGAAATATCTACTCACTTGCATATCGGTCAGTCTGTTGTGTGCATCCGCCTCGGCTGATACCGTAAAGATTGGTATATTACAGGATTTCACGGAAACCGCTGAATCCGATGCTTCTGCAATTGCTCTGGGGGGAGAACTGGCAGTAAAAGAAGCTGCAGAAAGTGGTATTTTTCTCAATGGTCAGGCGGTTGTTTCCATTCGAGGTGACAGCACCTGCACCGATCAGCAAGAAGCCATAGCTGCTGCCGAACAGATGATTTATACCGATGGTGTGAATGCCATCGTTGGCGCGTCTTGCTCTGATACCACGATCGCCATTCTCCAGCAAGTAGCAGTTCCGAACGATATTTTAATGATCTCACCTTCAGCAACTTCCCCAGCCCTATCGACGCTTGAGGATGCCGGACTATTCTTTCGCACTGCACCTTCAGATTCACGACAGGGAGAATTAATGGCGGCCATTGTGCAACAACGGGGATTTGAATCAGTTGCCGTGACCCATCTCGACAACTTCTATGGCAATGGCCTCGCGCAAGCCTTTCAATCAGCTTACGAGGCGGCGGGTGGAATCATTACGGCAATCGTGCCATTGCGGTTCGGTCAATCTGATTACAACACAGAGGTCAATGAACTATCCGCCGCTGGTGGTGAACTACTGGTTATCTTCAGTTATCCGGACCAAGGTGGGCTGGAAATCATTGAAAAATCTCTGGCTCACAACTCCTTTGTCACATTCATGTTTCCAGATGGGATGGTCGGCTCAACTCTTACTGACCATTTCGGGCATTCGATCAACGGATCATTCGGTACTACACCAGGTAATGACAGCTCCGATGCAAGAGCCTTCGTTAAACTTGCAAAGCAAGCACATGTTGATGCAACCGTTACCTTTGTAGCAGAGACCTATGATGCTGCTGCACTGATTCTCTTGGCGATGCAGTCCGCGCAATCAGCCGACAGCGCGATATTCAAAAACCACATCGAAAAAGTCGCTAATGCACCCGGCGTTAAGATTATGACTGGAGAACTGAAAAAAGCGTTGCAAATTCTAGCCGACGGTGGAGAAGTTGATTATGTCGGTGCGATTGGAGTAGAACTGATGGGTACTGGCGAACCGACTGGTACCTACCGAGAGATGGAAATTAGGAATGGTCAATTTGAAACAGTTGCTTTTCATTAATCAAATCAACTAGAACCAGTTCGTTAAAGTCAATTACTATTGGTCGGTTGCAGGTCAGTATGGGATGTTAGTCATTCAAAATTAGCAGTGCGTTTCTCAACGAAAGCACGTATGCCTTCTGTAAAGTCGTTCGATATCGCACACTCCAGAAAAAATTTCTGCTCACACAGCAGTTGTTCATGCAGATTATTTTGAAAGGACAGTCGGATTAATTTTTTTGTGTTGGCTACCGCTATTCGTGCTGAATTCGTTATCTGTTGAGCCACTTCCGTCACGATGGAGTCGAGTTGTTCGTCATCCACCGCACTGTTGATCAACCCAAGTTCAACCGCCTGTTCAGCGCTATAGCGTTTCGCGGTTAACATCACCTCCATCGCTTTTTTCATTCCCGCTACTCTCGGAATGAAGTAGGTACTACCCCCATCGGGCGAGGTACCCAGTGCATGATAAGCAGAAGTATAGAAAGAACTTTTCGCACCATACGCCAAGTCACAACCGGCCACGAGACTGATGCCAAATCCAGCAGCGGCACCTCTAATTTTGGCAACAACCGGGACCGATAGGTTTGCTAGTTTCTCAATCAGTTGATGAACTTCTGTAATCATACTACTGAATTTTTGTTCTTTTTCTTTAATATCCGCATCAACCAGCTGGTAAAAATAAGCAATGTCGCCACCGGCCATAAAATTATCACCAGCACCTTCAATGACCACGCAACGAACTGCACAGTTCTCTTCAATTAGAGAAACGACTTCCATTAGCTGATTGAGCATCTCTAAGTTCAAAGCATTAAACTGTTTGGGACGAGATAGTGTGATAGTGAATACGCCATCTCTGATTTTGGTGTCAACCGGCATCATGGTGATTACTCCAATAAATTGTTATGTACAGCAGATGGGGTACCATGTACCCTACCTTTGAGATTCAATCAGCATCAATTGGATTTTGCAGCATGGAAAAGCCGGACGAAGTCCAACACAGTGCAAACGAACTAGCCGGCGTTGGTCTGCTGCCAGCAACGCAAATTCGACGACCAAGCATCACTGATTAGCGCCGCGGGTCGACGATATCGCCAGTCAGCACGAAAAATTGTAAAATAACTTGCGATTTGTTCACGGGTAAATTGTAAATCTACACCAATCCGATGACACGTCTACCGGTCTATCACTGTTGCTTGATCTTCATTTTAAATACAGTCATCCTGCAATCATAATATCAATCTTTAAATTTTTTTATTGAATACCGATAAGCCTCACTCCCATCACCATTCAATTCGGAAAATTCTAGAAAAATGCCAAAATCAATTCGTATCGACAATCAACTCATCGGACCAGCCGCGCCGCCTTATATCGTCGCCGAAATGTCTGGCAATCACAATGGTGCAATTGAGCGTGCGTTTCGTATCTTGGATGCCGCACAATCAGCCGGTGCCAATGCCGTGAAAATTCAAACTTATCGTCCGGATACGATCACTATCGACCATTCAGGACCAGGCTTTCTGATTGAAGGCGGACTTTGGGATGGACGTCAGCTATACGAACTGTATGAAGAAGCACATACGCCATGGGAATGGCATGCCTCAATCTTTGAATATGCTCACAAAATCGGTATCACAATTTTTTCAACGCCATCCGACACAACGGCAATTGACCTGCTCGAAGAACTGAATTGCCCGGCTTACAAGATCGCTTCACCCGAGTTAATTGATCTGCCTTTGATTCGATGTGCCGCCAGCACTGGCAAACCGATCATACTATCAACCGGCATGGGTAGTCTAGCTGAAATCTCTGAGGCTATTGATGCGGCGCGTAGTGGTGGGTCAGACGACGTCATCGTATTACACTGCACATCTGCTTATCCTACTGACCCTGAAGAATCAAATCTGGCGGCAATGGTGGCAATTGCCAAACGCTTTGAGGTGGTGGTGGGTTTGTCCGACCATACGCCAGGCACCACGGTTTCTGCCATTGCTATTGCTCTAGGTGCAAATTTGATTGAGAAACACTTCACACTTGATCGCGCAGAGGGTGGTGTTGATAGTGATTTTTCTTTGGAACCAGCGGAGCTACAAGAACTAGTGAACGCCGCCCAAATCGCCAAAGTTGCAGTTGGTGAGGCGACATTTGAACCAACCGCCACAGAAAAAACTGTTTTGGATATCCGTCGGTCACTTTATGTTGTTGCACCCATCGCAAAAGGTGAACAGTTCACTCCATCGAATATCCGTTCAATTCGCCCGGGTTTTGGCATGCTACCCAAACATCTTGATCGCATTCTTGGCCGGCGCGCCACTCGAAATTTGCAATTTGGCGAACCACTTGAACCATCAATGATTGATGGTGGTTTGATATCTTGAGGAACATCCGCCGGAACTGAGACAAAAGCGATGCGAGTGCGGCGAACAGATTTTATTGTGAAACGTCGTGGCATCCGAAATGATGGAACCAAAGGTAACAAAGCTAACACCTCGTATAGGTGCTGAGATTTCTGGCATAGATTTGTCCGGCACGTTAACAGATGCCGCGACAGATTTAATTTATCAATTGCTGCTCGACTACCAAGTCATTTTTTTTCGCAATCAACATATTTCTCCACGCCAACATCTGGCACTTGCGGAAAGTTTAGGTGATGTAGAACCACCTCATCCGATTTATCCATACACTCCGGAATGCCCTTCTGTGATGGTACTTGATTTTGATGGTGATCATCCGCAGGATACTGATGTCTGGCATACCGATCTGACCTTTAGAGGGAATGGTCCGTTTGCGAGCATACTCTACAGTCAAAAAATTCCACCGGTCGGTGGAGATACTCTCTGGGCTTCTTTAACTGCGGCTTATGAGTGTTTACCGGAGGGGGCCAAGACAGATATCGCACACCGGCGCGCAGTCAACGATTTGGGTGATTTTCGTAACAATTTCACGATTGGTGAGCCTGAAGGGGCCGCCAAAAAACTAAATCAAGCTCATTCCAGCCTCGGCAATGCGATACACTCACTAGTCAAAACTCATCCGGTCACCGGTCAATCATATCTATTTTGCAATCCTGCCTTCACGGTTCATATCGAAGGTATGAAAGCAACGGATTCTACCCGCCTTCTCACTTACCTTTTCAGCTATATGACGCAGCCAGAATTTCAAGTAAGGTGGCGTTGGGCAGTTGATGACATCGCTATTTGGGATAATCGCTGTACGATGCATTACGCACTCTACGATTATGCTCCGCACCGCCGCATTATGCATCGCGTAACGGTCATCAACGACCGACGAGCTGAAGGATCAATGGCGAAGTTTAATCGTGTCGCTTAGCGACTTGCTCTCAATACTTAGAGCACTACCGCGATCATGCTTACATGGTGCGCTGATTCGATTAATCTGAATCACACAGTTTGATGGTTTAATGAGCAAGGTCGATACGGTCATCAACGCACGTTGGGTTATTCCCGTCGACGCAGCGAACAGTGTCATTGAGCGTAGCAGCGTCGCCCTTTCTGAAAATCGAATACACTCGATTCTGCCGACTGAGAATGCCCAAAAACAATTCGGCCACGCTAAACAGATCAATTTGCTCAACCATGCTCTCATCCCGGGTTTGATCAACGCTCACACTCATGCAGCCATGACGTTGTTTCGCGGTGCGGCTGAAGATGTGTCCTTTACGGCTTGGCTACAGAAACGGATTTGGCCACTCGAAAGCCAATGGGTTACTCCAGAATTTGTCAGTGATGGTTCGCGACTCGCAATGGCAGAGATGATTCGGAGCGGGGTGACCTGTATGAATGACATGTACATGTTTCCGGATGTCGTTGGTCAATTGGCGCAAGGTATCGGCATGCGAGTCTGCATTGGAATGATTGTGTTGGAATTTCCAACCGCATGGGCAAACTCCGTATCAGAGTACCTGAACAAAGGTACAAAATTGCGTGAACGTTTTAGCGATGAAAAACTAGTTTCTGTCACCCTGGCACCGCATGCTCCATATACGATTTCTGATCACACTTTTGCAATCATTGTCGGGCAGTCGGAACAATACGACCTACCGGTCCATATTCATGTCCACGAAACTAAAAATGAAATCAATGACTCCGTGAAGCAATATGGCGTTCGTCCAATTGAACGCCTGCGCCAGTTGGGACTATTGAATTCGAAGCTCATTGCAGTTCATGCAGCTCACTTGACCGATAGTGAGATTAATCTGCTCCATAAAAATCAGTGTTCTGTGGTCCATTGTCCAAAATCTAACCTTAAACTCGCTACCGGTGTCTGTCCGATAGCAACATTGCAACACCATAACATTAATGTTGCCATTGGCACCGATGGTGCGGCCAGTAACAATAGTCTGAACATAATCGAAGAACTGCGTTTTGCCAGCCTGCTGGCAAAATACGGATCAGGTGATGCGTCGAATATGACCGTACACGAAACGTTAAGAATGGCAACGATCAACGGTGCGCGCTGCTTGGGACTCGAATCTAGTATCGGTTCTTTGGCAGCCGGAAAACTTGCTGACATTACTGCGATTGATCTTAAAGCAATCAGTACCGTACCTATTTTCGACCCGGTTGCACAGATCGTCTATGCTGCTCAGCGCGATCAGGTTTCCGATGTGTGGATCAATGGCCGACGCGTCTTAAGCGATCGACAACTGACAACCATCGACGAAACCGAGTGTATTGCCACTGCTAGACGTTGGCAGGAGAAAATCAACTCCAATTTAACACCGTTGAATTAATTCTGAAAACATGAACACGATGAACGTCGATCAGACGGAAATTCACAAATTTGCAAAATCAGTAGATGAGTGGTGGAGTCCAACGGGTGATTTTCGAACTCTACATCAACTGAATCCACTTCGCTTGGACTATATTCAGAAAACAACACCGCTCATCGGTAAAAGAGTACTGGATGTTGGTTGCGGAGGTGGCATATTATCCGAATCATTAGCCGATGCCGGTGCTCGAGTGACCGCTATTGATGCTAGCGAGGTAGCGATCGCTGCTGCTGAAAACCATCGGCAACACAGTGCATTGGACATCAAATACGTGTGCGTGACGACCGAACAGTATGCGGCACAGAACACCGAACCGTTTGACATCATCACCTGCATGGAATTGCTCGAACATGTACCTGACCCACAGTCACTGATTGAAGCGTGCTCGCAAATGTTGAAGCAAGGTGGAACTCTGTATCTGTCCACGCTCAATCGCACAGCGAAAAGTTGGCTGTTCGGTATAGTCGCCGCCGAATATCTACTGAATCTGATTCCCCGCGGAACCCATCAATTCAGCAACTTCATCCGCCCATCTGAGCTCGATCACTGGTGTAGAATCGCCGGCCTCAGCATGCAAGATATCACCGGACTTCATTACAATCCTTTATCAGGCTCGTTTCGCCTGGGTCCGGGAGTTGAAGTCAACTACTTCGCCCGCTGCCAGCGCCGATGAATCGTTACCAGCTGGTTCTATTTGATTTTGATGGAACGATCGCCGATACTGCCGGCGATATGATTAATGCATTGAACCTGTTGCTCAAACAGAAATCAATGCCTCTCGTTGATTACGATGAATTACGACCACACGTGTCCAATGGTACACCCGCCCTATTACGATGTGGATTTGACTGTTCACCAGGTGACGCGGAGTTTGATGGACTCCGACGTGAATTTTTAGACCTATATGAACGTAACTTGTGTGACCGTACCGTACTTTATCCTGGCACTGTCGAATTGCTGGACAAATGTCGCCGTTCCGGTATTGCCTGGGGGATTGTTACGAACAAGCCTGAGCACCTCACTCGACAGATTGTTCACCGGTTGGGGTTGGCTAATCAGGTTACCTGTATTGTCGGTGGTGATACGCTAACCACACGTAAACCGGATCCTGCGCCGGTCATTTTTGCTTGCGAGCAGGCGGCTGTGCCACCTCATTGTGCATTATTTGTTGGTGATTCTTGGCGAGATATTGAAGCGGGTCGGGGCGCAGAACTGACGACGGTCGGGGTAACCTATGGCTACATCCCACCCGATGACAACCCAATCGAGTGGGGTGCTGACTTTCTCATTGACTCGATAGTGGAAGTTGGTAACATTCTCTGGATGGAAAAACGAGGAACTGCTTAGCCGAGCAAAATTCTGAAGTTCCGAGTCTCAACTGCAGAGTGCCTTGAATTTCTGAATCTGTGGTGCGTCCAATTCAAGCCACTGTCCCGCTTTCAATTGCTGGGGTAAGTGATAATCGCCGTAGCGAATTCGTTTCAATCGATTGACTTGACAGCCCACGGCCTGCCAAGCACGGCGGATTTCTCGATTCTTGCCACCCATCAGTACGATACGAAACCATTGATTGCTGCCCTGGCATTTGATGCTGGAAACCGATTTGAACCGTAGCAGGTCACCACCACAATGGACTCCTTCGCAGAGGCGCATCAGATCGGTCGGTGCCACCTGACCAAATACTCGACACAGATATTCCCGCTCAATGGCATTGGACGGATGCATCAAAGCATGTACCAAAGGTCCGTCATTCGAAAACAGCAATAGTCCGGTCGTATTAATATCAAGCCGGCCAATTGACAGCCATCGCCCTTCTTTGATGTCCGGAAGTGAATCTCGAACAAGGCGACGATTGGCCGGGTCTCGGTGAGTGCAGATCTCGCCTTGTGGTTTGTAATAAGCCAGCATGCGCGTTGTTTGACTGCTGTCTTTGACGGTTATCCTTTTATGATCAATGTAAAGAACATCCCCGATTTCAACACGGTCACCCGGTTTCAGTTTTTTTTCTGCAGTCGTGATTCTACCGCGGGTTAGCCACGATTCAATTTCTCGGCGCGACCCATAACCTTCTTTCGCCAAATATTTCTGTACGCGCTCGCTCACAACAACATCAATGGAAGTCAGTGCTGATGACAATGCAAATCAGTTCTCGTCATTAGAGTTTTCAATAGACTCCGATTGCTGTGTTGCCTGCCGTTCCAGGAGATCAAGAGCCGGTAATTCATCCAAAGATTCCATATTGAAGTATTCAAGGAAATTTGAGGTGGTACGAAAAAGCGCTGGGCGACCAGGTACTTCCTTGTGTCCCGCCTGCTCAATCCATTCGTTACTCAGTAACGTTCGCATGATTTCAGTAGACACCGATACACCGCGAATGTTCTCAATATCACCGCGCGTCACCGGCTGTCGAAAAGCAATGATTGACAAAGTTTCCATGAGCGCCCGGGAATATCGACGAGGACGTATTTCAGACAGTCGGCGAAGCCACGATGCATACTCCGGCCGAGATTGAAAACGGTAAGTATCAGCAATTTTTTTCAGCTCAATGCCGCGCTGATCAAAGTCTCTCTGAATATCCAGAATGATGCGATGAATGTAATTTTTATCGGGACATTCGGGGGCCGAAAAAAGACTCTGTATCTGCTTGATCGAAACTGGAACTTCAGATGTTAATATTGTCGCTTCGACAATATTTTTAAGTTCTGCAAAATTGATGGAAGTCACGCGTTCCACCGAATGTGAATGGGCGACTGCGAAGAAGCCTGCACCGCATAAATTTGGTTGGAGTTGATTAATTCCAGAAGCGCTAAGAAAGTCACCACAAGTACCGCACGTCCTTCACTTCTGTCGAACAGTTCATTAAACTGAAGGGAGCCGGATTCAATTAATCGCGCGCGGATCAATTTAACCCGATCCTTGACCGACAGTGGTTCCTTCTGGAGTCGAATCGGCATGCTGAGTTCGGCTATCCGAAGCACGTTTTTGAAACTGTCAATCAAGTCAACTAACGCTAGAGTTTCGAAAACATCTCGCCGTGGTGCCGGTGGCCCTATGGCATTGGCGATAAAAATATCGCGACCAACTCTGGGTCTTGACTCAAGAAATGCCGCGATCTGGCGAATCCTATCGTATTCCTCCAGCTGTCGAGCCAATTCCGCGCGCGGGTCTGTCTCCTCATCTTCAGCGTCATCAGCGACCGGTGGTAGCAACAAGCGCGATTTGATCTGCGCCAGGGTCGCCGCCATTGCCAGATACTCCCCTGCCAATTCCAGCTGGATGCTCTGCATCAGATCGATATATCTGGCATATTGTTCCGCAATTTCTGCCACCGGAATATCCAGTACGTTGAATTTATTCTTACGAATCAGATAAAGTAAAAGATCCAGGGGTCCCTCGAAAGCCTGGATGATGACTTCCAAAGCGTCGGCTGGAATGTAAACATTTGGGGGAATGACTTGAGTCGACTCATTCCCATCTTGCCTGATGTTGATGGTCTTATCCACCATAACTATCGATAGTCTCCGGTACCAATATAACGACGCACATCATTCATGGTTTCTTCTGCAACAGCCCCCGCTCGTTCACAACCATCGGTAATCACTTTATGCAGGTAGCTTTTGTCTTCCAAATAAGGGCGTGCGCGCGCCTTGTGCATTTCCTGCTCCGTCAAAATATGTCCGATCAGCACATCCTTACAATCTAAGCAACCGATACTAGCTGTCGTGCAACCTTCGCAAACCCATTTTTTCTCACTGTTGGTTGAGTAGATCTTGTGTAAATCCCAAACCGGGCACTTATTCGGGTCGCCGGGGTCATTCCGCCGGACGCGGGCTGGGTCAGTTGGCATGGCGCGAATGAGATTAGTGATGCGATTCGGATCGTCGCGCAGAAAAATGGCATTGCCGTATGATTTCGACATTTTCTGACCATCGACTCCCGGGGTCTTGGCAGCCTCGGTAACGTAGTGTTCCGGTTCAACTAGAATTTGGCGCCCACTGCCTTCAAGGTGCCCAGTCAGTCGTTCCCGGTCTCCCTTTGAAAGATTAGGCATGGTGGCAAGAAAAGTTTTTGCATTGGCTAGCGCCTCGGGGTCACCACGTTCGGTATAGGCAGTGCGCAGGCGGCGGTATTTTTCGCTGTTTCTTTTGCCTAGTTTAGCAATTGCTTTTTCCGCTTTTTCTGTAAATCCCTCTTCTTTACCAAAGATCGAATTGAATCGCCGCGCAATTTCACGAGTCAGTTCGACGTGCGGTATCTGATCTTGGCCAACCGGAACCAGTGACGCGCGATACATTAGAATATCCGCACTTTGCAACACCGGATAACCTAAAAACCCATGCGTTGATAGATCTTTATTTTTCAACTTTTCCTGTTGATCTTTATAACTTGGTACCCGCTCGAGCCAACCGAGTGGGCTGATCATTGAGAGAATGAGATAGAGCTCAGCATGTTCCGGTACTTTTGACTGGATGAATATAGTGGCCAATTCAGGATCAACACCACAGGCTAGCCAGTCGACAACCATACTTAGTACATTTTCTTTCATGGTGAGTTCTGTGGCTGTTTCAAAATCGGTCGTCAATGCATGCCAGTCAGCGACGAAATAGTAACATTCGTGCACGTGTTGCATTTCGACCCATGGTTTGATAACGCCATGGTAGTGCCCCAGATGCAGGGGACCAGTGGGTCGCATGCCTGACAGCACGCGGCTTGGTTGTCCGGATGTGTTCATAGAGCATTTTCTCCTTCTGAATGATCGACTTCATAATTATTGTTGAGTGAATTGATTTTGACAACCCATTGCGCATCGCAGGCGGCAAGTAACTCAATCCCACGCCCTCGATTCGGAATGATAATACTCGGTTCGATTTCGAGCAATGGCTGCAGAACAAAACGGCGCTCATGCAGGCGCGGATGCGGTAGCGTCAATTGTGAACTATCGACCGTTTCATGTTCATATAACAGTAAATCAAGATCAATCAGCCGTGGTCCGTTAAGCTGTCCAGTTCTCACTCGGCCAAGATCAGTTTCAATAGTCAGCACTAGTTCCAGCAATTGATGAGGTGTCAGCAGCGTATTGAGTTTGCACACCGCGTTGACAAAATCCGGTTGATTCTCATCGCCAATCGGCACCGATCGGTACAGCGAAGAGAGCTTCGAAATTTGGCAGGCATTGTGTCGGTCTACCCGTTCAATCGCATGATGCACCAGTTGCTTAGATTTGCCAAGGTTGCTACCCACACCCAGATACGCAACCTTCCAGTTTTCATCCATTAACGTTGGCACCTCGTTGGCCGTCGGTGACGATTTCTGCGGAGCGTAGACTGTTGTTCCATTTGGTCACGAAATGCCACCCATCGTTGACAGACTGCCACCTCAACTTCACCGAATTTTGATCGCAGTTCCAGTAATCGAATAGCTGCGCGAAAATTATCCAGCGCGGTGAGTCTTGATGGGTCGCGGTTTACCTCCGTTTCCAACTGGTGTTGTAGCAACCAGACTTCTTCTATACGATGAACGATATTCGCAGTTAGAAATGTACGATTTTTCTGTTGATTGAGCATTCCACGCGCGAGACGATGAGCAGACAGACGTTTTCGCTTAGCGCGTTTCAGCATTGAAGTCTTGAAGTTGGGCCAAAGCATGGCAGCGAAGGTGAATGGTACACTGGTATGCTCTCTGCGTTGCACGCGCTGATCGGTTTCTCTAAACATCAAACGTAGCCAGTCAACCACTTGATCATGGTCTTCGCGCCCCACGTGCATCCAACCAAAAGATGGAAACAGGATGGAAAAAACACCATGTTGAATCAACAGCTCAATCTCAGTTTCTGCACGCCCATTGAATAACATTTTAACTAACTCATCAAACAGCCGATAATTTGATACTTCAGTCAATAAATGACTATGCGGAGCAATGGCCTGTGCAGTCGCCTGTTCGAACCTGAAAGTGGGTAGTGAAGCAAATCTGATGGCGCGTAGCATACGCACCGGATCTTCCCGATAACGTTCCGGTGGATTGCCAATAATGCGCACTAGTTTATTTCTGGCATCGTCATATCCACCAGTGTAGTCCACGATGTGCATATCCGACGGGTCCATGTATAGAGCATTGATCGTCAGATCGCGACGAAAGGCATCTTCTCTGATGTTACCAAACTGATTGTCTTTTAAAATTTTACCTTGTGCTGAAACAATACTGGAACGCCGCCGGCGAGTGTTGGCTTTAGGTGTTTTTCGGTAAGTCGCGACCTGAATTACTTCTCCTTTCATGCGCACTTGAGCGAGCTGAAATCGCCGACCAAACACTTCGCAACGCCGGAACAGTGGGCGCACCTGCTCCGGTCGAGCATTCGTCGCCACATCAAAATCCTTAGGTTGCCGATCAATCAATAAATCGCGAACGCAACCGCCCACCAGTTCAGCAGAAAACCCGGCGTTTTTCAGGCAGTCAATCACCTCCAGTGCATTGGTGCTGATCAAGTCACCCTCAATGCCATGTTCAGTTTTGGTAATGATCCGCGGCCTTACGTTAGCATGGTATTTGGCTTTAACCATCAAATCGAATAATATGTGATACTATTGAAAGGTGCGTGCATAATATTCACTTTCTGCTCCCTTCGTCTAGCGGTTAGGACATCGGCCTCTCAAGCCGGCAACAGGGGTTCGAGTCCCCTAGGGAGCGCCATTTGATTTTCTGCATTAAGAAGAGGTTGCTTCGTGGTTCATTTAATCAATACTAATCCCGACACACCTGACGCCAACGGCACCCACGTTGATGCCAACAATTTTGCCGAACAGGTGATCGAAAAATCTAGGACGATACCGGTACTCGTTGATTTTTGGGCACCTTGGTGCGGACCCTGTAAAAATCTAACTCCAATTCTCGAAACGCTTGCTGAAAAATATAGCGACGCTTTTCGTCTCGTAAAAATTAACATCGACGAACAGCAGGAACTAGCCATGCAGTTCCAAGTGCGTAGCGTACCCACTGTGTATCTGATTAAAGATGCTACCGTCATTGATGCATTCATGGGTGCTTTACCGGAAAGCGCAGTTAAGGAATTTCTCTCGAAACACATCGAACTAAACGATCAGCAGTCACCGATTCAACCAGCCGACCCAATTCAAAAATTAATTGACGATGGTCGAGAGGCTGAAGCCATTGCCACACTCACGGAGGAAAATACCGATGAAAGTAGACTCCGTCTTGCCCGCCTTTTTTTACACCGGAATGATTTAGAAAAAGCCCGAATGACTCTCGAACAGATTGATACTCAAGCCAACTTACCTGAATATCGGGAACTGGTAGCATCATTGCATTTTTACGAATGGGCAAATTCCAGTGTACCTGAAACAGAACTACAACAACGAATTTTACAAAATGAAAATGATTGGGATGCCTACTACAGGCTCGCGGCAACCAAGGTAAAGAATGGCAACCACGGTGAGGCATTGGATCTTTTGTTGCAGATCGTTAAAAGGAACCGCAAATTCAACGATGACGCCGGACGAAAAGGTATGGTCATGGTATTTGACATCATAGGGGACGATCACGTACTGGTGACAGAATATCGAAATCAGTTGGCGCGCAGTCTGTTTTAGCCGCGCGGATGGTGCTCTTTCAGCACCTTGGACAGTCTGTGCCGCGAGACATGAGTATAAATCTGTGTTGTGGAGAGATCACTGTGTCCCAGAAGTTGCTGAATCGTACGGATATCCGCACCATGATCCAAGAGATGCGTTGCAAAGGAATGACGTAGTGAATGAGGAGATAGGTCACTCGCGATACCGGCCGCGGCAGCATATTTTCGAATGTTACTCCAGAAGGCTTGGCGTGTCATGCGTATACCTCGAGCAGTGATGTAGAGATCGCCACTCATCTTTTGATGATTCAAGTTGGGTCGCGCACGTTGCAAATATTCACTCAACCAGTAGACTGCATGTTCACCCAGCGGAATGAGCCGTTCCCGAGAGCCTTTGCCCGTCAATCTGATCCAACCCTCCACCACACTGACAGCATTCAAAGACAAACTGACCAGTTCTGACACCCGTAACCCGGCACCATAGAGTGTTTCCAGCATTGATCGATCGCGCAACCCGATGTCTCGACTGAGGTCCGGCGCATTGAGCAACGCGTTGACTTCTGCGACGGATAGCGATTTGGGTAGACTCTGACTAACAAAAGGTGGCATGATTTCATCGGTCGGGCAAACGTCCAGCAGTGAGTTTGCCATGCAGTAAAGATAAAAGCGACGAAAGGTACTCAATTGGCGCACGACGGTCCGCGCGCTGTGATCGGTTCTGCTTGCCATATAACGCATCAGATCGACGCGGTCAGCCGAAAGTAGCGTGGTCTGTTGCTCGGCTAACCACGTAGCTAAGGATTTGAGGTCTAGTTCATAAGATTCCAGAGTATTACTTGCCAAACCAGATTCAGACCAGATCGCGTCGATAAATTGCTTAATCAGTCGTTCATCTGCTTCTGATATGAACGTTAAAGATGACTTCTTCATTCCAAGTCGGTCACACCTGACTGAGGCAATTCTCGCAATCGATCAGCAATCAATGCTTGATTTCGAGGATCCAGTATATCGTCATGAAGTTGCTGATAAATGACTTGCGCGTCGCGCATGAATTTTGCCTTGACTAGTTCATCACCCGCCTGTAGGCGCGCCGACAATGCCCACTCATCATCCCATTGGCCACCTAGCGCGGCAGAACGGATCAGGTAATCAGCAGCGCTAGTAAAATCGCTCAATGCAGAATAGGACTCGCCGATCCAACGAAGAATCTCTCTTTGCGACTGCAGAGCCGAAATCATTCCATAGAGTTTAACAAACATTTGAACTGCGAGAGCGTGCTGGTTCTGTTCCTGTAGGTCAAAAATCACCTGTATCAATCGATCAATGTTCTGCTGATCGGTTGTTGGAGTCAACTGCTCAAGCGCACGATTGAGTAACTGCTCACCACGCTCAAACTGGGAAATGGATATCGCAATGCGGGCCTGCGTCAGCCACCACGACTCCAACTGTCCCGCATCCTCTGGCGGCGGCATCACATTGATGATGGTCAGCGCCTTATCGAAATCTTTTTTGCGTAAGGCAACGTTGGCCAACCGACTCTGTATCTCGTAGGGCACACTTGATAAATCAAGCATGTTGGTGTTCACAAAAAAATGCTCCAGAAGTCCATAGTATCCGGCGTCAAACAACAGAGTGGCCAGCGCTGCCATGCTTTGGTTTCTGAATTCGGCAGCGTAGGAATTGCGAGCCAGGTAAGCATGCAACGCGCGGGCGATAACCGGTGAGGTAATTTCGAATTCCTGCGCTAATTGGTACCAGCTTACATCATCACCGACCATCAAACCAATATCGTTGCCAACAAACAGCGCGGCTTGAGCATAGATTTCAAGCAGCTGAGTTTCCGTATGCAAGTCTACAACAGGTAAGTGTTCCCAACGCGACTGTGGATCGTAATCAATCGACAGTTCGGTCTCTATTGCTTTGATCTGTATTTCGAAGTCGTTGTAACTTCTAGCAGCAACTTCGATCAAAGCCCACAATTCAGCATGGAGATGCGGTTCACTGTTGAACTGTGATTCAATTTCAAGGCCTTTCAATACCGTCGCTGATGGGCTTCGCGCGCGTGAGCGAAATTCCGTGTGGAGTTTCAACAACTGTGCTTCAAGTGTCTGTAAAGGTGCCAATCGCGTGTGCGCTTCATCCCATTTGCCGCGCTGAAGTAACACGCGGATGAAACGATGTTCCCATTTCGGTTCACTCGGACGGTAGTCTCGATCGAATAGCCGAAGCGCGATTTCCGCATCGAACAAATTGCCCTGCTCCAAATACACTTGAGCGATGGCTCGGCGTAATTCAATTAACGTCTGGCGCTCTACCGGCAACTGTAATAGGATTGTTCGAATACGCTGTAAAGCCTGTTCATGTTGCTGCAACTTAATTTCTGCCTTAGCCGCGTAAATCTGTGTGGTGAGGAATCCTTCAAGTCCTTGCAGTTGAGCTGCTCGTTCAATCAGATCGTCCCATTTGTCAAGTTGCCAAGCCAATTCTAAAAATTGCGTTTCCCACTCCATCCAATCAGCAGTGTTTTCGTACTCTGCGCGCGCGTCGACGATCAACTGATAGGCTAACTGATAAGTACCTCGTTCAACTAATGCAACAATATGTTCTATTGATGGTTTTTCCTCATATTCAGCAGGAGAGACCGAAGTTGATAGAAGCTCGGCAATAGTCAGCTGGGGCGCATTTTCGACTTCCGTAGCGGTCAATTCCTGGTTGACATCAGACCATTGGGAAGCGACAGTTGCCGGTAGTGCAATACAACTCATGACTGCCAACAGCTGCAACAAGGTAAGCGGTCGCCAAAGAGTCTGCATCACTTACAGCATCATCTGCTGGAGATATTGACCAAGAACACGAGCAGTGAAGCGAAATAGCGATGGAAAAGCAACTCCACTGTCTGTGAATCGAACTGCTGGGAGGTTTATAGCTATGAAATTAATTGATCTTTTCTTTGATTCGTGCCGACTTACCGGTTCGCTCACGCAGATAATACAGTTTGGCTCGCCGAACTGCACCCCGTCTTTTCACTTCGATTGATTTAATTAATGGGCTGTGTGTCTGAAACACGCGTTCAACACCTTCCCCATAAGAGATTTTTCGTACGGTGAAGGATGAGTTGAGTCCACGGTTGCGTATAGCGATGACGACCCCCTCAAATGCCTGCTGTCGTTCCCGTTCGCCTTCTCGTACAAGAATGACGACGCGAACAGTATCACCAGGTGAAAATGCCGGCAAATCTTCTTTCAGTTGTTCAGATTCGACGGCTTGTATCAACTTCCCACTCATAAGTTAGTCCTCAGTTTGTATTCGGTTTGAAAATCTGACAGCGCCTGGTGCTGTTCTTCATTAAGTTTCAGTTGTTTCAGCAAGTCCGGACGACGTAACCAGGTCCGGCCGATTGATTGTTTCAGTCGCCAGTAACGAATCGCCTCGTGATCACCAGAAACCAACACTGAAGGGACTGCCCGGCCCCTAACGGTCTGTGGTCGAGTATAGTGAACACAATCAAGCATCCCGTCTGAAAATGAATCGTTCGCTATAGACTGTTCATTTCCCAGCACTCCGGGAATCTGGCGCACAATCGCATCAATCAGTACCATAGCTGCTAACTCACCACCGGTCAGCACGTAGTCGCCTATTGACCATTCTTCTACCTTAATTATATCCAAAGCGCGCTGGTCAATGCCTTCATAACGACCGCAGAGCAAGATCATAGCCGGCCATTGAGCAAATTTACAAATATCTTCATGCTCGACTCGCCGGCCTTGTGGACTCAGATAGATGACCGGTGCGTCATCTTGCAGGTCCCGACGCCGGTCGGCGACACAGTTGATGACCGGGTCGGCTAACATCACCATACCGGGACCACCACCAAATGGCCGGTCGTCCAACTGTCGGTAAACGCCCTCGCCATACTCCCACAAGTCAACTGCTTTGAAATCCAGATGCCCCTGCTCAACTGCCCTTTTAGTGATGCCAAAATCAGTCAATGCTGTAAACATTGCTGGAAATATAGTAATGGCGCAGACCTGCATAACAATCAATTATCTGTCAATCGTTCAGAAATCAGCATACCACAGCACCTGCACAACACCATCTTTCAAGTCTACTTTTTTAACTACTTGGGCCGTGTATGGAATTAAGCGAATTTTCGGACTTTTGACCACCAGTACATCATTAGCACCAGTTTGCATGATATCCGCAATGCACCCATAATCAGTTCCATCTATGTCGACTACCCGTAGGCCGAGAAGTTGAAAATGATAGTATTCACCATCCGGGAGTTTCGGAAAATCAGATTCAGGGATCAGAATATCCGAACCTTTCAGCATCAGTGCCTGGTCACGCGTAACAATTCCTTCGAGTTCGGCAGTAATCAAGTTTCCGTGAAGTTGAGCTTTGAACACTCTGTATGGCTGACAGGAATCAACCTTTCGACGTAGAATCCAACATGAAAAATTCAGTAGATTCTCTGTATCCTCAGTGAAAGACCTGACTTTAACCTGCCCTCTTATGCCGAAGGCATCAATCACCCGTCCGACAATTACATTGTCACTATGAACTTTGCGCACCAACGACGACAAATGAAGGGATCTGACAACTCAAATCATGCAACACGCTTCACTCGACAGGTATGGTGGCAGCATGACGAAGAATCTGAGCCCTTTGCTCATCAAGCCTACTTCAGGTGAGTTTTAAACTCTCGTCAGCTCTCGCCTGTTTAATGAGTGAACTGACTCGACTTGATAGTTTCGCACCATTGGATACCCAGTAATCCACACGAGCAAAATCTATTTTCAAACCTTCCTCGCTTTCGGTGGCGATCGGGTTGAAAAAACCAACGCGTTCAATAAATTTTCCGGTGGGTGAACGGCGCCGGTCCGCAACCACAATTGAGTAGAAGGGTCTCTTTTTCGCTCCACCGCGCGCTAAACGAATTACGACCATAGGTCAATCATCTCCACAAATCAAAATAAAACGGCAAATTATATTCAACAGGCCAAACAAAACAGCATGAAGTTTCTTAATCGGTTGTCGAATATTGCTTCGTAATGTCTATAACCGCACTGCACTTTGGTATACAAGTGATCGACGAATTCTTGCTCATCGAAATCGTTGGTCCAAGACTGAACTGAGTAGATGGTCAATTTTTGTGTGGATTGGGCACATAGTAGATGAGGTGGTTACAAGGCGCCAATGCCGGATTTAGTGCGTATTCCATAACCATAAATCTCCGCAACTCATAAATGATATGTGACGAGGGAGCACAAGCGCACATTTTCATAGCATTTGACTCAATTTCATAAAATGAAAGGGTTATAAATTTTAGAAGAAAATTAGCAATATCTATTCAAATGAGAGCTACCAACGCGAACTAATCTTTACAATGATTGGGAAAGAGGAATGCTCATAAATCCGACGCGACGCAGTTTTTTAACAATGGCAATTTATATATTGGTTGCCTGACTCTTGGGTTTGCAGGTTCCACTTACAATTCGAATCGGCATCGGTAAAATTCCGAAATTGGGGCCGTTGTGACATACGTAGTCTTTTCGGTTTAATTCTTGAATTTTTGAAATTAAATCAGACAACTTAACGCTGCACTGGAATGTATTCGCTGAGCCTCACACTGAATTAAACTAAAGACAGGAGGTATTCTACCCTGTCCAAACGATATTCACGAGAGTTCAAAGCCATGATGGTCGAGAAATTACGGGCGGAGGTGCCCATTGCACAGTTGGCGCAGGAATATGAGCCGACGGCGCAGACGCTGTACCAGTGGCGGCGGGAGCTGGAGAGTTCCGGTGGCGATGCGGCGGTTCATCAGGCGGAGGTTCGCCGGCTGAAACAGCGGGTGCGCCGCCTTGAGGAGGACAACCAAATATTGGAAAAGGCGGCGATCTGGTTTGCCCGGGCACACGAAGCCGAGCTGAGGTCATAGCCGTGTATCGGTTCATCCAGGCTCACCCGGTCGTATTCGCCATCACTGCCATGTGTCGGGTGCTGCGCGTGTGCCGCCGTGCCGACTACGCGTGGCGCGAAAAACAGCAGACGAAGAGTCCGTTGCAGGATGAGTGGCTGCTGCAGCGGATCCGCACGATTCATGCGGATTCAGGCGGGCGCTACGGAGTTCGGCGGGTGCATGCGGTGTTGCGGCGCGAATGGCCGGGCATTGGCCGGCGACGTGTGCATCGGCTGATGCGTCAGGCCGGGCTGCGGGGCAAGATGTGGCGCCGGCGGAGGTCGACGACCCCGTCCGATCGTGGTCAATCGGCGCCGCAGGACCAGGTGGCCCGTGACTTTTCCCGCTCGCAGCCGGATCAGTGGTGGGTGGCGGATTCAACGTATATCCGCGTGCCGGAAGGCTTCGGCTATCTGGCCGTGGTGATGGATGCGTGTTCGAGACGCCTCATCGGGCGTCATTTCAGTCGCACGCATGATACGCAATTGATGTTGACTGCGTTGCACCAGGCGGTGAGTTTTCGGCCGCCGGTCGGGGTGATTCACCATTCGGACCGCGGTGTGCAGTATCTCAGTGACCAGTATCGCACCTACTGCGAACAGCAGGGCATTCAACAGTCGGTGGAGCGCGTCGGCAACAGTTATGACAATGCCGCCGCCGAAGCGGTGTTTGCGACCATCAAACGGGAACTGTCCATTGGTGACCGCGCGTTGTCTTTCCATGAAATGCAATGCCAATGGTACGATTACATTGATCGGTTTTACCACTCGAAACGTTTACATTCCAAACTGGACCATCAAAGTCCTATTGAATATGAACGACATTTAACCCGATCAAAACCAGCTCAATTAGGTATTTTAGGCACCTAATTGAGTTTAAACTAAAGACGTGTGAGTCAAAGTGAATACATTCCACCCAAAGTACTTCTCCTTTCCACAAAAGCCCCCTATCCATGAGTCCCTTAGAGATTATGTGGTGACTTGGAATGTAATCGGAGAACAACGGTTGAATATTGATAACCAAGCGTCCACCGTATTTCAAAACTCGAATGCACTCATCAAGAATCTTAAATAACTTATCGAAATAATTGTCCCATTTTGAAGCATCATTCTGATCATCGTATTCGAGCCCAAAATTGTAAGGCGGTGAAGTAAATACCAAATCAATGCAGTTATCTGGTAATTTCTTTAGAACTTTTTCGCTATCTCCACAGATTATCTGATTAACCAACTCAACGGGAATTTGAATATTATTGCTGTTAAATTCTTTCCCACCCGTGTAGTAGTGCTTCCCTCGTTGTGTTTCTTTATTTTTACGATTCGAAACTTTCCTTTCTTTGTTGTATCCTATACATACAATCGCGTTTCTCCGCGCAGTCCAAAACTTCTGACGCTATCTATCGTTTGCTTTATTGCATCTAGAATTTCGTCTGCATCATTTGTTCCATCTCTCAATGATTCGATAACCGTATCTAAATGAGACATGGAAACTTCCCGTAAATTGACCACATGCCCATTTTCACTACGACACAAATGTAGTTTGGAGCTCTCAAAGTGAGTGTTGAATTGTGCGATCAGATTGTCAGTTAACCCATTCTTATTCAAGCTGTCTGTTAGAGCTAATCTCAGAGTCTTGTATTCGTTTAGACGGCTTCAAGTTTCATAAATCCTCTCCATTATTCTGTCTTTCTCAATATAACTATCACCTATCAGAAAATCTCTACTTTTACTCTTTTTTCCGATATTTTCAATTGATTGCGTCGACTTACCAGCAATTAGGTATTAGGTAGGATAAGTTTACATTGCTAACGATATGCTACGGCCGGCGGTGGCGCTTGTCGTAAGTCAGTAGTTCGTCGCCTGAATTTGTTGGGTTAGTAAATATCAGTTGGAGTTTTCATTTCGATGATCAAAGATCAATGGTACAGTTTCGAAATGCGCTCCGCATACTTGTATCATAGATAGGATTTACGCAGCGAGGAATAGTGGCGGCTACGCATTCGGAATGAAGTATACGACAAATTGTACTTAAATTGCATAGCCTGCTCACTCCAAACGACCATTTCCTTATTTCAAATGGACAATTCTTCAGACACGAACTAAATTAGCACAACAATCATCTAATCCACATTTAAACTTTCAGGTATAACCATGATAGAAAAAATCCCGGTAACGATTTATCACAATCCTCGCTGTTCTAAATCCAGACATGCGCTGACAATACTGAAGGGCAGAACAGATTGCGAAGTAGAAGTAGTCGAGTACCTGAAAACACCGCCCACCACACAACAACTGAAAACCATACTGACTCTGCTGGGTAAAAAACCCCGTGATCTGATGCGCAAAAAAGAACCTCCATACCGAACAGAGAATCTTGACTCACCGGCACTCAGTGATGACGACCTGATAGCGAAAATGATTGAGCACCCGATTCTGATTGAAAGACCACTCGTAGTCCGCGGCAAAAGAGCAGTGATCGCCCGACCACCAGAAAATATTCTGGAAATATTGTAATTTTGCAGTGTTGTGATGATATTGAATAATGTGAACTCATCATGGATGAATGCGAAACAAAACCGGCTCGCTATAGCGTTGTAACATCCATTCTACTACTGGCGGTTCTAGGAATAACCATCGGTACAGTTGTTTCACTACTGGCCATCGGTTTTCTTGAAGGAATCGCGTGGTTAAATTCAGAATTTCTGATCGCACCCCACGAACGAATTCAACTCGCCACTCAGCCATTGCTATTGGCAGCAGTCACTGTTGGTGTTCCCACGTTGGGTGGACTGTTAATCGGCTTCATTGTGCATTACTTCGTCAGTGTGCGACGGCCTTTGGGGCCTGCAGATACCATACTAGTGGTGCAAACAAGAGGAAAACCGCAACCCTTGGGTAGTGGCATCATATCCACTTTGGCGGCGATGCTGTCTATTGGATGTGGTGCGTCGGTCGGTCAGTACGGACCACTCGTATATCTTGGCTCACAAATCGGCTCACTCGCCAACTCACTGAAACTGAAAATTCCAAATCTACAGGCGGTCTGTATCGCCAGTGGTGTTGCTGCTGCCATCTCAGTTTCGTTCAACGCTCCGATTGCCGGCATGGTATTCGCTCATGAAGTCATTTTACGACACTACGCGGTAAAAGCCTTTGCACCGACCACCGTGGCGGCGGCAATTGGCTTCATCTTTGCCAACGTAATCTTTGACCGACCACCACTGTTTCTAGTTGTGTTTGAAGGTGTGCAGAATAGTTATGAGTTCATCCTGTTTGCGGTGGTTGGCATACTGAGTGCGTTCGTTGCAGTCGGTTATTCCAAGGGCATTCTGATCTGTCAGCAATACGCATCACGTAGTAATATACCGGCAGAGTTTCGCCCGATGACAGCCGGACTGATTCTAGGTTTGGTGGCACTGGAAATACCGGATGTCATGGGTATCGGTCAGGAGACGCTGCGGTTTGCGACAATCGATGGTGCGTTTGCAATCAGTGAACTGACTGTACTCATCATCGCCAAGCTCTGTGTAACCATTCTGTGTCTTGGATTTGGCTTTGCCGGTGGTGTTTTCAGCCCCGTCCTACTGATCGGCATTCTGTTCGGTGCCCTGTGTGGTAACATCATCGATCAGCTACAGTTAATCAACCACTCCGGCGTCGTTCCTTACGCCATCTGTGGCATGATGGCCGCCGCAACACCGGTGATCGGTGCGCCACTGGCGATGATACTGATTGTTTTTGAACTGACGAGAAACTATGACCTGACCATTGCGGCCATGGTAGCCGTCGTATTTTCCAATTTACTCGCTTCCAGAATCTTGGGGCGATCGTTCTTTGATATGCAGTTGGCGGCTAGGGGTTTTGATCTAGCACAGGGACGCATCAACGCTCTCGTCGGTTACGACAGTGTAACCAAGATCATACGGACTGAGTTTGTTCGATTCAATGCAGATGACAAAATCGGCAAAGTCGGATTTCAACTGGCGCATATCGGCCGAACAGCCGGAATTGTGGTCAACGATCACAATCAGGCGGTCGGTGTGGTACATGTCGGAGAATGCGCCGGTCACGCGCCGACCACACTGCTTGACCAAGTCATGAATCGCGAGGTGATGCGTTTCAGTGAAGATACAACCATCAGTGAAGCACTCGAAGCATTCAGACAGTCAAAATATGAAATCGCGCCGGTGATTTCCTCTTCGTCACAGACACTGCTCGGGGTGATCTATGAAGATGACGTGATTGAAAAATACCGAGAAATTACCGACCGGGTCAGAGAGGAAGAGAATGATCCGATTTAGATTTTCTTTTCTATTTACTCTGTTTTTTGTCAGTACAGGGCTTTTGGCCCAAAGTGACGAACTGACGATTTCCAGTTGGGGTGGTGCATACGAGCAGGCACAGTTGTCTGCCTATTTTCAGCCATTCGAACAAAAGTATGATGTTCGCATCAGATTGAAACCTTACGATGGAGGTGTTGCGCCACTTGAAACACCCAACAATCAACAATGGGATGTGATTGACATGATCGAATCCGATGGACTGGCGGCCTGCAAAAGTAAACTGTTGAGTGAATTTGATAGTTCGGTACTACTTGAAGCACCGGATGGCACTCAAGCCAAAGATGACTTTGTTGATGCTGCAATCTATGAATGCGGTGTTGCCCATCTCAGTTTTGCCAGTGTTTTGGCTTATGATGAACGCGCTTTCCCAAACGAGAAACCTAATTCTGTCGCCGACTTTTTTGATCTTGAAAAGTTTCCCGGCAAACGGGCCATTCAACGTACACCCAAAGCGATTCTCGAGTGGGCGATGCTATCTTACAACGTACCCATCAGACAGATTTACGACCTGCTCAGTACCGAAAGAGGTTTCCGACTGGTAACCCAACGCCTCGATCAATTGAAAGATCACATAGTCTGGTGGGAAGATGGACAGGAACCTGTTGAACTGCTACGGACTGGACGCGTCGTCATGGCGACCGGATTCAATGGCAGGTTTTATGATGCACGTTTCAACCACCATCTGCCAATCACCATTATTCCGGATGGACAGTTTCTGGAACTGAGTGTTTGGGGTATTCATCGCCTAGCACCACGGCCAGACTTAGCTGCACGCTTCATTGCGTTTGCTACCAGCACTGAACGGATGGCCGCATTTTCCAATCTACTGCCTTATGGACCCACACGAAAATCTGCCTTTGAGAGAATTAGTCTACCTGCGTATGCCATTGGTTTTGTATACGAGTCTGAAACAGTATCAGAATTGGCCGGCAACCGAATAGTACGAGCAGATAGTGAATGGTATGCGGTCACTGAAATCATTCGTAATCGCTGGTTCGATGACTGGTTAAATGCCAATGCCAAGTAGTGGATTCGTGATTCTCACTTCTGATGGCAGAACAAACACAAGGTAAAGAAAAGAATAGCTTACAATGTTATAAATTCAGACATACGCACTGTATTGAATGGCACCGAAACGACGAAAACAACATATGAACAGTGACCCGGTACGATGGCAGCATTCGGCGGTAAATGGACACTGGAAAAACTCTCCATTCTAGAATCCTACCTTGACGCTTACACTACGGCGCTGAAGGATGAACCATTCAAATTTTGGTACATTGATGCCTTCGCTGGTAGCGGTTCCATTGAGTGACCGACCCATGATGAAAGCGATGACGACTTGCGCCAGTTTATTGATGGTTCTACCCAACGGGCAATCAAAATCAGCAATAAGCAATTTGACCAACTCGTCTTCGTCGAGAACGATGAGCAACAATGTAACCAATTGGCAGATTTAAAGAAGAAACATTGGAACCGAAACATAGAGATCGTGAATGGTGATGCAAATGCTTATCTCACCAAACTAGATGGTGATTGGAAAGGACGACGCGGTGTGCTATTCCTTGATCCATTTTCAATACAGGTTAGATGGGACACGCTGGAAAAAATAGAATCATTTCGAGCTTTGGATACATGGATTCTATTTCCTGTCGGTACTATTGCAAGGATTCTACCTAAGTCTCGGAAACCTGGAGAAATCAAAAAACAATGGGTTTCGTGTCTGAATGCTGTATATGGAGACAATGGCTGGGAGTCCCTTTATCAGAAATCACCACAGCAGGACTTGTTTGGCTATACTCTATTCGAGAGAGAACCTGGCGTTGACAGGCTTTGTGAAATTTACAAAAAGAAACTACAAAATCTATTTGGCAATAGATTTATGTCTGAGTCTTGTACCCTAAAGAATTCTACTAACTCTCCCATGTTTGAATTTATATTTTGCGCTGGCCATCCAGCTGGGGCGAAAATAGCCAAGAGAATTGCAGGTTATCTCATCAACCATATGTAGTCATGTCAACACAGTCAAAAATCGAATGGACCGATGTCACTTGGAACCCAGTAACCGGCTGTACCAAGATCAGTCATGGATGCAAGCATTGTTACGCCGAACGTATGGCCAAACGATTACAAATGATGAACTCAAAAAAATATCAGAAAGGTTTTAGTGTCGTAACCCACGAATCTGCACTATCTGACCCGTTGCATTGGAAACACCCAAAACTGATTTTTGTAAATTCCATGTCCGATCTCTTTCATCAAGCGGTTCCAACAACTTTTATTGAGAGTGTGTTTGATGTAATGAATCGGGCTCCACAGCACACATTCCAAGTGTTAACTAAACGACTGTATCGAGTCGCTCGAATAAATCACCGCCTCTCCTGGACTCCAAACATCTGGCTCGGAGTCAGCATAGAATCTGCGCGCTGGCTAGAGCGATTGCCATTGTTGAAAGAAACCGATGCAAGGATAAAATTTCTTTCCCTTGAGCCTTTGCTAGGTCCTTTATCAAACATGAACCTCCTAGGGATTGATTGGGTTATTGCCGGTGGAGAATCCGGTCCGGGTGCCCGACCCATGTCTGCTTCGTGGGTGCGAGACATCCGCGACCAGTGCATAGACAGTGAAATCCCATTCTTCTTCAAACAATGGGGCGGCGTGTTTAAGAAAAAAACGGGACGTGAACTGGACCATCAGACTTGGGAACAGATGCCGGCAACTTGTGGAAGTGAATGACCAAAGTACCAAAACAAAATGTGATAAACTTTTACCATTCATAAAACTCTGCACATCAAGATGAGACGCCTCGAATTCTGTTGAATGAATCAAATTAAAAGATTATTCATTGATTTATCAATAATTTGTGGAACATATTTCGCTTGGACTATACTTGTAATCCATGGTAATGATATCCCATTGCCACTATTGTTTCTGTTAGGTGGCTACATTACCTGTCTACACGGAAGTCTGCAACACATCGCAGTCCATGGTTATCCAACTCGCTGGGCGTGGTTGAACACCGGCTTGGTTTACCCACCACTGGCCTTTTATTTTCCTTATTTCACTTATCGCGATTCGCATCTGCAACATCACCGCGCTGAAACCCTTACTGACGTCGAGACTGACCCGGAAACACTGTATCTGTCACAGTCACACTGGAACAACCTAAATTCAATCAGTAAAGCAGTTTATCGATTCAATTTCACAATACTCGGTCGGTTATTGATCGGGCCATTTGTTTCACTCTACCGGCTCTGGAAAGAGCAGGCTCGTCATATTATTGATGGCAAGATTGAATGCATCACAACTTGGTTTTTTCATTGGGTTGCCTGCCTTTTAATTCTCTTGTTCATCGCTCAATTCAGCGCGTTACCCATTTGGAAATATCTGCTGTGTTTTGTTTATCCAGGCATTTCGCTGACACTGCTACGATCCTATACTGAACACCGATGGTCGAACCGTCCAGGCGAAAGGTCCATCATTGTTGAAGGCTCACCCATCAGTCGACTGCTGTATCTGAACAACAATTATCATTGGGTCCATCATGAAAATCCCGGACTACCCTGGCAAGAAGTCAGTCGAGTTTTTGATCAGCGGCGTGATGAAATTCTACAAATCAATGGTCAATTCTACTATAAAGGGTATTTTCATATGCTCAGCCGATTGATTAAAGATCGATTAATAGATCCTATTCATCCGGTTCAGGCAGACTGATTATTCAACAAATCAAGGCCAACAATCAGGAGAAATTTTCTATGATTAAACGAATGGAAATTGGCAAAAGAATGAGTCAGATCGTGATTCAGGATAAGACCATATACTTAGCCGGACAAGTCGCTCTCGACGCGCCGGGTGAGAGTGTAACCAAGCAGACGGAGAATGTCTTACATCGCATTGATGAACTCCTGCGCAAAGCCGGAGTTGACCGATCACGGTTATTGTCCGCCACAATCTGGCTCGCCGATATTAGCGATTTTGATGAAATGAACGCGGTGTGGGATGCATGGATTGACCCGCGTAATCCACCGGCACGCGCCTGTGTTGAGGCTAAACTGGCCACCCCTGAATTTAAGGTGGAAATTAGCATCATTGCCGGATTTGCTTGAGCATATTCACACTGTTCGTAGCCGCAGTGGTTGACCATGAAAATCATCATTCTAGGCGGTGGGGTCATTGGTGTGACCACCGCCTATGAGCTGTCGAGAAGCGGCGACCACGATATTACAGTAGTAGATGCCGGCACCGGCGTTGCCACTGAAGCCAGCGCAGTCAATGCATCCATGATTGCACCAGGACATGCCTTTGCATGGGCTTCTCCTAAAGTACCCGGTATTCTTTTCAAATCAATCTATCGCAACGATCAGGCGTTCCGTATTCGCCTGCGCCTTGATTGGCAATTTTGGAAGTGGTCCGCGGCGTTTCTCAAACAGTGTAACAAAACAGATGCCCAACGAAATACCATTCGTAAACATGCGCTGTGTGTTTATTCCCAGAAACGGCTGAATCTCGTCGTAGCAGAAAACGCGATTGAATACGATCGTATCCAACGCGGTCTCCTGTATCTATACCGTCATCCTGACACACTGAAACAAGGAATTCGACAATCAGAAATTCTCAAACAGCAAGGGCAGCAGACTGAAATTCTCAGTTCTGATGAAGTGATTGATGTTGAACCGGCATACCAAAGGGAAAAATCCAAAATTGCCGGCGCCGTGTACTGTCCGACCGACGAAACCGGCAATGCACAGAAATTTACCCACGAATTGGCAGCGGTGTGCCGCCAGAGAAACATTAAATTCGTGTTTAACACCACACTCCATTCCATCGTCATGCATCAGGGTCGTATGCAGTGTGTGACTTCATCAATCGGTGATTTACGTGCCGATTTATTTGTCGTATCCTTGGGTGCACACACCGCGCCGTTCTTACGGCCGATTGGAATTAATCTGCCCATTTATCCCGTTAAAGGTTATTCACTGACCCTAGCCATCGGTAGTCACCATCAACCGCCGACCATCGGAACAGTTGATGAAGACCATCTGATTGCATTGACTCGCATCGGTGATTCATTTCGCGCAACATCGACGGCAGAGTTTTCTG
This sequence comes from Arenicellales bacterium, assembly GCA_965116205.1. GTDB lineage: Bacteria > Pseudomonadota > Gammaproteobacteria > Arenicellales > JAJDZL01 > JAJDZL01. The sequence goes on along the minus strand of OZ220493.1, from coordinate 2,561,375 downwards.
GGTATGATTTCAGTCACCGAATGAAAGACTTTCAGCCCATGATCACAGGACTCAAAGAACTGTTACCCAATGCGGCAGACTACGGTCAACCCACTTATCGAACGTGCCTGCGCCCGATGACCCCGCAAGGTACACCCTATATCGGATTTTCGAAGTGCAAGAATCTATTCATTAACTCCGGTCACGGACATATGGGCTGGACCATGGCTTGTGGCTCGGCTAAAATCGCAGCCGATTTAATTGGCGGTGGTCAACCGGATATTGAAACTTCGGGATTACAACTCCCTCAATAACGTTGTCAAGCAACCGCCCGATTTGCGATAATACCTGAATCATTGGATATTAATTCTATGGACTGAAACCATGCAACTATCTGTTCAGACAGCCGCGCCGAGCGAGCGCGTCATTCGTACTCACCTGCCCCATGAACTGGACGCAGGCATCGCTGGGCGGGCGGCTATCGGAGTAATTGTGTTGGGGTCTGATCATACTATCGAGCATGAATTCAGGCAGTTGCTCAACATTGAAGGTGTCGCGTTTTATGAAAGTAGGATTCGTAACTCATCGACTGTTACCCCACAGACACTCGCCGATATGGAACAACGCATTCCTGAATGTGCGCGCATTATTCTCAAGGATGTTCCACTAGATGTAATTGCTTTCGGATGTACCTCAGCTTCAATGGTTATTGGAGAAGAACGGGTTTTTGAGAGAATTCACGAAACTCGTCCAGCAGTGAAATGCACGACACCAATTACCGCTGCATTTGCCGCGTTCAGAGACTTGCACGCAAAAAATCTGGCTGTATTGACTCCTTATCGGCAGGATGTCAATGATCAAGTCGCCCGTTACATCGAAGAGCGAGGATTTAACGTCGTGGCTTTCGGTTCATTTAACGAAGAAGATGACAACCGCGCTGCCAAAATCACCACCACTTCGATCAAACAGGCGGCCATCGCTCTCGGTTCACATGAGAAGGTTGATGCAGTCTTCGTATCCTGCACTAGTCTACGAGTTGTACCAGTGATCACAGAAATTGAACGTGTACTCGGCAAACCGGTTACTTCGAGCAATCATGCCATGGCTTGGCATTGTTTACGGTTGGCTGGTGTAAAAGACCAAAGACCCGAGTACGGAAAACTATTTTCACTTTGACCGGTTCAACTATTCACGAAGCGCATCGGCTTCCCTACTACTTCCATCGTCAACTTGCTGGATAACAAAAATATCACGCGCTAATCCGACTATTCTGGGGTCCGGGGGAATGACGATTTCGTCATTTTTATCCGGATATTTGAAACTGCATAAAAAATGTCGCATGCAGTTAATTCGGGCGCGTTTTTTATCATCAGAGCGAACCACTGTCCAAGGTGCATCTCGAGTATCGGTGTAGAAAAACATCGTTTCCTTTGCTTCGGTATATTCCGGCCATAAACTCAAAGATTCCTTGTCGATTGGGCTGAGTTTCCAGCGCTTCAGTGGGCTTTCCCCACGCGCTTCAAATCTTCGCCGCTGTTCATTACGACTAACCGAAAACCAATACTTAAACAGCATGATACCACTGTCAACCAACATTCGCTCAAGTGATGGTGTCTGACGCATGAATTCCAGATATTCAAGACGGCTACAGAAGCCCATCACCCGTTCAACACCTGCCCGGTTGTACCACGAACGATCAAACAATACCATTTCTCCCCGAGTTGGAAGCTGTTCAATGTAACGTTGAAAATACCACTGACCGCGCTCTTTTTCACCGGGTTTGGGTAAGGCCACGACTCTGGCAATTCGAGGATTTAAGTGTTCCATGAACCGTTTAATGGTGCCTCCTTTTCCCGCAGCATCGCGTCCTTCAAATAAAATGACGACTTTCTGTCCAGTATCTTTAATCCAGTTCTGCACCTTAACCAACTCAACCTGCAGTTCTGCTTTACGTGCTTCATATTCCTTTCGCTTCAGTTTATCTTGATAAGGATACTCATCAGATTCCTGAACTTCCTCCGCCACCGGTTTTTTTGCTTGCGTTACGGCCGGTTGATTTGCCCTTGCCGAATTCCCTCGGGTTCTAACATTTGCTGTAGTCATTTTTATCGGCTCCAATCTATCCAATGATCCAAATTTTCGTGACATATCAATTGACTGAAGACAACGCAGGTCTTCCTACTTACTGCCTGACAAAAAACTGCAGACGAAAGATGCCAATTCTGTTATTTCTATTTTTCCGACCCAACGATCAACTAACCTCCCTGCTCTCGCCGGCAGATTGAAATTAAATTTTGAACCGGTTAAAGGCATTCTATCACATAACTGAGGGGTGAACCAGAATCTGATGCAGTGGCTGCCCGAGAGATTTCCATGCTTCATTACGAATAGGAACACTTTGACACCGACAATGAACCCAATCCAAATGGATTGAATGAGGGAATATTTTCCTGTCTTACTTCACCAGCGCATCAATTCAGACCTGTCAGTTATTTTGAACAATGTTCGGGGGCTACAATAACAGAAACACAGTCAGTTTGTTCAAACCCATCAATGAATGATACGTGTCAGGCGGCTGGGGTAAACCGCGCAATGACATACAGCAGTATAATCATCAATTTGCACCATTCAAACTGACTCGATCCGTGCCCTTGTGATGGCATTGATCTTTTGCTCATCGTCCAAATAGCGTTTTTTTTTTCGTCGCAATGATTTGTCCACCCCATTTAGTCGCCAAACTCACTGACTCAGCACAACGAAATTGGAGTGAGTTGCTTGGCAGTGCCGATGCACTGGCTATCGCCCAGTTTGCACTCCAACAAAACCACCCGGTTGCCATTCTAGTTGGCAGTGCTCGAGAAGCTGAAGTACTGACTGAATCATTGAAGTTCTACACCGGGGGCATCGACAATTTTCCGATTCACCTGTTTCCCGGATGGGAGTGTTTACCCTACGACACATTCAGCCCACACCCCAGCATCCTCTCTCGGCGCATTCGACTGATGAGCATTCTACCCACCTTAGCCAGAGGCATCCTGGTTGCGTCAGCAGATACATTGATGCAAAGACTACCACCGACGGATTTTATCGAACAGAACAGTTTCGCATTCGAAATCGGCGGCTTACTAGATGTAGACTCCTTCCGAGAAAGAATGAATCGAATTTCTTATCGAAATGTTCAACAGGTCGAAGACCCCGGCGAATATGTCATCCGAGGTGGCGTCATTGATGTGTTTACCATGGCTACCGATCAACCAATCCGCATTGAATTGTTTGGCGATCAAATTGATACCATTCGTTATTTCGACCCCGAAACACAGTTGTCAACCGAGAAGATCGCTCAATTTCAGGTTCTACCCGGTAGTGAAATCTGTCTGACGGAACCCGCCATTCGTCGGTTCCGGCAGGGCGTTCGCAAACACATTGATGGTGACCCACGCCGCAACATCATCTACCGCGAAATTGATTCCGAACAGCTGCCCAACGGTACAGAATATTACCTGCCGCTATTTTTCGAACACACCAGCGTAGTACTCAATTACCTGCCCCGTCTTTCGCACGTATTTCTATCTGAGTCGTTTGATGATGGTGTTCAACAGTTTTGGCAACAGGTGAATGAACGATTCAAGAATGCCAGTGAACTGACTGAACGACTGCCGCTGCCACCGGAACTAGTTTATCTTTCACCAGCGCAAATTTTGACCCTGCTTGAATCACATCAGTGTACTCACTACTTCTCAACAACGCAACAAAAATCTTTGAAATTTGGCTCTCAGCAACCCATTGAACTCAGTGTCCAAGATGGGTCCGCCGCAAATCGGTCACTGCTAAAGCAAGTTTTTACATCAGAATCTACTCGGCAATTGATCAGTGTCGAAAGCATCGGTCAGCAGCAGATGATTGAGCATTGGTTTACAGAATTGAAAGTGCCAATAGCGGAGGTAACCTCTTGGCATGAATTTCTGCACTGCACAACCAACCACGCATTCTGTGTGTCTCATCTTCCCGTTGGTCTTCATCTACCCGATGCAAATCTGCGAGTACTTGCCAGCGCCGAACTGTTCGGAAACCGGGCGAAACCTAGAATAAAGAAAGTGAAAACACGCAGTCCGGAAAATTTGATTTCTTCATTGGCAGAGCTGCAGATTGATGATCTCGTTGTTCACGATCAGTATGGCATTGGTCTCTACAAGGGCCTGATCAACATGAACGTTTCGGGTGCCGAAGAAGAGTGTCTATCAATTCGCTATCGAGACGAACAGACACTCTACGTACCGGTCTACGCTATAGACCGCCTGAGCCGTTATATTGGCGGCCGACCAGAGGAGGTCGTACTCAACACACTCAGTTCAAGAAAGTGGACTGAATCGAAACATACGGCAGAAGTTCAGGCGTTCGATCTGGCGGCAGAATTGCTGGAGGTTCAAGTACAGCGCGAAAATGAGACCGGACGCGCGATGACAGTGCCGGAAACGGACTACCAACTATTGGTTGCCAGATTCCCGTACCGCGAGACTCCCGATCAGGAAAAGGCCATCGCCGCCGTATTGAATGACCTAACCTCCGCCCGCCCCATGGATCGGCTGGTCTGTGGTGATGTCGGTTTTGGGAAAACTGAAGTTGCTCTGCGCGCTGCTCTAGTAGTAGTCGCCAATGGTTTTCAGGTGGCGGTAGTTGTTCCGACGACACTGCTTGCGCAACAGCATTTTGATGTTTTTCAGGACCGCTTTGCTGAATTTGGCATAAAAGTTGGCCTGCTTTCACGCATGGTAAAAACCACAGAGAGCAAGAAAGTTATCGAGCAGTTAAAAAACGGCGCAATCGATATAGTCATTGGCACCCATCGACTGCTGCAGTCTGATATCGAATTTGCCAATCTGGGACTTGTCATTATTGATGAAGAACACCGATTTGGCGTACGACATAAAGAGCACTTGAAGAAACTACGTGCCGAAGTTGACATTCTGACCATGACCGCAACGCCGATCCCTCGTACGCTAAGTATGGTGTTGAATGAAATAAGAGATATATCAATTATTGCTACACCACCTGATAATCGACTCAGCATCCGCACTTTCGTTCGGAATTGGGACACCGATATCGTTCGTGAAGCTTGTCTCCGTGAACTGGGACGCGGTGGACAGATTTATTATGTTCACAACGAAGTACGATCAATACAGCATGTAGCTCGAGAAATTGCGCGTATCATGCCGGAAGCGCACGTAGAGGTGGCTCACGGACAGATGCCCAAACTTCAGCTTGAGCGAGTCATGCGGGATTTTTATATGCAGAAATTCGACCTGCTGGTGTGCACCACCATTATTGAAAGTGGCATTGACATTCCAACGGCCAATACCATCATTATTGATCGGGCTTCTAGATTTGGGCTGGCGCAACTGCATCAGTTGAGAGGCCGAGTTGGCCGATCACATCACCAGGCTTATGCCTATCTGCTTGTTCCTAGTAAGGATAGTTTAAAAAATAATGCCCTGCGCCGACTTCATTTCATCGAAACATTCGACGAACTTGGCATGGGTTATGTTTTAGCGACTCATGATCTCGAGATTCGTGGTGCAGGGGAACTGTTAGGTAAGGAACAAAGCGGCACCATCAACGAAATCGGTTATTCCATGTATGCAGAAATTCTGCAAAGTGCCATCAAAACACTGAAGGAGACATCCGTTGACTCAATTGCCAAACCACGTAATATCAAACAAAAATCTCATTCTGAAATCAATTTGCAGGTATCAGCACTACTGCCGGAAACTTGGCTCCCAAACGTTAATCTGCGGCTGCGACTCTATCGACAAATTGCCGCTGTTGAAAACCGCTTTAATCTGAATCAACTTAAGACTGAATTGATCGATCGGTTTGGTAAACTACCTGATGAGGTTGAACATCTCTTCGATATTCATCATCTCAAACATTGGTGTGGGCAGCTGGGAATTACCCAATTGACCATCGGTCCAAAACATGGCAAGATAACATTTAAACAAAATCCCGACATCAATTTTGCTGGACTAACTACACTGGTTGATGAATATCAAGGCACGGTGAGGTTAGAACATTCGGATTCCTCTCTGCATCTTCGCCATTCAATGACCACCATGGAGAGAAGAATTTCTGCCGCCTACCAAATTTTAGAACAGCTCTCCCCTCCTGCTTTTTTGGAAACTGAAAAAGCTGCTTAGTTGTGGCTTCTGGTCAATACTCATCTCACTGATTGGGGTACCGGAAAATAACCGCCACAACCAAGGTAATTGGTGAGGATTTGATATTTGTCGACGATGCCAAGTAAAAAAACGACCAAACGGGGTCAATAGTGTTCTGATTTTTCAACACTTCAAGTCACGCGAAGGACATGTGCAAGGGGTAACTAAGCACGGGAGATTTGCCCGGCTTCAACTGAATTGAATGCGTCTGACCAACCACTATGTCGCGGCGTCAGTTTGCAGTTTCCGGTGGACAGGATGTGGCGATACTCTGTAACTGATCTTCGAAACCGAAGTTTCGCATGTCTTCAATACGCATCGGGTAGAGAATGCCATCCAAATGATCGCACTCATGTTGCACGACGCGAGCATGAAACCCACTGACTTGCCGATCGATTGGACTACCATCCTGCGCAACACCATGATACCTTATATGATGCGCGCGACTAACCAAACCTCTCATGCTCGGCACACTCAAACATCCTTCCCAACCATACTGAACTTCCCCATCAAGTCGATCGATTATGGGATTGATGAGAACAGTGAATGGAACGCTACCGGCATCAGGGTAACGACTATTAGATTCAAAACCAAAGATGACCACTCTTTTCATCACTCCGATCTGCGGCGCAGCAAGGCCGGCACCTTCGGCATCAACCATTGTGTCAATCATGTCACGAATTAATTCGCGAAGTCCAGCAAGTTCTGATTTCGACACCGGCTTTGAAACCTCAAACAATCGAGGATCACCCATTTTCAATATTTCTCTAATCGCCATAAGACTCTCACCATTCGAATTTTCAATTTTGTTGTCAGTAGCTTTTTCATAGGAGATGTGTTCACTAATATCGACATCCGGTTCAACTTAATGATCAAGGCAGTTTCCAAAACGCCTCTTCGGCATGTTAATTGAGAATGATTGCAAATAAGTCGCCAATACAAACCATTCCTTTATAGGTCCAATGATTTTGATCTGAAAATCATTTTTTAGATGAAAAACCGAACAGGCGCCATCATTTCAACAGCTTGTTCCCTAATGGCATCGCTGATTTGACCATTTTTGTATGTGCAACATGATTTTAACAAAAAATCACTTCTTCTCAGGTCTCTCCGCGCAGCTGTTTCTCTGCAGAAATCATTTCTGAATCTCTTGACCTAGAGTCCAGACGTTGAGTTCCTGTCGGTAGATAGGCAGTGATTTTCCAGCTCAGCACCGGTGCTGTATACCTACTCCGCCCATAAACTTACCCATACGACAAGGTGCTGAACCACTATCCTGCTCGCTACCTGCATGCGCGTTTACCCTGGTGGCTGAGAACTCGGTAGGACCAATATGGCAAATGAACATCTCCGAGGCCGTAAACTTAGCCAATTCAACTGTTTCACGACCCTGACAGGTAGGGCAACAGACAATCGCACTGACTAGTTACACCAACGATGAATCACCCATACCTCTACTCCCCTCAACCGGGGCACAGTGGCCTTGGCCGGTGACACCCTTAGTAACCGACATTGCGGGCATTGCTGGCGCACTTCCCATTTAATTGAATGAGAATAATGTTCACCCGATGAAGAAAAATGTTTCAGTTATTTTGTTTGAAGTTAAGCTGACTAAATGTAGAATACTACGTATAAAGTTGCTAATTTAAAGTGGGAGTGCATACGATGATATCTATACAAGAGTTAAACGAAATGACAGATGAACGCAGAGACCAGTATTTCGGATTATATTTTTTTGCTTATGGTTGGCTATTAACCATAGTGACATTGGAGCAGAAATTATCTGTATTTGCCAACACATGCGATGAAAGAATGGCCGGTAATATCAGTCGTTCTAAATTTATCAAGCAGTACGCAAAATGTTTTAAATATGCTTGCCGAAGTGTCAAAAGCGTGCTTAGAAGAGGTGGTGAGGAAATCCTTACGCGGGGCGATGGTTTCACAAAGTGCGCGCAGAATCGCTATATCAGCAAACAAGATTGTAAAACTCTAAAAGATACATTAGCTTATATGGAGAATTACCGAGATTGCCAAAGATGGAATAAGAAATATTGTGGTGGTGTGAGCCATGAATTAGATGCGGAAGCCGAGAAAAAAATATTCGAGGAGTTCCACCCTGCTTTGCAACGTCTACACAAAGGGCTAAATGAAAAAGCCGAAGAATCAGAACGCGACAAAAAGGAAAAAGATGACTTGACTCGGCTTTTTTATGGAGAAATTGATCAGTAATCACAACCTTTCCAACGGAGTACCCATTCGCTTGAATTCTCTTTTTTCATCAACTGAGTTTCTGGAGAGCAATGGTGCGCGGTGACGTATGAATCGCAAGAGAAATAAGGAAAACTACAAAATTCGGCAATTGATTGAACGCCAAGCGTCCAGAGCAGTCAGAAGAAAAAAATGGGAAAATTTACAGTCGTTAATTGCTTGCCTAGTGCTATTCACAACACCCGCTTTCGGCGCACCAGTTCATGTTGAATTAATCATTTTTGCAAACAACACACCAGAAAGGGAACTTGAGTGGTTTCTCAAGCCTAAAGAAATAATCAAAATTGAAGAAACCATCGACGAGGACGAAGATAGCTCACTTGACTCTTCTCCGACATCTGAAACAAGCCATCAGGAAACTATTTCACTGACTGATTTGGAATTGACCGGTCCGCAGGCCGTACAATCTTATGTACTCACTGATATTGCAGAAGCAATCGTTGAAAATCCAAATTTCGAGCTGCTCAATTACATCAGCTGGGTGCAGGAACCGGTACCAAAATCAAACACAACACCCATCTCGTTGGATGCTCCATTGAGTGACTTTTTTCTGTCGGATGAATTACTGCTGGCGGGTTCAGCCTCGGTTTACGAAGTTGCCCAAACACTTCAATTTGAGATAGAACTCAGCTACCGGCCCGTTGCCGATATGGAAATTTCAGTGGTCCACCTACCTGAAACAGTAAAGCTATATTCGCCTGGTGAATCTTACCTGTTGGCGGAACGAAGACGCATTTACATCAATGATGTTCACTACTTCGATCACCCTAAATTCGGGGTTTTGTTTACCATTGTACGTCCCCAACAACCTGAATATTCTGCACAGTAAACCAGTCACATCTGTAAGATTTGTGAATTAAGACGGAGTGGGTATCGTTTCAATTCACTCAATTGTCGAATCGTTTCTTTCAGCAAACATCGCAGATCTCCAAACCCGGTTTCCCAACTGCGACGAATGTCATCCATGGAGACATCAACACCACGTCCCGCAGCGGCATTGACTACCAAGTTGATGCTGGCATAACACATTTTCTTTTCGGCCGCAAGTACGGTTTCCGGCATGCCGGTCATGCCGACAACATCGCCACCATCTTTTTCAATGCGGTTGATTTCAGCTGCCGTTTCAAGTCTTGGCCCCTGAGTGGCAGCGTAGGTGCCGCCAGTCAATAATTCAATCTGCGTTTGCACCGCCGCACGCATAATCACAGCATGTAATTCAGTACAGTAGGGATTCGCACACTCCAAATGTCCTGTACCACCGTTCGACTCACCATCGAAAAATGAAGACTCCCGACCCGAGGTATAGTCAATGATTTGATCCGGTAATAACAGGTTGCCGGGTTTCAGATCATTGCGGATGCCACCGACTGTAGCTACGGCGACGACCGTATCACAGCCTAATTCAGCCACTGCCCAGATATTGGCGCGGTAGTTGATTCTATGCGGCGGAATGGTATGCCCTACTCCGTGCCGGTTGAGAATATAAACCGTTAAGCCATGAATTTTGAAAACAGTAATGTGCTCCGATGGTTTTCCGTAAGGTGTATCAACCTCAACACGCTGAAGATTCTTTTTATCGGGAAACAGCTTTGCTCCGCCAGATCCACAAAAGATTGCAACTGCTCGGGTGGAGTCCGACATGTTTTCAGTGGTGATGGCTTAACCTTGATGGCTTGCGCTCATGTAGACTCTGGGCAGCTTGCTGATTGATGAAGGAATTCCAAGCGCGACAAATCGGACACTGCCAGTGTAACGTTTTGACAGTATATCCACAGCGCTGACACTGATAGTGTCGGGTTGGGTTGCTTTCCTTACGGATGATTGCTTCAATCAATTTGAAATCATCGGGTTTCGTACTGCTGAAATACTTCAGCTTAAGGAGAATTAACCGATGGAGACAATGCAGTGACTCATGATTGCGCGTCCATTCAATTAGATATTCAGTCGCTTTTTCATTTTCTCCTAGCGATTCCAGAACATCAACATAATTGACCACCAACTCCGCATCTTCCTCACTTTCAGCTGTTTTCTGTAGAAATTCAGCTAGTTGTCGCGGCTGCCGTAGAGACTTGTAGCTTTCCATGACCAGATGCGCGATTTCTGAAATGTATTCAGGATTGGTTGATTCGATAGTCCGCCAAATTTGAATGGCCTCTTCATGATCTCCCCGGATCGCTTTGATCCGTCCGGACTGCAGTATGGCACGTGCACAATCTTTCTCTATGTTCAGCGCAGTATTGACAATTTCTTCCGCTTTATCGTACTGCCCTTGCTGAATCGCCTCTTCTGCCTGCTCACAGTGGTACTGAGCCAGCAGTGACAGATGATTCTGCGACGATATTCGATTCAGCCGTTTGGTGATGCCAATACACTTGTCCCATTCTCTTTCCTGTTCATAAATTTCCCGTAGCAAATCATACGCCTGTTCCTTATACAGATTGCTCTGCATCAACTCTTTGAATACCTTTTCTGCCCGATCTAAAATACCCGCAGCATAGTAATCATGCCCCAACTCAAAAAACGCCTGATTTCGCTGCTCGCCTTTCAAGTCAGTCCGTTCGATCAGATTTCGATGAATTTCCGTTGCCCGACCTATTTCTCCTCGCTGTCGATAAAGATTGCCGAGTGCAAGGTGTATTTCGATGGTTTCGCTGTCGACGTCCAGCCCGCCGAAAAAAAGTTCCAAAGCCTTATCATGCTGATCGTTGAGCAAATAGTTAATACCCTGCAGATAGACGTCGGATACTCGATTGCGTAATGGCCATTGGAAGCGGGAGATCGTTGCGGCCAACCAACCGGAAACTGCCGCGACCGGCAGAAGAACCAACAGCCACATCGGGTCCATCATGACGGTTCAATCTGCTGCCGGCTTTTGTCACGACCGGAAAATAGTTTTTTCTTGAAAGCAGTGAAAAAACAGATTAGCATACCTAGCAACATACCGAACAACAACACAAGAATAATGAGCCAAGATAAAGGCCCCTGCCAATCTATGCCAAAATAATAGGAAAGTTCGACTACCTGTGCATTTTTTACCGTAAACGTAACGCCGAAGAGCAACGCGACGGTACAAATTATGCTCAGTAGGATTTTTTTGACCAAGTTTGCCAAACGTTCCTCAGACCATTGCCTAACTCACAGCAACTATGTCGAGTTTGAATCAATATTATCAACGCGTTGGCGAAGCTGGCGGCCCGGCTTAAAATGTGGAAAATACTTACCTCTGACCGGCACCGAGGTTCCCGTACGTGGATTGCGGCCCTGACGTGGTTTTCGATATCGTAAGTTGATACTTCCAAAACCGCGAAATTCAATCCGTTTACCCTCCGCCAAGCCATTCGAAATTGTTTCCAATATAATTTCAACAGCTTCTAGCACGTCTTCTTTTGTGAGTTCTGGATGCTTATCGATCAGTTGGTTGATCAGTTCTTGTTTCGTCATAATAATTTCCATTCTCCGATGAGTTCGGATTACTCTGAACTAGAAGAAAATATTTTCTCCTTAATTTTTTGACCGAGCGTCAATGCTAGAGACGAATTGTCACTACCATATTCCTCCATCGCCTGCCCTTCTTCATCAACTTCAAGAGCCTTGATGGACAGTGATATTTTTCTATTTTTACGATCGATGCTGAGAATTTTTGATTGTACTTTTTGCCCGATCGACAGTGCAGATTTAGCCTCCTTGGGCTTGTTCTTCGCAACCTCGGCATTGCGAATGACACCCATGACACCATTAGCCAACTGAATCTGAATACCTTTTTCATCCATATTTTCAATTGTCCCGTCAACGACTGCTCCCTTGCCGGAATGACCAACAAATTCAAGAAAAGGATCACCTTGAATCTGCTTGATGCCTAAAGAAATTCGTTCACGCTCTGCGTCAATCGTCAAAATTTCAACTTCAACATCTTCACCTTTATTGAAATTTTTAATTTCGTCTTCACCATTAGCATGCCAAGAAATGTCATTGAGATGTACCAGGCCATCAATCCCATTTTCCAGTGATACAAATATGCCGAAGTCGGTTAGCGACTTGACCTGGCCGATGATTCGTTCTCCTTTCTTATGGTTGACTGCAAACTCAATCCATGGGTTGGGCATGCATTGCTTGATGCCTAAGGAAACTCGATGTCGCTCAACATCGATCGACAGAATCATTACCTCGACTTCATCACCAATTTTACAGATCTGCGCGGGATGAATGTTTCTCGCCACCCAGTCCATCTCCGAAACATGAACCAATCCCTTGATGCCTTCTTCGAGTTCAACAAATGCACCATATTCAGTCAGGCTAGCAACCTTACCCACCAGTCGATCGCCCCGCTTGTAACGCCGGTCAACACTCAACCAGGGATCCTCAGTCAATTGTTTCAATCCCAGAGAAATTCGCGCGCGTTCTTTGTCACATTTCAATACTTTGACAGTGACAGTCTCTCCCATCTCCAGCACTTCGGACGGATGTTTGATTCGGTGCCATGCCAGATCAGTAATATGCAACAGACCATCAACCCCGCCAAGATTGATAAAGGCGCCATAGTCGGTAATATTCTTGACCACTCCCTCAATCAGCTGTCCCACTTCAAGACTAGCCATCAATTTCTCCCGTTCTTGATTGAGTTCTTTGTCAAGCACGGCTTTGCGGGAAATAACAACATTATTTCGCGCGCGATCCAGTTTGATGATTTTGAAGTCAATCGGTGCTTTTTCATATTCAAAATCCTCATCACCCGGCGGCACCCGAGCACCGTAGAGCGACCCCGGCAGAAACGCCCGCACATTGTCAATCGAGACAGAGAAACCACCTTTGACACGACTCGTAATAACCCCTTCAATCGCCGCCTGTTCTTGGAATGCCATTTCAATTTTTTCCCAAGCTCTGAGCCGACAGGCTTTTTCTCTAGAAAGTCGGGTTCTACCATACCCATCCTCAATGGTTTCGATTTCGACCTCAACTTCATCGCCAACGTTGATGTCACAGTTGCCCAGCATGTCTTTGAATTGCCAAAGTGGAATCTCAGCTTCAGATTTCAGTCCCGCGCTCACAACAACGCTTTCATTGCCAATCTGCATCACTTTGCCAAGCACCACCTCGCCAACGCGCATTTCAGTGCTCTTGATGCTCTCCTCAAAAAGTTCCGTGAATGATTCAGTCATATTAGTTAATCAATTGTCCAATTGTCAGTTAGTTAGTGTGTAAATACCATATTATTGAGCCTCCGATTCAAAAAAGGTTAGTTTTGAATTGACATCGTTCAGTACACATCGCAACACTTCATCGACAGTCAGCGACGACGTATCAACAACCAGTGCACCATCGGGTGTTACCAAAGGGGCGTGACGGCGAGTTGCATCTCGCCTGTCCCGATTCTCAATTTCCTTATATATCTTATCATAGTTTAAAGTAACATCCAGTACTTTCAATTGATTGAATTTTCGTTGCGCGCGAATGGCCACAGTGGCAGTCAGATAGACTTTCAGCAAGGCATTGGGAAATACGACGGTGCCCATGTCGCGACCATCAGCAACCAGTCCGGGAGGCCGGTAATAATGACGCTGTATCCACAGCAGTCGGCGCCGCAACAGTTCATTAACTGCCAGCTTAGATGCTCTTTGACCACAAGCTACCGTACGAATCTCCGCGCTGATGTCCTGACCATTCAATAGCACTTTGGCTTCCCCTCCTTGCGCTGATGGAACGGACTGAAATTCAACTCGTTCCATTGCCCCAAGCAGGGCATGCGTATCGGTCAATGCAAGGTTGTTCTGTTCTGCCAGGTAAGCGCAGGCACGATACAGCGCGCCACTATCAAGAAAACGCCAACCCAAGCGAAGCGCTAGCTGTTGCCCGACCGTACCCTTGCCTGAGCCAGCCGGACCGTCAATCGTCAAGACGCGTTCAAGCATTCTACGGAGTCGGTCCGCAAGTCCATTCCAACCTGTCGCGCAACGGATGCGAAGCCGGGGAATGAAGTTTTCACGCAATCACAGTTCACGATCTCCACTTCTTCTTCAGCAATCGAACCGGCTACCGCACAGGCCATGGCAATTCGATGATCACCGCAACTGTCCACCCGTCCACCACTGAATTTACCGCCATGAATGATCATGCCATCCGGCAGCTCTTCAACAGCAATGCCCAATGACTGTAACCCGGTGGTAATCGTTTTAATTCGATCACTTTCCTTAACCCGCAGTTCTTCACAGCCGCGAATGACGGTTGTACCGCGCGCCACCGCAGCGGCAACTGCCATGATAGGCATCTCATCAATCATCAGTGATACCAGACTGACCGGTAAATCAATACCATGCAATCGATCTTCCGCATACACTCGAAGGTCAGCAACCCGTTCTCGACCGATCATCCGTTCATTTTCGAACCGAATCTTAGCGCCCATCATCCGCAGTGCAACGAGAAGTCCGGTTCGGGTCTCATTCACCCCAACTTTTTCCAATAGAATTTCGGATTCGGGAGTCACTAATGCGGCGACGATAAAGAAGGCGGCCGACGAAAAATCTGCCGGAATGTCTAGCTGCTGGCCGTTAAGGTCTAGCTTCCCACGAATCGAGAGCAGATTCTGCACTCGATCAACCTGACAGCCAAATGACTTCAACATATTTTCGGTGTGATTGCGGGTTGGTTTGGGCTCCAATATATAAGTTTGTCCTTCAGCGTACAATGCCGCCAGTAATATGGCAGAATGGACCTGGGCACTGGCTACGGTTGACACCCATTCAATTGAATTCAGTTCGTTAACCGGTCGAATCAGCACCGGCGGCGTATTGTCATCCGACAGTGAAATGTCTGCACCCATAGACCGCAATGGATCGACCACCCGTCTCATCGGACGAGCTGACAGCGAAGCATCACCCGTGCAGCGCGTTACAAACTGCTGCCCGGCAAATATTCCGGTTAACAGTCGCATGCTGGTGCCCGAATTACCCAAATACAATGCCGACTTCGGAGCCTGAAGACCATACAATCCCACACCTTCGATCACCAGACAATCGTGCTGCTCAGCAATCTTCACATCACAACTTTGCAAAGCATGGATGGTGCGTTTGACATCATCACCGCGCAGGAGGCCGGAAATAACCGTGGTGCCCTGAGCAATCGCGCCCAACATCACAGCTCGATGTGACATTGACTTGTCACCCGGAACGGTAATCCGTCCGCACAACGGGCCACTTTTTCGAATACTGAAACGAGTCAAGGGTTCTGTTGTACCGTAAAACCGTTTACGTCTGCCGCTGACTTAGGTAATGATCGCGTGATGATTTAGCAACGTTCATCATTTCTTCAATGGCAATGCCATTCCCATGCACAATTTCCGTATTCAGCAGTTCCAAAGTCTTGATGTACGCCGACAGTTCGCGAGCGATTGCATCTGAGTTGGCCAAACAGATATCGCGCCACATGATGGGATCACTGGACGCAATTCTGGTAAAGTCATAGAAACCGGAGGCCGCGAGTTCAAAACATTTTTCACTTTTGGCATGTCCGGCAATATAATTCACTAGACCAAAGGCCACCAAATGCGGCAGATGACTGCTCGCTGAAACCAGCTCGTCGTGCAGCGGTGCTGGCATTTCAGTGACGATGGCGCCGGTTGACTGCCAAAGTCTGCGCGCCAATACCAAGGCATCATTACCACTCTGACTACTAGGAGTGAGGATAGTACTCTTGCCAGCAAAAAGTATGTCACTAGCTGCCGCAACGCCGGAATATTCGCGCCCGGCAATTGGATGAGCCGCCACAAAACCAGTAAAATCTTGAGCAAAGTGTCGCTCCGCGGCGGCGACAATACTACCTTTAACGCTACCTACATCAGTAATGATGCAATCGCGATAGTCACACGCCGCTATTTTCGCAAAGATGGGCTCCATCGCCAGTACCGGTGCGGCGACGAGAATGACGTTGCTGTGTGCGACTTCTTGAGTGAAATCCTCCGTATAACGGTCAATCACATTCAATTCGACGCCTTTCTGTAAATTGGTTAGCGAACGTCCAGCGCCGACAATTTCCTTGACGATGCCGGCACGGCGAAGCGCCAGGGCCACGGAACCACCGATCATACCCAAACCGATGACCAGCAGACGTTCGACTACCAACCCCATCACATGTCTCTCGGTTTCATGAGTCGTTCCAGTTCGGTGAGCAAGCGCGAGTTTTCCGCCGGCAAACCGATCGAAATGCGCAGATGATTCGGCAACCCATAATTATCAATGGGACGACAAATGATCCCTCGGCGCAGCAGCTGTTCATGAATCGGTGCCGCCGACGCACCCATGTCAACACTAATGAAATTACCGACCGATTCAATCGAGGCGAGTCCAAGTGCGTCGAAACCCCGCCGCAACACGGACCGCTGGTCGCTGTTCATCCGACGCGACCGTTCACAATGCGCTTCATCGTGCAACGCTTCAACTGCCGCGTGCAAAGCAAGGCTGTTGCAGTTGAAGGGCTGACGGGCACGATTCAACAAACCACAGATCTGTGGACTTGATAGCGCATAACCCACGCGTAATCCGGCCAAGCCGAATATTTTTGAAAAAGTTCGCGTCACCACAAGGTTTGGATAATCATTGAGCCAGCAGGTACAGTCGGGGTAGTCAGGCTGCTCAACATACTCGGCGTACGCTTCGTCGACCACGACAATGCATGAGCGTGGCACTCGATCAAGCAGTAGCCTAAGTTCGGTTGCCGTTGACCAGGTGCCCGTTGGATTGTTGGGATTGGCGATATACAGGATTCGCGTATCCGCATCCACTGCTTTCGCGAGTGCCTCCAGATCATGTCCAAAGCCCGCTGCATCGACGGTTACAATCTGTGCGTGTACATAGATCAGAGCAAGGCGATAGACCACGAATGAAAATTCTGAAATAACCCCCTTCTGACCGGGACCTACAAAAACGCGGGCCAGTAGGTCCAGCACGTCATTCGAGCCGTTACCCAAACAGATTTGATTCATCTCCACACCATGGCGATCGGCAATCGCCGATTTCAGTTCGTAACCGGAACCGTCGGGATAGCGATGTATATCTGGTAGATAAGTGCGTATCAGCTGTTGCACGCGCGCCGACGCCCCCAATGGGTTTTCGTTGGAAGCCAGCTTAACGACATCTCGAATATTGAACCGTCTTTCCAGCTCTTCAATCGGCAACCCCGGGTCGTACGGTGACAGCTGACGGATGCCGGCGACCGCTAGTTGCTGTGCATCAAATGCGGAAGACATCAAACTGCGCTTTTCGGATACGAGCCGAGCATTTTGAACAACGGCGCTTCCTCTTTCAGTTCCTCAAACAACAGACTCACAGTCGGATCATCGGCATGCCCATCAAAATCAATGAAAAATACATACTCCCAATTACCTTTCCGACTGGGGTGTGATTCAATTTTGGTCATGTTGATGCCATGACGGGCAAAAGGTTCAAGCAGTTTCAACAGTGAACCAGGAACACTTTTCTTGGACAGTAGAATACTGGTCTTATCATGACCGGTGGCGGCAAGTCGATCGCGACCGATGATCAGGAAGCGAGTGGCATTGGCAACAAAATCTTCAATGTTTGCACACAGCACGTTCATGCCATACAGTTTCGCCGCATCTTCACTGGCAATGGCAGCTTGCGTAACATCATTCCGGACTTTAACGAGTGCATCAGCATTGCTTAACGCATTTTCCAGCTTAGCCTGTGGAAGATTGCGTGCCAACCACTTGCGACACTGTGCCAAGGCCTGTTCATGCGCCAGTACTCGTTGTACCTGAGTGATGTCAAGAGCATTGCTCACCAATGCGTGATGTACGGTCAGCTCGATCTCCCCACACAATCGAAGTTCAGAGTCCAACAGGCAATCGAGCGTACTATCAACCACCCCCTGATTGGAATTTTCCACTGGCACCACTCCATACTGCGAGCGGCCGGCTTCAACCGCCGAAAAAACCTCATTGATAGTCGGACGAAACACTGCGACAAACTCGTGACCGAACTGCTGCAGTGCCGCGGCATGGGTAAACGTGCCCTCGGGCCCCAAAATTGAGATTCTCAGCGTGTCTTCAACTGATCGGGTGACGGCAATGATTTCCCGAAAAATTCTGGTGATGCTGTCGTTTGAAATGTCACTTTGATTACGTGCGCGTATTTTTTCCAGTATTTGCGCTTCACGCTCCAGCACGACGATCCGAGATTTGTTCTGAGCGCGTTTGACTTTGGCAACTTCTTTTCCGAGCTCAACGCGCTGTTCAATTAACTGCTGCAATTTGAGATCAATTGCATCAATTTTTACTCTTAGTTCAGCTAAGTTCATTATGCGTCACGATCTGCAGACGTCTCACCATCTTCCCCATCAGGCAGTATCGCTGGAGAGGTTTCTTTCTCTCTGACCGTCGCCACCCCGACCAGCCGATCATTATCGCCCAAATCAATTAACCGTACCCCACCTGCGGTTCTTGAATACATCGAGATACTGGCAACTTCCGTTCGAATCAGTGTTCCACCGTTGGTGATCAGCATGACTTGCTCATCATCTTCAACCAGTTGCGCATCAATCATTTCGACGTGCTGACGCTTGTTCGCCGGCAGGATAAATAAACCGATGGTTGCTCTTCCTTTACGAGGAAATTCGACAATCCGGGTGCGTTTACCACACCCGTCGTCACTGACCAGCAGAGCGGTGCTGGCAAATTGTTCAGGCTCCACCCGAATCATAGAAATAACCGACTGGTTTTCAGCCAGTTTTATACCCTTCACACCCATGGACGTTCGTCCGGAAGCACGCACTTTCGTTTCGGCAAAACGAACCAATCGACCGAAATTGCTGATCAGAATGATGTCGGCATCGCCACTGGTAAATCCCACGTTGACCAGTTCGTCACCGTCTCGAAGTCGAATGGCTCGCAGTCCGTTGGACCGTGGCCGGGAAAACTGCTCGACGCGACATTTTTTCACCAGCCCCTGACGCGTGACCATGAACAGAAACTGCCCGGCCTCATTTTGGCTAGGAAGTACCGCCGTGACCTTCTCTTCTTTCGCCAAGACTGGAAACACGTTGACTAGCGGCCGCCCGCGCGCCGTGCGGCCAGCCCGCTCAAGACGGTAAACTTTGGTCCAATACACTTTACCGAGATTGGTAAAACAAAGGAGTGTGTCGTGGGTGTTCGCAGTGAACATCTTACTGACAAAATCATCGGTCTTGTGAGCCGTGGCTATTTTTCCTTTGCCACCCCGATTCTGTGCGCGATATTCCTGCACCGGCTGTTGCTTAGCATAACCTTCATGGGAGATGGTTATCACCACTTCCTCGCGTGCAATCAGATCTTCATTGTTGATATTGAGCTCATTTTCAACAATCTCAGTGCGGCGCTGATCTTTTTTCCCGTATTGATCTTTGAGTGCCTGCAACTCATCAGCAACCTTCTGCATCACTCGCTCCGGTGAAGCTAAAGTAAACTTCGTGCGGGCAATATCAGCTAAGATCTCTCGAAATTCTTTAAACACTTTTTCCTGCTCCAATCCGGCCAGGTTCTGCAGTGGCATCTTCAGAATTTCATCAGTCTGTTTTTCTGACAGTCGATATCCCTCCGCAAATCTTTCGGAAGCATCAGTTACTGAGGCATCCTGAGCAACGTCAACCTGACTTTCGGTAAGGAGCTGTTGTACCATCTTCGGATCCCATCCCGTCGCCATCAGGTCGTTCTTCGCGGCTTTTCGATCTTGCGCAGCACGGATCATCGCAATCATCCGATCAATATTGGATAGCGCTACGGCAAGACCTTCCAGGATTTCAGCCCGTAATTGAGCTTTTCGCAGTTCGAACTCCAGTCGTCGGGTCACCACCTCTCGGCGGTGTTGCAGGAAGGAATTGAGAATTTCCCGGAGCGTGATGCGACGCGGTCGATTGTTTTCAATCACTACCAGATTGATCCCAAAACTGACTTCCAAATTGGTTCGACTGTACAGCATGTTCTCAATTAACTCAGCGTTGGCATTTTTCTTCAGTTCCACAACGACGCGCAGGCCTGACTTATCCGTTTCGTCTCGCACCATTTTGATATCTTCAAGTTGACCATCCTTGACCAACTGGGCAATATGTTCAATCCAAGCGGCCTTTTTGACCTGATACGGCAGCTCCGTAATGATCAGAGACTCAAATTTGTCTTTGTCATTTGACTCAACTGCAACTCTGCCACGCAGACGAATTGAACCGGTGCCGGTACTGTAAGCCTGTAGAATGCCCATCCGACCATTGATAATGCCGCCCGTCGGAAAATCGGGGCCGGGCATGCACTGGAGCAATTCGTAGGCTGGCAGTTCAGGATTTTCTATCAGTGCTAGACAGGCCGTCAAGGTTTCGGTGAGATTGTGGGGTGGAATCTTGGTGGACATACCAACGGCGATTCCCTCTGAGCCATTCAACAGCAGGTTGGGCAGCTGCGTCGGCAGGACGATCGGCTGAAGTTCCGTTTCATCGTAATTGGGAATAAAATCAATGGTCTCCTTGTCGATATCGGCAAGCAATTCATGGGCAATTTTCGACAGTCGCACTTCGGTGTAGCGCATTGCCGCCGGTCGATCACCATCGACTGACCCAAAGTTTCCCTGACCATCCACCAGCGGGTAGCGCATCGAAAAATCCTGTGCCATACGGACGATCGCATCATAGATTGCGGCGTCACCATGTGGATGATATTTACCGATGACATCACCGGTCACCCGCGCGGATTTCTTGTACGGCTTGTCATAGGAATTGCCGAGTCTCAACATCGCATACAGAATGCGACGATGAACGGGTTTAAGACCATCTCGGACATCGGGTAACGCGCGCCCTAGCAGAACACTCATCGCGTAATCCAGGTAGGATTGACGCATTTCATTTTCCAGGTCAGTGGTCAGAGTTTTTTTGGCAATGATTTGGGACACAGGTCAAGACACTCAGTAACAAAAACGATAGATATTGAAAAAGCGCCGCCATGATTTCGGGAATTAGCCGCTCTTTCAATGAAGTTTCAAGGCGTTAATTTTATCATAAACTGTCGGCATTCGCATCGGTTCAGATGTGTGGGAACGCCATGATTGGAGTCACTGCGCTCACCGGCTTTAAGCTTCAAGACTGATGCGCTGTGGCTTCGGTCAACGAGCTTTCGATGGTGCCAAAGCTAGTGAAAAGAAAATATGAGAATGTTGTTGTATTTGATTTCAGAGATGATGCTTTTTGTCTATCAATTCCCGGTTTTGCCATTCTAAACCTCTTTGTCAAGTAGCTTGTCGTTTACTTCGATTATGCATCTCCACCTTCATCAATCATCTCGGCAACATCAAGCGATTTCTGCAGGTCATGATGCTAGAATTCTCCGCAGAATCTTCATCGTCTTTTTGACTGTTATCGTTGGGCAGTGTTTTTTCATGTCGGACGACGAGCCAGACAGGGAGTGACAAGGTAAAATGCGACTGAATCCATGACCGAACGACCATAGTTCACACAACACTTAATGACTGAATATTCACACACTTCAGCAGTGCACATGTTGCAATATCATTACTGACACTTTATTCGTAGCCAATTGACCGGTAACCCAAATATGTCAGTCCAACCCACAATCTACTGCGACATGGATGGCGTGCTATGTGATTTCATGGCTGGAATGACCCAGTTGACCGATAAGCCGATTGAATTAATGTCGGTCAGTCAGATGTGGAAACTGAGTCGGACCAAGCAAAATTTCTGGTCCGATTTGGCTTGGGCAGATGGTGGTCAAGCACTCTGGGAAATCGTTGATTTGTACAACGGGCACATTCTCTCTTCGCTACCTTATTCCGACCCAAATAGCGAATCCGGCAAACGTAGGTGGCTACGAAATAACATTCAGTTGACGGACTTCGATCGAATTCATCTTGTCAAACGACGAAATGCGAAACAGGAATATGCAGTTTTTCAAGGCAATCCCAATGTGTTGATTGACGATTACATAAAAAACGTCCGTGAGTGGCAATCGGCTGGAGGCATTGCCATCTTACACACTCATGCTGACCAAACCCTGGCGCAACTGCAGAAGCTCGGCTTCGCAATTAATCTTGAGTCTGCTTGAATCATTGAAAACTCAAGCGAGTCACTCCCACTCGCAGGTCATTTTCAACAAAGAAATCTGCTCTTGTTTCCAATGCATATTGGAAAGCCGCGTCGGCTTGATAGGAATCTCGCTGGGAAGTCGGCGCCGCAGCTGGGTGCATGCGGATAATCTGAAACAGTTTGCCCTCGGCATCAAAAAAACCGATATCAAGATCAGTATGGACATTGTTCATGTGAAAACCGCGATGTTCCGGTTGTTTATAGACGAAGAGAATGGCATTCAGCGTAGCGATTTCCGGACAGATGTGCTGAAAGCCCGCCGATCTTTCGTTAGGTTCATCGGCAATCCGTACTCGCAGTTCAACCAGTCGGCCGTCATCAGGAATGAGCGCGATGTTCCGGTGATGCATTTGCTGCCAATCACGAGTCGACAGTTTACATTCTGCTGCATCAACAGTTTTACCGACGCTAAGCACGACCAACAAAAAGACCAGCGCTAAGGCGCTGCCTTTAAACCAAGGTGTCACGAACAATGGCGCAGACCTGATCAACATCTGTATCCTTCATTTCTGGATAAAGTGGCAATGAAATGACTTCACTCGAAGCACGCACTGAGTTTGGAAAATCATCGTCTGAGTAACCAAGATTCTGATACGGAAGTTGCCTATGGATGGGGATGGGATAATAGATCTGGTAGCCGATATTGGCGGACTTCAAGGCCGCTGCCAACCGCCGTCGATCCAGCACACGGATGGTAAAGATATTGAAAACGTGCCATCGCGCAGACCGATCAGTCGGTAGCACAATGACGTCGGTCGGCAACTGCTGCCGGTAACGTGCCGCCAGTTCTCGCCGTCTTTGAATGGCAGCATGGACGGTTTTGAGTTTTAACCGCAAAATCGCGGCTTGCACCGTGTCCAGCCGACTAGTACAACCGATGAGTTGATGTCGATTGGCAACCACTGCACCGTGATTGCGCAGCAGTTTGAGTTGTTCCGCTGATTCAGCCGAATTGGTGGTGATCATGCCGCCATCACCATAAGCGCCTAGAATTTTTGTTGGGTAAAAACTAAAACAGCCATAATCGCCCAGGGTTCCACAGTAGCGGTGATTGATTTGACTGCCAAATGCCTGTGCAGCATCTTCAATCACTGGAATGTCGTTTGTTTTACCAATGGCTAGAATTTCGGGTAGTTGTGCTGGCAAACCAAATAAATGGACCGGAATAATTGCCTTGACGTGCTCATCAATGGCAGCCCTGACGTGCACCGGTTTCATGTTAAAGTCACTCAGATCAATATCAACCAGACGGGGTGTTGCACCGACCAGTGAAACTGCCTCTACCGATGCGTAGAAAGTAAAATTGGGCACGATAACTGCGTCGCCAGGACCGACACCAGCCGCTTTCAGAGCCAAAACAATGGCGTCGGTACCACTGGCCACCGTAATCGCATGCTGAACATCCAGAAATTCTGCAAGTTCGGCTTCAATTTCATGGATCGCATCACCGAGAATGAAATTTCCTTGCTCGCCGAGTCGTGCAATCTCGTTCAACCATGCTTCTTGATAGGAAGCAAACTGTCGAGTCAAGTCAAAGTATGGAATGTCAACTTCACTCAACATTAGCTTTGGTCGATTTTTTCACGCACCAACTGCGCCACTCGCAGTGCCGATACGGCATCTTCGCCAGAAACGAATGGGGTCCCACCATTGAGGACAATTTCAACAAAATGATCAATTTCATTTTTCAGGGTGATCGTGGGTACCGTATCAATCGCTTCCCTCGTCAGATCTGATGAGATGCCAACTGCATTCGTTGTCTGTTTTTCCAGCCATACCGACTGATCCAGCAGGTCCAAATCCATCAACTCATTGCACATGTATATTTTAAAGTTTCGTACTTTATCAGTGGCGACACGTGACGCGGTCACATTCGCGACCGCACCATTGGTGAACTCAAGTCGGGCATTGGCGATATCCACATGCGACGTAATTACCGAGGCACCTAGCGCCGATACTGATGTCACCGCCATCCGGGTCATGGCCAAGACAAGATCAATGTCATGAATCATCAGATCGGTGATGACGTCAACGTCCCCTCCTCGACCGACAAACTGACCCTGGCGAGTTGCTTCTATGAATTTGGGTTTATCAACGCGATGCGCAATTTTCATAATCGCAGCATTGAACCTTTCCTGATGCCCTACCAATAGTTTGGCCTGATGGTGCCGGGCTAGATCAACCACGAACTGTGCATCATCTACCGTCGAAGCGAGTGGTTTTTCCATTAGGACGTGCACTCCTTCCGGTAAAAAGATTTCAGCCACTGCACGATGCCGGCTCGACGGAACCGCGATGCTGACTGCATCGACCTGTCCCAGCAGTTCCGTCGCATCAGTATAAGCGCGACAACGCAACGATTCGGCTAACGGGTTAACTCGGGAGATGTCAGTATCCACCACACCGAGCAGTTCCACCCGTTCATTGTTGGCGAAATGCTGAGCATGTAACCGGCCCATGTAACCCACACCGACGACGCCGATTCTCAGTTTTTCAGTCACGCGTACTCTTGCAAAAGCAACGCCTCAGTTTCCATTCCTACCGCGCTATGTTCAGATAAAATTGCTTGCGTATTTTAAGTGAAATATTCTATCCACCAACGACTTTGCCATGCTATTCAAACTAAAGCAGAGTTTGACGTCAATACTCATGATGGCGGACTCCACCGCAAATCACAACCGAGTCTGGAATCCAGAATCAGCTGCGACCGCGCTATTAATCGAGGTGGCACGGGCAGATCAGTGTTTCGATGAATCAGAATGGACTGCAATCGAACAAACCTTGATCAACGTGCTGAACACTGACACTCGGCAGATCA
This sequence comes from Arenicellales bacterium, assembly GCA_965116205.1. GTDB lineage: Bacteria > Pseudomonadota > Gammaproteobacteria > Arenicellales > JAJDZL01 > JAJDZL01. The sequence goes on along the minus strand of OZ220493.1, from coordinate 2,535,974 downwards.
AACAGCATCTGATTACGGTACAGGAAGAACTGAATGAAGCCACCTGTCTTCATGAGATGACATCCATCATTAATGACGAATGGGATTTCGTAAGCAAACTGAAGTTGCTTGAAGCCATGTGGAAAGTCGTCCTTGTCGATCAACATATTGACCCGAATGAGCAACATCTGATGCGGAAAATTAAAGGACTGTTACACATTCCCCAATCGGAGTACATTGCGGCGAAACTGCGCGCCCGTAAGGCGCTTGAGGTGGCACCAACCACCGAGATAAACTAACATCCAAGTCTGATAAACTACCAAGGAATGTCGTCGTCCAAGTCTGAATCCGGTGATATCGTTTCCGGCGATGTCGTTTTTTCTGCAACTGCTCGCGCCGGCTCGGACTCGAAGGGATCGGAATGCTGCTCGGGCGCTCTACCACCCTCAACTCGATCTAAAAATATGAAATCCCGACCGATAATCTCAGTCGTGTACCGATCGTTACCCTCTTGGTCCTGCCACTTTCGCGTCTGTAAACGACCTTCAACATAGGCTTTACTGCCTTTATGTAGACTGCTGTCTAGAATCAGCTCCGCGGTCTTCCCAAAGAAAACCACACGATGCCATTCGGTGCGTTCTTTTTTCTCCTGCGTGTCTTTATCAAACCAAATTTCATTGGTTGCGATATTAAGGTTTGTAATCAGCAAACCAGTTTGTGTGCGGCGGCGTTCTGGGTCCGCGCCTAAATTTCCAATCAGGGTTACTTTATTAAGTCCTGGACCTGCCATTATCGTTTCTCTCTTCACTAAATTATTGAGGTTAATTGATCGAATGGTTCCATCTGCCAGATTTCAAGCCAAGATAACGTTGTGCCATGACTGTGACAGCTAGCCATATCAGTATAACAATTCCGGCAAATAGAAATACACCCGTCGCTTCATATCGGGTAAATACCAATCCACCGAACACTCCGCCTAAAAAAGCGCCGATGAATGTACTGGCATTGAAGATTCCCATCACCGTCCCGCGGGCATTTTCTGGGGCTCGAGTTACCGTCGTCGACGGTAATAGTGCTTCCAACGTGTTAAAACCCATAAAAAACAGACACAGTCCTGCGACCAGCATCACCACAGATTCGGCGATTGATCCGTAGCCGAGTACGCCCTGTGCGCCGAGTAGTAGCAAACCGGCAACCAGCATCACCCCGGTGATGCGTTTCGTTCTCGAGCTATAGCGGAGCAATGGGACCAGGACTACCAAAGAAATCAGGAGTGCCGGCACCATCACTTGCCAAAGATCATCGCGCTGAAAAGCGGAAATTTCAATCAATTGAAGTGGAAATGCTAGAAATAAGGCAGTCATCACCATATGAGTCGCCATTGTGCCGATGTACAGGATGAATAATCTTGTGGTAAACACAAGTGGCCATTTCTCTTTCAGTCGACCGGGACCAATGGCAGGCTCTTGGGTAGTCTTGGGTAATAAAGTCCACACCACAACCATGCCAACGATGGCTAGGGTCGCCGCCAACCAAAAAATTCCTTGAATACCGATCCATCGGTCGAGTATCGGGCCTAGCATCAACGACAATGTGAATGCCATGCCAATGGTTACACCGATGATAGCCATTGATTTGGGACGTTGTGATTCACGCATGCGCTCACCGAGCATCGCTAGGGCAACCGCGGAGATGGTTCCGGCACCCTGCAGTGCACGGCCAAGAATGATGCCGAAGATCGAGGTGGATAGCGCGGCGATGATGCTGCCGACTATAAAAATGAGCAATCCCAGAATAATGAGGGGCCGCCGCCCCCAACGATCGGATGCGGCCCCGAATGGCACCTGAAAGATCGCCTGTGTGAAACCATAAATACCTAGTGCAAGACCGATCAAATAAGGTGTCGCATGAATGAATTCATCCGTGTAGAGTGCAAGAATAGGTAAGACCATGAATAGGCCAAGCATCCGCAGCCCCACCACTGTGGCAAGCGTAGCGAGAGTTTTTTTCTCTAGATTGGTAAATTGGTGTTCAGACATGAATTGAATACTATCCTACGAATTTTCTGACGAGTCATGCCGGAGATTATCGCATCTTTATGTGAACACGGAAAAATGGAGGAGTAAGGCAGCTGATCTTCCTCTCCAGAATCAATCAGCACGATGACCATTTATTTATTTTTTGTCGAACCAGAAGCTCGAACTGCTCGGTCAGTCAGGCTTGATATTTTAATTCAATTCAGCAACCGGTGCGGTCGATCACCAAATTGAGAGAAGTTGGCCGGGTCATAACCGTGTCAATCGCCGTCCTCGGTAACTGAGGTCTGCTGAACTGAGAACACTTGGCCGCGCCGGTCGAAATAGCTGGGTAGACAATACAGCTGCTGTTGCATCATTGGGGGAAATCGAAATTGAAGTGATCTAAAGACCTTAATTGTTACTAGAGAAATTTCAATACGAACTCACAGATGGCCAATCCATATTCTGCTGGTCCGAATTGCGCCGACATCAAATTTTCTTATTCATAGCATGATTACACCGTCAAGCCGATCGACGGAGACGATATTCACTGCTTTAGAATGACATCGCACTCGATTGATGCGCGTGAAGCATCAATGGAGTCCACCTAAAATGACATTTGCGAAGGAAAAAATACCTCGTCAATGGTGAACACCGACGTTAATTTAACAACGAAAATATACTCCCTAGTCTGTTCGATAGAAGTTAACATATTGAGTTTTTACTTCTTACGATAAAACTCGTGAACACGGACAAGATTACAGTCAGAGGCGCACGCACGCACAACCTCAAAAATGTCTCTGTAGAACTTCCCCGTAACTGCATGAATGTCGTTACCGGCCTTTCAGGTTCAGGAAAATCGTCGCTCGCTTATGACACGATTTATGCCGAAGGACAACGTCGATATGTCGAATCGCTTTCCTCATACGCCAGACAGTTTCTATCGTTAATGGACAAGCCTGACGTCGATTCGATCGAGGGTTTATCGCCAGCCATCAGCATTCACCAGAAAACGACACGTTTCAGTCCTCGTTCGACGGTCGGTACGGTCACCGAAATTTACGACTATCTTCGGCTGCTCTACGCGCGTGTCGGTGAACCACGTTGTCCTGAACATAAAGTCGCGCTGATGGCAAAACCCATTTCAGAAATTGTCGATCTGATTCTAGCTAAGCCAGAGGGATCCCGAATTGCGTTGATCGCCCCTATCATTCGCAGCCGCAAAGGTGAACACGAGCAGATCATTGCCGACCTCAGAAGACAGGGCTATGTCAGAGTTCGCATTGATTCAGAAATTTACGAAATCGAATCAGTGCCAAAGTTAGACAAAAATACCATTCATACCATCGATGTCGTGGTTGACCGACTCGTCATCAAACCGGCAGTGCGGCAGCGTTTGGCGGATTCGATTCAGAGCGCAACCCAATTATCGAACGGCTTGGTAACCTGCTGTCAAGTCACTCAGGACGGTGCGATTGCTCATGAAGGTGAAGTGTATAGCACCCAATATGGCTGTCCCTACTGCGGCTATACTCTTGATGAGATGGAACCTCGCATTTTTTCCTTCAACAATCCTAAGGGTGCCTGTTCAAACTGCAACGGTCTTGGTTACACCTCGCAATTCGACGAAGAACGCATTGTCGTCAATCCAAAACTTAGTATTGCAATGGGTGCACTCGCGGAATGGAACGTGCGCCACCGCTACTACTACAGCATGTTGGAATCAGTCGCTAAATTCTATCAGTTCGATCTGGAACAACCATTTGAAAAATTACCGGAAAAAATACAGGAGGTCGTACTGTATGGCAGCGGTCAACAGAAAATTTCAATGCGATATCTCAGCGACAGCGGTAAAACCTACCGGAGCATGCGGCCCTTTGAAGGCGTCATTCCCAACTTTAAACGGCGTATACAGGAATCAACTTCCGATGCAGTACGCGAAAGCCTATCAAAGTACCTACAGACTCAACCCTGTGAAGTATGCGACGGCAGTCGATTATCCATGAGTTCAAGAAACGTGTTCATTCATGGAAAACCGATTCATTACATCACTCGCATGAATGTCAGCCAAGTGTTGAACTGGTTTCTATCCATTGCCTACGTCGAACATGCCAATACCGTAGCCGAGCGAATTATTCGTGACATTCAAACGCGATTACAGTTTCTCGCCAGTGTCGGCTTAACCTATGTAACGTTGGACCGCGCCACCAATACACTCTCCGGTGGTGAGTTGCAACGTATCCGGCTGGCTTCGCAAGTGGGCTCGGGATTGGTTGGCGTGACTTATGTACTTGACGAACCTTCCATCGGTCTACACGACCGGGACAACCAAAGGCTGCTCAACACGTTGCATCGTCTACGGGACATGGGTAACACACTGGTAGTAGTCGAACACGATGAACATACGATACGAAATGCCGACTATGTCGTTGATTTAGGGCCCGGCGCCGGTGCGAATGGTGGGCATGTTGTGGCGGCCGGTACCCCAAAAGACGTTGAAAAATCATCAAGTTCATTGACCGGTGCGTACCTCAGTGGCAGAAAAGAAATACCCATCCCCCAGACCCGAGTGGCTTACGACCCAACTCACCTGTTAAGGATCGAAGGTGTACGCGGAAATAATCTGAAGCGATTGAATGTCAATATTCCACTCGGACTGTTCTGCTGTGTAACCGGCGTATCCGGCTCCGGTAAATCCACGCTGATCAATGAAACGGTGTACAAGGCCGTTGCCTCCAAACTGAACCGCGCCAAGCAAAATGCTGCCGAATATGACAGCATTCAAGGTCTTGAACTGATTGATAAGATCATTCGGATTGATCAACAGCCGATTGGACGTACACCGCGCTCTAATCCAGCCACCTATACCGGACTGTTCGGTAACCTACGGAGCCTTTTTGCGAAAACGGTTGAGGCCCGGTCGCGCGGCTACAAACCCGGTCGTTTTTCATTCAATGTGCCTGGCGGACGTTGTGAATCATGTAAAGGAGATGGTATGGTCAGGGTTGAAATGCATTTCTTGCCGGATATGTTTGTGCGGTGCAAAGTGTGTAATGGCACTCGTTTCAATCGAGAAACACTCGAGATCACCTATAGGGGATATAACATTTCTGAAATTCTGAACCTCTCGATCAGTGAAGCTTTGGAACTTTTCGAATCAATCACACCCATCGCCCGTCGACTTCAAACACTCAAAGAAGTGGGACTTGACTACATTCAACTCGGTCAGAGTGCCACGACTTTATCCGGTGGTGAGGCTCAACGTATTAAACTGTCGTTAGAACTGTCAAAAAAGGATACTGGCAATACCCTTTACTTACTTGATGAACCAACCACCGGTCTGCATTTTGAAGACATCAAACAACTGTTGTCCGTACTCCTTGAATTACGCAACCGCGGCAATACGGTCATTGTAATTGAACACAACATGGAAATCATCAAATCCGCCGACTGGATCATAGATTTGGGACCGGAAGGTGGTGAAGAAGGTGGTTATATTGTCGCCGCAGGTACCCCTGAAGCCGTAGCGGGAAATGATGCTTCACATACCGGACGCTGCTTATCCAAAATTTTGGCTGTACCTGAAGCAAACGTTGCCTGAAACGAACTTACCAACAGTGAATCAAGGAGTCACGGTAAATTCAGACCCGCTGACTTGTTCACCCCAATCGTCTGTTGGACTAAATGGGGTTTTCTACACGACGAGTCAGATTTTTCCTTGATGATCTTGTTTAAAGTCAGGATAGCTGATGCGACTGTCTATTTTTGCATCATCTACAAACAATCCAAGTCTGGTTCAGCGACCATCTGTTGGTAGTAGACCAGCCGGAACCCCTGATGCACCCGATTCAGCGGTTCAATCGTCTATCAACCAGATGCTGGCGGAATGACGGAATTGGTATGGTAATGTAACTGTCTACCTTGTGGGTCATGCCATTTTTGATCATTTCATCAATAAATTCCTGCGGTTTCATGCTTTGAGGCATGGTATCTGTCGGATAGCTGCGTTTATCCCAAGATCGATCACGAAGCAGATACAGCAGCTCCGATTCATCGACTCCATGTTCGCCAATCATTTCAGCGACATCGGCTAGCAGATTTTTACAAACACTGATTTTGGAATGGTTCAATCGTCTCGTATAGTAATCTTTTCTATCTGCATCACCCATCTCGTGAACTCTGACTTCGTCGACTTGAGGTAAGTCCCCGTCCGTACGCAGCAGCTCCGCCGCCAGCGCACGCATGTAGTTGTGTAGATGTTGTGGCCAACCATTCGACCACACCGCGATCTTTACGACAATGTCAGCGTCTTGGTATCCTTCGATGTCATGCTCCTGCAGCAGGCGATGCACCGCCTCGGCCGCCTCCGCTTTGGTCAGCGGCGCCAGCGTCTGCACGTGTCCGTGGCTGAATCTGGAGATCCCCGCTTTGGATAGACGCGACTCCGACCAGGCGAGACCAGCCAGCACCATAACAATCGGCAATCCAGTCTGGCCAAGATGTAATTGCATTAACAGCTTTTCACTCGGCGGTTGTAGACTCTGTATCTCATCAATCATAAAAACGATCGGACGCAGTTGTCGTGGCTTGGCATTGAATTTTGCAGGCAGACGTTCTAGAATGAAATTGAACCAACCATGGTCGAACAACTGCCACAGATTTATGAGCGTGCCTCGCCGTTTGGTTTGCCGCATCTTGAACCCTAAACTGCTGCCCAGTGACTTCAATGCGCTTGCCAATGCAGCTTTCCAGAATCGATCCGCCGGAACTTCATACTGCTTCCTAATGATGTATGCGATCTTTTGCTCAAGTGCAGTCTCGTCTTCCAGTTCACCGGGTGCCAAACCGATGGTAATCGGTCCATCTGGTCGCTTTTCCCACATCTGTCGCAGATGACTCTGTAAAGCCGTCTTACCGGCTCCCGGTGCCCCCTGCACCAGCCAGGTGCGCTGATCCGACAGGATGGCCGCGGATTCGATTAGCTCAGTGACATTCCGACCGGCAATCAACTGTTGCATTTGCTCGACCGTTTTCTCAATTCCGGCAATGACGTCATGCCGGCCGACGAAGTACAGCGCGTATTCCTTGTCAGAACGATCCACAAATTGTTGCAGACTCTGTCGCGCCTGTTCACTCAACATGAATTGACCACTCCATCAGATCTGTTTTCGGTTATTTTCTCCGGCAACTTACATTCCGGTAGCACAGGTCATCAGTATAAACTGAAATGCATGCCATAGTTACTTCGCTCCAGTAAAATTTGGATCGCAAGAAACGTTGACGTTTGAGTGAACTGGACCAAAACGGTACAGAAATTAGCGGAGCGTTACAGCATTGTACTGATCGCCGAGTTTCAGTTATATGGTCACCATTGGAAAGTCATGGCCTAGAATCACCCGTTTCGTTATTTAACATTAAAAAACAGCATCGTCATGGTGCGGTTTCTCATATAACATTAAGATATTTGATCACTTCATATTTCGTACAATCATGCCTGATGATAAGACTTTACGCGATGTTGATCCGTTCGAGACGGAAGAGTGGCTTGATGCCCTTGCCAGTGTCATTGAACGAGAAGGCCATGAGCGGGCTCACTTTCTCATTGAAAAACTGATTGATAGTGCGCGCCGCTCCGGTGTTCATATCCCTCATCGCCCCACTACTGCGTATCTGAATACCATTGGTCTGACTCAGGAAGAAAGAAGTAACGGTGACCACGCCCTTGAGTGGCGCATCCGTTCACTGATTCGCTGGAACGCCCTAGCGATGGTGGTACGAGCCAATCGCACTTCCAGTGAACTAGGCGGACATATCGCTAGTTTTGCCTCGTCAGCCACCCTATACGATGTTGGATTTCATCACTTCTGGCACGTGGCGAGTGAATCCCATGGCGGTGACCTGATCTTCTTTCAGGGACACTCAGCGCCGGGAGTTTACGCACGGGCGTTTCTGGAAGGGCGTCTAAGCGAAAATGACCTGGATAATTTCAGACGTGAAACGGATGGTAATGGCCTGCCCTCCTATCCCCATCCTCGACTCAAACCGGAGTTTTGGCAATTTCCCACCGTTTCTATGGGACTGGGACCCATCATGGCGATCTATCAGGCCCGGTTTATGAAATATTTACATAACCGTGGTTTCTGTGACACTTCCAATCGTAAAGTGTGGGTCTTTGTGGGGGATGGTGAAATGGACGAACCGGAATCCATGGGAGCCCTATCGCTCGCCGGGCGGGAAAAATTGGACAATCTGATTTTTGTCGTGAACTGCAACTTACAGCGCCTAGACGGTCCAGTTCGAGGTAACGGCAAAATCATCCAAGAACTGGAAGGCGAGTTCCGTGGCGCCGGTTGGAATGTGATTAAACTGATTTGGGGTTCTTACTGGGACCCTCTATTGATGCGCGACACGAAAGGACTGTTGAAACGGCGGATGGAAGAAGCTGTGGATGGTGAGTACCAGGCATTCAAAGCCAAAGGCGGCGCCTACACTCGAGAACACTTTTTTGGCAAGTATGATGAGCTGCGTGAAATGGTTTCGAACATGACGGATGAGGATATTTGGCGGTTGAATCGAGGGGGCCACGACCCACACAAAATCTATGCGGCTTACGCAGCCGCGGTAAAACACACCGATCAACCTACCGTCATTTTAGCCAAAACGGTGAAAGGCTACGGCATGGGAGAAGCCGGTGAAGGGCAGAACATCACTCATCAACAGAAAAAAATCGGCGAAGAGGCACTGATCTCGTTTCGTGACCGCTTCAGAATCCCACTGACTGATGAGGAAGTGGCCTCGGCACCATTTTATCGACCACCCGAAGACAGTCCGGAAATTCAATATCTGCTGAAACAGCGCCAGAAACTAGGGGGTGCTCTGCCGGCACGACGAAAGATTCCCGGTACACTCAAAATTCCAGATCTTGATATTTTTGCGGCACAACTCAAAGGCACCGATGGCCGCGAAGTTTCGACAACGATGGGTTTTGTCAGAATCCTGACAGCGCTCATTCGAGACAAGGCAATCGGCCGCAATATCGTACCAATTGTTCCTGATGAAAGTCGTACCTTTGGCATGGAAGGCATGTTTCGGCAATTGGGAATCTACTCCCCATTTGGGCAACTATATCAACCTGAAGATTCAGATCAACTCATGTTTTATCGAGAATCCAAAGAAGGACAGGTATTGCAGGAAGGTATTAATGAAGCCGGGGCGGTCTGCTCTTGGATTGCGGCTGGCACTGCGGGTAGCAATCACGGTATTCGTATGATTCCATTTTATATCTTCTACTCCATGTTTGGTTTTCAACGAGTTGGAGACTTGACTTGGGCCGCGGCGGATATCTTGGCACGTGGTTTTCTGATCGGTGGCACCGCTGGTCGAACCACGCTTGCGGGTGAAGGACTACAACACCAGGATGGGCACAGCCACGTACTGGCGTCCACGATTCCGACCTGTGTTGCGTACGACCCAACTTTCATTTATGAGCTGGCGGTCATCATTCACGATGGTCTGCGGCGTATGTACCAACAGGATGAAGCAATCTACTACTACATTACCTGTATGAATGAAAACTATGCTCATCCACCCATGCTCAAGGGTGTCGAAGAAGGAATTTTGCAGGGTCTGTATCTGCTTCAGAAGTCCCCTTCGAAACGGAAACTTCGCGTACAGCTATTGGGTAGTGGTACCATTCTGCGGGAAGTGATTGTGGCGGCAGGTATTCTTGAATCAGAATATGCCGTAGCGGCCGATGTATGGAGCGCGACGAGTTTCAATGAACTGGCCCGTGAGGGACACTCCGCCAGTCGCTGGAATCGTCTGCATCCCACTGCTACGCGGCGCAAAAGTTATGTTGAGAAGTGCTTGGAAGATACAGTCGGACCCGTCATTGCGGTTACCGATTACATGCAGGTTTATGCCGATCAGATTCGCGGATTCGTGCCGAGAAACTACCATGTTCTGGGCACGGATGGATTTGGGCGATCTGACACGCGAGCCAATCTGCGTCAATTCTTCGAAGTCAATCGAAATCACATCGTAGCAACGGCCTTACATGCTCTAAAGGAGGAGGGGAAGATAGCTGCCAATAAAGTGAAGCAGGCCATACAAAAACTAGACATTGATCCGGAAAAGCCAGACCCATTGACCACATAAAGAAATTCAATTACTTAGTCTTCTATTGATAAGATACTCTTGAAAGGAAAGAATGAGAGTCGTAACGTGGTCATCTTTGAAGTGGATGATGTCAGTAGAAAGCACCCGTTTTGACAAAGTAAGTACATTCCGTAGCCACCAAGATGCTCAATAAAGCAATAACGATAATCTAAAAATCTAGAGAATTTGGTTACATGTATTTAGAACGACTTCAAATCAAGAATTATGGAGTGCTCCAAAACCTGAAAATTGAATTTCCTTTCGAGAATGAATGCCCCAAACCTGTTTTATTTGTCGGAAAGAACGGGTCTGGGAAAACTCTAGCTCTTTCTCACATAGTAAATGGCATGGTTTTGGCTAAGGATTCAGTTTATCAAGAATCCCGTGAATTGGATAACGAGAGAGTATTTAAATTACGCAGTAATTCCTATATATCTAACGACGCTGAATATTATTGTGCCCAATGTGATTTCCAATCGGAGTTTTACACACGGGAAATTCGCCTGAAACAACCCAAGTATATGTATAAACAGCCACCAATCGGACTAAAAGGCTATGATTTTGATGTTTGGGAAGCGACATTTAGCAACAACGACATGGACTATTTCGATTCCAACTTCAATGATTCATCACGTCTCGAAGAATTAACAAACTTAGTATCAGCCAACTGCCTGCTCTATTTCCCTGCAAACCGTGGAGAGGAACCCGCATGGTTGAATAAAGATAATCTACGTGCAAAACCTCGTTACACGGAGACCCTGCATTTCAATGGTGAAACTCCACGTCAGGTAATTACTTATTCACCACTTCAGAATATTCATGATTGGTTGTATGATGTTGTATTCGACAAGATGGCTTTTGAACTCAACACTTTCCAAATGAAACAAAATATTGATGAAAATAAATCAATAGCATTACCTTTATTTCTTGGATATCAGGGTGTTGCCACCAATATATACGAATCAGCATTAGCCGTCTTGCAGGCTGTCATGTCGACACTTGTCACAAAGAGAAAATTTCGATTTGGTATTGGTGGAAGACACGACCGTAGAATATCGTTGATGTCGGATAACGATCAGATAGTTCCTAATCTCTTCCAATTGTCGAGTGGCGAGATAACACTATTGACACTATTTCTATCCATACTCAGAGATTTTGATTTACGAGAAAGCCGTAATGTGACTTTTAATTCTACCGATGACGTATCAGGGCTTGTAGTTGTTGATGAAGTGGACCTGCACCTTCATTCCCATCATCAATACCATATACTTCCGAACCTAATTCACATGTTTCCCAAGGTCCAGTTCATCTTGACCACGCACTCACCATCATTTGTTCTCGGAATGGTTAATGAGTGCGGAATTGAAGGTTTCGAGGTTTATAATTTCCCAGATGGTTCTCGTATCAATCCAGAACAGTTTTCTGAAATTGGGCAGGCATTTAGTGCGCTGGAAAAGACTAATGAATTCTTAAGTCGGGTCAGAACAGAAGCGGAGAAATCACTCTGTCCAATTCTTTTTGTCGAAGGAGATATAGACCAAGATTACTTGAAGTGCGCAGCGAATTTGCTTGATAAAAGAAATATCCTTGAAAAGTATAAAGTGCAGGTGGCAAATGGTAAAGGTACCCTCGACAAAGTTTGGAATAATCGTAAATACATCTCTATGACTGCTAAACAGATTATTGTTGTTTTGCATGATCCAGAAAGCAAATTTACCGATGGTTATGATAAAAATATTTACAAGCGGAAAATGCCTCACTTCAATGAAAACCCAATTGTGAAAGGAATTGAAAATTTGTTCAATTGTGAAACATTAGAAAAAGCCAAAGAACAAAATTCGAAATTTTTTGATATCACTCCGAAACATCCTATGATAGAAAGAGGAGAGGAAAAACAAATTAAAGAAACTTGGGCAGTAAACAAAGATGAAAAAAGAAATCTCTGCGATTGGCTGTGTAAAAATGGTGCAAAAGAAGACTTCCTTAACTTCAGCGATATTTTCACCACTTTGAAAGACTGCATTAATCATGAACCTCAAATTGATTGATCAGCTCCAAAAAATACTGTCCAACATTTGTTTGCTGAAGAGTATTCTGCAACAGGTAAATGCAGAAGTCTAGTAGACAGGTATTAAAAATACTTCTGTAGTGGGAAAATGAGATACTCCTTGAATCCTTTCTTGACCACACCATTTGAAAGATTCAGGCTTTTTCTGTTCTAATCGCTACCCGATTCAGTTCTTTCCAACCGAACACCACGGCCAGATGGTGGATCGGCTTCTCCCGGTGTCGATACTTGTCCGCATCACCGCGCTTGCGTATCTGCACCAGCGCCTGATTCAACTTCTTCTCCACTTGCCCTTCGCGCGTCGCCACCTTCAACTCCAGCACGAATACCTGTTCACCATACAGAATCACCAGATCCGAACGCCCCCGACTGGATGCCTCTTCCGCCCTGACCTCCACACCGACTGCCTGGAAAAGCATATACGTCAGACCCGCATACCACGCCTCAAAACGTGCCAGCGCGATGCTGTTACGCCAATGATACGGAATGCCCGACAGATGGGAGTGCAGGTGTTCGGCAAATTTATCAAACTGATTGCACCGGAGCAGTTCACACAGTTTCAGACCCCATTCAGTCGACTCACCCCCGGACTGTCCCAAGTGCCCCAGCAGACCATCGCTCAGACTCTGGCGCACCTCGTCATTGGGATAGTCCAAGGTGTACAGGGTTTTAAAACCCACCTGTTCCTCTGACACGATGGTCAGATAACCGGTTTGAAATAACAGTGCCTCCAGACCCACTTCACCCACATCCAACTTCGACACCTCGTGCTCGGTGATGATGCACCGTTCCAGTTCATGTAGACTGGTCTCTGACTGCAGCAGTTTCCGGAATAAGAACTTCGGAGTGCCGGTCTTGTACCAGTAAGATTCGAACTTTTTCTTTTTGAACAGCAACAGAATGTCGTACGGATTGTAGACCTTATCCCGGTCCTCGTTCTCGCCCCGCCAGTTGTAACCGTTGTACCACTGACGAACCTTGCTCCGGTCCAGCCCCTCCAGTTCCGGGACGAATACCGTGTCGATGTCGTCATCCGTATAGCCACAGATGGTGGCATACTGAGGATCCAGACTGATATCTTCAAGATTGTTGAGTCCCGAAAACAGACTGACCTTGGAAAACATGCTCACCCCGGTGACGAACACGAAACGCAGCTGCTCGGCACAGTCCTTGATGATGCTATACAAGCCCTGTAGACCGTCTCGGTTCTCAAGGGACATCGCTTCGTTCTCAATGACATCCAGAATGGGACGATCATATTCATCTACCAGAATTACTACCTGCTGACCGGTGCTTCGATACAATCGTCGAACGAGTCTCCGCAGACGATCTGGTCCAGCTTGAGCCACAGGTGGCGGTTCAATGCCGGCAAATTCTTCAATGTCTGCCAGTTGACTGACGATGCTACTGTCGAGATTTCCCGACTTGCTGAATCGGCCACCAAAACTCAACCGCACTACCGGATGTTTGACCTCCCAGTCCCAACGGTCGTGGATGTAGAGGCCACGGAACAGCACCTCATTACCCTCAAACAGTTCTTTTAATGTGGAAACCAGCAACGACTTGCCGAACCGCCGCGGACGGGACAAAAAGTAGTATTCACTTTCGTCAACTAGTTTCCATATGTGTGGTGTCTTGTCCACATAATAGAAACCTCGGCTTCGAATGTTTCGGAAGGCGGCAGTGCCGATCGGAAGTTTACGACGGGTCATTGGCATGGATTAGCAACTGAACGATTTCAATTTTAACATAAATCAGAACTCCCATAACTAAGGACGGCTAAGGTATTCACAGATGCCACACTGAACTGAATCCGAACGGCAGGAAAAGATGCAGGAAAATCTAGAGATGGTTCAGATTAAAATGTCGAGTTAATATTTAACATTAGAACTGGTCGAAATAACAACCCCCTAGAAAAATCTTGACTCTTTCGAAGCGTTCAATAAACTTCTGTCAAAACTACTCTATTCGATTGGGTGTAATGCTTTGACTGTAAATCTCTCGGAACAGAATAAGTGAGTTTTATTTACCTGCTGAATATCTAGTGTTGGTTAACCTAGACAGGACTGAAAATTGAAATGCTATGTCATCAATCTAGACCGTGCCACAGAACGACGAAAAACGATGATCAGCCAATTCGCAAAGGCCGGGATTGAATTCGAGTTTGCAAAAGGCATAGACTGGTGCGATCTTAGTGATCAGGATATTCAAGATAACGTCTGCCCGAAGTATCTAGCTAATCAAAGGAAATGGAAACGTCCGCTGGTACATGGTGGATTGGCGTGTTGGTTAAGTCATCGTAAAGTCTGGCAGACCGCACTGCAGAACAATGAAAGTATCATTGCAGTATTCGAAGACGACTGTAGTCTTGCAGAGGAGACTCAATCCGTCATCGACAACCTAGATCGTAGCGTAGGAATGTTTGATTTTGACATCGTCTTTTTGTACAACGGAAAAACAAGAAATCCGATCATTCCTGTATACAGACTCAATGAAGAATTTATACTCGGTGTCATCCGATACGATTCAATCGGCGCCGTAGGCTATGTGATTACTGCCGAGGCAATGAAAAGTCTGTTGAGCCATTTTCCACTGATGAACGAAGTCGTTGATACGGTCATGCATTCGTGGTGGATGAATGGGTTAAAAACTTACATGCTATCACCACAAGTGGTTTTTCACGGCACTACTACCACTCCCACACAGACGCCCACTGGCCTCCGGTACGTGCGTAGCAGGCATCATTCATTCGGCGACGAGCCCTTTGATAATCATTACATCAAGCAAATGGGCTACCAGAACCTGCGGCATGGCAAAAACAAAATGTTAGGACAAAAGTTACATATTTTGCTTTCACAAGGCATACCTAAGCGATTGGCATTCCGAAAGCGAATGAAAAATGAACCCAGCATGCCGGCATGAGTTAGGGTTCAACTATGTGGATAGTTATACTTACAGTAACTCGCCTGATTAAATTAACGCATTGACTTCTATGACACATCATCAAGAGAAAGTGCTTCTCCCGGACATCGGTGACTTTTTCAATGTAGAAATCATTGAAATTCACGTCGGTGTTGGCGATACCATTGCGGCAGAAGATTCGATTCTCACACTTGAAAGTGATAAGGCGACGATGGATGTACCCTCACCTGTCTCAGGTACCGTAGCAGAGATGGTTGTATCAATTGGTGATGAAATTTCAAAAGGTGACCACCTGATTTCGGTTGATATCGTACCCAGCAGTTCAGGAGAGACTCAAGTTGACGAATCGACAGAACAAAGTTTAGACAGTCAAATAACCGGACAGCAATCAAGCAGACTCAATCAAACTGAGGCGGAAAGCACTAGCAATCATTTTCATCGAGTACGATTGCCAGACATTGGTGACTTTACTGATGTCGAAGTCATCGAAGTACATGTGGCAGTCGGGGATGTATTGGCCGTTGAAGATTCGATACTGACGCTGGAAAGCGATAAAGCAACCATGGACGTGCCTTCTCCGGTCACTGGTAAAGTTACTGAGTTGGGCGTCAAACTGGGTGATGAGATTTCAAAAGATGATTACCTGCTGACTGTCGAATTGGATGAATCCGATACCGAGGGTTACCCGCAGGCACCGCGCAATGAATCGGTTACAGTGGAATCAATTCCACCAGCTTCCGTTGAGGAAAACGCTCGAGACTTTGTTCATGTGACCCGCGCGAAACACTCACCGACTCCTCCACCAACACTACCGCCGCCGGTTGAACGATCCAAGGGAATGACACTCCATGCCAGTCCATCAGTGCGGCGTTTCGCCAGAGAATTGGGTGCTGATTTATCTCAAATTCGCGGTACTGGAGCAAAGGGCAGAATCCTTAAAGACGATGTCGTTAAATACATCAAAGGAGTACTGGACGATGCCTCATTATCTCAAGGGGGACAGAATTTCGGTCCGCCGCCAATTCCGGAAGTTGATTTTTCTAAGTTTGGCGAATTCGAAACAGTCAAACTCAATAAAATCAGAAAGTTGACTGGTGATCGCCTCCACCGGTCCTGGCTTGACATTCCACATGTTACCAATCATGATGAAGCCGACATTACAGAACTGGATAATTTCAGAAAAGAAATTGATACTGAACAAAGAGCAACCGGAACGCGCGTAACCATTCTATCCTTCATTTGTAAGGCGATCGTCAACGCACTGCAGCAATATCCAACCTTCAATTCTTCGCTCTCAACCGATACTCAAAGCCTGATTGTTAAGAAGTACATCAACATTGGTGTCGCCGTTGACACGGCTAATGGACTCGTTGTCCCGGTCATAAAAAATATCCAGAATCTAGGAGTCCTGGATATTGCAAAAGTTCTACAGCAAATGAGCTCGGCTGCCAGAGAAGGCAAACTCACACCGACTGATTTCCAAGGTGGGTGCTTCACCATTTCAAGCCTTGGCGGCATTGGTGGACGCTTTTTTACCCCGATCATCAACCCACCTGAGGTGGCCATTCTAGGAGTCAGCCGTCATCAACTTCAACTCTTTCCCGACAGGAACGACGAGTTTGTTTGGAAAAAAATGCTCCCTCTTTCCCTGTCTTATGATCACCGAGTCATTGATGGCGCCGAAGCCGCACGATTTTTGAAATTTGTCTGTGAACTGCTGTACGATTCCCGGCGGATTCTGCTCTAACAGCTGTTTCACTGTGTTCACAGTTCTCTGAACGGAGTTAAGGACTCCAAAACCAAAATGCAAATTGATACTGAAGTCGCTGTATTGGGTTCCGGTCCGGGCGGTTATACGGCTGCATTTCGGGCAGCTGATCTGGGCAAACAGACAGTACTGATTGAACGGTATCCAACGTTAGGAGGTGTGTGTCTGAATGTCGGATGCATCCCCTCAAAAGCATTGCTCCATGTTGCTAAAGTCATATTTGAAGCCAATGAACTCAAGCAGTGCGGTGTCGTGTTTCAGGAACCTGATGTGAATACTGACCAACTGAGACGGTGGACGGATAAAGTAGTTCGACGGTTGACCGGTGGTCTGAAAGTACTGGCAAAACAGCGTGGGGTGCAGGTCGTCAACGGACATGCACAATTCCTAGATGCAGAAACACTGCGGGTCGTGCAAGATGAAAAGGTCATGCAGATTTCGTTTCGAGATGTAATTATCGCCGCCGGTTCACGCCCGACCACGCTACCCTTTTTACCGGACGACCCAAGAATTGTCGATTCAACAGGTGCACTGTCCCTAGCCAAAATCCCTGAACGTTTGCTGATCATAGGGGGCGGCATCATCGGCTTGGAACTTGGTGCCGTCTATCACGAACTCGGTACAGCCATTACTGTCGTCGAGGTTTTGGACCATCTCATCGCCGAAGCCGATGCTGATTTGACAAAACCCCTCATACAGAGAATTAACAAACAGTATGAACAAATACTTCTGAAAACCCGCGTGAACTCCGTCAGTGCCGATAAAGATAAACTGACTGTCGAATTAGTAGGTGACGAGGGTACAACGAAAGAAGAATTCGACATGATTCTAACTGCCGTCGGTCGGACACCTAATGGTAGTCTGATTAACGCGAGTTCAGCAGGTGTTCAAGTCGATGATCACGGTTTCATTACCGTTGATCGACAACAGCGCACCAACGTAGAGGGCATTTATGCGATTGGCGATATCACCGGTCAACCTATGCTGGCTCACAAAGCAACCCACCAAGGTAAAGTAGCCGCCGAAGTGATTGCTGGAATGAAGTCTGGATTTGACACCTCACTCATCCCATCAGTGGCCTATACCGACCCTGAAGTTGCCTGGGTCGGATTGACGGAAAATGAAGCGAAGCGCAATCACATCCCTATCGAAAAGGGTATCTTTCCCTGGCAGGCGAGTGGTCGAGCACTGTCAATGTCGCGTTCTGAAGGTTTGACGAAACTCCTTTTCGACCCAAAGACCAAACGACTGCTCGGGGCGGGAGTCGTGGGGGCAAATGCGGGTGAACTGATTGCCGAGGCGGCGCTAGCGATTGAAATGGGCGCAGATGCCACTGACTTGGCACTAACAATCCACCCTCATCCGACGTTATCGGAAACGATGGGGTTCGCCGCCGAGGCTTACGAAGGCACTATTACAGACTTGTATATGCCGAAGAAAACTCGTTCCAAAGGACGGTAATAGACAGTCAACGATTACCGGTGAATTCAGTGCTTCTGAATGTCAGACAATCCATTCATATAAGGACGTAGAACTTCAGGAATTTGAATACTACCATCTTCACATTGGTAGTTTTCCAATACCGCGATCAATGTTCGACCGACGGCAAGTCCGGAGCCATTTAGGGTGTGTAAAGGCTCCAGCTTTCTGGTCTGCTTACTGCGCATGCGGGCTTTCATTCTTCTGGCTTGGAAACCTTCACAATTGCTACACGAAGAGATTTCTCGATATTTCTGCTGACCCGGAAGCCAGACTTCAATATCGTAGGTTTTTGCCGCACTGAATCCCATGTCCCCAGTACAGAGCACAATAACACGATAGGGCAAGTCCAGCATCTGCAGTATCTTTTCGGCATTAGCCGTTAATTCTTCCAATATCTGATAGGAGTCGGCCGGGTTGGCAATGTGTACCAGTTCGACTTTTTCGAACTGATGCTGTCGAATCATGCCGCGGGTATCTTTACCATACGAACCCGCTTCCTTTCTGAAACAAGGAGTGTGAGCAACAAACTTCATGGGCAACTCACTTTCTTCAACGATACAGTCTTTGACGATATTCGTCAAGGGTACTTCAGCAGTCGGAATTAGGTAGAAATCACGGTCATCTTCCAGATGAAATTGATCATCCTGAAACTTTGGGAGCTGACCGGTGCCGTAAAGAATTTCTGAATTGACGATAAATGGCAGATTAATTTCTTCGTACCCATGCTCTTTTGTGTGTGTGTCAAGCATCAGTTGCGCAATGGCACGATGTAGCGCAGCTAGTTTGTGTCGCATGACGACAAATCGGGCACCGGAAAGTTTGCTGGCTAATTCAAAATCAAGCAGACCTAAACCCTCCCCCAAAGCCACATGGTCTTTGGGTGCAAAATCAAACGACTTGGGAGTGCCGTATCGACGAATTTCTAAGTTATCTTCTTCTGCGCTACCAATGGGTACGCTTTCATGCGCTAGATTTGGAATCTCGGACAGAAAATCATGAAACTCACTCTGAATGGCGGCAAATTGAACCTCCAAATCTTTCAACTGTAAGTCCACCTGTTCAACTTCGGCAAAGACAGCCGTGGTACTTTCACCTTTTGATTTCAGCTGGCCGATCAGCTTGGACAATCTGTTTTTCTGATTCCTTGCCGCCTCAGTACTGGATTGAACGGATCGACGGCGCGATTCAAGACTCTCATAATATGGGACGTCGAAGTCATAACCTCTTGCGGTCAGTTGTTCTGCAATGGTTTTGTATTCGGCGCGCAGAAAATGTTGATCAAGCATAATTTCCTCTACATTTGGATTAGACTGCTCAGTTTGCTGATTTCAAGATCAGTTAACATGAACTGAATCGGTGGCTGTCGATTATAAATGGTCTGCTCGACTCAATGCCAATCCGTGTGCTCAGTCATTGGTGAGGGCTTCACCCATACGATGGCAGTCGCACAACCTCAACACTTGGATCTGCGAAAACGATCTTCTGTCGGTTGTTGATGCACTATAGATTCAAACCATCCCTCCTTCCATGTTTTCTTTATCTTGTTTCAGGACCGGTAGCCTGACGTAGTTTTTCCAGATACTCTTTGATCCGTTTTTCTACGCCGCGGGGAACGGGTCGATAATATGTTCTAGGTTTCATGTGTTTAGGAAAATAATGTTCTCCAAATACGTAGCCCGCCGTTTCATCGTGCGCATAGCGATAGTTCTTCCCATACCCCAAGTTCTTCATCAACTGCGTCGGAGCATTCCTCAAGTGCATCGGCACCTCTAAGCTACCATGTCGCTGCGCATCTTCCCACGCCTCATTAAACGCCGTATAAACCGCATTACTCTTCGGACAACAGGCCAGATACACAACCGCTTGGGCAATCGCCAGTTCTCCCTCCGGCGTTCCTAACCGCTGATAAATTTCCCAAGCATTCAACGCCACGTTCAATGCGTTTGGATCGGCGTTGCCGATGTCTTCACTAGCGATTCTGACGACGCGTCTCGCAATATACAGCGGGTCACAACCACCAGTGAGCATGCGGGCGAGCCAATAGAGAGAAGCATCCGGGTCTGACCCGCGAACAGACTTGTGCAGTGCTGAAATCAGTTCGAAGAACACATCTCCTCGCTTATCAAATCTTGACATGGGTTGTCCGACAACTTCTACTGCCAGTTGCTCTGATATGTCATTCGCTCCCTGCATCTGCATCAGACCGACAGCCACTTCTAGAAGATTCAGCAATCGACGCGCATCTCCACCCGAGTGTTGAATGAAAATATCTTGTGCCATCTCGGAAATGTTGAATTCCGGCGGCAATCCAGCAAACTTAAGCTGCCTACCGCGACGGATGACCTGGCGCAAATCATCCGCACCCAACTGCTTCAGTACATACACGCGCAGTCTAGACAGTAACGCACCATTCAGTTCAAAACTAGGATTCTCTGTGGTAGCCCCGATGAATGTCAAGTCACCACGTTCAATGTGCGGCAAGAATGCATCTTGCTGGCTTTTATTGAAGCGGTGGACTTCATCAACAAATAGTACCGTAGCCTGGCCATCTTGTCTCCTTTTTTGTGCTTCGGCAACGGCATGTCGAATGTCCTTAATACCGCTGTCGACCGCCGACAATGTCAGTAATTGGGCATCAAATTCCCGAGCAATAATGCGCGCCAAGGTGGTTTTTCCACTACCGGGCGGCCCCCAAAACACCATGGAATGGAGAATTTTATTGGCGACGGCTTCGCGCAGTGATTTTCCCGGTGCCAGAATGTGCTCCTGACCAAAAACGTCATCAAGACATGTAGGCCGCATCAACTCCGCCAATGGTGTGAGCGCGACATACCGTTGGGTACTAGAAGCATCCAAAAACAGTCACTTCCTGCTATGATTGGCGTTAATTTGCAACGTCATTTATTTCTCTAGAATCAATCAGATCAACGCCTTTTGGAATGACGAACTCAAACACTTTGTCTTGAAATTCATGGCCAAGCACTACCTCATCCATTTGAATGCGAGTCGTATCTCCGAGTGCATCCAGAATTTCCAGAGTTCTCAAAGTAACGTCATCAAAGCCAAGTCGCATGGATTCGAACTGCGACGATTCCTGATCCAAAGGCTCAATCAAAACCCAGGCCAACCTTCCTTGAGTACCAAGATCAGCAACCACGTAGCGATCATCAATGTTGCCGGTGCCTGACAGAATTTCAGCCGCGCTTTGGTCAATGACTTCAGATAGGTATCTGACACTGGCCTGTTCCAGTTCAGTGTCATAAATCCAGACATTGATGCCATCACTGACAATGGTCTGCGCAAAGGGTTCGTAGTACTCCCATCGAAAACGATTCGGACGCGACAACCACATGAGTCCGACACTTTCTTCAATGATATTGAGTCCTTCATCTAGAATAGTCTGCTTGAACTCGGCGAAATAGGTGCTTTGGTTAGCGAAAAAGTTGGACATGCGCTCGACCGCCGTGGCGGCCGATGCAACAGCAGCGGGACACCAGCAGAGGCAGAACGCGAGTATCGTGTATCTTCGCACTCTCAGCAAGTTGATTGCCATATTAATGTTCCGGTGAATAAATCAAGACCGTCCGTGTTCCACCGCTTTGTGGTGAACTGATTACACCATCAGATTCCATTGCTTCAATAATTCGTGCGGCACGGTTATAGCCGATGCGCAATTCACGTTGGATTTTCGATATTGAGGTTGTTTTTGATCGACTGACCACGTCAAGCGCCTGCTCATACATTTCGTCCACATCGCCATTATCATTCCCATCAAACTGCCCACTCACCGAGTCTCCACTGAGCGCCTGCGTCACCTCTTCGTCATAATTGGGTTGACTAGCCGTTTTAAGATGGTCCACCACTCGCTTGACTTCATCATCTGAAACAAACGCGCCATGCACTCGCACGACGGTGGAACTGCCCGGCGGAATGAACAACATGTCGCCCTTACCCAGTAGGTGTTCGGCGCCAACCTGATCCAAGATGGTTCTCGAATCTGCATTGGATGCCACTCGAAAAGCGATTCTGGTCGGAATATTGGCTTTTAGTACACCGCGAATCACATCTGTCGATGGCCGTTGAGTGGCGACAATCAAATGAATACCAGCAGCGCGGGCTCTTTGCGCAATACGAATAATCAGTTCTTCAGCCTTTTTTCCCATCACCATAATCAAGTCAGACAATTCATCAATGACGAATACAATGTAAGGAAATAATTTCAAAGGCTCGGCGGTATCAGGATCATTCGCTGTGGGATTCAGTACTGGAGCACCGGCGTTGGTAATGTAGTCATTGTAATTTTCCATGTTTCTAACGCCAAGACTGGCCATCAGCGCAAATCTTCTTTCCATCTCCGAAATGCACCAGTGCAACGCATTGTTCGTCTGATTCAAATCCGTAATGACAGGGGCCAGCAGATGCGGAATTCCTTCATACACCGAAAATTCCAACATTTTAGGGTCGACCATGATTAGTCGAAGTTGGTCGGGAGTGGATTTGAATAGAAAGCTGAGTAATATCGCATTCAGACAGACTGATTTTCCGGCCCCCGTTGTTCC
The DNA here is from genome assembly GCA_965116205.1 of Arenicellales bacterium. Classification (GTDB taxonomy): domain Bacteria; phylum Pseudomonadota; class Gammaproteobacteria; order Arenicellales; family JAJDZL01; genus JAJDZL01. The sequence goes on along the minus strand of OZ220493.1, from coordinate 2,513,021 downwards.
GGCAATCAGTAGATGTGGCATGGATGCCAGATTGGTAACGACTGTGTATCCACGAATGTCTTTCCCCAATACGATGGTCAACGGGTGAGCTGACTCCCGATACGCCTCTGACTCAAGCCCATCCACCAATCGTACCGTTTCTCGGAATTTATTGGGGACCTCCAAACCAACGTATGAAGTGCCCGGAATATTATCAACGACTCGCACGCTCTGAACTGTTAAAGTACGTGCCAGATCGTTAGTCAGGTTGATGATCTGATTGGCCTTGACACCGGCTGCAGGTTCAATTTCAAACTGTGTGATCACGGGACCGACCTGTGCATTACGAACGTTCACATCCACATTGAACTGACTGAGCATCATCTTGATTTTTTCACCCATTTGAACAATCTCATCCTGGGAGTAGGCATAGGCGGAAGCTTCGGACGGGTCCAACATCGCCGTATCTGGAAAACCAGCATCCATTGCGACTGTCGATTGAGCGTCTGACTGATTTGGCAGTTTGACTTTTACCTGTTTCCTAGTCTTAACTCTCGATTTCGTGGCGGCAATGGCAGAATTGTCGACTGCGTCAATGGGTGTGATCCGCGGTTCTGTACGTTGTGAAACCATTGATTTAGAATGAGCTATCGGCGACGACTTTTTGGTCTTCTTGGTGACTCCACCGACCGCGGCATCCAGTTTTCTGTTAACCACTTTCGCGACCGAACGCATCAGTATCCCTGAGATTGTCTTCTCGGTTCTTACTTTCTGCGCCGGTTTCGGTCGTGCTTCGAATCTACTGAATACCATCAACACGGCAGAAAATACTGATTTTCCCGTGATGTCGAAAATCTTGACCCAGGGAATAAGGCTACATAATGCCGAACCTAAAACGAAAACACTAACCAGTAACACGGCCGCCTGCTGAAAGACAAGAAAATCTGTCAGCATACGCGACACCTCATACCCGGCAATACCACCACGTAGATGATTATCCTCATGGTAAGTGCCATATAAATTTTCAAGCCCACTTCCGCTTAGCAGAGTGAGTAAAATACCGAGTACGAAAACAATAAAGGCGTAGTTTCTCGCGGCTTCATTTTTCAGTAGTAGGCGCAACCATTTCCACCCCGCGAAAGCGATGATAACCGGAATAAGAAAACAGGTGAATCCAAATGCAGAATACGCGACATCGGCGACTAACGCGCCCGGCCGACCACCAAGATTGACTATGTCAATTTCTGCTGCGGTGGAACGCCAACTGATGCCAGGGTCAAGCGGCGAATAGGTAACGAATGCCAACATTAACCATCCGGCGGCAATCCACAGCATAATAATGCCGATGATGCCGGTCGCCAGAGCTGCTCTTTTTGACTTATCGGTACTAGAAGACTTTAACATACAACAATCATTCAATGGCCTTGAGCATTTGGTGTTTCAAGGCGAGAGGCGAGATAGGTTCTCATTGGAGATTTAGTTGCAATCAATTATAAATCAGTAGCCGGCAGCGCGATCAGGTCGGATTGCAGACCGATGTTAATGATCTGCGTGGCCATGCAATAGAACTAAACAAGTATCGTAAATGCAATCGACAACAGAGTTGACTGACGGAGCATTGTGCATTCTGGCATTCAGTACTAGCAATGAAACGCTACAAACCATCGTTTCGCAGTTAAGAAATCAACTGCCCAAATCAGCGCAATTTGACGTTGCTGGAAAACGAGGTGCTGACATTGTGATGAGTGGGTTAACTCGGATTAAACGTCGAAAAACAAAAAAAAGTCTGAACATAAAAGATTCAATGTACTCCGGGGGAGAGTTACACTGGGTGAACAGCAAAGCGCTGAGTGAAGCCGTGCTGATGGGTCTGGATCATCTACAGCGAAGAACGGAAAACTTTGCGTGGTCACACAACAACCTCAACACGTTCTACGATGCGGTGCAATACTACCATTTGGTAGTGGATATCATGGCTGACCATATGGTACGTAACCATATCAATGTCGTATTGTTCTTCGATATTCCTCACCTTTACTACGATACCATCGCCTATCACATTGCCAAAGCCAAGCGCATTCAAACCATCATCCTCACTTTTTCACCTTTTATCAATCGCTTTTTTTCACTTCGAGACCTTGACCAATTTGGCCGCCTACGAGAACATTCGGATCAGCCACCAGTGGCGCCACTCACCATTGACAAAAATCTAACCATTGAGTGGGGATATATGTCTAGTGTTAAGCAGTATCAGGGCCAACTGGGTTCTTTGGATGGACGCGGCATCATCGCGCTGTTCTGTCACCTGTTAACTTCTACGCCGGTCAAACTATTTAATCCTCGATATTTGGTTAATTGCATCAATCGAATGCGGCACATAGCAAGCACCCTTCCCAAGTGGCGTTACCCATTTGCGAAATTTTTCCATATCCGTCATCTCGCATATTTCGAAACACTACTGGATTTTGAAAAGTCTGAAATTGATTGGCACTGTAAGTTCGTTTATTTTCCTTTACATCTACAACCGGAATTATCTACATCGACAATCGGTGGAGACTATTATGATCAGTTGCTGGCCATTGAGAAACTCGCGGAGATAATTCCCGCTGACTGCTTAATTTTCGTAAAGGAAAATCCCAAACAAACCGGCGCGATGCGGGGTGCACAGTTCTTCAACCGACTGTTTCGCATTCGTCAGGTGCGATTGGTCCCTTCCTATGCCAACACGCAGGAATTGCTCGACCACTCACAATTTGTAGCCACCGTTACCGGAACAGTCGGTTGGGAAGCGATTTGCAAAGGCAAGGCGGTTCTTTTCTTTGGCAATCCTTGGTATCGAGATTTAGACGGTGCCATTCCATTTCGTTATGGCATGACTTATGACGAAATTATTTCTTCTGAGATCAACCATGCCGAGTTAGAACAAAAGGCTGGACTATTGTTGTCTCGCACTCACGAAGGCGCGTTGTATATTGCAAAACAGAAAGATCAAGACCATGCAATTGCACTAGTCGCCAATGCAAAAACCGTCGCGCGAACCATACTGGACCTGATTGAACATAAAGTTGAGCCGACATTTTTGAACAATGAAGGGTAATTGAGCTATTTTCTCGTTAACCTTGCCAATTGGATAGCTCGATTAGTCAAGTCACTCGTTGTTTTATCTGCTGATTCAACTCTTGGAAAAGATTGGTATTTTCTCAATATGAAAAAAACAGCTCCGCGCATTCTCATCGTCGGGAAATCTGACGACAATGCGGAAATATTGCGGCAGTTGAAAAAGGAATCACTGCATCATTCTGCCCAAGTGCTGGTATTTGATCAAAGTGACTTGGCGATTGAAAAAATCTATGATTCCACTTATCCGCATCACAACTATTCTCATTATTCAAGTGTTGTGGAACCTTCCCACTGCAATTACCCGCTCACTTTCAACACCGACCCGGGCAGTCAATTGGCAAACGCCTTGGTTCAAGAATATGAGCGCGGCAAAGATGGGAATATTCTCCTGTTCCACGACAATCTACATGCTAATCAGATGCTATGGAATCTACTGCAGAATCACTTGGTGGAACAGAAAATTGACTTGATCGTATTCTTCAATTGGCCCACTGCATTAGTCGACCTTCTGTTATACCAAGTGGCGAAAGCACTACGAATAGAAACCCTGATACTGACTCCCGCTATTTTTCCAAAACGTTTTTTTTCATTGCGGTCATTGCATGACTTCGGTGACTATGAAACCTTTGTCGAGGTAACAAAACAAGAAATTTCTCATTTGAAAGGCAACACCATACCGGCGGATATGACTCAGCAGAAATCAACCAGCCGATTAACGCTCGCAAATGCCATCAAAGTCGTGTTGTTTCTCTTGGAGATTCGATCAATCAAGTTGTTTGACCCGGTCTTTGTCCTGAGCCGGGCAAGACACTTACATGACGCACCACCCAACAGAAACGACTGGCGTGATCCATTTGCCAAGTTCTTCTTTCAAAAAAAACATGCTTATTTTGAATTTATCACTCAAGATTGTGATATCACATCTCAGCTACAGCACAAGTACGTTTATTTTCCTTTACAGCCGTTAAGAGAACTCTACTCGGAAATATTGCTCAATCAATTTTCGGACCAATTACTCGCCATTGAACAACTGTCGAGATTCATTCCAAGCCATTACAAGATCATGGTTAAGGATAGCGATGTCGAACACTCAGACTACCTGACTCCGATGTTTTTCCATCGGCTCAGACGAATCTCAAACGTAGTCCATATACCTCGTTGCATGAACACTCAACAACTCCTGGAGAATTGTGAAATATTTGCCACTGTGAACAGTCAACTGGGGTGGAATGCGCTCAATTTGGATAAAAAAGTACTCGTTTTTGGCAAACCTTGGTACTGGAAATTTCCTGGAGTCCACATCTTTAAAAATGAACTTTCTTATGAAGAAGTTGTTGAATCTCATTTCACTAATCTAGAAGTTAATGATCAAATTAATATTCTATTCTCGAAATCACATGATGGTAATCTTCACCCAGATGACATGCAATCATCAGCGCAGACTCATGCCATTGGCATTGAAAAAAACGCAGAAATCGTTGCCAACCAAATAATCAAGCTCATTTTCAACCGCGCGGATACCAGCTTTCGCTCATCAGAGCGAATGGCCTCCTCGCAGACGAGTCTCTAAATGGGCAAAATTCTCGTAACCAGGCATTCCTCATCTCCAAGTAGATGACGCAAACTACCCAACTCAACTTGACTCCACAAACTATCTTAGTCTTTGGCGCGGCTGACATTCTCATGCAAGCCATAGTCCGTCAGCTGAACTGTCTGTTACCCTCTACATCAAGATTGATCGTGGTCGGCAACCAACAGGATATCGGTTTAACCAACTTGGTAAGAATGGAAAAAAGATCAGGAGCTATCGCAGAAATCTTGCAAAATGATCAGTTTTCTGGTCATGGATTAGAACTGCTGTTGAGCGCACAATCAAATGCAGCGACACTCATGGCTCTAGACCACTTAGAACGGAAATCTGCTAGTTTTGTCTGGCGGCATCATGAACTGAATTCCATTATGGATGAGAAGCACTACTATCGCATCATCACCGATCTTATTGCTCATTATTTGACACAGCAAAGAATTGATTTGATACTGTTTTTCGAGCTTCCGCACTTGTTCGTAGACACCTTGGCCTACCAGATCGCGAAGTCTCGACAAATCAATACCTTAATGCTCTCACCAACGATATACCCCGAGTACTTTTTTTCCCTTCGTGATATCAATGATTATGGAAAATGGTCACCAACTCCCACTCTGCAAGATGATCATCGGTTCGCCGAATTGACCGAAACACTAGAATGGGATTACATGAAAGGTACGGAGCAGCAGCAAGGCAAATTGGGAAAACTCAATGGACTGGGGATACTGATGCTATTGGTACATTTACTTACGGTACGGCCAGCAACCCTATTACAACCTTTTCACTTGGCCAATTTTCTGCGGCGAATGAGTCGTATTGCATCTTTGTTGCCTAAATGGCGGTATCCATTCTCCAGGTATTTTGATATCCGTCATCTGGATTACTTTGAAACACTGCTACAATTCGAAACGACTGAGATTGATTTCCACTGTAAATTCGTCTATTTTCCGCTACAGCTCCAACCTGAAATGACAACCTCCACACTTGGAGGCATTTATGCCGACCAGATTCTGGCATTGGAGCAACTGTGTCAATTGCTGCCTGATGACTGTCTGATTTATCTCAAGGAAAATCCAAAGCAAGGTGGGTGTATGCGTGGTGCGCAATTTTTTCATCGACTCAGTCACCTGAGCAACATTCGTTGGGTACCCTCTTATGCCAATACCCACCAATTGATTGAACACGCTCAGTTTGTTGCGGCGATTACCGGAACTGCAGCTTGGGAAGCCATCTGCAATGGCAAAAAAGCACTGATTTTTGGATCGCCTTGGTATCTGAATTTACCGGGAATATTCAAGTATCAAGATGACCTCACTTATGACCGTATCTGTGATTTCAAGATTGATCCAGAGCATCTGCAACAAGCAGTCCGTCAACTTTTTGCCCGTGCCCATGGCGGCCGTATTCAACCACTGAAAAGACGGAGGTCCGGTGGCAAACACGATCTAGAAAAAAATGCCAAACGAGTCGCCAATACCATTGTTGATTTGATTCAAAACAGAATCAGTACGACCTTCTCATCATAGTTTCATCGACATTGGGTCAGTTATCATTGCGAAATCCATTTCCTGAACGGATGGAAATAAACCAAGAGATTCAAAACACTGCAAACATCGCATCTATCACGCTCTGTTGCTCTGAATCAGTCAAATCATAATACATCGGTAAACTGAGTTCATGGGCATAAAACCACTCGGACACTGGAAAGTCGCCGACTGCGAAGCCCATTTCCTTAAAGTATGGTTGCGTATGGATGGGAATGAAATGTACGTTTGATTTGATTCCTCTGTCCAGCAGTGAATAATAGACCTGTTCCCGTGTCAATGTCGTCTGCCTTGAGTCGATCAACACTGGATACAGATGCCAAGCACACTCATTCGATGATTGTAGATTAGGTAGAATTAAAGGTAATTTACGAAGTTGTGCGTCATATTGATGAGCCAGTTGACGACGACGAGATACAAAAGCATCAAGCCGCCCCAATTGCGATATTCCCAACGCCGCCTGCAACTCAGTCATTCGATAATTCAAGCCAAGTTCGAGTTGCTCAAATTCCCATGGATGAGGATTTTTGTTCTGCATTTCAGCCTGATTTCGGGTCACTCCATGAGTTCGGAGTCTCGCCATACGTGAAGCAATTTGCGCATCGTTGGTAACAGCCATTCCGCCTTCGGCTGTCGTCATGATTTTGACCGGATGAAAACTGAAAACAGTAACATCGCTAAATTCGCAGGAGCCAATCAACTTTCCCCGATAACTACCACCTATAGCGTGGGCAGCATCTTCAATGACATGGATTCCATATTGATTGGCGAGTTTTCTAATCGACAGCATCTCTGCACTATGCCCGGCGTAATGTACAACGACTAAGACCTTGGGTAGTCGTCCGGCCAGTTCAGCTGTTTTTAATTTGCTGGCTAATGCATCTACGTCCATACAGTAACTTGTTGAATCAATATCAACAAAATCTACTTCAGCCCCACAAAGTAATCCACAATTTGCCGATGCCACAAACGAATTGGGAACGGTCCAAAGTAAATCATCAGAACACAGTCCTAGAGCTAAACAGGCTGTGTGTAGCGCAGAGGTTGCCGAGTTAGTTGCAACGGCATATTTCGCCGCTACCTGTTGTGCGACCGCCTGTTCAAATTCAGGCACCAGCGGACCCTGTGTCAAAAAATTCGAACTCAGTGCCGCAACGACTGCTTCAACATCACCTTTCGTGATGTTTTGGCGGGCATATTGAATCAATTAGAAGTAACCAATGATGTCGCGGTTGTTGTCGATCCATTCCGATAGTTCTTGAATTTCCATCCATGAATCGTTTGAATCTGACGCGTATTTGAACCCGCTGGCAACCAATTGACCATCGGGTTTGGGTTGCTCTGAGAAGGTTTGGATTGCCGGCATGATCTTGAAATACTCATCGTATTCATAGGTAAAGGCTGATTCATCTTCACCGACGAGCTGTTCGCTTAACTTTTCACCGGGGCGAATACCAATAATTTTGTGTTTCGAATTTGGAACGCAGGCTTTAGCGATGTCCATAATATTCATGGATGGCACCTTACGAATGTAAATCTCGCCCCCTACCATCTCAGAAAAAGCATGAAAAACCAAGTCTACTGCCTGCTCGAGTTTGATCATAAAGCGAGTCATACGAACATCCGTAATCGGTAATTCGCCTTGCTTATCCAATGATAGAAAATAAGGAATCACCGACCCCCTCGATCCCATCACGTTTCCGTACCGAACCACAGCAAAGCGACAACGGGAGTTTCCAGAGTAAGCATTGGCGGCGACAAACAATTTTTCCGCCGCCAACTTGGTCGCCCCATAGAGATTCACCGGACTGGACGCCTTGTCAGTAGAAAGAGCGATGCATCTTTTGACTCCAACGTCCAGACAGGCATCAATGACATTCATCGCGCCATTGATATTGGTCTTGATGCATTCAAACGGATTGTACTCAGCGATGGGTATGATTTTGAGTGCAGCAGCATGAACTACATAGTCAACTCCATCCATCGCTCTGTAGAGGCGTTCTTTATCACGCACATCGCCCAGAAAAAATCTAACCCGCGGATCATTCTGGAATGCCTTCGACATCTCCCATTGTTTCATTTCATCGCGAGAATAAATGACCAGACGGGAAGGATCGTATTTTTCCAGTGCTAATGGAACAAAACGAGAACCAAAAGAACCGGTGCCACCGGTTAACAGGATTGACGATTTCTGTAACATAGAGATTTGTAGATGTCAGGTGAGAATAGGTTGGGATAAATCTTCCGAATTTTCAATTTCAAGTATGGCGTTAGCATTTCATTCTTAACTCAACAACTCTCTGAGGCGATTAATTTCTGAGGTAATCTCTACGTCCCAGGTGGATATCTCTTTCGGCAGATCTGAATCTCTATGATAGGTACCCGCTTTTACATCTTGAGGAGTCGCGGTAAATTGATGGGTAGCAATCAAGTTCCACCAATTTTTGAATAATTCTTCGGTCTCAATAATCAGTCTGTTGTAGGTCTGAACAAAAGTTGTTTCCCCTTGATCAAACTTTACCTGCTTTTGACAAATAATGTCACCGGTGTCAGTTCCAGCATCAATCTTATGAATAGTTACCCCACTGGGCGTTTGATCGTAGAAAGCCCAAAAATTTGGATTAGATCCTCGGTTAAACGGCAGATAGGAAATATGTAAGTTGATGAACAGGCACTTGTGATCTCGAAGCACTTCACGTGTGATCATGTGCATATAGCCAAAACTGATGACAAATTGGAAATCAGTCACGGCAGAGATGGTTTTTTCGGTATGCCAAACTTCATGTCCTTTTGAAATTAAATAATCAATCAAACTCGTTTTATTTCGATCAAAGCCTAGAAACAGTATCTTTTGACCATCTCCATGACATTTGCTGAGTTGTTCCATTCAGGTTTTCAGTTCTCAACGGTCAACCTGAAGAATGCGTTCCGCAACAAATCCTTCAGCCATCTCCAATCCTACAGATGTACCGCGAAAACAGGCTAAATGTTCAACTCCTTCAAAACTCCTGCTGTGTGGAAATGGTCGCATTTCATTTCCATAAAACTCAAGTGCAGCCAACTTTTTGGAAAACGTTTTTGTAATGTTAACAAAGACATTAGGCTCAAAGGAGTTCACCCCCCCCCCCATTTGGAAGCCAGCCCGTGCTCGACGGAACTTCAAATGCGTAAATTTCTTGAACGGGAAAATTCGGTTGTGGTCGGCAGGCTGTCATCACCGCGCGATTCACAATGGAGTGATCGATATTTAAATCACCGGAGAAATGTGTATAGATGATTCTTGGAGAAATATCTTCAATATGGGGCTCTATCCCCTGAACAATTTGAAGCAAAGGAACGCTATCCAGCTGATTATCTGGGAAATCCAAAAATCGCGGTGAATGGGTACCAACTTCTTCATTGGCGCGAATACTCATTTGGCGATGTTCATCAATGCTGAAATCACCGCCTCTTGAACTCACGCCATCCGCAACAAATAGAACATGAACATCATCACCGTGCTCAACATGGCGGGCCATGGCCCCACCACAACCTAGAATTTCATCATCGGGATGCGCCGCAACGACAAGAACATTTTTCATACTTTTACCGCCACAAAATTCCAGCTGGCCAAGGTAGGGTGATTTTCGTTATATTCATTGTTAATGGTTTTATGCTCAAGTGCTTCGATTTCAAAATTGGAAAACAAATCCAGCAGATGCTCTTTATCGCTAAAATGTATTCTATGCACAGGTACAAAGGGGCCATTTACAAAATTCACTCGGGTCCATTCATCCTCCACCTGAGCTTGCGCAAATGAACTGCATTGGGTAGAGTACCAGTCGACACCAATAAATTTTCCACCAGAATTGAGTTGTGCATAACAACGCTGAATACATCGTGCAATAGCTTTGGATTTGTTACAAATCATTGCCCCTCGATCGACAATCAGATCAAATTGTTCATTAGGCAGTTCTGTTGTGAAGTCACCAACCTCTATTGAATCGCGAAACTGCGGATAAGTTTCATGCAACTGGGAGACAATGACCTCACTTGATTCTACGGAAAAATAACTCACCCCCCCCCCCTCTAGCGATGCAAAAAAGGGAATATTAGCGCCGGCACCACAGCCTAATTCAAGTACTTTGAAACCCTTCTGGTAGGGTGGAGATGCATAACGCATAACTAGTTGAACGAGATCCGTCCAAGGCCAAATTGCATGGCGCTTGTGGTGGGTATAAATTTTATTCCAGATGTCACTTTGGCTCAATTCGGGCATAACTATTCCTCGCGAATGAAAATGGTATTGTGAGTGTTCATCCAATAATCAACAATGGATAGATTAGGAATGAATCCACTAAAAAGTTGTGGATATTTCGGACCTTGGTAGTTTTGGTATTCGATATCAATTGACTGCTGACGAAACGCTGATTCATCAAGATAATTCTTACTGAGCGAACCTGCTAGATATTGATCGGCACCCAGCCGTAGACATAATTCCAAGATAAGATCAGATTTCCTACGTTGAGTGGACAAATCTTCCGACTTAATGACTTTGGTATTGATGTTCAGTTCATCCAGCCAAAATTTCAACTGTGAATAGGTGAGGTCAGACAGAAAATCATACCGTTCCTGATACAGCTGTTCTAACTGCGGATACAAACGATCAAAATACTTCGCTTTTCGATAGTTGAAAAAAATTGAATTCAGATGCCTTCTTTGCCACTTCTGAGTATTATCAATCAAAATATTCTTGATGGTATTGGTCATGTGTCCTTTTATTTTAATAGGCACCGTCAACCATATCACTCCGTTGTTACCTTTGATCCGATTTCGGTTAACAAAACTCCCCTTCTCAAATTGAACCGTATCAAGAAAGACAAATTTATCGCTACGAATAATTTTGTTGAAGTAACCTAGCCATGGTAGAAATGCCGGCTGATGGACTGAGACAACCATTTTATGGTAACGCTTTCATGTTGCGTAAAAATAAGTGAATCGAAGTGGTTTAGTGGAGGCTCCGCTCCACCGCCTCTGGCCAACATTTCCATCTCACCGCATTGCCCATCATGATTTTGTTGCTACGAAGTTCCAACTTGCAAGGGTCGCGTTTTCTTTGTCCGACTCCGATTCAATCGTTTTATGTTCCAATACCTCTAATTCAAAATTTGATAATATCTCCAGTAAACGTGTCTTGTTGGTGAAATGAACTCGGTATACGGGAACAAAAGGACCACTTGCAAAATTGACTCGCGTCCATTCATCTTCCGCCTCAGTGTGTGCAAAGGAACTGCATCGGGTTGAATACCAATCAACACCGATAAATTTACCACCTGATTTCAGTTTCTCATGGCAATGCTGCATACACAGTTCAATGGTTGCAGATTTATTATGAATGAGCGCTGCTCGATCTACAATCAAATCAAACTCCTCATCAGGCAACTCTCTTGTGAAATCTCCGGCGACTATAGAATCACAGAATTGTGGATAAGTTTCATGCAACTGGGAGACAATGACCTCACTTGATTCTACGGAAAAATAACTCACCCCCAGCGATGCAAAAAATGGAATATTAGCGCCGGCACCACAGCCTAATTCGAGTACTTTGAAACCTTTCCGGTAAGGTGGAGATGCATGACGCATGACGAGTTTAACGAGATCCGTCCAAGGCCAAATTGCATGTCGCTTGTGGTGGCTATAAACTTTATTCCAGATGTCACTTTGGCTCAATTCGGGCATCAATTATTCCTCTCGAACGAAAATTGATTTGTGCGCGTTCATCCAATAATCAACGATTGATAGATTTGGAACAAACTCACCAAAAAGTTGTGGATACACTGGATGTTCGTAGCCTCGGTAGTCAATACGAATCGAATGATCATGGAAACCAGTCTCCTCTAAGTAAATTGTACTATTTGGACTGGCAAGATATTGATGTGCACCAAGTTTTATACACAACTCCAAAACCAAATCAGATTTCTTGCACTGAGTGGGAATATCACTAGATTTAACGACTTCGGTTTCAATGCCTAGCTCACTCATCCAAAATAACAATTGAGCATAGACAAGTTCTGACAATAGCTCATGCTTTTCCGCATAGAGAGTTTCTAACTTTGGGAACAGGAGATCGAAGAACTTCGCCTTTCGATAGTTGAAAAAGATAGAATTTAAATGTTGTCTTTTCCATTTCTGTGAGTAATCAATTGGTATATCTCCGATGGTGCTGGATTTGTGACCCTTTAGCTTGACCGGTATGGTTAACCATATCACTCCGTTAGCCCCCTTTATTCTATTTCGATTGGAATAGCCACCCTTCCGAAATTGGACTGAATCTAAGAACACATAGGTATCGCTGTGAAGGATTTTGTCAAAATAACCTAGCCAAGGAAGAAATGCCGGCTGGTGAATTGTAACTATCATTCTCTGTGTATCATATCTTATGGTTAGGTGTGCGCAAACACCTCACCTAAAAAATTCGCAGGAACAAAGGTCGGTGGTACCACCATATAATTCGGCTGAAAAAGGGGCACTAACTTTCAACTCAGTGGCTTCAATCCATTATGGTGCTGGATGTTAGGTGAATATTATAACCATAGAGATGTTAATAATAATGCATTAGCTGAGATTCATCCTGAATACACCCCAAACTGTTCCAATTTAATATGATTCACCGTCTGATGTAACATGTTATGATTGATGTAGAGCATGCTGAAAACTGAGACATCGCAAATGTATATCGAACCCCCAATTTCCTTGGAAAAATTCGGACAAAGGAGCGACAAGAATAAGGCCATATTCTTCGTTGGACGCAAAGATATCATCACTGGCATCGAATCCACAGTTGCCGAAATCGAAAACAGAATCAAGTATGAAACCCCTAACGCAGGTTTGCAGCCTGGAATGGTGTTATCTAACCAAGAGACTTGGCTAATTCAAGGGGCACCCGGCGCCGGCAAATCGGCATTACTTAGTCATTTGCAGAACAGATGGATGGCAAAGTCTAACGGACCCGTGGTGGTGAGAATTGAGCCGGTTGAACTGCGCAATGAGTCTGAAGTCACGCGCACAATTGCTAACTGCATCGTACCAGACTATGGTGCGGAAATACTTGACTCTGTTCGCACTGTTGAAAGAGACCTCGGTTTTAACATGTTTATCAAGGGTGGAGGAAAAGTGACCGATAGTGAGCAGTCATCTCAATTAGTTTTGCAAGATCTAGCAAAGCTCTACAGTAAAAAAACTGCAGCTATCTTCAAGAGGGTCATAAAAGGAAGTTCAATTAAACCACCAAAACTACGGCCTATTGTGGTGATGATTGATGAGGTGCAGATTTTCAAGCCAGAGGATGTGGCGTTGCTATTCAAATTGCACAACGGTACGCATGGTTTACCGATTTTGGCGGTTCTTTATGGACTCGCCTACTCCAAATCAAAATTAGCGGCGGAGAGAATCTCGCGCTTTGCTACTAGTAATGGACAAAGTCATGTACAGACGTTAGGGGTATTGGAAACTGGTGAGGCGGCTGAATCGGTGCGTGCCATGTTAGATGGCTACCAAATCAAAGACAGAGACAATTCCGACTTACCTGACAAGATAAACGAATGGTCCAATGGTTGGCCGCAACATCTGTTTCACTACATGGTGGGGTTAGCCAATCAGCTCAAAATCAACCACCTTGATCTAGCAAGCGTGGATGAGGCCACAGTACGTTCGTTTGGCGATAGGTGTCGCCTGCAGTATTACAGAGACCGATTGGATCACTCACCCATCAGCGACTGCAAACAATTACTCGCAGATGTCGCACGGTTGATCGGGCCCGAGGGTTGTTCTAGATTAAAACTTGTATCTTTTCTCAGAGGTAGAGCATGGGAAACTGCCCCTGATTCAGAGAGTGTAATGCTTGAAAACATGAAGCCAATAGATTTCATCGAGGAGATGGTTTTTGCTGGGATGGTGCATCGTGTGGACACAAATCTGATCATCCCAATTCCGTCGTTTCGACAGTATCTCATTGACCGGGCAGAGTGATTTCTGCGAGCCAGTTGTCAAACTGGAATACTCGTTCAATGAGACTTATCCTGAATTAGCTCAGTGTTTCACGCCCGCCAACAACGATAGCGTAATTTTCTGTATTACTATTTTTCAACTGCTAAAAACACCTCGACTAATCAGCGAAAAATGCTCAATACCATCAGAAAAGTGGAAAATCATTATTAAAGTGATCAAGCGAGTGGTTCAACTTCCGGAACAAATTTGATGAAATGCTATGTGATTCACTTAGAACGGGCGACAGATCGAAAGGAAACGTGCATTAATGAGTTTCAGAACACCGAGATTGAGTTTGAGTTCGTATCAGGTGTAGATTGGCGCGACTTGACTGACCAAGACATTGAAGACAACGTTGACTCGCAGTATCTTGCGAATGAAAGAAAATTCAAGCGACCACCTGTACATGGCGGTTTAGCTTGTTGGTTAAGTCACCGGAAGGTTTGGCGGACCGCATTAGCAAATGAAGAAGAGCTGATTGCCGTATTTGAAGATGACTGCCAGCTTGCCAAAGAGACGAAGTCAGCATTAGTTGCAATTGAAAGTATATTTCAAAACGAAGGGCATCAATTCGATATTGTTTTCTTATACAACGGAAAAACAAGAAATCCTTTCCTCCCTGTTTATAAGATCAATGATAAGTTCACACTTGGTATAGTCAAGTGTAATTCAATGGGAGCAGTAGGCTACGTAATCACTCTTCAAGCCATCAAAATTTTATTGAAAGAATATCCCATAATGGTTGATTTGGTTGATTTTGTTTTGCACTTACATGCATGGTGGAAAAATGGGTTAAGAACTTACACGATTTCACCTCAAGTGGTTTATCACGGTGAACCAAGTGAAATACACCACTCTTATAATGAGGAAAGTTACGGACCAAGGTTAAGTGCAAAAACTTTACCACACAAGAACAGAAAGACACTGAGATATAGGATTCACCTACTCCTTACTCAAGGCATACCGAAAAGATTGGCATTTAGACAGCGGATGAAAAAAGAAATCAAATGATCGCCTGCGTCGAACTTTCTTCAATTCTTATACAAGAAAAACAATCGAAAGATAAACCAAAACGCGTATCCAATCAAAAATCGTTTTGTCTTACTAGAAGTTACTAGAGATATGATGCTCGCCGGTCTCAAAGTAACGAATTATTACCCTGCCGGTCATGCAAAGCTGCTTTTAATATTCCTACCATTTGCATGTAAATTTATTTACTGATGCAAAAAACAGATGCAATGATGCAGACCTCTTTCATAGGTATTTGGCTGGCGAAAGTACTGTAGGTGGCTACCGATTTCTGCATTATTCCAATGGGCAAATCTAGGCCCTCTGAGTAAACGATGAAGCAAATTATGATCAACAGTTATGCGCAGAAGTGGCTCAGAACAGCGACTATTGACGGGAACTTCAACAGGTGGGACACTCGTACTTAGCCGATAAGCAACCCGATCACTCTGCACAACCAATGAAGTAGTTGATTTAAAGCCAATCTCCCTGGCCTTAGTGGTGAATCGCTCGTAAGACTTATTCATGAGTGTCGAAAGACCCGCATCATTCCAGTCATCATCTTCATATTCAAGTTTTTTGTTTGCAATCTCATGTAAGAATTCGTCATAGGTGCGATTCGGCACATCTTCATGTTTGAATAGTCGCTGAGTGGTCACATCGTACACATCCAGCTTGTTGAGAAGAACTCCGCTACTATCATTCAATATATAATTTTTCAGCATGTTCAGCGCATCTGAAATTAATGGCACCCCTCTGAATTTGGTCAACCCTACTAATTTAGAACCCAGAACATAGGTGCCAGCAAAAGGAGCATAGGCATCCGGTTTTAGCAGATTGATATAGTTTGCTGCCTGCTGCAAAAATTGTTTTTCTTTCTGCTCGGCTGCTTTCTGCTTATCACCTATATTATCAAAGTGAAAACACTGGGGGTACGGTCCGGCACCGGCATAGCCAACTAGAAGTAAGTTCACCCCCCCCCCAGAAAATTTCAGGCATATTAGCTATAATAGTTTTCTCCGCCAACTCAAAAGGGCAATCGTTAACGTTAACGATGGTTTCGCCTTGATGCTTAAACACAGCTAGCGTATCAATCTGCGTGCTTCCAAATTTAGCTTCTAGATTCGCGCAGCCCAAGAATTTCCCACAAAGCTCTGGATTGCAATTGTCAGCTGCATAGATAGTTATTGAACCACCGTTTTCGAATTCAAAAGTCTTACCATGATCACACTCAATAACTTCGTAACCCAATATTTCCAGTTTGTGCTTTACAAACTTAGAGTCATAATTGTGAATCAGTACGGGCTTCTTGAGTGGAAGTTTTCGAAACGTTTTCTCACTCAAATGATCTGGATGAATGTGGGAAACGTAAATAAAGTCATAATTTAAATTGTCTATATTTTCTTCCCCAAAAGGCGGATAATGATACCAACTGCCGTAGTACTCACCATCAGTCAACCATGGATCAGTCAGCACTTTTAGGTCGCCTAAGTTGATGATTTGAGTAGAACTTTGTAGATGTGTAACTTTCATCTTCTGAATTTTTCTTAACGTCTGGAAATGAGCCGGTTTCTCTTTGCCTCACACATCTTCAGTTTAGACTTCAATGAGGAGTACTTCGCGATTCTTGCTAGTGGTTAATAAGACCACTGATATAGAGTACAGATTCTTCATATTGTCATTTCGAGTGTATCGCATTTCGCCGATTTTGAGTTTACAAATGAGTTCAAGCCCATATTCTCTCCGGCGTGGGTTTTCTACAGTATTTTTTCCTGAAATGGCGCCTTTACACTTACAAGGATGATTTTATTTGGGCTCTATTCTAAAATTGTATGCGCAAAGAACATCAACAGCTGTATAGCTTTGAAATAAAGTGATATTTATTGATTTCTAAGTATCTGATTTTATGCACACGCGCACGATTTTAGAATAGAGCCTTTATTTTATAATATCACTATCCCTCGTGTGGAACTCTTCTTGGGTCTGGACCAATAATTCTGTAAAATTTTTACTCTGACCACAGTAGCATTCCATTCATACCACACATGCATACTAAGATCATGAAGAAAAAAACACAATAGGTTAGTTAGTAAAAAATGCGTTATTTTTCAATGTAATATGGACAAGTAAAACAATAGTATTCAGATGAAAACCGAACAAGAAGATTTTTGGCGTGGTGAATTTGGGAACGAGTATAGTCAACGTTGCAACCTAACCAGAGCACGAATCCTGGGTAGTACTTGGAAATGGTCTCGAATCCTACGAGCTGTGGAACATTGTCTCCCTACGTCATGTGTAGAAATAGGGCCCAACGTGGGAATAAATCTACATGCTCTCAGCCATCTACTTGATGCTATTTTTTACGCAGTTGAACCCAACACTTTAGCGAGAAATACACTCAGAAAAAGTGGGATATTACCAGAGAAAAATATATTTGAAGGAGTGGGAAACCAAATTCCACTTGCAGACCAATCTGTTGAACTAGCTATATCGTGCGGCGTGTTGATCCATATTGAGCCAAGTAATCTACTTGAAACGTATCGTGAATTGCATCGTGTCACATCAAAATACATCGTAACAAACGAATATTTCTCAGACAGGCCCGAATCGATTGATTACTGAGGCCACAAAAATAAGTTGTTTAAACGTGACTTTGGGATGTTCTGGCACGAGTATTTTTCTGATTTAGAACTGGTAGATTACGGGTTTATTTGGAAAGGTGCGGGTGCAGAAGAAAATTCCAATTGGTGGTTACATAGAAAAGTCTAAAGAATAGAAATTCAACTGGATTGATTTCACTCATGTGCGTTTGATTTGGACTTTACTAATTTGGAGTTTCGTATCAAGCCTCGACTAGTCTGCCACCCTTTTTGCGTATCTCTATTTGAAAAAAACTCCTCGCCAAGGCATTCGTTTGGCTTTATGGTTTCTGTTAGGTTCAAATCGAACCAGACTCCCTCCATCGTAGTTCACTCAATGCTTCGTACATAAACTTGTCCGGTAGAGAGCTGGCATCGGAATATCGAGCATAACGCCTACGTCCGAAAAAATTTGCCATGCACAAAACGCTACCATTCGATTCACACACCACAGCAACGGACCTGTCGTACACCTCCAGGTGCATCAATGGTGACCTCACCATCATGCAACGGATACACCTGATAACACTGCGGCGAGTAATCGTACATCACTCGCAGTAATCGTAAAGCGTTTCGTCTTGCAATTTTAGATGGTATTTTGTCATTTTCTTCAATGGCGGCTTGCTCTATTTCCGACAAATCCCTGAGAGCGGAGGATAGATCAGTCGGTGAAAGGTCTGATTTCATTTGTAATTGTTCAGATAAATTGAGGTCGTCATTGAATTTATTATTATAGCTGAAATGTATAAGCGAGATTTTTTCAAATTGCGGTGAATAAAACCTATAATCACCTTGTATTTTGCGGTGATTAACATGTGGATACACCAACACGAAAATTGGCCAGCCTTTACATGGGATGCCGAAGTCCTTGCCTTTCAATTGGCTGAAGTCCGTCATCGCCAAGGTCGTCTGCTCGGAAGAATGGAGGGACTTGGATTTGAGTTCAGACGCGAAGCCAGTGTTATCACTCTTACTAACGACATTGTCAAATCTTTTGCTATTGAAGGTGAAAAACTCAATGTTGCTGAAGTTCGATCATCTATTTCGAAAAAATTAGGAATTCAAAGCACAGAATATTTATCAGCTAGTCCTGATGTAGATGGTGCTGTTGAAATAGAGCTTGATATAACACAGAATTTTTCGGAGTCTCTGACCGCCGAACGGTTGTTTAACTGGCATGCGGCACTCTTTCCGACGGGACGCAGTGGTATGCATCAAATTACAGTTGGTGGATGGCGCACTATGAATGCCGGACCCATGCAAGTTGTCTCCGGCCCTATCGGTCGTGAAAATATTCACTTCGAAGCGCCCAGTGCAGACCGGCTAGAACAGGAAATGCAATTGTTTCTAAATTGGTTTAATGATGACAAAGACATAGATACGGTGCTTAAATCAGGTATTGCTCACCTGTGGTTTGTGAGTATTCATCCATTTGAAGATGGAAATGGCCGTATCGCCAGAGCCATCGGAGATATGGCGCTGGCGCATGCCGACGGTATGGCAGACCGTTTCTACAGTCTATCGACACAGATTGAATCCGAACGTCAGGAATATTACCGTCAACTGGAAAAACAGCAACGCGCTTCGCCGCAGATCACTGACTGGCTGAACTGGTATTTGAGCTGTCTGAACCGAGCGATATCCACTGCAGAAATTACTCTTGATGGTGTTCTCTTCAAAGCACGACTCTGGCAGAGAATCAATCGATACTCCATCAATGAACGTCAACGTCTGATCATCAATCGAATGCTAGCGGATGATTTCACCGGTTATATGAACACTTCGAAATACTCCAGACTTGTAAAATGTTCAAAAGACACGGCACTGCGTGATATTCAGATCTTGAAAGAGCGTGGCATCTTTATTCAAAACTCCGGCAGAGGAAGAAGTACGAGTTATAGATTACCAGATCAAATCGAATGAACTTGTTGTCAGTTGAATTGAGACGACCATTCAAATATTTTTCATGTCACTGAGTTTGGTTTTCTCATGTCAGGTTACCTAGAAACCAGAAATGAATCGGAAACTCGAACAATGGGATAGTTCAGCACTTCCCCCATAAATTCTTATAAATAGTTCCGACGCAGAACCATTTGCCAGCTATGCCGGCGCGGGAATATATCCATTGAGACTCGCAACGAACCAAAGTGAATACACCCCAAATTCATATTACTAATCCAGTATACTGAAAGCATGAAATGAGAATTTATTCGATTTTTCAATCCTTAAACACTTAACTCTCAACATCCAACTTCATTGCATCTTTCTGATTGAAATTGAATTGAAGTAAAAACCAAAATCTTCTCTAGGGGTATAGAATATGACGCAATCTAGTATTAGAATCAGACTTGTCGTTGAACCAGATGATGACAATTTCTTTGGATGGAGTCCTGAATTAGATGGAGTTCTTGTAGAGTGAGATACCAAGGAAGAAACTAAAGAACTCTTAAGGGAAGCAATCTTACTTCATCTTGAAACAATGCTAAGAAACAACATACCACTTCCCCAGACACTTATTGCTGACAAGCCTCAGTTTTCGGAATCAGATTACAAAATTCAGGGTAGAAAGTTCTTGGGGTCTGTAATAGAAGACTCAATGACACTGGCCTGAGAATGAACCTGTGAATAAGAATATATGGGATCAACTGAAGAACAAAACTGCTAAACAACTCATACACGCTTTGGAAAAAGATGGATGGAAACAACAGAATACTAGAGGAGCAATACAAACGTATAAGAAATCAAATCCAACCCGAGTAATTTCTATACATTTCATCCACAAAAAACCCATGGAGCAAAATTACTGAAAAAATTAATCGAACAAACTGAGTGGAGTGAAGAAGATTTGCATAGATTGAAGCTGGTGAAATGAAATCGGTATTAAGTCTAAGTCAATCTGATATGGTTGGATAAAAATGTTTCAATTAGAGTTATGTGCAGGTCAGTTCAATACTCACCGCTTTCATCCTACCACCATGTTTGCACGTGCAGACTAACACGTACCTACCAATCAATTCCTACCTTCGCTGACTTTGCCGGCTACCTCATCACATCTCAATGGAGAATAGTGGCGCGGGAACATGCAGAATTCCAGCATTTCACGAGCCATTGATAGAGATTTGATTTTCGAGGTGATTTACGCCCCCAAAGGCATGTACATCAAGAGGGTGTTCTCAACCTTGGAGAATGGTCACATGCGTAGGAATAGCAGTTTCGTATTGACAAGGAACTCTCCAATATTGAAATGAACACAAGAGTATCAGTTCTTCTTTGAATTACAATGTTAGAAGTATCGCTCCTAGTGAACAAGAACAATGAGCAAACGCAAACTGCCTACCGGACTCGCTTCCTTCAAAGAGCTTCGAAACAAGGGCTGTTACTATGTGGACAAGACACGTCACATAAAACAGCTGCTTGATGACGGGAAATACTATTTCCTGTCACGCCCCCGACGGTTCGGAAAATCTTTGCTGCTCTCCACCCTGAAAGAACTGTTTGAAGGGAATGAAGAACTGTTTCAAGGATTGTATATTCACGACCACTGGGACTGGAGTACAAAACATCCAGTGATACGGCTCAGTTTCGGCGGCAGTTACTACAAGCCCCACAAGCTGAACCGTCACATCAATAGACAACTCACCGTACAGGAAAAGTTTGCCGGCCTCAAACCTTCTTCATCCTCCGGCGATGGCGATGAACGCCTACAGGAAGTGATATCCAACCTTTATGAAGCTACGGGTGAACAGGTAGTGGTACTGGTGGACGAATACGACAAGCCGATACTGGACCTGCTTGAAAACCCGCAACAGGCAGAGAACAACCGAAAATGCCTACACGGTTTGTACGGAATAATTAAAGACTGTGATGATCTCGTACGATTCGTTTTCGTCACCGGCATCAGCATGTATTCCAAAGTGAGTCTGTTCTCCGGCATGAACAATCTTGAAGACATCAGTTTGGACCCCGAGTTTGCCACCATCTGTGGTTATACGGATAAAGACATTGACACGGTGTTCGCGCCGGAACTCGAAGGATTAAACCGGAGCGATATGCAGCGGTGGTATAACGGCTACGACTGGTTGGGTTCCGACAAGGTGTACAACCCCTACGACATTCTACTACTGTTCAAAAAAAGACTGTTCCAACCCTATTGGTATGAAACCGGCACACCTCGCTTTCTCTACCGGATGATGGTTGAAGGTGTACTCAACACCCTAGATCTGGAGAACTTGGAAATAGGCCGGGCCGAACTATCTAGATTCGAAATTGAGAGGATTCGCCTCAATCCATTGCTGTTCCAGTGTGGCTATCTGACGATTAAGAATCAGAAAGAACAACCTGACGGGATCTATTACCGGTTAGATTATCCCAACCAAGAAGTGCGACTGAGTCTTAACCGAGAGTTGGTGGATGCAGTTAGTAGTGACCTACCTAACGCCCTGAAACGGGGCCGGAACATGGCGCGATTTTTGGCTACTAACGAGTTTGATGAGTTCGAAATGGAATTGCACTCATTTTTTTCAGCGATACCGAACCAGTGGTATACCCACAGCGGTATGCATCACTATGAGGGATACTATGCTGGTATGATCTATGCCTGTTTCAGTGCCATAGGCCTTGACATCATTGGTGAGGAATCATCAAGTTTGGGGCGTTCAGACCTAGTGCTGTTGCATGACAGTCAGGTGTTCGTACTGGAGTTTAAAATGGTACAGAAAGCAGATGTAGAAACGGAAGCCATGGTGGCGATCGAACAAATTCGACAAGGACGTTATGCAGACAAGTATCGCAATCGCCGGGAGAAGATTCATCTGCTAGCCGTGTTGTTCAACAGCGAAGATCGCAACGTAATGGCGATGCAGGTGGAAGCAGACTGAGCCAACAAGAACTTGGAAGGCAACTCTCGCTTCCCAATCCATTATCACCGCTAATCAACATAGCTGCGTGATTGGAAATCATTGAATTCAGGGTGCATTCGAAAGCATGTGGCGCGTCAAACTGCTACCATGAGTATTTCGATGAGTGCATTCCTTCCTATGTAGAATGAGTAGTAAAGTTGCTTCTAGTATTGTGGTAGCGTTCGCCAGCAACTGGAATATGAATAGATAAATTTCAGTCAGTTGTACCCCATCAATACCGAAGCTTAAGATATTTCCGAACCCCTGGGCAGATGGCGAGGTGGATTTAATCTCGACTACTCTTCACTTGACCTTGACAGTCATTGCCGAGCGGATCGTCGTATCAGATTTCTAGACTGAATAAAATAGCGAACACAACTATCACCAAGTGCTTGATACTTTTGTCAGATCATCTGCACGGATCAGTTTTTGCGTAATTTTTCTTATTTTGATAATGTGATCGGTGATAGCAATACGGCAGAATTTTCAGCTCAAAAAATGTTGACATTCTTCTGTATTGAAGCCATCTATCATCGCAAATCAATGATATTTCAAGATCCTACTAATTCCACCTAGATGAGAGCCAATTCAATACTGGCCCCAAGCATCGCAGTCACCATGGCGGGTGCTATCTGGGGCACTTACTGGATTCCGATTCGACGACTGGACGAAATCGGTATGACTGCCGCATGGTCCTCCTTTATTGCTTTGGGTGTGACCGCGTTGATATTTGTAATTTTGTTCATAAAGCAGTGGATGGCTACCAGGCGGTTGCCTTGGAATATCATAATCACCGGCCTGTTGACCGGCATGTGCATCATCTTCTACGCCGTCTCATTAACACTGACCGAGGTAATCAAAACCGTGTTGCTGTTTTACCTGACACCGGTCTGGAGCACCTTTATTGACCATCTATTCCTTCAACAGCGGATATCCCGTTATCGAATAATTGCAGTCATTTCCGGCTTGACCGGGCTCACCGTCATTCTTGGCATCAATGATGGCATGCCAAAAATTTCCAATCTCGGCGATTGTCTTGCCCTGCTATCCGGCCTCCTCTGGTCGGTTGCAATGCTACGTATTAATGTCGATCGTCAAGCGGCAGTCTGGGAACAGGTTGGTGCTTTCTACATCGGTGGCACGATATTTGCCGCGCTGTTCATTGTTCTGCCACTGGCGGACCGTGCAACAGTACCCAGTATGATGACCATTAAAGCTGCACTATTTTGGCTGTTGGTATTCATCGCCGCATACCTGCCCTCAATGTACATGATTTTCTGGGGCGCACAGAGACTCACGCCGGCACGGGTGGGAATACTGTTAATGACTGAAATTGTTTTTGGTGTGGCGACAGCCGCGCTATTATCGGGTGAGCCATTTGGTTGGAAAGAAATGATTGGTGTCACCCTCATACTCAGTGCTGCCGTGATTGACGTATCCGATCGTTATTCTAAAGCCAGAGGAACACATGAACAGAAAATGACTAATCGATCTGAGACAGTCGGCTCAGACAATTGATGTCATTCGACGGAAGTTTCGAACTGACACGTTGCCCATTCGCCTACTGTCGCCGCATGGACTCGGTTCGACTCATCACTTGACCCCGGCTAAGGCCTTCACTGAATCCAGATCAAGTCCGATCATTACATTGGACAATAAGGGTCAACCGACGACTACTTTCAGACTCGTGTAATAATCGACAGAAATCAAATGTTTGTGAACTTCTTGAAGTAGCCAATACTCTCACCAAGCATCACAAATCACTATTTCGAGTTGAGATCAGAACAATTCATGGGAGTCTGAAAGAGCCAACATCACGCAATATCCCATACCTGAGCGCCATGTAGGAAATCTGTCGTTTCTCCGACGCATCAAGATTTCACGCGATCTCGTCTGAGCGGTTGGGCCATACAGTGCACGCCACCACCTGCATCGGTAAACATGGACAGTTCCGGAGCATATACCTCGAATCCCATCGCCCGCAGTTTTCCATTCAAATCAGTGGCCGACGCGGTCGATATCACTCGATCATTACCCAATGCAACAACATTACAGGCGAGATTCATCGTATCCGGAAAACTGACCGGTATCATCTCAATGTTTTTACTCCTGAGCCAGCGTTGAACATCCTCAGGAGTCGTATCAAGACAGACCGCAGCACATTTTTCTGCAACCATACAAACCATGATATCAATGTGTACATAAAACTCATCAATGGGAGCATATTTGACTTCCCAACCTTCATTTTCCATCCAACCACCAACCTGTTTGGCGGCGCGCGCCTCACTGCGATGGTCGGTGTAGCCAATCAATACCGCATCGGGTTCAATAATGTTGAAATCACCACCCTCAAAATTACCCGCGCTCACCAAGTCATAGACTGGAATGTCATTCGACAGATAAAATTGAAGGACCGCAGCGTATTCCCCCCGCCGTCTTGGATTCGCCAATTGACAGACCACGGCACCGAAAGGAGTCATGAAATTTGAGTCGCGTGAGAAAACCTGATAAGGTGTGTAATCATCGGCCGGTAAGCTGTGAACCGTAACACCGGCTAACTCGTATGCTTCGGTCAACTCGGCATGCTGTCGCAATGCAACATCCCGGTCAAATCGCTGACCTCCCCGGTCGGCAGCTCGACAGATTGAACTGTATTGCAAGTTTTCTTCACCCATCCAACGAAAACAGTCGGCTGAACCGAGCAACACGTCGCGCAACATTCCATATTCCGAATCAACACCCCAATCCTTAAGTTCAGGAGTGAGACCATCTTTTCGTCTTGCGCTCAGTACATCAGTCGGCACCGGTGAAAAACTCATCTCAACATTATTCATTTCTTTTTTCACAACAGCTTTCCCTACCATAAGTTCTACGTGTTCAACTTCATAGTTTATTAGTTTCCCATATTACGTAGGTGCAATAACTGTGTAACAGTTACATCTGAGAAATGCACCCGAATTATCATCCCTGAAGTTCAACATCCTCGCCTCACATATCAAGGCAACCAGACAAGTGATGAATTAGTTTTCGATACGTTAATCTTTAGTCCATGTTCAGTGCGTCGTGCAATCAACCTAATTCAGCTTTGAAACGGCTACCTGTTCTAACAGTTTCTCAACCGAGAGATGCATGATTTCCAGCAGGGGAAATGGCCAAACGCCCAGCAGCAACACGAAAATCGCAATCAATCCCAGCGTTATTTTTTCCTGTGGGTTAAGGTCGGTGAGTGTGGCCACTGCTTCATTGACGATTTTGCCATAAATGACTCGCTTATACAACCGAAGTGTATATGCCGCACCGAGAATCAGAGTCAAAGCCGCAATACCAGCATACAGCGCATTCTCCTGAAATGCACCAATAATCACCAGTACCTCACCGACAAACCCTGATGTTCCTGGCAACCCCACATTGGCTAAGGTAAATACCATCATCAGTGCCGCAAAGACCGGCATGCGATGTGCCACACCACCATAAGTTTCCAGTTTTCTAGAGTGCAGTCTATCATAAAGTACGCCGACGCAGAGAAACAATGCACCCGAAACGAATCCATGCGAAATCATCTGTACAATACCACCTTCAATGCCCTGCGCATTGAAGACAAAAAAACCAAGTGTTACAAACCCCATGTGTGAAATGGATGAATACGCAATCAGTTTCTTCATATCTGTCTGTGCCAATGCTACCAGTGCAATGTAGACCACGGCAACTAACGAAAGAAAAATCATCGCGCCAGCCAGTGCATGAGATGCATCAGGAAGAATAGGTAACACAAAGCGCAAGAATCCATAAGCACCCATTTTCAACATCACGGCGGCCAAGATGACCGACCCACCAGTTGGCGCTTCAACATGCGCATCCGGTAACCAGGTGTGGACCGGCACCATCGGAACTTTAACGGCAAAGGCTGAAAAAAACGCTAAGAAAAGCAGAATCTGAGTAGTGTAACCAATCGTCGGCAATGCTTGCCAGTCAACAATGCTGAATGATGATGCACTGATGTTGTAAAGATAAAGCAAAGCCACCAGCATGAGGAGTGAACCGAGTAGCGTATACAGGAAAAATTTGATCGTCGCATAAACTCGATTCTCACCACCCCAGATACCAATGATCAGAAACATCGGTATCAGCATACCCTCCCAGAAAACGTAGAACAGTACTGCATCTAGCGCACAGAAAACACCGATCATCAAACCTTCCAGTATGAGAAATGCTGCTAGGTAATGGGCAACGCGATACTGAATCACTCTCCACCCGGCAATCACCACTAGCACTGTTAGGAAAGTCGTCAGTAGGATCAGGGGTAGTGAAATGCCATCAACGCCAAGTGCATAGTTGATGTTAAACGCTGCCACCCATTCAGCATGCTCAGCGAACTGAAAATTTGCACTTGTCGTATCAAATAATCCATAAACACCAACACTCAGCACAAATGCCACCAGCGATGTACTCAAAGCCAGCCAACGAACTGCTTTCGTACTCTCAATTCGCCCAACCATTAACACCGCAGCGCCACCGACGATCGGCAACCAGATGAGCGAACTCAACCAGGGAAACATCGTTTCGATCTCAGCGATGGACTAACTGGCTAGATACCAGGTCATTAGTGCCAAAAGCCCGATAATCATCGTAAATGCGTAGTGATAAACATAACCACTCTGCATCGAACGAACGCGCGTCGAAAGCTGTTTGACCGACTTCGCCAGTCCGTTAACAATGATGCCATCAATGACTCGCACATCCATGAATTTCCACAGCAGGTTACCCATCCCTCGGGTGCCGCCAGCAATGACGATTTCATTGAATTCGTCAAAACCATATTTGCGATCTAAAACCAGCCAGAGTAGGTTAAATCGCGTTTTCAAACGCGCCGGCCAGTCAGGTTTTTGAATATAACACCACCAGGCGATGAATATACCTGCCAGTGTAAACCACAAAGGCAGAGAATAAAAACCATGAATAATCATGCCCAATGCCGAAATACTGCCTTCCGCCCCGCCGAGATGACTCGCCACCCGCGCCAGCGCATCGTGCTCAGCCCAAACGGAAATTGAGTTTCCGTAAAACTCACCATACAGTATGGGTACGGCGAAAATATACCCAAAGATGACCGATGGCACCGCAAGCACCACCAGCGGTAAGGTAATGACCCACGGTGACTCCTTGGCATGATGCAACTGATCTTGTGACATACGGGGTTTACCATGAAACACCACAAATAGCATACGGAATGAATACAGAGCCGTTATGAAAACCCCCAACAGGGTCGCAAAATAGGCAAAACCACTGCCTGGCAAGGTACTGACATGTACCGCTTCAATAATCGCATCTTTGGAAAAATAGCCTGAAAACGGCGGCAACCCAGCCAACGCGAGTGAACCTAACAATGCAGTCCAATACGTAATGGGCATGATTTTCCGTAATCCACCCATATGTCGAATATCCTGTTGATGATGCAACGCAACTATCACTGACCCGGCCGCCAAGAACAGCAGCGCCTTGAAAAAAGCGTGCGTCGTCAGATGAAACATACCGGCCGCGTAAGCCGATGCACCTAGTGCCACCGTCATATAGCCTAGCTGGGACAGTGTCGAGTAAGCAACGATCCGCTTGATATCATTTTGCACCAGTCCGATCAGCGCCATCAACAGTGCGGTGGTCGCGCCAACGATCATCACCACGGTCAATGCAATATTTGAAAATTCAAAGAGTGGTGACATTCTCGCCACCATGAATATTCCAGCCGTCACCATGGTCGCCGCATGAATCAGTGCTGAAATCGGCGTCGGACCTTCCATCGAATCCGGCAGCCATACATGAAGGGGTACTTGCGCCGATTTACCCATGGCACCAACGAACAGTAACAGTGAAATAATCGTCAGCCACTGCCAGTTCACACCATCAAATGCCTCAACTGTCATATTGGCTACCGCTGGCGCCTGGGAGAACACTTCTGAGTAATGCAACGAGCTAAATACATAAGCAATAGCTGCGATGGCCAAAATGAAGCCGAAATCGCCAATTCGGTTGACCAAAAACGCCTTCATATTGGCGTAGATGGCTGAATCTCGATCAAACCAGAAGCCGATTAACAGGTAGGAAACCACGCCAACACCTTCCCAGCCGAAGAACAACTGGAGGAAATTGTTCGACATCACCAGCATCAACATCGCAAAGGTAAACAATGCAATGTAACAGTAAAAGCGCTGATAACCGGGATCTTCTTGCATATACCCGATCGTATAGATATGCACCATCAGTGAAACGAACGTCACGACGACTGCCATCGATGCCGAGAGCTCATCAATCAGAAAGCCAATCTGAAAGGTGAGCAGCCCGCTAGTACCCCAAGTGTAGAGCATGCCATCAAAGTACCCACCCTGAAACACATCCATCAGTACATACACTGACAAAATGAAACTGATCGCGACACCGGTAATTGCCACACGATGGGTGGCAGTGCGACCGATCACATGACCACTCAATCCGGCAATCATCGCTGCCAGCAGACAACTGACTGGAATCAAAGTATAGATCAGGAGCATGCCAATACCAGATTCTGAAACTGCTTCATCCACTCAACCGGTTTAAGTCATCCACGTTGATGGTTTGACGATTCCTGAATAATACGATAAGAATGGCTAACCCGATGGCCGCTTCAGCGGCCGCAACGGTCAGAATGAAAAAGACAAAAACCTGACCGGCTATGTCCTGCAGATAATGGGAAAATGCCACGAAATTGATGTTCACTGCCAGTAACAACAGCTCAATTGCCATTAAAAGAATAACCACATTTTTCCGATTGAGAAAAATACCGACAACAGCGATGGCAAACAGAATCGCCGCCACCACCAGATAGTGAGTCAACGTGATCATTCGGTATCCACTCCCGGCGTTTCGGTATGGCCTTTTTCAGGCTTCATAGATATCACCCGCAATCGATCCGCTTTGCTGACCTGTACCTGCCGGGCCGGTTTCTGATAGCGAGTCTCCGGGCGCCGGCGTAACGTCAGGGTGATGGCTGAGACGATGGCCACCAGCAGAATAATCGCCGCAATCTCGAATGGATAGATGAACTGTGTATAAAGCACTTCACCCAGCGCCTGAGTATTGCTGTAATCCGCCGGTTTGCCGGCCGGCCGTGGCATGGAATCGGCATTGAACACCGCCGCATTCAAGACGATGATCATCTCCACCACCAGCAGCAGCGCAACCAAACTGCCCACCGGTAGGTATTTCCCAAAACCTTCACGCATCTGCACCAAATTGATGTCCAACATCATCACTACAAACAGGAATAACACCATCACGGCACCAACATAAACCAAGACAAGGACAATCGCCAGGAACTCAGCTTCAAGTGTCATCCACAAACACGCGGCACTGAAGAAAGCAAGCACTAGAAACAGTGCAGCCCGCACCGGATTGCGAATCGTCACCACCATAAACGCGGCAAACACAAGCACCGTCGAAAACGCGTAAAAGGCGAAATCCAAAAACGTCATACGCACAGTTCAGCGAAAATTAGCATCCGCCTGTCGAGCCTTGGCAATCCGCTCTTCATATTGATCACCCACTGCCAACAGCAAATCCTTGGTCATGATGTTGTCACCGCGCGTTTCAAAATGAAATTCATGAATGTCGGTTTCGACGATCGAATCAACTGGACAGGCTTCCTCACAGAATCCACAATAGATACACTTGAATAAATCAATGTCATAACGCGTCGTGCGCCGCGTGCCATCGGCCCTTTCCTCTGACTCAATCGTTATCGCTAAAGCCGGACAGACCGCCTCACATAACTTACAAGCAATGCAGCGTTCTTCCCCATTGGGATATCGACGCAGCGCATGTAGGCCGCGAAAGCGTGGCGATTTAGGTGTTTTTTCTTCTGGATACTGGATCGTGAATTTTCGCTTGAACAGATGTCGCCCGGTAATGCTTAGGCCTTTAACCAGTTCCAGTAACAGAAAAGTTCGGCAGTGTCGCTTAATCCAGTTTTTCAATGTATCCATCTGACTTACCGAAAAATGAAACCATAAGGGGTAAGGAAGCGAACGATGCCGATCAGCGCAATCCATACCAAAGTGACCGGAATAAACACTTTCCACCCGAGCCGCATGATCTGATCATAACGATACCGCGGAAACGTGGCCCGTAACCAGAGGAAAACGAACAGCAGGAGCGCGACTTTTCCAAACAACCAGAAAAATGGTGGTACCCAAGTCAGCGGCGCGACTTCAAATGGTGCTTGCCACCCCCCTAAGAACATAATCGCCGCCAGTGTCGCAATAAGAACCATGTTGGCATATTCGGCCATGAAAAATACCGCGAATGACACGCCTGAATACTCGACGTGAAATCCGGCAACAATCTCCGACTCACCTTCTGCCACATCGAATGGCGCCCGATTGGTCTCCGCGACTCCGGCAATGAAGTACACCAGAAACAATGGCAATAGCGGCCAGATATACCATTGATGAAGTCCACCAGACTGCGCCTGAACGATCTGTACCAGATTCAGACTACCGGCCGCCATCAGCAAACCGACTAGCGCAAACCCCATGGCGATTTCATAGGCGACAATCTGCGCCGCAGACCGCATTGCTCCTAAAAAAGCATATTTGGAGTTAGATGCCCACCCAGCGACAATGACACCATAGACCCCGAGTGAGGTCATCGCCAGAATATAGAGCAGCCCTGCGTCCAAGTTGGCTAGCACCAAGTCTTCGGTAAAGGGAATAACCGCCCACGCGGCCAAGGCCGGTGCGAGCGATAGAATCGGTGCCGACAGAAAGAGAAATCGATTGGCATTGCTTGGCACAACGACTTCTTTGAGCATCAGTTTCAGAAAATCAGCGATCGGCTGCAGCAGTCCTTTCGGTCCAACGCGGTTGGGGCCGATGCGAACCTGTATGTACCCAATGACTTTGCGCTCCGCATAAGTCATAAATGCGACGCATAACAGTAGCGGCACCAAAATGGCAACAATCTTGATGAGATTTTCGAGAGTCACCTGTAATCCAAAAGGCAAACTGGCCCAAGTTGTCAACAACCAGTTCATCGTTCGACCTGCACCCCATTCTCAATTCGAACCTCAGCACCCATGGCTGCTGATGGCCCCAACGAACTACCTGCAGGAAAATAAACACAGCCGCGCGCCACCCGCGCATCAGCAACAACTTTTGTGTGGATGGCATGCAGGTCGTGGCGCAAAACCACCGCAGTGCCATCGGCCATATCCAGCCCGTCAAGATCATCCGGATGAATCCCAACACCTGCTGCTTTCGCATCAACCGTGGCCTGCAACGCGTCCGCTCGCCGTACCGTCGCATCCACCGCATAAATTTGAGGATCTGATATCAATTCAAAAATCCCTTCCTGACCCGATGACTTCTGCCGTATGCAGGGCACTGCCCCATTATGTTCTGAGGGTGCCCGATTGTCCGTTTCAATACTAGGGGCTGCCTCCTCAAGGACGTCGCTCAACACGACCTGATCAAATCCCGGTACCCCAAACAAGTTGCCCAGCACGCGCATGATTTTCCACCCTGGCCGCGCTTCCCCCATGGGTGCTACGGCGGCAACTGTTTGCTGCATGCGTCCCTCACAATTGATGAAGGTGCCGGCATTTTCCGTAAACGGTACGATGGGTAACACGACATCAACGAAATTGGGCACCTCGGCAAAAGACTGTAGACTGACGACGAAGCGCGCACTTCCGATGGCTTCCTCAGCAAGAAGTCCATCGGCCAGATCTTTTGTCGGTTCAATGTCATATAAGACATACGCAGTACGCGGATGGTGAATCATTTGGCGCGCATTCAGCCCCGGTGAGTCGCTTGCCACGCCGTTGGCTAGGCGATGTGGCAGACAACCAGCCAGCCAACCGGCAACACTGTTAGCCGGCGGCAAAATGGCAATATGAGACTCGGTCAGCTTGGCAATGTGTCTGGCGAGATGTTCGATACAACTGAACATGGAATGCGCAATCGCCGAGTGCCCCAATACGATGAGCGCGTCACCTTCCGGCTCGTAAAGCAGTGCAGCAATTTTCTGGCAATCTTCGTGACCGGAGTACTCACTCGCATCTTTAAGAAATTCTCCGGTGAGATCTGTCGGAACTGGTACATTGTGCAACTTGCAAACTTCCACCAGAACCTGAGCAAGAACATAAGGTATCAGGCTCGGTGCCACAATCGACTGAGCGTCAAGCTCGAAATTCAATGACCAATCCATCGAACCGATGGCTGAAATTTTCGCATCGTTTCGCCAAGCTTCTCGCAGACGCAAACCAAGGATCGGTTGTTCTTTGCGGATATTGGAACCTACTAGTAGAACGTTCCGACAAGTCGACAAGTGTTCAATCGCCAAACTTGTACTGGGATAAAGCGCGGCTTGCGCATCACCGGAAAAGTCAATCTGTCGCAAGCGATGGTCAATGTTGTTTGAACCCAACGCTCGAAAAAGTTTCTGTAGCAGATAGAATTCCTCGAAACTCGCCGTTGGTGCAACCAGAGCGCCGACGGCATCAGCACCACACTCGTCAATGACTGTCTGCATGCCTTGCACTACCGCTTGAAGCGCCGCTTCCCAACTGACGGGCGACAATCCGGATTCGGTACGCAACATCGGTTGAGTCAACCGGTGTTGCGGGCTGACTGCTTCGTAACTATAGCGGTCTCGGTCGGCTAGCCAACACTCGTTAATGGACTCATTGAGTCTAGGCAACACCCGTTTGACCTCACCGCGCAGTGTCTGAATGTTGATGTTGGTACCCACGCAGTCATGAGGACTCACGGATTCGTGATTGATCAATTCCCAAGCACGGGCGGAAAAGCGATATGGCTTGGAAGTCAGTGCCCCGACTGGACAAAGATCGATCATGTTACCGGACACTTCAGAATCAACAGTACTGCCAAAAAAAGTATTGATTTTCAGATGCTCGCTACGCCCGGTGATGCCAAGCTCCATCACGCCAGCAATCTCCTCTCCAAATCTCACGCATCGGGTACAGTGAATACAGCGAGTCATCTCTGTTTCGATCAATGGTCCGATGTCGTGATCGGCCACGACACGCTTTTTCTCTTCAAACCGCGAAAGATGTCCACCATAACCAACAGACTGATCTTGTAGTGGGCACTCACCTCCCTGATCGCAGATTGGACAATCCAGCGGATGATTGATCAACAAAAATTCTAATGTATCTTTTTGTGCATCGACTGCTACCGCTGACCGAGTCTTGACTATCATGCCATCCATCACCGGCGTCGCACAAGCCGGTAATGGTTTGGGTGCTTTTTCGACTTCCACCAGGCACATGCGGCAATTGGCTGCAACTGACAGTTTTTCGTGATAACAGAACCGCGGAATATAAATCCCGGCTTGATCCGCCACCTGAATCACCATTGAACCGGGTGCGGCCTTCAGTACCTGACCATCAATTTCAATATTGAGCATGGACTGTTCAGACATCAGCTCTCCTCAGGCTGCCTGACTCCGGATGTCGAGTTTAGCTTCAAATTCATGTCGAAAGTGCTTCAAAAACCCTTGCACTGGCCAAGCTGCGGCATCACCTAGCGCACAAATAGTTCGGCCTTCTATGCGATTGGCGACGTCCAGCAGCTGGTCAATCTCTTCGAATCGTGCATGCCCGAGTCGAATTCGCTTGACCATCCGGTACAACCAACCGGTGCCTTCTCGACAGGGTGTACATTGACCACATGATTCTTCCCAGTAAAAGTACGCGATGCGCTCAAGCATCCGCACCATGCAGGTCGTCTCATCCATAACGATGACAGACCCGGCACCCAACAGCGAACCGGCTTCCTGTAGTGAGTCGTAGTCCATATTGCAATTCATCATGATGTCAGCCGGCAACACCGGTACCGATGAACCTCCCGGAATGACAGCCTTGAGTTTTTTGTCGTTCAGCATACCGCCTGCCATATCTAGTAACACCGTAAATGGCGTACCAAGTGGCACTTCATAGTTTCCTGGTTGATTGACATGCCCGGAAACCGAAAAGATTTTGGTTCCGGCATTGTTGTCCGGTCCGAGTCCGACAAACCAATCGGCACCCTCACGCATAATGCGCGGTACCGAAGCCAGAGTTTCTGTGTTGTTGATGGTGGTCGGTCGACCGAATGCACCAAACTGGGCTGGAAATGGCGGTTTATAACGCGGTTGCCCGCTTTTGCCTTCAAGTGATTCCAACAACCCGGTTTCCTCTCCGCAGATATACGCACCAGCACCCAGATGGGAATACAATTCAAAATCAACGCCGCTGTTCAGAATATTCTTACCCAATAGATTGGCTTCGCGCGCCTCTCGCATAGCCTGCTCTATACGACGATAGGGTTCTAGAAATTCACCACGCATGTAGTTGTAACCGACTGTGGCACCCATCGCGTACCCACCAATAATCATTCCTTCGATCAGCGCATGTGGGTTATAGCGAATGATATCCCGATCTTTAAACGTACCCGGTTCACCTTCATCCGAATTACAGACCAGGTACTTCTGGCCAGGCACGTTGCGTGGCATGAAACTCCATTTCAAGCCGGTAGGAAATCCCGCTCCACCACGCCCTCGGAGACCGGAAGCCTTAATCTCATTGATAATGTCGTCTGGCGAAACCTTGTCATTCAATATCCGCATCAGCGCCTCGTAACCACCAACACTTCGATACGCGGCGAGTGTCCATGGCTTGTCAAGTCCAGGTTGCGGTAGACAGACTCTAACCTGTTCACCCTTCATTAGTCTAGCGTCTCCAGAATTTCGTCAATTCGCTGCGCCGTTAGATTCTCGAAGTATTCAGTACCGATCATTGCCGCCGGTGCACCACCACAGGCCGCCAGACACTCAACTTCCTGTAGCGTAAATTTCTCATCTGCTGTCGTCTCACCAAATTGAATGTTGAGTTTCTGCATCAGGTGATCCGCCACTGCCGCGGACCCTCGCAAGGCGCAGGAAACGTTGGTACACAAAGCTATTTTGTATCGACCAACAGGGTTCAGATCATACATCGTATAGAACGTGGCCACCTCGGCTACCTTAGCCGGCTCAATGGCGAGCAGCTGCGCGATGTACTTCATCAGGTCAACACTGATCCAGCCATACTCATGCTGTGCGATTCTGAGTGCTGCCAGCACCGCGGCCCGGGCCTGTCCATGCGGGTACTTAGCAATTTCATTTTCAATCTCGATCAATGCCGACGATGAAAGCATCAGCGGTCTACCTCTCCAAATACGATATCCTGTGTTCCGATGACAGCCACCACGTCTGCCAGCATGTGTCCCCGACACATTGCATTTAGCGCTGAGAGATGAACAAAGCCCGGCGCACGAATCTTCAGGCGATACGGTTTGTTCGCTCCATCCGAGATGAGGTAAATACCGAATTCACCTTTCGGTGCTTCAACTGCCGCATACACTTCACCTTCCCTGACACAGTAACCTTCGGTAAACAATTTGAAATGATGAATCAGCGATTCCATATCGCGCTTCATGATTTCCCGCCGCGGCGCAATTAGTTTTGCATCATTGATGACCACCGGGCCGGGATTATCACGCAACCATTCAACACACTGACGGATAATTCGATTGGATTGTCGCAACTCCTCAACCCGACACAGATAACGATCGTAACAGTCACCATTGGTGCCAATAGGAATGTCAAAATCGACTTTATCGTATACCGCATAGGGCTGTTTTTTGCGCAGGTCCCAAGTAATGCCGGAACCGCGCAACATGGGGCCGGTAAAGCCGCGCGCTATCGCCATCTCCGGCGGCACAATGCCGATGTCCACCGTACGTTGCTTCCAGATGCGATTATCGGTCAACAGCGATTCGTAGTCATCAACACAGCCCGGAAACCGCTCCGTAAATGCCCAGATAAAATCAAGCAGAGACCCTTGGCGGGCCGCATTGATCGCTGACAGTTTCGCTTTACTGCGAAATTTTGACGGTTCATACTGCGGCATTGAATCCGGTAAATCTCGATATACACCCCCGGGTCGGTAGTAAGTGGCGTGCATGCGCGCACCCGAAGCAGCTTCGTAGCAGTCCATCAAATCCTCACGTTCTCGAAAGCAGTACAGAAAGACCGTCATTGCACCAATATCAAGCGCATGCGCCCCCAGCCACAGCAGATGATTCAAAATTCGCGTAATCTCATCAAACATCACGCGGATATACTGGGCACGAATCGGTGGACTAATGCCCAACAGTTTTTCAATGGCCATTACGTATGCATGTTCATTACACATCATGGAAACATAATCAAGACGGTCCATGTAACCGATACTTTGATTAAAAGGTTTAGACTCGGCCAGTTTTTCTGTCGCTCGGTGTAACAGACCGATGTGTGGGTCAATGCGTTCGACCACCTCACCATCCATTTCCATGACCAGTCGCAGAACCCCGTGTGCGGCGGGATGTTGCGGACCGAAGTTCATGGTGTAATTACGAATCTCGGTGACCAAAACTATCCTCTCGAATGACACGCGGAACGAGGGTCCGCGGTTCAATGGTGACCGGTTCATAAACAACACGCCCCTTATCAATGTCATAGCGCATTTCTACATAACCGGGCAGTGGGAAATCCTTTCTGAATGGGTGACCGATAAAACCATAGTCGGTCAGTATCCGTCGAAGGTCGGGATGCCCATCAAAGATAATGCCGAACAGATCGAAAGCCTCGCGCTCAAACCAATCGGCACATGGCCAAACTTCAATGACTGAGGGAATGATCGGGGTGTCCTCCGTCAAAAAGACTTTTACGCGTAGGCGGCGATTGTACTTTATGGACAGTAGGTGGTAAACCACCGCAAAACGGCTTCCCGGCCAAGTTCTTGACGGATCTTCCTGCCCGTAGGTCGAATAATCCACGCCGCAAAGATCAATGAGTTGTTCAAACTGAGTGGTGGCAGTGTCGCGCAACAGCGCGCAAACAGCGACGATTTCACTCGCCGGTACGGTGACGGTCAGTTCATCTCTAGACTGTTCAACATGACTACACCGGTTGCCCAAGAGGTGTTCTACCACTTGCGCCAGTTCGGTCAGGGAATTCATGACCGTTGACTATTTCGCAATGGTATTGGTACGTTCAATCTTGCGCTGCAGCTGAATAATGCCGTAAACCAGCGCTTCAGCAGTTGGCGGACAGCCAGGAACATAAACATCCACGGGTACAATACGGTCACAACCTCGAACAACGGAGTACGAGTAGTGATAGTAACCACCGCCATTAGCACACGACCCCATTGAGATCACCCAGCGCGGTTCAGCCATCTGATCGTAAACTTTACGCAGCGCCGGGGCCATTTTGTTGACGAGTGTCCCGGCGACGATCATCACATCGGACTGACGGGGGCTAGGACGAAAGATGATCCCAAACCGGTCCAGGTCATACCGGGCGGCCCCAGCATGCATCATTTCCACCGCACAGCAAGCTAATCCGAAGGTCATCGGCCACATCGCTCCGGTACGCGCCCAGTTTACCAGTTTGTCCACCGTTGTGGTCACCACACCTTGGGACATGACTCCTTCAATTGACATCGGTTACTCCCATTCCAGCGCACCCTTCATCCATTCATAAATAAATCCAACAACCAGGATAGTTAAAAAAATCATCATGGCAACGAAGCCAAGCAAGCCAATTTCGTCCAAAGCGATCGCCCAAGGAAAAAGAAATGCAATTTCCAAATCAAAGATGATGAACAGAATGGCGACGAGGTAATAGCGCACATCAAATTTCATACGACTGTCTTCAAAGGCCTCGAAGCCACATTCATAGGGTGATAGTTTTTCTTGGTCCGGCCGATGCGGACCAATGATTCTGCCGGCGGTCATCATGGCCAGTCCCATGACAACGGCGACTGCCATAAAGATCAAAATTGGAACGTAGTTACTCAGCATGTTAGTTTTTCCATGCGATAATATCAGCCTACCACCTGGTACTGAACAAAAGAATGGTGCCGAAGGCCGGACTTGAACCGGCACGGCTTGCGCCACCGCCCCCTCAAGACGGCGTGTCTACCAAATTCCACCACTTCGGCCTAATCGAAAGATAAGTTTACTCGGGAACCTGTGGCACCTCATCGGTAGAAGTGTCCACCTCTACTTCTGGAATTTCCGACTCCACCACTGATTCGATAATCGTATCGGTTACACTCTGCGGCGTCCGCGCACCGGTATAAATATAGGCCAGTCCTAAAGCAATGCCAAAAAACAGCGTGGCCAGCACCGCCGTGATACGGGTGAGAAAGTTAGCAGAACCGCGGCTGCCAAATACTGAACTTGAGCCGCCACCAAAAACCGCTCCCATATCAGAACCTTTGCCTCTTTGAAGTAGAATCAATACCACCAGAGTAATGGCAATAACAAAAAATAATCCCAAAAGTATTTTAGTAACGAATTCCATAGTTTACGACTTAGCTTTGTGCCGCCCGGCAAATTTCAGTAAATTGTATTGCTTGCAATGATGCCCCTCCCACGAGGCAACCATCAATGTCCGACTGTTCAAGAATCGGCGATGCATTTTCGTCAGTCACACTGCCACCGTAGAGCACCCTACAACGGTCGGCGGCGCGTTGATTCCGTTCCCCCAGGCGTCTTCGGATCAACTGATGTACCTCCTGCGCCTGCTCCGGTGCCGCAGATTTTCCTGAACCGATGGCCCAGATTGGTTCGTACGCGATCACCAACCGCTCAACCCATTCACTGTCGCACCGCTCCAGCACCGCATCCATCTGTCGTTCTATAACCCCCCGCGTTCTATTCGAACGTCTGTCGGCTAATGTTTCACCGACACACACGATCGGCGTCATCTGCTGCTGAACGATGGCAATCGCCTTGCCAGCGACTTCCGCATCCGTTTCCCCATACATCTGCCGCCTTTCGGAGTGGCCGCATATCACGTATTGGCAACCCACGTCCTTAAGCATACTGGATGATACTTCACCGGTATGCGCACCGTTCGCATGTACGCTGCAATTTTGCGCACCAAGCGATACACTTGGAGCATCAGACAACAGACTTGCAACTTGTTGAAGATAAACAAAAGGTGGGCATATCACCACCATCGGTGATTGGAAATTTCGTATCCGTGCCAGAAGTTCAATCGTAAGTGACTCCGACAGGGTCGATGTACCGTTCATTTTCCAATTCGCTACGATTAATTTCTGTCGCATGACACCGTTTCAATTGAATTTTCCGCAAAAGCTACGCGACACGGGATCGTTCAGTCGGTGCATACGGAATTATCTGTCAATAGGTCAATCAATAACAATAAGTTTGAGGGCTATGCAGTTGGATGCCGAACTGAACTCCGGTGCAAATTACAATGGTGCTAAAAGCAAACTGCAACTGCGTTGTAAATTTCATTCATCCCTTTCGCTTATACATCGTAATACAGCTTGTCGATCAGCATCACTGATATTTTCATCAACACTTCTTCATTTCTTGAGTTTATCGGCCACCAGTTGCATAATCTCCGCCACCTCTTCATTCGACTGATCACTCTCAAGAAGACGTGTTACACAATGCT
The DNA here is from genome assembly GCA_965116205.1 of Arenicellales bacterium. GTDB lineage: Bacteria > Pseudomonadota > Gammaproteobacteria > Arenicellales > JAJDZL01 > JAJDZL01. The sequence continues at coordinate 2,472,676 of OZ220493.1, read as the reverse complement.
TTGCAAATTCTCGGAACACTATTCAGGCTCCAATCCGCCGACCTTCCGCTTTAGCGTTCGCCTTGATTTCCGCTAGAGCCGCTGCCTTACCCTCTTGAAAACCTTCTTGAAAACCCTCTGCAAAACCTTCTTTAAACCCCTCTGCAAAACCTATCTGCCGCCCATGCTCTATCAGCTCACTCCCTGTCATGGGAAGAATCTGCTCGAGTTCCGTCAGTATTTTCTTGCTGTATTTGTCTTCCATATGCAGATTACCTCTGAGTAGCACTGGCGTGATTTATAATAGTCTGCTAGTCAGCAATTTTCTGTGCAAGTCAGCACCGGCCACCAACACCCTTCAATTGCCACGATTATTGGACTACTTAAACCTCATCCTCTAGAAATTGCTCATCACCTGCGGTACCAACCATCCTCGACGCTAACCGATGAAAGAACTAGCCAAGCACAAGAAAATTGCCAATGACCTATGGCCCAGAATAGTTTAGGAAACCATGCATCCAAGGCACACAGCGGGCACCAAAATTCAAATCTAACCCATTGTAGTCCAGAGAGTAAAATTTAACTGAGAAGCATCTATGTGCTCAGGCATCAAGTCAGGTGGTTCTACCCGCAGGTTCATCAGGTGCCATTTCTCAATTTCCGCACTTCATCGACTGACAGTTGTGTGAACTCGGCCACCTTCTTATTCGACCAACCCATCTCAAAAAATTTCCGCACACATTCATAAAGATTTTTTTCCGCCTCCTGTCGACCTTCCGCTTTACCTTGTATAAGACCTTCGGCCTTACCTTCAACAAAGCCTTCCGCTTTCCCTTCAATGATGCCTTCGACCTTGCCTTCTTCAAAGCCAACCTGCCGGCCATGCATCTGCAATTCCCTGCCCGTCATCGGCAGAATCTGCTCCAGTTCTGTTAGTATTTCCTGCATGTATCGATCCTCCGTCTGCTGTTCCTTGAATGAACGATATATCGCTTCCATTTTACCCTCACTTTGTACTGAGGTGAAATATAAATGAATGCTCCGTAACAAGTCACCGCGCCACCTGACCGGCAAGCGCCGCATCAATTGCACCCAACCGATGAACTGTTGCAGGCCGGCGCGCCAGATGTCGATCATCACCTGCAGCACCAGTCGTTCTTTCGGCGCCAGCAACAGCAAGCGCTGACGGATGATCGGGTCCATCAGACTTACGAAAATAACGGTGAAGTTCAACAGGACGGCACCGCTGAAGTCAAGGAAACTTTTCGGCAGATGCGCATGGCGGGTCTCATAGAACGACTGCTGCTGTGTCCAAGTCTCCTCGCCGTTATAGATGACGATCGGCAAAACCGCATCTACGTCGTCGTCTTCATAAGACGCTGCAATGTAGCGCAGTAACTGATTCAAAGCTTTGGAATCAGGGTGGCTCTTGTGTTCCAAAACCAGACAGATGACAATATTCAGGCCTTCCTTGAGCCGCACGCGCAGTGTCAGGTCGGAGTAACTGCCGCGCAGATTATGCGGGCTAGTCTGCGTGTTTGTTTCTACAGTCAGCGTGTCCAGGTCGAACAGGTCCAGTTGTGCTGTCGTCATGAACAGTGCCAGCAGCTCCTGAGCTTGCGCCGCTTTTTTGAAGTGGGCGGCGAAAAAATTGTTGTGTGGCTGACCGATCGAGTCAGCGTTACGAGAACCGCGGGGACGTTTAGGCATGGCGTACCTCCTGCGGCAAATGAGTAATGAGGCAGTGCTGTCGATTCATCATGATTATTCCGTCAAGTCGGTTCCGACGAAAGGCGGCATATTTTTTTGTAAAATAGACTTTGATTAATGCAATCATTATAGGCGATATTATGAATATTATGACTAACCCATCGGATTAATGAAATTAGGACAAGCAGATGCTAGAAAAGATCGTCATTCCAGCTCGACACGGCAAGGCAACGCCGGTAAACAAAGGTCAGTCGATTCGCATCATCAACACCTATGGCAGTCAGGTGGTCGATACGTGGATTTTCAATCGACACGACCTGCATGAATTTCAATCCAACGAACACACCCGCGCCACCCTGCTGAAAATGCGCTTCAGTCCTGGGGACCCGTTGTATACCAACCGCCGCCGGCCAATCGTCATCGTTGAGAAGGATACTTCACCCGGGATTCACGATATGCTGATGGCTGCCTGTGACAATTATCGCTACCAGTTGCTAGGCTGTACCGAATACCACGACAACTGCACTGACAATCTAGCCAGTGGCATGCGAGAACTCGGATACGACATACCAGAGACACCAAGTCCGATCAACATATTCATGCACATTCCTTGGACGATGGAAGGTGGTTTATCATTCGATCCTCCGGTAACGGCACCTGGACAATATGTGCAATTTCGAACCACCATGGATTGTATCTTCGCGTTCTCAGCATGTCCTCAGGATATTTTGCCGATTAACGGTGTGAATGGCGAGATTACCGACGCACATTTTCAAATTCAGTAAACGTTCAGTGTCAAAAGAAGTTTCCTCTCTTCGATGATGTCATCTACGCTATGCACATAGTTCAGAGACGACGCCATCAGTTTGACCTAGACACCATCAAAGAGGTTGAACCATTGAATTCCCTACGCTCTTAACTGACTGATTAGATTAATCAGAAATGAGCCAATGAAAAAACCCCCTCTATCACCTGAAACCAAAGTTGCGCACTTGGGGCGAGACCACCAGGCCAGTCATGGATTCGTCAATCTGCCAATCTATCACGGTTCCACTGTTCTGTTTGATTCTTATGAAGATTTTCGTCATTCAAAATCACGTAGACAGCTGAGAAATGAGGTGCTTTATGGCCGGTATGGTACCCCACTGAGCTTTGCACTGGAGACCGCGGTGGCAGAACTGGAAGGTGCGAGCGGTGCCATTACTGTATCTTCCGGATTGGCAGCAATCGCCGAATCGCTGAATGCATTTGTTGGGCAAGGCGATCACATTCTGGTAGCCGATAGCGTTTATCAACCAACCCGCAACTACTGTGATCAATTTCTGACGCGGTGGGGTATTGAAGTCACCTACTACAATCCGTTGATCGGTGCCGACATCAAACACCTGCTCAGAGCCAACACATCGGTCATCTTCACTGAATCACCCGGTTCACAAACTTTTGAAATTCAGGATCTACCGGCCATCACCTCCGTCGCTAAAGACCGTGGAATCATTACCATATTGGACAACACTTGGGCCACTCCACTTTACCTACGACCGTTCGAGCTTGGCATTGACGTATCGGTCCATGCGGCAACCAAGTACATTACCGGCCATTCTGATGCAATGCTGGGCATTATTGCGACCAATGAAAAGTGCTATGACACAGTACGGAGCATTGTTCGTCTCAGCGGACAGTGCGCCGGTCCCGATGCTGTTTTTTTGGGCTTGCGCGGGCTTCGCACCATGCCCACCCGCCTACAGCAGCATTGGCAGTCAAGCCTTAAAGTTGCCGAGTGGCTAGCCGCGCGGGGGGAAGTAGCACGCATCATTCATCCGGCGCGCGCCGACCATCCTCAACATCAATTGTGGAAGCGAGACTTTTCCGGGGCCAGTGGATTGTTTTCCTTCATCCTTCATCCAGTTTCAGAGCAGGCATTGGGTGAACTACTTGATAACACTCAGCTGTTTGGTATGGGCTATAGTTGGGGTGGTTACGAAAGTCTGTTGATTCCCTTTGACCCAACTCCATATCGCACGGCGACTCATTGGAATGTTGAAGGCCCAGCATTGCGAATCCATGTTGGACTGGAGAATACTGACGATCTGCTGGCTGATCTTGAATACGGCTTTGATGCAATGCGCGCCGCAAAGTAATCACGCTTGATGTTTCAGCTGCGTCGACCGAAATGAGATGGACTGTAGTTGAGTTGCCACCCGATGCGATAAACACCTCTCAGTCGATGTCTACCCTTTTCGTGCCACTCAACCGGTGCGTTTTCTGAGTCCATCGCAACAAAACATAGTCAAATATTTCCAATCAATGAAAATCAAGTTAACCGCTTACATTGACTGGCTCAGTACCCACACACTAATGATTCAATTTATCATAAAATGAAGGTGTCAATAGGAACACTCTACACGACATCCAATCAACATGATTGACTCAGGCCAAGCCATTCGACAGGATATTGCACATCTCATTGACAACCGTCAGTCAATTGAACTCGCAACCCTTTCAAAAGCAGGCACCCCCTGTATTAGTTATGCGCCATTTGTCGGCGGTGCGAATTTATGCTTCTATGTTTTTGTGAGTGACCTTGCACCGCATACCAGTAACCTGCGTAACAATCCGCATGTTTCGGTGATGGTGATTGATGACGAATCGGCGTCACCGAACGTGTTCGCTCGCTGTCGTCTGATATTGGATTGTCAAGCGACGCAGATACATCGAAAGTCAGACGAATTCATGCGATGGATTCCCACTTATAAAAATCGCTTTGGCACCATCATAGACACACTACTGGAACTGACTGATTTCCATCTGTTTAAGCTGATCCCCCAACAAGGCACTTTCATCAAAGGATTTGGACAGGCATTTCAAATAACCGGTGAATCAATGAATGAAGTCAAACACCTTTATGGTCGCCCGGAAAATCCCACTGAACTTTCTGCGGATGACGGAGCCGTGTCGATTAAAGCCTCGCCAACTCAGATGAGAGCCAAACTCAATCGCACCGGTGAATCAGTATGATTATCGAACAGATATGGACGAATAACGCGTACCGAAACTTCAACTACCTCATTGCCTGCCCGGAAACCGGTGAAACCCTTGCGATTGACCCACTTGATTACCAAAAATGTCTGTCACGAACCAAACAACACGGTTGGGCCATCACTCGCATATTGAATACTCATGAACATGGTGACCACACCGGCGGCAACCGCGCAATGATCACAGCCACCGGCGCACAGTTGATTGCGCATCACAACGCGAGAGACAAAATACCCGGCATGGATCGAGGTATCGGTGCTGGTGATATCATTCGCATCGGCAAGGTTGAGCTACTGGCGTTGGATACACCGGGACACACCATGAGTCATATTTGCCTGCTCGCCCAGGGTGACGAACCAGCGTTGTTCTGTGGCGACACCTTATTCAATGCGGGTGCAGGTAACTGCCACAACGGTGGGCACCCCGCCGAACTGTACGACACCTTTGTCAATCAACTCGATCAACTGCCGGAAAACACGCGCATTTATCCGGGACACGATTACATTGTCAATAACTTGAGTTTTACCATAGACCGAGAACCGGATAATGAAGTGGCCCCAAAAATGTTGGCACAAGTCAAAAATCAAGATCCGGACAAGGCGTTGATTACCACTCTTGCACAAGAACGTCAGTGCAACACTTTTTTTCGACTGAGTAGCCCTTCCGTCATTGCCGCACTGCGCAAGTCGTTTCCAGATTTACCCGACAAACCCAGCCGAAAAACCGTCTTTCTTCGACTGAGAGAGCTCAGAAATCAGTGGTAAATTCTCGAATGGTCAACTGCTCAGCCGATTCAATCTGTGCGCGTTGCTCAATAGTTCAGTAAATCCGACGAAAAGTCAAATTAATTCGTCCAAGATTACGTACTGTCGATTTTGGTAAGCAATGACGCCAGAATTTCTGCGTGTCACCGAACATGATCAATGCTGATCCGTTGTCAAGATCAATCTGCCACCGCAATTTTCTCTCTTTGGCATGCTGCATCAAGAAGCGTCTTCGCTCCCCTAAACTGATCGATGCAATGACTGGCTGCGCCCCTAATTCTCGTTCGTTGTCACGGTGCCAGCCCATACTGTCCCGACCTGAGCGGTAATAATTCAACAATACGCTGTTAAATGCACAACCCAGCGTTTTTTCCAAATGCCAGCGAATATCCAGCAGTGGCTCAGTCCATGGCGTTGGTATGTTGTCCATTCCGGAATATCGATAGACTGCACCCACGTCCCCAAACCACGCCGCAAGTCTCGGCGACATCATGCTCTTTCCACCATAACGTACAATGGGTTGTATCCAGTCAACTTCATCAACCAGCACATCAAAAAGTCGCAGCGATTTTTCAGTCGCATAAAAACTCTGATGTAACCACAAACTGGCATCTTGTAATGCGTGATTTTCGAAACCGGCAGATTTCAGCCGCTCAACTAACTGAGCATTAGCAGCACTGCGCGAGTCGCGGTCTGGAACACTCAAGAATTTCCTACCCGCCTCGATCTTCTTCCGCCGCGCCGAACATTCGCTAGTGGCACCGGTTTTTTCACCAGTAGCAAACCGGCACCAAGATTCAGTCGGAAAAAGGCATTGTCCACCAACTCCGAAGTACGGTCGGCATTCAGAATAATCCAATATCCACCCGCAACTAGAATGGACTTGATCTGCTCGGCCAACTGCACACTGAAACGCGCATCGGTGACCACCATATCCATCGGGTGACGGCTGACATCCATCAAAAAATCTTCTGGTGACTGCCGATGTACTACGACCCGCAGATCAGAAGACATCGATTCACCGACACCTGCATCAGTGGAGTTCTGGAGCAAATTGATCACTAGCCGAGTGGATAAATCCATACCGGCAACGACTTCCTTCTGGTATTGGGATGCTACATCACCGATCAGTAAAATCAATCCATTGCGGACCATCGCCGCAAACGCCTGCAACATTTCTCCAGTATCCACGAAAGATGGTTGCCTTCGACCGTTCATAGTTCCCCACTCAGACTCCAAATCACTCATCATTGACCTTTGCATTATTAACGCCATCCGTCGGATAGCATTCTGCGCCATTCATTGTTGCGTTACCATTCAACTGGCGAATTTTTATAAGCCGGTGCTGATGTATGATATACTAAGGACTTCACATGAATTTCTTCATGCAATCTTGGTGATAATTTATCCATGTTGACAAACATTGACATTGACTCATATCTGAGAGACAACGGTATTATGCCATCGCAGCAAAGACTTCGGATCGCGCGAGTCATTCTTGACAATTCCGATGACATGTCAGCCGAACAGATTTACCGCAATGTAAACGGCCCATGGCCGCCCGTCTCACGTGCGACAGTTAACAACACTTTACGTCTGTTTGTCGAAAAAGGAATTCTTGAGAAAGATGGCGCCGACGAGTCCGATACTTATCACACGGTCAATCCGCCGGCGCCAAGTTCTCAGGATTCAGCCGCTTAATGGCTTTCAGCTGTCGCCGACGGCTGAATTCTGCTGTGCAACATTCACTGCTTGACTCAAGTAGCAGTTAAAGTTCTCGTCAGACCCGAACCACCTTGCCCGGGTTCATAATATTATCCGGATCCAATGCCATCTTAATGGCACGCATGACCGCAACGGAATCGCCATGTTCAGCGATCAGAAAGTCCAATTTACCATAGCCAATGCCATGCTCCCCGGTACAAGTGCCATCCATCTCCAAGGCGCGGAAAACCATCCGTTCATGTAACGCCTGCGCCCGCTTTTCTTCTTCTTTGTCGGTATGATCAACTAACAGTACCAGGTGAAAGTTTCCATCACCAACGTGGCCAACAATAGGGGCCATTAAATGGGCGTCCTGAATATCGCGCTTGGTTTCCATGATACAATCTGCCAACCGAGAAATCGGCACACAGACATCGGTTGCCCAAATCTGCGCATTCGGCCGCATCGCCTTGGCCGCATAGGCAGCATCATGTCGGGCCTGCCACAACCGATTGCGATCTTCAGTCTGCGTCGTCCAATTGAAATGGCCACCGCCATGGGTCTTACAAACCATCTCTACCGTCTCAATCTGCTCCTGAATTGAAAGTTCCGTACCGTGAAATTCAAGAAATAGCGTATGTTCCTCGGGATAGTCAAATTTGGAATATTGATTCAGGGCCTGCATCATTACATCGTCCAACAGTTCAATTCGGGCAATAGGAATGCCGAGTTGAATGGTCTCAATGACTGAAAGTACCGCGCGGTCCAACTTGGGAAATGCCACTACCGCCGAAGAAATTTTTTCTGGAATGCCATAGACGCGTAAAGTCATTTCGGTAATAATCCCCAGCGTGCCTTCGGACCCAACGAAAAGTCGAGTCAAGTCATAGCCGGCGGCGGATTTTCGAGATCGCTTGGATGTTCTGATCATTCGACCATCGGCCATCACCACCTTGAGGGATAGCACGTTCTCACGCATCGTGCCGTATCGCACTGCATTGGTACCTGACGCGCGAGTCGCGGCCATGCCACCCAGCGATGCATCAGCGCCCGGGTCAATCGGGAAAAACAGCCCGCTATCTTTCAGATGACTGTTCAACTGTTTGCGCGTGACACCGGGTTGAACCACGACATCCAGGTCATCTGCATTAACCTGCAACACCTGATTCATCTCCATCATATTGAGGCAAAGACCGCCTTCTATAGCACAAATATGTCCTTCCAAACTAGTACCAGTCCCGTAAGCAATGACCGGGAACTTATTCTTGGCACATATCTGAACGGCTTCTACCACCTCTTCAGTCGAATGGGGAGCAAATACTGCATCGGGTGGATAACTTCCGTGAAATGACTCATCAGTGCCAAATTCGCGACACGCACCTGCCGATGTCTTCACACGAGCGCCGAATCGTTGCATAAGAGTTTCAATGGCTCCTGAGTTTTTGACGCATTGAATGGATCCGGTCATGGGAGGGCACCTCTCAATAATTCTAATTTTCCGTTACTCATTGAATGGAATCAATGTGTTTCACGTAAGTATATGAAAGCGATTATAGTTCGGTACACTTTCTAGTTGAAAAACGAGCACTTCAACGTCCAGTCACTTCAGGTCGAAATGACGCTGCACCACGAGCAAAAAGACGGTCGCTCAAAGCACCGTAATACATACCAATCACATGAATCGGCCAACGCAGAAAGTGACCACCAGGAAAAGATTTATGAGGTATCGATGCCAGCACGTCATACCGTTCCACAGTTCCAGAGATTATTTCGGCAATGATTTTTCCAACCAAACCGGTCAGCGCCACACCATGCCCCGAAAACCCTTGCGCATAGTACACATCTGCATCCAATCGCCCGATTGATGGTAATCGATTTCTCGTGATGGCAATCTTACCCCGCCAGGTATACTCGATTTTGATATCGTTCAATTGAGGATAGACAGCAAGAATGCGTTGTTTCATTTTGGCGGCAATGTTGACTGGCATATTCGGCACATAGACCTCGCCACCGCCAAACAACAACCGACGGTCCGCAGACAGTCGATAATAGTCCAGACAGAATTTTGAATCATAGATAGCTATATCCTCGCGATTGATTGCTAAGGCCCGTTCCCTACTCAGTGGCTCTGTGGCAACAATCAGACTCTCAAGCGGAATGATGTAACGGCTGACCTGGGAAGATAGTCCGTCAATATAGGCATTACAGGCTAGTACGACCTGTCGTGCAGATACTGTTGTACCACCAACAGTATCCACGCCATAACCAGTCAGCGTTTTACGATACGAAAGGACAGGAGAGTGTTCAAATATTCGAACACCAGCATCAGCCGCAGCATTGGCCAGTCCAATTGCAAAATTCAACGGATGAAGATGACCGGAACTGGTGTCCAGTGCACCGCCAAAATATTGGGTTGTTCCAAGCAAATCTTGGGTCTCATTCGGATGAACATAACGAATGGCATGATGTGCATATTTTTCCTGTAAGTGAGCTGTGTTTCTTTCGATCTCGCTGGCAGCCTTCTTCGATACAGCGACAGCCATAACACCAGATTTGTAATCGCAGGGAATGGAATGACGAGCGATGCGATTGACGACCTCTTTTTTTGCCATTTCCGTTAGGTTCCAGAAGAACGCCGCGCGTTCCATGCCAAATTCTTTTTCGAGCTTAGATTGTGACCAGTTCAAGCCGGACCCCACTTGTCCACCATTACGTCCGGATGCACCCCAACCCACCCTTCGCGCTTCTAATAAAACGACATCATAACCTTTCTCAGCTAAATTCAGCGCCGTCGAAAGCCCCGTATAACCACCGCCAATCACACAGGTATCGCAGTTTACCGATTCGATAATCTGTGGGTAACACCGCAAGTTCATCGCACTGGCGGCATAGTAGGTCGAAGGATGATCGACAGTAGCGCGGGAAACGGTTTGATTCACAGGTAGAGTCGATATTCCTGTTCCGATACATATTCGCCATACCGTTTACGTTCAGCGCGGCGCAGTGCACAGTAAATGTCAATGTATTCGCGAGAGAAATAAGTGGCAGCAAATTCAGAATCTTGCAAGTTTTCGATCGCGCGCCCCCACTCAAATGGGATCGACTCATCCACCACTCCACTGACATTGAAATCGGTCGAAGCTTCACCCGGCTCAATGGTATGAATAATACCGTAGTGGATGCCGGCGAGAACAGCCGCCAATACTAGGTAGGGATTGGCATCGGCCCCGGCAACGCGATGTTCTAACCGTCTAGCTCGAGCATCCCCCGCCGGTATGCGCACGGCAACCGATCGATTGTTATATCCCCAAGTGCGGTTGACTGGAACATACAGGTTGGGCACGAAACGTCGATATGAATTTCGCCCAGGAGCGAAAATTGCAAACATATCAGTTAACGTGTCAAGCAATCCACCGATTGCATGGCGCAGTAAGTCGCTACCCAGTTCCGTTCTGCTGCAGAACAAATTACCATTGGCCTGATCTTCCAGACTCACATGAATATGCATGCCACTGCCACTTAGGTCAATAAACGGTTTCGGCATAAAGCTCGCCTGCATTCCGAATTGGGTAGCACAACCTCGAATGATACGTTTCAGTAGCACGCAGTGGTCGGCCGCCTGCAGTGGGTTCCGAACATGGCACAAATTGATTTCATACTGTGACGGCGAGTACTCAGAGGTAATCACCGATGCTGGAACGTCCTGCACCTCACAGGATTTAGTAACTTTACTCAGGAAGCCATCATGTCCATCTAAATCTTCCAACAGATAAACTTGCGTATCTCCTCCAGATTGCTCCAAACTCGCGCCAACCGGTAACTTCGGACGACCTCTGCCATCAAGATCTTTGTCGAGCAGGTAAAATTCCAGTTCAAAGGCAATCTGTAATTGGTAACCCAGTTCATTAATGCGTTCCACGACCCGCGCCGCAATCGTGCGCGGGTCCACTGGACAGGGAGTTCCGTCATCCGCATCTAGTCTCATCAATACCTGCGCCCGAGTGCCATCTCCCCAAGGCACATGCTTCGTCGTATTTTCAATTGGGCGCAAAGTACCATCCGGGTCACCGTCGGAAAAGCCGCGTCCTCGCGGATCTGAACTCTCACCTAAACAGTCAAGCAGTACGATACTTTCGGGTATCTGCACACCCGCGGTATAGATCTTATCGGCATCGCCAATTGGAAATCGCTTCCCACGAATCAATCCATTCAAGTCCGGAATGATAGCGTCAATGAATTGAATTTCCGGGTGTCGCTGGAGCAGTTTTTCAAGCTCGTTAAGCATCGGAAGGCATTGGTTGGTCTTACTTCAATTTGATGGATATAACATAATAATGGGTGATCACGTGAACAATTCGATGGTACTGACTAACCGTCCATTGTCGCATGATAAATTCTCAATCCAAACTTGATTAGCTTATAGGAGAATAGCAACATGACTCAAGAAATTAAAGTTGGCGATCGACTACCTCAAGCCGATTTATATTACATGACCGCTGATGGTCCACGTAAAATCACGACCGCAGAAATCTTTGATGGCAAGACTGTCATTCTATTTGCCCTGCCCGGTGCCTTCACTCCTACCTGTTCAAAAGCGCATCTACCCGGTTACGTGGTTCATGCCGACGAAATAATGGCTAAAGGTGTGGACACGATCGCATGTCTGTCAGTCAATGATGCCTTTGTCATGGGTGCTTGGGGGGATACTCAAAACGCCGAGAAAATATTAATGTTGGCCGATGGTAGTGCGGAGTTCACCGCACAGATTGGTGCAAGTCTAGATTTGACGAACAAAGGTTTGGGCGTGCGCTCCGACCGTTACGCCATGTTGGTCAAAAATGGCGTTGTCCAAGCTTATCATCGCGAAGGACCCGGCGAATTTAAAGTCAGTGATGCAGAAACGATGATGCAATTGCTATGATCGGCCATTGATTGCATTACTGAGAACTTTTGTTCAACTGATTATCAACAGGAGACGTTGCGTCCACCGTAGTGCCGAATGACTTGCGCCGCAAGGTTGGACGCGATGTCCATACACTGTTCTGTTGAATGGTTCTGAAGATAGCCGTAGAGATAACCACCAGCATAAGCATCACCGGCACCGGTCGTATCAACCACCAGCTCAACCGGAGTTGCGTGGCGTACCACAATATGCTGATTGATGATGGACACCGAACCTTTCTCACCGCGGGTCAAGACAAGGTGCGCCACAACCTGTTGCAGTCGATCAATCGACTCTTGCAACGTTGAGGTATGATAAAGTTGATACGCCTCATGTTCGTTCCCGAACAGCAGATCGACGTAATTTTCAACAAAGGGCTGCAGTTCCGCACGATAGGCGTCGACAAGATAAGGATCGGATAAAGTAAACGCTACGACTGTATTGCTCCGACGGGCTATTGACACCGCTTCGATAATCATCTCTCGAGCAACGGATGACGACCATAAATACCCTTCGATCAACAGTATTTTTGACTGCTCTATGGCTGCCGCATTGATGTCCGTCAAGGTCAATTCCGTACTCGCACCGAGATGGGTGCACATCGTTCTCTGACCATCCGGAGTCACAAAAACGTAACATCGACCTGTTGCCACATCATCACCATCGTAAAAATTGGTGGTGAACTGAACATCAGCGCGAACTAATTCTGCAACGTAGCCTCGACCATGGATATCATTGGCAACTTTGCCGATAAAACCACTTCGCCCCCCTAAATTAGCAAAATGGACGACGGAATTGGCCACCGAACCACCCGACTGTTTGATCACGGGGTTAACCATAGACTCTAAATGAGCGGCCTGTTGAGCATCAATCAGCGCCATTGAACCCTTGATCAGCCCATACTCATTCAGTTCCTGGTCTTCAGTACGACAGAGTTTGTCGACAATTGAGTTACCAATGCCCAACAGCTCAATGGGTGCGGTCACTCCGTCAAGCCTGCTTTGGTCATCATGGCGTGTAACAACGTATTGGCGCCCGCTTCACAGGATTCACGGGAAGTGTTTTCAGCTTCGTTGTGACTGACACCGCCATCACAAGGAATAAAAATCATGGATGTTGGTGCGACTCTCGAAATATAAACTGAATCATGGGCCGCGCCGCTGAACATTGCATTGGTGCGATAACCACATTTTGCCGCACTCTGTCGAACCACCTCGACACACTCAGAATCAAATTCAATCGGCGGTGAAGAAAAAATATGACGAATAACAGCATCAACTTTTGACTGATGATGAAATTTTTCAACCGTGGCAATGACTTCATTGTGCAATTCTTTAAAGACCGTCGCATCGGGATGCCGTACATCAATGGTAAATTCAACCCGTGACGGCACGGTGTTACGAGACCCTGGATAAGTTCTGAACTCACCGACCGTCAGGCGCGCTGCGACACCAGAACTCTCGGCTAACGCATAGAGTTGGCCAATCAGTTCACCGGCACTCCGCAATGCATCGCGTCGATTGGCCATCGGGGTTGGACCGGCATGTGCTTCTTCGCCAGTGACTGTCACATCATACCACTGCACACCTTGAACACCGGTAACGATGCCGATTTCTTTGTTTAAATCTTCCAGTATGGGTCCCTGCTCGATATGCGTCTCAAAGAAAGCATGAAAACCATGATTGTCCGGTAATGAATTTCCTAGGTAGCCGATGCGTTCCAGTTCGCCACCAATCGTATGACCTTCAAGATCGACACGGGAGTGACCATATGCCAAATCATAAGCCCCGGCATAGACTGCCGAACCAATCATCGACGGCGGAAAACGGGCGCCTTCTTCATTAGTCCATACCACCATTTCAACGGGCAGTTCAGTTTCGATGTTGGCATCATTCAATGTTCGAATGACTTCCAGAACCGCCAATACGCCGTACGCACCATCAAACTTTCCACCGGTGGGCTGCGAGTCTAGATGACTGCCTGACCCGACCGGTTTATCTTCTGAAGATTTGCCCTTCCGTCGGAAAAACATGTTTCCCATCGGGTCTACAGCACGAGTGCAACCAGCATCCGCCGCCCACCGAGTCAACAAGTCGCGACTTTCTCGATCCAAGTCAGTCAATGCCAATCGGCAAACCCCACCTTTATCGGTCGAGCCAATCTGCGCCATGGTCATCAGTGAATTCCAAAGACGTTCGCCATCTACGCGTAGTTCATCAATCATTTTCCTACTCCCGAGAATAACACAGTCGACTCATCTTCATCGGTTGTCGTCTTACTGTCACCTTACAAACTGAGTCAGTTTCGCTCATCAGAATACGCTCCACTAATCAACACAATCATCCAAGACAGCAGTCATAACTACCACCGTTCCTAAGCGTTTTCATTCTTATATTCTGCATAATAACTTCCGAACAGTTGTCGATGACGAATGATATTCATGATGATGGTAATTAATCCGGCCGCAATCAGAACTGCACTGATAGGCTTCGTAAAGAATGCGAATACGTTGTAATCCAATAGTATCATCGATCTAGCGAAGGTATCTTCGCCAATCTGTCCAAGAATGACGCCCATCACCAGCGCCGGGATGGAGTAGTCTCCCTTTTTCATTAGAAATCCAATGATTCCCGCCGCAAACATTGAGTACACATCCAGAATATTGCCACGCAATGCAAAGGCCCCAATCGTTGCAAAAATCAGAATGGCCGGTGCCAGAATTGGAAACGGTATTCTCAGCAGATTGACGATGCCCTTGGCTTCAACAACACCAACTAACAGAATAGCCAGACTCGCCCAAAACATCGAGGCAAACAACACCCAAACTAGATCGTGGGCTTCGATCATGATCAATGGTCCTACGTCCATATCATGCAGATTGAAAACACCAATCATCATGGCAGTTAACGCCCCGCCTGGCAAGCCCAGCGCCAAAAGAGGAATCATCGCCGCACCCGTTGCCGCATTGTTGGCAGTTTCTGGCGCAACGACTCCTTCCGGTTCGCCTTTGCCAAAATTATCCCGATTTTTTGACCAGCGTACTGCCTCGTTGTAGGACATAAAAGCCGCCAGTGTGGCACCGATGCCAGGCAGCACACCAGAGAAAAAACCAATGACTGCAGAGCGCATCACAACGAATCTCATTTTCCAAAACTCAAGAAAAGTTGGATATGAAACGGACACCTTAGGTGACTCATATTCACCTTTTGCCAACCTCAGACCTTGATTAAACACCTCAGCCACTGCAAAAAAACCAAGAATCAGCGGCACAAAATGAAAACCTCCGTGTAAATAGAGTGTACCAAAATGAAACCGTGGTATCCCACCGGTCGGGTCACTACCCACCGCGCCAATGAGCAGACCGACTAGTAGTGACAACCAACCCTTAGACAGCGACCGGGTGCCGATTCCAGCAACCACCGCGAGTCCAAAAAAAACCAACGCAAAAATTTCAATGGGACCGAAATTACGAATGGCAAAGTTCGCGACCGGACCGGTAAATGCCATCATCGCGACCGCGGCCAGCGTCCCCCCAAATGCAGAACACGTCACCGCGTAACCGATAGCCTTGCCGGATTCTCCTTTGCGAGTCATTGCGTAACCATCGAAGGCAGTGGGTGCATTCTCTACAGAACCGGGAATATTGAACAGGATCGCGGTCACTGCGCCACCATACACACCCGAAACATAAATGACACCATAGAGCATGATTGCATGGGTAGACGATAAATAAGCTGTAAAGGGTAACAGCACGGCTGCTAAAGTGAGCAAACTTAAGCCCGGCACTGCACCAAAAACCAACCCACCAATGAGACCGACAACGAAAATCAGAATACCGATCGGGTCGGTAAACAGCTGAAGCGTGCCTACAATAAAATGTTCCATTACTGCAACAATTTGAGAATGTATCCGTTAATGGTGTGAAAGACACCGGCACCGGGAGGTAGATACGTAAATATCAACTCCACGAATATGATCACAATGCCACTGTAAATACAGACGGTCATGATAATCAGCGTTCGAATCTTTCGAACTCCGACTACCCACATGTAGGCAAAAAGAAATAGAGGAGTGATCAGCAGAAATCCCATTTTGTGAATCGCAAATGCGTAAGCCAAAGGGAGGCAGAAGATCAACACCATACGCACTCGAGTTGATACGGCGAGTGGGCTGCGATGGTGGTCAATCGGTTGGGATTCTACTTTAGCATCGGAATGGCGAGATTCGACAAATAGCAACCAAAGACTGGCCGCCAACATGCCCAACAACACCACTCTCGGCCAATGCGCTGGACCCCAAAGATAAGTCGGCAACGCGTCATCAAAGTCGAACGTGTAAATGCCGGCTAGTACGATCAATACAAGCCAGATACCACCTTCAAACCAGCGCGAATAACGTTTCAATATGAGCATACACGAACCATCACAACTTCAGCCGCAAGGCGAAAATCAATGAACATAGAATTTGCCAAATGCCGCCAGCCGTTAAAAATTGAAACTGCTGACGGCAATCGGGCAATACAGGCTAAATTTATAACCCTTCGCGGATTGGCATATCTAACTTGCGAAATTGGTCAACATAGACCCCCACTGAATCGGCGATGATTTTCGTCGTGTCGGCTCGACTTCGGAATGAATCAACGATATCGAGACTTTTACGCTTGACGAATTCCTGATGTTCTTCTGATTGGTAGGCTTCAGCAAAAACTTCGGCAAGATACTCCACGATTTCCGGAGGAGTGCCTTTTTTAACAAACATACCGCGAAATCTCAACAACGGCTCCCAATCCAATCCGTAATCGGCACCCAGCGCTTTGGTATCCGGAAAATTATCAAATCGGGTCGGCCAGAGTGCCAATATCGGCTTGAGCTGGCCGGCTTCTACATATTTGGAAACATCGCCCGGCTGCTCCATGAGCACATCCATCTGGCCGCCAATCACCGCACCAAACCGTTCTCCAGATTTGCCGGTCAAAACCTGTTTGACTTTAAACCCAAAATGATCCTCAACTACGGCCATGCTCACCAATTCCATCGGAATATTGATGTTGGATACAGTCAGTTTTTTTTCTTCCTGCCGCGCATAAGCGACAACTTTATCCCAATCCGGTACGCCATCGGTCATAAATCTCTCATCTTCCCCATTGATAAACAGCATGGTGGGGGCAACATTCATAATCACCAGCGATTCAACATCCGTCACCGGATTAAGATCAATTCGACCTTCGACATAACGTGACGGTAAGGTATCAATATGCTGCAGCAAGGTATAACCATCTGCCGGAGCCTGGAGGAATTCGGGCAGGCAGTTCAAGCCACCGCCACCGGTAATATTGATCTTGTTAATTTTTGCATTCATGATTTTTGCGGCCGGACCAACAATGGCATCAACCGCCTGATCCGATCCACCACCCTTACCATAACAGCAGATGACTGTGATGGGACGATTCGGATAACCATCGGGCCCCGCCGCAGTGGTAACGGTCGACGCCATCAGGCCAAAACCGCTGACCGTGGTCGCCAATAGTGCCGACAACATTTTTTTCAATAAGTTTTTCATACTCATTACTCCATATTTTGTTTTTAAGTGTCTATGAAATCTAAACACCAATTTAGACTTTATAGATTGGAACATTCCCAAATACCGACTGTGCAATATTGGGAAACAGTCTAATTTATCAAAGAATGTTAAATTTTTCCTAACTTTTTTACTCAATTGATTTGTGACAACGACTCAGTGTTTCCATCAACAGCCAATGCCTGACCACTGATTTTCGCGCCAGAATCTGAACATATGAACAAGATTAGCTGGGCAACATCCTCTACGTCAATAAAACTTTTCAATGAGGTCTGCTGCACAAATTGAGCCCGGACCTGAGCCTCACTCACTTGCCGTGTTCTGGACTCTGCTGCGATCACGCGGTCCATGCGCGGTCCGGTTACGGATCCGGGACAAATAGCATTGACGCGAATGCCATAATTTCCCACCTCCATCGCCAGTGATTTCGTTAAACCGATAATTGCCCATTTCGCCGCCGCATATGGAGTGCGCAATGGAAAGCCGTGTGTACCGGCGGTGGATGATAAATTCACAATTGACCCGGTACGCTGCTCTTTCATCACCGTGAGTGCACGTCGGGCGCATAGAAATGTACTCAGTACATTAATCCGCAAAGTTGCTTCCCAATCACTGAGTTGTAACGTTTCCAATGGGCCGTTGGGACCGGCAATGCCAGCATTGTTCACCAAAATATTCAACCGACCACCACTCCTTGCCAAGACTGCATCAAACAGATAATCAACATCCGCTTCATTCCCAACATCTGCGGTGATGCCATTAATCTGTGGCGCGGTAATTCTTAAATCATCGATCAGTTTGTCATCACAATCACAGACCCAAACCGTAGCCCCGGCATTAACCAGCGTTTTGGCAGTCGCTAAACCGATACCAGACCCGGCGCCAGTAATCAACGCTATTTGACCGGTTAAATCCATCAATACTCGCGCCGCACTCATCAATCCGTTTTTACAGATCCAATATTAACCGTGCTTCTCCGGCAACTGCCCTTGAAACACAAGTCATCATAATGTTTTTGTCAACTTGCTCCGTAGGGTTCAAGACCCAATCGCGATGCTCTATCCTACCATGGAGTACTCTAACCCCACATGCGCCACACAGTCCAGTTTCGCAGGCGTAGTCAATGGACAGGCCGGCATTGCGAATCACTTGAAGGACACTGGTATGGGGATGAACCGGTAGTGTTTTCTGATAGCGGGCCAACGAGATCGAAAATTTACTATTCGACAATATTTCTGTCACCGGTGGAGACAGATACTGCGCGTGCATCGCCTCCCGAGGCCAAGCCGCAGCCCGTTGCATGGCTTCACTAACAAATGCACCGGACCCACTGAAATACAGATGACTTCCTTCAGTGTATTGACGGAGTTCTGCAGCCAGAGAAGTATTGAGGGCGATATCCGATGTGCGGTGATGAATGGTTAACCGCTGGCCACTGATTCTCTTGAGCTCTTCAGCCAGAGCGAACTCTCCTGTGGTTTCAACATGACAGTGAATCTGAAAATTTGCCTGAATCGCGCGGAAGTGATGCACCATCGACAAAAAGGGAGCAATGCCGACACCCTCACCGACCAGAATGAACTTTTTGCCAGATGTTGTCAGTTCAAAAGTGTTTTCCGGATAGCGTGCCTGAATGAAGTCACCGGCTTTGAGTGAGGTAAATATCCATTCGGCACCGCCACTTTTACAGTTGATTTTCTTGACGGCAATGCGATAGTAATCACGTTCGGCGGGAGTATTGATAAGTGAGTAACTGCGGCGAATGCGATCATTGTCCAATAGAAGATCAAGGTGCGCACCGGCAGTAAACTGCGGCAGCTCGCGATCTGCCGGATGCGTGAGCTTAACATAAAGTAAATCGCCACCTTGCGGCAATATTTCTGCCACAACCAGTTGCATATGAGGCGGCGATGAAGGTTCGGGATACTTCTGACCATCCTTTAGCAACAGCCTTTCTACAGGATGCCCATTCAAGATGTGACTCTCGAGAATTTCATCGGCGTCAGCCGGGCAACTGTAGTGATACCAGATGCCATCCGGGTAGATGACCATGGTCGGCCCCAGTTCACAGCGTTCGAGACAGCCCGCGTTATTGACTCGAACATCGTTCAATCCCATCTCTTTCACACGCGTTTTCATGTACCCTCGCAGTGTAGTCGAACCGCGCGCACTGCAACAACTTCGAGGGTGGCTTGGAATCCGCTCGTTAACGCAACAGAATATGTGATGACGGTAATGCAAAGCGCTGTTATTTCCTGCTTGGTTGGCAACGTAGATATTGATTGGGATACTGCACCTCGGCATCCAGAGCTTCAGCGGCGTGCCAGGGCCATCGTGGGTTGTACAGCATGCCGCGCGCCAAGGCTACGGCATCAGCATCTCCATCGGCGATGATGGATTCTGCATGATGTGGGTCGGTAATCAATCCAACAGCAATGGTCGGTATCTGTGTCTGCATGCGAATTGCACGAGACAGATGAACCTGGTAACCGGGTTTGCTGACAATGTCTTGATGTTGAACTAAACCGCCACTTGAGACATCAAGCCAATCACAACCGTGTTTTTTTAAATACGTTGCAAATTCCACAGTTTCCGTAAGGTTCCAGCCTCCGTCGACCCAATCTGTGGCAGAGACTCGAACACCGATGGGTTTTTTATCGGGCCAGACTCGCCGCACCGCATCAAAAACAGCCAGTGGAAATCGCATGCGATTGTGCAAAGACCCACCGTATTCATCCGTTCGGCGATTGGACAATGGAGAAAGAAATTGATGGAGCAGATATCCATGTGCAGCATGTAATTCAATCGCGGTAAAACCAATTCGCTCGGCTCTAATGGCAGCTTCAGCAAAAGCATCAACCAGGCTTTCAATTTCCTGAACATCCAGCGACCGAGGGGTTACCGAGTCGGTGGCTGCCGTAATCGCTGAAGGCGCAACAGGGGTCCAACCACCCTCTTCGGGCGCAATGGGGGTGCGTCGTTGCCAAGGGGGCTGGGTGGATGCTTTGCGGCCGGCATGGGCCAGTTGCACGGCGACGGGCACATTACCATATTGACGACAGAAATCTACGACTCTTCGTAACGCCGCCTCGTTTTCATCACTGTATAGCCCAACACAATAAGGACTAATACGTCCTTTAGCTTCTACATTGGTCATTTCCATGATCAGTAGACCTGCCCCGCTGACTGCAAACTGTCCGAGATGCATCATGTGCCAATCTGACACACAACCATTGTTTGCTGAATATTGGCACATCGGCGAAACAACGATGCGATTTTTCAACGTCAAATTTCGAAATGCGATCGGCGAAAATAAGTGAGAATCGTAATTAACCACGTTCGTTAAACCAACTGAGTTGATGGCTGGCCCTTAGGCTATGTTTAATGCGGCAATTCAGGTAAAATCTTCGCATCACCCATTGCCTGCAAAAATCAGAAAACAGATCCTTGATTTTATCTTACTCAACTGTGGAAAAAGACATGCCATATCCCCCAACTCCTGAGCAGAAAAAATTAGCCAAATTTCTTGAATATGCCAATCATATCGCCGATGACGCCCGCGATATCGCCCGCGATTTGCATTTGAAATCCAGAGTCAAGTGGACGAAAGATGATGGTACGTGGATAACGGAGGCTGACGTTAAAATTGAAGAGACGGCGTACGAATTAATCAGGCAGCTGTTTCCTAATCATGACTTTTACGGTGAGGAATATGGTGACAACCACTCAAACAGTGAATACAAATGGTGCGTAGACCCGATCGATGGTACGATGGCGTATGTCTATGGGCTTCCCACATTCACCGTACTGATTGCACTGACCCAAAACAATGAACCGATCCTCGGAATCATTGAATCACCATCCATGGGGTATAGATGGTGTGGTGCAAAGACCTTCCCAACCACTTGGCAAGGCCACTACTGCTCCACCAATTCCGACGGTGATTCTCTGGCATCGACAGCGGTATTTGCAACCTCTATTGACATGTTTTCCGACGATGAATTACAAATTTTCAACCGAGTTTCGCATCGCGCTAAGGAAAGACGTTTCGGTGCGGACAGCTATGCCTACGGAATGCTGGCCGCCGGATTCATCGATGTCATCATGGAAGCAGATATGAAACCCTACGATCTGATGGCACTGGTTCCCGTCATTCAAGGTGCTGGAGGCATCATCACCGATTGGGACGGGGCACCGCTGACGTTAAACTCCGGTCGACAGGTGCTCGCCACTGCAAGTCAAAAATTGCACGATGAGTGCCTGACACTCATTCACGGCGGCTGATTGCTATGGGTGGGTAAAAAAAGATAAGCTCTCTTCTTAAAACTGATGTGTTACCATAAACGTTGTAGTATGTGAATGTTTTGGGTAATACCTTATCACCATAACGGTGAGTATCTCAAATGGAGATGAGGTAAAATCAATAATATGGATCAACGACCATTTCCAAAACCACCACCGGCAGACCCCTTGCCGCTTGATGATTGGCTGATCCGGGTCGACCGCGCCGAAGTGGGACGCGAGGCTTTCTTTCGGGGACGTGATGCAGAGTATCATGTTTTTCGTTGCGCATTGACAAGTTTCAGTAAAGGAATGATGGGGGGTGGCACGATGATTTTTCAAGGCGCTCCGGGAGCTGGAAAAACGGCACTGATGCAAGAATGCAAGGAAGCTGTTCGGCTTCATTCTACGCCTGAATCACCTTGGGTGGCCGTGTCCATCAATCCCGATTCTCTGCAATCTCCCATTGATGTGATTGTGCTTTTGGTCAATGCGGTCAATCTGGAAAGTGAACGCTTGAGAGAAGTAAGTGCGGGCGCGGTTACCACTAACAGTTTGGATGGCTTAATTAACATGGGTAGGAAGTTCTACCAGGAACTGTTGGAGCGGGGAGGTGGAGCATTTGGACTCTCTATAGGTGGACGTCGGAATGGAGGTGTTACTGCTGGGCGCGTTTTTCAAAACGCGGCTTCACTGTTGGGAAAGTTCCATATCGTAATCTTCGTCGACGAAGCACAGAACACTCCTGTTGAAGATACAACCCGCGGTGTTCTGAATTGTCTCCATCAGGCTTCTGACGGTATTCCTCTGCTGGCGGCTTTTTTCGGCCTCAGTGACGCCAGCGATGTGCTCCACCGATGTGGCCTGTCCAGACTCGCAGATGAGCGCATTGTGGACCTTGAACCGCTTCACTATGATGATACAGTCTGTGCTATTCAGAGTGTTTTCGATGCTTATCAATTCACGGGGAATCCAGCAGACCGCATCAGATGGGTGGAGAGTCTGGCTGAGTTGTCCCAAGGCTGGCCCCAACATATCAATCGAGTGTGTGTGGCAGCAGCTCGAGTGATACGAGAGCATGGTGGGCAAATCAATGGTGAGTTACTTGAGCAGGCGCTGGAACGAGGTAAAGAAAGCAAGGACCGGTACTATGCTGCCCGGCTTGCCGCAGGTTCGGACCAGGTTTTGGTCTATCGGGAGCTGGTGTTAGCGGCTGAGCAAAAGGATGGTACCCTGTCTTCAAATGAAATCAGATCAATCGCTGAAAGCGCGCTGGATGGTTGGGAAGAAACGCCAACTGAATTCTTAGACAACGCCCTGCATGTTGGATTGCTGGCGCCTGCCAGCGGCAATCCCGGTCACTACCGAATCCCGATTCCTTCTTTCGCTGACTATCTCAAGGCATTGCCTGTAGCACGGACCTGAGGCAAGCTCAACATTTCCGGCACGTTTCTGTCTGAGTTAAGGCAGGGCACTTATTGTTTGCACAGATCTTCATTTTACTGAGCTGTCTAGGAAATACGACTTTGAATTGGCTCCAAGATAAAGGCGGTATGCCAATTGAAGAGAATGAGATCAGATGCCTGTGCACGAATTGACATATTCCAATTAACTTTTTTGTCAATTTGTACATAGTAGTATGTGAATGTTTTTGGTAACACCTTAAATTATCATCGTTTGGACATGGTAAAACATCTCCAATCTTTAGTTTAATTCAGTGTGTGCCTGATCGAAAAATAACCTTGTGTCATCAATACTGACTTTTCGGTAGCGTACCATCTTTTTGCCGTAGGTCGCAGTGCGCGTCCGTGTCATCCATCATCGCTGCCCTATTGGTAAAATACCCGGCGGCGAAACGACCTCTTGAGCGGGTATTGGGCTGATCGTAAAATTGGACTATTGAGAGACCGGGCCGGTGTTTTGGAATGGGCGATTGTCAATTTGTTACCATGCGATAAACCCACTGATTTGGCCAGGGACGGTTGACGAAAGGAGTATTGAATTTGGACCCCTACAGTTTACTCAGGTCAGTCTTGGCCGGGCGGGATGCCAAAACGGCCCACCAGCGCACGGTTACCGTTTTGAAATAAAGAACACTGCTCCATCTGAGCGAGAAAATCTATGGCAATCGGGTGCCGGAGTGGCCGGTGCATCTTTTCGGTCAGACTCTATTTACCACATTACCGCGCGATTTGCTAAAAAACCAAAAGATACTTTTCGACGGAAGAGATAAATACCAAACGCCTACAAGTCCCCAGGCACCCCGTAAGAAGGAGCCATATCCGGTGAAACCGCCCGAAGAATATAGTCTTCTCGTTGCGCTTCATATTCCCGCCAAATGGTAAATAAGCGGGTTACCGGCTGGCAGTCGGTCGCCCAATCCACTCGAAGATTAACATCCGGCCATTCATATTCACTGGCAACCAATACGGCTGCCGAGTGAACCGGACCTTCCTCTCCACCGGCATTCAAACCGGCCTGTAGGGCGTTAAGAAGACTTTCAGCTAAATGTCTAGATGAGTCACGCTGCATGAATACGTCGATCATGGCCTGTGGAATACCACTATTTGCCAGCAGGTTACCTGCGGCGACGCAGCCCGAACCCGTTGCTACCGCATGTTTACCCAATATATGTTTCCCGGTAAAGTGACTCACATTACCGTGTCTATCAACTGCAGTCAATTGTCGGTACTGAATATGATTCGCATCATCAACAGTCTCAGCGATTGCCCGTTCTGCATTATCACCCGATTCCATTCGATCAAGAATAATGCGCCCGAGATTTGGATCAGTGACGTTCTGCGTCGCAACTGCCCCAACCCCAGAACGTACCCAAGGACATCGACTGCCAACCGCAATACTGGAGGTGGTAATTGCAATTCCGCAGTGTCCGGAAACAGCATCAACCGCGACGATGGAAAAAGTCATGTAGTAATTCTCCTAAGATATCGCCGAAGGTTGTCCCTGCACGCCAAAAAATGAATCATGTGGATATGGAGTACGCATTTCAATCTGATCATTTCTTAAGCGGGCGTAGGGACTAGCAGTGCCACGCACGATTTTGCCCGAGTATTTTGAAGGTAGAACCGGAGACAACAGTGGAAACGCATCTGCTGCTGTATAGTCACAGATGAGTAACCGCCGGGATTGAGTGGAACGGTTGACTGCCGAACCATGCACGGTCCAGCAGTGCATGAAGCAGACATCACCACGCTTGGCTTCAACCGGCACCGCCCGTCGATCAAATTCTTCGTTGAAAGCCGGATCGATCGCACCGACATATTCACCATCTCGGAAGTGAGAATAACGTTCGCGCTGTGATCCGGGAACAACTCGCAGGCATCCGTTTTGTTCATCGGCATCATCAAGCATCAACAGGATGGCCAACACATCGTCATTGGTGTGCGGGTCAAATGAATGATCCTGATGATAGTACACCTGTGTTTCCATGCCCGGCAACTTGATGTTGAGCTTGCAATGATGAAATCGAACGTTGGGCCCCAGCAACTCGGCAACCATATCAACGATGGAACTGTCCCACAGAATCTGCTGGAAGACTATGGAAATATCAACAGGATTTGACACGCGTCGGAGTCTGGGATGTTCTTGGTTGTGACCAAGTTCAAGATCAAATCTTGCTTTACCATCAATCGTTTCACCAAAATTGGTGTCGTGTTGTCTGCTCAGTTCAATCCAGTCGTCAAGTTGTTCATCCAGCCGGTGTAGCAGTTCGTCTTCTAACCTGGCATTGGATACGACATATCCAAACTCTTGAAACTGTTGAACCTGTTCAGTTGTAAGATGTTTATCTATGTTCATTTTTGGAATACCAAAACAATTAGTTTATTGAAGTGTTTAACGGTTAACATTTTAAGGTTCACGGACCAAAAAGGCAATGAAATTAATACTTGACATCAAAACTACGTTGAGTGTGTTATCTGGCAATTGATGCTGGCTCGAATACAAAGGTTGAGCATGATTGCTTATGGAGTATTCAGGTATGGCCGACCGAACATTGAGAAGTGAATAATCAGAATTTCACTGATGAACATTCGGTATTTACTGACAGGAGGGAAGCACCACTGAGCAGGCAGATTCGATGGTGCACAGTTTGTTTAACCTGTTTTAGTCGACCTGAAATTCTTCAATACCGATCTTTTTCAGAGCCAGCACATTGCCACCTAATTCTTCAAAAATTGATTCTCTGCACGTCAGGATGATGATCTGCATCTTACGTGAGGACGCATGAAGAATATCAAACATTGTCTTGAGACGATTTTCATCGGAGAACACCAACGCATCATCTAGAATTACCGTTGCAGGACGTCCCTGTTCAGCCAAAATTTCTGCAAAAATCAAGCGCACCAGTACGGCAATCTGCTCCTGTGTCCCCAAACTCAGAGTTTGAAAAGACTCGTTGAATTTTCTTTCTATGGCTTCAATTTCCATATCTTCATTGACGATCAATTCGGCCTCGGGAAACAACTGCTTCAGGTAAGGATTAATGCGCTCTTTGATCGGAGACAAAAATACTTCTTTTGCTGCCTGTTCAGTTTCTTTCAGCGTGTCAAGCAGCAATTGCAGCACTTTCACTTCTTGTTCAATTCGATCACATTCGGCCTGCACCTGTTGCAACTCCCTTTTCTTCTGTTCGATCTCTTCATCAACACCTGCACCTTCTAGTGATTCAATGCTGCCAATCAACCTGTTTTTCTCCTCTCGCAGTTGCTGGCGCTTTCTCTGTCGATTACGTATTTTTTCCTGTAGCCGTTCAATGCGCGACAGAATAACATTCAAATCTTCTTCGGGCTGTTCGTCAATCAACTTTTGAATCGTTTTTTCTTGCTTCTTCTTGTTCTCAGTCTGCCGTTTAATCTGTTCTTCAATTTCAGATTCAGACATTTTTTCAGTGCGTACCTTAATCTTTGTTTTAATGCCGTCAATGTAATCTCTTAGAGAACTTTCATGACTTTCGAGTTTCGCCAGCTCCAATTGAATAGCATTTAATTTTGCTTTCACTTGCCGTAATTCATCAGTCCGCTGTTCGAGATCAGGGCGACCTTTTTCCACAACTATTGTTGCCTGCCTTACCCATTCCTCAGCTTTAGTCAGGGGCGGCATGGCATCAAGCTCGAGCTTGTCCATTCGCGCTTTCTGAGAACTCTCCATTTGGACGAATTGATCTCGTGCCGCGTCGATGCCTTCCGGCAGTAGGACATTAATTTCGCGTTGAGCTGCCTCGACATCCTGTAAAAGCGCTTTACGTCTTTCATTAAAACTCCTGGCTTCTCCGACGGATTCCACGTTCGCTTCATTCAGTGCCGAATCATACTCCTTTTGTGCCGCAGCAATTGCTGTTAGCATCTGGTTTTGGTTTTGCACTGCGGGCGTTATAGTCATCATGCCACGCTCCGGAATTCCGATTGATGTCTTCGAAATGATCGCCATCATATGTGACTCTTTCTCAAGTGATTTGCCATCAATGGTAATACCTTCGGCGCTCCCTTTTTTAAACTGAAACTGGAGCCGAGTTGAACTTTTTTGAATCGTATTCTTTGCCAATTCCAGCTCTAGGTGTGCGTTTTGAATGTGCTCCATCAATTTGTCAGTGATCAATATGGAATTAGCAACAGTTAAATTCTTTTTTCGGCGATCTTCTATTGACTGAGCTTTGTCTAGACGCTGCTTCAGACCGACATATTCCAATGAATCGTTGGCAAGCGAATGGATTTCTTTAGCCTTTGCGAGTTCTTGTTCCGCTTGGTTGGCCCGTTCCTCGCATTGACTGACAAATTCCTCTGCATGCAACTTTTGGGAATCTAATACTTCTTTCTTTTTACGATAAATTTTTAGATTCCCATGTCCAGCAGATTGCTCTTTTTCTTTCTCTTTTAATTCAACCGTTAATTCGCGTAGAATTTCAAGATCACCTTTCAGCGCATCAAGAATAATTTCTGTTGGTTTCAATTCACTTTCAGCGATTTTGATTTTGTGTTGATACTCGCGCAAACTCGTAACTACCTTCTGCAATCGATCAAGGTCCTGTTGGTCTGCTTGATCTACATTGTCTGCCTCAAGCCGCTTCAACTCTTGGTTACATCTTTCTAGTTGATCAAGTAGCTCGCAAAACTCTTCGCGTTTAGTTGTTAACGTAACAATTTCTCTGGATAGTGCTTCAACATCTTCATCAAGCGATTTGAATCTGCCACGTTTTCTTCCAGTAGGTGTCAGATACTCGTGTAACTGATTCGAAAAAACAGTAGGCAATTCCCGACCTCGTTTCCCACCTAGGACGGCGCCCACCTGTGATTCTAGAACGGAATGTAAAAGCGAACGAGCATCCACCGACACATTGATTGGCGTAAAGGATTTGCCCTGTTCAACCCAAAACAGATTCCACATTTCACTAGATTGAGAACTGCTATCGTGCGCTTTACCAAAAGTCAGTATTTTCAACAGTTCTTCTTCAGCCTCATCACCTCGGTAAGTTCTTCCATCTGGCAAACCAAGTTTAGCCATAGGTTTCTTGAGGAATCTTTTTCTGATTTGATAACTCTTACGGTCCAATTCAAAATCAATCTCGACCGTTGGTGCACCAAGATTGTGAGAGTTCTGCAGTTTTCTAATGTCTGCTGCTGTTGAACGATGGCGACTGAAAAATGCGGCGCGTAGCGCCGACAAAATCGTCGACTTTCCCATTTCGTTTGGACCGGCGATGATGTTGAGTTGATGGTCCAAATCAGCAATTTGAACCGGTGTGTCAAACTTCATCAGCTCATTGACTGTAATCTGTCGAATGATCACCGGCCTTCCGCCTCCAGTTTTTTCAATTCAATATAGAGACGCTGTAATGCTTCGCCTGCCAATTTGCGAGTCAGTTCATCAGAGTGTTCCGCCAGCGTTTGTAGATTTTCCGCGGCTTTTCTGACAAACCCTCCAGTATCAATTTGATTCAAATCATCATTAGTCAACTGCAGATGTAGATGCTGAACATTCACTGAAAAGACGCGAAATGATGCATTAAATCGCTGCACGATTATTTCTTCGAAATAGTTACGGTCTTCAAGTGAAAGCGATCCCTCAACGTTCAATCGCACAAGCACTCGCTCCAAATGTTGATCAAATGCCGCAAGTTTGTGCTGTAGAGCTTCGATCTGTTTCCGAACATATATTCTCTCGTTGCAGGTCTCCCATCGGAACTCCCCAGTTTCAACAGTTTCCACTACTGTAGCCGAGGGATTGGTATGTACGGTAACCACCAATGCCTTACCGCCGCCTTCCACATCAAATGAATCGGTCTCCGGTGTGCCGCTATACCAACATCGATCGTTAATTTTTTTCTGCCCATGCCAGTCTCCCAGTGCAAGATAACTCAGGTTAGCCTTGTCAGGGCGACTTGGATCAATGTAGTTTTTTGCGTCACCATTTCCAGAGCCGAAAATGGTGACCGAGCCATGCGCCAGACCAACTCGGATACAGTCAGCTGGCAGGTCAACACTATCCATGTGTTCGGTTGGATCAGTCAGTGTTGATTTGAACTGGAGAGGTGCGGGCAAGATGGCAACTGAATTCGATTCAATCAGTATGGGTTCAGTCGTCTGACAGATGTGAACATTATTAGGTAAGTTGCTTTTCTGTAAACGATGCCACAAGCCATTCGGTCGGTACGGGTCGTGATTTCCGGGCAATAGATACCAATTGACATCAACATACTTTCGCATCCGTTCAATCGGCTGATTCAGCGATCTATCCGAGAGATTCTCAACATCATAGACATCACCGGCAACAAGGATATAGTGTACATCTCGTGCAACGGCGACTTGGCCAAGCCGATCAATGGCGTTAAGTCGGGCATCTTGCAGGACGCCCATAGTCTCCCGATCAACAAATCGGAAAACTTTACCGATTTGCCAGTCAGCGGTGTGTAAAAATCGAACTGTCAATTGAAAAAACTCAATAGTAAATCATTGCAAAAGTACTCTTAATGCCATTCATAAGGAAACTCATTTCGAGTGAGCTTGTTGGGGTTGCCAATCAATTGAATATCAAATTTAAGTGACGGCATTATTTTTGATTCAGCATTATGAATGCGAAATGAAACTTGCCAACCTTTGTCCGCAAACAAAGTAGCGAAACCATCTCTTCGATGATCAATTTGAAATGACTGAATTTTTGTAGGGAATGCCAACCTGCTTCCCCATTCATTGTTCCCGTATAAATTGAATGACTGAATTGAAACAATGCCATTTTCCTTGACGATTTTGTAGTAATCGTATTTCCCCAAGATATATTCCATCATTTTGGACACATCACCATTTTGGCGAACCTCTTGGACAAATGCTTGTAAGATTGGCTTGTAATAATTCTGACTTTTCATTTGTAAATCAGCCCATTTCATATTTCGCGACTTCCTAGTTTTCAGATCATCAAAAATTGGTGAAACAGCGTTCCAATAATCTGAAGAACAAGGGATTCCATACCACTCCAATCCAAAGTCAATGCTGTCAGATAGCCGTGAATGTTTTAGAGCGTTATGCCGATGTTTGGCAGATATTCCAATAACAGAATTTTTTGTCGTAATAAGTATGTCCCTAACATCTCCTTTTCTACCAACCATGTCAGCTTGCACGTCAATTTGATAGGTTGAACTTAATCGTTTATCAGCTGAAAGCAAAAAACAGGTCGCTTCATTCGCTGCGTGATCGATCCTATTCCGTTCTGCTTGGGAGAGTAAGTTGTAGGCGGCTTGCGCTTTATTGAGGGCTGAATTAACGTTGATTGGGCATTTATAAACATCAGCGAATTGTCTAGACAGTCCATATTCCCATGCTTTACCACTGTCACTTTGACTGACTTTAAACATTAACGATCAGCAACTCTTTGGAGTCTTTGTTTGCTGACATTCCGTAAGTCCACTCAGGCTTTATGATTTGATACTTGGAATACAGGTCTCGAATGAGAGCACAATCATTGTAGGAAAGTACCCAGCCATCTCTTTTTTTCAAATGATCAGCTAATTCTTCGTGACTAAATCCAGCATGCATATCGCCCCTCTGTCCATAAAGTTTACCTCCATTGGCATATGGGGGGTCTAAATACAAAAAAGTACTTTGATGAGTTTCCAACGCGACTTTGTAGTCAAGGCATTCGGCAAAGAGTCTTGTGGATTTGAAGTCGCGCAACCTGTCAATAGCTGATGGAGTAAATCTAGGATGCTCAGAAGACATCCCACCCGATAACGTAGTTCCTGAAAATGAAGAACGGTTCAAAACAAAGAAGACTGCTGCCTTTTCCAAATCATCTGGCAGATTGTCGAATCCTTTTTGAAGGTTGTAGAATTTCGACCTAGATAACGGGTGGTAGACTCGTACCCGTTGCGATAACAGTATGGGTTGACTTAGTGCATAAATCCAGAAATTTACCACCGGACTGAATGCATCCGACCCGTAAACTTCAATTCCATCAGCTGCACACGATATTTCAATACTTGCACCACCTAGAAATGGTGAGCATAAGGCTCTGATATTTTTTGGAAAGTACTGACGGATTGTTTGTACCGCACGGCTTTTTCCACCGGGATAGCGCAATACTGTGCCTGTGCTTTCACGGACTGCTTGATTCCCAAAAACACTAGCGACGGAGCCTTCAAAATTTTGACTAGGTGTGAAATGCGAATCTTTCATTGAACTGAGTCCCAGTGAATCATATTTTTACTTTGAGTGACCAGGTAACCAAAAGCTAACATCGTAATTTTGATGGCTGCTCGGTGACTTCATAAGCTACACTCCACTCATACCGTTATCAATTTGAACATGGACCTGCATGTAGAAGATGACATTTAACATGGGCGGTGTGAGGTGCACATTCTAGTTAATCCCAGATTTAATACCTTTGAACAACAAACAAAAACAAGAGCTTGGTTACCTTCGATTAACTTTATGCATCCATAACAGGTAAGATAGACTCGTGAATCAACAAACCTAACTTCTCTTTCGTTTCTTTCTGCATGACTAGCGGTTGAGCTTTACCAGATGGATAAAGATTAATTTCAACAGGTGTTGCTCTGCCCACTGCTCTGTTTCCTGAACTTAAATCGGATTTTCTTCGGTTATTTTGTTGATGGTCCTTCAATTCAATTTTAGCAATCATAAAAGGTTCGGAATATAAACCACTTCCCTGTTGCTGAGCATGCGTGATTCTATGCCCCAATAACCAAGCTGATTCGTAGGTAATACCTAACTCCTCTGCCAACTGTGTTACCGTAACTCCTTCATTTTGAGCAGTCATCAGATAAATGGCATGAAGAAACGTTTTGAGTGAAATGTTGGAGTTTGCTAAGATGGTATTGGTACGGACGCTAAAATACTGTTCACAAGTTTCGCATTGATAAGGTTCAGGGATATCGGGGTTGGAAATGTCATGGCTTTGACAATACGGACAGGTGATTTTCCCTCGCCATCTCAATTGAACCAAGTAACTATTGGCTGTTTCTTCTGTTGGAAATTTCTCATGGAACGAGAAACTTGCAATATTTTTTGTAGATTTGAATTGGGTTGCTTTGGTTTTCATTGTAATATCTTTCTGTAGGTTGATAAGTAAGCCTAGCGCACTGAATAGAAGCTCTAATACACTATCACAGAAATAATGACATCAGAAACTTGTCAGGACACGGTTGCAAATTATAGGCAACTCTATTGAATACTCAACTGAATTACGCTGAAACAAAGCCTTTGTCCGTCTATTTCTGTCGTATTTATTCAAGCCATTCCAAACCATAAGTCTGCCAGGTTTGATCACTGTTAGGAGTGGAATTTTATTTACTCTCAGAAAAATTCGAATCAACGTAGGAAAATTCAATACAATCCAATACACTGCTACCTGGAATCGTGCAAGTCAAAGGAACTCCTTTCCAGATCGCATATTGACTGTCATTCAACAGTAACTACCAAACGGAGATAACAGCAGATGAAAGCATCAGACCTGTTTGTTGCGTGTCTAGAACAGGAAGGTATTGAATACATTTTCGGTGTGCCTGGTGAAGAAAACGCGCATTTCATGATGTCGTTAGAGGCATCCGACCAGATTAAATTCATTCTTTGCCGACACGAACAAGGCGCCGCCTTTATGGCTGAAACCTATGGACGCCTGACTGGACGAGTCTCAGGTTGCTTGGGTACACTCGGTCCTGGGGCAACCAATTTGATCACCGGTGTGGCAGATGGCAATATGGACCGCGCCCCGATGTTGGTGTTGACCGGTCAGGGGGCTTCCACACGACTACACAAAGAGTCTCACCAGGTCATGGACGTAGTCGCGATGTATCGTCCGGTCACCAAGTGGGCCCAGCAGATTCATCACCCCAACAATATCCCCGAGGTCGTTCGTAAAGCCGTGCGAACTGCATTGGTTGAAAAACCGGGTGCAACGTTGGTGGAACTGCCGGAAGATATCGCACAAATGGAGGCGACTACAGACCCTCTGCAACCGAAACTACTGCGACGAGCCGTACCCGATGACAAAATCGTCAATCAGGCATTTGAGTTAATCCATCAGGCAAAACGACCCATCATCCTAGCCGGCAACGGTTGCATCCGCCGCCGTGCTTCCAAACAATTGCGCCGGTTGTGTGAAAAGACTGGCATTGGCGTGGTGTCGACGTTCATGGCTAAAGGTTGTGTCGACATGGACGCGGATTACTGTTTGTACACCATTGGCTTGGGTGCGAAGGATTTGGTCGCCTGCGCGCTGGACGCAACGGACCTGATCATTACGTTGGGCTACGATATGGTGGAGTACCATCCACATCTTTGGAACCCTGAACAGAACAAAACCATTCTTCACATTGATTTTCTACCGGCCGAAATTGACACGCACTATCGACCCAAACTGGAAGTCGTGGGTGACCTTGCGCATACACTTTGGATGTTGAACGAAAGAATTGACGACGCGGGTGGTACATCTTTTGATCTGTCCCAGCAAAAGGCCACTCGGCGTGAAATGACTGAAGAATTCGCCGCATATAAAGACGATGAAACCGAAGGCATCATCAAACCACAAAAGGTGCTTTGGGATGTCCGTCAGGTCATGCGGCCCACGGACGTTCTACTATCTGATGTTGGCGCCCACAAAATGTGGATCGCACGGCATTATCACTGCCACGAGCCAAACACCTGCCTGATACCCAATGGATTTTGCTCCATGGGATTTGCCCTGCCTGGCGCCATCGCTGCCAGATTGGTGAATACAGACTCAAACCACCGCGTCCTGGCCATCTGCGGTGATGCTGGATTCATGATGAATGTGCAGGAAATGGAAACTGCCCGGCGTCTTGATTTGGACATCGTCGTCATGGTGTGGGAAGATTATGCGTATGGTCTGATCGCATGGAAACAGAGCAATCAGTTCGGCCGCCATACGGACTTAAGTTTCGGTAATCCTGACTGGCTAAAACTTGCTGAATCATTCGGCTGGAATGGTCACCACGTTCAGAATTCTTGCGACCTGCGGCCAACCCTAGAAAACGCATTCACAGAAACCGGCCCAAGTTTAATCGTTGTTCCCATTGATTATTCGGAAAACGAAAAACTGACTCGGCGCTTAGGTGAAATTGTATGCCCCATCTAAATGGATAAAAAAACATGGAATAACAGACAACGCCAATTTTTAATCACTTCCAACTTATTTCATGCCATCAACTTGGACCGTAGGGTGTCTCTCACCACCACATTGCCCTTAGTTTCACTGATATGACTGAAATCAGCAGATAAGTTCGTTCTTTATTCTGTACAATAGACTACAGTTTTCTTTGGGTAGGAAAGAAATTTTAAGTACACATCGGGTGATTAACGTGTTTACTGCAGAAATTCAAAAAAACTTAGATACTTTTGAAAGCATGAAGGATGAATTGGAGAAGGAAAATTTTGGACGCACAGCGCTATTACATGGCGGAGAGCTAGTTTCGATCTACAACGATAATCATGACGCCTTTTCTATCGGATGTGACCGGTTTGGAATCGGCAATTTTGTCATTAAAAAGATTGGAGAATCACCCATATCATTAGGTATACATACTTTGAATCTACCACAGCAATCGAACACAATCCACATTTGACGCCATTATGCAAGTCATACTCGCACAGCCACGAGGATTTTGCGCCGGCGTTGAACGAGCCATTCAAATCGTCGAAACTGCTTTGGACCGATTCGGTCCGCCAATTTACGTCAAACACGAAATCGTACACAATCAACGGGTCGTGAACGACCTGAGATCCAAGGGCGTCCAATTCGTAGAAGATATATCTGAAATCCCCGATGGCGCGGTGACCGTTTTCAGTGCGCATGGTGTTTCAAGAAAAGTGGAAGATGACGCCGGTCAGCGCGGTCTGCAACCACTGGATGCGACCTGTCCACTCGTATCCAAAGTTCATATCGAAGGACGTAAATATGCAAAAAAAGGGTTTGAAATTGTTCTGATCGGGCATCAGAATCATCCTGAAGTCGAAGGGACGGTGGGACAGATCTCCGGTACGGTTCACCTGATCAGCGAAGTTGAAGATGTTGATACGCTGAAAATTAAGGATATCAACAAGGTTGCCTACATTACTCAAACCACCCTTTCGGTTGATGATACGCGCGACATCATTTTAGCTTTGAAACAACGCTTCCCAAACATCGCCGGACCTGATATCAAGGACATCTGCTATGCGACACAAAATCGTCAGAGCGCTGTTCGAGAACTGGCCCAACAGGTCGACCTGGTGCTGGTCGTTGGTGCCAAAAACAGTTCCAATTCCAATCGACTTTGCGAAGTCAGTCGCGACTACGGAGTGCCTGCACATCTCGTTGAAAATCCAAATGACTACAACCCTGAATGGTCCACAGACGCGACTAGAATCGGTATCACCGCCGGTGCCTCAGCTCCTGAGGCGCTGGTACAAGAGCTCATTGAAATCCTGAAAAAACATCATGTCGTTGAACTGTCCACAATGAATGGAATTACTGAGAACGTTAAATTCAATTTACCCGCTTCATTGAGTAAACCTGATTCGACTGAAGCACGGCCTTCAGCAATTTGACGACAGCAAAAAACTAATCTAAGTTAATTTCGTCTCTCAGAATTTCCTGTAGCCGTAAATTTCTGGCTAACCGGCATTTGCTTCAATGGCTGCGTACACCAGATCATATTCAGTTTATATGACGACTGAAAAACAACGCTGATAAGAGAACGGAAAAAGTTTCATCGTTTTTTAATCAAATAGCAGTTTACAGAAAATCTTAACATCAGATTACCCGATCCAACACACTAACCCTACAGCACATAACATGACAGGTGCCAAACTTACCAGTTTGCATGCCGTCGGTTTGAAACGAAATGGCCGATGGCTTGTGAGAGATATTGACCTTACCGTTCATCGTGGTGAGGTCGTTTCATTGATCGGTCCAAATGGTGCCGGGAAATCGACTGTTGCGCAAATCGTGGCCGGCTGTCTCAAACCGGATGCCGGTTCAGTCACCAGATTAAAAGGCATCAAAATGGGGTATGTACCCCAACGAGTGCATATTGATTCAACAATACCAATCACCGTCCAACGCCTATTGAATGTTCCACGGCGCCTAGGGTCCAGTTCCGTTCATGAAGTGCTTGAAAGATTCGACATTGAGCACCTTTGGAACGCATCCGTGCAAAATTTGTCCGGAGGAGAATTTCAACGAGTATTTTTTGCGAGGGCACTGCTACGGAAACCAAACTTACTGATCTTGGACGAGCCGAATCAGGGATTAGATATTCGGGGTCAAGCGGAGCTGTATGATCAAATTCACGATGTGAGAAAACACCTGAACTGTGGTGTCTTACTCGTTTGCCATGATTTGCACATTGTCATGGCAAAGACCGATAAGGTTGTGTGTATGAATGTTCATATCTGCTGCACCGGCACGGCCGAACAGATTCAATTTGACGAAGCATATCTGAAACTTTTCGGTCACCGAGCCATTAAATCTCACGCGATTTATACCCACTCTCACGACCATAGCCATCATCCCGATGGAAGTGTTATGAAGTCATGATGG
Source organism: Arenicellales bacterium (assembly GCA_965116205.1). Lineage (GTDB taxonomy): Bacteria > Pseudomonadota > Gammaproteobacteria > Arenicellales > JAJDZL01 > JAJDZL01. The sequence continues at coordinate 2,435,614 of OZ220493.1, read as the reverse complement.
TTAGAACATTGTCATTTTGATCGATATGGTTGTCGATGACTTTCTGATTCGGGCCATTATCGCTGGCCTAGGATTTGCTATGATCGCCGGGCCTTTGGGCTGTTTCGTGGTATGGCAACGACTCGCCTACTTTGGTGAGTCCATGGCCCATTCGGCTTTACTGGGCATTGCGCTTGCCTTAATCTTGGACATCAATCTGATGTTAGGCGTCTTCAGCATCTGTCTGATGGTCGCTTTGATTCTTGCCCGAGTCAGCTCATACTCCAGTCTGTCTAGCGACTCCACCTTAGGCATCCTGTCTCACTCAGCACTTTCATTGGGTCTAGTTCTAGTTTCAGTCATGTACTGGGTACGAGTGGATATTCTGAGTTTCCTATTCGGCAACATCATCGCCGTAAATTGGGTAGAAATCGGCATCATTTATCTGGCCGGTGGACTTGCTCTTGGTGTCATGATGTGGAAGTGGAATGCACTGATCAGTTTAACCGTCAACGAACAGATCGCAGCCGCTGAAGGTCTCAACCCCCTTCAGACTCGAAACCTACTAATGGTCATTCTAGCCACCACTATTGCGATGGCAATGAAAATCGTTGGTATTCTGCTGACTGTCTCCCTATTAATCATTCCCGCGGCGACGGCTCGACTATTGGCCAAAACTCCTGAACAAATGGTTCTGGTAGCCGCAGCATTAGGTGCTGCCTCCGTCATTGGAGGGTTAATGCTGTCGCTCGAAGTCAATTCACCACCGGGGCCCAGTATCGTTGTATTCGCGGCGATCGTATTTCTGATAATGACTTTGATTAAATTGATGCAACGACATGTTCAATCGCGAAACTGATTGGTTTTTTTGAGGTAGTCAGAAATTTGATTCAAACGTATGAAATACAGTCGGGAAAGATGTCAACTTCTGAATGGGTGATGGAGCAAAAACGGTGTGTGAGTTTGTTTCATATTATTCACCCTTGAGTTACACTTCCCCGCAAAGCCTTTTCATGAGTTCTTCGAGCTCACCGATATTGCAAGCGAAAACGCTTTTATTATTTGATAATTCTTTCAAGCGGTACATGCGCAGTTTGTTCGCTGACCTGACTCTCGTAATAAGCACCATCAGCGATGGCAATAAAGTACGTGTGAGTCGCGGTCGACATATTTGCGTGTTTTATAAAAACTTGTAAATCCTTATATTGGTTGTCTTGTGATCCACCGCCTTCTTTTGTGTATTTGTGATAAGCGTAAAACTTGCACGCACTGTAGTTCCATTCGAAATCAATCGTTTTTGCATCCGACACACCACCGGACTTTTGAATTGTAGATTTGTTGATCACTGCGCCATTGATTAGATCTTTATTCTGATCACGTGAACCTTTAAAGCCAGACACTCCCTTCAAAGATCTAATGAATCGTTCGGCCGTTTTTTCATAGAAGTTTTGCTTGTTTGGGTTTTTGGCAAAGAATGCCGCAACAATTCGGTTGCTTTCTATGTTTGCTACAATTTCCTCGCGGTTGAATCCGTGTTGTCGACAGAAGTTTTCGATTTTTCTGTTAAATTCTCCAACTCTAGCAGCTCTCGGAGCATCATTGACATTGCTACGATATTCGAAATTGTAGGCATCATCATAAATGACCCGCCATTCACCCGGCATTGATGAACCTCCTAGCTTGTGAAAAGAACATTCTCCGACGATATTGACCATCATCTCGGATACCTTTGAATGGTGTCAAAAACAGATCAGAAGTCTCATCTCGAAATTGGGTAATCATGTCATTGAGTCGATCAATCAACACTCGATTAACTCGAAAATCACCGCTGATTCTAGTAATGAAACGAGATGACACTTTTATTTCATATTCCTTAATTTCATCAACTTCACAAAATCTAATCGATCGTTCTCTCGTATTGTCAAAAGAGATAAATCCCAATGATCCTTGCGGGTCATTAAATCTCACTTCTTTATCATTCATTGGCACCGGAATCTTCGACAGGAGTTCATTCAGTTTGCCGACAGGTTGATCATCGTAGTAAACATCCGTTGAGTTGTGTTGACCGTCACCGGTAAACAAGGCCAAACAAACTGGATTTTCCGTATCGTCAAAGATCAGGTCATGCAACAGAATATAAGTATGTAAACGATCTCTGAACAGACCGCTTTGCAGATAACTGGCTGGTATCAGAGCCGCAACAAATTCACAGTTCGCCAAACACAGGTCCAAACACAGTTTGTACAGATTATCGTACTGACATTTGGGATAAGGGAGATGGCGACGGGTGGCAGAATTTCTCGCTAACCAGGGTGGATTGGTAATGCAAACTTCATAACCTTTGGGGAATGACGCGAGGGTGTCTTGCGATTTGACATCACTGTCAGCCGGTGCGATATCAAATGAAGCAAAGTCATTGCATAAACTCAAGCCTTGTAGTGACTTGATGATATGATTTGCACCGGCGAATGGCTCAAGTATCTTTCTGTTCGGCAATCCAGCCAGTCTCGCCCAATCTGCAAATACGGATAATGCGAATGGATTTTTGATCGTAAAGAACTGCCCGCGGGAGCGTTTCGCGTCGTTCAAGATATTTCCCCTGATTAATGTTGTTCGTTAATTTTAACTGGTACGGTATGTGAAATCAATCAGCCAAATCTTTGAATTTTCACTATTGACTTACCTGCACATCAACATAGATACATGCAGAAAGATGTTATCGGTTGGAACATGATAATTTCACGCGCTACCGGCCAAGCAACGAAATCAAAACCTGCGTTGCCAGAATGATACCCAAGATCAGCAATATCACTTTAACAATTCGTCGAAACAGGTGAATATTGATTCTGTCCTGTACCATTTGACCGACGAACAGCGTCACTGCAGCAATGCCGGCGATAGGCAGTGTTGTCAGAAATATCTGTTCATTGAACATTCCAGAACTGGAAAACACCGCCAACTGCGCAGCTTTACCTGAGAAAAAACATAGATTGAATACCTGCACCATAACTGTCTTAGTCCATGCAGATTCAAGTGAATAAATAATCAAAACCGGCACCATCGTATTGGTCGAGCCGGCAGAAAACCCGGCGGTCAGTCCAAATCCCAGTTGTGATAATTTTGGGAACCGTATAATTCTACTCAACCACTTGCCACCCGATCGATCAGCCACCAGATAAAGGAAAATCAACAGCGCCAGTAGTAACTTGTATGGCGTCGGTTCGGTATAGACAACGACCCAGGCACCAACAATTGATCCAAGCAGACACCAGACTGCCAGCGGCCAAAAGCGACCGATGCTCTCCCGCCAATGACCACCTTTAGCAATACTGATCAGATTAACGGTGACAGTGGGAATCAGTGTGATTAAAATCGCGGTTCTCAGATCAATGAAAGTGGAAAGCATAGCGGTCGACAGTAGCGGAAAGCCAAGCCCGATTGAACCGTGTACAAACCCAGCTACAGCTGCAATCAACGCGAACACGGTGAACTCGTTGAGTGTGATGAGTTCAAACATTGATCGGCATGCTGTTTAAAAGCTCTGTCAGTGTTGCATGGGGCATATGGAATGTCTCTGCCTTCGGACTAGACCGTCAGTCGTTCTCTATGAAGATCTTGAAACGTGATGACGGCTAATACGGAAGTAATGCGCCAAAAGAAAACGGCAAAGTCACAAGTCCTTTGCCGTATTACATTTTGGCATTTTGGCACCTGCATGTTGAAACAAGCCCAAATCCCGACTCAATTGGTCGGGTTCCAAGTAAGATTTAAAGATTGAATCTTTTGCGAATGAAAGCTTTGACTGACCGGCGCTCCTTACCTTTCAGATTAGCCCCGATCACACCTTTTCTATGCAAATCTTTCTTTAGTTTGCTCCACACGGCGCGCACGCCTTCAGACGTCTGCTTCAGCTCAGCATAAGGGCAACTTTCGCACACGACCTGTTCGAAGAATATCTTCTTACCCCGGTCGTAACTTGCTTTGGAGACATGGATGACATAACCATCACCTCCACCTCCGCCTCCGCCGGTGCTACCGCCGCCACTACTACCGCCGCCACTACCACCACCGCTGGCACCACCGGCACTTCCACCACCACTGCTACCACCGCCACCGCCGCTACTACCGCCGCCACTACCGGACGCTAAAGCCAGTGAACTGGCAAATAAGCAACACAGCAAAAGCAAAACAAGTTTCCCTGTTCTAGACGTACCTGTGGATAATTGAACAACCATGAAAATCTCCCAATATTATGTTTCTAATGTAGAACTGTCTTAATGAATAAAAAATTTGATCTAGCAGCTCATGGTCTCAGATTGTATCAATGTTTTGAGAGATTTTCTGAATTTTTCATCTCAAATACCATCAATCAGTCATTTTTACACCAATGCCAACTCGACAACCCAATAGAATGCAATGGAAAACCATGAATATTGAGTTGAAAATAATAGATAGAGTGTTCGTATCATCACTGCTGGTCGGAGGACTGCTGATGGCGGTTTATGTCTGGCAGGCGATTCTTTCGCGAGAGTCGACCGGGTATGATCTGACTACATTTTTGGGTGGATTCTGGATCGCTGCGGCCATTGTTCTGGGGTACTGGTTCTGGTTGATTCAGTCCCACCACCACTTGAAATTTCGCGTCGTCTTTTTTTGGGCCTGCGCTTTTCGTCTGATTGGCGTTTGGGGCGATCCGATCTTGGAAGATGACTACTTCCGTTACCTACTCGATGCGTGTTTATTCGCTACCTACGGCTCACCTTATGGAATAGCACCGGAAACTCTGTTTGCAGTCAACTCACTGACACCTGCCTGTGAAGAAATGTTGACCGGTGTCAACAATCCTCACTTGGCAACCATTTATGGACCATTCCTGCAATATGTTTTCCTACTCTCATATCTTGTGTCACCAGTCAATATTGACTTCCTGCAGTTCATCGTAGTGCTGTTCGACCTCACCATCGTCTATATGCTCGGAAAAATGGCGCCAGCCAGGTCGGTAATGCTCTACGCGTGGTGTCCGCTAGTCATCAAAGAATTTGCATTGACCGCACATCCCGATGTGATCGGCGTGTGCCTGCTTCTCGCCGCATTCGTCGCGAGAAGCCATCACAAAAATGCCATAGCAATTATGATGCTGTCAATGGCAGTCTGCACCAAGGTCTTTGCGCTCGCCGCACTGCCTTTCTTTCTTTATCGTCAATCGATTCGCTACTGGCTTTTATTGTTGGTAACAGTCGTAGCTCTGTATCTACCGTTTTTGCTCAATCAGCAACATTCAGATTTGGAGATTCTGATCCATTTCGCCAAGGCCTGGTTCTTCAATGCGCCGGTTTTCAATTTACTCACTGAAGTGATCAATGATCAATGGGCTCGCTATCTCGGTCTAGTCATTTTTCTGACTTGGTATGGATTCTATTTCAGACGCTATCACACGAGCAGTCAGACGACTAAAATACCTCGCATGGATTGGGTGTATGGTGTGCTGTTACTGCTTTCACCGGTCCTCAATCCCTGGTATTGGGTTTGGATTCTACCATTTGCCGTTTTATGGCCCAGTACATGGGCCTGGACTGTATCAGTCACCATCGTGCTAGCTTACGCTATCGGACTTCATTTACCAGCATCGAACCTTGATGATTATCAAGTCGCCGGAGTCGCCCAACTGATACAAATCTCAGCGGTAGTGATTGCGCTGCTGATTGACTTTCGACAGGGGCGGTTGAAAATACTCAAAACCAATCAACGATAACGCGGTAGTCGCCGAGTGACCGCCAGACGAATGGTCCAGTAGAACATCTTCAAACCGGCCATTACCGAACCTCGCACTGTACCCGAAATTTTTGATTGACCAATTCTTTTGCGATACCGCACCGGCAGCTGACAGATAGTCATTCCAGCTTGGACTGCCTTCACCTGCATTTCCACCGTCCAGCCGAAATTTTCATCTTGCATGTTCAAATGTGCAAGCGCGGATGCAGAAATACACCGAAGTGGACCCAAATCTTGAAATCTGTACCGATGCAACAGCCAGATGATCCAACACACCAGTTGCGTTCCCCATCTCTGGTGTCTAAACATGCCGGTTACCTCACTTTCAGCGCCCTGCCGACAACCAATGGCAAGAGCGCACTGACCCCCGGCAACAGAACTGACTAATGGTCCCAGATCTTCAGGATAGTCACTGTAGCTCCCGTTAATAAAAGCAAGAATATCGGTTGTGCCGGCCGCCTCAATACCTGTCAAACAGGCTCGACCATAACCTTTTCGCGGCTCTAGTACAACCTTAGCACCGGCATTTTGAGCCATTTCACGGGTTGCATCTTGAGAGTTATTGTCAACCACGATAACTTGGTCAATACAAGCCGGGATTTCTTCGATCACCTGCGCGATGGATGCCTGTTCATTGAGCGCGGGAATAATGACCGTGATGTGAAGTTGATCATGCATCTCCTTACTCGTTGAGAGTCCAGTCGTATTCGTACCGATCAATGCGCTCAAATCCTTCAAGTCTGGTATTGAGTTTATCAGCTGCATATTCAGAGAAATGTTCAATCACCTCCTCATCGTCGTCACCGAAATCCTCACTGTACCAATCGAAGATACGAGACACGATCAGTTTGCCACCTTCAATCCTGACACCGCGCGGATGGTTGATGTACTCCTCAGCCGCCTTTTCCAACAGGTCTTCGAGGTTTTCAATAGTGAATGCTTCCGGCTGGAGATTCGGACAGCCGATTGAGGCACAGTTCACGGCATAGTGAATTCGGTTGTCAGCATAGAATGGCCGTAGAATATCGTGTTCAATATTGTCCAGCGTCAAGTCAACATTCTGAACGGTCACCAGTTCCTCCTGCCAAGGCCCACGGGAAAACAATCCGTACGATATGTCACGAATACTGTCGACTGGATAATGTTCGAGAATCACCCATACGGTCAAAGCGTTATAAAGATTGACCCAGTAGGCGAATCGTTGCGCGGCAGTCAGACCGGTAACAGTTACCGCCTGTAGTTCATCAAGATAATTCTCAAGTCGTTCATGGTCTGCTTCACTGACTTCGTCATAAGCAAAATAGTTGACTCCATCCCGCTTATCAATGTATTTCGACAAAATAGTCGTCCATTGAGAATGATCAAGAATCTGCGAACTCACTTCAGGCGGTCTAGTCAGAAATTTGGCGTAGTCCGCCGCCTGTACGGTGGTCGTTAGTAAGAATAAAATAATGGACCCGATCAAACCGATCGAATAAGTCATTGGTCGTAATTTCATTGGCAAAACCTGTTACTACAAAACTTGCACAAAAGCACTGAAATGGTTAGGTTAGGCAGTCCTTGATGCTGCTGGTCATTGATACGAATCGAGAATACGAGACCTTTATATGTTCCGTTCATCGCTGCTTGTCGCACTCCTGAGTCTGAGCGTAAACATCGCTGCTGACGTCAACGTGGTCAAACATTTAACGGACAATACATTAAAGGTGCAAGACAACAGAATTGTCCTTTATGGAATCCATGTTCCAAAGCCCACCGAACATTGTATTGCGGATGGTGAATCATGGCCCTGCGGCGCGGCCGCCACCTTGAGGCTGAACGAGCTGATCAAGAGCACATCTTTCAACTGCACTGCAGTACTGGAACTTGAAAGTGCTTCACTTGCTCGTTGCCAGCTGGGTGACACCGACCTGGCACACTTCTTAGTTGAAGAGGGCTGGGCAGTCACCGTTGACACAGCATCCACTTACACACGGATGGAACATCGGGCTCGAGAAAATCAACTGGGCATCTGGCGAGGTGGGTTCTCACCCCCGGCCGAATGGCGACAGTATCCTGATATAGCATTTGATCCCTACGTTGATCTCCAATGCAGCAGCTGTGCAGCCCGCAAGCAATGAATAGACTCACAACCTTTCTGCCCTCGTTTTAAATCTGTTGGAGCCGAAGCAACGGTAACAGTTCAGTCAGGTCTTTGATTTCAGCATGGGGTTTGGCTGGCAGATGGTCGAGCTGCTGGTTATAGCGATTACACCAAACCACCTGATATCCGAACTGTGCACCACCAATGGCATCCCAGCAGTTGGACGACTGAAATGCAATTTCTGCGGCTTTAACTCCAAAGTGGTCGCAGGCCAGCTGATAGACTTCGGCTGTTGGTTTATATATTTTGACAGAATCTACAGACAGGCACACATCAATAAGGTTCGCGACCCCAGAGTTCTCAACGACGGGAATCAGCATACCGGGTGACCCATTGGACAGAATTGCTGTACCCATGCCGTTTTCTTTAATTGTTTTCAAGACCTGGGGGACTTCTTCAAAACAATCCAGTGACCGATAGGCATGCAGCAGATTGTTGCGAAGTGCCGAGTTGACAACGCCATACGATGCGAGCGCATAATCAAGTGACTCCTCCGTGACCTGCCAAAAATCATCGTAAACGTTCATCAAACTACGAAGCCAGGTGTACTGCAATTGTTTGGCCCGCCACAGTTCGGATACCGGTTGTTCGAGTTCACCGAGCTCAGCACTGTGCTGAGCGGCTGCCGAATGAACGTCGAACAGCGTACCGTAAGCGTCGAAGACACAGACGCTGACATTGGAAAAAGATTCAGTCATCTCAGTTCATTCCGATCATGAATGGAGTTGTGGTGGTAAAGAATAAGTGCAGGTAACATGGGCGACCAGGTCACCCTGCTGATTACCAAAGAGTTCAACGGTACCAACCGCCAATCGCTTGCCCAGTTTGATGACCTTGGCGACGGCGACGATGTCACCCGGTTCTGGCCGTACCAGAAAACTGATGTTGAGATTGGCAGTTACTGCCATTTGTACCCGCGCGGCTTGATTCATGATGGCACCCCACATCGCGTAGTCCGCCAGGGCCATCATGATGGGCCCGGATATCGTGCCACCAGGACGCAGATAATCTTCCTGGTAGACCGCGCGAGCGGTGCACTCACCACCTTCAAGTCGTTCAGCAACAAAGCCCAGCATCTCAACCAGTGGCATCTGTTCTCGGGCGACACGGTTGAACTCTTCCAGACTTACTGTCGTCATCAAATCCTCTAATTTTCAGTATGGATGGGTGATTGTGATTAAAATGTGAATTATAGAAATTTACTCACACCATCATCATATCAAATGACCCAACCGACAATAACAGCAAACAATTCGACTGATAACCTAGTCCTGCGGCAGGACTTTGACACGATTTCTAGGATTACACTGAATAATCCGACCCGATACAATCCTTTGTCACAGGCCATGTTGGTGCAGCTGCAGTCGACTTTCGACGAACTCGCCGAAGATGATGCGATTCGGGTCATCATACTTGCGGCCAACGGCAAAGCATTTTGTGCCGGACACGATTTGAAAGAGATACGGGGCCATTCTGATCCACATTTTGCAAAATCATTGTTCGCTGATTGCAATCAGATGATGTTGACCATCACCCGACTGCCGCAACCAGTCATCGCTCAAGTGCAGGGAATCGCGACTGCTGCGGGCTGTCAACTGGTAGCCAACTGCGATCTTGCGATCGCCTCAACTGAAGCAAAATTTGCTGTTTCCGGCATCAATTATGGCCTGTACTGTTCAACCCCGAGCGTTGCGCTCAGTCGTAATGTCTCCCGTAAAACAGCCCTTGAAATGCTGTTGACCGGCGACTTCATTGATGCAGAAATGGCGTTGTCAAAAGGCTTAATCAACCACCTGACAGCGGCGCAGGACTTGGAATATGCGGCCATCGAATATGCTCACCGTATTGCAAATAAACCCAGAGAAGTTCTAGCGCTAGGCAAGCGCCTGTTTTACGAGCAGATTGATGCTGAGTTGGCAGAAGCTTACCACATCGCCAGTGAACGTATGGCCTGTAACCTCAGTTTTCCATCCGCCGAAGAAGGCATTGACGCATTTATAGAAAAACGCAAACCCAACTGGCACCAGTATTGAGTTATCGTCACAATATCATTTTTTCAAATCAGGCGAAGTTTTGCCTACGAATTTTTCAGCCTCAGCCCGTTAGTGGTTAAGTGTCTTGGTTCAAGCAGAAATGAGAGTTTTCTTTTTTTCAACTAAGTGACTGACTGGACCATCGGACTTGCGGTTGAAAGTCTGGTATTTTTATCAGCCTGTTGATAGAATGAATATTAAAATTGAGAGAATTTAGTTTTCCGAGTAGATATTCGAGAATTAAAATTTGATCATCACTGAATCAGAGTAGAGGTCACCTTTTTATCATGATTAAATTCAGAGATCCTGACCTAAAAGCCCACTGCGATGCATGATAGGTCTGAGCAACAGTCATTATATCAACCGGTTATCACCATTTCGCCCTTCATTCATCGGTGCGGAGTGTCCCATATAGGGTTGACACAAAAAACCGCCCGTCGCGGTCGGTGCCGGGTTGCTTTTCGGCCGGCTCGGCCCGCCTCCTGAAGCCGGTGCTGCACGGACTGATGACGGTTCTGCAGGGGGCCGTCACCGTGGGGGGATGACGCCGGGGCACTCCCGGTGACCGTCTTCATTCAGCCGCCGAAAACACCTTCGAAACAGAAAAAAACTGACCCGGTGCCTTGCGTTGTGTGTATAATTAGGATATGACTTATATATGCAAATAAACCCCGGAGATTAAGCACCGATGACCAGTATCTACAATCCGCGCACCGCCCCGGAACTGGACCTGACGCCGGGCGAGGCAACGCCCATCACCGGCGTCCTCACCTGGACCACCGATGGCGAGACGGTCACCTATTTTGCCCAGCTGGAGTTCATCACCCAACATCGGCACGGTGATACCAACGCCATGAAAAAGCAGGCCGCCCGGTTTTATCATTGCAACCACGTGAGCATCCGGGATCTGGCGGCTTCCCTGCCGCTGTCGCGTTCGACCATCGTGCGCGCGATCCGGCAGTGGCAGGAGCAGGGCGAGGAGAGTTTCGATACCCCTCGCACCAGTGCCGGACGCGGTCGTTCGGTGGTCACTGCGGCACAGGCCGAACAGGCGACCGCACTGCTGGCCCAGGGACTCAGCGGGCGCCAATGTGCGGCCGAACTGGGTATCGCCACCAGTACGTTCAATGACAATCTAAGGGCCGGCGTGATCCCACTACCGACCGATGATCCGCCCCCGGTCAGTGAACCGTCGGCCCGGTCGCAGGCCGACCGACAGCCGGCCGCCGGGCGGGCCTGCCATGATTCGGAACGCCGCCAGCTGGCGGCCGTCGGCCTGCTGGACGCGGCGGTGCCACGTTTTGACGAACCGGCCCGGGCGGTGACCCACGGCGGCGTACTCACGGCACTGCCCATGCTGCTCAAAGAAGGACTGCTGTCGGCCACTCACGGCCTGTTCAAACTGCCGGCCGGCTTTTATGGCCTGTCCACCATCCTGCTGCTGCTCGCGTTCCTCACCCTGACCCGGACCCGCAGCTTTGAAGCCCTGCGCCACCAGTCCCTCGGCGAGTGGGGGCGACTGCTCGGCCTGGACCGCTGCCCCGAAGTCAAGACCCTGCGGAGCAAGATCAAGGCACTGTGTGCCGCCCCCGAGACCCTCCAGCAGTGGCATGACCGCCTCGCCCGGCAATGGTTCGCCGGGGTCGCCGATGAATGGCTGACGGTGGCGGTCGACGGTCATGTGAAAGTCTACAGTGGCCGCCGCGGACGGCTGCCCAAACACTTCGTCTCGCGCCAGAAAGTCTGTCTGCCGGCCAGCGTCAGCTACTGGGTCAACGCCTTGAACGGCTCGCCGCTGATCTGCATCCATAAGGAACTGGACCCCAAACTGGTGCAGGTGCTCGAACATGACGTATTGCCGGCCCTGCACCGCCTGGGCGTGGTGCCGACCACCGGCGACCGCCACTCACCGCCGGCGGCCACCCTGGTGTTCGACCGCGAAGGCTGGAGTCCCGACCTGTTCGCCCGCCTCGCCACCCAGGGCGTGGCCTGCATCACCTGGCATAAGAACCACCAGGGTGCCGACTGGCCGGTGACCGACTTCAAACCCGGTGCCGTACCTCTGTACGGACCGGTGCACACCACCACGCACACCATCCTGCTGGCCGAAAAACCACAGCGCCTGCGCAACGGCCTGCCGGTGCGACAGCTGCGCCGGCTGATGCCCGATGGTCGCCAGATGCCGCTCATCACCACGCATCCGAGCCTGCCGGCCACCCAGGTCGCCGGGGCCATGATGTCGCGCTGGAATCAGGAAAATTACTTCAAATACATGAAACAGCACTTCCAGCTCGACACCCTGACCGAACACACCCTGGCCCCGGTCCATCCCGACCAGCTGGTGGTCGACCCCGGCTATCGCGACCTGCAGCGCACCATCGACCGCCAGCGTAAACTGCTCCACCGCCGCCAGGTGCAGGCCGCCCGGCGACCGACCGACACCCTGACCGCCGAACTCCAGCACCTGCAGACCACGCTCGACCAGCTCCTTGAGCAGCGCCGCAGCCGCCCGCGCAAAGTCCGCGTCGGCGACCTGCCGGTCGACCAGCAGCCCCAGGCCCTGCCCTGGCCGACCCGCCTGTTTCTGGACACCATCCGCAGCCTGTGTTATCGGGCCGAAACCGCCATGATGAACGGCCTGACCGCCGACGGACCACCGCGTGGCGACGAACGCACCCGTCTGGCCGCCCTCATGCAGACCGATGCCAACCTCATCCCCGAGCCACACCACCGGCAGCTGCGGGTGCAGCTCCTCGGCCTCGGCAGCCACGGCGTTGATGAGTCGTTCCAGCCCCTGCTCGAGGCCCTCAATCGTACCGCCACCGTCTATCCGGGCACCGACTGGCGGATGGTTTATGAACTGTTACGCTGACGCACCGCCACGCCTCAGGCCACCACCAATGCGGCCTCGACCGCAGCACCGAATCAGTATAAAATGAGGCACCGAAAAGTAAAAAAACAGGTCAGAATTATTGGTTAAGGTCAAGATCTCTGAAATTGCAGCGATTTGACTTTTCATCACCAACTGAACTGAGTTTCCGTTCCACCGGTAGTGGCGTCAAAAGTCTTGAGGGGGGGGGCAGGTCATCTGATACGCATTGCCGTGCCCGGTGTTTCTCCGGCACGATTCTTCTGGTTGGTTTGCTCACTTTTGTGGCCGTCGGTGAGCCGCTGTGGGCGGCCGTCCCGGGCACCCCCACGGCGGTATCGGCCACGGCCGGCAACCGCTGGGTCAAGCTCAGATGGACGAAACCGGCAGGTACGGTCACCGGCTGGAAGTATCAGCAGAAACAAGGCGCCTCGGGTACTTGGAGTGCATGGAAAACCATAACCAGTTTAAGCATCAATTTTTTCCAATGGCTGGTGCAATATCGATTGAAGGGTGAGACCCAGTGGCACACCAATAACAACCCAAGTCAACAGCGCGGCGGGACTCGGCGGGAGTACAGTTTTGCTCCGAACGTATCCAATGGATTTTATGACGGTGCGATGGTTGAGGTACGGATCTATGTTAAGGCAGATGCTGTCCTTGGGAGCAACCGTGGGCCGGACTCGAACGTGCGGACGGTCAAGTATGTCAATGCGGCCATAGCACTACTGGATCGCAGTCGTGACAATCTGGTGATTCGCCCCGGCGCCAGTCAGACCTACACGGTGGCGCTGACCGCGGCACGGCCGGGGCGGTTACTGCTGTCGAGTGCCGACACGTCCAAGGCGACGGTGTCGCCGGCACACTTGGATTTTACGGCAAGTAACTACAGTACGCCGCGGACGGTGACAGTGACGGCCAAGGCCGGGGCGTCGGGCGATGTGAACATCAATCATGCGTTTCGGTGGGGAGCGTCCAATACGCAGGCCTATCCGGACGTGGGGACAGTGGCGGTGAAGGTATCTTCTTCGGCCACACAGCCACCGGCCAAGCCGACCGGATTCACGGCGACGCCTGATAGCGGGCAGGTGACGCTCAACTGGGATAATCCCGGGGACAATACCATCACCAAGTGGCAGTATCAGCGTTATTCTTCCACACCGCCCTTTAGTGCCTGGACCGACATTCCCGGTTCCAGTGCCACCACCGCGACCTGGATGCAAACCGGCCTGACCAATGGCACTGTTTTCGGCTACCGAATCCGCGCGGTGAGTCTCGCCGGCAATGGCGAAGTGTCGGACATCCGCACGGTCACGCCGGGGGCGCTGCTGGCGCCGAGGTCGGTCTCGGCGACGGCCGGCAACGGGCAGGTCATGCTCACTTGGATGGCACCGGCGACGGGAACACCCACCGGCTACAAGTATCGGTACAAGAAGACCGCGGCGGGTCATTACGGAGCGTGGAGTGCTAAGATTGGCAGCGGTTCAACGACTTCGTACACGGTCTCGTCACTGGACAACGGTGCGGAGTATTTTTTCGAAGTGCGCGCCGTCAGTGCCGGTGGCGACGGCATGGCCTCGGCCGAGGTGTCGGCGACGCCGAACGTATCGCCCGCGGCCCCCACGGTGACGGCCAGTGCCGGCGATGGGCGGGTCATCCTGTCGTGGTCCGATCCCAACGATGCGTCCATCACCAGCTGGGAAGTTCAGCAGAGGACCGGGTCCAGCGGCAGTTATGGCAGCTGGACAGCAATACCGAGTGCCACCACCCGCCACACCGTGACCGGCCTGACCAATGGCACGAAATATTTCTTCAAGGTGCGGGCGGTGAATTCGGCCGGCAACGGTGCCGCGTCCACCGCCGTGTCGGCCACCCCCAATACGGTGCCGGCCGCGCCGACGGTGACCGCCACCGCCGGCGATGCCCGGGTCACCCTGTCGTGGGCCGACCCGGGTGATGCCAGCATCACCAGATGGGAGTACCGGCAGAAAGAAGGCACGGCCGGCACCTGGAGCGACTGGACGACGATTTCCGGAGCGGATGCCACCACCACGGCGCACACGGTGACCGGGCTGACCAATCGCACGACGTATTTCTTCGAGGTGCGCGCGGTCAATAGTGAAGGCGATGGCGCTCCCTCGGTCATGGTGCGAAGCACCCCGGCCACGACCCCGGCCGCACCGGTGGTGACGGTCACCGGCGGCGATGCCCAGATCACCCTGACCTGGACCGACCCCAACGATGCCAGCATCACCAGCTGGGAGTACCGGCAGAAAGAAGGCACGGCCGGCACCTGGAGCGACTGGACGACGATTTCCGGGGCGGATGCCACCACCACGAGCCACATGGTCACCGGGCTGACCAATCGCACCACCTATGTGTTTCAGGTGCGCGCCGTCAATGCCATCGGCGAGGGTGCCAGCTCCGCGGCAGTGTCGGTCACGCCGGCCCCGGCACCGGCCGCGCCGGTGGTGACCGCGACGGCCGGCAATGCGCAGGTGGCACTGGCCTGGACCGATCCCAACGATGCCTCCATCACCGGCTGGGAAGTGCGGCAGAAAGCCGGAGCGGCCGGCACCTGGGGTGAGTGGACCGCGATAGCGGGAGCCAATGCGACCACCACCGCCCATATCGTAACCGGGCTGACCAACGGGACCGAATATTTCTTCGAAGTGCGGGCGGTCAATGGCGCCGGCAAGGGTGCGGCTGCCACCGCCGTGTCGGCCACACCGGTGTATACCGGTCCCACCGAAGCGGAACGGGCCGATACGGTGAATACCACGGTGCTGCCCCACGTCGCGGCAGCGATGCTGTCGCAGACGCTGGCGGTGGTATCCGGACGCATCGGTGCGGTGGCCACCGGGCAGGGAGTGGAGACTTCCATGACCCTCGGTGCGGCACCGACAGTCCTCACCGAGGACCGCTGGGCGGCCGCCCACGAGCGACAGGATGACCGACCTGCGATGCACGAACTGCTCAACGGTGCCGCATTCAACACCCCGGCCGGCGCGGCGGCCACCGGTCTGGCGGTGTGGGGTCGCGGCGAACGGCTGTCGCTGTCGGGCAGTGCCGGCGACGTGTCCTGGGACGGGCATGTCAGTGGCCTGCATCTGGGCATCGATCAGCCGATGCGCAGCGACCTGCTGGCCGGTCTGGCCCTGTCTTACTCGCGTGGCAAGGTCCAGGCACAGACGACAACCGGCAGTACCACAGTCGACAGTCGACATGAGACCTCCCTCACCTCGCTCAGTCCGTATGTGGCCTGGCTGGTGGCCGATGGGTCGCACCTGTGGGGCAGCCTGAGTTACGGCACCGGACGGGTGCGCATTACCGAAGTGGGGAGCACCACTCGGACGACCGACCTGACCCGCTATGGACTGGCACTGGGCGGTGAACACGTGCTGCGGGTGGATGGGACTGACCGCCTGGCAGTAAAGGGCGAAGCGTCGGCTTCACGCCTGAAAGGGAAACAGTCGGCCGGGCTGACCGCCCTGACGGTGAACACCACGCGCCTGCGACTGGCACTGGTCGGGTCACGCGAGTATCCGCTGCGCGATGAACGCACGCTCACCCCGGCGGTGGAACTGGGCCTGCGCTACGATGGCGGTGACATCGGTGCCGGCACCGGTGGTGAAGTCGGTGCCCGGCTCACCTGGCGCGACCCGGCGGCCGGCCTGACTGCGGAAACCGGTATCCGCTATCTGGTGACCCATGCCCGCGATCGCAAGGAATGGGGCATTGATGCCCTGGTGCGACTGGACCCGCAGGCCGATGGTGCCGGCACCTATCTGAATGTGCAGTCCACTCGCGGGATAACCGACAGTGGCCTTGATGCACTGTTCACCAGCGACCTCAGCCCACAGTCAGACACCGCCCCGGGGGCGAATGCACTGCGCAGCACCGCCGAAGTGGGCTATGGTTTCGTGCTGCCGGGGGCGGGGGTATCGGCCCTGCTGACCCCGTATGCCGGCGTCAGTGCGGCCGGGGGCGGACATCGAACCTGGCAGTTCGGTACTCGCTATCGGCTGGGACGGCAACTCGAACTGGGCCTGGAGGCACAGACCCGCACCGATGCCACCGCCATTGACCGTCTGACCCTGAGCGGCGCCCTGTACTGGTGATGCAACCGCCGGTCGCGGTTCACCCGGACCGCGACCGGCGCCCGTACCAATACGATTCTGTCGGGTAACTGCTGAGCACTTTGATGACTATGGAAAGTCGCCAAGTGAATAGAATCGGAGCATCCCTTCACTATTGGATACTTCACCGTTTCAGACTTGATCAAAGGTGATGCATAAACAGTCGTTACCTAAGATCGCCTCAATCGCGGGTCTATACAGCGGCAACAATACTGTCTTACCAAGGTGACCAGCGAGACCGCGGCACAGTGGACCTTGATTGTCCTCGTGCTGTGTTATCAAAGCAATGTAGTATAAGTCGCCAACCGAAATATGGTTGTCAACACGAATGATACTAGCATGCTGACTTAAGGTTTGTCGAACTTCTTGCCTGCCCGGCAGTTCGATAAACGACGCGTAACATCAAATCCACCGGCCAGCCATGGTGTAAAGAGTTTTAGCGGCGCCATGCACGTACAGCAATTTCGTAATGAAATCTTACTGTCAGCCAGTTGAGACTGGATAATCCTTAGTAAAATACCTCCTCAGTTGAGCTACGTTCACATAGCAATGGCATCCACCCATCCACCTCATCACAACTTAACGTACTTTCCGGGTGCATCCATCAACGGTGGATAACTTTCATTGCCCAGTGTCGGTGCGGCTATTTTTTTACCACTGTGGCGCCGGAGCCACCGTTCCCATGCTGGCCACCACGAGCCTGCTGTATATTCGGCTGATTCGAGCCATTCATCGGCGGATTCAGGTAGGGGCTTTGAGTTGGACCAATAACCATACTTTTGGCGATGTGGTGAATTGATGATGCCGGCAATGTGTCCAGACTGGCCCAAGATGAACTGAACTCGACCAGACAACAGTTTGGCCCCGCTGTAGGTGGAACACCAAGGTGCAATGTGATCGGTTTCAGTGGAAATGAAGGTCGTTGGGCACTGTACTTTAGAAAGGTCCAGTGCTGTGTCCAAAACGCAGAGGCCATTGGGTTCAGCCAATTTGTTTTCGAGATACATCTTTCTCAGATAGAAACTGTGCATCTTCGCTGGCAGACGAGTTGAATCCGAGTTCCAGTAAAGTAGATCAAATTTTGCCGGAGCTTTGCCGAGCAGGTAGTTGTTGATCACAAAATGCCAGATCAAATCATTGGCGCGCATCATACTGAAGGTTGACGCCATAGATTTGCCATCCAAATATCCGCAGTCCTGCATCTTTGATTCCAACTCACTGACACTCTGCTCATCCACAAACACACCCAGGTCGCCAGGCTCGGCAAAATCAATCATCGACGCAAAAAACGTGGCACTGGAGATCTCAACCAGGTTGCCATCCTTACTCTCCAAGTATCCCAGCGCGGTTGCCAGCAGCGTGCCACCCAGACAATAGCCGATGGCATTAATCTTGCGCTGTCCGGTGATTGACTGCATGACCTGCATCGCCCAAAGTGGTCCATCCTTGAGATAATCATCAAATGAGGTGTTTCGGTAACTGTCATCGGGATTCACCCATGAAATCACGAATACCGTATATCCCTGCCCGACTAACCAATGAATGAACGAATTCTTCGGCGATAGATCCAAGATGTAATATTTGTTGATCCATGGCGGCACAATCATAATCGGTCTGCTATGTACTGTTTCAGTGGATGGGGTATACTGAATCAGTTCAGCCATGCGATTCCGGGCAATCACCTTGCCGGGTGTGGCGGCGATGTTGTGCCCGAGTTGGAACGCCGTCGTATCCACCATACTAATGGCCGGTCCGGACTCAAGATCATCAGCAAAATTACGCAGTCCCTGTATCAGATTTTCACCCTTAGTCTCACGTATGGCCTGGAGAACTTCAGGATTTGTACTCGGAAAGTTGGTGGGAGACATTGCATCAAGCACCTGCTCGATATAGAACTTGAGCTTTCTCGTTTCCTGATCACTCAGACCGTGGGGTTGATCGAAAAATTTCCGTAGCAGATCGGTATTGATGAGATAAGACTGCTTCAACGTGTCGAACCACAAAGTTCCGTTCCATAATGATTCCGGTTTAGCGCCCGCCTCCGCATGCCATTGCGGAAATTTGAATCGTCCGTCATCATCCTTGGGCTGAACTGCTGACGCAGCATCATTGCCTAGTGTTTTCTGCACAATGTAGCTGCCTAGCTCCATGTACTTTGCAACTGCCGACCAATGCAGTTTGGACAACTTCTGTAGATCAGTCGAGCTACTCAGTACCGCTTTGTTGAATAGGCATCCGATACGAAATGAAAACTGTACCAAATCTGTAGATTTTGGTACATTCATCAGTGCCCGTATAATGCGGGCATACTCATGATTGAAATCCGACAGACGCTTGGCTGGGTCGAAATCATTACTACTATATGAATCTGATTCAGAAACGACAGGTTTATTTATTTTTTGCATCGCATCATCCTTTTTTCATGTCATCAAGTCAGTAGTTTGCCGTCCAATCTGTTAGCGATTATGTGCGGCCTGACCCATTAATTCTTTTCGGCACTTTGACTTTCGCCTGGCCGACAAGAACCACTTCATCATCCACCAAACAGGTAGTCTCCAAAGTTGCGTATGGCCGCTCACTGTCCAGTTCCATCACCACCACTTTCGCTGTAACGGTATCTCCCACTCGTACCGGAACAGTGAATTTGAGACTTTGATCCATGTAGATACAACCCGGTCCCGGTAATCGCGTACCAATTAGTGTGGAGATAAGACTGGCGGTCAACATACCATGAACAATAGGCTCCTTAAATGGCGTACGACTGGCGAACTCGCGGTTCTGATGCAGTGGATTGGTGTCTCCCGATACACCGGTAAACATCAACACATCCGCATCGGTCAGAGTCTTCCCATAAACGGCGCTCATACCAATTTCCAAATCTTCAAAGTAGTACCCATGGAGATCCTTATCTACCTGTCGTTCACTCATTTTTTCTCCCTTATGTAATTAATAATAAATAGATTAATTCTGCTTACCCATACTTCAATGCACCGTTGACTATAATACCTGACGATACAAACTTTATCACCAGACCATAAGCAGTGAAAAATAACAGTCCATACGAGTCCGGGCTGGACAAGAATCCGGCCAACTACGTGCCACTGTCACCATTGACTTTTTTGGAAAGAAGCGCCACCGTATTTCCCGGCCGGTTGTCACTCGTCGACCAAAATCGACGGTATACATGGCAGGAAACATACCAGCGCTGTCAACGGTTGGCAGCCGCCCTGGCGAGATTAGGGGTGGGTCGAAACGATACGGTTTCAATCATTGCACCCAATATTCCACCGATGTATGAAGCTCACTTCGGTGTGCCCATGACCGGTGCCGTGCTCAACACCATCAACGTCCGGCTGGATGCCGATACGATTGCATTCATTCTCGAACATGCCGAATCAAAAGTACTGATCGCCGACCGTGCATACGCAGATGTCGTGGCCACCGCCCTTAGCCGCCTAAAACGGAAAATTGCTGTAATTGACATAGCTGATGATGCAGTGCAACATAATTCAAAAGTCAATAGTATGGACTATGAAACACTCATAAGTCAAGCAGATTTTGAAAATTTTTCATGCGATCATCCAACATCCGAGTGGGATGCCATCTCTTTAAACTACACATCCGGCACAACCGGCAATCCGAAGGGCGTAGTTTATCACTACCGAGGCGCCTACCTCAATGCACTCAGCAATGCACTCAACTGGCAAATGCGTCCACACCCAACTTATCTTTGGACACTGCCGATGTTTCATTGCAATGGCTGGTGCTTTCCCTGGACCATCGCACTACTCGGCGGTACCAACATCTGCCTGCGCCGGGTTACGGCACAATCCATCTACCAGGCGATTGCCGAGCACAAGGTTACTCATTTCTGTGGCGCCCCCGTGGTGTTGAACATGATCATCAATGCCAGTGCATCAGATCGAAGAACTTTTGACCATTCAGTCGCCGTGATGACCGCCGCCGCACCACCGCCGGCTACCGTACTGGAGAAGATGGAACAAAATGGATTTTCCATGACCCACGTTTATGGTTTGACTGAAACCTACGGCCCAGCCGTCGTCTGTGAATGGCATCGTGAGTGGAATACTCTCGATAGTGCCGAGCAAGCGGATTTGAAATCTAGACAGGGAGTACCTTATACCGCGCTGGCCGGACTGGATGTCCTAGACCCCAACACCATGTCACCAGTGCCCAAAGATGGGAAAACGATAGGAGAAGCCATGTTTCAGGGCAATATCGTTATGAAAGGATACTTAAAAAATTCTCAAGCCACCGCCGAAGCCTTTGCGGGCGGTTGGTTTCATTCCGGCGATCTGGGGGTGATGCACCCGGACCACTATCTGCAGCTCAAAGATCGAGCAAAAGACATCATCATCTCTGGTGGAGAAAATATCTCATCCATTGAGATTGAAGACACCTTGTTCCGCCATGCGGCGGTACTTGAGGCGGCAGTGGTGGCGCGGTCGGATGAACAGTGGGGGGAAGTACCCTGCGCCTTTGTGAGCCTGAAACCTGAGTATTCGCCCTACCCGACTGAATCCGAACTGATTCAATTCTGTAGAGACCACATGGCACACTACAAGGCACCAAAATTCATCATCTTTGGCGAACTGCCTAAAACTTCAACTGGCAAAATTCAAAAGTACCGCCTACGAGAACGTGCCAAGCAGCTGACAGGAGTTGTTCAATGATGCGGTTGAACTACTTTTACGATTTTATTTCACCGTTTGCTTACCTGATGCACGAGCAACTGCACCGCTTGCCGAATGACATTCAACTCCACTATGTTCCCGTGCTGTTCGCTGGACTACTTAAACACTGGGGAAGTCTGGGACCAGTTGAAATTGTCCAGAAAAAGAGGTTTACCTACCGACACACCACATGGCTGGCCAATAAATTGGAACTGCCATTCCGAATTCCTGACACACATCCATTCAACCCGTTACCTTACCTGCGACTTTCCGTCGCCAAGGATAATGAACCGGAGTTAGTCACTCAATTGTTTCGAGCAATCTGGACCTCGGAGCACAATCCAGCCACGGAGTACGGCAGACAGGCTATTTGGAAAACAGTCAGCATTCCCGACGCTACCCAGCTGATTAACGCGCCGGAAATCAAAGCCGCTCTACTTGCCAACACTCAGGTCGCCATTGAGCAAGGCGTTTTTGGCGTACCAACCATAACCGTGAATGATGAACTTTTCTGGGGCTTGGACTCATTTGACATGCTAATCGACTACTTGGACGACCCCGCACTATTCCAAGCTGATTCGATGATGCGCCTGAATCAAATCGAATATGGTGTGCGGCGAGCCAATTATTAACGCGGCTGCATGCGTATGGCACCATCAAGTCGAATCACTTCACCATTGAGCAACTGATTTTCCACAATGTGTCTGACCAGTTCGGCAAACTCGGTTGGATGGCCAAAACGTTTTGGAAACGGCACCTGGCTGGCTAAGCTCTGTTGCACCTCTTCGGGCATACCAAATAGCATGGGCGTCGCAATCAGTCCCGGGGCAACGGTCATCACCCGGATACCAATGCTTGACAGTTCCCGGGCTGCCTGAATGGTCAGTGCAACAATAGCACCTTTCGAGGCACTGTACGCCGCCTGACCAATCTGACCTTCAAAGGCGGACACCGATGCGACATTAATGATCACACCGCGTTCACCCACATCATCAAGTGGCGCTTCATGACGTAGTGCCGCCGTCATCAAACGCATGGCATTGAAAGTACCAATCAGGTTAACATCAATCACCCGTTTAAAATCATCCAACGACATGGCACCGTCGCGACCGACGATTCTTTTCGCCGGGGCAATTCCGGCACAGTTAACCAGCACTCTTGCTGGACCATGGACTGATTGGGCGGTGAATACGGCACTTTCCATACTTTCTGCTTCCGTAACGTCACAAGGGAGTGCTAGCACGCTCAATTCCTTCGCCATGGATTGGATGGTTGTTTTATCAACATCCAACAGACTGACTTTGGCACCCAAGCTGGCCAACAGTCGAGCTGTCTCAGCACCCATTCCAGATGCCGCACCCGTGACTAAAACCGCCTGACCGTTGATCTGCATCAGAATTCCTCCATTAGGTAATATATTGAATTGAAATCGGTATAAATCCTGCATTGTATAAGTACCGATTCAAGGCCATTCGAAACCGGCTATTCTATGGCTACTTATCCCGACGTTCCAGTTGGCATTATTATCAGAGCGCGATGTTGTGGGTATTATGTGTGTATACTTGTAACTGATTCACATTCATTAGTCTGGAATTCAGAAAATATAATAGCGCAACTGATGTGCAGGTAGACGATTGCATAGTTTTACTACCCTTTCAAACGACATCGTGAGTCCCGGCGCGAGTTGGGACAATATCATTCGGCGTGGACGAAAAGTGAGAATAACTGACGTCCAAGGCCAACAGGGTGTTGATTTTCTCTGCTACGATGCAGACAACACCCAAGAACGGTATCACGCACCGAACACTATAAAAGCCGCGCAAAACATTCATATCAACAAGGGCACCATTCTCTATTCGGATTATGCCAATCCGCTGATGACAGTGGTGGATGACACCACCGGCGGACATGATACCATCGCCGGTTGCTGCTCCAGTTGGAGTAACGAAATGCTGTATGGCGTAGCCAACGTGCCGGGTTGTCGAGAAAATTTTCTGGCCGCACTATCCAAACACGGCATGGGCTGGACTGATATCGTACCGAATATCAATTTTTTCTGCTCGGTACCGGTCCATGAGAATGGCAATATGGAACATACAGTTTTTGTCAATGGCCCTTCAGTCGCTGGCGACTACGTTGAATTGCGTGCGGAAACTGATGTTCTAGTGATTGTTTCGAACTGTCCCCAGCTTAACAACCCCTGTAATCGTGGCAACCCAACAGCAATTCAGATTGAAGTGTTTAGACCTGAAACAAGGAACTGATTCTGAATA
This sequence comes from Arenicellales bacterium, assembly GCA_965116205.1. Classification (GTDB taxonomy): domain Bacteria; phylum Pseudomonadota; class Gammaproteobacteria; order Arenicellales; family JAJDZL01; genus JAJDZL01. The sequence continues at coordinate 2,411,712 of OZ220493.1, read as the reverse complement.
CAATAACCTTCAACTGTCGGTTCATGCCAATTATTAAAATCATCAACCACCGACCAACGAAGAATTCTGTTCGGCAATCAAGTTGCCCAGCACCTATCCTACTATGATTGAGTATGAAGAGTTTTACCTAAATGACTGTTGAAAGGGATACACTGGAATATGATGTCGTTATTGTCGGCGCCGGCCCATCGGGTCTAGCTGCCGGCATCAAATTACGTCAGTTGTGTCAGGAAAATAACCAGGACCTCAGTGTCTGCATTCTTGAAAAAGGGTCTGAAGTCGGCGCTCACATACTTTCCGGTGCGGTATTACAACCCACCGCACTCAACGAGCTGTTACCCGATTGGAAAGAAAACGGTGCACCATTAAACACCCCGGTCAACCAAGATCGTTTCATGTATTTAACTGAAAAGTCAGCCATCCGATTGCCAACGCCACCACAGATGAATAACCATGGCAACTACATTATTTCTCTTGGCAATCTGTGTCGATGGCTCGCTGAACAAGCGGAAACGCTCGGAGTAGATATTTTTCCAGGATATGCAGCATCTGAAGTTCTTTATGAAAATGATCAGGTTATCGGCGTTACCACCGGTGATATGGGTGTAGGTCGCGATGGACAACCCACCGTAAACTACACGCCGGGAGCTGAACTGCATGCGAAGTTCACACTGTTCGCGGAAGGTTGTCGAGGGTCATTAACCAAAACACTGTTTGAACGCTATGCACTGCGAGAGAATGCCGACCCCCAGACTTACGGCATCGGTATCAAAGAGCTGTGGGAGATTGATGGTGACAGGCATCGACCGGGTACGGTCTGGCATAGCCTTGGCTGGCCGTTGGACCGGGCGACCTACGGCGGTTCATTCCTTTATCATCTGGAAGATCACCAGTTAGCCATAGGATTCGTCGTCGGACTGGATTATCAGAATCCCTACCTCAATCCGTTTGAAGAGTTGCAACGATTCAAACATCACCCAGCAGTGAAACCCACACTAGAAGGCGGTCGGCGAATTGCTTATGGCGCCAGAGCTTTGAATGAAGGTGGGTTTCAATCCATTCCGAAATTGACATTTCCAGGTGGTGCGCTGATCGGAGATTGTGCCGGATTTTTGAACACACCGAAAATCAAAGGCACCCATACGGCCATGAAATCGGGAATATGCGCGGCAGAATCAACGTTTGATTTCTTAACCGCTGAATCAAAATCTGAAATCCCAGATTACGAAGCAAGACTCAAAAAATCGTGGCTATGGAATGAACTGTACCGCGCCAGAAACATTCGACCGGCCTTTCAGAAAGGTCTGTGGGCTGGTGTAGCGTACTCTGGAATTGATACTTATCTATTCCGCGGCCGCGCCCCTTGGACCTTTCATCACCACGCAGACCACAAATGTCTGAAAAAAGCGAGTGAATGCCAACCCATTGCATATCCAAAACCGGATGGTGTGATCAGTTTCGATCGAAATTCCTCGGTGTTTCTGTCCAATACTAACCACGAGGAAAATCAACCCGTTCATCTGATCCTGAAAGATGACCAGGTGCCGATCAGCATCAATCTACCTGATTATGATGCGCCCGAACAACATTACTGTCCAGCCGGTGTCTATGAAATCATTCATGAGCAAACTAACGACAAACCGCACTTGGTTATCAACGCCCAGAATTGCGTACATTGTAAAACCTGTGATATCAAGGATATGACGCAAAACATCAATTGGGTGGTGCCCGAGGGCGGTGGTGGCCCCAATTACCCCAACATGTAAAAATACCCTGACACTGAATTTTTTTGAACACCAATGTTGCCTTGAGCGGCGCACTTTTACGGAAGCGTACGGGGCACCGGCATGAATCATCCATCATCAAATCCAATCGGGAAATGGCTGTGCCGAATGGGCATTCATAAATTTCGTGTCGTCGAGGTGAAGTTCAGTTTTGGTGCCACCGGTCGTGTTGAAATCTTAGAGTGTCAGCGCTGTGGCGAAACCCAAACCCGTAAAGCGAAGTAGATACTCTTCGCGTCGCCCGGCAACGATACTGTAATCGTATTGTCTTCCACCTGCAATTGATAGGAATCCCATTCAGGCATGAAATACCAGGAGCCCAAGCACCTCAGCCCCGAAGAATTTCGTAAAAAAGGCCATCAGATGATTGATCTGATTGCTGAGTACATGGAAAATATTGAGAATTATCCGGTTTTGTCTCAAGTCGCGCCCGGCGACATCTACAACAGTTTCCCGGCTCACCCACCCGAACACGGTCAATCTTATGAAACCGTGTTAAATGACGTTCAGGAAAAAATATTTCCCGGACTGACGCACTGGCAATCTCCAAATTTCTTCGGCTATTTCCCGTCGCACGCCTCCGGTCCGTCGGTATTGGGGGACCTTCTATCTTCCGGACTCGGAATTCAAGGGATGCTCTGGTCAACTAGCCCGGCCTGCACCGAGTTGGAAACCCTGATGTTGGACTGGATGGTTGAAATTTCCGGGTTACCGGAACACTTTCATTCCAGTCAATCGGGTGGTGGTGTCATCCAGGACTCAGCCTCATCTGCCGCACTGTGTGCGGCCGTCGCCGCACGAGAAAAAGCACTGGCCACTCATCCGGGGCAAGATCTTTCAAATCTGATCGTATACATTTCAGAGCACACCCATTCCTCAGCAGAAAAGAGTCTACATATTGCCGGCTTCAGACGAGAGCAGATTCGACGACTTCAGGTGGATACGACCTTTGCCATACGCACAGAGAACTTTGCCGAGCAAGTTCAGCATGATCTTAACGCGGGTCATATCCCAGCATTTATCTGTGCAACCATCGGTACGACATCTTCACTAGCGGTAGACCCCGTGCAGGAGATTGCCGACATTGCCAGAGCGCCAAGAATTTGGGTACATGTTGATGCAGCACATGCCGGCTCGGCCGCTGTCTGTCCGGAGTTTCGATACTTGCTGGATGGTGTGAAGTCAGTCGACAGTTACTGTTTCAACCCTCATAAGTGGCTACTCACCAATTTTGACTGCGATCTCTTTTATGTCGCCAATAAATCTGATCTGGTAAGTGCATTGACCATAGTCCCTGAGTATCTGAAAAACAAGGCTACTGAATCCGGGATGGTTTTTGACTACAGTGGTTGGCAGATTTCTTTGGGGCGAAGATTTAGGTCACTGAAGCTTTGGTTCGTCATTCAGCATTACGGGAGCGAAGGCCTTCGCGCCCATATCCGTAAACATATCGAACTGGCGAAACATTTTGAATCTCTAGTAGAAGCCGATGACAACTACGAGTTGGTTCAGCCGCGGGTTTTGAATTTGGTTTGTTTTCGGCACAAGGACGGCAATTCTAAAAGCAGACAAATATTGACAGCACTGAATGCGACAGGAAAGTTGTTTCTCACACATACCATTCTTACTGACGTTTATGTGATGCGATTCGTACCCGGTGCGATTCGAACCGAACTTCAGCACATCAATGCAGCTTGGACAGAAATATCTCGAGCCGGTAGAGTTTAACCAAGAATTTGCACTTTGAACAATATCGGAGGATAGTTAAGAGTCCTCATTAAAGCAGAATCAAGCCGTTACAAGAAAGTTGTCTGGCATGTCATCCTAGAAAAGTTCAAGTTTGCGAAGATTGGCTAAGCAAGTCAATCAACCCATTAATCAATCCATATCTAGTCTATAATTATCAGAAATTAACGACTCTTGGAGACTGACGTTATGAATGAAGCTGCTTTTGACACCTATGAAGCCACTAATACATTAGTTAATGCTGGTTATGAAGAAAAACAGGCAGCCGCAACGGTGTCAATGGTTCGCGATGTCATAAATAATAATGTTGCGTCCAAGTCAGATATCCGAGAACTGAAGTCAGATATTCGAGAACTCGAATTGCGAATGAAGAGTTATACCTACGAACAGATCGGCAATCTAAGAAGCGACACCCAAAAACAGATCGCCGACCTCAAAAACGACACCCAAAAACAGATCGCCGACCTCAAAAACGACACTCAAAAACAGATCGGCGACCTAAGAAACGAGATGCAAGAACAGATCGGCGACCTAAGAAATGAGATGCAAGAACAGATCGGCAGCCTGAGAAACGAAGCTTACAAATATTTCACAAATCTGGAATCCGGCATGCGTGAATTTGTGATTCAAATAAAAGCAGACACTGATGCGCAAATCTCTCAATTAACAGCCGAAAATCAAAAGAACATAAATCGTCAAAACGTACGCTTTTATGCCATCGCATTGGGTATTGTGATCGCTAATCCAATGATTATTATTGCCTTATCTAAACTTATTCCTTTATTTTGACCGGCGTCATTGCTGGACGAAATGACAACGAATAGGGAGATTTTGGCGCCATGTCCATTACTTTTCGCTTCAACTTCGTTACTGTTTTTTTGGTACCACTTAATTCGTAGTTTCAGTTTTTTTAACCAGTAAATCAGCAACCTGCAAACGTTGAATTTTGCCTGATGGACCTTTCGGCAGATCATCTACGAAAAATACTCTGCTAGGACATCGAAATTCGCCCAGTTCCCTTCGACAATAATCTAAGAGTTCACCCTCACTATAGGAAACTTTCTCCTTCAATACTACCGCTACAGCCACAACCTGTCCGTACGTAGAATCCGGATAGCCGAAACTCGCCGCTTCTAGAATTTCACGGTTTCGATACAGCACATCATCAATTTCTCTGGGTGAAATATTTTCACCACCTTTAATAATCAGTTCCTTAATTCTCCCGGTCACAAAGAAGTAACCATCGTCATCCTGGTAACCGAGATCGCCAGTACGAAACCAACCCTGCGAAGTAAACGCTGCTTGAGTGGCTTGAGGAGCGTTGTAATATTCCTTGATTACATTGTTACCGCGAACAACTATTTCGCCAATTTCATGAGGCCTCAATTCTTTCTCTAACCGGTTGATGATCCGTACTTCATTACCGAAGGGAATGCCTACAGATCCTGGTTTTCGAATAGCCGGTGGCATTGGGTTGGCCAGAATGGGTGCCGCTGTTTCAGTTAATCCGATGGACTCAAGCATTGGAATGCCAAACGTCTTTTCAAAATCCAACAGCATTGAAGCAGGCATCGCCGATGACGCAGACCGGGCGAATCTCAAATGCATGGATTTTCGAATCGCCGGTTCATCCCCTCTCGCATGCAGATCATCAAGCAGGTACTTGGTAATGGTCGGCACGGTACTTAACCAGGTGCATCGCTGTTCGATCAGCGTTGACCAAAATCTAGACAGACTGAATTTGCGCTGCATGACTACCCGCGACCCACTGATCAATGGTGCCACAGCCGTTACAACCTGTCCATTAATATGGTAAAGAGGCAGAATACAGAACGCAATGTCATCCTTTTGTAAACTTTGTGCTAGTGCGACGTTTCGACCACCGGCAAGCAGATTGCCATGAGTCAATACGGCACCTTTGGGCATGCCGACAGTTCCTGAAGTGTACAGAATCATGGCCGGCGTGTTAACTGTCATCCCTTTATGAGATAGTTCCTGAGCATCAAACTGTGTCAGGTCGAATTTAAAACCGCGTTGCAAATCTACTTCTATGGTACGAATCGACCGATCCACATCAGACAGAACTTCGTCTAACAATGAACGATAAACACTACTGACGAAAATCACATCCAGATTGGCGTTGTCAATGGCAAAACGTAAATTTCTGCGACTGGCAACCGCGTTGAGAGGTACTGAAGTCAAACCGTTATACATGGTACCCAGTAACACCGTTACTGTCCAGTAACCGTTATCCATTAAAAAACCTATTTTGGACGCAAGTTTCACACCCAATGAATTTAACAGACCACCAAATCGAATGGCATTGTTCTTAAGTTCGCCGTAGCGCAATTGTTTGGCACTGTCCGGATCAACCAGATAGACATGATCGGGATGGGCAGTCGCGCGCTGATCAATCAGCGATCGAAACGTCTCAGACAAAATCAACTCTCAGAGTAGATAATTAGGATGATATTGGCGAAGAAAATCACCAAACAGAGACTCTTCGCTTGGCTTATCTTCTGGAATTTCCGTAGAGAGGTGGGTAATATTGATGAAGTGCCGGTAATTCAGATTCTCACTGATACTGTTGCCTCCCCAAGTGCCACAACCCATACTCAAAGTAAAAGGAAATCCACTGGTAAAGCCACCACCATTACCGAAAGTGTGCGCCTGGTTCGCCAGCACGCGAACAACATCAAGATTTTCAGCCAGATATTCCGCCTTGGTCAAGTCAGACGTATGTATGCCGCAGGAATGACCGGCGCCCTGATAATCCAAAACAGCTCGTACTTTGGCGACCGCCTCATCAAAGTTAGCCACTCGATATGCCGTCAGAAATAGCGACAATTTTTCGCCTGACAACGGATAGTCTGGACCGGCACCTTGTTCTTCAACGATGATGAATTTCGTACTTTTTTCAGGAGCTGATAGCGAACAGTGCTTAATCAATACATCAGCATCCTTTGCAATCAGTTGTCGATCCAATTTTCCAGCTGTATTCCATAGATTATTTACGATGCGTTCTCGCTCTTCTGCAGTTGCGAGATAGCCACCAACTGCCGTCAATGCACGTATCATCTCTTCATAAATCGAATCCAATATGATGATTGAGTTTTCTGAAGAACAGGATGTACCATTATCAAAAGTCTTAGACATCTGAATAAGTTTCGCCGCGCGATGCAAGTCAGCCGTATCGTCGACAATAACCGGAACATTGCCGACCCCGACGCCAATGGCCGGCGTGCCACTCGAATAGGCGCCTCTAACATTGTTCTGAGAACCGGTAACGACTACCAAATCCACCTCTCGCATCAGCTGCGCCGTCATGGCTCGATTAACCGGTGCTGGCAGGACTTGTATGAGATCTTTTGGTGCACCAACCGTTTTCAAACCTACGCGCATCAGTTCGATAGCACGATTAGTGGTATTCCAACCAGCTGGCGACGGGGCAACAATCACTGCATTGCATCCCTTCACGGCCATCATACACTTGTTAACTGGGGTTGCGGCTGGATTAGTGGATGGTGTTAGCGCGCCCACAACGCCCACCGGCTTGGCATACTTGACAATGCCTCGTTCTGAGTCTCGCTCGATAACACCCACAGTTCGTACTCGTAACAAATCGCGGAGCGTACCAAAAGTTTTCCGTCGGTTTTTTGTGATCTTATCTTCAACATTGCCCAGTGCGGTATCCTGTACTGCTAACCTTGCCAGTTCTCGAGCATTGTTTTGCTCGTACAGAGACCAGGCTATTGCGGTCACAGCTTCATCAACACGTTGCTGATCGGCACCTCGAAACTCGGCTAGAGCTCGTTGCGCGTTGATCATGAGCGCGCCAATAATGTTCTCTACGTCAATGGCATCCACTGAATTAACTTTCTCCTCTGAATCTGAACAAAAAGTGAAAAACGCCATTATAAGTCTGACAGACATTCGAATTTTCATTTCACTAATGGCAATGGTGCCGATTTTCCTATCTCATTATTCGTGTGTGCAACCGATCGAACCCGGCAGGAAAAGATTTACCGCGCGAAATTGAATCTATAGTCATGAAATAACAATAAAATACAAGCGAGCTTCCATCAGTACGCCAATACAAATGACGTTGATGCTCAATGATCTTTGAACATCGACTAGAAACTCCTTACCTTGATAAATTGACCAGAGGACAAAAATCAATGAACGAAATTACATGGCATGATTTTGAGCAGGTTGAACTTCGCGTCGGTACTGTGCTTACAGTACAGGAATTTCCCGAGGCGCGAAAACCAGCCTATAAAATCAGCGTTGATTTTGGCATAGAAATTGGCATACTCAAATCAAGTGCGCAGATCACCGATTTGTATACGCCCGATGACTTGGTCGGCAGACAGATTATTGGGGTCGTGAATTTCCCCGACAAACAAATCGGCCCATTCATGTCGGAGTTCCTGCTGACCGGCTTTGTTCAGGATAACGGCGCCGTTGTCATCGCTCAACCCGAACGTCCGGTGCAAAATGGTAGTAAACTGGCTTAACGGATCAATTGATCTTGATCAATCAAGTCAGTGACGAGAATTCAATGATGCATTCCTGAGTCCTTTCAATTTCTACCTGATGGTTGAATCATTGGCCTTATAGAAGCTAGATGGTGACCGGTAAATGAGTCCACCTAGCATGGCCAAGCGCCGAGATAGCCATCGAATTACATTATGCGTAAGCCACTCGACGACCGGCGAGTCGCGCAACTAAATACTCCTGTCCTCGAGTTCCTTTCACCCGATTACAATTTCCACATAACAGTTGCAAATTTTCTAGGTGATCGGTGCCGCCCTGAGCTTTAGCAATGATGTGATCTATTTCCAAGTGCCGCGTTTCAAAATGCAGAGAACAACCGTTACAATTTCCACTTTGTTGACCATATAGAAATTGCTTATTGCTCGCTGAGTTGTAGGGACTGAGTTTGCCAATATCGGTACGCTGTGGAATATCACTTCGTGCGATAATCTGCGTGAGTAGACTCTTTTGCTGACCCTCTTCTTTCTGATCTAGCCGAATTCTCTCGTTAACTAGATCAACCGCTTTGGGCGATATGTCAATACCAATCCACTGCCGCTGCAATCGGTCCGCAGCCACCAGAGTCGTGGCACAACCACAGAACGGATCAAATACCACATCATCTACCTGACTACTCGCTTGGATGATCCTTTCTAGTAGCGCCAGTGGCTTTTGAGTCGGATAGCCAACTGATTCTTTGCCTTGCACAAAGTTAATATCATCCCAAAAGTTCCCAAAAGTCGAGCCCTTGTAGTCTTCTTCATATTTTCTTCGTTGCAGTTTACCGTTGGATAGGATGATAATATTCCCTTTTTGGTATTCTTCCTCCAATCGCTCTCTACTGAGGCGCCAACCCGATGGGTGAGGATTAACGTATCCCTTCCATTCATAACACAAATTGGGGCGCGCTCCCATATTTGGAGTGCACCAGATATGCGAACTATCGTCATAGTAACGTCTCCCATTTTTATCAATCTTGTTGAATTTTAGAGATTTTTCATTGAGCGTCAGCTCACGATACGGGTTTAACTGAGTCTTTTCCGAAGCGGAGTAGTACAGAATAATATCGGTATTATTACCCCAACGCTTACTTCTATGTTGTGACCCCTTCTGTGCCGACGTCGATCGCTTCCAGGCAATCTGTGTTCGATAGTTTTTAGGCCCGAATATGGAATCCATGACTAGTTTCAGGGCATGGCACATGGTTGGATCACAATGCAAATAGATCGAACCCGTAACATTGAGAATACGTTTCATTTCCAAGAGTCGAACTGCCATATAAACCAGATATGATTTATCGCTGTCGGTCATGGCCGCTTGAATGACCCGATTCAGTGCAGGGTGTTTCGACTCAACCAAGTCCAGCCATGCGATATCCAAATCGTTTAAGGTCCAAGTATCCTTGAACTCAGCACCGGCAGCAGTTGAACCGATCGGAGCGGCGTAATTCGCGTTGGAGTTAAATGGCGGGTCCAAGTAGATGAGATCGACCGATTCCGAATTCATACCGCGCAGAATCGGCAAATTGTCGCCGAGAAATAAAGTGCGGTTTTGCCAGTTATTGGAACTCACAATTTCGATAACCAATCGCTCTAATTTTTCTCGAAGAAAAAATCAAGTAGCGCTATTTGGCTAACCTGCCACAACTCCTGCTCTTTGCCATCAACCTCCAGAACACATTGAGCTGATTCTGACTCCCATCTTTGAGTTACGGCAAGAGTTTTCTCATTCGGCATTTTCACGTTTACTTGGTTTTAACATAACGTAACAAACAAAATTGCAACTCCTGAAATTTTTGATTTTCTTATAAAACAGACTTGCTCACCTCCACCATCTGGTTCTATATGAAATCTGCAATTGTTCGAATCGGCGACAATGTCATTCATTATTTCTACATCTTGTGACATCCTTTTGATCACCGCTTCAAAAATAGACTGAGACGTATCCTCAGCCCGCCGACTCACCCAATTTATAAATTCTTCTTCCTGACTCATTATTTTTTGCCATTAAGTCATTGATATTTTTCTATATTTTACTAAAAATCAGATCGATGAAACCATTCACCTGGGTCAATCGTAATTTCAACTGAAAAACTTCGAACTGTTCGAATGGGTAGAATAACTATTGGTCGACAGTGACACCACGGAAGATTGAAACTAGAATGAATTTCGGAAGCACTTCTCAATCCGAGACTCCTATTGAAGGTAGAAGGATTTTCATCCTCTAATTCAAGAATAACTACATCGCTAGGGGTGGTCGGAGAGTTAGTAGGGAGTGTGAAACGTTAACCGACTAGGTAGTCAGTGTTGTCAGGTGTATTATCCGTTCTATCAGTTCACTTTTTTCTTGGATTAATTACATTATCTGGAGTTGCGGCCTTCCAAGGTTTGCGTTCGATAGGTTTTCTAACTGGCCGTTTTATAAATGGCTCAACCCGACGAAAGACGTCTTCTACGCTCTTTTTTTTTGAGTCGTCTCGGTCTTTCACTACAGAATCAATTTCAGACATAAAAACTATCCTCTACCGTATCAATACTTTTTTGGACTCGGTTTGAAACATACCACTCTGTTCTACAGTATAACTCATATATAAGTTGCCATTCTTTGGATTTGATATCAACATTTTGAATAGTTAATCCACATGATGACGCTTCATCTTGGTAGATGGGTCGGCCATGTGAAATTGTTCCCGCGTCCGGGTTGAGAAAAACATCAATTTTACCCTTAATTTCATCCTCAGAAAGGTTTGCCATCATCCCACTTTTTAAAATTTTCACAGATATACTTTCTGCCAGAGCAATCATTGACCGGTATTCAGTTATCTCTCGATCATCATAAAGTGCCAATTGTTGAAAATCAGGTTCTATTGACCCCGAAGCAGTTGTTGCCTCTGAAAACAGTTTTTCATATCCCAAAACCAAATTGTGAGCAGAAAAAAACTTTAGAACTCCATTTTCCTCTTTAAATATTTGTGGGTCAACAGGTCCCAATTCTGAAGCACTACTCATGATAATCTTGCTTGCCCCCATACTAATGATAGTAGCTGCTGACTTGGCTTTGCCGGGAATTAAAGCCCAATAATCACCCGTTCCACTATAGGCACGGCAAGTATTGACTATTCGTTCAGCCGCTAATCCATCGCCGCCGGGAGAGTTGATCATCAGCACAATTCCTGCGGAGCAATCAATATTCTGAAGGATGCTTTGTAACATTTCGCAATCTTCGTCAGATATGTCTACCGGGAATTGAAAACTTGTGAAAAACGTTACTAACGTCCTACCTTCTAGATTTTTCTGTATATCTTCAATCAATGGAATCCTTCGGAATGAATCCTGAGTAACTTCGGAGATTATGTTCTTATATTTATTTGACATCATTTACCTTTTTATCGTCTATACCTAAGCTATTCGTATTCCTTTCTGATGATTCTGCTTCGATTGTTCAACCTTTCGCCTCACTTATTCAACCAAATGTTGCAGTCGCCAGATTTTGCCAATCACATTGGTAAAATTCTTATTGCTACATTGTGAAACATTGATAAGCAGTGAATCTTCTCATCCGAAGTTTATGCAAAATAAAGACTACCAGCTAGGATATCAAAGAGAGTTGCTGATTAATACGAAATGTTGTTCTATAGCTGGCTTTCAGTCAGTTCCAGTGCAACTGTCGACGATTGAGTGACCGCGTCAGCATGCGCCTGAACTCTCGGCAGAATGTGGGTTGCAAAATACTTCGCGGTAACGATCTTTTCTTCCTGGCGTTCCTTATGACTTGAATTCGAACTCAATTCTTTCGCCGCCGCTGAGGCCGCCTCCAACATCAACCAACCGGCAACTGTCAGGGAAAAAACATTCAAATAACTGACACTTGTAGCGGCAATGGTGGTGGGTTGCGACTGGCCGGTTTGATGGATCCATTCCGTTGCCCGCTTAAAGTATTTAAGTGCATCCTTTACTCGCATAGAAATCAGCATTAAATTTGAGTTATTCGGATCAACAGATGAGCAAGACTGACCGATTGATGCGATGAACCGTTCTAAAACTTCACGATTACCGCGCAGTATCTTTCTGCCGACCAGATCATTGGCCTGAATACCAGTCGTACCTTCATAAATGGACGTGATCCGCACGTCCCGTAGATACTGTGCCGCACCGGTCTCTTCTATGAAACCCATGCCGCCATGAATCTGTACTCCAATATAGGCAACTTCATTGCCCGATTCAGCACACCAGCCTTTGACTAGTGGAATCAGCAGACTCAACAGGTCCGAATAATACTGTCGCGCCACATCATCCGAATGCTTGATTGACAAGTCAAATATGCCGGCCGTATAGTAGGCAAGACAACGCATTGCCGCAATCAGAGACTTCATCGTCATCAACATGCGCCGGACATCCGGGTGATGAACGATGGCTACGCGTTCTTGAGAGCCGATGGCCGCACCTTGAATGCGTTGTCTGGCATAGTGTAAAGCATGTTGATAGGCGCGTTCCGCTACAGCAAGTCCCTCAACACCAACTGCATGCCGTGCCAAATTCATCATGGTGAACATATATTCCAAGCCACGATTCTTTTCACCAACCAGATACCCGACTGCTCCTTGCCGGTCACCAAATGACATGACGGCGGTCGGACTGGCATGAATGCCCAACTTATGTTCCAGAGAAACACAGCGCAAATCATTTCTTTCACCCAATGAACCATCTGCATTGACCAGAAATTTCGGCACGATAAACATCGAAATACCTTTGACGCCATCCGGTGAATCCGTACATCGAGCCAATACGAAATGAACGATATTTTCAGTTAAATCATGCTCGCCATAGGTGATGAATATCTTCTGTCCAAAAATCCGATGGATGCCATTTTCTTCAACAGCGCGCGTACGTATGGCACCTAAGTCAGATCCGGCCTGTGCTTCGGTCAGATTCATGGTACCCGTCCATTCTCCCGCAATCAACCGGTTCATATAGGTATCCTGCTGCGCCGGTGTCCCATGTAATTCGAGCGCGCGTATCGCACCTTGAGTTAATAGTGGACATAACCCGAATGACATGTTCGCCGAATGCCACATCTCCTGGACTGCAGTTGCCACCAGCCAAGGTAACCCTTGGCCACCTCGCTCGACATCAAATGACAGACCATTCCATCCACCTTCAATGAATATTTGATAAGCTTCTTTCCAGCCCGGGGGAGTGGTGACCTCATTATTTTGACAGATCGACCCATGTTCGTCGCCAACTCTATTCAGAGGCTCCAATACCTGTTCAGTGAACTTGGCAGACTCTTCCAAAACGGCTGTAATCAACTCCTGGTCCATGTCTTGATATTCATCCAATTCCAATATTCGCTCCAAACCGGCTACATGGTGGAGAACGAACTGCATATCATCTATAGGTGCTCGGTATTCTGACATCGTATTGCTTTGTATCGTTGATAAGTGTCGATAAAACTGTTATTGTAATGTGCGCACTTCACCATGCTTGATTTTATGGTGATCAACGGGTGAAGTGATCTCTTGGTACATGCCAGTGTTCAGAAGCTATCCTTAACCAGAGCAGGATAACGCAACTTTGCTGTCATATCGCCGGGTGAACGGCAGTGTGAACACTAGTCACCAGAAATTCTGACTACCTAATCCGACGGTTTGACAGTTCAGTAATCGGATATATTGCAACGCATTCTCCCTATTCCAACTGTAGTTGATGACGATCGTCAAGCCAACAGAATTTTTATTCCATCTTTATCAGGTGGCAGTCGCTCGCGCGGCGGCAGAAAACTGCCTACCGCCCTATCTAACCGGCCTATCACACCGAAATATTCATGTGGTCGGAGCCGGCAAAGCAGCAGCCGCCATGGCAAAAACCATCGAGCGCTGTGTGACAAGTAAAACTTCCGGCCTGGTGGTTACTCGCTATGGACACTCCCAACCCATGGCAACCATCGAAGTCGTTGAAGCCGACCATCCGCTACCGGATGAACAAGGCATTCAAGCCGCTCACCGGATCATTAAACTGGCCTCCACCCTTAGCCAACACGACTTTGTCATCTGTGCCATATCCGGAGGTGCTTCCTCTCTGCTATCACTCCCGTATCCCGGCATCGCGTTCGCCGACAAACGTAAAATCACCCAACATTTGCTATTCGCAGGAGCTAGCATTCAGGAGATTAACTGCGTTCGCAAACACCTGTCAGCCATCAAGGGAGGACGACTAATGCGGCACATCTTTCCAGCCCAAGCGCTGACGCTCTGCATATCGGACGTGGTGGGCGATGACCCCTCGGTCATTGGCTCCGGACCCACCGTTGCCGACTCATCGACATGCAGTGAGGTACTGGATATCACATCTCAATATCAAGTGAACATTCCACTTTACATCACAACGATGTTGAAGCGGAACGAACTAGAAACACCGAAACCTTTCGACTCGATTTTCGAACGCTCCGCAGTCCAGATAGCAGTCAGACCATTGGATGCGCTACGCGCCAGCGCGGAAATGGTGACAAGACATGGAATTGCTCCGGTGATGCTTGGCGATGCGATCACCGGGGACACTAATCAGGTGGCCAAACAACATGCGCAGATTGCGATAGAACGCCTGCAACAGGGTTCAAAAGATAAACCTTTCGTCATTTTATCAGGCGGTGAGACGACCGTTAGCGTAACCGGTGGAGGTCGAGGCGGTCCGAACACGCAATTTATCTTGGCGTTAGCCCTTGAGTTGCAGGGAGTGCCCGACCTCTACGCGATTGCATGCGATACCGATGGCATTGATGGCAGTAAAGAAAATGCCGGTGCGCGACTGACACCGTCGACACTGACGCGTGCGGAAGCCATTCGTTTAAACCCCCGTCGGCATCTGCAGAACAATGACTCTTATGGTTTTTTTCGACCGTTGAATGATCTGATCACGACCGGACCGACGCGGACTAATGTCAATGATTTTCGCGCGATTGCTTACTTGCCCGCAACTGATTGACCGGCCGCCTTGGCCAATTCGCGTTCTCTAATATCGGCATACTGCGCTTCATACTCATCTTTGACCGCTTTTGCAACTTGCTCTGCAGCGCCTGTAACCTCGTATCTTTTACCCTTTTTCCAGTGCATCAGATATTCGTCGGTACCAGCCAGTTTAGTTCGCATAGCAACCAGATCAATCAATTCCTGAAACTGCTGACTCAACAGTTCCTTGTGCACACCACTCTCATCTCTTGCCTCGACGACCGATGGAATTTCCTGCCAAAACAGAACTTGAACTCTAGCCATTGGTAACCTCACGAACCCTGTTTAATTCACGTGTTTGAAAATTGCAACTAACCTTCGAATGGAACGCTTCGACGAACATTACCTACACTGGTCAATTATATTCATCGGTTGACTGATTCTCAGCACCTTTTGAGTCATGATTCATTACGTCGGTTAATTGGTTCCTAGGCTCTTTAATCCACCAACATTCACGACCAATGGTTGACTGGATAGTGCCTGAATTGCTGACGAATCTTCCACAAAGTCAATGACGTAGATGCCACCACATCGTCGATGCAATATTTGATCATACAGATTGTTTTTTCACCGCAGACATTGTCGGCGACGACCTATTCAGTTGATATTGTCTTACTACATATCACTGATTGGCAAGTGCCACGCCGTACGGCTACACTTGCTGAAATGATAGTACCGTCACAATTCAAGATGCACCAAATCAGTCATGCTAACCCCCGCCCAATCCCTTGAGAAGAGCAAGGACAATCGAAATCTGTCGTACTGAAAAACTGCATGAATTGACTTTCCCGACGCAGTCATTTGTTTCAATTAACGGTAAAATATGCCAACTGCTATTCAACCACCTTCTACTTGGTATGAGCGAATCTTGTTAAACCAAAATTTAGCGCAATTAAGTCAGTTTATTCAGGGGTATTCCATTGAGACAACTCCGGGGGCTGCCACTAAAATTCCTAGCTACCGTAGCATTCTCCCCGCCGGAACAACAGTCTATGTAACGCTGTTACCCGGTTCGAGCATTGATGATACGATCTCGGTCTGCATTCGCCTGTCAGCTGAGGGTTTCAAACCGGTGCCGCACTACGCTGCCCGTCAAATCCCAAATCGACAGAAACTAGCGGCTTCTCTACAGCGATTTCGTGATGAAGCGAATGGCTCTCAGGTGCTTGTTTTGGCTGGTGGTGCTAGCACTCCGGTAGGCAACTTCGAAAATTCCATGCAACTGCTGGAAACCGGCCTGTTCGACGAGATGGGCATTACTCAAATCGGGGTTGCCGGTCACCCGGAAGGCAGCCCTGATATTTCGAAACCAATGATTGAGCATGCACTCCAATGGAAAAACCGCTTCGCCCAACGTACTGATGCAACAATGTATATCGTAACGCAGTTCTGTTTTGAAGCAACTGCGGTGGTCAATTGGGAACGCCAGCTGAAAGTCTTGGGCAACACACTACCGGTGCATATCGGCGTACCAGGTGTTGCCACGATCGGTGCACTGCTTAAACATGCCAAGGCCTGTGGCATCGGCTCATCCATCAAATTTCTCAAAAAACAGGCGCGTAACACATCCAAACTGCTCCAGCATTCAACGCCTGAACGATTGCTGAACGAATTAGCCGAGTATTGCCGATTGCATCCGGACTCATTGATCGAACAGATCCACGTTTACCCATTGGGTGGTTTGAGAAGATCCGCTGAGTGGCTTGAACGTACTCAATCAGTGACTGAAGCGCAAAATTTAAATGTTGCCTGAGTCATCGCACTGAACCTCATCTCTAATTCTGCTGTGCCATCGAATCGCAACCTGTTCCAGCGACTCAACCGAACCAGGAACGTTGCTCAGGGAGTTGAACTGCCCGATCTAAGAAATGCATTAAGTGGTGAGTTTCTCGGCACCTTCGTCATGATTTTTTTCGGCGTCGGTGTGGTTCAGGCGGCGGTCATTTCCGGAGCTCAAGTTGGTTTGTGGCAGGTCGCTGTCGTATGGGCCGTAGGCGTTACCCTAGGCATCTATACCGCCGCATCACTATCTGGCGCACACATCAACCCGGCCATCACTCTTGTCGTTGCGGTATACGACGGATTTCCCTGGCGTCGCGTAGCACCATATTGGCTGGCCCAAGTCGCCGGCGCGGCAATGGCCGCCAGTTTGCTTTTTTTGATGTACGCTGATGCTATTGCGCATTTTGAACAGCAGCATGGACTGGTCCGCGGTGCTCCCGGTAGTCAATTAAGTGCCATGGCATTTGGTGAGTATTTCCCAAATCCAGCGATCTTTGGTACGAATGAAGCAGCTTTTCAAATCGTCGGACTGCGGACAGGGTTCATTGCTGAAATGGTCGGTACGGCGATGTTGGCATTGATCGTGTCAGTCGTAACTCATGGCAAAAACTACGCTAGGCCAAAGACCGCTGGCGCGGCAGTTGCCATTGGTGTTGGTGTGGCAGCGATTATTTCTGTCCTGGCGCCGCTCAGCCAAGCCGGACTCAATCCGGCACGCGACTTCGGGCCGCGCCTCGTGGCTTACGCTGCGGGTTGGGGTGACATAGCGATTCCCGGACCACAAAATGGTTGGTTGGTGGTCTATATCATCGCCCCGATGGTCGGCGCCTTGATCGGTGGTGGTATCTACCGATTCGTAGCCGCCCGACTACCGACCGAAAAGATCGATGAACGACCATCATCCTAATATTAATTCACCCGATCAGGCCACCATGAAACACAATCTGATTCGAGGATCAGCCGAGACACTCAGTCTAGCCACACCGATACCGAAACTGGATGGCATCTTGAAAATTCAGGGTTATAAAGATCTCGAAAAAGTCCGGCCGACCATTCGTCAGGCGGCACTCACCGCATTGGAAGCGTTCATTGAGAAAACTACGCCCACCGTCACCTATCGAATCGTCAAGATTCACTCAGTCAACCGTTCAGGTGTAGTATTTAACGAAAGTATTCACTTGCAGAGTTCAATCTTCCAGCGCTACATCGGTGAATGCTCCGAAGCCATAGTGTTTGTACTGACAGTTGGCCCAGGCATCGATGAACAGGGTGAAGAGTGGACGAAAGAGGAAAAACTCATTGAAGCACTGTTTCTTGAATCTGCCGCATGGTTGGGTATTGAGAATGCAACGAAGCAGTTCGTCCAGATCGTCCGCGCCTGGGCGCTTGACTGGTCGCTACGCATTTCTAGACGGCTCGGACCCGGCTACTCCTATCCTATTGATGGTCAACAGGTGATGTGGGAACTGACCGATCAAAAACCATTGTTCCAACTGATTGATAAACCTGAAATGCCTGTAGCTCTGCTCGACAGTGCTGCCATGTTACCCAAAATGTCTCGCTCCGGATTGTTCGGTCTCATACCGAATTAACGCGACTTGAAAATCGGCCCGGAAAATAAAGCAATCAGTTTTTTTAATTCCTGAGCATATTCATACCGTACCAGTCAACACAACTGAGCGCAAAGATATTGACGCATGCGTCAATTTCAATCGAACGTTTTCAAGGTGCGTGTGAACATCGCAAGCATTTGGTAACCGGCTGAATCAATGATTGGCTCTGAATCCAGTAGCACAACATATGATGGAAGTCGAAGTTTTACAGACCGAAGTTGTATTCATCATCCAAATGCGGCAGTACTGCGATACGCCTTCACATCAGTTGTTCACCGCCGTTCGCTGTCTAAATTCTCGCAGTGCCTGCGCGGTATGCGACCTTTTCGATTGGAGTAACTTGCTCAGCTTACCCTGCACTAAAACCTTACCACCACCGTCTCCGCCTTCCGGCCCCATATCAATAACCCAATCCGCCTCTGAGATTACATCAAGATTGTGCTCGATCACGACTACAGTATTGCCGGCATCAACTAAGGCGTGGATTACTTTCAATAAATTTTCCACATCCGCGGCATGTAGGCCGACAGTGGGTTCATCCAATAAATAAAGGGTGCCGCGCGCTGGATCAGATTTGCGCGCGGTGGGTTTTGAGACTTGGTTGCGCGACAGTGCTTTGGATAACTCGGAAACCAATTTGATCCGCTGTGCCTCTCCGCCACTGAGAGTCGGACTGGGTTGTCCAATCCTCAGATATCCAAGCCCTACATTCACTAGCAGGCCAAAGACCCGTGCCAATTTAGGCACTGCGGAAAAAAATGTCTGTGCCTCCTCCACACTGAGGTCAAGCACCTCGGCAATGGATTTGCCGCGGTAGCGAACGTTCAGTGTTTCAGAATTGAACCGCGCCCCGTTGCAACTCTCACACAGCACGCGCACATCCGGGAGAAAATTCATTTCGATTTTCTTTTCACCCTTCCCACCGCAGGCAAGACAGTGACCTTCCGCTAAGTTGAAGGAAAATCGTGATGCCTTGTAACCACGCAAACGCGCTTCGGTAGTTTCAGCAAATAAGTTTCTGATCGTCTGCATCACATTCACATAGGTCACCGGACAAGACCTAGGAGTTTTGCCGATAGGTCTCTGATCAACTTCCAATACCCGGCGAACGTTCTGCCAGCCATTGACTGTCTTACAGTGAAGCCATCGCTTTTTTTTGCCAGCCGCTGATTTTGGTGATAATACATCAGCTAGATTGGGGTAGAGAACCTCTCGAACCAAGGTACTTTTGCCACTACCACTGACGCCCGTCACACAAATTAAAGAGCGAACCGGAAAGGACACATTGATGTTGTTCAGGTTATGCCGCCGGATGGTGTGCAGCGTGATGGCTTCATCAGTCGAGGCGGTGGTACGCGTGCGTGCCATGGGGTGCTGCAGTGGATTTTTCAGCATCTTACCGGTAATGGAATGGATGTTATCGCGGATTTGTTTAACGTTGCCCTCCGCAATCACTTCACCCCCACGAACTCCACCACCCGGGCCAAGATCAATGATATGATCGGCCGAAACAATGGTCGCCTCGTCGTGTTCAACGACGATGATCGTGTTGCCTTTATCTCTCAGTGAATGCAATGCTGACAGCAACAACTGATTGTCTCGGCTATGTAGCCCGATGGTCGGTTCGTCCAATATGTAACACGCACCACAGAGATTGGAACCCAGCTGGGCCGCTAGACGAATTCTCTGTGCTTCACCACCGCTTAACGTTGGTGCCGCACGATCTAGCGATAGATAACCCAAGCCGACCGATTCGAGAAACTCAAGGCGGGCAGAAATTTCAGCCATCAGGTCGCTGGTTGCTATGGCTTCTCGCTCCGACAATGTTAATTCTGACAGTCTCCTTTGTGCTTCGCGCACGGTCCAGCGGGTCATTTGATCAATAGTCACGCCATTAAATTCAACGGCCAAAGATTGTGGATTGAGTCGACGGCCTTTACAGGCGCGACAGACTTCCCAGTCATTCTCAGGGTCGCTCGGTTCATCCGGTTGACTTTCATTGGCAATGGGTGCCACCCGCCCGGTCCCCTTACATTCCTCACACCATCCTAACGGTGAGTTGTACGAAAACTGCCTCGGATCGGGTTCCAAGAAAGCTTGCGCACAACTGGGACAGGAACGACTGGTTGAATAAAGTTCGAAAGTGCGATGATCTGCCTCAACGTTCAGAGCCGGATAAGCGATACGAATCTGACCATCTTTGACGATGAGAGCTTTTTCGATTGCGGCGGTCAGTGTCTTTTTTACGCTGTCATTGTCTGCCGCTATGTCCACTGATTGGATCGGCATATCAATGGTATGCAGTTGATATCGATCAAGGGGCTGCCACCGGAGCAACGAATGCAATTCGCCATCAACCAAAAGTACTGCAGCCCCATGCCGCAGTGCCCATTGTTGCCATGGATTGTGATTACCTTTGCGCGAGATGACCAGGGGCGCCAGTACCTCGATGCGGGGAGTCCGCTGTTCGTCCATAATCTGTCGAACGATGGAATCAACGGTCCGCGGGCGAACTTCGATGTGACAATCTGGGCAGTACTGAATGCCGAATCTAACATAAAGCAAGCGAATGTAGTGATAGATTTCAGTCATGGTGGCTACTGTACTGCGGTGGCCACCGCGACTGAGCATCTGCGATATGGCCACTGTCGGCGGTAATCCGGTGATCAGATCGAAATCCGCACTAGGAGCCGGCTGTATATACTGCCGGGCATAAGCATTGATAGTTGCCAAATATCTTTTCTGACCTTCAGCAAACAGAATATCAAAGGCCAGCGTACTCTTGCCACTGCCACTCATGCCGGTAATCACCGTCATGGCATCATAGGGTATGGCAACCGAAATGTTCTGCAGGTTGTGTTCGCGCGCGTGATGCACACAAATTTCCGGACTGGAATGATTTTCGGTGGTCGCGACGACCGATGGTGCCCTACCGATTGCGGGTTCAGCAGCAAAATAATTGCGCAACGCGACTGCAGTTGCTGTCGAGAATTTTTCTGCCACAGTTGTGGGGCTCCCCTCAGCAATGAGTTCGCCACCAAACTCTCCCCCATCGGGACCCAAATCAATCAACCAGTCCGCAGTCGATATCAAATCCAAATTGTGTTCAATGATCACCACTGAATGACCTTTCTCCGTCAGTTTGCGAATGGCGGTGATCAGTTTCGCAACATCGGTAAAATGCAGACCGGTGGTCGGTTCATCGAAAATGAATAGGACGCGATCTCGGCTTTTCCGTTTGGCCATGGAGTATTTGTAGATGTGGCCAGCCAGCTTCAGGCGTTGCGCCTCACCACCACTCAACGTCGGTAGCGGTTGTCCCAATGACAGGTAATCCAAACCAACATCAACCAGCGGCGTCAGCGCGCGCACGACGCGATGATCGTCTTGAAAAAATTCCAACGCGTCAGCCACACTCAAATTATGCACGTCGACGATTGACAGTGGCTCGGGGTACTTTTCCAACAGATGATCTTGGACAGGATGAATTTTGACTTGACAGACTTCGGGGCGAAATCGCGCGCCATTGCAAGCGACACAACGTAGGTAAACATCACTAAGAAATTGCATTTCAATGTGCTCATGGCCCGCTCCTTCACACTGTTCACAGCGTCCAAGTTCGGAATTGAAACTGAAATGACCTTCTCGATACCATCTTTGCTTTGCTAGCGGCTGTTGTGAGAAAATTTCACGAATCGGTGTCATCGCTCCAACGTAAATGCCCGGATTAGAACGAAATGTTGTACCGATGGCTGCCTGAGACACCATAACCACTTCATTGACGTGCTGCACACCTTCTATGGACCGGTACTCACCCGGCGTTTCCGTATGCTTGTAAATCTCCCAGTACATGCCGCGATAAAGCAATTCTTCAACCAGCGTGGATTTGCCCGAGCCGCTGACGCCGGTTACACAAACCATTCGTTCTAGAGGAAACACAACGTCAATGTTCTTGAGGTTATTCTGGGTTGCACCTCTGATCGTGATGACACAATCCGCGTCCGGTGCACGACCCTGCGATTTGATCTGCGGCAGATAGTTGCCATCTCGCAGGCAGGTGCCCGTCACCGACTCCTTGCACTCAAGCAATTGGGAAAATGGCCCGAAATGCACCAGATGTCCACCCGCTTCGCCCGGGGCAGGGCCCAAATCGGCAACTTTGTCAGCCGCGCGAATGATCTGTTCCTCGTGTTCGACTACCAGAATCGTATTGCCCAAATCGCGTAGGCGATGCAGTATTTCGACGATGCGGCCGACATCTCGGCTGTGCAACCCAATAGTGGGTTCATCTAGCACAAACAGGGTGTTGACCAGCGTGGTGCCTAATGCGGTGGTCAGATTGATGCGCTGAACTTCTCCACCACTCAGCGTTCTTGATTGTCGATCCAGATTCAGATAACCCAATCCCACACTGTTGAGATAGCTGAGTCGTGCGCGAATTTCTGCCAACAGCATTGACGCCGCCTCATCGAAAGGCTCAGGCAGTTGTAGACTGTTAAAGAACTCCACACATCGCGCGATTGGAATAGATGCCACATCATGAATCGTGAGTCCGGGCAGGGCTGCAAACGCATCATCCGACATTTGTATCGACGGATGGTGAAATTTCTGCATATTGACAAGTGCTTCAACTTCAGTACCCAGCCGCCAGTTGAACACTTCCGCCTTGAGTCGCGCACCCAAACAACCCTCACAAGTTACGTACCTTCTATAGTACGACAGAATGTTACGGACGTACATCCGATACCGGCGCCCCTCCAACCAATCAAAAAAGCGCTTGACACCACACCACCCTTCATCGAAATCTGAGCTTCCATCGCCGTCAATCACCCAGCGCTGCTGTTCGTCGTTGAGAGACCACCACGGCACGTCGACTGGTATACCCTGCTGCTCTGCGCAATCAATCATGTGGTAGTAATCATCATCAAATCGTCGATAATTTAATGGATCAATAGCACCTTCCCGAAGCGATAGGCGCGGGACGGGAATGACGAGCTCATAATCAATCCCCATCGTCTTACCAAATCCACGACAAGTATCGCAGGCACCCAATGGTGAATTGAACGAAAACTGATTGGGAGTGCACGCGGAGTAGTCGATATCACAACAACGCAACTGATCGGTGAATGTAAATTCCTTGCCAACTCCCTGTCCTTGCTCATCCAAAAGTTGGACGACCACCGTATTACGACCGCGCTGCAGAGCAACTTCAATGGCTTCAATCATCCGCGCACGATTCTCGTTGATTGGTCGGACGCGATCCTGAATGACCATGACCGTTTCTTCCTGGCGATAGGCAATGCGAGTATAGCCCTGATTCTGCAGATGTTCCATCGCATATTCAGTCGAAAAACTAGCTGGCACCCGAATCGGAAACATCATGCGAATCATGCCGGCGTCATTAAATTGCCGGCAAATTGCATCACAGATTGCATCACTGGTCTGGCGCTTGATGAGTTGGCCGCAGTTGGGACAGTAGAGTGAAGCCATGCGCGCGAAGAGCAGTTTTAGATGATCATTAATTTCGGTCATGGTGCCAACGGTTGATCTTGACGTTCGAACGGGATTGACCTGATCGATGGCAACCGCCGGGGGGACGTTATGAATGGCCTCCACTTTAGGGCGATCCATCTGCTCCAGGAACTGTCGCGCGTAGGGTGAAAAAGTTTCTACATATCGCCGTTGTCCCTCCGCATAGATCGTATCGAACGCTAAAGAAGATTTTCCAGATCCACTGACACCGGTGATGACCGTCAATTCATTGAGCGGTATAGACAGATCGATATTCTTCAGATTATTGTGCGTGGCACCTTGCACTACAAGATTTTTATGATTTTGATTTAACTTACTTTTATTCAATGTTGTATTGATGTAGATTTAAATCGCAACAGACCTGAAGCAGGCGCAGCGAATGCAGTTCAAAAATGAGTGGATGAAGGCAAATATGATACTCAAGTTTCTTTCGGTCAGCGTATTGCATTTCGGCACCATGACTACATTCCAGAATAAATTCTGAGGTAATCAAGGTATAAAAACGTAGCGCTCCAAGAGTCACTTCATATCTATGCCGCTGTCACGATTTTTTGTTAACTGTAAATCAAGACAGAAGGTAGAGACAACTTGCTGGGTGAATCAGCTCGTGAATCTCTCGAATGCCAACGCGCCCACCCGGTTGGACTCATCTGCCAAATTAGCAACGGGGCAACGTGAAGAATTTAGAAAGAAGTCGGCCAGCTAGTCCAGTTATCAGACTTGCAGTCGACGCTTCACGATCCGGTACAAGATAAATGGTGAAATTTGCAGATTTCACCGGACGCTGAAACTTCTGGTCTCAGACTTGCAGTGACGCCATTCAATTCATGTTTTGGATGAGACAGATCAAGCTCTAGGCTACCATAGAAAACGCTGAGCGCTGACGGCATTAATCCATTGTTACCAGCTGACCAACAGAGAATCAATGGTTAAGGCATTCCAGTTGGTTCGATGGTTGACACTCCAATCATTGAAACATGCCAAAATGTTCAATGAAACAAACGATTCCGTCAAACCATCTCAGTTGCATACACTGATGAAATTCCGCCTTCTACTGTCAATTCAGAGAGTCACGTATCTCTGCAAGCAGTTTCTGTCGCTCAGCCCTCGCTCGTAAAGCGGCATTCATATCCACCTGAACAAAACGCGTCGGTGTATTGGGTTGTAGCTGACCAATCAAGTCCATATCAGCTGAAATGATGGTGCCAATCATGCAATACCCTCCTCCGGAAACAGCATCGCGATGTAATATGATGGGTTCTGTTCCACTTGGCACCTGTACCGAACCGTAAGGATAACAGGCATCAGTGATGTTTGATGGATCAGATCCGGCCCCGAAAGGCTGCTCACGTTTTACGAATTCCATCTTTTGACCGCCTTGAAAACGGTACCCCATCCGATCGGCCTCATTGGCAACTTTCCAGGTGTCTTCGAAAAAGGCCGCTTGCGATGCCTCTGTAATTCGATGCCAGTAGAGACCAGGTAACATTCTCAACTCAGCTGGAACATCCGGCAAACGTCGAAGTCTCTCAGCCACTGATTGACCAGCACGTCCAGATGCTTTGTCCGTACCAATGGGCAATACGTCGCCGGCTTGAATCGCCCGGCCCCCGTAGCCCCCCAAAGCACCGATTGCATAGGTCGACCGGCTTCCCAAATCAAGTGGCGTCGCAATACCTCCGGAGACTGCAATATAAGCGCGAGCTCCAGCGCGCAGAAAATCGAAATTTAGCACGGCGCCGTTTTTGACTGAAACAGCAGTCCAACCGGGTTGCTGTTCACCATTTATTTTCAATGGCATGTCAGCGCCGCAGACAGCAATCGTCGCGTCTTCGGTAAACTCAAGTTCGGGACCGATGAAAACCGCCTCAAGTACCGCTGCATTTTCGGCATTTCCAACCAGCAGATTTGCTGTTCGAGACGCCAGTCGGTCCATTGCACCGCCAACCGGAATGCCAAGATGATAATATCCAGGACGACCCAAGTCCTGAACTGTTGTCAGAATACCGGGGGCAATAACGTTAACTGCCATGAAGCACCTCCACAAGTTTGGCATTGGTTCCATCAATATCGGCATTGTAGGCAGCAAGATCGAAGATCACATCACGCATCCGCGGTTCGAATCGACCAGACTCAACATCCACCAAAGCTGCATCATACTCATCGCGTTGAATTGACTTCCATTTCACAATATCGCCAGGACGGAAAAAAACCATGAAATCTTGAAGATAACTAATTTTCTGTTCCGGGTCGTAAATCGGCATCGGGGTGATGCCAAACATCTGATAGCCACCGGCACCGCGCACGGAGTAAATACAGGAAAAACATCCCCCATAGCCCACCGTCAATTTTGGGGTGTCAGTTCGAGGACGCAGATATTTCGGCACCTCAATCTGCCGCTGCCGGTCCACCATCTGATAAAGAAACGGGAGACCGGACACAAATCCCACCATAGACACAAACCAAGGCGCTTCAGAATGGGCTTGGACAAATGCCTCAACATTACTGAATCCGTTGATGCGCGCGGCATACTCAATGTCCGTTCCATTGGGATCCTGATGACGCTCGCGAAAACGCATCAAGGTCTCGTATGTCCATGGATCCTGGTAGTAAACCGGCACCTCGATAATTCGAGTCTTGATCTTGGGGTCAGCCTTCTGTGCATCTTCCTCCAGTTCCTGAATCAGCCCAAGTATTTTCTGAGGATGAATTACATCAGGGTCAAATTTAATCTGAAACGATGCGTTGGCCGGACAGATCTCGGTTACCCCAGCAACGTTAGCATCGCGGACCGCATTCGTAATCGCCAATGAAACGAAAAATGCTTCCAATGACATGGCTTCGTCCACCTCGACAAACAGATGTTCATCGCCACCAAAAGTGTATCTGCAGTTCATGCGGTTTCACCTCCCGCTTGTATGGTGAGTTTGTGAGAATTTGACGTTAACCAGTGTTCCAGCCAATTCGTGTGAATCACATTGGCCTGAACGTCAGGGTCATTAAGCAGTTCAACGTAAAGCGGTGCCGTACATGCAATGCCATCAATTCGCAGTTCTCTCAACGCCTTGCTCAACCGCACCAGCGCAGCTTCCCGCGTTTCAGCATGCACGATCAGTTTACCCATCAGTGAATCATAAAATGGTGGAACGACATAGCCTTCGTAGAGCATGTGATCCAAGCGAATGCCATCGCCTTCAGGTATATTGAAATGAGTGATTTCGCCTGGAAAAGGCATGAAATTCTTGGCTGGCTTTTCAGCGTTCAATCGCACCTCGATGGCGTGTCCGGTAATATGTACATCTTCCTGACTGATTGACAGATCTTCCCCGCTTGCGATACGGATCATCTCTGTGACCAAGTCTAAACCCGTGATCATCTCCGTAACTGGATGTTCAACCTGTATGCGAGTATTCATCTCAATAAAATAGAACTTGCCGGTCTGCTCATCGTAAAGATACTCAACTGTTCCTGCTCCCTTATAGGCAACCGAACGTGCCAGATTCACCGCTGTTCGGCAGAGTTCTATCCGTGTCCGTAAGTCTAGTGCGCTAGAAGGTGCCTCTTCCCAGACTTTTTGCCGACGGCGCTGCATTGAGCATTCACGCTCCCAACAGTGAATCATATTTCTGCCATCACCCAGAATCTGAACTTCAACATGGCGAGCATCAGTGATCATCTTTTCTACATACAACCGATTGTCACCAAACGCTGCCGCCGCCTCCGCCGACGCCTGTGAAGCCAGAGAAATAAATTCATCCGGCGTCTCCGCGATGCGAATACCTCGACCACCGCCGCCGCCCGCCGCCTTGATCATCACTGGAAATCCAACCTGCTGGGCAACCTGTAATCCAACCTCAACATTAACCACACCATTAGAACCCGGGATGGTGGGCACACCGGCCGCTTGGGCTTTGGCCCGCGCCGCTGCCTTATCTCCCATCAATCGAATCGTGTCTGCCGAGGGACCCACAAAACTCAGACCGGCTTTGGTTACCGCCTCTGCGAAGTCTGCATTTTCCGCCAGAAATCCATATCCCGGGTGGATGGCATCAGCGCCGGTGGTATGCGCTGCATCTAAGATGACGCTAATATTCAGATAGGATTTAGCCGCCTGCGGTGGACCGATCTCTATTGCTTCGTCGGCCATTTGGACGACTAGCATGTTCGCATCGGCAGTCGAATAAACAGCCACGGTTTGTATGCCCAATTTTTGTGCGGCACGCGCGATGCGCACTGCAATCTCACCGCGATTAGCGATCAATAGCTTTTTTATCGCCATCAGTTCAGCAACAGCAGAACCTGACCGGCCATGACTGGCTCATCATCTTCAACTTCAAAGCGCAGAACCGTACCGTCGACTTCACTTTTCACCTCGTAAAAAGTCTTCATGACATCAATCAGACCGATCGTGTCACCCACAGCTACCGACTCCCCTTCAGATTTGAAGGGCGATTGATCCGGCGCCGGCTTTCGAAAAAAAGTACCTGGAAGGGGAGATTTGATTTCCTTTGACATGTCAATTACCTACTCAATGCTGGCGGTTTCTAGTTTGATCAATGCGTCACGAACGCCAGCTGCTACGGCAACTGCATTCGGCGTGTCTGAATGTACACAG
Source organism: Arenicellales bacterium (assembly GCA_965116205.1). Lineage (GTDB taxonomy): Bacteria > Pseudomonadota > Gammaproteobacteria > Arenicellales > JAJDZL01 > JAJDZL01. Next base: position 2,383,101 of record OZ220493.1, on the reverse strand, counting down.
ATAGTTTCGACCCGGATCGGGAAAGTGATACCGTTGACGCTGGTTACCGTCCCCTGTTGCGTTGCCTGAACTGCTCGGCAGGCTGCAACGTCGGGATCAACAGCACGATGCTCTCGGGTGATGAGCAGTGAACCTTCGTCTGAATATTCAAGATCGGCAAAGAATTCAGGGAGAAAACCGATACCGCGACGTGTGTAAATTTCTTCATGGAGCGTACTGGAAAGACCCATCACCTTAACGTCGAAGAGTTCCGCGGCATCCGCCACGGCTTGTGCGATATGTTCTTCGCGAGCGGCCATCCCGTATAGAGCGCCATGGGGTTTTATGTGATTTAATTCCATGTCGGCTTTTTTAAGAAAAGCGGATAATGCACCGATTTGGTACAGGATGATGTTGCGCAGCTCATCACGATCAACTTTCATTTCGCGGCGACCAAAGCCCTGCAAATCGGGTAAAGAAACATGGGCTCCGACCTTCACACCATGTTTTCTAGCCAAGTTTACCGTACGCTCCATATGGTTCGGGTCTGAACCATGAAAACCACAGGCCACATTGGCCTGAGTGATATAAGGCATGATCGCGGCATCATTGCCAAAGCTGTATAGACCAAAACTTTCACCCATATCACAATTTATATCAACAGTCATCAAATTTTCTCCTTTAGTATTTGAGATCGGCGACGAAGCGTAACCGAATCTGATCGGCCACCACCGCAAGGATCAACAGGACACCAAGGACAACGGTCTGCAGATAACTCTCAATGCGAGCTAAATTCATTCCGTTGCTGATCAGTCCAATAAACAGTGCGCCAAGCACCACGTTCTCAAGACGCCCAATGCCACCCCGCAAAGACACCCCGGCAATAACACAGGCAGCAATGCTTTCCAGCGGCATGGAAGCACCAATATTGGCTTCACCGGTATCTAGTCTCGCCGTTAACAGGATTCCAGCAATTGCCGCCAACGCGGCACAAAGAACATAAGTTGCAACGAGCGTCCCGCGCACGTTGATCCCCGATAGGCTGGCCGCTTTAGGGTTGCCACCGACGGCATAAAAATAGCGACCATAGCGTGTACGATAAAGTAACACCGATAGACCGAGTATCAGCGCGACTACAACCCAGATCGGTGTCGGCACCGTCAACCAAGTACCAAAACCAAACACATCTCCGAATTCTACCGGCATGCCATAGACCGGCACCCCGCCGGTCAAATAGAGTGCAATGCCAAAACCAACCGATGCCATGCCTAAAGACATGATGAAGGGAGTAACTCTCGCAAAGGCAATGCCGATGGCGTTGACGACACCAACCAGCATCCCGGCCGCCACACCGGCACACATGCCAAGACTGATGGCCAGCCCTACCGCATCCGGCAGAGCTGCATAGACCGAAGCCATGACCATCGCACCGACCACTGACGACAGCGCGACAATGGTCCCAACCGAAAGATCAAATCCGCCCGTCAGCAGTGCGAACATCTGCCCTAACGAAACAATAGTCAGATAAACCGACTGGCGTAACACGTTCATTAAATTGCGACCGGTCAGAAAATTATCCGACAGCAGCGCGAATACGATAACGGCAATTATCACTAGGAACGGTAAAATGCCCAATCGCACAAAAAGCTGCTTGATCAGGTCCAAAAGATGAAACTTAAATCGGATTGATTTGACCATCAGACCACATCCCGTTCAAAGAAATGCGCAAGCACAGATTCTTCATCCAGTTCATCTTTCGACAGCTCGGCCTGTATGTGTCCCCGATGAAAGACGTAGACTCTGGTTGACAGATGCAGGATTTCCGGCAGTTCAGATGAAACGATAACCACCGTTGTTCCGCTGGTGGCAAGCGCAACGATGAATTGGTAAATCACGGCTCGAGTTCCAACATCCACTCCCACCGTCGGCTCGTCAAATACAACCAGATTAAATTTTCGCGTGAGACTGCGCGCCAGCATCGTTTTCTGTTGATTGCCCCCCGAAAAATGTTCGACGATTCGTTCAAGCCGGCCGGGAGATAAATTCAGTTGCTGCGCAAGTTCAGCCATCTTCTGTCGCTCGGCCCGCGAATCTAGAAATATGCCGCGACAGATGGACTCCTCGTCCAACGCGGAAAGTGACATATTTTCGCGTGCCGGTCGCATCATCATCAAACCTTCGTACTTTCGGTCGGCTGGTAGATACAGAAAACCGCGCCGAATCGCCTGCGTCGGGGTTTGACCGGTTACATCTTCACCACGGTAGAAAACACACCCCTGTGCAATGGGTAGCACTCCAAATGCCGCTTGCATGGCCTCCGATTTACCCGACCCCATCAGCCCGGCGAGTCCAACGATCTCACCACGGCATACAGACATGGATACATCAAGCAGTTGCCCCGGCATGGTTGTTAGGTGGTCCAGCACCAATACTTCCTCATCCGTTGGACAGGGCACCATCTTTGGAAAGATGTCACCGACTTCTCGTCCGGTCATCAACCGTACAAGATGATCGTTATCCGTATCTTGCACCGCTAGAGTTGCTATCCAGCAACCATCTCTTAATACCGTAATGCGATCCCCGATCTGATGAATCTCACCAATGCGATGCGTAATGTAAACAATGCCCACACCACGGGTGGTTAGCTTCTGGATCAGTGTGAAGAGTTTTTCGGTTTCATGTTCAGTCAAACTTGCCGTCGGTTCGTCAAGAATCAAGACCGTCAGCTCGTCGCGAAAAGCCTTGGCGATTTCCACCATCTGCTGTTCCGCACGGGTGAGAAGATCAACCCGTTGATTGGGATATAGATCAAAACCCAATTCTTTCAACAGTGCCACCGCTTCCTGGCGCATGCTGGCTTTATCTAGAAGAAAGGGACGAGTATGTTCAGCGCCTAGAAATAAGTTCTCTTCCACAGTCATCTGTGGAATCAATGAAAACTCCTGAAACACGGCCGAAATGCCGTGGCGCCTCGCTTCATGCACTGATGTGAGACTCACTTCCTGTCCCTTGATCTCAATTGATCCTGAAGTGGGTGTATTTGAACCCGCAAGAATTGAGATCAGAGTAGACTTGCCTGCCCCATTCTCTCCGAACAGCACGTGCACTTCCCCGGCGCGCAGATTAAAATCCACGGCATCAAGTGCACGCAGACTCTGGTAGTCCTTCGTCAGCGCTCTTGCAGAAAGAAGCGGGGCAGACATGGTCATTGTCTATCACTCAACACGAAAAGTTGGGCGGAACCCTTCCGGCGCCAAGGTTGAGGTTGAGTCGAATTCACTATGATTATCTGTCGTTACGACATAAAGTGCCGGTCCGACGTGTTGTTCATAGTCTTTACCCTCTAAGATTCGCACTGCCTGATCGATCGCGATACGACCCTGAATCACCGGTGAGTCTGTCGGCGCCGCCAAAATTTGACCGCGGCGAATGCCTTGATCGACTCCGGGGGTATAGTAGTAGGAAACCACCTGGATCTGATCGGCCAGACCGCGCGCCCGCAGAATGGGAATCGCCGCTTCCGCAGTCACTGCAGTGCCGACCACATAATTCAGATCCGGATAGGTTTCCAGTGCATCCTCCACCAGCGCCGACTGAGCTTCCTTACCGGTATCCCCATACTTCGTTTCAACCACTTCAATGGCACTACCTTCCACGCCAGCTAGAAAGCCGGCGTTTCCGGCTTCCACCCAACCTGCTCCAGGTGGGCCCGGAAACCACGCAACCTTCACTGCATCGCTTCCGGTCGGATGTCTTTCGGCGAGAAATGCGCCGGCCATGCCACCCATCTCACCGAACGAAACAAGTGACTTGGCGGACAGCTCGGGCGATGACATCCCATTAATGACATCAATCACTGGAATACCCTGAGACCTGATTTCACCGACTAGGTTATTCAGTCCATCAAACGAGATCGCGCCTATCACTACCGCATCGGCGCCAGCAGCGACACAATCTTCAATCTGATTGATTTGAGTACCAAGTTCGGTGTAGCCACCCGCTTCAACCAATTGCATTTTCACCTGCTGACGTTCGGCTTCAGCGACGACGCCATAGTCAACAGCCAGCCAATAAGCATCTTTCATGTGCGGAAAAGAGACACAGATCTCCCATGGCTCTGTCGCCTTTGGCAGTGGCTGGTAATCGACGGTCGATCTAGGACTTTCCATATTGAATGGTGGATCCCAAACTTCCACCGGATATGGGTACCAATCGGCAACCGCTACCTTCCCCAATGCCAAAGTAGCAACGATCCATACCATAAACCACGATTTAAATACCAATTTCATTGCACTATCTCCTATTTTTTCAACCAATGGATTTACGTCAAGTCATCTGACGAATTTGTCAAAATTTCTGGCTTTCTATCACTGTATCAATAGCAAAACCACTTGAATGATTGCATTGTAGCAATATAAATATTTTGCTAAAATATTATTTTTTGCAACACAAATTCAAAAAAATAGATGGCTATTTCGTTTCGTCAAATTCGTTATTTCATCGCGGTCGCCGATGCAGGAAAGATTTCCACCGCCGCAGAAAATTTGAATGTCTCACAATCTGCAGTCAGCACGGCCATTAAATATTTGGAAGAGGAACTGGATGCACCACTGTTTCAACGCAAGTCAGGTGGTGTGGTATTAACCTATGAAGGCTATCAATTTGTCGGCCGTGCACAGAATATACTGGCTGCCGTTTCAGAGGCAACCCGCGGTCTGCGACGTTCAGGTGATACCCTCCACGGCACTTTGCGAATTGGAGTTACCTATACAGTTGCCGGTTACTTTATTCCTCAAATTCTAATGCGATTCAACCGCTCCTTCCCCGAAATTAATGTCTGCCTGGAAGAGCGGGAACGCCGAGACATTGAAGAAATGATTATCCAGGGCAAACTTGATATTGCGGTGATACTCGTGTCAAATCTGGAGAACATCGATCAATTGACCTCTCAAGTGTTATTGCAATCACGGCGGCGGCTTTGGCTGTGTGCTGACCACCATCTGTTGCAAGAGGAGCATATAGGATTTGCAGAAATTGCCGAGGAGCCATATATCATGCTGACGATTGACGAAGCAGAACAGTCGGCATTACGCTATTGGAAAGCAACATCGTACAGTCCAAACACCATATTCAGGACGATTTCAGTTGAGGCAGTTAGAAGCATGGTGGCTACCGGAATGGGTGTCACCATCCTATCGGACATGGTTTTCAGGCCATGGTCACTGGAAGGTCAACATGTCGAAGTGAAGACGGTGGACGGTGTCATCCATACTATGGATGTGGGACTAGTATGGAAAAAAGACAAAGAAATGGCGGCAACCACCAAAGCGTTTTATGAATATCTGTGTTTTACCTTTGCTGGCTATGAAGTCAATTGCCCATCAACACCTACTTACAGACTATGAATGAAAATTTCAATTTCAATGAATACGAAATCTGTCAAGTTGTTATTGATGACATTGTGCGCTACACCGGCGGGTCTGAAATAGGGGACCCCGACCTGGAGTTCCGCCACTGACTCATTACCGCAGTCATCAATCATGAGTAACTCACCGCTGGTCATGGGTACGACCACATAGTCAGTCTGATGGACGTGGAATCCAGTTTGTGCGCCAGGTCTAAATTCCCATCGGGTAACTTTGACTCGCTCATTGTCAATTTGTACGGTTGAAGTTGCAAGGTGGCATGAATTAGAAGTTGATTCTGTCATCTTGGTTAGACCTATGAAGGACTCAGTCTACTGACATGGTAAAAGCTTGAGAGTGCCGTATGGTGTTTTTGATCATGCTTTGTATATTCTACAGGTCTCAAGCCTGATACTGTAAAGGTCTGTACTGAAACGATGAGAATGTTCGTTGATCAATTGCCACTGAATTGAAATCCTATAACAAGGTCCAGACGAACCATACCGACAGTGCCCCGGCAACCCCACACAGGCCAGTCGCCAGCAGTCGTCTATAACCGGTGAGTCGCAATACACACACCGCTCCACAAACCATACTCACTAGCGCGCAAAATAGACTAATCGTGGGAGGTCGTAGCATCACTGGAATAATTGAATTAAATGCCGCAACACGTTCCGCGTGACTATCCAATTGATTGAATACCAGAATCCAGCTGATAGTGGTGAATAGAGGGAACAGCAGTATCACACCACCAACGATCAGCAATAAACTTGATTTATTCTGTTTCTCGGTCAACTTGAGCTCCTGTATATATCCATTTGATGAGCGTCCATAATATGTGGTGTGTACAAACAACACTCAAGTAAGGTTGACTGTGCCTTGACGCCAGAGCTTCAAACCACGTCGTCCCATTCAACTGTCCAAACGACTAGTGATCTCATTTCCGCGGTCAAAACAACTGGCCGCACTGTCGAAGTATTTCATTTTTCCGTCGCCTGAAGCAACCATCGGTTTGTTGCGTTGACAACAGACTTGGTGTCAATGGCTTCTTAAACAGGGACCGTCCAATGAGCATCACGTTGAACCATGGCACGTCTAGTTGGTGTCTGTTTTATTTCATTTTAGTAGATCTACACAGCATAAATCGTGAAACTTTTGCCGGTGCAACATCGAAAATTCTGAATGCTAAGACAATATCGCGTCTAGCGCTGACTGACTGTTTTTCGATAGTACGAAGATAGGTTAACATGGCCATGTTTGCTAGAATCTGCACGAAACCGGTTGGAATTTTATTTCGATCTGCCAGCTCAACAGCACTGACCATTGATAGAGCCGGCGGCTTCCATATATAATCCGGCGTCAATTCACAGCCGGAGCAAACACTTTTGTAGCGCCAATTACCAACTAGCATGGAAACGCTCACTTTACAACGCCCTCTGCAGACCGCTACCCATTGGGGCGCCTATCTGCCAATTCTCGAGAACGGGAAGCTGGTGGCCATGCGGGGCGTACCGTTTGACCCGAAACCCTCCAGAATTGCCGATGGTTGGGTTGATGCCTACGATCATCCGGCTCGCATCAGACAACCGGCCATTCGGAAAAGCTTCTACGACAAGGGTCTGCAGGCAGACCGTCGCGGTCGCGGCCGGGAGCCTTTCGTCACTGTGTCTTGGGACACCGCCGAGCGCATTGTCGCCGATGCATTGAAACAGATCAAGTCTACCTACGGCAATCGGGCGATCTACGCCGGTTCTTACGGCTGGGCCAGCGCCGGTAAATTTCATCATGCACCCAGCCAACTCCATCGTTTCCTGAATCTGTTCGGTGGATTTACCCATTCCGTCAACACCTACAGTTTCGCTGCTGCCGAAGTTATCCTGCCGCATGTCATGGGTAACTTTTTCAACCTGCTGGCCAATGCCACCGCATGGCCATCAATCATCAAGAACACTGAACTCTTCGTCGCGTTTGGTGGTCTCCCACTCAAAAACGCGCAAGTCGAATTCGGTGGTCATGCTCGGCATGTACAGCAAGACTATATGCAGGAAGCTGCTGACGCCGGAGTACAGTTTGTTAGTGTCAGTCCGATCCGCGATGATACTCAACCGGAACTGAATCCAAACTGGTTACCGATTGTTCCCAACACGGATGTCGCATTGATGCTAGGCATCGCGCATACATTAATCAACAATAACTTGCATGATCGAGAATTTCTGCACCGCTACTGCGTGGGTTACGATCAGTTTGAAGCCTACCTGCGCGGTGAATCGGATGGCCAACCCAAGAGTGCGGCCTGGGCGGCAACGATCTGCGATATTTCTGAGCATCGAATTCAATCACTCGCATCCGACATGGCACGGCAAAGAACACTATTGACCGTCAGTTGGTCATTGACTCGCCAAGAACATGGTGAACAGGTTTATTGGATGGCCATTACACTGGCCGCGATGCTCGGTCAGATCGGATTGCCCGGCGGCGGAGTTGGATTTGGCTATTCATCAACCAATGGCGTGGGTAATCATATCGGTCGACTACGCTGGGAGAACTTTCCGATCGGCCGGAACCCGTTATTCATGAAGAGTTTCATTCCTGTTGCGCGCATCGCAGATCTGTTGCATCAGCCCGGTCAGCAGTTTACTTACAATGGCGGAACTTTTACCTATCCCAAGATTGAATTGATCTACTGGGCCGGCGGCAATCCGTTTCATCACCATCAAGACCTCAATCGTCTGATTCGAGGTTGGCGCCAACCAAAATGTACCATCGTCCACGATTCTTTCTGGACTGCTACTGCTAAATATTCGGATATTGTATTACCGGCGGCGACTATGCTTGAACGTACCGATGTATCTTCTTCACCTAGAGACTGCTACGCAGTGTATATGGATCAGATATTAACAAAGTATGGTGAAGCCCGCACTGACTATGAAATTTTCTCGGGTATTGCTAGATATCTTGGCTTTAGCGAAGAATTTACCGAAGGACGAAGTGAACAAGATTGGGTTCAATGGATGTATGAACAGACTCGGCAGCGCAGCACTACGCACCACAGTGAGTGGCCTGAATTCGACGAATTCGTGCGCAAAGGGTACTTTCGCGTCGACGCACCACCGCGCCCGACCATCATGCTGGAACCGTTCAGAACAGATCCTGACAACAGTCCATTGCCTACTCCGAGTGGCAAAATCGAGATCTTCTCGGCTACGATTGATTCATTCAATTACGAAGACTGTCCTGGACATCCGACCTGGATGCCACCATCAGAATGGTTGGGCGGCGTGCCCACTGATAACACCTGTTTTCACCTGATCTCCAATCAACCAACGCCGCGATTGCATTCACAATTGGATCATGGCGCGTTCAGTCGTGCTTTCAAGCTAAAAGGCCGAGAACCATTGCGCATCAATCCCCTAGATGCCCGTCGGCTAAAGATTGGCGACGGAGATACCTTATTGGTTTACAATCATCGCGGGGCATTTTATGCAACCGCCAAACTAGATGACAATTTGAAAGAGCACGTTATTCAGATTGCTACCGGCGCTTGGCTGACTCCCGACAACCCCGAAGCTGATCGGGTCGTCTGCCAACATGGCAACCCGAACATGGTAACTCACGATCGTGCCACCTCGAGTTTGGCGCAAGGTCCGGCAGCCCTGTCATGCTTGGTTCAACTGAGGAGATGTAACGAAACGGCACCACCCGCTCATGCATTTTCTCCACCGGACATCATCACAGACTTGATAGAATGAACAGTAATTGACATCAACTGAAAATATGGGAGTAAGGTATGTCTGATTCGACAATTTACGAAATTCCAGTTGACCTCGCGGCGAAAGCCCATATCAACGCTGAACAGTACGCTGAGATGTATCGTCAGAGTATTGATAATCCGGAGCAATTTTGGGCCGAGCAGGCCGATGAATTGCTAGATTGGTTCAGCAAGTGGGATCGGGTCAGTGAGTTTAATTTTGACAAAGGTTACATCCGGTGGTTTGAAGGTGGCAAACTCAATGCTTGCTACAACTGCCTTGATCGACATCTGGCAACTCGCGGTGATAAAGTCGCCCTGATTTGGGAAAACGACGACGCCTCTGAGGTTCGACAATTGACTTACCGAGAGTTGTATGTGGAAGTCTGTCGACTGTCCAATGTGCTCAAAGAGCGCAGTGTCAGCAAAGGGGATCGGGTTTGTATTTACATGCCTATGATCCCGGAAGCTATCATCGCAACGCTGGCCTGCGCCAGAATTGGCGCCATTCACTCCATCGTGTTCGGTGGATTTTCACCGGAAGCACTGAAAGATAGAATTCTTGATTCAGATTGTCAGACTGTCATCACTGCCGATGAAGGTCCGCGCGGTGGCCGGAATGTGCCACTCAAAAATAATGCTGACCGTGCCATGCAAGCCTGTCCAAATGTTCATACCTGTATTGTGGTGAAACGCACTGGTAATGCCGTAGTTATGAATACTCCCAGGGATATCTGGTATCACGACGCCCTCGACAAAGTTTCCGAAGACTGTCCGGCGGAACCGATGGATGCCGAAGACCCACTCTATATCCTATACACTTCAGGGTCGACTGGCAAACCTAAGGGGGTGGTGCACACTACGGGCGGCTACCTATTGTATGTGACCATCACCTTCCGGTATTCGTTCGATTACCACGACGACGATATTTACTGGTGCGGCGCTGATATTGGCTGGGTGACCGGACATTCATACATCGTTTACGGACCACTGTCGAATGGTGCCACGAACGTGATGTTCGAAGGCGTACCACTATATCCGGATGCCGGGCGATTCTGGCAAGTCTGCGACCGCCACCAAGTCAGTATTTTCTATACGGCACCAACCGCGATTCGAGCACTGATCGGTGCCGGTGACCAGTATGTTGAGAACACTAGTCGCAAGAGTCTGCGCATTCTGGGAACCGTTGGTGAACCCATCAATCCTGAGGCATGGAAATGGTATCACGAAAAAGTTGGCGAGCAGCGCTGTCCAATTATTGATACCTGGTGGCAAACCGAAACCGGCGGTCACATGATCACACCGTTGCCCGGTGCCACGCGTTTGAAACCCGGGTCGGCAACCCATCCTTTTTTCGGTGTTCTTCCCTGTATTGTCGATAAAGAGGGTAATGAGCTCGACGGAACTGCTGAAGGCTCTTTATGTATCAAACGTTCCTGGCCCGGCCAAATGCGCACGGTCTGGGGTGATCACGAACGATTCATTCAAACATACTTCAGTACCTTTGCCGGCATGTATATGACGGGAGATGGTGCCCGACGAGATGAAGATGGATACTATTGGATTACCGGGCGCGTTGATGACGTCATGAATGTTTCCGGCCATCGACTGGGCACTGCGGAGATCGAAAGCGCTTTAGTCCTCCACCCAAAAGTGGCTGAAGCAGCGGTCGTCGGGTATCCACACAACATTAAAGGTGAAGCGATTTATGCTTATGTGACGACCGTCGCCGGGACCGAAGAGAACGATGCACTGAAATCTGAACTGTTTAACATGGTGCGAACTGAAATCAGTCCCATTGCCAAACCGGACGTCATTCAATTTGCACCAGGACTGCCGAAAACACGTTCTGGAAAAATCATGCGACGAATTCTCCGCAAAGTTGCCAGCAATAACATTGAAGACCTCGGGGACACCTCTACATTGGCTGAACCGGCAGTAGTGGACGACATCATCAAAAATCGAGTGCAGACCTCATGAGTGTCAGCTCAGTTTACAACGGTGTTCACCCCATCGGATTGGGTGATTGGCGATGAACTTCGGCGATGTCTTGCAACACCTCAGGGAGTAGAGTCAGTTGAGCTGATTCGATACAGGTCGTTAGCTGCTCCAGCTGGGTCGCACCAATAATCACTGAGGTCATAAATGGGCGGCACAGACAGAAGGCAATGGCCATTTGGCAACAGTTCAGTTGATGTCGTCGCGCGACGGCAAGATACCGGTCGATCACTGGAATCACCGAAGGTGTGTATCGACCGCCCAAGTCTTCGGAAAATTCTCGCCGAGAACCAGGAGGTGTCTTATTACCTTGGTATTTGCCACTCAATATGCCGGCCGCCAATGGTGAGAAAGCCAACAGTCCAACTTTTTCATTGGCGGTGAGTTCCGCTAGATCCAAATCGTACTTGCGGTCCAGGAGATTATATTCATTCTGAATACTGACCACGCAGGGGAAGTCGTTCTGTCGAGCAATATCCAAGAACTGAGCGGTACCCCAGCAGGATTCATTCGACAGTCCAATGGCCCTGATCTTTCCAACTTCGATCAGCCGCTGAAAACTCTCCAAAGCTTCGTAGATATAGTTGCGCGTTTCAGTAACGTTCTGTTTTGACGGATTGAAATGCCAGGACTGTCGAAAATGATAGGAATTTCGATTGGGCCAATGAATCTGATACAGATCAATGTAATCGGTCTGAAGTCGCTTCAACGACCCTTCCACGGCGGTTTGAATGGCATCTCGTGAAACACCGGCACCATCGCGAATGAGGTTAAAGCCGCGTCCAACAATTTTGGTGGCTACAACAACCTTTTCTCGGTTTCTGCGTTTTTGCAGCCAAGTACCGATCACTTGTTCAGTGCGGCCGGTGGTTTCTGCGCTGATGGGATTCACGGGATACATCTCGGCAGTATCAATGAAGTTGACTCCCCGGTCGAATGCCAAATCCATCTGCTGGTGACCTTCGGACTCCGAATTTTGGGTTCCCCAAGTCATGCTGCCAAGGCAGATTTCACTCACCTTAATATCTGAATCACCTAATTTTTTATATTTCATTGACTCGCCTTTTTTTCTAGTTGATTGAACCAGCAGTTGAAAATCACTCACGGGTATTCACATTCGTGAATCAGCTACTGCCCCCAAAAAACACTATTAAAACTGAATTTCATCTGTACCGGAGAATTTTTCACAGCAGATGAAAATATGACCGTCAGAAAAATATACGCAACGAATGTGTGCCAACCGTAACTTGATCTCAGAGAATAAAATAACATCAATCAATCATCACTTTCTGACATTTTGAGTGCTATGATAATGACACTCGATCGTACGACCAGAGCAATCTTTATTCCCTTAATTCAATGAATATGAAATCAACATCGGCCCGCGTTGAAGCAGTTCAAACCCCTATCATCCCAGTGGTTGCTGATCTGATTCTTACCCACCCCGGCACCATTTCATTGGGTCAGGGTGTCGTTCACTATCAGCCACCGCTTGAAATAGCACAAGGAATCGAACGATTCAACAACACCAGGTCGCATCATTACCAAGCGGTCGAAGGCATCCCCGAGCTCCGCCAGTTAGTCGCAGAAAAACTGGAACAGGACAACCATGTTGATACGGAGTACTACGACATTGTCATCACCGCGGGCGGAAATATGGGTTTTTTGAATACCATTCTCGCACTCTGCGACCCAGGTGATGAAGTCATTCTTCTGAGTCCTTGGTATTTCAATCATGAAATGGCAATTGATCTTGCTAACTGTAAAACCGTTTCCGTTGCGACCGATTCATCGTTTCAGCCCGACCTACAAGCCATAGAAAATGCAGTCACCTCTCGAACCCGTATGGTAGTCACCGTATCGCCCAATAACCCAACCGGTGCAGTATATTCCAAAGCAACGTTGAGTGCCATTAACACACTGTGTAAAAAACTAGGTATCTACCACCTTAACGATGAAGCTTATGAGTATTTCTGCTATGATGGCGTTGAACACTTTTCTCCAGCAGCGATTGATAACGCATATGAACATACAATTTCACTGTTCTCAACCAGCAAGAGCTATGCGTTAGCCAACTGGCGGATCGGCTACATGCTGATCCCCAAACACTTGTTCAAGTCAGTCAGAAAAATTCAGGATACCAATCTCATTTGCCCGACCGTCATCAGTCAATACGCGGCGGTTGAATGCCTAAAAAAAGGACGCGCATTCTGTGAACAGGCGCGCCAAGGTATTGAGATGGCCCGCAGCCATCTGTGTGAGCAACTTCAGAGTCTACCCTACATTTCCCATCCAAGACTTGAAGGCGCTTTCTACGCTTTCTTAGAGTTACCGAATTTGGCCATTCATGATATGGCAATCGTCGAATTTCTCATTCAGAGACATGGCGTTGCGGTTATTCCGGGAGTCGCATTTGGTGTTGCTGATCGCCAATGTCTACGCGTATCTTACGGCGCGTTGGAGGCTGAAAAAGCCATTGAGGGAATTGACCGACTGATTGAAGGGCTCCGTGCGCTGTGCACTAACCACCTTTAAGCGGTGGAATGAATTTAATCGAATCAGTTGCACACAGCGTACGCGTCCTTCGTTCCTCAATCGGCAGTAAGTCGTCATTGATCGAAATCATACATTTTTTATCCTCAGGAATTCCTAAGACTTTCATCAGGTCGGTGACAGTCGTAGAATCTCCCACTTCAATCTGCACTTCTCCACCGTCGCTATTCTCTGGTAAGTACCGGCTCAGTGGGCCAACCAGTTTAACAGTCAGGTGCATCGGCTGACTGAATTCTATAAACCGAGACGCTCCAGCGTCTCAGATGTTGGCCTTCCGGCAACATCCCAGCCTCGAACTTCATAGTACTCTGGGAGCATACGCGCCAATTCACTGACTCGGCCCTTCGCCGTACCGGACTTGGCTGGCTCTTTCAGCAGGCGCTCGGGTAGAGAGTCATCGGCTTTAGTCAAACCCGCCTTCAGATTGAACAGTCTTTCCAGATTCCAAATTCGCTCACCGGTCTCGTACATTCGTTCGACAGTCCAGTCCCCTTCGCAAGCCGCATCAATCTGCGCCTGATAGTCTTGAATCTTCCAAGTCCCTAAAGTAAACCAGCACAGTCCGGTTGAATCAATAAGTGATACTTTATCCTGAGATTTTTTGCAGGGTACGGCTTTTCCAGCGCCGGTCTGATCTTCCATATCCGGTCCGAATACGTCGTGTTTCATATGACAGGCACCACGACTGCTAGTGGCATACCCCAACCCCATGCCCTGCAACGCGCGCGAATCGTAGCCGGCAAATTCCTGACCCTTGACTGTCATGGACAGTTCCGGATGTCCGTACTTTTCACACAGGCGCCTTGAACCGAGCCCCAGGACCTGGCCAAAGCCCTCATGACGACCGGTCTTTTCCGCCATAATCGTCAGTGCTTCGGGATTGCCAAAATTGAGCGCAACACCATCTGTATCCTTGTCGGTGATGACGCCCATCTCGTAAAGTTCCATCGCGGCCGCCAAAGTACCACCGAATGAAATGGGATCCATACCCTGTTCATTCATTAAAAACCCGGCGAATGTCAGTGCATCAATGTCATCAATCCCACAATCCGGACCGAACGCGAAAGCCGTTTCGTATTCCAATCCCCCACTGGCGTGCCAATATTCCGGACGATTCTTAATGGTGAAGTGATCTTTATCAATATGTGCAATTCTTCCACACGCAATCGTACAACCAAAACAGGCTTTATTGGTTAGTAGATTCTTATGCCCATTCTCTTTCACTTTGGTCATGGCAGCCGGGTTGATGCGACCCACACCTTCAAACTGAACTTCCTTGAAATTCCGTGTCGGTAACCCGCCAAATTCCTGCATCATGTCAATCATGGCGTTAGTGCCGTAGTCAGCAAGATCCTTGACATCGTCACTGCCCGCCAGCTTGGCCTGAGTTTCCTTAACCACCTGCATGAACTTTTTCGGATCGTCCACCTGCACACCGATCGTACCCCGAACCGCGATGGCTTTAAGATTCTTTGACCCCATCACCGCGCCGACACCGGATCGACCGGCAGCCCGATGTAGGTCATTAACGATACACGCGTAACGCACACCGTTTTCCCCGGCAACACCAATGGAAGCGACTTTTATCAACGGGTCCTGATGATGCGATTTTAAGTAATCTTCAGTCTCCCAGACCGTTTTACCCCAAATGGGTGCTGCCGAAATGATTTCAATCGTGTCATCGTAGATCTTGAGGTATGAAGGGGCGGGAGCACGACCTTCAATAATCAGCAGATCATAACCGGCAAACTTCAATTCAGCACCGAACTTACCTCCTGAATTAGAACAGGCGATCGCATCGGTCAGCGCACCTTTGGTGATCACCGCGTAGCGCCCCGAGGTTGAAGCCATCGTCCCGGTTAATGGCCCGGTTGCGAAGATCAGCACGTTACCAGGGTCCAGAGCGTCCACCGATGGATCCATATTTTCATACAGATACTTGGTGCCAAGCCCCCTTTCACCCAGATACTGCTGAGCCCACTCCATATTCAGCGGTTCAGTTCTAACTTCTCCATTGGTAAGATTGACTCTCAATACTTTACGCTGCCATCCCATAAGATTCACTCTCCTTACAGTTCACTATTTTCAACATTTGGCTGATTCTCTATGCAACTACTTGTAACGTCTCCCAACTACTACAGATACCAGAGATCGAACCCTACCTGTTGTACATCTGAGTTAGCAAAAAACTACCGATTCGAAGCAGTGCGCGATCAAAGTCGCACCATTCCATTGCGTGATGAATTTTTCTTTATCTCAGCCAAAATCAGTTGCCATTCAAAGTCGAATTATAATTGAGTTCCCTGATCATCAGTCGATTGTTCCGGAACTGAATTCATCAACAGACGCTGTCTGAACCCATCTGTTGATTGTTTCAAATTCACCATATCGAAGTTTTTGCAGTATGGCGGCGTCCGAGCAGCTGGGATTCTCATCACGAATCCATGAAAGCCGGCCGCGGCTGGTTCCACATTCCAAACCGCTGCTAACGACTAGAGTAAGTTGATTGATGAAGTCCAAGTGCACACGACAGAGAATAATCGGTTGCCGGTAGAACCATCCTCATGTGTAACATCGCTGTGTCAACATGTAACTCAACATCGTATTCAAAGCACATCTCAACCGGAATTCGGTACTACATTGATCACTCAATACCGGCTAGTAAACATCTGCTTTACAGATAAGCCAGTTCGAAAAATCAGTTGTATCGACACAAAATTAGTCCTTCTACTCATCATAAAACTAATCGACAGCTTAAATCAAATCATGCAGTGATTCAACAGTCGGCACATACCAGTAGCTTCCAGAAACCGCAGTTGAATATTCGATCAAGCGATCCCAAATTCCATCATCGCTCACCCCAAACATACGCTCAAGTTGTACCTGAATCCGTGAAAGTTCGCATGCAAAGGCCACAAAATGCAAACCTCGATGCCCAATATCGCCATGGGGTACGCTTCGCCGTACGATTTTCTGTTTAATGTTCTCTACGACCACGTCCGTTCGACTGACGTGTGAATTCGCAGGCATAGCATCACCTTGGAGTTCTATGCTATCCTGTTTGGTACGACCGATCACCTGTTCCTGCGTGTGAACTTTCAGTGCATTGAACTTGGACAGATCGTGCACCCACTTCTGAGTTAGCGCAAAGCTACTGCCATCTGAATCGGGAATGCAGGCAGCATCAATGGCTTCCTCACCTTCTGGGTTTTCTGTGCCATCAACAAACCCGGTGTAATCGCGATTTTCATGTCGTACATAGCCGAACACATCCAAATTGCAATGCGCACCCAACTGCCGCAGTGTGCGATTCAAACTGAGCGCCGTATCTATATTCATCGGATGTGAATCGCCATGAATCCAGATCCATAAGTCTCCCTGAGTCGCCGGTGCAGATGCCAACTGACCACAAATTTCATGAAACGTCTGGAATGATGATGGAATATCTGTAGATGAAAGTGCGTTCCAGAGCTTGTCACTGAACCCGAACAGCACCTGTCGGCTTCGCAGTGTGGCAGACTCCTGTTCTACACGGATAATTTGCTTTAGATCATCTAAGTCAGTGTAATCATCGAATGAATATTCGACATGGTAGTGATAGGGAGATTGCTCAAGAAGTATTCCAGGTTGTGCAGTCATTTTTTTAGTCTTTCAAAGTCGCTAAATTGTTTCAAGTTTATCTATTTATTCATCAGTGAACTGCCAGTCACGCGGTTCAAGGGACGACTTAAGATTTGAAAATCGCACCACTAGTAACTTACTATCCAGCAGTGATGAATGGTTAAATTTCACAAGCTTAACGGCTGATGAGACATTCAGGAACATAGTTACAGAGTGAAAAAGACATACAACACACTCCATGAAGGATGGATTTTTGGGGTCAACGTCATTTGGAGTACATGCTACCGGTGAAATCGGTGGTGATGTGGGAAAAACAATTGAAATAATGACACTCGTACAAAGTATTCGTTGGAGTCGACTGGTTTGGCGTCAATAAATTTCAACGAGTCGGAAGATGATCACTCAGCTGGGCTCATGCTGAGGTCACAGGCAGTTCTCTCAGATAGTCCCCGAAAGAAGGAATCGGAATTCTATAGTGATCGGGAATGCCACCAGCCGGCGCCAGCAGTCCGACGTGCAGAGCATTGTTCACGAATTCCTCTGCTGTTTCTCCCAACCGGTCGCGCGCCCGTTCCGTGAGTGAAGCAATGAGATCGTAAGATAACACCCCTTCCCGTTCCGCCGCCGCCAGCGCCAGTTCCTTATACACCCAAGCCCGATTGGAACCCACGGAAAGACGAGCCGCATAGTACTCGTCTTTGCGCTCTTTGCCTCGCGCCAATGCCGTTTCTAGTAAAGCTCTATCAATTCGATCCCCATGGTCATGAATCACTTCTGCGGCGGCAACAGCAACCTGATTAATATGTTGTGGCCAGCCTTGAGACAACTCAGCCAAACTCTCTATCCACTCGGTCCGGTCTGCCGCAGTACCTGTAAAACCATAGGCATCGAAAATGCTCTGAATGGCGCAGACTGCGTCATTATTGGAGAGTGGTTCAAGGTTTACTATTCGCCGTGCGGCGAGTCTGGACAGACCACATCGGTGCAGGACATCATGGGTGTCACTGAGGCCGAAAAAAGCCGCCACCAGAGGAATGCCATCGGAAGCCCGGTGCAAACAATCCAACACACTCCGAGTGGTGTCTACAGCAGGTATGTTCTGCGCTTCATCGACGAAAACTACAATGTGGAACTTTCCCAACAGCGATGCCGCATTCCGAAAAACTTGCCAAACCGAAACCTTCACGTTACCACGCCCACCGACTGACACTCCAAACGCTCCACCGCCACGTTCCAACAATTCTTCGTATAACTTTCTACCCACGTTAAGCAGGTTGTCCCAAGCCTTTGTGGTTCCCATAACAGAACACACTGCTTTCAAGCGTTCACTTTCCACATTGACCGCATCAACCATGGCACCGACAACCGCGAGGGGGTGTGCTAGGGAACCGGGAGAGATGAATGCGGCTACCCATGGCACTTCGGGTGTCGAATGAAGCCGAACCGCGGCCATGCATTCTTGCATCAATGCCGTTTTTCCGGCCCCCGGCGCACCCTGAAAAACCATCGTACCCCCACCTAGGGCTCCTTTACTAAAACTAGTCAATGCGGAACGAAACACTTCGTACTCGACATCACGGCCGCGAAAGAAAGCCTCGCGCCCCGTTTCAGCACGGTCCACCCGGATCAGCCAATCATCAAGCGGTAAGGGGTCGACCGGTGATGGCTTTGGAAATGGCCGTTGGTTCATAGGCTTGGTTTTACCCGACTCAAGATAATTTCCACTACACGTTCTTTGACTGTGCCTAAGTCATTACTATAGCAGTTTATCAATGAATTCATAGCTACGGGCATACTTATTGTAACCATCATTTCTGTATCGCGGATAATTTTAACAAGTGTTATCCTCACCCTAAACCACCTGCGATTGCCGTTGATTATAGTCATCCGGTCTCTAAATCTGTAATCACTCTATGCGATCTGAATTGCGCCTTAGCTGCGCACTGCCGAAGACTTTTCGAGCTGAGTACAAAGCGCCAACACGAGATCTTCATCACCTGGTTTGGCAATGACGAACACACCAACCGGCAGTTTTTTCTTCGACACGCCCATTGGTAAATGCGCAACTGGAAATCCACTGACAGCACCAATATTACACATCGAAGCGTAATGCTGCCAGCCGACCGGTAGATCCTCTAGATTGAGGTTTGACGGAACAGCACCATATTCGAAAGGTACGCAACCGGCGGCTGGGACAATCAACAGATCGAAAGCTGAAAAAAATTCTCGAAGCAACGCTCTGAGTCCGTATACCTGCTTCTGCGCATTAATATACTCCGTTGCGGAAATTGACGCTCCTTCTGTGATCCACTCTCCCGCTCCAAATTTTTCAGGTTCTCGTTGTAAAAAATCACCGTGATTCGCCTGCAAATTGGCACAGGTTATGATTTTCCATGCCTCATACGTGTTTCTGATAGGTGGCCTTTCATTCTCAACGAGACAACCTACTGATTTCATAACTTTTTCAACTCTTTTGATCACTGCTTGATGATCTTGATCGCATGGTGCATTCCAGAGTGCGTTAACCAATGCCACCGACAGACCGCGGATCGGTCGATTCACTGCTTTCGAGTAATCGGAGCGCCGTAAAGCGACACTCAAAGGATCCACTGCCGATTCACCCGATACAATATCCATCAGCAAAGCACAGTCTGCCACATTTTGAGTAATCAATGCAATACTCGCAAACATCAGTCCGTGTGAATAGATCGGCGTATGTGCAATTCGACCAAAAGTTGGTCGTAATGCAAAAACTCCGTTAAATGCCGCCGGCAACAGAACGTTACCACCAACATCCATCCCCACCGCAGCAGTCGCATAACCTTTGGCGATTCCAACCGTACAACCAGATGCGCCACCACCACTGACGTAATGCTCACCCCATGGCGACCGACAGATAAAGCGGTCGTCATTTTCTTCCTGAATCAATCCCAGCTCAGATGTTGTAGATTTGCCAGGAAACAGTGCACCGGCCGCCCGCAACCGACGTACACTCATTGCATCGATTTCGGGGACATGCTCCGCATAAGCGTTACAACCATAAGTGGTACGCATGTTGGCGACGTCAATCAGGTCATCCACCAATATGGAAATGCCATGCAACGGCTTGGCAACTGCACCATCATCAAGTTCTCGATCAATGGCTTCAGCGAGCAGTCGATACCCAGTCTCCGACAGTGTTGACAGGGCCTGGTAGTAACTGTTGGACTGACTAATCTCACCAAGATACTGTTCGACAGTGTCGGCAACCGTAATGTCTCGAGCCGCTATTCGCCGACTCAACAAGTCAATGGTATCGTACTCCACGAATTTACAAGACAGTGCGTTGGGGTGTTGATTCACGCTGTCGGGTGCGCCATTCTTCGTTGCGGTAAAACGGTGCCACTGAAGGTGACAACGGCTCAATGCCGCGAATTCGATCAGCTAGTTTCTCTGCCATCATGATGACAGTTGCGTTAAGGTTGCCACTGATGATACTAGGCATAATTGATGCATCAACGATGCGCAACTGCTCGGTACCGTGAACGCGGCCGACTGAATCAACGACTGCCATATCGTCCACCCCCATTTTGCAGGTGCAGGATGGGTGATAGGCACTTTCACACTTACGGCGAATGAATGCATCAATCTCGTCATCCGACCGCACTGTCGAACCGGGTGCCAACTCCTTGCCACGGTAAGGATCCAAAGCCGACTGTGCGAAAATTTCCCGGGTCAGTTTCAATCCCTCTCGAAATTCCTGTCGGTCCTGTGCAGTTTCCAGATAATTGAATCGAATCTCAGGTTTGGCACGCGGGTCCGCCGAAATCGTTTTGACATATCCTCGACTGGTCGGCCGCATAGGCCCCATATGCACCTGAAACCCATGCCCCTTCACTGGCGCACGACCATCGTAATTTGCAGCAACCGGCAGGAAGTGAAACTGAATATTCGGATGTTCAATACCGGCAGCAGTGCGGATGAATCCGCCGGCTTCAAAATGATTCGAAGTACCCCAACCGGTCTTGCTCACCAACCACTGTGCAAGCACTAGCGCCTGTCGGTGAAGCTTGAGTGCCGGGTAGAGTGAGATTGGTTCTTTACAGGCATGCTGAACGTAGACTTCCAGGTGATCCTGCAGATTGCGCCCCACACCGGGTAAATCAGCGACGATGGGGACGTCCAAGATAGCCAAGTCCTCAGCTGGCCCTACCCCTGATAGATGTAACAGTTGCACCGAGTTGATGACACCACCGCACAATATAACTTCCCGTCGGGCGCGTAGGGTTCTGATTGTCCCCCGCCGGTAGACTTCGACACCTGTTGCGCGATTTTTGTCAAACACGACACGCGTCGCAAAACAACGGTCGTGCACCTGCAGATTACTGCGTAACCCAGCAGGCTTTAAGTACGCATTCGCCGTACTCCATCGCACTCCTTCATTCACCGTCATATCCATGGTGCCAAATCCTTCCTGACGATAACCATTCTGGTCCGGTGTAGCGCCGTATCCCGCCTGTATACCGGCTTCGATAAACGCGCGGTATAGAGGATTATTATCACTCGCTGGTGTGGTAATGACCAGTGGTCCCGTGTCACCATGATAGTCATCTGCACCCACTTTGCGATTACCGGCTTTCATAAAATAAGGTAGGCAGTGGGCGTATGACCACCCGGGATCCTTAGTTTCCTCAGCCCAGCGGTCAAAATCGAGAGCATTGCCTCGCACATACGCCATGCCATTGATGGATGAGGAACCACCAATCACTCGACCCCGAGGACAATCTAGTACGCGATTGTCAAGGTAGGGTTCCGGCAATGTCCGGTACGCCCAATTGAATCGCTCACTGTTCAGTGGCCGAGAGAATGCCGCTGGCATCTGTAGTTCCCAACTGTTATCCGGCGGGCCGGTCTCAATGAGTAAAACAGTCACATCGGAATCTTCCGTCAACCGATTGGCCAATACGCAACCGGCAGATCCTGCCCCCACGATGACATAGTCGTACTGCTGAGGAAGCACCGCTTTCATCAATCAATAGAACTTTACTGCCATGCAGCTGTTTTCACAGAACCAACTGTTTCTGATCAAGCTGCGCACGACGTTCAAGAGCCAACTGAATCAGACGGTCAAGCAGCTCTGAATAACCAATGCCGCTGGCCTCCCAAAGTTTGGGATACATACTGATCGGAGTAAATCCTGGCATTGTGTTGATTTCATTGATATAAATTTGATTAGTTTTTTGATCAACAAAAAAATCAACCCGCGCTAGTCCAGCGGCATCAATACTGGCAAAAGCACCAATAGCAGCCGTTTGAAGGTGCTGGACCACCGTTTCCGGGAACTCAGCGGGAATGATGATTGTTGAAACATCATTGATGTATTTGTCGGAATAGTCATAAAACTCTCCACCCGGAATGATTTCACCGACGACTGATGCTTTCGGTTCATCATTGCCCAGGACTGCCACCTCTACCTCACGACAGTTCACCAAACCCTGTTCAATAATAATCACTAGATCGAACTGTGCAGCGTAATTGATCGCCCGCGTCAGTTCATGTTGATTTTTTACTTTGGATATGCCAACACTCGACCCCAAGTTTACGGGTTTGACAAACATTGGATATTCTAGTTCTTCTTCAAGCTCCCGAATGGTTGATTCTCTTTGCAACTCCCATGTCGATTTTTTAAAAACCCGATGTTTGGCTTGCAACATACCCGCGTTGTTAAATGCCATTTTCGCGATGGCCTTGTTCATACCGACCGCCGAGCCGGTTACACCACTGCCGACATACGCCACACCTGACAGTTCCAATAAACCTTGTACGGTACCGTCCTCACCAAATGGACCATGTAAAACTGGAAAGATAACATCTAATTCAGGCATTGACGGGGGACTGTCATCCACTCGATCGCGCCGCTGTAATTGGCCGGTTGAATGGTCAAGAAATACACCAATTTGTCCGGTTGGCGCTACTTCCTCACTTGCCGACAGTTGCGAATGATCACGCATCAACTGCCACTCCCCGGTTTTCGCAATACCGAGCAAACTGACTTCATACCGGTCAGGGTCAAGTGCTGCGAGAATACTACGAGCTGAAATCACCGATACTTCATGTTCGCAGGATTGTCCACCGTACAGCAGTCCGACATGAAGTTTTTTTTGATCATTCATACTCATTGAGCACTCTTTCAGGCTATGCGCGGTTCACCACGGCCAACGGCGCCATTCTATTTGTGCATCATTGCCTTCAATCAATGAAGAAACTATTGTCTGCATGCTTGTTCAGATAGTCTTCCACAGTTTGTCGATAAATTTGCTGAATTTCACGAGTTTTATCGCCACCGCCTCTTGGAAAATCCAACAATTTTCCATCGGTTAGTTCCAGACAATACACCGGCATCACCTCTCGAGTAGCACTGGTCACAAAACACTCAGTCGCACTTTCCAGTTCGTCGCTATGAATCGTTCTTTCATCAACGTTGATCCCACGTTCACCACATGCGTCCAGAATGGCGACCTTAGTTAAACCGCGTAAATTGCCGGTGCCAGGTGTGACTACCTCATTGTTAATGACAAACCAGACGTTACTGTTGGAAGCTTCCGTAACATACCCTTCGGTACTCAGTATCAGGCTCTCATCCGCACCTCTTTTGCGCGCCTGCATCACCGCAATGACATTGTTTAAGTAATTACCGCCTTTAATATTCGGATCCAGAGCGTTTACTGGATTTCGGCGAACATCGGGGATGGCCATGGACATGCCTACTGAATAGTGTTTCGGATTCCATGTTTTCAATGGCGTAACGATAATCACATAGCGAGTCTTCTCCCCTTTATCGGGATGCAGATCAATGGGGCCTTCGCCACGGGTGATCTGGTAACGAACATACACATCGTCAGCAACAGTCGCACCCGTAGCCCGCACCGTACGTTTGATTTCCCGGGTGAGTTCCTCACGTGACTGGGAAATGGTCATCTGCACCAGCTCTGCTGAATTTTCCAAACGTGCAAAATGCGCTTCCATAAACAGAGGGATACCACGATAGGTACGAAAAACCTCGTAAATCGAGTCGCCGTAAAGAAAACCACGATCTAGCACCGGAACGCAGGCCTGATCGGTTGGCAGGAGGTTACCGTCGATATTAGTCATGGTTGCAATGCGTTGATTGTTCATTGATCTACTTCGCTCCTGCTACTGGAATAACACGCTGAGTTGCTCAAAGTCTGTATGGTTGAGGGCAAAGTTCCTGCACCCATTGATAACACTGTTATTATAACGATTGCCCGAATTGATATGGACTGGGTCAAAAGTCAAATTCTGACCAATGGAAGGTTGACTTCAACCCAATGAATCCGTATGCGGTCTGGCATTTTTCTTGCCAATCGCCACGCTCGTAACGTTCACTGACATTGCCAGGTTGGCTCATTAATAGATTGGCGCGCGGATCGCACTAATATCACTGCTAACCACCTTTGGAAGTGTTGAGAATACGGAGATGTTCGACAGCCTTCCGATGAATGATGCGATCATACGCATCACTGACCGGCATTTCAATGGCTCGCTGCACTAGCTCGAAAACTCTGTTCTGGTAAGTTTTCGAATCCAACGCTTCATACCCCACCGCGAGCGAATAAATATCTGCTTTAGTTTTCGGCTTCAGCGCCAGCGCACGTTCAAAAGAGTCAATGGCACTCTTCTTTTTCGCACCGTACGTAACACGCGCCAAAAATTCACCCACTCGATCAATGATTCCAACGTGCCATCGTCCCAAACTGATATGTGCCGACGCCATCTGCGGATTAATTCTGATGGCGCTCTCAATGGCCGCGCGGGTTTTCCCAGCATAGTTTTCTTTGGTTGCCGTCACCTTACTCACCTGAAATGAATGTCTGCCCATTGCACGCGTCCATTCCAAGTAAGCTTCGGGATTCTCCGGATCGGACTCCATTGCTTTCGCCGCCAATTCCATAGCCCGCTCAAACAATAGTTTTTTCTGATCATCTCTGGCGATGTAACGACCGAAAAGAGTCATTGATTTTGCTGCCAGCGTATAACCCTCAGAAGTTCCAACTACTTCCGCCTTTTTCGCCGCCTCGAAAAATTGACCGGCAGTGTATGTCACACGAGCTTCCGCAAGTGAATCAGCGACTGCCGGTGTCAAGGCCATCAATAAGTTTGCCACTACTCCAACAAGGCACGTCAGTAGAAATCTACTGCGACTGGGTGGACAATGGGTGCTGTGGTGATAACTGACCACAACGGTTACCATAGGAAGACCACCAAACCGGCGACGCATTCTGTCTAACCACATTATGTTCAGTGACTCCCTATTTTTGCCGTTTAGGGAGGGCAATGGCTCGTCCAGCGTGAGTCGGCTTTGGGATGTTTTTCTGGCCCGCAAAAATCTCAGTCAATCGCGTCTGAACGTGGTCAACAAACGGCTGGATGCGCCGGGTATTAAGATTGAATCCTAACCCCATCACTTCGTTGCCCGCCGAAATGAAATTCTGATCAGCATGTCTAAGAGTGTGATACAGATTAAATCGTTTGTCATCGAATCCCAACAGCTGGGTTTCAACAATCAGTGCATCATTCAAGTGAACTTCTTGCAAGTAGTTGACATGGGTTTCGACAATGGCATATTCCATGCCGCCTCTATGAGCAAGACTCCGCCCCTCATTGACCAGTTCCCAAAATTTATAAGTTCCCCAATCGCACACGGCGACATAGTAAGCTAGATTCATGTGGCCATACTCATCTACCCACTCGGCGCGCACCTTATCTTCATGCAACAGCAACGGTTTATCGAATTTCATCTTAGCGGTTTCATTCATCAATAAGGCATGAACTGTTGGTTACGGACAATTTTTTCCAAGCGGAGTCCAAGCGCTAGCAATATGGATTCATTGCCGGCCTGAGACATGAACTGCAGACCCACAGGCATCCCCAACGCATCAAGTCCAACCGGAATCGTAATGGCACAAAGGTTAAGGAAACTAGCTACCGTCGTGTTTTGGAGTGCGCGCAAATTCTGCCTCATGTATTCCTCAGGAGTGGAAATTTCACTGAGTATGGGTGGCGAGATGGGTACAGTGGGACTGGCTATGGCATGGAACGCGTGAAAATGTTCGGTCACTTGTACCTGAGCTTCACTAATCTGGCGGCGGCCACGCAGATAGTCAGTCGCCGAAAGATCACCACTAATTTTGATGCGTTCGCGAATCACCGGGTCCAGATGATCAATCCGGCCCGGCAGTTCGGACTGTAAAAATTCCGTCAGTTCGACAGAAACGGGACTGCCAACGTTTCGTAATTCGATGGCCTGTTCAGCTTCCGGAAAAGTAAATGAAATCAGTTGGCAGTTGTCTTTCTCAAGGGCTCGAAGAGCACGGAGACATACATCAGTAATGACTGAGTTGGATTCGTTCCACAGAATACCGTCATCTATACCAATTCGAAAATTGAGGTGTTGATCGAATTTTTCCTGCTCGGTGATTCGTGCACTAACGAAAGCATAGTCTTCCAGATAGGCTATCGCACTATAGGCAAATTGGGCATCTCCGACAGTGCGGGTCAAGATTCCTGCGGTATCCAGTGTTGGACTAAGCGGAACAATTCCATCAGTCGACCAGAGTCCGCGTGACGTCTTTAAACCGACATTGCCGGTATAACTTGCCGGAATGCGAACCGACCCCGAGGTGTCAGTACCGAGCGCTATCCAAGCAGAACCTTCCCATAGACTGATGCCAGCGCCAGAACTGGACCCACCTGGAACACGATGATTGATGGAGTCCCAAGGATTTCTTGGAGTGCCCCAATGATTATTCACGCCCAGTCCACCATAAGCGAACTCTACGGTGTGTGTTTTGCCAATGAATACTAAGTTCTGCGCAGCTAGGTTGTTGACCAACGGGCCATTGCGTCGCCATTTGACGGGCAGTTCCTGCGCACTGCCGGCAAAGATAGGATAGTCTGCCAAGCCATACATGTCTTTGACGGATATGGGAATACCCTGTAACGCCCGGTAGGGCATTCCTCCCGATAGCAATTGATCGCTGCGGCGCGCCATGGCCAACGCTTTGTTTGGAAACCAACTTTGATAAGCGTTGAGTGACGCACCTTTTGAATCATGCTGTGCGATTGCGTAATGGATCAAATCCTCGCTGGTCAGTCGTCCAGATGACAGCATGGCTGATAAAAAAGCAATATCACATTCATATCGATCTTCGAAATTCATGATGCTATCAGCACTGCAAAGATTAGTAATATGCCGTCAACCCCAGAGCCGACGATCGACCGGGTAAAGTAAACCCTGCTCAAATCTCACGCCATACGGGCGGTCGTCTGCCAACCACAGTGAAGCATCAAGATCAACGTAAGCAGCACTCGCGCCCAACAACATCGCGGGTGCGAGCCCCAGTGATGTTGACATCATACTGCCAATCATGACTTTCCTACCCATGGACACCACTTGGGTTGCCAGTTGCAGAGCTGTGGTCAGCCCTCCCGTCTTGTCAAGTTTGATATTGAAATATTCGTACCGTTCAACCAATCGGTGCAGATCTTCCACTCCATGAAAGGACTCGTCAGCACACAGTGGTATTTCACATTGGATATCTTTCAGACAGGCGTCAGACTCCGCGGGCAACGGCTGTTCAATCATTTCAACCGCTAGCTTTTTCAATTCAGGTACCAAGCGCTGTAATAAATCAAGATCCCAAGCTTCATTCGCATCAACAATGATGCGAGCTTGCGGACAGGCTATTCTAACTGCAGCCACCGCTTCGATCACCTGATGTCGACCCAGTTTAACTTTCAGCAGCGGGAAAGTGTTGACTTGGCGTGCACTATTCGCCAGTTGTTGAGGGGGTTCAAGGCTCAGAGAATAGGCCCCCGTAAATGGAGTTGGCGCCAGCAGACCTGCCAATCTCCACACGGGCATGTTAGATTTTTTGGCTTCCAAATCCCACAGTGCGCAATCCAATGCATTGCGTGCCGCGTTGGGCGGATATTCCAGTCGCAGTCGTTCGCGAGTCAGGTTGTCGGGATGGCGGTCCGCAATGGTATGAATGGCGTCTAGAGTTGCGGCAACATCCTGGTGATAGCGCGGGTAGGGCACCGCTTCACCATAGCCGGTCGCATTGCCCTCTTTTATTTCAACAACTACCACGGTGACGCTACTTTTTGCTCCTCTAGATATGGCAAATGACTTCTTGAGTGGCCAAGTTTCAGAATGTGCAGAAATGTCCAATAATTCTCTAATTTGAGTCAATGAGTTGAGCAGGCAAATGACACAAGTTAAGTCAATTCATCAACGATTGACTGACCTCCGGTAAGAAATGGGTCCTCACAAGGCAATTGATAAGTATCTTGCATAGTTTTCAGAATGGCATCCCGTTCAGATGAGTTAAGGTATTTGGTATTGATAGCAATTCCGACGAATCTTACCTCGGGTTGCACCATTTTTGCCGTCGCAAGATTAATTTCCATCGTTTCACGAATGCCTGGTAGTGGACGATTCGGTAACCCTCGCATGTGAGTACGCGTGGGTTCGTGACATAACACCAGAGCGTCCGGTTGCGCGCCATGTAGCAGACCCAGACTGACGCCGGCGAACGAGGGATGATAGAGCGCCCCCTGCCCTTCAATGATGTCCCAGTGTTCAGCATCTGCAGCCGGACACAACCTTTCTACTGCGCCCGAGATAAAATCAGCAATAACCGCATCAACCGGCACACCGTTGCCTTGAATGAAAATGCCAGTCTGTCCGGTGGCGCGAAATTCGGCGTTAATTCCACATCGCTGCAACGTTCTCGTGATGGCGAGCGCGGTGTACATTTTACCAACGGAGCAATCCGTACCGACTGTCAGGAGCCGATGACCGCCTCGAGGTTCCCCGGTGGCTATATGATCAACTCCGACCGGCTTTCTAACTTCAATCAATCGACCGGCACTAGATTCGGCCACTTGACGAATCTGCGAAATTGAATTCAAAGGGGTATGCAGCCCATTCACAATGGAAAGTCCGTGTTTTAAGGCCTCTGACAACGGTTCAATCCAGGAGTCAGGAATAACCCCACCGCGGTTAGCCACTCCGATCAGGACTGAACGAACTCCGCGCCTGCTTGCTTCTGCCATACTGAGCTCGGGAAGACCTAGATCAGCCGCACAACCCGGCAATCTGAATTGTCCCACGCAATCTTCTGGACACCAATCAACCACTCCGAATGAAGTTTTCGCGGCTAGTTCATCCGGTGCGTCACCGACAAAAATCAAATATGGTTTTTCAATTTTCATAGCTGAACGTCTAGTTTTTGAACATTTAGAGCAACACCTGACAATCGCAAATCCATGATTTACTCATCTAACTTCTTTGCATCAAGTTTGTTAAACAAGAACTCTTAAACATATCCAGAGGTCAATTGCCCTTTGCGGATACGATGTCATCAAAACGATGGATTGGGGATAGAAAAATTCGTAACGATCCGGTGCATGTCCCATTCAAATCAAGACGTCTGATAATTTCTTTCGGTTCCATACCTCATAGTTGAACCGAACCGGTCTGCATTATAACGATACCGGTCGAACAATACTAGCAGAGCTTCATACCGGAAGCTTTCCGAATCAATGAAACGTACCACCTCTTGATCTCTCTGCCTGAGTTAGTCATGTCTTTGTGCCGGTCAACCTATTGAATAACGGAATGATTGACCTGCCTCAATCCCGGTATGCGGTGCATGGAGTAGTGACTTGATACTAAATTCCTCATCCGGAAACACCATGGCGGCACCTTTCGGTACATCTGTCGTGACCTTGGTGAATTGAAAGTTGATGGCATCGTCAGCATCTTACCCGGCACTGATGGTATTGGGATGAACGAATTTTCCCATGTCAAATTCCCTGCTTTCAAGCACCTGATTTCACTCTGACCCTGAAGGCGATAAGACAATGAATTTGGCTTGAGTGTCAAACACCGCTGGACGAGACGTTGCTGTCGCAGATTCATTGGAGCGACCGCGGCAGTGCGTCGCAATTTGCTGACTAAGGCATATCATAGCATCAGCAGAGTCACCGGCAAATCCTACCGCGGCCAGATTAAGTCATGAAACTCAAACTGAACTTTCTGTCAACAGCGTTCTGGTGACTGCTGATTTGCCCTCTGAGCCCGTTCTCGCATTCTTTGCAATCTTTTTTCCTTAGCATCCGCCCGCATCGGAATGGACATTTCTCCATAAAGGACCTGTTTGAGAAACTGCATGGCAAATCTTAGCAGTTCATCCTCATCGTTCAGCAAAATCGAAATTTGCTCTGTAGACAGATCATAGATTTCCAAAAAACCTTCAGTTTGTATGAACGCCCGAAAGTTATCAATATCATAACTACACATGTCAAACAACTGCCGGCTGCGGTCTGACGGACGCCCGACAGTTGGGCCACTTGAGCGCTTTTTAAGAATGACATCGCGCCATTCTTTATTCATCTCATCGTACTCAACGACTCCCTGTTCCTCACGATATTGAGAGACCGACAATCGGCGCGGCTCTTCATGGCCCCGGCAGTGATCTTCTTTCACGACAAAATAGATGTCTTCAATGCTGGAAGCATCTTTCTTACGCACACTCATGCTACCCAGTGCATAATAACGACAGGCCGCCGGTCGGTCTTCGTAAACCGTGCAACCTTCTTCAGACAGAAAAACACATTCGGTAGTACTTGGTTTAGTATTGAGTTTAAGCCCTGGCAGATCATGATGGTCCATGGGGTATGGGGTTGTATACGCACCAACAAAGTCGCTAGATTGGAGGTTGAAACGACGTTTCAGACGAACAATATCGTAGGGGGTCAGTACAATGTCAATGTTTCGACAACATGCGTTGAAACAGCTGACCTGTTTGTGACAGTCAAACTGAATGGTCGAATCCAGTTTCAATTCAACAGGTTGAATCGGACTAGTATGAAACGTCTTGTTTGCTGATGGTTGACTCATCGGGATGACTGGAAATTGAAAAACAAATCATAAAACGTCTAGCTTAATTCACTCGTCATTTGCAAATTATAGACGAACGGTCAGCGCGATCAAGCCGGTTCAGAACATTCAAGAAGTCTCATCAAAGCGGTTCAACCGATTAAAATGCTGTTTCTGCCATGTCTGCGCTACTGTCAGTTAAACACGTATCCAAAAGTTTCAATGGTTTCTGTGTACTCCAAAATTGTACCTTTGAACTTGACGCCGGTAGTATTGCCGGCCTGATTGGGCCGAATGGTGCGGGTAAATCAACACTGTTTAACATCGTCGCCGGCGTTTATCCACCCGATCACGGTACTGTAGCGCTGAACGATGTTGATGTTACCGGGTTACCTCCACACCAGATGTTTGCCCATGGCCTGCTACGAACATTCCAGATTCCGCATGAATTTGCCAAACTGTCAACCATCGAAAACTTGATGATGGTACCAGCCATACAACGGGGAGAAAATCTATACAACGCACTGTTTCGAGCATCTTCCTTTCGAACCCAGGAACTAGAAAATCAAGAAAAGGCATTGAGTATTCTTGATTTCATCGGCATGTCACATGTCAAAAATGAGTTAGCCGGCAATCTGTCCGGTGGTCAGAAAAAACTGCTCGAACTGGGCCGTACGCTGATGGTGGATGCTAAGATCGTACTGCTGGATGAATTGGGAGCCGGAGTCAACCAAACGCTACTCAATCAATTGGCAGACCATATTATTCACCTCAATCAAGCGCAAGGCAGGACATTTTTTATCATTGAACACAACATGAACTTTATTTCTAAACTGTGCCACAAAGTTACGGTATTGGTTGAAGGTCAAATTGCTGTCAAGGGCACTCCACATGATGTGTTAGCCAATCCAGCTGTAGTGGATGCGTATTTCGGCGGTGTAAAGTCAACATAAGATATCGCGAAACATGCTTATCAGTACACAGAACCTTGTCGCCGGCTACGGTGGCGAACCGGTGATCAAAGGCATTGATATTTCTATTGCCTGCGGTCAAATCGGTGTCATCGTCGGCCCCAACGGTGCTGGTAAATCCACCGTGCTGAAAAGCATTTTTGGACTGATCAAACCCAGTGCTGGCCATGTGCAATTGGCCGGTGAGGACATCACCGATGTTCCACCGGACCAGCGAGTTGCACTCGGCATCGGTTATGTGCCGCAGGAAAGAAACGTTTTCCCATCTCTGACGGTGCGTGAAAATCTGGAAATGGGCGCATTTATCAGAAAAGACAATGTTACATTGGCTCTCAACACCATATTTGATCTATTCCCACCGCTCAAATCAAGAACTGAACAGCTCACTAGTGAACTGTCGGGTGGGCAACGTCAAATGGTGGCCATCGCTCGCGCCTTGATGACTAACCCGCGCCTGCTACTAATGGATGAACCCACGGTGGGACTGGCACCGGCTTTTGTAAACGACATCATCAACCGCATCAAGACCATCGCCGCCTCCGGCGTTGGCATTCTGATTGTCGAACAGAATGCCAGACGTGCTTTGAGCATCGCCGACATTGGCTTCGTACTCGCCGCTGGTAAGAATCTGTTCACCGATCGTGGTGAAAACCTGTTGAACGACCCTCAGGTTGCAAAGAGTTTTCTCGGAGGTTGACAGTTCGGTGAATGAACTGATTTTTTTTGTCAATAAAGTACTCATTTCAGGTACCATCATTGGCTGTATTTACGCACTGGGGGCCATTGGCGTCACACTGGTTTTCGGTATTCTTCGTTTCGCAAATTTCTCACACGCTGACCTGATGACCTCAGGGGCCTACTTTTCGTTTGTATTCGCTACACTATTGCCCGGTTTAGGACCCGCCGTCAATTTACCAACCGGTTTTGTGGTGCTACCACTGTCAATCCTTTGTTTGGCTCTATTTACCGTTGGCATTGATCGAATGTTCTATCACCCACTGAGAAAACGCAAAGTCAAACCCATCATATTACTGGTCGCGTCGATCGGGGTAACGTTGATGCTGCACGGTGTCATTCGACTTTTTGCCGGCACTTCACCGCGCACTTTCTTTGCCGAACAAAGTAAGGAGGTATTTCGCTTTGATATTTTCCCTCAGTCCGCAAGCCGGGATATAGTGATATCTGAACCGCAAATATTGCTGATTCTTACCACCGTTGTCAGCATTTTTGTGCTGCATCAATTTCTGCGCCACTCGCGACTCGGTAAAGCAATGCGCGCCATGTCTGATAACGCAGACCTGGCGTTAATCTCAGGTATCAATACGGAGTCCGTCGTGCGAGCTACTTGGCTCATTGCCGGCACCTTGGCAGCTATTGCTGGAACCCTCCTGGCACTCGACGTAGTACTCAAACCCGATCTCAGTTTCAACCTGCTACTGCCCATCTTCGCAGCTGCGATTGTGGGAGGCATCGGCCGTCCGTATGGTGCCATCGCAGGTGGATTATTGGTCGGATTCTCAGAGACTCTAGCCATCTTCAACTGGTCCGTGGTACTGAGACCGATGGTCACACTGATGCCCGACTGGATTGAGCTGCCGGCACGAATTTCCTTTGTTCCAACCGAGTACAAAATAGTGGTGCCATTTGTCATTCTGATTGCGGTACTTATCTGGCGCCCCACTGGAATATTCAGAGGTCAAGTGCTTTGAACTTCCGTCTTTACCAAAGAGAATATTTTCTGTTTACATTAATAGCGATTGTAATTGCCGGCATCGTCTTGATTTTTGGTGAGGCTTATGCCTTGAGAATGCTGGCCGAAGCCGCCTGCTATGCAATTCTGGCACTCGGCATTACACTGCAGTGGGGCTATGCCGGTTTATTCAACGCTGGTGGCATGGGCTTTGTTGCAATTGGTGCATTCATTACGATGTTTGTTGCCTTTCCAGTCAATCCGACGTTCTGGGCTTCTGATGGTGCTGAAGCGCTAGGCAGTTTTCTATGGCAAGCACTCATGATTATTGCGGCGATCATTGGCCTCACTCAAATCCATCGAATTGGTATCCGTGGCGGTCTTCGAATCGCTTTGATACTATTGAGCGTCATCATTGCTTTTTTCTATTTCAATCAACAGCTGGCACCGGTGGCCCAGCTCATCGAACGACAGTCCGGTTTTATTGGTGGACTAGGGCTACCGGTTTTGTTCGGTTGGTTTTGCGGCGGGCTCGTGGCAGCTTTCGTCGCCTACTGGATTGGTAAAGCCTGTTTGAGTCTGCGCGCTGATTACTTGGCTATCGCAACATTAGGTATTGCAGAAATCATTAAAGCCATACTGAAAAACGCCGATTGGCTCACCCGTGGTACATTGACAGTTTCACCTTTACCATGGCCCGTACCAACGCCCAATGACATCGGCTTCATTGCCGCCCGTTCTGCCTATCTGGCACTCATCGCGATTCTCGTTGCCGCGCTTTTCATTCTGTTGCAACGCGCCTATCGATCACCTTGGGGACGGATGATGCGAGCGATTCGTGATAACGAAACTTCTGCCGCCGCCATGGGTAAGGATATCAACTATTGCCGCCTGCAGGTTTTCGTGGTCGGTTCCGCACTGATTGGTTTTGGTGGCGCGGCACTGATCAGCTTTGCACGTATATTCGACCCGACCAGCTTCACCCCGCTAAACCATACCTTTCTGGTTTGGGTCATGGTGCTGGTGGGTGGTGCGGCTAACAATCTCGGTACAATATTTGGCGCCGTTGCGATTTATATCATCTGGTTGATGGGTGAACCGATTACACTTTTTCTATTTGAAACGGTACGACAGTTCGGGAGTCAATGGTTTGATTGGCAGGCTCCGGCCGATTTAATGACGCGGGCACTACAGGCTCGGGTGTTCTTTATCGGGTTAGCCATTACACTGGCATTGCGTTATGTACCGAATGGGCTGATTCCTGAACGTATCAGTAAGATCAAGTAAGTCAGCTACCGCCGCACCCCGCCGCCGAGCATTTTACTGATTATGTAGGTTAATGTGACATTTTCAGAAACTGCTCATGAGAATTTGAACGGCGCCAAACACTGTCAGCACCGCGACCTGTTGCGTGTCGCGACTGACAAGTTTGGCGCTGACAACCGAATGTCATTTCTTCCCAATGAAAAAGTGCCTGAATCTACAGACTCAGGCACTTGACGCTAACGATTCACGCAAAGGTAACATCTGGTTACCAGTGCAACGTGATTTACATCATATTGATGAGTCCGAGATCCACAATTTGACCATCCTGAATGATGGAATGTTGGATGATACCCGCCACATCACCGTTTTCATCGAAGTCCTGACTACCTGTTCCACCTTCGTAGTTGATTTCGGCACCACTAGACAACACATCGACTGCCTTGACCCACTCACCTGGATAAATGACCGTGCCCGGTGGATTAGCGACGGCACGTAACGATACCGACAGGGTGTCATTGGCATGAGTCATTTTTCTCTGCATGGCTAGCGCGAGTAGAAATGCCGCATCATACGCTTGCCCCATATAAACACTTTCTGGAGCTTCAGCCGCATGACGAATGGCATTGAAACGCTCCATCCCGACACCCTCGGGGGAACCGGCGCTCGTCATCAACATGCCTTCCAACCCTTCGGCGCCGACCGCCTCAATTAATGAATCTGAAAGCATGCCGTCGCCGCCGACAAAACTGGAAAAATCTCCACCTTCTATCGACTGACGAATAATATTCTGACCGGATCCATCGGCGTAAGCTAGAACAATCAGATGCTCCGCGCCGCTAGAGGCAAGGGAACCGATCTCTGCCCGGTAGTCCGCCTTACCATCTTCATGCGCTTCATTAGCGGCAACCATACCTCCCATTTCACTGAATGCACTAGATAGAGCGTCTGAGAACCCTTTGCCATAATCATTGTTGATGTATGTAATGGCAATATTATCAATGCCCTTGTCCATCAGGAGTTTCGCCAGCGCCTCACCTTGATATGAATCAGAAGGTACCGTACGAAAAACAAGGTCATTGTCATCAAGTTCTGTGACCGCCGGACTGGTAGATGCTGGTGACACCATCACCACCCCGCCGGGCACCGCGGCGTTATTGGCAGCTGAAATGGTTGATCCTGAACACAAGGCACCTACAATTGCAGAAACACCCTCGGAATTAACCAACCGGTCGGCGGCATTGGCCGCCGCAGTGGCGTCTACGCATGCTGTATCACCGGTAACAATTTCAATCTTCCGGCCATTTACGCCACCGGCATCATTGATATTGGCCACTGCCATTTCAGCCCCCAT
Organism: Arenicellales bacterium; assembly: GCA_965116205.1. Lineage (GTDB taxonomy): Bacteria > Pseudomonadota > Gammaproteobacteria > Arenicellales > JAJDZL01 > JAJDZL01. Next base: position 2,346,571 of record OZ220493.1, on the reverse strand, counting down.
TTGAATGGGAGGTGTCAGCGACTCAATGGGACCGGTAAATCCACCGAGAAAACCGATTTTTACCGAATCGGCACTAGTCGCCATCGGCGTTGACAGCAAAGTGACCATCATAGTCAACACAACTGCCAATCTGATTTCTTTGCACTTCATTGTATATCTCCTATAGATTGTAGCTATGAATAAACTCGTTTAAATACAACTTTCGGGTGTATCTGTTCGTTTCGTTTATATCATATATGCGTCTTGTTATTGAATTTAAGATGATTGAATGGCAACCTCAGATGCCCGAACATATTTGAGCAAATGACCCAATTCAAACTACCGCCAGTCTAACCAAACCTCCAATTATGACATCGTCAAAAATCCCCCAAGCCACAGCAACTTACCAATCGTCCAATCTTTCGCTATCTGGAATCCGAGTGATTGAAATTTGTCAGATTGCTGCCGGACCTTATTGCGCGATGTTATTGGGTGACCTTGGTGCCGATGTCATAAAAATTGAACCGCCGACAGGTGATGCAATGCGCCAATGGCCGCCGCTCACCCATGGCTTTAGCGAAAACTTCGCTTCAGTCAATCGCAACAAACGTTCCATCGCGCTGGATCTGAAAAATTCCGATGCCCTACAAATTGCTCGCCGACTGATACACAGTGCCGATGTCTTAGTAGAAAACAATCGTCCAGGCGTGATGCAGCGGCTCGGCCTCGGTTACATCGACGTTGCTGAAGCTAATCCTGCACTGATTTACTGTTCAATTTCCGCGTTTGGACAAAACGGTCCGCGCGCACAAGAAGCCGCGTTCGATGTGACCATGCAGGCGATTTCAGGCATTATGAGCGTAACCGGAGAAATTGATGTGGCGCCAGTCAAGTGTGGCGTCCCACTCAGTGATTTTGGTACTGGGCTTTTTGCTGCCTACCATATTGCCGCCGCTCTTTTTGAGCGGCAGGTTACCGGACAGGGCAAACATATTGACGCCTCCATGTTAGGTTGCAGTCTTGGCATGGCACCGCTACAGGTAAGTGAGTATTTTGGTACCGGCAACAACCCCAAACCACTGGGTTCAAGGCATCCAAGAAATGCACCTTATCAGGCCTTCAAAGCGGCCGATGATTATTTTGTATTAGCCGCGGGAAATCAGCATCTGTTTGAAAAAGTCTGTCATCAAATCAAACGAACTGACCTGATTAAAGATGAAAGATTCTCCAACACAGCCAAGCGGGCCGAAAATCAGATTGAGCTGGCACAGATACTGGAGAGTGAATTTGCTCAGAACACAGCCCAGCACTGGTATGAGCTGTTTCGAAAAGCTGGGGTTCCAACCGCGCCGATCAACTCGTACGCGGAGGCTCTGGCTGATCCCCAGGTTGTCGATCAAAAATGGGTTCAAGAGCTTGAACTGCCAGTTCAGACGCAAACTCGTACATTGGTTCATCCGATTCTGCTCGACGGTGAAAAGCTACCAATTCGACTACGTCCACCCGGACTGAATGAACACGAAGATGAAATATTGAGTGAACTCGAAGGCCATGAAGCAGACCGCGATAATTCAGTCACTCATGCCAACAACTGATCACCCCCTGGATGTTGATACATTCAACAACCGTGCCAGTCTGATATGCAGTTGACCGAATCGAAATTAAAGCATCTGGCAACTTCAATCAAAACTTGGGGCCAAGAGCTAGGCTTTCAACAGATTGGCATTACAGATACGGATCTAACACAAGCCGAAAAAAGGTTGCACGAGTGGTTGAGTGAAGACATGCATGGTGACATGAAATATATGAAAAAACATGGTCTGAAGCGCACTCGAACCGAACTGCTGGTGCCCGGTACCGTGCGAATCATTTCGGCACGCATGAACTACTTTCCGCTGGCATCAAAAGACATCCAAGAGACACTCGAAGACCCCAAACTGGCATTCATATCCCGTTATGCCACCGGTAGAGACTATCACAAGTTGATTCGCCGCCGACTGCAGCAGCTGGCTGACCGCATTCAAACTAAAATTGGGAATTTTGGCTACCGAGCATTTGCCGACAGCGCACCGGTCATGGAAAAACCCATTGCACAGAAAGCCGGATTGGGTTGGATTGGCAAACACACAAACCTCATCAATAGAACAGCTGGTTCCTGGTTTTTTCTCGGTGAACTGTATACCGATTTACCACTACCGGTAGACTCCCCAGCCACTGATCACTGTGGAAACTGCTCCGCCTGTCTCGATATCTGTCCGACCAATGCCATTATCGCACCCTATGTGGTAGATGCCAACAAGTGCATTTCATACCTAACCATCGAACATAAAGGATCGATACCGCAAGAATACCGCCGGGCGATTGGTAATCGAGTGTTTGGCTGCGATGACTGTCAGGTTGTGTGCCCTTGGAACCGATTTGCAAAGCCTTCCATAGAGCCGGCCTTTCGTGTCCGACACAATCTTGATGCAACTCAACTCAGTCAGTTGTTTCTCTGGTCGGAGCAAGAATTTCGAATCAACACTCAAGGGTCGGCCATTCGGCGACTGGGTTACGAGCGATGGTTGAGAAATATAGCCACCGCACTGGGAAACTCAATTCCTACGGAAGAAGTGATTCGTGCACTTAATTTAAGACGGTGCAACCCATCAAGAATGGTTAGAGAGCATGTTCTGTGGGCACTGGAACAGTTAAGATCTTAATTCAACCAAGACCAATCGCGGTGTACCTTACGTCGAAACAGCGGAGTATAGTTCTTCATAGGCACTTGAAGACGTTGAACTCCCAGATGCGGCAAAGACAAACCGCAATAGTCGACCGGGTTTCGTTTCTAGAACAGGCCGCATAATTTTACAACCCCGTCACCATTCCAAATTAACGCACGTCATCACTTTACTGACATTGTACGAGGCGATGCATGGTCGGCACAATCAAATACTATTGAGTAAAATACAGACCCAGTGGCACGACGCTGAATCAACAATTTATTCATACAAATATTGGGAACCTAAAATGAAAAATAAATTAATCCCACTCGTTGCAGTGAGCCTGGCGCTGATTGCTCCGAGTGCATACCCCGCTACTGTTAAGCTGGGATTTGTCACCACTTTGAGCACCCCGGCCGCGGTTATCGGCAACGACATGAGAGACGCCGTAGAACTGGCTTTGGAACACATTGGACACAAAATGGGGCCGGCTGATGTTGAAGTGGTCTACGGTGACGACGAATTCAATCCACTGAAAGGCAAACAGGCGACTGAACGGTTAATCGCTCAGGAAAAAGTCGACCTCGTTTTTGGCTATATTTGGTCGCATGTGCTGCTTGCTTCGGCCACCACAGTGCTTGATGCGGGAAAAATCCTTATCAGTGCCAATGCCGGACCTTCACAGCTTGCTGGTAAAGGCTGTCATAAAAATTTCTTTAATATCTCGTGGCAGAATGATCAAACACCTATGGCCATGGGTGAGGTCTTAAATCAGCGGGGTGTAAAAAAACTCTATGTCATCGCCCCACTCTATGCCGCCGGCAAAAACATGGTCGTGGGCGTTAAACGAACTTTTACCGGTGATATCATCGGCGAAGATATGACCAAGTGGCCCGATCAAATTGACTGGGCCTCCGAACTTTCAAAAGTCAAGGCGGCCAATCCGGATGCCGTATTTGTGTTCTATCCCGGTAAGCACGGGCCAGCTTTCATCAAACAGTACCAACAGTCCGGACTAGCTGGCAATGTTGATCTGTACACGGTTTTTACGATTGATTCAATCAGTTTACCGCGCTTTCAGGCCGCTGAAATGACTGGCGTACTGGGAACAGTCATGGCTATGTTTTGGACGCCCGATCTTGACAATATGGCCAACCGGAAATTTGTTGACAGTTTCAAAGCAAAGTATGGTAAATACCCCAGTTTTTATGCCGCGCAGAGTTACGACGCAGTAATGTACATCGCTAGTGCCGTGGAATCGGTCGCCGGTGACGTCAGTGATGTGGATGGCTTACGTACGGCGCTTAGAAAGGCGGATTTTGACTCGGTACGCGGTTCGTTCGAGATGGGACCGAATCACTATCCCATTCAGAACTTTTACAGCCGCGAGGTCATCGTTGACGATGATGGAGTATGGACGACATCGGTGCGCGAAACTGTATTGGAGATGCATCAGGACGTCTATGCAAGTGAATGCTCAATGTAAAAACTTTTGAGCTGAATTTTCATAACTATGATTTTGAACAGCCGGCATAGCAGACCTAGCTGAGACTCCCATTCAGGAGTCTCAGCTCCCTCAATGGTTCGACGTCAGCGAGAATTCTGTTGCATTTTGACACTTTGTATTGATTTTCAAGAGAACATCGAGCAGAGTTGGTAGGCTACAGAAATTCATGTGTCAGAAAGAAATTTCAAGGCCGTCGATCAATGCGACAATCCAGCAACACAACTGCATTGACCTGACACCAGGAGTGAGCATTTGGAGTGGGCATTACTGATTGAACAGATTCTGAATGGCATTCAATTCGGCGTTCTGCTGTTTCTACTGGCCGCCGGATTGACTTTGACCTTTGGCATTATGGATCTGGTGAACCTCGCCCACGGCACCATGTATATGCTCGGCGCTTTTGTCGGTGCGACCATTTTTCTCTGGACCGGTTCGTTTCTACTCGCCATACTCTTAGCGGTTCCTCTCGTGGCCGGCATCGGCATCGTGACTGAGATAACAACGCTCAGAACGTTGTACCAGCGTCACCACCTTGATCAGGTACTGGCAACGTTCGGCTTGATCCTATTTTTCAACGAACTGGTTCAGGTCGTCTGGCCACTTGATGGATTAACGGTGCCATTTCCGAAATACTTGGACTCCACCATCCTACTTTTTTGGGATATTGAGTATCCCATATACCGCCTGATGATCATTGCGGCCGGCATATTGGTTGCGATTGCAATGTGGCTCTTGGTGTCAAAAACTCGTCTGGGCATGCTGATCCGCGCGGGTGCGGCTGACCGGATGATGATTTATGCGCTGGGTACGAATATTCGGCTGTTGTTTACTTTGGTTTTTGGTCTCGGCACCGCGCTTGGCGCATTGGCCGGTGTACTCATGGTACCCATACTGGGCGCCAATTCGGGCATGGGTGAACAGATTATCATTGTCGCCTTCGTGGTCATCGTCATTGGCGGAATCGGCTCCGTTCGAGGCAGCTTCATAGCCGCCCTAATGACCGGGTTGATTGATACGCTGGGACGCTCATTTCTGGATGTCATTCTGGCACTGGCCATCCCGGTCAATGCCGCCGAAGCGGCCGCGCCCGCCATCTCTTCCATGCTGATTTATATTTTCATGATCGGCATTCTATTCTTTAAACCGCAAGGACTTTTTGGTGAACTGAGCCGATAGCACTCTGTGTCACCCCATGTAATGCCTACCCTGAATCATCTGCACAATCGTCGCAGCGCTCTGGCCATCCTAGTGATTGGCGCCTGCGCACTCACCCCGGTCGTCGCGCATCTGCTGGACGAACCCTATTACATCAATCTCTTTGCACGGCTGATGATCTGGGCCATTGCCGCTATCAGTCTGAATCTGATTCTCGGCTATGGCGGCATGATCAGTTTTGGTCACGCACTCTACTTGGGTATCGGGGCCTATACCGTTGGCATCTACGCCTACTACGACATTGACAATATTTATATTCAACTGCTGACAGCAATGGCTGCAGCGACTGTCATTGCCTTCGTCTTCGGCGGTATCAGTCTGCGCACGCGGGGAGTTTACTTCATCATGATTACCATGGCCTTGACGCAAATGGTCTATTTTTTTTCGATCAGCATCGAAGAGTATGGTAGCGATGACGGCTTGATCATTTATACACGAAGCGATTTGGGCACCAACCTGATCACCCTAGACAATCCACTTCATCGTTATTACCTGATTTTTAGCATCATGTTGGCCTGTCTTTACTTTTCCCATCGTCTGATTCACTCTCGTTTTGGGCATGTCATTCGTGGCATCAAGTCGAATGAAATTCGTATGGAAGTACTCGGTTACCCGACATTTCGATATCGACTGGTGTGTTTTATTATTGCAGGCGTGATGTGTACCCTTGCCGGTATATTGAGCGCCAATGTCGAAAAGTTCGTCAGTCCCGATATCATGCACTGGACACGCTCCGGCGAATTGATCTTTATGGTAGTGCTAGGTGGCATGGCCAGTATTTTGGGCCCGATTACCGGCGCACTGGTGTTTTGGCTACTTTCTGAATTTCTCTCTCGGGTCACCGAACACTGGCACCTTATTTTTGGTCCGTTTTTGATTTTGGTGGTGCTACTATCGCCACGCGGGATTGATGGTCTGCTCAGTCCCAAGAGAGGTAACCATGACTGATGGACTATTAAAAATCACCCAACTGAATAAATCATTCGGTGGCGTCTTGGCAACTGACAATGTTGATCTTGAAGTTAAACATGATGAATTTCACGCGTTGATCGGACCAAATGGCGCCGGAAAAACAACGTTGATCTCGCAAATTTCCGGTATCCTGCCAAGCGATTCAGGAGAAATTCAATTTGATGGCCAATCCATTACCCGGCACAGTGCACCCACTCGTTCACTGATGGGGCTCGCCCGCTCGTTTCAGATCACTTCAATACTTAAAGCATTCACTTGTCAGGAGAATGTTGCACTCGCCATACAGGCTCACTATGGGCACAGTTTTAATATGTGGCGACCGGTTAAATCCGATCGAAACATACAGGATCAGGCCATCAGTGTTCTTGATTCTATTGGCATGAAGCAACTCTGTGACACCTGCGCGGGTGATCTGGCACATGGTGAACAGCGGCAGCTTGAACTCGCCATTGCACTGGCCATGAAGCCAAAACTATTAATTCTGGATGAACCACTGGCCGGCATGGGGCGCATGGACTCTGAAAAAATCATTGACTTTCTGAAGACACTCAAAGGCAACCTCACAATTCTGGTCATTGAGCACGATATGGATGCAGTTTTTTTGCTGGCCGACCGAATTTCGGTCATGGTTTATGGTCGCTTGATCGCGAGCGGGCCACCTGACGAAATTCGCAGTCATGAGTTAGTGCGCCGCGCTTATCTGGGAGTAGAGTAACCAGCTCATGTTATCGGTTCAGAACATCAACTCTTTCTATGGCATTACCCAAGCCCTGTTTGACTTCAGTATCAACATCAATCCGGGCGAGGTGGTCACCTTGCTGGGCCGAAATGGTATGGGTAAAACGACCGCGATCCGCTCGATCATGGGACTCGTCCAACCAACCACTGGGGACATTCATTTTGAAGGCCAGAATATTACCGGGTGGCCATCTTATCAAGTGGCGAATACCGGGATCGGATTGGCGCCGGAAGGACGCCATATTTTTGCGAATCTCAACGTACTGGAAAACCTGGTAGCAACGGCGCACAATAAAAATCAATTGCCCGACCCCTGGACCGTTGAGAAGGTGATGGCACTCTTTCCCGCCCTTCAACCACGGGTGAAGGTGATGGGCAACCGAATTTCCGGCGGTGAACAGCAGATGCTCTCCATCGGTCGAGCACTGATGACGAATCCTAAACTGTTGCTACTAGATGAAGCAACTGAAGGGCTTTCGCCGTTACTGCGCAATCAGATTTGGAAGAGCATTACTCAACTGAAGGATAATCATCAATCCCTGCTGCTCATTGACAAACATTTGGAATCTTTGCTACGCATTGGTGACCGGCACTATATTGTGGAAAAAGGTCATGTGGTGTGGGCCGGAAATTCCGAAGCACTGAAGAGTAACCCGGAATTGCAACGGCGGTATATCGGCATCTAAGCGCGTCCGCTCTTACCTACCGATCGAACTACAGATGGCCTTCCTGTTGCATTTTGGCCAGCCGGCGTTGGGCGGAAAACGCAGATCGACTGGCCGGATAACGTTCCATCACTTCGGTCAGGTAATTCTTAGCCTGTTCGAAATTTTGCTGATCGTAGTAAATGTAGCCAATTTTCAGCATCGCTTCAGCAGCCCGCCGATTGTCCGGATAATCTGCGATAATCTGTTCAAAACCTTGCAAAGCGACGGTAAATTCTTGGGTAACGTAATGGGCTTCAGCAATCCAATACAGCGCATCGTCCACCAATTCACTGTCGGGATAATTCTCGACCAGAGCACCAAACGCAATGATGGCATCTTCATATTTTCCTTGTCTTAGCGTGCGAAAGGCGTTGTCGTACTCAGCGCGGACGACTGCCGGGTCAGCCGCTGGCACCGGCTCTATAGGTACCACTTGTACCGAAGCACCATCATCAATTTCCGCAACGTTTTCATTGGTCTGATCAGTCGGTGCTGATACCGATTCAGGTAGCACACCCTCGACGTTGGGGGAAATACGACTACCCTCTGAAATCATACGTTCAACTTTTCTGAGCCGGGCATCAAGATCATCATACAAATCTTTTTGCCGTTGCCGGGTGCCGCTCAATTCGGTTGCCAGCACTTCCACTTGATTGCGTAACGCGCGAACTTCTTCGGATAATGCCTGAATCTGGGTCACAATTGCCGGTGGCACTACCTCTATGTCCGGTGTCACAATGTCTTCCTGAGCAACAGCTTCTTCAACCACCACTGCGGGTGCCGGAATGGGATTAACCACCGCCACCGGTCGTCCACACCCGGCAACGAATGCCACCATCATCACTACAAAAAGTGCAATACCGGATCGAAATGAATGAATTTTAGTCACGTCGGTTCAACTTGGTGTTGAAAGTTTTATTGAACTAGGTCATGGGTAATTTCAACTCGACGGTTCAAAGCCCAGCTTTCCTCATCAGCACCGGTTACCGCTGGCAACTCTTCACCAAATGAAACGGTTGTAATACGTGTGGCATCAACACCGAATTCCTGGAAAAATGCGCTCACTGCTACCGCTCGCTGTTCACCCAATGCTAGATTATATTCACGAGTGCCTCTTTCGTCAGCGTGGCCGGCCAGATGTAGCGTTACCTCAGGATGCTGTGCCAGGAGTTGCGCATGGGCACGAATAATGACCTGTGCTTCTTCAGTTACAATTGATTCGTCAAAACCGAAGTAAACTAACCTCTGTGACAAAGGGTCCATGGCCAGTGAATCGACTTCATCTGCTTGATCTTCAAGTCCCATTTCGATCAGCACACTGTCATCTTGAGTACCCATCGTTTCATCGGGGTCTACTATTTCGATGAATGGTTCCTCATCATCAACCATCGGTTCCTCCATCGTCGGTTCGATGGGTTTCGAACAGCTCGTAAGAAACAACAATGCTACGAACATAAATGACAAAAGTCGCGTCCACACATTCATTCGGATTTACCTCAATATAGAAATTTACTAAAAACTACTCCAGTCGACCTGTTTCACCCGACCTTCGGCCACCGGAATACGAGACTGAACTCGTCCATCCGGTGACAGTATTTTAATGTATCTTTCTTGACCTTCAACGATATGAATCAACATATCACCATAAGGTGAAAATTCAGCTGAATCGTCAAGACTGGTTTTCGATAGGACGCGAATGGAACGGGTGGCAAAGTCGTAGACGCCTACTTGACTGCCATTTCCCTGATCGGTAATGACAACCAGTTGGTTCCCATTCGGCGAATAACTGGCCCCGGTATTGGAACGACCGGCAATCAAAAGAGGTTTGGCATTGGTATTGCGTCTTGCGGCGGTTTGATAGATTTGCGGTCGTGCACCACGATTCGAGGTAAACACGATATGCTTTCCATCCGGCGACCAGGCGGGCTCAGTGTCTATCAATCGATGTTTGGTAACTTGGGTAATGTTTCCAGAATCAAGAGAATAGATGTAAATGTCGTAATTTCCATTGGTCGAGTTGGAAAAGGCGATGCGCCGGCCATCTGGAGACCAGCTTGGTGCACTGCTGTAGCCTGCCGGTGTTGAGAGCAAGAACCGTTCGCCGGTTGTCACCGTCTGCACATAGATCTTCGATTCCGACCCACCGAGTTCCGCATAGACAATCTGCGAGTTGTCGGGTGACCAGGAAGGCGAGAGAATGGGTTTTTTGCTACGCAAGACCACCTTCGGATTGAAACCATCATAATCGGCCGTATAGAGCACATGATCAGGAGGACCGCTATCATCGCTGGGTACCGTGACCGTATAGAGAATTGAAGTGAGAAAAGAACTCTTTTTTTCTATCAGATTCTCAAACACCCGATCGGCGATCAAATGTGCGTATTCCCGAACCTGATTCATGGTGGCATTGAACTGTCTGGCAAACACCTGTTTCTGATCAAACGCATCGAACAGACGAGCAATGATCCGAAACCTACCCGCTTCCTCCTCAATCGGTTCCACCCTGCCGATCAGTACATAATCAGCACCAATTAACTGCCAGTCATTGAAATGAATTTCTTCTTTCGCAGTAGGCAAACTCAGATACTGCTCGACCGGAAGTGGATCAAAACGTCCGGTGCGTGACAGATCTTCGCGAATGATGCTATCAATCGAATAGGGAGTGAGTTCATTCAATTCGTTACCGAATGGCACGATCGCGATTGGAATACCGCGCTCAACGCCTTCATCAATATTGATCGTAAAGACTGCCAGAGCACTATTCCCATGCAGAACCAAGCTGAACAGAATCAGTCCGTAGAGAATGATTTTTCCATTCATGGAGAGGCACCACTGAAATCAAATCTAAACTCTTTATAGTATTTAAAGAGTTCTGCATCCTTGGGAATGGGCAGCGGCGATGCCTTGCGTACCGCCGCAACAACTGATCGATCAAAAGCGGCGGAATCGCTGGACGAAAACACCTTGACCGACTGCACTTCACCCCACGAGTTGATCTCGACATCCAGAACTGCCCGCCGGTTTTCCGAATTTGAAGGACGTATCCAGTTGTTGGTTACTTTATCTCGAATCTGAGGTATGTACTTCGCAAACTCGTTCTGCGCGCGTCTTGCCAAGCGTTTCTGGCGCGCTATTTCCAGTGCCTTTTTTTCAACTTCCTCCTGCAACCGCAATTGTTCAGCCTGCTCTTCTTGCTGTCGCTGTTCTTCCAACTTGGCCAGTCGCGTTCTTTCTTCAAGATCGTTTTGTTTCTTTTCGGCAGCTGCTCGTTCTTTTTCTTGTTCCTGCGCCATGCGTTTTTCTTCTTCCAAACGCTGCTGTTCTTCCTGTTTCAGTAATGCCAGGCGTTGTTTTTCCAGCTGTGCCTGTAATGCCTGCTGCTCCGTTTCGGTTTGACGTTTTTTTTCTTCCAACTGAGCAATCGCACTTTCCTGCTGACGGCGTTGATTTTCGATCTCCTCGACACGCTGCTGCTCCAGTTCCCGTTTTTTCTCGGCTTCTTGAATTTTCACCTCAACTTGACGTTGCCGTTCCTCTGTATTACGCAACTCCTCTTCCTGTGCCAACCGTTGTGCCTCAGCTTGCGCGATGCGCTGTTCTTCCTGCTGACGTTTTCTCGCAGCTTCGGCAATTTTCTGTTGCGCCAGTTGTTGTTCCTCCGCAAGTTTTTGCAGGGCTTCTTCCTGCTCGCGTCGCTGTGCTGCAGCTGCCGCAATGCGCTGTTCCTCCTGTAGCCGATGCTGCTCCGCTTCACGTAGTTCTACTTCCTGTTGCAGACGCTGTTGTTCCATTTCCTGAAGACGTTCTTCTTCCTGCTGTGCCCGGCGCTCGGCCTCGCGTTGTCGCTCCAGTGCCCGCTGCAATTGTTGCTGTTGTTCGAGCTGCTTCTGTCGCTCCTCCGCCTCGGCAATCTGCATACGTTCCAACTCTGAAAGTACGTCGGCTTCGTTGACCGCGCGCGCCATCACCGGCGTTTCAACCTCGTCCATCATTCCCGAATGCACTTCAGGCCGAAAAATGATACTCACTCCGATGGCCAATACGATAGCAGCATGAATCAGTAATGCCAACAGGACTGACGGCAATACAAAGCGATGGGTTATCGTTTTATGCACGGCTGGATCAATTTTCAACAGGATTACGCGTGATCAACCCGATATCGTCCACACCGGCGGCCTGCAGGGCAACCATCGCCTGTACGACCGCATTGAAATTGACATTCGCATCGCCGCGCACTAGAAAGGGTGTGGCCGGCTTCGTGCGCAAGGTTGCCGCCGCCTTAACCTGGAGTTCATTCAAATCAATAGATTGATCACTTTCCTGATTGAGATAATATTCCCCAATTGAAGTTACATGAATCACAAAAGGGATACTTTCCGACGATTCGATGGGCTTGGCTTTGGCCTGCGGCAGGTCTACTTTAACCCCTTCAGTGAGCAATGGTGCCGTCACCATAAAGATCACCAGCAATACCAACATGACATCAATATAGGGAACCACATTGATTTCGTTTATCTGCCGGTGCTTTTGACGTTTGGATATTTTTCTCATGACAGTGTCTGCCGGATGGCATACTGTCGATTGACGACACTCAGAAACTCCTCGGCAAACGTCTCATATTGACTGAGCAATCGATCGGCTTTATAGGAAAAACGGTTGTAGGCGATGACCGCCGGGATCGCCGCCGCTAGACCCATTGCCGTTGCAATCAGTGCTTCCGCTATGCCCGGGGCCACGGCGGATATCGTTGTCGTCTGTAGCGTGCCCAACGCACGAAACGAATTCATGATGCCCCAGACAGTGCCAAACAAACCAATGTAGGGACTGGTGGATCCCACCGTCGCCAGAAATGACAGATTTGAATTGACGCTGTCTTCAGCACGATTCAGCGCCACTCCCATGGACCGATGAACACCATCCACGATATCCGCGCGTTCAATATTGCTACGCGTCAGCAGTCGGCTCAATTCGCGATAACCTTCCATGAAAATTTCTGCGATGGAGCCGACATCTCGATTTTGCTGATCCCACTCATGGTAGAGTGCACTCAGATCGCCAACACTCCAGAACTCACTTTCGAACTCTCGGGCAATTCTGGTCCAATGTTTCAGTGTGAACCACTTGTAAAAAATCATACTCCAGGATATCAGTGAAGCCAACACCAGTATCAGCATGACCATCTGGACGATGAAACTCGCATTGACGATCAGGTCAATGAACGATAAGGTATGCTCCGTCGGCACCAGTTCGATTGAATTTTCCATCAGATCAACAGTCTCCTTAATTCTTGGGGAATTCTTTGCACTTTAAATTTTCCACAGTCAATGCAGGCGATGCGGAACCGAGCGCATACCAAGGTATCGTCGGCTTCACTCATCACAGTTTGGCAAAGCCATAGGCTGGCACCTGCAATCGAAGTGGGCACCACAGAAACTTTCAGCAGATCACCGAGATGTGCCGGCCGCCTAAAATCCAGGGTCGCTGAACGAACGGCGAATATTACACCCCATCGATCCGCCGATTGCTGTGGCTGACAGCCAAAACTAGCCAACCAATCTGACCGCGCCCGTTCCATAAACTTAAGAAAATTGGCATGATAGACGACCCCACCAGCATCCGTGTCTTCGAAGTAAACCCGATACTTGGAATAAAACGCCGCACAGGACAAAAGTAACCACCTGAAATCAACTAAATTTTACTCAATGACAATCACTTCCATTCAAAGAAGTGCTGTCTGACCATCGTGGTCACCCGGTTCGAACTGCAGATGCTGCCAAGACTTGGGGGTCGCTGCCCGACCTCTGGGTGTACGCTGGATAAATCCCTGCTGTAATAGATACGGCTCAATCACATCTTCAATTGTCCCACGATCCTCACTCAACGCCGCCGACAACGTTTCAAGGCCGGCCGGCCCGCCTTGGTAATTCTCAATCAAAATCTGCAGATATTTACGATCCAACACATCTAGTCCACAGGAATCCACCTCCAACATTTCCAATGCATATTGAGCCAGCGCACCATCAATCGTACCATCACCTTTGATTTCGGCATAGTCGCGCACGCGGCGCAGCAGACGGTTGGCAATCCTAGGTGTCCCACGCGAACACGTAGCAATCTCATCAATCCCATTTTGATCCGCGGTTACCGACAGAATGTTGGCCGAACGTTGAATGATGGTTGACAACTCCTGATTGTCGTAGTAATCCAGTCGCTGTACGATGCCAAATCGATCCCGGAGCGGTGACGTCAACAGACCGGTGCGCGTCGTTGCGCCCACCAAGGTAAATGGCTTCAGCGGCAGTTGGATGGACTTGGCCGCCGGTCCCTGACCGATGACAATATCTATTCGGTAGTCTTCCATCGCCGGATAGAGCACTTCCTCAACCACTGGATTCAATCGATGAATCTCATCAACGAATAGAATGGAGCCAAAAGTCAATCGCGTCAGCATCGCGGCCACATCGCCCTGCCGTTCAAGCACCGGTCCAGAAGTCTGAATCAACTGTACATTGAGTTCATTGGCAATGATGTGTGCCAAGGTAGTCTTCCCCAGACCCGGGGGACCGAATAGCAGCACGTGGTCAAGTGCTTCCTCACGTTTTTTTGTCGCTTCAATAAAAATTCGCAACTGCTCGCGTGTTTTCTGCTGACCGACAAAATCAGTCAATATTTTGGGGCGCAGACTGATGTCAAAGCTACGTTCTTCTTCACCCGCCTCAAGCGGTGAAATAAATCGTGATTCGTCGTTCATGTTCGCTCCGAACTCAGTGTATGTAGTGCGAGTCGAATAATCTCTTCAGTACTATCTGCACCGTCGCGCACCATGGCAATGGCATGGCGCGCTTCTTTGCTGGAAAAACCCATCGTCATTAGTGCCGCCAACGCATCAGTCAAATAGTCACCTTTTGGAATTTCCTGCGCATCTGACAACTGTGCAGTCTTAACAATGTGATCGATTTTGCCGGACAGTTCAATCAGCAATTTAGCTGCCGTGGCTTTGCCAAGGCGGGGCACTTTTTCTAACGGCTTGGGATCTTCGTAACGAACACAGGCCACCAGATCGACGATGCTCAAATCTGAGAGAATGTTCAATGCCAGACTAGGGCCGATTTTGCTGATGTTGATCAGGATGCGGAACATATCTCTTTGGACAGCTGTTAAAAAACCGTACAGGCTGTGCGCTTCCGGCCGTACATACAGATGGGTCCGCAAAACTACCGGTTCCCCAATTTCAGGCAGCTTTAGTAGCGTGCTTTTTGGTAGAAGTATTTCGTAGCCAACGCCATTACACTCCAGTACTACATAACCCTCCTGCTTTTCTTTGATAACCCCTTGTAGCTGACTGATCAAAGCAACCAATCGAATCAGTGAGTGATTGACGTCATAAAGTCAAGCGGCAACTTGCGATAATAAGCACCGGTGACCGCCTCATCAAGTGGCATATGTTGGTAGTGGGTGATGGCCACTGCCAAGGCGTCCGCCTCATCTTGGGTCTGAATTTTCGTCAACCCCAGCAGCATGAGCACCATGTACATGACCTGATTCTTATCCGCCGCGCCGGTACCGGTAACACACTGTTTGATTTCCCGCGCAGCATATTCCCGGATGGCCACTTTATTGGCTGCACAGGCGCAGATGGCACTACCCCGCGCGTGCCCGATCTTGAGTGCCGACTGCGGGTTGATGGACACGAAAACCTTTTCAATCGCCGCCACATCCGGTTGAAACTGCTCAATGACATCGCCGATGCCAGCAAAAATTCGAAACAGACGGTCACAAAAATCTTCGTCAGAAAGTCTGATGGTCCCACCGGACAGATACCTGATCTGATTCGCATCACACTCAATCACCCCATAACCGGTCACCCTTGACCCGGGATCAATGCCCAATATCCTCAGCATCACTTACCCCGACTTGAATGACGCATTGGTATAGACCTCGCGCACATCGTCGAGATCTTCAATAACACCGACCAAGTCAATAATCCGCTCAGCCATATCATCATCAATTTCCATGGCTGCCACCGGCCGCTGCTCAATACTGGCTTCCACAAATTCAAGGTCGGCAGCCCTAACCGCTGATACAACTTCGTCGAATGACTCAACCGGTGTTGTCACCATGACGCGATCGTCATCCAGAATTTCAATATCTTCGGCCCCGGCAGTGATGGCTACATCAACGATTTGATCTTCATTTTCACGATCGGCGAACTGAATCAGCCCAACCCGATTGAACAGATAGGCAACCGAACCCTCGGTGCCCAGATTGCCGCCGTATTTCGACAGCGCATGTCTGACTTCACTCACCGTGCGATTTCGATTATCCGTCGAACACTCGATCAAGATGGCGACCCCACCCGGACCGTAGCCTTCGTAGACCACATCCTGATAACCCTCGCCACCGGATTCGCCAGCCCCGCGTTGTACCGCGCGATTGATCACATCTCGACTCATATTGGCAGCCAGCGCTTTATCAATGGCGGCGCGCAGACTTGGATTACCCTCCGGGTCTGCCGTACCGGCTCTTGCGGTGACGGTTATTTCTCGAATCAATTTCGAGAATAATTTGCCGCGGCGATTATCCTGTGCGGCTTTTCGAAACCGAATATTCGCCCATTTGCTGTGGCCAGCCATATCAGATCATTAAGAAGCATACTTTTTTTCCAATATTTTATCACTTTCATTGAGTGCGAACGCAAGACTCAGTTCCGGCACTAAAAACCATCCGCATTGCTTCTCGATTGGTCCATGACCACAGTAGACTGTTAGCCCGGTCAAGATCAACCCAGCAGTATGCACTGTGCTCATCCGGACGTAGTATAACGGGCACCGGCTGTGGCAGACAGATTGAAAACATATGTTCGACATTCATGTGAACGTCGGGGGCAAAACGATTGCGCATGGACTGTGGAATGACAAATTTGAAACGTCGGTGCCAGTCCCGCAGTTCATCCAAGGTCGTCACTAATCCTGTTTCTTCCTGAAGTTCCCGTACTGCCGCCTCCCCCGGTGTTTCATCGGTCCATTGAATACTACCGGTTACCGATTGCCAGTGAGCGGGTGGGCGAATCCGTTTTAGGAGCAGCGTCTGCTGGTCCGGTGTGTGGATGACTAGTAGAATGGACTCCGGACGTTTGAATCCCAAACGAGAACTCTTATGCGAGTCGACGGCCAACGCGTTCAGTTGCCCGTTCTTTTTCCACCACTCAGCGGCGCGGCGGGAGGTTTAATGCGAAGTGCCAATTCATCCAGTTGTTCCTGAGCAATCGTATTCGGTGCATCAGTCAGGGGACAATAAGCGCGCTGAGTCTTCGGAAAGGCAATGACATCACGAATGGAATTTTCACCGGCCAGCAGCGCGGCAATACGGTCAATACCGAAAGCAATACCACCGTGTGGTGGAGCGCCATGCGCCAGTGCGGTCAAAAGAAATCCAAACTTCTCATCAATGCTGTCATCGGACAGCCCCAGCAGACGAAAGATGCTACGTTGAATATCGAGTCGATGATTGCGGATGGAGCCGCCACCGATTTCTACACCATTCAGTACCAGATCATACGCCCGTGACACAACCGAGCCAGGGGCATCTTCAAGTCGTTGGATTGAATCATCTTGAGGTGCCGTAAAAGGATGATGCAGGGACTGCCAACGGCGGGCATCCGCGTCGTATTCAACCAATGGAAAATCAACGATCCAAACCGGCCGCCAACTATCTTCGACTAATCCTAAATCTACCCCCACCGTGTCTCGTAATGCACCGAGTGCAGCGTTCACCGTTGCCGCGGCATCCGCACCAAAAAACACCAAATCGTTCGCTTCACATTGACACTCGGCGGCAATGGCGGTAACGGCCGCGTCGGAGAGAAACTTGAGAATCGGTGACTGCATTCCACTTCGACCCGATTCGGGATCATTCACCTTAATGTACGCTAGTCCCTTGGCGCCATACTGGCCCACAAATTCAGTGTAAGCATCAATCTGCTGGCGCGTCAGTGCCGCTCCCTTGGGGACGCGCAGCGCCGCGACGCGCCCATCCGCGCGGTTGGCGGCCCGGCTGAAGACCTGAAACTCCTCACTTTTCATGATCTCAGTCAGGTCAATCAGCTGCAATGGGTTGCGCAGATCGGGTCGGTCAGTACCATAGTAAAGCAGGGCGTCCTGATAAGTGAGCGTCGGAAATTTCGCTGGTAACTGCACATCAATGATTTCACTGAACACTAGACGGTACAGATCTTCCATCAGCTGCATGATGTCTGATTCTTCAACAAAGGCCATCTCCAGGTCCAGCTGGGTAAATTCCGGTTGTCGATCGGCACGTAGGTCTTCGTCCCTGAAACACCTGGCGATCTGGTAGTACCGTTCAAATCCTGACAGGACCAGAATCTGTTTGAACATTTGTGGTGACTGTGGCAACGCGTAGAAGGAACCGGTGTGAATACGGCTCGGCACCAGATAATCGCGGGCGCCTTCGGGAGTGGACCGAGTCAACATTGGCGTTTCAATTTCGGTAAACCCACGCGCATCCAAAAACCGACGAATCAACTGCAGTAAGGCATGTCGCCGGCGCAGGTTAGACTGCATCCGGGGTCGTCTGAGATCAAGATAACGGTGTTTGAGTCGTAAGTTCTCATTCACATCGTCATCATCAATCGGAAAGGGCAGTGACTCAGCTCTGTTCAGGATGATCAATTCATCTGCCACGACTTCAATAATACCGGTCGCGAGCGTCGGATTCTCGGTACCCTCCGGACGCTGTCTGACTGTACCGGTGACCCGGAGAACATACTCGCTACGTACTGATTCGGCGCGTCCGAAACTCTCAGACTGCTCTGGGTTAACGACTACCTGAACGAGGCCACTGTGATCTCGAAGATCAATAAAGATCAAACCCCCATGATCACGTCGACTGTTTACCCAACCGGCCACTGAGATATCAGTGTCAATGTTTGCCTTGGTAAGTGCGGCACAAAGGTGCGTGCGCATCGTTGTCTACAAAGAATCAGTTGAAGAATCAGGAGGCAGCCGCTGATGATTCAGTGCGACTCTTCTCAGCGGGCGATGATGGTTTAGATGGCTCAGACTTGGTTGAATCCGAGTCTGTTTTTTTGGTTTCGGTGTCTGAAGCAGGTTTTGCTTCTTTAGAATTGTCTTTTTCTTTGCCTGAGTTCTTGAAATCGGTTTCGTACCAGCCGGTGCCCTTCAGATGAAAGGCGGCGGCGGTGACTTTTTTTCGCAATCTGTTTTGTAAACAAGCCGGGCAACTGCTCAGCGCACGCTCTTTGATTCCTTGAATCGTTTCAAACTCGTGCCCACAGTCCGTGCAGAAATACTCGTAAATTGGCATTGTCGGTCAACTAAAGTTAATTGGCTATGAAAACAATCAATTGGTGTTGATTGATGATAAGTCAAGTTCTGATTACCAAGGATCAGCGCGATGACAGATGCCTCAATGCGCCCCACCCAGCGAAACCAACGATTATATCAAGGTGACACCAACCTGATGCGGTGCTGATTTCAATCTGCAGCTACTTTCCTGCGACAGTCATACTGCTCAACAGTATGGAACCGGTACGAACCCCCGTGCGAGTATCAACATCGGTGCCGACTTCAACTAGTGAACGGAACATGTCGCGCATATTCCCGGCGATGGTCACCCCTTCAACGGGAAACTGAATCTCGCCCTGCTCCACCCAGAAACCACTGGCACCTTGGGAATAATCACCCGTAACCAAGTTAACACCAAAGCCCATGGTCTGCGTCACCAGCAATCCGGTATCCATCAACGCAAGCAACTGATTGAAATCTCGTTCGCCGGAATTGATGGTCAAATTGAACACTCCGCCGGCGTTGCCGGTGGTCTCAACGCCCAATTTTCGCGCCGAGTAACTGTCGAGCACGTAGTTCTGCAGTACCCCATCACGGATGATGTCGCGCGGGGTGGTTGCTACACCTTCAGCATCACAATTTGCACTGGCCAGACCACCTTTGAGATGTGGCTGTTCGTAAATTCGCGTTGACTCAGGAAAAATTTGAGTTCCCAAACTGTTCAACAGAAAACTAGCTTTACGATATTGGGCGGCACCACTGATGGCACCAATGAATACTTTCAACAGACTTTTCGCAATGGGTGCTTCAAACATCACTGGTACAGAACAAGTTTTGATTTTGCGCGCATCCAAACGCCGCACCGTACGCTGCCCCGCCATGGCACCAATGGACTCCGGCGTCTCCAATATGCTCGGGTCGCGCGCCACACTGCTCCAATAATCGGTCTGCATGCCGGATTGGGTCTGTCCAATCACCGAACACGAAATACTATGTCGCGTTTTGCAACCTGTAACGTGTAGTCCATCGCTGTTACCCAGTACCGACTGCGCCGTTGCGGTGCTGACCGATGCCCCTTCTGAGTTGACGATACGAGGATCACTTGATAGTGCTGTACTTTCACAGGTCAAGGCAATCTCCAATGCTCGGTCGCGATTGATAGACCATGGATGTTCAAGTTCCAAATCTATGACATCCGTTACGAGGCGATCTTTCGGCGGCAGGCCGTTGTATGGATCTTCCGCGGTATACTTGGCAATGGCAACTGCCGCACGAACTGCATCATCAATCGCAGTTTTATGAAAATCAGAAGTGGAACTGCTACCGGTTCTTGATCCCATGTAGACGGTTACACCCAGACCACCATCTCTTTGATGCTCAATGGTTTCGAGCTCACCCATGCGGACCGAAAGATCATAACCACTGGCTCGAGTCACGGCCGCAACTGCACTGCTGGCGCCCAACCGTTTCGCCGCTTCGAGAGCATAGTCAACGGCACTCGATAGATCAAGATGGATACCGTCCGTTTCTTGCAGAATTTGATTCATTGGCATGATTCAATCATCTTAAAATTGCTAAACAACAACACCACCGACTGTAATTTCGTCAAGGCGCAAGGTGGGTTGACCCACACCGACTGGCACCACCTGCCCTTCTTTTCCACAGTTACCGACCCCCGAATCCAACTCCAGGTCATTGCCCACCATGGACACCCGAGTCAGAATATCGGGGCCATTGCCCGTTAAAGTGGCCCCTTTGACCGGACTCGTGATTCTGCCTTTTTCGATAAGATAAGCTTCTGTTGCGGAAAACGTAAAATTCCCCGAAGTGATATCCACCTGACCGCCGCCGAAATGCACCGCATAAAGCCCGCGATCAACGGACTCAATGATCTCGTTAGGTGCAGAATCTCCAGCGAGCATATAGGTGTTAGTCATTCTCGGCATAGGCAGGTGCGCAAATGATTCACGCCGTCCATTACCGGTCGGCGACTGCCGCATCAGACGAGCATTGGTGAGATCTTGCATATAACCTTTGAGCACCCCATTTTCGATCAACATGGTGTTTTGCGATTGAGTGCCCTCATCGTCAATGTTGAGTGAACCTCGACGATTGACAATCGTACCATCATCCACAATGGTACACAGATCAGAGGCCACCCGTTGACCGATGCGCCCGGTGAAAGCAGAAGTACCCTTGCGATTGAAATCACCTTCGAGTCCATGTCCAATAGCTTCATGAAGCAATATTCCCGGCCAACCGGGACCGAGGACAACTGTCATACTGCCAGCTGGCACATCAACCGCCTCCAGATTAACCAGTGCTTGACGTACGGCTTCATCCGCGTAGGCAAGCGCGCGATCGTTCTGTAACAGGTAGTCATAAGTTTCTCTCGAACCACCACCAAAACTACCCATCTCGCGTCGGCCTTGGTGTTCTGCAACCACGGTTACATTCAAACGCACCAGCGGTCTGACATCAGCACAGATTGCACCATCGTGTCGAACCACCATGATCACATCGTGTTTAGCAGCCAGGCTGACCATCACTTCTTTCACCCGGGGGTCCTGTCGGCGAGCTTGCTGCTCGACGCGCTCAAGCAATGAAATTTTGTCAGCCTCAGACAAGCTATTCATCGGGTCATCGCCAGCGTATAGAATCGGCACTTGAGTTTCTCGGCGGTCAGACAAGCCGTACGAGTTTGAACCGCCGCCGGCAGCTATCCCTCTCGCCGAAACCGCGGCCTGGGTTAGGACGTCGAGATTGAAATCGTCACAATAGGCAAAACCAGTTTTCTCACCACTGATGGCACGCAGACCAACACCTTTATCAATCGAAAAATTTCCTGATTTAACCATTCCCTCTTCCAGCGCCCAGCTCTCACTGCGTGAATACTGAAAATAAGCATCTGCATGATCAATGGATTTTCCGGCCATCTTGCCCAATAGTAAATCAAGTTCCAAATCGCTGAATCCAACCGGTTCCAACAGCGTTTTGCGAGCTACACTTAGATGATTATCCATCCGTAAATCCTTGACGAGTGATTGACTTTATACATATTGACAAAGTCAGTTGGAGTTTGTTTCAATTTTAGAAGTAATCGAAAACCTGAAAATTGCTATTGTTCCCATCATGTCATCCAGCCTAGATGGTCAAGTTATTGCGTGACGATAACAACATGTGTATTGAATTTTGGGGTCAATATCAGAAAGGCATAATGCCTACTATAATTATAGTGAGATGATGACAATTATTGAACTGTATTCCAGTCTGTAAACGAAACAGGTTTCACGAATGAACGATGACGAACTCCCCAAAATGAGTTTAACGTCCATGGACGTCATGAAAGCAAAGCGCGAGCAGCTAAAGAATATTTTTCCAGAAGTATTCACTGAAGATAAGATTGATTTCGAACTGCTCAGCCGCGTGCTCGGTCACTGGATTGAACCCGAAAAGGAGCGTTATAACTTGTGCTGGCCTGGCAAAGCCAACTGTATGAACGTAATTCAAGAACCGAGCATCGCAACGCTAAAGCCTGAACGCAGTGAAAGTGTGGACTTTGATAACACCCAAAACATCTTTATTGAAGGTGATAACCTTGAGGTGTTAAAACTCCTGCAGAAGGCTTATTTCGGTAAGATCAAAATGATCTACATTGACCCGCCTTATAACACCGGTAAGGAATTTATTTACCCCGATAAATTTCAAGATAATCTGAATACCTACTTGGTTTATACGGGTCAAATCGATGGAAATGGCCGAAAATTTTCCACCAATACAGACATCGGTGGACGTTTTCATTCTAACTGGCTAAATATGATGTATCCCCGGCTATTTCTCGCACGAAATTTATTGAGTGAAGATGGCATCATCTTCATTTCTATTGACGACAATGAAGTTGATAATCTGAAGTTGCTTTGTGACTCGATCTTTGGTGCCGACAAACTTACTTCAAGAATTGTAGTTCAATCGAACAAGAGTGGGCAAGCTTACAAGGATATCGCAAAGTGCCACGAATACATTTTGGTTTACTATAAATCTGAGAATGCGAAAGTCGAAGAACTGAGCAAGGCAAGTGCTTTACCTTTCACTGATGAATATGGAGAATTTGAACTTCGAGAATTGAGGAATCGCAATCCAAAATTTGGCCGTCACAACCGACCCAATCTATATTATCCGATTTTTGTTAACCCGAGCTTTGTGGACGACTGTAACCTAGCAACTATCTCACTTACGCAATCTGACCTCTACAATGTCGCAATATATCCAAAAAATTCCGATGGCGAAGATAGTTGTTGGCGCTGGTCTGCGGAAAAGCTCCAATCCGAAGGAATTAGTGGAAACCCACCTTGCGTTTTTGGAAAACTAAAGAAAAATGGTGGATGGAACATTTACGAAAAATCAAGGAAATCCACCACCAAAGCCAAATCTCTTTGGCTGGACAGCGGGGTAATCACTGGACAAGGAACCGTAGAAGCAGGCAAATTGGGACTTGCCGGTATCTTAGACTTTCCTAAACCTTTGGAGCTGATTAAACGGTGCATACAACTTGGTTCCTCAGACGATGATGTTATTCTTGATTTTTTCTCTGGATCATCTACGACCGCGCACGCAGTCTTCATGCAGAATCTTGAAGATGGCCAACAAAGACAGTGTATTTCAGTACAGCTACCTGAACCAACCTTTGAAACCATCAAAGGCGAGATTGTTCCAAAGCCGCAAAACAAGAAAGCATTTGCGGCAGGATTGCTCACTATAGCTGAAATTGGCAAAGAGCGAATCCGAAAGGCAGGTGAAAAAATCAAGGAAGATAGTGACCTTTTGTCATCTCCGGAAAATATAGATTTAGGATTTAAAGTCTTTAAGTTGAGCAGCTCGAATTTCTCAATTTGGAAGGATGACGTTTCCAGCACGTCTGACCTCAAAGTTCAACTGGAAATGCACATCAATAATGTTGACCCATCAAGCAGTCCTGAAGACATTCTCTACGAATTAATATTGAAAGCCGGTTTCGAGTTAACTGTAAGTGTCGAAAAGCAAACTATGGCTGGTAAAGATGTTTTTGTTGTTGCCAACGGTAATTTGTTGGTTTGCTTGGACAAGGAAATTACGCCGGCTCTAGTTGATGCGTTGGCGGAGTACAATTCACCTGAAGTCATCTGTCTTGATGTTGGTTTTCGCGGTAATGACGAACTCAAAGCCAACGCCGTGCAAGCGTTTAAATCACAATCAAGAATTGATGGCGAAGCGATTGTGTTTCATACAGTTTAGAAAAGATAGTAAAAAAAGGTCGCTATGAAACTGAAATTCGACCCTTCTTTAGAATACCAGCGTCAAGCAATCAACGCCGTTATTGATGTTTTTGACAGTCAACCAATCAGTCAATCAAGTTTAGAGTTAACCCAGACTACGGGCGGACTTGGCATTCGTCACACAGAACTAGTCGTTGGAAACGACTTGACGCTTAACTCCAAAAAGATCCTTGAGAATGTCCGCGCCATTCAAAAACAACATGATATTGAAATGGTGTCCGACATTCAGAGCATGGATTTTTCTATTGAAATGGAGACCGGCACCGGAAAAACCTATGTCTATCTGCGCACAATTTTTGAGTTGAATCAAAAGTACGGATTCAAAAAATTCATTATTGTGGTGCCCAGTATCGCCATCCGTGAAGGGGTTCTGAAAAGCATAGACATGATGAAGGGGCATTTTCATACACTGTACGATAATGTTCCTTTCAAATCGTTTGTGTACGACTCAAGAAATCTGGAAAAAGTAAACGATTTTGCGAAGAACAATTTACTCCAGATTATGATCATCAATATCCAATCTTTCCAGCGTGAAACTAACGTCTTCAATCAGGAGCATGAACGTTCTTATGGCTATCGACCGAGTGAACTAATCAAAGTAGCACGTCCCATACTGGTTGTCGATGAGCCGCAAAATATGGAAGGAGACCGTTCTGCAACGGCGATTCGTAGCCTAGCGGCGGTTGCAACACTGCGCTACTCCGCAACTCACAAGAGTTTCTATAACCTGCTCTACAAACTTGATCCAATCAGAGCCTACGACTTGCGGCTGGTCAAACAAATTGAGGTGGCGTCAATCAGAGCAGACGATAGTTTCAATGGTGCTTACGTCAAACTGCTACAAGCGGATAATTTGAGGGGCATCAGAGCACAAGTGGAAATACACAAGAAAAAAAAGAATGGCGATGTCGGTACCACGAAAATTTGGATCAAATTGAATGATAACCTATTCATTAAATCGGGTGGAATCGAATACTACCGTCATGGCTACATCGTTCGGCGCATTAGTTGCCGGCCTGGCGAAGAGTGTCTGCAATTCAACCAAGGTCAATACCTTGAATTGGGTCAGGAAATCGGTGGCCTGAGCGACGACATCATGAAGGCACAGATTTATTTGACAGTCGAACATCACTTGAAAAAAGAGCTGACTCTGAAGCACCGAGGAATTAAGGTACTTTCGCTGTTTTTCATCGACAAGGTCGCAAACTACCGAATTTACAATACTGACGGAACAACTGAACTTGGAAAGTTTGGCCAGTGGTTCGAAAACGCATTTGCCGAATTAATCCAAGAAAAACAGTACGAAGGTTTAATTGAGCATGATGTCAAAAAAATTCATGGTGGATATTTTTCAAAAGACCAGAAAAAACGCGCTAAGGATACGAGTGGATTAACTCAACATGATGAAGATACCTACCGTTTAATCATGCGTGAGAAAGAGCGCTTGCTCGACCCCGATGAACCGTTGCGTTTCATATTCTCGCATAGTGCTTTACGTGAAGGTTGGGATAATCCGAACGTTTTTCAAATTTGTACACTCAACGAAACCCAATCGAATTACAAGAAAAGACAGGAAATCGGGCGCGGCTTGCGGCTGCCGGTTAACTCCGAAGGTGAACGTGTTCACGATGAAGCGACTAATCGACTAACCATCATCGCCAATGAATCCTACGAGAAATTTGCCCGAGTACTGCAAACTGAAATCGAAGAGGAATTGGGTATCGCATTCGGTGAAGTCGAAGCCATTGCCTTCGCAAAACTGGCCCACCCCTATGATGAGGAAGAGAAGTGGATCGGCCAAGAAGCGTCAAAATCCATCTGGCAATCATTGATCACCAATGATTACCTCACCTACAGTGGAAAAATTACAGAGAAATTCGATCCAAATAATCCTCAGTTTGTGCTGAAGTTACCAGAAGAATTCATTGAGTTCCGTGAGCAGATTATTGATGTTATCCAGTCTAGACTCTTTAAGAACAGGGTCATTAATGCGCGTGAAAGACGTTCAATCAAGTTCAATAAATTGGCTCAGCTCAGCCCGGAATTTGAAGAAATCTGGAATCGAATCAAACATCGCACTCGCTACCGAGTACATTTCGAAACAGAAGAACTCATTAAACTCGCCGTGAAACGACTTGAAGTATTGGAACCTATTCTGCCCATTCAACTTCACAAAACCTTAGTTGGCATTGATATTTCGGACGCCGGCGTTCAAGCTGATCGTAAACTGGAACAGTATTCATTCAACTCATCTTCAGTCAAGTCACTTCCTGACTTGCTTACCCATCTCCAGAAAGAAACCGAACTGACACGTCATACATTGGTGGAAATACTCAAGCGTGCCAACAGATTAGAAGAGTTCTTACTTAATCCCTACGCATTCATGACCTCAGTTAGCCGAGAGATTAGCCGGGCTTTACATGATTTGATGTTAGATGGAATCCAGTACGAAAAATTACCCTCCCAAGAATGGGAAATGAGCCGAATTGAGCCAAAGAGTGAATCTAACTTAACTCGCTATCTCAACAATCTCTACGAAGTTCAAAACTCAAAGAAGAGTTTGTTCGATTTCATTGAATGTGATTCTGAAGTGGAAAAACGCTTTGCTAAGGATCTGGATAACAGTTTATTCGTCAAACTTTTTGTCAAGCTGCCTCGCTGGTTCAAAATTGACACACCGATTGGTTCCTACAATCCCGATTGGGCTTTCGTAACCGAACGTGAAGAAAGACTCTACTTTGTTCGGGACACCAAGAGTTCACTTGATAGCGAAAAACGGCGGAAGGAAGAAAATCAGAAACTGACCTGTGGCAAACGACACTTTGACGCGCTTGACGTTGATTTTGGTGTAGTCACCAGACTCTCAGAAGTGCCAATGTGAGTGGAGAGCATTCACTCTAGAACACACTTTATGTCTATGATTAACATCCTGCTACTAACAGATAACGACTAACTGACTAGATTGATAGGGTGCACGAAGTGAATGGTTGCAAATTAGGCAATACATGCTGAAAAACTCTTGATAATTCTTACTATCCGAACCTCGTTTAACATCAGCATTGAGCACCCTTAATCGCTTGGGTTAATTTACATCCTTAAGCGTTTATTCTGGGGGTCGTAAGGTGCCTCTGCAAGTACTGTTGCAGTTCTTCGAACACCTAAGATTGGAATCTCGAAAGTTGCACCCGCACCACTGAATAGTGGTTCAACATACACGAAAGCCAGACTCTGACCCGTGCGATGCCCATAGCCGCCACTGCAGACGACCCCCATCGGACGATCGCCATCAAGGGCCGGTTCATTGCCTAAACAGTCGGCATCACTCGCATCAACGGAGACCAGCACCAGTTTGGTCGTGACGGTCGAATTTCGGCGTTCAACCACCTCATCCTTACCGATGAACGTACCGCTGTAATCCACAAATCGTTCTATATCGGCTTCGACTGGAGTAATTTCAGTCGTCAGTTCACTACCCCATCCCTTATACCCTTTTTCCAATCGCATGCAGTTTATCGCGTAGGCACCAAACCAACTCAGACCAAATTCCTCACCGGCTTCCTCAAGCGCTTCACATAAATCGATCATTGAATCTATTGAGTGGTAAAGTTCCCAACCCAATTCACCGACATAAGAGACCCGCAGGGCGACGACGGCAATACCAGCTACGTCAATTTCTTTGCCAGTGAGCCAGCGAAACTGGTCATTACTCAAGTCAGCATCCGTCAACTTACTCAACAGTTGACGAGACTGCGGTCCGACAACAGCCAACATTCCAGTGCTGTCAGTTACATCCGTCACTGAAACCTTTTCACTCGGTGCAATATGTTGAACTAACCAATCCATGTCGTGCTGTTGTGCAACGATTGCAGAAGTCAAAAAGAAACGGTCATCAGCAAGACGAGTGATCACCATCTCACTTTCAATGCCACCAAGTTCCGTCAGCATGTGAGTCAACGTAATACTGCCGGTTCTGTTACCCACTTTATTCGCACCCAGCCGATTAAGAAACTGTTCAGCATCAGACCCGGCCACTTGGTACTTGGCGAACGCGGTTAAATCGGCCACACCAACTCGCTGGGCAACATTTTCACATTCTTTAGCGACATGTTGAAATACATTCGTCCGCCTAAACCCGTACTCTTCTTCCACACCCTCAGGAGCAAACCATTTGGGGCGTTCCCAACCGTAAACTTCTCCGAACACGGCACCTCTGTCTTTCAATTTCTGATAAATTGGCGTTGTCTTAATTGGCCGCCCGGCATCACGAAACTCACCCGGATAGTGCGCCTGATACATCTGTTGATACTCATCGATCGATTTGTCAACCACAAACTGATGGGGAAGATTTGCATAGTCACCGTATCGCCGCGGGTCCATTTCTCGGACATTGATCTCAGTCTGTCCATGCACCATCCATTGTGCCAGATACTTACCGGCGCCCGGCCCTTGGGTGATGCCGATTGACGCACCGCAACACAGCCAATAATTGGTTAAGCCACCGGCTGGACCCATCAGGTAGCCACCATCCGGCGTATGGGTAATGGGACCATTTACCACCCGTTTTAATCCAGCATGGGCAAAAGCCGGAATTCGTTCACCGGCCAGCAACAGACTTGACTCAAGCCGTTCTAACCGTTCGGGCAATAATTCCATATCAAAATTCCAATTGATACCATCAATACCCCAAGCAACAGCATCGGCAGTTTCATAAGGTCCGACAAGAATACCTTGCTGTTCCTGCCGGATATAACAGGACGCAATTGGATCGCGTACCACCGGTGGTTCCTTATCTAACGCCGCCACGGCCGGCAGGTTCTCGGTAACCAGATACTGATGTTCCATATTAACAATGGGTAAACGAAATCCCGTCATTTGCGCAACCTGATCAGCGAAACTACCGGCGGCATTGACTACATGTTCACAAATGATCGAACCCTGCTCGGTATCCACTCGCCACTCACCAGTAGAAATTTGTTGAATGCCGACCACCCGATTGCGCCGGACAATTTCTACGCCTCCGTTACGTGCGCCAACCGCCATTGAGTGAGTACTGCTAGCGGGGTCGGTGTGCCCATCGTGGGGCGTGTAAAACCCCAACTTAACATTGTCAACGTTGAGTAATGAATGAATTTCGCGCATCTCGGCATGCCCAACCAGATAACATTCGACACCGAGATAGTCCAAAATTCCCTTAACGTAGTGAAACCAATCCACTTCGCCATCCGTGACGGCAAGGCGCAGTGCACCGCAGCCATGCCAACCGGTCGCCTGCCCGGTTTCTTCTTCAAGTCGGGCGTAGAGGTCTACACCGTAAGCATGGACCTTCGCCATGTTCAAACTGCCGATGAAGTTCGGAATCAATCCAGCCGCATGCCAAGTCGAACCGGAAGTGAGTTCACCCTTATCAATCAGTACAACGTCTTGCCAACCTTCTTTGGGCAGGTGGTAGGCTAGACCGACACCCATAGCGCCGCCGCCAACAATGACAACTTGAGCATGTGATTTCATTTCTCTTTCTCAGTTAAGCGATGTTCTCAAAGTTGATCAGCGTATCACGTAAATCTTCCATGGTCGCCAGACCGGATGGCATGACGATCGATTCACGGTATTGAGCAATGGATTCCGCTGAAAAATCAGCTGCGGGGGGACGTTCAAGAACAAAATGTCCATACTCGTCAACACCTCGAACCAACATGGCCCTATCAACACCATCATTATTCGTCTGCACGACATCCGGCGAAATATAATTGATGGATAGGCCAATTCTGGGGCGACCTGAAAGATTGGGACCGGAACCATGCAGCACCATACTGTGATGCATGGAAAACTGACCGGCCAGCAATTCAACATTGATTCTGGACTGCTCGTCTTCTTCAGTCAGTGAACTGTTTTGCGAACTCATCAGCATATTGTGCTCATCACAGATGTTTTCATGCTCACGCATACCCTGTTGATGACTACCGCAGACGACCTGCATTGCACCGTTTTTCTCATTGGCATCAGTCAGTCCCAACCAAACGGTCAAAACACCTTCCTGTGGCTTTAGTCCCCAGTAGAGTAAATCCTGATGCCATCCAACGTGTAAGTTGTTCTTCGGTTTCTTCGCAAAGAAAGTCACTCCCCAAAGTAGAATGTTCGGACCCAGAATACCCTCAACTGCATCCAGAATTCGATGATTGACAGCCAACTCATACACCCACCTTGAGACTAAGTGAACTTTGAGCAGCTGCTTACTATTTGTCCAATTGCCCATCCGCTCCTGCAGTGCAATGAACCGCGGAATCAGAGATGTAGCTTCCCGCCTACTGATTGCAGTCAGGGGATAAACCACACCTTTCTCCCAAAAAGTCTCGATCTGCTCATTCGTCAGATGAAATTGGGTTGGCAGATTCGATGATTCCATGCTGATGAACCTCCGTAATGCTTAACGTCAATCAATTTCGATAAGTGGTGTCATATTCATCCAACATTCGCAACAGTGCCGGCCACTCATACGTGCCGGCCGGTGCAGTTTTCTGATACTGCTCGGCGGCCTTTTCACACACTTCCGGCGGTGGTAGATGCACCGCACGCCCCGTGGACAGGATATCTAGCTGGGCCTGACAACACATCTCAAGATAGTGCATTCGAATGAAAGCTTCGCCAACTGTTGAGCCGGTGGTGAGCAGACCATGATTGCGCATGATCATCACCGGATTGTTCCCCAGACTCATGGCCAGGCGCTCACGTTCATCCAGCTCCAGTGACAGTCCCTCATATTCGTGATAGGAAACGCGGTTATAGAATTGAAATGCATCTTGGATCATCGGTACGAAGCCTTCTTCAAGGGCTGAAATTACCACCCCGGCCCGCGGGTGAGAATGCATAATACAGTTGACATCCGGGCGGGCGTTATAGATCGCACTGTGGATGACGAAACCGGTGAAATTCATGCCGCTGGTGTCCAGTATCTCTCCATCTGGAGAGCGCGGCGGCACCGAGACTTCGCCGTGTTCATCCAGCGTCACTAGATTGGATGCACACACCTCGTCAAAGCGCAGACCAAACAGGTTGATCAGAAAACGATTGGTTTGACCAGGCAACCGCGCACTGATGTGGTTCCAGACAATATCACTAAATCCATTGAATTCGGCAAGATGATGGCACGCCGCTAAATCAACTCGCGTCTGCCACTCCGCGTCACCGAAGGTTGGCCAGTCGCCACGAATGACATTGTCTGAACGTTTTTTCGGATTCATATCACACCTCATGTTAGTTTGATTAGTGACTCAATATTAAACGATATTTGCACTTTTTGTGCAGTTTTGTTCGTGCGAAGATTCACTGATTTGCCACTCCATTTGACAATACTCGCCTTATCATGCAAAAATTTGAATTCTGTCTATCGTTCACACTGAATGGGCTGCCCGTCGATTCGACGGCAGCCAAGTGTCGACCATGGCATCGCGACTGCCGCAAACATCTTACAGAATTGTCAGTTTAGAAATTCGATTTTTGCAACATTACCATGCAATTCACCATCAATTTGCTAAAATAATAGATTAATTTGAATGATAAGACAGATGGTGAATAACATCTGCATTTAATAATCAGTGCTAAAAAGGAGAGTAACCTGCACGATGTACAAATCCCTACTGATTGACCCGGAAAAATGCACGAGCTGCTTACAATGCGAGCTCGCCTGTTCATTTGAGAATGAGGGACTTTTCAACCCCGCCAAATCCAGAATCAAAGTATTTGAATTTGAACATGGATTGACGACGATTCCATACACCTGTACGCAGTGTGACGAAGCTTGGTGTCTACACGCCTGTCCGGTTGAGGCAATTACCGTCAATCAGAAAACTGGCGCGAAAGAAGTCCATGATGATATTTGCGTCGGCTGTAAAGTCTGCACGATTGCCTGCCCATTCGGCACTATCAACTACAACTCCGCCACTGGAAAAGTGATGAAGTGCGATCTATGCGGCGGTGACCCCCAGTGTGCCGAAGCCTGTCCAACGGGGGCCATTGTCTACGTTGATGCCGATTGGACCGGATATGCGAAAATGCGCGACTCAGCGTTGGAAGCACATGCATAAATTTTATTCATTCACGCAAACGATACCGTAAATCCAATGCATCATGTTATTGTCGGTGCCGGCCCAGCCGGTGTCATTGCCGCCGAAACAATCCGCAAAAAATCTTTGCACGATACCATCACCATTATCGGCAACGAACCCTATCCTGCCTACTCAAGAATGGCCATTCCTTATTTTCTGGCCAGTGAGGTTCGTGAAGATGGTACTTATCTTCGCCATGCGCAGGATCATTTTTCCAAACTTGAAATCAACGTGGTGAATGGCACTGTGACCAGTGTTGTGCCATCGAAAAAATCAGTGGCACTGGAAAATGGTAGTAGCATCACCTACGATCGGCTATTACTCGCAACCGGGGCAAGTGCCATACGTCCACCGATCAGTGGGATGAACTCGCGGCGCGTGCACAACTGCTGGACACTTGCTGATGCGCACCGACTGCTCAATGACGTCAATGCCGACGAACGCGTCGTACTGTTAGGTGCGGGCTTTATCGGCTGCATCGTATTACAAGCGTTGATTTCAATGCAACTTCAGTTGACCGTCGTTGAACTGGCTGACCGCATGCTGGCTCGTATGATGGACGATCCCGGCGGCCGCATAATCAAAACCTGGTGTGAAACAAAAGGCGTCTGCATTAAGACCGGATGTGAAGCGAAAAGTGTCATCGAAAAAAATGACACCCTGGAGATGATACTGGCAGATGGCACAACCATTGCCACTGACCATGTCGTGTGCGCGGCCGGTGTGCAATCAAATATTCAATTTTTAGCCGGTAGTGGAATTGAAGTTGATGATGGCATCTTGGTTAACCATCACCTACAGACCAACATAGATGGAGTTTATGCAGCCGGCGATGTCGCACAAGGCCCAGACCGAAGCACCGGTAAACAGCAGGTGCATGCCATTCAGCCAACAGCCAGTGAACATGGTCGCCTGGCTGCGTGTCAGATGGTTGATGAAGCCACACCGTATGGCGGAAGTCTGTCCATGAACGTCCTGAACACCCTCGGTCTGATTACTAGTTCATTTGGACTCTGGAATGGTATCGACGGGGGCGATGGAACTGCAGTCGAAGATCAGATACACCATCGATACATGCGATTGGAATTTCGGGAAGATGTATTGATTGGCGCACTGGCAATCGGGCTGACACAGCATGTGGGCATTCTGAGAGGCTTGGTGCAGACCGGCGTCCGACTTGGAAAGTGGAAAAAGCGCCTTCTCGAAGATCCATCGCAGATTATGCATGCTTATCTAGCTTGCGTACCGGGTTCCCGGTCATAAACTCAGCGAAAACCTCATCATATCGAACGGTTAATCTTTTGTAACATCTTTCAAACCTCGAGTATCCAATTTACCCATATGTCAGTGATAGCACCGCGCGTGCTTTCATTCGACTGTTTTACACTTCACATCCTCTGACCTACCCCACTTCCTGCAGTTCAAATGGCCGGAGAGAATACTTCTGATGGAGCACAATCGAACTCGCCCGGCAGGCATTCGTATTGACACCTGTGCAAAATGAACAACACATGATAAGCACAGTGTGAAAATTGCTATCTGGAACGTACACTAGAAAGACAAAGCTTCGCTGTCGGAACCCGGGATGGAAAGAGTTTGTGGATGAACTGTTCAGACATTCTGATATGATGATCGGATGAGTTTCTGTTTAAGTTCTTAGAGCTTTATCAGATCACTGACAGAACAGAATTCGTAAGCCCAGCTAAGTTATCTGCGATCAAAGAATTTCCACGCAACATCAGTGGAGATGAGTCTGTTCAGGTGTTTTATCGTAATGACACTATAATTGCGATTAATCTGCTAATTGACAAAGCAATGCCAACGACTCAACTTGATCTACCGATAGGAGAAGCAGCGTTTCGGAATATTCGGAACTGGAACTTCTACTATGTGGATAAAACTCACCACATTTGGAATCTGGTGAGAAAACCCGGATACTATTTTCTATCTCGTCCGCGGCGGTTTGGGAAGTCATTGCTGGTTTCCACACTCAAGGAACTGTTTGAGGGTAATGAGTCGCTGTTCCGTGGTCTTTACATCCATGACCGCTGGGACTGGGAGGTCAAACATCCGGTGGTGCGGCTGAGTTTTGGTGGCAGTTTCAACCAACCGAGACTCGTAGAAAGTCGAATCATGAGTCAACTGTCGAGGACTGAGAAGTTTGCCGGTCTTGAATCGTCAACTCCAGCTCACACTGCCCCGGACCGTCTGTGGGAGCTCGTTCAAGATCTTTACCAACACACCGGTCGGCAGGTGGTGATTCTGGTGGATGAATATGACCGACCGATTTTGGATGTGATTGAGGATGAGGCGATGGCGCGGGCGAACCGTGATTATCTGCAAGGTGTATACAGCATCATCAAAGACTGTGCCGAGCAGCTTTGCTTCGTATTCGTCACCGGGGTGAGCATGTTTTCCAAGGTGAGTCTGTTTTCGGGACTCAACAACCTGAAAGATATCAGTCTGCATCCACAGTATGCCACTATCTGTGGCTATACGGATGACGACATTGACACGGTGTTCGCGCCGGAACTGACCGGACTGGACCGTGATGAAATCCGCCGGTGGTACAACGGTTACAACTGGCTGGGCGAGAACCAGGATCGAGATAAGGTTTACAATCCGTACGACATACTGGAACTGTTCGACTCAAAGAAATTCAAACCTTACTGGTACAAGACCGGCACCCCGAAATTCTTGTTCCGGAAACTGCTGCAGGCGGAGACCAGTCTGCATGAACTGGAACAGTGCACCATCACCGAGCATGAGTTGTCGAAGTTGGATGTGGGTGAAATCGGTCTGGAGGCACTGTTATTTCAAACCGGTTATCTGACCATCGTGTCAGAGGAACAGATGGGTTTCAAAACCCTGTACACCTTGGATTATCCCAATAACGAGGTGCGCCAGAGTCTGAGCGATGGTCTGCTGGGGCACCTGGGACAGTCCGGAGGTGAGTCGACTGAATGGGGTCTGAAACTGTGTGAACTGCTGCGGTGCAATCAGTTTGATCAATTTGCTGAACACCTGCACTCCCATCTGTCGGGCATTCCGTATCATTGGCGTAACAGCATCGCGCTGGCACGTTTTGAGGCATGGTATGCGGGTCTGACGTATATGCTTTTCCAGGCAGTCGGGGTGGAGGTCAAGGCGGAAGAGGCGTCCAGTCGGGGGCGTTCGGATCTGGTGGTTCTGTATGGTGGACAGGTATTCGTGCTGGAGTTGAAGGTGGCGACGCGCGAAGGACAAGTGGAGAAGAAGCTGAATCAGGCGCTGGTGCAGATACGCAAACGCGGTGATGCGGACAAGTATCAACACCGGGAGGAACCGATCCACCATTTGGCGGTGGTGTTCGGTTGGAAAGAACTGAATCGGGTAACGATCCGGACGGAAAGAACATAAATCAGTGAAAAAACCGGCAGCGGATCAACTGGAAAATTACAGGCTCAGATTCAGAGAACATCGGGTAGAACAAAGCAACACCAAAAATATTTCATTATTGATGTGTTCAAATCCTCTGATCTGAAATTTCAGAAGCGTACATTAGATGGTGTGTCCCGTACCTTCGCGCTCACCATTCCACAATTGCCTGATGGGCTTCGTGATGTGGTCGGTAACGCCTACTTACTTTGTCGAATCGCCGATACGATTGAAGATGAGCCGGCTTTGTCGCACGCGCAAAAAAGATATTTCTCCGATCAATTCATTGATATTGTTGCAGGAATGGAAAAACCGCAACACTTTACCGATGAGCTGTACGCCAAACTGTCAATATCAACGACGTCAGATGAACGCAAACTGATTCTCAACACCGAGCGAGTCATTCGTATCACTCACGCCTGCACCCCAAGTCAACGCCGAGCCATGGCAAGATGTGTCCGCATCATGGCGAGCGGCATGGCAGAGTTCCAAGAAAAAGCATCTCTGGCCGGCTTGCAGGACCTGGCGGAATTTGATCGATACTGCTACACAGTTGCCGGTGTTGTGGGGGAAATGTTGACTGAATTGTTTTGTGAATATTGTCCCGATACCGCACGTGAGTACGAACGACTGTTTAAACTTGCAGTTTCTTTTGGTCAAGCGCTACAGATGACCAACATATTGAAAGATGTTTGGGATGACCAGGTGCGCAGTGTCTGCTGGTTTCCTAGAGATGTTTTTCAGCGTCACGGTTTCGATCTCAGTAATTTATCCACTCACCACACGGACTGGCGTTATATAGATGGGCTACTTACACTCGTTGCCATCACCCACCGTCATCAACAGAACGCTTTACAGTACATTCAACTGATTCCTCGGCACCAGTCTGGCATCCGTCGACACTGCCTGTGGGGCTTGGGAATGTCAGTATTGACTTTGCAACGGATATTTGAAAATCCAACATTCCGTAGCGGATCTGAAGTTAAAATTTCCCGTTTTACAGTCAGATCACTACTCGCTGAGGCCGAGAGTGCACTCAGTTCGAATCAGGCTCTAACCGACTTATTCAACCGACTCTCCAGTTGTTTTGATGATTTTTACAAACTTCAGTCACCCATAGTGACATAGTCTTGTTCCAATCAATTGTCACCCGCGCATCATGCAGACCATCACAGTTTTACAGAATACAGACGCCGAACATCTGGGACTGGTTGAAGACCACCTGGAAGGACGCAACATTCGCTTTCGATATGTTCGCCCGGCACACGACAAAGACTGGATTCGCAAGGCCGAACTGCCCAAAGATGGACTGATTGTGTTGGGGGCGGCACCCTATGGTACGGTATCAACACCGAAAATGCCATTGTTAAACCATAAAATGAATATTATTGACTCCTGTTTACGAAAGAACCAACCTATATTGGCTTTTGGAACGGGTACGCAGTTACTCAGTCTAGCTCTGCATGGTACCGTTGAACCCATGGACCTCACGCTTCGCATTGATCAGGCGTATCGTACCCGTGACGATGCTCTGAATGGATATCTACCCAATGAATATCCAGTCGTAACGTTCATGCGCGATGCACCGTATGCACCACCGAATGCCGAAATCCTAGCGCAATCGAATGACGGGCGGCCGATGCTGTTTCAGGTACAGCACAACTGTCTCGGCTTTTATGGTCATCCAGGAATTAAAAGTGCCATGATTGAAGACGCCATAGTCCAATCGCCAGGCTTCGATTTCGGTGATGCTAATCAGCTGGAAAACTTAAGAACCTACCAAACGCGCATCGAAAATACATTAGTATCAATAATGACCGGCATCATCCAACTGACCGGCTGGATGGGCGAGCCGGATACTGAACTTTAATTGTTTCTCAACCGCGTTGTAAGCTTATCAATAATCATCTGGTGATGAGCTATGCCCGAAAAACGACACAACTCCTGGAGGCAGGTTGGACTGGTTACATTCACTTCAATTAATTGACCACCGATGACGTCGATGCCACAAAAGAAAATC
Organism: Arenicellales bacterium; assembly: GCA_965116205.1. Lineage (GTDB taxonomy): Bacteria > Pseudomonadota > Gammaproteobacteria > Arenicellales > JAJDZL01 > JAJDZL01. The sequence goes on along the minus strand of OZ220493.1, from coordinate 2,308,573 downwards.
CCCTGCTTGATCAAACCGGGCTTGATTGCCTCACAGATCTCCCGATCGCGCTCATCCAATTCAGATGGCACTGCTTCCCCACCTTGATCCAAGTTGTTCAACTCCTGCCCTTCGGCATGCACGCGCAGCACCGCACCGATGGGTTCACCCTCCACCAGTAATACTCGTTTGTCACCGTGCGCTGCATCTGGCAAATACTCCTGCGCCATCACCCAGTGACTTTCTTCTTTGGAAAGTTGTCGAATCTGCAGTTCGTTGTCGACACCATCGTGTGCCAGGAACTTGATTCCCTTGCCGCCATGACCATCCACCGGTTTGAGCGTTACGCGTTCATGTCGTTTGATAAATGCCAGAATGTCTCGAGTGCTTCGAGAAACCAAAGTCGCCGGCGTAAGATTCGGATAAAACATCGCCGCCAGTTTTTCGTTCCAATTACGAATTCCAGATGGTCGATTAACAATCAGTGTCTTAGTTCCTATCAGGTCCAACAGCAATGTCGCGTATAGATAACGTCGATCCAAAGGTGGGTCCGTGCGTACGAAGATAATATCCATTGAGGAAAGAGTATCGGTATAACGTTCAAGAAGGGAAAAAGGCTGGCTATTGGAGGCATGAACTTCTAACTTCTCAATCACTGCTGTGACCCCATTGTTTCCCGCTTGCATAGAATTTTGATTAAAATAAAAGACTTCGTTGCCACATTCCTGTGCAGCCAACATCAGATAGTAAGTCGTATCCTTGTAGGCCTTGACAGTTGCCAACGGATTCATCAAGAAAGCGATTTTCATAAGAACAGTTTAAATCGAGTTTATTTGTAAAGTTCAAATTGACAATGCTTGGCTATTGTAGCCGGCACCTCACTCATCAGATCCTATCATTCTTTCCACCATCAACCATTGAACGATTTGAAAACATCAAATTTTATCCGGCAAATCATTGACAGTGACATGGCCAGCGGTAAACATGACGGGCGCGTGGTAACTAGATTTCCACCCGAACCCAATGGCCACCTGCACATTGGACACGCCAAATCAATATGCCTGAATTTTGGTATCGCAGAAGACTACAACGGAGTCTGCAATTTTCGCTTTGATGACACTAATCCGAACAAAGAAGACATTGACTACGTCAAATCGATCATCAATGACGTGCATTGGCTAGGATATGCTAAAGACGCCAATATCCTACATGCTTCCGATTACTTTGATCAGCTTTACACTTTCGCTGTTGAACTCATCAACAATGGTAAGGCTTATGTTGACAGTCTTCCGCCGACACAGATTCGAGAGTTTCGCGGCACACTAACCGAACCCGGTCGAAATAGTCCGTACAGGGAGCGTTCGATTGAAGAAAATCTGGATCTGTTCACACGTATGAAAGCTGGTGAATTTGCCGAAAACGAACATGTTCTACGTGCCAAAATCGACATGAGCGCCGGCAACATGAACCTGCGAGATCCGGTGCTTTATCGAATCTTACATCAATCTCATCCGATTACCGGCAACAAGTGGTGCATTTATCCACTTTATGATTTTGCTCATAGCCTGTCCGATGCCATTGAAGGTGTCACACACTCCCTTTGTACGATGGAGTTTGAAGACCACCGACCACTGTATGACTGGTGCATCGAAAATGTATCCACACCATCTCGACCGGAACAGACTGAGTTCTCACGACTGTCCTTGGAATACACGGTGTTGAGCAAACGACTGCTCACACAATTGGTCGATGAAAAATTGGTAGACGATTGGGATGATCCTCGTATGCCGACGCTGTCCGGCTTACGCAACCGGGGGTACACCCCTGCTTCCATACTTGATTTCTGTAACCGCGTCGGCATCACCAAAAATGTCAATATCGTGGAGCTGAGTGTTCTTGAAAATTGCATTCGCGAAGACCTGGATCATTCAGCCCCTCGCGTGATGGCCGTTTTGGATCCACTGCCGGTCGTCATAGAGAACTACCCGGACGAGCATACCGATTGGATGTCAGCTCAGAATCACCCGAAGCGCCCCGAACTGGGCAGTCGTAAGATTCCCTTCACCAAGCGAATCTACATTGACCGCAGTGACTTCCTCGAAACTCCCCCTAAGAAATTCTTTCGACTGGCACCAGGAACGGAAGTTCGACTACGATACGCCTATCTTATCACCTGCACCGAAATAATCAAAGACCGCAGCGGAAAAATTCTAGAGATCCGATGTCGCTATGACCCGGCGAGTCGCGGAGGTTTTGCTCCGGATGGACGTAAAGTAAGAGGTACCATTCACTGGGTTTCCCAACCTGACGCCATTCGCACCACAGTCAAACTCTACGATCGGCTGTTCACCGTTACCGACCCGGGCAACCAAAAAACGCGCAGTTTTTCTGAGCTGATCAATCCGCACTCACTGCAGATTAAGCATGCCATGGTTGAGCCGGCCATTGCCTCAGCAGCGTCAGGTAGCAAATTTCAGTTTGAACGGTGTGGGTATTTCGTCTTGGCCTCGCAAGGTAGCGATACACAGGAGACGGTTTTCCATCGCACTGTCACTTTACGAGACACGTGGAAAAAGAAATATGAACCAACCAAGAATTGATCATGAAACTCAGCCAAATTGAGCCATGGATGTCAGCACCGGAGTATGGACGTTCGCTGCGGAACCTGACTATTAACCTATTGGTTCGAAGCATTGACGCAGCGGTAAAGTTTCAAACCCAGGTGCTCGGTGCAGATATTGTTTTCTCAGATCCTGATATCGCCGTGTTACGAGCTTATGATGCCGAGTGGATGATGCATGCGGATCATACTTATCTTGAAAATCCAATATTCGATCTCGTTGCACGCACTAATAGGCGAGGCGTTGGTGCGGAATTTCGCCTGCATGGTTGCAATCCGGATACGGCGGCTGAGAGAGCCCATCATTTCGGATACATGGTCTTCGCAGAACCCGCTAACAAACCACATGGACTTCGGGAATGTTATCTGCAGGATACTGATGGATATATGTGGGTTCCAGATATACCCATTGATGACGATATCAATACCACATGATGGGTCGCCATCATAACCCAAATACATTTGTATAACCAACCATCACCAACTGAACAACTATGGAATATCTCGTCGAATTTTTACTTTTCTTTGCCAAGACATTGATCGTGATCCTAGCCATCGTGATTCCGATTATGCTAATTTCTGCCCTTGCAGTTAGACAGCGTCAACACCAAAAAGAACACTTGGAAGTGAATCACATCAATCGCCGTTACGAAAACATGTCCAACACCATCAATGCGGCACAACTACCAAAAAAGGAGTTTAAGGATCAATTAAAAAAACAGAAAAAAGAACATAAATCATCAGACAAAGGCAAAGTTGATGCCGGTAAAGAAAAAAATCATATTTATGTTTGCAAATTCAAAGGCGACTTGGAAGCTTCAGAAATTGATCGTCTGCGCGAAGAAATCACTGCGATCCTGACTGTCGCGCAACCCACCGATGAAATCGTTATCAATGTTGAAAGTCGAGGAGGTGTCGTACATGGATACGGGTTTGCGGCATCACAACTGCAACGCATCAAAGATAAGAACATTGCACTGACTGTTGCCGTTGATAAGGTAGCTGCCAGTGGCGGGTATCTGATGGCCTGTGTCGCCGATAAAATCATCGCGGCACCTTTTGCCATAGTCGGATCGGTTGGTGTACTGGCACAGTTTCCCAACTTTCATCGAATGCTTGAAAAACACGATATTGATTTTCAAGAGTATACGGCAGGTGAGTACAAGCGCACCGTCGGCATGTTCAGTGAACCGACCGCCAAAGGTAAAGCAAAATTATTGGAAGAAATTCAGGAGACTCATTCTCTGTTTAAGAATTTTGTCAGCCAGAATCGTCCGCAACTTAATGTGGATAAAATATCAACTGGCGAACATTGGTATGGTAGTCAAGCTCTTGATCTCAATCTCGTGGATGAGCTGCGCACTAGTGACGATTATCTGCTCGAAGCCAGTCAAAAGTCTAACATTTATGAAGTGAAGTACGTGCTCAAGCAGTCTTTATCAGAACGTCTCAGTCCAGCCGCCGCGCAACTCGTCAAAGGTCTATTATTCAGAAACCACAAACTCTTTAATGCTCTATTCCCACTCAGCAGATGATTACCTATTCGCTAGATAACGGAACACCGCAATGCGGTGACAATGTCTACATCGCACCGGGGGCGGCAGTCATTGGGGACGTCGTACTCAACAATAACGTTGGGATATGGTTCAATGCTGTTTTGCGAGGCGACAACGAGCGAATTACCGTGGGTAATGATACCAATATACAGGATTGTTGTGTGTTACATACCGATCCGGGTTGCCCACTGAATATTGGTGCGAATGTTACCGTCGGACATCAAGCCATGCTGCATGGTTGCACGGTTGAAGATGGTGGTTTGATCGGCATCAGCGCAGTGGTGCTCAACAATGCGGTGATTGGTAAGAATTGTCTGATCGGCGCCAACACACTGGTGGCGGATGGCAAAATCATCCCTGATAACAGCCTCGTTGTTGGTTCGCCGGGTCGAGTAGTCAGGAAACTGAATGACGATGAAATATCCATGTTAAAGCGTTTTAATCTTTCTTATGTTAACAAGATATCACGCTACAAGTCCAACTTGAGAAAAAATCACCATGCCTGAAAAAATGATGCGAGTCATTGAGGTGCCCGAACCCGGTGGTGTCGAAGCGCTCCAGACCGGCGTGCGACCGGTGCCCACTGTCAACTCAGGTGAAGTTCTCATTGAAGTTGCCGCGGCCGGTATGAATCGTGCCGATGTAATGCAACGCAACGGACAGTACCCTCCTCCACCCAGCGCATCCGACCTGTTGGGCCTTGAAGTTTCAGGTACTGTTGTTAATGTTGCAGCCGATGTGACTGCCATCAGCGTCGGTGATGAAGTCTGTGCACTTTTGACCGGCGGCGGATATGCGGAGTTCTGCACCGCGCCGGCCACTTCCTGTCTGCCTATTCCAATAGGTATGTCATTGATCGACGCAGCTGCATTACCAGAAACCTGCTTTACGGTGTGGGCGAATTTATTTATGCGCGGCAAACTTCAGCCCAGTGAGAAGTGTCTGATTCATGGTGGCAGTAGCGGTATTGGATCAACCGCAGTTCAATTGGCCAAAGTATTTGGTGCTGAAGTCTGTGTAACTGCCGGCACCGACGACAAATGTCAAGCCTGTATTGACATGGGTGCAGATTTTGCCATCAACTACCGAAATACAGATTTTGTTGAGGAAGTGAAGCGCTGGACAGATGGTGAAGGGGTCAATCTCATCTTGGACATCATTGCCGGAGAATATTTCTCAAAAAACTTAAAATGCCTTGCTGTCAATGGTCGCATGGTCATTATCGCAACTCAAGGTGGAATCAGAGCACAGATCAATGTTCTGCCGATTATGACGAAGCGATTAACGGTCACCGGATCTACGCTACGGCCACAATCCGTTGAACAGAAATCTGAAATTGCCAATGAGTTACATCAATTCGTCTGGCCGCTTCTCAATGAAGGCAAAATCAAACCCATTATTGACTCAATTTTCACCATGGATCAAGTGCGCCAAGCACACGAACACATTGATTCTGGCTCTCATATCGGTAAAATTCTACTGACTATGAAATAATAATCGTAGCAAGCTGGTGCTGACCATTCTGAATAATCCGGTTTTCGCATTCCAATGGTGTCAGGAACAGCGCAGACTTCAGCGAACCATCGGTTTTGTTCCCACCATGGGGGCCCTTCATCAAGGGCATCTGTCACTTCTTGAGCTTGCCAATAAAGAAAATGATGTCTCCTGCGCCAGCATTTTTGTCAATCCCCTACAGTTCAATGAACCCGACGATTATGTCAGTTACCCATGTGATCGGGAAAGAGATCATCGCCTGCTGGAGAAAGTCGGCTGTAACATGGTGTTCAGCGGCACCCATCGCGATATGTTTCCAGAAGCCGTTGCCATTGAGGATGTTGAACTTTTGGACGCCGGGCGATATGCGCAAGGGCTTGAGGGAACATTTCGCCCCGGGCACTTAGAAGGAGTCTGCACCGTGGTTGATCGACTGTTTAGATTTGTTGGTGACTGCCGCGCTTACTTCGGGCTTAAGGATTATCAACAGACACTTGTCGTTCAAGATCTCGCTAAGCGATTGGGCTTTCCTCAAATTCGAACCGGTCAAACAGTTCGCGATGAAAACGGACTGGCACTATCGTCTAGAAATACATTACTCTCTGCGAGGGAAATAGAACTAGCTGGCCATATTTATCAAGCCTTGTTAGCTGCTAAAAACGCATGGAATTCAGACTGCCGCGATTGCGACCAACTGCGAACAACCATGGCCGGTCACTTATTACCACCCATCAAAATAGAGTATGCCGATGTACGAGACCCATACGATTGGCAAGCGGCCTCCCCGGTGGGTATTATCAACCATGCCATCGCATTGATTGCCGTCAAAATTGGCAACGTGCGGCTGATTGACAACCTGAGACTGGGTTAGTTAAAGTTGTATGAATGGGTCAAATTGATCGGTCGCGCTACGTAATAACGATCAATCCGACCTGCCATCATTATCTGGCGAGGTATCAGTGGTCTTCGCTACCACGTTTGAAATGAAACCTGGCACCCGATTCAATTGCTTCTGGCCACCTCGCAGTCACCGTTTTCATCCGGGTGTAGAAGCGCACTCCTTCGGGGCCATGCATGTAGTGATCACCAAACAGTGACCGTTTCCAACCGCCAAAGCTGTGATAGGCGACTGGTACTGGAATCGGCACGTTGACACCAACCATCCCGATCCTTACATTCGAAATGAAATGCTGTGCACGGCCGCCATCCCGTGTAAATATCGCCGCACCATTACCGTACTCATGTTCGCTAACCAAGTTTACCGCTTCGTCATAACTGTCCGTTCGTACAATACTCAATACTGGTCCGAAAATTTCATCGGTGTAGATTTTCATATCCGGTTTTACATGGTCAAACAGACAGCCACCCAAGAATGCGCCATTCTCATATCCTGACAATGAGAAAGCGCGCCCATCAACAACAAGATCGGCACCTTCTGACTCACCCAGATCAATGTACGACTTGACTTTTGCATAATGGTCCGGCGTAACCAGTGGTCCCATCTCAGCGTCGTCCTTCGTATATGGTCCAACCACCAAGTCTTTAACCCGTGGTTTCAATCGTTCAATCAATTCGTCAGCGGTCTCATCGCCGACTGCGACGATGACGGAGATGGCCATACAGCGCTCACCAGCGGAACCATAACCGGCGCCAATGGCTGCATCAACGACTTGATCCATATCTGCATCCGGCATTACCACCATGTGATTTTTTGCACCACACAGTGCCTGAACACGCTTACCATGTTTACAACCGGTCTGGTAAATGTACTCTCCTACTGCCGTCGAACCCACAAAACTGACTGCCGCGACTTTAGGGTGCGAGAGTAGTGTATCTACTGCCTCCTTGTCTCCATTGATCACGTTAAGAACTCCATCAGGAAGACCGGCTTCCTGCATCATCTGCGCAAGCATCAATGGACAGGTTGGATCTTTCTCTGACGGCTTGAGTACGAAGGTATTGCCACAGGCGATGGCCACCGGAAACATCCACATCGGCACCATCGCCGGAAAATTAAAAGGAGTGATTCCAGCACATACACCAACCGGTTGACGGATTGAATAGCTCTCCACACCTCTAGCCACACGTTCAGACATCTCACCCTTAAGCAACTGCGGAATACCACAGGCAAATTCAACCACTTCAAGTCCGCGGCCGATAGATCCCTTAGCATCTTCGAGTGTTTTGCCATGTTCTAACGACAGAGCTGCTGCGAGTTCATTGATATTATTCTTAACGATTTCTCGAAAGGAAAACATGACCTGTGCCCGACTTGCTGGCGGCATCGCTGACCAATCTGGCAGCGCCGCCGCAGCCACTTCAATCGCAGATCCCACCTCTTCGGCATTAGCCAAGGGTACCTGTTTAACAACCTCACCAATGGCCGGGTTATAGATATCACCCGTTCTACCACTGATTCCCTCAACTCGCCTACCGTTAATGAAGTGATATAGATTTTCTTTAACTTGCATATCCATGATTGTTGTAGCCTCCATACGGCTTTCGACTAACTCACAAAACTAGTTAACGATTATAACAGATTTAGCTCACTCACAACCTTAGCTCTGCATCGTCACAGAAAGGCAAAACTCAAGAACAGGCTTTTCACCGGAAGTGTAATGTGATTACTAGGAAAAACAGAAGATTGGACGCCGCTTCGCGTGTCAAACGCAATGACTCACTCGGCTGAAAAGTGGATGCAAATACGTTGAGCGATATTCAGCCAACTCGGTGTAATCGTTCAGGATGCGGCGAAACCTGACGAGCAAGATGACGAGTTCATTGAATTTTTTGACGATGGATTCGGAAATACCTAATACCATCTGAATTAGGTCTGTTATTAATCTCAATACTTGAGAAAACTCAGTTTCCACCCGATTCTGATTGAGAACCGTCGAACAGATTTTCCGGATTGAAGACATCTTGATAGCCTTCAGTCCCGGTAACCGATTCTTCTTCTATCTCACCCTGTAGATTTTGCGGGGCAAATATTCCCTGATATCCTTCGGTGCCAACCGCTGAAACATCTGATCCTTCATTGGTTTGGGATGATGTCTCTGGCTGTTGTCCTTGTACATCCACAGCCGACTGGAACATCTGTTGCTGCTGTCGTTTTTCCACGCGTCGTTGGATTTCCTTTTGTCGCTGTTCCTTGACCGCCGCTTTACACTCTTCAACACCGAGTGTGCCGGAAAAATAAATCGTGCCTAAACCGGCGACGACAATCAAAACGAACATGATCAATGCTGGTTCTGTAAAAAAAGACCTTTGTTTTTTTGTTGCAATTGCCTCACCTCGAGCGACTGCTTTTTGCGCCTTAGATCGACGCGTTTCACGGCGTTTGGAAATTTCAAAAATGACCGCTGCAACCAAAGTCAGGAACACAATCGCTACTGCCAATGCACTGATTGACGGATCTATACCATAACGAACTTTACTAGCCAACACGGTTGTCAGAGTACTACTCGAAACAATCGTGAAAATCGTCGTGTTGTAATTTTCAAACGAAGCCAGAAATGCTAACACAGCCGCGGAACCAATCGCCGGCGCTAAAAAGGGTAAAAGAACTTTACGAAAGGTCTGCGTGTGAGTGGCACCCAAATCCAATGCCGCTTCCTCAAGAACCGGATCGAAACGCTGCAGACGAGCGATAAAAATCAACATGGCATAAGCAGAAATGAACGTAGCCTGCCCAACGATTGTCAGAAAAATGCCATCGTAAAATATTGAGTTTTCAGTCGCACCTAACATTAATCCAATGCGGTCCCAGAAAAGCAGGGTCGAAATTCCAAGCACCACACCAGGCACCAGAATCGGCGCAATGGTAACCGTATATAACCAAGGGCGAATGCGAGGTCTGACCTGCATGAGCATCAGCGCACCGGCCAGCCCTATTGGCACAGCCAGTACGACTACACCCAAACCAATGAACACACTGTTCCTGACGCCAGCGATCAGACGCGCATCCTGCATCAGAACATCAAACCACTCAACTGTGAAACAGTCCCATGGTGATACCCTTGGAAAATTCGACGTGTTAAATGCAGTCATACCCATTACGATCAATGGACCAAACAGATAAAGGAAAAACAGGCAGACGAAGCCAAGAACTAAGATCTGTTGTACACGTCCCTGAATCATTTCATCATTTCACCAAACTTCACTTTGGCGATTTTCATCATTACCAGCACGAGTACAATGCAGGAGAGTAGCAGGATGATGGCGTAGGCCGAACCTCTTGCCCAATTACCGGCCTGATTAAAACCCTGATAAATGATCTGCGTAAACCACAGGCTGCTCGGACCACCCAAAATCTGCGGTGCCGCCAACGCACCAGCAGTTAACATGAATACCATTGTGCATCCCGATGAGATACCCGGTTTTGCATGAGGCACAACAACTCGCCAATGAATCCGCCACCAAGGTGCTCCCAAGTCGCGGGCTGCTTCAATTTGATTTTTATCCAGACTTTCTATGGCATTGTAGATCGGAAAAATCATCAGCAGAATAAAAGCATAACTCAAGCCGGCCCACAATGCAATATCGTTGCGGATGAAATCATAAGGTTGATCAAGAATTCCAATAGAAAGCAGGAAATTATTGATCACACCGGTCGAACCAAAAATGATTTTGAACGCAAAGGCGCGCAAAATTTCATTAATCCAGAATGGCACGATCAACGACAGTACCATCAGTCGACTCCAGCCGCCGGTGGCAGAGTGCGCTAAAAAATAGGCGATCGGGTAACACAGAGCGACGTCAATAAGCGTAACGAAGATGGCCGCACCGATGGTGCGGAAGAAAACGGTTAAATCAATAGTATTGAAGGAGTCGGTCGACTGCGCGCTACCGAACAGCATGTACTTGTAGTGTTCCAGCGTATAGTAGTGTTCTTCGGTACCGTACAGAGGCGGCGGTACATTGGCACGAATGGAGAAATCCAGCATGAACAACTGTGGCAGAATAATCATCATGAACAGCCAAACCCCGACTGCGATGATCAGAAATAGCGCTACAGCCGTACCGTTTCGTAAAAAGAAATCTCGCCAATAATTTACAAAACTCATGGCTACATCGGAATACTATTCCGCCGCTAAAGGCCCTTCAGGAAGTACGATGGCCGCCTGACTAGAAAAACCAATCGATACATTTTTTTCACCATGATGTGATTGCACGGAACCATCATTCACATAAGACATTTTGACTCGCTTTTCGGTCGTACCAATGTCAAGAAAAACCTGCCATAAGTTACCTTCAAATTCTTCATGAAAGACACTTGCATCGAACTGGTTATCCATGGTTTGACCATTGACGAACTGAAAGGATTCGGGTCGCACGAAAACAAAGGCGTCGTCACCAACACTCACCGTTGATGCCGAATTTTTGCTACACCGGGCGCGAATTTTTCCTTCCGGTGCGTGAATTTCGGCAAAGCCATCTGAAATATTTTCCACTTTACCGACGAATCGGTTGTTTTCACCAACAAAGGAAGCCACAAAGGAGGTGTCCGGTTCATCGTAAATGGTAGTACCGTCACTTACCTGTTCAACCACACCTTCACGCATCACTGCTACGTTATCAGACATAGTCAGCGCTTCGCCCTGGTCGTGAGTAATGTAAATGAAAGTAATACCAACCTGCTGTTGAATCGCTCGCAGCTCGGTACGCATGTGTTGGCGCAGTTTCAAGTCAAGCGCGCTGAGTGGTTCATCCAATAACAGAACCTGTGGCTGTGCACACAATGCGCGAGCAATGGCAATACGTTGTTTCTGGCCACCCGATAGTTCACTCACCATCTTGTCGCCTTGCCCCGGCAAGGCAATCAGTTCGAGCAGTTCGTCGGCACGTTTGCGACGCTCTGCTTTGCCAACTCCTTTGACTTCCAACGAAAAAGTGATGTTTTCCCAGATTGTCATCAGCGGAAACAGGGCGAGATTCTGAAAGATAAGGGCAGTAGGACGACGGTTGGGCCCGATGCCCGCCATATTGTCACCGCCGATCAGCACGTTACCTTCAGACGGCGTTAAAAAACCGGAAACGGCGCGCAACAGAGTCGTTTTTCCACAGCCGGATGGACCTAGAATAGTGAAGAATTCGCCACCCTTGATGTGAAGATTGACATCTCGAGCGGCGACAAAATCTCCAAATCGGATCCAAACCGCTTCAAGTTGTACATCAGCACTCATCGTCAGTACCTCCTATCTCAGGGGGTGTTGCAAGCTCAGCGCCGGTCAAAACAGGCGCTGAACTTTCAGATCGTTTTAGGAATCAGGCATTCACAAACTTGTTTCGATATTCCGTTCGCACATCTGCATACCATTGCGGTTCAGCCGGCCAAGGATTCAAGTTGGCAAGTGCTTTACCAGGATAAGCCTCAGAGAAATTCTTCTTGTACTCATCACCGGCAAAGGCGTCGGCACCAACAATGGCTGAATTATAGCCATGTGTGTCAATGGCCCGACCTGCCGGTTCTTTCAGGAAACAGAAATCAACGAAAACATACGCTTGATCAATGTTACTCGAAGCCTTGGAAAGGGACATGCCGTCAACCCACGCCATGGCTCCTTCTTTTGGTGCCTGATAGTGAACTGGCTCACCTTCCGTTTTCATGGCCAGTGGCGGCCCATCCCACGTTTGACCCACAAGTACGCCATCGTTCAGAAAGCCATTTTTCTGGCTATCTGCATCGTTCCAGAACAATTTGATCTGGGATTTGTTAGCGATGCAGAAATTTGCGATTTTTTCCCACACGGGTCGCATAGCATCCTCGCTCTCATAGGCTCGCCAGACATCACCAGGGGCCAATTCACCGATGGTTTCCATATAAAGACCGGCACCAAGCATGCCGGAATGAGGTCGAATCATGGTATTTCCCTCAGCGGAACCATCCCAGATGTTACCATAACTAGGTTCGCCGCCGGGAGGTGAGTAGAGGTCGGTTCGCCAGGAGATGGCTTCGGTACCCCAAATGTGTGGCAACCAATGTGACCCTGCATCACCAAAATTCCACTCTTTACCACCGACCGATAGCATGGCAGGATTAACGTTGCCAATGTTGGCAATGCGGTCATAATCCCAAGGTTGCAACAGGTCCAGATTAATCCACTGTCCAGAACGGATGTTTGTTGGACTGCAAATGTCAACACCTTTCCCTTTCGTCGCTTTCATTTTGTTGATGATTTCTTCGTTGGACCCAATGCCGGTATAGTTGACGGTAATGCCAGTTTCATCTTTGAACTGTGCCAAAAAATCTTCAGGAAGATAATCCGACCACATCATTACGTTTAATTCACCCGACGAGGCTAGGGTTTTTGAGTTGATCACCCATGGTCCCACTGCTACTGCGCTCACAGCAACACTGGTTTTAATAAATTTTCGGCGGCTGATGCTGCCGATTGACTGAGTTTTCATAATGAAATAACCTCCTTACAAAAATACTCCAATTAAATACTCACACTTGGCAAAATGTTGAATCAGCATTCATTTGAATCAAGTTTATCTGCTATGTGGCGAAATTATAGAAAAAAATCTTGAAAATGCAATTTTTTGTTCAAACTTTAGCAGATGAATGCTGTAAAACGGTCCTCAATTTGATGCAGATTTCATCAACATGAGCTGCCGTAGCAATCAAGGGAGGTGCAACGATTAATGCATCGCCGGTTGCTTTAACATGTAACCCAGCGTGAAACAGTTTTTTCTGTACCGAAACGCCCACGCTGCCTGGCATATCTGCCGGTTTGAGATCAATGCCCATAATCATCCCGTAACCGCGAATGTCAGCGACGATGTCAAGTTCCTGCAACTCAAAAATCGCATTCTGGAAATAACCGGAAAGTGATTTTCCGCGTTCAAACAACTGTTCATCCCGGTAGATGTCCAAGGTCGCCAGACCGGCAGCACAAGCCGCCGGATGCCCTGAGTAGGTATAACCATGAAACAATTCAATAGCTCGATCAGGAGCGGCATTGACAATCGTATCGTGGACCTGCTGGGAAACAACAATCGCACCCATGGGCTGGGCCGCATTGGTCAATGCTTTGGCGAGCGTCATCAGGTCTGGTGTTACACCAAAGGTCTGCGCCGCAAAAGGTTCTCCCGTACGTCCGAAACCACAGATCACCTCATCAAATACCAACAGTATGTTATATCGATCACAGATTTCCCGCAGTCTTTCGAGATAACCAACCGGCGGCACCAGACACCCGGTAGACCCCGCGATTGGCTCGACAAAACAAGCGGCAATCGTATCAGCACCGAAATTTTCCACCATTCTTTCCAGATCATCGGCCAGATAAGCACCAACTGCTGGTTGACCCCGATGATAGCGATTCTCTGGTAACCAGGTGTGGCGGAGGTGTGCAACACCGGCCAGCCCCACTCCAAAGGCCTGTCGATTCTTGACCATGCCACTCAGGCTGGTGCCTCCTAGATTGACACCGTGATAGGCTCGCTCCCTTGACACTAATCGTTGTCGTTGGCCTTCACCGCGAACGTAGTGGAAAGCCAATGCAATTTTGATTGCAGTGTCGACGGCTTCCGAACCGGAATTGACGAAAAAGACTCGGTTCATCCCATCGGGTGTCAGTTGGGTGAGTCGATGGGCTAATTCGAATGACAGTTCATGCCCCAGTTGAAATGGCGCTGTATAAGATAAAGTTTTCAACTGTTGGTGTACTGCATCGGCAATTTCCGGTCGACTGTGGCCGGCCGCACAACAGAACAGGCCAGACGAGGCATCTATGATGGGCAAGCCTTCCGGTGTGTAAAGATATACACCCTCGCCCCGTGCGACAATCCGCGGATTTGATTTGAAATCGCGGTTGTTCGTGAAAGGCATCCACAGGCTTTCCATAGACTGATGGTTTAAACGCATGGTCTCAACTCTCTTTGTTCAATTGGTAAGGGAAACAAGTTTCAATTTTATATCAGGTACTCTCTGTTTTGATCGCCACCCGCTTCAGTTCTTTCCAACCGAACACCACAGCCAGATGGTGGATCGGCTCCCCTCGATGCCGATACTTGTCCGCATAGCCGCGCTTGCGCAACTGCACCAGCGCCCGATTCAGTTTCTTCTCCACCTCCCTTTTGCGCGTCGCCACCTTCAACTCCAGCACAAACACCTGCCCACCATACAGGATCACCAGATCCGAACGCCCCCGACTCGTCGCCTCTTCCGCCTTCACCTCCACGCCCACCGCCTGAATACACATATACGTCAGACCCGCATACCACGCCTCAAAACGCGCCAGCGCGATGCTGTTCTGCCAATGATACGGAATACCCGACAGATGTGAATGCAGGTGTTCGGCAAATTTGTCGAATTCATTGCTCCTGAGCAGTTGACACAGCTTCAGTCCCCAGACAGACAGCTCACCACTCGACTGCCCCATGTGCACCAGCAGACCGTCACTCAGACTCTGGCGCACCTCGTCATTGGGGTAGTCCAGAGTGTACATGGTTTTGAAACCAGTCTGCTTCGCTGACACGATAGTCAGGTAGCCGGTCTGAAATAGCAGTGCCTCCAATCCGACTTCACCCACATCCAACTTCGACACCTCATGCTCGGCGATAATGCGCCGTTCCAGTTCATGCGGACTGATTTCCGCCTGCATCAGTTTTCGGTACAGAAATTTTGGGGTGCCAGTCTTGTACCAGTAGGGCTCGAACTTCTTTGAATCGAACAGTTCCAGAATGTCGTACGGGTTGTAGACCTTGTCTCGTTCCTCGTTCTCGCCCAGCCAGTTGTAACCGTTGTACCACCGGCGGATTTCACCGCGGTCCAAGCCTTCCAGTTCCGGGGCGAACACCGTGTCAATGTCGTCATCCGTGTAACCACAGATGATGGCATACTGCGGATGCAGACTGATATCCTTCAGGTTGTTGAGCCCCGAAAACAAACTGACCTTGGAAAACATGCTCACCCCGGTGACGAACACGAAACGAATGTAGCGGGCACAGCCTTTGAGGGTTCGGTAAAATACCTGCAGATAATCGCGGTTGGTACGCGCCAAATCTTCATTTTCCAGCACCGACAGAATGGGGGAGTCGTATTCATCCACCAGAATCACCACCTGCCGTCCAGTCGCATGATACAGACGATCCAATAGGTTTCGCAGACGCCGCGGACCGGAGTCCGAACTCACCGCCGGCGGCAACCCATAATGGCATTCAACCCGTTCCAACTGCTCAATGATGTCCTTGCCGAGCTCGGCCGGCTCGTCGTAGCCACCATCGAAACTCAACCGCACCACCGGATACTTGACCTCCCAGTCCCAGCGGTCGTGAATGTGAAGGCCGCGAAACAGTTCTTCATTGCCCTCGAACAGTTCCTGCATCGTGTCCACCAGCAGCGTCTTGCCGAACCGCCGTGGGCGCGACAGAAAATAGTATCGACCACCATCAATCAGCCGACGGATGTGCGGTGTTTTGTCCACATAATAACAGCCATCTTCATGGAGATTGCGCAAGGCCGCATCTCCGATCGGCAGATTCAGCTGGCTGATGGTTTGATTCCGCATTCCACTATTCGAATGACGTCAGACTTTCAGTTTCATATCAATGCAATATCCTGGTTTTTTCAGCGCCGCCGACTGAGATGAACAAGAACATTGGAGTCTCAACGCTGTAAATAATCAACTACACTGGCAATCTGATATTATATGGCGATCATACAATGTCAATACGCGGTTTTCCCAGTGGTGAACCTCGAATTTTGAACGCTCAATTCTGTCCGCTCAAATTCACTGATGCAACATCAATGCTGCATTGATTTCAACCCAGATGGAGTCTAACGAGAAGGGGGAGAGAAAACATCCAATCGTTGAGTCGTAATCATGTCCAGTCACCAAGTTGCGTGCGGCATTGCGACCAACTGTCGGTCTTCATATCGCACTGCCAAAATCCGTTGTCGGTTGCAGAAAAGGATGGACTCATCAATCAAGATCCGCAGATTTTTCGGAGTGAATCGCGGTAGTCCGCGAGGTCATATCAGGCACTCTCTGTTTTGATCGCCACCCGATTCAGTTCTTTCCAACCGAACACCACCGCCAGATGGTGGATCGGTTCCTCCCGATGCCGATACTTGTCCGCATAGCCGCGCTTGCGTATCTGCACCAGCGCCTGATTCAACTTCTTCTCCACTTGCCCTTCGCGCGTCGCCACCTTCAACTCCAGCACGAATACCTGTCCACCATACAGAATCACCAGATCTGAACGTCCCCGACTGGATGCCTCTTCCGCCTTCACCTCCACGCCGACTGCCTGGAAAAGCATATATGTCAGACCCGCATACCACGCCTCAAAACGTGCCAGCGCGATGCTGTTCTGCCAGTGATATGGAATACCCGACAGATGTGAGTGCAGGTGCTCGGCAAATTGATCAAAATGATTGCACCGGAGCAGTTCACACAGTTTCAGGCCCCATTCAGTCGACTCACCTCCGGACTGTCCCAAGTGCCCCAGCAGACCATCGCTCAGACTCTGGCGCACCTCGTTATTGGGATAATCCAAGGTGTACAGGGTTTTGAAACCCACCTGTTCCTCTGACACGATGGTCAGATAGCCGGTTTGAAATAACAGTGCCTCCAGACCAACTTCACCCACATCCAGCTTCGACAATTCATGCTCGGTGATGATGCATCGTTCCAGTTCATGCAGACTGGTCTCCGCCTGTAGCAGTTTCCGGAACAAGAATTTCGGGGTCCCGGTCTTGTACCAGTAAGGTTTGAACTTCTTTGAGTTGAACAGTTCCAGTATGTCGTACGGATTGTAGACCTTGTCCCGGTTCTGGTTCTCGCCCAGCCAGTTGTAACCGTTGTACCATCGGCGAATTTCATTACGGTCCAATCCGGCCAGTTCCGGCGCGAACACCGTATCAATGTCGTCATCCGTATAGCCACAGATGGTGGCATACTGCGGATCCAGACTGATGTCCTTCAGATTGTTGAGTCCCGAAAACAGACTAACCTTGGAAAACATGCTCACCCCGGTGACGAACACGAAACGAAGTTGGCGGGCACAGTCTTTGATGATGCTGTAAACACCCTGCAGATAATCACGGTTCGCCCGCGCCATCGCCTCATCCTCAATCACATCCAAAATCGGTCGGTCATATTCATCCACCAGAATCACTACCTGCTGGCCGGTGTGTTGGTAAAGATCTTGAACGAGCTCCCACAGACGGTCCGGGGCAGTGTGAGCTGGAGTTGACGATTCAAGACCGGCAAACTTCTCAGTCCTCGACAGTTGACTCATGATTCGACTTTCTACGAGCCCGGGTTTGTTGAAACTGCCACCAAAACTCAGCCGCACCACCGGATACTCGACCTCCCAGTCCCAGCGATCATGGATGTGAAGACCACGAAACAGTTCTTCGTTCCCTTCGAACAGATCCTGCATCGTATCAACCAGCAGCGTCTTGCCAAACCGCCGCGGGCGGGACAGAAAATAATATTCTCCATCATCAAATAACTTCTGTATGTGAGCTGTCTTGTCCACATAGTAGAAGTCTCTTCGTCTGATGTTTCCGAAGGCGGCGGTGCCGATCGGAAGTTTCAGTTGGCTTGTGATTTGATTCCGCATGTCATTACTGTTCGATAATGGCAGACTCTCAACTCCATGCCAATGCAATCATCATGGCTCTTTCAGCCCGAAGTAAGAAATAACCGGAGCGTGATTCGAGTCCAGACGTGCTTATTGTCAACTAACGTCAATAAACCATTACCCAATATCTCCAAAAAATTATAAGGTAAATGCCAATACTTGGCATTCTGCTTTTCACTTTTGTGTGTGTCACCATTCTCGCTTTGATCATCAATTTCAGTCTGAATCAATGGACGAATACAATATCATTATTGCACTTTTTCGAAGTAAATGGATTGCACATCAAGATCGAGAGAAAACAACATGGAAATTGGAGTACCGAAAGAGACTAAAACTGATGAATATCGGGTGGGACTCGTGCCGGAAAGTGTACGAGAATTGACCGAGATGGGGCACAAAGTCATCGTCGAATCAAATGCCGGCGTCGGCATCAGCGCCAGCGATGATGATTATTACAAAGTAGGCGCCAGAGTAGTTGGTACGGCGGAAGAAGTATTTAACAGCGCAGATATGATTGTAAAAGTTAAAGAACCCCTCGCACCCGAACGAGCCATGTTAAAGGAAAATCAGATTCTGTTCACCTACCTGCATTTGGCACCCGACCCGGACCAGGCGCGCGACCTAGTAGAGAGCGGCGCGGTGTGCATTGCCTATGAAACGGTTACGGATGAAAATGGCACGTTACCAATTCTCGCACCGATGTCCAAAGTCGCCGGCCGAATGGCCGTTCAGGAGGGTGCCTGGTGCTTGGAACGTCCGCACGGCGGTTCCGGTATGCTGCTCGGCGGGGTGCCGGGCGTCGAACCGGCCAAAGTTGTTGTGATCGGTGGTGGCGTTGTGGGCACTCATGCCACCCACATTGCCGTGGGTATGGGTGCTGATGTGTGGGTACTCGATCGCAACGTCCGAGTTTTAGATCACCACTGGACGCAATTCGGACGTTCAACCAATGGCGTCTATTCGACCCGTAGTATGCTTGAAAAACACGTAACTGACGCTGATTTGGTTATCGGTGCGGTGCTCATCCCTGGCGCGGCCGCCCCCAAACTGGTCACCGACGAAATGATCAGTCAGATGAGACCCCATTCAGTCGTCGTCGACGTGGCTATTGATCAAGGTGGCTGCTTTGAAACCTCGCGACCGACGACTCATTCCGACCCGGTTTATCAAACGCACGACGTCACTCACTACTGCGTTACCAACATGCCCGGCGCAGTGCCACGCACCTCGACCTACGCGCTGAATAATGTCGTCCTACCATTTTGCATTAGTATTGCCAATTTGGGATATAAAGATGCACTGCTACAGGATGCCAATCTGCTGGCCGGATTGAATGTCTGTCACGGCAAAGTGACGTACCGAGAAGTAGCTACAAGTCTCAACTACGAATATGTTTCTGCCGAAAATGCACTGGCGGCAGTTTAACCGCGATATCAACTCAAATCAATCATTGCAAAATAAGGAGCAAATTCATGCCTAAAATGACTTCAAGTGAAGCGTTTGTCGAAACTCTGGTGTCGTACGGTGTAACCGACGTGTTTGGCATCGTCGGTTCCGCCTACATGGATGCACTGGACATATTTCCAGCAGCCGGAATTCGATTTATCCCAACGGTCCATGAACAGGGGTCGGCACACATGGCAGATGGCTATGCGCGTGTCAGTGGTAGACATGGCGTCTGTATCGGTCAGAATGGTCCAGGAATTACCAATTTCGTAACGGCGATCGCTGCCGCCTACTGGGCCCACTCTCCGGTTGTGGCAATTACGCCCGAAACCGGTAGCAATACCATTGGACTGGGTGGATTCCAAGAAACTGAACAGTTGCCGATTTTCTCAAAAATCACCAAGTATCAGGCCCATGTTAACAGTCCCGGCCGAATGGCAGAGTTGACCGGGCGCTGCTTTGATATGGCGATGGCTGAACACGGTCCGACGCAACTCAATATTCCACGCGACCACTTTTATGGCGATGTGGACGTCGAAATTCCTGAACCGCGAGTCATTGAACGTGGTAGTGGTGGAACTCAGGCACTTGATGATGCCGCACGAATTCTTGCAGAAGCCGAGTTTCCCGTCATCCTATCTGGCGGTGGTGTCATCATGGATGACGCCGTTAACTCCTGCATGGAGCTTGCTGAGTACCTGTCGGCACCCGTCGTTAACAGCTATCTACACAACGATTCATTTCCTGCCAGTCACAAACTGTGGTGTGGGCCACTCGGATATCAAGGCTCCAAAGCTGGCATGCGACTCATCTCCAAAGCTGATGTCGTCGTCGCACTCGGCACCCGGCTCGGCCCGTTTGGTACTCTGCCGCAACATGGCATGGAATACTGGCCCAACAACGCGAAAATTATTCAAGTCGATGTAGATCATCGTATGATTGGGCTGGTCAAGAAAATTGCCGTGGGCATCTGTGGACAGGCCGGCGAAGCTAGCTCCGCCTTACTGGAACGATTGAAAAATCGGGAAAAAGTTGCTTGTTTTGAGAATCGGGAACAAAGGGAATTGGAAATTGCTCAAGAAAAGCAGTCGTGGGAAAAAGAACTCAATGAGTGGACGTCGGAACAAGATGATTGGAGCCGACTGGTCGCCGCTGAAGACCATGTGATGATGCATCCCCGGCAAGTGCTTCGCGAACTCGAACATGCGACACCCGCAAACGCGGCCATCTCTACCGACATCGGTAATATCTGCTCCGTATCGAACAGTTACCTGAGATTTGAGAAACCGCGTAGCATGTTTGCGGCGATGAGTTTTGGTAACTGTGGATATGCATTTCCGACCATCATGGGGGTAAAGGTCGCTGAACCCGGTCGGGCTGCCATTGCTTACGTCGGTGACGGCGCCTGGGCCATGAGCATGAGTGAAATTCTGACCTGTGTTAGAGAGAACATTCCGGTCACGCCCGTCGTGTTCAACAATCGACAGTGGGGAGCGGAAAAGAAAAATCAAGTTGATTTTTATGGACAGCGGTTCGAAGGAGTTAATCTTGATAATCCAAGCTGGGCGCAAATTTCAAAAGCTATGGGTGCAGAAGGCATTGTTGTCGACCAGCTTGACATGGTTGGCGATGCATTAAGAGAAGCCTGTGTTGCCCAAAGTGAAGGAAAAACCACCGTCATCGAAGTCATGTGTACCAGAGAACTTGGTGACCCGTTTAGACGCGATGCACTCAGTAAACCGGTGCGCCATTTGGACAAATACAAAAGTTATGTATAGCACTACTTTAGTATCGTGAGCAACTTGGATGATCTGGTTCAACGCATTCGAGGAAAAAAGTATGCCATAGTACTGGCTGAGGCGGCAGACGAACGTATGATTCGCGCGGCGAGGTATCTCATTGAGGAAAATATTGCATCACCCATTTTAACCGGTGATAAAGAGCAGATTCGTGAGGCCGCGCGCGCCGCGGGCATTTCCCTTGAGGAGGTTCAAATTAAAGACCCCCGACGAGATGTTGAAAATATCGAACGATATGTGTCGCTTTGTACTACCGGTCCTCGTTCACTCAAACCGGCGATTGCCAAGCGGCTCCTTCGAAAAACTCTGATGTACAGTGCCATGATGGTGCAAAGTGCAGATGCCCATGCCATGATCGCCGGTTCTTCAGTACCAACCGCACGGGTCATTGAAGCTGGATTGATGATGATCGGTGCTGAAACTCAGGTGACGACACCCTCAAGCTATTTCCTGATGCTCATGCCCGATACCGATGACAAGCGGATGGTGTTTGCAGACTGTGCGGTCAACGTCAACCCGAGTGCGGAACAACTGGCGGATATTACCTGTAGCACTGCCCATAGCGCAAAACAGATTTTGCACGACGTTCCTCGAATTGCGCTATTGTCTTTTTCAACTAAAGGCAGTGCACAGCATGCTATGATTGACAAAGTGAAACAGGCGCTGGTTTTGGTACGAAAACGTCTGCCGAATACATTGGTGGATGGCGAACTGCAGTTCGATGCCGCCTTTGATGCACGCACTGCGGCTTTCAAATTAAAAGAGCCAAGTCCAGTGGCCGGTTGTGCCAATGTTTTTATCTTTCCGGATCTGAATGCCGGCAATATTGGCTACAAAATTACTCAGTACTTAGGTGGTGTACGCGCCATTGGTCCGATTCTTCAAGGCTTCGCTAAACCAATCAGCGATCTGTCACGCGGTGCCACAGTGGATGATATCGTTAAAGCAGCAACCGTGCTACTGGCTACTGCATCGTGCTAACATGACTGTTGAACTTGTCATTTTTCAGTAATTGATCGTCTCACTTTTTTATGCCCTTGAACCTATAAACAACATGATTGACAGAATTTGGTTGCACATCATGACTATTCGATAGTTCGTCGCCGATTGCTTACCGCGCATCTGTCAGTCTTTGTTATTCTAAACTTGCGAGAAAAAATCAGATTCGGTCATCGTTAACTGCGTGACAGGCACATTGCACACCCGACGTGAGTGTATTTAGTTCAGGCACCACCGTTTTACATGGTTCAAAGGCGTGCGGACATCGACTGTGAAAAACACATCCGGTCGGTAAGTTCAGAGCAGTCGGAATCTCCCCCTTCAATTTAATGTGCGAAGATGTTGATCTTCCGAGTTTGGGTATTGCTGATAGAAGTGCCTGAGTATAGGGATGGCGAGGATTGGAGAAGAGTTCCGTAGTCTTTCCCAATTCACAGATTCTACCGAGGTACATTACTGCCACGCGATCACCAAAATGCTCTACCACCGACAGATCGTGCGTAATGAAGAGATAAGTCAGGTTACGCTGTTCTTTTGCTTCCGCCAATAGATTCAGAACCTGTGCCTGAATGGATACATCCAGTGCCGAAATGGGTTCGTCGGCAACTATGAACTCCGGATCAACCATCAATGCTCTTGCAATGCTGATGCGTTGCCGTTGGCCACCAGAAAATTCATGCGGAAAACGGGAACTCCACTCGGTACTGATACCCACAGATTCCATGACTTCCTCAATCTTTTCTTTGCACTGTTGCACTGAAAGATCAGGACGATGAAAACGAATAGGTTCAAGTAGCGTTACTGCAACAGTCTTGCGGGGATTGAGAGACGCATAAGAATTTTGAAACACCATCTGCATTTTGCGGCGATAAGGCAGAAGTTTCTTGCGCGTCAAATGATCAATTCGTCGACCCGCGTAAAATACTGCACCGCCGCTAGGCGGTAACAACCCCATAATAATTCTGCCCACTGTCGTCTTACCACAGCCACTTTCACCGACTAAACATAGCACTTCGCCACGACGAATCAACAGCTCAACGCTATTCACGGCTTTCACATACTTGGGTTTTCGACGAGGCACGCCACGCACAAATTTAATCTGCTCCAAAAATCCACCGGAAACATTGAAGTACTTCGACAAGTCTTGTACTACGACAAGATCTTCTATCATTGAACGAGTCATAGCATTTTCGTTTTATGCCGCATCAAGCGGAAAATGACAGGCAACTCTACGTGCTTCGTATGCGATCAATGGCGGCATTTGCGTTCTACAGATTTCTTGTGCGGCATCACAGCGATTATGAAATGGACATCCGGATGGAATACTCTGTAAAGTCGGCATGGTTCCACGAATCTGATTCAATTTTTGACCAGGCGCGGTCATCTCCGGCAGTGCGTCAATCAATCCACGAGTGTAGGGATGCATGGGCTGCTTAACAATGTTCTGTGTTGCGCCTTCTTCAATGATTCTTCCCGCATACATGACCAGAACTCTCTGAGTAACTTGTGAAACCACACCGAGATCATGAGTAATCAGTATCAATCCCATGCCAAACTCTTCACAGAGATTCAACAGAAGTTCCAGAATTTCTGCCTGAATGGTGACATCCAGTGCAGTCGTTGGTTCATCCGCAATGATGATTTGTGGATTGGTCAACAGGGCAACCGCGATGACGACTCTCTGACGCATGCCGCCGGACAATTCATGTGGGTACTGTTTGAGTCGCGTCTCGGCGGAAGGAATTTGTACATCCTTTAGTTTTCCGATCACAATCTTTTCTGCTTCAGCACGGGTCATTTTTCTGTGCGCTTGGATCGTTTCGACCATCTGAGTGCCAATCGTCAATACTGGATTCAGAGTAACCATCGGGTCCTGAAAAATCATACTGATCCGATTGCCACGGATTGTCTGCAGGTCATTCTCATCCAATTCAGACAGACCGATGCCATCAAACACGATGCGGCCACCCGACATCAATCCCGGTTTGCTGATTAAATTTAGAATAGCAAAGGCGGCAACTGATTTGCCGGCACCGCTTTCGCCAACGATTCCCAGACGTTCACCATGATTCAAGGTGAAATTGACATTACGAATTGCTGCGACTGTACCCGTTCGCAGTGGGAACACCACTTCTAGGTTTTCAACGCGTAGTAATGTCATCAGTTGGGCAATGACTTAGTCATACAGTTTAGGATTGAGCACATCACGTAACCAATCACCCAACAGATTGATGGCTAGAATCAGTACAACGAGGACTATTGCAGGAATCGCAGTGATCCACCAAGAGCCACTGAAAATGAACTCAAAGCCATTCCGAATCAGTGAACCCAGTGATGGCTTGGTAATGGGCATACCCAACCCTAGAAAAGATAGTGCCGCTTCGGTAATGATGGCATTCGCCACCTGTACCGTGGAGATGACCAAAAGTGGAGAAAAGGTATTCGGAAGAATGTGTCGATAAATGATGGTGACCGATCGTAGACCAATCACTCTTGCCGCATCAACATACTCCTGTTTTTTCGCGGACAATACGCAGGCTCTCACTGTTCTCGCATATTGCGGCCATTCGGCAATGCCAATCACCAGAATGATGGCAATAATCGCAAAATTTTCATAAAACCTCAGACCCACCGTTGCCTGAAACACTGCCAATATGACAATGGCTACCATCAACGTCGTAAAAGACAACTGAATGTCGGCCAGGCGCATCAGAAAACTGTCAAGTCGACCACCGAAGTAACCTGCAGTCAAGCCGATGGTAATGCCAAGCACCGCTTGTAGAAACGTAGCAAATATGCCGATAACGATAGATATGCCAGTGCCATACAGTATGGTACTCAGCATATCTCTCCCCATGGCATCGGTGCCCAAAACAAATCGTGAATCTGCTCCGGCACTCCCGATGGGTGGTAATTCAGAATCCATGATATCAAACTGTGTCTGATCCCAAGGGTCGTACGGGGCAATGACCGGTGCTAACACGGATGACATTAAGTAAAGAAAAACAATAGCCGCACTCACCATGGCTGTACGACTGTGAACAAAACTGTAGAACACCAGAGAATTGCGAACTCGGTGCCACAGCGCAGAACGTTCGGTCATTACTGGGGTGTTCATCACAATTTCTGGTCGCTTAACGTCCCGTAAGTTTGACCATCGGATTAACCAATCCGTAGATGATGTCGACCAGCGTATTCGTAATCACAAATACCAGCCCCACGACAATCAGGTATGCAACAATCAATGGCGTATCGACTCGATTAATGGCTTCCAAGAACATGAATCCCATCCCCGGCCATTGAAAGACGGTTTCCGTGAGGATCGTATAGGCGACCATGATGCCGAGTTGAACACCGCCAACGGTAATCACCGGGAGCAGCGTGTTCTTGAATGCGTGTACGATCCAGACTCGTCTTTTCGACAAACCCTTTGCCCACGCATACTTAACATATTCCGATGCCAACACTTCCATCATTTCAGAACGAATGATGCGCACAAACAACGGCAATATCACTGATGCCAGAGAAATGCTTGGCAGTATCAGGTGAATCAGGCCATCCAGCGTTAGCAGACTCGTATCCCAGAAACCAAACAGAGTCACCGTATCACCGCGGCCGTAGGATGGTGCCCAACCCAACTCCACAGCAAAAATCTGAATCAGAAAAATGGCGGTTAAAAAAACCGGTATCGAAATGCCGAGTATGCTCATGCCCATTGAGAATTTAGAAAACCAATGATTCGGGCGTATTGCTGCAAACATACCGACGGGAATGGAGAACAGCAGTATCCAAAAAGAAGCGGCGATGACCAGATCAATGGTGGCCGGCAATTTGTTCAAAATCACTTCGACCGCTGGGCGCTTGAAAAAATACGATGTGCCAAGGTCACCCTGCAGTGCATTTTTCAGAAAATTTCCATACTGGATCAAGAATGGCTCATTGAGACCGAGTTCCTCGCGCAATTGATTGCGAACTTCTTCTGAAACAGACTGTCCGACTAATTCTCTGAGTGGGTCACCCAGCTCATCTTGAATGGAAAAACTGAGCACACTGATGACCAACATCACGAGGATAGATTGGCCCAGGCGGCGAACTAGAAAAGCGAACATGATCAACCCGTACCAGCGATGAAGTTTAAACGAACCTGCCGTGCCCACTCAGTGAAACTGTAGCGACACTGCCTGTTAACCATAAGGTGGGTTGTTGATCGGCATCTGCACAGGCAAATTTTCTGCACCGTGATACGATTGAAAGATGAAGGTGGAAACGCTCCACCTTCACTTTCAACCGGCATTAATTTACTGCATTACCAAATCACCAAGATATGGAAAATTCATCACATTAACGATGGGATGAATATCAACACCAGTCCGTGCAGCCCATGCCCGGTCCTGCCAATGCAGTGGTACGAATGCCGCATCATCGTATAGAATTTTTTCAACTTCCTGCAGCATGGCGGCACGCTTGGCATGGTCAGTTTCCTTCGCACTCGCTAGCACCAGGCGGTCCACTTCCGCATTGGAATAATTGCCACTGTTGTACTGACCATAACCGGTTTCAGGATCCGGGGTCATGGTCAGAAATTCAGAAAAGTTAGCTGAATCTTCCGTATCTGAATGCCAACCAATCATCATGATGTCCGCGGCTCGTTCGTCGAATTTGGGCCAATACTGAGCTTTCGGCATGGTTGTCAAATCAACACGAATGTTGATTTTTGCCAGCATACCGGCAACAGCTTCCGCAATTTTTGCGTCATTGACATAACGATTGTTGGGTGCCATCATCGTAACTTCAAAACCATCGGCGTAACCTGCCTCTTCCATCAGAATTTTTGCTCGTTGAAGATCAAATCTAGGTTGCAGTGACTCGTTGTAACCCAAATAGCCTTTTGGACTCTGCTGAGCGGCGGCGGTGCCAAAGTTTTTCATAATTTTTTGCACAATGCCTTCGTTGTTGACGGCGTGAACGATCGCCTGTCGAACGCGGACATCAGCAAATGCCGGCTGGCGCTTCTGATTGAGCTGGAACGTAATGATTCGGGTGCCACTCATGGTAACCAGATCAACGCCATCGGTTTTCGAGACACGATCAAGGTCGGTGGGTGGAATCGGTGCGGCAAAATCAATGTCGCCAGCTAGCAGCGCCGCAACTCTGGTGGGATCTTCCTTAATCGGTGTGAAGATAATCTGCTGGACATTGCCTGGCGATGCTTTGTCCCAGTAGTCGGCAAATCGATCAAATACTACTCTCACACCCTGCTCGCGCGACGTAACTGTAAACGGTCCGGTACAGGATAGGTTAGTCGAGGCGAACGAATCACCATGCTTAACAATATCACTTTTGTTTCTACCACGCTCGTCATTACCGGAATAGAACTCACTATCCAGTGGAAAAATATAGGTGGCCGTATGTTCTACCAGTGGATAAGGTCCATCCGTAACCAAATCCACCGTGTAGTCGTCAACCGCACCGGCACTGACAAAATTGACGAAAATACCTTTGAAATCTTCACTTCGCTTGAGTCGATTGAAAGTAAACACCACGTCCTTGGCGGTCATTTCTCGCCCCGAGTGAAATTTGACGCCCTGGCGTAGCTTGAAACGTACCGTAGTTTCGTCGATCCGTTCCCAACTTTCGGCGACACGTGGATCAAATCCAAGCTCCTGGTTCCAGCGAATCAACGGATCACAAACCATATGCGACAACTGCAGTGTACCACCGGACAGTTGTTCGTGAATGTCAAGTGACACGGGATCCGCATCGTAGGCGAGTCTGAGCGTATTGGCTTGCGCCGGCGCAGTAACTGCAAAACAAATGATTGCAATCAAAGAAAGTACTTTAATTTTCATTGAACCTCCAAATGGCTTGTTAATTGAATGGATTAATAACGGAACATAGCACGACTATGTTCTCTTCAATGTATCACCCTCGACGGATGACGTTCACTTCTGTTATTTTAATGAATATCTATTTTTTGCTATCGGCCTACATCGCACGCCAGCGAACGCTACACAGCGGTTGCCAGCCGGTACGAAGCGAAGCCGTCATACGGCACAGCAATCAGTTGGAACGTTCTATACTCCAGTTTTACAACCGGTGCACTTTTTGATTCGTTTCATTGGCCGCCATGCGCTCACCTACCCTTCGATACTCAATTACGTGAATTGCCTCGGACACCAAGATCTGGCGATCGGGTCAGTTTGCAATTCAATTAATGTACTATTCGAATGGTTTTCTTTATTGTCTTTGACTGATTAAGATTCAAGGCCGGTGTTTTACAGATTCCGTATCATTGATCTATCCAAAAAATTCATGTGAACGAATGCCGACTCTTAATTCGATCAATTCAGTGTTCCACCCCATACGAGCCATAGCATACACTAAACTAAGGTAAAGCATGGGTATGAATCATGGCGGTGTCACAGCACTTTTGCTGACCACCGCCGGGAACCCACTTGGCAAAAACTGATGAAGTAGAATTTCTTGACGAGTGGATAGCTGAAGCATTCCGCACCATGGCGCCAATACTGAGCAATGAGCAAGGTTCGGATGTCCTAGTTCATATTGTAGTGATGTCACTGCTTACACGTCAAAAAATTGCTACCATTCATCCGAATTTTTGAAAAACTACGGCTGGACGCCAATAGCCTGAGAAAATTAGTTTGCATCAATCAGTACGCCAACGTCTCTCGTTGACTTATTCACGCTCATCAATCGGTACATAAGTTCTCGGTGTCGGCCCGTTATACAGCGTGAGCGGTCGAATCAGAATATTGGTTGCCCATTGCTCGAGAATCTGCACCACCCAGCCGGGTGTTCGTCCGACCGCAAAAATCGGCACGAAAAGATCAACTGCAACGCCAAGCAGGTGATAAACCACACCAGAATAAAAGTCAACATTGACATTGACACCGTAACGGGACCAAGGTTTCATCGCTTCAACCAAAGCCTGTAGTATGTTATACCAATACGGCTGCCCCATCTGCTCAGAAAGACGTTTGACACCCTCCCTCATGTGCCTGGCGCGCGGGTCTTCAGCTCTATAGACTCGGTGTCCAAAGCCCATAATCGGCAACTTATTTTGTCGTCGTTCTTTTACGTAGGCCACCGCGCGATCCGGATGACCGACTTCCTCAGCCATGATCATCACGTTTTCGGCCGCGCCACCATGAGCTGGTCCGGACAGTGCCGCAATGGCAGCCGTAATCGATGCATAGACATTCGCATCCGTTCCGGTAACCACCCGCGCGGCAAACGATGAAGCGTTTGAACCATGTTCCGCGTGCAGAATCAAATCGCGATCAAACAGTTCGATGGCTTCATCACTCGGCTGTTCACCAGTCAACTGATAAAGAAAGTGCGCCGCGTGGTACATTGACTGATCCGATTCAACCGGCGCTTTACCATTGCGAATGCGATCGTGTGCCGCAATAATCATGGGCACCTGCGAGGTCAGGCGAATGCCTTTGCTGATGATTGCTTCCCGCGCACTCTCATCAGGCGTATCATCGAACGCGCCTAGCGCTGAAACACAGGTCCGAAGAACTTCCATGGGATGGGCATTCTGTAGCGCAGTGATCAGATCAAATATGGGCGCTGGCAGATGCCGCGCGACTTTCAACTGCTCGGTAAACTGTTCTAACTCCATGCGGGTTGGCAGTTCACCTTCAAGCAGAAGATAAGCAGTTTCTTCGAAGGTGGAATTTTGCGCCAAATCATGGATCGAGTAGCCACGATAGCGCAAATCTCCAGCGCGACCATCAATTGAAGAGACCGACGAGCGTTCAAAGTAAACACCTTTGAGCCCGCGGTGAAGTTGAGGTTTATCCGATACTGTCATTGTTAATCTGTCTCATGTCGATAGTCTTGTATGGGCCGCCAGTCACCATTCGGCGCTTTGTGGCAAATCATCGGTAATCTCATACCAATCCGGTTTTTGACTGACCCAGATATGACCGACTGCCTTGATACCGAGGTCACCATCTAATGCGCCCAATCTGAGAATCATATCATCGGGATTGCGCACACAGCGAGCGAACACATGGGTACCACAACCCTTACAGAAATATCGAATTTTACCCGGCGATGATTCGTATTGAGCGATCGACTCCTCTCCTGAAAGCACGCGAAATGAAGTTTCATCAACCAGTGCGCTGGAACCATACACCGTGGCATGAGCCTTGCGACAGGTGCGGCAGTGACAATGGTGGAATCGACGAATTTCAGCATCCACCTCAAATCCAACTGTTCCACACAGACAACTACCCTTGTACATTTTTGCTCTCCTGATGACACTTGAGTTACTACACAAATTCACGACATTGTTCTGCCGACCAATTAAAAATTCGTCTTGATGGCCAATATGCCCAAGACAAAATGGCTGGCTTTAGGATACCGAACTGATATTGCCACAAAAGGTCATCTCAAAGCGAAGACCCACGTCGTTTTCGCAATCGACCATACCCTGCCCGGCAAAGAACCTACGGCGCTTGAATAGCGAGCCTTACCGCTGTTGTCATCACTGTATTCCGGTTCCCCTTGACCGCTCACCAACCGAATTCAATCAAGGATTGAAGATTATATTCTGCCACCCTGTAATGAGGTGCTGATCAGCATTCAAACTAATAGTTTGGTTCGACCGTCACATCGACCAGCGACACGGAGATGCGTCGGTTACGCCGACCTTTACTCTCAATTTTATCAACCCGAACCTCACCGATTTCGACCGTGTTCGCAACATGAGTACCACCACAGGGTTGTATGTCAAGACCTTCAAAGTGTACCAGTCTGATCAGTTCCAAGGACTCTGCTGGCATCACGGAAAGATTCTTTATCAGTGAGTGATTCGATGTCATCTCTTCGCGCGTATAAACATAATCAATCCGCGCTGCTTCCTGCTGAACTAGGGCATTAAGTGTGTCAGCAATATGGTGCTTTTCTTGGGGATTTCGGACGTCAAAATCCACTCGACCTTTGCCATTGCCAATCTGCGCACCGGTAATTTTACCGGGCACTACTGCACTCAACAGATGTAGGCAACTGTGCATGCGCATATGAAGATAACGCAGCTCCCAGTTGATTTCCAAATGGAGTTCCATTCCTACGTTTGGCAGATCGGCAGCGTGTTTAACAAAATGAAGAATTTCACCATTTTTGGAGTCGCGTCGCGTATCAATAATGTCAAATTCCGAGTCGTCTTGGCGAAATGCCGTTCCTGTACTCCCGGGTTGACCGCCTCCCATCGGGTAAAACACAGTTTGATCAACGGTGAAACACCGTTTAATTTCATCACACTCGACCACTACGGCACCACAGGCGCGCAGGTACGGATCATTCTGGAAAAGTTCGGTACCCATGCTGATTGTCCAATGACCGGTCTGCTACGGTGCGCGGAGAACCGGTTAAACTTTGGGTCTTGCGGAGCTGGGGTCGTACATCGGCCGTAGCGATGCTGAAACTGGAAATCGTTCACCGGCAACTTCTATTTCAAACGAACCAGAGTTAATGAAATCAGGAGTTACGCCATCTTGGCAATGGATGTAACCTAACCCGACGCAGGATCCTATGGTGTGTCCAAACATAGCCGACGTAATTCGGCCAACCAAACATCCATTTCGAAAAATGGGTTCTTCGTGATAGATCAACGGTTCAGGATCTTCAAAAGCAAATTGAACCAATCTTCGCTGCAAGGGCTGACCGCGAAGTTTTTCCAGCGCTTGCCGGCCAATGAATCCACCCGGTTTATCCCAAGCCACGGCAAATCCCAGACCGGCCTCAAGAGGATTGTCTTCATCAGTAATGTCGTGTCCAAAATGTCGATACGCTTTTTCTATGCGTAACGAATTCAATGCTAGGTAACCGCAGTGTACCAATCCCAAATTTTCGCCGGCAGTTACGATTTCATCATAGACGTGCTGTACGAAATCCGTCGTAATGTAAAGTTCCCAGCCGAGCTCGCCGACATATGTAATTCTGGCGGCTCGACCATAAGCCATGCCGAGTTCAATCTCTCGGGAAGAAAGAAATGGAAAACTGTCATTCGACAGATCCGCCGTGGTCACCCGAGAGAGCAGTGTTCGGGCATTAGGCCCCATGATAGAGAGCACTGCATAGCCGGAAGTCACGTCAGTCACCACCACCCGTTGATCCGCAGACAAATGGTTCTTGAGCCACGTCAGATCACGTAGTTGCACGGCGGCACCGGTTACTACCAAATAGCGATTTTCTGCCAAGCGGGTCACCGTCAAATCAGCCTCAATACCGCCTCGTTCATTCAACCACTGTGTGTACACCACTCGACCAGGGTCAACCGCCACGTTGTTGGCACAAATCCGATTCAAATAACCTTCTGCATCCGGCCCTTCCACCAAGAATTTCGCAAACGATGTCTGATCAAAGATGCCGACGTTGTTACGCACCGCCGCATGTTCCGCGCGATGGTATGCAAACCAATTCTGCCGACCATAGGAATATTCGTACTGTGGAGATGACATGCCGGGAGCATACCAGTCGGCTCGCTCCCATCCATACGTCTCACCAAAGCACGCGCCGCGTGCCGCCAACCGATCATGTAACGGCGACTTTCTCACATTGCGCGCCGATTCCGGCTGTCGAAAGGGCCAGTGCATAGCATACAGCAGTCCCAGTGATTCGGAGATTCGTTCTCTGAGATATCTGCTGTTATTTTGAAATGGCGCGATTCTGCGAATATCAATTTCCCAATAATCTTTCGCTGGATGTCCCTTAGTGATCCACTCGGACATTACTTTTCCGGCCCCACCGGAGGATTGAATGCCAATGGAGTTGAAGCCGGCTGCCACATAAAATCCCTTCAGATTCGGGGCTTCTCCCAGATAGTACCGATTGTCGGGAGTAAAACTCTCCGGCCCGCAGAAGAAGGTATGAATGCCCACATCATTGAGTAACGGAACCCGATGTAATGCATTATTCAGTGCCGGCTCGAAATGGTCCCAATCTTCCTTCAATTGATCAAAACTGAAGTCTTCTGGAATGCCATCCATACCCCATGGCTTAGCATTGGGTTCGAAGGCACCAATCAACAACTTGCCGGCATCTTCCTTGTAGTAAGTGAATCCGGTGGCATCTCGCATCACCGGGAGATTACCAGGCAACTGCGCAATCGGTTCAGTCACCACGTAGAAGTGTTCTGCCGCATGCAGTGGAATTTCAACACCACACATCAAACCCACGTCTCTAGCCCACATTCCGGCGCAGTTCACAACAATATCAGCCTTGATTTCACCTTGCTCAGTGGCCACACCACAAACTCGGCCTCGCTCAGTCAGAATGTTGGTTACTTTGATGTTTTCCAGTACCGTTGCCCCATTAGCTCTGGCACCTTTGGCATAAGCCTGTACAACGTCCAATGGATTGATCTGACCGTCCTTGGCAATAAACACCGCCCCGACCAGATCATCAATATTTAGAATCGGGTAGCGTTCCTTGGTTTCCTCAGGAGTGATGACGGCAGCTTCAAGACCGAAGGCCCGCGCCATGGTTACCGAACGTTTCAGTTCTTCGAAGCGATGCTTATCGGCAGCCACAGAAATAGAACCATGCTGTCGAAAACCAGTAGACTGGCCGGTTTCAGATTCGAGATTTTCAAACAGCTCGGCGGTATACTGCGCCAGCTGCGTCAGATTCAGGTTGTTACGCAACTGACCAACTAACCCCGCCGCATGCCAAGTTGTGCCACAACCTAGTTCACGACGTTCCAAAAGCACCAATTCTTCCCAACCCGCTTTAGCAAGATGATAAAGTACGCTGGTGCCCACCGCACCACCACCGATCACTACGACCCGCGCTTTTTCAGGTATAGAGCTTTTCATTTGCAGTGCACTTTTCCATAATAAATCATCAGATTTCAATCCTATAGAAGTGACGGCATTTTATAGCAAGAAACGGATTGAAAGTTGGCGACCGGTCAACAACAATGTAACCCAATTTATTTTCACAACAAGTTATCCGACGAGTAGTAATCATGCATAGTAATTACCAGTACATCAAAAACGCCATTCTATTCATTGAAGACCATGTACGACAACAACCTTCGCTCCAAGAAGTGGCAGATCACGTAGGGCTCAGTATGTTTCATTTTCAGCGGCTGTTCACGTATTGGGCCGGCATCTCTCCCAAACGCTTCATGCAGTACCTGACCGCCCAACACTGTGGCAACCTACTTCGCAAGCCGAGCAGTGCATTGGATACCGCACTGGATGCCGGGCTGTCTGGACCCGCGCGATTGCACGAATTGATGGTCAATGTGTACGCCATGACACCGGAACAATACCGCCGGCAAGGGCACTCTATCAAGATAGAGTACGGTTGGCAACTGACACCATTTGGATTTTGTCTGCTGGCCCGTACTAAAAAAGGTATCTGCTGGTTGAGTTTTCATGATCGAAAAGATAATGATGAACTGGCCGAACTGAGCGCCTTTTGGCCGGCGGCTTCATTGGAAGAAAATGCTAATGCCACCGGTGAAATTGTCAAACAGATATTTGAGAGAATCTACGACCAACCACAGTCCATCTCAGTACACGTGAAGGGCACCAACCTGCAGATTCGAGTTTGGGAAGCACTGCTCAAAATTCCACTGGCTGAATCAGTCTCGTATAGTCAGGTCGCCATCGACGTCAAGCATCCCCGTGCGGTTCGGGCCGTCGCCAGCGCAGTCGGTCGCAACCCGATTGGATATATCATACCCTGCCACCGGGTCATTCGCCGTTCCGGCGCATTAGGCGGCTATCGCGGGGGACTGCCTCGCAAGCAGGTCATGCAGGCGTGGGAAACCGCGCAGTTGATTGATCCCGACTGACAAACAGTTGAATTATTGTACTTAGTCTGGTGCGGCGGCTTTTTTTCGCACCTCGCGGACAAAGAACTCAATTTCATCCTCAGTATTATAGTAATGCACCGGACTGCGAATCAGAGATTGGACTCCCCATTCATCAAAATCAAGCAGTGCACAACTCCGCTTAGAAACTCCTATATTGATGTTTTTCTGCCGCATTAGCTGCTGGAAATTTTCAGCATCCGTTCCATCAATTGAGAAGGTGACGATACCACATTTTTCCATCCCTTTGTCTCTGACTGTCACACCATCAATCTCGTTCAGCAGTTCGCGCAGGCGGTCAGCCAGATACCGGATACGGGAGTAGATTTCTCGTAGTCCTAAAGATCTTGCGTAGTCGACTGCCACACCCAATCCAATTCGGGCGGCGATATTGGCTTCGAATAACTCATAACGGCGCGCGCCGCGTTGCATTTCATACCGGTCCTGTTCCACCCAGGTAGCGGAATGAAGATCAAGTATCGAAGGCGGAAACCTGTCAAGTGACTGTTCCCGAATGTAGAGAAATCCCGTGCCGCGTGGACCACGTAGAAATTTTCGTCCGGTTGCAGAAAGCGCATCACATCCCATCTGCACCACGTCCAATGGCATTTGCCCGGCTGACTGACATGCGTCCACTAAGAATGGCACTTGGTAATCACTGGCAATCTGGCCGATTTCATTGACCGGATTGACCAATCCGTTGTACGTTGGAACATGCGTAACAGATAGTAATTTGACTTTTGCATTGATCATTGCTTCCAGGGCCTGCAGGTCCAGTTGCCCATCAGCATCGTCTGGCACGACTGATATTTCAATTCCAATGCGTCTCGCCACCTGTTGATAGGCAATCATGTTGGACACATATTCGGCACGCGACGTAAGAATTCTGTCACCCGCCTTAAAGGTCTGCGCAATGCCGTAAAACGCACTGTTCCACGAAACGGATGCGCTTTCGCTCAAGGCGATTTCTGAAGTCTTGCAATTGAGTAATTTCGCCACTGACTGATAGGTGCCATCAAGTTTTTCGCGTGCCTCATCTTCAGCTTCATACCCACCGCGAAAAAGTTCGAGTTCTAAATGGGTGCGGACCGCATCAGCTACCGGATCAGGCATCAGCGAAGCGCCTGAATGGTGCAAATGCACCAAACCAAAACAGCCGGGCGTTTCGCGTCTCAATTGGTTGATGTCCAGTGCCATGGGTTTCTTCTTTACCTTTTCAGATTGTTTAGATTCGCGAAATTTCAGACGCAGTTAAAAGCCACTGTAACTCATTCCACAGCGAGAGAGCCCGGACACCACTTCTCGACTCAAGATGAGTTGCATAGGCATGGACGTATACCATTGATAACAGCATTGAAATGACTTGATTTCTATACTTTGGTTTTTTGTTCAATATCAATTCCATTTGATTTGACGTCGGTAGAATGGCTGGCATTATGTTTCATCTTCATATTGCAGAAATAGCGTCAATGCCTTCATCCATCCATATCCATCACCATTGGAAAAGGTGGTGTGACAGACATCACTGGAGTATCAATTGATACAGTTTTCGTGATGAGAATGACAATGGCGAATGTCGAACCGCATCAATCCGATGAGTATTCAATTATACGCAACTTTCATTTTTCGGGCAACTGAAGCGAACCGCGACAATTGGGTCAGTTACTGTGTTGCCGATGAGTTGCGGTAATCCGTGCCGCGAACGAATTGATGATTGATGAAATACGGCGTGGAAAATGATCAACAGCTGACCATCAAATCAATCATTGAATCAACTGAGAGCGAGGGGCATGGTTCGTATTGGCAGTTTGATCGCCGCCTTTGGTTGAACTATCAGTCCACGCGTCTTCCATCATGCCAACTGGTGGCTAGGGTTGCTGACTTTTCCAATATTCGGCGCGCATTAGCCAATCCGGGTTGATCTCCACACCCCAGCCCGGCTCAGCTGAAACGGTAACTTTGCCATCAACGATATCAAATGGAGGATTGCGAAAAAGACCGGTTTGCCACGGATAGACATCCTCCCCCTCGATCGAAAATTCCAAGTATTTACCGGCGTTTTCAATCGCTTTCAGGTAGTGCATGGTGAAAATTGTAACCATAGACAGATTGGCGGCGTGAGGAGTAACCGGTAAGCCGGCATTTTTCGCCATGTCGGCGATGCGCAAGGCTCTAGACAGACCGCCGACATAACAGATATCCGGTTGCACAATATCCACCGCCCGCATTTCAATCAGCTGCCGCCAAATGGGGAGATAGCAATCCTGTTCCCCTCCAGTTACATCAATTTCAAGCGCATCGGTCACCTGCTTGGTTTGCTCCAATTCCCAATATGGGCAGGGCTCCTCAAAGTGCGAAATTCCATTGTCTTCCAATATTTTTCCTACCGCAATCGCCCGCGCTGGCGAAAATCCGCTATTGGCATCAACCAGCAATGCAATTTCATCATCCAGCCCTTGACGAATACAGGGTATGATTGCTTCAGTTCGCCCGGACCAATGATCAATGTCGTGCCCACATTCGGCACCAACACGAAATTTAAATGCGTTGAATCCATGCGCCTCGCGCAGTTTTTTGAATCGTTCCAGCTCTGCCTGTGGTGTGATATCACGTTTCATGGACGAACCATAAACACTCAGCGCACCCGGAGTTCCGCCAAGAAGTTCAACGACGGATTTACCGGCCATTTTCCCCCGCAGGTCCCAGATGGCGGTATCCAGCCCAGCCAGTGCCCGACACATGTAAGTACCCGGAAATTTATGTTCACGTTCATAAAT
Organism: Arenicellales bacterium; assembly: GCA_965116205.1. GTDB lineage: Bacteria > Pseudomonadota > Gammaproteobacteria > Arenicellales > JAJDZL01 > JAJDZL01. Next base: position 2,270,447 of record OZ220493.1, on the reverse strand, counting down.
CGTGTCAAGCAATAGGTCAAGGTCAGAGAATTTTATACCCAATACCCACGGCACAACCTGACGGTGGAGAATCTGACAGGTAATGTCGGAGTTATAGGTTGATACCTGCCCCCAACCATCGGCACCTGATTCAGTAACGACTCGCACAAAGCCAACCTTCAGATTGGCAAATGTTTCGATGCTAACGATCTTCAGATCAAAGTCAAGTCCGGCATCGGGCATAATGATTAACTTGAATGGATAGGCCTACTCGTCAGGTGTAGCATTATTTGGATAATCCACCGAACAGTGTTTCTAAACAACGCAATATCTAGTGATTTTTCCAGTCACTACAATGCGAAAATAATGCCAATGAACAAGGCTGAGTTTCAGCAGTCGGCACGTTGGTATTCCATACGGGTCACACGGTCAAATTGTGAGTGAGGCTCATTATAGTGATGCTGGTCAGTTATCAATGTCTGAATGACCGCATCAATATTCACCTTTTGAGCGTCCTCTCTGCATGCAAAAATTATAAACAGGCTGTCAGGCAAGACTGCCGGTGTAGAAATAGAGGTGTATGACTACACTCAATGAATATGCTTGGCCGAAAGTTGATGATCTGAATTGTCAATCCAGTGCAATTCGTGCATAATAAGCTGTTCCGCAGTGATATCAATCATCGACTAAAAATAGGAGAAAATAGCAATGTTAAAAAAGTTAGAGTTGACAACTCGACCCGACACTGCCGCAACGACTTCTGTAAGAGAATCCGGCGCTCAATGGGGGTCACCAACTTCCGGAAAAATTCTGGGGGGGGGGGTGATGCCCGCGCTCACTCGCCTGCTGTCAGCCGTCGCGTTCGCCGGACTGCTAGCGTTGCTCACATTGCCGGTCCAGGCGGCGAATGAATGCGGGGCCGTTCCCGCCAGCGGCAGCCCGCCGGAAGTCGTCTGCGATGCCGAAGATGACGATGCGCAAAAAACCGTTTTCAAACCCGACCCAACTGGAAAATATAGGGCAGCGATCATTCAATATGACGTCCATAAGCCTAGAAAGAACAGAAGCAGACGCGGGCTGAAGATAACCCTCAGCGATGATATTGAGATCTTGCCGAGCTATGGTCCATCAGGGACTGTTCCAAGTCTGTACGGGCTCGCCGTGTACACAACCAGAGCCGCGCCGGATGGCATCATTATCGAATCCAGTGCCGATAATACCGGCGATGGTACTTTCATTGGCGGGTCAGGTGCTGCAAATTCGGCGATTCTTGTTAGTACAGATCAAGATGGCAGAACAGTTCCCATCACGATCAATGTTCGCAAAGGCATGTTGGGGACGTATGGGGACCATTCTGCTGGCCTTGGTGAAGGCGATAACCGTGCTGGTGTCATTTTGGTGGATGACGCAGGAAACGATGGTGACATCACGGTGAATTTTGCCGCGGAGATACGCAATGCGGTGGGAGTTTTTGGACAGAACGACGGCATCCGGATATACCGGGATGATGCCCAAGGAGGAGACGTTGCTGTGACGCTGGAAGAAGGTTCACGGATCGCCAGTAAAATTAATGACGGCGTTCACATCCATGACGACTTGGCAACCGAGGCGCCAAGCAATATTCAGGTGACGGTGGCAAAGGGTGCACTGGTCGGCACCGCCGATGACCCGGTGAAGAAGCAGGGGATTCATGTTTGGGTTCATCAGAACGAGCAGGTGGCCGCAAAAAAGGTGACGGTCACGCATGCGGGGACGATCCATGCGCTGGAGAATGGCATCTACATCACCTACACGACGGGTGCCAGTCATGGTGGTGGTGTGGCCGAAGTGACCATTGCTGAGGGTGGTCTGGTGTCGGCCGGCAAAGATGGCGTGTACCTTAAAACGAAGACCATGCAGGCGGCGGCAGATGGCGGACGCCGCGCACAGACGGTCACCGTAAACGGCGAGGTCCGAGGTGGTACCGATCAAGCGGCGGTGCATCTGTTTGGCGGTGGCACGATCACTCTCGGGGAAAAAGGCAAGCTCGTCCCCAAAGGCGATGCCGGTCGATCCATCAAGGTCACCACCCCGGATACGCCGGCCGACGGCAAACCCAATCTGCTGATCAAACTGGACCGCAATTTCGCCGGCATCAAAGATATCGAAAACCCCAAGGCCACCACTGGCTTTCAGTACCGGGAGACCGCCGACGGGACTTACCAGGATCTGGCAGTGGGTGCGAATCCGACGACCTTCGAATCATCACTTGATTCGGTGCCCTGCGGGGTCTACAATGACTGCACGGCGACGGAAGTGCTGACGCCGAAACTGGAGGACCATGCCAGTGCCAGCGGGGTGTTTTCACTGACCTTCACCAGCACGCTGAAAAAACTGACCGCTGCGACTCCCGCGACGGATGGGGCTGACGGGACCACCAAGGCGCGTGCGCCATCGAAACGTGGCCGGGTCTATGAAGCCGTGCCGTCGGTGTTGTGGGACCTGACCGGCGCCTTCACGGATGGTTATGTGCCAACGCTGGTGCCGCGCGGCGGCGAAGTGCGCGTGGCACAGAGTGGCATGATGACCCTCACCCAGCTCCAGACGACGGTCGACCGGGGTGGTTGGGGCCGCATTGAAGGGGGCCGCGGCGAGCGCCGCGTGCAGCGCAAATCGGTGGGCGATGAGCTGTCCTACCAACTGTCCCACTCGGGTTTTGCGACCGGTGTGGACCTGCCGGGTGGACCGGGGCTGGTCTACCGGGTCGGCCTGCATCGCAGACAGGCCAAGACACAGGTCGCCGATGGGGGCAGCGTTGAGGTGACCGGCATCGGGGTCGGCTTCGGCATGACTCGGGCACTGGGCGCCGGGCTGGCGGTGCATGGCGCGCTGGATGCCACCCGCTTCGACGACATCGAAGTGCGGTCATCCGAAATTTTGAATGGCAAACTCACTGATACGAATCAGACCAGCAAGGGCACCGGCTATGCTTTGAGCCTGGGGCTGTCGAAGCGGCTGGAATTCGGTGGCCTGGCCCTGACCCAGCGCGGTGGCCTGCAGTGGTCCTCGGTGTCGATGAAGGATTTGACGACGACGAATGATGTCGCGGTAACCAGCACCACGGGACAGGCGTTGATGCTGTCGACGACGGAGACCGTGACCTTGAAAAAGGATTCCGGGTTGACCGGTCGCTATGGCGTCATGCTGGAGGGTGAGTACGAAGATGCGTCCGGGGCCTGCTGTCGGCTGTTCGGTTCCTTGGACCTGGCACATGATTTTCACGGCAAACGGCAGGTGACGATTGCCGGTAAAGTGGCCGATCAGGCCTTTTCAGACGAGCATAGGTCGGAGGTGAAACCGACGTCGATGCGGCTGGGTTTCGGTGGTTCGAAGAGTTGGAATGATGGTGAATCGGCCATTTCAGGGGCGGTGTATCACACCACGGCGGGCCGTGGCAACAGCACGCTCAGCGGTAGCGTCACCGTATCCTTCAGATTCTAGCCGGCAACAGTAATTTGGATTGCATATCTGTCCGCGGTGGCAAGAAGTATGCCGGCCGAGGACAGAACCATTATTATCCAAAAATTGACAACTAGTCAGAAAATCCGAAATGAATCTCCCACCATCTATTTGATGTCTTGTTCAAGCTGATGCTGATGAAGAGCGCGCGGGCAGAGTCAGTTTTTCGCCGATACCAGATTTGTATTACAGCTTTGATGAAAGCTGGTGGATGAAAGTCCGGTTTCATCATCACAGTTGGTCGTGTAACTCAACCACCGAGGATTTTTGTGAAATCAATAGTGGTAGGAACACTTCATAATCAGGTCAAATGTCTTCTTTTACCACGCTGATCCATGTTGATTGGTATTGACGGTGTTCCGGAATCAATATCGGTCAACTGACTGATGGAGATAATGGCGTTGATCAGAGTACCGCAAGTTGAGAATCTTTCATTTCAATAGTGAACATTACGACATCTATTTCTATTGTACCGAATCAACACCCTTAGATTCGTAAAAGTGAAATTTTACAATCTCTGATAAAATTGATCTAAGACACCGAGATCACAAGGAAAATAGGAAGATTTGTAATGTTCGTCGGAATCATATCAATCCAAAATGACAGTTTTTTATCGATTTCACAGCAATAGTATTCAATGGAGTCCGATTTTTTGATGATTTAATCGTTACAATTCAGTCGTTTATACCACCGCAAGATGAATGACATTCATGGGGTTAACGCAATGAACCAGACTCAATTAGGAGTACATGAATAAAAACAATACAGTCCGTCGTCGCATTCTCAAAGGTATAGCCACCCTCTGTGCCGCAATGCCTTTACCAGGCTATGCGTATACTACGATACTCAACCACTCATTCGCTGATCCAGCCACTGACCGGGCACTAGCTTACAAGCCTCCAGTACTCTGCACATCGGGGACTAAATCATCAACAGAAGGGCCTTTCTACACTCCGTCTTCACCCCACCGTTCCGATTTCACTGAACTTGATACGGATGTACGACCTCTGGTCCTTGATGGTTTGGTATTAAATTCCGACTGCCAACCGATCGTCGGAGCAATTGTTGACCTCTGGCACTGCGATGAAACCGGTCGGTATGACAACCAAGGATTTCGTTATCGCGGGCATCAGTATACGGATGCGACAGGAAGTTACCAATTCAAAACAATCCGACCGGGCGTGTACCGCGGACGAACCGAACACCTTCATGTCAAGGTGCAAGGGGTTGGTACCCGACTATTAACGACTCAACTCTACTTCCCCGATCGAACCACACACAATTTGCGGGATAGAATCTTCGACTCCGAACTATTGATGAATTTACATCAAACTGCCGGTGGATGGCATGGTCGATTTGATTTCATTCTATAGTGCGACGAATATTCGAGAACGTACCAACTGATACAACTTGGCTCAATCATTTTGCCACACTGCTATTGTCTCTTGGCACACGCCGACAAATAATACTCACTCAATTCATCAACCTGTTCCCAAATGACTAATCCATGAATCAGCTGGTTGAGTCATGAAATCCATCAATACCGTTTACCCGCTACCCTATGACGCACCACAAACCGGTGTAACGATAAATGAATCTCAAAAATGATTCGGATAGCTGAATTCGATCAAAAATAGCAAAATCCATTCATCCAATTTTTTTTACAATACCTAGGTCAATACCATTAAATTCTGGTAAAATAGGGGGTGTTCATCTTGACGGGGTGCCCTTAGCGGGCTGAGAAACTGGCCATTGCCAACCCGTTGAACCTGATCCAGATCATTCTGGCGTAGGGAATCAGGATGTTGCCAACCGAATCAATCCTGCTCCCTTACCGTTTTGATTAACAGCCAATTGCGAGTGGAGACTGATGACCGGCATTGAAAATATCAAAGAAGATTTGGAATCTATCAAATCTTTCGTTAAAGTCCTTCACAACCATCCCAAGGTGCACTGCATCGTCAACGACGTTGCCATTAATTTGACTGCCAATGCGCTGCTAGCGATCGGCGCACAACCTTCTATGACCAACAATCTATTCGAGGTCACCGCCTTCACTGAATCAGCGGATTCACTCAGCATCAACATCGGCATGCTTACCGAAGAACGACGGCACGTCATTCGTACCGCAGCCAAGTGCGCGCATCGAAATAATATCCCCTGGGTGTTGGATACCACCTTTATTGATCGGTCTCCGCTACGTTGCGAATTCTGTGAGGAACTGTTAGTTTACAAACCCACTGTGCTACGGGGCAACCAGATGGAAACTCTTGCACTATGCGACCATCTGAATCAAACTAAGGTAGAATTATGTAGAATACACGACACCATTTTGGTTACCACGGGCGAGATTGATTGGGTTGATTCAAAACAGCAGAGCTGTGAACTGAAAAAGCTCGGCCATCCATGGATGAGTCAGGTCGCCGGGATGGGTTGCACGCTATCGGCATTGATTGCCGCAATGTTAACCGCCTGCGACGATGCTTTCAGCGCAGCACTTAAAACACTGTTCCTGTATGGCGTAATCGGCGATCGCGCCGCAAAACAGGCCACCGGACCCGGTACGTTCGTCATTTCATTTCTTGATGGACTAAGTACATAAGTACTGTCCACCAGTTCGGATATCCACAAGTGTTGTGTTCAAACTTAAGAGCTGACAGTATTAACCCTTCACTGTACCTGGTGATCAATCCGGAACAGTGTCGATTCGAAAAACCCGTTGATGTCGCTCGAAAAGCTGTAGCCGGCGGCGTTTCTGCCATTCAGATCAGAGTTAAAGAAAGTAGCAAACAATGCTATCAGGATCTCGTTTCCAGTATCACAGAAGCTCTACGCCCGTATCATGTTCCGGTATTTGTCAACGATCAGATTGATGTTGCAGCGGCAACCGGAACCAACTGCGTACATTTAGGTCAGAACGATACCCCGGTTTCTGAGGCCCGTAGGATTTTGGGGAGCGAGGCACACATCGGCCTCACTATCCGTTCGCTTGAGGAAGCGCAAAAAGTACCGCATAAGGAACTGAGCTATATCAGTATTGGTGGTGTATTTGCAACGCAGAGTAAGAATAACCCTGAACCGCCCATCGGACTCGCTCAGTTATCTAGAATTTATGTCACACTGAGAAACTTGGGTGCTAGATGTCCAATCATTGCCATCAGCGGCATCAATCTACAAAACTTGGAATCCGTACTTGCGACCGGCGTCGACGGAGTCGCAGTGGTGTCAGCCCTCTGCCAAGCTCGCGACCCGGCATGGATGGCACACCAATTCAGAAATCGAATCGATTCATTCAACCGATTGAATCACTGATGTTATGTGTTATCCCCCAATTGCACTGACGATTGCCGGCTCAGACAGCGGCGGCGGTGCCGGCATACAAGCGGACCTCAAGACCTTTTCCGCATTGGGAGTCTACGGTGCCAGCGTGATCACCGTACTGACGGCACAAAATACCCGGGGTGTAGATGCGATATTTGAAATTTCAGCCGACTTTATCAAGCAACAGATTGATACGGTGGTTTCCGACCTGAACGTTGATGCAGTCAAATTAGGCATGCTATATCGTCCAGCAATCATTGAAGAGGTTGCCCAATCACTGCAGCGCCATAATATCGGCCATCTCGTACTTGACCCCGTGATGGTGGCCAAAAGCGGTGACCCACTGTTACAGGACGAAGCCGTCGACACACTGAAGTCAGTTCTCATTCCAATGGCCTCGATCATTACACCTAATATTCCAGAAGCGGCTCGATTGTTACGCCGTAAACCCGAAAATGTCGCGACGAACATGCAAAATGCTGCAGAACGTCTCTTGTCACTCGGCTGTGGAGCAGTGCTCCTAAAAGGCGGACACCACACCACCGAATCAGCGAGTATTGATGTATTTCATGATGGCAACAAAGCAGTTAAACTGACCGGCGCGCGCTACCGGACTCGTAACACACATGGAACGGGCTGCACTCTAGCTTCCGCGGTCTGTGCATTTCTAGCCAAAAAAAATGGTTTAAACCAATCCGTTAAACTGGCAAAGCAGTACATCAGCTCGGCCATCAACGCCGCCGACACTTTAAACATCGGTACCGGTCAAGGTCCAGTTCATCATTTCCACAACTACTGGCACACCCACAGCACTCCATGAAACGCCGTCATTTTCTCACAGCTGCCGGTACCGGCGCATCCGCTCTAGCCTTCGCTCCTGTCAATGCAACGGACCACCTTGAACTTCGGATGACCATGTCTTGGATTAAAAACAGTCCCGGCACCGGTGCCACGGCGGCAAGACTCGCTCATCGAATTGAACAGTTGAGTGGTGGTCGAATCAAGATTGCCATATTTGGCGCCAATGAACTGGTGTCGCCATTCGAAGTGCTGGATGCTGTCGGTTCTGGCGCTGCCGATCTTGGCCACACGGCTTCTTTTTTCTGGCAAGGTAAAATGCGTGCCAGTGCATTTTTTACCGCCATTCCTTTTGGTCTGACACCGTTGGAACACATGGTCTGGATCTATCACAATGGTGGACAGATGTTATGGGACCAACTCTACAAACCTTTTCGTGTCAAGCCATTCCTAGCCTCAAACACCAGCATTGGCATGGGCGGCTGGTTCAAACATGAGATTCGCTCTCTGGACGACTTGCAAGGTCTGAAGTACCGGATACCCGGCTTCGGCGGTGAAGTTTTCCGTCGATTAGGGGCCAACGCCATCAACGTTCCTCCACCCGAGATTGCTACATCACTGCACACCGGTATGATCGATGCGGCCGAATGGCTCGGTCCCTGGTCTGATTTGGCTATGGGTTTCCATAAGAGTGCACCCTATTACTATGGCCCAGGATTTCACGAACCCAATGGCGCGGCTGAATTTCTGGTCAACCTTAATCTCTGGGAGCAGTTTTCCCCGGAAACTCGGATGGTCATTGATACGGCCTGCATGGCAGAGCATGCTTACGCACTGACTGAGATTGACTGGGCCAATCCGATAGCACTGGCAAAACTGGTTGAAGAACACGGTGTGCAGGTACGACAGTTTCCCGATGAAGTGCTCGCCGCAGCGAAATTGATCATCGAAGAAATCTTAGATGAACTAGCTCGTTCTGACGACCTTACAAACGCAATCGTTGCCTCTTTCCGGCAAACCAAAAACTCCCAAATTGCATGGTCACAAGTCTCGAAACTACCTTTCCTAGAAGCTCGCGGCGGTTAATGGTCAACTGATGACGTCGGTGACCATTAGACTCAATTTGAAATTCGGTGAAGATCGAATTTTTGATGATTTTTTCCTACAGCTTGAGTCAAGTAAACTGGTTTGTCTGTTAGGCAAGAGCGGCACTGGAAAATCAACACTGCTCCACTACATCGCTGGCTTGTTACCACCCACCATCGCACAAGGAACTGTTACTACCGATGATGAAATGCCCCTGACTGGACGTATTGCATGGATGGCACAGCAGGATCTGCTACTCCCCTGGCTGAAGATCATTGACAACATTACCTTAGGTGCCCTGCTACGCGGCAATCGCACCGAATATCATCGAAAAAAAGCCCGTCGACTACTCATAGATGTAGGACTTGAAGGTGTAGAAAATCGCTATCCACACGAACTGTCAGGGGGTATGCGTCAACGGGTCGCGCTGGCTCGCACCTTGGCCGAAGCACGACCGGTGAATCTGCTCGACGAACCGTTTTCGGGACTGGATGCCAGTACTCGACATCAACTCCAAGCGCTGGCCACTCGGCTGTTGGCTGAGCGAACGACGCTGCTGGTTACCCATGACCCACTCGAAGCTTTGCGTATGGCTGATCTGATTTACGTTCTTGATGGTCGACCGGCGCAAGTCACCGAACCGTTGATACCACCCGGTACACCGCCACGTCAACTGGACGATGATCGTATCGGACAATCCTATACCCACCTAATGCACCAGTTGAACCACCCCGCACTCGTCGATACTCATGATTCGTAAATTGGCAATCATAGTAACCGTACTGATTGCCTTGTGGCAGCTCATTATCTGGTTGACTCAGGCACCGCCATTTATCCTTCCGCCACCTTACGATGTCGGGCAGGCGCTGATCGTTCACTTTAGAGATATCGCATTTCATGCGAGTGTCACCGTTACCGAGATCATACTTGGATTGCTGTTAGGATGTCTGATCGGTGCCACCAGTGCTTGGTCAATGCTTCATTTTCGCTCCGTGCGCAGTTGGTTTCTGCCGATATTGGTTGCCAGTCAAGCTTTACCGGTGTTCGCTATCGCTCCGGTTCTTATGCTCTGGCTTGGTTTTGGCATGGCATCCAAAATTGCCATGGCAACGCTAATCATTTATTTCCCGGTCACCGCAGCACTTTACGATGGACTGCGCAGCACTGACTCCAGTTGGATCAACTTAGCCAGTATCATGGGTGCATCGAATCACACGGTCTTCAAATACATTCGTTTGCCAGCTGCCCTACCTTCACTGGGATCAGGTCTTCGCATTGCGGCTGCCATTGCACCGATTGGTGCTGTGGTTGGCGAGTGGGTCGGCTCCAGTACTGGACTCGGTTACCTCATGCTACATGCCAACGCCAGGGCGCAGGTAGACTTAATGTTCGCGGCACTTTTGGTGTTGGCAGTGTTCGCCATATGCCTGTATTTCAGTATTGACAACCTTGCCAAACGTGCTCTTTTCTGGCAGTCGGAAACCAACCTCAAAACCACTTGATGAAATTTATGAAAAGGATCATTGCTCTATTTCTTCTTCTCACGATCTTTGCGCCAATCAGCGGTAGCTTTGCGGCAGAGAAATTTACCGTACTATTGGACTGGTATGTCAACCCCGATCACGGACCGCTGTTTGTCGCCCAAGAACAGGGGTTTTTTGACGCGGTGGGGCTTGATGTTGAACTGTTGGCACCGGCGAACCCCAATGATCCACCGAAATTGGTCGCTGCTGAGCAAGCGTCAGTCGCCATTTCGTATCAACCACAGTTACACCTACATGTTGATCAAGGTCTACCATTGGTAAGAATTGGCACTCTTGTTGCCACGCCGCTCAACTGCATCGTCGTATTAGCTGAATCCAATATTCAGAAAATCAGTGATCTGAAAGGACGAAAAATAGGTTATTCTGTCGCCGGATTTGAAGACGCTTTGCTAGGTTCCGTACTTGAAACCCATGGACTTTCCCTCAATGATGTGGTGTTAATTAATATTAACTTTTCTCTGTCTCCTGCACTAATGTCCGAACAGGTTGACGCCGTCATTGGTGCATTCCGCAATTTCGAACTCAATCAGATGAATATTCATGGCGTGCCGGGGCGAGCCTTTTTTCTAGAAGAAGAAGGTATTCCGGCCTACGACGAACTGATTATCGTGGCCCACCAGAAGCATATCCACGACCCTAAAATGCGGCATTTCATAGATGCTCTGGAGCGCGGAGTACAGTTCATGATCAATCATCCGCAACAGGCATGGAAAAATTTCATTAACCATGACCGAAGTTTGGATAATGAGTTGAATCGGCGGGCTTGGCGCGATACACTAGCTCGTTTCGCGCTACGGCCTGGCGCATTGGATCGCACCCGCTACCAAAGATTCGCCGAGTTTCTCTTCACCCGCCAATTGATCAAAGAAATTCCACCACTCAATCAGTATGCGATCGAACTTAATTGACATCTTTTTATTCCAGCGCAATCGTATCTTCCACGCTGTGGTTCACCCCAATCTCACTTACCGTCAATTGAACTCTCGCCATGAGAGTTTCGGAACCGGTCAACTGACCTGATTCAATGGCTTGGCGAATGGCTTTTTCGATCTCTCGCTGCGATTGGACACCAACTTTTTTCAGAAATTTACGTATCTGTAAATTGAGTTTATCTTCATTCATAGAACTGATTTCTCCTGGTCAGATTACTTTGTTTACAATTTTAGACGACGTCAAAGATTCTCAAAAAACTCTGAGTACCTTTGTTCGTTCCGACGAATTTCTGTCTATTGTACCGAATCATCTACGAAGGTTGTATGCGTAAAGAAGCAACCGATTGTTATGATCCTCGCCGTGGATTGGTGCCAATGGTGGAGGCTGAACGCCGCGTACTCGCTCAGGTCACCCCAATACCGGCAATGGAAGTAGTAACGTTGCCCAACGCACTGGAGCGCATACTAGCGCGTGACGTTCCATCTCCCATCGACGTTCCGCCTCACGCAAACTCTGCCATGGATGGATTTGCTGTTGCCAGCGCGGCCTTGCCAGCTGTGGGTACCAAAGTTTTTGACATCGTTGGCGAAGCACTTGCCGGTAAACCTTGGTGCGGGGTCTGTGAAGAAAATCAGATGGTCAAGGTTACGACGGGTGCAGTGATGCCAAAAGGCACAGATACAGTGATCATTCAGGAGGAAGTCAAAGCTGTAGATGGTCAGGCAACTGTCAAAGCCGGTCATAAAGTCCATGCGAATGTAAGATCTGCTGGTGAAGATCTCATCCAAGGTGCAATCAGCGTCGCCGCCGGCCAGCGTCTCATGGCCGCGGAAATCGGGGTATTGGCATCTATCGGTGTGGGGCGAGTGGAAGTCGTGAAAAAGCCAATCGCAGCGGTGTTCTCAACCGGCGACGAACTGCTGAATGCCGGTGAAACATTGACTGATGGCATGATTTACGACAGCAACCGTTATGTACTGATGGCATTACTAAGACAATCGGGGGCTGAAGTGATGGACCTTGGTGTTATCCCTGATGATCAGAACGAAACCCTTGATGCGCTTTCCCATGCCAGTGAAAGTGCTGATCTAATGATCACCTCAGGTGGCGTTTCAACCGGTAGCGCAGATTTTGTCGTCAAAGCACTTGAACGGCTCGGCCACTTGGATTTATGGCGCATTGCCATTCGTCCGGGGCGACCTTTAGCTTTCGGGCGAGTTAAAGAAACTCTATTCTTCGGCTTGCCGGGCAATCCAGTCGCCGTTATGATCACCTTTTATCGCCTACTACAACCGGCGCTGCGAAAACTGATGGGTGAGAAGGTTCTACATCCGGTACCGGTCATCAAGGCCCGTGCAACGACACTGTTTCGGAAAAAACCGAATCGAGCTGAGGTATATCGCGCGATCTTAAGTCGCGATGAATACGGCAATTCGACCGTTTCCAGCACCGGCCAACAAGGGTCAGGACTGCTCAGCAGTATGTCTCAAGCCAACTGCCTGGTACTGCTAGACGACAATGATGTCACCGCACATCCTGGTGACATGGTCAATGTACAGTTGTTCGATGGGTTAAACTGAATAACCATTCACATCTCGAATACAGTAGCGCCTTGAGTCTTCCGCGCTTCAAGCGCGGCATGAGCTTGCGCTGCGTCAGACAGTGCGAAGCGCTGATTGATAGGAATGGTGATAGCGCCCGACGTGACCATCGCGCACACCTCATCTGCCATGGCAATCAAATCGTCTCGCTCGGCCGTATAGGTCATCAGAGTGGGACGCGTCAGAAACAATGAACCCTTGGTGCTCAATATCCCAGGGTTAAAACTGTCAATGGCACCCGACGACTGACCGAAACTGACCAAAAGTCCCTTCGGCCGCAGGCAGTCAAGCGAACCTTCGAAGGTTATCTGACCAACCGAATCATAAACGACCGGCACACCCTTACCATTGGTAATTTCTCGCACGCGCTGCGTAAAATCTTCTTGTGTATAGATGATCGGATAATCACAGCCATAAGCTTTGGCAAGTTCGGATTTCTCTTCGCTGCCCACCGTACCAATCACCGTGACACCTAAGTGTCTAGCCCATTGGCAGGCAATGAGTCCCACTCCACCCGCCGCGGCATGCAAGAGAATCGTATCACCGGACTGCACTTTGTAAACTTGGCGCAGAAGGTATTGTACCGTCAAACCTTTCAACATCATCGCCGCCGCTGTAACGTCGTCAATGCTCTCCGGTATTTTCACCAGTCGGTCAGCGGGCATCAAACGCACTTCAGCATACGCACCCAGTGGTGGCGATGCGTAAGCCACTCGATCGCCGACTGACAGCACCGTCACTTCCGTGCCAACTTCCAGTACGACGCCGGCACCTTCAAGGCCGGGAACAAAAGGAAAACCGGGCGCAGGGTATACACCTTTTCGAAAGTAAACATCAATGAAATTCAAACCAATGGCGGTCTGGCGGATCAGTACCTCCCCTTTGTCAGGGCTACCCGGGTCGACCTCTTCCCACTGCATCACCGATGGTGCTCCGACCGCATAGACTTGCATTGCCTTTGGCATGTGTTCTTCTCCTGTGTTTTTCAGGTTAAGTAAATATCTGTCGTATTCGAATCATGCATCAACCTCGTCAATACACAGTTTTTCGAGTTTTTATATTTTCTTTGATTCTTTCGTACGCCGCCCGAAACTGCTTGGTACGTTCCGTAGCGATCTGTATCATCTCATCTGGCAGTCCTTTTGAGACCAGTTTATCCGGATGATACTGGCTCATTTTTCGACGATAAGCTCGCTTAACTTCGGCGTAATTTGCGTTTTGTTCAACGCCAAGCAATTTGTAGTCCTCATCTAGTGAGGCGGCTTTTCTACCCGTTGAATAGTCCGTATGACTATATAAACTCTCCAGAATCTCCTGAAAAGTAGCACGACTGAAACCGAGTTCTCCGGCAATGGCTGCCAATTCACTGCGTTCGATTTCATCTAAAGCGCCATCACACAAAGCACCAGATATTAAAACTTCTAAGAATACTTTCTTGACACTTCGGCGATTGCCGCATTCTTTAGCAAACTGCTTTAACACCGGTGCCACTTCGAAATCATCAGCCTTGCCGGCTCTAAACAGATTGATGGCCACCTTGCGTTGCGCTGCATTAAGAGACATCTGTTCCATAATGTGCTCAGCAAACTTAATCTCATCTCGACTGACGTAACCGTCAACTTTAGCGATATGTCCAAGTACCGAAAATAGACCGGCATAAAATAAGGTTTGCCGCCTTTCATTGGCGGTGAACTCACCGCCCATGTTCTTCTTCAGTCCCCGGTCAAAAAAACCGCCGGCAACATATCCTAATATGGCGCCTATCGGGCCACCGATGAGTACCCCTACCGTGCCGCCAATGGCGCGTCCCCACCAAGCCATTACCAGTGTCTCGCCGCTAGGCAGTGTTCGTTGGAACAGAGCATTGATCTGTCTGACAATTTCATAATTTACACATGCGAGTCGACAAACCGACCTATCATACTCACTTGAAGAAAATCAACAAAAGACAATTCTTGTCAAGATGACAAAATATTGACTAATATTTTACGCAACAATGACCTGAGTTTTAATGATGCCTTGTCCAGCGGAGATTTCACTCACCTCAGATCAACCGGGAGTTCGCAACGTAGCAAAGGCTTGGCCGGCTATGGATAATAATACAATGGCACCACCAACAAACGTCAGAAGTCCCGGTAATTCACCGATTACCAGCCATACCCATACCGGACCAAGGACAATTTCGGTCAACGATAACAGAGTAATTTCTGCGGCCGGTAGATAACGTGCTCCCCGGGTAAATATGATGAGTCCCACACCGACCTGGAAGACGCCCATCAATGCACAGAACATAAAATCCCATTTGCTGATCTCGAAAGTCATAGACGTCAGCATGATGACGGTTGCCGAAATCATCAATGCACAGATGCCGGCCCAGAATACCGCCGGAACCAGGTCGTTGGAACGACCTTTGCGCAACAGTACTGCAAACAAGCCAAATCCAAATGCCGCCAACATCCCCATGATCGTACCCACCAAGGTACCTAATTGGTAGCCTTCAATAACCATGACTGCGACACCAAAAATGGCCAAACCAATGAACCAGAGAAGAGACGCAGAAACTCTTTCACCGAGAATCCACCATCCCAATACAGCGGCAAAAAATGGCGAAGTCGATAGCAAAAATAGCGCATTGGCTACCGTGGTATGCGTTAGCGCGTGGATCCATGCGCAAAAAGCGATACCGAGACCGAGTCCGGCCAAGAATCCAATCCAGCCACACTCCCGAAACACCTGTATTGTGGCAGTGCGCCGAATCAGCAGAAAATAAAGGCTGAGAAAGGCAACCAATGACAGTGAGCGAAAGAAGAGAATCTGCCATTCATTAGCAATCTCAATCATGCGCACGGCCAATCCGGCAAAACTCCAGAAAACACCCGCAGCCAGTACGAGTGTCACACCCGTTGCGCGTGCACTGAGTTTTCCGATCAGAGTAAATGGATTTTTCAAATGTCTTTACTCGCGCCAGGTTTTTGATGACCACAGAATAATTTTATTGCCGAAATTTTAATAAAATTTTCTTCGCCCAAAGCACTAACAATGAACACTCATTTATTTCATTCACCTCATGCCAACCGCTGAATTTGTGCTCGGTTTAACAATCCTAAGGAGCTGCAGATTCGCATTCACCTCGCACAACGGACACGACGATGGAAAAAATTGAAAAGACCGAACAACAATGGCAAGCAATACTGACCGCTGCAGAGTACCGAGTTCTTCGCCGGGAAGGTACGGAACACCCATTCAGCAGCGAGCTCAACAACGAGCATCGACCAGGAGTTTACCAGTGCAAAGGCTGCGGACTGCCGCTATTTCATTCGGAAAGCAAATTCAACAGCGGTACCGGATGGCCGAGTTTTCACACGGCCATCGACGGTAGTGTAGAAACCAAAACAGATTTCAAATTGATTCTACCACGAACCGAATATCATTGCACCCGATGCGGCGGACATCATGGCCACGTGTTTAATGACGGGCCACCACCCACTGGAAAACGTTACTGTAGCAATGGCATTGCACTCGTTTTTGTTGCAGAACAAGACCTGCAACGCGACCTGAACTGACGACTCGCTCTCTATCGTTTCGCCATCGAACTTGGCATGAAATTACACCGGCTGCAGAATGCCACTACATTGCGGGTGGTACCCATCTTCATTCTGATGGTACTTGGATTTCTATGGGGCGGCGTGCCGAGCATTTCAAAATATGTCATTGCCGAGGGCGTCCATCCGCTCAGTTACTCATTTT
The DNA here is from genome assembly GCA_965116205.1 of Arenicellales bacterium. GTDB lineage: Bacteria > Pseudomonadota > Gammaproteobacteria > Arenicellales > JAJDZL01 > JAJDZL01. The sequence continues at coordinate 2,253,940 of OZ220493.1, read as the reverse complement.
GGGTGCTACTCATTGCGGCATCGGTTTTGGTCACCATTAACTTCATACTCGGTCGCAGTTTACCACCACGACATCTGGGATTTTATGCGATTTGTGGACTGTCTGGCTCTGCTCTGCCAACTACCGTCATGTACTATTCGGTTATTTGGATTCCAGCCGGATTAATGGCCTTGCTGATTACCGTATCGCCCATACTCACCTACCTGATTGGCATGATGGTTAAAATCGAGAAATTTCATCCACTCAAGACACTGGGATTGCTACTGGCGTTTATTGGCATACTGCTTATCCTCATGCCAGAGTCAGTCGAGCAGATGGCGGCACCAGTCTGGGCTATTCTTCTTGGATTATTGACGCCAACACTTTATGCGATCAACATTGTGTATACGGCGCGGCGGCGGCCGGCGAATTTGCATACACTAGACCTGTCACTAGGAATGCTCATTGCATCTGCAATAGCATTGTTTATTGCAACCAATTCATTTGCTTCAATGTACCCGATTTGGGACGCCAAGCCATTGATTGCACTACTGATTTTGTATCACGGCACGTTGACAGCCATCGCATTCTGTCTGTTTTACTATCTGATCAAAACAGCGGGAGCACTCTTTTCCAGTCAGGTGGCATATACTGCGACCATTTTTGGCATACTGATCGGTGCTTACGCGCACAATGAAGTGTTACCACTACTCGTATGGGTCGCAGCTCTAGCGATGTTTGTCGGCATCTGGTTCATTCAGAAAGCGCGACAACTAACCACAGAAAACTGAAACTGACGATCCTGCTTCAAACTGCTTCAATCAGAATGTGAATGGGCGATCAGGGTGCCAACACCTTTGTCGGTGAAAATTTCCAACAATGCCGAATGAGGTATCCGTCCATCAATAATCTGCACAGTATGCACTCCACCGGCAAGAGCGTGTTGAGCACATCGTATTTTGGGTAACATACCATCAGAAATTACTTTCGAGCGCACCAAGGATTCCAGTTCTTGTGTCGTTAATTTTGAAATCAATTGACCCTGCGCATCCAGAATACCGGGCATATTAGTCAAAATGACAAGTTTCTCAGCGTGAATAGTTTCGGCAATGGCGGCTGCAACCGTGTCAGCATTAATATTGTAGCTTTGTCCATCGCCATCAACACCGATCGGCGCAACTACTGGAATTACTTTTTCTGTTGAAGAAATTCGCAGTTTGTCTGCCGCAACCGAATCAATTTCACCGACAAATCCATAATCTACCAATTGATTTGACTGCGGATCAACGACTTCATGATTGAACTTTCGAGCGCGAATCAATCCGCCGGCAAGTTTTGCCCCCAGACCAAAAGCTTGTCCACCTTGGTCGTTGATCATCTGCACCAAATTTTGATTGATCGTATTGATGACGACATCTTCGACGATATCCATGGTGGGACGATCCGTAACGCGCAGCCCTTGAACAAACTTTATCGGTAACCCGGCCTGCTCAATAGCTTTGCTGATCTGTGGACCGCCGCCATGAACAACCACCGGATTTAAACCGACACTCTTTATCAGAACGATGTCACGACAAAAAGCTACCTGAAGATCTTTTGACTGCATCGCATTGCCGCCATACTTGACGACGATGGTTTTACCACGAAATTGATCGATATACGGCAGTCCTTCAAGTAAAACGTTGATTGATTTGTGAGATTTAGAAGGCTGAACAGAGATCATTGTATTGATTGGGCTGGGGGAGGAAACGTTCAGTGAACCGACAACATCGGGAATGACAGATGAAAAAGAAAAAAGCGGTCAACTGTTGAGCTGACCGCTTTTTTATTTAACGACCAAGAGGACCGAAATGATAACTCCCGCTGTTAATGGCTGGCTACTTTAATTTTCTTGAGCTGTGCCGGTTCTTTCTTCGGTACCTGGATGCTCAAAACACCATTCTTATAATTTGCCTGGATCTTCTCCTCATCAACGGATTCGTTGAGTTTGAAAGAACGATTGAACGAACCTCGGTATCTTTCCTGACGAATAATACGTCCATCAAACTCTTCAGTTTTTTCATTTTCTGAACGAACGGTTAAGCTCAACACGTCATTGATGAGTGAGACTTCCAAATTGTCTTTGTCGATTCCCGGGAGGTCTGCAATAAACTGAAATTCAGTTTCAGTTTCTCTGACGTCAACCGCTGGCATTCGACCAGCAGAGCCCATTGAACTCCCAGTAAATGCGTTCGGAAAAAAATCATCCCAGTTTGACATCACTGACGATAGCAGACTGTCGTTGAATTTCCGAAGATCTTTGTTTCGAGTTACTAAGTTCATTGTGTATCTAACCTCAATTTTCTGTTAATGTCAATTAAACAAAGTTGTTAGTAGATACTGAAAATATGGAGTTGTCGCGTAAATTTTCAAGCGTTTTTCACAATTTTTTGTAAAGAGGTATTCTTGAAACGGATGAGAGCAATCAAGTAGTTGCTCCCTTCGAACCAAGCTCACGCACCCTTAACTCAGTCGAAGTAAACACGCCACACGAACCACATTGGGACATTTGTGGATGCTTTAGATGCTGTCGCATTATAAAGAATCCCACCTGAATGTAACTACCTGATGAAGGTACCCCTCCCCCGTCCCATGTGCATCAGGCACATGGAATCGGGCATGGTACTTTTTTCGACCCCCGATTCATATCACAAGATGAGTATGAAATCAAGAACGTAATTTCTTCTGATGCTTTCAAGTACGATAGGAAACTGCTTCCGGTTCATGGCTTCGTACTCTGCTCAGCAGAGGACGAACAGCAAAATCGATCACTTTTTCTTGGGTCAATTCATGATGTCCCCGCTTTCATCTTTCAGTCCATCAGTTAACTGACAGGAGTTTATTGTGATACCACTGCCATTCATCTGCGCATGGCCAGACTCGAAAATCATAAATCCAGTTCACCGCCTCTGTTCTATTAGCACAGCATCCATGTGATACTCCAACAGGTTAACATTGAACCCTTGGTATCGAACGTCCGGTATGGCAAGCAGCTCATGGAGTGAAAACACGTTAACCCGAAGTTCATGGCTTTGGCGGAATTTTCCAGAGCTCTCAACAAGAGCAAGCCTTTTTTGTTAAGGGAATTAACATACATCACCGAAGTAGATGCTACCGTTCGGTGCGTGTAGTTAATGCTCGACCGGATACCACTTGAGTCGGTGCAGTCCAATGAATAGACTGGACTCATTCAACATGTGACCGGCGCCGGCAAGACCTTGTTACACATCCACCTCTACAACCATCGGGAGGCACAGCCTGGAAGGTATGCAATTTGACGACTGTCTACTGACAAGTCAGGGTAAAATGAGCTTTCGGTTATTGCTGTGTCATGACTCTGGGATTTCAGGCGCGGGAAGCAGTTCCACCATCCATGAGTGTTGATACAATAACTGATGGCAAAAAAGTACATTCATCATTGACTGACAGGAGTATCGAAAATGCTGAAAACACTTAAAATGAAAATGGCGAGTGACGTAGCGGACGCCCTTCCCCATTCTACCGACTTCCTCCGAATTTCTGGGGGGGGGGGGGTGCAAAGTAATGTCATCCCCACACTCCCGCTTATATTTATCGTATTGGCCGCATTCGCCGGATTACTGGCCCTCAATCCATTACCGGTGCAAGCCGATGATGAATGTGGTACGGCAGCCATCGACTCCTCAACGGAGTGGACTGCCCATGAAGTAACCTGCGATGAAAACGATGATCTGACCTATGCAACCAATTCTGTTGCTAATCCAAGTCTTGATGCGGTAGTCCATTATATTGTGCCAAGTGGCGCAACCGGGCTGAAAGTGACCCTTAAAAAAGGCATCACCTTAGATGGACATCCTTCCGGTGCCGGGACTTTTTTCAATGATGGCCTTAAAATTGACACCGGAAGCTTAACAGCATTGGCAAAAGGCGTTTGGGTCGTCTCCGAAGCAAAAACAGAATCTGGTAGCGCAGCAGGGATCAACGTTAAGGCCAAAGCCGCCATTCCAGTCAGAATTGACGTGTTGTCCGGGTTGCACGAAAACAGCGGCGGTGCGGGGGTCCTGGTTGAGGCAAAGCAGGGTGATGTAACCATCAATTTTGCCGGCACGGTTACAGAAAGTATTGATGGAAACTACAACCCGGTCCATGAAGGCATCCAAGTTTTCAGGAGCGGTTCGGCGCGCGGCAATACGGTGATTACCGTGAAAACCGGGACGAAATTTGTAGCGCGCGACGTTTTCTCAGGCCCTGACATCGAAGGTCAAGGGTTTTACCGAGGCGTACACGTTGTTGATGAGCACGCCCCTACTTCAAGCGACAGTTCAACCATTCAGGTGGTCACGGAGAAAGATACTCTGATGGGCACTGAGAAACTCCCCCTGATTTCGAATGGGATTGACATCTGGATTAAGTACACTCGGCCAACCAACGCAAAAAAGGATGTCACCATCACCCACAATGGGAAGATCTATTCGGAAAACAATGGCATCTTAGTGGAGCATGGTGGCGGCGACAGCGGTGTGCCGAGCAACAATAACGGTGGCAAAGGCACGGCCACCGTCACCATTGGTGAAGATGGGCTGGTGAAAACCACCGACAACGAAAAATTTGGCATTTTCCTGAGCACGCCGGACACCGTTTCGGCCGGTGGCATACGCCAGCAGAGTGTTACCGTCCATGGCACAGTGTACGGTGGCAACAATGCCGGTGCCATTCGATTGCAGGGCGGTGGCACCGTCACTGTCGGCCCGACCGCCAAACTGATACCGGAGGATGCCGGTGACAGTTATAAGACCGTGAAGGTGACGTCCCCTGATGGCACTGCTGGGTTAAAAAATCTCATTATTCGCTTCGATCGACACTGGCAGAACTTCCCGAACATTGACAACGGTGTGAATGGCAAGGCCAAAACGGGTCTGCAGTACAGAAATTCGGCCGATGGCGAGTATGCGGCGCTCAGCACCGGCACCAAGGTGGCCGACGAGACGGTGACCGGTTTGCCCTGTGGCCTATACAACGACTGTGTGTCGACGGAAAGCATCACCGCCAAGGTTACCGACCCGGACAGCACGACTGGCGTGTTTTCGGTGAATTTTGAGTCAAAGTTCGGCCTCACCCGAGCCGCACCCACCGCCGACGGAACTGCTGCGGCGCGCGAGCTATCCCAGCGCGGCCGGGTGTATGCAGGCCTACCGGCGGTGCTGTGGGATATCACCAACGCAATCACGGGCAGTTATGTACCGGTACCGGCACCGGTCGGTGATGTTCGTGTTGCCCAGAGCGGCACTATGACACCGACCGAACTCCGTGCCTCGGCGCAGCGGGGTGGCTGGGGTCGTATTGAAGGTGGCCGGAGCGAACGCCGACTGCAACGCAAGTTGACGTCCGGTGACCTTTCCTACAAGTTGTCCTACGGCAGCTTTGCCGCCGGGGTGGACCTGCCCACTGAACAGGGTCTGGTCTACCGGGTCGGCCTGCATCGACAACAGGCTAAGGCTCAGATCACCGATGGCGGCACCGTAGAAGTCGCCGGCACCGGTGCCGGCGTAGGCATCGCCCAATCCTTGGGGGACGGTCTGACGGTGCATGGCTGGCTGACGGCCACTCAGTTCAAGGACATCGAGATCATGTCGTCAGAGACGAAAAATTCCATTACCATTGATGAGACCAGCAAAGGCACCGGTTATACTTTGAGCCTGGGATTATCGAAGCAGTTGGCATTCGGTGGTATGACATTGACGCAACGCGGCGACCTGATGTGGTCATCAGTATCCATGAAGGACTTCATCGTCTCCTACACCACCCAAATGAAATCCAGCATCCCCGGTCAAATGCCGACTGCGAAGGAAGAACAGGAGACCATCGCTATCCAGAAAGAGTCCGGACTAATCGGTCGCTACGGTGTGATGTTGGAAGGTGAATATGAAGATGCATCAGGAACTTGTTGTCGTCTGTTCGGTTCTCTGGACCTAGAACATAATTTCCATAACAAACACCGGGCGACGGTTTCCGGCACAGGATTTTCGCCGCAACCCACCATGTTGGAAAGCAAACCGACGTCGATGCGACTGGGTTTTGGTGGTTCGAAGAGTTGGAATAACGGAGAGTCCGAGATTTCGGGGGCCGTATATCACTCCACGGCAGGCCGTGGAAACAGCACACTCAGTGGCAGCATTGCGGTTTCCGTAAGATTCTAATCAGAAAAGGCGACCTAAACCTGCAGACCGGCACTGGGTTCGACACATTAGTATGACCGGGACCGGAGTCGGTCTGCCTGCACCTCCATAAGTTGACCGCCATATCTCAGCAGATTTTCATGTGCCGGACCACCGCTCAACCACTCCATCCTTTGACGACTTCGAGGCATTGTCAATCAATGAAGCACCACAAGTTTCTTATCTACTCATAGAGTCGTCTCATTACCTAGCAATCGCCGCGCAAGTGATGCGACGAATCAGTTAGATGATTCACATCGCCGAACAACACTGAGTTTGTAGTGGCGATGGAAAATGTTCTGAAAATGCCTCCCACCCTGATTATGTTCAGTTTTTCCGGACATGGGTATAGCTGAATCTCTCGGCTGAACGTCCAAGTTTACCAGTCACTTTTAACTTGAAGATCTGGTGAAAAAGTGGTGTAAGTATTTGTTATGATTGAACAAACTAACAATCATAAGATCACCTGCTAGACAGGTTTCAGTTCATGCTCACATTCAGCAGAAGAAATGTTTTCATTTGTAGCTCACTCGGCGTGTCGAGCATTTCAAACTCATCTGCATTTCCGACTCCGTTTCATGCGCACCTTTGACAGCGTCGCCAGATGCTTCAGCAATCCCTTGAAGACCTTTTGGCCATGCTAAGACACTTAAGGTTATGGTAACACATCAAAGCCCTGCGCGACTGTTCACCAAATTTCAGAGCGTTGATGCATTTCAGTGTGTGTGAAAACTTAAGGTGCTACCTTTGTCTCGTGTCTTCAAAAACAAGATTGGCTAGCAGCGGAACCTTAACTACTGCTGAACGTATCTGCCTTCTACAGTTCAACATTGATAATCACATCTTTGCTTTGAATAACTTCAATAAGCCTCGAAGAATCAAAACGATTATTTCATTAACATATGAAGTAGTTGCCAATGTTATGTTATCTTCACGATTGAGGCCATTTTTTAGATCATCTATTGAGAACTTTTCAAATTCCCTGCGTCTATTCCAATCGCGATAATTGTTGAAGTCCGAGCTGGAAATACCCATACTATCTGTAATATCGCGTGCACATCCACCAAATCCACCAACTATGTATAGAGGCTGCCCTTCCCGTAGCGACAATAATGTCTCTTCTGCGATTCCTGGCTTAATACCTTTATATTGTTCGGTTTGTCCACCTAAGACAATCCGTGCATCCGTATCTTTAAGTACGCGCCGACGCATCATGGTGAGACCTCTAGACCATTCTGCCGCAGATGGTTCTCTTGTTTTAAGTTGCCGTCGTTGATGCAACGTCATGGGTGAGCCTTGATCATCTAAACAAATGAGATCAACCGTTCCAGCAAAGTCATCAGCAGTTTTCTCAATTTCTTCAAAAGGCATGTGAATATGTACCGGCCAAGCAAAATAATTAGTTACACCGGCGGTGCCCTTTTCATATTCAAGCACTCGATAATGGCGTGCAACTATCTCGAATAGCAATTTGCTAAATCCACACTTTCGAAGGTCTCCACCATAGACAATTCGCGCTCCACTATGCAATGAGTAACGAAATATTTCAGCCATTGCATCGCGCAAGTGATCTTCTACGAGTCCTAAATAAGGCATGTCCGAGCTGTCAGATACGGAAACTGCAATTACCTGTCTTGAAGTTGTCGCTCGTTGAGTCATTGATACTGGTCTGCTTTCCACTCCGTCAGAGTCATAAGTTTGGCGTTAGGGAAAATTCTAGAAAACAGATTTAACTCATTGGGATGTATTCAACGAACACACCTCAAATCCAAATACATTCCAGTTTTCCATTTTTTGTTCTTTACCATCTATAGTTCTCTTCTGAAATGAGTGAACACAACCTCTTGAACTGCTCCGTTATCCATTGACAGGTATCAAGCCATTCATCTCTATTGTCTTGTGTCCAAGAATGTTCAACTCGAATACTTCTTCCCTTTTCACTCTCGCTTTCGAGATCACCTAAGGGTTCTTGATCGGCCATCTGATTTTTTATCTGCCAGGAAAAACGTAACATCCTTGTTGTGCTCTCAGATTTGTTTACAGCACCTGAGCGGATACAGAGGCTAATTTTTTCGTCACTTCTGATACTGATGCCAATTTGGTCACCATAAATACTATTTGTATTTATCCACTGAGTACTTTTTTCCGAGATTGTTTCCAATCCGGGAATAATATCTGCCTCGTCTTTCAAGAATTTCCAAAAGTATTTTCTCAAGTTGTATTTCACCGACAAGTGCTCAACTTGAATTCTGACACCGCATCGATCACCTAGTTTTTGACAGCGTTCCACAATATTCTTCTTTTCTACATATGGATAAAACGTCCATTCATCGTGGCCTGGCACTGTGCGCATCGCGCCTGATCCTACACTTGTTGTAGGCGGATAAAGACTCACTGGATGAATATTGTTAGTTTTACCATCACCTCGCAAGCAATCAATATGTTTGGAATTCAAACTCAATAAAGCTCCTACTATGTTAAGAATCATCTGACTGCTTACCTTTTCTTCATGCCACTTTCCTCCTTCGATTCGCCACTTAAACTCTACGCTCTGGTTCGCTCGGTTTTGATTATCGGTCCAGTGCCAGCGCGCGAGAATTTGGGTAGCAAGACTATCTGCCTTGTGCAACATTACGTTTTTGTTCCACTCATTTAATTTTGCGATCTGCCTTGTCATAAAAACCGAACTATTTTTGTAAATTTTTCGCTTTTCAAAGAATGACTTTGCACCCAATCCAGAATTGGAGTAGTCTCCGATGAGCGTTAAGTTTGCAAACCGGTCGCAATACTGCTCGTGAATATTCTCTGCTTCCTCTCCGAGTTCGCGCTTCCATTCTCTCGTCAACTTACGCGGCATTATGTGTTCAACAGTGAGGCGGACTCGAGCGGGGGCTTCACCAGTCTGTTCCACCTCCATCAACTCACATAGAATGGCTTTTGTCTTAGCGGTTATACTACTACCATAAGCTTTGCGTGTTCGAATGCCTTCTCGAACCTCTTCATCGCTTGGAATACCAAAACTTCTGTTTCGTAACCCACGAATTTTACGAAGCCAGTATTCGACATAATCCTCTTCGGCTCTCAGTTCGCACTTTTTAAAAGCAAATTCTGCAATGACCTTGTTCATACCCTCTGTCGGCCGTCCCGTCAACTTAAGCCGTGTGACCCAAGTACTGATTCCAGCGATGATTTTTCGCAAGTCATCATTCGAAATCTGCGTAATACCATTTGACGAGGCTTCATCTAATAGACGTAAAGTCAATGGACGATGAGCATGGACACCCATTTCCCGCAAATGTCTGATTTCAGCATCTACCCTCCTATCGGAATGTCGCGCCTCACCGAGCAAAACTCCATATAGTTTGGCGACCCGCAATAACTCTTCGAAGAGAATGTGACGTTCTTTCGCACCTTCATAATTTTGTAGTGCCCATCGCCGAAACTGCTCATAAGTTTTATCGTCTCCTCGCGTCTCCCCTGTTTTCCAACGCATTAAATCATGAAAAAACATGTCTACCGGCTTAGTCTTGTATTCAGCATGCAAAACTTGTTCAATCTTTCGCCAATACCTATTGATTAGTTCTCTCTGCGTTTCCTCTGGAAGATCCATCAACAACCAATTCTTGATTTTTTCACTTTCTTGAAGTGGACGGCCAGTAGCATTCAAGCTCTCGAAAATTTGTTGTGGATCGTCCAAATGATCAAGAACAATGTTCACTACTCGAAGCCTCTGAAGCCCTGAAAGTAAATGAGTCGTGTCGTTATGTTGTACTAAAGTTCGAACACACTTCCAAGCCTGAGTAACGGCGCTAAATCCTTTAGGTTCACCATTTATACCATTGCAATATTCGTCATGATCTCCACTCTGGAGTCGCAACTTAAACTGCTTTTCAAGAGGCATACGAGGATTGGTGAGATGACGTTCTCGAATGATTTCAGCAGTCCATTCACTGGACTGACCATCACGGTCGAGTTTCTCAGCGAGGCAAGCTAGGAGAATACTGACCGTCGTAAGTCGTTGCTGACCATCAACCACTCGAACACATCTGAGCACGCCGGTTTCACTAGAGGAGTCTCGAAAAGTTAAAAGAGTGCCAGCATAATGTGTCAACCCCGGCTCCGCCTTAGCAACCGTGTTTAGATCGTCCACAAGTTGTTTGATATCTGAACTTCTCCAGCAGTAGCGGCGTTGCCAGTACGGCACAACGTATTGAACATTTCCATCAAGAAGTTCTAAAAAATCCTTGGGATATAGCCTGCATTGTAAATTCAGTATTCTACAGGAACATTTTAGTGTTTGCACTTTCCTGATTAGTGATAAACTTGTGACTCGCGGGTCAGCAATCTCTGATCCATAGTTGGCGCATTTGACGGATCACCTTTGGATGATTCGTAAATGCAAACACAGCAAAAATCAGATATGATCTTGTGTTCGCAAATTAATCCGTTGAAAATTTAAACGATGCATCCGGCACGATGGTTGAAATAGCATGCTTGTAAACGATCTGACTGACTCCCGCCTTCAACTGAATAACATATCGATCAAAGGATTCGATCTGTCCTTGAAGTTTGATTCCATTGACTAAGAATATAGACACCTTAGTATTCTGCTTTCTAAGTTCATTCAAAAATGGTTCTTGTAACACCGATTCCTTTTGTTTCGTGTTCATTTTTTCAGTCCTGATATGTAATTTGTGTTGTGAAATTTATCTACTTAAATGATATTTGATTAAGGCCCTCACACTTAACCGAAAATCAGACCGGTTCCAAGCCGGTCGTTACGCAACCTAACCGTTGCATTTCGTAAAAGCTGCGATCACCTTGGTCACGTCGGCTATGGGAATTCCGTTCTGGAAGATGGACCAGATGACTCCCCCTTGATTGCGAACCCAAGTCAACTGCCGTTTTGCAATCTTAACAGTTTCCCGAATCGAATCCTGAACCATTTGTTCATAATTGATCTGACCTTCAAAATATTGCCAGGCCTGCTGGTATCCTACACAACGCATGGCCGGTAAAGATTGATCAAATTGATCAGCCTGATAAAGTGCTTCCGCCTCCTGCAGAAAACCACGCTCCAACATTTCACCAAACCGCTGCTGGATGCCATCGTTGTGTCCTTCTCGATCAGCGACGGCAACAGCTATTTTGATAATTTTATAAGGCAAATTTTCAGTGGAAGATTGTTGTTTGACTATACTCGGTCGTTGCCCAGTGATCAGGTAAATCTCCAAGAGTCGCAACAACCTTTGACGATCGTTAGGAGAAATCTGTCGCGCAGAATATTCATCAACTTCCAGCAACTTTTTATAAAGATGTGACCATCCTTTAGCTTCAGCTTCAGTCTTCAGCCTCTGACTGACGGTTTCGGATCGCGGTGGTAATACGGAAAGCCCCGTTTCCAAGGTGTGAAAGTAGAATGAAGTTCCCCCCACCAGCAGTGGGATACGACCTCGTTTTATGGAGCTGTTGATTTCGACTAGCGCGTCTCGCCGAAATTGTCCGGCCGAATAATGCTCCCACGGAGTACATATATCAATTAATCGATGGGGTACTCGAGCCAAGATTTCAGGGGTGGGTTTGGCAGTACCGATATCCATCCCCCGATAGACCTGTCCAGCATCAACACTCAGAACATCAACCGGCAACCTGGTCGCCAACTCTACCGCCAATTGTGTCTTTCCACTCGCCGTCGGCCCCATCAGAAAGAAGACCGGCAAATTAGCCTGCCTGTAATCGCCCATCGACAATTGCGGCTGAAGAAAATTATTGACCGCGATAAAATAGCCGATCAAGTTCCGGCATCGTGAGCTGATTCCAGGTCGGCCGACCGTGACTACAGTAGCCGGATAAACCAGTCCGCTCCATCTGTCGCAACAAAGCGTCCATTTCCGGTAACGACAGCTGTTGGTTGGCGCGTATCGCACTATGACACGCCATGGTTGCCAGGAGTTGATTGCGAACCTGTTCCACCCGATTGGTACTGTCGTACTCGATCAGATCTGCAATGATGTCGCGAACCAGCTTCTCAATGTCACTTTCCTTGAGTATTCTGGGAATTGAACGTACCGACAACGACGTGTCGCCGGCCAGCGACACCTCGAATCCCAATTCTTCAAGCAACGATTGGTGGGTCACGGCAACCTCCACCTCTGCTGAAGAAACTTTAATCACAAAGGGTACCAACAGCGTCTGAACTGGCAGTTCCGAACCCTCGTACTGTGTCTTGAGTTGCTCGTAGTTGATTCTTTCGTGGGCCGCATGCATATCAACGATAACGAGACCCTCTTTATTCTCAGCCAGCACGTACGCGCCACCCAACTGCGCCAAGGCAAAACCGAGCGGTGGAACAATGGCTGTTTTATCATCATTGTTCACCGGCGATGATGGCCGGGCAACTTCATTTTGATGCTGTTGCGAAGCCGACTCCCAAATACCCTCAAGCGACAATGGTACGATACCCTGCTGACCGACTGGAACACTTGCAGTCGATTGAGTCTCAACCGTATCAAGTACCGACCGTGCCATCTTACGCACACCGGGCCGGTCACCAGAAAGCGCCGCGCGGATGGCGCGGATAACGAACCAGTACATCTCCCGAGGCTGCCTAAAACGTACTTCCATTTTGGCCGGGTGAACATTAACATCGACTAATTCCAGATTGAAATCTAGATACAGCGCAAATATTGGAAACCGAGTCGAATCAAACAGCACATCAAGATACGCCTGCTTCACCGCGTGTGCCAGACTTCGGTCTCGAATACCGCGCCCATTCACGAAAAGATACTGTTGATCCGGCTGTGACCGGGTATAGTCCGGCGGGCCAATCCAACCACTGGCGCGCAACCCATCTTCTTCCCACTCCACGCGGATGCAATTGTCCGCCAGATGAGCATCGAACACAGTTTTCAAGCGTTCGTTCAATCGTGCTTCCGCAAGCACCGCTGGATAATAATCCACTTGTCGACCATTGTGCTGTAAGCGAATTTCAATATTCATTCGGCTGAGTGACAACCGTTTGAGCAGCTTGCGAATGTGAGAAAATTCCGTTGCCGAGCTTTTCAGAAACTTTCGGCGGGCTGGAACATTGAAGAAGAGATCTTGTACGTCGATTTCCGTACCCACCAGCTGCTGTGCGGGTGCGGGTTCACCAATGGCATTGCCATCGCATGATACCTGCCAAGCATGCGCATCATCTTTCGTTCTTGTAGTTAAAGACATTCTAGATACGGAAGCAATGCTCGGCAGAGCTTCACCGCGAAATCCCAAGGTGTTGATCGTTTCGAGATTTTGAACATCCACCAGCTTACTGGTTGCATGCCGGGACAGCGCCAAGGCAATTTCGTCGCAATGAATACCAACACCATCATCACGCACCAAAATGCTCTGTAGGCCACCTGACCGAATTTCAACGTCTATTTTCCGCGCCTCGGCATCAATACTGTTTTCCATCAACTCCTTGAGCACCGAAGCCGGTCGTTCAACCACCTCTCCGGCAGCAATCTTATCGACCACCCGATCATCAAGGCGGCGAATGCGCGGTCTCGTTATCACCGACGATTCAGTTGGTTCGTCGAATGAGTTTACTGACTGTTTGCGAATCTCCATCCTTGTTCTTTCCAAGCGATTTCTTTGACATATTGCACGATACCGGTTTTGATGCCATTAACAATCTTCGTCTGATACGCTTTCGTATTCAGTTTTCGTTCCTCTTCGGGGTTAGAAATGAATCCGACTTCAACCAAGATAGAGGGTATACCGGGTGCCTTGAGCACGGCAAATCCGGCTTTTTCGACGCTGTTACCGTGCAGTTTGCCCACCTTTGACAGGCGGGCACGAACTCGGTCACCTAATTCTACACTCAGTCGGTCATTGGCGCCGACAAAAGCAAGATGTCGATAAGTATTCAACACATCTGGTTCCATTTTTAATAGATCTTTACGTTCACCCGCTACTATATCAGATGCATTTTCCTTTTTAGCAAGCAGGCGCGCACGTTCACTGGTCGCACCACTTTGCGACAGTGCAAATACGGAAATCCCCGACGCGGTGGGGCGAGTGAAAGCATCGGCGTGAATGGATACAAACATATTGGCACTCCGTTCTCGCGCAATTTGGGTGCGCTTTCTCAGTGGGATGTAGTAGTCTCCCTTACGAGTCAGCTCAGCGCGAATGCCGGGTACTGAGCTTAATTCCTTGGTTAATTTTTTGGCAATCTTCAGCACCAGGTGCTTCTCGTATGTTTTTCGGGCGCCGATGGCACCCGGGTCTTCCCCACCGTGTCCGGCATCAATGATCACCACAAATTCGTTGTCGACACTCGGCTGTTTGGGCCGCTGGGTCTTGGTTGACGTCGGATGCAGGTCCACCACGAGTCTATGTCCCTTATTGCCAATTGGAAGCAAGGAGAAATGCTCAGTTCGAATACTGCTGGTAATGTCCAATACGAATCGGGTCCGATCTCCATGTCTGCCGGTTCGCAGACGCGCAACCCGGTGTCCCAGATCTTTGTTGACCGGCAGTTGGCCGGTGAAGTTTGAGTCGACAATGTCAATGACAATTCTGGCCGGTTTTCTCAATGCAAAGAGCTCATATTCGATCGCTTCACTCAGGTCAAAGACAATACGCGTGCGCTCCGGAGCATTCCAGACGCGAATATCCTGAATTTCTGCAGCCGCTGACACAAAGGAAACAAAAAGCAGGCTCACCCAACTTATCCCGATCAATCGATATCGATTCATTTTAGCTACGCGCAACTGAAAGTCTGAGGCGAAATGTAGGATTTCGCGCGGATATTGCGTGTCGAACCGGCATGGCTCAATTCAACACAGACGTCTGCCGGTGGAATAACATTCATTCCGCGCTGCGGCCATTCAACGAACCAGGCACAGCCGGAATCCATAAAGTCATCAATGCCAATGAGCAGCAGTTCCGCCGGATTTTCAATACGATAGAGATCTACATGCAAAAGTTCCAGTCCGCTGGCCGCAGTGTATGGTTTCAGCACGGAAAAGGTGGGACTGAGTACCGAATCACCCACTTGCAGTTCCTGAAACAGTTGTTGAATCAAGGTGGTCTTGCCAGTGCCCAATTCACCATAGAAGTAGATGACTGAATCAGGTTTGACAAATGCCACCAATTCCCGTGCGACGTCCACCATGTCGCCAAGCGAGACCGCCCTACGCGTCCAATTGAGTAGCTCAGTAACCAACTTGCGAACCATCCATCGCTCTCGCCAGACCTGATCGAATTTTTGGCAGGAGGTCGGTTGCCATCATCCCAATTGCACCGTCTTCATCGGCACTTTCATCACCGGCGTTGGCATGCAGCCACACTCCCAGGCAGGCCGCTTCCTCCGCGTTCAATCCTTGTGCCCAAAGTGAACATATTATACCGGTCAACACATCGCCCATGCCACCCGTAGCCATGCCTGGATTACCCTGATCACACAGCCAGATTCTAGCTCCTCCGGCAACAATCGTACCGGCACCCTTCAGCACACAGATGCCACCATACCGGTCAACAATCTGCTTGGCGGCGGCAATGCGGTCACTTTGTACCTGTTGAGCCGATACGCCCAACAGACGTCCTGCCTCCCCGGGATGCGGCGTCAATATCCAACTGGTGCTTTTCTGATGTTTGCCAGCTAACAGATTGAGGGCATCTGCATCAACAACTTTGTTTGCCGCACTCTGTCGAACTGCGTTCCACATCTCAATCGCCCAGTCGTCTTGACCTAACCCCGGACCAATACCAACCACGTCACTGTGCTGTAGTAGCGTTGTGACTTCTAAAGTATTGCGAACTGGAAATGATCGTATCTCAGGCGCCCCTGCACAAAGCCATTCAGCACCGCCGGTCGCGGGTGCAACGGATACCAAACCGCTCCCTGCACGAAGCGCGGCGCGACCCGCCATCACCACAGCACCCTGCATGGTGTCGTTGCCACCGATAATCAATACCCGCCCGGCGTTACCCTTATGTGCATCTGGTGGTCGCTTGAGTTTGTGTACCGCCAACGTATCCAAATCTATCAACGCTGCCGTTTCTTCAATTCTCTGATACGCCGCGAGTGGAATACCCAGTGCATCGACTTCCAAGTGCCCTCGATAATACTTGCCTGCACCACTAACCAGACCCAGTTTGGTCGAGATGAAGCTAACGGTAACGTCGGCCTTGAGCGCGATGCCGCGAACAGCACCGGTGTCTCCATCTAAGCCAGATGGAAGATCCAACGCAAGGATCGGTCTGCCACTGGACTGAATACGTTCCATCCGACCACACAGTTGACCATCAATATCGCGAGTGAGTCCACTTCCGAACAAGGCATCAACAATCAGCTCATAGTGGCTTAAGTCGTGGACATCACTAATATCTTGCCAAACTCCGTTCATTCTTTGAAATGCCGCAAATGCCATTTTTGCATCAGGCGTATCCGGTGTGCCCAGACGATAAACATGAACATCAATACCAGCCTGCATGGCTACGGTCGCCAGGATATAGCCATCACCCCCATTGTTCCCTCGTCCGCAGAGGATGGCAATTCGTTCACAATTGGGCCAGCGCTTTCGCAGCACCTGAAATGCGCCCTGCCCGGCCCGCGCCATCAATTCAAAGCCGGGGATACCAAACTCATTAATGACTAGATGATCAAGGTCCTGGGATTGTTGACAGGTATGAATCGAACGCGCAGACACAGGTTGGTGGTGAGAGTAAAATCTATCTCAATGAGAAGCGCCGATGAAAGTTAACTTATACGTGAATATTATACAATAAATGGTTGGGTTGCGATTGAATCTTCGTGGTTTTTGGAATCGTTGGCTGCATGAATTCGTCCGTGGTGAGGAACAAATTGCCCTGCCGCATGCTTTGTCCAAGCTGATAGATTCAACTCAATGAAGTGATGCTTGCCATTCAAACCACGAAATTTTTCATATTTTGCCTAGCCTATCATTAGTTCCAACCTCAACGTCAAAACATCATTTTTGTCAGTTATCCAGCGGTTAACCGAACCTTGTTTCAGCAACAAGGAACAGAATGTGTAACTTGGTTAAGACACCTTCTTCAGTCTTTTGCGGTTGATTAAGTGAGCAGTGTAATGAATCATCGTTTGCGCAAACTCTACTACGCCGATAATCTTCCGGTTTTGCGTGACATGGAGTCCGAGTCTGTAGATTTCATTTATCTTGATCCGCCCTTCAATTCCAATCGCACCTATAACATCATCTATCCTGACGACCTCGGTCAAGTGAGAGCATTTGAAGACACATGGTCATGGACGCCGCAATGTGACGAGTATTTGGTCAGTATGAAGAGTGCTGGAGAAGTTGCCTTGCGCGCGCATGATATTTTGACCGCATTGGTTGCGGCGATGGGACCGGCTCAGATCAATGCTTATCTCATCAACATGACGATTCGTTTATTGGAACTGAAGCGCATATTAAAGGGTACTGGAACCGTTTATTTACACTGCGACCCGACCGCCTCACATTATCTCAAAATCATCATGGATCGAATTTTTGGAGAGGGAAATTTCAGAAATGAAATCGTTTGGTATTACCGCGGCGCCGGCACCCCCAAAAACGACTTTGCCCGACGGCATGATGTGATCTTTCGATATACGAAATCCTCACAATTTCATTTCAATGCCGACCCTGCACGTCAAACCTATGCCGCCGCAACGGTGCAGAGATTCAGTCACCACATTGGCAACGTCCGCGGCAGCAGAGACTATGGTACTCAGGAACTCAATCCACTGGGTAAACATCCGGATGACGTTTTCACCGATATACAGCCCATCGCACCTTCAGCTAAAGATCGACTGGGATATCCTACGCAGAAACCTTTGCAATTATTGGAACGTCTGATCAAAGTCTCCAGCAAAGCAGGCGATGTTGTCCTTGATCCATTCTGTGGTTGTGGAACAACGATTGCAGCAGCGGAGTTAGAAAAACGTCATTGGATTGGCATTGACATCACTTACTCGGCAATTGCCGCCATTCAGGAAAGATTCAAACGTCAGAATCTTAACATCTGGGGAGATATCGAAATCCTCGGCAAACCGCATACCGTTCAAGATGTCGATGAAAAACTACTCAACAAATCTTCCCCACTCTATGCCAGAAAAGAATTTGAGAAATTCTGCGTTACTACAATTGGTGGGCTTCCGAACGACAATCTGGGCGCCGATGGTGGCATAGATGGAGTGATACCACTCGGTGATGGCAAGAAAGCCATTATTTCCGTAAAAAGTGGGCGCGTTTCCGTGAACCACGTACGAGAGTTGAAGGGTCTTTTAGATACAGAAAAAGTGGTTGGCATCTTCATTACGCGTGAAAACCCAACAAAGGAAATGGAGAAATTTGCCAATACCTCAGGACTGTACGAGTCGGCAAATCTGCTTCATGGTCAATTCCCTAGGATACAAATATTGACATTGGTGGACATATTGAATGGCAAGCTGCCAAACTTATCCCTGGATACCCACTGAATGGCAATAGAAGATCTCTGCATCAGCTATACACCGGGGCCTCACTGTCGTACTAGGTCTTTACGGTATCGGGTTAATTCATACAATTCTTCCATCTGAATCGTACCACCCGTCTCCTTAACCAATGCTGATATCATCAAAACTGAAATGCTCATCTTTGTATGAATCATCACTCATTTTCCAACTCTATTTCTGCTGATTTCATAGTGATTCTTCTGATTTTCAAAACCTATACAGTGTCGGCCAAGAAGTTTGCATGAAACCGCTGTCGTACCACTACCCAAAAACGGGTCTAAAACAACATCTTCCTTATTCGAGAAGACCTCGACTATCCTATTCATCAGACTAACTGGCTTTTGTGTCGGGTGTTCAACTCTTTCTTTGCTCCAAGGCACCCATGGTGAAATATCAGTCCACACGTTTGATAATGCACGAAACTCAGTTCCATTCTTCAACCCCATGCCACCCGTTTTCTTCTTGATCATAGAATCAATTTTGTTATAGGTATGGCCTTTCTCAGTCAATACGTACCACAATATATCCTCTCTCGTAGACACTAGATTCGTTTTTGCACCTCGACCCTTTACTCGGTCGTAAATGATCCAGTTTTTCAGCAAAAAAGTAGTTATCCAATATCATTTTTGTTTCCGCAACATGAGACCATCCTTGAAATACGATGAGATTTCCGCTGGGTTTTAACACCCGCTTAAATTCCAAGGCAAGGCGATGCCAGTTCAAACCATCCGGGCGGTCCCAATCATGTTTTTCAAAATTGATGCCATAGGGAGGATCTGTTGCAATCAGATCGATTGATTGATCTTCTACGTCTTTAATCAGTTGATTGGCATCACCAAAATAAATTTCAATCTTTGGTGACCGAGTTTCATACTGGATTAAATCCAATGACAATTCGTGATTCAATAATGCTTCAGACACAACCGACCTTCACACCAGCAATGTTCCAGTCCTTCTATCCAGCGGCCGCTTCAGGCACTTAAGTGCCCAATTACCATCACGCCTACTCAATACTATGCTCCCCACCATGATGGATACTTCAGATCAATCAAGTTTTCCTAAGAGTTTGTCAAGAAACGTTTCGCATTTATGAATCTGTTCTATATCAATGAACTCATTTGGCTTGTGCGCCTGATCAATGTGTCCGGGACCGCAGACCACCGACGGGATGCCAATGTCTTCAAATAAGCCACCTTCCGTACCAAAACTGACACAGGCAGTGTCCGTCGCACCCGCAAGTTCCTGAGTCAACTTCAGTAGTTCATCACTGCTGGTCGACAGCGCCGGGATCGTTGACAACTCTTCCCAGTCAATTCGAGCATCAGGAAAAACTGCCTGCATTTCCGGGAGAATTTCAGCATCAATGAAATCTTGCATACGCGCCCACACCAGGTTTGGGTCATCGGATGGCAGGTGCCGAATTTCGGCCTCAAATTCACAATACTTGGGGACAATGTTCAATGCCGTACCACCTTGAATCAAACCGGTATGTACAGTGGAGTACGCCGGAGTGAATTCCTCATCGAAGGGACCGCATCGACGAAACTGCCGAGCTTCATTTTTTAGGAAAGCGAT
The DNA here is from genome assembly GCA_965116205.1 of Arenicellales bacterium. Lineage (GTDB taxonomy): Bacteria > Pseudomonadota > Gammaproteobacteria > Arenicellales > JAJDZL01 > JAJDZL01. The sequence continues at coordinate 2,233,648 of OZ220493.1, read as the reverse complement.
GATCTCGGCAGCTGCTTCTACGGCGTTGACCCCAATGTGCGCCAGTCCGGAATGAGATTCCAATCCATGAATGGAGCAACGTCTAGAAATTTTTCCCTTGTGCGACCGAACGACGCGCATGCCGGTCGGTTCACCAATCACACAAAACTTCGGCTTATTTTTTCGTACACACAATTCACGGAGCAAGGTTCGCACACCGACACAACCAATTTCCTCATCATACGAAAAGGCGAGATGAATCGGAGTGGCTAAATTTCTGTCGATAAATTCAGGCACCTTGGCCAGACAGATGGCAATAAAACTCTTCATATCTGAGGTGCCACGGCCATAGAGTCGATGCTCTGACTCATAGATTTCATAGGGGTCAGTGAGCCAGTTCTGACCATCCACCGGCACGACATCGGTGTGCCCCGACAGTGCCACGCCACCTAAGTCTTCAGCACCGATCGTTGCGAATAGATTCGCTTTCTTGCCAGTCGCATCGTAGACTAGTTCCGATTGTAGACCAAAGCCTTCGAGATAGCCTTTGATATACTCAATAATTTCAAGATTCGAGTTCCGACTGGTCGTATCAAATCCGACCAGATCTTTGATCAGTTGAAAACTGGTTTTCGTGTTCGTCATCGGCTTTCTATGTTCAATGTTAGAGTGGTAGCCAAACAGCAAGGATGTTCGATCGGTTTCATAAATATTTCCAAATTTTGTCTCACAATATTATTTTAGCGACAACAGCAGACAAGGCGGCTCAACTTCGTAGTAGATGTCTGTCAGATTATTCACGCGATAGGTAGAAAATTCTAATGCAATACGGTTCGGTAACTACACAGAAGTTTCACCATGCTGAGTCTTATAGCGAGGATCTGCCCGGGAGTGAACTGCTCACTTGTATTGACACTAATTCTGAACTTTGGTTTTGGTCTGATCCCAGCTGAAGAGTGTTTCGGACAGCATTGACTATCAGCCATAGTTGGCCTAGCTTAGGGTATCAAGGTCGGTCTTAACTAGACGAAACCACCTTTTTCTGCTCGACTTTCGGAAGTACAAAAGAGATTCGAGCACCGACTACCAATGCATAATATTTCTGATCTTGAAAGGGGAAGCGATGCATCACAGTGTGGTCACAGCAAAGCAAAGTCAGCATTATCGCTTTACGGAGAGGTCTTTTTTTACGCAAGATATGGAAATTGACAGATCATTTCGTCAGGTCCGTTTTTTACGTTGATTCTAGGTACAAGCCAGTATGAAACGCCCAGTCTGCTAGATTAATGAGACTTGCTAAATTGGGATTGAACGAGAACGACCATCCGTATCAATGTTGTCTGAATCCGAATTGAGAATAGACGGCACATTCAATAATCCTATCAGCAGTTAGACTACTCACTTAATTTCGTTTTGACACCTACCATATCGTTTTTCAACTGTGCCACATCAACCTTCAGCTCGGATACGTCATCTTTAACTTCTGCCATGTCTTTTTTTAGTTCAGACACATCAGTATTTAGAGTTGAAAATTGAAATTTAACCTCCGCCAAGTCTAACGCAAATTCGGAAAAATCCTGCCGCAGGGCGAAAAGATTCCACAGTATACCGAAGAGAACCGTTACTAGTATGACGAAGAAAATGTTGTAGTACCGGTTGGCAGCAATGAGATATTTCAATTTCCCGAATATATCTAACTCTCTATCAAACTCTTCTCAAGTTATTCCATTACCCATATTACATTTCCTAACGATTACAACAATTCAACCCAACCGCCATGTTCTCACCTTCCAAAGACAGTTCGAAGCTAATTGCCAACACTATTGGTTCAATTATCATTCATACAATGTGTAAAAGTCAAACATTTTTCAGATTGAGGTTGAGAACACCACTAAAATCACGTCATGACGCTTGTTAGAAAAGTCATCACTGGCACGCTATTTTCGAGCGTCTATTTCAACTGAGTTGCAGGGTCTCATTTGACCGCCTCACATGGCGAAAATAAATTTACAATGGGTGGATTGATGATGCGAAATCGATTTCACTCTGTCGAATTGCGATGAGGCAACATTACAACAATGGAGATAAGAAAATGCATCATCAAGAATCACATCACCCTCGAACAGCTGTGAATCAATCAGGAGGAGGCATAATGAATGTCCGGCGGTTACTAGCGGCAACACTCGTACTGCCCTGGCTACTGAACTCAAAAACCGCGGACAGGTCAAATAAGCGAGACATCCGCCTAGACACCTGATCGAGATGTGTACTCATTTCGGGGCGCTGGTGCCGCTGAAGCGTGAATGTTCCGAGGAGCCGAACTCGGAGAACTGGTTCGCGAGCGCATCGCCGCCGATGGTGGCCTGTGAGCCGGTGGTCCGGTCAGTCGACAATGAATTCACCCAGCACGAACGGCCACCGAACGAAACTATTCATTAGATTTACCGTACACCAATGCAAAATCATAGGACGGATGGTTGGAGCCGGCTAGAGAATTACCATACCGTTTACCTGTCTAAATTACTAACATAACAACAATCGTACAATGGGCCGCCAATAACTGAAATTCAGTTAACGAATCACCATCTAAATCCATGCAAGCCACCAACTCAAACACCTCTCTGAACGCTTTTCTGGGACTAGCAGCGTTTGTCATCGTGGTCGCCGGTATGAAAGTATCCAGTCCCATTTTGGTGCCTGTCGTACTGGCTATCTTCATTGCCACGCTCAGTGCACCACCGCTACTCTGGCTAGAAGCCAAGGGATTACCGACCTTTCTCGCACTGCTGCTGGTGATCTTCATGATTTTCGCCGTGGGACTGCTCCTGACCACTCTGGTTGGAAAATCCATCAATGATTTTCAACACCAACTACCCTTCTATGAGCAACGTCTTGAAGTGCTGTTCAATGCAACTCAGGCCCAAATGGTGGCTCTGGGATTAGAAATTGAATTTTCCGATATCGCCAATGCCATCAATCCACAGTCAGTCGCCTCAGCAGTCGGCGGGTTGATCAACGAAATCGGGACATTAGTAGCCAATGCATTTCTGATTCTGCTGATGGTCATTTTCATGCTCTTTGAGGTGTCTACCCTGCCGGCAAAACTGACTAAAATCATTAATCGGCCAGCAGAATCCATCGACAATCTACTCAACTTCAAACAGAATCTGCAACGCTACCTCGTCATCAAGACGGTTGCTAGTCTGGCAACTGCTTTTTCAATCTGGGTGATGCTCAGATTAATCGGTGTAGATTTTGCCATCCTCTGGGCCTTGTTGGCGTTCATCCTGAACTTTGTGCCGAACATTGGCTCCATTATTGCTGCCGCACCGGCAGTGTTGATTAGTCTGCTACAGTTGGATGCGGCGACCGCCCTGTGGGTGGCGATTGGTTACTTCTCAATCAACTTTCTGATTGGTTCCATTATCGAACCACGGGTTGCTGGTCGGCATCTGGGGCTCTCTCCTTTGATCGTCTTCATGTCCTTAATTTTCTGGGGTTGGGTGCTCGGACCGGTGGGAATGTTTCTGTCGGTGCCGCTGACCATGGTCGTTCGCCTAGTTGCTGAAAGTAGCGACAACCTCAATTGGCTGGCCGTCGTGCTGAGTGATCGGGTATAAGTGTCATACAATGTATTCATTTACACAACCTGACCTATGGAGATGAGATATGAACAAGTGGAGCGGTCGCCCATCAGGTGAAGCGCGACATCGCGAAAACCGCGTCACCATGGAGCGATTGCGGATCGTGGAGGGGGCGGCGCGATGACCGCCCGGCGATATTTGGCGGCGGCAGCTCTCGGGCTGTCGTTCGCCGCGCCGGCGGCGGCGGATGATCGGTTGGATATTCTCCATCAAATGCTGGTAGAGCTGTCAGCCGAGATTGCCTACATCAACCTGAAACTACCAAAGCTGCAATGCGGCCAGCTCTGTATACAGGACCCGGAGTTCGTGAGGTGTGTCTCAAAGTGCGAAGATCGACTAGCCCCCCTAACGGTCAAAGATTTACACAAGTGGGTCGACGACATACGGGAGGTCCACGGCTATGAACGCCTCTATGATTGAGCAGCCGCTCAACGTGGACGCCTGTGTCAAGGTGTTCTGCCTGATGGATGAAACCGTGGACGTCATCATCGCCCTGGTGGCAGTGATGACCGAGGAGCAGCTGGTGCTGGCCCGACTCGACGCGGTGCGCGCTGACGGAGCAGACGGAGGCCGACTGCACATTCGCGGCGCGCCTGTGAGCTGGTGATCCGCACCATCGATATCGAACTCGCCCGGCGCGAACGGCCACCGCCGGGTGAAACAGTCCATTAGTGGCACATTACCGCGCATTATCACCCAAAAATGCAGAATCGATGTTATCATGGGGTTGGGAATGGGCAGGGAGCGGGTTTATGCATTCTCTTCTATCAATGTCGTTATCAAACTACATCAACATTTCATGAACCACCCGCATTCGCAACTGCAACCTCCCGTCGCGCCTCAGCACCCACACCAACACGTCGCGCACGGTGATTACCGGGAGGATCCTTACTTCTGGCTCAATGATCCCAAAAATCCCGAGGTGATGGACTATCTCAGAGCTGAAAACGAGTATGCTGCCGCCGCCATGCAGCACCTTGATCCCCTGATCGATGCGCTACGCAATGAAATGTACGATCGAATCATAGCATTCGACACCTCAGTACCCATTAAATACGGGAGATATGAGTACTTTACCAAAGATCAGCAACAGGACAATTATGAATCACATTGGCGGCGAATCATTGGCATGCCAACAAGTGAGGAATTGCTGATCGACGAAAACGCACTGGCGGCCGGTCAAAAATACTTCGAACTCGCCGACTTCGTAGTCAGTCCTAATCAGGAAATGTTGGGTTATGCCATAGATTCGACGGGTGATGAGATCTATACCATCAGCATGCTGAGAATCAGCGACCGGCAGGTGCTCGATCAACTGACTAACACTTCATCCGATTTTGTCTGGGACCGGCGCAGTTCTTCCATTTACTATACAACTCTGAATGCGGCACATCGCCCACATCGAGTCTACCGGCATCATCTGGGTACCAAACAGCAGGATGATGAGTTGATCTTTGAAGAAGCCGATGAGGCGTTTTATGTTTCAATATCTGTATCAGACAGTGAACGATTCATTCAAATCGAACTCAATAGTCAAATAACGTCGGAAGTCCATCTGTTGGATGGTGACCAAGTCCATCCACAACCACGGTTGGTCTTTGCACGGCGCCAAGGAGTCATCTATGAGGTTCAGGACCGTGGTGAAAATTTGTACGTACTCACCAATGACGAGGCGGTCAATTTTCGTCTGACTCGAACAAGTTTGCCACAACCTGACCCAACCCTTCAGACCGACGTCATCGCCCACAACACTAATGTAACACTTACTGATTTCCAAGTGTTCAGCCAGTTTATTGTCATTGAAGAGCGGCGTGATGGCTTGCCCGCCATACGAGTTCTCGCCGACGATGACAAGGAATCCTATGTAGTCCAAAACCCCGCGCACATTCAGGAACTGGAACTGCACGAAAACTGGGAATTTGCCACCAAGACCTGTCGGTTGGCCGGGAACTCGCTGACCATGCCATTTTCAGTTTATGACCTTGATCTGTCCACTGGCAAAACCACACACCTAAAAACAAAACCGGTGGGCGGCAATTATGACCCGACCCACTACGGCACAGAGAAACATCTGGTCACCTCGCACGATGGCACCCAAGTTCCAATGTACCTCGTATTCAATAAACAAGCCGTAAAGACTCAGCCGGCACCACTACTGCTTTGCGGATACGGTGCGTATGGAATCAACTCAAGTCTGTATTTCAACTATCGACGATTATCTCTACTGGACCGTGGCATCATTGTTGCCGTCACTCAGCTCCGCGGCGGCAGCGAAATGGGCCGTAACTGGTATCTGGATGGTAAATTGGAGAACAAGAAAAACACCTTTCACGACTTTCATGCCTGTGCCAATCACCTGCTTGATGCCGGCATCACCAGCGCAGAGCAACTGGCGATCATCGGTGGTAGTGCCGGTGGCCTGGTGGTGGGAAATTTCCTCAATGCAGAATCCTTGCGCTGTCGAGCGGCAGTTGCATTGGTGCCTTTTGTTGACGTCATTACCACCATACTGAATGACTCCTTGCCACTATCAATTATCGAACGAGATGAGTGGGGTGACCCCAATGACGCCGAAATGTACGACTACATCAAGTCTTATTCACCCTACGACAACACGTTTGCAAAAAACTACCCGGCCCTGCTGATTACCGGCGGACTGAATGACCCGCGTGTCGGTTACTGGGAACCGGCCAAGTGGGCGGCGAAAATTAGACAATGTAAAACAGACCGCAACGTACTTTATCTGATTACCGAAATGGACGCCGGTCATGCCGGTTCATCCGGTCGGTCAGGGGAACTCCGTGAAACTGCCCGAAACTATGCATTCATCATCGATCAATTGCAGGTTAATCATGTACCTCATTTGACCGATACTCAATCTGATGCTAGACCTTTCGAAAACATACGTTCAGATTGATCGGTTTGGCTAAGTGTTAATAGATTGTCAATGGCACAGCAGATTAAAATAAAAGACCCGGTGGAATTTCGCACTGCCGAGGGACTGAAAACCGGTTTTGTCGCCTCGATCAACGGAAAAAATGCCTACGTCATTTCACCACCAGAAACAGAATTCAGCGTACCTTTGCGCACCCTGCGCCGACGGGAAGGCGTTGCGCCCCAACGCGTCTTCAATCGTAATTTGGTGGAACGCTGCGCGTTCAACCTCAACGATGAAGTCTACTTCTGGTACAGTAACAACAAAATCTTCGGTTACATCAATCAGTTGAACCCAAGTCGAGCCCGCGTCGAAACGGATGAGGGTTACTGGGATGTTGCCTATCGATTATTGTCCGGCGACAAAACAGCAAAGCGCATCAAACATAATACCGAGAAACTCATGAGCCGGGCAGAATTAGCGGATGCGATGCTTGTTCAACACAAGTTATACGATTGGCGTTTCACTTTTGACAATGCCAGCAAACGTGCCGGCAGTTGTATCTATGAAAAACAGTTGATCACCATGTCACAGCAGTTCTGCCTGATGGCTGATGATGGTGACATAACAGATACCCTACTGCATGAAATCGCGCACGCTCTGGTTGGCCCCCAACACGGACATAACTCGGTCTGGCAGGCCAAAGCTCGAGAAATCGGCTGTAGTGCGGAAAGAACACACTGTGTTAATTTTTCAAAACCAAAATATATCGTTTCCTGCAAACGCTGTAAATCGTATGGCGTCCGCGACAAACGTAGTCGCCATCAGGTCTGCAAGCGCTGTCGAACACCCGTCACCTACGAATTTTACTCGGAGAAACTGTGGAATTCTTATCAGCGCTAAATTCCACAGCACCGGCGTTGGAGGCCGTCGGGCCGGAAAAACCAGCGATGGTTGGGTTTGAAATACTCTCGGAAAACGATCTGCTTTGCATTGAGTTGTATTCGAATGCGTGCAACAATCGTCACCTGCTGTTGACTGGTGTATTGATTCTATCAATTGTGACAATTGGTATTGCTATAATATTTGCGATTATTGGGGCATGGCTGATCCTGCCTTTTGCAGGTTTGGAAGTTCTTCTGCTTGCCATCGGCACTTATATCGCCTGTTCCCGTTCCTATGATGCTGACCGGCTTGTCATCAGTCGCCATTATGTTCACTTGACGCAGCGACGCTGGCCTGGTCAGTCAGTCGGTTCTTTTGTCAGGCAATGGACGAAATTTTTCCTCCTGCCGGGTAAAACACCGCAGGCACCAGCCCGTCTGTTGATGGTCAGTCGTGCAGAAGAATACGAAATTGGAGAATTTCTAGTTGAAAGTGCAAAAATACGCCTGTTTCAGCAATTGGCTGAACAAGTCAGGAATCATGTATAACAATGAACCGTTTGGGAGTCGGTTGATGACACGAATGTACTATAAGGCGCGCCATCTACTACTGCTGGTCACTGCAGTCGGTGCACTGCTGCCATGGAATGTTTATGCCGAGTGGGGCTTGAATCTACCGCCACCATCATCGCCGGTCGCCAGTCGCATCCTCGACCTGCATAATGCCATCATGATCATCTGTCTGGTGATATTCGTGGTGGTTTTCGGCGTCATGTTTTACTCACTCTATGCGCATCGAAAAAGCCGCGGTCATGAGGCACATCAGTTTTCACACAACTCTAAGCTCGAAGTGGTGTGGACTGTCATTCCCTTCGTGATTTTAGTCGGCATGGCCATCCCATCGACGGCAACTCTGCTCTATATGGAAGATACCACGGAATCCGACCTGACCGTTAAAATTACTGGCTATCAATGGAAATGGCACTACGAATATCTGGATCACGATATCGGCTTTTTCAGCAATCTTTCCACGCCGCGCGCACAGATTGAAAACCGCGAACCCAAAGGTGAGCACTATCTTTTGGAAGTGGATAAGCCAGTTGTTATTCCCGCCAATCGAAAAGTCAGATTTCTGATCACCTCGAATGACGTCATTCACGCCTGGTGGATTCCAAAATTTGGCGTTAAAAAAGATGCCATACCCGGTTATATCAACGAGTTTTGGACCAACGTCGACACGCCGGGTATCTACCGGGGGCAATGTGCGGAACTGTGTGGCAAGGACCATGCCTTCATGCCGATTGTCGTCGAAGTACTGGCACCGGCAGAATTCGATGCCTGGGTTGAAGAAAACAAACCCAGACAGGTTGCCTCAACATCAACCTCCATGGCCGTTCCCACCTCAGCGGATGCCACACCCGAAATGACGGCAGTCGAACAGGTGGCTGCGGTTGACACCGTAACAGAGTGGACGATGGAACAATTGATGGAACACGGTAAGACCGTGTATCTAAAGTGCCTAGCCTGTCATGGCCCCGAGGGAAAAGGTATTCCACCCCACTTTCCACCGCTCACCGGTGGTGAAATAACAACCGGTCCACTGGATGCTCACATTGATATTGTGATGAATGGTAAGCCGAACACGACCATGCAAGCATTCAAAGTACAACTCAGTGATGAAGAGATTGCCGCCGTGATCACGTATGAACGCAACGCATTGGGAAACAGCATGGGTGATATGGTTCAACCTTCCCAAATTGCCGCACTGCGTTGACAATTTTTAGAGATCGTAAACTGAACAGACCGTTACACTAATCGTTTGGAGTAAATTCACTATGTCCGCTGCGCACACCGAAGCACACGCACACCACCACGACCACCGTCCCAGCGGCATTGTCCGCTGGTTGACAACCACCAATCACAAAGATATCGGTACGATGTATCTGATCTTTTCACTGACCATGTTCTTTGTAGGCGGGGTGATGGCACTAGCTATTCGGGCCGAACTTTTTCAACCGGGTTTACAGGTCGTGAACCCTGAACTATTCAACTCACTCACCACCATGCACGCGTTGATTATGATCTTTGGTGCCATCATGCCAGGATTCGTCGGTTTTGCCAATTGGCTGATTCCGATGATGATTGGTGCGCCGGATATGGCACTGCCGCGCATGAACAACTGGAGTTTTTGGATTCTGCCATTTGCGTTCGCCATGCTGTTAGGTTCTCTATTCACAGTCGGCGGTGGACCGGCCTCTGGGTGGACACTCTACGCGCCGCTCTCAATTCAGGGGGGAATCGGCGTGGACATGACGATTCTATCCATTCATATGATGGGAATATCGTCGGTTCTCGGCGCGATCAACGTCATCGTGACCATCATGAATATGCGCGCACCGGGCATGACACTCATGAAACTGCCGTTGTTTGTCTGGACCTGGCTGATCACTGCATTCTTACTCATTGCGGCCATGCCTGTCTTGGCCGGCGCGGTCACCATGCTACTCACCGACCGGCATTTCGGCACCGCATTTTTTGACCCGGCCGGGGGTGGTGACCCGGTACTGTTTCAACACATATTCTGGTTTTTCGGACACCCTGAAGTATATATTCTGATCCTACCAGCGTTTGGCATCGTATCCCAGATCGTGCCGACGTTCTCCCGCAAGCCACTGTTTGGCTATGACAGTATGGTGTTTGCCACCGCCGGTATTGCCTTTCTGTCATTCATCGTCTGGGCGCATCACATGTTTACCGTGGGTATGCCACTGGCCGGTGAACTGTATTTCATGTACGCAACCATGTTGATTGCCGTACCGACTGGTGTCAAGGTTTTCAATTGGGTTGCCACGATGTGGCGTGGCTCGATCACTTTCGAAACCCCCATGCTGTTCGCCTTGGCGGTCGTCTTTCTATTTACGATTGGCGGATTGTCAGGACTAATGTTGGCCATTGTGCCGGCAGATTTTCAATACCACGACACCTATTTTGTCGTGGCTCATTTTCACTACGTCCTCTTTGCCGGATCAATCATGTCAATGATGGGAGCGGTTTACTACTGGCTACCGAAGTGGACCGGGCGGATGTATCGTGAACGATTGGGTAAAACACATTTCTGGCTGACCACCATTTTCTTCAACATCACATTTTTTCCACAACACTTCCTAGGGCTGGCGGGCATGCCGCGCCGTATTCCCGACTATGCATTGCAGTTCACAGAATTTAACATGGTTTCAACCATCGGTGCATTCGGCCTGGGATTGGCGCAGCTGCTGTTTGTTTACATCATTATTCAAGCGGTACGCGGCAAACACAAAAAAGCGACGGCACAGGTATGGGAAGGTGCAGAAGGACTTGAATGGACCGTTGCTTCACCACCACCCTATCACACTTTTGAAACTCCACCTGCGGTCAAATAAGTCAGGGGTAGCCATTGAAAACAGCGAAAGAACTGCAGAGCAAAGTCAAACGTAACGCCTTGGTGTTGGGCTTGTTCGCCATGGCATTTTTCATTGCCATCATGGTCGTTGAATATATCCGGTAATGGTTATGCCTGTTGTTGGAACAACGCGCCGCGCCAATGGTCGATGGGTCGTTTTGCTCTCTGGTGCCGTCGTCCTCATGTTTGGATTCGGTTATGCACTGGTGCCACTTTATGACCTGTTCTGTGAAATCACTGGGGTCGGCGGCAAACCCACCATTGCCGTCGAACAACAGCAGCAAGCTATCATCGAAGCGAGACGAGAAGTTACGGTGGAATTCACGGCGACAGCCAACCAGAATATGCCTTGGACCATCACACCCTTGGTTCGTAAAACCAAAGTAAATCCTGGCGTCATTCACGAAGTGAATTATCTAGTCAAGAATACATCCAAACAACCCATGGTTGGACAGGCCATTCCAAGTATTTCACCCATGCAGGCCGCAAAAAACCTAGTCAAGCTTGAGTGTTTCTGCTTCGATGCCCAAACGCTTGCAGCCGGTGAAATGCGGGAAATGCCGGTTCGCTTCTACATTAATTCGAAGCTGTCGGATGAGATCAATACTTTGACACTCTCCTACAGCTTTTTTCCGCTGGGTCAGCCAATTGACACCATGGCTCAACAGGCAAACAGCTGAATGAATGACGACGCTTTGATTTTGATGTTCATCGCTTAAACAAGGAGGTTGCTAGTATGTTGAACGCCACCACCAATCGTCGCTCGCAAGCGCGTTGGATCATATTGTTCTCGGGACTGATGATTTTAATGTTTGGTTTGGGTTACGCACTGGCACCGGTGACTGATTATTCCTGTGAGCATCTCGGCATCGGTTGCCCATCAACCATTGCTGTCGAACAGCATGACTCTTCAGACATTGCCATTCAAGCAGACCGAGGTATCACTGTTGAGTTTGCTGCAACTGAAAACGAAGATATGCCCTGGACTATGAAACCAGTCGTTCGCACAACTAAGGTACACCCCGGTGAAATTCATCTGGTCAACTATCTGGTTACCAATACATCAAACGAATCAATGGTCGGACAGGCTATTCCGAGCGTGTTACCGATGGAGGCCATGAAAAACCTGGTCAAGCTTGAGTGTTTCTGTTTCAGTAATCAGACACTGGCAGCCGGTGAAGCGCGAGAAATGCCGGTTCGATTCTATGTCAACTCAGATCTGCCGGAAACCATTGATAAATTGACACTGTCCTACATCTTTTACCCGGTCAGTCAATCGACTGCCGCTCATGGTGAGCATACAAGCGGCTGAATAAGTCAATAGATTCAACATTACTAACAAAAGAGGATAACTGATGAGTACGTCGAATGGCGAATATTACCTCCCCGACCCCAGTCCTTGGCCATTGGTCGCTTCCATCGGGCTATTCGCCCTAGCTGGCGGCTTTGTCATGCTGATGAACGATGTCAACATGGCACCTTGGGTCATGCTGGCCGGTGGTCTCATCATTGCTTTCATGATGTTTGGCTGGTTTGGGGTTGTCGTACTAGAAAGCGAAGGAGGCAAGTACAACGCCAAGGTAGATATTTCATTTCGGATGGGGATGCTGTGGTTTATTTTTTCCGAAGTGATGTTCTTTGCCGGTTTCTTCGGCACCCTGTTTTATCTGAGAAATCTCGCCGTGCCCTGGCTGGCTGAAACCGACCTGCTGTGGATGGGATATGATGGTGGTTGGCCGACCGCCGGCCCCATGGGCGCTGAATTGATTGCCGCTGATACACCGGTTACTGCCGGACAGTTCTCAACCATCGGCGCGTGGGGAATCCCCGTGTGGAACACGCTGATTCTGCTCACCTCCAGCGTTACGATTACCTTCGCTCATTGGGCACTGAAAAAGAACCAGCGCACTGCGTTGATCACGTGGCTAGCCATTACTGTTATTCTGGGATTTGTATTTCTCTATCTACAAGGTTATGAATACGCACACGCCTACGCCGACTTGGGGCTGACATTAGGTACCGGAGTCTACGGCGCAACATTCTTCATGCTGACCGGTTTTCATGGTGCACATGTGACGATTGGTGCCATCATACTCGCGGTCATCCTGATTCGCTGTATGCGCGGACATTTCAAACCGGACCACCATTTTGGATTTGAAGCGGCCGCCTGGTACTGGCACTTCGTTGATACGGTGTGGGTGGGGCTGTTTATTTTTGTCTACGTCGTCTAGTCCAAACGTTCGACAACGTCATTCACTGGCACTTGACCGGGGTGGTATGGGTATCGTATTGCTGGGCGTGATCCAACCGGTATAAATTCCACCGACGATCAGAAAAAACAGTAGCGCCCAGATTGATACCCGCATAGTCAACGCCTTGACTGTGCGGTTGCCGGTGCCGCGATCTTTCATCATGTACCAAAATGCTGAAACCAAGCTGGCGATCATCACCAACAGTAGTAGCACAATGACAAATGATTGTGTATTCATGACTAACTCTTAACTTGCATATTGTGTTAATGATGCTGTGGTAAGATCTAAATGAAATAGAGATGAGATTGAAATTATTTTGAGTCTCATTTTTCTGTGAAGCAAATCTGGAAATTGGTCTCGTGAATACCTCTGCTCGAAGTTAGCAGAAAAATATTCCGCCTCGTTGCCACAGTGAAATTCAGTTTAGAGGGTAGCACTGGGTTAGGTAGAATGTCTCAATTCACCGTAGGTTGAGATATCGTAACGGCGAGAGATAATAGGAACATCTGCGCGGTCGGCCGGCAATTTCATCTGAGCGGAATGCATGAAGCTACCACTCATGTGAATTTCTATGAAACAACATCAGAAGTGAAAATCGTTGAGGCTAGATGTGGTCTTTTTCTGATTTATAAAATTCTCGAACTTCATTAGCCAATTTAGAAACGTCTGGAATCATTTCATAGATTTTTCGAACTTGTGGGAAATTGAAACCGAATGAAAATCTTGCATCTTGCATAACATCTTCTAGTAGATTCATTGAAAACAATAATCGTCTAGTTCCTTCAATTTGAGATTCATTGCGATCAACCCTGAATACACCGTAGTTGTCAATTCTCGTCTCTACAGCGCTCTTTGACCTGCTTAACACATCACCTACTATTTTTCTCTCATTCTCCGCAAATTGGTGGCATTTAAAATAAAGAAAATCAAATGAAAACATAAAGCGTTGAAAGTTCAAATTGGATATTGATTCATTTAGGAAAGAAGATAGATACACAAGCCATGTGTTTGAGCCATCTGGATATCGATTTAATCTATTCATTAGAAAACAAGCATAATAGATCCCTTCAAGTGACCTCGGCACGATTCTAAACTCAACACTCTCATCGACCAACTTTTGTAGTTGGGCAGATATTGCATCTGATTCAATATCAATAATCTCGTTTTGAAATTCCAAAAGTAGTATTTTGTCATCAATCAGTTGCAATATATTTCGAAGAGATTCACTTCCATCCCGGCATTGATTCAAAAAAACACTAATTGGAATACTCCGTCCTTGACTTCTCCACGCTGAGATGAACCGGTCACTTCCATTTTCCCAAATCCACTTTGGAGTCAAAAAACTGTAACTGTTCTTGTCTCGAACAACATAAAAAAATATTCGATCCGTATATGGTTGGCGCGGTTTATTTTTAGGTTTTTTGCCGAGCTTGGTTTCCTTGAAATCAAAGAACTCTTTGGGCGTTTCATTCGCCATTTGAAATTCGATTTTCGTTTCTTCACCATTAATTTTGGCTATAAAATCAGGTTCTCTGCTAATAAGTTCTCCGTGCCGGAGAAACCAATGTAGTGCGTCACCACCAGATTTACTCACTGTGAGATTTTGGTCTTTAAACTTGTTTTGCAGTATTTGTTGGAGATAAGGCAGGAACTCTAATTCCCTTACCCCTTTTTTCTTCATGTCTAGTCGATACTGATAAGTATCACGAGACTTTATATCGCTAGATTGAGCAAAAGTTCGTTTTGAAACTCCTTTGTCTTGTTGATGCTTTGTAGCCATGAATCAACTAGAATCTTCGTTACCAATTCTTTTTTTTGCCATATCGCAAAAGTCTGGGTTTATGTCATAACCAACACCATTCCTGAGCAATTCGGAAGCGGCAACTAATGTTGTACCTGAACCTAAAAAAGGATCCAGTATCGTCTCACCTACGAAACTATACGCTTTAATTAATCGTGCAGGCAGTTCAATAGAAAATGGTGCGGCATGATTGCGATTTCCACCGCTTTTTTCAGGTTTCATTAGCCAAACATCTGAATTTTTAAGAGAAAGCCAAAACTCTTTGTCTAGCTTCGACTGTTGCTTCTGTTCATCCGATAAATGACGATACTTTGAGACCTGCTTAGGTTGTGGTTTCTCAAATTCCAATATAAATTCATGCATGTGGTTGATGAGAATGCCACCAGGATAAGGATACGTTCCAAAGTGGGCACGAACTCCATTAGTCTTGTGCCAAACAATATCTCGTTTAAAAATAAATCCTTTATCTTCACACAGATCGATACTCTTACCACACAAATTGAGCGAACGAAAAGACTTATTCTGTTTTACTGGCAAGTTCATAATATTCAGAAAAAATTTTCGCCCAGGACATAGTGTCCGGTAGACTTCCGCCCACACTTCTCCGATTTGTTCCAACCAAACATCAAGATCATGTACATTTCCAAGATCATTCGAATCTGAAGAATACATTTTTGCATTAAAGTATGGTGGTGAGGTGATTGCTAAATGAACGCTATTGTCTTCTAGTTTCATCATGCCTCTTGAATCACCACAGACAATCGTCTGTTTCGTTCCCGACTTTTCGATTTCTTCAACAGACTCATTTGTCGGCTGTTGAGTCTGAGCGAGGTGTGAATTCGGTTTTAGGTGAGAGATGTTACACAGGTTAAAACGATATTGGCCCGCCGTTGATTTTGTAGCCGAGATATCCCCTGATTTGACACGCTGGTGAATTTCTCGAACGGATAATCCGGTGTACTTTGCAACCTCCACAACAGACAAGTAAGTTCTTTCAGAATACTGCATATGCTTTATATCAAGGCAAATATAATTTTTCGGTTACCGATTTCATACAGTTGATTTTGAGTGAATACCCAACAAAATCTAAAATAGTAACTACTCGTCGTCCAAGACTGTTTTTTGGTCGGTTATTATTATTTTCTAACTGTTTCGCACATTATTAGGAAATGAGCATCTTCATTAAGTATTACCTCCTTCAGAATGGCGGTTATCGCCGACTCATCGCCACTCTATTCGGGAGAAGAAAATAACCCAAACAACAGTTTCGAATCTGACATATTGTCAAGTAGTATATGTTATCAGAACTACGAGACAGAATTTACTCATTCGGTTCAGCACACCTGTTTTTCTAATCTGCATTGTAGAATCAGGGATTAAAGAGAAGTAAAATACTCAAATCAGGTGCTACCCCCTTTTCCTTTAGATTCTCCGGATTGGGTATGAACACAACTAACGAGAATATGCCGATTACTTCACACGGACAACTGCCTAGAACACATAACCATAATACTGGGTTATAGAACTCACTTTCACAATCTATTGATTTGTTTTGCTATTGTTTATCTGTTACCGTTAAGTTGCCAGCTTTCTTCAAATTAAATGAACTGTTTTTTGTTATTGACCACGTTGCAAAAATCTAATAAAAAATGAAACTATTGAAAAAAGCACCTTGCTGACTGCTGGCCCCTGACAAAAAATCTGCAATTCATCCACCATGGGTTCCATTGAGTAGCCAATATGCCTGAATTTGGGCGCATTGTTGAATATATTGTCGAAGATTACTACCAGGGACGGTTTGATCTGACCGCAAGAGGTAATGTACCCTCTCCAGCGTCATGGGCCAAAATGCCACCGGTTGAATGCGTCGAATTTCTACGTGAATCCGATGTGCCGGATAGAACGATTCTACTTTACCTCACTTTTATCGCCGCCATCGACCGGGGGCGAGATTCGAGTCGGTGCTGGTGGAATAGCCTTGAACTCTATGAGCGCCATCCAGAGGTGTTTGACCCTTTAGAACTGTTCAAATTTTCCGTCGAGCAGTTGGACGACAAACTGAAAGAAAGTAAAGTTTCCCAGGGCAATGAGCAGGGTCCGCAGGCTTGGTTGGACATTGCACAGACTATCGCACTCGAAAGCCACTGTGCGGTTAGTCGAGTTATCTATGGCAAAACGGTAGATGCCAAACAGCTGCTCAAAGACCTTGCTACCCGGGGAAAAGACAATCGTAACCGTTTCCCACTGCTTAGCGGAACTAAGACCAGTCAGAAATGGATTCATCTGCTTGCTCGCCTTGGTGGCGCGAAAATCACGCACCTTGATGCTCTACAAATCACGGTTGATTCAGATGTCATTCAAACCACAAAAAACTTGGGAATGCTTAAACAGACCCGGGACGATACAGCACCCGACGCCAACTATATTCAGTCAGTCTGGCGCAGCGCCGTTGATTTGATGAGAACTGATAATGCTAACGGTACTCGAAAAACCTGTACCGACCTTGATCCTGCTCTCTCTTTCTTTAGTAAACATGGATGCGGATACTGCGACAAATCCGGCACTCCTACGCGTCTAGGTCGTGCCTGCAATTACTGCCGACTGCTGGTATAGTTCAGCCTTCCGAAACGTGCAGACGTGCCGCCCGCAAAATCAAGCCTCAGATGATTGGCATACTTACTGTCTCAGATACTCTGTTAATCCGTGAAACTCAATTTTCGCTTTAGCATCATACCAACAGTGGGGACGATCGTACTGCTACCGATGCTTCTTGGATTAGGATTCTGGCAACTTGACCGCGCCCAACAGAAGACTGAAATACGTGATCTCTATTGGCAACGTAGCGACGCTCCGCCATTGAATATCGGTTCAGCCATTGAAGTGCCTGAAGAACTTGAGTACTTCCGTCTCCGCGCCACCGGTACTTGGGATGGGAAGCACGAATTTTTACTCGATAATCGCGTGCGTCACGGTCAACCCGGCTTTCATGTCATTACACCTTTGCTGTTTCGAGGTGGAAATTCCGCCATTTTAGTCAATCGTGGTTGGATTCCCGGGCACCCGGACCGCAGCCAAATACCGGTGGCTGACTCACCAGTCGGTGATGCAACGGTAACTGGAACTGCAATTATCCCGCCAGCCGACGTTTTCCTTTTGAAAGATCCACCCCCCCTACAATCAGACCGCTGGCCACGTATCTGGCAGTCGATTGACATTGGACGATTTGCGACTGCGGTACCTTACCAGATTCAGGGCGTAATCCTTCTACTGGATGACGAACACTCAGCAGGGTTTGAGCGACAATGGCCACCCCCGGATGCGAGCTGGATCGGACGTCACAAGGCTTATGCCTTTCAGTGGTTTGCTCTCAGTGCCACTTTGCTTGTGATATACTTTCTACTGGCTTTACGGTCTCGCCGAAACTAACACCGTAGTTGTTCACCATTCGCATTCATATTGATTGACGCCAACACCCATTTTCTGGAATCGGAAACTTTTTTGACTTGAAAAAGTTTAATGCGGTCAGATTCTGCCAATTGAAATCGACTGCATCTCCCTCTGCCAAACAAGCCATGTCGACCAACATTACCAATTCTTCTCAATTGTCTCGATCGCTGGCCATTCGAAGTTTGGCGCATGAATATTACACCATTACCAAGCCACGAGTCGTTGCGCTCATTATTTTTACCGCGATCGTGGGCATGTTTCTCTCGGTACCCGAGCTCCCCAATCTACTGACACTGCTGTTTGCTACCTTTGGCATTGGCCTCGCCGCAGCGGCTGGCGCCGCAGTCAATCATGTGCTTGATGAAGATAAGGATTCACTGATGAAACGCACCCGCGACCGACCGATTCCAAGCGGCCGAGTTGAGACGCGTTCGGCGTTGATTTTCGCCTGTACGCTGGCGGCTGTTTCAATGCTCATTCTAACGGTGGTAGTCAATACGTTAACCAGTGTGCTGACCTTCGCCTCACTCATTGGCTATGCCATCATCTATACAGTGTTTCTGAAACACGCAACGCCACAGAACATCGTGATTGGGGGTGCTGCCGGTGCTGCGCCTCCAGTACTGGGCTGGACCGCCATGACCGGTGAACTGAGCTCAGATGCATTTTTGCTGTTTCTAATTATTTTCTGCTGGACACCACCACATTTTTGGGCATTGGCACTTTATCGTCACCAAGACTATCAGAACGCTAGCATCCCCATGCTACCCGTTACTCACGGAAAAAAATATACGCGCCTGCACATTCTGCTGTATACCACATTATTGGTTGCCGTATCGGCAATGCCTTTTGCGACCGGCTTTTTAGGGTTGCCCTACCTTCTGTTTGCCTTAGTGCTGGGAATGGTGTTTTTCTATTACGCGGTAAGGTTGTATCGACAATACAGCGATCGACTGGCTCGTAAAACGTTTAGATTTTCCATCCACTACCTGACGATACTGTTTGCGGCCATGTTATTTGATCACTACTGGTACAACTTTCTCGCCAACTAGTGCGATGAATAATACAGAACAAATGTTGTGGATGAAATGACCGACTCCGCAGCAATCAGAGCATTGTCACCGCTTGATGGTCGTTACATCAAGCGAGTTGAGCCACTGAGTGAACTATTCAGTGAATTTGGTTTGATCAAACTACGATTACACGTCGAAGTAGAATGGTTGATTCAACTTGCTAACCTGCCTGAGTTCACCGACCTTGTACCTTTGTCTACCGAATCAATAAAGAGTCTGCGTAGCCTGGTGACGCAATTTTCAATTGCTGATGCCCTAGCCGTAAAAGAGATCGAACGGGAGATTAATCACGATGTCAAGGCTCTCGAGTACTTTCTGAAAGATCGAGCAAAAAGCCTGGCAGAACTGCAACAGGCTCGGGAACTGATACACTTTGGTTGCACCTCCTACGATATCAACGACAACTGTTTCGGGCTAATGTTGAAATCTGCCAGAGACAACATACTGGTCCCTGAGCTATCGCAACTGACTCACCAACTGTCACAACTCGCCATTGAGTTCGCAGAAACACCTATGTTAGCCCGTACCCATGGACAACCGGCCTCGCCAACAACAGTTGGTAAGGAATTCAGAGTATTTTCAACGCGTCTTTCGAACCAACTGAACGTCTTTGACAATGTTGTCATCAAAGGTAAACTGAGTGGTGCTACCGGTAATTTCAACTCACTGTTCACAGCTAACCCTGAGGTGAATTGGCCACAGGCGGCTAAAAAATTTGTGGAATCACTCGGACTCGAATACAGTCCGGTAACCACGCAAACCGAATCGCATGACTACATCGCCGAATACTGTCACGCTCTCCATCGAATCAATGCCATATTACAGGATCTCTGCCGTGACGTCTGGGGTTACATTTCGATTGGCTACTTTAAGCAGAAAATTGTTCAGCGTGAAGTCGGCTCATCGGCGATGCCACATAAGGTTAATCCCATTGATTTTGAAAATGCGGAAGGCAACTTAGGAGTGGCGAATGCACTGTTCAGTCATCTAGCCGAGAAGCTACCGATCAGTCGATGGCAAAGAGACTTGAGTGATTCAACCGTACTCAGAAATCTCGGTGTCCCGTTGGGACACAGTCTGATCGCGTATCAAGCCATCCGCGACGGACTGTCCAAGCTGGAAATCAACCCACAACGACTCAATGCAGACCTAGATAATGCATGGGAGGTGCTGAGTGAAGCGATTCAAACCATCCTTCGCAAACATGGCGGTGAACTGCCCTATGAGCGAATGAAAGAGTTAACCCGAGGTGTAACCGTCTCAGAAATTGAAATTCGTGAATTCATCAGTGGACTTGAACTGCCGGAATCAGATCGCAACAAATTACTCAAATTGGTACCCCGTGACTACATCGGTTACGCGGCGGCCATCGCTCGAAGTGAAGGAATTTCATAAATTCAGGAGGTTTGCTGACAAATTATCGCTTACTCGAATCTTTGCAAAAACCCACTCATTCTGTCGAATACGACTGATAATTTTCAAGAATCAACTTCATTTCTTCAGAGAAGATAGCCTGTCAATTGATATACAATTTCTCAAAAAGAAAAGAAATGCATATTTTTCTTCTTTATCAAAAATTGATCCCTCAGTGCCCCAGCAAAATCAATCGACGCAACAAAAGAAGCTAAAGCAAATCGCGGCATCCATCCACGGTGTTGATCTTTTTTGCGGAGCTGGCGGGCTTACACATGGACTGGAAAGTGTCAATATCGATGTCAGACTTGGCGTTGATATTGATCCAGCCTGCGAATATCCTTACACCAAAAACAATAATGCTGCATTTAAGTTGATGTCGGTTGAGAAGGTCTCAGCAACCGATGTTGCTGGGCACTTCGACAAAGGTTCCTTCAAACTGCTAGCCGGCTGTGCACCCTGTCAGCCATTTTCAACCTACAACCAATCTTGGTCCAGTCCTAAGGACCGGCGCTGGAATCTTCTCAACCACTTTTCGCGTCTTATTGAAGAGTGTAGACCACATCTTGTTACGATGGAAAATGTTCCACTTCTAGAACGTCAAGAAGTGTTTATGGATTTCATAGAGACTCTGAAAGATGGTGAATTTCATATTTTCCACAGTGTCGTCAACTGCGCTGACTATGGTGTTCCACAGCATCGAAAAAGGCTCGTTCTGCTGGCTTCGACGATTGCCTCCATTCAACTTATCAGCCCCACAACACCAATGGGTTGCCATAAAACGGTCTGGGATGCTATCAATAAAATGCCACCTTTGAGGGCCGGAGAAACTTACGTAGACGACCCATTACATTCAGCATGTGGATTGTCACTGCTCAACCTGAAACGTATTCGCGCATCAAAGCCTGGTGGGACCTGGCGAGATTGGGACGAAAACCTCCGCGCCCTGTGCCATCGGAAGAAATCAGGAAAGACTTACGGTAGCGTTTATGGTCGGATGACTTGGACAGACCCCGCACCAACGATGACAACACAGTATTATGGCTTCGGGAATGGACGGTTTGGACATCCGGAGCAGGACCGTGCCATTTCTCTTCGTGAGGGCGCCATTTTACAGAGTTTTCCGAGAGCGTACAAATTTGCACCAAAAGGTATTTCCATTAACCGGAACACTGTCGCCCGTCTGATCGGCAATGCCGTTCCTGTCAAACTCGGCGCAGCGATTGGCAAAAGCATCCTGTTTCATGTGGAGGAATGGCTTGATGCACAGAAAAGAGTCGCATAATCTGTCTTCTTCACTGGGTAACAAAACAAACTTCAATGCTGAGTAAACCGTACTCGCAATCTATACGAAAATACCCATGGCGCAAATTTTGATCTCAAACGGAGAAGGCAATGAATAAGAATTCACAAAGACTATCGAATTTTCAACCTGTAACCGACAGATGCGACGATGAATATCAAATGGCAGTCGACCTCAATGTTTTTGAACACCTCGGTATCAATCTCTATAGTAATATTGCCGCCGTGCTGACAGAGGTGGTTGCCAATGCATGGGATGCGGATGCTGAAAATGTTGCAATCAATGTTGATCAGGAAGAGAAACGGATAGAAATTGTTGATGATGGCGTCGGCATGACGTTCCAAGATATGAATGACAAGTATCTTCGCGTCGGTTACCGCCGACGTGATGAAGATAACGAAACCGGCAAATTCACAAAAAAAGGCCGACCGGTGATGGGACGCAAAGGACTGGGTAAACTCTCATTGTTTTCAATTGCCGAAATAATCGAAGTACAGTCTACTAAGGATGGCCAATACCATGGTTGTCGCATTCTTGTTGATGGTATCCGCGAGTCGCTAAAAAGAAATCAACAATCTTATCAGCCAGACGCTTTGTCGCAAGATGAAATAACCGTTCACAAAGGCACAAAGATACTACTGAACGCAGTCAAACGACAAAGGCTAGGTGCTAGAATCAAAGCATTGCGGAAGCGGTTGGCACGACGTTTCTCAATCATCGGCAAGCGTCATAACTTCGAGGTCATAATTGATGGCCAACCAATCACCAAAAATGAGCGAGAAGACCTTTGTATTGCACAATTCATTTGGTCATTCGGCAAGTTAGATCTGATCCCGGAGTACTCATCCAACCTTTGTGAATCTGAAGAGTTACCGAACCGAATGGATGATTGGCCGAAAGATTGGCAGATCTCTGGTTGGCTTGGGACCGCGCGTTTTCCCAAGCAGTTGGATAGCAGGGATACTGGTAACCTAAACAGTATAGTGGTGTTTGCCCGCGGTCGCCTGATCCATGAAAATATTCTTGATAAGGTGAATAATGGTCACCTCTATACGAAGTACCTGACTGGACAGATTGAGGCTGATTTTCTTGACCAAGATAATGAACCGGATATCGCGACCAGCGACCGCCAGCGCATGCAGGAAGATGACGAGCGTTATACTCAGTTATTGTCTTTTCTAAAATCCAGTCTAAAACGAGTCGAAAAACGCTGGTCCGAGTGGAGAAGTCAACATGAAGTGAAAATTGCGAAGGAAAATTCCCCAATACTGATCAAGTGGTTTGAATCCCTGCCGGCAGGTTCTAAGAAAAGCGCTGAAAAAATGATTGCCAACCTCAGTGCCCTTCCAGTTGAAAATAACGACGATCGAAAGACCCTATACCGACACGGTATCCTGGCATTCGAACGGATGCGGATTCGAGAATCAACCGAAGAGTTTGTCGCCGGCATACAAGATATCAACAAACTTTTGGAAGTTCTTGCAGACCGAGACGCAATGGAAGCAACGCTCTATCGAGAGATTGTTAAATCGCGGCTGAATGTGATCAAAGATTTTCAAGGTATCGTCAACGAAGATGGCAAAGAAAGAGTTTTACAAAAGTATTTGTTTGACCATCTCTGGCTCCTTGATCCAGCATGGGAACGAGCTACCGGTAGTGAAGAAATGGAATCGCGGCTCGCCAAGGAGAAGATGATTATTGATGACTTAACGGAAAAGGAAAAACTCAGCCGTGTTGATATTGCCTACCGGACCTATGCAGGAACTCACATTATCGTTGAACTGAAAAGAGCCGGACGGAAAGTAAAACTCCTGGAATTAGTCGACCAAGGATTGAACTATTCTAAAATACTGAAAAAAATACTGCTCAATCAAGGAGACAAATCTCCAACAATCCAAGTTGTCTTCGTTTTGGGAAAATTGATGGAAGAGGGGAGTAACGACCCTGATCTTGTTACACGATCGATGGCGGTTATCTCTCCCGGTAGTCGAATTGTTCATTACGATACTCTCATAAAAGGCGCACAAAATGCCTATTCGGAATACCTCGCCAAGAGTAAGAAATTCGATCAGATTGAAGAGATCATAGAGCAAATTTAGTAAGGGTAACGATGCGCCCTAGCAACGCTGTTCGACCTCTGTACCCAGTGAAATAATTTTCATTTTTGATGATTCAACTGCGTAATACATCGTCTTCATTGTCATCTCTTCGGACAATAATGGATATTTCACATAATCCGGCATCAGAATACCACTGTGTCGTTCACTCTTAGTCAAATGACTGTAGAATCCATCAGACTGTCTAAGTACTTATCACAAAAAGGAATCTGTTCTCGCCGAGAAGCTGAATTCTTTATTGCAAAGGGCTGGCTGAAAGTGAATGGCGAAATAGTCCATGAGCAGGGCACTACGGTCAGCGAGATATGCCATATCGTACTTGACCCGAGAGCTCATTCCTATCAGAAAAAACTCATCACAATTCTCCTGAACAAGCCCATCGGCTATGTTTCCGGACAACCTGAAAATCACTACCGACCGGCGATGTCATTGGTAACGCAAAGTAACCGGCATCACAACAGTAAAGAAGAAAAAGGATTTAAAATTCAATGGCCTATTAAAGGTTTAGCGCCAGCTGGCCGACTCGACATCGACTCGACCGGTCTCCTAGTCCTCACGCAGGATGGGCGAATTGCGAAGCAACTGATCGCACCTGACTCGATGATCGAAAAAGAATACCTGGTGCGAGTCAATCAGGATATTCATACAGAACAAATCAATCGCCTAAAGTTTGGACTAAGTCTTGACAAAGTCAAATTAGCACCGGCCAAAGTTGAACTGCTGGATCGCAACTATTTTCGTATGATTCTCACGGAAGGCCGAAAACGTCAAATCAGGCGAATGTGTGACCAGGTTGGACTTACTGTCATCGGACTAAAAAGAGTTCGCATTGGCGATATCAAGTTGGGACCTCTACCCATCGGGCAATGGCGACCATTGAGACAAAACGAGTCTTTTTGAAATTTTCCAGTTACAAATTGCTTCAACCCATGCTTGTAAACATGGACCTCGAGCAGGTTCATCGAACAACCATCAAACTCCTTGAAAAGTTCTCAGACAGTCAAATGCTGAATGTCGGTCTAATGACACTCTTTCGCAATCAGGTAACTGACTTACCGATTAACATTTTTGGCAGACCATAGAGAAATCCAATCGGGCCGGCTGCCGGATTTGAAAAATGGCGGTGCCTACCCCGCGCTGGTTACCTTGGGATTCGGACTGATTGAAATTGGAACGGTTCCCCAATGATCGCGCCATTGAAGACTATGTCAAATGTCCGGATGCCATATATGCTTATGCAAACTAGCTGTCGTTAATTTGTCTTCACCGAATACACCGGAACTCAGATTACTATAGCAGGAATTCGAATACGACCAACTTATCCATTCCATCATGGAACATTGAAATGATCTGGTCAGCCACTATGATGGTAAGTTTCTACCCATCGCCGTAAAAGTCTCACCGAATCTCGAAACAGATGAGGTCGACTGTATTGCTGATATTTCTCTCAAACATCAAATCAATGTCTTGGTTGCCACTAATACGACTACTGCACGAAGTGCACCGTTTCATCATAAGCACTACACTCAAGACCGGTAGATCTGTGATCATTATTGAGAGGTCGTTCAACCGCTATCATTCGAAGGCTAACAGATACTATCCAGGGTAAGATTCCAATCATTGAGGTCGGTGGAATCAGTTCAGCCGAAGATGCCCAGAACAAACTCCTCGCCGGCGCGATTGCATCACAGATTTATACAACCCTAGTTTTTCAGGGGCCTGCTATCGTCCGACAGATTGTTACTGAACTGGTAAAAATGGTAAAACCCTACGATGGTTCAAACTCCACTGTCGCAATCAAATCTGGCCCGACAGCAGACCTTAAACATGTAACCCCCGTCCTTCGTCAACACCAATCATCAAGTTCATACATTGCACTGCAGCTCCGCTTGCACCCTTGCCCAAATTATCAAGTATCGCCACCAACAGTGTGTGTCCAGAGGGATGATCACAGACCGTCAACTCAATTCGATTCGTATCGTTACATCGCCTAGGGTCAAAAGTGTACTGATCAATCGTTTCTGATCGTAACTGACGCAAACGAACAAATGGCTCATTCCGATAACGTACTTCAAGTGCTGTAAATATGTTGTCAATTCGATTCGCGCCCGCGTCTTCAAGCCAACCCGCATGTAGTGGAATTTCAACCCGCATGCCTTTGAAAAAAGGCCCCACTCTAGGAAGAAACTGCGGCTCACATTGCAACCCAGAATATTTCATGATTTCTGGAATATGTTTGTGCCGGCGATCGAGCGCGTAGGGTGTAGAAAATGGTATTGCCAGCAACGGGTTATCTGGATTTTCCCAAGTTTCGATGAGACTTCGGCCGCCGCCGGAATATCCCGACAGTGCATGAATGCTCAATCGGCAGTCCGGTGCAAGCACCGCTTCTTCGAGCAGTGGCCGCAACAGCAGAATAACACCGGTCGGATAACAGCCCGGATTGGCGACTGTGTTAGCTGACCGAAGTGCCTGCCGACTGGTCGGGGAAAGTTCCGGCATACCAAAATTCCAATGATGCGCTACTCGGTGTGCGGTACTGGTATCAATTACCCGAGTACCAGACTCCCTTGCCCATTCGACGGCCTGACGAGCCGCCTCGTCTGGCAGACAAAGAATCGTTACATCCGATTCGCCAATGGCTTCCCGACGTGCACTTGCCACTTTTCTGTCAGCATCAGGCAAGCGAATGAGTTTGATGTCAGATCGCTTTTTGAGAAGATCGGCCACTTGAAGTGCAGTGGTACCGGCCTGACCATCAACATATACTTTCGTCACTGATGGTTGATTCATTCTTCCATAGGTAGCATCACTGCGCTGTCATTGGACCAGGTCAACCATACTTCTCGGTCGGTGCCGTACCCCTGGTCTAATACACCGGTTAGATTCTGCAAAGCGACTGAAATCGGAGTTTCGCGCCCTTCAATATGAATGTAAAAGTGACTGCGGTCGCCCAAGTATGCCGACGGTCCCATACGTCCTTTGACGCGATTATTCGTCTGGTCGGGCTGCTCAAATGATAGAGAAAATTTTTCCGGTCGAATGGCGAGCGCAAATGGACTGCCAGGTGTTACCACAGACTGCTCGGTCTCAATGCGAACTTCACCCAACTCCGCGGACTGTCCCAGTGCCAAACCATCGGAAAAATCCTGCAGTTTGCAGTCGAAAAAATTCATCGTGCCGATGAAGTCGGCGACGAATCTTGATTTGGGTTGTTCATACAGTAGTCCGGGGGTTGATACTTCAATGATGTTCCCCTGGTCCATCACTGCGATTCGATCAGAAAGTGTCAATGCTTCCTCTTGATCGTGCGTTACAAATATAAAAGTGATGCCCACTTGCTGCTGTAGCATGCGTAGTTCAATCTGCATCTGTTCGCGGAGTTTTTTGTCCAGTGCACCGAGCGGTTCATCCAAAAGCAAAACTTTGGGCTGTTTAATCAACGCTCTCGCCAACGCAACACGTTGACGCTGCCCTCCTGAGAGTTCATTGGCACCCCGGTCACCGTAACCGGATAATTTAATCAAATCCAACATTTGCTCAATCCGCGCTGCCAACTCTGGTTTCGATAAACCTGACTTGCGCATACCAAAAGCGATATTCTGAGCTACGTTCAGATGGGGGAAAATGGCGTAATTCTGAAAAACCATATTGACCGGCCGGTCATTCGGTGGTGATAGCGTCACATCCTGCCCATCAATCTCAATTTTGCCCTCAGTTGGCAGTTCAAAACCGGCCAGCATCCGCAACAATGTTGTCTTGCCACAACCCGACGGACCTAGCAGTGAAAAAAACTCACCCTTCAGGACATCCAATTGTGCGTTATTCACCGCACGGACGTTGCCAAAATCCTTAACCACATGATCAATTGAAATGATAAAGTCAGACACTGGACTACACCTTTGATTTCTTACTGAGATCAACGCCGCGCCGCCGGACATATTCAGCGATAAAAATCACCACCATCGACAGTATCACAATGATTGCACCGAGGGCCAATACTGACGGTAATTTGTCCGGGAAGCGTAACTGACTCCAGATATGTAATGGTAAGGTTGCATCGGTACCAGCCAGAAAAAACGCCAGAATGAATTCGTCAAAAGATATGGTAAACGTCAGGAGAAAACTCGCCACCACGCCCGGCAGAATGATGGGAAATGTAACGCGCCAGAAGGTCCACCAGGCATTTTCCCCTAGGTCCTGTGCGGCTTCTTCGTAGCTTTTGTCGAAACCTTCCATTCTGGAAATCAGCACCAACATCGCAAATGGTGTACAGAGCATCAGGTGTCCGATCCCTACGGTAATTAATGACAGTTTCAATCCGCCGATACTAAAGGTCATTAACAAAGAGATGCCGAGAATAATTTCTGGAATAACCAATGGCACCATGATAAAACTGATCAGCATACCGCTTCTTCGCATCCGATATCGGGTGACTGCCTTGGCCGCAAATATACCCAGAATCGTACTCAGAAAGGCTACAGACAATCCTACTTTCAAACTGTTCAACAGAGCGTTCTGCAAACCTTGGCTGTCCGCCAACTGCGCATACCATTTCAAAGTGAATCCCAACAGCGGAAAGGTAATGTACTGTGAATCGTTGAAAGAAAAGAGCGGCAAAACCGCAACTGGCGCGTAAAGAAAAATCAGATACAGTACCGAGTAGACTGGCAAAGCCTTCAGTTTGGCGCGAGGTTGATGCATCATACTAGGCGACCTTCTTACGGAACAGTTGTGTTGCACCCAACAGGACACACACCACAAGAGTGACCGTCAACATTGAAATGATTGATAACGCCGCGCCCAATGGCCAATTCAGCGCTTTACCAAACATCGACTGAATGATGTTCCCGATCATAATTCCGCGGGTACCGCCGACCAGTGCGGGCGTCACATAATCACCCACTGTTGGAATAAAGATCAGCAGACTGGCCGCGATCACACCCGGCATTGAGAGGGGCAGCGTAACCCGGATAAATGTCATGAATGCACTTTCCCCCAAGTCCCTAGAAGCTTCGATCAGTGATCGGTCTATTTTTTCAAGTGAAACATAGATGGGGAGTATGGCGACAGCGGCCCAGGCATGGGCTAACGTGATGACAACCGCCAATGGATTGTAGAGCAGAAACTCCAAGGGCTCGGTAATGATGCCCAAAGACATCAGGCCAGAGTTGATGACACCATTGTAACCCAGGATCACTTTCCAAGAAAAAACTCGCAACAGATAACTGGTCCAAAAGGGGATAGTGACCAGAATGATCCATAGCATTTTGTTCTTCTGCACATGAAATGCGATGAAATAAGCCAATGGGTAAGCCAGTATGACTGTAACCAGCATAACCAATAGAGATATGCGAATTGATCGATAGAGAATAAGGTAGTAAATCTTCTTCCTGAAAAAATCTGCATAATTAGTCAACGTAAACGTCTGAATCAGATCGACATACTCCTGTTTCCAAAAACTCAGTGTAATCAGAATCAACAGTGGAAAGAGTAGACCAAGCAGAACAATCGTCAGAGTAGGTGACAGTAGCGCATAACCGCGCAGTGTTTCACTCTTCCGAAACCTGAGTTTAAAACGGGAGACGACAGATGGGGTGGAGATGGCAGTCTGCATGGGCGGCGACTTTCGCGCTAGGCTTGCAGAATTGAATAATTGATGGTGCTGAACATCGCGTTCAGTTTACGAAAAGCGTTTGACATTTCGCCATCTGCTCAAATCGGAGTTTCGGTCGACTCGAAACTCCGATTTGTAACACTGATTTAGTTACTCAGACTATAAGCCAGCCTTAACCTCTTCAAACATGGCCTGAAGTTCGGCTTCATTAGCAATTGGAACTTGGAATATTCCACTGCTCAGCAGTGCTTCCGGGTCTCGAGAAAGTCCACGTTCGGCTAACAGTTCTTCATCAACCATCGAATAGGCTTCGATGTTTGCATGTCCATAGCCTTTATCCGTAAATTGAAAAATACCGGATTCCGGAGCAAGGAAAGCATCAATCACATCGTAAGTCTTATCCAATTTCTCCGGATCGACGTCAGTCATCAAGCAGAATCCACAAACCCAGGTCATCGGCCCTTCTTTTGGATTCATATACTTAACATTCACACCCTGCGTTTTCAGTGCTGTAAATGCATCATTCCAAGCACTCGTTGCTACCAATTCTCCCGCCGCCATTGAATTTTCTATGTCCGTCGGACTGGTCCACCAATAACGTAGCAATGGTAGTTGTTTACGGAGTAGATCTCTCGTAACCTCTACTTCGTCGGCTGTCATGTCGAAAGGATTGTTCGCACCACCGTAGATTGCGGCAACCATGACGCCGTCAATAAGACTATCCGCCATCGACAGGCGTCCTCGATAACGTTCATCCCAGAGAATGCCCCAGGTTTCTTCTTCCTGATACTTCTCATCAACCAGATCCGGCCGGTAAAGAACCGAAGTTAACCCCCAATCCGCAGCGACGAAATAATTTTCGCCATTGTGCATCATGCCCGGAATATTCTTTAAGCTAGGGATAACATTATCCCAATACTGCAGACGACTGGTGTCAATGGGTTGGATGATACCGGCATCGCGCCAGATTTCAACTTTATAGGAACATGGATGAGTCAAATCAAACTGCGCACCAGCCTTGATCTTGGCAAATGCTTCTTCTTCATCACCGAAGATTGAGAAATTGGGATACTCACCGTATTTTTCGAAGTACTCGCCATGATGTTCAGGGGCATCCCAGCCTTCCCAAGTAAATACATTGGGATGATCGGATGCTGCCGCCAGTGCAGAACCGGAGAATGTCGGTAGCATCACCGTGGTCACCCCGGCGGCGGCAAGCATCGTATTGAACTGCCGACGGGATATTTTTCCAGTCGCAAGCTGTTCGATGTAATCTTGTTTGTTCATTTTTTTCATACTATTTCCTCTAATGGTTGTAAGGATATTTGACTTTTTCATTTTATACCATTCGATTGATATTATTGATTTGCAGTGTTTACCTCTGCTTAATCCTACCGTGCACGTCAAGCGGGTGCTGTAACTCGGATGACAACCTCGACCCAGTCAGAATGCATTAATGGATATGAAAACCAATAGACCCAATTTCACATAATTGTAGTAATGTTGCACTATTCATGCTGGCAAGGGAAGTTGGCCAATGGCAGGAAATGAAGTGCCGTTGTGGTTCTATGATCTCGTCACCACACGGCAAGTTCGTCAGGTTTTGGTGATCTATCGGTACCAATTTACGCTAGATCCAAGGCTTTTTTTCTGGCATTGGCCCAAGTTCGAATGATCTGATCGACCGCCAACCCAATAAACGCAACACACAATCCCAAAGTCAAACCGATACCCGTACCCTGTGGGTCGGAAATCGCTTTGAGAATTAATTGCCCTAAATCCGTGGTGCCGATGAACGCTCCGATAATGACCATGAATAAGGCGAATATGACGGTCTGATTTACGCCCAGCATGATGTGTGGAAATGCGAGCGGCAGCTCAATTGATATCCATCGCTGTAGACGAGAAACACCCAGCATAGATCCCGCATCATGCATCACTTGAGGGACACTTTGCAGCCCCTCAACCGTGTAACGAGTTGCCGGAACAGTCGCATAAACAACCGCCGCGATAATGACCGAGGTGTCTGTTATGCCAAACAGCATGATCACTGGAATTAGATAAATGAACGAAGGAAAAGTTTGCAGAAAATCACAAATCAGCAGAATGACTCGGCTCGCTTTTCTACTCTGCGCACACAACGAACCCAGCGTGATGCCGATGATCGTAGAAACGAAGACTGAAAAAGAGGCGATATAAGCGGTAATCAAGGCTCGGTCCCAGTATTCTGATAGCGCAATAAACAGCAGGAAGCCACCAATAATCAAAGCCTGACGAATGCCAGACAGAATATAACCAATGCCCATCATCAGCACAAAAGTGGCCGCTACCGGCATCGCCAAATACAGATTTTTCATGGGCTCCAAAATTTGGGTGATCAGAAACTCATTGAATGCCTTGAGCGCGTAGAAAAACGTATCCCATACCCAGTCAACCGCCGCCTGCCAGTAGGGTGCTGTCGTGATTCCTTTATTGTGCGGCACTACGTAGAGGTAATTCAAGCCATCTTTGAAAATGAAGCGGCCGCCATACGCCAATAAAGTACCCACCACCAACACGATTAAAGCCAGAATTGCAAATCGATTTCGCTGGACAAATGTCTGATCGGCAAAATAATCAGTCTGTTTGTTGGCCCAAGCCAGCGACATCTTATCAAGCACTACAGCAATCAGTACTATACAGACACCAATTTCAATGCCGGTACCAACCCGCAGTGAATTGAGTGCAATCATCAAATTTGACCCTAACCCCTGCGCCCCAATGAATGAGGCGATGACCGTCATCGCCAAACACTGCATCACCACCTGGTTGACACCAATCAGAATATCGCGCCTAGCAGTCGGCAGCAGTACCTGAAACATCAACTGAAAGTTATTGCACCCACTCATCATGCCGGATTCGACTACGTCAGCCGGCACTTTTTTCAAGCCTAGTAAGACCAGTCGGACCATGGGAGGTGTCGCAAAAACAATGGTGGCGATGGCTGCCGCATGATCTCCAACGCCAAACAGAACGATGACCGGAACCAGATAAGAATAATGCGGCATGGTTTGCGCCACGTTGAGCAGTGGATTGAGAGTCGCTTCCACCCATTTACTCTTGAATGCCCAGATGCCCAGTACAAGACCGAGCAGCACGGACACCGGTGCCGCGATCAGAACAAATGACAGCGTTTCCATAGAAGGTTTCCACTGCCCAAAAATCGCCAAGTAGAAAGTACACACCCCGGCCAAGATAGCCAAACCACGCCCCTGCAACTTATAGCCGAGAAGAATGGCCCACCCCGTAATCACGGTCCAGGGTAGCGCTGGCCAACTAGCCCATGGATTTTCTTTAATGAAATCCCAGCTGGTGAACGCGACGATGGTTTTATTGCCACCTAGAAAAATCTCGCGGACAAAATTGATGACCAACAGAAATACACTCGAGACCGCACGAGTCAATTCCCGAAACAGTGGTTTTTCTTCATAATCATCAATGATCGGATCGTAAACCTGAACGGGCATCCAGTCAAACATCAGGTACCTTACCGAGTCATTGATGATGAACGGCAACTGTTTGAGAAGCGGCGGCAGGCGCCAGAAGATGTTGGAATCCGACGGACTGATGATCAAACAGAGAACGACAAATACCGTAAGTAGAACCAGAAATTGAACGATTTTTGGATGTTTAATCAGGCTCGCCATTCTCTTTCAGTGTGGCCTTGATTCTTCGGATTGTCCTCCGAACAGTACTTTAAGTACGTGTGACGAGTGTAGGCTACCCACCACTTTACCATCTCCGTTCACCACGGCAACCGCTTTGTCTGTACCCAAAATCAACTCCGCGACTGACTCAACGATGGCATCCATTGCAACCTGTGACTCACTCAGCGCGGCCATATCATCCACTGGATCCATCACCGATTCAACGGTCAACACCTTTTCTCTGGGTACATCTTGAGTGAACTTGCGAACGTATTCCGTTGCCGGATGCAACACGATGTTGGAAGGCGTATCCAATTGCTCAATCACTCCATCTTTCATGATGGCAATTCGATCGGCCAACCGCAGTGCCTCATCAAAGTCATGCGTCACAAACAGAATGGTTTTGCCCAACACGCCCTGCAGGCGCATGAATTCATCCTGCATTTCCTTACGAATCAACGGGTCTAGTGCCGAGAACGGCTCATCCAGAAACCAAATATCCGGCTCAACCGCCAGTGACCGGGCAATTCCAACACGCTGTTGCTGACCGCCCGATAACTCCCTAGGAAAATAGTTTTCACGCCCTTCTAGACCGACCAGTTGGGCCATTTGCAGTGCTTTATCCATACTGTCCCGGGTTCGATAGCCCTTAACTTGCAATGGGAAAGCAATGTTCTCCAGCACGGTTTTGTGTGGCAACAGACCAAAACTCTGAAAAACCATACCCATCTTGTTGCGCCGCAGTTCAATCAGTTGTTTATGATTCAAAGACAGCAGGTCTTGGTTTTCTACGAAGATTCTCCCCGCTGTCGGTTCAGTCAACCTGGAGATGCAACGCAGTAGAGTGGATTTTCCGGACCCCGACAATCCCATGATGACCAATAACTCACCCTGTGTAACTTCCAGAGATACGTTATTCACCCCCACAATCAATCCGGCTTCGAAAAATCTGCGACTATCGACCACTCCATTGGATTCTTCCAGCGTGCGTTTGGCATGGTTACCAAATATTTTGAAGACCGATTCACATCTGATGACTGGTTGTACTCGCGAAGACATCGTTACCATTACCATCTAATCGATCAGTAGATACTCCTTTACAGACCTCTTATCCAAACCAGATTCGGCAAACAAATCCCCCTCCGGTACCGGAGGGGGATTGACAGATTCAGAAAATAATATCAATGATCGTTTGACCAATCAGTTGGTGTCTCCCAAGATTGACACGGTCCAAGGTTTCCAGACGTTCTCATTGTTCGCCAGCCACTCCACCGCCGCGTCTTGGTGAGTCATGCCATCAACATCAACTAAAGCCGCCATCGAACCGATCTGTGGTGTGGTAAATGACAATTTAGTGAAAGCTGAATAAGCTCTCGGGTGGGAGCGCGGAAATCGGTAATTAGCACCTTTTTTCAGCCAGCCCTTCGGTGACCCGCAACCGGTAGTTGATAGGTCACCACCATCGGCAATACGACAGCCATCGTAGTAAGGCGGAAATTCGATGAAGGTGAATCCAGAGGCATCGGTGAAATTGGGAGTCCAGTTGAATATGATGGTGCCGCGACCTTCTTTTTCCGCCGCTTTCAGTTCGGTCCATAATGCATCGGCTGCGCCTGCGAACTTGACGACCCATTTATCATCAATACCTAAGCCTTTGAGGCGGTTTGGCATGACATCGCCATGCCAACTCTGCGGACCTTCCAACCATCGACCTTTGCCACCGGAATCAGGCGTCGCAAAATTCGCATGACAGTCCTTTAACGCTTCCCAGTTGGGCAACCCCGGACACAAGCCTTGGTCAATCACCCAGTTTGGCACACCCATTTCCTCCAGGGTCTCCGCCGCATGTGTTCCAGCATCAATCAATCCACCTTTTTCCATCGCACTGTAGTAAGCATTTTGCATGGTTGATTGCCATACCTCATGAACGAGGGTCAGGTCACCGGTGCGCACCGCTTCGAAACTCGCCTGGTTATCGACCGGCACATACTCCACATTATTTCCCATGCTTTCAAACATACCGCCAATAACGTAGGCCATGACAATCTGACTGGACCAGTTTTTGATGGGGATTTTGATCGGCTCGCTACTATCCGCAGCCATTGATGAACCCGAAAACAGGGCCAAAGCCAGAACTGTCAATATCAATGCTCGTGCTTTATTTCCTATGATTTTCACATTAACTCTCCAAATATTGGTTTAAAGAAGTGCGAAATTATACCAATGCTGATTGAACTTGCTCACTTATATTTATCGTCGTGCCACGTCATTTTTCAGGTGTCTGGCTAAAGGCTCCACGAACTTCTGGAATCACCATTGTGTGGCTCAGAAAATGCAACCCACGACGCTGAACTATCGAACCTCAAAAGACAGTGAGGTCTGTCTTGAGAGCAGACTGTCAAAGTCTGCAGCGCGTGAGATGATGGAAACCACCTACCACCGCAGTTCCAGAGTTCAGTTTGAATCACAAAATCTGACTTAAAAACTCCTGGGTGCGCGGGTCTTTAGCGGCGGAGAAAAATGTTGCCGGTGGCCCATGTTCAACGATAACCCCTCGGTCGGTAAAATAAATGTGATCGGCCACCTCCCGGGCAAAACCCATCTCATGGGTAACCAAAATGCAGGTCATGCCACTGTGCGCCAGATCTTTGATGGCAAGTAATACTTCTTTCACTGTTTCCGGGTCAAGGGCTGCGGTAACTTCGTCAAACAGCATCACATCCGGGTTCATCGCCAACGATCGGGCGATGGCAACCCGCTGTTGCTGACCACCTGACAGTTCCCCCGGGTAACTGTCTTCTTTACCCTGTAAGTTAACTCGGGCCATGAGTTGTCTGGCATCCTTCTCAACTTCTTCCTTGGGTCGTTTCAGCACCTTGAGCGGTGCCATCATGACGTTTTGCAATGCGGTTTTGTGCGGAAACAGATTGTACTGCTGAAAAACCATCCCCACTTTCTTGCGCAGTGCCAATTTGTTGAGTGCCACATCGTGAACTTCCTGTCCCTCGACAAGAATGGAGCCCGAATCAATGGTGTTCAGCGCGTTGATGCAGCGAATCAGAGTGGATTTTCCAGAGCCTGAAGGCCCGATAACGCAGATGACTTCACCTTTCATCACCTCCAGTGAAATGCCTTTGAGAACTTCAAGATCGCCAAACGATTTATGCACGTCGCGAATTGAAATGATCGGCTGGTCGGGAGTCCATTGACTACTAGGCATAGAAAATCACTCAGATTGGGTTACTGCTTGACAGAATATTTTCGTTCTAGACGTAAAGTCCACTTGGCGATGGGGTAACAATAGAGAAAAAATATCACCAATGCAAAGCCAAAGAATGGCATGAGCAATTCTGGATGGTTATCTTCGGCTTCCATCGCCTGACGCGATAGCGTCACCAGCTCTTCAACGCCAAGTAGTGATACGAGCGGTGTCGCCATGGTCAATATGGCATACCAGTTCATCCACGGTGGAATCATCCGTTTGAAACACTGAGGAAGAATAATCTGCCACAAAGTCTGTCGCCGAGTGAACGCCAGTGATTCTGCGGCTTCCCATTGTCCGGTCGAAACAGACTGAATGCCTCCGCGTACGATTTCAGAGATATTGGCCATGATTGGTAAAGACAATCCGAATACGGCTTTAATCCAGTCCGGAATGAGAAAATGGCGCCCGGCAATCGAAATTTCAAATGGAAAGGCGAGCATAACGATGAACAGCAGAACCAACCACGGAGAATTCCGAAAGAGCTGAGTTACAAACCAGCTCAGACGAGACAACGCGCGCAGGGGTGCCACCTGACCCAAACCCAATAGAATGCCAGCCAAGGTGCCGAGCAACATGGTGAAGAAACTGATCAGAATATTCAGCGCGAATCCATGGGTGACCAGAAATGGTAGCCAGCGCCATAATGCTTCAAAAGCCGCAGCGGTCGAGTAACCACCTTGTGCAAACGTAGCAAGCGGCCAAATTAGGACAATCAACATCAGCACCAAGATAACTTTAGGATTCATGCTCTGCAACCAGTGACTGAATCCAAGATTCGATGCCGTGTTGACAGGTGACAAGCGAAATGGCTTCAATACCGGCAAATCGGTACGCCATGGTTCGCTCGCTAGATCAAGGCCGGGAATGTATCGACGGTGAAATTTCATTGTCCATAACCGGGAATTCTCGTGCTCCGTTCCCACGCGTTCATCCCGGTAACCAGAATACCGACCAATACGATATAAACAACAAACAACACGACCATGCAGGCATTTTGTGCAGTCGAGTAATCGTTGTAAATGCTGACCATCTGGTAGAGCAGTTCAGGAACGGCGATAGCCAACGCTTGGGTGGTGGTTTTTACCAGATTGACCAGATTATTGTTGAGTGCCGGCAGACTGACTCGAAACGCGAGTGGAAACACTACATAAAGAAAAGTCTGTAAACGACTCATCCCTAATGATTCTGATGCTTCCTGAGTGGATTCGGGCACCGATTCGATGCCGGCTCTGAATATTTCCACATTAAATGAGCCGGCGAAGAAAGACAGCGATATGATGGCCCAGCCGACGTTGGAAATGATGGGAATTTCCAACCATCCATCGGGAGAGTAGGTCGGCGTGAACTGTCCCAGCGCGAAATAGAAAAACAGCAGTTGAATCAACGGTGGGGTGTTGCGAAATACCTGAATGTAACCCTGCACTACCGCGCGCACCCAGCGTGATTTCGCCCCCTGTAGCCAAGCACCAACCAGACCGAGGATGACGCTTAACAGCACGCAGGTCAATGAGAGCTGAATCGTCACCCACAACCCGGTCAACACCCGATCGGTCTGCACCGGATCGTAGAAAAAAATGAAATTCCAGCGCGGGTGATCCGCTGAAAGATTGTAAAAAAACTGCTGAAACGCGTTCAACGTGGTGTAGACCCGTGATCGTACAGTTCGTTCAGCAGATGAATCGGGGTGACCAATTCAATGCCCATCATTGGCCACCCCAATTTTCATACTGGTGTCAGCGACTATTACTGAATCCAGTCGGCATAGGCGGCGTGCTTATCTTTCAGGTACTGAGTCGATTGAATACCCCACTTTTTCTCAAGCGCCATCAGCTGACCGGTGCGATGCCAGTTGTAGGTGATGCCGGACATGAAATGTCCGAACACACAGTCTTTTTCAGCCAGTGGCACTGCCAGACCCCATGGATTGTCGTCTTCGCTGGCCAGTGGCATTTCGAAGTCGTTCCAGTTGCCGGATGACAGATCCGACATGATGGAGGAGTCATCATAAACCCAGGCGATACACTTCTTGTCGCGTAACGCCTGTTTTGCCTCAGCATTACCGGTGAACGCGATGATATTCGCGCCGTAACGTTCACTGACGATTTTGTTGTAAAACGCCCCCTGTTTTCCACACACTGGCTTATCTCGAAGATCTTCCCAAGCGGTCAGTGACAGGGCTTGGGGGGACATCACGTTGGTGCCGGAAGTGTAGTAGTTCGGTAGCGGGATACCGACAATTTTGCGTCGATCAAGACGATCCGACATGGTGGCAATCATCATATCTATCTTACCCTGCTCAAGAAACTGCATTCGATTGGACGACTGGACTGCAACAGTTTCCAGTTCGACTCCCATCGCATCTGCAACCAGCTGTGCCATGTCGATTTCCATACCCACAATGTCCCCGTTTTCATTTCGGTAACCCCAAGGCTTATAGTCAGCCTTGACTCCCACAATGAGTTTGCCGCGGCTCATTACCTTGTTCCAGACATCGTTGGTACACTGTGCGTGACTGACCGATACACCTCCCAACATCAAAACGAAAGCGATAGTTGCTACCCATAATTTATGCATAAAATTTTTCATTATTTCATCCTACTTGGTTGATTAAAAAAATACTCGACGACACCTCTCGCTCGCACGAGAATCGTATCCGCGCGTTAATTTTACCTAAAAGACAGAAATTGTATAGAGGTGATCGGTGAACGAAAAAATCAACCCTCGACCAATGCTCAACAGCGGCAGTCTTTCAGGACAAGCTTGAGTCTGCTATTACTCATCCAATCCAGACTTGATGACTTTATGCTCCCGGCGACTGATGAGCGTTTAGATCCTTGAGATAAGGTTGTAAATTCACCGCGCGAGAAGGATGGCGTAGTTTTCGTAGGCCACTTTTTTCAATCTGTCGTACGCGCTCTCGAGTAACCCCGAACTGTTGACCGACTTCTTCAAGTGTGTAGTCGGTCGGCATGCCAATACCGTAGCGCATGCGCAGAACCACGGCTTCGCGCTCCGACAGAGAGTTCAACATACTCTCCACCGCCGAGTGCAAACCCGATTTAATGGCATCTTCCAAGGGATTGGTGGCTGACTTATCTTCAATAATATCCAGCAGACTTGAATCTTCGTCTTCACCGGTCGGTGCTTCCATCGACAACGGCTCCTTGGGAATATTCAACACTTTGTGAACCTTCTCTTCAGTCACTTCCATTTTTTCGGCCAGTTCATCCACCGTCGCTTCACGGCTCTCTTCCTGACGAATTTCGCGCTGAATCCGATTCAAGGCACTCAGCGTCTGAATCATATGGACCGGCACTCTGATCGTGCGCGACTGGTCGCCGCAGGCGCGGGTGATCGCCTGGCGAATCCACCAAGTCGCATAGGTTGAAAACTTAAAGCCAAGTTCATGCTCGTATTTATCCACTGCTTTCATCAATCCGATATTACCTTCCTGAATCAAGTCCTGTAAATCCAAACCGCGGTTGCTGTATTTTTTCGCGATCGACACGACCAGTCGTAAGTTCGCCTCAATCATCTGACTTTTGGCTTTGTTGGCCTGTCTTTCGGCGATACAGACCTTGGGATAAATCAACTTGAAATGTTCTAAGGACATGCCGAGTCTTTTTTCAAAGCGGATGATTTGATCGCGAGCTTCTAAGATCTCATCGCGAAAGCGATCAACTTCGACAGACTGCATCTCATTGCACTGTTTTTTGAGCATGGCGATCAAATTTCGGTGGGTCGCTGATTCTGGAATGATATTTTGAAACTGACGACGTTCCATGCGTACCCGATGGAGCAAAACGCTTTCCAGTTCTTTAATTTTGTCTTTTCGCTCCCGGTCAGTTTTGTGCATGAGATCAAACATCAGATCGTAGTGGCGGCGGCCGAACGTGAACTGTTTGAACTTATTTTTTAGCTTCAAACGATGACTTTCTGCTTTGGCGTGAGTAACGTTCTGCTTGCGAACATTGGTGTTGAGCCAACCGACCCGCCGCTCAATACGTTCAAACTCTTTCGCCACAGTGTGCAAAACTTCGTTGATACCATCTTGAGTATCTGGTCGAACCTTGACGCTTTTTGCATCAATCTGTTTGGATACCACCTTGATTCGGTTACACAGCTCGGTGAAACGCAGTCTTTTATTGAGGAACAGCTCAAATCTCGCCAGCAGATGGCGCATCATGAATGGACACTCTGACAAAGCCTCCTGAGCTTGTACTAAACCAGATTCAATCTGTTTGGCAAGTTCAATTTCCCGCTGACGAGTCAACAGGTCAATCTGCCCCATCTCGCGCATGTACATACGAATGGGATCGGTGGTGCTACCGAAGTCGCTCTTCAGCACTTCTTCAGCTTCTTCCGCAACAGCTTCTTCATCAACCACATCGTCAGCCTGGAGGATCAGACTATCCGGATGTGGCGCCTCATCACAGACGTCTATTTCGAGACTAGTCAGCAAATCTATGGTTCGAGTGATGTCGTCCGCGCCACTCATCGAATCTGGGAGTATATCAGTGATATCCTCGTAGGTCAGGTAACCATTACGGCGACCTCTGATGATCAGACTCTGCAACCAATTTTTATCTTCAACTTCTTTTGTGGTCACTTCCAATTTACTTACTCCTACTCAATGTTTAATTTCATTTGTCGTGGCATCGCAAATAGCATCTGCAATTTGATGAAAACCAACAGCCATGGGAAAATGGGATCAATCCACTCGGGATCAACATTCTACACGCCTGCTGTCAAGTGCAAATATTCACTAAATAGTGTTCAATTCTGCAAATTCAAGTCAATGGGTTAGCTCAGCAACGTCTCACATACTTCAGCAGCAGCACAATATTCTTTGGTTCTACTTCGCTCTTCACGATCGAAACAATGCATCCGTTATAGATCAATAACGGTAACCCAATGCCTACCACTGTTCCAATTCAGTTTCTCGAAGATAATAGTGAGTCAAGGACCCTTCACTATTGCAAACTGCTCGGTGATGATTTCATCCGTAATCCTGATGGATCAAATGCTACACCATGGATGACTCGTCCAGACCAATACTCACCAGCAATATTAACTTCCACTCGCGTGCCATCTTTCAAGCTGAACTTATTTTCGGTTACTCGTACCAGTGCGATAGGAGCGTTAATTCGAAATCCAAATGCCGCCGATGTGGTTTTTCCAATTAACTTTCCATGCCTCTCTACCGGCTCATCACCGAGCGGTACGACTTCAAAGTCATCAAAAATGACAGTGACAATGCCATTTCGAACGCCGGATTCTCGTAGCAGTTCCAGCGCCTGCTGACCGATAAATTCCTTTTCCCAGTCTATGGTAAACTCTAACCCCACAGCAAGCGGTGAAACTTCTGAATCTAACTCATGTCCGTAAGCCAGAAATCGCTTTTCGATGCGCATGGACGTTTGCGCCAACAATCCCGCCGGTTTGGCGCCACCCTCTCGCAGAATTGAATAAATCGTCTCTGCATGCTCAACCTGACACGTCATTTCCCAGCCAAATTCTCCAACATAGGAAAGTCGGGTCGCCAAAATTGGACATCCGCCGATCATTGACGGTTGGCTTTGAAAATACTTGAGATCTGAAAAATCAGCGCCAGACGCACTGGCAATTTTGGTGGCTTGCGGTCCCATCAGTCCTAGCACACAATACCGGTCCGTAACATCAATCAACTGAACCTCTTCATCGCGCAGCTGGCGATGTAACCAAGTCCAGTTCTTTCTGACTGCAGTAGTACCTACATAGAGCCGAAAAAAATCGCGCGCCAGGCGCACGACAGTCAGATCGCTGACTATGCCACCGCGCTCGTTGAGCATAGTGGTATATATCACCTGACCTACCGGTCGGTCTACCTGACTGACACAGATTCGATTCAGATATCTACAGGAATCCTTACCCGTTACATCAATTTTTCCAAAGGCTGACTGATCAAATAGGGCCGCATGTTCATGCGCCGAATGAACTTCATCGGCAACATTGTCAAACCAATCTGGTTTTCCAAACGTAAGTTTAGGTTCATCTCGGCAGTCAAAATACAGTGGTCGCTCCCAACCAAACATCTGAGCAAAATATGCCTTTTCATCAATAAATTTCTGATGCAACACCAAGGTCCGCTGGTTTCGTCCACTGGACCACTGCCGAGCCGGGTAGGTAATTTCATAGTGCTTGCCTAGAACTTCTGGCACCCGAGCAGACAGAAATTCAATTGAATTGAAAATCGCCGGAAAACGCATCGACTCCGCTTCACTCAGATCGAACGGCAGGTGGCCCTGTTGTATGCAGTGTGCCAGTGCCATTCCGGCACCGCCACTGGTCGC
The DNA here is from genome assembly GCA_965116205.1 of Arenicellales bacterium. Classification (GTDB taxonomy): domain Bacteria; phylum Pseudomonadota; class Gammaproteobacteria; order Arenicellales; family JAJDZL01; genus JAJDZL01. The sequence goes on along the minus strand of OZ220493.1, from coordinate 2,190,521 downwards.
GACACCGACTGAATTCATACCACAGCCCAAGTATAAACCTTTCGTTTCGGCACACTCACCTAGAAGAAACATGCCATCGGGGGTGAAACTTTCCGGTCCATTCAGTAGCATTTTCACCTCGGCTGACTGTAAGACCGGCAGGCGATGCAGCGCGTTGATCATCATCGGTTCAAAATGATCCCAGTCCTCGTCAAGTAACCGAAACGCAAAATCGCTACCTAATTGGCGCGGATCAATTGACTTTCCCTGTGGCTCAAAGCAACCCACCAAAAGGCCGCCGCTGTCATCACGAATATACAGATGGCTGTCGTGGTCGGACAGTGTCGGTAAATTTCCCACGATACCTGGGATGGGCTTGGTGAGTAGATAAAAATGTTCACAGGGCCAGACTGGCACCTCCGCACCCGCCAGATGCCCCACTGCTCGGCTCCACAGACCGGCGCAAACAGCAATGGCATCGCATCGAACCGCACCCTGGTTCGTTTCAACGGCCTTCACCCTATTTTGCTCGGTAACGATGCCAATCACTGTGGTATTTTCATAAATCAAAGCACCGTTAGACTGTGCACCTTTGACTAGCGCGGCACAAAGATCGGAAGGACTTACTCGACCATCGTCCGGCGACCATATGGCACCGATGACATCTTGGCTGTTCATGTGCGGCCAGCGCTCTTTGGCTTCGGCAGCTGAAATGGACTCTGCCCGCAAACCAAACATCTGCGCCAAAGCTGCCTGGCGCTTGATGTGAATCAAGCGATCTTCACCGGTTGCAATTGAAATGGAGCCTTTGTTGAGCCAACCGGTGGACTGACCGGTTTCAGTCTCCAGACGACTGTAAAGATCGATCGAATAGCGAATCAGGTCGGTCAGATTTCGAGTCGAGCGCAATGCCCGAACCTGCGCGGCCGAGTGCCAAGTGGTGCCAGAAGTCAACTGATTGCGTTCAAGCAGTAGCGCATCGCTAACACTGGCTTTCGCTAGATGGTAAAGCGTCGAGCATCCCATGATGCCGCCACCGATAACCACGACGGACGCGTGCGCCGGCAGTGCTTTCAACATCTGTCGGTCACTTCAACTGGTGTGTGCCGGTGTAATATCGAACTGATGGTTGGTCGGCTCAACGTCGCGCAATTCGAGCAGTCGTCGCGGTGAAATATCATGATCATTAATGACGCTTTCTCCGGTCAGCTGATGCGCCAGATTGACCACGGTGGGCAGTCTCCAGCGGCAGATGCTAAGTTCATACATCCTTCCCATTCCCTTCAGACAAGTAGTCATTTAGCCTACAATCATACCAAAATTCTAGCCAATGATGAGCAATAAAGGTCAGTTAGTTTTATCATTAGCGACCGAATTTGAAGCGTATACGATTGATGGCAATACAGTAAAACCATCCAAGCGTGGATAAAATAATTATGTCATACCATCATTATCAGCTCAATACTAAACCAACAACAACCAAAACACCGAAGTGAAAGAAGATGAAATTTCATTTGGCAATCAATCTGGAAAGAACTAGTGCCAGCCAAGATATGACGGCTGTCGCTAATCACTTTCTAGACATGGTAAAAATTGCCGACGATGGTGGATTTGACATCGTTTGGGCCGCTGAGCATCATGCTCTGGAAATGACCATCGCACCCAATCCATTTCAGATTCTTGCCTGGTTATCGACCCACACCCACCAAATTCGTCTGGGGACCGCAGTCGTAGTAGCCGCTTACTGGCATCCAATCAAACTTGCGAGTGAGGCGGCATTTTTAGACTTGATCAGTGGTGGTCGTTTGGAATTTGGTATCGGTTCAGGTGCTTATCAACGAGAATTCGATCGCATGAAACCCGGCCTCAAACAGAAAGATGGCTATCGATATGTACAGGAAATGTTACCCGCGGTAAAGAATTTATGGGTCGGCGATTACGAGCATCATGGGGAATTCTGGTCATTTCCTGCGGCGACATCAGTACCGCAGCCGTTACAAAAACCGCATCCCCCCATCTGGGTTGCAGCGCGGTCACCCATCACATTCGATTATGCGGTGAAAAATGAGTGCGATATCATTTCTTGGCCGATTTCGAGACCATTTGCCGAAATTGAACTTTATCGCCAACATTTGGATGCGGCCAGAGCGATTTACCCGAAACACCGAAAGACCAACTTCGCAGTGATGCGACATACCGCGCTCTATACCAGTACGCAAGCACGCGACAAAGCGGTCACCGCCATTCAGCGAAATATGGGAATGTTCCAGAATCTGTTTCTATATCCCGGGGAAGTCATTAACGGCTTTCCACGCGCACTTGCAACGGAAGAAATGGCAAACCAGGAACAGTTCACACCTTCGGCATTGGAAGAAAACATGATGTTTGGGTCTCCCGAGCAAGTGATCGAAAAACTGAAACGATACGAACAGATTGGCGCCGATGCGTTTATCTATTATGCCAGTATGGGGTTGGCACCTAAAGAGCAGAGAGAATCTCTACAACTATTCTGTACAGAGGTCATTCCCGCCTTCTGTTAGTCATTGGTCAATATTCTAGTTGATTCACCTCAATTCCACACCACCCCGCGACTATGGCTAGAACATTGACAGGTACTGCATATGAGGTTGCCGGCAACCCTCGTCATCCTGTCATCGTGCTGATTCATGGGTTGGGATTGCGGCAAGCCATGTGGCGCGACTACGTACATGCCCTCGCCGCAGACTATTTTGTGCTCACCTATGATCTGCTTGGGCATGGCGCGCAGAGTACGCCGGTGGCGCAACCTTCTCTCCGACTTTTTTCGCAACAACTCAAAAGTCTGTTAGATGAAGTCAAAATCAAGAGTGCATCCTTGGTGGGATTTTCGCTGGGCGGCATGATCAACCGTCGTTTTGCCATGGATTATCCGGAGTATGTCCAATCACTGATCATCCTCAATTCACCACACGAACGTCACCCTGAAGAACAGCGTCGGGTTGAATTGCGCGCGATGCAAACGGCAAAAGACGGTCCTGCCGCAACTATTGACGAAACGCTCGAACGCTGGTTCACAGCTGACTATATGGCCAACAACACCAGTGTAGTTCAACGTGTGAAAAATTGGGTGCTAGCCAACGACATGGCAACCTACGCTCAATGTCGTTTTGTTTTGGCGGCTGGCGTTAAAGAACTCATCCGACCTGAACCCCCAATATGGAAACCTTCGTTAATTGCAACTTGTGAATATGACCGTGGCAGTACCCCGGCAATGTCCTATGCCATTGCCGCTGAAATCAACCAAGCGAAGACGATTATCGTACCGCGGCTGAAACACCTCGGGTTGCTGGAGAACCCAGCATTATTCCTCGAACTGATCGAAGATTTTCTAACGCGGTACCCATGAGGTGATCAAGTCTACGAAAACTACCGATGTGAAAATCTTCGAGCCGGGAGATAGTATGGTTGACACACCACCTCAAACCATCATTCACTGGAGAATGACGCCAACGATTGGGCAGATCTTTCAATTCTCACTAACTCATCAGTCAAACAGAGCAGTTAGTGCTGTTCAGATCATCACTTGATGATTAACAGACTAACCTATCAACCACCTTTTTCAGTATCCTTGAATTTTCCCTGGATCACCCGATCAATAACGATGGCGCAGAACAGAATCGCTACGCCGGCTAAGATGCCCTGTCCTTTGGCCGCATATTGTAATGCTTCCAAAACATCATAACCCAAACCCTTGGCATCGATCAGCGCCGCAATGACCACCATGGACAGACACATCAGTATCGTCTGATTGACACCTGCCATAATGCTCGGGGTCGCTAATGGAATTTCAACATTGCGTAGAATCTGTGCATTGGTTGCGCCAAAAGCGCGCGCCGCTTCAACTACATCGCGGGGCACCTGCCGCAATCCGAGCGTCGTCAGACGGATAATCGGAGGTAACCCAAAGATCATTGAAGCTAGAATTCCCGGCGGCTTGCCGGTACCAAAAAATGCGATGATCGGGATCAGATACACAAACGACGGCAGAGTCTGCATCAGATCAAGCACCGGTCTAGCGAAATTAAATGCGCGCTGACTCCGCGCAAACCAAACTCCAAGCGGAATCCCAATCGCGACACAAAGGAATGATGCCGTACCGAGCAAGGCCACCGTCGCCATACTCTTTTGCCAAAACCCAAGTACCGCGATGTAGAGCAATGCGGCTGCGGTAAAAATCGCCACTCGAATCCCGGCGCTGCGATAAGCCAACGTCACAATCACTGCCGCAACGACTGGCCACGGAGTATCCACTAAAAATGTTTCTACTCCCTCCAGAATGGTTCGAATGCCGCGCGACACACCTTGAAATAGAAATGCGAAGTTGTGTGACGCCAGATCAAACCAATAATCAATCCATGACGCGATGCCCAGATAATAGTGATTACCGATCGGAAATTCGGTGATTAGCTTCGGTGGCGCCGCTGTCGTAAAGCGTAATAGTGTAACCGTATAAACGAATAGGATGATCACCAACCCCAAAGTCCCAACTGCCCAGTTGAAACCGGCGCGCACCGTGCGGTCACCGCGCCAGCGAGAATACTGACGCTCATAAGCAATATTGGCCACCCAACCTTCAAATATTTTCAACAGAATCAAAGCCACGATAGCAATGATCAAAAAGCGAGTGCCGCCAGCGCGAGATTCTTCACCTTGTGCCCGCGCTTTATCTCTGGCCTTAGCTAGATTTTCAGCGCGTCTTTGGAATGCAGCCACACCTTCTTCATCACCTTTCTGTCGTGCGGCTTCTACTCGTGCCATCATTTTCTCGTAGTTGCCCTGCATGCGTTCGGCGCGGGCAAATTGATCGGCACCCAAATCTCCCCACAAACCTAGACCAAGCATAACTAGAAAGACCATTTCCAGCAGAGAAAATACCCAAAACAATCCCCAAAGACCACGAGCGGTTGCCCAAAGCGGACCAAACGTCGCTGAACTGATGTTGAAAGTCCAACAATATCCACTCTTTGAGGCTTGGATGCGCTTGAACTCACGGACGTAATAGTCGGCATTCTGATCGGCGAACTCCTGTACGGACTCGGCGATATCAACTTCTGGAATGTGTTCCAGAATTTCAACGGTACTCATAGTCTCAGCCACCACTAGTCCTCCTGTCTCTGAAATCTGCCCTGTACGATGCGGTCGAGCATCATGGCACAGAGTAGAATGGCAATCCCCGCCAATATACCCTGACCTTTCGCCACATACTGTAAGGCGGTCAGCACTTCCTGACCCAAACCCTTGGCACCAATGAGTGATGCGATGACCACCATCGACAGGCTCATCAGAATGGTCTGATTGACGCCAGTCATAATGGCCGGGCGTGCCAATGGTAGTTCCACGCCCACCAAAATCTTCCATTTGGTGGCGCCAAATGCGACTGCGGCTTCCACCACGGTACCGGGCACCTGCCGAAGACCCAGCGCGGTCAAACGAACAACCGGAGGCATCGCAAAGATAATGGTTGCGAGCACCCCAGGCACGCGACCGGTGCCGAAAAAGGCAATGATCGGGATGAGGTAGACAAACGGTGGAATCGTCTGCATCAGATCCAAGACCGGCCGCGCCATCGCATACGCTTTTTCGCTACGTGAAAACCAGATTCCCAACGGAATGCCGATGATGATACAGAAAAAAGCCGCGGCACCGACCAGCACAATACTCACCATGCTGGCCTCCCACAACCCCAAAAAACCAATGTAACACAAAGACGCCGCGGTAAATATGGCTACCCGAATACTAGCTACCCGCCATGCAATGACCACCAGAAAAACTGCCACCACCGGCCAGGGTGCATCAACGATCAACAGTTCCATAACATCCAGCACCGATTGAGCGCTGGCCGTGATGCCATCGAACAGTCCCTGACCAGCTTCCGCCGTGCGATCAAACCAAGTATCAAGAGCATTGGCGCTGTGAGTAAAATAAGTCCCGCCGATGGGGACATCGGTCAACCAGGCAACCGGATTCGTGACCGTAAAGCGATAGAGCGTAAGTGGAATCAAAACCACCAGAATCAATAGGCCAACAACCAAGCGCTGATAGCCGAATCCATTGACGATCTTGCGATTCAGACGCCACGCCGAATATTGCAACTCATAGAGACGATTCGCATATTTCCCTAGCACGTATCGTAATACGGTGAACAGCACCAGCCCGACGATGAGATAGATCCACCAGGTGCTGGCCGCAGCCTGTGCTTCCTGCATCGCCAATTCCGCTGCCTTTTCTAAGTTGATGGCACTCTCTAAGGAAGTCTCTGCGGTTTGATCGCCCGTTGTCCCGGCAAATCCAGCCTCAACTCGCAAGTCATGTGCCCGTTGCATCAGCTGCTCGGCTTGCGCCAGTTTGTCGGCCCCCAAGTCACCCCAGATTCCACGTCCCACCTGCACCAGGGCAACAATTTCCGCAATGGTGAACAACCAGAATAGATTCCACAATCCGCGTGCCGCACACCACGCGGGACCCACAATCAATGCGGCTAAATTCCACGGATTACTTCGCTCTCCTGCCGACTGAATCTGCGACAGTTTTTCTACGTAGTAATCACTGTTGCGACCGGCAAATTCACGAATTGAATCCGTGAGATCAATCTTGGGAATTTCTTTTTCGACATCAAATTGTTTATCGTCAGACATTACTTACCATCCCGAATTCCCTGTAGCAGCCGATCTTTAGAAACGACACCCGCATCGTCACCACTGTCGTTGGTGGTCACAGTTGGTTGTGTGGTGGTTACCGCGACATCAATGAGATGATCTAAATCAACGTCTTGAGAAACCCGTGGCGATTGACTTAAATCTTCGCCTTCAGCCGGTTGGTATTCACTGATCGGAGTTTGTATCGTATGGGCGAACACCAGTTTGAGTTTTGAGATGTTCTGAACGAAATCACGCACGTAGTCGTCGGCTGGATTGGTAACGATTTCCTCCGGCGTACCGATCTGGACGATTCGACCATCTTTCATGATCGCAATCCGGGTGCCTAAGCGGATGGCTTCATCCAAATCGTGAGTAATGAACAGCGTGGTCTTATGCAACTTTTCTGACAATGCCATAAACTGATCCTGTAGTTGCCGACGAATCAAAGGATCTAAGGCGCTGAATGGTTCATCCATCAACAGAACATCCGGATCGGATGCTAGTGCCCTAGCCAGTCCGACACGTTGCTGCATGCCGCCGGACAGTTCGCGTGGAAAGCGATCTTCGAAACCATCCAATCCCACCAGCGATAATGAATGTTGCGAAACATCCCAACGCCGGGCTTTCGATTCACCTCGAATTTCCAGCGGGTACGCCACATTGTCCCGCACCGAGCGATGCGGCAACAGCGCCATGTGTTGGAAGACCATACCGATGCGCTTGGCACGCATCTCGCGAAGGGCTGTTGATGAGAGTTTCATCACATCTTCACCAAGCAGGTAAATTTCGCCGGAAGTTGGCTCAATCAGTCGATTGACATGACGAACCAAAGTCGACTTGCCACTCCCCGACAATCCCATAATGCAGAATATCTCACCACGGCGAACTGTGAAACTGCAATCGGCGATGCCGACCACCGCTCCATACTGCTCGAGCACCTCAGACTTACCAACACCATCAGTCTGCACAGCCTGCATGGCTTCGTCGGCCCGTTCACCGAATATCTTCCACGCATGTTTCAGTTCAATTACCACATCTCTTTCAGTGTCTTTCATAACATGCTCACTAGCTATTTTCATTTTCAGATCACAAAGCGGATTTTAGGTGGCCGACCACTGTTGTTACATCTTATTCTTTCAATCATTCAAAAAAAAACGGTGCAACATACCACCTACATTGCACCGCTTCGTCATTTCAATCACCCATCAAATTGAACATTTGATCATGATCTTCCAGCATTTAACGCAACCACTCATCCACCACATCACCATTCGCAGCAACCCATTGCATGGCCACGTCTTCAAGACTCATGCCGCCGGACTGCGCGCTGGTAACCAGGTCACTGACCTGTTTGGTGTTTAGTTTCACTTTAGCGAGCACGGCGGCCGCTTCCGGTTGGCTCTCTTCCAGAGCTTTGGCATAGTGAATATGCAGTTTGGCATCTTTCCAAGCCACTCCAGCCATTGAGTTTTCTAGCCAGTTCGGATCGTCGGTCGGCTGATGTACAACCCATTTTGCCGGATCATGTGCTGGTTCTTCCAACACCACCAAATCGTGCATACTGAACATGTGATGTGGTGTGTAGCAGAAGAATACGAATGGTTTTTTCTGCTGAATCGCCGCATCCAGATTAGCGAGTGCGAGAGTTTCATCCATCTCAGTCAGTTCCAGAGTCTGGTCATAACCGTAACTCTTGGCGCGAATTTTTTCGACATTGGTGGAAGCCCAACCGGTGGCACCAATCCAAATTTCACCTCGGCTATCGCCATTCGAATCAAACTGTGCGGCGATTGCCGGATCAGTCAGATCAGTGATTTTTGCTACCCCCAACATGTCGGCGGTGTGTTGAGGCACACAGATGCCCTGAAAGGAAGTTACCCCATGCGGATTCATTACCACCGTGCCTTTTTCTTTCACATAGGTGTTATGAAGATTGTCCTGATTGGGTAGCCATACCTCAGGGTGCACATGCATACTACCTTTATCCATGGCTTCGAAGACCACCGGATTGGTACCGTTCTGAACTTCAACTTCAAGACCGAGATTGTCTTCCAGAACTAATTTCAGAACGTGGGCAGTGGCTTGTACTGAGGTCCAATTAGGGGCGCCAATGACAACATCCGCCGCTTGGACGGTACCAGTCATCGCGAACGCCGCCGTACAGACTACTATTGCGCGTTTTAGTAAATTCATCTTAGAACTCCTGTTCCTTGTTGATATTGGTCATAATCTGACTAGCCGAAAAGCCGGCCTTCACTTTCACAACGTATGAATTTTGCTTTTCATACGGCATGTATTAATTTCTCATTTTATGTTCAAATGAATTTTTCTAGTGAATATTTTTATTTTTATTTGAGTGATTAGTGCGCCAAAGGATAGCATCTCACATTCCAAATAGTTGTGCTAAGACGATCAAATGAATCTGGTTCAGACGATTATTCATCCAACATTCGCACATGAAACTGAATGTGCTCTTTAATGAAACTAGCGATAAAAAAATAACTGTGATCGTAACCAGTCTGCATGCGTAGTGACAGCGATTGACCCATGGATTCGCAAACTTCAGAAAAGACCTGTGGTTTGAGCTGTTCGTGCAGAAAACCATCAGCGGTGCCCTGGTCAATCAGTATCTCTCGACAGGTATACCCGCGCCGGATGAGTTCTGTTGCGTCGTAGTCCCGCCATAAAAGTTCATCTGCACCCAAATATCCACTTAGCGCTTTCTGTCCCCAAGGGCACTGAGATGGTGCACAAATGGGAGCAAACGCCGACACTGAACGGAAAAGATCTGGATTTCTCAAACCCATGATCAACGCGCCATGCCCACCCATGGAGTGGCCGGTAATCCCCTGTCGGTCACCATCCACCGGAAAACTGTCAACCACCAGTTCCAGTAGTTCGCGAGTGATATAAGAATACATCTGATAGTTACTTGACCAAGGCGGCGCCGTGGCATCTACATAAAACCCAGCGCCGGTACCAAAATCATAACTTTCATCCTCACCAACAACATCGGCACCACGAGGACTGGTATCCGGTGCAACAAGAATCAAGTCGTGCTGCGCGGCAAACTGCTGGGCGCCGGCTTTCACTGTAAAATTTTCCTCTGTACACGTCAAGCCTGACAGATACCACAGGGTTTTACATTTCTTATTGGTCGCAGCCGGTGGTAAGAAAATGGAAAACTTCATCGGCGTGCGGGTGCACGCTGAATCATGGCTGTAAAACCCCTGAACACCACCAAACGTGCGATGTTCACTGAGTGTATTTAACCGGTCAGTCATGCGAATTCAACAACACTGCGAATGGATTTACCAGCATGCATCAATTCAAATGCGTCATTGATCTGCGGCAATGGCATTTTATGAGTGATCAGATCATCAATGTTAATTTTGCCATCCATGTACCAATCGACAATTTTGGGAACGTCAGTACGGCCCCGTGCGCCACCAAATGCCGTACCACGCCAAACGCGTCCGGTGACCAGCTGGAAAGGTCGAGTACTGATTTCCTGGCCGGCACCCGCTACCCCGATGATGATGCTCTCACCCCAACCTTTGTGACAGCATTCCAGTGCGGCGCGCATCAGATCGACATTCCCGACACACTCGAAACTGAAATCGGCGCCACCGCCGGTGAGTGACACCAGATAGGGGGCCAATTCATCTTCCACTTCATTGGGGTTGACAAAATGAGTCATACCAAAATTTGTCGCTAGTTCTTCGCGCGCCGGATTAATATCAACGCCAACGATCATATCAGCGCCGGCAATTCTCGCCCCTTGGATCACGTTCAGACCGATACCGCCTAAACCAAACACCACCACATTGTCCCCCGGTTGTACCTTGGCAGTATTGATCACTGCACCGATGCCGGTAGTCACGCCGCAACCGATGTAACAAACCTTGTCAAATGGTGCATCTTCGCGGATCTTCGCAACGGCAATTTCCGGCACGACGGTAAAATTAGCAAAGGTTGATGTACCCATGTAGTGGAATATTGGCTTACCACCCATTGAGAATCGACTGGTACCATCCGGCATGATGCCTTGACCTTGCGTTTCCCGAATCGCTTGGCAAAGGTTGGTTTTGCCGCTGGTACAGTAGTCACATTGGCGGCATTCCGGCGTATAGAGAGGGATCACATGATCACCCTTTTTCACGCTGGTTACACCGGTGCCTACGTCAACGACCACACCGGCACCTTCGTGTCCCAAAATAGCTGGAAAAACACCTTCCGGGTCGGCACCTGAACGAGTGAATTCGTCGGTGTGACAAACGCCGGTGGCTTTGATTTCCACCAGCACTTCCCCGGCTTTCGGACCGTCCAGTTCGACCGTTTCGATTTCCAGAGGTTTGCCTGCTTCATAGGCGACAGCTGCTACAGTTTGCACTTTCAAACTCCCGATGTTATGTTGTTGTGATGGTAACGGATTATAGAGATTTTCTGCTAACCGTTGATTTTACCACTCAAAATGGTCAAGGTAAATATAATCGCCAATCAGGAAAGTTGATTCTGTGAATAGAAACTTTTCCTGAATGGCGAACACATTCAACCCCGGCTGGATGAGTTAACCCTACCTGATAACCTTGAACTGCGGAAACGGGTTTAATTGCCACCGGTTCACGTCTTCGCATCACGGGTACGCAAACACCCAGTCAACAATTCGAGTTAACAGATTAGATCGAATCACAATGTGTGAAATAAGATGCGATTTTACCAACCTATTTTGAACAGAAACATTCCTGTGACTGGTTTTCAGATTGAATAAACCGCAAAAAAATGTGCATAGATGCGTACAGTGACGACTGATGAATTCTGGCTACAAAGGTATTTTCGCCACTCATAAATATTGGGGTAAAAAACCCCCTGAACTCTGTTCCAAAATAATCGATGCGCTGTCACTACCGGAGGACTTGGTGGTGGACCCGTTTATGGGATCTGGAGTTTTAGCAAGAGTCTGCTTCGATAAAGGCAGAAATTTCATTGGCAGTGATATAAACCCAGTGGCGCTATCCATTGCCCGGATGTTCACCAATCCACCTTCCGCAGCATTTGCGCAGGATGTTTTCAATAGAATCAGATGCCACGCGGAAAAGAACATTAAAGAACTTTATCTCGACTTGGAGGGCAATGAAGTCACGCACATCATCCGAACAATGAATAAACCTGAAGAACTTTGGATTGCTAATGGAAATAAGCTTCGACTTGGTGACATTGAACTGTGGGATGATGAAAAATCTTTCGACACAGACTCAGTTCCCTTTTTTGAACACAAGCTGTTTGAAAATTCCAGAATAAACGTTGAGAAAAATCAAACGATAGCCGCGTTATTTACACCGCGAGCGATAGTCGCAATTAAAGTACTGAAAAATGCAATTGCCGATCTAGACGCCAAACAACAATGGGTCGGCAACTATATTTTGACTAGTAGTTTGGGACAGATGTCAAAAATGGTTTTCGCCATAAAAAGACGAAATCAGTCGAACTCGGCCTGTGACAAAAGAAAATACGAAGTCGGTAGTTGGGTAATTGGGTATTGGCGACCCAAACTCAATATTGAAGTAAACGCATGGCGCGTTTTTGAAGGTCGAGCGAACAAACTTATTAAAGCCTTGATTGATAATGATTTTTCAGGAGACTTATTCAACCCGGTGAAAACTACTCCCGCAGTAAAGCTGATGGAGAGTGACGGGTTCAGATTGATGAAGGAGATGTCCGATAATGTTGTCGACCTAGTCATCACTGACCCACCACACAACGACAGAATACCATATTTGGAACTGTCGGCGATGTGGAATTCAGTTCTTGAAAAAAGTGCAGATTATGGAAACGAATGGGTTATTTCTGACGCACCAGCTCGAAAGAAAAATAGTGAAGACTTTTTTAACAAGCTCAGGAACTTTATGAACGAATGTGCCAGAATATTGAAAGACAATGGAAAACTCGTCCTGATGTACAACACAACTGATCCGACATTTTGGGAATTAATTCAGAGACTAGATAAAAGTGAAGAAAATACGCTGTCATATATAGGGAAATTTTATGCTGAGTATTCCGCCAGGTCAGTCGTGCAAGATTGCCGTAAAGGTGCTTTAAAACACGACTGGTGTTTGGTATTCGTGAAAAATCCTTCAACGAACATTTCAGGACTTGGACTACCAGGTTGGAGTTCTGAATGGTAGGAATTGAAGAATTTGATCAATGCAGTGACTTATATCAGACAAGGGAGAATAAACCGCTTGGTCTGACTTGCTAGAGAGTCGTAGCATGCCCTCTCGGAAGATGTGCTCCATGCCATGCGTAACATAATTTCTAGAGAAGAATTCTCGACCATCGCCCTGATCGTTAATCAGATCAGCTAGGTTTTCAATACCTCCTGCCGCTCGGTAATCCCAAATGACAGGATTAAATTGGCATGCCTGTCTAACAGTTCTGATCATGATAAATGTTTCTCATTGTAGTTTTTGTCAGCTTGAAATGGTCGTACCAACTGCTAGTAGATTACTACCAATTGATGACATGTACAGCCATCGCTCTGCAGGTCAAGGTAGCACCTCGTGTGAATGATCAACAAACAGTAGCAATTTTAGAATATTTTTTGCCTTCTCTTGCAATTGAGTTCCACATATTTGTGATTGGAAGACTTTTTATGTGGTGATTAATCCGAATTTTACCATGTGGTGAGTTGTGTACTAAAAATATGACGGCTGACGAACCACTCTCTAATCATTTAACTGGATCATCAATTTCACTCTTTGGGCGTGGCGATTTGCGCTATTCTTGTGGACGTAGTGAGCATAGCTTGATGTCCAACCTCGCCGAAGTCGCGCGGACTTGGGTCACCGCACTTGTTGCGGTGCCGTACAATGAAAAATACCTCAAGACTTTTGCTTCACTGCTCTCTTGCGCCACGCCCGTTACAAACAGTTAGACGTGGCATAATAGGAGGAGTAAACGCTGAGCAGGAGGTGGCATGACACGGGATCCGGACATCAAAGGACTTAGAGATTTTTTCCATGAGGACGACAAGAACTCACCCCGGTTCTTTGCTGGGCGCCAGGAGCTTATCTCAGCGATTGAGGCGACCGTGGACCGGTTGCGCGAACAGATTGATCAATTGCCCATCGCGGATGTGCACCCGAAACAGAGCACTTGGTTGATACAAGGTGCGCCCGGTGCCGGCAAGACTACTTTGCAGTGGTACTTGCGCGACCGTTGGATTGCGGACGACGGTCCAGTCGTTGTTGAAGGAGTACTTGGCGAAATGCATGATAGAAATCTGCTCACCGCGCACATTGCGAATGCGGTGCTGTCGAAAGGCGCCGACTTACTGATGACATCCCACACCGTCTCACGTTCCGCTGGCGTTGACACCAAGGTCACTTTCACCCGCACAACTTCAAATTCGGTGCAACGCGGATCGCTGACTCTTACCGACTTGCGAAAACTGTATGACCGCCCCAAATTTCCATGGCTAAGGCATATTCTTTCATTCGGAAAACGCCAGACCACCAAACCGCGCCCGATTGTTCTGATGCTGGATGAGATTCAGTCGATGGAATCTGACGCTGACCGATTGATTCGAGACTTGCATGCAGGTATCCGGGGTGTTCCAATCATACTGCTGCTGGCCGGGCTGGCTTGGTCGCGAGAGCGTTTGAAGGAAGCAGGTGTGTCGCGCTTTGCTACCGGCAACATTGATCATGTACAAAACTTGGCACCTTTGCAACCGGAAGAGGCTGCCGAATCCGTGAAACTTATGCTCAAGGAACATTATGTCACCGGCAAGGAGGTCGAAGACATTGCCAGCTGGATTGCCGAACTGTCAGGTGGTTGGCCGCAACACTTGCGCCACTACATGCGTGCATTGGCTGGTGAGTTGGTCGTCACTAGAGGTAATCTCAGCGAGGTGAACAGAGACTTGATTCAAGCACACGGTGATGCAAAACGGCAGGCTTACTATTGTGATAGACTGCAAAGTTCACTCGTCGGTACACACACGCGTCTACTTGCACAGGTGGCAAGCACTATCGGCATTGATGGTTGTCATTATGATGAACTGATAAGAATGCTTCGGGATAAGCTATGGCAGGAAGAGCTGGACCATTCAGAAGTTATGCCAGAGGATATGAAACCGCAGGAGTTCATTCAGGAGATGATCCGTTCTGGATTGATTCACAGAGCGGTTGATGCAATAACCATTCCAATTCCATCGTTCATGCAATACCTGCTGGAATTACCTAACAAAAATCGACACACGGATTCAAAACAAGTCGAACTCTAAAGCCAATTAGGCAATCGCTGGTTAGTCGCGCAGTCCATTCAACACGAGAAACTGCAATATTGATACATAAGACATTGGTGCGCGTCATCTTGTAACATCGCCGCATCGTTGTATGAGCGATATGGGCAACCGAGTTACTTGTTCACGATATACGGTAGCAACACCTATGAGTGTCGGCCACATATCAAGATTTCTATCGCTCTATTAGAACTAGATGCTGACTTTTAGAACTTTTTCGATGGTAAGTTTCAACTCAATCTAAACACTGCAATGAGTTGACATTTCCCATCCTGAGACCAAATACAACGATTATTTTTAAGCAGTCTGGTTGTATGAAATTAAAATGAATGATGCCCGTCAATTAACGACGCCGTGAGCATAACATCAATGTCCCAACTCGCCGAAAATTACCGAACAGTCAATGACCGGATTTGCGCAGCCGCAAGGAACGCTAGACGGGAACCTCACTCGGTACAACTTGTGGCCGTTGGAAAACTTCATCCGGCATCAGCAATACGGGAACTGGCGCGATGCGGACAACGTGCATTTGCCGAAAATTTTGTGCAGGAAGCTCTGGCAAAGCAGCGGGAACTTGCTGACTTAAATCTCGAGTGGCACTTCATTGGTAGTATTCAGAGTAATAAAACTCGGCAGATCGCCAATCATTTCTCATGGGTGCATAGCATTGATCGATACAAAATTGCAACGCGACTCAATGCTCAGCGTGCCATTGAGCAACCACCTCTCAATATCTGCCTGCAGCTGAATTTACAGACAGAGGAGAGCAAATCTGGATTGACTGAGGATGAAGCCATGGTGCTTCTAGAAAAAATAAAAAACCATGATCGCCTAGCGGTGCGAGGATTCATGATTGTCCCAAAACCGGTTTCCGATGTCGGTGAACAGCGCAAAATCTTTGCTATGGTCAGAAAACTGCTTGAAAAAGCGAATCGAGTTGGACATCAACTTGACACACTGTCAATGGGAATGACTGACGATCTTGAAGCGGCGATTGCCGAAGGCGCAACACACGTTCGCATTGGCACTGCATTATTTGGCGCACGTCCGCAACCAACCTAAAACTGGATGATTGAACCTGTACTCAGATCATCCTTCGCGCAACTAAATATTAGCGCTTTTCTTGAAATGCATGCCTAGAGAATATCAATGGCTGTATAGCTTTGAAATAAAATGATCGGTAAATCTTTCCATTGCGCGAATATTTGTGACTTCCCTCAAAACTGACAAACATCACCACACTATCGGTTTCATCGGCGGTGGCAACATGGCTCGTAGCCTAGTTGGTGGATTGATCGCCAATGGCTTCGATCGCCATACCATCATCGTATCGGACCCGTTAGACGAAGCCAGACAACAAGTAGTCGATCAATTCGGTATTGGTGTTGAACACTCCAACCGTTCTGTGGTTGAAAAGTCATCCACCATCGTGCTGGCTGTCAAACCGCAAGTCATGCAAACCGTCTTACACGACGTCGCCGATGCATTACAGTCGGTCCAGCCGCTACTGATTTCCATTGCCGCCGGCATTCGATTGACTGACTTGGATCGGTGGTCTGGAGGAAATCTTCCTATCGTACGCGTCATGCCCAATACCCCGGCATTGATTCAAAAGGGGGTTTCAGCCATGTATGCAAACCCCCATGTAACGGCGGCGGAGAAAATTACCGTCGACCGGATTCTGGCAGCTGTTGGTAAAACTGTCTGGCTTCACGATGAGAGTTTGCTGGACGCCGTCACCGCAATTTCCGGTAGCGGTCCGGCTTACTTTTTTTACTTGATTGAATCCATGGAACAGGCAGCAATTGAACGTGGATTGAGTCCGGACACCGCGCATCTATTGGCCACTGAAACAGCCGTGGGGGCCGCCCTATTGGCCAGTTGCAGTACTGAGAGTCCCGCCGCACTTCGGCAGAAGGTGACCTCGCCAGGCGGCGTCACTGAAGCTGCAATCAAAGTACTTGAGCAAGCGGAAGTCAAGCGCCATATTATTTCGGCCATTCAGGTCGGCGAACGACGATCGATAGAGCTGTCTAGTTCTACATCGACTGGCTGAACCAATGGAAATCCCAATTTCTGTGGACCTGGTACGTCAGCTGGTTGAAGTCTACGCGATCATTACGATTCTACGTGCACTACTACAGTACTTTGACGCTGATTTTCATAACCGCGTTTCACAGTTCATCGACCTAGCGACCCGGATACCGATACGAATACTTCGAAAGTTCGTACCGCGCGTGGCCGGCGCCGATTTTGGTTCGCCCCTAGTACTGGCACTCATCGTGACCGGTATAGAGAGATATCTCTATATTTCGTCACTCGGTTTCAACAGCAATATATTTGCACTGTTGATTCTGGCGCCAGCAAAAATTCTCGACTATACGATTTCAATTCTGATCATTGCCATCTTAGTGCGCATTGTCATGAGCTGGGTGATACGGAGTTACACACCGATCACCCGTCTGATCTTCACCTTCACCGAACCGATTATGCGGCCGGCCCGCCGGGTCATACCGACGTTTGGTGGCCTAGATTTTTCACCTATTCTAGTTTTGCTGCTGCTGAATCTAGCCGATTCAATCGGGGTGAGATTTCTCGAATCACTGGGGAGTCAGATGCTGGGCTGAAGACATGGTTGACATGATGTCCATCGCCCACTGACAGTCTTAGTCAATTTATTGTTGACGATACGATGGGTAGCCATTCCACATCACACAATTGGCGACAGGCAGTCTACGGAGTCGTTCACCCGCGATCGATCTGCATGCTGTTTCTGGGTTTTTCTGCTGGACTGCCGCTGCTCCTAGTTTTCGGTACTCTGTCAGTGTGGCTTCGTGAAGCCGGAATTGAACGGGCAACGATCACATTTCTCAGCTGGGCGGCACTCGGCTATTCGTTTAAGTTCGTGTGGGCACCGATCGTCGACCGGATGCCGATTCCCTATTTGACACAGAAACTTGGCCGGCGGCGGGCGTGGCTTCTAGTGGCGCAGTTCGCCATCATTGTTAGCATTTTTTGGACTTCTCTCTTTGACCCACAGACTGATTTACTGATCATGACGGTGATCGGAGCCGTCTGCATCGGGTTTTCTTCGGCGACCCAGGATATTGTCATCGACGCATTTCGAATTGAATCTGCACCACCCGACCTACAAGCGATGCTGTCGGGTATGTATATTGCCGGCTATAGAATTGCATTGATACTGGCGGGCGCCGGTGCACTCTGGATAGCTGATATCATCGGCGGCGGTGAGTACAGTTTCCGGGCATGGTCCCTCGTTTATCAGTTGATGGCCGGATTTATGCTCGTAGGGATCATCACGACGCTTCTCAATCCTGAACCCAAAGTTGAATCAATGGAGAAAACTTCATTCACCGGCACCGCGGATTTCATTCGTTTCTTCATGGTCTTCGCATTGGCCATTATGGCTTTCGTACTGGGGTTCTATCTGACCGGCGACCTAGTCACCACTACCAAAGCTGTGATGGTAGAAAATTGGGGCATCAATGCGGCGCCCGTACGACTACTGCTGGAAAGTCTTCGACTGACCACTTCCGTGCTACTGGCAACGCTAGTTGCATGGTTACTAATCAAGGCCGGGCTAGTCAAGATGGCACATATTCATGAAACTTACATCAACCCCATCTCCGACTACTTTCACCGCTACGGTCGTCTGGCACTGATCATTCTGTTATTAGTGGGTACCTATCGGATTTCTGACATCGTACTTGGCATCATTGCCAATGTTTTCTATATTGACATGGGATTCACTAAGACTCAGATTGCTCATTACTCGAAGTTCTGGGGACTGATCGCCGCCATTGCCGGCGGCTTATTGGGCGGGGTGCTTGCGTTACGTTTCGGGGTCCTGCGGACTCTGCTACTGGGTGCAGTGCTGGCGGCCGCATCTAATCTGCTATTTATGGCATTGGCTACCAATCCAGTCGAATTGATGTTACTGTTGGTCATTGTGGTAGATAGCGTCAGTGCCGGTCTGGCTTCCGCGGCATTTGTCGCCTATCTTTCAAGTCTGACCAGCATTCGCTTCACCGCGATGCAATATGCAATCTTCACCTCCATCATGCTACTGCTGCCTAAACTTGTGGCTGGTTACTCTGGTACCATTGTAGATGGAGTCGGCTATCACTCTTTTTTTATTTTCACAGCCATCATTGGTATTCCGGTTATTGGCATCATACTTTGGGTACAGCGGCTGGTCGCGCGACTACCGGTTACCAGTGACGTAAAGTCGTCCGTTTGAAACACAAACTAAGCGATCATATTCGCCATGTCATAGGTACAAATAACCGGCGCATGATCGGAAAACTTGATGTCACGGAAGATGGAAACCGATTGAATTCGGTCTTTCAACCCCGGTGAGACGATCTGATAATCCAATCGCCAACCGACATTCTTTGCATAAGCATTACCACGATTAGACCACCAGGTGTATTGCCCGGGACGCGTGTCAATGACCCGAAAGGCGTCGATGAATCCGACCTCGTCAAACAGCCAATCCATCCACGCGCGCTCCTGTGGAAGAAATCCTGAGTTATTGCGATTTCCCTGCCAGTTGCGAAGGTCGACAGGGCGATGGGCAATGTTTACATCTCCGCAGATGATGTAGTTCCGGTTCTGATTCTGAAAATCAATCAATATCGGTTTCAGTCGTTCTAGAACAACTTCTTTGAACTGCTGGCGCTCATCAGAACTGGTGCCTGATGGCAGGTAAATCGAAATGATCGTCAGCGCATCATATTCAACTCGGACACAACGTCCTTCGGCGTCAAAATCTTCCCAGCCCAACCCATAAGTCACATTGACTGGCGCGTGTTTGGTATAGACCGCTGTTCCACTATAGCCTTTTTTCTGTGCGCAATGAAAATACCCCAAATAGCCTTCCGGAGATAATATATCCGGCGTCAACTGCTCATGTTGAGCTTTTAATTCCTGAATACAGATAAAATCGGCATCCAGGTCGAGCATCCAAGGATGGAATCCTTTCCGTACAGCCGAGCGAATACCATTGGCGTTGAAGGTCACGACTTTCATTAATCACACCGAACCGGGTTGTCAATTGAACTTACCGATGAAAAATGTGGAGTTGGGCACATGCGACTGACTGAACAGTGCCGGCAGTTCAGCGCCGAACTGCTCAACTGGTCCAACCCATCTCCGGGCCGCGGTCTGCCTTGGGCTTTTGAGTCAGACCCCTACCGGATTTGGGTCTCTGAGATCATGCTTCAACAGACACAGGCGAACACCGTCATCCCCTATTACTTAAACTTCATCGACCGATTTCCAAATATTACCCAATTGTCCAATGGATCGTTGGATGAAGTGTTAAGCATGTGGGCGGGGCTGGGTTATTATACGCGAGCTCGCAATCTGCATCGTGCGGCGAAAATGATCAGAGAACGACACAATGGAGAATTTCCGCAAGATTTCACTGCCGTGCAAGCCCTGCCGGGAGTTGGCCGCTCCACTGCGGGGGCCATCTGCGCACTCGCTTATGGATGGCAAACACCAATACTTGATGGCAATGCAAAGCGCGTATACGCTCGTTACTTCTGTGTAAATGAGGAAAAAGAATCCACACGAGTTCGCCGACTTTGGAAAATTGCAGAAGGCTGTTCACCAGCTGGCAAAATGCAGTTATACACCCAACTAATCATGGATCTTGGTGCGACGATTTGTACGCCAAAATCTCCCCAGTGCGAAACATGCCCGGTCGCGACGTTGTGCTGTGCGCGAAAATCCAACCAAGTTGATAACTTTCCACTTAAGAAAATTCCCACTAACCGAAAAAACAGATCAGTGATCATGGTATTGGCACTTGACCACCATCGGCGAATTCTGCTGGAGCGGCGAAATACTGCCGGTATATGGGGTGGGTTGTGGAGTTTACCTGAATATGCGGGAGACATTGCGGGTTTACCAAGTTGGTTCGCACAACGTTACACCATGCAAACTTCAGTTGAGTACATCATGAAACAGTTTCAACATCACTTCACCCACTATCGATTGGACATTACCCCCGTTGTAACGCGGGTTGAGGTCACTCTCCATAGAGACCTACTTCATTTGGGTATTGACTTCGTCAGTCTAGATGAGCCACTTGACAGAGGAGTACCGACACCGGTGACCAAACTCATTGAACGAATTCGATCTAGTAACCTTTACACTTCAATAGGACAAACGGGGCTTTCGCTTGACTTCACAGGAAACGAGATGGTTGATGAACGTGTTTAGAATATCTTCTGTCAAAGCCAAGGAGGCAAAAAGAATCGGGTAGCATTGTTTCATGTCATAAAGATAAAGGAGCACAATAGCTACCCGATTACTAACGGAGTTAATGATGATGCGGCATTATAGTAAAAAATCTCTGTCTATGTCATAAAACAGTCGGATTGAAATCTATCAGCATTCATTCAATCCAAATGAAAATTGAAGTTATTGCTTCTTGATTCTGATGATTGGCCAGTTCAGGTCAAATTATATGCCGAGGTGTATATCAACCTAGACGGCGCCATGCAGTTGGTCTGAGAATTTTTCATTATTTCATCCGTTGAACTTCGGTTGCCGAACTCGAACATGCAAAATACTTATGCTACCAAAGTATAGCTGAACGCTATGATTGACACGGCATCCACCTGAGCGAGTGTTTTCTGAAGCTTTAACGGCGAACCGGTTGTACCGTATCAGGCACAACTGCACCGATGATATCCGCTAGCCGCTCCAGCACCTGTACTCTGGGAAACGATTGACGATAAACCAGCCGCACCGACCGAAGCGCGTGGCCAGATTTTTCCCGTCTTACGGTAATGCCGAAATCAGTTACCCATGCACCTGACAGACTCATGGCAGGCACCAGCGTTACACCTGCGCCGGCACCCACCAAAGCAAGAATCGTTGTCAAACTAGTATGTTGGGTTTTCACTGCAATCGCGCGTTGCGCCGCTTGCGAACAGAATGAGATAATCTGATCTCGAACACAGTGTCCGTCTTCTAGAAGCAGAAATTCTTCCAACTGAATGTCCTTGACATTGATTTGCTCTTCATTCGTCAAAGGATGTCCATGCGGCAGAGCAACCCAAAAGGGTTCGTCATAGAGTGCCATTTCCTTTAACTGTGAGTGTTCGGTTTCGGTCGCTAGAATCGCAACATCAATGACTCCTTCGATCAGCTCACGTTCCAAAGACGTGGTGACATCCTCCTTGAGCTGCAGTTGGATTTTCGGGAGATACCGTCGCAAAACCGGCAACAGAAAAGGTGTGAGATATGGTCCGATAGTTGGAATCATTCCAACACGCAATTCACCTGTCAAAGGATCATTCATAGCCTTTGCAGTCTGTTCAATCAAGCCGACTGCAGCTAATGCCACTTTCGCATGCACAATAATCCGCTCTCCAGCCTGAGTAACTTTAATCTCGCGCTTGTTTCGTTCGAATAACGCCACTCCCAAGTACTCTTCCATTTTGCGAATCTGCCCGCTCAGTGCCGGTTGACTGACAAAGCAGGCTGCGGCGGCGCGACCAAAGTGTTTGTGTTCAGAGACTGCCACTACGTATTTCAAATCGCGAATGTTCATATCTACAAATTATAAGCAATACTTATCGTTTTCATAAAAATAATATATTTTAATTATTTATATCGAGAACATATTATGTGAATCATTGTTTCACTTCATTTAGGAGATCAAATTATGAAAACTATAACCACAACTGCCGGCGCACCGGTAGCAGACAATCAAAACAGCATGACTGCCGGGCCGCGCGGCCCGGCGTTGATACAGGACTATCAACTGTTAGAGAAGCTCGCTCATCAAAATCGGGAGCGAATCCCTGAAAGAGTGGTTCACGCCAAGGGATGGGGTGCATACGGTTCGTTGAAAATTACCAACGATATCTCGAAATATTCACGTGCCGCTGTATTCTCAGAGATTGGCAGGGAAATACCATTGCTGATCAGATTTTCGACTGTTGCCGGAGAGCTTGGTGCGGCTGACGCAGAACGTGACGTACGTGGCTTTGCCATCAAGTTCTACACCGAAGAAGGTAATTGGGATTTGGTCGGTAACAATACGCCGGTATTTTTCGTACGCGACCCACTCAAGTTTCCAGACTTCATTCATTCGCAAAAACGTCATCCGAAAAGCAACCTGCGTTCACCCACCGCCGCGTGGGACTTCTGGTCATTGTCACCAGAATCACTCCATCAGGTCACGATTCTGATGTCTGATCGAGGATTACCGGTGGCGCCGATGTACATGAATGGCTATGGCTCTCACACGTTCAGTTTTTGGAATAGCAAACAAGAGCGCTACTGGGTAAAGTTTCACTTCAAAACTCAGCAGGGGCATAAGCACTATACGAATGCGGAAGCTACCGAACTGATTGGTCGCACTCGCGAATCGTATCAAGAGGAACTATTCGGTGCGATTGAGCGCGGTGACTTTCCCCGATGGACGATGTATGTACAGATCATGCCGGAAATCGAGGCGGAAAATACGCTATACAATCCTTTCGACTTAACTAAAGTCTGGCCACACGGTGACTACCCGCTGATTGAGGTGGGTACTGTAGAGTTGAAATGCAATCCGGAAAATTATTTTGCGGAAATCGAGCAGGCTGCATTCAGTCCATCAAACGTCGTACCGGGAATCGGCTTTAGCCCAGACAAAATGTTACAGGCGCGAATTTTCTCGTACGCGGATGCCCATCGCTACCGCTTGGGTACGCATTATGAAGCGCTACCGGTCAACGCACCGCGATGCCCGGTCCACCATTATCATAAGGATGGTGCCATGCGTTTCTTTGTAAACGGCACAGATAATCCGGATGCATACTACGAACCAAACAGTGTGAATGGACCGATTCAGGATGGAGACTATCGTGAACCACCGTTGAACATCTATGGCCTAGCGGAGCGTTATGACCACCGAGAAGATAATGATGACTATGTTCAACCACGAGCGCTATTTGAATTGTTTGATGATGCACAGCGTCAGCGATTGTTCAGCAACATTGCGGAATCCATGCAGGATGTACCGGAGCATATTGTCAAACGGCAACTGGGAGAATTTCGTAAAGTGCACCGAGAATATGCTGACGGAGTTACTAAGGCACTAAGCATTTCAATGAGGTCGCAGCAGATTGGCAAGTGAAAAGTAGCTTAACTCACTGAACGGTCAGTCCGCCATCAGTTGGGGCACGAATCAGAGACGCACAAATCTGACTCGTGCCCCGCTACCTTTCATCCGGTCTGTGGCAACTTCATATTATTACTCGACCACCGGCTGATATGATCAACTGTTACCGTCGCCGTAGCCCCGGGCAAGATATCAGAAACCCAGAGGTCAGATCACCAGCGCAGATTGATTAAGATTGTTCGTGGCGCAGTAGCGGTGAACGAATCACCTGTTACAATACTGAGGTGATTGAAGTAGTGCACAACGAATTTTATCAGCCGACTGGAAAAATTTGCGAACCATCTTCGGCGGAATTCAATTTATCTTTAATGTGACCATCATTTGTTCATAACGTGGTCAAGCAACATTCGAAAGTCACCTATAGTATTGAATGTAAAACAATAATCACAGTGGTGCCAAAGTTGTTCTAAATCACTCCTTCGCTCAATCCAGCCACCACCATCAATCACATTGACAAAGATACAACCTCGGGTAGCATTCGGGTTAGCCATGCTTACACTCTTGCCGACGCGAGACCTGCTATATTTCTGAACTGCGTTGTACATTTGACTCTGCTCATTCGCTTTTGAAGATTGTCCTGATCCCGTTGTTAACTGGTAGGAAACCATCACGATTATTTGCGGGAATCGCACATTTGGCACCGCCAAATCGACTTTTTTATCATCAACTAATTGAACTGCCCCCTTCTCCGAAGTGTATCCACATTCAGTGACTATATTCGCGATTTGACGCTCAAGCTCAAAGCCCATTCGCGCTGCATATTTTGCTGACATTGAATGTCTTGCTACAACGCTCATGTACTCCTTATCTTTGAGTAACTCAATCCAGTTATTTGGTAACGAAAAGCTCTTTCTGACAAACATTGGTATGAATGATGGTTCACTCGCAGGGTTAACCAAAAATTTTGCAACACGTTCCCTAATTTTCGAGTCTTTTCTGATTTCATTAATTGAAGAACCATCAAAAATAGATGCCACAATGCGCTTTAATTTTTCTTCTGAACCTCCAGCCATGGAAATCATCATTTTTAACTTCTTCTGATTTTTATCATCCCTTAAATAATCAGCAAGAACGTCTTCAGCAGGCCGACTTCCATTTCTCGTTTCTGTTAGTATGGATTACTCAGCTTCCTCTAAAATCAACTTTTCAATATTATTTTCGACTTCTGGAAAATTTAAGAAGTAGCTCATGTTGTCAAGCAGACTTTCGAAACTTATTTTCTTCATAATCAATATTTCTCATTGACACAATTTTGCCAAGATGAATCGATAGGTACTCTCCGAACATCCCTACAACTTTTGTTGCATTATTGTATTTTTCGTTTGCTACACTCGTGTAATCGCTGTCTATCTCCGCGCCGATATAACGCCGGCCCATCTGTTTGGTGGCGACGGCAGCTGAGCCACCGCCACAAAACGGATCAAATACGATATCGTTTTCATCTGTTGTCATCAGGATAAGCCGCTCGATCAGATGAACTGGAAGTTGACATGGATGATCTGATATCCGCTTGCTACTATGACGCACGCGATGTATATCGCTCCAAACATCGCTAATCTGGTAGCCGAAGGGATGGCGGAGATGTGCCTTGCCGCCATAGTCTTTGAGATATGAATTACATTTCGCACATTTTACGTGAGGCGCACGAATATCGTAGAATTTGCTATCCTTTGTTTTTGAATAGAACAAAATTCCATAGTGTGCTGGCTGTAGTGTTTTTCCTAACGGCTGTCCATTCGAGTTCCACGCGATCCAATGTCTAAACTCCAAAATTTCATTCAATATTGGCGTGGTGTGAGAAAGCAGTTTCGGGATGTTATACAGGAAAAACGTCCCATCACACCGCAGCACCCGGGAACACTCAACTAACCATGACTTGGTCCATACCATATATTCGGAAAAATCTAGATTATCTTTTTACGATTTGTACTTCTTACTGAGATTGAAAGGTGGGTCAGCAAAAATCATATTGACTGAATCATCTTCCATAGATTGCATTAATTCCATGCAATCCAGATTGTGTACCTCACCTGTAAGTTCCTCAATTTTCCGCATTTTCATTTCTTTCTACTTTGTATGCAACCCATTTATTGTCAATCAAAAATGTATCATCCATTCATTGAATCATAATACTATATGTTAAGTCTTAATTCATGAAACGAAAATCTCCAGTTTCACTCCGAAAACAACCACATTCAAGTCACTGGATTCAGTGCTGCATCCAAAAAAGACTGCCATCAATTTCTGGTTGATCGTGTATTGACCAAACTGCTGGAGTCCGATGGAACTGAGGAGCTCAGACAACACTTGATCGAAATGCAATCAACCGGATTCGATATACGGGGGCTGCTTGGACAAATCGAAGCTTCTCCTCGTGCTAAGGATTGGGAAATCGGTGAAGCGATCGCTGAAATCGCTTTGGAAGATGTCTATGAAGCTATGTTTCCATGGTCACCAGGGTTAGACAAGCGAACACAAAAAGCCAGCTTGCCCGGCCCTGACCTAGTCGATCTGCAATGTTTTGTGACACCGCGATTCATGTTTGGTCAAGTTAAAACTTCTTCAGAAGAAAAGGTTCCACCTCAGGTGGTTAATTCCACACAAGATTGTCTTCAAAAGCAGATGTTTCAATTGCAGCACTGCGCGGCTGACCGGCAACAGGTGATCGGTTGGTTATTGGTGCGAATGCGTGACACGGAATGGGAAGACGCATTCAACGAAGCAATACAACGATATGCAGAGGGCATTTTTGAACTCGTTGGGGTTTTGGTGAGTGGCAAACGTAAACCCAATGAAAAAGACCTCGCTGGGATCTGTGCCGGATTAGAACACCAACCCGGAATGGGAAGGATGCTTCTTCTAGGCTTTTATCTACCCTTCCATAAAATCGACTGGGTTGAAATTATCTACGGTAGAGTGACTGACCAATGAGTGGATTTCCGACGGATATTCTCATCGCCAAAGCTGGCGGTCAAGATGCACTGAACAATACGACTCGCCAAGCCAAGGTCATACTGGCAAAGACTGTACTTAATCGTATTGCCGATGGCGAATCAAGAACACCCACGTTCACTCCACCCACAACAGTAGAATCGTTGGAAGAAACCTTGCATTTGCTCGAAGTTCGATGCCTTGACTTGGCGCCAACTTGGCGACGAGATACCCGTTCGAATGAAGCCGTCGAGTTTCGCCGATACTGCTCGCTCGCGTTTGACATCAGATGGGTGCTGCCGCTGGGTGATGTTGAGGAAGATCGCGTCAAAAATGCCATTCGCTTGGCTGCCGTAGGTGTTTTGGGAGACCGGAGCGCTGACATCCAGCGCTACCTCAATGAGAATGCCTGGCCCATACCCAAATTAGATACCTCTACACACTGGCCAAAACGAGTTCTATACCATGTAGCTGATGCCTTCTTACGAGTGGTGCGCAAGAAGAACTGGGGTGACCTTCATGCCGTTGCCGAAGCCATTTCTACTCTGCGTAAAAGCCAACAGTCTTACGAACCGGCATACCTGGCACAGGAGAGTGGAGTTCGACAGGTTGCAGCCATTGAGCTGGTAGCATTCTACCATTTGGCAAAAGCGGTTGAAATACTGGGAGTGTTCGTCGGCAAAGGCGCACCGCGTACCGCCCTAGACGACGTAGAATTTCATCTTACTCGTGCCATCAAAGCCGCAGACTCCGCCGGTATCATTGAACTGGCGTTGCTCCTGCGTTGGATCAACATGGCTGCAAGAGTACTCATTCGCTCGACCATCTGGCATCAACTAGCTGCTTACAACAGCAAAATGACCGATTTCAAGCAATCTTTGACGGATGAACTTCAGCATCGTCCATTGTTTGAGCTGTTACCCCCGCAAAGAGATGCCATTCAGGACATTATGCATATCGGCCACCGCGCAGTTGTCATTGAAATGCCAACCTCCAGCGGCAAAACCCTGCTATCTGAATTCCGTATCATTCAAACCAAGGTCAATTATGCCAACGCATGGATTGCCTATCTTGTGCCAACACGAGCTCTCGTTAACCAGATTACCATTCGACTTCGAAAGCACCTCGGACCTTTGGGATTCAAAATCGAACAGGCAACTCCGGCTTTCGAATTGAATATGCTGGAGGAGGAATTGCTGTCCGCGCAAGACAGTTTTGATGTTTTGGTAACCACTCCTGAAAAACTTGACCTGTTGATTCGCAACGGTGTGACAGAGCAAGAAAACCGGTCGCTCGGTTTGGTTGTCTTGGATGAAGCCCATAATCTTAGCAATGGCGAGCGTGGTTTGAAGAGTGAACTGGTACTCGCCATGATCAATCGTGAGTCCCCTGACACCCATTTCCTCCTGCTAACTCCATTCGTACCTAATGCGGAAGAATTGGCCACCTGGCTGGATGATGAGCGTTCGCAAAGCATCAAACCATCACTGGCCATCAACTGGCAACCTAACGAGCGGATGATTGCCCTGGCGTATCCTAAAGGCAAAGGAAGAGTTTGGCAATTGGAAGTCAAACCCCTCCATGTCAGTCAGCCGCATCGGACTCCGATCGCGTTTGATAAGTGTGTGACCATTGACCGCGAGAAAAACCGTTCCATAACCCTGTCGCAGGCTAAATCATCAAAGTTAGAAGTCGCCGCTCTGGTTACCAAAGCCATCGCGAGTCATGGCAATTCAATCGTGTTGGCTTATTCTCCGACGGACTGCTGGAATCTCGCGCAAAAGTTGGCGGCTTTACTGCCGGACCGACACAGCGACAACCTTAGCTTGGTAAGAGAATACGTAGCCGCCGAATACGGAGAAGATTTTGCATTGCATGCTCATCTGGGAAAAGGTGTTGGCATCCATCATGCTGGCATTTCACCGGAAGTGCGCGCCCTGTTAGAGTGGCTAACCGAGGAGGGAGAACTGGTGGCACTGATTGCCACCACAACGGTGGCACAAGGTGTCAATTTTCCAATTTCAAATGTCATTTTGTCAACGCACTATAAATCAGCCCGCGTCGGTAGTGCTTATGTCAAAGAACAGCTGCGTCCGGATGAGTTTTGGAATATCGCCGGGCGCGCGGGTCGCCTTTACCAAGACACACTTGGATTGGTCATTTTCGCTTCTCAAAAGTCTGATGATCCTGCTCTAGAAGAATATGTAAATCAGCAGGTCGTTGAGTTGGTTTCGGCACTGGAACAAATGATCGAAGATACGGTTGAGCGTGGTTGGGAACTGGATTTACGCCGTTTGGTACGAAATGATGCCAAATGGTCGAACTTTGTTCAATACCTGGCTCACAGCTACCGGAAAATTGGTGACCACGCACAGTTTCTTACCGACACCGAGAAACTATTGAAGCGCACTTACGCTTATCACCGACTGAGTGAACGCCAACCCGAACGAGCTGAACAGCTAATTGAGTCTACCCGTAATTATGCAGATCAGTTGAATAACCTCCCTGCCGGTGTTTTGACTCTAGTTGATAGCACCGGGTTCTCCTCAGAAAGTGTCTTAAATTTGCTTCGGGAAAAGGACTCTTTCAACCTAAATATCGAAAATTGGAGTCCCGGCCGACTGTTTCAGGCCGGTGGTGAAGGAATGAAAGATCTTGTGGGTGCCTTATTAAAAGTACCAGAATTGAATATTCCTACCCTAGGTGGCCGAGACGGCAAATCCATCGCCTCTATCCTGCAGATGTGGGTATCCGGTAAAACCCTCCGACAGATTGCTGATCATCACTTTGCAGACGAGCCTGATATTCAGAAACGACTATCGGAATGTTGTCGCACAATTTATCAGACTCTTACTCATCAAGGCTCCTGGGGTATCGGTGCGTTGCAATCGATGGGTGATTTAGCAGACGCAAAACTGTCTGCTAAAGAGCAAGCAGAAATTCGTTCCATTCCATCAATGATTTACTTCGGAGTTCGAAGCGTTGACGCAGTTCTGATGAGAAGTCTCGGTGTGCCTCGCTGTGTCAGTGGGGCCATGGGTCAACGTTTTGCGGCGGAAACAACCACAGAAGAGGCAATGCCGAGACTTCAGAAAGCCAGAATATGGCTTGAACACAGTTCCCCAGAAATTTGGCAGGAAGCAGCCAAGCAAACTGACCTGGCAATGGATGGCAAAAGAGTGCGTGAAGTATGGCGCATCATCACAGGCAATCTAGTCTAAAGGAAATGGGTTTTCGTTAACAACCGTACTTGTTCCAGATCAACTACACTGCCAATGTGACCGTAACCAACTAGGAAGATTGAGTTGTTCCAAGATTCCCACGGATGGATTCCCCTATCAAGGAGCATCTGCTATGAGAGTTCGACACAGATACTCAACATCGCATTTCTGAACACTACGGTGCGCATTTCCATTTGGATATTTTCTATAATTCTAGATAAATCCATCACCCAATTTAAAATTTGAACTCAAGTGTCTAAAACTGTCCATTGCATTCTGTTGAAAAAGGAGTTGCCGGCATTGCCAATGCCACCTCTACCCGGTGAACTTGGCACCAAGATTCACGACAACGTTTCGTCTGAAGCATGGCAGAAGTGGCTTGCCCATCAAACCATGCTGATTAACGAAAAGCGACTGAGTATGGGTAATGCCGACCATCGAAAATATCTGACCGAACAGGTGGAAAAGTACTTTTTCGGCGGTGATGTTGATAGGCCCGAAGGCTTTCAACCGCCGAATGGATGATGGCCAGACGGTAAAAAATGCCGTCGGATTGAAGATTGATTTTCTATAATTTTCTTTCCCGTTAATTGTCTGATAGGACATTTTGATATTGCTGGTTACAAACTCTCGTCCGCCATTCAATTCATCTGAGGTTAAGTTCAGCATTCTGGCCAGGTAGCTCAGTCGGTAGAGCAGGGGACTGAAAATCCCCGTGTCGGCAGTTCGATTCTGCCCCTGGCCACCTCGTTGCGCAGCAACCAAACCACCTTTGGTTTGCACGAGTGAACCAAAACCGTCACCGACCTACCCCATTGAGCATTCGTGCGTGGCGGTGCAACGATGGACCGGTTGTCCGTCAAACCATCAGTAAAACTCACATCATCAAGCACATTCAGTTAGACACATGGCCACTTGGACCGTCTAAATTGAATAGAATAACGTCTCAGTGATCGCTTCACTTACACCGTACATTCACAACCTGAGAGGAAACCAGGATCAGACATGAACCAATCAGCACCCAAGCCACATCAAATCGCAGTCGTGGGCGCCGGGTCTTGGGGTACCGCTATCGGTACGTGGCTCACCCAAAACGGACATCTTGTCAAAATCTGGGACATTGATCAACGAGTCATCGTCGATATCAATGATAATCACTTCAATACACGCTATCTGCCAGACCTAAAACTTCCTGAAAGCCTGCTGGGTAGCAGTACACTCGAAACTGCGCTTGAGACCTGTTCAACAGCCGTCGTCGCCGTACCCAGCCGCGTTTTTGGCGAAACGATGAAGGCTATTGCAGACAATCTACACCTGATGAACCAAACCGCGAAGCCTGTTGTCGTATGTGGCACCAAAGGATTTGCTTCCACCAGTGGCGTACTGCTCAGCGATGTCAGCCATCAAGAACTGGGGGACCGAGCGGTTACCGCAACGCTTGCGGGACCAAGTTTTGCATACGAGGTGATCAGAGGAACGCCAACCGGATTCGACCTCGCGTCGAACAACGCCGAAGACATCGAGTCTATTGCTAACCTGTTTCGCAACGCAACGTCTTTAGTCTACACGACAGATGACGTCATTGGTGTGCAGGTCGGTGGTGCAACTAAGAACGTCATTGCGGTCGCCGCTGGCATTGCCGATGGGCTAGGTTTTGGGAACAACACCCGCGCATTACTAATTTCTAGAGGTTTTGCGGAAATGAACCGACTCAACGTTGCAATGGGTGGCCGCACCGAGACTTTGATGGGGCTTTCAGGTTTGGGGGACTTGCTACTGACTTGTAATGGCAACCTGTCCCGCAATCGACGACTCGGGCTGGGATTGGGGCGTGGTGAGTCGTTAGATGACATTTTGAACAACATCGGACAAGAAGTCGAAGGTCTACAATCGGCCCGCGAAACCTACCAAGTTGGTCAACAGCTTGAAGTTTTTATGCCAATGACCGAACGCGTCTACAAAATTCTATACGAGGGACTCTCCCCCATGCAGGCAGCTAAGGAACTACTGGCCATCGGGCCGAGCTTGCCGAATCGATAAACAACACCAGATAAAACGGTCATCCACCGGCTGTTATTTTCGTAAAATGACTTAATATCTAACTGATATAATGAAGATAACTGATAATTAAAAGCGGCCAAGAAAACGGACATAAAAGCTGTGTCAGAACCACTTGAAGACTTTGGTGAAAGCATCTCCAAAATGGAACCACTGCGTATTGCAGAAGGTTCAAGACATAGAGCGGAAATCATTGATATAGCATTTGAGTTAGTCAAACAGTCCAGTCAAATCTGTGCACAACTACCAGCAGGAGTGTTGCGCGCTTTGGCTGTTTTACTTCGATCAATGAACTGCTATTACAGTAATCTGATTGAGGGACATCATACCCATATCAATGATATCGAAAAGGCACTGAATAATGATTTCAGTGCAGACCCGACCATCCGCAATCTACAACTGGAAGCGAAGGCACATATTCAGGTACAACAATGGATTGATGATGCTAATGTATGTCCGAATATCTTCTCGCCTAAAATTCTCTGTGCGGTTCATCAACGTTTTTTCGAAGCCCTTCCGAATGACATGTGTCAGGTGCACAATCCTGAGACGAACGAATCGGTTGCAATTGTGCCGGGAGCGTTGCGCGAACACCGAGTGCAAGTTGGCCGACACATATCGATCAGTCCTGGTGCGGTTCCGCGATTTCTTAACCGCTTTAATGAAGTCTACAGTGGACTCGGTCAGACTGAAACTCTAATTGCAGCAGCCGCCGCGCATCATCGCTTGTTGTGGATCCACCCATTTCTAGATGGCAATGGTCGCGTCGCCCGTCTGATGTCGGATGTGATATTGAGTAGGACGCTTAAATCGCGTAGCAGCTGGTCCATTTCGCGCGGTTTCGCACGCAATGTTTCAACTTATAAGGGATTACTCGCCAACTGTGACCTACCGAGACGCAATGATCTTGATGGCCGCGGGGCATTGAGTGAAGAAGCACTGGTTGACTTCATCAAATTCTTTTTTGAAACCTGTATTGATCAGATTGTCTTCATGGATCAGCTGATTGATCCGGAGCGGCTTCGAAACAGAGTGAATTTTTGGGCAAGTATGGAAATTAGTGCCGGCAAACTACCCTTAAAATCTGATATTGTGTTGAACGCAGTCCTGTCAAAAGGAAAAATGCAACGCCGAGATGTGGTCGGCTTGCTAGGCGTCAGCGAACGCCAGGCACGGCGGATAACTTCAGCATTGATCCAGCGAAGCGCACTGACGTCAGTCAGCTCTCGAGCCCCACTCAATCCTTCTTTCCCTGCTAGTCTTGCTACATACTGGCTACCCGGACTCTTCCCGAATGAGTAGTGTTTATTTTTCAGTTCCCACAGACTTCTTCAATGTAGAACCGCTCTCTCCAACAGGAGGCAACCACATCTTTATCCCCGTACAAGTTGTATTTCAACACTGTGCATTGATGCGTGCATGTCGTGACGTCGGTTCGAGCGCATCTTCAAGTGCTACTTCATCTCGTTTAGCTGACGAGTTAGGCAACAGTGTACCGTTATTTCCAAGCTGCTGGCAATGCGACTTTTCGGCATCACCTATCAATCACTTTGGTGACCGGTGTCTGACTATGCAAGAATAGAGAAAAATCTAAGCAAGTACGTTGCCGGATGGAAATTCAATTCCTTAACTGACACGTAACTAAGCTAAGCGTAAGCATGGACACAGCTCCTATCACCCCTCAGGCCGACCAATTCTGTAACTGGTACAGACCCGTCTCAATGCATCACTCTCCGCCGCGATATGTAACAGCTGTTCGCTATTGGAGTTCCAATTTGTCTTCATCCCCGACCATGAAGATTGTCAACTGATTGGAACCCGGTTGGTGAACCTCTCTTGCCTGTTCAGATAGCATACGATACCTGATTAACTCGGCATAACCTTCTAATAGACCTTCTCCGGAGTAATACATCGCTCCCAGGTCACGCAACGCCATCGGATGCATCTGTGTTGCCGCTTTTTGATACCAGCGCATTGCCTCTGCTTCATCCTTTTGCACACCCTCTCCGGACTCATACATCCTTCCCAAGGCATGTTGTGCTACCCAGTCTCCCTGCTCCGCCGCCAAACGATACCAGCGCACTGCTTCAGCATCATCCTCAGATACGGCCAAACCGTGTTGATACATCAACCCTACCGCATATTGTCCCGCTTGATGCCCCTGCTCCGCTGCTAAGCGACTCCAGCGCAACGACTCTTGATGGTCGGTCGCAACACCGTCACCTAAAAGATACATAAAACCCAAAGCAAACTGACCCAATGCATAGCCCTGTTCGGCCGCTTTACGATACCATCGTACTGCTTCGGCTACATCTTTAGCCACGCCCCGACCGGTCCAATACATCCCGCCTAACGCATGTTGCGCCTCCGCCATTCCCTGCATCGCCGCTTGACGATACCAATGAACCGATTCGACATAATCTTGCTGAACACCACCCATACCATGCAGATAGATTGCTCCCAGACTGGATTGTGACACGACTGCTCCCTGTTCAGCCGCGGCGCGATACCAGCGTACCGCTTCGGTAAAATCCTCGGTGACACCGAATCCGTCGGTATATGCAACTCCGAGAAGCTGCTGTGCGCTCCTATCTCCCAGTTCCGCCGCTCGGCGAATCCAGCGTATTCCCTCAACCGCATCCTCAGCCACACCTATACCTTCAATGTAAACTTCCGCAAGATTCATTTGTGCCTTTACATGATCTTGTTCCGCCGCTAATTGAAACCAGTGTATGGCTTCAGCAGCATCTTTGGGAACACCCGGGGCGCCATCTTCGTAGATTAACCCTAAAGCAAACTGTGATTCTACCCAGCCCTGTTCGGCTGCTAGACGATACCAGTGAACCGCCTCCACATGGTCTTCCAGCACCCCCTTCCCTTGGATATATTTCGACCCGAGATTGTGTTGCGCTATTACATGACCTTGCTCTGCCGCTAGACGATACCAGTACACTGCTTCACCATGATCTTCAACGACACCTTTACCTTGGGAGTAAGCCAACCCAAGGTTGGATTGAGCGGCAGCCAATCCCTGCTCTGCCGCTTTGCGAAACCAACGTGCCGCCTCAGCATCATCTGCGTTTACACCTCTCTCAGCGCTGTACAGTAGCGCAAGATTGTATTGTGCTCTCGCTTCACCTTGGTCGGCCGCACGGCGCAACCAGAGCAAAGCTTCAGTTTCATTTTTGGCTACGCCGACGCCTTCAGCATAAGCAGCACCGAGATACAGCTGTGCCTCCACATCTCCCTGCTCCGCTGCCAGGCGATACCAACGCAGTGCTTCGGCTTCATCCTTAACGACACCTAAACCATCCTTGTACATGCTACCGAGAGAATATTGCCCGACCGCAGATCCCTGTTCGGCTGCTTGACGATACCAATGTACCGCCTGAACATAATCTCGAGACACACCTATTCCTTCTTGATACATCGAGCCTACGAAGTATTGAGCCATTGACTGCCCCTGCTGGGCCGCCCGCCGATACCAGCGGAATGCTTCGACCTTATCCTCAGCAACACCCATACCAAAAAAATACATTCCACCCAAGATGACTTGCGCCATGTCGTGTTCCTGCTCCACTGCTTGCCTAATCCAGCGCACCGCCTCAGCATGGTCAGGTGTGGCCGCGTCACCACGCAAATATATCATCCCTAGTCTAAACTGAGCCTCCGCCAATCCCTGCTCCGCTGCCAGGCGATACCAACGCAGTGCCTCAACGTAGGATTTTGGAACAACCTCGCCTTCTTCGTACAGGCGGCCAAGTTCATACTGAGCGTCTTCGACCCCGGATTCAGCCTGTTGCTGTAAAGCGTTAAAATCATCATTAGCTGTCGCCGCAAAGGACAGCAGAAATAGTGCCGATATAAGAAAACGAAACATGGTTAAATCACTCCCTGATTACTGAATTTCGCAACAATGAAGAAAATTCTTGCAACTGCCAGAAACGAGAAACAATC
The DNA here is from genome assembly GCA_965116205.1 of Arenicellales bacterium. Lineage (GTDB taxonomy): Bacteria > Pseudomonadota > Gammaproteobacteria > Arenicellales > JAJDZL01 > JAJDZL01. Next base: position 2,154,182 of record OZ220493.1, on the reverse strand, counting down.
CATCATCAGGCCAATTCTGCCGGCTGGACGTTCACTGTGAACTGGCTCAAAGCTCAATAATTTTCTTTACTGGATATTATAAAGCCTGGCCCGCGGTGGCGTTTTGTCAGACCACCTGAACGCGGACAGAATTTGTCTTCAGCTGGCCGGAGCTCACTGTTTCTTAGCCAAGGGTTTTGTCGGTTGCCGCCAATGTCGTTAGTGTTGAGAAGATAAGATCGCGAATTGATGCAGTGCCTTTTTTGCCTTTGTTAGATCATTACCGACGACTGATCTATTGATTTTCCCAATTTTTCAAGCCCCCGGACCGCATGACTAGATGGATGACCATCATACTGCTCCGAATCGAATAGATGGTGCTGAGATGTCCTCTGTCGCCGGTCGTCTAGCGAGCACCGGTAGTGAATTATGCTCAGACTCTACTGCAAGGTAGTGCTATCCACTAAACGCCGGGCAAGAGAGTATGGACTGACTCAAGACTGCGCTTCAAAGTGCGTTGTGATGATGCGTCGAAGTTTCGTCGCGACTATTGCCGGCTGATGCCACAACATTGATACATGGCCAAGGCCGGGAATTTCGTGAAATACTCCATTGGGCACCAAATCGGCGACAACCTTACACATCGCCGGCGCAGTCTGTACATCTTCAGAAAAACTAATGACATGAAATGGTACCGGACAAGTTCTGAGAGCTTCTCGACAGTCGTAATCAAGACAAGCCTGCCACTGATCAATCAGATCTTGAGGGTTACGATCAGCAAAACGCGTCTGATACAGCGGCTTAATCTCCGACCAGAAATCGGGGTTATGTAGAGCTTTGGCTGGAAAAGCAAAGGGTGCATAATGAGGCGCCAGAAATTGATCCGGCAATCTAATCCCCACCTTTCGTAGATCGATTTCAGCTTGCATCCAGTCACGCGTAAATCCATCAATGTACGCGGCGGTGCCCATCGGAATAGCTAACTCTACCTTGTCTGGAAAATCTATGGCAACCTGCTGAGTAATCAGTCCACCGAGTGACAGACCGGACACCACAGCTGGCCCTGCACAGAATGTATCAATCACCGCCGCACAGTCACGGGCAAAATCAGCAATGGTCCATGGCGCCGGCGGTGATTCGGTTTCACCGGCACCACGCGGGTCATAAGAGATACAGCGAAAAGTATCGGAAAGCCGGTGAAACTGCTGCGAGTAGGCTTCAGCAGTCTGGTCGCCACCCGGAATGAACACCACCTCGGGGCCGTCACCTTGAATTACCACGCGCATGGCGACACCGTGCGCAATGAAATGATGAATTTCGGCTCGGTCACTGAAACCCGGAAAAACACTCATACCAGATCTCTCGGTATTTTTTCAGACCACGTTTTCTCAACTACGACACCATCTGCATCGTCGGCTCTGAGTGATGCCTCAATCTGCCAATCAGTTCTGCGGGCCCGAACGGAAACTTCCACCTGCACATCAGCACACCACCCACCTCTAGCGTAGTGCTTGGTCCAGTTACACATGCCCACTGCAGAATTCGGGTCCGGCGGATGAATGGCATAGGTCTCGCGACTGGTTTCCCGGGTTTCAATACCCGTATGCAGATGCCGCACCAGTCCGGTATCGTTGTTGACCTCATAAGTTTCGCGTCCGGAAACATAGTCAATCAAACGCCGGCGATTGTAGGTGCCTTCCTGCAATACCTCAGTCGTAAGTGGCGGTGCCCCCTCAGGTTCCTGGAAGTGATTCCCGGCATGTTCACCGGGAAAAATTGGCAGTTCAAGCTTGAGCTCTGACACTGTCAGCGTCGCACGACTCTGTGATGGCCAAATGGTGGGCCAGTAGGCATTGGATAACGCCAAACGCAGTCGATTCCCTGGACCGATGCGCTGTCCGCAGGCATTCAACTGCAGGCGAATAGGCACCGGTTCTTCGGGCATGGGTTCCGGATGTGAGTGACTGTTACGATGGGTCAAGTTCAGTACTCCGTAACTGATTCTCGTGCCTTGACCTTGTTCATTCACTTCGGCAAGAATGGCAACAAGATTGGCCTGTGGCACGTCACTTTCTATCATCGCATACAACACCGGACATCCCAGCACGTTGAGATCTTCTGTAAATGGTTCGATTTCGTACCAAATCATCCCCGACTCCGTACATTGATCAATGGGTCCATCTGCAACCTGTCCATAACCACACCAGTTACCCGACGCATGCCCTGAATTTTCCAGACTATGAATGGTTGCCGGCTCGTCAGACTTCTCTACTGATGCACATCGCTTTGGAAAAACTAACTGTTTCGCTGCTTCCCGACCCAACCACTTGGGGATCGTTACCCAGTGCCCGGGGCGCGTCTCAAATTGTGCGGCAGGTGCCACCGGGTGTTGAATCCAGGCGCGAACTTCAGGTTCCTGCATGATGCCTGAATCAAGACCTTTAAGATGCTGATCCCACCAACGTAAACATTCCTGCAGAAAACCGATGCGCGGGCCGGGCATCGCAAAATGCGGATACTTATGGGCCCATGGACCGATCAACCCTTTCTTCGGACAGTGTAAGTGTTCCAACATGCGAAAAATCGTATTGGTGTAACCATCAGCCCAACCCCCGACCAGATATACCGGCACCTCCACATCTGCATATTGCTCACAGATGGAACCGTGGGCATAAAACTCATCACGACGCTGATGTTTAAACCAGTCCAACAGCCAAAGACCATTACCATACAGACGTTCCAGCCACATGTCGCGCCAGCGTTCACCTACAATGGCTGGGTCCGGTGGGGTATGAGCAATGGCAAATGCCGTCGCGCCCCAGCCAAGTTTTTCACAGAGTAATGCTCCACCCATAAAATGAATGTCATCGGTATAACGATCGTCGGTCGAACAAAGTGAAATGACCGCACCCAATGCCGCCGGGCGGCGGGCGGCCACCTGCAACCCGTTGAAACCGCCCCAAGAGATGCCAATCATACCCACTTTACCACTACACCAAGGTTGTGCAGCCAACCATTCGATCACCGCCAGACAGTCATCCTGCTCCCGTGGTAAATACTCACCACGGCAAACACCTTCACTGTCACCGGTGCCCCGCATATCAACGCGAACACCAGCATAGCCAAAGCCGGCAAAATAAGGATGCGTCAGGTGATCCCGTTCCACGGTGCCATCTCGTTTTCTGTATGGCAGATATTCGAGGATCGCCGGGACTGGATTATCCTCAGCATCTTCAGGCAACCAGATACGCGCGGCAAGGCGCGTGCCATCCGGCATTGGAATCCAGGTATTTTCAATTTCTCGAACCTGATGTGGAAAATCAGTTCGGACCGCGATGTCAGGTATCATCAACAACTCCTATTTGAACAGTCATCTTCTGCGTCGTCAAATATCAGCAACCGGCATCTTGGCATCTACGTCTCCATCTGCCCGACTAGTGGTTTAGCACCGGCAGCGAGCGGAAAATGGCAGGCGGTTAGGCGTGCGTCACCATTGACGCGCGGCGGTTCGTCGGCACATCGAGATTGCATCCATGGACAGCGGGTGTGAAATTCACAACCCGATGGCCGGGCCAGCAACGATGGCACCTCTGCGGGCAATGAAATGCGATTGATGACTTTGTCCGGGTCAGGTTCCGGATTGGCACTTAGCAGTGCCGCCGTATATGGATGACTCGGTGCCTTGAAGATCTCCTCAGTCGCTCCGAGTTCGACTATTCGTCCTAGATACATCACTCCCATTCGATCGGCCACATGATGCACCACATGCAGATTGTGAGTAATGATGATCATCGCCAGTTCCATGCGTTCACGCAGGTCATTCAGCAGATTGAGCACTTCTCCCTGTACCGAAACGTCAAGCCCGGCGGTAGGTTCGTCAGCAATGATCAGTCGAGGATTCAGCGCAATGGCGCGCGCCACGCCAACACGCCGCGCTTGGCCGCCAGACAGTTGATGTGGATAACGACTGGCAAAATCTCCGGAAAGTCCGACCAGCGAAAGCAGGCGCGCAATTTCTGTTTCAATATCTGCCTCAATCCCATGAATGAGAAAAGGTTCAGCGACTAGATCACCCACTTTCATGCGCGGTGAAAGTGAGCCCACCGGATCCTGAAACATCATGGCCATCTGTTGTCGCAACGGCTTCATCGCCCGAGTGCTCGCGGTATCAACTCGTTGGTCCATGAATGTTACTTCGCCGCGAGAGATGGACTGCAGTCCGTTGATGGCATTGGCCAGTGTCGTTTTACCGGACCCACTTTCACCAACCAATGCAAAAGTTTCACCGGCCGCGACGGCGAAACTCACCCCAGCCACGCCAAGTATCGACTGCCGCTTGAACCAAGGGCCAACCTGAAAGGTCACTTCAACACTGTCAACCGACAATATCATTGCACCACTCGGTGACAACGCGCGCGGTGGTTGTCAACAGCAACTTCCGGTGGAATTTGGGCACAAATCTCTGCACGGCAGTGACAGCGGGCAGCAAAGATGCAACCCGTCGGCCGCTGCCGCAGATCCGGAACCTCTCCCGGAATAGTTGGCAGATGTCGCGTACGTGTCGACTGTCCGGCCGGATCACATTGCAACAGCCGTTCCGTGTAAGGATGCATCGCCTGATAAAAAATCTGCCGGGTCGTTCCGCGTTCAACCACTTCCCCCGCATACATAACCACTACTTCATCACACAGTTCGGCAATCACCCCAAGATGATGAGAAATAAAGAGCACAGAACATCCAATCTGCGCCTGTAACTCCTGCAGCAGTTCAATCGTCGCCACCTCCAGCGTCGCATCTAGCGCCGTCGTAGGTTCATCGGCAATCAGTAGCGCCGGCTCCATCATCAGGGCCATGGCAATGGCGATGCGCTGCTTCATACCGCCGGAAAATTCATGGGGGTATCTTTTCAGACTGGCCCGCGGGTCGGCGATACGGACTTGGCGAAGCATTTCAGCCGCTCTGTCCAATTTTTCTGCGCGACTGAGATTGACACGGTACTGAATGTTCAACATCTGTGTGCCCACCGATAACACCGGATTCAGCGCCCCCATCGGATCCTGAAAGATGGTAGCAATGCGCGCGCCGCGCAGACCTTGCATGACCTTGGCATGCAGCTGGGTTAGATCCCGACCTTCAAACAGAATACTTCCACCGTCTACCTGCCCGTTATCGGCAAGTAATCCCAATACCGCATTGATCAGTGTAGATTTGCCGCACCCGGACTCACCGACTATGCCAACTATGCGGTGGCCTGGTACATCAAATGAAACCTCCCGCAGAGCGTGCAACCGACCTGCCTCGGTCGCAAAGGACACATTGAGGTGACGAATCTCCAATACGTTCATCAGCGCACCTTCAGACGAGGATCAAAGACATCACGTAAAGTCTCACCCAGAAAGGTGAAACCAAGAGTAGTCAGTACAATGGGCAGGCCACCGGCAATGGCAATCCACGGCGTGTCGCGGATGGCCGCGAAACCATCATTCAAGATTGCTCCCCAAGATGGTGTCGGCGGTCGCACACCCAATCCTAAAAAACTCATGCCGGCCTCAATGGCAATGACGACCGGAATATCCATGGAGGCCAGAATCAATAACGGACCGATTACGTTCGGCAAGATGTGGTTACGCAAAATGCGCGTCGGACCGGCACCCATACTCTGCGCTGCCGCGACGAATTGCGCCGATTTTAATGCGAGGGTCTGAGTGCGAATGATGCGCGCATATCCTGGAACATTGACTAGCACCACGACGACAATTACCGCGGTCAGAGAAGGACCGAATAAGGTAACCAGCGCTAGTGCCAGCATGACCGTCGGATAGCTCTTGAGAGCATCAAATACGAGAATCATCAGATTATCCAACCAGTGCGGCCCATAGCCGGCAATCAGACCCAACACAATACCAATGACCAGCGATGCGGCGATGGCGAACAGTGCCACCGACAGCGCGATACGACCGCCATGTAACACTCGAGAAAACAGATCTCGCCCCAAATGATCAGTCCCCAGAAGATGCGTCAGAGACGGACCCTGAAAGCGGTCACGCGGTGCAATGTCGGTGGGCCCGGCACTGACCAGCAGATCAGCGAATATGGCGCCACAGATCATAAGCAAAACCAGTGCAACACCGAACATGCCCATCGGTTCAGCCAGCACCCGGTGCAGAGACTTGATCAGTTTAGAGACGACTGCGAACACGCGGATCAAGATAACCCACAACGAGGTCAGCAATCAGGTTGATTAGGATAAAGAGTACAGTAGTTACCAAAACTGTACCCGATACCAGTGGATAGTTACGGGTTAAGATGGCATCGTAAACGAGTTTGCCGACACCAGGGCGCGCAAAGACGATCTCGGCAAACACGGCGGAAGAGAGCATCTGGCCAATGCCAACGCCGAGCAGGGTAACCGTTGGCAGAATTGCGATCGCCAGGGCGTATCGATAGGTGATTAAACGTTCGGACAGACCAAACGCCCTAGCGGTACGAATGTGAGAAGCTTCCAGCACTTCAAGCATCGACGCGCGCACCATGCGAGCAAGATAACCCACCCAACCGAGTCCGACCGCCAAGGAAGGCAATATCAGATGCAGTAACTGATCGCTAAGATTACCGGGAGCACCCGCACCGATGGCCGGCAACCAGCGCAGTGATACTGAAAAGATCAGTAAGGCATAAATGGCAATCACAAAAGAAGGGACGGCAATGACTCCGACGCTGAGTACGCCGACCACCCGATCCACCATGCCACCGGGTTGAATCGCCGTCCAGCATCCCAGCGGAATACCCAGCGCAATGGACCATAACATGCCGCCGGCAATCAAGGCCAGCGTGTAGGGCAGCTGTTCCATCACCACGGTGGTTACTGGGCGATCGGAAAGCACTTCATTGCCAAGGTCACCTTGCCAGGCATTGATGAAGAAGTTCCAGAACTGCACCCAGACCGGCTGGTCCAAGCCCATTTTCACGCGCAGGGCGTCGCGCATGGATTCCGTCGCGCGGGGGCCCAGCGCAACCGCCGCCGGGTCACCCGGGATCAGGTAAATCATGATGAACAGCAACAGCATGACCACTGACACGATGACCGCGGCTAACCCCAGCCGCTTGACAGAATAGTTCAGCATTGCTGAGAAAATGGGCGGCTCGTCAGAGCCGCCCAGCTTCCGTCAAGCTGATTTGAACTCAGAGAACAGAGACTCTCCGTTGGGTTTCAGGCCGGGTTGAATGGTATCGCGATGAATGGCACCGACGACTTCATGAGTAAGAAATACATAGCAACCGCTTTCATCCATGATACCTTGCATCTGTTTATAGATCGCATCGCGTTTGGCAAAGTCGCTTTCCACGAGACCTTGATCATGCAGTGCCTTATACTCGGCATTGTCAAAACGTTCCCAGTTCCACACCCCGATCTGCTCCGGCGTAAACCACACCGTGGCCCAGCTCGGATCAGGTTGCATGGAATATCGCTGCAGCAACAGTTGTAACTGATTCCAGTAGTCGCCATCCTTGGAACCCAAGGTCCAGAACGTACCGCTGTCATTCTGCTTGATCTCGCAAGAAATGCCTACCTCTGCAAGATTCGCCTGAATGACCTGCGCGGCAGTCAGGCGATCAGTCTGGTTCAGAATATCCAGCGTTACACTGAGATTGGTTGCGCCTTCCTGTTTCAATAAGGCGCGCGCCTGGTCCGGATCGTAATCGTAAGTAACACCGGTTCGACTGCCCGGCAATCCTGGCGCAATAATGCCATTACCAACGGCCGCGGCACCAAAGTAAGCTGCATCCACGACCTGCTGACGATTAATAGCGTGCTGTACTGCGCGCCGAACATTGAGGTTGTCAAAAGGCGCCACATCCTGGTTCATACCAAGCCAAACATAAGCCAACGAAGGTTTTTCGAGTACCGTTGAATTGGCTGGTGGGTTGGCTTTGAGTCTCGGCAAAGAGGCGACTGACGTCCAAGTGTAGTCCAAGTCGCCGGCTTCGAATCCGCGCTCGGCGGTTGCCGGATCCTCAATGGGAATGATATGAATTTCATCAAACCCACCGGGCTCATGCGCCCAATCGGGATTTCTCTTGAGAATCGTCTTCTGCTTTGGTTGCCAATCTGCCAGAATGTACTGCCCCGACTGGGCTACCGGTTGCGTGGTGATCTTGTCACCCAGTTCTTCCATCGCCCGCTTCGACAGAATACAGGATGCCGGCGTCGGTAAGGTCGTGCTCCACAGTGGTACAAACCGATTCTTCAGATGAATGAGACCCGACAGTCGATCCTTGATCTCCACCATTTTCAATGCCGACCAGTCACCGGCGTACGGACTTTCCATCGCCGGATCAGCAATACGTTCCAGCGAAAACTTAACATCTTCCGAACTCATCAGACCATAACCATCCGTAAAACCGATGTTATCTTTCAGCTTGAAAGCAATGGTTACATCATCCAACTGTTCCAAGCGGTCAGCGGCGATAGGCTTCCAATCCCAAATATCCCCGGCCTGTGGGATGCACAACGGGGCAAATATTGAACGAATAATATCGTCCTCCGGCAGAGACAAACGGTAGGCAGGATCCAAGATCTGCAGATCGGAGTAAGAGCGCAGCGTCAGAATCTTACCATCCTGCGACAGTGCGAAACGCGGCATCGCCATCGTGGCGGCGGCACCGAACGCCCCACACGCCGCCAAGAAAGAGCGCCGTGTCATGTTCATATCGTACATATTCAAAACCTCCAATAATTCTATTTCTATTAGGTATGACGTCTGATAACCCACTCACTCAACGCTTCGTAACAGCACGCCGTCGAAAGTGATTCATCAAGCACATCATTGCACTCACCAGACATCGTTATGACGTTCATAACTGTGATTCATCAACGAAACATTATGACCGATAATTGCTATTTTACGAATTATTTTCCGGTACACTTACTGCTGAGCGAAAATCATTCTAGCACCCGTTCATCCAGCAACGAAATGTTAGGCACCACCGAAGACGTCCCGGTCAGAACAACTGAACATGTCTGGATTCCAATGGCAGATGGAGTCAGACTTTCCGCGCGGGTCTGGTGGTCCGAAGGGCGTGAACCCATGCCGGCCCTACTCGAGTACATCCCGTATCGCAAACGCGACCTGGTGCGAGCCCGTGATGAACGCAATCATCCGTACTTTGCCAGTCATGGGTATGTCTGCCTGCGAGTGGATATGCGCGGCTCTGGCGATAGTGAAGGACAGATGACCGACATGTACTCCCACGAAGAGTTGGCTGATGCCCGCACTGTCATCAACTGGATAGCCAAGCAGACCTGGTGCTGTGGTCGAGTGGGTATGTTCGGTACCTCTTGGGGTGGCACCGCCAGTCTGCAGGCGGCGGTGAATGCCCCTCCAGCGCTCAAGGCGGTGATTGCTAACAGTGCAACGACTCATCGTTTCAACGATGATATCCACTGGATGGGCGGCGGACTGTTGACCGACAGTTTTGAATGGGGTGCGACACTGCCGGCCCTATTAGCGGCACCGCCTGATTCGGCAACAGTTGGCGCCGAGTGGCAAAAAATATGGCAGCAAAGATTGGCCAGACTTTCATTTCCGCTTGATGCCTGGATTAGCAACAGCACTGGCAACCAATATTGGCGACACGGTTCTGTCCATTTCAGTGCGGCGCAACTGTCCTGTCCGATCTTGGCGATTGGTGGCTGGTCTGATCGCTATTCAAACTCCGTATTGGAACTGGTCAGGAGGCGTGCTGATATTGGTTGGGGCATCGTCGGCCCTTGGGGACATCACTATCCTGACCAGGGCGAACCCGGTCCAGCGATAGGTTTTCAGGAGCTGGCGCTGGAGTGGTGGGACTACTGGTTGAAAAATGATGCGCACGGCACGCTGAATTGGCCCAAACTTCGCATCTGGCAGCGAGAATTTGATCCGCCGCAGAACCGGCTCACCACGCGCCATGGTGCATGGATTGAAGTCGATGATGTGAATCAGACTAATGTGACTACGCTGTTCCTGACTGCAGACGGGCTGTCAAGCATTCCTGTTGAAAAATCTTTGACACTTGCAGTGCCGAACAACCTGCGCCATGGCGAGTGTGCCGGTGATACCGGTTATTTTGGTCGTGACGGTGGATTACCGCTTGAGCAGTCGGCTGATGATGTTCGTTCACTCTGTTTTGATTCCGCACCACTTACCAAAGAGCTGGTGCTCAGTGGCCACGCTGAGGTATGCGTTGAAGTGCTCCGCGACGCGACGGAAGCACAACTGGTCTGTCGGCTCTGCGAAGTCACACCCGATGGTCGCTCCCACCTGGTGGTGCGACAGATTCGCAACCTCGCCCTGACTGCCAATTTGGATCGACGTTTGGTCAGTGCACCCGAACAACCGGTTCGTTACCGTATTCGAATGCCCGCCATGGCGTACCGATTTGCCCGCGGCAATCGTATCAGACTGGCATTCGGTACTTCCTACTGGCCCCTTGTTTGGCCAACCAACTTCACCACCCAAGTTCGCATTCTGCTTCACCGGGCGCGATTGGATGTACCGCGTTTCATTGATGTCAAACCCTTATCAATGCCATTACCAGAAGTCAGAAAATTACCTGCCCAACAAAATTGGGAAGTGGTATCTGCCGGCCCGCTACAAAGAACGCCGGCAGAGATTGAGAACCAGCAGGTCACCATGTCCTGGGAGCTGCCACGGGTCACTTATAAGTTTCCAGATACCCAAAGTGAAATTTCAATTGAGACTTCGGTACGTTATCGTCTTCATACCGCGCCGCCGGTCCAACTGAAATTCCAGATCAACTATGGAATAATCATCCACCGCGGCGATGGAACGGTGCAAATTAACAGTACCCTGAATACCAAATCGAATGAAACAGAAATGACCGTGAATGCTGAATTATCCGCGTTATGGAATGACCGGATGGTTGTGAAAAAAGTCTGGAAGCATGAATATTGCCCACAATCAAATGAAGAATATTCTCATAACCACGAAGATTTGGAGAGATAGACAGTGCGATTCCTGAGGCAAGGTGAATTAAAGGCGCTTATCGGAAAAGCACATACTGCAATGAAGTCAGCTGCTGCCTAATATCGCCAACCGAAAGTCAATAGTCTACCAGTTGACCTGATCATCATTAGGATCAGCAGTTTTACACGCAGCAAGTTGCCGACCGATGATCCAATCTACCTTCAACTGACTTGACTCAATCACTCAACATACTGTAGTTCAGGCGGTGCTAACCTGAATCTCCACCAGATTGCGCTGATTGCGTTGGCACGCCACTGATAGGAGATGCACCTGCTGCCGCCCCGTCTGATACTTTTCCGTATACCCTCTCTCCAGAATTTGTTGCACCCCCTGGTTCGTTGCCTTTTCCAGATCCTCATCCGCCGCCATCTTGAACTCCAGCACGAACACCTGCCCAGCATGTAGCACCACCAGATCCGAACGACCCTTGGCCGTCGACTCCTGTACCCGCATGGTCAGTCCGCTGGAGGTGAAACAGGCATACAGCAGACTCAGATACTGCCCTTCATAACCAGCCACATCACCGTGGTGATAGACTTCATTGGGAATGCCAGCATAAAATGCCCGCAGTTCAGTTTCAAACGCCGCAAAATCATTATCTGCCAACTGCCGCGCCATGATATCCCCTAGCCGCTCGGTGCGACTGAGACTCAACCCCGCCGCCCGCAGCAGTTCGCGATTCAGACTTAACCGCACTTCGTGATTGGGATAGTCCAACCGGTAATGAACACCATTGGAACGTACATCGTGATCCACAATGGTCAGATAACCACACTGAAACAGCAGCGCATTGCGACTGATTCTTTCGAGCTCGAAACTTGACAGTTCTTCTTCCTCCATTTCAAGATCCCACAGCCGCAACGTGTTGATTTTCCCCTCCACCATCATGCGATACAGATAACTGGGAGTCCCGGTTCTGAACCAGTGCGGTTTGAACTGCCGAAGTCTGAACAACTGCAGGATGCTATGTGGGTTGTAAACCTTCTCTGCACCGAGCCAGTCGTAGCCATTGTACCAGCGCTGCATTTCCCCGCGGTCCAGGCCATCAAGTTCCGGTGCAAACACCGTGTCGATATCGGCTTCCGTATAGCCACAGACAGTGGCATACTCCGGGTCCAGACTGATATCCTGAAAAATATTCATGCCGGAGAACAGACTAACTTTCGAATACATGCTGATGCCAGTGACGAAGACAAAACGAATCTGCTCGGCACAGCCCTTGATCACGCCATACAGAGTCCACAGGTAGTCGCGGTTGGCTTGTGCCTGCTTGGGATAATCGAGTGAGTCCAGAATCGGTTTATCATACTCGTCCACCAACAGTACCACCGGTTGCCCGGCTCTCTGATGGAGCTGAAAGATTAGTTTGCGCAGACGTCCCGGTGCGGTACGCGCCGGTAAAGCAGAGTCAATGCCGGCCATGCTTTCAAGAATGTCCAATTGATCATAGAATTCGTCATGAAGAAGATCCGGCTCACTATATTCGGCGTCAAAGCTCAGCCGAATCACCGGATATTTGATGTCCCAATCCTAGTAGTCATGGATATGCAATCCCTGGAACAGTTTCTCATTGCCCTCAAACAGTTCCTGCAGGGTGGATATGAGTAGGGATTTTCCAAATCGCCGCGGTCGGGATAGAAAATAATATTCGCCATCATCAATGAGTTTTTTGATGTACGGCGTCTTGTCTACATAGTAGCAACCACGGTTCCGTAGTTTGTTGAATGATGCATTCCCGATCGGAAGTTTTTGTTTGGTATTTGCCATGGATCGACGACTTCTTTTGAGCTATTTTAGCATGACTGAAAAATGGAATGAGACGCAGGGAGCATTTGAGGTTCGTATTGACTCATTCACCTCATCTGATGATGTTTTGGCATCCGGTCACACACCCATATTCGAAAGATGGCCGGCATGCGGCAGCGGTGCCATAGAATGGACAGGTCCGCCGAACATCAAAAGCAGTTTTCTCAACCATTGAAAATTTGAAGATGATGAAGGGTAGTTCTCATCAGAGTGGACAAGTGCCTGTTGTAGCAAACGGAAAGGGAGAGGCCAGTCGGTCGAGATTGCTACTTGATCTAGACCATCACTGCTGACTGATGCCAGCCATCAATTCTTGAATCATTCATACGAAAATTTGCACCGGGACACACCTCGATGTTGCCGGATAGCGCAGTGTTCAACTGACTGGAACTGAAGTAAAACTATCTGCAGAACGAATCTCCACCACAAATTTGCATCATATCAACTGCTGAGGGAGGTAGAAGTACACCGCCCAGCGACGCAGTTACAGGATACCAACCACTGACTCTGTTAACCACTTGTCTCAGTATGGTGACACTATTGTTCATTGTGGAGTCATTACTATCAAAGAGGAATGCCGCATGGTAGTTCCATTCCCAATTCACAGCGAAAAGAGTTTTTCCATTCTTATTACTTCCACTATGTTTTACAATCATACTAACTATGAGACTGCATCATCAAATACCAAAACGCTCGCCTCCCCCCCCCCCCCCCCCCCGCTTTGTCACTCACTGGCGCAAGGAGAACCTATACAGCAGGCAGTAAAAGAGCGCACTCAAAAGATAGAGACTGCTTTTCCTGATCTTATCAATGGCAATGATGCAGGTGGATAATGTCGCTGTCCTGACTTCGACGGTTCATTTTTATAAGTCATTGATTTTATTGACGGTGAATACGCCCTGAGGCACTACAATTTCACCCATACTTTGAGTTGGGTATGAGCGGAGGAGAGGGTCGGACTACTGCAGTTCGCAGTACCTGCACTTGTATTTCTGCTTTGCAGCGCGCTGAAAATTCACGCGGCTGATGAATGTGGAGGCGCGTTAGAAGACTCACCGGCTGTCGTCTGTAGCGAGGAAAACTACAATGCCGGCATTTCCTACACCAGAAATTCAGATTCCATCAGTGTTACCACCAACAGGAATACCAATATTGGCAGTGCCAATGTTAAACACGGTTTAGAAGCTATCACCAAGGAAGCAATGGATGGCGACAATATCAATGTTGAGCATAAAGGTTCAATTCAAGCCCAATCCATTGGAATTTACTCATCAATAACTGGAGTGCATACCGGCGAAGAGTCAGGACGTATCACCATTCGAGTTGATGGCAGTATCAATACTCTAGCGGAAAGTGACCCTAGTCTGAAAGATACGCAGTTTCCGCCAGGGGTCGTAGGAGTTTATGCTCAAGCCTCCCCAAACAAGGTGCGCAGTCAAAAGTACTGATTGATATCGCACTCAGGCCAAAGGCAAAGATTGCGGCCCGGGGTAACGGCGTGAGGGTTTGGAACAACACGCTTGGTGGAGTGCAAATCAACACGGCTGCAGGCTCCGAAATAACAACATTAGGGACGAAAATCCGAGGAGCTATTGGTGTTGTGGTGAATAATTCTGATAACGATGCGGCAGTGCATTTGAATCACCATGGCAATATCCAAACCGGTTACCAAGGCATGAACATCCGTAGCATTGGTACTGGAGTAATCAATGTGAACCACCACGGTGCGATTGAAATTGACAATGATACGCAAGACACACTTGATCTCAATGGCATCAGTATCCAACGATTAGGGAATAGTCAAGGGGGTGATATTGTCGTGCGCTCCTCCGGTAACATTCTAGACAAAAGTGCAGTAGCAAGAGCGAATGGAATTCGAGCTGTAACAGCGGGCCAGCATTCTTCGAAAACCAGCAATTTCGATATCTCAGTAGATGGTGGACGAATTTTCACTCCCGGTGGTTACGCTGTATTGGCGCGCAACGCCTGGTCCGGAACCGTCAAAGTGAAAATTGCGCAAGATGCGTATTTGGGTGGATCTCGAGGCATTTTTGCCGGGTTTGCTAGAGAGTTAAGAAACAGAGCTTGGGACAATAAAATTGACAGAAATCAATCCTCAATACAGGCGGAAAATGCGGGCATCACCACCAGTGAGTACAAATCAATAGTGGCTTGGAATACCAGCACTGGTCCACTGCGAGTTATCAACAGCGGCCAAATTACTGCTGGTGCCAACGGCATAGAAGTGCGTTCACCCTGTCAGGGTGCTAGTCTGTGCGACCAGCATATTCATATTAAATCAGGTGGTAGAGTTCGCACCAAACCGAAATCCAACTTAGCACGATATAGTGCGATACACCTGAATGGTGGTGGTCGCGTCGTTATTGAACCCAACGCACATGTCGGTCACATCAATAGTGAGCAAACTGCCATCCGCGTCGCTGAACCGACCACGCCGGCTAGAAAATGCGGCACCGAAATTAATTGTGAACTTGAAGTGTTCGTCCATGCTGCGCAAGGGAAAACCTTTGAAATTGATGGTTGGATCAGAAATGAAGCAGGTAACGAAAAAACAACAGTAAAAGCTGTGGTGGACGATGGCGCGCCGCTTACACTGGAAGTCAATCAAGTGAAACTGATTCAATCAGGTGCCTGGGATTACACTTTTGTGCGCAAGAAGTACCCGCAAACCCAAAGTGCCTCACGTGCCCAGACGGACACTAGAGTAACCGGTGCCACCACCTTCGCTCCCCGTACCAATTTGTACGAAGCTTTACCGACGGTATTGCTTGGTATTACTCCCCCATTTTGTGAACATCTTGTAGAACCGGAATCCTCAACATCAGTCTCAGTTGGCATCATCACAGATCAGGGACGCTAGTCAGCTGAGCGCTCGACCACAGAAAACCTCAGTTATGAGTACAACTACAATGGTATTGAAAGTTGCTTGCGTGTTGTCGAAAATGAAGCCAATCGCGCGACTGTCGGTGTTTTCCGAGTCAATGGGAAAGTTGATGCTGTGAATGGCGGTCGCCTGTCATTGAATGCAACGGGACTTGGAATTTTTGGTAAAACGGAGTGGCAAAACAATGCCTATGCTAAAGTTCATGCGGCGGTGATGCGGTATGGCGACATCAGACTCACATCGCCGAACCTTCTGCTAGGTACCCGCCCGGTTGCAGGCACCGGCCAACAATTGAGCAGTGAGATTGGTAAGAATTTTCCGCGGTCAGATGACACGAATTTAACGCTTCGAGCTGGAATGAAACGGTCATCCGTTGACTTCGATACTATTGTGGACCCCAATGTCAACGCCACCGTCAGTCGGACTGCAGCGAGTAGCAAAAAGGCATACTTGGGTGTGGCTGCGAGTAGGTTAACCCCGGCAACTGTCAAGAATGGTCAATTCAACCAAATCATCGCGTCGGCTGAGTGGGAGCGCGAACTCGCTAACGACACCGCGGTCATCGTATCCGGCACCGAGCTTAGAGCCGTGCCGAAAAGAAATCAATTGAAACTGGCACTGGGGAGCGCAATTTTCTGGAATCAGGGGCAATCAATGTTGCAAACGCAAATACATTACACAACAGCTGGGTCTGGCAATCGTAGCTTCGGCGGCAACCTATCACTGACATTTCTGTTTTGATTCAAATTTCCTGTGATTCATGCTATGTTTTAGTGCACGCTCATCCACTCAAACACAAGCCAAATCACTGAACGTTTTCAAAACTAACAAAAAGTTTGTACCTCGCGTGGATGGCAACATTCTCCAAGTCTGAGATAATCGGGGTTGTGTGTATGGAATGTATTCGCCGAGAAGATAATGCAGGGAAAAACGAGAACTCCAACCAACTGAGACTGCTAGTTCATAGGCAGTCAAGTCAAGTTTAAGGTTTCTCTCCTCGTGCGAGCTGTAGATTTACATCATCAATGACATCCATCAATTCTGAAAATTCATTGATCACATAGTGCGCGCCACCTCGTTCATGCAGTTGTCTCGCATGAGCGAGGCGCCGAGCATATTCCTCATCGGACATGGATTCCCTCTCCTCCAGTGAATTGATGTTCAGGTAATTGCTGTAGCCGGCAATTCCAACTGTCCAGCATCCTGCTTCCAGACCTTCCTCAACACCACTGACTGTATCATCGACTTTAATGACCGACTGAATGGGATGAACATCTAACAAGTCTAAGTTGCGATAAATCATGAATGGCTTGGGCCGGACACCGTTGACCACTTCATCGCCGGCAACAGTAACATCCGGTCGGTACCCCTGCTTAGCCGCATCGTCCGCTAAGATGTCAACCATGCTTCTGACAAACCCAGTTGACGTACCAATTTTGATCCCACTTTTCTGGAGCTGCTGCGTCACTTCCGCAACGCCGGGAAGTAATTGTGTATAGCGTCCCAAACATTGCAGTTGCATGGGAACAAAATCAGCATAGATGGTGTCAACATCAGACTGCGATGGTTCGGCGTGGTGAACCACCCGCCATCTATCT
Source organism: Arenicellales bacterium (assembly GCA_965116205.1). Taxonomy (GTDB): domain Bacteria; phylum Pseudomonadota; class Gammaproteobacteria; order Arenicellales; family JAJDZL01; genus JAJDZL01. The sequence continues at coordinate 2,136,864 of OZ220493.1, read as the reverse complement.
CGAATCGCCGGGTCGTTCAGCAATTCTGCAATATGCAGGTCTTTTCTTAATCCCATCGGACCACGCGCTTCTGGCAATGAGATTTCGACACCGTGTTTAGCAAAAGCCTCAACAAATGTGATCGCGGGTGCGATCACATACGCATCAGCTGTTGTTCCACTCCAATCTAGTATTAATCCTTTGACTTTGCCGCGATAGCTTCTTGTGTAGATGAATTCTGATTGTATGTTTCCCATTTTTCTATTTCCTTTTTTCATTCAAACCAGTGCTTCCAAACACTGAATGAAAATTGCATTTCGAGGCGAAATCTAGCCATTTGCAATGCAGAATTTTAATTCAAATTTGAACTCGCAGAGCATCGGTGAAATACTGCAATGGGAATCGCCATCTGCATTTTGCAACGGCACTGACCACCATGATTTCTGCTTCATTCTTATATGAAATTTCTCTACGGGTATTCGCATTGGGATTGTAAAGCGCAAGCTAATATTCAAACCGAAATATACGCTGGAATCTACTTCCCATTTATTTTTTTAATTCCTATTGTAACACGATATAATTGCTGAATAAATTACCTATAAGAATATTTTTCAGTCGACCACTTGAAAGTCTACTCCTTTGACTTTAGAGTTGCACGAGAAACTATTCCAACCAACAACAAGTGGTAGTGAGGTTAATCTCTTCACAAGGTTTCTTTTGGGCAACCAGCAAATATCAAGGCGTTTCTGAAGCCACGATGATGAACGTGAAAACAAGAAGTTAATATGTCCAACACAGTCGAATGGAATAATTCTCATCGCAAAATCATTCGCGCACCAGCGAAAAATCGTTTGTATGTTAGCGCCGGTCCAGGTACAGGCAAGATCAGTGTCGCCTGTGCGCGTGTTTCTCAATTGATTAAAGATGGCGTGAATCCGGAAAATATCTGCATGGTGAGTTTTACACATAGCTCGGTACGTGAACTGCGCGACCAAATTACGGAACATCTCAAGCACAATTCAACAGCAGCTGGTCAAGTAAAGATTGTCACTCTTGATTCACTTGCCGGATGGTTCCAAACAATCTATGATCAGAAAACGAACTCTTTCGCCACTTTCGATGAGAAAATTGAAGTTTTGCTTGAACGGATAAAACACAATGAAAAATTCATAGAATACTTAAAAACCCTTGAACACCTGATTGTTGACAAAGATCAAAACATTGCGGAAGCTCGTTCCGATTGGATTATTAAATGGATGCGCAGACTACCAAATTCATGTGGAATGACTATATTCGCTGATAACAGAGAGAGGTGGCTTTCGATATTCGAGGATATTCGTCAAGGAAGTGTCGGTGGTGAATTTCAGGAGTGTGAACTAACGGAAAAACCTTGCATTGAATGGGATGATGCGCAACGCGCAATCATTAGCGCACCGGCGAAAAACCGTTTGTATGTTAGCGCCGGTCCAGGCACAGGCAAGACCGCTGTTGCCTGTGCGCGTGTTTCTCTCTTAATTCAAGGTGGCACGAAGCCAGAAAGTATCTGGATGATTAGTTTTACCCGTGCAGCCGTGGGCGAAATCCGAAATCAAATTGCGTATCATACAAAAGATGAGACACTAGCCCGTAGCGTAAATATCGCCACTCTTGATAGGTATGCATGGTCAATACACAAGGGATATGGTGCCAAGGATGGAATATTGAAATCTTATGATGAAAACATAAAAAAAGTGCTCGAACTTATTCAACACAATGAGCAAGTTGCAGAAGACTTGGAAAAAACCCAGCACTTAATTGTTGACGAGGCTCAAGATTTTGTTGGCATTCGCTGCAAATTTATCATTAAATTCATTCGTAGACTACGAGATTCATGTGGAGTGACTATATTCGCTGACGAGGCACAGGCAATCTACGATTTTGTTGATAACAAGAAGGGAGTGCCTTCGATATCTGAGCGTATTCGTAGAGGAGATGCTGGTGAATTTCAGGTGCGAGAGCTAAGGACAATACATCGTACTGATTCACCGGAGTTGCAGAAACTATACAGGAAAATTCGCCGGAAGGTTTTCAATTCCAAACTAGATGGCTTTGATAAGTATAGCAAAATACGAGACAAAATTAATGAGCTCGCACATGGTAAAGCTCCATTTCAAGTAATGACGATACAGCCAACAACGCTTATCTTGTATCGCCGCAAATGTGAAGTGCTGCTGAGAAGTGGATTTCTTCTACAGGAAGGTACGCGACATCGTGTACGCATGTCTGGTCTTCCAGTCAATCTAGCACCTTGGATCGGTGCGGCACTTTCTGAACACATAGACACGAATTTGACTCAGCGCACTTTTGAAAAATTGTGGTCTAAGCGAGTGCATGGCACGCATTTGGAAACCTGTGATGTAAAGAACGCATGGGAAACTCTAAACCGTTTCGGTGGTCTGAGTTCAACAGTTTTGGATATGTGCTTATTGCGTAAGCGACTTGGGTCAAAACAGCCCCCAGTAGAATTATGTACACCTTGGTTCGGGGATGATGGTCCTTTAGTGAGCACGATTCATGCTTCTAAAGGCCAAGAGGCGGAAGAGGTATACCTCATGTTGCCAACAACACAAAGTGGAAGCACGAATTGGGATGAGGAAAGCCGGATTTTACTAGTTGGTGCAACGCGCGCCCGATCAAAATTGTTGCTCGGGGGCGGATTTAAGCAATATGCAAGTAGCATTAAACCATATGGGAGAGTGTACAGTCTTAAAACAAAGTACAACAAACCTCGTGCACAAGTTACAATTGGGTTGAAAGAAGACATCGACGCTGAGGGATTGGCAAGTTATGAGTGCTTTTTAGATGACGAAGAGGTTTGCGAAGCACAAAAGTTTTTTCGCCAAAATAAATCTTGGCCTCTGCCTGTCTCGACCGAATCTGATATCCAAACGGAATACAGGTACAGGCTAAAAACACAGAGTGGTAATGAACGATGTTTGGCCGTGTTGACGCAAAACGTGAATAAAGACCTTTTCAGTATTGCCAATGCCGTGCAGTCAAAAATTGGCGGAGGCAAGCGACGTCCACCAGACTACATTAAGTATCTTCATATTTATGGTGTGCGCACCATTGTTTTACCACCTGATCATCCTCAGGCAGACAATCTTCACGAACCTTGGAGCAGTAGTGGAATTATGCTGGCCCCTCAAATTCTAGGTTATAGCACAGTGTACTTTCCATTCCGGCGTAGGTAAATGAATCAAAATCCGAGGAAAATAATATTTGAAAGATTGAAACAGGATTTGATCGGTCCGTACGACGAAAAAGAAATAATCTTGTCAAGACCATCAGATGTTTATCTCACCGGCATCTTATGGCCTTCCAAATCAATTATGGAAGGTGAGGAAGACGACCGTGTTGGGTTATCAGGTACGGACGAAAATGAGGGGGATAATGCTGATGAAGGTGAAATCACTTTAGCAGGCTTAAGTCGTCCAAGTTCTGCAGGTGTGTCTTTTGCCGCGCATTCAATAGAATCAGAATTTCCCAAAGTAGATGTTTCTGTGAGATTTGCCACCTATGAACCAATTTTTTCCGCTGATGATGATTTGAATGCACATACGAGACATGACAAATCGAAAACCATTGGAAAGATTAAAGAATGGCGGCGCAAAGCTCATGACATTACTTTACTTGGAATAGCACTTGAAAATGAAATTCATGACTTGGAACACCGTTGTGAAATACCTGGAATCAAGTTGCACGTACGTTCAATGCCATGCACAGGGTGCGTACTTGCTACCATTACAATTGTCAATCAATCTAAACTTCATAAGAATGACAGCCGTAATGAACTTGAAAGGTTAACACTTTTTCAAGTTTGTATTGAAATAAGACCACATCAAGGCACCAAATTGGTAGCAAGGCCCTCCCACCGGCCAATTGTTGATGAAGAAGATGGTTCTGGGATGCTTTTATACCGAAACTCCCATGAATTCGCGAATGGACACACCTGTTCTGTCGAATGGAAAACAGGCACTGAATCAGGTGTAGCTGATATGGTGGCGACCAGTTGGATTCCCACGACAACGGTTCCCACGATGAGTGCTACTGGTCATGCTCTGTTCAATTCTTTACGCGAAGACTCGAACTGCAACCCGCTCTCTGCCCACTGGCTGGCAAATGCTCCTTTTGATGATCTAACCGATGCCCTCCAACTACTTCCAGCAGCTTACAATTCTTGGGTCGACAGGCAAAATGACAAAGCAACTTCTCTCTCCAAAGAACTTCAAGACCAAGCAAATATTAACATTGCGAAGTGCCGTGAATCATATAAAAGAATGATTGACGGAGTCGAACAAATCGCTGGAGACCTTAAACTGTTGCGCGCTTTTCAGCTTGCCAACCTAGCTATGGCGCTACAACACGGATGGCCGGAATCGGAAAGGAAGACAAGTGCTTTAAAATGGCGCCCTTTTCAACTGGGGTTTATCTTACTGACTGTGGCATCAGTAGTTTACCGCCAACACCCTGAGCGCGAGTTCATGGATTTACTATGGTTTCCCACAGGTGGTGGTAAGACAGAAGCTTATCTTGCAATCATAGCTTTTCTTGCGTTCTATAGAAGACTTTCCGCGGAAGATAATCCCGATCAAGGCGATGGAGTGGCTGCCATTATGCGATACACGCTCCGACTTCTAACAACACAGCAATTTGTGCGAGCGGCGGCAGTAATTCTTGCCTGCGAGGGGATCAGGCGCGGAAGTATCAAACAATCTATCGTATCCTGTAAAGAACTAGGAAATACACCCTTTTCAATTGGTCTCTGGGTCGGAAGAAACGCAGTACCGAATCGTGTGAAAGATGCAGCCGATGCTCTAAAAGTCAAGAGTTCACCGGATCACCCGACGCCCAAGCAACTTATTTCTTGCCCTGCCTGTAACAAAAAGTTGACTTGGATTCATAATGAAGATTCCGATGCTATCGAAGTCTTTTGCAGAAATGAAAAGTGTCTTCTGTTTGACGCAAATGCACCATTACCTGTTTGGACCGTAGATGAAGACGTGTACAGAAATCGACCGACTCTATTGATTGGTACGATTGATAAGTTCGCACAAATCGTTCGCAAACCGGAAATCGGTAAATTGTTTGGAATTCAGATAAAACGTCCTCCAGACTTGATTCTGCAAGATGAACTGCACTTAATTTCGGGTCCACTTGGAACAATCGCTGGATTGTACGAAGTTGCCGTGGACATTATGTTCTCAGCAGGTGGAACATCACCGAAAATAATTGGTTCTACAGCCACTATCCAGCGAGCTTCAGAACAGGTGAAATCCTTGTTCAATCGTAAAGCAAAGCTATTTCCACCGCCTTGCATTAATTCGCAAGACTCCGGATTTGCCATTGTGGATGAGAATGCACCTGGTCGTCAATACATTAGCGTCACTACGGCAGGAAGGTCTGCAAAATTCACTTTACAAGCTGTGGCAGCATCGTTACTGCAATCAGCGTTCCAAGGTTCGAAAATCTCAAAAAAAGAATTAGGTTGGGATCACTATTGGACCTTGATAGCATATTTCAACACATTACGGGAGCTCGGTGGCGCTCTCGTATTGATGCAGGACATCGTCAGCGACAGTTTATACACCCTCGCACGGAAACGTAAATTTAATGACAACTACGAAGAAGCAAGACACCCTGAAATTATTGAAGAACTGACGTCCAGGCGAACACAGAAGGAGGTTAGAAATATGCTTGATCGTCTCGCAATCAGTTCAAACGAACAATCTGCTCTGGATGTGGTTCTTGCTACGAACATGTTGAGTGTTGGTGTGGACATTCCGCGACTTGGATTGATGTTAGTTAATGGTCAACCCAAAAGCACTGCTGAGTACATACAGGCTACAAGCCGGGTGGGACGAGGTAAAGTCCCGGGGCTTATTGTTACGGTGCTCAATAGCTATAACGCGCGGGATCGATCCTACTACGAGAGCTTCCCAACTTGGCATGAAACTCTCTACCGCGATGTCGAACCGACGAGCGTCACACCGTTCGCGCCTCGAGCGAGAGACCGTGCGCTTCATGCTGTGTTTGTCGCACTCGTCAGACATTTAGCTTCTGGAATGTTGGAAAAACCAACTTTCAACGACGAGGCTCTCAAAACAGCGAGAAATCTCATTACAGATATCGTGGAGAGAATAAATGAGATAGATGCCGAAGAAGTTACCGTACATCAGGAACTGGAGAAATGCCTTGAATCGTGGAAACGAAGGAACCCCAAGAGTTACTGGTCAGTCTGGAATATTCAGAATTCCCTGCTACAAGATGCAGAGCGCGAAGTCACCCGTCGCGCGATGGGGCGAAGACCAGGAAATGCTTGGCCGACACTGAATAATATGCGCAGTGTTGAACCTACGACACCATTCAGACTCGTGAACAAACTGCGTTAATCAAGCAACTCGGGGTAATTGAAGTGGCAAATAATCATTTGGGTGAATTGCGACGAAACGCTCTAATTATGAATAATGGCCCCGGGTCTGTCGTGGATTTTCTGGCGGATGGCGCTGCCATTTCCGCAGTTATAGCCGGTTTGGATGAATGGGACAGATCGTTCCCACCGAAAGGTTTGAATAATCCTCAATGTATTTCGGAACCTCGTTTACAGCAAAAACTGAGTAAAGAGAGAAACTGGACGGTGGCTGTTAGAGGGTTCCGGCTACCCCCGGTTGTTGATGAGATTTGGCACAAAGAAACCAAGGATACTGACACCCGCAACCTTGTGGCAGTTAGATTCCCTGAATGGCTACAATGTCCTAACTGCAACCGACTCGCTCCTGCAGAGAACTGGGGGTTTGACCCTGGCCGTGCTTATCGATATTGCTCAAACTGTACTGATCAAGCGCCTGGACAACGAAAAATATTTGCTGTTCCGAGTCGATTTATGATGGCATGTACGAAAGGACATTTGGATGAATTTCCTTGGCATTTTTGGATTAAACACAAAAGAGGGTGTGAAAACAAGACCAATTGGAATGCCGACCTTTACCTCAAATCGGAAAGTCCTGGATTATCTGGCTTAATCTTAAGTTGCCCAAAATGCAATGCCGAGCGGCCCATGGAAGGAATATTCAGCCAACATACATGGGATGCTTTTCCATGTGGAGGAAAACGTCCATGGCTAGCCTCGGCTGACGATGAAGCATGTGAAAACCATCCGCGCGCACTACAAAGAGGTGCATCAAATTTATATTTCCCTATTTTGGACTCTGCTTTGAGCATCCCACCATGGTCGGACTATCTTCAAGAAGCTATCGGAATACACTGGAATCTCATCAATGATGCTGCATCGCCAGAGGACCGCCATGCAATGATTCGCATTCTATTAGCGCAAGAATCGATGAAGTCTTTTATGGAAGAGGAAGACCTCAATCCAGAGGAACTTTCAAAACAAATAGAAGATCGAGTTATTCGTCACCAAGAAAGAGGAAAAACGGATACTGTTGTCAATGAAAGCTCGACTCTGCGTCAGGGCGAATACGATCAATATGCAGGTTTAAAGGTTGCGAAAGATCTACCCAATTTTGAAGCAACAAAAGAATCGGTGCCAGACGAGCTAAAGCCGTATTTTAATTTTATCGTCCGCGTTAAGCGGCTTCGCGAAGTGCGGGTATTAAAAGGTTTCACGCGTATTAATCCCCCAAGCAAGGATAGTAAAGACACGCATATCGCGCAAATTTCCACCAAGTATCTTGATTGGCTTCCCGCGATTGAGGTTCGCGGTGAAGGAATATTCTTAGATTTCAATAAGAAAAAAATCGAGCAGTGGAAATCTATCGAAGATGTAAAAAAACGAGCCGATACAGTTGATAGAGCTTGGCGTGAAGAATCGAAGAAGCGACTCGGAGTGAATCAACCATCACGGCGAATCACACCAGTTCTGCTGTTAATTCACACTTTTGCACATGCGATAATGTGCCAGTTGACCCTGGAGTGTGGATATTCCACAGTAGCCCTTCGTGAACGTCTTTACGTGTCTGATGACGATAAAGGAGACGATATGACAGGTATTCTGATTTATACAGCCACTTCAGATTCTGGTGGTGCACTCGGTGGCTTACAACGGCAAGGTAAGGCAAGTCACATAGAAAGAGTTATTCGTGCCGCAATTCGATCATTAGAATGGTGTTCCTCTGACCCTCATTGTATTGAAGGGTTTCATCAATGGCCTGAGAACATATCGCTGGCCGCGTGTCACGCATGCGTACTAGCACCTGAAACTGCCTGTGAAGAGCATAACAGATTTTTGGACAGGGCATTACTTGTTGGTTTACCTGATAACCCTGAAGTTGGTTTTTTCTCACCACTTATCAAGGACGTATGAAGCAATCCTCAGGCAACTAACGTTTTAGAAATTGGTGCATATTTTTCGTGCGCCATGGAGAACATTCTCAACACCTACCGAATGGCACTCCACGAGCGTGGCTCGACGTAAAAAAGAAAAACGAAAACGAATCTGACATAGTAAAACGACAACCACATTAATGCGTTTGATTCAACTTAAAAATTACGCTCATCAATTTACCAAATTTTGTCTGTTTTCCGTACAAATTCCCAGTAACAAAAGATCTAAAAATAATTCAAAATTTAACGCGCGAATTTTTATATAATTTACTACTATATTGTCGTCTGACTACGTAATGGCCGGTTCTATGCTTCTATTGAACCGGCTTCAATTTGCCATTCTCGTCTGAATGGTATTCATCGTCATTTGATCAATAACCTGAAAGTTGGCTGAAATCATCCACAATTTTAATTCGCCGCGCCTGAATCTGCCTTTTCAGGCCGGAACCGGACGCATTCTCGTTACGCAGGTCGCAGTCACTGCCATTGGTACCATCATCTGTGCATTTTTCGGCATGACTTCACTAGTTTCAGCATTGCTAGGCGGGTTAGCCTGCATCCTACCCAATGCTTATGCCATCTGGCGGGTGTTTGGTAACAAGCGTGGCATCCACCCTTCTGACCCTAGTAACTTTGGTATCATGTTACGCGCCGAGCTAATCAAATTTGCCTTGACCGCCGGGATGTTTGCCGCAATCTTCTGGCTGATCAGTCCCATCAATCCGATCGCCATGTTTGCCGTATTCACCATCGTAATGTTTGCCGGCTGGATTGAAGCGGGTCTTCGCATTCGCTGATTCGTTTACACATATTTAATCCAAACTCTAGAATTCCATGGCCAGTAGTGAACCCCTAACGAGCTCCGGCTATATCAAGCATCACCTGCAGAATCTGACGTTCGGTAAACACTCCGAAAACGGATGGTCTATTGCTCACAGTCCGGAAGAAGTCAGTAACATGGGATTCATGGCCATTCATCTTGACAGCATGTTCTGGTCCATCATCCTGGGCGCACTGTTCCTGCTCGTATTCCGCATGGTGGCCATTCGTATGACCGCGGACACACCCGGTGGTCTACAGAACTTTATCGAGTGGATTGTCGACTTTATCGACGATAATGTTAGGGGATCATTTTCTGGCAAGAACGACTTGATCGCGCCATTGGCTCTGACCTTATTTGTCTGGATACTGTTGATGAATCTCATGGACCTGGTGCCGGTTGATTGGATTCCCGAGCTGGCCAAGCTGATGGGCATTGAGTATATGAAAGTCGTACCCACAACCGACCCGAACATTACCTTTGCCATGGCACTGTCAGTGTTCGTGCTGATGATTTACTTCAATATCAAGAACAAGGGGTTGGGTGGTTTTTTCGGCGAACTGGCATTGCAACCGTTCGGCAAGTACATGATGCCGGTCAACCTGTTTCTCGAAGGAATCAGTCTGTTAGCTAAACCGTTGTCACATTCACTGCGGCTGTTTGGCAATCTGTATGCCGGAGAAATGATCTTCATACTGATCGCACTGCTGTACAGTACGGGCTGGATGCTGGGTATACTAGGTGGTTTTCTGCAGTGGGCATGGGCGGTGTTTCATGTACTGATCGTGCTTCTGCAGGCCTTTATTTTCATGGTGCTGACCATTGTCTACATGGACATGGCGCATCACAAACACTAATTTTGTTTTCAATTTCATAAGGCTGTAAACACGGAGATAACATTATGGAAGCAGCATTGTTGTATATCGCGGGTGCCGTATTGCTCGGTATGGGTGCCATCGGCGCCGCGGTTGGTATTGGTATTCTCGCGGCGAGATTCATTGAGGCGATCGCCCGACAACCTGAACTGCTACCCATGCTGCGGGTTCAGTTTTTCATTATGATGGGGCTCGTCGACGCGGTACCCATGATCGGCGTCGGTATCGCATTCTATCTGATGTTCGCGGTGGCCTGACGACTACCGACCGGTAGTTCAACCGGTTGCAATCAACTGTTGTAGAGCAAAACAATGAATATCAATCTGACGCTAATAGGACAGACGGTCACGTTCATCGTCTTCGTCTGGTTTTGTATGAAGTTCATTTGGCCGCCGATTATGAACGCACTCAATGAACGACGTAAGACCATCGCCGACGGACTGGCCGCCGCCGCCGAGGGACAACGCGAACGTGAACGCGGGCAACAGGACGCCGAGCAGTTAATCGAGCAGGCGAAATCTCAAGCACAGGAAATTATTGCTAAGGCTGAAAAGCGTAGCGCTGAAGTCATTGCCGAAGCCAAAAGCGATGCTCGCGTCGAGGGTGAGCGCATCATCACCGCCGCCCGCAGTGACATTGATATGGAAACGAATCGAGCTCGAGAGCAATTGCGCCTGCAGGTGGCCCAGCTGGCAATGGCCGGCGTTGAACAGATTCTTGCCAAAGAAGTAGATGCCAACGCGCATGAGAAAATGCTCTCTAACCTCGCCGGCAATCTGTGAGTAATCGAAGTCAGTCGAAATGAGTGAACAGTCCAACATCGCGCGGCCTTACGCACAGGCAGTCTTTGAACTCGCCAAGGAGTCTCAGCGTTTTGATGAGTGGAGCCAACAGTTGCGACTGCTAACCGAACTCGCTGCACATCCGGACTTCGATACCCTGATCGGCGACCCGCGTGTTACCCGCGAGCAAATCCTTGAGGTGATACTTGAAATCACCTATGGAAAGCTGGATGAACCGGGACAAAACTTTATCAAAATTCTCAGTCATTACCGCCGACTGGCCATCTTACCACTGATTGCTCAGCAGTATGAAACACTGCGGGCTGAGAATGAAGGGATTGTCGAAGCGAAACTTGAAACTGCCTACGCATTAAATTTTGAACAGGAAGCCCGACTCGTGAGCGCGTTGCAACAACGATTGGGACGGCGAGTACGATTGACAAGTCAGATTAACCATGAGCTGATCGGCGGTGCCGTCATCCGCGCCGGTGATTGGGTTATTGATGGCTCGGTGCGTACTCAAATTAACAAACTCGCCAGCTCTCTTGGCGTATGAACCAATGAAATAAGCGAACTGCCATTCATGAATGAAGAGGAATAAAACCAATGGCGATGCAACTCAATCCATCTGAGATCAGCGAACTGATCAAAGCTCGAATTACCGACTTCGATGCCACCGCAAAAGCCGGTAGCGAAGGAACCGTCGTATTGCTGACTGATGGTATCGTCCGCATTCACGGTCTAGCGGATGCCCTGCAGGGTGAAATGCTGGAATTTCCCGGCGACACCTTCGGACTGGCGCTCAATCTGGAGCATGACTCCGTCGGGGCCGTGATTCTGGGTGATTATGAACATATTTCCGAAGGTGACACGGTTCGTTGTACCGGCCGTATCCTTGAAGTGCCGATCGGCGAAGGCTTACTCGGGCGCGTGGTGGACTCACTCGGGCGACCTTTGGATGGCAAAGGCGCCATTGACTCGGACCTCAGTGCTCCCATCGAAAAAGTAGCACCGGGTGTCATCACGCGGCAGTCAGTGTCAGAACCGGTGCAGACCGGACTTAAGGCGATTGATTCGATGGTGCCGGTCGGCCGTGGCCAACGCGAACTGATTATTGGTGATCGGCAAACGGGTAAAACTGCAGTGGCCCTTGATACCATCATTAATCAAAAAGGCACCGGCATTAAATGTATTTATGTAGCCATCGGGCAGAAAATTTCGAGTATTGCCAACGTGGTTCGCAAACTCGAAGAACATGACGCCATGGACCACACCGTAATCGTATCCGCATCCGCCGCCGAAAGTGCGGCGATGCAGTACATTGCACCCTACTCCGGATGCACCATGGGTGAATATTTCCGCGACCGCGGCGAAGACGCGCTGATTATCTATGATGACCTGACCAAACAGGCCTGGGCCTACCGACAAGTTTCCCTGTTACTCAAACGACCACCGGGACGAGAAGCTTATCCAGGCGATGTGTTTTACCTGCACTCCCGACTGCTAGAACGGGCTTCAAGGATCAATCCAGACTACGTTGAGAGTCTGACGAATGGTGAAGTCAAAGGCAAAACCGGGTCACTGACCGCCCTGCCAATCATCGAGACACAGGCCGGTGACGTTTCAGCCTTTGTCCCGACCAACGTGATTTCAATCACCGATGGACAGATTTACCTGGAAAGCGATTTGTTCAACGCCAATATTCGACCAGCCATCAATGCGGGACTGTCAGTATCCCGAGTGGGCGGTGCGGCACAGACGCCAATCGTCAAGAAACTCGGCGGTGGCATTCGACTGGCACTGGCGCAGTACCGCGAGCTGGCGGCATTTTCACAGTTTGCGTCAGATCTGGATGAAGCGACCCGCAAACAGCTGGAACGTGGCCAGCGTGTCACTGAAATGATGAAACAGCCACAGTATGAACCGCAGTCGGTTGCTGAGATGTCTTTCGCACTATTTGCCGCCAATGAAGGTTACCTGGACGAGTTGGAAGTCACTCAAGTCGTACCCTTTGAACACGCCATGCGCGCTTATTTACGCTCCAACTATGCAGAGCTGCTGGCCAGTATCAATGAACAGCCGGTCTACAACGACGAAGTTGCCGAATCAATGAAAGCTGCGCTGGACGATTTTGTGAAAAACGGTTCCTGGTAAAGATTGAAATCCGTAACCGAGCAGGAATGACGAAGCATGGCTGGCGCAAAGGAAATACGCACGAAAATTCGCAGTATCCAGAATACGCAGAAGATCACTTCGGCCATGGAGATGGTCGCGGCCAGTAAAATGCGACGGGCACAGGAACGTATGCGCGCGGCCCGACCCTACGCCGATGCCATTCGACGAGTGATTGCACATGTCAGAAAAGCCCGACTAGAGTACAAACACGTCTACTCCATAGAAAGAGAAGTATCTGCCGTTGGTTACATCATCGTCAGTTCAGACCGTGGACTCTGTGGCGGATTGAACATCAATCTGTTTCGCGGCGTGCTTGAGGAGTTGGTGACATGGAATGACCAAAACATTCCCATCAAATTTGGCATTATCGGCAACAAAGGCTTGGGATTCTTTCGGCGACTGGGCGGTGAAATATTATGTCAGGCGACACACTTGGGCGATGCGCCTCAGATTAACGAACTGATCGGTTCGATTAAAGTGATGCTTGATGCGTTTGAAGAAGAAAAAATAGACCGGCTCTACTTGGTCGGAAACCGTTTCGTTAATACCATGACTCAGCAACCACAGATCGCGCAGATTCTGCCGATTCAAGGTGAAGATGCCGGTAGTGAAACACTGCCGGCCTACTGGGACTATCTGTATGAACCGGAGTCCCGTCTGATCGTCAATTCACTGATGCAGCGCTACATGGAATCCATTGTCTACCAGACGGTGGTAGAGAACATTGCCTGTGAGCAGTCGGCACGCATGGTCGCCATGAAAGCGGCATCGGACAACGCCGGCAACCTGATTGATGAATTACAACTGATTTACAACAAGGCCCGCCAGGCGGCCATTACACAGGAAATTTCTGAAATTGTCAGTGGCGCGGCCGCCGTGTAATGCCGGTGCCATCCATTGACTGAAAAGAAACGAAAAATTGGACTCATTCCCAGCAAATAAGAGGATACCATGACACAAGGGAAAATTGTCGAAATCATTGGCGCAGTAGTCGACGTGGAGTTTCCGCGGGCAGAAGTTCCAAAAGTTTACCATGCACTTACGGTTGATGATACCGGACTGACGCTGGAAGTTCAACAGCAGATGGGCGACGGCGTAGTCCGCACCATCGCCATGGGCTCCAGCGATGGTCTGCAACGCGGGTTGTCAGTGACCAATACCGGCGAACCGATCTTAGTCCCCGTTGGGGAACCGACCCTTGGCAGAATCATGAATGTCTTGGGCGAACCGGTTGATGAAGCAGGTCCGGTTGAAGCTGAAAATCATTGGCCCATTCATCGTAAAGCGCCCGGTTTTACCGAGCAGGCGACCGCTGTCGAAATTCTTGAAACCGGCATCAAAGTCATTGACCTCATCATGCCGATTGCCAAAGGTGGAAAAATAGGTCTCTTTGGTGGCGCCGGAGTCGGTAAGACCGTAACCCTGATGGAACTCATTCGTAACATTGCCATCGAACATGCCGGGTATTCAGTGTTTGCCGGAGTCGGTGAACGTACTCGCGAAGGCAATGACTTTTATCACGAAATGCGCGAAGCTGATGTCCTCAATAAAGTGGCCCTGGTCTATGGACAGATGAACGAACCACCCGGTAACCGATTGCGGGTAGCTCTCGCCGGTTTGACGATCTCTGAGTATTTTCGGGATGAAGGCCGCGATGTGCTACTGTTTATTGATAACATCTATCGATATACACTGGCGGGAGTAGAAGTATCTGCACTACTCGGCAGAATGCCTTCGGCAGTGGGGTATCAGCCAACCTTGGCGGCGGAAATGGGAATTCTGCAGGAACGAATCACTTCCACGCGCACCGGGTCAATTACCTCGTTTCAGGCCGTTTATGTTCCAGCAGATGATTTGACCGATCCCTCGCCGGCCACGACCTTCGCACATCTTGATGCAACACTGGTACTGTCTCGACAAATTGCCGAACTTGGCATTTACCCGGCCGTGGACCCACTCGACTCGACCAGCCGACAGTTGGACCCTTTGGTAGTGGGGCAGGAACACTATGATACGGCGCGAGCGGTACAGGGGACCTTGCAACGCTATAAAGAACTGCGCGACATCATTGCGATTTTAGGTATGGATGAACTGTCCGAAGAAGACAAACGAATCGTCTCCCGGGCGCGTAAAATCCAACGCTTTCTGTCTCAACCATTCTTCGTCGCCGAAACATTCACCGGTAGTGCCGGAAAATACGTACCTTTGGCCGAAACCATCAAGGGCTTTCAAGGCATTGTTGATGGGGAGTACGATCACATTCCTGAACAAGCGTTTTACATGGTAGGACCGATCGAAGAAGTCGTTGAATCTCATCAACAGGCAGCTTAACCGGTCTGTGAACTTTAGTTTATCCGTGCAATGTCAACCATCAACGTAGAAATAGTCAGCGCCGAGGAAGCACTCTGGACGGGAAGCGGCACTATGGTGTTTGCACCTGCCGAGATGGGTGAGGTGGGTATTGCCCCACAGCATGCGCCATTACTGACTCGGTTAAAACCGGGCGAAGTTCGAGTGCAACAGGAAAATGGCGAAGAACAGTTTTTCTACGTTTCCGGCGGATTGCTTGAAGTCCAGCCACATCAGGTCACCGTTCTGTCAGATACGGCACTGCGGGCCTCTGATCTTGATGAGGCGAAAGCAAAAGAAGCCATGCAACAGGCGGAGAAGGACTTACAAAATAAGACTTCAGAGCTGGAACTGGCTAAAGCCAAGGCAGAATTGGTACAGGCTGCCGCTCAGTTGCGTGCGTTACAAAAGTTACGTAAAACCCACCGTTAGTCGAAACTCAATCAGCGAGTTCACCCACATACAATAATCTGGCGACAAGGAGTACGGATTGACTCGAACAGAAGTGGTCATCCTAGCCGGCGGTCGGGGTGTGCGAATGCACTCCAACCGGCCGAAATCTCTACAATCATTGGTGGGACAATCAATGATTCGACATATTGTCAACCGCATAGCAAACGCAAATTTTGATCGCATTCATATTGTGCACGGCGCCAACGGTGATCAGATTCGGCAGCAATTTCCAGAAGACGACATCAATTGGGTGATTCAGCCCTCCCCACTGGGGACCGGACACGCGGTGCAACTGGTCATGCCGCACATCGCAACTGCCGCCACGGTTTGTATTCTTTATGGTGACATTCCGCTCATTCAAGCTGGAACGGTAACCCGACTCATTGAGTTGGCTGAGACAAGTACACTGGCAATTTTAACCACCCGACTTGATGACCCTACCGGCTATGGACGCATCAAGCGCAGTCAACAAGGCACCCTCCAACAGATCATTGAGGAAAAAGACGCCACACCTGAAGATCGTGGGATCCAAGAAGTCAATGCCGGTCCAGTTGCTGTGCAGGCCGAATCTTTAGCCCGCTGGTTGAAGATGCTGGACAACCACAATACTCAGAAAGAGTATTATTTGACGGATATTGTTAGTCATGCGGTTGCCGAAGGTGTTGATGTAGCAACCTATCAGGTTGCTGATTCTCTTGAAACGGTCGGAGTAAATAACCGAATTGATCAAGCACGCCTCGAACGACGGTTGCAGTTGAATCAGGCACAGGAACTCATGCAGAATGGAGTTTACATTGTTGACCCAGCACGGTTTGACCTGCGTGGCACCTGTACTGCGGGAAAGGACTGCTCGATTGATGTCAACGTCATTTTAGAAGGTAATGTTACTTTAGCGGATGGCGTCCAGATCGCATCGAATTGCGTGATACGAGACAGTCACCTCGGCGCTGATGTTGAAGTCCGACCAAACAGCATCGTCGAGGGTGCGGAAATTGGTGCGGGCTGTACGATCGGACCATTTGCTAGAATTCGCGCAACTACCACTATCGGTGAACACTCTAGAATCGGTAACTATGTCGAGGTCAAGGCATCAAATATTGGTGAAAACACAAAAATTAGTCACCTCGCCTATATTGGTGATGCGCAAATAGGTAATTACGTGAATATTGGTGCTGGTGTCATCACCTGTAACTTTGATGGAGAAAAGAAAAACACGACGGTCATTGGTGACCATGCATTCATTGGTTCGAATTCAGCATTGATTGCTCCCATTGAAATCCAAGACCATGCATTCGTCGGTGCCGGCTCGACCGTTAGCCGAACTGTAAATTCCGGAGAACTGGTAGTCGAACGCTCTGAATTGCGAACCATGAAGAACCGACGGAGTCGCAACAGTGAACAAAATCCTTCTTCCCCAACGACTGCAACGGACTAATCACAAAGGGGGTTAGTTAGATGTGTGGCATATTCGGTGGCTATTCGTATACCAATATCGTACCAAAAATTATCAACAGTCTACAGATCATGGAGTATCGGGGTTACGACTCCTCCGGCATTGCAGTCATCAATTCCGAGAATCAGTTTGATCATTGTCGTGCCCTTGGCAAAGTTGAAAATCTTGTCGCCGAGCTAAACCATGTCAACCCATGGAGTAGCTCACTCGGCATTGGACATACACGCTGGGCCACGCATGGTAAAGCCACTGAAAAAAATGCCCACCCCATCATCTGTAACGACCAAATTGCAGTCGTATGCAATGGCATTATTGAAAATTATGAAGAGTTGAGAGAGCAGCATATCAACGAAGGTGCAACCTATTACTCTGAGACTGATACGGAAGTGATCGCCCATGAAATACTACAAGGCATCAACAGTGGGCTAAACCTGAAAGACGCAGTTCGTAAAACCATTGAAAAACTGCAGGGTTCATTCGCGTTTGCAGCGCTTTCACTGACCAACCCCGAGAAAGTTGTTGCCACCAAGCGCAACAGCCCATTAATTCTTGGTATTGGTGATGATGGATTTTTTGTTGTCTCTGACATGCTCTCACTACCCAATTTAGCAAGCGCCACCATCTTACTTGAAAACGATGATATAGCCCTGATGTCGAAGGACTCCGGTTTTGAAATTTACGATCGATCCGGTCAGCGCATTCGACGTCCATCACAACCACTAAAAATACCGGCTGAATCAGTTGAGCTCGGTCATTTTTCCCACTACATGCAAAAAGAGATCTTTGAACAGGGTTCCGTCGTCGTTAATACCTTAGCCGAACGAATTACTAATGAACGTGTTAACGAAGTTGCAGCTTTCGGTGACAAGGTGGGCGAGGTATTCTCAAAAGTCAAAGCTGTCAGAATTTTAGCTTGTGGTACCAGTTACTATGCCGGCATGATTGGTAAAATTTGGTTGGAATCGTTTGGTATTCCATGTGAAACTGAAATCGCTAGTGAGTTCAGATATCGCAAACCTTGCGTACCAGACGATTGTCTGGTGGTACTGCTGTCGCAATCTGGTGAAACTGCTGACACTTTATCAGCTGCCCAGCACGCGGCCAATCTCGGCTATGGCTACTCACTGGCTATCTGTAACTCGCCGACCAGCTCTCTGGTGCGAATGACGGACCTGGTCCTCCATACTGATGCGGGACCGGAAATCTCCGTTGCCTCAACGAAGGCTTTTACAGCCCAGTTGGTTTCTCTACTACTGTTGAGCGTCGCTTTGGCCAAATACTATGGCATGACTCAATCACAAGAAGCTGAAATTGTCAAAGAACTGCGCGCGTTACCCTCACAAATTGAGGCAACATTGGAAATGGATAGAAAAATTGCCGAACTAGCAGAAAATTTCGCTGACAAGCATCATGTTCTACTACTCGGACGCGGCACGCACTATCCCATTGCTCTGGAAGGTGCGCTGAAACTGAAAGAAATTTCTTATATTCACGCTGATGCTTATCCAGCTGGTGAATTGAAACATGGCCCACTGGCTTTGATTGATGCAAAAATGCCGACCATTGCCGTCGCACCCAATGATCATCTGTTGAGCAAACTCAAAGCAAACATACAGGAGGTCAAAGCTCGAGGTGGCAAACTGTTTGTTTTTGCTGATGCCGGCACGGAAATCAAGAGCGATGATTCAGTAGAGGTATTCGAATTACTGCGCGCCGGAACATACACATCACCCATCATACACGTGGTCGCCTTGCAACTGTTGGCATATCACGTGGCACTCATTAAAGGCACTGACGTTGACAACCCTAGAAACCTTGCCAAGTCGGTCACAGTGGAATGAATCTATTCATTTTCGTTACCAGTTGAACAATACCGAGGTCGTGAAGTATTGAGCATAAAGATCCCTACGTCACCACCACATCATCAATGACAACAATGAAACTTGAATTGAACCAATCTGAATGAGACAACCAACATTCACTTTACTTCTTGACTAAAAGAATACACTCGATGGAAACGTTGACATTTATTAGTTCATGCAGGTCTTTTGCATCTTGACTTCCACTAGATTACGCTTTAAGCGTTTACATGCCACTAACAACAGATGAACCTGCTGACGACCCGTCCGATACTTTTCCGCATATCCTTGGTCCAAAATCTGTCGCATCCCCTTGTTTGCTGCCTTTTCCAAGTTCCCATCCGCCACCATCTTAAACCCCAGCACGAATACCTGCTCAGCATGCAGCACCACTAGATCTGAACGACCCTGGGCCGTCGATTCCTGAACCCGCATGGTGAGTCCGCTGGGGGTGAAACAGGCATACAGGAGACTCAGATAATGCCCTTCATGACCGGCCACATCACCGTGGTGGTAGAATTCATTGGGAACGCCGGCATAAAATGCCCGCAGTTCGGTTTCGAACGCCGCAAAATCATTATCCGCCAACTGTCGCGCCATGAGGTCTCCCAACTTCTCGGTGCGAATGAGACTCAATCCGGCCACCCGCAGTAGTTCGCGATTCAGACTTAACCGTACTTCGTGGTTGGGATAGTCGAGCCGGTAATAGACACCATTGGATCGCACTTCATGATCGACGATGGTCAGATAACCACACTGAAACAGTAGCGCATTGAGATTGACTTGTTCGAGTTCGAAACTGGACAATTCCTCCTCCAGCATTTCAAGATCACTCAACTGCAACGTAATGATTTTGCCCTCCACCATCATGCGATACAGATAACTGGGCGTCCCGGTGCGATACCAATGCGGTTCGAACCGCCGAAGCCTGAACAGCTGTAAGATGCTGTGCGGGTTGTAAACCTTCTCCGCACCGAGCCAGTCGTAGCCATTGTACCACCGCTGCATTTCACCACGGTCCAATCCATCAAGTTCCGGCGCAAACACCGTGTCAATATCCGTTTCCGTATAGCCACAGACGGTGGCATACTCCGGGTCCAGACTGATATCCTGAAGAATATTCATCCCCGAAAACAGACTCACCTTGGAATACATGCTGATGCCGGTGATGAAGACAAAACGAATCTGCTCGGCACAACCTTTGATCATCCCATACAGAGCACGCAGGTAGTTGCGATTGGCCACCGCCTGCTTCGGATTGTCAAGTGAGTCCAGAATCGGTTTGTCATACTCGTCCACCAACAACACTATCTGTTGTCCGGTTCTTCGATGAAGTTCAAAGATCAGATTACGCAGACGCCCGGGTGCAGTACGAACCGGCAAAGCAGAGTCAATATCGGCCACTCTTTCAAGGATGTCCAACTGATCATAGAATTCGTTATGAAGAAGATCCGGTTCACCATATTCGGCGTCAAAACTCAGTCGGATCACCGGATATTTGGTGTTCCAGTCCCATTGGTCGTGAATGTGCAACCCTTGGAACAACTTCTCATTGCCCTCGAACAGCTCCTTCAGCGTAGACACCAGCAGAGACTTGCCGAATCGCCGCGGCCGCGATAAAAACCAGTACTTTCCATCATCGATCAGTTTTTGAACATGTGGCGTCTTGTCCACATAGTAACAACCGAGTTTCCTGATTTCCGAAAAGGACGCTTCACCAATCGGTAGTTTTCGTTTGAGATGGCGCATGGGTTGACAACTGATTTACTGCTATTTTAGTATCACTACAGCAATGAGGTGCTTTCCGTTTCCACTGACTATCTGACTAGACGACTTTGAATCAGTATCGTAGTGCTGACTGATCATGAACAACTGCTGGCGACAGCACTGGACTTCATCGTATCAGAATTAACAATAACCATCTTGATGTTTTTCGCGGCACCTTTGCAACCATCAGCGACTGCCACCGCTGCCACTTCGCTTTTCAGATGCCTTTCACCTGAATCTTCACCAAATTGCGCTTCTTGCGTTTACATGCCACCGACAGCAGATGCACCTGCTGCCGACCGGTCCGATACTTGTCTGCATACCCTCTCTTCAGAATTTGTCGCATCCCCTTGTTCGTTGCCTTGTCTAGACCTCCATCCGCCGCCATCTTGAACTCCAGCACGAACACCTGCCGAGCATGTAGCACCACCAGGTCCGAACGACCCTGGGCCGTCGATTCCTGCACCTTCAAGGTCAGCCCAATGGACGTGAAACAGGCATACAGCAGACTCAGATAATGCCCTTCATAACCGGCCACATCACCATGGTGATAGACTTCATTGGGAATGCCAGCATAAAATGCCCGCAGTTCCCTTTCGAACGCAGCGAAATCATTGTCTGCCAACTGTTGAGCCATGAGTGTTCCCAGCTTCTCGGTGCAACTGAGACTCAACCCGGCCGCCCGCAGCAGTTCGCGATTCAGACTTAACTGCACTTCGTGGTTGGGGTAGTCGAGCTGGTAATGGACGCCGTTGGACCGCTCATCATGATCCACAATGGTCAGATAACCACACTGAAACAGCAGTGCATTGCGACTGATTCTCTCCAGTTCGAAACTCGACAGCTCCTCTTCCTCCATTTCAAGGTCCCTCAGCCGCAGCGTACTGATTTTGCCCTCCACCATCATGCGATACAGATAACTGGGCGTCCCGGTGCGATACCAATGGGGTTTGAACTGCCGGAGTCTGAACAGCTGCAGGATGCTGTGCGGATTGTATACCTTCTCCGTGCCGAGCCAGTCGTAGCCATTGTACCAGCGCTGCATCTCACCGCGGTCCAATCCATCAAGTTCCGGCGCAAACACCGTGTCGATATCCGTTTCCGTATAGCCACAGACGGTGGCATACTCCGGGTCCAGACTGATATCCTGAAGAATGTTCATCCCCGAGAACAGACTCACCTTGGAATACATGCTGATGCCGGTGACAAAAAAGAATCCTACCTGATCGGCACAGCCCTTGATGACTCCATACAGGCCACGCAGGTAGTCGCGGTTGGCTTTGGCCTGTGATGGATCTTCAAGCAGGTCCAGAATCGGTTTATCGTATTCGTCGACCAGCACCACCACTTGTTGACCGGTGGTGAAATGAAGACTGAAAATCAGTTCCTGCAGACGAACCGCTCCGCTAGTGTTGTTCCTATTCGATGGAGCCATGCCGGCATATTTTTCAACCCAGGTCAGTTGACTGTTGATATGTGTTTCCAGTTTACCCGGCTGATCATAGAGATCGTCCAAGCTTAAACGTATTACAGGATATTTAGTGTCCCAGTCCCATTGGTCGTGAATGTGCAATCCCCGGAACAACTTCTCATTGCCCTCGAACAGCTCCTTCAGGGTAGACACCAGCAGAGACTTGCCGAATCGCCGTGGACGTGATAAAAACCAGTACTTTCCATCATCGATCAGTTTTTGAACATGTGGCGTCTTGTCCACATAGTAACAACCGAGTTTCCTGATTTCCGAAAAGGACGCTTCACCAATCGGTAGCCTGAGCTTGTTCATTGTTATCGTTTTAATGCAGTAATTTGATTTGATTGAAATTGTAGCAGAACTATGAACAGACAATGCGTCTCTTCCAATTCCCAGGGGTCAATTGACCTCGCTTCTAATTCTCGAAAAACTCCGCAAAATCTGATTTGCTGACCGCCGATCGTGTTTTGAGTTTCATACCCAATTCTCATCGTATACAAAAAATTGAAAAGGTTGGCGATGTGCCTCCGTTATATTTATCGTGCTACCGAAGTAATGGATTTCAGATATTTTTGAGAAAATTCTTTCCAACCGCATCTTTACCTGTGCATTCGGACACATATAGTAGATCTGATCCCACCTGCCAACTTTCCGGCCATGCAAATGCGCTGCCATAATCCTGGGATATCGATCTTTGGTTTTGATCGTACGCTCCACCTCAATGGCAATTTTTGAACCATTCGGGCGTACAGCCACCGCGTCCGGATAAATCTGACCTTTTTGCAGGAGTCCATCACTGCCACTGTATCTGCCCCAATTCTGCCAACCTCCTCGCTCTGCCACGATTCGTATCCGCTGTATGTCCAACTGGTGGGAAAATGATGTAGGATTAACCGCGCGTTTGTTGAATGCTGTTCGACTTTCAGCAATATTCAAATTCTCCTGAACTCGAGCAATACCATGACGGGTGATTCCCCATATTTCAGACGCTGAATCTTCCAAGAATGAAACTTCAACCTTCCGAATCAACTTTGCTCGTGACAGTTCATTCAATAGTTCTCGAATCTGAGTATCCGTTGACTGTTCGAACAACTTGTTTACTATGCTGACGTGAGTCCAGGTCTCGGCAAACAAGTAGCGTAATAGCATTTCTTTCGGGTCACCATCCCAGTCAATGCTTGGTGAAGTCACCGCAGCTTCGGAATTGTCGATGCTCTCATCCAATCGTGTGAGCAGATCAATGCCCGGCGCAACTGTCAATGCTGCATTCACAACGCTGGGAGTTATTTTCTTGACCTGCATAGGTTTGGTAAAAGCAAGCTGGGGAATTCCTGCGCCAATACAGACCGCATAGCCTTTCGGCATGGTTTGAACCGTATTCACATCAATCAAATTTCTCTTTGATTCTCCAACCGATCGAGACGGCGAAAGAGATTCCGACAGTTCCAAGTTCCTCGCCGCTTGCTGAACCTGCGTCGCCACCAGAATTTCTCCCGTTTGATTGGATATCCACGAAGCTGTCTCATAATCCGCCGGTCGATAGAGCCATTTGATCGGAGTAGTGTCAAGCACTGTGGCGCGCACCGCTGCCTCACTCAGATCAGAACCACAGTTGGCAAAATCTCCCAGTGATTGATGAGCCAGCAGAATATTGCAACCCTTGTCTCGAATTGATCCCAGTGCATTTAATGCCGGTAGACTGATCAGGTATCTGAATTCATCTAGGAAGATTGAACAGTGTCGTTGCCGATTTCTGTTTCGCTCAAGCAACTGAATCAGTCGAACCAACAATATCTTCTGCAATGTGATAATCGGCTCGTTCCGCATCGAACCGACAATGTAGAGACATCCTCCCCGCGCCAGCCGTTCACCCAGATTGATCCCTTCTTTCGTCTGTACACATTTGAGTTCGCTAATTTCATCTAATGCAGCGAAAAATGCTTTGCCACCAGTCATCAGTTCTTTGTCACCCACGTTTTTTGCCTGACTACCAATCTCAGCGAGAGTTATTGCTGAATCGGTTACAAACGAAGCTGCCAGTCTGGCGGCCTTTCGATCATCCAATCGGTAAAAATCTGCTACATTGCCTCGTCTCCCCAATTCAAACCCGGCGTAAAACATCTCCTCCACTTCTTCCGGCAAGGCGTTGAGAATCGGATTGATCTGTGGCTGTGGCTGACGCAGGTCTACAAATTCGAATGGTACAGATGCTGATGCACACGCTGCCTGATAGACACTCGGTGCCCATTCATCATCTTTTGGATCAAATACGAAAACCACATCTCCAAACTGTAGGGATTGGGTCAAGGTAACACCCGCCTGAATTCCTTTACCCATACCCGGCGGTCCCATGATCTGCACATGACTGGTTTTCCAAGTCGAACGAGGAATACTAACCGGTTGGCCGGTCTGATCTTGTCCAAGATAGACGGTTTGCTCGGCTATTGCCTGTTTGAATACCTGATCCAGATCACATTCGGGAGGTTCAGACCGTTGCTCGCCAACTTCTCTAATATCGGATATATGGTCTTGCAGGCCTGCCAAGCGCGTTCGGCGATGTAAATATTCAACCATCTTTGGTTCAATGTATCGACCCAACAGATAGGCAACCACTATACCGGTGGCCAATCCAACTGTTACCGAAACACCAACACCGATTGAAACCCAAGTCCATCCAAATTCCCTCCAAGTTACCGATAGCAACATCAGAATTAGGACGGTGCATGCGGCGAGTGGCAAAATGCCGCAACAGATTCGAAAACCGAGTGTAATCCAACTGGGATGCTCACGAAACATGAGTACAGCTCGTACACCGACGACGGACAAATGGGCCAGAAAAAAGAGCATGAGATAAGCAGCGAACGTGTTTGCAACGAATATTGAGAGCAAAAAATTGTCGATGCCTACCGTCGCGCTCATATCTGTTTCAGGAGTCGTTTGTCAGGGGAAGAAGAGCGGCGCTTTGATTTGATAGTAGAAACTTCAATCAGGCCAGATGAACGCGACTGGGGTGCAGTGCTGTTTTCGGGGTGACCGGATTCGATCTAGTCAGTACAACATATATGGACACGGCTCTAATTGCAAGGCCAACTTGCGTCTGAAAACAACTCGGGTTTGCAGTCATATATTCGGCATCTCGTTGGGAACTTTCAACTGCGGTTCCCGTGCCATGAAGAAATCCGCGCACCACGCTCCTAATCAGTTTATCGGTTTTTGCCCATGGCAACCGCTGTTGTAAACAGGTTTGGCGTCGTGCAGGCTCAGCCCTTGGTGTCTTCAATCGCTTTTCGCGCCCTCGCAATGTCCGGTCGTATCCGTCTTGGTTGCACACCTCCTGCCATCAAGTCCGGGGGTCTGTTAACCTGCTACTTGACTCATGCCACAGTCAACCCGTTGACCGCTCACCCACCAACGACTGTCATCGTGTCGGGCAACCGATACACGCCACCGGCGTGATAGGGCTGCCCACTGACCAGCATCGCCCAGCTGATGCGAGCCATCATTGCCGCCACCGCCACCACCACCTGATTGTGGCTCTTGCCGCGTTCCAGCATCCGATGTGCCTTGGCACACAACCGGTCGGTCTCCTGGTGCTTGTCGCACACCCTCACCACCGAGCGTGCCCCGTGCACATACAGCTTTCGAAGATACGCGTTGCCTCGCTTGGTGATGCCCACATTGCGGTTCTTGCCACCACTGCCATGATGACCCGGAGTCAACCCCATCCACGCCGCCATCGCCCGGCCGTTTTTGAACGATTTGCCATCGCCAACCGAACACGCCAAGGCACTGGCACACACCTTGCCAATGCCCTTCATTCCAGTCAGCCGCGTCATCGCCTCATCTTGTTCAACCAGCTCATCGAGTTGTGCATCCAACTCGGCCAACTCCTCATCCAAGCGTTTCAAATGGCTCAGCCGCCGAGTCAGCGCCATGCGCATCGGTTCGCTGAACACTGCGGCATCCTCAGCCAACACCTCCTCGGCCACTCTCATCACCTTGGCACCTTGAGGGGCAATCACACCGCGTTCGGACAGCAGGCTGCGCAACATGTTGCGCACTCGCGTGCGTTCCTTTTTCACGCTCTCTCGACAACGGTGCAAACCCAGCTGGTCCTGTTGACGCTCGCTTTTCACCGGCACCGAGTGCAACCCCGGGCGATACGCCGCCTCCGCGATCGCCACCGCATCGTTGCGGTCGTTCTTGTTGCCTTGTACATAAGCCTTCACCGCTTTCGGCGGCAGCAACCTCACCTCATGCCCTAGCTTGGTCAATTCCCGACCCCAATAGTGGGACGTGCCGCAAGCCTCCATCGCCACCAGCGTCGACTTCCGCTCCGCAAAGTAATCCAGCACCTCCTTGCGCCGCAACTTGCAGGTCGACACCACCTCGCTCGCGCAATTCAACACCGCCACATGAAACACACTCTTCGCCAAATCCAGCCCAGTTATCATCTCTTGTCGTCCTGACATGGTCTTACTCTCCTGTGAATGAAATTCTGTCATCAAATTAAAACTCTATATTTTGCACCAAATAGCGCCTGTTTTGAAGCAAGCCGTGTCCATTTCATCAGTTTAATTTATTTTGCTGCCGTTTTGTCAGTTTCGGGCAAGTCTAATCTTCTGGCATTCTTATTGAGTGAGAGTTAGGCTACCGCTCTTTTGGAGCCTGTAGTATCGTTTCCACACGAAGCTCATCTCCGAACCTGATAATGATGGATCGCGTGGTCTATTGTAGGAGGTGCCGGATTAATGTGGACTACAGTAGATAAACTCCAACGTCATTCACAGAGGCCCTCAACAGCGTATTCTTCCGCAATCGGAAGTCCGTTCGGTGAGGGTCACTCAGGCCAATTCTCCATCCCTTAACTTCGAGATCATAATGACTGGTCTATTCCGAGTCGGGAAACCATGCCGTAACCCTGTGAAAGAGCGAAGAGTAGTGCCTGTAAACGATTGGATACAGACACCCGAGGAGGGCACACCACCTCCTGTCGCTACATCTTTACCAATACAGTGCACCCTGCAGACTGATACCATCCACGGCCACCTCGCCCGGCCGACTTTCCATCGCCAACCCGAGGCTGAACTCATCGCGCAGACGATAACGAGTCCCCAAACGTATCATCCCTGAACCCGACTCCGGTACGCGCAACCCGGCATACGGCGACAGCAGTGCCCCCGCACCCGGCAACCGCAACCCATGACTGACCTCGGCTTCCAGATGCACCGCAGACGCGTCCAGTGCCGCATCCGCCGACCGACCCGAAGCCAATCGCCAGTCCAAATCACTTGCCGCTTGACCGCGCGACAGTCCCAGACTCATTGCCATTCCGCTGCCATCGGCCTGCGACTCATGACGTAGCAGCAGACTCGCCCCCCACTCCTCGCGCGCCTGTTCATGATCCACCAGCGTTCGTACCCGCAACTCCGATGTCAGCCGCCGTACCGCATTGCGCCAGCGCACGCCACCACCGACTTCCAGCCCGGCACCCCGACCCAGATCACCGTCATCATACCGCACCCCGGCTTCCAAGGATGCCGTCAGCGATCGGTCGTCACCCAGCGACTGTTCGTGCGAACCTTCCAGCATCACCCGTACCCGCGTGGTGTTCAACGTCAGTGCCACCAGACCGTCGTTTTCCACCGTCCGTAACCGTGCCGTCGAACCCCAACCTTTCACCGCCAGCCGCGTCGTCCCCCCGTCCACCATCCGTGCATTCTCGCGCAGTACGTATCGACCGCCCACCGCCGCACTGCGCCAGGTCATGTCGGTCTGGCGCAACATCGCCGCTTCGCGCAACCGCACCTCGCCTTCACCATAACCGATACTTCCCCACAGATGGGCACCGTCAGCCGCCATCCAGGCCACATACGGCTGCACTGCCGTCAGCGCCGTTTCATACGTCGACTGCACGCCACCATTCTCGGCATCCAGATCGCCGACTGTCCGCGACACCGCCGCACCGACCAGTACATCATCGCGCACGCGCAGGTCGCCACCCAGATGCAACGATCGTAATTCACCATCCCAGTGCAGTTCTCCATCACTCCCTTTCAGCGACGTCCAGTCGCCCTGGGCCCAGAGAGCCGGCGTGCCGCTACCGCCGACACCCTCCGCCTGCAGGTTGAACGTTGTCCCATCCAGCAGTTCGGCGGCCTGCCGCCCCGACAATACTACCATCGGCGAGCGACTGCCACCCGACCGTTCTAACTCTGAAGGCCGCGGCATCGCTTGAAACGGGACGCCGTCTCCGCCGGGCACCCCACCGGCCACTCCGGTCACCCGGTCCAACACCGTGTTCAGCGTCTGCGACATGACGGCCCCGGCAATCTGCGGCAGCACCGCTGAATGCACCTCGTTCGCCGGCGTCGCCGCCGACTCGTCCATCGGTGCATCGTTCAGCGGCGGCACGGTTTCGGTGATCGACACCACCACCGAAGCGATGGTCACCGCACCATAACCCCCGCCACTCGCGCTGTGTGTCAGCGTCACATCAGGGTCAGTCGTGGTATCCGTATCGGTGGCCGCCGACACCGTCACCGTCTGCGCCATCGCCCAGTTGGTGGTGGTGAAGGTCAGCGGTGAACCCGATACCGTCACATCCCCCGACATGCCGGCCACCGTGACCGTCACATCATTCGTCGGCATCTTATCCAGTTTCACCGTATAGGTGCCACTCGACCCTTCCGCCACGGTCAGTGCTGCTGTCGAGATCGTCACCCCCGCCGCCGTCGGCACCACCAACATCGCCGTCGCCTCCGAAGAAGGCGGACCAGTGACTCTGACGGCTTTCGCACGTAACTGAAACCGATAGGTAGAACCATTGTCCAGATTCGGCACCGTGTACGTCGTGGTGGTGGCCGTCGAACCGGGAATGGCGGTCCAATCACTCCAACTGTCACTCCCTTTCTTTTGTCTCAGCTCCCAAACGGTGATCGCCGCGTTCTGGGGGTCATCCCACGTCAGCACCACCTGTCCGTTGCCCGGCGTGGCAGCAAAATTCGCTGGCGCAGTCAGCAGCACCGCCGTCGCCTGCGCATGCGGACCAGTGACGCTGACGGCTTTCGCACGTAACTGAAACCGATAGGTAGAACCATTGTCCAGATTCGGCACCGTGTACGTCGTGGTGGTGGCCGTCGAACCGGGAATGGCGGTCCAATCACTCCAACTGTCACTCCCTTTCTTTTGTCTCAGCTCCCAAACGGTGATCGCCGCGTTCTGGGGGTCATCCCACGTCAGCACCACCTGTCCGTTGCCCGGCGCGGCAGCAAAATTTGCCGGCTTAGTCAGCACTACCGGTGCCGCCGGCGTTGCCGTCACCGCATTCGATGACGCCCCGTTGCCACCGGAGTTGACTGCTCGGACCTGAAACCGGTAGGGGCTGTCGTTGGTCAGTCCGGTCACCGTGTAGCTGGTGGTATCTGCATCGGAACCGGGGATGTCACCCCAAGAACTGCCGGTCCAACCCGAAATCCGGGTGGTGTAGCGAACCTGCCATTTGGAGATGCTGTCGTCATTCGGATCAGTCCACGACAGCATTACCTGCGCGTTGCCAGCCGTGGCCGTCAAACCGGTCGGCTTGGCCGGCGGGTCGGTGCCATCATCGTTTGTGATGGTGATGGTGAGCGTGTTGCTGGCGATGTTATGCCACCCAAAATCTAGATCATCACCCCTAACGCGCACCTTAATCGTCTCGTCTCCCTCATCATCCGTGTCACCGATGATTTTCAGATTGTAGACCTTGACATAAATTTTGCTGCCGACA
This sequence comes from Arenicellales bacterium, assembly GCA_965116205.1. Classification (GTDB taxonomy): domain Bacteria; phylum Pseudomonadota; class Gammaproteobacteria; order Arenicellales; family JAJDZL01; genus JAJDZL01. Next base: position 2,106,731 of record OZ220493.1, on the reverse strand, counting down.
GGACCCTGACGATCACCCCATCCTATTGAAGTTAAATCATATTCATTCGGTTTAGATGCCGCGTGGGGGCCACCGTAACAGAAGTCTGCACCCGCCGGTGCTGGTGCGGAACAGGAAGTAGCGGCTTTGTTCGTATTGTCAGTTGCCGTACTGCCGCTCTGATATTCAACCCTAAAGTCTACATTAGTACCACCCGGAGCATCGTTGAGTTTGATGCTAATCGGTACGTTCTTCGTACCGGAATCACCCTCGGTGATCGAGAGCGATGTGGTGGATATTGTGATGGTTTCGCCTTGGGCATGCACCGGAGGCTCTGCGGTCATGATGATCAGTACCACCGACAGGCACACGAGCAACGTGAACCTCAGATATCTGAACTGCCGCGGCAAGCCACCTGACATCAGTTCGCCCCCCCCCAATTTTTTTAGATGGCCAGTTTTCGCCGACAATCACTGGGGAATCAAGGGGACTCCATCCACCATCCATATTCGCGTGTACTTCAACTCTATCCATGTCTTTTCATTCCTCTAATAGCAAAATAAAATAACTGTAACCGCTTCATCAAAATACTTGCTTTCCGCTACGGCAACGAACAGCCAAAATCGGTAACGTCAACTGAGAATAAACTTCTACCATTCCAGTTTACCCGTTCCCGAGTCAGAAATTATTGGGAAAGTTTAATCAATTTTTTCCCGAACTGCAAATTTTTGCGCGTTACGAATATACCTTTACCGTGAACAACCCCGTTGTACAACCGCAAGCCATCCCCAAGCATTCTTCTTGTCACCAACCTTCAGTCGGCTCGACAGAGGTCACAGTCACATCAACTATCGTCCAGTAACTATCCAAATCAGCGAATAAGGCACCGTCTAGGCAAGATTGAGACATCTCCCTCAACAGTTCCATCCGCCATCAAGATAGAACGTTGGCAGTTAGATTTTTTTCGGTCGCTTGGTAGAGTCACTCGACTGCTTTACTCTTCAATCTTGTGTACAGGGTCATAGTACACATTTTAAGGTTCAACAACAAATCCCCTGCCAAGTCAGTACTTGACAGGGGATTGTTGCTATTGGGACATTGGCCGTCAGCTTTTGAATCTGACTATTGCACTATTGTCTTGAACTGAATTTGTCGTTCTCCTTCTTGAGCTTGGCCGCCTCTGACTTGAGTTCAGAAATATGCCAGGCAACCCAGAAAACGAGACCTGCTATCACCAGCAGAAACTCAGTTCCGACAAATGGATACACCGGCCCGATGTCGGCAATGGTGCCGGCCCAGTCCGTAAAATCTCCAGTCATCATATCAGTTTACCTCCAATTGTTAATTCAGCCGCTTTTCGCAGCGTTTTCGGCTTCAATGATCGCGGCCTCTTCCGCATCAATCAACTCTTGAGTACCAGCATCCAATCCGGCAATTTCAACCGCCTGCGGAATGCGCAGAATGCCAAAACTGTTCAGAATTTTAGCGAGAATGAATCCCGGTAGAAATCCGAGTACGCCAAACATGATGATCGCACCGAGAATCTGACCAAGTGGATTGATCGACGCAAAACTCGGGTCCGGTGAGGAAGGATAGCCCCACAGCATGAAACCGCAGACCACCACACCAAAGAAACCGGCATAGCCATGCACAGCAACTGCACCGACTGCATCATCAACTTTGAATCGACGTTCGACCCAGTAGTGCATCTTGTACATAAATACAACACCCACGATCGCGATGAACATCGCCTGAATGGGATGATACAGATCATTGCCTGCGGATGCTGCAATGATTCCGGCAAGGCCCGATGAATAAGTCCAAAAGGCATCACCTTTCGACACCCAGTAGCCGGCCAGCAGCCCACCGGACAGCGACATCAGAAAGTTGAACGTAATCGCACTCAGCGTCGTTGGCCCCAGATAAATATTGGTGGCTGAGAAAAACTCACCGTCACCCGCTTGAATGTCCCAAATGGGTACGTTGCACGCCACATAAAATCCCCAGAATCCTGTATAGATGAGAAAGAGTCCAATCGCCACCAGCCATGGATTTCTGGGATTGATGTTGCGCGCGGTACCGTCGGCGGCAAACTTGCCAATTCGAGGGCCAAGCACCAGCAGAATACCCAAGGCAAAACCACCGGCAATGGCGTGAATCACTCCGGATGCGTAGGCATCGTGATAACCGAGCAGACGAACCATCCAACCTTCTGCATGCCATCCCCAAGCTGCGTCAATGATCCAGAAGACCGAACCGATCGCCACAGCCAAGATCCAGAAAGCACCGGATTGAATGCGTTCAATCACCGAACCGGAAACGATAGATGCCGCGGTCCAGGAGAACAACAGAAACGCTGCCCAGAAGACACCGTTAATTCGCTCCCAGCCATCCGCGCCGGCACCCATATGGGTACCCATCAACTGACTCCACGGTTCAGCATGCGGCGATTCTACCAGACCACCGGTAATACCAGGGCCATTGGGAAAGGCGAAATAAATCCACCAACCGAAAAAGAAAAACGTAATTGTCACCAGCGGAATCAGCATTGTGTTCTTCATCAATGTATGAATGTGGTTCTTACGGCGTGATGCCCCTACTTCATACATACAGAAGCCAACGTGAATCAAGAACATGATGACAACCGTCAGCCAATAGTAGAACTCTGTAAAGATGACTACTAAAGCGCCTAATTGGTCATCCATAGTCAATTACCTCCTCTAGGTTTGAAACCTTAATTTTCCCTGAAAATCGTTATTTGTACTTGGCAGCGTCAGGGTTCACTGCCAAAATTCAATCAGAGAGTATTGTATCTGGCGCATCAGGCTCCGACCGCGCAAATTGATTTCAATCGCCGGTTTCCGTTGCCTGAAAATATTGACATGATCATCCTTGAAAAGGTGTGGTCGCGGCAACCAATGGTGAGGTAATAGCGTTGGATCAATATTCATTTCCAACTCTGCAACAAACACTTCGTCTGGGCCCTACACACCAATCAGATTTTTTCTGTCTGACTTGCCAACACCACATTTTTTTCTTGATGAAGCACTATGGCATTCAGGTGAATGTTGTCACCAGAGTCTGGATACTGGTTCGAATAGTTTCGGTCGCGCATCTTTTGCATCGTTTTTTCCAACACGCTCGCTTCTTCACCCGGCTCTTCACCTGACACCACCTTGGTTTCCAACACGAAAATCTGTTCAGCGTGAAAAATCACCAGATTGCCCCAACAGTCAAAGTCAACGTTCTCCACCATCAAATCGACGTCGATCGAGTACATTAATGAATACACCAGCCCAGCATACCACGCACCACAACGATCTAGCCGGTCACGAACCCACGCATCTGCGCGCGGCCACTGCCGGGGAATGCCGGTCATAAACTGTCCCAACTGCGCCATGAAGTCTTCACCATCACCACTTTTCATCGTACTGCGCAGTTTCTGTCTGAGTTGCCACAATTCTGACCACTCTTTACCGAGGTGCAGGAGGTAGCCTTGATTCAATGGCTGTGGTATCTCATAATTGGGATAATCCAAGATATAAGAGTTGTCATCGTACGTCCTGTCTTGGCCGGTGATCGTCATAAAACCCATCTGGAACAGCAATGCTTCCGCACGGAGTTGATCAATGTCGAACCGCCTCAACGAAGAACGATCGACCGAACTTTTGGCTAGTTCCATGAGACTGGTATTATTGTCCAACATCGTCCGGTATAGCAATGTCGTCGGATTGATATCAAACCAGTAAGTATCAAATTTCTTGGATTTCAATACTTCCAAAACATCGAGCGGATTGTAGACCATCTGCTCACCATCCCAACTATAACCCGAATACGATTGGCGGATTTTGTCTCGATCAAGTCCCTCTAATTCCGCGGGAAATATTGTTTCAATTTCGGCTTCGGTAAAACCGCAGAGTGTGCCATACCGAGAATCCATGCTGATATCAAGTAGATGATTGAATCCGGAAAACATACCAATGGGTGCAAAGTGAGTAGTTCCACTCACCAGCATGAAATGTACATCATCACTATCTTTGATCATCCCAAAAGTACCATGTAATAATTTACGGTTGTCAATTGCCATTTCCGGATAATCTTCAAGCAAACTGACAAATGGCCGGTCAAATTCATCTACCAGAACCACCACGTTTTGGCCAGTTTGCCGCCGCAGTTCATAAAGCAGTACTTTTAACTCATGCCCGGCTATGTCAGAACCAACGGACCTCTCAATGCCCGCGAGCTCTGCAATCATACGCAATTGAGATAGAATGGCCTGTTCAAGGCTGTCGGGTTGGTGATAGAAGCCATTGAAATTCAGGCGCACGACCGGATACTTGACCGACCAATCCCAGTGCTCATGGATCCACAGCCCACGGAACAGTTCCTCATTGCCGCGGAACAGTTCCGCCATAGTGGAAATCATTAGACTTTTACCGAACCGATTCGGGCGGGCAAAGTAATTGTAATGACAGTGCTCAATTACATCGTAGATCAGTTCCGTCTTATCTACATAGTAACAGCCGCTTTCGCGCAGCACTGGAAAGGAATCCAATCCCAACTGTAGTTTACTTTCAGCCATTTTTTCACCTGTCGATTGCATTGCAATGTGCAGAAACCCGCATCATTTTCACGGCGAACATCTTAGCTTTGCATTATGCACTGATTCAGAATGAAAATGGACAAATTTATTTCAAGCCATTCGACTCACAAATCAATCATTCCCCGTTACCGATATCGACGGCTGCTGGCTCAAGATCCATCGCCGCACGGAGCAGCGTCTGCGTATAAATCTCCTGTGGATGGTTGTAGATTTGTTCAGTGGCACCCTGTTCAACAACGCGACCGAACTGCATGACAACAACCGAACTGGACATCGCCCGCACGACCGCCAGATCGTGACTGATGAACAGGTAGGCCAACGAATGTACCCGTTGCAGACGTCGAAGCAATTCAATGATTTGCGACTGAACCGAACGATCGAGTGCTGACGTCGGCTCATCCAACACGACGAAAGACGGTTCCAGTATCATCGCTCGCGCAATGGCAATACGTTGCCGCTGGCCGCCGGAAAACTCGTGCGGGTAACGATGTCGCGTATCAACATCCAATTCGACTTCTCGTAAAATCTTGAGCACCCGCGCGTCCCGTGCCGATGGGCTCAAATCCTGATGATGTACCTTCAATCCCTCCGCAATGATCTCGGCGACCGTCATGCGCGGACTCAGACTGCTATAAGGGTCCTGAAACACAATCTGCATACTTTTTCTGATCTCGCGCAGGTCTTTCGTTGTCTGACCTTGAATCTCTCGACCCATGAACCGAATGCTACCCTGGCTGGCAATGAGTCGTAGCATGGCCAGTGCCAGTGATGTTTTTCCAGAACCGGACTCACCCACAACGCCAACCGTTTCGCCGGCGCTAATAGTAATGCTGACATCATCAACCGCTTTGACATGATCTACGACCCGTCGCATCACACCTCGGCGAATCGGAAACCACACTCTGAGGGAATCAATTTCTGCAACCACCGGCGCTGAAGCGGGAGGTTGACCTCCCGTACCAGAGGGTTCAGCAGCCAACAGCATCTGTGTATAGTCATGCTGCGGGGTGTTGAAAACCTCCGTTTTTGTACCGGTCTCGACAAACTCACCCTGCCGCATCACACAGATGGTGTCCGCCAGTTTGCGGACGATATTCAAATCGTGACTGATGAGCAATAATGACATGCCGAGTTGCTGCTGTAGGTCCAACAGCAGTTTCAGAATTTCCGCCTGAATGGTCACATCCAGTGCCGTGGTCGGTTCATCCGCGATGAGCAAACCCGGTTCATTCGCCAGCGCCATGGCAATCATCACCCGTTGCCGCTGCCCGCCAGACAGTTGATGTGGATAAGCATCCAAGCGCTGTTTGGCGTTGCGAATCTTTACCAGCTCCAGCAGTTCCAGCGAACGATCTCGAGCGTCGACCTTACTCATTCCGCGATGCAAAATCAGTGATTCGCTGATCTGCTTGACTATGGTATGCAGCGGGTTGAGCGACGTCTGCGGTTCCTGAAAGATCATACCAATGCGGTTGCCGCGATAGGTTTCCAGAATATGCTGCGGTGCTCCAAGCAGTTCCTGACCATCGTAGGTGATGCTGCCGCTTGGATGGTAAGCTGTCGGGTAAGGCAGTAGTTGGATGATCGACAATGCGGTCACCGACTTGCCCGATCCACTTTCACCTACAATGGCCAGTGTTCGACCCTGTTGTATATCAAATGAAACATGTTTAACTGCATGCGTGATACTACCAATCGTTTTGAACGAAACGGACAAATCATGCACTCTAACCAAATTTGGAGTTGCCCCTGCACTGTTCGAGTTGGCGTTCATCTGAAGTTCTTCCTCGGATCAAATGCGTCGCGTACGGCTTCGCCAATGAACATCAGTAAACTCAGCATTATGAGAATGACAAAAAAGCCGGTTAACCCCAACCAGGGTGCCTGTAAATTGGCTTTACCTTGTGCGAGCAGTTCACCCAGTGAAGCCGATCCCGGCGGCAGACCAATGCCCAGAAAATCTAGGGAGGTCAGTACTGTTACAGAACCGGCCAGAACAAATGGCATGAAAGTAATAGTAGCAACTAATGCATTGGGTAGGACGTGTTTGAACATGATGCGAGTATTTGAAACACCCAAGGCACGTGCCGCAGTGATGTAGTCGAAGTTGCGCGCTCTAAGAAATTCCGCTCGGACCACACCGACGAATCCCATCCAAGAAAAAAGAAGCAACAGGCCCAACAGCCACCAGAAATTGGGTTCCACGACACTGGCCAGAATGATCAGCAGATAAAGCGTCGGCAGGCCGGACCACACCTCAATGAAACGCTGGCATAGCAGATCAATCCAGCCACCGAAAAATCCCTGCACTGCACCGGCGGCAACCCCAATGACCGCGCTGATTACCGTCAAGGTAAAGCCGAACAGCACTGAGATGCGAAAACCGTACAGCAGTCTGGCCACCACATCACGCGCCTGATCATCAGTTCCTAACCAATGTTGAGCATCCGGCGGAGACGGAGCTGGTGATGGTAGGTCCCAAGACACGGTGCGATGATTATAGGGAATGAGTGGCCATAGCATCCAGCCATCCTGTTCAATGAGTTCCCTTACATATGGATCCTTGTAGTCTGCCTCAGTGGAAAACTCACCTCCAAACGCGGTTTCCGGATAAGCGACAAAAATCGGATAGTATAGCTCTCCACCATAATGAATCAGGTACGGTTTGTCATTGGCAACAAATTCGGAAAAAAGAGCGGCCGTAAATAGTACCAGAAAGATCCAAAGCGACCAATGTCCCCGTCGATTGGCACGGAAACTGTCAATGCGTCGCTGCGTGAGAGGTGAGATGACGACACCGAAAAATCGCGCATCCTGCATCGTCTGCCGCTCCCCTTCTGTGTCAGGTTTCTCGAGATTCAAAATCAATACGCGGGTCAACGACGGTGTACATCAGATCTCCCAGCAGATTCATCAACAGACCCAACAGCGAGAAAAAATACAAGGTTGCAAACATCACCGGATAATCTCGATTGAACGCCGCTTCAAATCCTAGCAACCCCAATCCGTCCAGAGAAAAAATAATTTCAATGAGTAACGATCCGGTAAACAGTATGCCCACGAATGCACCGGGAAAACCGGCGATCACGATGAGCATTGCGTTCCGAAATACATGACCGTAAAGCACCCGGCGCTCAGCCAATCCTTTGGCACGAGCAGTCAGAACATACTGTTGATTGATCTGATCCAGGAAAGAGTTCTTCGTGAGCATCGCGAGGCCGGCAAAGCCACCAATCACCATGGCAATGACCGGTAACGTGATATGCCAGAAATAATCAATGATTTTGTCGAACCAGGACAGCTCTTCCCAGTTGTCCGACACCAATCCAGCCAGCGGAAACCAGTCTAGGTAACTACCACCCGCAAAAATGACTAACAGAAAAATGGCAAATAGAAATCCGGGAATGGCCGTACCGATAATCAGCAGAATCGTTGTCCAACCATCAAAAGGTGTACCATCGCGTGTCGCCTTAACCACACCTAAGGGAATGGCAATCAGATAAACCAACAGTGTGGTCCAAAGACCGAGTGATATTGACACCGGCATCTTGTCCAATACCAAGTCAATTACGCTTTGATCTCGAAAAAAACTGTCGCCGAAATCGAAAAGCAAGTAGTTCTTGATGGTTTGAAAAAAACGCACATGCAAAGGCTTATCGAAACCGAATCGCTGTTCAAGTTCGGCAATAAACTCGGGGTCCAACCCTTGTGCACCACGATACTTACTGGTTATTCCACCTGACGCAACACCAATCTGCTGATCACCCAGCTGTTCGATCACCTCACCGGAACCGGTACGGGTTACCCGTTCGGTAATGTCCCCACCGACCCCACTCAATGAAGCAATCACCTGTTCCACGGGGCCACCTGGAGCCACATGAATCACAACGAAGTTGATCACCATGATTGCAAACAGCGTTGGGATCATCAACATTAATCGGCGGATGATATAGGCCGTCATATCCAACTACTCCGCTAATTTCAGGGCGCTATCGCGTTGCTTGAAAACACGCTGAGTGACTGATTGTTCCGTTCGTCCAACTAGTCGTTGGACGTTGCTCCGGATTGTGCCGCCACCAGTTTACCGGCCTTGTCGTCGTCATACCACCAGCGACTAATCATGACCCCGGATCGAGTCGCTGTGTCGGGCCGGGAAAATTTGTCCCAATACAGAATTCTGTCGCTTTGGATGTACCAGTTTGGAATGACGTAATAACCGGCGAGTAAAACACGGTCCAGCACACGAGTACGCGCAATCAGCGACTCACGATCCGGCGCCTGAACCACCAACTCAATCAGTTCGTCAATCACCGGATCTTCAATACCGGCGTAATTCCGGCTACCCGGCAGATTAGCGGCATAGGATCCCCAAAAGGAACGTTGCTCGTTACCGGGTGAATCGGACTGTCCCCAACCGGCAATAATCATATCGAAATCAAAGGCACGAATTCGATTCAAATACTGACTCTGATCCACCAACCGCACTTTGACTTCAATACCAAGTCGATCAAGGTTGCGAGTGAAGGGCAGGACGATTCGCTCAAAGGCCTGACTGACCAGCAATATTTCAAATTCCATCTGCTCACCGGTCTGTTCATTGATCAGCTTGAGGTCCTGAACTGTCCATCCCGCCTCGGCAAGCAGTTTCAACGCCATGCGTAAATTTCGGCGCGCATGCCCGCTACCATCAGTCTGTGGTGGACGAACCGGCGCATCAAAAACTTCGGCGGGCAATTGGTCGCGATACCGCTCAAGAATGGCCAATTCTTCACCCTCTGGCTTGCCGGTTGCCGCCAATTCGGAATTTGAGAAATAACTCTCCGTACGCGTATACTGTCCGTAAAATAGCTGCTTATTCGTCCATTCAAAATCAAACGCATAGCCCAACGCTTTGCGAACTCTTGGGTCCGAGAATTTCGGCAGGCGAGTGTTGAAGATGAATGCCTGCATACCGGTAGGCAGCTGGTGACGAATCAGCTCTTTTTTCAGTAGCCCTTGTTTTACCGATGGCACATCGTAATCGGAAGCCCATGCTTTTGCCTGGTTTTCCAAACGGAGGTCAACGTCTTGTGACTTCAATGCAAGTCGAATAGCCGTATCGTCCAGATAGAAGTCAACCCGTTCCGTATCAAAGTTATGTAGTCCGCGCTTAACGGGTAAATCTCGCCCCCAATAATCTGCCACCCGTTCATAGACGATGTAGCGTCCCGCTTCAAAATCTTTGATCCGAAAAGGACCACTACCCAGCGGCGGTTCCAAAGTCGTACTCGTAAAGTCGCGCGTAGCCCAATAGTGCTTGGGTAGGATGGGCATCTGTCCGATGATTAATGGCAACTCCCTATTCTCTTTTTCATTGAAATGAAACTTGACGCGGCGCTCGCTCAGTTTTTCAACTTTTTCGACACTGCCATAATAATGCCGATAGAATTCCTGCCCCTGCGTCGTCAGTGTTTCGTAGGACCAGACCACGTCATCCGCCGTAATCGGGACCCCATCATGCCAACGCGCTTCAGGACGGATATTGAAGATCACCCATGATCGATCATCCGGCACTTCAAGCGTTTCAGCAAGCAGTCCGTATTCGGTAAACACTTCATCATCACTGCTGACCAGTAGTGTTTCAATTGAAAGGGTGCTGGCGGCATTACCCTTGGGGATGAATGGATTGAAGCTGTCGAAGGTCCCGCGGGTTGCAGTTCGCAGTGTACCGCCTTTCGGGGCATTTGGATTGACATAGTCAAAATGCTGGAAGTTCGGACCATATTTGGGTGCACCGTGCATGGCAATGCCATGTACCGGCTGTGGTGATTGGGCAAATGCCCATGTTCCTGCGAGCAGTAAAGCACAAGTCAAACTGAACTTGGCTAGCGAAGTGTAAACTGGCATTGTTAGTTTCAGTTTTGTCATTCAAAATCCCCTTGATTCAATCAAAATACTAGTATTGAGGTGGGGCAAACATCATAACAGACACCGGAATTGTCAATAACAATCCTCTGACCTTTCTCTCCACCACTTATTTCACAACCAATTTGTATTGAAAATTCTCAAACACCGCAGAACATCGTTTCTATGATTACCTGTTAGCAAGACGAATTAATAGGAAAGAAAATTCTTAGTGGCGAGAGTTTTTCGCAGCGTGACCACAACAATCAAAAATCAACTGAAAATTTAACCTCATTGCCTGACAGTCAATCCTTTAAGTTGCAATTCGTTTCAGTTGCTGATAGCGATTATCATTTTCCAAATCCGGCATCGCCTGAGAAATATCAGTTAGACATTGCTCTAATTTTGAAGGAAGCCACTTTGGTTCTCTGATAATTTTTTCCAACAAAAGCAACGCATCTCTTGGAAACACTGCACAAAGACCACTCTCTTGCAACCGGCTGACAACGTGCTGAGGATATTTTATTGGCAGTAACCAACTATGAAGAAGCTCTACAGCATTTGAAAACTTCTTACCAGCATAAATGCAAACCAAAGCGAGTGGCTCCGCAAGTTCTCTGGAAACAAGATCTTGCTCCTTCGGCCAAATCTCTTGCCAAAGAGGTTGAATTCGATTGACCCAACATTCCTCACGTTGAACTCCAGCGCTATCAAGCACATCAGAGAGAGTTCTTGCAACCTCTTGCAATCCTTCATTTGGCAGGTTTTTTAATGCTAATCGAAATTGTGTTGCCTCATTGCTGTTACTACGTTCTAAAGTTGCATGGGTAAGCAAGTGCGCATAATGTCGGTGGTATTCACACAAACACTGGTAATGTTTAGCTGTATCAATAAATTGTGAAAAAAAGGTATTCAGTAAGGGACGAAAAAGGCGTGCAAAACAGAGGTAACCTTCCCATACCATTTTTGCTTCCGCCTCATTGTTCTTCCAATCGAATAGCGGCAGTAAGTTCTGCTCGGTCCAACTTTGATCAACTCTAAACAGCCAAATTAACCTTGACCCTAGCAATACTCTACCATAACGAAATTGTTCAATCTGTGGATTACACATTTGCGTGAAAAGAGGTTTGATATCAAGAGGTAGATCGTCATCATCATTCAACTTACGCCTGAAACAAAGATTCAATAGAGCTTGGGTAACGAGTCCGACGGGATGGTTAATTGCTTCGTTGACAGGGCGTTCAGTTGATTCTTCACTGACTTGTACTGTGCTAGAACTTGGGTCTAATTGTAAATTTAGAATGCGCTGACATAATTCAATCAAAGTGTTTTCGTTTCCTTCGACAGTTTTGGACGATTCGTCCAACCACCATGCGACACTATGCGCAATATTCTGCAATATTTCGTTAGATGCTGACTTAAGCAGTGGCGCCGCACCGTTCCAAGACTGTTGCCGCAACTTGAATTCTGCACTCCAAACATGTAGTGCCGCTCTCCAACGAGCTGCTGGCCATTCTCCCTCTTCAGTTAATTTTGTCAAGGCACCAAGACAAAGTGAGAAATCATCTTGGCACAAATCGCGCCAATCGTCCTTGTGGTAAAATTGATGCGAGGAATGTAATGCCGGTCTTAACCAATCAACTAGCTTGCTCTTCTCGCGAGGTGCAATATTTGTCTGAATATTCTCCTCGGAATCTGAGTCCCAGCCAGTACTTATCGAGAAATTGAATTCTTCGCTCTCGCGATCATCGAATTTCCATGATAAATTTTCGGATGACAATAAATTTAACCGACTTTGCGCGGCTTTCCCTAACTCCAGCCCTGAATCATTCAATTTAGCCAGACGTAACCAAACAGCGCATTTCAGAATTTGTTTGCGGTTGCCAAACTCATGTTTTAGTTGATACAAATTACGCGACCAACCATCAAGTATAGCTGCTTCAAGCGCGTATTGTGATGAGGATAGATGTTGACCTTGTTCTACCAAGAGACGCATAACTTCTCGCTTTGTTTCCATAGACCATAGCCAGAAACAATCATCAGACAAAAGCCAATTACACCATTGAGTTGAATCAATGCATCCATCCTTGCTAGCCGCAAATAAAGCAAGACGTTTAAATGTGGGGTACGGCAATTCGAACCAACTTTCAGCTATTCGACTTGCCTTGGCAGGACTGTCTTTCCTAACGCTCAACCAAGAATCACGGAGCAGCTCAATTAGAATCACCCAATCGCACCATCTTCGATTCTGCGAGTGAGGTTCAATTGATGGTAAATCCAGATATGAACCATCTCTCTGATCATCCGCTTCATCTAGTTCGCGCTTAAAGTTCAAAGCATCAAGTAGTAATTGTTGAAAATCAGCCAGTAGTTCTGGTAGTACGTCTTGCCAATGTTCTTTATCCTTCCATTTTGGAATAATTGATTGGACGTCGTCAGAGACAAGTACGAGTTCCCAGTCAACTATTTTCCTCAAACGTTGAGAAAATTTATCGTCTTCGTTTTCATTGCCCCAGGGATATGGCTTATTCAAAGCAATCATGGGAGAAAGAAGTTGGCGTAATTCAATTCGCAACGGCCCTCTCAGACCTTCTCGCTCTATTTTTTCTATCCACTCATATAAACCAAATTCATTGTGAGTTGATTTTACATTCCCTCCCGACAATAGACGCCAAAGCACTTTCATTTCATCGCAGGGAATGGCGTTAGGTGAATTCTCTTTAATGTGATTTATTTCTTCGTCTTTTCCCTCGCGGTGTAGTTTGTCATAGTGATTGAGTTTTACCTCAATTACCTTACACAACTGATCATCCAGTTGACAACCGTTGTCCACCAACCAATAAATGAGAAAAGGATTGTTGAGGTGTCGCACCAACCAAGCGGCGATGTGAGTCATCACGGCATCCCAAGTGGAAGGTTGTTTGTTTCCCACTAGTGCCATCCTTGAAGCGTACTGATAAGGCGCAGGACGGCTTGAAAAACTGAATTGAAGATCTTTATCTTTGGGCAATAAAGATGAAACACCAAATCGAATCAAGTCTTCGCAATTAAATTTATTTTCAGTAAACGCCATTAGCCAATCAATTGGCGGCGCTGGATTAAGCTCTGCAAAACGCTTCGCAGGTAGTCCTGATTCGTCTGAGAGTGCCCACAGCATGTGTCCAACAAAGTCATCCTGCCTGGTACTCTTAGAGGGCGGGACATGTGCTAGCTCGATGACGACTTGTTCTTTGCCTTGAATTCCATGGTGATATTTTTCTGCCCAGTGAATTAGCGTTTGGTGTAAATTCGAATGGTTGTCATTGTCTGAATGAATTTGATAAAGAATTGGTAAGACGTTGATAGATCTCCAATTATCTAATTCAATATCTTTTTGACCAGATTCATATTTTCCAAATACATAAACTTCCTGTGTTGATTCACCTAACATCCGGTCGGCAGCAAGTGCATCCATTATGTAGCGCAATACTAGATCATGAATGCTATAGCCAACAAAACAAACCACAAAATTGCGAAACAATTCACTTACGAATCGTGCGGCCCATCCCTCGGTCAAATAGGCCAAACCAAAATCACCGCTAGAAACAACGAGCTGCTCTAATGCAAATTTATCCTCATCAGAATTCAAGGGTAATAAACCGTGCAAGTAGACAAGACCATCCCAGCGACTGATTTTGGGAACAGGAAGTGCTGGTGCTGTATATGGTTGGCGCGTTATTTTATTTTGTTCAAGGACGTATTCAAAAATTCTATCGAAATTGGTGGTGACAAGTCTTAACCTTCCATCTCGGCTGCGGCCCAATTTGAGTAGTGCTCGATGGGTCTGAGTGACGTCCGTAGTCAGCTGCTCAACTGTCAACGCTTTTGACAGTGCTTTTCTAACTTCAATTCTGCCATTGGGGAAACGCCGCTCTAATAAGTAAAGAGTCCTGTCGTACTGACTTTTCTTATAGGCAAGCTCTTCTTCAGGATAGCCATGGCGTGTCGTGTTTAAGCAAGTATAAATTTTGTCAACAAGTCCCTTAAAACCTGGTAAGCCTGCAGGGTAAGAGATGCCAGATCCACAGAAGAATACCACACAATTTTCCTCATGAGCCTGTAGCAGAGCATCTGGGACGTCAGGGCCATTGGGTATGAATTGCATTTTGCTATTTCAGTTCAGGTAAATTTGATTAGGCTATCAACGTACTTAACAAAGAAAACACTCAAAATCGAATTGCCATACGACATTCTAAATGCGTTTTTCAAAATAATATTCCTTATTTGACAACCGAAATTATTGTTAAATTCCCAGCGTAAAGGTACTTGAAAGTTACACTGGAATGTACTCGCTGAGACAAAGCGAGTACATCCCACGCCCCACTTGGGTCTAATCCCCGAAAGCCATCTTAATACCAATTCACAAATCGAAATTGAACCTGTTCAATGAAACGCTCCTTAATCACGGCATGGCATGTGATTATAATTTCAAGGTGAATCTGTTCGAAGATGCCAGCGCAGTCTGGAATCCTGTGCGATGTACCACGAAAAATTTTGTAGATTAATGGTTTCCCACATTTGAGAATGCAGATGAAACCACAGCTACCCGGTTAAAGATAGCAACTTTATGAATTCGATTAGATTGAATCAATTCTTGTCTGGTGGGAGCGCATAAGATCAATGCCGAAGGTTAGCGGAAGCTCTGACAACCAAATTCTATCACCTGGAATTTCACTCCAGTTCGACATAGTGCGGCAAGTAAACTTCGCCGTCGCACAGAACAATATTAACATAATCAAAGAAATCTCTGTTGAAAATCAAACTGATAACCCTCTACATGAAGTTGAAATTCGATTTCAGACATTACCTGAGGTTATTCGTGATAAGTTGTGGAAAATTGATCGTATTGAGCCAAGGTCGAAATATAGAGTACCCGATACAAAAGTAACTTTCAACCATGATCTGCTGAAAAACCTGAACGAAGCGGAGACGGGCGAGATTGAATTGCGGATGAACGCGCCGGGCTATGAGCAAATTGTTGAACGGTCCGAGATTAGATTGCTGGCGCATAACCAATGGGGTGGCCTTGGTGAGGTGGATGAAGTGCTCGCGGCGTTCGTATTACCGGATGATGATAGTGTTGATAGAGTCTTAAGAAAAGCCGCCCTTTTATTGGAGGAAGAGAACTACGACGGTTCACTGAATGGCTATCAGCGAAAAAACCCGCGCGATGTCTTACTGCTGGTTAGTGCAATTTGGTCAGCATTAACCACATTAAGATTGACAAATCTACAATCACAGGAATCTTTCGAATCGAAAGGTCAGAAAATTCGAAGTCCAGCAGAAATTGTTGACAAAAAACTTGCTACGAAATTGGACATCTCACTATTTCTCGCTGCCACCTTTGAGAAAGCCGGCCTTAATCCTGTAGTACTATTCTCGCAGGGTCATGCATGGACCGGAGTTTGGATAACAAAAAAGAATTTCGGATCTATTACAGAACCCGATGTAGTAGTTGTCCGAAAAGCTGTGCAATCTAGAGAATTTATTCCAATTGAAACAGAATTATTGACAAAACGTCCACCCATCAGTTTTAAGCAAGCCACAAAAGAGGGAGAATTTCGTTTCGACGAAGAGTTTGACCCAGATTTTCTGAAGGTTGTTGATATTGCCAGCTGTCGCGCCGTAGGGATTTACCCACTTTCAAGTCGTAGCAAGGTAGATGAGGAAAAAGAGGGAGATGGTATTGAGGGTAACCCTCCACCTATAGTTGATATTTCAGGTATTCGCCTTCCAGACGATGAAGTCATTGAAGAGAAACCTAAGACCCCTGAAGACCGCATCAGTCGGTGGCAACGAAAATTACTTGATTTGACACTTCGAAATCGCCTCCTCAACTTTCGTCAGACCAAACAAACACTCCAATTTCGTTGCCCTATTCGTTGCTTTAGCGTTAAAGATGTCGTAGATAAACTCAAAGGTGGAAAAAAATTCAGTGGATGTTCCCTGGTAGACAATGACCTCATTAGACCTCGAGACTTAACTTTTGCAGAAAAGAAGGAAATAGAAGAGGAATTTATCAGAACAGCGTTTGAACAAAATCAGCTGGTAGTAGACCTGCCTGGCAATGATATGAAAGATCGCTTTACAAACATATATCGACTCGCTAATCGCGATATGCAAGAAGGGGGTACCAATACACTTTTTCTAGCGGCAGGATATTTACGATGGAAAAAAAATGAGGATGATTCTAGAATTTATGAAGCGCCAATCGTTCTCATACCGGTTAGGCTTAATCGTGGTTCAATAATCTCTCCATTTTCGATTTCGACCCATGAGGATGATATTCGCATCAACCTAACTTTGCTTGAATTTCTAAAGCATGATTTTTCACTGAGTATTCCAGAACTCGAAAATGAACTTGATCGCAATGATGATGAGAAAGAAATGGATTTTTGTCAAGTGTTTGAAATCATGCGCCAGAAAGTGCGTAACATTACTGGTTTTGAGGTTGTAGAGAAACTTGCGTTATCTACCTTTTCATTCTCAAAGCACCTGATGTGGAAAGACCTTGTTGATCGATCTGATCAGCTTCGGAATAATCGGTTGGTGGAACACCTCCTAGATGGCACTTCCGTGACAAATGGAAATGTCATGCCGGAGTTTGAAAGACTTGATCTTGATCGCAATTACCATCCAAAGGACCTTTTCACACCATTACCTGCCGACAGTTCACAACTTGCCGCCATCGTAGCAGCTGCTGAAGGTGTGGATTTCATAATTGAAGGGCCTCCAGGAACCGGAAAAAGTCAAACGATTGCAAACATCATTTGCAATTGTCTTGGTAGCGGTAAGACCGTGCTCTTCGTATCCGAAAAAATGGCCGCCCTGAATGTCGTACATAGAAGACTTTTGGCAGCAGGGTTCGACGATATGGTGCTTGAGCTTCACTCGCACAAAACAGACCGAAGATCTGTAATAGATCAGCTCACACGAGGTTGGGACCGAAGTAGCAGTCATCGCGGTAAAGAATGGATAAGAATAACGGGATCTTTGAAGGTTACTCGGGATCAGCTAAATGATTACGTCGACGCACTCCACTCTAAAGGTACTCAGGGGTTCAGTGTATTTGACGCAATCTCTGTCGTGACAGCTGAGGATTTTAATTTTGCTTTGTCTTTTCCATCTAAAGATGTACACGACGAGAAAAGCTACGATTATCTTGTCGCACTTGCTATCGAATTAGGAGAGATTTATGGGGAAGTAGGTAAAGACCTACAGTTTGACCTGATTCGCAACAATGAATGGTCTTACCAATGGCAGGAAAGCATAAGAAAATCTGCTTACTCTCTGCGAATGGCGCTTACCGACTTGTTGCAAACCCAAGAAACTCTTTCGCGCGAACTTGGATTGGTTTTGGATACTGATCTGGAGGTCGAACGACGCAAGAAACTTAAGGCTCTCGAACCTCGTACTTCGGATTCTGCACTTGATATTTCTTCTCTCTTGCAGATTTCTACAAATCGCCTCAATTCCTTAAAAGAAACATTCACCAGTGATTTCGAAGAACTCAGTTCATTTAGCGCGGCGACTCAAGCACATTATCAAATTGATGAAGTAAGACGCATGCCGCTTGAGCAATTGGATACAGATTGGCGGGAAGCACAAGTCAAGATGTGGCCATTATCAATTTGGGCCAAAAGAAAAGTGCGTAAGTTGATCCAGACTTATGCAAAAAATGGAGCATCAGATCCGGACATAGACCTCAAGGCACTCTTCAAGATCCGCGAATTTGACAAAAAGATTCAAAGCAACCCACTAAAACAAGTTGCTGAAATCAATGGTCAAATTAACATTGATAGTTTAACGGAAAGTGTTCGCCAAGCAATTGAACTTCAAGCTGTTACGGAAAGACTTAATTCGGAAATTGAGGACAAAAATCGTTTCAGCGCCGCAATTTCAGAACTTGCTTCTGCACTGGACAAAACTACTCTGGAAAAACTCAAAGCGTATATCACATCAGAGAGAAATGTAGAAGAAAATGTTCTTGAATTCAAAGCTTTGAAAGGTAGAATCCCAAAGAAACATACCATTGCGAAAGCGATCTCAGAACTCAAGGTGATAGAAAATGAATATCTGAGACTTAAGGATTGGGCAAAATGGGTTGAAATAGCTAGAAAAAGTAAAAATACTGGTTTACAACCTCTCGTTGAAGCATTGGAAAGTGGTGAAATTGAATGGGAAAATACTGAGAAAGCATTTAGGTTCGCTTACGCGCAATGGTGGCTCCCACTAGCGATTGATGCGAGTGCCCAACTCCGTAAGTTCGCTGGTTGGGAACGTCAAAAGTTGATTGAAACTTTTCGCAGCCTTGATGAAAGGGTGATGAGTATGGCACAATTTGAAGTGCGAAGACGGGCCGTACATAATTTGCCTACTAGTGATGGATTAATAAATGACCCCGAACTTCGAGTACTCAAACGCCAAAAGTCACTCAAACGTCCGTCTATGCCAGTCCGGCAACTTTTAGGAAAGCTTCCCACAACCTTTAGCAAACTCGCTCCGTGCTTTTTGATGTCTCCCCTCTCTGTTGCCCAGTATCTTCCTGCGGATAAACGCCTAGCCTTTGATGTTGTCATTTTCGATGAAGCTTCGCAGATGACAACTTGGGATGCGATAGGTGCTATAGCCCGAGGTCAACAAACTATCATTGCAGGTGACCCCAAACAGTTGCCCCCGACCAATTTCTTTGCGAGAATTGATTCCGAAGATGGCGATTACCCAGAAATGGAGGGAGATTTACCATCTATCCTAGACGAAGCCGAGCATGCAGGTGTACCACGCAAAAGCCTCAATTGGCATTATAGAAGTCAAGACGAATCGCTTATCGCATTTTCGAATTACCGCTATTACCAAAATAAGCTCGTAACTTTTCCAGCACCATCCACAAATGCGTTTGGAATCAAGTTGCACAAAATCAAAGGCACATACGCCAGAGGTGCAGGACGCTTCAATCAAAAAGAAGCTAAGGCCGTTGTCAACATGGTGAAGCAACGCCTGACAGAATGGCTTCAGTTACCAGAAAACGAGCGCCCAACGATCGGCGTCATTACTTTCAACTTACAACAGCAAAACCTTATTCTTGATTTGCTTGACGGTTTCCGCCGTAACAATAAACAGTTTGAATGGTTTTTTTCCGATCAACAAGAAGAACCTGTAATTGTAAAAAATCTTGAAAACATTCAAGGTGACGAAAGAGATGTCATTCTTTTTTCAATAACTTTCGGACCGGGTGAAGACGGTAGAATTGCAATGAATTTCGGCGCCATTAACCCCTCAGGCGGAGAGAGAAGACTAAATGTTGCAATTACTCGCGCCCGCCAAGAGTTTCATGTCTTCTCATCAATTCAGTCTGATCAAATTGATTTAACACGCACCAACTCTACAGGTGTAAGACATCTAAGAGATTTTCTACACTATGCCGAACATGGCTCTGTCACTACACGTTCACACGACTACGACTCACTCGGTCCGGCTGAAAATATCTTTGAAGAAGCCGTTGCAAACGCACTGCAGAATAAGGGATGGGAGGTGCGCACACAAATCGGAGAGTCGGGCTTCCGTATAGATTTAGGTGTCGTACATCCTAAAATTGCTGGTAAGTTTCTTGTGGGAATTGAGTGCGATGGAGCAACTTATCATTCCTCCGCAACAGCTCGCGACCGAGACCGAATTCGCCAATCAGTCTTGGAGGGACTGGGTTGGACAATTCTCCGTGTATGGTCAACCGACTGGTTTCATGATCACAATCAAATCGTCACTAAGCTGGATGGTGAGCTTAATCAAATTCTTGAAGAAGATTTAAGGATACTCGGAGAAACAGAAGAGATAAAAGAGGACCATCATCATCAAGGAGAAAATTCAAATGAACCAGACGGCTTAGTTTCTCGTCCAGATGATTTTTTCAATCCCGAGTATACGACTGTACTAAGTCAGCAAATTGAATTCATTGTCGACCAAGAATGGCCAATCGCACTGCCACACCTTGCTCGTAAGGTGGCGCAGAAATATGGATGGAAACGAACCGGGAGAAGAATTCAACAACGAGTTAAGAAATGTCTACAACGAGTAGAAAGACACCCTGAGGACCACATTGACTTTGTTTGGCCAGTAGGCAAATATTCTAAACGCGTACCATTCCGAGGCATGGATAACCGTAGCGTTAGGGAGGTGTCTAGATCGGAAATTGCGTCAGTGATAGATGATAACGCGCAGGAGTTGAAAATTAGCAAACGGTTCGTTAAAGATCTATCCCATCTTCTCGGAATTAAACGACTGAGCAATGATGCATTAGCGTATCTATCCGATTGTAAAGATTGGTGGGATTATAACAATTACAATCAAGAAGAAGAAATAGATTGGGATATTGTTTGGTTTGACACCAATAATCCATTGCATTCGATTGAATCAAATGAAACAGAGGCATCTGATGAATTTTTATCTGAGTGTGAAGAGTATCAGGAAGACAGCGATTACAGCCAAGAAGAGAACGCAAACTGTTTCGAGGAATTAGTTCGACATAAAACTTTTGGAATCGGCAAGGTAATAGATACTGAATCTAATGGTGACGATACCTACCTAACTGTTGATTTTGAAAATTTTGGCATTAAAACCATGATGCCTGAATTTCTCACCATAGTAAAATAGAATCCGAGACGACTTGGACTAGCGAAACGATACCTGGAACCATTGATGAAATCGATCATGAAAATGCATAATCCGCCACATCCAGGTGGCATCGTGAAACGACAGTGCCTCGAACCTTTAGGTTTGACGGTTACAAGCGCGGCTAAGGCACTTGGCATCCCACGCCAAGCGCTGTCGAACTTGATTAATGGACGAACTAGTTGCTCGGCAGAAATGGCTGCCAGGCTGTCGAAAGCATTTGGGTCATCGCCAGAAACATGGTTAGGCATGCAGATGGCTTATAACGTTTTTCAGTCACAAAATCTTGTCAGCTCAGTTTCTGTACAAGCATTTAAACACTTGCCGACCCAGTGAAATGCTAGGAAAGTAAAGTGTACAGAAATTCTTATTCAAAACGTTTCAACAGATGCAATCGAAATGTTCATTGATTTTCGCACGAGAAAAGTTCCAATGAACAAATCCTCAAAAATCGATTCCACGCCACACTTTCCCTGAGCACATCTGAAAATAACGACTGCAATCCGGAAATTCAGTCTAAACCTGATCCACTCGACATTTGATCGATCACATCAGATGGAAATCGCAATGCCAGTCGGCAGACCGAACTGCAGTACATTTAGAATCAAAATTTCAAATGAGAGCTATAGCGCGTATTTCAATAATCTCTGGTAGTTCGGGTCGTTTAAAAGTTCCGGCTTCGAATTTGAAATGGCAGTGAGACATTGCCCTAATTCGCTAGATTTCCACAAAGGATTTTTAATAGCTAAGTTCAATACATCAAGTACTTCCTTGGGAAATCTTGTGCACAAATCACTCTCTTGCAGTCGTTTGATGGCATAGTGTGGGTGCTTAACGGGCAGAAGCCAATGACGAACCAACTCTACTGTGTTGGGGAATTTTTTCCCAGCTGCAATACACATCAATACCAATGATGCAGCGATACCACTGGACCGGTAGTCGTGTGATTTTGGCCACATCTTTAGCCAAAACGGCTCGATTCGATTGAACCAATAATCCTCACTCCGTGCGGCATGACTCTCCAGAATATCCGTAAGTGTATCGGCTACTTCCTGCAGTCCTGCCGACGGTAGATATTCAAAAGCTGATTGATACGCATCCAAATGCTCTCCATCCAGATTTTCCAATGCTGCATAGGTTAAATATGTAGCATATTTTTGTTTGAACTCACTTAAGTTGTCATAGTGACTCGCAGTTTCAACCAGTTCCGACTTGAAAGCATCCAGTAAAGGTTGATAGAGACTTGAACACCAGAGAAAACCCTCCCAAACCACTTGAGCTTCCACTAAATTCTCTTTTTTCCATTTGAAAAAAGGTAAAAGATACCGTTCGGTCCATTGTTGGTCCACACGAAAGAGCATACTCAGCCGCGAAGCCAAAAGCACTCTACCGTATCTGAGTTGTTTTCTCTTTAATGTGCAGATTTTCCTAAACAGCGGCTCAATATCATCCAGTAGTCGTTCATTGTCTTGGGGTTCGCCCCTAAGCCAAAGATTCAATAATATTTTGGCAACCATGCCAACGGGGTGGTTGAGCGCATCAGTCACCGGACGCTGTATGAATTCATCTTTTAAGGCTATACTCGAATCGGTCGCCAAGGAAAGATGCAGAATACGCTGACACAATTCAACCAGAAGGTATCTATGTTTACCTACAGACTTGGATGTGGCGTCTAGCCACAGAGCAACACTTCGTAAGATATTTCGTAGACTATCATCTGGCATTTCGCCAATTAGTGTGGCAATATTGCACCAGAACTGTTCTTCTACCGTTGACTCCTGACTCCAAACGTGTAATGCTGCTCGCCAGCGTTCCACTGGCCAATCTCCCTCTTTAGTCAAGTCGCTCAAAGCCGAATAACACAGAGACGTATGTGTATGACACAGCTCATGCCAATTGTCCGAATAAGAGGGTGATCTCTGGCGATGTGAACTAACCTTCAACCACTGCACCAATTCACGTCGACCAAGTGGCGCAGTGTCAGCTTCACTCTTCTCGTCCAAATCTGAATCTTCGGTATCAACCATCCACATACGGAATTCCTGAAATTCTTCGCTCTGGTGTGGTGTGAACTGCCAGTCGGGATTTGCTTCAGATAAAGTATTCAGACGATTTTGCGCATTTTCCCCCAATTTCAGCCCTGATTCTTTGAGTTTAGCAAGGCGTAACCAAGTTGACAGTTCTATCATTGACTGCCAACTTTCAGGCTTAATATGGTCTGGAAACATGTTGCGTGGCGGCCCTTTCAGAATGGTGGCCTCAAGTCGCTCCTGAAATGAAGTTAAGTGTTTACCTTGTAGTACCAGTAAGCGCATCACCTCACGTTGTGTTTCCTCAGACCACAACCAACAACAATCATTTGACATCAACCACTCAAACCATAAAGAGACATCAATACAATCATCGTGACTGGCCGCATAAAATGCGAGACGTTTGAATGTAGGATATGGAAATTCGAACCAACGAATGGCAATCTGACCTGCTCGCTTCGGTTCATCGCTCTGAATTGTGAACCAAGCATCCCGCAAAAGTTCAATCAGCAACACCCAATCGCAACGTCCTCGATTCCGCCAATGATGATGTATCGACGGTTGATCAACATAAGACCCATCTCTGTAGTCATCTGCTTTGCCTAACTCACGTAAGATACCCAACGCATCGCGTAATAATTGTTGAAAATCATCCAACAACTCAGGCAATATGGCTTGCCAGTGTTCGTCAGTCCGGTTGCGAAACACAGACTGAACGTCGTCAGCCGCAAGCACGAGTTCCCAGTTCACTTTCTGTCCGGAATGTTTTGAATAACTTGCTTCCTCTGTTTTTTCTTTTCGGCTAAGTGGTGCTTTTAGCGCAATCATCGGTGCAAGAAAATCTCGCAATTCCAAGCGAAGCGATGCGCTCAGTCCGTTGCGTTCGAGGTGATGCAACCATGTAGAAAGATCAAAATAAATCTGCGGCAATTTAACGCGACCGCTTAACAGCAGACGCCAAATGACACATGTCTCATCGTCGGGAATAGCATCCGGTGAATTCTGACGTATCTCGTTCAGCACATCACTTTCACCCTCTCCATTCAACCGGTCATATTCGTCTAGTTTTGATTCGATCAGGTTAGGTAACGAAACATGCAGTGGACTCTCGTTTTTTACCAACCAATAAATCAATAGTGGATTGTTAAGATGACGAGTTAACCAATGGGCAACAGCGTGTATTACATCATTCCGGGTAGAGTCAGGTTGCTGCCTGATGAACAGAAATCTTGATGTATGTTTATAGGGTGCCGCTTGATTCATTGAACTGAATCTAGAGTTGGTTTCATCGCATGCTTGGATTGAGTTACCAAAGTAACTGGACTGGCCGGAACCAAAGAAATTCTCAAAAATGACCGGCAACCATTCAAGTGAGGGTGTGGGATTACATTCCGCAAAGCGCTTGGCCGGCAGGCCTGATTGATCTGCAAGTGCCCAAATCACACGTCCGGCGAAATCATCCTGCTGAGAGCTAGACGATGGTTGTAATTGCGCATAATCATTCACAATTCGCTCCTTAGCAAAGACTCCATCACGATAAGTCTCAGCCCAAACTTTCAAAGTCCTATGCAATAATACGTGCCGGTTATCATTCGCTTGGAGTTCGTAAGGAATGGGTTCAATCCCCATAGAACTCCATACATCGAAGTTGGACGTTCCTTGGTCAGTTCCACATGGTCGAAAAGCATATACTTCAGGTGTCGAATTACCCAACATTCGATCAACTTGGAATGCCTCCATCATGAAGCGAAATATCGGGTCATTGACGCTATAGCCCACGAAACACAAGACATAATTTCCAATGATTTCGTTTACAAACCGCGCCGCCCATTTATCTTTGAGGTAGGCTAAACCAAAATCTCCACTGGAAAGAACCAGTCTTTGCAGGGCATTTTCATCATTTTCATCAAGGGGCAAAAGACCATGTAAATAAACGAGTCCATTCCAATGGCTAACCTTTGAAACCGGGAGTGCAGGTGCAACATACGAATCATACTGTTGCTCGCTTCGGCTGGCGATATATTCAAATATTCGGTCGTAGTTGGTAGTAACCAGTCTTAATTTTCCATTACGATCACTGGCCAATTGAAGCAGTGAAGCATGTGTTTCGGTAGATTCAGGACGCTGATAATCAGGTTGCAGAGCGGCGATCAGTGATTTTCGAACAGCAATTCTATGTCCGGGATATCGCTGCTCCAGTAAATATAGGGCGACATCGTACCGGCCTTGCTCACATTCAGCACTTTCACTTTCGTTGGGTTTTGCACCTAGCTGTTTATAAATCCGCTCCACCAGCCCTTTGAAGCCCGGCAATCCAGCGAGATAGGAAATCCCCGCCCCACAAAAGAAAACTACACGATTTTCTTCGTGTGCCTGGAGGAGCGAAATGGGAACATGCGGCCCTTTTGCAACGAACTGCATTAGACAATCTTTTTTCATATGAGTTGTCATAAGTCAAGCAGAAACAGGATTTTCCAGCCTACTGTCGGCAAGGTGCAATTCGATAGGCGAAATGGAAACTTCACCAGTGAGCTTGATCAGTCACCATAACCGGGCAGTGGTGGCCCGTTACTAATCGGCATGCCCAGTTTCTTTCCTTCTGAAATCATCCGCTTATCAAGGCTGTAAATGGCTACCGCGCCGCGGTTACTGGCAATAGCAAGGTGCAACGCATCCGGCGCTTTAAGTTTTGTATTGAAACTGGCAAGCCATTCTCTGGTTTTGTTGAAATCGTCTATATCAGGCAACAAGACGTCAAAATCTTCATTAACCATCATCTCAAATCGCAAAATCAACTCCTGCGCTTCTGCGATTTTCAATTTGCCTACACGAACTGATTGAACTAACGTTGAAGTCACCTCTAATCGTGTCCACTCACTCATCGTCAACTCGGCTTTTGACAACGTTTGAAAAAAATTCTGAATTAATTCGCTGTTATCTTCAGGTAAACTCAGCGGAACGAGAAAACTGGCATCAAAGTAAATCATTGAGATGGACTGTTGGATTACCGGTATTCATCCTTCATCTCACGCAATAGCTCGACGAATGGACGATCCAATCGCGGCATACGCGCCCTAAATTCGTCCAATTCATCAAGTGGTAAAGGTTTCTTTCGTCGGGCAACGGAGGACAAATGCGCCACTGGTATTCCTTGATGAGTAACGACTACTTCCTGCCCAATCTGTAATTTTTCTAGAATTGCGTCTAGTTCTTCCGGCGGTCGGTCGGTGCTGATAGTTGCGACAATCATTGATTTCCTCACGTTAGTATGATTGTAGTAGTTATGAGTAATGGATTGAGGTGTATTCTGACCCGAGCAAAAGCATTACCAAAAAATGTACGTCTTTTCGGTAGAGCCAACAAGCAAGTGGCTATAATTCGTTGCTCATACATAATCATAACATCATAATTTGCCTTAGGAGTAATGAAATGAAACACAAAATCTCACTCTTTGCGGCTGCTACTTTGGCACTCACTGTGTCAATGGGAGTTCATGCCGACTCACACACTTCGACGGTCACCGTTGCCACGGTCAATAATGGCGATATGATTCGCATGCAGGGACTGACGGACGAATTTACATCCATGCATCCCGATATCGCCGTTGAATGGGTAACGCTCGAAGAAAATGTGCTACGACAGCGAGTGACCCAGGATATCGCGACCAAAGGAGGACAGTTCGACATTATGACCATTGGTACCTATGAGGTGCCAATCTGGGGCAGAAACGGCTGGTTAGTATCGCTGAATGATCTACCTGGTGACTGGGATGTGGATGACCTCCTACCCGCTATCCGTGCTGGCCTGACGGTTGATGGTGAACTCTATGCGGCGCCATTTTACGGTGAAAGTTCCATGGTGATGTATCGAACCGATTTAATGGCGCAAGCCGGTCTGACGATGCCTGATGCACCGACTTGGAATTTCATCAAGCAAGCCGCGGCGGCCATGACGGACCGCGACAACGAGATGTACGGCATCTGCCTGCGTGGTAAAGCAGGTTGGGGTGAGAACATGGCATTTCTGACTGCCACTGCAAATTCCTTTGGTGCCCGCTGGTTTGACAGGAACTGGAAACCGCAGTTTGATAGTGATGCCTGGGCTAACACCCTTAACTTCTATATGGATTTGATGACCAACTACGGCCCGCCCGGGGCATCAACCAACGGGTTCAACGAAAACCTTTCACTCTTTCAACAGGGTAAGTGTGGCATGTGGATTGACGCCACTGTGGCCGCCTCATTCGTAACCAACCCGAAAGAGTCAATGGTTGCTGATCACGTCGGCTTTGCGCTGGCGCCAGATAACGGTCTGGGCAAGCGCGGTAACTGGCTTTGGGCTTGGTCACTAGCCATTCCCGCCGGTTCTGACACCACGGATGCGGCAAAGAAGTTCATCGCTTGGGCAACGAGTAAAGAATATACCGCGCTTGTTGCGGCGAAGGAAGGCTGGGCCAATGTTCCCCCTGGAACTCGAACCTCTTTATATGAGAACCCGGATTACCTCAATGCAGCGCCTTTTGCCATGATGACTCTGAATTCGATCAACGCCGCAGACCCCACACAGCCAACTGTTGATCCCGTGCCTTACACCGGCGTTCAATTTGTTGCTATTCCGGAATTCGCAGGTATTGCAACTCAGGTGGGCCAGGAGTTTTCAGCTGCACTGGCCGGTCAGCAAACAGTTGCAGAGGCACTGGCAAAAGCACAGTCTCTGACAACCGACGAAATGGAAGCCGCTGGCTATTGATGGGTAAACCTCCACCTGATCGTTAATTCTCCGGTCAATTGGTTTTTTTGGAGTTCAATGAGGTAAATCGGTTTATTCAACTGAACTCTCTTGACTCCAATGACATTTTACGACGCGGGGTGGCGATGCTCGTCACCTCGCGTTCGATCGGCTCGTTCTCACTCTGACCATGCCGATTTTAGCCTGATCGAGTTTCGTGTCAATTCGCCAATATTCTAGATCAACCGCTCGCCTGATGATGGCGCCCGCGGTAATTTTGCTTCTCGGTTGGATGTTCGTCCCGTTGAGCATGACGATCTACTTCTCGTTCAAACGCTACCTGCCGTTGCGCGGCGGCGATTTAGGGTGGATCGGGTTTGACAATTATGTTCGCTTTGTCACATCCAGTTCATTTTGGCCGAGTATTCAGGCAACACTCACCATTGTTGCCGGTGTGCTTTGTATCACCGTGGTACTAGGCGTTCTCCTGGCACTCCTACTGGATCAACCCATGTGGGGACAGGGTTTCGTCCGCATTCTGATCATCGCGCCATTTTTCGTAATGCCGACCGTTTCGGCACTGGTATGGAAGAATATGTTTATGGACCCCGTGAACGGGTTGTTAGCTCATCTCTGGAAGTTCTTCGGCTTAGCGCCATTGGAGTGGGTCAGCCAAACTTCACTGTTGTCAATCATATTGATCGTCTCTTGGCAGTGGTTACCCTTTGCGACGCTGATTCTACTGACCGCGATCCAATCTCTAGATCGCGAACAATTGGAAGCAGCTGAGATGGACGGTGCGCCGCCCCTGGCGCGCTTCATCCATATCATCATCCCGCACCTCGGTCAGGCCATCACCATTGTCATTCTAATTCAGACTATATTCCTGTTGTCCATGTTTGCCGAAATCTTCGTTACCACCCAAGGGTCTTTTGGCACTCGAACACTGACCTATCTGATTTTCCAGCGCGTGCTGGAAAGCCAGAACGTTGGATTGGGGTCGGCCGGTGGTGTCTACGCGATCATCCTCGCCAATATCATCGCTCTATTCCTAATGCGCATCGTCGGTAAGAATTTGGATCGCTGAAAAGATTTACAAACATGGCGCGTCACATCACCCATCAACGCAAAATCGTTCATTCAGTGATCGCTTGGAGTATCGGTCTGATGATCTTTTTTCCGGTGCTGTGGACCGTCCTGACGAGTTTTAAATCCGAAGCACAGGCGATCGCCGACCCGCCGCTCTTTCTGTTCTTTGACTGGACGCTTGAGAACTATGCCATCGTACAGGCGCGCTCAGATTACCTGCGCTATCTGTGGAATTCAGTAATCATCGCCGGCGTGTCGACAGTGCTGGGCATCCTTATCGCCGTTCCCGCCGCCTGGTCCATGGCCTTCGTTCCAACAAAACGAACCAAGGACGTTCTGCTTTGGATGCTGTCAACGAAGATGCTGCCCGCGGTGGGTGTCCTTTATCCAATCTACCTCATCTTTATCCAGTTGGACCTTCTTGACACCCGCTCCGGACTTGTTTTCGTTTTGATGTTAATTAACCTACCCATCATCGTCTGGATGCTCTATACCTATTTCAGAGAAATTCCCGGTGAAATTCTGGAGGCCGCAAGGATGGATGGTGCATCACTGCGCGAAGAAATTCTATACGTGTTGACACCTATGGCAGTACCAGGCATTGCTTCAACCATCCTATTGAATTTTATTCTGGCATGGAATGAGGCATTCTGGACGTTGAATCTGACTGCCGCGAAAGCCGCCCCGCTCACCGCCTTTATCGCCAGCTATTCCAGCCCGGAAGGTCTGTTTTACGCCAAACTGAGCGCGGCATCAACCATGGCGATCGCACCGATCCTGATCCTCGGGTGGTTCAGCCAAAAACAACTGGTCCGTGGCCTAACATTTGGCGCGGTGAAATGAGGCGAAAATATGGGGCAAATCGTACTTAATCAGGTAGAAAAACGCTTCAATGATATTACTGTCATACCGCCTCTGGATCTTAAAGTGAAAGATGGTGAGTTCGTGGTCTTCGTTGGTCCATCCGGCTGTGGCAAGTCTACGCTTCTGCGCCTGATCGCCGGCCTCGAAGATGTCACTCGTGGCGCCGTGCTGATCGATGGGCGAGATGTCACCGCTGTACCACCGGCCAAACGCGAACTGGCGATGGTGTTTCAATCCTATGCGCTGTATCCACACATGACGGTTCGCAAGAATATTGGATTTCCCCTGCGCATGGCTAAGTTGGATCAAGCAGAGCAAATACGGAGAATTGAACAGGCCGCAGCCATTTTGAATCTTACCGATTACTTGGATCGAAAACCCGGTCAACTGTCCGGTGGACAACGTCAACGAGTCGCCATCGGTCGTGCTATCGTGCGCGAGCCCACTGCATTTTTGTTTGACGAACCACTATCAAACTTAGATGCAGCACTACGCGTCGGGATGCGACTCGAAATCAGTCAACTACATGAACGACTGAAGACAACGATGATTTATGTAACCCACGACCAAGTTGAAGCGATGACCATGGCGGACAGGATTGTCGTTCTGCAGGGTGGGAAAGTTGAACAGTTGGGAACACCTTTGGAACTCTATCGCACCCCTAGAAATCGATTCGTTGCCGGATTTATCGGTTCACCCAAAATGAATTTTCTACAAGGAGAAGAAGCTACAAAGTACAACGCGTCAGAGATTGGCATTCGACCCGAACACATTACGCCGTCGGCTACTGAGGGAACTTGGATGGGCCGCGTGAGCGTAGCAGAACACCTTGGTTCCGACACGTTTTTTCATGTTCATGTTGAAGGATGCTCGCACCCCATTTCCGTACGGTCAGGCGGCGAAGTCGGCATGCATCCGGGTGATACCATCTACCTGACACCTGATGCTACTCACATTCATCGATTTGATGATCAGGGATTGCGCCTCTCATAATTCTACAGCTTGAAAAATGTCTGACACAAAACAGTGTAGCAATCAAATCGGGGACAACCTGTTCGAAACCTTATCAGCAACAAAAGTGATGACCATGCTCCTTGCTGTGAGGTTGAGTTCTTGCTTCGGTGCTACTGACAGAATGGCCGACCGAATACGACCACCCGCTAGCTCGTTGAACTTGGAAACAAGGAGACTACCGATACGCTGGAGTAACCATTCACATTACAGCTACTTTGAGTAATCTTTCCACTATCCGATGGAGGCAGAATGTGCGCGCCATACGTTCAATTGGATTAGTTGCTGAGGTAAATGGTTAACCACTGTACTTCACTGCTATGAACAATCTTACCTAGCTTCTATGATCCCACTGTCGAATCGTACTTTAGATATCTTACCACCCGAGGTTCTACGGCCGGAATATGATCGCAGTCGCCTGACCCCCGGCATTGTGCATATCGGACTTGGTAATTTCCAGCGCGCTCACCAAGCATGGTATCTGCACCGTCTGATGCAACAGGGAGTCAATCACGACTGGGCTATCGTTGGTGCCGGCGTACGTAGTAGCGATGCGGTCCAGCGAAAAAAACTCCGGCGACAGGATTATCTCTCGACACTGATTGAACTGGACCCCAACGGCACATCGGCAGAAGTGATTGGCAGTATGATTGACTTCGCGCCGGTCGACAAAGGTAATGCTAGTCTCATTCAGCAAATGGCTGATCCAGCGATCAGAATCGTTTCATTGACAATAACCGAGGGTGGCTACTATACCGATCCTTTTACCAAACACTTTAACGACTCACATCCCGACATTCAACACGACCTTACTCATCCGGAAAGTCCGCGTACTGTATTTGGTACGATGGTAGCGGCACTCAAGCGCCGCCGCGCGCAAGGATTCGGCCCCTTCACCGGTCAAAGTTGCGACAATATCCAAAGCAATGGCAACACACTCCGTCAGGCAGTCATCTCGATTGCTCAAGCGAATGATCCACCACTTGCTGAGTGGATCGATGCGCATTGTACGTTCCCGAACTCAATGGTGGACTGTATTGTGCCAGTCACTGGTGCAAACGAAATTGCGCAAGTTCAGGCGATGGGCATTGACGATGCTGCTCCCGTTACTCACGAGAGTTTCCGTCAATGGATCATTGAAGATCAGTTTTGCTCCGGCCGTCCGGAATGGGAACGTGTCGGCGCTGTTTTCTCGGAGCAGGTGTCGGACTATGAGATGATGAAGATGCGGGTACTTAATGCAGGGCACCAGATTATTGTGAATCTTGGTGAACTTCTGTCCATTGAGACCATCGCCGATTGCATGGCACAACCTTTGATTCGGGCCTTTTTTCGAAAAATACAATGCAATGAGATTCTGCCCCAGGTCAGAACGGTGCCGAACATCACAAAAGAAGAATATTTGTCACTGATTGAACGGCGATTTTCAAATGCCACCATTGCCGATACAACAAGACGGGTAGCCTATGAAGGTTCCAGCCGACATCCAGGATTTGTTCTACCGGTCGTGCGCGACGGACTCAAATCTGGAACGCCAATTGAAGGACTTGCACTAGTTGAGGCACTGTGGGCACGAATGTGCGAGGGCCAGCGTGAGAATGGCACTGTTATCGAGTCTAATGATCCTCTCTGGGCGACACTCCAAGCCACCGCTAAAGCCGCGCGG
Source organism: Arenicellales bacterium (assembly GCA_965116205.1). Lineage (GTDB taxonomy): Bacteria > Pseudomonadota > Gammaproteobacteria > Arenicellales > JAJDZL01 > JAJDZL01. Next base: position 2,074,174 of record OZ220493.1, on the reverse strand, counting down.
GAACGCCCGCGCGTTTGGTTGGAGCAAAATGAGTTATACGGTGACCTGATTGAGGCCAATCGTTTCGTCCATGCATTCGAACGCTGGCTCGCCAGGTTGTGGACTGATGGTTGCCAAATAACCGTGGAAGCCTATATGGATGGTGTTGAACCGTAACGAGATGAAGTAAAAAAACGTGACTTACACTCCTCCACAATGAAAAAGCCGGCAACGGGAATTTTGTTGAGATCTTATCGACTATGATGGGAATGTAACGTCCATCCACTAAAATAGCGATAGTCAGACCATTGCTATTGACCACAGTGACAAAAGCTGAAATTACCAGTGAAGTTCTTTGGTTTCGAACGTACGAATTTCATCGCGACGCAAAATATATGACTCGAGAAATCAGTCGTTGAACATCTACCAGCTTTGAAAGCAACAGTTCTGTATTGCTCGTAACTGTACAAAATGATGATGTTTCATGAACTAACTGAACTTTGTGAACCGGCTTCACTGCGCCGGTCCGCTATAGGACTGCAATGATTTGCCATTTTTTACCGGCCAAGTGTTCCAACTGCGATTAAGTTTGTCCGAATTTAGGTTTCATCATGTTGCTAAGTTGTGGCGAAGCGCTGTACGATTTATTTCTTTCCGCCAAAACTGGCGCAATGGTTCAGATTGATGCACAAGCTGGCGGTTCACCCTTCAATGTAGCCATTGGCCTTTCTCGTCTGGGTTGCAGTTCAGCACTATTCACTGGAATATCTAGCGACCCTTTGGGCCGTCGACTGGAACAGACTCTGAAAAACGAAGGAGTCGAAACTTTCTTTCTGACTAGAAAAAAGAATCCAACCAGCCTAGCACTGATCAACCTAAATGATGATGGTGTTCCGGACTACAACTTTTACGGTTATGAAACCGCCGACTGCTCGGTAAGCGAGTCAGATCTGCCAAATGTGCCCGAGTCAGTGACCGCCATACACTTTGGTTCCTATTCTTTAGTCGTTGAACCAACAGGTTCATCAATGCTCCGACTCGCTCACCAGTACCATAACAAATTATTAATTTCTCTCGACCCCAATCTACGCCTGAATATCGAACCGAACCTTGATAAATGGCGCCGAAGGGTTGAGCATTTCGCTCAGTTAGCCGATCTGATCAAAGTTAGTGAAGAAGACTTGAATTTGTTGTTCCCGGACGACCAGATTGACAGCGTCATCGATCGATGGAGAGCTCAGTCAGTACAACTGATTGTGGTGACAAAGGGTGAGCACAACACTCAAGTTTCACTACGAAATGAGAGTTTCGAGGTTTTGGCTCACAATATAGATGTGATTGATACGGTAGGTGCGGGTGATAGTTTTCAAGCCGGGCTTTTATGCGGGTTGGACGAACTGGGTAAAGCAACGAAAGCTGGCCTATCAGAACTCTCGCTGGAGGAGTGTCGTCAGATTATCGAATTAGCCACCCAGGCGGCCGCAATTACCTGCACACGACAGGGAGCAAACCCTCCCTACCGTTCGGATCTGACCAATCATTTCAATTCACCCACTCAGTGTGAATGAGTGCTGCTGATACTCAACTCTGTAAGTTTTGAACCAATGTCGTCAACAGCAGCGTACAAACACTTTATCGACGTTGCAATACTGTCGACCTTAGACAATACTTGCTCCAAACCACCCGAAAGATCCAACGCTTTGACCATAAGACACTTTTCTGAGTGACGAACGTCGTAGGTATTGGCCTCGCCTTCTGCGTAGACGAGAAGACCCCCAGGGAGGTCAAGCGCGGTAACATAAGCGAGCAACTGATAGAGATCAGCATTCGGCACTTCAGTTTTGTACTTCACATCGCCGACAAACTGACAATGATCTCCTTTCCACCAAGTTAAATCAGGTTTTAACTTGACTGAGCCCTTTGAATCTAGTGAATTGATGTGATGTTCACCGAATTTCTCGTGCTCAGCAATATTGAGTGAATTTCTCAAGGCAACGGTTACAAACTCCTGAAAAACTAGAGCCATGTCCACCACAAATCCGGAGGCGCGAACCGTTCCTCGCTTCGCTTCAAATGCTCCATAACTTAAGATGATCTGCGCCAAGGTCACCACGACTCGGTAGTGTTCATTGAGATGATCGAATTTTACCTCCGGTACTGCATGCCGTGAAAACTCAACATATTCAACGTCGTCTAACATACCCATCACTTGTGCCAACTGTCTAGATGCGTCCGGCGTAAGTAACAGACTGTGAAGCCGCCAGGCAGCCGCCTTGACCAAACGATTGAGCAAAATATCGTCGGTGAATTCATCGTAGCGCACCTCAATCGGAAGTAACACACCACTTCTCCGCCTCACCTGTGCATCAAACATGATGCGCCCACGAACCGCATACAATGCCTCTTCCCGTTCGCGGTAGCCATGCAACAGTCCGCGAGAAAAACACTTCCATGCTGCCTTCACAAATGCTAGAGCGAGTGCGTCTGGCAGGGCTGTCTCCTCTGGAAAGTTAAACTCATCGTCTTGAAATTTGACCTGACCGATAGTGTAGCAAAGTAATGAAACTAGTTGCTTGATCGTAATTTTGGGTTTGATGAAAACTGAACTATTCGCCGTCTCAAACGCGCCAATGACCGACCCTGGTGTCAACCGATATTCACTTTTGCTGCCGAGCATCGGTTCAATGCGTAAGTTGATGCCAAGTGCATCTTGAACTCGTATTAACTCATCCAGCTGCTCAAGCGATAAACAAACCGGGTCGCTTTGTTTATTCTCCTGCAGATCTATTGTCAGCATCGTCTGTTTCTTGATCTTGTTCAGTATTACTTACAATACTTTTTGTAGCAGATTCCGATTCAGCATACAGACTCTTTCTCAGTGAATCCAATTGAAATTCTGCTATTTTGTCAACATCACCGAAAAACTGTTCCGCGACATAGGGCAAAACCTCATGCTTCCAAATACGTTCAATAGCTTCATCGTTAAGAAATTTCTTCTTCATAAAGTAGCTGGGGCCAATCGCCGCGGCATTGTACTTTTCCAGCCTCGAATTGGCATAGTTCACTAGATCAATCAACCAGTTGACACTTCCTGAGTTGACTGTCTGCATCCATTTACCCAGCACGTTGCAAATCGGCTCTTTGTAGGGATCGAATTCCTCAAATGCGAATCGACGGCGTAACGCCAGGTCGACCAGTGCAATGGAACGATCGGCCGTATTCATCGTGCCAATGAAATACAGATTGCTCGGCATTCGAAACGGCTCTTCATCATCTTCCTGGTACATCAATTCGATGGGTTTATCGCGGTATTCCAGCAGAAAGTAAAGTTCGCCTAGCACTTTGGCAAGATTACCGCGGTTGATTTCGTCAATGATCAGTACGCACTTCTGATCTTGACCCACTTTTTTAGCCCTATTCACCATTCTGAGCAACGGACCATCCTTGAGTTTAAATGTCGGCTGTCCGTTCTCCAGTGCCGGTCGGTAACCGCGCACAAAATCTTCATAAGAATAAGATGGATGAAATTGAACAAGGTCCCAGCAATCGTCATGGCCTCTAGTCAGATGTTTTGCTAATTCCTGGGCAACGTAGGTTTTGCCGGTGCCTGGTGGGCCCTGAAAAATAACCTGTTGCTTTTCTTCAATTAACTTCTTGATGTTCCCAAGAAACTCAACAGTGAGATACAACCCATGTGCTAAATCATTTAGCGTTCCAACTGGTTTCACTACTAGTTCATCGGGAGTCGGAGGCTTGGCTGGATCATCTTTTGGTTCTTGGGGCTCCTGCATTCTTGTTTTATCGTCGTAGTCAATTGCTTCAAATGTCGGTGCATAGGATTGACAATTCCGGAACGCCTCCAAGAATGGACCGGATGCTTTACTAAATGAGCTGAGGCGCTGTTGGTTCCAATTGAGTTCAAGGTAACACTTAGTTTTGTTAATCCATGCAACGTGAATTTTGGCATCAAAACCGTTATTCTCCGTGAAGTCATTCCGGTAGACAATGCCAATCCCTCGTCCTTCCATTGCGGTCCGAACTAGAACGAGGTCGCCCATCTTCGGTTGACCTAGTTGATTTCTGTCGTGGTCTACCTGTCCGACTCGAACCCAATTGTTCTGATTGAATTCCTGCCAAAGATCTTCACCATCCAAACGCGTATTGATCTGGTAGACTTTTCGTTCTTTCTGTACACCTTCCCTGCTCAATGCATCAATGATGTGACAATAGAAATACATTTCATGAAACCCGCAGTTTGGAAAGCTATCTCTGAGATCCTCAAGCACCTGTTGATACTCGGCCCATTGAAATGAACTCGATTTCATGAATCTATCGAAATGAAATACAAATTTTGTGTTGATGAAAGGAAAAAATTCCGCAGGATTGATCAGAAAAAGTGCTTGAGTCAATTTCTTTGGCCCTACGGATTTAATCTTAAGTGCATCATTGAATTCTGAATAGCGCACATGCTTTAACCCCCGGCGAACATTCCTAAACAGCTTCCACAGCAAGCCAGGATTACCTTTACCACCACTATGAAAAAGCCTAGAAGTTTTACCATGGGGTGTAGGAAACAACCATGATGTAGACCTATCGAAAGGAGGAAGAGATTCGGTCAAATTGAATACCGAGTTGACGCTGGGATACACAATCGGTCGATATTTTCGAGTATTGCGATAGGCCAACGAATAAAAAAACGAAAAAGGATCAATATTTTCATCACCATAACGTAATAAAAATTCTTCATCAATCCCCCAGTTCACCTGTTTAACTTTCCTAATCAAGTCATCCTGACCACCATTCTCAACAGCTTCTGCAAGGTTGGAAAACCAGGGAATCCAATCATAAATTTCTTTCACGATGTTCACTCCTATACTTGTTTGTGAATACTGTCATCAATAATATGGTAAATCTTAAACACCTCGCATTAAATTAAAAAATACTATGTCAGTTTTTGTCAGATAGCAGGGTGTGCAGGTATCGGACGTGCAATCGGCAGATCTAAAAGTGAGTTGCCTCTACTCATCTACCTGAGGTTACTGCAGGTGACTAGGACAGTTCGTGTAGCTCCGCTTTGGTAGAACCGTGGCAACTCAGTCAGTTGTTGTACAGAATGTAGTTCCGTTTGTAATCTTTGATTCAGCGAGTTCGTGCCTGCAGTTTTTCCGCCTTTTGGATGGGTTGTTCAAACTTACGATTTGAGGATAGTAATGACACGGAACTTTTACCTATTCTTCTTATGGGAACAGATCAAGCCGGTCTGACCTCAAAGGGTTTAATCACTCGGTCCTGCAAAGGCGTCAATTCGGTTATGATTGTCAGTTCGGCATTGCTAGTGTCCGGTAGGTTGACTATGTCCACTTCACACTGGACAGATCGTTCAGCAGGGTGCGAAAGCTACCGTTGTGGTGCGGCTGTCGGCGGCACCGCTCGATCATCGTTGTCAAACAGCAGCTGCGCCAGCCGGCGGTGCCTATATCATTCCAGAGACGACAATGACATAGATATTGATTACAATACGTTCTAGTTTTTTCATTCAATAATTTATTTTTCAGATATGTTTTAGGAGAGACTAAATTCATGTATCCAAGATCAATAATAGTACGCCGACCCGTTGTGCAATCCACATCTCTGAAAATGATTGCTGACACACGGCCCGCGCGTAGCATTGATCCAGAATTTCTGGGGGGGGGGGCGAGTAACACACTCATTTGCCCAACTGTTTTCAACAGCCGTTTTCGTCGGACTGTTACTCCTGCTTCCATCACCCGCGCAAAGTCAGAACAAGGCCTGTGGTGAACCCACCACCCTGACATCGGGGGACTGGCGTGCACCGGAGGTCACCTGCGATACCAACCTGAAGAATGCGCTAACGACTGCAGAGATCAACGCGTTGGACGATGTGGGCGATTCGGTGGTTGGCTATCTGGTGCCCTCCGGTACGAGTGGACTGAAAGTGACGGTGGAGCGAATCAACATCGACGGCACTCCCCCGATTTCAAGGTTTAGCGATGCATGGCTGAGTTACGGTATCGCCGTTCGGGCTAACCACAACGCATCAAAAGGCATTTGGATCGTCTCGCGCGGCAACATTCATGCGGGACACAATGCGATTTGGGTCAAATCTGAAGCTGACGTTCCGGTACGGATTGATGTGCTGGCCGGCGCGTTGCGTAGCAACAGGCAGAATTTTGGCGCCGTCAAATACATCGGCAATGATGGCAGCAAGGGTGACGTAACCATCAATTTTGCCGGGCATGTCAATGCTCGGGCTGGCATAGTTTCTCTTTTCACTCAACCCAACCCGATTAGGGGCATTGAGGTTTACCGGAGTGGTGCTTTGGGAGGCGATATCACAATCACAATGAAAAAGGGTGGAAAAATCGACGGTAAAATCAGTGAAGGTGTTTACATTCATGATGAATATGCGCCGGCGCCCACCGAGGATGGAGAGGACAAAGGCGATTCTCAAATCCGAGTGACCACCGAGATGGGTTCGAGCATTGGCACCGCGAGTGGGCCGGTGAACTCGCATGGTATGTTCGTCTGGGTTCAGTACAACCGGGCGACAGCGGCACAAAAGGATGTCACCATCACCCACGGTGGGGAGATCTATTCGAAAGCTGAAGTGATCAAGGTGGTGTCGGCCAACAGCAACGGCGGTAAAGGCACCGCCACCGTCACTATTGAGAAGGATGGCGTGGTGCAGGCGATCAACCCCGCCAACAGAGGTAAATTTGGCATTTTCCTGGAAACGCCGGATCGGATTACGGCAGGTGATACCAGCACCCGGCGCAAACAGAGTGTGACCGTTCACGGTAAGGTTCTGGGTGAACAAAATGGCGGAGCTTTCTACCTGAAATGGGGTGGCACCATCCACTTAGGTCCTGACGCCGTGCTACGGCCGGCCGTGATCGGCAATGATTATCGGACGGTGGTAGTTGACACCCCGGATGGCAATGCCAATTTCAGGAATCTGCGCATTGAGATTGACCGTAACTGGCGAGACATCGTGAACATTTCCAACGGTGGAACGAATGGTAAGACCAAGACGGAAATCGTGTATCGAAACGAGGAAGGGGGTGAGTGGATGACACTGGCAGATGGCACCGTGGTTGACACTAAGGTGCTGGAGCAAAAAGTTCCCTGCGGGTTCTACAACGACTGTCAGATGACGGAAACTATCACTGCGAAGCTCACGCCGTACAGCCGCAATTATTTTTCAGTGTTGTTCAGTGGCTCATTAAGTGAAGAGCGAACGGTGCCTGCGGGAGTGCGCGAGCCATCCAAACGCGGCCGCACGTATGAAGTCCTGCCCTCGGTGCTGTGGGATTTGACCGGCAGCATAGATACCTATCAGCCGGAGATTTCGGCGGACGGCGGTGCGGCAGGTGCAACGCAGGTTGCACAGAGCGGCACGATGGCAGTGATGGACGATGGCGGTTCGGTGGACTACCGGGGCTGGGGGCGCTTTGATGGCAGCAGCAGTGAACGTCGCCTGGACAAGTCCCTGGCTGCGGATCTGTCTTATCAGCTGTCGCATCGTGGTTTTGCGGCCGGGGTGGATGTGAGCACTGATAATGGCTGGGTTTACCGGGTCGGTCTGCATCGGCGCCAGAGTAAGGCCCGGGTGACCGATGGTGGTCAAGTGGAGGCGCTCGGCACCGGTGGCGGTGTTGGCATCGCCCGCGCGCTGGGTGCCGGGCTATCGGTGCATGGCTGGCTGGGCGGCACTCAGTTCGATGACATTGAGATCATGTCGACCGAGATGGTGGGCGGCAATTCCATTGAGATCGATCAGAAAACCAAGGGCACCAGTTATACTGTGGGGCTGGGGCTGGCACAGCGCCGGACATTCGGTGGCCTGGCATTGACACAGCGCGGTGACCTGATGTGGTCATCGGTGTCAATGAAGGATTTCAAGGCCTCTTACACGGCCGCAGTGACCAGTAGTATCAGCAGCACCGGTGCGCCACAGAATACTCCGCCGGAGCCGATGAACGTGGTGGACACCGTGGTCATGAAAAAGGATTCGGGGCTGACCGGTCGCTACGGCGTGATGCTGGAAGGTGAATACAAGGATGCCTCCGGGGCCTGCTGTCGGCTGTTCGGTTCCTTGGATCTTGAACATGATTTTCATGCCAAACGGCAGGTGACGATTTCCAGTACCGGTGTTTCAGTGGCCGACATTGCCCGGTCGGAGGTCAAACCGACGTCGATGCGGCTGGGCTTCGGTGGGTCGAAGAGTTGGAACGGTGGTGAATCGGCGATTTCGGGAGCAGTGTATCACACCACGGCAGGCGGTGGCAACAGCATGCTCAGTGGCAACATCGCGGTGTCCTTCAGATTTTAGTCGCTCATGGTAGAGTGAATTTCAGACCTGACTCCGGTTGCATCGCATGTCCGATGATGACCGGAGCAGGTCTCAGGCAGTACCGACCGTGAAGGACAATTTCATAAGATCATATAACTTTGAAGTACAAAGAAATGCAATGACATTGAGAACAGCAAAGGTAAGAGTTTGTCTTGACGCCACTATGATAACTCTCGGTCTTGAACAGAACAAAATGGTATTCACGCGACGTCAGTCCAAATGTGAAATTAGGTAATCATTGAAAAACAGAAACGAAACTGAAAAAATGAGCGAAGTAAATACGCTGAATTACTGTCGATGATTTTTCGAAGTATTCCAACTGGTCACAAATCCTTTGCCCGATGGGGAAGGCAAGTCTCTACTTTCTGTCCAACCCTTAGATAACGGCAAACGCTGAATCAAACCACGGTTTCGACCCAGTCGATGCAAGAACCACGCCGCCACACCGATTGATCGTCGATACAGTTTTGGATGTCTGGTGATCACACTCCACATTGACAGTCCCACGCGCGACGACCAGTCAGCAAGTCCACGTTCAAATATCTGGTTTCTCAACCGGCGCAGCAGTCTTGGTAGAGGTATCTTGATGGGGCAAACTGTCTCACAACGCCCATTGAGCGTGCAGGCGTTGGGTAGATTCGCCGCATTCTGCAAACCAACCAGCAAAGGAGTCCACACCGAACCCATCGGTCCCGGATATATCCAACCATAGGCGTGTCCACCGATCGACTGGTAAACCGGACAGTGATTCATGCAGGCACCACATCGAATGCAGCGCAACATCTCCCAGAACTCACCCTGCAACATCGTCGAGCGCCCGTTATCAAGCAGAACCACATGATATTCAGTCGGCCCATCCATATCACCCGCGTGTGCAGGACCACTGTAAATGCTCGTATAAGACGAAATTTCCTGCCCGGTTGCGCTACGCGCCAGCAATCTTAAAAACACAGATAAGTCTTTCTGTGTCGGAATTATTTTTTCGATGGATGCTGTAACAATATGTACACGCGGTAGCGTACTGCAAAGGTCGCCGTTTCCTTCATTGGTAACCAATACTGATGCACCTGAATCTGCCAGCAGAAAATTTGCCCCCGTAATTCCTACGTCCGCGCTGACAAAATGCTCGCGCAGTACCATGCGCGCCTCATTGACAATGGTAGCAACTTCTTCTACTCGTTCGGTCAGTCCATACTTTCCATGATGTTGGTGAAAGAGATCGCTGATTTCAGTGCGCGTCTTATGTACGGCCGGAGCAATGATGTGGCTTGGTTTTTCCTGCGCCAGCTGAATGATGTATTCTCCCAAGTCAGTTTCAATGACTTCCATGCCCTCCCTTTCGAGCGCCTCGTTTAAATCCATCTCTTCACCGATCATGGATTTACCTTTCGCGATACGAGTTGCACCGGCCTGTTTACAGATGTCAATAACGGTGTCCACACCCTCCGCCGCGGTGCTGGCAAAGTGTACGTGTCCACCCGCCGCTTCGACTTGGTTCGTAAACTGTTCGAGATACTGATCGAGATGGGTCAGAACGTGATTCTTAATGTCAACTGCGCGATCTCGTAACTCCTCAAACTGCGGTAGATCATCAATCGCTACCCTTCGCTTGTCAACGAAACCGCCGCGTGATTTTTTAAGTGCCGCCTGCAATGTTTCATTCAATAGCGCAGTCCGGGCGTTGGCTTTGAATTTTGGTGATGTGATATCCACAACAGTACCCACAATCAATTGCGTGGCTGTCCGATCGCCGGTTGATGGCCAAAACCTGCTAGTACTTCTGCAATGTGTAGAACACGTAAATTACTACCGGTGCGGCTTAATCGACCAGCGATGTTCATCAGACAGCCCAGATCTCCACCGACCACTATTTTTGCACCGGTTGCTTTGAGGTTTTGGATTTTTTCCGTAACAATCTGCGTCGATATTTCTGGATACTTGATACAGAATGTTCCACCAAACCCACAGCAGGCTGTCGATTCGTTACACTCAATCAGTTTCAATCCTTCAACCTTGCCGAGCAAATCGCGTGGTGATTGTTGAATACCCAATTCTCGAAATCCCGAGCACGAATCATGATAGGTGCAAGTGCCCTGATACTCCGCTGAAATTTCAAGCCCATCAGTCATCACTAGAAATTCCGTCAATTCATAAGTCCGTTTGGCGATGGCCATGGCTTTGTCAGACATTTCAGTAGATTCTTCAGCCAATAATTCGGGAATGTGCAACTTGATCATGGCCGCACAAGACCCGGAAGGTACGACGACGTAATCGTACTCAGCAAATGTATCAATCAGTTGCCGAGCAACTCGCCGAGCACCTTTGAAATCTCCGCTGTTGTAGAGCGGTTGACCGCAACAGGTTTGAGAACTTGGGACGTCGAGTTGAAAACCTGAGTTTTCGATGAGCTGAGCGGCCGCGAAACCGATCTCGGGTCTGATAAGATCAACCAAGCAGGTGGCAAACAACCCCACCGTTTTACCATTAAATTCTGATTGATCAATCATGGTAGACTGCCAACTATTTCAGCAGTTTGCTGGGTAGCCATAATACAATCACCATACTCAAATCCACCACCGATAGCGGGACAAGGGGAATAATACCTGCATAAACCTGCTGAATCTTCATTTCAAGTGACACAACCCTTTTCCTACAGCAAAGTGCAAGTTCAAAAGGTGGTATGTAATCAAAAAACTCATCTATAAGTTGACGGCGGCCAAAATCATGAACTGGTAAATCAGATCAGATTTTTGCAACAGATCCGCCAGAATCCAACTGCTCTACGATCGGGGCAAACAATGGCAGTACGATCAACGTGATTCTGGTCCAATAAAAAATACCCCCAGCGCAATCACCATCCATTTAAAGAGCATGCCCTACGCTCCAAAACCACTGTGATCAACGATGTCAATTACAATGACTTCACCACTCAATGACCGAAAGAGATAGGAAAGTATGTTGCACCAATAAAATAAATAAGAGCATGGCACCGATCAGTGCAGAACACTCAACGACTGAACGCAGTGTTTCGAAATTAAGCGAATCCAGTACAGGTATCGGCGCCGGCAACAACCATTGCAATCAATTTGCGAGATAGCAAAGTGATTTCTACCTCCAAGTTCCCAATGAACTTTGTTGTGAAATGACTGACAGGTTGAATGGTTCCCTGTCAAAGCTAACACTCTAGAAACCTTGATTATAGATAAACTGATGGGATTGAGGCGTCAATCTGATAGCAGATCTCAAACCACATTGTGTTGAAAAATGTTTGATTTGTTTGAATGTAGGAATCGATTGCAGAGTAACGAGCCGGTGATTGAGGATACGGCCCATCGAAAAGAGGCGGCAGTGGCCATACTGCTCAGTCAGGGCAAGCGAGGTGCCGAGTGTCTATTGATGGAACGTGCCTGGCGTAATGGTGACCCTTGGTCAGGTCAGATGGCATTCCCAGGTGGCCGCCGCGAGGAACACGATGTTGATGTCTTGACAACCGCGATACGCGAGGTGTCCGAGGAAATTGGGGTGAACCTGAGTCTCAGCAATTACCTCGCACGATTGGATGATCTTGTTGCACCAAGACAAAGTCTGGCGCATGGTCTTATCATATCCAGTCACGTCTTCGAAGTGCCTCGCTCAATTCAATGTTATCCCAACGATGAGGTTCATGACCTGGTTTGGGTGCCACTCACCGACTTATTACAGCCCCATCACCACATCAACGACTATCGACCAACCGATTATGAGGGGGAATTTCCTGGTTTTCGATGGAATGACGAAGATCACCGAGTGGTTTGGGGATTGACCTATCGTCTCATCTGCCAATTCTTCAAAACGCTCGACATGACCGGATTTTAACCGCCGTCAACAGGTAATCTATTCTCAGACAACATGATTCTATCCTTGTAAGTTTGATGCAATTGACTGTTCATTCCTCAGGAAATTTGCAACCTATCTTCGCAAGTCGATCCATTGATATCAACACAGTTAATCGAAATTTGGGAAAGGCAGTTCGAGTCTGTCGATCCCCTTGAATGCGAATCACCATGCACCAGTGGTAGTGGTTGGATCAAACCGCCTGAGCTTGTCAACTCCTTGAGTCCTTTCTTGACCGCGCCACTTGACAGATTCAGGCTTTTTCTGTTCTAATCGCTATCCGGCTCAGTTCTTTCCAACCGAACACCACCGCCAGATGGTGGATCGGCTCCTCCCGGTGTCGATACTTGTCCGCATAACCGCGCTTTCGTATCTGCACCAGCGCCTGATTCAGCTTCTTCTCCACTTGCCCTTCGCGCGTCGCCACTTTCAACTCCAGCACAAATACCTGTCCACCATACAGAACCACCAGATCCGAACGCCCCCGACTGGACGCCTCTTCCGCCTTGACCTCCACCCCGACTGCCTGGAAAAGCATATACGTCAGACCCGCATACCATGCCTCAAAACGCGCCAGCGCGATGCTGTTACGCCAATGATACGGAATGCCCGACAGATGTGAGTGCAGGTGCTCGGCAAATTGATCAAACTGATTGCACCGCAGCAGTTCACACAGTTTCAGACCCCATTCAGTCGACTCACCCCCTGACTGTCCCAAGTGCCCCAGCAGACCATCGCTCAGACTCTGACGCACCTCGTTATTGGGATAGTCCAAGGTGTACAGGGTTTTGAAACCCACCTGTTCCTCTGACACGATGGTCAGATAACCGGTTTGAAATAACAGTGCCTCCAGACCGATTTCACCCACATCCAACTTCGACAATTCATGCTCGGTGATGGTGCACTGTTCCAGTTCATGCAGACTGGTCTCCGCCTGCAGCAGTTTCCGGAACAAGAATTTCGGGGTGCCGGTCTTGTACCAGTAAGGTTTGAATTTCTTTGAGTCGAACAGTTCCAGTATGTCGTACGGATTGTAAACCTTATCTTGATCCTGGTTCTCGCCCAGCCAGTTGTAACCGTTGTACCACCGGCGGATTTCATCACGGTCCAGTCCGGCCAGTTCCGGCGCGAACACCGTGTCAATGTCGTCATCCGTATAGCCACAGATAGTGGCATACTGTGGATGCAGACTGATATCTTTCAGGTTGTTGAGTCCCGAAAACAGACTCACCTTGGAAAACATGCTCACCCCGGTGACGAATACGAAGCAAAGCTGCTCGGCACAGTCTTTGATGATGCTGTATACACCTTGCAGATAATCACGGTTCGCCCGCGCCATCGCCTCATCCTCAATCACATCCAAAATCGGCCGGTCATATTCATCCACCAGAATCACCACCTGCCGACCGGTGTGTTGGTAAAGATCTTGAATGAGCTCCCACAGACGGTCCGGGGCAGTGTGAGCTGGAGTTGACGATTCAAGACCGGCAAACTTCTCAGTCCTCGACAGTTGACTCATGATTCGACTTTCTACGAGTCCCGGTTGGTTGAAACTGCCACCAAAACTCAGCCGCACCACCGGATGTTTGACCTCCCAGTCCCAGCGGTCATGGATGTAAAGACCACGGAACAGCGACTCATTACCCTCAAACAGTTCCTTGAGTGTGGAAATCAGCAATGACTTCCCAAACCGCCGCGGACGGGACAGAAAATAGTATTCACTTTCGTTAACCAGCTGCCATATATGTGCCGTCTTGTCCACATAATAGAAATCTCGGTGACGAACATTCCGGAAGGCGGCAGTGCCGATAGGCAGTTTATATTTGGTTGCTGGCATGGGTCTGATAACTGCTTGACTTCAATTTTAACCTAAATCAAGGCTCCCGGACACGTGAATCATTTAACCAAAATACAGATAAACCAACTACCTCTTCTGTTTATGTCCCAGTTGCATTGGAATGATTTGTATTGACAAGAAATCGTCAAATTTCAACGCGGAAGAAATTGGTTCATACTCTTGTCGGACAGAATTCGACAGATACGCTTGATTTGATAATATCAGATATCTTGACCCTGTCCAATTATAGTGTTACCGGATCGGCGTCAGCCGCGCCGGTGATGGTGCCAGTTCATGCACCAGTCGCAGGTTGAAGAATCTCAGACAACATGAATCTGTCATTGTAGGTTTGATGCAATCGCTTTTTCATTCCTCAGGAAATTCGCAACCTGTCTTCGCAAGTCGATCCATTGATATCAACACAGTTAATCGAAATTCGGGAAAGACAGTTCGAAGCTGTCGAACTCCTTGAATCCTTTCTTGACCGCGCCATTTGAAAGATTCAGGCTTTTTCTGTTCTAATCGCTACCCGATTCAGTTCTTTCCAGCCGAACACCACCGCCAAATGGTGGATCGGCTCCTCCCGGTGTCGATACTTGTCCGCATAACCGCGTTTGCGTATCTGCACCAGCGCCTGATTCAGCTTCTTCTCCACTTGTCCTTCGCGCGTCGCCACCTTCAACTCCAGCACGAATACCTGTCCACCATACAGAACCACCAGATCCGAACGCCCCCGACTGGATGCCTCTTCCGCCTTGACCTCCACCCCGACTGCCTGGAAAAGCATATACGTCAGACCCGCATACCATGCCTCAAAACGTACCAGCGCGATGCTGTTACGCCAATGATACGGAATGCCCGACAGATGGGAGTGCAGGTGCTCGGCAAATTGATCAAACTGATTGCACCGGAGCAGTTCACACAGTTTCAGACCCCATTCAGTCGACTCACCCCCGGACTGTCCCAGGTGCACCAGTAGACCATCGCTCAGACTCTGGCGCACCTCGTTATTGGGATAGTCCAAGGTGTACAGGGTTTTGAAACCCACCTGTTCCTCTGACACGATGGTCAGATAGCCGGTTTGAAATAACAGTGCCTCCAGACCGATTTCACCCACATCCAGCTTCGACAACTCATGCTCGGTGATGACGCACTGTTCCAGTTCATGCAGACTGGTCTCCGCCTGCATCAGTTTCCGGTATAGAAATTTCGGGGTGCCGGTCTTATACCAGTAAGGCTCGAACTTCTTTGCGTCGAACAGTTCCAGAATATCGTACGGATTGTAGACCTTATCCCGGTCCCGGTTCTCGCCCCGCCAGTTGTAACCGTTGTACCATCGGCGGATTTCATCACGGTCCAGTCCGGCCAGTTCCGGCGCGAACACCGTATCAATGTCGTCATCCGTATAGCCACAGATGGTGGCATACTGCGGATGCAGACTGATATCTTTCAGATTGTTGAGTCCCGAAAACAGACTGACCTTGGAAAACATGCTCACCCCGGTGACGAACACGAAACGAATGTAGCGGGCACAGTCCTTGATAATGCTATACAAGCCCTGCAGACAGTCTCGGTTCTCAACAGCCATCTCCTCATTCTCGATCACATCCAGAATGGGACGGTCGTATTCATCTACCAGGATCACCACCTGCCGACCGGTACTTCGATACAATCGTCGAACGAGGCTCCGTAGACGGTCCGGTCCGGCTTGAGCTGCAGGTGGCGGTTCAATGCCGGCAAATTCTTCAATGTCTGCCAGTTGACTGACGATGCTACTGTCGAGATTTCCCAACTTGCTGAAGCGCCCCCCAAAACTCAGCCGCACCACCGGATACTTGACCTCCCAGTCCCAGCGATCGTGAATGTGAAGACCACGGAACAGTTCTTCGTTCCCTTCGAACAGGTCCTGCATCGTATCGACCAGCAGCGTCTTGCCAAACCGCCGCGGGCGGGACAGAAAATAATATTCTCCATCATCAAATAACTTCTGTATGTGAGCCGTCTTGTCCACATAGTAGAAGTCTCTTTGTCTGATGTTTCCGAAAGCGGCGGTGCCGATCGGAAGTTTGCGGCGAGTCATTGGCATGAGTAAACAACTGAATGGTTTCAATTTTAACCTAAATCAGAGCTCCGATGACCGTGAATCATTTAACCAAAATATAGATTAAACCGACTACTTCTTCTGTTGATGTTACAATCGCCATTGAAATGATTTGTATTGACATGAACTCGTCAAATTTCAACGCGGAAGAAATTGGTTCATGCTCTTGTGTCAGAACAGAATTCGACGGATACGATTGATGATATGTTAAAATCAGCAACCAAAGCATAAAATGATTCTGTTCCACACAATGAATCGTACAGAGAAATATCAAAAGAACTGACTCACCAAAAATGTCAAAAACACGAAAAACTGAAACACTGCTCAGAAGGCTGGCCGATTTAGATCTGTCACAAGAAAGCGAACAAGGCACCCGCGAGATTGTGGTGAACCGGTTAATCGACACTCTCGGTTGGGATACGTTGAATAATCAAGAAGTTGTACGCGAGCATGCGATCCAAGGCGGCAAGGTAGACTACTGTCTGTGTATTGAGGATCGAAATTATGCATTTATTGAAGTCAAGCGCGCCGGAACTATTCTCGCTGATGTCAACGAAGAACAGTTGCTTCGCTATGCATTTAGCGACGGAGGAGCACTCGCCGTACTTACGAATGGCATCGAATGGTGGCTGTACCTCCCAACAGCCGATGTAGATTGGGAGAAAAGGCGTTTTTTTGATATTGATATTAGAGAAAATAGGAGTATCACAAAGAACGCTAGGTCTCTACACCAATTTCTCAGTCGAGAAAACTTGGCTAATGGAAGTGCCTACAAAGTAGCACAGGATGAATTCAAGCGACAGAAAGAGGAACGAGAGGCACGTATAGAAGTCGAAAAGGCATGGGGTAAAATTCTTAGTGTTCCGGATGATGTTTTAGTAGATTTGATTACTGAAACAGTAGAGGAATCTACAGGAAGAAAACCCAAAACTGAGATAGTTATAGGGTTTCTAAATGAAATCGCTCAAAAACAAGGCGTCGCACAGATACATCGCAAACCCAAATCCGATGATGAAGATCCTCCAAAACCGCCACCTAAGCCAGCTCAAAAGGTGACGAGTTTTCGACTAGATAGAAAAATTCATGAAGCCACAACATGGCCAGTGCTTTTGAAAAAGGTCGCCGAATTACTGATCGCAGGGAAAACGGTTCAGGAGTTTGTGGAGCAGATCGAAACGTATAGAAGTGGAAAGAAAGGTACATACCTCAGCACAGATAAAAATCTACTCCGAAGGCCTCTTCAGATACTGAATTATGAACTATGGATCAATACCAACTACAATAGCGAAACGGCAAAAAGGCTTGCACTAGAGATGGTTAATGCCTTACGCGGTCAAGATAATCACGACTTCGAAGTTCAACTGAAATCAAATCCCTGACGCAAGAGGAAACAACCACTGTTCTAACGCTGTGCTTCACTTTCAAAACAGTAGGTTTTGTCTTGAGTAAAGTAAAAATAAAATTTTTTAGACAGACAATATCTAATCCTGAATAAGTAAATCAACATAGGCTTTGTAAACAAATATTCGATTGCGCTTTTGACCAGTTAATTCTTCCACAATACCCAATTGCCCCAACGCGTCCAGTGCCTTACCGACAGTTGCATGAGTTAAACCTGTCTTCTGCTGTAGCATATTGGCACTCGCAATTGGTTGGCCACATAGTGCATCCACTACTTGGCTAGCCGAACTGGCCCGACGCCCAAGTTGAAAAAGTTTGGTTTTGTCGCTAATCATAAGTTGCGAAAGTAATTGCGCGGTTGTAACTGCCCCATTGGCAACAGTCGTAACTGCATCTGTAAAGTATCGAATCCACGCTTCCCAGTTTCCATTGAGACGAACCTGCTGTAGATGATCATAATATGCCTGCCGATGTTGCTTGAAAAATACTGAAAGATAGAGTAAGGGTTCTTTGAGAACTTCAGACTCTACCAATATCAGAGGAATCAACAAACGCCCTAATCGTCCATTACCATCCATAAATGGATGAATGGTTTCAAACTGCACATGGGCAAGAGCTGCTTTTATCAGTGGTGAAATTGGTAATGCCCTATCGTTCAAAAAATGCTCTAACTCCGACCAGCAAGTCATTATTTCATGAGCCGGTGGTGGAACAAATGTGGCTTCTTCTGCCCGATGATTGCCAATCCATACTTGATTATTTCTAAATTCACCTGGTCGACAATGAATGCCTAGACCATGGGCTAATAAGACTTGATGCAACTCTGTGATGAGTCGAAACGTGATTGGATGACCTTCCTGAATTCGTTCAATACCAAGATTGAGTGCTTTCACGTAGCAGGAAACTTGTTGCACGTCGTCTATTGGTACTCGTGGCGTTCCGGCCATTTCGTAAATCATCAAATCTGTGAGCGATGACTGCGCCCCCTCAATTTGAGAAGACATAACAGCTTCTTTCCGCACGAAACTGTAAAGAAATAGGTGTGTTTCAGGTAAAAAGGTCGCAGTGGCATCAAGACGACCGAGGGCCAACATTGCGTCAGCAAAATCCTGTTGAAGTCTGTCGTCAACCACAATCGGAGGCACGGGAGGCAATGGCGCAGGCACAAAAGCCTGACAGCTTATACCACCCGCGACGGTGTAAACATAACGACCTGTAAGTCCACGTTCCAGAAGATAATACCTCTCAAGACATAATGAAATAAAGATGATTTTATTTTATTTATGTCTCTAAATTAAAATAAGATCTAATCTTATTTCAGTTTTTAACATAAACGTGGAATGTATTGATTGGCGGAACGAATTCACACTACACAAAATTGGCGACTCGCATGCCGATAGCATTCCGCTACTCTATCACTCAACTGAGAGGGCGAGCATAATGGCGCGAAACAACGCTAACTGCGTACAAGATTTAACAGATATGCAACGTAAAGCTGTCGAGTGGACAAATGGTCCTCTCTTAGTACTCGCGGGTCCAGGTTCTGGCAAAACTCGAGTATTAACCCACCGGATTGCACGGTTGCTGGAAAACCCTTCAGATAAGCATTTTCGCATCCTGGGATTAACTTTCACTAACAAGGCCGCCCACGAAATGAAGGAACGGTTATCTTCATTGATACCCGATTCGGTGGAACGCGCGGAGATAAACACGTTTCACGGATTCTGTACCCAATTGTTACGCCAACATGGAGTGCACTGTGGACTAAAACCAAACTTCAAAATATTCTCGCAGAAAGCTGATCAACAAGCAATACTGGCAGACGCCTTGCAACGTCAAGCAGGCCATTGGGGAAAAGATGAGAAATCGTTCATGCTCTATATTGATGCTTTGAAAAAACGTCTGATTGACCCGAAACACACCACACCGTATTTAAGCAAGCATACTCAACTGAAACCAGACCACATACATTCGATCCAGCAGGCCTACCAACTGTATGAAGATGAATTGAATAAGTGTAACGCGCTAGATTTCAATTCGTTAATCTGTCTGGCCTACAAACTCATGGGTCATGCCATGCTGGCTCGACACTACCAAACTGTTTTCCGCTACTGGCACATCGACGAGTTTCAGGACACCAGTTACTCGCAATATCAACTGCTCCAACGGATGGCTGGCACCACCTTCCGACAATTGTTCGTGGTTGCTGATGATGATCAGACGATATATGAGTGGAATGGCGCCAGTGTGCAGAGTACGCGAAATTTGGTAGCCGATTTCGAATGCGACGTTATACAGCTCACAACAAACTTTCGCTGTCCATCAACCGTCGTGGAAGCCGCCAACCGACTCATAGTCTATAACGTGCGGCGCAACGTTTCCAAAGCAACAGCGGCACCCTCCGTGTTGCGGGCAGGAATTGACGATAAGATCGCATATAGAGTTTATTCAGATGAAAACGAAGAAGCGTTAGAAATTGCCACTGAGATTTCTACTGTGAAGGCAAATGAGCGAGAGGAGTGTGTTGTTTTGGCACGTAGTCGCGCAATTCTGGAACCTGTTCGTACAGCGCTGAATGACTTAAATATAACTAATGTCATGCTAGGACAACGATACGACTTCGTGTCACCGCAAATGCGATGGCTTATGGCGTACATTAAGCAAATCAGTCGACCACTTGACCGACGCAATATGGTCACACTGGTCGAAGCGTTTCAGTGTTTCACCGGCATTCATGTCGATATCGAACGATTAACCATGCGTTCGGAAACTGACCAAGTTACACTACTACAGGCTTGGCTTGCAGAAGTTCAACAAGTAGGAATTCCCTCATCACTTTATTTTGAAGCAATAACCGACCTGGCTTCAGGAAAGTTAAACTTATCTAAAAACGTGAATTACTTCAACATCGAAAACTCAGACTGCGACCTGAGTGATGACCTTGTTGTCTGGCGACGAATCAACAGAGATATACGACAGACTTGTGGCGGTGACAACATTTCCCTTGAGCAGTTTCTTGAGGAAGTAGAGAAGTATGATAAAGAACCAACATTGACCCGGGGCGCTGTTTCACTGAGTACGATTCACAGAGCAAAAGGTATGGAATTTAGCAGAGTCTATCTGATCGGCCTGGCGGAGGAAGTTTTTCCCTCATGGCACAGTGTCAACCGGAGAAATTGTAGTATAGCCATTGAGGAAGAACGCCGAAGTTGTTTCGTGGCCGTCACACGGACTAAACGGCACCTAACTCTGTCTAGGGCACGTTCGTACAAAGGGTGGACAAAAAAGCCATCTAGATTTCTAACGGAAATGAGGTTGATTGCACAGAATGAATCGTCTCGGAGTAAGGTCGCGTTGTGATGAGAATCACTTGTTGAAGTAATATTAGAAACTGGTTAGCATCTATCTGAACAGTCTCATTTTTTTGCCCGAACTAGGACAGATTGCCTCAAGCCAGAGCAGCAAGACGACCAGTTCCTTAGCCAGGGTGGCTGAAACAAAGAGGCTGGTCAAACTGCCATCAACACTTCTTCAATTGTTTTCATGGCGGCTTTTGAAGATGTAGAGGTTTTGGCTAAAACACTGAACACGTTTTGATAAATCTTGATCTCCGACTCTTGCATCTTGCTGAATGCAGAGTTGTTGGATTTAGGACGAAAATCCTTTAATTTTTTTTCTAATTTATTCAACCTTACTTGCTCGCTAGATGACCATTCACTAAAACCAGAAGACTTGCTGCGCAACTCTTTGATTTGAGTTAGTGTATCTTGAACAAGCTTGCGAGCATCAGTAGTTGTCAAATAACCGGTTGACGCAAGCTTATAGATGGCTTCGGTCTGTTCAAGTTCCATGAGTAATTTACGCATATTGTTTCGACGTGCAGCCGCATTCCGACAGCGTGATGATATATTTCTAGCGATGGCTTCTAGTTGATTTTCCAAATTTCGAATGTGAGGTCCAGGTTCAAAATAATCCCGGCGACCATTTGGAAACAATCTAGAGTCAATTACATGAACTTCTCCCACACACCATCGATTAAATCGTTCTTCGGGGAAAATGTGGTCAAATGCCTTTTCGTCACCGATTTGCAAATTACCCTCCCGAACTCGTAATCCACGAATAGACAAGCCCTTAGGTATGGCACCAAAGTAATCTGTGTGTGCTAACCATCCGATAGCTGCCGGATTTGCGCTGTCCACCTCCGATATAATAAATCGCTCAAACTCTGTAAATGGACATTCTCTTTCATCTGTGATGCCAACCGTGTGTCCTAATGGACGCATTATTGGGCTTTCTTCCTCTTCTAATAGTATGTTAAGACTAAATAGTGAGAATCCTCTTCCCTGAAATAGTCTAGTAACTTCGTCAGCAAAGGGAAAGTTTGGATTCATTGGAACTGGACACACCTCAGAAATATAAGACCTAACTGCATCACGATTCAAAATCTCTCCCGCCGCGTGTCGGGCAACATTTTTAACCTCCACTTCGAAGAAGTGGTCGGGCCATCCTGTGCCATTTATTTCCGAAATCTGCACACAATTTTCGATGACCTGGTCAGGACTTAAGCTATTCTGTGTCGCATACATTCTTAGGGCATTTCCATCCCAAGCAACTTCTACGATATTTTGGTTAGCAGATGACCGCGTACGAAACACAACTGCATCTGCGAACGCCAGCGCAGAAAGCCGACCGACCCCTCGAAATCCTCGGTCCATTCCTCGGCGTTTGTGACTTTGTGAAACTACAACCAAATTTCTTTTAGCATCTTGCGGTGACAATCCCGGTCCATTGTCTCGAATCACAATGCTCCGATTTACAGGATTCACATTAATTTCAACTTTCCCACTTATATTGTCTCTTGAAGTTTGGATGGCATCGGATGCATTTTGGATGTACTCACGATACATCGCAAGTGGAGTATCGTACAGTCCGGTTGTAAGAAGATGAAAAATCCCTCCTCCGAAGAGAACTGAGGAAGTTGTATCAGCCATTGATGGAGTGTTCTCTGATTGTAGCCAATCTGGCTGTGTTAATTAACTGTGTATCTTGTTCAAATAATCCGGCATCCTCAACAAACTCTTCCTCTGAAGGCAGAACAGGGTCCGGATTGAATTTATCAAAAATTGGCAAGACATCTATATCGCCTTTTTCAGGCTTGTCCTTAGTATCCAATGAATGGAATTGAATTACATCACGTACCGATTTATCTATGGTTTTGTCAGAGGCAAGTGAAGCAATTTTCTGTGGCTTGCGAACTTCCTTATTAGCTTCAACTTCTGACAACAGCGAAATTAGTTCATTCTCTTGTGTATCAGAAAGGTGTTGTCGCAATTTTAGGTATTCATCTAGAATTGGTTTGCCAAGACCAGTGTCATAATAGGAACGGTGAAAAATGAAAGCATGTGGAAGACTAAGTAGCCTTTCAAATTCCTCCGTTGAATGGCCATAGGCACGGTGAAAAAACGGGGGGTTTCCACTCACCATGCCATGAGTCGCCTGAAGCATAATTTGAAAGGAACGTAGAAAATACCGGTTCCAGTTTTTTCCGACGTGTGAACGGTCTTTTAGATTGACTGGTTGGTAGCGCATTGGAAAGGACCATATTCGCACCCCAAGTTCTTCATTCAAGTTTATATTCAGTTGCATGCGTAGGAATAAGTCCCGTGGTGTGTCCATGAAGTTGTATAGCATGTAGTTTGATAGTGAAAGGAGTCCAGAGTCAGCGGCCATACGAATGGAAAGCTCGTAGTATTTGCGCATACCGATATGATCAAAAGCAATACGCAGGGGACTAATGCAGATAGTTGACATTTCGTTGAGAAACATCGGCGATTTTGACAGTATACGCGCGTCAACTCCTTGATTAAAATCTACGCGACGCTTCGTAGATTGTCCCGTGTCTCGCACGAACTTAGCGCCCGACTGAAATCCTAGATCGCGAATTTCTGCAATTACTTCTCGGTATCGAGAAGAAGCGGTAATGTTATTGTCCATGAGGACAAGATCTTTCTTCGGTCCATGGGCATTGTCAACACCATTTATCAGATTTTCGAGTGGCGGCATTTCGCGCTGTGCTCCTTCTAATTTTGGAACACCACAGAATGAACACTTGCGTACGCAGCCTCGGCTAGCATATCCAAAGTAGGCATCGTGAACAGGATATTCATAGTCGATGTGTTCAAGAATACTGTAATCAGGAGTGCGTTCGTCAATCGGGGTGCTAAAGAGGTCGTCGGCACCAAATTCACAATCTATGGCTGACAGTTGTAATGAATTGGCTGGGGGACCATCCAAGAGTCCTTGAATGAAGCGCACTCCTGCCCATCTCGGAACAGCGATAAATTGGTCGTGCATAAGTGAAGCAGCTATGCCGCCGACAAAAACTCGCTCAGGTTGACCTCCAGCATATTGAATAGCCTGATCAATCGCTAAAGCTGTTCGCTTCCATTCAAAGCTGAAGAGTGTTGTCACATAGACCCGGTCCCAAGGAGTTTCTAATAAGAAGGGAGAGTTTTCAAAAAAGAGCTTAGCGAACTTAACGAAATCTCCACGACTTCTATGGTAAGACGCGAGTTTCATAAGTCCCAACGGAGGGTATTTGTTGCGGTAACCCGGTTCTAACAGAAGAACTCGTTTCCCTTGATTCAACATGACAACTCTATCTCGGCATTAGCGGCGGTCACACATTCGATTGAGCTGTTTAACATAAAGCTCTTTACTCACATCCAAACTAAGACAGAACATTAATTCAATAAAATTCAGGCAGTTAAAATATTTTTCGCAATCTCTATTGACCATAGCAAAGCTATCCTCAATTTAATTTTTGGACACTTTAAACCACCAAATGCATCAGCACTGTGACCCTTATCAACTATGCTGTTTCCCGGGTTGTAGTGCAGCATAGACACGCATCTCAATGTTATTGAACTGTTCTTTGTTTTTGAGCTCTTGTTTAACGACGTCTAAGGTTATGTAGACAGCTTTGCGTGCTTGCTTGCTAAGATGAGACATTGATTTCGTAGCTGTCGTGGTCTTAACCTCACTAATGTCGTTCTTGGTATTTTCCAACTGATGGCGTTTCTCTTCTAGCCCCATTCGATCACTAACCGAAATTTTAGGATTGTTGATCTTGTTGTTGATGTTTACTAATTCATCATCCAACTGTTGAATCA
Organism: Arenicellales bacterium; assembly: GCA_965116205.1. GTDB lineage: Bacteria > Pseudomonadota > Gammaproteobacteria > Arenicellales > JAJDZL01 > JAJDZL01. The sequence continues at coordinate 2,049,437 of OZ220493.1, read as the reverse complement.
ACTGTGCTTTTTGATGATGAGATGTAAGCCCATCGGCAAGAATTTTCTTCGCATTCCTGTTAGTTCGTTCAGCCTTTTTAATGACCTTTTGCACCGAAGAATTACGTTCCTGTGACTCTTTTCGAATATCCTTTTCGATATATTGAACTTCATCTCTGATTTGTTCCATAATTTGAGATAGAACTTCTGAAGGTTCAAAATTGTCCCTTTGGGAATTCGGTACTAAGCTAGGGTCTACAACATGCACTTCACCAAAGCACCAAGTAGCTAAGTTTTGAGACTTCCAAAGATTCTTTATCACAGAGTTATCTCCAACCGCTATGTTGTGCATACGAAAGCAAAGCCCACTAAAGGGCTGGTCAGCGAGAGCACCCTTCATCTCATGTTGGGCAAACCATCCCCACCAACCTCGGTATTTACCTTTTCTAGGCAACGCCACAACGTCCTTGACCTCGACATTGCGAAGATTCTTGTTCCTACCATCCCTGGTTTCAAATATCTGTTTGAAAGGCCGATATACGTTATGAATTAAACTACCATCGGCATCACGTATACACATCGTGATGGTATCAAGAGACTCAAGATGTCCGACTGATTCAGCAAAGGAGAGGATTTTAGGCTGAAAGCTCCACTTTGTAGGGTCTTGACGCACTGGTGCTGTCTGTTCTAAATAGGCACACAATTCATTAACGTTCAGTAGTGTTTCATTGCTAACATTTTCAAGAGTAACCTGTAAAAACCTCATATGAGAGTCAGATATCCACTCTTCTGTTTTATAGTTATTGTTGATCGCTTCAGTGATTGTAGAGGGTTTTCGTCCTGGATGAGTGAGGTGGTTTATCGCCTTTGCATCAAAAGAAACACGGCAAACTCGGTTGCCATCACTGGTTTCGAAGACAAGACAGTCGCAGTAGCTGATCCCCGCCATGCGTCCGATACCGCGGAATCCGGCATTATTAGCGGCATTTGAGGGGGTGTCAGCTTTGGAAGAGTAACCGATATCAACCAATTTAACGATTGCTTCTTCCGGGCTGAGTCCCATGCCATCATCTCGAATTCGTAAAGTTCTAGAGTGAGTATCAACAGTGATGTCAATCTTACCATCTTCTTGACCAAGCAAGCGGTTCCTCCGAGCAGTGCGAATGCTATCAAAAGCATTCTGAATATATTCGCGAACGCAGTGCAACGGATTGTTGTACATACCACGAGTGATGGTCTCTAATAGATGGATGCCGATTTCGACTTGCTTCTTCTGAATCTGGGACATGGATTACCCCTGTCGATAGGCGCTGCGTGGAAAGCGAAGCTTAAGCGTTCCTGCGCTAAACCGCGTATGGCTGACAAGAAGTTCACCCTTACGTAGGAAGGGAACACGATTTGATTGTGGCCTTGATTTAACCTCTGGGTCCTTCTGGGATTCTACGGCAGTCGTGCGCCCAAAGACTTGCGTACCAGAGTTTCCGGTTACGCGGTCGTCAACGCTTGTACGAAATTGCTCGGCGCCAAATAAGATTATGCCCTCTGAGCGCCCGCGTTCGCTGACTTCCCTGAGATGTCTAGTTAGAGACCGTGCCGTACCATGTTTAGGTGCAAACTTGTTCAATTCGTCTGCAAACAGAATGACTGTGTCATAGTTCAATTCAGTTTCGTCTACATCATCTTGGTCGGCTGGATTTGGGTCTCGTAGAGAAGAAATAACATCTCCTACGACGAATGCTTGCAAGTAGTCTGGTAGTTGTGCAATATCTACTACAGCGACGTGACCAGACTGGATGTTCCTCAGACTCTCCGACAACGAACACTGACGATTGTCTTCGTTAAGTCTAGAAGGTTCAGTGAATATTCCATTTTGTGTACGTTGCTTAAAAAGACGATAAAAGCGCCGCCAAGAAACGACGGGTATCCGCTTGACATCAGGTGTGTTTTTAGACCACTCCGTAACACGGTTACGCAACGTATTCCAAGGAGATTCTTCAGTGACGTTCTCTCTACAATAATCCACACAACTAACTAGAGTTTGGTTGGGGTCTTCCATATCCTCAAAGAGCAAGTGGAGCCGTTCTAGGGTGTGTTCAACATCGTAAAAATATCTAAAAGCACGCTCAGCATGAATATTCGCAAAAACTTCGTCTGTAGTCAGCGTGGTTTGGGCTTTTGTGAGTTTATTCAATGAATATGGATAGTAATATGTCACGTTAGACAGAGGTTTGCATTTCAAACCACATTGTTCCCATTCTCTTGTTGTTTGGTTGTTAGTATCAGGATTGGGCTCGTGAAGACGGAGAAGGTCAGAACCCTTGACATTGAGCACAACGAACGCAGGTTTAATGCCATTAGGCCACTCCTCTGCTTGTTGTTGGATTGCCGACAGAATAAACATCGCGTAGGAAGTCTTAGTCGCGAGGCCGGAGATGCCTGAAATGTTGAGATGAGCGCCTTCAGGGCCAATGAGGTAGTCTGCATCCATATCCACACTGATAACAATACTGTCATTGTTAGGCCCCGACATGGTGATGTATCCAGCTGGAATTTTCTTTCGATACTCGTTTATACCTAGTGCCTTTCGAACTCCATCACTATCAGGCCAATGGACGCATGAACCGTGGGGTATTGGCATTTCAATATCACAAGTATTGTAAAGAACGGTGGCATCAGCGTAAGTGGTGACAACACGACCTACACGAGGTGATTGTTTGGAATTTCCGAAATCAGAGGATATGAATCCACTCAACGGGCTTGGTTCATCAGACACCTGTTGAATTTCATCAATTATTGCATAAAAGCTACCGATATTAGTCTGGTTGTTCTCTGGCGGTAGAACCTTAACGAAGTCAAAAGGCTTGAGGTTGATATCGCCGGCTAACCAGAAACGAAAGGACCCGGTTGTTGTAGGATGGGACTCTGTCGCCACCACACGACCAATAGGAGAATTTGAACTCATTGTAATTATCTTCAGTCTGTGAGGTTGTATAGTTTTAAAGGCATGCGCGAACTGTTTTGTCGCTGTGAAACCGAGTCTTGATATAACGTTCTGTCAGATGCACGGGATAGAGGTGGCTAGCCCAGCGGCGGTCATTATGGGGTGTGGCCGGGGCTCTCAAAGCAAGGACATGCTCACTTATCCGATTACACTTTGCACGCTCTATCTTGGGTGAATCATGTGACGGATCATCTGGATACACCTCAATTTTGACTACCCCATCCGGATATTCAAGGTTTGTCATTCCTTTTCTTCCACGCAACCTCAGGTACCAAGACGCGATGGTAAGATTACGGTGTTTTGCTCCTCTAGCGGGTGTGCGGTGTTTTGGTGGCAGACGAGAAATCAAACTGCCAACTCGCTCAGATTTAGATGAACTATGATAAGGCTTATGTAAATCAAACTGCTTAGCAACGCCTACAACGTTCTGGAAGGCTTCTTTCAATTGATTCATGTCAGAGTAGAATTCTATCGACCCATCAATAAGCAAAAGAGCTTCTCGAGAAATTTCTTCCGCTTTAGCCAGCGATGAAATTTGCTGAACTTCCATATTGTGCATTTTACTGAGAACTTTTGCTCGTGCTTTGTCCACCGGCGGTGTGTTGCCTAAATCGTCAACTTCGTAATGGTCAAATGAAAGTTCAAGCTGGACTTGCGATGCCTTCGCTGCACCAATAACCACCTTTCGAGCATCCTCAAGGTCTTCATGGGAAAAAGAATCTGGAAACAGAAGAGTGTTTTGAAATTCATACTCCTTGAGCTTAAGTTGGCAACCCTCTAGCTCAGTGACCGCCACACCAATTTGAGCGATTATTAATGGTAAATAGCGCTTCTTGGTATCTACAACATAACCTGCATTTGTAATCCGTTGAGACCCATCTATGAAATATCGAAAAAGAAGGGGGTCACCATCTGAAATTTCACAAACAGATGGGAAAATCTCCTCTGGACGCGGTATTTCAAGGAATTTGCCATGTGGTCGACCCGTGTCTTGGTCATTTAGGCTTACCGATAAGTTGAAGTCATCTACACCGGCGGGGGCATAACAATTAAACTTATTTTCACGAAGAGCTGATAAAATGCCAACCATGTCTAAGTGACTCGAAATGTTGTTTTCATAATTTCAAAGTCATTTCAAAAATAGTATGCATAATGAGTACTTATTCGCTTCAATGCTCATTCTGCGCCGCCTGCCTTGCTTGGTAAGCCAGTTTCTGTTCTTCAGTCGCTTCCGTTTGGTATTTCTCTTTCCAATCCGCATACGGAATGCCATAGACGATTTCTCGGGCATCTTCATAACTCATCTCATGACCACGCTCATCCGCTGCGCTGCGATACCACTTCGACAGACAGTTACGACAGAAATTCGCCAGATTCATCAAGTCAATATTCTGTACTTCGGTGTGCGTTCGAAAGTGCTCAACCAATTTTCTGAAAGTGGCCGCTTCGATTTCAATTCTCGTTTTATCATCCATTGTTGTTCACCTCTCAATTAAGCAGTAGATTGACGACCTTCGGTATTGTGCTCAACCCAACGGCTCTGGCCAGCAACCAGATTTTCTTTTTTCCAGAACGGTGCCTGGGATTTAAGATTTTCCACCATCATCTCACACGCCTCAAAAGCCGCTGCGCGATGCTCTGACCAGACTGCAACCAGTACAATGGATTCACCCGGATGTATTTCACCCACCCGGTGCTTAATCAGTAGATGCGTTACGTTGCAGGAATGGCGAACCTGCTCAGCCAACTGAGTCAGGTGTCTTTCGGTCATTTCAGGATAGTGTTCAAGCGTCATTGAAGTCACTGTATTCCCGTCGTTGAAATCTCTCATCGTTCCTACAAATACCGCTGTCGCGCCAAACTTTCCAGCCGGCAGAGATTTCTGGTACACCGCAACCTCCTGTAAAGGATCAAATGCGGATTCGGTGATTGTGACTCGCATGCTTAGCCCCCGGTTACCGGCGGAAAAAAGGCGACTTCATCACCCGCATTCACTGGGGCATCAAAGTGGGCATATTGATGATTGACCGCACATCGTACATTACTCGAGACTTCCAAGTCACCGACACAAGCTTGCCAAATGTCTCCCACAGTATGTACTTGTTCATCGGCAACGGTTGTTTCTCTCATCCCCACGCGATCCGCCAAACTGGCAAAAAAACGAATTCGAATTGCCATTTCACCTCATCAAAAATCAAAGTCGTCATCCAAGTCATCTAGACTGTCCAAATCTTCCAGATCACTCAAGTCACCCAGACCTTCAAGGCCGACTTGATCTACCGGTCTCAAAGCTCCCAGAGAAGCCAGCGCGTTCTGCTCTGCACGTTTCAATATCTGTGCATGGACCTCTGCGGTTTTGCTGTTGTCTCCACCCCAAGTCAACATCGGTGCTTGCTGTAAGGCTCGACCGTAAGAAAAGGTTAGACGCCATGGGGGATACGGATTAAGCACATTCATTTCATTGAGATGTTCAGTGGCCTCATCATCCGATTGACCGCCGGACAGAAAGGCAATTCCGGGTACCGCCGGCGGCACGCAATCGTACAGGCAAACTACAGTTCGATCAGCAACTTCAGTCGTGTCGACCTCTTGACCACTCTCTTTGCCCGGCAAAATCATATTAGGTTTCAGGATCATACCAGACAGCAAGACATCCTGCTCATCTAGCTGCCGAAAAACCGTTTTCAGGGTTCGCCGCGTCACTTCCTCGCATCGGTCAATGGTGTGGTCACCATCCATCAACACTTCCGGCTCAACAATAGGCACTAAATCTGCTTCTTGACACAATGCCGCATAGCGAGCCAAAGCATGCGCGTTAGCCGCCAGTCCAGCATCACTCGGCATACCGTTACCAATCGTGATGACCGCCCGCCACTTCGCAAACGTAGCACCTAGAGAAACATATTCCTCTAGTCGTTCTCGTAGCCCGTCCAGGCCTTCGGTCACCTTTTCCCCGGGGTGTCCAGCTAACGACTTGGTGCCCAGGTCCACCTTGATGCCCGGCAGAATTCCGACTTTGCTCAAATATTTTGCGAACGGCGTTTTGCCATGGACTTTTTGTCGAATCGTCTCGTCATACAGGATCGCGCCACTGATATATTCATCCAATCCCGGTGCCGTAACCAACATTGAACGATAACTGAGTCGATTCTCTGGAGTGGATGGAACACCGAGTTTTTCAAATCGCGACGTGCAGGTGCCGGTGCTCTCATCCATCGCCAAAATACCACGCCCTTCTTGCACCATGTCTCGGGCAGTTTGTTCCAATTTATATAAATTCATTGACAGCACTCCGTACAATCTTCGTTCATGGGTGGCCTAAAGGCGTCGACTCTCTAGGCCGCTAGAATTTTCATCGTGTTCGTCCCTCCCTGGACACCCGTCTCATCACCACGGGTGATCAACAGCAGCTCACCTTTTTTCACAATACCGCGTTGACGCAGTTCATTCAAACCTTGTAACTCAATGGGTACTTCCGAATCTTTATCCACATCAAAATTAATGGGATACACGCCTCTGAACAGCGTAACTCGCCGATGGGTTCGCGCGTGCGGTGTAACCGCATAAATTGGGATGCCAGACAACTGCTGAGACAACCACTTCGCGGTTGAACCGGATTCCGTCAAAGCTAGAATCCCAACGACATTATAGTGCCGTGCGGTATACATAGTTGCCATGGCGACTGCTTCTTCAGTGCTGCCGAACTGATCAGTACCGCGCTCAATGCGGTCCATCCCCAAATTGGTCGATTCTGAACCGCGACAGATGCGGTCCACGGTAGCCACGACCTTCGCCGGATGCTTGCCGATTGCCGATTCTTGCGACAGCATAATGGCGTCCGTCCCATCAAGCACCGCATTCGCCACGTCCAGCACTTCAGCCCGCGTCGGAGTCATGCTCTCGATCATAGAAGTCATCATTTGTGTGGCCGTAATCACAAAGCGATTGCGACGACGGGCGACCGCAATCAACTTTTTCTGCACCCCGGGCAATTGAGCATCACCAATTTCCACCGCGAGATCGCCGCGGGCAATCATGATGCCATCAGAGGCATCCACAATTTCTTCGATATTCTCCACCGCTTCGACTCGCTCGATTTTTGATACGATCCGACCATCGCAACCAGTGGCCATCAGTAATTCGCGCGCAAAATGGACATCCACCGCATGTCGAACAAAGGAAACCGCGAGAAAATCAATCTCTAACTCACCGGCTGTGCGAATGTCCTGATGATCCTTAGGAGTGAGTGACTCCGCCGTCAGACCACCACCCTTGCGATTGACGCCTTTCGAATCAGACAGTTCGCCGCCGATCAACACTTCAGTCTTGACAATTGGATCCAAAACTTCCGTTACCCGTAGTACGATATTACCATCGTCAACAATCAGGACATCACCCAGTTTAACGTCTTTCGGCAGATTCTTGTAAGTGACGCCTACCTGATGTTGATCACCGGCATGTTCCGCCAATTCTACGTCAAGTACAAAAGGTGTACCTTGAACCAGATGTACCTTCCCATCTTTAAATTTGGTAATGCGGATTTTCGGTCCCTGAAGATCGGCCAATATCCCCACCGCCCGGCGATTCTCAACGGCATGCCGCCGCACCAATTCAATCCGTTTTTTATGTTCCTCTACACTACCATGTGAAAAATTCACCCGTGCAACATCCAATCCCTTTTTGACTAAGCGACCCATCTCGTAGTCGTCATCAGTTGCCGGGCCAAGGGTGGCGACAATTTTTGTCTGTCTTAATGGCACCGCTTACATTACATGGACGTTCTGTACACTAGCCATGGTCGCGTGCCTTTCCAGTGCGTCAAAAACCGGCAATGATTGACCTTGTACATACTCTAGAAATGCACCGCCACCGGTCGATGCGTAGGAAACGGCATCAATGCTGGCAAACCTTTCCAATGCCGCCAACGTATCACCGCCACCCGCGACGGAGAATCCCGGACTTTCCATCACTGCTAAGGTGACCGCACGGGTGCCGGCATCAAAAGGTGGATACTCAAATGCACCGACGGGACCGTTCCAAATGATGGTTCCCGATTGAACGATAACATTGTGATAACTCTCACCAGTCACCGGCCCTATATCAAGAATCATCTCCTGAGCAGATACTTCATTAACTGACTTTACTCGAATCGACGTTCGATCCTGCAGTGAAGTACCAACCACTACGTCAGTCGGCAACAGTATCTCACACCCATTGTGCGTCGCGATTTGCATGATGTTACGAGCCTGCTCGATCAGATCAGAATCATGCAGAGATCGGCCGATGTCAATGCCACGCGCAGCAATGAAGGTGTTGGCAATACCGCCACCGACGATGATGGTCTGCGCCAGTGTTGACAGGCGCTGCAATACCTGTAACTTGCCATCAACCTTGGCACCGCCGACAATGGCCACCAATGGACGCGCGCAATCATGCAGAGCCCGATCCAATGCGTCAATTTCATGCTGACACTGTAGGCCAAGGCAGGCTTGTGCAGCAAACTCCGCAACCCCACAGGTAGAAGCATGGCGCCGATGCGCTGCCCCAAAAGCATCCATCACGAAAACGTCACACAGATCTGCCATTTTTCGACTTAAATCGGGGTCACAAGCCACTTCGCCGCGCAGAAACCGGACGTTTTCACCAAGTGCCACCTCACCGGGTTTGATCTTCACGCCATTGATCCAGTTTGGCATGAAAGCGACTTTCTGCCCCAGGTGATGTTGCAATACCTGACTGATGGGTGCCAGTGAATAACGAGCATCAAACTGCCCTTCTTTTGGTCTGCCAAAATGGGAAACCACCAACACGGCGGCATTTTGCTCCAGCGCGTAGTTGATCGTCTGCAGTGATGTCTGTATTCTGTGCTTTGATGTGATTTCACCATGCTCGACCGACACATTCAAATCAGCTCGCAACAGGACCTGTCGGTTACCTAAATCAACCTGTTGCAGATAAAGCATATCAACTACCGGCGCTAGGTCGCCTTCATCAATGCCGCGGCAGTATCCAACATCCGATTTGAAAACGCCCACTCGTTGTCATACCAACAGCAGACTTTCGCCGTATGGTTGCCGACCACTCGCGTAGTCGACGCTTCAAACACCGACGAAACAGAGCAATGATTGAAATCAATTGACACTAGCGGCTTGTCGTTGTAGGCCAGTATGCCGGCGAGTTTGTCAGCCGCCATGTCTTGTACCGCGCGGTGAATGGCATCAACAGAAACTTCTGCTTCCGTCTCGACCGTCAGATCAACCAAAGAAACATTGGCCGTGGGCACTCGCACTGCAAAGCCGTCAAGTTTACCATCCAATTCCGGCAACACCAGGCCGATCGCTGCGGCAGCCCCCGTACTGGTCGGAATCATGGACTGCGTCGCCGAACGGGCACGACGCAAATCGGTGTGAAACACATCGGTCAGCACCTGGTCGTTGGTGTAGGCATGTACAGTGGTCATCAAACCGGCCCGAATCCCGAATGCTTCGTGCAGCACCATAGCGATGGGTGCCAGACAATTGGTCGTACAGGAAGCATTCGACACGACGGTGTGATCGGCGCGCAACAGCTGATGATTAACACCATAAACGATGGTTGCATCCACCCCGCCACCCGGTGCTGACAGCAGTACTTTTGCCGCGCCGGCATCAAGGTGGGCAGTTGCTTTAGCTTTGCTGGCAAAGATACCGGTACACTCCATGACCAGATCAATCCCTAGGTCGCGCCACGGCAGAGCCGCGGGATTGCGTTCTGAAAAGGTTTTTACCGGGTCGGCATTGACCCGAAATCCATCATCCGTACTGGTCACCGTGGCCGCAAATCTACCATGGACGGAATCGTACTGCAGTAGATGCGCATTGGTTTGATTGTCGGCCAGATCGTTGACCGCTACGATGGACAGATCTTGATGTTTGGATGACTCGTAGCGCGCCCGCATGATGTTGCGCCCGATTCGCCCGAAGCCGTTAATTGCAACTCTAATTGACATGGGTTATCGATTTTCCTGAATAATGTGCTTTACGATTGGCATAAATGTAGAAATGTTATTCGAGCATGGTGGTGACTTGTTTCACGATATTGTCGACTGTTAATCCAAAGTATGCATACAGCCGTTCAGCGGGGCCAGAACAGGCAAATTCATCAACACCGAGTACGACCCCCTGGAAACCGGCGTAACGTTCCCAAAGATCAGGGACCCCGGCTTCAATGACGACTCGCCGCATTACCGTCGGTGGCAAAACTTCCTCACGGTACGCTTGCGACTGCCTTTCGAACTGATCAACACTCGGCATGGAAACCACCCGCACACTATCCGGGAGCTGTTGCGCCGCATCCATCGCCAACTCCACTTCTGTTCCGGTAGCAATGATGATCACCTGTGGGGCACCCACACTGTCGCGCAGAATGTAGCCGCCTTTTTGGATGTTATCAACCTGAATTTTATCGCGAGATTGCTGCTTGACTTTCTGCCTTGAGAACAGTAAGCAAGTCGGCCCATCATCGCGTTCAATGGCCATCTGCCACGCCACCATCGTTTCCTGCGTATCGCATGGTCGCCAGACCGACATTTCTGGAATCAACCGCAATGTCGCGGCCTGTTCAACCGCCTGATGAGTCGGCCCATCTTCTCCCAAACCGATGGAATCATGAGTATAGACAAATATGCTACGAATCTTCATCAGTGCCGATAAGCGAATGGCATTTCTGGCATATTCGGAAAACATCAAAAAAGTCGCCCCGAAAGGAATGAATAATCCCCCCAAGGCCAAACCATTGACGATGGCGCTCATGGCAAATTCGCGCGCGCCAAAATGGAGATAATTACCATGGCCTGATTCACCCGTCACTGGCACCGCACCTTCCCAGAAAGTTAAATTGGAACCCGTCAGATCAGCCGAACCACCGATCAGTTCCGGCAGTTTCTTGGCGTAGGTGTCGAGAGCCACCTTGGAAGACTCGCGCGTCGCAACTGCAGCAGTGGAAGCTGAATTTATTCTGTCCACGCAGTAAGTTGACCAATCATCCGGCAGGTTACCAGTATTGCGTCGATTGAACTCGGCCGCCAATGCTGGATACTGAGACTGATACCGGTCGAATTTTTCATCCCATAGTGATTCCAAACCTTCACCCTTGCGGCGGCTATCAAACGCTTGACGTATCGCTTTTGGGATGTCAAACGGTGGATGGTGCCAACCCAGTTGTTCTCGAGTCAGTGCCACTTCTTCCTCCCCTAAAGGCGCACCATGGGCGGCCGCCGTGCCGGCTTTGTTGGGCGACCCCCATCCGATCACGGTTTTGCAACAGATCAGACTTGGACGACCCGTTTCAGAGCGAGCTGTATGAAGGGCGGCATCAATTTCTTCAACATTGTGTCCATCAACCCCCGTCACGACATGCCAGCCGTAAGCGTCGAAACGGCGAGGCACGTTTTCGGTAAACCACCCGGTGACCTCGCCATCAATGGAAATGTTGTTGTCATCATAGATGACAATCAGTTTACCAAGACGGTGCGTGCCGGCAAAAGATGCCGCCTCGTGAGAAACGCCCTCCATCAGACAGCCATCACCCATAAAGACATACGTAAAGTGATCGACGATGTCGTAACCCGGGCGATTGAAATGCGCCGCGGAAATCTTTTCACCCAACGCCATCCCTACCGCATTGGCAAAACCCTGGCCTAGCGGTCCGGTGGTCGTCTCGACGCCATCCGTGAGGGGGTGTTCCGGATGACCTGGCGTATCTGAGAAGGCTTGCCGAAATTTTTTTAGGTCATCAAGCGAAAGTGCATAGCCGGTCAGATGCAACAGCGCGTAGAGTAACATGGAACCATGTCCATTGGAGAGGATGAAACGATCCCGATCAGGCCAACATGAGTTGATCGGATTGTGTTTGAGATGATCCATCCACAGTGTTACCGCGATATCAGCCATCCCCATGGGCATGCCCGGATGACCTGAATTGGCCGCCTGCACCGCATCAATGGAAAGGATGCGAATGGCATTCGCCATGTCAAGACGCGTTACCTGGTAATCATCATTGACTGAATCAACTGTCATAGAAAACTCGCTCAACTGCTTGAGAGGTGTGGCAAAGTCGACTCACTCCGGTCGGCAATGATGCCTGAACCACTGCATGCAATGAATTTACAGTTCAATAACACCGGCCGGCTCAAAATTTTTATTACCATGTTCATTGGTATAGAAGGCATAGCCGCGTGGATTGGAAAACACCCGCGTCTGACCGACCCGATAGTCGACAGATTCATGCGTATGTCCATGCACCCAAAGATCCGGTGCGTGCGCCAGCATGAGGGGTTCCAAGGCTGAAGCGTAAGCCGGACCCGCGTCTGCATCAAGCCGTTCGTAGCGCAGTGATTGAGCCGACGGCGCATGATGGGTAACGACCACAGTATGGTTAATGCTGGCATCAGTCTGCGATAATTCCCGTTCTAGAAAACGGCGCGACTCATGATGAAATCGCTCGGTATCCTCCGGTTCAAGAGAACGATCGCCCAGTGAGATCACGTGGTAATCACTCATACATTCAGCGGCGTCAATCATATTATCCCTTTTACTACCACTGATGCAAAAGTCGGTCCAAAGCGTAGCACAGACAAAGCGGGTATTGCCGATACGCACTGTCTCATTTTCACAAAAGTGGATGTTGGTACCGGCGGCAGCCGCGCGAATTCGTTCCTGCACGGCACCTATTTCGTGTCGATAGAATTCATGGTTACCGCAGATGTAAATGACGGGCACCGCCGGAAACGTTTTTCTTGCCCACTCAACGCCATTGGCGTCGAGATCGATGTCGCCGGCTAGAATGACCCCATCAAAATCCGCTTCCGGTGGCGTGAAATCCGAAAACTCAAGATGTAGATCAGAATAGATTAATAGTTTCATATCATTAATAAAGCTGGGGTGAATGCTGGTTTGTGGAATGATTGACAGACCTCAGTGCGTCGGTCGGAATACGTCTCTGTCACCAGACCTTCTGGCTGATTGGAACGCGACTTTCCGTAACCCATTTAGAACTTCAGGCCACGCGCCATAGTCCAACTGGTTTAAACATCTCTAGATTTTAACCGAAAGCAACTTAAAAATGCACCAATGTGAAAGCCGGTGAACTCACTTGATATAATGAAAAAATCAAATACTGAAGGATGGAACCCGTATGAACTGGCTCACCAACCACTTTCTAGTGGCGATGCCCTCCCTGTCCGACTCGATTTTCGAACGGGCTGTAGTGCTGATCTGTTTGCATGACAAAGATGGAGCACTGGGGATCGTCGTCAATCGAATCACCCAGTTATTACTTGAGGATATACTGGGAGAACTTGACCTCAAGTGCCCCGACGGTTCGGTGGACCGTCGGCCGGTTCATTTTGGCGGTCCCTGTCAACTTGAGTCCGGCCTGGTATTGCATGAAGCCGGTCCATCCTGGTCTTCCACGCTGCAAGTGGGTACTGAGTTCGCACTGACGACATCCAAGGACGTCCTTGAAGCCATTTCCGAAAACCGCGGTCCTGAATTCATCATGCCCATGCTGGGATTTGCCGGTTGGGAAAGCAATCAGTTGGAAACCGAAATGCAGAACAACGTCTGGTTATCGACGCCCGCCGACTCTTCCATCATTTTTAATACTCCCATTCAAGATCGATGGCACAAAGCGGCAGCGCTGGTTGGTATTGATATTTCAACCATGTCGCCAGTTGTCGGACATGCGTAAGCTGCATTTTAGGCACTTTCATCCAGTCACTCCGCCTCGCCGCAACAATACATTCGTCCAACTTTCCTGCCTCTCCCTCATGTGCAAACCATGTCGTTGACCTCGTCTGGCGCAACCGGTCAGCGGAACATGTGAAAGCCACCGCGCACATCATGGCATTTGACTACGGCACCCGCCGCATCGGCGTGGCTGTTGGGCACCCGCACCTCGGCCGCGGTCATGGAGTCGGGGTGGTGCCAGTGCGCAACGGGCAACCGAATTTGCCCACGTTGAAAAAACTGATTGCCGACTGGCAACCGGGCGCCTTTGTTCTGGGCATGCCGCGCACGAGAGACACTTCATACAGTCTGCTACAGCGTGAAATTGTTCAATTCGGCAACTCCCTGGCGCGCGAATACGGCGTCTCGGTATCGTATGTTGACGAAACGCTGAGCACGGAAGAATCCAATTTCAGAATGCGGCAGACCAAGCGACAACTCCCAAAATCGAAAAAAACCAATGCGCGCAACAAACTTTCGGCAGAAATCATTCTAGAAACTTACTTCGCGCAACAACCTCATTGACCAATCTGGCAGTACGCGGTTGCACCATCGCCAAATCACCTGAATTGGCGATTTGCTTCAGGCGGTGACGAGCAGCTCACGCTGAAGTTCTTACCGAATATAATCCATGGTTACTTTGATTCAAGTTTCCAAAATAACGACTCGACAACCGGCACAACTGCCGGTTGATGACATGCTGGCCAGCATGGCTCAGTCTATGCAGCCGATGCTGGTGCATGCGCCGCTGCTCATCGCCATTCGCAGCGGCGGAGTCTGGGTTGCTGAACAACTGCATCAGCAACTCAATCTCAACGAACCACTGGGGCTGCTGGACATCTCTTTTTACCGGGATGACTTCAGTCGCGTCGGGCTCAACCCGACGGTGGGCACTTCCATAGTGCCGGTTGCAACTGACGGTCGACACGTCATTTTGGTCGACGATATCATGCATACCGGTCGTACCATCCGCGCGGCGCTGAATGAACTGTTTGCGTGGGGTCGTCCAAGTTCAGTAGTTCTGGCAGTGCTGCTTGACCGTGGCGGCCGCGAACTACCCTTTCACGCAGAGATCGTCGGCCGCCGTATCGCTCTGGAGAACAATCTTTTTGTGAAAATATCGCCAAATGGGTGCGTAACTTATGCCCAAGTGGACAGCTGACAGAACAGTGAAGCCACACGACATTCAAGTTGGCGCCGATGGCCGATTGAACCATCTTATCTCCTTGGAAGAATTGCCGCGGGAACTGATTGAGGAACTACTTACCACAGCCGAATCGTTTATTGATTTTGCCACTCGAGAAACGAAAAAGGTGCCTCTCTTACGCGGTAAAACCGTCGTCAATCTTTTTTTTGAACCGAGTACCCGGACCCGGACCACCTTCGAAATCGCTGCCAAGCGACTGTCAGCTGACATCATCAATATGCAGTCTGATGATATGTCCACCACGAAAGGGGAAACCATTCTTGACACCGTCAAAACCCTGCAGGCAATGCACACGGATACCTTCGTCGTGCGGCACAGTTTCAGCGGTGCGGCCCATCTGATTGCCCACCATGTGCCTGATCATGTTCACATCATCAATGCCGGCGATGGACGTTATTCGCATCCCACTCAGGCACTGCTCGACATGTTGACCATTCGCCAAAGAAAACACTCATTCCAAAACCTGACCGTGGCCATCGTCGGCGACATACTCCATTCTCGTGTCGCTCGCTCTGCAATCAGCGCTCTCCATAAGCTGGATACCGGCGAAATTCGCATCATCTCACCTAAAACTTTAATTCCCACCGGACTTGAAGCGCTGGATGTCAAAATATTCACGCACATGGAGCCGGGGCTCAAGGATGTAGATGTCATCATTATGCTGAGACTACAGCTCGAACGCATGGAAGGGCAGTTGATTCCTAGCGAGCGCGAGTATTATCAATGCTATGGTCTGACTGAGGAACGGCTTGGCGAAGCTAAACCCGACGTGCTGGTGATGCATCCCGGTCCCATCAATCGCGGCTTAGAAATTGCGTCTTCAGTCGCGGACGGGAGTCATTCAGTCATTTTATCGCAGGTTTCTAATGGGGTCGCGGTGCGCATGGCCGTGATGGCAAAAATCATGGGTGGTTTCCACCCGACTAGTTGAGCAATAGAATAATGGTCAGCATCATTCGCAATGGTCGAGTCATTGACTCATCTACCGGCCGCGACGAAATTGCCGACCTGTACTTTGATCAAAAGATTCTGCCGGCGGCACGCGGTGCAGACTTGCCGGTTGATAACGAGATCGACGCGACGGGATTGGTGGTGTGTCCCGGTCTGATTGACATCAATGCCAGGATTGGTGAACTCAGCTCCAAGGGACAATTCACACTGCACAGCGAACTACGTGCGGCGCTCCGTGGGGGGATTACGACCGTATGCATTCAACCCAACACCGTACCGGTGATTGATACGCCGGCAATGGCACACATGATCCGAGATCGCGCGCAACAGCCGGGCAGCATCCGTATCGTACCGCTTGGCGCTTTAACGAAAGGTCTAAAAGGAGAATCACTCACCAACATGGCGGCACTGCGGGATGCTGGCTGCGCGGGAGTCAGTAATGCCCGCAACGCTATCCACAACACACTACTGATGCGCCGCGCCATGCAGTATGCTGCAACTTTTGACCTCACCGTGTTCATTCACTCTCAGGATCCGTGGCTGACCGGTAAGGGTTGTGTACATGAGGGTGAGATGAGTACCCGCCTTGGTCTTTCAGCGATCCCCGAAGCGGCGGAAACAGTCGCTATCGCACGCGACCTGGCATTGGTTTCCACCACTGGTGTGCGCGCCCATTTCAGCCAGCTGTCGTGTGCGCGTTCGGTTGAAATGATTGCAGAGGCGAGAGTACGCGGCCTCAATATCAGTGCTGATGTCGCTCTACACAACCTGCATCTGACCGAATTTGACATTCAGGGATTTAATACGCTGTGTCACGTCCTGCCACCACTTCGACAAAAGTCAGATTTACAGGGTCTTCGCGACGGTGTAGTCAATGGCGCCATTCAGGTGATCTGTTCAGACCATCAGCCCTGCGCCAAGGATGATAAACTGGCGCCATTTATCCAGACGGTGCCGGGCATATCAGGGCTAGAAACGCTGTTGCCACTCACGCTGAAACTGATGGATGAAACTGAGCTGTCTTTACAGCAGGCACTAGCCTGTCTGACCTGTAATCCAGCCGCGACATTGGGACTTGATCTGGGTACGCTTGCGGTGCACGCACCAGCGGACATCTGTATATTTGATCCACATGAATCGTGGGTGTTTGATTCCGAACAGATGCTCAGCAGTGGAAAAAATAATCCATTCAGTGGAACTGAAATGCAGGGCAAGGTGATTTATACCATCGTTGATGGCGTGATCACAACGCAGCGCAGCTAGTTTAGTGGCCTCGTAAAGTTGAAGATTCGATCACCAGCTAGCCGCAACAGGTCTTTGTTGGATATGGCAAATAGTGAATTGGGTGTGCCGGCTGCGGCCCAGACTGTTTCATGCTGAAACAGGTCTCGATCAAAGACAGTTTCGATATCAGTGGCCAGCCCCACCGGTGCGACCCCGCCGATTACAAATCCAGTCATTTTTCGCACAAAGTCAGCGTCGGCCTTACCCACCTGCTGACCGATGATGGCCGCCAGTTGACTGAGCACGACACGATTGCTACCACTGGTAACCGCCAGCACCGGTTGGTGTGTTTCGGTTGCAAATATCAGTGACTTGGCAATCTGGGAACTGGTGCAACCGAGTGTTTCAGCGGCTGCGGCGGCGGTTCGAGTTTCTTGGTCAAGTATTTGAATTTCACAGTGGATACTCCTTGCATCAAGCGCGTCGACCACACGTTGATTGGCTGGTTTGAGTGGCATTGATGTCATGAAAATCGTTCTGTCAATTCCAACAATCGAACTCGAGTTGGCTCGTCATGGTAACAGTTTATCAAATTGAACCACCGATTTCATGGATGCTCGAGGTACGCAATAGAATCGACGCAAGTGATCTGAAATATATTCCCTACAAGAATCGAGTCGCAGGAGCTTGCGTGTCATCAAGCAGTTGGTGAATCAAGAAAATTCAGCAGAATAATCGTTGAACGTTTCAACCTTTTCAACATTAGAGAGGTGGTCGAACCTAATACAACATAAAGTGGAATTCTTTATCAGTTTCTGCGTAGCAGAAGCTTCTGAGACAGGGGTCATCTTGTCCTCAGAACTAACCATAATATGCCAAAATAGATACACTGACATTTGGTACCATCACATGAATATCTGATTTAATTTCATATGAACGGCGCGCAACTTCTAATCAATCGTCTGACTCAAGGCAATCAACGCTTTATCAATGGTGAACGACGTCTAGGGGATATCTCCGCCGCACGCCGACTGAAGCTGTCTGATGGACAGTCACCCGAAGTTGTTGTGCTTGGGTGTGCAGATTCTCGAGTGCCTGTGGAACTGATTTTTGATCAGGGATTGGGTGAACTTTTCGTCGTCCGCGTCGCCGGAAATATTGTGGACTCAACTGTACTCGGCAGCGTAGAATTCGCGGTGGCTGAGTTTGGTTGCGAACTCATAGTCGTGCTCGGACATAGCAATTGTGGAGCAGTCAAAGCTACGCTACAGGAAACATGCCAACCCTCGGAAACCCTTTCACCCAATTTGAAATTCATTGTCGATGCCATTGAACCTGCAGTTCGTTCGGTGATGACAGATGACAACAAATCCGCTAAAGAGGAGTTGACGAAGCAAGCAATTCATGCTAATGTCAGACAATCAACAGAGCGTTTTTGTCAGAAATCACATGGCATTCAATCCGCTGTGAGCAATGGAAAACTGACTATCGTCGGTGCGATATACGATCTGAAAACGGGTAGAGTCGAATTTCTCGACAACATATAGAAAGGTGTGGCAGGCGTGTTCGCTGATCGGGCAGAACGAAAATATTGTGTTTCTTCTTTCAATCACAATGGTTTTTTCGAATCGAAGTCCATAGAATTTGAATAACATAATGGAGGTTTTGGTTACCAGATGCACCATTCTTGCCAAGCTGCTGTATGGTGTAGCGCTATGCGTTTCCACGGGTTTTATAAGTTTGTTTGTGGAATTGCGAAATCATCGAAAAGCAAAGAGTTCCGGTTCGACATCCGCTTTCAATCTCTAGCCCATGTAATTGAACATTGAATGGTGAAATTGGCGACCATAAACAAGGATGCCCATAAACATAGGCCACGATTATCAATGACGACATTGTCTACTATGCTGATGGCAAGGAGCACGAGTAACAGGGAAAATCTGATTTTCACCACAGTTCTATCTGGTCAACTGGAGGAAAGAAGTTGGCAAACGACAACATTCTGATCATACGTGGCAATATTACCGAAGCCACGACAGATGCTATTGTCAATGCCGCCAATTCGAAGATGCTTGGGGGTGGCGGCGTGGATGGCGCCATTCACCGAACCGCAGGGCCAGAACTGTTGCAACACTGCCGAGCGGTGCCCACGGTCGATGGAGTTCGCTGTCCGGTGGGGGAAGCTCGCATCACACCCGCAGGTCAACTGCGCACTCGCTGGGTGATTCATGCTGTTGGACCGCGCTACTGGATTGATCCCGAACCTGAAAAGCTGCTAGCCTTAGCCTATCAAAACTCACTGCATCTGGCACGCGAATACCACTGTCAATCAATTGCCTTTCCAGCTATTTCATGCGGTGCCTATGGATACCCCCACGATAAAGCGGCTGAAATTTCGTTGGCAATATGCCGGCATGAAGAGTGGCAAGACATGCAGATTTCATTTTTTCTATTCTCCACACCAATGGTTAACATCTGGCAACGAGTGAATGCCCGACAACTTTGACCTTCAAAGTCTTCAGGTGAAATTCGATGTCGAACTCTGGGCGAGCATCGGACGCTCGCAACTGTATTAATGACACGATTTGCTCAGCACCCGGCGGGTGAATGGTAATCTCTTCCATGACAACCACAGTTACCCGGCGCGTCTGATGGTCTAGGCTAAAGTCAAGTAGCATGACTAGAGTAACGCAGACAGTCTACACCGAATGATTCAACTGTTCAGCATTCCCACAAAGGATCGCCCATTCACCGCTCTTTGGTTATTATTGACCGGTGTCCTCCTGCTAGCCCTGCAGGATGCTCTGATCAAGAATATTTCCATACAGACCTCTTATTGGCAGTTCCAAGCCATCAGAGCCGGCGGCAATCTTATCTTCGCATTATTTTTTGCCTTCTTGGGAGGTGGTCTTTACCTACTGCGACCTAGGCGAGCGGGACCGGTTTACTTGCGCGCTTTACTGATGACAATTTGCATGTTCTGCTTCTTCTCCGGTGCCCCTTTTCTCTCAATCACACAGATGGCCGCCGGTTTATACACGTATCCCTTATTCGTCACTTTACTCGCTGGCCCCGTACTCGGTGAAAAATTGGGGACCTGGCGCCTTTTGGCAATGACATTGGGCGGCAGTGGTGCAATCTTGGTTTTATCACCTTGGGAAGATGGATTTTCACTTCTTCAGGTTTTACCGGTACTGGCCGGCTTTTTCTACGCCTGTAGCATTCTGACCATTCGACGTGCCTGTCGTTTCGAAAATACTCTAGCTATGGTCTTTGCAGTTGCCATTGCGTTTCTGACATCGGGTCTCCTCGGCAGCATCTTGCTGAGTATATTTCCGATATCCACAAGTCTTCAGGAACGCATGCCTTTCGTTGCCATTGGCTGGCCCCTACTGACATGGACCGTCATCGGTGTCGCAATCTTAACGGCTTTGATCAACCTTTCTGGTAACATCTGTTTGAGTCGCGCATATCAAACTGCAGATGCCAGTTGGCTTGCGCCGATGGAATTCAGTTACCTACTCTTTGCAACTTTTTGGGGTAAAACTCTATTTGACACCTGGCCGGCAACCAATGCAATCTTTGGCATGCTATTAATTGGGAGTGCAGGAATTCTCACAGCTTGGCGCGAAGGAGTGCGACGCAAAGCACAAAAATAGATTTTAAAGTGAAAATATTGAACAGTTGAACTGACATACCATGCAGGACCGACCTGATGAAAAGCAACCTGGGTTTTCATCAGCCAATTACAGTACTTCCTCCAAGGCACGAATCAATCTCGAGACTTCTTCTTGAGTGTTGTAGTGGACCATACTGACTCGCAGAACACCATCCACACCTAAATTCAATGCCTCTATACAACGCCTTGCATAAAAATCACCCCATCCCACACCAATATTCAATTCACCTAATTTTTTTGCAATTTCTCGGTGCCGCCGACCACTCACGACAAATGAAATGGTTGGCACACGCCGTGCACCATCAATGGTCGATTGGCCAATGATTCGCACATTGGATTTTGAGTTCAAGTAATTCATAAACGGTCTGGCGATCTTATCTTCATGCTGGGTAAACAGTTCAAATACCTGGTCGTATCGATCTTTGGTTGCGCACTGGTCTCCTTCAAAGTGGTGATCGAAAATTCTATCGAAATACTCAACAATACCTTCTATGGACGCCGCGGTCTCGTGCTGATATCCACCGGGTTGAAGTTTTTGTGGCAATGCTGAGCGGGTGAAAAAGAAATGATTCTGATTGTTCAACTTCAACAACAACTCGCGCTTTCCACAGAGCACGCCCAAATGCGGGCCATACAGCTTATAAAGACTGAACAATAAAAAATCAACATCTGAGCCTTTGAAATCCAGTGCTCGATGCGGGGCGTAAGCCACTGCGTCGACGCACAACAATGCACCGGCTGAATGTGTCAAGTCGGCGATTGCGCGCATGTCGTTTATGGTGCCAGTAATATTGGAACACCAGGTACAGCAGACGAGACGCGTCCGATCAGTCAGCAACTGCTCAAGTTTTTCCGCACCACCCAGGTCGGCCGAATCAGCATTGATCTGCCATTCCCTGATGACAATGCTACTGTCTACCAGTCTGCGCCATGCGCCACTGTTCGCTTCGTGGTCTAAATTGGTTACAACAATTTCATCACCTGGTTGTAACGAAGATCTTATTGCATTAGCCAGTACATAAACATTCATGGTTGTGGAAGGACCGACGATGACTTCGCTAGGTCTGGCATTGATCATGTTGGCCAACTGATGATGACTGCGGTCAATTCGCTCCATCGCTTCGACTGATGCTGGATAGGAGGCACCGGGTTGAACTTGGTTACGTCGCATGTAGTCATATATTCGGTCGCTGACAGTAGTAGGAACAAAGGTGCCGCCGGCATTTTCAAAAAAAGCCCAGTCTCCAATATTCGGAAACTGACGGCGAATAAACGGTAGATCAAGTTTAAGATGGGCCATGGTTTTTATGAACTGATTCGATGGACAGAAATGATGTATGCGATGATTGGTGAGAAGCGAAATCAAGCCACTCAAAGGCGCTGAACATTCAGTCTTCGTTGTGGAACTGACTGTTCTCGCTTAATGATCACGAATTTACACTGCGAGCATTTTACTGATTTTTGGACGTGACTAGCCCATTCGATTTGTAGTCCCCTAAGGTATTACCAAAAACAATGATCAGGAATCGCTTTACCCGTCATTCAATAAAAATTCGTTTCATGGGCATGATATTCTGCCGCAGATGAACATTTAAGACGTACGATAGACTCTTAAAAGCAAGGCTTACTCAATTGACTCTTATAACGACAACCCAATCTCCGTCAAAGGCAATCAACCTACACTAGTAAAAGTTGTTAAAGAATGCTACGAAGACCATGTTGGCACACTCTTGGATACTTATCCATCAAGGAAAGGCAAAATATTGCCTCATAAATATTTATTTTTATTTGGTTTAAAAGATAATTTTATGAAGAATTTTTATATAATAGGCAATATATAACTTTTAATATATCTTTATGCAATATAAAAAGCATAATATAGCCGTTTATAATACGAGTGAGAACGTCACAACAAATTACAATCGAAATTGGTGCTCGGTTGGCCAAATTACGTCTGTCTCGCAACATTACACAATCCATGCTGGCAAAAGATGCAGGTATAGCGCTTCGCACTCTGCGCCGGCTTGAGGTCGGCGAACCATCAACTCTTGACACTTTTTTGCGGGTCGCGGTCGCTCTTGACCTAGATGATGCGATTCTTAATGCGTTACCAACCGGAGACATTCGACCGATTGAGCGCGTTTCAAGAAGCGGTACTGAACGTCGACGTGCGCGCCCGAAATCACCAGCAAAACCGGATTCTGTATTGAAATGGAACGACAGTCTGAATGACTGACGCGAGTGTTATTCTCTGGGGGCGGCGCATCGGAGCGGTTTCCTGGGACGATTCGCGCGCCCTCGGAATCTTCCAATACGACCCGGAATTTATTCATGCTGGTATTGAAGTCGCTCCACTGACGATGCCTGTCCGAGAAATTCCTTATGAATTTCCAGCTCTCTCCAAAGCATCTTTCATGGGGCTACCCGGCATGCTTGCAGATTCAATACCGGATCGGTTTGGTAATCAGCTCATCAACGCGTGGCTCGCAGAAACCGGTAAAAATTCAGCGACGTTTAATCCGGTCGACCGTCTCTGTTATATCGGCCGTCGCGGTGTTGGTGCCCTTGAGTTCGCACCTACTCTTCGGCGACAGACCAGAGGTAAAAAAGTCGAAGTCGCACAATTGGTTGACTTAGTGAACCGGGCCTTTGATGAACGCGCAAATCTATCTGGGCAACTGGATGGTCGAAACGATACGGCGGGGTTTGAAGACATCTTGAGCGTCGGTACCTCTGCCGGCGGTGCGCGGGCCAAAGCGGTGCTTGCTTGGAATCCAAAAACCGGGGAATTTCGTTCCGGGCAACTCACTGCTGATGAAGGTTTTGAACATTGGCTGTTAAAGTTCGATGGCATTTCGAACAACAACGACAAAGAACTGGCCGACCTCAAAGGATACGGCAAGATTGAATATGCTTACGCCAACATGGCACGTGCTGCCGGCATATCCATGACAGAATGTCGACTTTTCCAAGAAGGTGGGCGCAGTCACTTCATGACAAAACGATTCGACCGGGACAATGCCGGTCGCAAGATTCATATGCAGACACTCGGGGCGATGCGACATTTTGATTTTAACGACCCATCGGCTTACTCCTACGAACAGGCGATTGAGACAATCCGAGAACTGGGACTGAGTATGGTGTCTGTCGAAGAACAGTTTCGGCGTGCCGTGTTCAACATCATAGCACGCAATCAAGATGACCACGTCAAGAACATTTCATTCTTGATGGACCAGTCGGGAAATTGGACACTGTCCCCGGCTTATGACATTGTTTATGCTTACAATCCACAAGGCATATGGACCCGTGACCATCAGATGAGTTTGGCTGGACGTCACAACGGATTCAAACGGGACGATATTCTGCAGTTTGCCATCTTGATAGGTCTCAAGAAGCACAGAGCTTTGGAAATTTTGGAACAGGTCAGTATCGCGGTTCGCAACTGGTGTCAATACGCCGAAGCCGCGGGAATCTCAACTGCAGATGAATCTCGAATCAGCCAAACTTTCCGGTCTGATTTAATGACTGGTCGTCGGTAAACACTCGTAAATTGGGATCCGTAACAAAACATCTTCATCAAATTTACTTTGAGTTGAGTTGATAAATCACAATTTTGGAGTAGTACAGTACATTGTGAATGTGATTTAGTTGAGCAAAACCTGATTACGAGCCACATAAATCTGGTAAAGGTTGATGGATAGAAGTGAATTAATACACCTGCTCGTCGGGCGAAATAATACTGCGATTATTTCGTATGACTTCAGGTTGGCTGTCTGACGGTTCGCTGATGATAAGATGAGATTGATTAATTACGGCACTCGCTGGGAAAATACGCCGACCTCCGTATCCATCACCCTGCCTGCTGGAATCACAAGAACCATCGAACCTGCTGGCTGTCGACTTGATTCTAATGAAAAGACATGTGAAGTGAACTAGATAGACTACTAGCCAATAAAGCGGAAGTCATTCGAAATTCATACTGACTTTACATTTGACTTTATTTCCATGCAAATTTCAGGAAATAGTGGAAAACACCAATCAATCGAGTCAGCCATACTGACAATGTAGTTTTTCAAATGTTATGTTGTATACAACATAACAACGTGATTGTGTTACGCGACGGCCGCGTTGTGGAGCAGGGGGGCACTGAGCAACCAATCAATCTTAATCATTACAATTAGTTTTCGAATACTCCGTCTGCCAATTGCATTTCTATTCGATTGAAATAGACTAGGTGCCTGAGTGCTTATTGTTTTCTACTTTTGAATATTTCTGCCTTTTTAACCCCGAATTAATGAGCTCAAATTTCACCAAAAGCACGCTGAGGTTATGTACCTCTTTCAATCAGGTGCTGTCTAAAAGATGGAATAGGGATTGTCAAAGTTGTATCTAAGCGATGCACTATCCCAGCAAATACCATCGCTTCTATGAACTCTATCGGTTCCATATCCTCAGGCATTACACTCTCTGAATCAGGGTCAGTCTCCCATAATCTTTCTCTGAGAAAAGACATGAGTTTTAATCTAGTGCAACCATTTTGTCCAATTATTCGCGCAACATCTGCGAGCAACTGAGTGCAGTCAATGATTGGAGAGTTGTTCAACCTGTCTGTGTAATACTGCACACGACATCTATCACCAAACGAGCGTACTGCGGACTCGTTTACACTTGTCAAGTCTAGGTTGTTCTTGAGCTGAGTTGCTAAACCAGCCATATAATGAAACAGATGTTGAGGCCAATCATTAGACCATTCGCCTATCTTGTCAGGTATGTCAGATTTGTCTCGGCCTTTGATTCGGTAGCCATCAAGCATGGCGCGGACTGACTCAGCCGCCTCCCCAGCTTCAAGTGGCCCCAGAGTCTGCACATGACTGCGTCCATTGCTAGTAGCAAAGCGCGAGATTCTTTCTGCCGCCAGTCTTTCTTGGGAGTAGGCTAAACCGTATAGAACAGCTAAAATCGGTAATCCATGTTTGCCATTGTGTAATTTGCGTAACAATCCCATACCATCTGGCTCAAACATTTGCACCTCGTCAATCATTACCACGATCGGTCGTAACTTTGGTCGCTTAGGTGAGTTTCCTTTAAACAGCCGCTTAGACACAGCCGTGGCATCTTCACCGTAGAGCTGTGCTAAATCCTCCAGTACCAAATCCGTCGATTGTTCACTGTCGGTTACTTTACCACCGGCCTGGATAACCATTTCTATCCCAGCGCTGGCTTCAATGGTGCGAACAGCATTAAGTATTTTTGCACCATGCTGCGGTATGATGCGGTCAGCGATTTGGCGTGTGACAAGGCTCTCGTTTCCTAAGTTGTTAGGATCGACTTCTGCCACTACGGGACCATTCTGTCTTGACAACCACCTGTTCTGCAAATGAGTTAGCAACGCCGACTTGCCTGCGCCGGGTGCCCCCTGAATTAACCAAGTCTTCTGGCTTGCAATTGCTTTTCCGACTTGCAATCTCGTTTCTGGATTGTTGTAAGCCTTGATTTTGTTTTTAATTCCGGCAACTGTGGACTCAATGCTAGCAATGAGTTCTTTGCGTCCAACAAAGAATGCAGCTTCATCCTTATCATCCCCTGCTGCAAGATCATCTATAGTGATTGGCGGTTCTTGATACATGTGTGACCCAAAGTGAATACATTCCAGACTCTTGAATCCGGAGTTAACATAACGTTGGAACTAACATAACAAATGCACTACGTAACACTAATCAGGACCTGTAACAGATTCGCCGTCCTTTCCACTGTCCAATAAGTTGCCAGCCCGACACAGGGTAGCATTACCATCCATCGTACTGGGGTGAGTGCGCGCTGATAGCTTTGGTTTAACGTCAGAAGAACACTCCATACAACCAACACGATCAGAATCTGACCAATCTCCACGCCTATGTTGAAAGCGATTAAAGATTTCCATAGATGCGCGCCGCCCGGTAGAAGCAAATCGTGTAATACGAATGAAAAACCTAGGCCATGAAGAAAACCAATACATGTAATGACTACAAACGAAGCTATGGTTTCCGATGATTTCCTAGTAGCAAACAATGCAATAACAGCCGCATAGATGATGGATAGAGCAATAGTGGTTTCAACCGTTGGAATAAACCAATCTCCGCTGGGTACATATCCAAAAAAACCGACGATCAGCGTAACGGTATGCCCCAAAGTAAACCCGGTGACCCTCCATAGAAGACCTGCTAGACTCGCCGCTCCAAAAGTCAAACAAAGAATAAACAGGACATGATCAAGTCCCTTTAGGATGTGAATGATGCCCTGTTGAATGAATGTTGATACCGCTGCCCATTCTGAATTGCCGATTCGAACTGGCTTATTCAATAGCCCCGTCAATCTAAAAACACGAACATTGCCAGGAAAATAATCTAACAGTAGAGTCGCAGTAAATGCCTGCCCTTCTAACCCTGGGTTGAGTTTACTTCTATAAGTGTAGCTGTTGATCGGTTGATCATGGTTGTAGCGAATCAATAAATCGGTGACCGTATCGCCAACATAGATATCCGATAAGTCATAGGGGAAAACATCATCCTTGATTGCGCGCTTCGCTTCCGCAAGTGAGGAAAATGGAGGTTGCATGAGTCCCGGATGCAGTCCGACATCAATGATTTCACCTGTCAATACTGTGCCATCCACTTCGAAAATCTGTCCTCCCGCAGCTAACGAAGCAAATTCTAGTGGCGCATTTTTGATGGCTTTCAAATCAAGGTAATGCATCAACTCGCCAAATTCAATTCGGTTATACGTGAAAGGGGCTGGTACGATCAATCCACCCTCATCAGCGTTAGCGACGAATTCTGCCATAAATAGAGCAGTTGGTAAACGCAGATAAACATCCAAACCGTTACTGGTGTGAACGACATGGATGGTGCGAATGTTCAGGTCCAAATTAAAATGGGCCGGAACAGAAAAAGAGAGTAGCAGGAGAAGGGGTAATAACCCTAGTCTGTAAACCATAGTTCTACAAATCAATACAGACCGACACAAGACATGCCCTAAGTACACGGAGTGATTAGCTAAAATTCATGCAATTGAATTGATCAACCGACGTAAGCAGTAACAGGCAAGCCGGAAGATTCTTCCGGCTTGCTTGTCAATCTAATTTTAAAGGACGATAAATCTACTACATTCTAGCCATTACCTGACACCATGTTGTGTGACCCGAAATACATAACATGACCTTTCATGTCGGCAATGTCAGATGCATTCAACTGAACAGTCGGCCCATCCAGTAAGGTATGCGGATGACGTTCAGCCCATTCAAGAGCCGGCATCAGTGTGGAAGTGACGAAAGTCGTTTCCGGAACCAAATAGTGGTGTGGTATTGCCACTTTCGCACCGGTCATTGCAACAACGTTATCCGCCTGTTCATAATCTAAAATATGCCTTGAACCGTCAACGGGAACAAACACCACGTCAACCTGGCCAATTTTGTCCAGAACTTCAGCTGGCGGA
This sequence comes from Arenicellales bacterium, assembly GCA_965116205.1. Lineage (GTDB taxonomy): Bacteria > Pseudomonadota > Gammaproteobacteria > Arenicellales > JAJDZL01 > JAJDZL01. Next base: position 2,021,160 of record OZ220493.1, on the reverse strand, counting down.
ACCGCTCGATTGTCCCCCCACATCAAAAGACGCATGCCACCGGTTTCAATAATATAGAGATTATTATCCAAGTGCCGCATGTTGGTCGGTGGACATGGATCATCCCGTCCTTCAAACTGCTTGACGGCATCAGTCCAGGGAATGATTCCCGGCGCCACACAAACATGTTTATCTGCTATTCCAGTGATCTTCACGTCACCCAATTCAAATTCACCGGCCATCCGGTCAAGTAACATATTGGCATCTAATCGGTCCAGCGCATCATGATCAAAATGAGCGTGGGTGGAAAGCCCGATGTCGACTTCTGTCATGGGAAACTCCATTCGGTACCAAAGCCCCCAAGCACCCGAAGGATCATTACGCCAAGGGTCTACTAACATGGTAACTCCCCGAGGCGAAGTGATTTTAAAGGATGAATTACTATAGTAAGAAATCTCAACGCCATCCATCGCCTCACGGAGACCTCCTTCGTTCTGAATCTGTACGATTCGATTGTGGTTTTTTGCTGACATCCATGCATTCATCTGACTGACCACATCTTCAGTGACCGTCGCTAGTCCTCCCACGATTACCGCTAAACCAATCAATAAGAATTTCATTTTTTTCATCGTGTTTCTCCAATTATCAATTCATTGAAAACTGTATCCTGATTATACTGAACAATCATCAGTGGACAATTTCATACATGCTCCACTTAGAGGCAACCATCCATTAAGGTTGTGAAAATGACCATAACGGGGAGAATCTGAACTGAAGTTGCGCACAAACCCTAACCAGGTGCCCTTCATCACCTGTGGATGTTTTTTCGATTTCAGAAACCAATTCTTTCAAGTTTTAGTAGGTGAAGTAGAGTGTTCGAACTTTAATAGCCGACCGCATGATGTAATATGTTATGATTCGAGTTGAGAATGCCAAAAACTGAGATGTTGTAGATGTATCAAGAACCACCCATCACCATAGATGAGCTCGCAGCAGGAGATGATAAAGAAAAAGCCGCATTCTTTGTTGGACGTGAGGATATCATCGCTGGCATCGAGTCCACTGTTGCTGGAATTGAAAGCAGGATAAAAGCTGACTTCTCTGAAACAGGACTGCAACCTGGAAAAACAACCATTGCAAGCCAAAAGACTTGGTTGATTCAAGGCGCACCGGGTGCCGGCAAGTCAGCATTACTGAGTCATTTGCAAAACAGGTGGAATGCAAGGAGCAACGGTCCCGTGGTGGTGGAAATCGATCCCAAAGACCTCGGCGATGAGTCCGAGGTCACGCGAACAATTGCCAACTGCATCATACCGGAAACTGGTGCAGAAATACTCAACTCTGTTCGCAGCTTTGAGGGTGGTCTCGAATTCGACCTGATTATCAAGGGTGAAGGGAAGGTGACCGACAGCGAGCAGTCAGCAAAACTGGCGCTGCAAGATCTGACGAAGCTCTACAGCAAAAAAAATGCTTCGGTGTTCAAACAACTGTTGAAGGGAAGTCGCCTGAGGGCCGCCCTCAACTGAGACCGATTATCGTGATGATAGACGAGGTACAAGTATTCAAACCGGAGGATGTGGCGTTGCTGTTCAAGTTGCATAACGGTAAACATGGTCTGCCAATATTGGCTGTACTGGCCGGACTCGCTTATTCTAAGTCACTGCTGGCAAAGGAGAAAATATCGCGTTTTGCCACCAGCAATGGGCGTAGCCATGTGCAGACATTGGGTCCGTTGCAAGCTGGCGAGGCGGCCGAGGCGGTGCGCACCATGTTGAATGGCTACCGAATCAAAGGCCGGAATAACTCCGATTTGCCTGACAAGATAGGTGAATGGTCGAATGAGTGGCCGCAACATCTGTTTCACTACATGGCAGGGTTAGCCAATCAGCTCAAGGACAATAATTTTGATCTGGCAAACGTGGATGAGGCGGCAGTGCGTTCATTTGGCGATGGGTGTCGCATGCAGTATTACAACGGCAGGTTAGACGATTCGTCAATATCTAAGTGCACACTTCTACTCGCAGAAGTGGCGCAAACTATTGGAGCATCCGGTTACCACTTGGCAGACTTGGAAGCAATGTTAGAGGATCGAGTTTGGGAGAAAAGCAATATCCGCGCTACCATGCCAAAAAACATGGAGCCCACAGAGTTCATAGACGCAATGATATTTGCGGGAATGGTGCACCGCGTAGATACAACTTTGACCATCCCGATTCCATCATTTCGACAATACCTGATTGACCGCGGCAAGTGATCTATGAGTATGTTCAGTAATGTCGAAGTTCATTAATTCGGAGTAAGTTTCAGCAATTTGAGATTTCATCAATGTGACCCATCAATCGTCTCCACAAATCACAACAAGCCACAAATGTAAACGACACGGCTACCAATCACACCGCGACTCAACCTTCTATATCCTTTTACCTCTGTCAATTAAGTGCTGCCGAAAAGACGGAATTGGAATCGTGATGCGTTCATCTTCCCGATGGATAATGCCTGCACGTGTCATCTCAGCTATAAATTCTTCAGGTTCCATTTTCTTGGGCATCACCGAAGCACGGTGTTTATTATTAGCCCACATTCTGTTATCAAGAAGCTTAAGCAGTTGAAACCCATTACAGCCACTTTCGCCAATTTGCTCGGCAATGTCGGCGAGTAACGTTACACAGTCGACAATGCTGGAATCCTGTACGCGTTCTGAGTAATATATGTTCCGGTCGCCATCCCCGACCGTGCGCACTTTGTCCACATCAACTTCGGCCAGTTCACCATCCTTTTTTACCAGCTCCCAAGCCAACGCACACATGTAGTTGTGCAGATGCTGTGGCCAGCCATCAGACCACATGGCTATCTTTTCGGCGATCCGGCCGTCCCGAAACCCGGCGATGTCATGTGCCTCAAGCATCATCCTGACCGCATCTGCCGCCTCTGCCCCGGCCAATGGCCCCAGCGTCCTCACATGACCCTTGGCGAAGCGTGATACACCAGCTTGCCGCAACCGCGTCCGCGACCAGGCCAAACCCGCCAACACCATAAATATCGGCAAACCGTGATTGCCTAGATGCAGATGCTCCAGCAACTCCTCACCTTCCGGCCGCAGATTCTGGATCTCGTCAATCATCAGTACCACTGGCTGCAACTTCGCCGCGGAGGGCATTGACTGGTGATGGTCGGGAAATTGATCTTTGATCAGACCCGAAAAACGCTCATCATATAGTCTCCACAAGTCTCGCAGTGTCAGGGCTCGCTGCTGTTCAGACTCCGTTGTCTTGACATCCGCTCCCAAACCAAACCACCGGAATCCCACTCCCAACTCCAGGCCCCGAATGCGATTGAGTAGCGCAGCACCGTCTTTCCTGATCCGGTTGGCAATCAATTCGGTAAGCGAAGCCTCATCCTCCAGATCGCCAGTGTCCATGCGAATCGCAATCGGTTTGTCCTCCTGTTTAACCCACGTCAGTTCCAAATGGCTATGCAGCGCCGTCTTGCCAGCGCCTGGCGCCCCCTGCACCAGCCATGTCAACTGATCGGACAGATTGATTCCAGACGCCGCAATCTCAGCAGGCGACCGGTTCGCAATCAGTTTTTCGATGTGAACAGTAGTTTTCTCAATCCCCGTAATAATGTCCTGCCGGCCAACGAAGTACAATGCATGCGCCTTATCAGAGCGTTCAGAGAAATCAATTAGGCTTTGCCTGTTCTCTTCGCTAAGCATGTTACCACCCCTCTAATTCTCAAATGGATCGGTGCAAACTTACAATGCACTATCTGCTTAAATCGGTTGTATTCACTTCTACAAGCCATTAGCGCCCCACTTTCAAAAATAAAGAGCCCATCACGTTCCGAAGTGCCGAAACCAGGATGCAGTTTGAAAACCATAAAATTGCATCGGTCCTTCACGAGTGTGATGCACTTCGAGCAATCAGGTACTGCCGAAAAGATGGAATGGGTATCGTGATGAGATCGCCTTCCCGGTGGATGATGCCTGCCCGGCTCATTTCCTGCAGAAACTCCTGTGGCTCCATATTTTTGGGCATTACTGTTTTCGGGTCAGATGCCTGTTCCCAAATACTGAAATTCAGTATTTTCAGCAACTCCGACCCACTGCAACCCTGATCGCCAATTTGCTCGGCAATGTCGGCGAGTAGCGTTACACAATCGACAATGCTGGAATCCTGTACGCGCTCTGAGTAATATACATGCCGGTCGCCATCCCCGACTGCACGCACTTTGTCCACATCAACTTCGACCAGTTCACCATCCTTTTGTACCAGCTCCCAGGCCAACGCACACATGTAGTTGTGCAGATGCTGTGGCCAGCCATCAGACCACATGGCTATCTTTTCAGCGATCCGGGCGTCTTGATATCCGGCGATGTCATGTGCCTCAAGCATCAGCCTGACCGCATCAGCCGCCTCTGCCCCGGCCAATGGCCCCAGCGTCCTCACATGACCTTTAGCGAAGCGTGATACACCAGCTTCCCGCAACCGCGTCCGCGACCAGGCCAAACCCGCCAACACCATAAATATCGGTAAACCATGTTTACCAAGATGCAAACGCTCCAACAGCCGCTCATCTCCGGGTTGAAGATTCTGGATCTCATCAATCAGCAAAACCACCGGCCGAAACTTCGCTGCCACCGACTCCGATCTGCTCTTTTCAGGAAACTGCTCCCTGATGAAATCTGACAGCTGCCGGTCATACAACCGCCACAAATCGCGAAGTTTCAGGGGCCCGCGTTGTTCAGACTCCGTTGTCTTGACATCCGCTCCCAAACCAAACCACCGGAATCTCCCTCCCAACTCCAAACCCCGAATACGATTGAGTAGCGCAGCACCGTCTTTCCTGACCCGGTTGGCAATCAATTCGGTAAGCGAAGCCTCATCCTCCAGATCGCCAGTGTCCATGCGAATCGCAATCGGTTTGTCCTCCTGTTTAATCCACGTCAGTTCCAAATGACTATGCAGCGCCGTCTTGCCAGCACCTGGTGCCCCCTGCACCAACCATGTTAACTGATCAGACAGGTTGATTCCGGACTTCGCAATCTCAGCGGAGGACCGGTTCGCAATCAGTTTTTCGACGTGAGCAGTGGTTTTCTCAATCCCCGTAATGATGTCCTGCCGGCCAACGAAGTACAGTGCATGCGCCTTATCAGAGCGCTCAGAGAAATCAATTAGGCTTTGCCTGTTCTCTTCGCTAAGCATTTTCCGACTCCTTCAATTGAATGGTACAAGTATGGCATCACCGCCAGCAACTTCAATCTGTTGTATTTACACCGACAGACTTTGCATACCCCGTTACCTTTATAATTAAATATTTACCGAAAAGTAAGGTCAAAACTATGATTCTTTCTACTCTTCTACTCCGGTAAACAGTATCAGACCGGGTCATTTCAATCATAAATTTTCCTGCCTTCATCTTTCTTGGCATAACTGACACACGGCCTATACACCCACATTCTTTCGTTTCAGTGTGAGCTTCAGCCAATACACTCCAGAAGTGTGTTTCCGAGTCTATAGTTTCGGCAATCCGGAACTCGGTTAGCCCTCGTTTAACGAACAAATAAAAATAATGAGAAACATCAGATATTTACAGGACTGAAGAATTCGATTATGGGATTATTGAAAGTGCCGGTGGCCGGTTTCAGACCGTCAGACGATGTTTGTTACCGGCGAGACGCCGAGTGCTTGATCAATCGCTCGCTGTTTCGGTTCGGGCGTCGACGCCTGTCAGATGTCGGTGGTGCGACCGTCTTCCTGTGGCAGCACAGTGGTGATGCGCAAGTGCTTTTCCAGCACCGCACGCACGTCCGCCAGCGGCGCCGTGTCCCCCGAATGTACAGCACCAGCTGATAAGCGAGAACGGTGATGAACAGATGGCCTTTGGCCTGCACGCACTTCGGTATGATGGTGATTCACGCCGCCGAGTCGGATTCAGATCGCGAAAAACTGCCTCTAGATCGGTCAGCTATGTTCCATCGAATATAACTATGACCAACACGGATGAAGTGAGTCGCAGAGTGTACCGGATGGCGGGGTTGACCGTCAATCTGGAGCTATTCGAACTGAAGTAGTCCAGCCGCCTTCCCCGCCAATAGCCAACTCAATGTATGAGTGAAATTCGAGTTCCATACTGAACTGGTACAGCCTGCTAACTGCCCCTGTCTCCCATCCTTCATGACAGGTAACCTTTCTGAGCGTCCGCGTTATTTGCACTTCGGGTAGCGCACGCCTGGACGAAGACGAAATGCTACAAGATATTCGGCCGGTTGGTCCTGGACTGCATCGTAATGCTTCCTGCATTTTGATAGAGTTCGTCAGCAAACGGGACTTGGGATTCACTGAGAGCGACAGGAGGCCTGACAGTCTGAATTGTTAATTCCAGCTGTAAGTCCAGACTTCCTGTCCTGGCCGCCTTCAACAAAGCTGGGGCGACCAGGACAGGACTGGTGTTCACACCGACATGGTTTCCCACCGGTCAGAATGCTATGGACAATGTCACACCGCCGCTCACCGTATGGTTGCCACTGCCCGCCGAGGTCAGGTAAACGGCACCGGCAACCGCTGAACGATCACCATTCCAAAACTGCGAACCGCCGAATCCCAAGCGCAGCCGGGTCGGCTTCGACTCTGACTTATATTCATAGCTGCCGACCTTCACCGTGCGTTTAACACCGAAATCATGCTCCAGGTCCAACGAACTGAACAACTTGCAGCAGGCCGCTGAAGTCCTGCCAATCTCACCCTCAAGCAGTACGCCATAACGCCCGGTCGCACCGGAATTGCTGTCCATGGATACGGAATCTGTCGTGGATTGAGCTACCGTCCCGCGAATGGCACTTTCATTCATCGACGTGTATGACACCACATAATCATCCACTGAAATCGATGACCAGGTCAGTCCGCCACGCTGCGTCAGCGACAGGTTGCCCAAGTCGATGCGCTTGGCCGCACCCAGGCCGATGACATAGCCGACCCCTTTGGTCTGTTGATGGACGGGAATCGACTGTCCATTCATCATCACCGATGACCGAACCTCTATGTCATCATACTTGGTCACGCCCAGCCAGCCATCAATCATCAGACCATCGGCATATTGACGCGCCACGCCGATGCCGGCCCCGGTGCCCGACACCTTTACACCACCGCCATCGGTCACCTCAGCCTGGCCCTGACGATGATGCAGTCCCACTCGGAACATCAGGTCGTTGACCCCGGACAGGTCCACACCGGTGGCAAAACCGCGGTACGAAAAATCATACGACAGATTGCCACTCATGGCCTTTTGCAACCGGCGTTCGCCCTCGCCCGCTTCCAGGCTGCCCCAGGCTCTGCGGTCCGCCATCATGCCCTGATCAGGTGCAGCCGGCATGTCGTTTTGCGCCACCTGTAGCGGGTTGGACGCACTGGCCGGGGCCCCGGTCGTCACCGACGGCATGTAGGTGTCCAGGGCCCCGACCATATCCCACATCACCGAGGACAGGGCTTCATACACGCGACCGCGCCGGGTTACCGTGCCCTGCCCGGCGGCCGGCGGCGTAATCTCGGTAATTTCATTCTTGAAATTCAGTGAAAAGACATTGTTGGCATCTTTGGCGGTAATTTCAGCCGTCACCGTTTCCTTGCCGGTGCAGTCGCTGTAAATGCCACACGGCAATGCGGTCAATGTCAATCCCTCAAACTTCATGCCATCCGTCAGGTCCTTGTAATCTGTATCCCCCGGATCCTCCGAATCCAGGTTGTACTTGAAGGTGGTCACCCCGGCATTCTCAATGTTCTTCACCCCGCGAAAGTTGCGGTCCAGCCGGATCACCAGACTCGCAGTGTCGCTGGCCGGGGCCGCTTCGGTCACCCGCACCGTCTTATAGCGATCGCTCGCCTCATCCGGCACCAGCATGGCATTCGGTCCGAAGGTGAGGGTGCCACCGCCCACCAGGTGGATGGTTCCGCCATTCTTGCCGCCAAACACCTTCCCATAGACGGTAGCACTCTGCCGGCGCATGCCACCGACCGAAACCGTGTCCGGCGTGTTCAGGGAGATGCCGAAATTGGTGTCCCCGGTCACCTTCACCAGCCCAGCCGCGCCAATGGTGACGGTAGCCGTGCCGCCGGCAAAGGGGCCTGTGGCGTCGTCACCGTGAACATGTTCGATCTTGATGCCGTCACCGCGTGCATAGAGACTGCCATGGTGGGTGACGGTGACATCCTTTTTGGCCGAAAGTTCATTTTCACGGACCACGGCATAAACCCCGCTCATCGTCACCGGCGCATCGGCGGTGCCGATCATCGCACCCTTTTCGATGGTCACCTGAAAATCACTGGCCGCAACAACACCTGAAACAACACCGGCGCCATCGGACTCGATGTGAACGCCGTGATGGATTTCACCGCCGATGCGGGAACCGGCCTTCAGCGTCACCTCAGCGTCCCCGCCCGGGGCATCATACTTGTATACATAGATGCCCGTGTTATCATCCCTAACATTCTTGATCTCCGCCGAAAAATTCACGATGATCTTGCCATGGTTCCCGCCGTCATTGACCTGAATCACACCATTATTGCCACCCCGGCGTGTACTCAGCACGCCTTTCAGAACGTTGATGGTGATGGGCACCACATCGCCCTCTTCGATGTCGGTGTCGACTAAAATCGCCGTCAGTGCCGCCTCGATTCTCGCATGGGACTCCACCAGAATGCCATCCGCCGCATTTCTGGTGGCATACACACCAAGCCCGTAATTGCTGGAATAAGCCACGGTGGGATTGAAAGCCCCCAGCACCTCAATATCATCCCGGAGGGTGATCTTCAGACCGGTTCTGTTGCGGTTCTTTCGAGGCGTGTGTATCTCATATAGGATCACGGCTTTCCGCCATTTGCTGCGGTTGCCGGACTGGTCATTCTTAAAGACGGTGCCTTCAGCATCGTCATCACTGGCCTCGCAGACGACCACCAGCTTCTTGCCCTCCATTTCGGTACCGCATTCGTTCGCCGCCGGCGCTGGCGATGAAGTCAAGGTTAACAGTCCGGCCAAAGCGACTGCTGATATCAGTGGCATGAGCGTGCGCATTACTGCACCCCCCCCCCCAGAAATTCCGAGGAAGTGCCTGATGCCGGCTCCACACCGCGCATCCGCTCCATTGACACGGGTTGCCGGCTCAGTGACATGCCGATATGATGATTGCCTAAACATGGTTCATTCTCCTTACGAAATTGCATTAACATCCACATGAACCGGATGCTTTTCTTGCGGGATTATAAAATAAATGGAATATATATTCGCCTTTGGATCAACCCAAAGTGAATACACCCCATCCACCGATCAAATGAACCGAAGATAAAATCACTAACGGCAACAATTTGCTCAACTCAACACTGGTGCGTCCGAAATTGCACTTCGCAATTTACAGGGCCAATTATTAAACGTGAAGCGCAATGCCTAGCACCAGAACAACCTCTATTATTTCATACACACTGTCATCAATGAACTCGCACTGACTAACTCCCTGTCCAACATGTAAAGACCGGAACAATAGTTTGAATTCTTTCCACTGGTGGGCCCGGAAGGATTCGAACCTTCGACCAATGGATTATGAGTCCACTGCTCTGACCAACTGAGCTACAGGCCCAAACTATGAATCGCGTTAAATTTCTGAGAGGACTACCGTGAAAAAACGAGCAACACGAATCATCTACTCATCGCTGACTGGCAAGTTCAGACTGATTTACTATTCTTGTTCATAGTAAGGAGGGCAGTTAACTCTTCATGTGCAAGACTCGGATCATCCTGCCTGTGCCCTTTTCTTGAGTGCATGTTTGTCTCTAACCCGTTGCAGCGCATCTTTATAGTCCTCGTCATTGATTGCGTCTTGAAATCCCGCCAGCAGCATTTTATTTTTCTGATCTGTAATGCGTTCTTGAACCTTCAGCAACACACCCTCAAATTCGTCACTGTGATCTTCACTGGCCCAATCGTGCTTCACACTGGCGTAGAACTGAATCTGGGAAAAATAATTCGTTTCACGAAATTTTTCAACTAATGCGGCAGTAGACAGCTCAGATTCTCGCCGCACACACCTGAGTACGGCTGACAACAGTTTGATATTCGGATCAGGTAATATTTCCACATCCTCTAGGTCAACCGCATGTTTTCCCCAATGTGGGTTCTGCACCAGCAGGGAGATAAATCGTCCGGTTAGAGTATGAGGATTGATTGGTCCTGTCACGGACTTTGTGACACCACGTTCTGATGGTGGAGGTTTGAGCACACTTGCCAAGTCAGAAACAGATAGGCCGGTGCGCTTGGATAGTTCCAACAACATCATCTGCCGCAGCAATCCATGCTTCAGCCTTTCAATCACCTTACCAAATTCTGCCGCAAACTTGGCTCTCCCATCGGCACGATTAATGTCAGATCTTCTTAACAACATCCTGAAGATAAAATCTGTAATCGGCTCCCCGTTCGACATTCGTTCTCGGAAAGCCTCACTACCTTCTTCTCTGATCATTGAATCCGGGTCCTGTCCCTGCGGCAAAAATATGAAACTCACCAAATGACCATCTGCCATTTCTGGCAAAATCGCGCCCACTGCGCGCCACGCGGCTCTGACACCCGCATCATCTCCATCAAAACAAATGACCACGTTGTCGATAGTACGAAAAAGTTCCCTAACATGAAAAGAAGTAATCGCCGTACCCAACGTAGCAACAACATTTTCAACACCAAACTGAGACAACACTACCACGTCAGTATAGCCTTCAACAACCAGCACTTTTTCTTCCGCCTTGATTGCTGGAATGGCTTTCCTAAATCCAAAAAGTTCATTGCCTTTTTTGAACAGAACTGTTTCCGGAGAGTTCAAATATTTGGGTTCACCTTCACCAATGACGCGACCACCAAATCCGATGACCTGCCCTTTTCGATTTTCGATCGGAAACATCAACCGGCCTCGAAATCGATCGTAACACTGATTGTTCTCTTTAGATATGATCAGTCCAGCCTTTTCCAGCAGCTTCCGATCATCTTCTGCCCGACCATACTTCTTCAGCACGAAGTCCCATCGGTCTGGGGCATAACCGAGACCAAAATTCTGTACTGCTTCGAATGAAATCCGCCTTTTCTTCAAATATTCTCTAGCGACCGCTGTATCACGATTCTTAATCAACTGTTTCTGATACTCTGAATTAACCTTTTCCATCAACTCCAAGAGTTTTTTATAGCTGCTATCCTGTGAGGATAGGGCATATCCTTGGGGCACCTTCATACCAACACTTGACGCAAGTTCTTCAACTGCATCAATAAAACGATAGTTGCTGTATTTCATTAAGAATTGAATCGCCGTACCGCTCTCACCACAGCCGAAGCAGTGATAAAACTGCTTGGCCGGACTGACATAGAAAGATGGCGTCTTTTCGTTATGAAAGGGACAGCAGGCTTTATATTCCCGACCCGACTGAGTCAACGGCACCCGACTATTGATAACATTCACGATATCAACTCGGGAGACCAGCTCCTGAATGAAGTCTTTTGGAATACGGTGCGCCACTCAATGAATACCGAGAGATGATCAGCAGAAGTATGATTTACCCATCATCAGTCAATTTTAGCAAAATCATCCGATTCCTAGGTGTTGTAATAAAGCAACGCAGAAGCATCGCGAGACTCACGTCTTGAGAACGAGAGCTCAGAACAGAGCAACGGAACTGAACAAACGTTGGCTAACAAAAAACTGCAACCAACCATTCTGCGGTTTTAGTATGAGCGTTGGCGATAACCGCGCTGGCGCATCGTCCGTTTTTTCTCACGTTTCACCGCTGCCGCAGCTTTTCGCTTGCGGACACTCGTTGGTTTCTCGTAATATTCGCGCTTGCGAATTTCACTGAAGATACCCGCTCTTTCACACGAGCGGCGGAATTGTCTAAGGACAACATCAAATGGTTCGTCACTACGAACGCGAACACTTGGCATAAAAGTAAACACCTCCTGTCAATGGAATTACCGAACTAAATTTAAGTGAATAGGTAATTATACATCTGGCTGGTCGATGCAAGCATGGAATTCAAGCACAGATATTTTTCTGTGCGGCAGTGACGCTGGCGGGGGATAAGAGTGACACAAAACCAGCAACCGTATTTCAGCCAACCAGCAGTTTCACCACTGGACCGAACTGCAATCATCAGGTGACCGGTTGTCGTTCACACTAACCATTGAACATGGCATCACTTCACCTGTTGTCAATCTATTTCAGGAGTTTACAGTACAGAACCAGATTGATTGAACTTTTCACATCATATTAGATATGATATTCTATAAACTACGATAAAGTGAGGATGTTTATACTATGGATAAAATTGATCTTAAAATCTTAAATTGCATACAGCAAGATGCCAATCTTTCAGCTGGCCAGATTGCTGAACGAGTCAATCTCAGTACCACTCCCTGTTGGCGACGGATTCGCAAACTTGAACAGAATAAAGTCATTCTGTCGAAAGTCGGACTACTGAACCGGGATGAACTCAATCTAGGAATTGATGTGTTTGTTACCATTCGCACCAATCAGCACAATGCCACGTGGCTTGAAGAATTTGCTAACGCGGTCATTAAATTTCCTGAAGTAGTGGAGTTCTACCGGATGAGCGGGCAAATTGACTACCTGATGCGGGTCGTAGTACCCAATATCAGTGCGTTTGATGAATTTTACAAACGCCTGATTTCATCTGTTGATATTCATGATGTCAGTTCCAGTTTTGCGATGGAACGAATCAAATATACGACGGCCCTGCCGCTCCAATACGCTCTACAGACATAATTTGGCTGCCAACCATCGCAAAGAAAAATCAAGAGACCAACCAGCTACCCCACCAACACAGCATTGCAAGTGTCATGAACGAACCACTTTGGCAACCCGATGCCGAATCCATCAGAATGGCAAATATTACCCACTTCGCCAATTGGGTGAGCGCTACTCACCATATTAAGTTTAAGGACTATGAACATCTTCATCAATGGTCTGTTGATCATCCTGAAGTGTTCTGGCAGAGGGTTTGGCAATACTGTGATGTACGCGCATCCAAAAGCAGCACTACCATTCTCCAGAATGCTGACAGAATGCCAGGTGCGCGCTGGTTTGCCGACGCACAACTGAACTTCACAGAAAACCTGCTTCGTAAGCATGACGACACCCCAGCCATCATCTTCCGCGGTGAAAGCCAGCCAGATCGTATCATTACCTACGCCGAGCTTCACCGTCGAGTGAATCAACTCGCCCGGGCTTTTCGAGACCAAGGCATTAAACCTGGGGACCGGGTCGTCGCTTATCTGCCAAACATTCCTGAAACTGTAATCTGCATGCTTGCCGCCTGCGCCTGCGGGGTGACGTGGTCATCCTGCTCACCTGATTTCGGCGCACGCGGTGTCATCGACCGTTTCGGTCAGGTACATCCGAAAGTACTAATTGCAGTTGATGGGTATACCTACAATGGCAAGGCATTTGACATTTCCGAAAAACTCTTGGAAATTCGTCACCATCTACCCACACTCGAACAGTTTTTGCTGATTCCCTATCTACACACTGAAGCCTCTCAACGTTTACCGGGCGCGGTTCTAATGAATGATTTTGTTCAAAATTATTCAACTGAACCGATTGAATATTCACAACTGCCATTCAATCATCCACTGTTCATTTTATTTTCATCAGGCACCACCGGCAAACCAAAATGTATCGTTCATGGTGCCGGTGGAACACTCCTTCAGCACCTGAAGGAACATCAGTTTCACGTGAATCTTAAACGCGGCGATAAACTGTTTTTTTTCACCACCTGCGGGTGGATGATGTGGAACTGGTTGGTCTCAGCTTTAGCATCAGAGGTAACCATCGTACTCTACGAAGGTTCACCCTTTCATCCTGAGACCGGGGTACTGTTTGACTATGTTGAGCAATATGGCATCAACCATTTTGGGGTTTCGGCAAAGTACATTGACTTGCTTTCCAAAGCGGGATTGCGACCCCGAGCAACTCACGATTTATCGGCCCTGCGTACGCTCATGTCGACGGGTTCACCCTTGGTGCCTGAGAGTTTTGATTATGTGTATGATGCGATCAAAAAAGACGTATGTTTGGCTTCCATATCCGGCGGAACAGACCTGATCTCCTGCTTTGCGCTCGGCAATCCAACACTCCCGGTCTGGCGTGGTGAAATCCAATGCAAGGGACTGGGTATGGATGTAGCGGTATTTGATGAATCTGGTGAAGCAGTTCCGAATGGTACTAAAGGAGAACTAGTCTGTCGCAATGCGTTTCCGTCCATGCCGGTCAGCTTCTGGCAAGATGACAACGATGCGAAATATCGTTCAGCCTATTTCGAACGTTTCCCAGGTAACTGGCACCATGGCGATTATGTTGAACTCACCGACCACGGTGGGATGATCGTCTACGGACGTTCAGATGCGGTACTCAATCCCGGAGGGGTGCGCATCGGCACAGCGGAAATCTATCGTCAAGCGGAACAGGTCGATGAAGTGTTGGAGAGTCTAGTCATCGGTCAACAATGGGCTGGCGATACTCGGGTAATACTGTTCGTTCGCCTGCGTGAAAGACTGACTTTGGATGATCAATTGCGAGAGAAAATCAGGATGATCATTCGTCATCACGCATCACCTCGACACGTGCCGGCAAAGATTATCCAAGTGGCCGATATACCAAGAACCAAAAACGGCAAAATCACGGAAATTGCCGTCCGCAAAGTTGTCCACGGTGAATCGGTTGACAACCTTGAAGCGCTGGATAATCCTGAAGCATTGAATCTCTACCGAAACATGCCTGAACTACAGGTCAATTGACTGATCAACTCTGATCATTGCAGAACTCATAGTGATTTTTGTGGTTCGTCAATGACTGACATTATGCAACCCGCGTCCGCGCCAGAATGTCCTCATCCAGCTCGAATCCAAGTCCCGGCGCATCACCGAGATCAAGGCATCCCGTGCCATCATGCATTACGACTTCCGTTAACATGTGATCACGCACTCCCAGCCGCCACTCCGGTGGGTCAATGGCATACTCAAGATAAGGTGGTGCACCGGTTCCGGCGGCTAAGTGAGCATTCGCCAACAATCCAATCCCATTGCCCCAGGTGTGTGGACTGAATGTTACTCCAAAATCTACCGCTTCACGCGCAATATGCGACAGCCCTGTTATGCCGCCGAAATAGACACAGTCAGTCTGTAACACATCAACACAACCGGTCGACATCAGGTGCCGAAGTTCGTGATACTCGGTGTTCATCTCACCGCTCGCAATCAACGGTGCACCGGGAACTTCTCGCAATTGACGTAGCCCTTCGAAATCTCCGCGATGCAATGGTTCTTCCAACCAATAGAGATTGAGTTCTCGAATTCGTTCAATCATCCGCCTTGCATCATCATAATTCCACCAAGGTGAAACATCCCATGGCATTCGCCACGCCTGATTGGCATCAACCATGATCTTGAAATCATCGCCCACCGCGGTTCGTACCGCACGCAGCGCTTTAGCATCTTTTTTAGGTTCCCGTCGACCGATGCGGATTTTGATCGCCGCAAATCCCATCTCTTTGAGCATGACCGCCTGCTCCGCCATCCGGCCGGCAGACCGAACCGTACCAGTCGATGCATATAATTTCAGGCGACCTGAATGGCCACCCAGTAGTTGATACACCGGTTTATTCTCAACTTTACCACGCAGGTCCCATAACGCCAAATCCAACGGCCAACAGCGAGAAGCGAACAGCGAAATACTATCCAGCACACGATTATGGTGTTCAAAGTTAAACACTCCTTCACCGATAAACAGATCTTTGAATCGATCAAATCCAATCATGGCATCGCCAGAGCCAACGCCTACAGTACCATTGTCCGCCGTAACTCGAACAATTGTTGTCTCGAACGTGCGGAGTGGTCGCGGGTCCCAAGACGATGGAAAAACAGGATCGATATCCATTCGATGGCGAGTAATCTCAATATTCTCAATCAGCATTAAATTTAATTCCCGGTTCTAGTGTGAATGCCTGTAGGCAATCTTTAGTTGATTGGTTCACGAATCATTACCTGAGACAATATTGGCGGCAGTGTAGCGTAAAATGCTCTTTGGGTAACTGCCTTCATGTTGAATTTACAATCGTGTGCATTGTATTACTCTATAGACATCTGAAACAATAGTACTGATGGATAATAACCTGCTGAACGTTGAAATCTGGCGCTCCGGTGCCGCTGATTCGTTTGTTAACTATCAAGTCCCGCGCCTCAACAAACAGACCATTCTGGATATCGTGACTTATATTCAGCGCCAGCTGGACAACTCACTGTCCTACCGCTACTCCTGCCGAGTCGGCATGTGTGGCACCTGTGCAATGACCGTCAACGGCATCCCTCGCTGGACGTGCAGAACCCAAGCCGCCATTTTCGACTCAGATACCAGCATTCGTATTGAACCGTTGAAAAACTTCCCCGTTGTCAAAGACCTCGTTGTCGACATGGAGCCATTTTTCAATAAACTGAACTCGGTAGGTGGCGCTTTTCGCTCAACCGATGCCCATTCTGCTAACTTTGCTAAAATTCGTCCCGACGATAGCCATCGCCAGACTGCCAGCCAAGCGATTGAGTGCATCGGTTGCGGAGTTTGTCACGCGGCTTGCGATGTGGTCAAATGGTCGCCAGATTACCTTGGACCGGCCGCACTCAATCGCATCTGGACACTTTATAACGACGAACGTCAGCAACTGAGGGAGCAACTGTTAACTAAGGTGACGAACGATAACGGATGTCTCGGCTGCCATACCACACAATCCTGCACTCGCTACTGCCCCAAGGAACTTGATCCTTCAGGTTCCATTGCCGGTCTCAAACGACAGGCATTGCGCGCGTATTTCTGAATGACTTGAATGGTTGGCTTATGTGCTTTCATCCGATAGGGGAAGTACTTTGCCGGGATTCATGAGATTGTCCGGATCAATGACTGTCTTGATGGATTGCATCAAGGTCAGTTCAACTGGAGATTTATAACGCGCCATTTCCCTTAACTTAAGCAGCCCTATCCCATGTTCGGCACTGAATGAGCCCTGCAGTTTGTGGGTTATTTCGTGCACGACATCCGTAACTTCGTGCCAGCAACTGAAAAATTCATCACCATCCATCTCCGGTGGTTGACTGAGATTCAGGTGAATGTTGCCATCGCCTATGTGACCATAGGCAAATGGACGGATGCCGGGTATCAACGAGCCAAGCGCTTCAACAGTCTGCTGAATAAAAGCGGCAATACGATCAAGCGGGACGCTGACGTCATTTTTGATGCTTCGTCCCTCGTACAACTGCGCCTCAACAATGGCCTCCCGCAGACGCCACATCTGCTGAGATTGACTTTCATTAGTGGCGAGTACCGCATCGATGATGATACCATCCTGCAAAGCACTTTCTAAAAAACTCTCACTGAGTTGTTGTGAGAATCCAGCAGGTGAACTGTCGCTCAGTTCTAACAGCACATACCATGGATAGGGTTGATCAAAAAAGTCCTTACACTCCACGATATTTCGAAAGGCCGCTTCAACACATATCCTTGACATCAGTTCAAACGAGCTGGCAAAGTCGGAAGTTTCTTTACGCAGGCGAGAAAACAGTCCAACGGCGTCTTCCACCGATCGCATCGCAACCAACGCCGTGGCGCGATGGACCGCAAGCGGGAAGAGTTTCAACACCACGGAAGTAATGACACCCAGTGTTCCCTCAGCACCGATGAATAGGTTTTTTAAATCGTAGCCGGTGTTGTTCTTGCGCAGCGCGTTCAGGCCATTCCAGATCTCACCATTGGGCAGTACCACTTCAAGACCCAACACCAGATCTCTGGCATTGCCATAACGTAGCACATTGACTCCGCCGGCATTGGTCGATAAATTACCGCCAATCTGACAGGTTCCTTCGGCGCCTAGGCTGAGCGGTAGATAGAGGTGATTGTCTCTTGCCGCCATCTGTAGATTGGCGAGAATACATCCACCTTCCGCTTCCATGGTAAATCCAACCGTATCAATTTTCCGAATGAGATTCAGACGCGTCAAGTTCAAAATGACATTATCTCGATCGGAAACTGCGCCACCGCAGACGCCGGTATTGCCACCCTGTGGAACGATGGGCAATGCGTTTTTTTGGCAGAATTTAACTAACTCCGATACTTCTGCGACCGTACCCGGTAGTAAGACTGCCAGGGTCTGACTGCGGAACCGACCTCGCCGTTCTTTCAGAAAATTCTCCGTTGCCTGATCGCCTGGCACAACGTGAGCGTCACCAACAATATTCTTTAATTCGCTGAGTAGTCGTGATTCTTGATTTTGCATATTTCTGGACCTATTCAACGGCCTGTCAGCATTGACTGTCAGCCTCATGAAAGTAACTTGGCATATACCAAGCCGGGTTCAGCAGAAACGATGGACTCGGTACCTTTGTGCAACCAACACTGAATGGTGCTACTCGATAAGTCATTTGCTTGGTTACAATCCCCGTCTCCGCAACAAAACGGTCCTAATGATTTTCAATGCCTTCATTGACTCATTAGACTGCTTGCCGTCCCCCATCTGACATAGCCATAAATTACCGAATCGAAGTGATTGAGCGAATCATCAATGGTTAGTCAAACAAACTGCACCATATCAACACCAAAACAGCACTTATTTTCTTCCCTTTCAATGTCATACAATTAGTAGCTGATGGTTATAGATTATGAATCCGATTGCAAATCGGCGCCCACTTCATGCGTTGGAAAAAACGACAGCAATTCGTCGGACCGTACCACATGGCAATAAATCATATTGATGATTTCAAGTTCATGCTGGTGCAGTTCATCGGTAGCCGCTGCACAACAGTCATCCACCACCACTACCCCAAAACTCTCGTCGGCTAGACTACGAACCGTTGATGACACACATTGGTCTGTAAAAATCCCGGTTACAACGACATCTGTAATTTCCATATTGCGCAACATTAATCGAAGATTAGTACCAGTCAGCGCACTGTCGGTGGTTTTGATCACCACGATTTCATCGTCGGCCGGAGTTAGCGCCGGTACAAACTGACCTTCATGAGCATTCTTGGGAATCAGAAGGTAATTGAAACCCGGCTTTTTCTGACTCAGTGAGCGGTCTCGACCATCGGTTTTGTGACACGCGATACGCGCGAAGATGACTTCGACGCCGCGTTTTCTGCAATCGGCAATCAACTGCGCAATATTGGGAATGACAACGTTGTTCATTCGCTCATAAAATGGCTGCCAACGGCGAGTTTCAGCATCAGTCTCCTTGGGGCACATGTAGGTATTCTGGACATCAATGACTAGCAGCGCGGTTGTCGCCGGAGCTAATCTGATATCATCGGGTTCTTCCGCGTGAGCGTAGTAAAACGATCGATACGCAGTTTTCCAGTGTGAATTCGGATTGGCAACTTCTTTTTTCATCATCATAAATATCGCCCATTCTCACCATAGTTGAAGGTCACTCAGTATGTTCCGATGGAGATGACGCACCGAACGGCGCAGAGCAAAGTTCAAAATTCTTCTGACCCTGTTCAGAAATATCAATCGTAACCGGTCTCTCAATCAGACCGGACACAACTCAATCGCCATAGTTTGACGACTGATGATTCTGTCATCATCCAAACAACGCTGGTGTGATGTTCTTGGATACACACTCCATCATCATCTATTTTGGTGACGTTTGCCACAGCTCACCCATATCATTACGGTCGTCGTGCAAAGCAACGCGGCTACCTTGTTTAGTTGTTATTTTCAATATTGAAATCAAGTTCCGAACTTGCCGGCGGATGAGTCAAGGATCAATGGACAGTTCGGCACCGAACACATGAACCGACACCCTCACAGAATATTAGGTAGTTGCAAATCAATGGGTAAACAGAAACAACTGTCAACCATTCGCCTCGCAGAACATGTCAATAGTAGACGGACTCTAGATAGTCAGTGAGACAGCGCACCATTTCTTCATAGCTACTCAGTCAATCGTACGCTACCAACACCTGAACACATGCATTCGACCGCCCATTGGTTTATGTAAAATCTTTGCAAGTCAGCACATCCAACGATGTCGCAGGATTGGATTATACGGTAATTTCATTGGGTGATAAATTTCCGACAGCGTCAATGCTGGACCGTGAGCGTCAACTTCGTCGACAAGCAGCCAAGGCACTGACCAACCAAACAGCGGTGCTCAAACTACCAATTGGTGCACCCGATCGCTAAATCTGAGCATTTCCCGAATCTCTTGCGCGATTTACTAGACTCAATAGTCAGGAACTAATTCTCCCTACGAGCTCCATAACCGACCACTGAGACAATTTTCTGTATAGATGATCAAGGCGACGGGAGGATTCTGCCCGGGCACCCCGGCCGACGAAGCCACAACAGCCACCTTTTGATCACCAATCCATTTGGTACTTCAGATGCAGACTGTGATGCAGCTCAACCAGTTGACGGGTGATGATATCCGGTCTCACTGCGAGCCAGACTAACTCGTGTTGAGAAATCGTCCGGGTAGATGGCCTTGTAGTGACTCTCACCTAGAATCATAATTGCCTGAAAGTATCTCTGACACAGTCAGACCGGATCGGGTATGTCTGGTTTAATCTGCCAGTACTCGTCTTTGAATTCTCGATAAGTAGTCAACCAGTTGACATCACGGACTCTCATTTCGAGATCCAGTACAGTTTCACCGGAATCCAGCACCTGCTCATGTCGAACACTGACTCTCGTATAGACAGCGGCTCTTAGTTTTCCTGCACAGACCGGCAATCGTATTCGAGCATGAACATAATCTTTACGAAAAAATTGACTGAGTGCATCCATCAGCAGGTCAGTGCCCTCACCGGTTTTTGAGGAAAGCCATATTTTCCTAATATCCCCAGCGGCATTAATGTTATGCCTTGCAGAGATGTTCTGCAGATCGATTTTGTTGTAAACCATAATTTTTGGAATGGTGGCAGCCTCAATTTCTTTCAGTACCAACTCAACATCAATAATGCGCTGGTCCACATCTTCACTCGAAGCATCAACAACATGAAGCAGGAGTGAGGCACCGGTAACTTCCTCAAGCGTGGCATGAAACGATGATACGAGACCGTGCGGCAATTCACGGATGAACCCGACCGTATCTGATAGAATTACCGGCCCGTAGTCTGGGATATCAAGCTGTCGCATGGTAGTGTCCAGCGTTGAAAACAAATGGTTCTGCGAAATGACGTCTGCACCACTCAGCCGATTGAATAATGATGACTTTCCAGCATTGGTATAACCAACTAATGCGACGGTTGATATAGGCACCTTTTTGCGTCTGCATCGCCGCAATTGCCGTTGATTGGAGACTTTACTTAATTGTTTTTCCAACGTTTTGATCCGCCGCCCAATCAAACGTCGGTCGGTCTCCAACTGCGTTTCACCGGGGCCACGCAAACCGATGCCACCTTTCTGACGCTCCAAGTGCGTCCAGCCGCGCACGAGGCGCGTAGACAGATGTTTCAACTGCGCTAGTTCCACCTGTAATTTACCTTCCTTGCTTGCTGCGCGGCTTGCGAATATATCCAGTATTAGTCGCGTTCTGTCAATCACTCGGCATTGAAGATCTCGTTCAAGATTGCGTTCCTGAATGGATGATATGGCATGATCAATGACAACAAGTGTCGCCGCTACACTGGCAATCAGTGCTTTGAGTTCTTCTACTTTACCTGAGCCGATGAAGGTCGAACTGCTAGGGATGCGGCGCTTGGAGGGGAGGAAGCCGACTACTTCGGCGCCAGCAGACTGAACCAGTTGCTGAATCTCTTCAAAATGATCCAACTCGTTAGCATACGCGCCCGATGCCTGACGAACCAGAATGACTCGGTCAGTTTGGGTACCATGGGATGGTACCGACTCAGTAGAAAGAAAAACTGTCACGTACGCTCAAAATCACCGTTCGTAGTCAAAAAGGTGAATTTCTAACACCACTGATGAACTATGCGCTTGGATGGGCGCATCAATACAGTGTACTGGTGCAGGTGACCCAACCAACCTGGTCGTGCCTAGATTCTTCCTGCCATTCAAAAATATCAGTAATGGGAAGTTTAAATTTCTTTGCGAAATGGTTACCATCACTTCAAGTATAGTGCTTTTCCACGGAAGAATTCACCGTCAATTGACAAAAGTAGTAAAATTCAAAGGTATTCAACCAAATTTACGATTCACCGTCTTCGTTTTCTCTGTTCAATCTTTACCTTGGATGTTTGCTGATTGAGTCTACCTTTCTACCGAAATGAGAGTGAAAAACTGATTATTGTGTTGAACCTAACAACCATCATCTCTGCAATGCCCATCAAACTTGCTGGCAGTGGGATAATGAAATCCTATCACTCACCCCTTCATTGCTTAGTTATTTAGATTGCCACGATGAATAAGTTGTACTATGGTGATTGTCTAACCGTCATGCAGAAAAATATGCAGTACTCCAGTGTTGACTTAATCTACCTAGACCCACCATTCAAATCGAATCGCAACTACAACGCCATATATCAGGACGAAACCGGTAGACAGTTACCTGATCAAATCGAGGCATTTTGCGACACGTGGACTTTGAACTCTGAACACGAGAAAGCGATTAAAGAAACACCCATATTGATGCGTCAAGCAGGAATGGGCGATGAGGTAGCCGAATTTTGGCGGCTATGGATGCAAGCATTACGTAGATCTAACCCGAGTCTACTGGCCTATCTTTCCTACATGACGCAACGCCTGCTTTTTATGCGCGGCCTACTTAAACCTGATGGTAGCATCTACCTGCACTGTGACCCAGAGGCCGGTCACTACTTAAAAGTGTTGATGGACACTATATTCGGGCACCAAAATTTTCGTAACGAAATCATTTGGAAACGCACTGGAGCGCATGGCAGCTCCAAAAGATGGGGACCCATACATGACTGCATCATGTTTTACTCAGCGAGCGATAAATATAAATGGAATCGAGTATTTCAGCCATACGACAATGATTATCTTGAACAGAACTACAATAAAAAAGATGCGCACGGATACTACCAGGCAATCTCTTTAATGGCCCCTGACGCAACACAGGGTGAATCTGGTAAACCTTGGCGGAACATTGATCCAACCGCTAGTGGAAAGCAAGGGCGACACTGGGCCGTTCCACAACAACAGGCTTTACCGGACTGGTTTACCGTTCCACCCAACTACTCATCCATGAGTGTTCAGGAAAAGCTGGACATCTTAAATGCCGGAAACTTAATTCATTGGCCAAAAAAACAAGGTGGTATACCACGATTCAAACGCTACGCTTCGGTTGCCAAAGGCAATCCGGTACAAGATCTTATTTTGGATATTCCGCCGGCCAAAGGCGCTGAATATATGGGCTATGACACCCAGAAACCGGTCGCACTCCTAGAACGAATTATCAGCTCCAGCAGTAATGAAGGAGATGTCGTCTTCGACCCGTTTTGTGGGTGTGCTACAACGTTGGAAGCGGCAAACAATCTGAATCGCAAATGGATTGGTATTGACATCGCCATTCATGCAATCAAACGCGTCGCCAAACTAAGGTTGGAAGGTCGGTTGAAATTGGTCGAAGGAATGGATTTTAAGATTGAGGGGGTGCCGCGTAATATGGAAGGGGCTCAGGACCTGTGGAAAAGGGACAAATATCACTTTCAAAAATGGGCCGTTGAAAAAGTGGATGGATTTGTTACCACAAAAAGAACCGTGGATGGCGGCATAGATGGGCGGATTTATTTTGCCATGCCCGGAAGGAGTGATCTACAGAGTATGGTATTGGAAGTGAAAGGTGGCCGCAAGGTCACCATTGCTAACTTACGTTCATTGCACAGTGTACTGGAACGAGAGGAGGCGTTGATGGCCGGTTTGATTACCATGCAGCCGATCACCGGGCGGCAGCGAAAGAACTTTCAGCAATTGATTGCCGACGCAGGTACTTTGGATGTATTGGGAAAATCTTACCCTAAAATCCAGTTGCTATCTGTTAATGAGATACTTGAGGGATGGCAATTCAACACGCCAGGGGCCGTCATGTTGGGCGATTTACAGGCCATACTACCGTTTCGACTGTCTGAAGACAATTTGCCATTGACCGGCGTCACTTCGACCGAATAACCCTGTATAGTCTGCCGTTAAAGAATATAGCGGGACAATTCTTCGTCTTCCACCAGCCCTTTCAGTTCTTTATCGACAAATTTCTGATCAATAACAACAGTATCTCCACTACGGTCGGCCGCTTCGAACGATATATTCTCAAGTAACCGCTCCATCACCGTGTGCAGTCGGCGGGCACCGATATTCTCCGTCGACTCATTAACCCGCCACGAGTACTCCGCGATCGTATCCACCCCGGTGGCATCAAAAGTCAGCTCCAGACCTTCAGTTTTCATCAACTCGGTATATTGCTCCGTGAGTGAACTGTCTGTATCGGTCAAGATCCGAATAAAATCTGCAGTGGTCAATGCATCCAATTCCACCCGAATCGGCAATCTTCCCTGCAACTCGGGAATCAGGTCGGCCGGTTTGGCCACCTGAAACGCTCCCGACGCGATAAATAGAATATGATCCGATTTGACCATACCATGTCTCGTTGAGACGGTGGAACCTTCAATCAGTGGTAACAGGTCGCGCTGTACGCCCTCGCGCGAAACATCCGGTCCATGACTGTGCGAGCGGCCGACAATTTTGTCGATTTCATCCAAAAAAACGA
This sequence comes from Arenicellales bacterium, assembly GCA_965116205.1. GTDB lineage: Bacteria > Pseudomonadota > Gammaproteobacteria > Arenicellales > JAJDZL01 > JAJDZL01. Next base: position 1,996,414 of record OZ220493.1, on the reverse strand, counting down.
TGCCATTCTCTTCCACCATCCGAATCGCATCCAACTTGATGTCTTCGTCATTGATCAACCGGTCGGCTTCTTCGTCCGTGATCAGTTTCATCGCCTGTTTGACCGTCAATTTACGGGTGCGGCTCTTCTGTGACCCAAGACTCTGCATCATGCTCTGCAGTTGATTGGTCATCTCCTCCAATCCCGGCGGACCAAAAATTTCTACTCCAACGCTGGCATTGACATCAATGTCAATCTCCTGATCATCCAATGAACCTTCCCGTAGCATTTGACGACACTTTCGGCGCCCAGGTCCATCTTCTTGGGTATCAAGCGCGTCGTCATGTTCTGATTTTTTTCTAGGCGGAGGGATCAATGCATCCAAAATACGCTCTTCAGCGGCCGCTTCAGCTTTAATCTTCACGCGTTCAACTCGTTCTTCACGGACCAGTTTGATTGACATGTCGAGCAGATCGCGAATGATCGAATCAACTTCCCGACCGACATAACCGACTTCCGTGAATTTTGATGCTTCAACCTTGATGAATGGCGCATTCGCCAATTTGGCTAGACGGCGGGCAATTTCTGTCTTGCCAACCCCAGTGGGGCCAATCATCAAAATGTTTTTCGGCGTAATCTCTGCTCTCAATTCTTCATTCGGCACATTCATGCGCCGCCAGCGATTACGTAGTGCGTTAGCGACCGCGCGTTTGGCATCAATTTGACCAATAATGTGCTTGTCCAGCTCCTGCACTATTTCCCTCGGGGTCATAGTCATTTCCGCCACGAGATTACTCCTTCAATTCTTCAATGGTAAGATTCTGGTTGGTGTAGACGCAGATTTGTCCGGCAATGGCCAGACTTCTTTCCACAATTTCACGCGCACTGAGATCGGTTGATTGTAGCAGCGCGTGCGCCGCCGCTTTGGCATAATTGCCGCCAGAGCCAATGGCCATCAAGCCATCTTCGGGTTCGATGACATCACCCGTTCCTGAAATGAGTAGTGATGCTTCGTGGTTGCAGACGATCAATAATGCTTCCAATCTGCGTAAGAAACGATCGGTCCGCCAATCCTTGGCCAGTTCAATGGCAGCCCGCAGTAAATTGCCTGATCGCTCCTGAAGCTTACCTTCGAATCGTTCAAACAATGTAAATGCATCGGCGGTACTGCCAGCGAACCCGGCGAGAACCTGATCATTGTACAGTCGCCGCACTTTTCTAGTGTTTGATTTGATGACGGTGTCACCCATCGACACTTGGCCGTCACCACCCAACACTACATGACTACCGCGGCGAACCGACAAAATGGTCGTGCTACGAATTCTAGGGGGTGTTGACTGTGGATGGCTCAATTCGATAAAACCTGATCACTTGACTAACTTCAAGTGTGGTTTGCTGGCTTTTGGCGCGCCTGTTTGTTCGGCTCGTTCAGCGATGATGGCCTCATCGGCGGCAGTTGATTCAGCCTGTGTGATCGGCACCAGATACAAACCTTCGTGCGTCTCACGGGTGAAAATCGCAATGGCCGCATCAAAGGGAATGGCCACGTCGTAGGAACGACCGGAAAAGCGCGTCTTGAAAACAATTTCTTCATCTTCGTATCGATACCCACTCACCGCCTGTTCATGAATATTGAGAATTACTTCACTACCTTGCACAGCAACTCGCTCAACGGGTATGACGACACCAGGATATCCCGCGTTGATCACTAATTGCGGAGTCATCCCGGCATCCATAGACCAGTTTCGTAGGGCGTCGACTAGATATGGAACTTTAGATAGCATAATTTGGATTCAGTTGGGCTGTAGTTCCCGTTCGTACGGGCTGAGACTCTTGGTGAACGAAGTACGTTTGAACAACCGATGTGCGTAAGTATTCAACACTCGTGCCTGAGCCGGCAATTCGATGCCATAGTGCGGCAAACGCCAAAGCAGGGGCGCAAAAAAACAATCGACCAAAGTAAATTCACCTTCCAACCAGAATTGTTGTGAGCCGAAATACTGAGCCATCACACTCAGATCGCGCTGCATTTTGTTACGTAGCGTTTTCGGTGGTTTCTGTTTCTTTTCTTCGTATCGCCGCAAATCACCAAACCAATCTCGCTGCGCTCGATAGATCATCATCCGCACCTTACTCCGATTGGATGGGTCCGGTGGCATCAGTGGTGGATGTGGCAAACGGTCATCTAGATATTCAGCAATGATGTGGGAGCCGTACAGCACCAACTCGCGATCAACCAGTGCCGGACTTTCTCCATACGGATTATTTTCAGTGATCTTGGGGTCGGACGCGCGCTGGACGTACTCCACATCACATTCGACTTCTTTTTCATGCAATACCATGCGACATGCATGGCCTTCAATACAAGAAACCAGCGAATAGAGAGTCATCCCCGCGCGACGCGTCTGAAAGGCATCAATCATATAGCACCCTTAGCCAGTGCGGGAATCAATTTTTGCAGTGATAAGTATGTGTGGACTCAGAATTGCTTTTTCAAGTGCTAATGAACATCTCGCCAATATTCTTTTTTCAGAAAATAGGCACAGACCGTGAATAATCCCACAAAAATCAACACCCAGATGCCAATTTTGTAGCGCACTAATTTTGCCGGTTCAGCCACGTAAACGAGAAAATTCGTCAAATCCCTAATCGTGTCATCATACTCCTCACGCATGGTGTTTTCCTGAACTCTATACAGTACGTGGGGCATGGCCACATCAACAAACAGGTCGTTATTCCAACCGGTGTTTGAGTTATCATCCACTCGATAGCTGCGCAGAAAAGTATAAATCCATTCTGGACTGCGCGACCGGGCGATCAGACTCAAGTCCGGCGGTGCAGTGCCGAACCACCGTTTGGCGTCTTCTTCAGACATGTTCACATCCATCACATCGCTGGGCTTTTGCGCCGGCTGCAGGAAATTCTGCCGCAGAACAGCATCGCTGATATCCAGATCAGATGCCATGCGGTTATAACGCATATATTTGATACCGTGACAGGAAAGACAGTAATTGGCAAATGTCGCGGCGCCTCTCTGCAGCGAGCCCAAGTCCTCTAGATTAATGTGCACAGCATCCAGACCTTCGTCACTGCCACCCGCGGCATACCCACTACTGGCAGTTACCATCAGCAATACTAGAAATATGAATCGATTCATCATTTCATCGTCACCCTTTCAGGCACCGGTTTGACCGGGTCAAGTCGTGAATAGATGGGCATCAACAGGAAAAATGCAAAATAGAGAAAATAGCAGATCTGTGCCCATCTGACGTTGGTGAACCAGAAAAGATCAATTGACTGAGGATTTTTGGTGCCCAGATAACCCAACAGCACGAAAGAGACGACGAAAATCGTCAGCGCCGACTTGAACATCCAGCCTCGATAACGGATGGATTTGACCGGTGAACGGTCCAGCCAAGGTAACAGGAACAGTAGAAAAATGGCTAGACCCATAGAGATAACACCCCACAACTTGGCATCCACACCAAACAGTGGATAGGTTACCGCTCGTAAAATCGAATAGTAAGGCGTCAGGTACCACAGTGGAATAATGTCAGCCGGTGTCTGCAGCGCATTCGCCGGCTCAAAATTAGCTCGCTCGAGAAACCAACCTGACAGTTCCGGGACGATGAACGCAATACCAAAAAAGATGAACAGGAATACACCGATGCCCACCAGGTCCTTCACGGTGTAGTACGGATGAAACGGTATGCCATCTTTGGGGGTACCGGTCTCATCCTTGGTTTTCTTGATTTCCACGCCATCCGGGTTATTGGACCCGGTCTTGTGTAGAGCAACCAGATGAAGAAATACCAGACCACAGAGCATCAGTGGCACCAGTATGACGTGGAAGGCGAAAAACCGGGTCAGCGTCGCATCAGATACCACAAAATCACCGCGAAGCCATTCCGCGAGTCCCTCACCGATCAATGGAATGGCGCCAAACAGTGAAATGATCACCTGTGCACCCCAGTAAGACATATTCCCCCACGGCAGAAGATAACCGAAGAACGCCTCCGCCATGAGAGTGAGATAAATGACCATACCGATAATCCATAGTAGTTCTCTCGGACCCTTATAGGAGCCATATAACAGCGCGCGGAACATATGCAGGTAGATGACGACAAAGAACATCGAAGCGCCGGTTGAGTGCAGATAGCGCATCATCCAACCCCAGGACACATCGCGCATGATGTGTTCGACTGAGTCGAAAGCCAGGTCGGTATCCGGTTTATAGTGCATGGTGAGGAAGATGCCGGTCACGATCTGCATGACCAGCACCACTAGAGCTAGGGAGCCGAAGAAATACCAGAAATTGAAGTTTTTCGGCGCGTAGTACTTCGACAGATGCTCTTCCCAGAACGATTTAACCGGGTAACGGTCGTCGAACCATTTGAGTATTTTATTCATCAGACCACTTCTTCCGCGACTGAATCAACACCGATTTCGATGGTGTTATCGGATAGAAACCGGTGCGGCGGAACCTCAAGATTGGTCGGTGCTGGCACACCTTTATACACACGCCCGGCCAAGTCGAACTTCGAACCATGACAGGGACAGAAAAATCCACCCTGCCACGCCGCATCCAACTCGCCCGGCTGGAGTTTTTCCAGTGGTGAACATCCCAGATGGGTACACAGACCAACCAAGACCAGTACTTCGGGGTTAATGGAGCGCGCTTCGTTCCGGGCGTAGGCCGGCTGCTGCTCTTCTTGCGAATCAGGATCAACTAGTTCATCTGACACTTTGGTGAGCGACTCCAGCATTTCCGGCGTGCGACGAATAACCCAAACCGGTTTGCCGCGCCATTCAAACTTCAGGAGTTTACCCGGCTCTAAGGCACTGATGTCAACCTGCACGGGAGCGCCGGCAGCACGGGCCTTAGCCGACGGTGCCATGCTGGAAATGAAAGGCACTGCGGCGAACGCGGCGCCCACCGCGCCGAGGCCAGTCGTCACACCTGTTAAAAATTTTCTGCGCGCTTTATCAATTTTTCCGTCAGCCACGACTCATATCCTCTAGCTGTCCATAAATCAAAAAGCCCCCATTCTTTCAGAATGAATCTGAGGGCAAGTTGTCGACCGAAGGGCGATTTCAGGCAACACGGCAGGGAATTATAGCAAAATGATCGGAGCTCATCGGCTAGGAAATAAAGAAAATTTAACCGATCGAATCCTAAATCAGCTGTCTCAATGCAACCTGATAATAACACTGATGACATTCAGCAAGTTCAACAATACCCGCGATTTACCGCCGTGCATAAAATGGCTAGCTTTGCCATTGACACCAACAAAACTTCGTCAACTGCATACCATTCACCATCGAATGAAATGTCCCAACCTCCCATTTTACTGATGCATGTAGGCAGTGATCAGAGGCAACTGACCGAGGAAATTCATGACAAAATCGACTGCATCGGTAACAACTTTTACGTCAATACTTGAACAAGCGTATCAAATACATGCTCTCCACTGCTTTTTCTAGCACAATTTTACTGGCATTTCGTCTAACCACAAGAACTTTCATGCCATCAAATCTCAACGTTCTCCACTTATATCGATATGAACGATTGGCGTTTCTAAAAAAATAATATGCGACGGCATATACGTCCATCATCCTAGACGAATAACACTACAGCTTCAATGCAAAAGACCCTCAACGCATCTTGGCCAACCTCGCCAAACTGGAAGGCTGTCACCAGTTACTTGAAACTACTTACCGGCAGTGCGCTCTCGGTGAGTTGGGTAGCGGTTAGGTTTCTTGTCCACTCGCACTGTTCAGCCTTGACCCACCACTTTCAACTCATCTTAGAACAACAACGATGCTTAAATCTCCGGCATGTAGCCACTCCACACAATATAACAGCCTGCACAACAGCACACGTGCCTAAACTCGACCTGCCGGGTGATGGTGCATCAGACGAACCTTCAAATTACATCAACCCAGGATTCGTGTTGCATAAAAATTATGATTCAAACAATCCAGATCTAACCAAATTTGTACACATCATTGAAGATTGTTAAACTTGCAAAGCACCGGAGGCATTAAATTGATACGGTTTGCCGATGAGTTAGTGTGATGATTTGACTTGAATGAAACATTCACTAGACATCGACAACGGCGTGGGAAGCCACCTCAATTCCCGAATGGATGTCGACGAGAACCGTCTGGCGGGTAATGATTGCGAAAAAACAACTGTCCGACAGGATTTGTTAGCAACAATTGATCATCTAGAGTAGCCCATCCAAATCTTGATGTTGATGAGAAAGTCAAACTCACGTTCTGTAACACATCGCCATGAATTGAAAAGCATGCGAAATCTAGATGTGGTTTAATTTGAGATGACACCGATGTCATATCGAAATAGAGAACGTAGAACATAGCATTGGCAAATGAAGTCACTTTAAATTGATGATCGAACACCAAAGGCACGATGCAGCTGCAGATAAGTGCCTATGTGAGTCGTTAAATCGCAGTGAATAACATGCCTGTTGTCAGTCGTGTCTCAGCACTGAGTAAACTGGGAAGTTAACACCCCCAAGCTGAATGTAATTTGAAAATGGCTACCCCACCTTGATATTGGGTTTCTGAGAACTAAAATAGACTTTCATGTTGAATTTTCGGACAACTAACATAATCGTATTTTTTGCTTGTGTTGCGCTCATTGCAATCGCATACTATATGGAATACGTGATGTATCTGGACCCATGCACCTTATGTATGGTGCAGAGAATCGCTGTTGCACTGGTGGGAATCTGCTGCCTTGCTGCATTGTTACACAATCCAAAACGTCGCGGAAAAATCACCTATTCAATCATTCAACTGCTCTTCTGTGTCGCGGGAGCCGCTGCCGCCGGCCGGCATGTTTGGCTACAAAACGCACCGGCGGACAAAATTCCAGAGTGTTTTCCAGGCATTACCCCCATATTTGCGCATAATCCTCTGATCGACGCACTGGTGATTGTCTTTAGCGGAACTGGAGAGTGTGCTGAGGTATCTTGGGAATTTTTAAACCTGAGCATTCCAGCATGGATGCTTATCGCCTTCGGTTTATTTGGTATCACTGCCATCATGCAAATGGTCAGAACAAGATGAACATTGATTAGTGTATCTGATTGATGATTCAAATTAAGAAAAAAGCCTTCCGACGACCAACCATCATCACCGGTAAGAATCGGCATCAAGCGAAACTGATGTTTAGTCGTTATCTTCCCATGAGAATGGTTTTATGCCGGTAGTTGCACTGACAACTGTAAATCAGTATTCCTGCATCCGTTAATTTTGTGTATAATTCAACTTTCCTGAAATCTAAACATTCCATTTTTATTGGAGGATATATGAAAAACGATATGAATCGACGTAAATTTTTGAAAGGCACCGCGCTGGCAGCTACAGCAGCTGCTGGTACTCTTGCGGCGCCTGCCGTCGTCAAAGCGCAGACTACAACTTTGAAAATGCAGGCGGCTTGGCCTGCCGGAATTTTTCTGGAAAACGCGCAGGCCTATGTAGACCGAGTCAACGCCATGGCCGGTGATGGATTGCAAATCGAACTGCTACCGGTCAACTCGGTAGTGAAAACCAGTCAGATGCAGGATGCAGTTCACCGAGGCGTGTTGGATGCCGCTCATTATGTACCCGCGTACTGGTATTCCAAATCACCCGTCGCTTCACTATTTGGTACCGGACCTTGTTTTGGTTGGTCCAGCCAGGAAGTGCTGGGATGGGTTTACTATGGCGGCGGACAGGAACTGTTCGATGAACTGATGGCAAAACTCGGGCTCAACCTGGTCAGTTTTTTCAACAGCCCCATGCCGGCGCAGCCATTGGGTTGGTTTAAGGAGCATATCACTGATTCCAGTCAGATGAAGGGACTGAAGTATCGAACGGTGGGGCTCGCAGCCGATGTTCTGCTTGAAATGGGTATGTCTGTTGTTCAACTCCCCGGCGGAGAAATTCAACCGGCCATGAAGTCTGGTTTGATTGATGCAGCGGAGTTCAACAATCCAACATCCGATCGGGATTTTGGCATGCAGGATGTGTCGAAACACTACCATCTAGCCAGTTTTCACCAGTCTCAAGAGTTCTTTGAATGTACTTTTAACAAAGACAAATACAACAGTCTCGCTGATGAACATAAAGCGATTCTGAAGTATGCATCAGAAGCAGAGAACTCCAATTTCTACTGGCACAACACGCGAAGATATGCCACTGACTTGGTTAAATTGCAGGAAGAACAGGGTGTGAATGTCTATCGCACCCCAGACTCCGTCATGTCGGACCAGTTGGCCGCGTGGGATGTGGTGATTGACCGTCTGTCTGCAGAGGACGAGTTCTTCGCCAGAGTCATTGACTCCCAGAAGGCTTATGCCAAGGAAGTTATGAACTACCTCAATCTCAATCAACCGGACTATAAACTCGCCTACCGGCACCATTACGGCTGATTCGCGATTTTATTTTGGCAAATGAATAGCGGGGACTGAGTTTCAGTCCCCGCTATTCATTTACTGTAAATGATGGAAAAGTAAAGTGAACGGACTGATACATGGCATAGAAAGTATCAGTATCTGGGTTGGGAGAGCCTTCGGCTGGTGCATTCTTATACTGACCTTCTCAGTTTCATACGAAGTTTTTGTTCGTTATGTGTTAAACGCGCCGACCGTCTGGGTGTTCGATATGATGGTACAGATGTACGGTGCCCTGTTCCTGATGGCCGGTCCTTATGCGTTGGCACAGGATGCCCATGTGCGCGGGGACGTGATTTATCGTCTACTCCCGATTCGCGTTCAGGCCACCATTGACTTTGTTCTGTACCTGTTGTTCTTCTTTCCGGGCATGCTCGCTTTATTCTGGTTCGGTGCGGAAATCGCCGCCGATTCCTGGCGTTATAAAGAAGTCAGCTGGAACAGCCCGGCCCGTATTCAAATCTACTATTTCAAAACACTGATCCCCTTGGCCGGAGCATTGCTCTTTCTTCAGGGTGTCGCTGAAATACTACGCTGTTGGAAAGCCATTCGACAGCAACAGTGGCTGGAGCGACTCGATGATGTCAAAGAAACTGAAAGATTGCTCACTTAGCTTTTCAGTGAACTACATCATTTATCCTATTCAGTTCCTCAGTCTCAATCTGTAACACGTCTAACATGGCCAACCCCGAAGTCGCAATTTTAATGCTTGGACTGTTTATCGTCCTGGTACTGCTTGGTTTTCCCATTGCTTTCACTTTGATCGCCATGGGTGTTGGTTTTGGCTACTATGCTTATCATCAGGCTGGATCAATCCAAGAAATCACCGACGCGTTCAACAATCAGATTTTCTATCTGCTCAACCAGAATACCTATTCGGTGATGGAGAATGACACCCTGGTTGCAATCCCTTTATTTTTGTTTATGGGTTACGTTGTCGAAAGGGCAAATATCGTCAACCGACTGTTTTCTTCACTGCAACTGGCGGCACGCAATCTTCCCGGGTCCATGGCCATTGCCGCATTGATTACATGCACGGTGTTTTCGACCGCTAGCGGCATCGTGGGGGCAGTGGTTACATTAATGGGGTTGCTAGCGTTTCCGGCCATGGTGAATGCGAGCTACCGTCGAGACTTCAGTGCCGGAGTCATTTGTGCCGGCGGTACACTTGGTATTCTTATCCCACCCTCAATTATGCTGATTGTCTATGCGGCGATCGCCGAACTCTCACCACTGCGACTCTATGCGGCGGCCGTGTTTCCGGGGCTTCTACTAGCGAGTCTGTACATCGTCTACGTCCTGATTCGCGCGTATCTCAATCCAAGCATCGCGCCGAAGCCGGAGCGTGACGATACAGTCTCGCGCCAAGAAGTTTACTTTCAACTTTTGATTTCATTTGTACCCTTGACAATATTGATTATGCTGGTGCTCGGGTCCATATTGGGTGGGTTGGCGACACCGGCTGAAGCCGCGGCAATGGGCGCACTAGGCGGACTAATTCTGGCCGTGGCCTATCGCTCATTGACATGGGAAAAAATCAAGGAATCGGTGTTTTTGACCGCGAAAGCAACCGCCATGGTCTGCTGGATGTTCGTGGGGTCTTGGACGTTTGCTTCGGTATTCTCCTACTTGGGTGGCCATGATGTCATTGAACACTGGGTGTTGGCGTTGAATCTTCAACCATGGCAGTTTCTAATCCTCGTTCAATTGATCATCTTTCTTTTGGGTTGGCCACTGGAGTGGTCAGAAATCCTGATCATCTTTGTTCCGATCTTCTTACCCATGCTGGATACTTTTAATGTTAATCCTTATTTTTTTGCGATGCTGGTGGCACTCAACCTGCAAACCTCTTTTTTGACACCACCGATGGCTATGTCGGCATACTACCTGAAAGGAGTGTTGAAAAAGAAGATTGAACTCGTTGAAATATTCAAGGGAATCATGCCGTATTTAGCCATTGTGATCTTCAGCATGTTTCTCATGTATATGTTTCCGGAACTGGCGCTGTGGTTTCCCGATGTGCTGTTCGGTCCTTACATACCATGATTCCATGACGGTGCCAGCGAATCAGCATGCACAGCGACAGCAGAACTGCCCGACAGTATGTCCAACTGATTCTGCAGAGTGCCCTATCTGCAGAGGAACTCGTCAAGCACTGTCTTGATACCATTTCGCAAACCGACAGTGAAATCGGCGCTTGGTCCCACATTGACGGTAACGTTGCTCTACATCAAGCTCTGAATTTAGACCAACAGAGAAAAAAAGGCATGCCAGTCGGTTCACTCCATGGCATACCGGTCGGAATCAAAGATATTTTTGATACAGCCGACTATCCCACAGAAACAGGCTTGGCGGCATTAGCCGGTCGAATAGCTGATAGAGACTCAGCCGTGGTGGAAAAACTCAAAGAAGCAGGTATGGTCATACTGGGTAAGACGGTCACCACAGAACTGGCGGGCCGGCAACCGTCGCGCACCCGTAATCCGAAAAACTTCGAGCACGGCGCCGGAGGATCATCAAGTGGCTCAGCGGCGGCGGTGGCCGCTGGCCAAGTCCCGCTTGCCATCGGCAGTCAAATGCATAGCTCAGTCATGCAATCGGCTTCATACTGCGGAATATACGGCTACAAACCTACCCGCGGCATGATTTCAAGAAGAGGGATAGTGAATACTTCGCCGCATCTACATCAAGTCGGCATGTTTGCCCTGGACCTGGGTGATCTGGCATTACTTGGCAATGTTCTAGGTGGTTACGATGCAACCGATTCGTTGAGCTATCTGCGTACGCGTCCCGATACTGTCCAAGGTTATCAATCAGACCCACCGATTGAACCAACCTTTGCATGGTTCGACCTACCGTATGCGTCCAACTATGATGACGCATTGTCGGCCGGTATTGAAGAACTACTCGCAGCACTAGGACAACAGGTCGACCGAATTCCGGCGCCGCACTCTTTTGTTGGACTAATGGAAAGTCTGCGCCGAATATATGGTTATGAACTCTACTGTTCACTGCATGAATTGAACCTGCTGAATCGACCACATCACAGTGCAACTCTACTATCTACCATTAACGAAATAAAGCAAATCACAGTCATACAGTACAATGATGCAATCGAAGCAATGCAAGCCGCTGATGATTGGTTCGTGCGGTTCTTTAATGATTACGATGCAATATTAACGCCCTCAGCACTGGGGATCCCGCCAAAATTTGGCGAGGACACCGGTGACCTCTGCTGTGCAACCATTTGGACGCTGGCTGGCTTGCCATGTCTTTCCATACCGATATTTGTGGGAGCGCACAACTTACCCATTGGTCTGCAATTGGTCGGTGCGGCAGAGCAGGACGACCGATTGTTCCGAACGGCGCGCTGGCTGCTTGAGTTCCTATCTCAAACCCATTGAATTTTTTCACTTAACAAAATAGCTGATATATTAAGTCATATGCTTCCTAGATCCATAGTCATCCTGACCGGATTGATCGGTGTTACCATCTTGGTCATTTTTATCGTCGGTCTTTCCTATAGCATCTCCACCGGATTCGCCGGCTTTTGGGGAGGTTTACCATTTGCCATCATTATCGCATCCGTATTGCCCATGGCCATCTATGACTACTGGGATGAGTGTGTCCGCGTCAGGAATCGAACTGACAATCCTAACCAAGCTTCATAACTCACTGTTTTGACTCGGCTCAGTCATGGATAAACCGGTATTGTGGATTACGAGAAAGTTGTCGGCGAATGTTGTGGCGCGAGCTCAGCGCGACTATCACACCATTGTTGAATTCGAGGATATACCGGCCAGTGCAGAGAAAATTATTGAGATGAGTTCTAAGGTGGATGCGATTCTGCCCTGTCATTCTGAAAAATTCACTCAGAAAGTTGTCGAAAGGTTAAGCAACCGGTTGAAAATTATTGCCAACTATTCCGTCGGCGTCGACCATTGCGACCTTGCAGCACTGTCGGCCCGTGGCATTACGGTGACCAATACTCCCGATGTGCTCTCCGATGCAACGGCGGAAATTGCCATGTTGCTTTTGCTCGGTGCCGCGCGGCGTGCGGTCGAAGGAGATCATTTGGTCAGGAGTGGTCGCTGGCAGAGTTGGAGTCCAGCATTCATGGTCGGACACCAGGTTACCGGCAAACGACTGGGCATCATTGGTATGGGAAGAGTCGGGCAGGTCGTTGCCCGGCGCGCCGCTGGCTTTGCAATGGAAATCCATTATCACAACCGCAGAAAACTGGATGTGGAACTGGCACACAACGCTATTTATCATCCACGTCTAGAAACCCTCCTCAACGTCTCTGATTGTCTATCGTTACACTGCCCCGCAACGTCGGCAACTGAAAGGATCATGAACACGGAGACGTTTTCCATGTTGCCCGATGGCGCCATTTTCGTCAACTGCGCTCGCGGTTCTCTGGTCGACGAAGCAGCGCTAGTTCAAGCGCTGAACACTGGTAAAATCGCCGCGGCTGGACTAGACTGTTTTCAGGTTGAACCGGGTGGAAACTCCACCTTTGCGACACATAACAATATTTTTATGTTACCGCACATCGGCAGCGCTACTTTGGAAACGAGAGATGCAATGGGATACCGAGCACTCGACAACTTAGATGCTTTCTTCAGCGGACAGGTACCCCAAGATCAACTAGTCTAGTTTGAAAGTTTCACAGTCAACTGAATTTCTAATGTGATTGATGATACTCTTTCATAGCAAATTCATTTGATTTACGATGCTGTGGAACCATGTTCCGGCCACAAATCCTGTAATCTATCTTCAGTCTTGCTCAACCTAAAGAATCGTTTTTTCTTTTTCGTTCGTCGCCTGGAGTTTACCGATTTGCTCAATTCCAACCACAGAGTTCGACCCTCAGTGAATGAGCCTGTTTCCGAGTAATTCGCACAGTCTAAACCTTCCAGCAGGGTCAAGAGTTGAGCACTCTTCAATCGACGACCCAAGTCAATGAGATTTCGCGGTGGCTGATGAGGCCAGTAAAGGGTGGCCCAATCCAGCAATGCGCTGCTGATGTCAGTTGTTTTACCACTCGCACAGACCTGTTTGACACGGCGTAGCGATTGACGCTCTGAGTCCATTTTCTGTGCCTGGGACACTTCCCAAGCATGGATCATTCGGCGGTGGGAGCGACGACTCAGATACCAGATCAACAACGTCAGCATCCACATTCCCAATAACGCCAAACTCACCCACTGCCAATAATGATTTTGAGGGGACAGAAAGAAATCTAGAGCTGACAACTCATCATTGACCGAACTAAACTGACCATTTGCATCAACTACAGGCTGTTCACCGATCGATTGGTCAACTGGAACTGACATCGCTGGAAGTTCAGTAATTTTTTCTCGGTCCTCGTTAACATCCCACCACACCACTGTAAATTTTGGCACCTCGACGACACCAACATTATTCGGAATGATCGCAAACTCATCGGTACGACGCGCAATGACCGCGTCGTATGTGTATGATGTTTTAAGATCAGCACTGTTGCCATCGTAGATTCTTGCGGTATTATTCGTCTCAAAAGTTACCAATGGCAGCTGTGCGGCCCGTAACCCTACCGCGTCAATCGAAATTTCCCGAGCTTCCGGCGCGCCGGAGGTAAGAGTTGGCCGACGACCATTCCATGAATCCAACAGGTGCAGTTCCTGGGCTGGCAACCAGGTGGTGCCGGAATATGATAGTGGAATGGGACGCACCTCAAGTTGCACCGGCGTGGAACTGTATCGTTCCCGAAAATTGCTGCGTGCATTGGTATCTGGATGGGTCCGTTCAATCACACTGTTGAATTCGACCGGCGGAATAGTGAATATTCCGCTCTGGTTCGGAAATATCGCATATCGGCGTTCCACAACTCGATAATCAATCCCGGCTCGCTTTGCCTGATAACGTTTCTCCTGCGGTGCACCCTCCATCGTCGCAAACGGTACCTGCGGTTCAGACAACGTGCCACTCGTGATCGGAATCGAATAAAAAAGTCGGGTCGTAATATTGACCTGGGACTGAACGTAGGGGTTGTCATTTGAAACGTCTACTTCGACAAACACTTCCGCACCTTCGGTGGCAACATTGCCGGTAAACTCCTGCACCAGCAGCTGAATCGGCTCTGTCGATTCTCCGGCAACCATCAGCGACGGAATTTCCACCTCACCCAATCGTTTCGGTTGTATTTCAAGTATCCAGCTTTGGGTGATGGTTGGCGAACTGTTAACAATATTGATATTGGTCTGGGTTGATTGTCCTAGAATCTCAAAATCCTGTTGTAACGGACGTAAGTCGGGGGTCGGGATGTTTGTTGATTTGTCTTCCGCGGTCACTACCAGATTCAGAGACTCATCAAGGTAAAGTATGTGACGGTCTACAGTTGCTGAAACCTCGACTGCCAACGCGAACGGCTGCGACAGCAGGACGCTAATCAACAGTCCAAGAAATAATTTTATGGATGTTTTTATCCTCTTCATGTACTGAATTTCACCAAGCTATAGCGGGCTGATGTACCGGCTCCCTTTCTGCATATTCATAGTAAAATCGGCGACGTAAAAGTCCCGCCGGATCATCTGGGATAGCGCGCAGCCATTGTTCCATCAATTGTTGTTCCTCTTCGGTATTCGCTTCAGTTAATGCCATTTGGCGTTCCTCATCAAGTGCGACAACTTCCCTTTCACTCTCCTCATCCGCACTGCGTTCCTCGTTCGGTACAAATTGCTCAGTTTCATCACCAGACTGATCGCCGGACTGACTGGTGGTTTGAGAACTGCGTTCGGAGATTTCTCCGGCATCGGCGTGCTGGTCATGCGTTTGCTGTTGCTGAAGAGCTTGCTTCACGAGATTCAGATTGAACTGGGCATCTGCAAATTCCGGATCCATCCGTAATGCGGATTCATACTGGGTAATCGCCCCCAGTAAGTCCCCACTCTTAGCCAATGCATTACCCTGATTGAATTTCGCAATTTTGTTGTTTGTCTGACCGAATTTTGCCGCTGCTTCGGTAAATTTATGCTGTCGATAAAGCGCCACACCCTGCCACTCAGAATGCTCGGCAAGCTGAGGATCATCATATTCTTCGCGCTGAACCGCGACTGCTGCCCGTTGCTCAGAGCGCTGCCACAAATCTTCCCACTCCAGCGCATAAGCGTCCTGCACGCCACCCGGCAACAACACAAGTAGGGAAAAAATCCAACCCCGTCTGAACATTAACGCAGCCAGTGGTAGCAACGCCAACAGAATCCAAGGCCCCAGATCATTCCAACTCAACCGCAACTCATCAGAGTTTGCCGGTCTCATCGAATCGTTGACGAAATCAATCGCGGACGATATTGATGGAGAAAATGGTTCTGACACCAATGAAAAAGAGCCACCACCCGACCTTGCCAATTCAGCCAATGCGTCATAGTTAACCGGTGAGACTATGAAATCATCCGCGGCATCTTTTAGGAAATTACCATCATCCAGACTGATCGGTGAACCAGCTGCCGTGCCCACCGCGATAACCGACAACCGATAACCACTTTCCCGCAGCTTCTGCACCACCGCATAAGCTTCTTCGTCGACACCATCGGTCAGAAGCACAACTGAACCACTTTGATAGTCAGATTTTTCAAGTAACCGGCCCGCTCTTGCCAATCCGGCGCTAGCCCGACTGCCCTGTACCGGCATCATGCCAATCTGCAGCGACTCAAGCAGATGGGTTACCGTACCAATGTCGTCTGAAATCGGTACAACCTCAAAAGCATCACCCGCAAAAACAACCAGCCCTACTGGTTTGTCCGGGTGGGCTTCAACTATCTCCAGCGCTTTATAACGGGCCCGTTCGATTCTTGATGGTGCCATATCAACTGAACCCATGGAGCGAGACAAATCAAATACGATCACCATGGCATCTGTGGGGTGGTAAAGAACAGCTTGTTTGCGCTCCCATGCGGGACCCGCCAGCGCAACGACCGCGAGCGACCAACTCACCAATATCAGCAGCCATACAAACCGCTCCGCAACCTGATCACTGATCAGCGTCAATTCAGAGATTAGCGATGGATCACATACTCGTTGCCAACTGTCCTGACATTTTCGAGAGACTGCGAAGGTCAGTAACAATCCAACCGGAATCAATAGTAACCACCAAGGTCGTAGAAAAATGAATTCAGATGGCATCAACCCTTTCCCTTGATGGTTCAGTTCGCCGGGTACCAAGCCGCACAATAAGTTGGTAGGTAAACACGAAAACAGTGAACAACATGGCCGCCACCAGCGGCCATGGATAGAGCTCGGTTACCACGAGTTGTGTATCCTGATCCATCTCAATGGGTTCGAACTCATCAATGGTGGCGTATATTTGCTCAAGTGCTTCGACATTGGATGCATGAAAATAAACACCCCCGGTTGCGGCGGCGATTTGGGGTAGTTCATTCGGGCGGCGGCGATTAACTGCCGGGTCGGATGCGTGGTCGATACCGATGCCGATCACGAAAATTTTAACACCATGCTTAATCGCCAGCTGCATGCCTTCAAGCGGGTTAATTGATCCAGTGGAGTTGTCTCCATCAGTGAGCAGAATCAGAATTCTGTTCTCTGCCGGGCGCTCGCGGAGCACCTTGACTGCCAGGCCGATGGTGTCACCAATGGCGGTCTGCTGGCCGGCAAAACCGACTCTTGCATGACCTAAGAACTCCACCACTGAGCTGAGATCGTAGGTCAATGGCGTGTAAAGATAGGGTTGACTACCAAACAGCAGCAAACCAACTCGATCCCCAGTTCTTCGCGCGACAAATTCACTGGCTATTTCCTGCACCGCCTGAAATCGAGACCGGTAACCAGCGGCGAAGTCCTGCTGCTGCATGCTTCCGGAAATGTCTAGTGCAAGAAGGAGATCGCGACCGGTAATTGGAACTTGCGCATTGTCTTCAATCAAAACCGGCCTGGCTGCCGCACCAATCAGCATGAACCAAACCAAAGTGACCATTGCAATCAGCACTTTTGATGGTGTACCGAGCGAAAAATCCTGATTGTTCACCACATCATAAAAGGGCACCTTGAGAGCAGGTGATTTTGACTCTCGCTTGGGTAGCAACTTGCGTACCACGTAGGGCAGTGGCAATGCAAGAAAAACCAATATCCATTGGAATTCCAACATCAGCAGGCCTCAGCGGCAACCGTTTTGACCCAATTGCGACAGACTGCAAACAATGATTCAGGGTATTCGAGTGGTACGGTTGCATAAGGCGCACTGACCAACGCTCGACCCGGACCGTGAGTGAAATCATTCGTATGACCACTTTCATCAAGAAATTTCAGCCATTCTTCACCACTTAACCCGGCAACCATGTTGTGCTGAAACCGGGTAATGGCAATCCGGCGCATCAATATTGACAGTTCAACAATCGCCTGCGGCGCCGGTAATCGAGCCAACCCATCCATTTGCTTTACCAGATCAAATCGCTTTTGACGACTATAAATGTATCGGTAAAGATAAACGGCACCGCACAATACGACGATGACCAATAGCAACAGTATCCACCAACCCATTGCCGGTGGCCAAAAACCCGGTGCCGGCGGCAAAATGACGTCTCGAAGCTGAGCCAGCGGATCAGGTTCCATAAAAGCTTGACATTAATCGAGTTACGAAATTTGGCCAATGCCAGAAAATGCCCGGATCGTATTACCGGTTGCGCCGCCGCGTACGGACCGGTTACCGCGCGGCCCCAAATTAGCCCGTCGATGAAAGGTCTGATGCAACACCTTAGCCACCTCAGCTCCACACATTAACTGCACTCTAAGTGCGCCGAGTTTGTCGAGGTCATCCGCAATTTTCTGATTGCGACGATCAAGCATTTCTTGAAGTTTTTTGCGTTGACCGGTCGACGAAACATAGAGCGTTGAAAATTGCAGTCCATTGGTGATCGGGTATTGACCTACCGGCAAAGCCTGTCGTTCAATGGGGTCCTGCACCCAGCAGACGATGAGCGAGCGATGCCGGCTTAAAAACTTCAAAGCCCGGCGGCTGACATCGGTCATTTCAGTAAAATCACTCAGGACGATCACCAAGTCTCCGGTCTTGATCTTCCTAGCAGTAATGGATAAGGCTTCCGCCAGCATCGACTGCGAGTCAATTTCAGCGGGCGATGATTGGCTCAGTCTTGACAACTCATCCAACTGCTGTATGAGCCGCTCAGAACTGGATGCAAGTTTGTTGTATCTAACCCCGGCATCGGTCACGGCAACCAGACTGATCAGGTCCCCGTGAGAGTGAGCGGACCAGGCAAGTAACGCCGCGGCTTCAGCAGCGACGACTGATTTGAACGCAACCTGCGTACCGAAACGCATGGATGCAGTCAGGTCTACGACAAGGTATACGGATTTCTGACGATCTTCCTGGAAGACTTTGGTATGCACCGTACCGGTGCGCGCGGTCACCCGCCAATCAATCATACGTACATCGTCACCGGCCTCGTATTTGCGGGACTTTTCATACTCCATGCCGCGCCCGAGGATCACCGAACGAAATCCACCGGTCCGATAGGTGGCTGGATTATTCGGCAACACCAAACCTTCAATTCGACCACGCAGTCGAATCAGATCCTGAGTGGATATGTAGGCACCTTGCAACATTGTGCGCGCTGGCGATCAGGGTACCGCGACTATGGCAATAAGCTCGCGAATGATGTCATCGGCATCAACGCCTTCAGCATCGGCTTCGTAGGTCATCAACATTCGATGGCGCAACGTGTCGAAGGCGACTTGCTGGACGTCTTCCGGCGACACATAATCTCGCTCTTCGAGCCAGGCACGCGCGCGGGAACAAATATCTAGTGCAATGGTCCCACGCGGGCTAGCACCGACCGCAATCCAACGACTGAGTTTGGTAGAGTATCGAGCGCTGTAGCGAGAGGCATCAATCAGTTCAATGATGTATTGCTCAACCTTCGGCGCCATGTGCACGGTAAATATCTCCTGCCGAGCCGCGGCAATGGTCGCATAGGCAATCTGCAGTGATTCAGCTGCAGAGTTTGTTTCTCGGTGGGCGGCCTCAGCACGTGCCAGTTTCAATATTTCATGTTCCTGAGATTTTTCTGGATATGAAACCCGCACGTGCATCAGAAATCGATCTCTTTGCGCTTCCGGCAATGGATAAGTCCCTTCGTGTTCGATAGGGTTCTGCGTTGCCATCACCATGAACAGTTCGGGTAACCGGTAAGTCGTACTGCCGACGGTGATCTGCCGTTCTTCCATGGCTTCGAGAAGCGCGGACTGCACCTTGGCCGGGGCGCGGTTAATTTCATCGGCAAGAATGATTTCATGAAACAATGGACCCGGTCTGAACTCGAAGGTACCTTTCTCCGGCCGATACACTTCGGTACCGGTCAGGTCCGCTGGCAACAAATCTGGAGTAAACTGAATCCGATGAAACTCGCCGGCGATAAAACTCGCCAACACCTTAACCGAACGGGTCTTGGCTAGTCCTGGAAAACCCTCAAGTAGCAGGTGTCCGCCGCAAAGGAGCGCCATGATCAGTCGATCAATCAGTGCTGCCTGACCGACAATTTCATTCGCAAGCCGCTCTGGCAACTGACGAAGTTGGGCAATGGATGATTCTGATGACTTTGTTTTGGAGACTGGGTCCTCAATACCGGCAAGCATGTTACAACCGTCAAGAATGATGAGAAACTACGAAAGATGCTGTTGAAAAAATTCCAACGTCCGTGACCAGGCTAACATGGTATCCTCCGCATCATGCCGAGTCGTCGTTGGATTGGCAAAACCATGATCTGCCTCATACCAATGATTGGTGTAAGTTTTACCGGCCGCATTCATGGCCTGCTCAAAGTTTGCAACCATTTCTTGATTGATGAATTGATCCTGCGTCGCAAAATGCCCTAATACGGGGCCCTGCAGACTGGCCACTTCAGCAGCGCTTTTCTGACAGCGACCATAATAGATCACGGTGGCTTCGACGGCTGTCGCAAGTGACACGTTCAAAGACCATCCACCACCGAAACACCAACCGACCGTACCGACTTTGCCATTCGACTTCGGGTGACTGCGCAACCATTCGATCCAGGTAATCAAAACATCCGTCGCGACATCCGGCTGAATGTTCTGCATCAGGTCCCGAGCTCTGTCAGGTGATTCGGCAACTTGTTTCTGGTAAAGGTCTACAGCTAAAGAAAGATAACCCGCTTGCGCAAACTTAGGCACCATGCTACGGATCTGATCATTTAACCCCCACCACTCGTGAATCAGCAGTACCGCACCGGCTGGCGCGGTTTCGGGTTCCAGAAAATAGCCGGTTACCGGTTCGTCGGATGACCATGTTTCTACTGAAACATTGTCTTGGTTAGCGGAACTCACCGATACCTTGCCGACCGTAGCCATGGCCAATGGTACGCCACCAATAACCTTGAGTGCACTTCTTCGATCTGTCATGCTTCCCTCCATCATTTGGACAAAGCGATTAATTTTTCAGTAGCCATTCGAGTAATCCACACAACCATCCCATTGTAGGTCCACTTCGAGGGGGTACAGATGCAGATCAATAACTTTTGGCACGGATTAATCGGCAACTATCTCTGATTACTCCAAACAGCCAGTCAAAGTAAAATATGATTTTACCATTGCTCATTTTAATGTATCTTGACTTACTCGCAATATGGAACGTTTAAACGGACGTAAAATAAACGAAATGCGGCCGGCACGCATCACGCGACATTACACAAAAAATGCACTTGGGTCGGTCCTGATAGAGGTCGGCAACACCATCGTTCTCTGCACCGCCAGTGTCGAAGACCGAGTGCCATTTCATCTTCGCGGCTCCAACAGAGGGTGGGTAACCGGTGAATACAGCATGTTACCGGGTGCTACAAAGGTTCGTAGTTCACGAGAAGCGGCACGAGGTCGTCAAGGTGGCCGGACCCTTGAAATTCAGCGGTTGATCGGTAGAAGTTTACGCGCCTGCATGGCGCTTGATCAACTCGGCGAACGTACTATTACAATCGACTGTGATGTGCTACAGGCAGATGGCGGCACCCGCTGTGCTTCAATCACCGGTGGTTATGTCGCACTGGTGGATGCAATTCACCAATTGATGAATACCCGAGCCATTCATACCAATCCAATATCCGGCCATGTGGCCGCCGTTTCGGTGGGCATTGTCAACGGTGCGGTCCGTTTGGATATTGATTATTCAGAAGATCAGGATGCCCAGACGGACATGAATTTCGTGATGACAGAAGATGGTGCGATCGTTGAAATTCAAGGTACGGCAGAAAAGAAAGTCTTCACGCTCAACCAGTTAAACGAAATGGCCATACTCGCGCAGAATGGCATACGGCAACTCACTGACCTGCAGAAGCAGGCGCTCGCCAAGTGAAAAAGAAGATCGTTCTGGCTAGCGACAATGCCGGCAAAATCAGCGAAATCAGCCAGCTGCTGGTCGACTCACCCATTGAAATTTTCACCCAGTCTGAGTTTGGTATCAACACTGCAGTCGAAGATCAACCGACGTTCGTTGAAAATGCGCTGCTCAAGGCACGTCATGCGGCGAAACACTGCAAAATGCCGGCCATCGCCGACGACTCGGGACTGGAGGTCGATGCATTGGGCGGTGAACCAGGTGTCTGGTCGTCTCGATATTCAGGGCCCGCGGCGACCGACGAAGCCAACATCAACAAACTTCTAGCGCGGCTTGATGGTATTACCGGTCAGCATCGCAGTTGCCGATTTCGGTGTACGATGGTCTACCTGAGACATGATCTGGACCCGGCGCCCATCATTGCACAAGGTACTTTAGATGGATTAATTCATCACACGATGCGCGGCCAATTTGGATTTGGTTACGACCCGATAGTTTGGCTTGAAGAACAACAATGTACTCTGGCTGAACTACCGCTTACCGCGAAGAACGAAATCAGTCATCGCGGCAAGGCACTTCGCAGTCTGGTCGAGCAGCTCATACATTTGGTGGAAACAGATGTCGCATAACTTAGTCTTGTTACGCCACGGACAAAGTCAGTGGAATCTGGAAAACCGCTTCACCGGCTGGGTTGACGTCGACCTCTCGGCGCAGGGCATCGAAGAAGCACAGACAGCTGGGCGAACTTTAGTCGACGGAAACTATCACTTTGATATCGCCCTGACTTCCTTACTTAAACGATCCATCCATACCCTGTGGATTGTGTTACACGAACTGGATCAGGTCTGGCTGCCCGTACGAAAAGACTGGCGCCTCAACGAGCGCCACTACGGGGCACTGCAGGGGCTGAATAAGAGTGACATGTCCAAACTCCATGGTCCGGAACAGGTGCAGCGCTGGCGGCGAGGTTATACGGTACGACCGCCTGTACTGGCAGCTAAAGAATTTGAGTCACTACGCAAGGACCCAAAATACCAGTCGCTTGAAACGGTGCCAAACACCGAATCTCTAGCTGACACATTTGCTAGGGTGGTTGACTACTGGGAAACTACCGTGCAACCACTGCTACAGGCTAACCAGCGACTCCTGATCGTTGCCCATGGCAATACATTGAGAGCGCTCGTCAAGTATCTTGATGATGTTTCTGATGAACAGATTACTTCGGTGAATATTCCCACCGGTATTCCGCTGGTTTACCGATTGGACGAGCAATTGAATGCAATTGAGCATCACTATTTGGCGCCACCGGATGTAGTTGACCGAGCGGCCTCCGAGGTTGCCTGCCAGAGCACAACCCAATCGTAGCCTCAAGTAGCGTCATTTCCCTGACAGCCGGCACACCTGACGGTTCATTACCGAGTTTGAATCATGCTCAATCACCCGGACGTGGTCGTCGTGGGCGCTGGTGCTGCCGGGATTTCTGCCGCCCACACTTTGATGTCGCTTGGCTTACGCATTGCCGTCGTCGAAGCGGCCGAACGAATTGGTGGACGCTGTTGGACGGACCTGGAAGTTTTCGGTGTCCCGTACGATGTGGGTGCCCACTGGCTACATTTTGGGGCTAATAATTTCTTCCTGCCTTATGGACAACAGCATGGCTTTGATCTTTATTCGGACCCCGAGAAATATCAACTGTACCAAAAAAATCATCGACAGCCCAATGCAAAATCGACCATTGACCGGGGCAACGATCGTTATTGGTCGGCAATACAAGATGCGATCAATAAAAATCGTGATGTATCGGTTGCTGAAGCAACTGAACATCTAGATCGCAAGGAACTTTCCGAATTTATTTTCGGACCGTGGATCATGGGAAAGGAAGTCAGGGAGTTCTCCATATTCGAATACTCCAGTACCGTTGAAGAAGAAAATTGGTTCTGTCGGCAGGGATTCGGGGCATTGGTCGCACATTATGGCGCCACGCTACCGGTCGCACTCAACACGCAAGTAACGGCCATCAATTGGTCTGGTCACAGTGTTAAAGTCGAAACCAATCAAGGTGATATTCATACTAAGGCAGTAATATTGACAGTTTCTACGGGAGTGCTGACCAATGACAGTATTCGGTTTACACCAACTTTGCCGGTCGAGAAGCAGGAGGCTTTCAATGCCGTGTCAATGGGTTGCTATGAGCATGTTGTGCTACAGTTTGCCGAAGAAGCATTTAGTCTGGAATCCGACAGTTATGTGATTAGTATGCCTGATGGTGAGCAAGCTGGTTTTGGTGCATTGGTGAACCTGTGCGAAACTGGCCTGGTATTTTGTGACATCGGTGGTCAGGTTGCACGGACGCTGACGCCGCTGGGTCAAGAAGTGTGTGTCGATTATGCAATGAGTGAAATGTGTCAAATTTTCGGTAATGACATCCGCAGGCACATCATCAAGGGAACGTCGTCTAACTGGCTGACTAACCCTTACACGTTTGGGTCCTACGCCAGCGCCAAACCGGGTATGTTTCACATGCGTAAAGAACTGAGAGAACCAGTCGGCGACCGGATATTTTTTGCCGGTGAAGCGTGTCACCCCTTGATGTGGGCAACGGTAGCTGGCGCCCACGCATCCGGGCATGAAATGGCAACGAAAATTGGAGCATTGTTCAACTCACTGAGTTTGGCTCGCTGAAACTTCAAGAAATCACACTTTCTACTATGCCCACTATCACATCACCAAAAAAGCCGTGATGATGATAACGGTCTCTACCGCACCCAACAATTCACTGGGATTGTCGAGTCATATAAACACTGATCGGCGCCGGCCCAATTCTGGTCATTGACCGTGTCGATGACGAAAATCTCGAGATCGTTCTAACAAGAGTCGGTTATAGTATTGGCCAAAACCCTCCGGCACCGTCCCAGATCGTCCAGTGGCATCCGAATTCGTCCAATTGGATTCGCGCCGTTGCAATTTGTCTAGTAAATTCTTTCATCACATTCCATCTGATCAAACTCAGGCATAAAATTTACGATCCATATAATATCTTTCATCTGTGCTATTTCAAATAACCGGCGATCATTGATCCAATGTCAAAATATAAACCCTTGGAAATTTTTCTGTATCAATCCGGTCAGAACGAGACCGAAGTAACATTTGCAGAGTTAGAAAACATCGTTGACTTCAGTCTGCCACGGTCTGCATACACCGATGCATCATGGTGGTCTAACGAGATGGGGAACGGCGCAATTACCGTCGCATGGCTTTCCGCCGGCTATGTTTCGCAAAACGTAAATCTGCCGCAATGTACGTTAATCTTTCGAAAAGCGTCGTCGCCAAGCCCAAAACCATCTACGGATAGTGCGAAGAATCGGTGCAATGCCAATCAATCCAATCAACCGCGCGAGTCAAACTATTTCGCGACTTTGCGCGGTTCATGCAAAGACGTCGTTACGATTCCGCAAGGGGTAGATTTGACTCAACCGGTCGGAACTGGGTGGAAAGTGGTTGAGGAAGATTAGCAGTTAACCATCACGATTTTGACACTCACTTGAGAAAGCGAACTGCACTTTCAATTGGTTCAAAGAACTGCGGTATGAAATGACATTTTCCTTCTGCAGTCTGCCGACGACAATGCCGGGATGAATACCAATGTCATACGCGAAATCACGAATAATCTCTTCTGATGGATATTGTTTGATACTTTCAAAATCAGGAGATTCGGCTGGAATTAGAATATTTTCCGCAAACTCATTCGCCTCATTTTCACGTGGATTTTCCGAATCCACCTCTAAATTATCATCCAGAAAAATACTGTCTTTTTCGTCAGCATGAAGCAGTATATGTGCGGCTTCATGAAAAAAGGTGAACCAGAACTTATCATTTGATTTGCCAAACAATGACATTTGAATCATTGGATTTTTCCGGGTTATCCAACGCGCGACGCCACTGACCTTTGCTTTAGGAATGGCCGGAATGAAAATCAAAATAACGCCGGCATTCGAACAGAGGACTTGCATTTGTTTTTGAAAATCTTCAGGTTTACAAGTCGTCAGTTTTCTGATTTCTGCAATAGCCGTCTTAAATTTCTCAGAACTGTATTCAATATTCACTCGCTCGTCGTAATAGGCTTCACCATACATTTCTTCAACTGCTATTTCACCCAACCGCAACCATGCAGTGATGGCGCCGACGTTCGTATCGGTATTGTGTACACGTCGAAAATTGCCTTGCAGTCGTCGATAAAGAGTATCCCATTGTTGAGGGGAGGCGATACTGAAAAAGCTGAGCAGCTCTTCAACGAACTGCGTTTTCGTGCGATCACTCAGCCGCCGATCCGACAAAATACCCGCTTTTTTCAGTTCTTGTAAGGGAAATTTGGTTAGCCAATCATGCCATTGTTGATAACGGTGATGGGAATTTAATTGCGCCGACTGTTGGCGATAAGCTGCTTCGCGTCGCAACCAGAACAGTGCAGATGATCCCAAAACCGTGGCTAACTTAAAGGCTAAATCATTGGTAATCGTCATCTCTCCATCAATCAGCAAATTGAGGTTCTTCACCGACAAATCTAACCGCGCGGCAAGTTGAGCAGATGTCCAACCTCTTTCGCGCATCAGGTCCGCAATGGTATCTCCCGGCGGAGATTGCCAATCGGGCGAGAAATTGTCTTGGTCTTCAATCATGGTAATTGGTGATTTCTACGATTAGAACTTCATCAACTTCTGTCCAATCCACAACATCAGTGGTTGTCTGTTGCTGGCGGGTAGTGAACACGAGCCGAAACTTTTTGTCTAATCTCACAGC
Source organism: Arenicellales bacterium (assembly GCA_965116205.1). GTDB lineage: Bacteria > Pseudomonadota > Gammaproteobacteria > Arenicellales > JAJDZL01 > JAJDZL01. Next base: position 1,969,816 of record OZ220493.1, on the reverse strand, counting down.
TATTTGGCCTTTACGCTTCCCTGTTAAAGGATGCGGTTGACCGGCACGAAGATCGCCCACACAATTTGCCGCTCGAATGTCTTCAATTCTTGAATGCAATGATTTTGCACATGTAGAACCATATTTCCTTCTCGCTACTTTTACATTCTCACAGACTTTTCGAATCGAATCAGTCTTGAAGTGAATTTTCACGTTTATTTTTATATTCGAAAATCACTATAAATGCCGTAGTGACCGCGACGGCGTAGCATGGAGGGAAAAACGGATGATGATGGCTACTGCAACTCAAGTTGATAAGTCGACTGTGCAGTCTACTTGTGGACTGCCTGCAGGTAAGTGTCCAACGACAGAACATCTGCCAATTGATGACGGATTATACTGGAGCCGACTTCCTATGATGCATCAGCTCTTCCCAAATATAGCAATAGAAACTGTAAAACACCCATAAAGCCAGGAGGTCGGCATCCAGTTCTGCGACGGTAACACGGCCCCCGCTTATGACAATCTGGGCTTCGCCATCCGGGTCACCACGAATGACCGTACCAAGGAAATGGTGCGGTCGTTTAAGAAATAGGGATCGAAACCGTTGAAAAATTCGGATGGCAACGATTCAAAAACTCAATTGGTGGCGCACAAAATTCACATCGTGAGTGACAGTGAGGTCGCATGCATCTTGGTCATCCAGCGCCAGAGGATCGAAAAGACTGCCCGGCCATCCCCAAAGACAACGTCACCGATGATTCTCACTGCGTCTCCAGTGCCTCAAAACCACATGCATACCGATACCCCGATTTCACTCGATAATCGACATTTCTCATTTTCTAATGCTATATTAGGCAGCTAAGCTACGTTACAGTTCATTACTATGTCACACACATAATGCCTAAAACCTACAATCGATGCTCATGCCGAGGCGGCAATGGGCTTTGGTGGAATGTATGCACTATGAGGCAAAGTGAACCAGATTTATTCAGATTACCGTTTTTCCACTACATTAGGACGCTGTTTTGAATTCCTGCAGCAACAACAAAAGAATAGAACTTGAAGTTGAAAATTTCGGACCAATTGCCGAAGCCAAGTTTGATATGCGTTCTCTAAACGTATTTGTTGGCCCTAGCAATTCAGGTAAGTCATATTTAGCGACGTTGATTTATACATTTCATCAATTTTTAAGTGAATTTCACTCGTTAAAAACCTATGGTAGCCTGATAGATGGTACTAACCTTGATAACTTTCTTTCTAAGCTGGAAGAGAATAATGCTATAGCTGATTATTTCCAATCCTTTGCTGAATCTACTGCCACAAGTGGTACGAACGTACCTAAAAATGTTATTGAACAACTGTGTGTAGCGTTTAGCGAAGCTGCTTCTAGTAATTTTGACTTGCAACTTAAACGATGCTTTGGTGTAAATGACCTCAGTTCGTTAATTCGTAAGCAGACTAAGTCAGCTGTAGTTCGTATTGTTAAGCGACAAAACGGTAAGTCAAGCACAACGACACTTGAACGGCAATTATTACATTCATCCGTTGGTAAATTGGAACTGCCATTGCTTGGTGATAATTCTGTCGCAATATCTGAGAAGCGAGTAAATCTTTACAAAAAATTATTCAGAGTGAATAAAACTGGAAAACTACCTTCGGAAGTTATGGGGCAGATGAGAGATATTTTTCCAATTAATCTCTTAAGACATTTATTGCATGCTATCGCCGAGCCTTTCGTTGCAGAGGCTTTTTATCTTCCATCTGACAGAGCAGGCATAATGCGCCTGCAATCAGCTTTGGTAAGAAACTTAATCAAGGATGCTTCCAAGGCGGGGTTAACTCATATGGAAGCAACTCCTTTATTTTCAGGAGTTTATGCAGATTTTCTTGTTAATTTAGCTGGAATTGAAGGTGGTTCGGAAAAATTACTGGAGGCCAATATTGAAATTAGTAAAGCAATTGAGAGTAATATTCTCAAAGGCTCAGTTTGGGTAAAAAGATCAGAATTAACCAATTATCCCCAATTTTTGTATCGCCCCAATGACTGGGAAAATGATTTGCCATTGATTAGCGCCTCTTCTATGATTTCGGAGCTTACGCCGTTAGTTTTGTATTTACGCCATGTTGTTTTACCTGGCAATGTCTTAATTATAGAAGAGCCGGAATCACACCTTCATCCAGAAATGCAAGTTGAGTTAGTTCGTCAGCTTGCTTTGATAGTGAAGAATAGAATTAGGGTAATAGTTACAACTCATAGTGAATTGGTTCTTGACGAGCTTGCGAATATTGTCAAACGGTCACAGCTACCACCTCAAAAAGAACGACCATCTAATAGCAAAATGCAATATTCACTTAATTCAGATCAGGTTGGTGTATGGCGGTTTGAGGAGGGCAAGAATGCTGAAGGTTCAAAGGTGAGAGAAATCGTGCTTGATGATTCCGACCGTTATCCTTCTGGATTTAGTAATGCAACTACTGAAATTCACAACCAATGGGCAACTATCACAGACACAATAGAGAGCAACGTGTGAACAATTTGATAGAAAAGATAAAGAAAAATTTCGATGGCAATTGCATGATAAATGAAGGTGATTTGAACAAGGAAAAATGCAAATTACAAATGCAAGATATTCCAGTTCCTTATTTGGTAATCAATATAGATAAGTATTTTGAAATTAATTCAGAAAGCACTATTTCAACAGGTGGTGACGATAGTCGTTGCGATTACTTGTTTGTTGGGTATGGACAGCACAATAGTGAACAATGTTATGTTGCACCAATTGAATTGAAGAGTGGAGAACTTCGCTCTAAAAAAATTATTCGCCAGCTGCAGTCCGGTTCACATTTTATTCAAGAATATGTGTCTGCCCAGGAAGATGTTGATTTGTGCCCAATTGCAGTTGTTGGCAGAATCGCACCCAAAGAAAAAGGTAAGCTCAGAGCAAAAAATTCAAGAATTAAATTTCATAGTCAAAAGAAAACCGTGCGAGTAATCAATTGTGGTGAGAAACTCACCAAAGGCTTAACGAATGTTCCTTAGCCCTAAGTTTAACGAAAAAATAAAAATAATAAAAAATATCAGATTCTTACAGGACAGAAAAAATGAATTAGGTCACTACTTATAGTGACGGAGGTCAATTTCAGACCGTGAGGATGTAGTTTTTGCCTGTGCGGTGAGAAACCTGGAATCGGCTCTTTCCATTTTCTAATGCTATATTACGGCTTTTAGAATCACTGCAACCTGAACCTGTGGCATAATGGTGCTTATCAACTGACTGTTTGATTGCGTCGACACTAGTCGGGGCAATACCGGTGGTACTTGAATGCCGCGATTAAACCATGAAAAAGTCAAACCACTCCCTTCTACCCTGATCAAATGTCATTGTGTCCAAATGAAGGATTAGCGTTCATCGCATAACCGGGCATTGGGCGATCTGAATTTAACCAATCGAGTCAGCTCGGTAAGCGCATGGGAAGTTATTGCAGTCTATCACTGGACGATACTGAAGTCACGTCAGAAAAGTGGGAAGTACCCGTTTATCTGAGTGCTGTGTTTCAGGAGTCGGACCGCACCAAAATACCAACTGGAACGAGTGGTTACAAGAAGGTCGTGTACTGTGCCAAGCGGCTCTCGATTCTAAAACGATTGGACTTGATGGGGGTAACGGAGAACATCGTCAGGCAGCGATTCAATCATTGGAAAAATGAAATGTATCGCTGCTATCTTTATCGTTCACGCACCGGTGCCGAGACCGATGCGGCAACACGTGACGCTTTATTTGAACTGGATTGGGAATCTTGGCAAAGGCGGGTACCGAATAATCTCATCAATTACCAAGACAAGGAAGGTGGTGATGATGCCATTGACCGCCAAATGAGAGGCTATGCGGCGGAGTGGTTATGGTTTGATGGATACGATTCGCTCATCTCTGTACGGGCGATCATTCAGGGCGCCACCCATATTCAAAACGTTACCCTCGACGTCCATGAACTCTGGGACCGAATGAGCAAGGCGGAGCGCCAGATTGGTGCGGGACACAACCGTATTATTTCTGTACGTGGTCAGCCCATTGGGCCCGCGCTCATTCTTGCCGGCAGCGAGTCTCATATCGCCATACTCAAAGCATCGTTGCGCCGCTTTCACCCTGATCTAGAGGGCTTTGTAAAGGTCTTTGATCCTGGCAATTTCAGCGACAGTGGCAACGCACAAAATCTCATTAAACTTCTAAAAGCATTTGCCGCGGCGGAAATTCCTGCGCAAATCGTTGCTGTATTTGACAATGACACAAATAGCCGGTCTGCATACCGGCAGGCAAAACTGCTCAATCTTCCCACCAACATCGCCTGCCTGCGACTGCCCAACATCAAACTGGGCCGAAAGTATCCGACGGTAGGCCCGCTCGGCAACCAAATTTCAGACGTCAATGGTCGGGGCGGCAGTATTGAACTTTATCTTGGTAGACAGGCTCTGACCACAAACGGAGTATTGCGCCCGGTACAATGGACATACTATAACAAAACGACTGAAACTTACCATGGTGAAGTGGAAGACAAGGTTGCAATACGCAAGACCTTCCTCAAAGAGATGCAATCAGATTCTGAAATATCTGAAATAGATTACCATGAATTGATGCTGGTCTGGGAGAACATTTTCAAAACCATCAAGAAAACCGCGCAGAAAGCACAAAATCGCACACCTTCTCAATCCTTTGGTATTTTTTAACCGTTCATCAAGTGGCTCAAATTCCAAAGACGGAGGCAACCGCCTGTTGCACTATTCATTGATATAATCCACCTTGTTACGTTTTATTGTTCGTTGGCTCCAAAAATCACATCTAGCGCCGGCGGAGTTGAGCTCCTAGCCGATGTGAGACGAATTGGCTTCCCCTAAGAGGGAATGACCAATGAGTTCAATCCCACGCACCAGACGCACTAATAGGACACCCACATGGGGAGTGATTACAAATTATTTCTAGATGACACTTTAATCATCATCAACAAGTCACCATTACCAAGATATCTGAGTGCTATGTTTCAGGAATCAGACCGCACCAGCGCTCTCAGTGGTAAAAATGGACAAGACCATGTGTACCGTGCCGAGCGGCGCTCAGTACTAGAGCGGCTAGATCTCATGGGGTTGACAGAAGATATCGTGAGCGAGCAATTTTTTCGTTGGAACAACGAGATGTTCCGGCATCATGATTATCAAGCACGACATGGTGGGAGTGTTGATAGAACTCTACACAGCTTGATAGGTAGGACCAATGAAGATGAGGTGATCAGCAAAGCAATGCTCAAACTAGATTGGGAGGATTGGCTGCAGCGTGTGCCGAGAAATCTGGGTAGAAGCCGCGATGCTGAGGGTTACGATGACATAGTAGACCGACATATGAGAGGTAGCGAAGCTAAATGGCTCTGGTTTGCTGGAAGGGATTCACCCATCACCCTGCGCGCAATTATTCAGGGGAGCACACACATACGGACCGTCACGCTTGATGTTAGCAACTTGGTCAATGACGATGTTAACCCGGATTATCAGTTCTGTGCCGAGCACAATCGTATCGTTTCAATGCGCGGCCAGTCCATCGGACCAACGATTATCCTCGCTGGCGGCGAGTCTGATATTGAAATACTGAAAACATCTCAACGACGATTTCACCCGGACCTGGAAGGGTTCATCAAGATCTTTAATCACAGTGAATTCACTCCGGGAGATGGTGCGGAAAATGTTCTCAAACTGCTCACCACATTTGCTGCAGCGCACGTTCCCGCGCTCGTGGTTGCCATCTTTAACAATGACACTGCGGGTCTGGCTGCTTATCAACAGGCAAAACTGCTTGACCTACCACCCAACTTCACTTGCATTCATCTACCCAACATCAAACTGGCCAAATCATACCCGACTGTGGGACGTCACGGCATTCAAAATGAAGACATCAATGGTAAGGCTGGCAGCATCGAACTCTATCTTGGTAGACAAGCTCTAACCTCGGATGGAGCACTTCGAGCAGTACAGTGGGCCGATGATGACAACAAGACAAACACCCGCCAAGGTGAAATTAAAGAAATAGAGGCAGTTCGAGAGGCGTTTCTACTGCGCATGCGATTGAAGTCTAAAGTGAGAGAAAAAGACTACCCCGAGCTAATGAAAGTCTGGAAAATCATATTGAAAGCTGTAAAGAGAACTTCAGAAAGGTTACAGAAACAAGCACCAGACAGACCTTTCAACATCAATTGAGGCTGCTGTAGAGTTGTTCACTCCGTCCAATGAATAGCGGCATTTTTCGCGAAGAGTTAATCTGATTGTACTCGCGCGGCGACGTTATTTTCGCATTAGCTGATATACGTCTGCCGTCAGCTGATGGATTACCACTGAAGCATCTATATTTCACGACTCGTGTGCGGTAGTCGGATGGTGGATGATACTCTCATGAAGTGAATGTTATGAAGAACGTTATTCGGCTATTTCAGAAAACAAAAGTCTTGATTACACACCGGTATGAATGAAGTGGTGGACATTGATTCAGAAATACGTACAGGCCGCATCGCCGGATAAGATCGACCTGATATGTAAATTTTGATCGCATTCGACACCGCCATCCAAGAAGAGCTGGCCAGAGCGAAGATTGGTTGCTTTCAGAGTTTACATTGTCAGCCCAGACTATGTTGTAAAGGTAAAGATAGGTGTCAGTGAGATGAGCAACGATTTGTAAGAGAATGACTTTATTGGCGTACGAGTTCAATAGCAATATAATGCCAACGATTTTTATGCTCGTGCCATGCTCAGATGTTTGTTTTATATTCATAAATTCAAGAGCGCCGTGCCTTGCCCTCCTGGAATACTCTGATGTTGAATATTCACTTCAGCACTTTGGTGATGCGTGTGGCGTTATTTCATTTAGCATGTTTCTCAGATCCAATATTCTTGATTGAGTACAGCAGTCGCATCTCGGTAATCGAATACAATGTCCCTCTAATCAGTAGGCCTATGAATGACCGTTAAACATTGGCACGACAAGGAGGATCTCGGTAAACGGCTAGCGGCACACAACTTATCTGATCTGTTATCCATTGATCTTGAGGGAAGTCAGCGCATCGGTAAAATTGGTGCCATCCGTGCTGATAGAGCAACCACTTTCACCTGGAGTCAAAGCAAGGGACGTGGCAGTCTCAGCGAGGCGTTGGTCGAACTGGATCAATTTGCTGTGGGTGCCCGGTATCTGGTCGGTCATAATATCATTGAACATGACGTCAACCTGCTTGCTAGCCATGCATCTGATCTGCAACTGCTCAAACTACCCGCCATCGACACACTGTACCTGAGTCCACTGGCGTTCCCGGAAAATCCCTACCACCACCTAGTCAAACAATATAAAGAACCGGCACTGGCGCGAGTACAGATCAATGATCCTCTGCTGGACGCCGAGCTGGCACTCGAGCTGCTGGCCGACGTCTCGGATGCACTCAAAGAAAAAAATGCTGACCTACTGTCCATCTGGCATGCATTACTCGCAACCGAAGTCAAGCAGCACGCTTTCGACTACTACTTCCGTACGATTCGCCATGTCAACACCACGCCGAACGTGAGAAATGAGGCGAATACGATCAAGAAGTTTCTGCAAGACTATGGCTGCCCCAATCAAGCGTCCTCCATCACGCAGAACGCATTGTCAGACCCACTTGCGCTCACCTACCTGACAGCATGGCTGCCGGTGTCCGGAGGAAACTCCATTATTGCTCCCTACATCGAACACCGATTCCAAACCAGTCATCTTGCAACCGCGCTACGCGACACCCGTTGTCAAGATCGCAACTGTTCTTGGTGTGCCGAAAAACTGAATGCTGAGAAAGCACTGCAACGATGGTTCGGCTTCCCCAGTTTTCGTAAACAGCCACAAAGTCAGACCGGCGAAAGTCTGCAACAATCCATCGTCGAACAGCATCTCGCCCGCAAACATGTGCTCGGAATATTACCAACTGGCACCGGGAAATCTCTCTGTTATCAGTTACCGGCATTGATGCGCTATGAGGCAACAGGGGCGATTACTGTTGTCATTTCTCCCCTAGTGGCGTTGATGGCCGATCAGGTAGCGGCGATGCGTCGCCAAGGCATTACCTGTGCGGCCACCATCAACGGTTTGCTGTCCATGCCGGAACGCAGCGACGCGCTGGATCATATCCGTCTGGGAGACGCCGGGATCATTCTAGTTGCCCCAGAACAACTTCGTAACCGCTCGTTCAGAAAAGCGATCGCTGGGCGCCGCATTGGCGCCTGGGTCATTGACGAAGCCCATTGCCTCTCAAAGTGGGGGCACGATTTCCGGCCCGACTATCGCTACGTCGCACGCTACATTTTTGAACACCATAAAGATCAATCAGTACCGATTCTGTGTCTGACTGCCACCGCCAAGCGTGATGTGATCAAGGATATTCAAGATCACTTCAAAGAGATACTTCAAGCAGAGCTTGAGATCATAGATGGTGGGTCTGAACGCCAGAACTTAAAGTTCGTCGTCATGCCAACCACTGCTTCCCAGCGTATTGAACATATCCACCTAGCCATCAAGGACGCACTTGAAAAAGTTAAATCAGGCGGTGCGATCGTGTATTGTACGACCAAGAAAAATACCGAGGAAACTGCACAGGCGCTGGCTAACCGGGGACTGTCTGCGCAACATTTTCACTCCGGACTTTCACCCGAACGAAAACGAGATGTACAACGTAGTTTCCACGATGGCGAAATTGATGTTGTAGTCGCTACGAATGCGTTTGGTATGGGTATTGATAAACCGGATGTCCGCGCCGTCATTCACGCTGAAATTCCGGGTTCATTGGAAAATTATCTCCAGGAAGCCGGCCGCGCCGGCAGAGATGGTCATGAAGCACAGTGCCTACTCCTTTTCGAGCCCTCAGATACTGAAAAACAATTCTCTCTCACGGCACACGCGCGACTAAAACAACGCGACATACAGACTGTACTGCGCGCCATTCGCAATCTTGACCGTCGGCGCCTGCGGCACAATGCCAATAGCGAAGACCCGGTTATCGCCACCGCCGGAGAAATTCTGTTGGAAGATCAAGACGGTGAATTTGTGCGCGACAATGCTACCGATGATAATCGGGTACGAACCGCTATCGCCTGGTTGGAAGAATCAAAAATTGTACGACGCGACGAGAACTACACGACGATCTACCCGTCATCCCTGCGCATTCCTATACTATCCGCCGCCCAAGAACACATCAATAGAGAGTGCCGGCGAAGAAACATACGGAATGACATCAAAACCCAAATGTTGTGCGTGGTGAAAACATTGATGCATGCCAATGTCAACAGTGGCATATCGACGGATGAATTGATGAGTGAATGTGGCTGCACTCATGCACAGCTGCGAACGGTATTCAGCACGCTGGAAGAGATTGGTGTTGCCTCAAATGACATGCGCATTACCGTTTATGTCCACGTCGGGGTACAGAATTATTCAGACCACCGACTGCGGCTGACGGATAAATTGGAACAGGCACTCATCACCGAGTTACGTGAGGAAGCACCGGATCAGGAAATTAACGAATGGTCGTACATTTCGCTACGCCATCTTGCTCAACGTTTGCGCAAAAAGGAAATTACCGACCCGTTGCCTGAGCGTCTGGTACGAATTCTACGGAGTATCGCCGCCGATGGCAAAGATGAACCTGATGCCAAGCGCAGCATAGATATTCGCGCCCGAGATATGGAAACCATCGGAATTTGTCTTCGTCGATCATGGAATACTATTGAGCGATTGGTACGGCTTCGCCGGGAGGGTGCAACCTTGCTTCTGGGTCACCTCACCAATTGCGTACCCAGCGGCGTCCGAGGGGTCGATCTGCTGGTAGAAACAACCTACGGGGCACTGGGAAAAGTGATCGACAGCGACCTAGCCTTAAAAGCACAACTGAAGGAACACAAAAGTCAACCACTCGTTGACCGTGCCCTGCTGTGGATGCATGAACAGGAAGTCATCACCCTCAGTCGTGGCCTTACCGTATTTCGTCCGGCTATGTCACTGAAGGTAAGCCGAGATGGAAGAAACTTTACCAGAGCTGATTTCAAACCCCTACAAGAACACTATGCTCAACAGACTGCGCAAATTCATATCGTCAATGAATACGCTAAACTCGGCGTTGATGACATTCACCAAGCGAGGCGTCTAGCAATAGACTACTTCAAACTCACAAGTTCCGAGTTCATTGAAAAATGGTTCAAAGATAAAGAAAAGATACTCAGACGTGACACTCTGCCTGAAGATTATGCCAAGATAGTCGATGAACTTGGCAATCCAACTCAAGCAAGCATCGTTGCCGACAACCGGGAAAATACCAACGTACTGGTGCTCGCCGGCCCAGGGTCCGGTAAGACTCGGGTATTGGTGCATCGCATCGCCTATCTGCTGCGCGTCCGTCGTGAGCTGCCCAACAGTATCCTGGCTCTCACCTACAATCGTCACTCGGCAGTGGAAGTTAGACAACGACTGCTCGAATTGGTTGGAAACGATGCGCACGGTGTCAGAGTAATGACCTGTCACGCACTGGCCATGCGCATTCTTGGTATCACCTTTGAACAGAACACTATCAATCCGGGCGACGATAATTTCGATAAAATTCTTTGTGAGGCGACTGAACTTCTGCAAAGTGACGGAGAATCTTCATTCATCAGTCGAGAACAGATGATCGGGCGACTGAATTGGATCCTAGTCGACGAATACCAAGATATTGGCCAACCTGAATATGAGCTGATTGCTGCCCTCGCCGGTAAAACTCTGGCTGAAGATGGTGCAAAACTGAATTTGTTTGCTGTCGGCGATGATGACCAGAACATCTACGCTTGGAAAGGGACTTCAGTTGATTTCATCCGCCGCTTTGGACAGGAATACAAAGCAAAAACGGAGTATCTCGTCGAAAACTATCGATCAAGCCAATACATCATCGATGCGGCGAATCAGTGCATTAAAGGCGCAACACAACGTCTCAAAGGCAACAACCACGAAATGCGCATCAACTCAGAACGACGAAAAAGCCCACCTGGCGGCCGTTGGACCACCCTTGACAAGTTAGCGCGGGGAAAAGTCCAAATTCTGCACATTAAAGGTGGACTCCTCTCTCAAGCGGTGGCCGCAGTCGAGGAACTTAAGCGACTCTCAGTTCTCGACGCCGACTGGCAATGGAGTCGATGTGCGATTATCGCTAGAAATTGGGACGACCTTGAACCCGTTGACCGCGTCTGCAGAGCGCACAAAATACCGGTACAAATAGCGCGGAACAAACTGTCATCGTTTTGGCGCGCACGGGAAACACAAGCTTTTCTAAACAGTCTGAAGTCTGATAATGCCGTGGTCATTCAAGTACAGGATATTCGACAATATCAAGAGAAATTGGGTTCAGATCTGTGGTCCAATCTACTTGCTCAGGCGCTAGATGAACTGCTACTTGAAGAAGGTCAAGTCGAGATGTTGCCGATCTCCTTCGTGATTCACTGGCTGGGTGAATGGAGTCAGGAAATTCGACAACGGCAACGCAGTCTGCTCTTAACCAGCGCTCATGGTGCTAAGGGACTTGAATTTGATCATGTCGTTATCCTTGATGGAAAATGGAACGAAGCAGAAAACAAGGATGATCCCGATACTCAACGTCGTCTATATTATGTAGCCATGACCCGGGCCCGAGAAACGCTGGCACTGGTACAACTCGAAAATGCCAACCATCCAAACATTCGTGATCAATCACATGCCTCGCCACCGGCAACTCGCGCCGCCACCCTACTGCAGTCATTGAAAGACTGCCCATCAGTACTGGAGCGTAACATCCCACCCCCTGATATTTCCAATAACCAGTACGATATTCAAATTAAAGTATGTAATTTGGAAGAGATTGTTCTGTCGTTTGCCGGCCGGAGAAGTGGGAGTGACCCAGTGCACCGAGCCATTGCTGAACTCGCCGTTGGAGATCAACTTTCGCTATCGAAAATTGATGACCGATGGTTTCTTCTTGATCGCCAAGGACGGAAAGTCGGCCAGATGTCAAGTAAATGGGCACCACCCTCTGACGCAGTTATCATCAAAACTTCCGTCTATGGAATATTCACTCGTTCGGCGGATGAGACAAAAGAAGAAGAGTACAAACAGAAATTACAGTCTGAGAAATGGGAAATTGTTTTACCTCAATTTACACAGAGGCTGGAGTATTCTTAGCCTTTGCTTAACGAAAAAACAAAAATAATGAAAAACATCAGGTACTTAAAGGAATCTAGAATTGGATTATGGCACTATCTAAAGTGCCGGCGGTCCATTTCAGACCGTCAGACAGTGCTTTTTACCGGCCACCGGTGAGATGTCGAGTGCCTCATCAATCGCCCGCTGCTTCAGTTCGGGCGTCGGCGACTGGCGGATGTGGGTGGTGCGACCATCTTCGTGGGGCAGCACGGTGGTGAGGCGCGTGTGCTTTTCCAGCACGTCGCGCAGCGTCCGCCAGCTGCGGCGGTCACCGGTGTCGCGCAGTTTCACGCGGATATACTGCACCAGCTGATAAGCGAGGACGGTGATGAACAGATGACCTTCGGCACGCACCTCAGTGTGATGATCATTGGGTCGCAGACCGAGTTCGGACTTCAGGCATCGAAACACGGCTGCTAAATCGGTCAGCATCGCGTGCGTGTGCCACAGCGTCTCATCATCCCAGTCGGTGAGATTGGAACGCAGCGCGTAAACGCCGCGGCAGCGTGACCCGGGTGTCACGGTTGCGGTCGGTACTGCCATGTGACAGCAGACACCCGACGAGTAGCCGGGTCGACGGTGACCTGGATTTCGTAGTGCTGTACAACCGTTCTAGGCCTGGCCACCCGCCCACCAGCGAAGGTATCTGTTCCTGTGCCTGCTGGCCTACCATGTTGAATGGCATTTGCGCCGTTGCCTTGCTCCCCTGTTGTTTGAAGACTACGACCGGGCTGCGGCTCGGCAACAACGCAACAATCCGGTTGCGGCGGCTGCGACCTCGCCTGCAGTCCAATACAAGGCGAGTTCGAAACAGACGCTGGACGCGTTGCCGGCGCACAGTTTCACCACGCTGCTTCAAAATTCGGCCAGCTTGACTTTAATGTGATGTTCAGTTCCAGGCCACCCTGAGATGGGCGTGCCGATGACCGCGTCACCGACTCCGTTGCAGCAGAAGGCGTTGGACTTGTTCAACGCTGACCCGGGTAAGTTTGTTCCCAGTGCAATGACAGGGTGAACGCCCTAATATTGAATTTATGTTGTTGTTTTTAATAACACTAGTTCCAAACTGCCTCCCTAAAGTTCAGTTTAATTGGCGCCTTTCACGGCGTAAACGAACAGTTCTTGCAGAAGTATCTGGATGAATTTGTTTACTGCTTCAACCACAAACACTGGAAAAAGCAGTGAGCTAGCCGCTTGCCCGCTGTCGCTTCAGAGCATGAACCGGTACCGTTCAGGCTGTTGAAGGTAGAAACATTAGAGTCTTTTATTTCAACAAACTTGACTGCTGACGAACTAGCTTCAGAACTCTCATCAAAGACATTACTGTTGTATTATTGCCAATCGGAAATTCTTCTTTCCCAGAATAAACGATTATCTTTCGAGTTGCTTTGACATCTTGGCAGGCCGTATGAAAACCCTTTCTAATTTCTGGCGAGCTGGATAGTTTGATTTCAATTGCCCAAACCTCAGACCGCGGACCTTCAAGAATAAGATCGATTTCAGATTGAGAAGCCGTGCGGTAATAACTGAAACTCCATTGGTCTGATAGAAGTCCCACTATATTCTCAATCACAAAACCTTCCCATGAGTGCCCCAAAACGGGGTGTATTAGCAAATCATCGTAGTTGGTAATTTTTAGGAGATAGTGCAGTAGTCCAGTATCTCTTACATATATCTTTGGTGATTTGACCATTCTTTTTTTTGTACTGCTAGCCCACGGCGGAAGATATCGTACAAAGAAAAGGTTGTTCATTATGTCAAAATACGATCGTACCGTCATGTGACTTACACCGAGACTCTTTGAAAGATTTGTGTAATTAATTTGTTGTCCATGATAATGCGCTAGCATGTGCCAAAACTGACGCATCCTAGTAGGCTCAATCTTCGCAATTAACAGCGGGATATCTCTTTCGACATACGATCTAATGAAATCCGACCGCCATTTCCAGCTTTCGCTTTCACTTGGCGCAAGTACACTTTTAGGAAAACCACCTCTAACCCATAGATCCCTGATTTTCTGACTGGTCATAGTCTCTCTGCAAATTTCTTGGGCAGAAACAGGCGCTAATTCAAGATATCGAATCCTTCCAGCTAAAGATTCGGAGGACGATTGGATTATTTCAGGTGAAGCGGATCCTAACAACAAAAAATGTGCCGATTTTTCACCTGCTTCGATGCGGCGGTCAATTAAACTGCGAAACAAAATAAACAGCTCAGACCTAATTTGAATTTCGTCAATTATCACTAGAACGTTTGCGCGTTCTTTAAGATAGCTCTCTGGATATCTTAATTTTGCCAAATCGTCTGGAGATTCTAAATCTAAATACTCAACAGGCTTCTTTTTCCATTCTTTTTGAATTGTTTTGGCTAGCGTTGTTTTACCAACTTGACGAGGCCCTATCAGAACGACTGCTGGAACATGCTCAATCGCGTCAATGATCTTGCTTTGTATTAAACGAGGTATCATTCTATATGTATATTGAAATCTTTAATATCACTTTACTATATTTATTAATTGCTCACAAAATCTGTAGAATAATATTTTATCGCGATCGTTTTATTTTTTGTGTAAATTGATAGTATAACTATCAATTTGCATGTTTTAAGTTTTGATATTTTTATCATATTGTTTTTATTAGTATTATTTTTAGGTAAAATGTGATTAAATTATGATTATTTGACAATATTATCCATTGTTTCAAAATTTACATGGTTTTTTAGACTCTATTCAGCAAAATGTTGTTTGTTTTTTACCTGGTAATGCCACCCAATCGCCGTCATATCTAGCTGTAAAATCTACATGTCCAAAATAGGCTCTGAAAACACGCTCGAATTGCGGTCGTAGTATTCCAGATAATACAATCCAACCACCGTCAGCTGTCAACTGTATCAAATCACCTGAAAGCGCGACAGGTGCATCAGCGTACAGGTTGGCCACAGCCACATCTACTTGTGTATGAAGAGGTAAATCTTCAGCCTCAAGCGCACAATATTTTTCTTCAACATAATTTCTCTGAGCGTTTGCAACACTTTCTCGCCTCGCGACAGGACTGATACCCACATCCCATGCGTGCTCTACACCTAAAACAAGCGCACATATCGCCAATACGCCACTTCCACAGCCATAGTCAACAACAATTTTTCCATTCAAGTCTAATTCAGAAATAATATCTGCGCACAGCTGAGTTGTTTCGTGGTGGCCAGTACCGAAAGATTGATCAAGAAGATTGATTACAACTGTATTTCTGTCATCAGGTGAATAGTCATGCCGCGGTGCGACGATATTCAAACCTGAGCTTCAAATCTGGCCACATCAGCTGTAGGTTTGGGGAAAACTCTTGAATTTTCGTTTGCCCAAGCAGTTAATTGATCATTCTGGCCCTTTATCTCTCTTCTTACTTCGTGGGTGGATGTTATCCTTCCCGAAACTACCATAGAGTGAAACCTTTCCCAAAGAGAAGGAAATCTACTGCGATAGTAGTTCGTGAACAGAGCTATGAATCCTGAAGTATCGAAAACATAAATCATCCAGTCACAAATCCCCGTAAGTATTTATCTTCCAGGTTTGGAACATTCTTGGGCTTTACATTGAGGTAATCCGCCAGCTGAATGGTATCAAAGCGATTTTCATAGAATCTTTGAAAGGCTAAGTCAACATAAGGATGCCCTAAATGGGCTATTTGATTGTTGTAGTAATCTCCACCCGATGAATGTTGCTGTTTCTTATTTCCTCTCCACCGTTCAGCGGCCTGCGAATACTCATGTTCTGAAATTAATTTTCGATCCAAAAATTTGCGATAGATGACTTCTCGACTGACACAAAACAGATCAGCCAGCCGTTCTGCAGCATCCTGATTGATTGGAAGCTCAGCACTCTGTTCAGCAAATGAATCGTCTGGCACAAGGAATTTACCGGCAAAGCGGTTGCAGATTATTTCTATTTTTCGACTATTTTCAGGTAGCGTATTGATGTAATCATCGTCAACTACATTGATTCCACTGGTATGAAATATCAAATGTGCCAACTCGTGAAAGATCGTGAATATCTGTCTTGATTTGGACGCTGAGTTATTGATGTAAATGATTGGAAACTCTTCATCATATAGACAGAAGCCAAAATAATTCCCCTCTTTAAAGGCATCCTTGAATACAAAAATTCCATGCTGACATAGAATTTGCCGCCATTCTTCTAGAGCGTTTTCAATGGATTGCCATGTGAACTGCTCTTCTATGGGCACCTGCAAATATGCTCGAAGTTGTCGAGCCATGGATTCAATCGTATCATTTTGATCAAAAATCACGTCTTTGGTCAGGTGCCGGTCCGCTGGATTTGCTCCATCATTCAGTTCAGAAAGATTAATTTGCATGGCTTTTGCTTTTCTCAGTAAAAGCCTGACTTTTGGAGGAATGTTCACCATGTTTTCTTGGGTTAGAGTTCTAAATGTTTCGTCGATTTTCGGAACATCAGGTGGTTCAGGAAAGAAAAACACGGCAACAGGAACTTTAAATCGTTCGGATAACTGCTCAAGTTGTGGATATGTTGGAAGTAATTTACCTGCTTCCCATTGACCAATTTTTTTGAAGTGCTTTTCGGCTTCGGGAAGGGTATAACCGGCCTTTTCTCTTGCCCAAGTAACAAGAGCGGGTGTAACTGGCATGTAATCTTTGAGTATGGCTTCGCCGGTCATCGTTTTTACTTCCTTAATCAAAGCACATTGTAAATGGTATGGCGCAAGATGCCTTTGCCCAGGTCAAAGTCGATCATCATTTCTCAGAATACTATCCAGTTTCGACACGTTTTCATCGTAACCGACCCAGGTTTCATATACACGATTACTGGTGAAAGGCACCGTTACTGCCTGAAAGTGCCTAACAACGGCTGGCGAGCAACCCCTGCCTAGGGTGTGGATAACACAATTCAATCGAAAACGTTGTCAATAATTTTGTATTGTTGATTTTCCTAGATTCGCGAAGATAGGATCGCATGGTTGGACTGACGGATGCGGCAGTGATGTCTGCATCGCGTTCAGCAACCGCAGGTAAATTCCACACCTCCGACACTAGATTGAAGTACTCGCGGTATTGCATTGGTTGACCATCGGCGACGTTGAATACACCGGTAGCCGTACCGAATAATCCGGCAACACAGGCACTAACCAAGTCATCAACATGAATGCGGTTCGAAAACCCTCCGGACTGGTTCTTTGGCAGTGCCATTCCACGCTGTAGTCTAGCAACCGGCACCCGACCCGGACCATAGATCCCTGCAACCCGAAAAATGACCAGATCGACAGCCTGCTCTTCAGCCCAAGCATTGCAATACGCTTCAACTTTAGCTCGTTTTTTTGCACGGTCCGTTTGCGGATTCAATAGTCTCGTCTCATCAACCCATTCCCCCTGACAATCACCATAAACGCCGGTCGTACTGATCAGAACAACTCGTGCCGGCCTTCGCCCCATCACCTGTTCAACCAAGTTCCGAAATCTCAATGCAGGTTCATCGGCACCGCTCGGCGGAATCAAATAACACAGCAGTGGGTTATCTCCGACTGCAACTCGTTGAGACACCGGCGCATCCAAATCCAACTGAATGGATTCCACCCCGGGGATATCAATGAGCGTCGTTTTCGACAGCGCCATGAGACGCTCGACTTGACCAGTCAGCGCGCGCAATAGTTTTTGCCCCGTGTAACCAGCGCCGGCAACAACTATGGTATCAACGAATGGTTGTTTACCTTTCAATGATGATGCTCTCAATCGCGTCTCAATCTTTCTGACACCGCAACCGGCGATGGATAGCGAAAAACGATCAGGTAAGAAGAGCCAACAAAAGTCAGTACGGTTGCGAACAACAGAAAATTGGCCACCGTTACGCTGATTACGTTGGAAGCAATGGCAACAAAAACAATCAAGATTGAGAACTCACTCAATTGACCGAGCCGAAAGCCACACTCCCAACCAGTTGCTTTCTTTTCGCCGATATAGCCGAAAAATAACCGATAAGCCGTAGGCTTGACAATCAATACCAGACCGGCCAACACCAATGCCGGAATGACCACATCGGCAAACGCACCACTGTCAAAATGTGCTCCGACAGCGACAAAAAACAGAACTAGAAAAAAGTCCCGCAACGCCTGCAGGCGATCAGCAATGAATCGGGCAATCGGTGAAGATGCCAGCGCAACTCCAGCCGCAAACGCACCGATTTCGTTTGACAGACCGAACAGTGTTGCTACGTAACCCATGCCCAAACACCACCCGATCGTCATCAGGAATAAATACTCATGGATCTGATCGAATCGCTGTAACAACTTTCGGACCACGAATCTTTCCGCTATAAACACGAGCCAGACATAAAATGGCAGGGTAACAATCGGCCGCAACGTTATCCAACCGAATTCAGCACTCTGACCGAATTCCTCGATGGCAACGAGTGCCAATACGGCAAGCAAGTCCTGTAGTAGCAGAACGCCAATCATCAGCTCGCCGATGTGGCGATGATGGAGTACCGTCGTGGGTAACAGTTTGATGCCAATGATGGTACTGGAAAACCCCGTCGCGACACCGGTAATGACTGCTTCGATGGTGGAAAATCCAAAGGCATAAGCGACCACAAATCCGAGGGTGAAAAACAGAATCGAGGTTGCAACGGTAACGAGAGTGACCGACTGAAATATTTTCAGCAGTTTTTGCGGGTACAGATCCATACCCAGCAGAAACAACAGAAACACGATGCCAATATGGGCCAACTCATCGACGACTGCCAGATCGGAAATGAGTTTGAAGCCACCCGGCCCGATCAGTGCACCTAAAACGATGTAGATGACCGGCAGAACCTGACGGGTAAACAGCGCAACGGTGCCTAAAATTGCCGCACCACAATAGATCAGAATCAATGAATACTCAATAATCGTCGCTGACGACGATGTACTCACGTCCACGGGTTAGTGACCTGTTGATGCTGGAGTGATGATGAATGAATGGAAATCGGTTGACTGCGAAGCTAGTTCGACGTCATTTTCCATTTGATGCTACACCCGATACTGGGTTTCTGTTCCGAACACACTGGTCGACCGACCAGGAGAGTGTCAACCGCGGCTTTTAAATCAGCACCGGTAACTTCAATACCGTTACCTGGCCGACTACTGTCAAACTGCCCTCGATAAACCAAACTTCGATTGGCGTCAAAGAGATAAAAATCCGGCGTACATTCGGCACCGTAAGCGCGGGCAACAGCCTGAGACTCATCGTAAAGATAGGGAAAACTGTATCCGTAACGCTGTGCATCAACAGCCATTTCTTCCGGCCCATCCATCGGGTGAGTAACTGCATCGTTTGCACAGATTCCAACCACCACAATCCCTTTTTCCTGGTAGTCCTTGGCAAATTCAGCAAATCCGGACTTGATGTGAACAACGTACGGGCAGTGATTACAGATAAAGGCGATCACTATACCTTTTGCGGTGGAAAAATCGGCTAACGAAACGGATTCCGCAGAATAATTAGGGTTAGTGTTCGGCAATGAAAAGGTCGGGGCGTCGGTCCCCAATGCGATCATCTTCGACTCAACAGCAGGCATGTGTACTCCTTAAATTCAATGGTTGTGTTACAACTGTTCGGCATCGACTCCACAGACAGGACACCGTGGATCCTTGTGCACCCGCACTTCCTGCCACTCCGTTCGTGCCGCATCAAATAATATCAGTCTGCCATAAAATCTCGGGTGCAAATTGGTAATAATTTTCAGCACTTCCGTAGCCTGTAGGGCGCCAATTGTTCCACACAGTGAACCCAACACTCCGGTTTCACTGCATCGTTCCTGTGGCTCATCATCCGGACTGTACAAACACCGAAAACAGGCGCTGTCATCCAGGTCGGCACGATAAACGATCAGGTGTCCTTCCATGCGAATCGCCGCACCGGATACCAAGGGTGTACGCGTCCGTACACAGATTTCGTTAACGGCAAATCTAATGTCAAAATTATCCGTCGCATCAACGACAACATCAGCCCCGGAAATCTGCTCGTGCAACTCCTGTAAGTTGAGTTTTCGATCGAGTCCCGACAGGGTTATTTCCGGATTCAGCGCCCGTAACGTTGCCACTGCCGATTCGATTTTCGATTGCCCCACAGAACCGGTCGTATGCACAATCTGTCGTTGCAGATTGGACAGATCGACGTGGTCAAAATCATTAAGCACCAATTGCCCTACACCACTGGATGCCAGGTACATTGCAACCGGAGATCCAAGCCCGCCCAGCCCCACGATCAATACAGTGGATTTCATGATCTTTTCCTGACCCTCAACACCGAAGGATGGCATCATGATCTGTCGATTGTAACGCAATAATGTTGAATCATCCATACCATAAAGTTATATCATTATCAACTGATAGTTCAATCATCAAAGAGCAACCCAGCGGCGATAATCCAATTGAACGAATTCACCCATTTCAGTGAATATGGCGATGCCCACATGGTCGATGTGGGAGAAAAATCGGCATCTGAAAGACAGGCCATTGCGGATGGATTGATCCGTATGTCGTCCACCACACTAGATGAAATTGCGACTCATCAGAACAAAAAAGGCGATGTTCTGTCGGTCGCGCAGATCGCCGGCATCATGGCGGCCAAGCGCACCGCCGATCTGATCCCGCTGTGCCATCCTCTGGCGCTGACTCATGTGTCAGTAACCCTTGAACGCCAGCCTGAAATTCCATCCATCTACTGCCGGGCGACGGTCAAAACCAAAGATCGAACCGGGGTTGAGATGGAAGCGTTGATGGCGGTCCAAACGGCGCTATTGACAGTTTATGATATGTGTAAAGCGGTCGACCGTAACATGACCATCGAAAAAGTCCAATTGATTGAAAAATCCGGCGGCCGTTCTGGACACTGGAAACGTGAGTCAGAATAACACCCGCTCATCTGCCGACGCGTGTGATATGCCATCAACACCTTATGAAGTCGCTTTGGCGGAAATTCTATCTCATATCACACCGATCAAAAAGAACACATCAATATCGACTGAATGTTCCTTGTACTCAATTGCTGATGAAATCGTTTGCGCAGAAATTGATGTTCCGGGAGCCAGAAATTCGGCCATGGATGGTTATGCCTGTCAGTTTGCTGACCTGCAGGGTGGTGGAGAAAAACCACTATTGAAGTTGATTGGCACTTCTGCTGCCGGTGCCCCGTATCAAGGTGAACTGAACGCCGGAGAGTGTATTCGGATCCTTACCGGCGGTGTCGTGCCTAACTCACTGGATACAGTGATCATGCAGGAAGACTGTGAAGTTGAAGACGGTTATGTCACCACCAACCAAGCGCACCGTAAGGGGCAATATATCCGCAATGCCGGTGAAGATGTCAGATGTGGTGAAGTGGTCGTTGCACGGGGTCAGACCATCGACGCAGCAGAATACAGCCTTCTAGCTGCCATAGGACATCAGTTCATTAGAGTTAAGAAGAGACCGAAGGTCGCATTTTTTTCTACCGGTGATGAACTTCGAAAACCCGGCGAACCATTCAACTTGGGTGATGTCTATGAGAGCAACCGGAATATGATTTATGCGCTTCTGAATCAACTCCATGTTGAAACTATCAATCTCGGCATTGTGCGTGATAATCTGGATGCTATCATTGCCCAACTGTCAGCCGCGGCTCAGCAGGCCGATGTGATCATCACGTCAGCCGGCGCCTCGGTAGGCGATGCAGATTTTGTCAGACAGGCAGTGGAATCTTTGGGGGAACTGAAACTTTGGAAAGTGGCCATGAAGCCCGGGCGACCGCTGGCTTTCGGTAAAATTGAAGACTGCTGGTTCTTTGGCCTGCCGGGCAATCCGGTATCCGTGGCTGTAACTTTCGACAAGATCGTTAAACCGGCCATTCGAAAATTGAAAGGGGAACGAAGGGTGAAACCACTGGAACTTTCGGCCCGGAGTACAACTCCCATTCGCAAATCACCTGGCCGCCTTGAGTTCCAACGAGGCACGTTTTCTTATGATACAGATGGACACTTGGTTGTCCAATCAACCGGTAATCAAAGTTCAGGTGTGCTCAGTTCGATGTCTAAAGCCAACTGCTACATCGTACTACCGGCGGAATGCGGAAACCTAGATGAGGGAGCAACCGTCACCGTACAACCGTTTACAACCGAAATGCCGGACGAGACCGGTGAGAATGCAGAATACTATGATTGAATTGATCTGCTACAAACTAACATCTTCCTGATGATCCAGTAGTGTAACTGACAATAATGAAGGTTCTGAGGTAAAATGACAAATACGATGGGCACTCACAAAGAAGTATCAACTCGAATCGAAGGTACTATTCCAGTTGATCTTGCCATAAAAAACAGTCAGAAGTTTCTGTTCATCAGCCGAGACCAGCGTTACCTGACTCATGGTGTCCACAAATATCCGGCCAAATTCTTTCCTGAATTGCCCCGCTGGATTATTGAGCGGTATTCAAAACCCGGGGACTGGGTACTTGATCCGTTTATGGGGAGCGGAACAACCAATTTAGAAGCTTCTTTACTCGGTCGAAATAGCGCTGGCGTCGATGTGGATCCATTTTCCAGATTTATTGCAAAAGTCAAAACCACTCCACTTCCGACGGTTGAATTAGCTCGCGCTCATACACTGCTGAAGAAAAAAGTCACCACGTACGATGAAAAGACAGTAGTGAATGGAGTTCCTTTGTTTCCCTATAGAGAAAATTGGTTTAAACCGTTCATATTAAAGGAATTGACTCATATCAAGACATCTATTGAATTTCTTGATACTCATCAGGATGTGAAAGACTTCTTCCTAGTTTGCTTCTCATCCATTATTCGCGCCGTATCAGAAGCGGATAACAACTGCACGCGCACGGTCATTCGCAAGAAACTAAACAAACAGGTAAAACCACTGATGGCAATCTCTTTGTTTCTCAAACGCTTGGAGGTTAATGTCAAGAATATGTGTGCGCTCAGTGAGATCAACCCTGCTGGAGCAGTGCAGATCAATGATCAGGCAGATGCACGAGATCTAAGTGTTTATGACGATAACACTTTTGACCTTGCGTTGACTTCACCACCCTATTTGAATGCCGTAGATTATCCACGAACGCATCAGTTGGAAATGTACTGGTTAGGTTTTGAAAATGGTTCTTTGCGCGATCTGAAAAGCAGGCATGTGGGAACAGAAGTCGTTTCCGCGAAGGACTACATGGAATTCCATAAAACAGGATGTGCCGCGGCTGATGAAACAATTTACAGCATATTCCAGCTGGACCCCAGGCGGGCATTCATCGCGACAAAATACATCTTAGATATGATTCAGAATCTGAAAGAAGTCTATCGCGTGTTAAAACCAAAACATCAGTACGTTGTTGTTGTAGGGAACAATCTCGTGCGAGGTATTCAGTTTGAGACATGGCGTTACCTGAAAATGGTGGCACCTGAAATCGGCTTTGACGTTGAAAAACACTTCATATCAGAGATCATCAATCACTTCATCAAAGTTCCGCGCAAAGAAAGGATCAATGACGATCATGTGTTGGTACTCCGAAAGTGAGTGACCTACAAGTTGATAGAGGCAAGCTAGCGTCTGCGAAAGGCTTTGCCAATGAAAACAGACTATTGGCTGCTCTCTTGGGGCGAGGTTATAACGCATCTCAAGTTGATCTCCCACATTCAACATATGATTTGGTGGTGGAAAAATCAGCGACTGATTTCATTCGTATTCAAGTTAAAACCGTTGGTAAATCTGGCAGCATTAGCTTTACGGGCGGGTCGCGCGGCGGTGTAGACCGTGAATATAAATCCAATGTCAAAACATACGTCCAAAATACACAGACGTCAGATATTGTCGTTGGTGTAGAAAGTCGGCAAGCAAACGGAGACCGAGATATAAATTTTTATTTTGTGCCAACTTTATTTATTGAAAAGATCCGCCAGAAATCAATTTCTATAAACAGGATTCAACATGTCGTGAAAAATAAATGGGAAGTGTTGGATAACTGCAAAGACACAGATTTTGTAGAAGACAGGTTTAAATCAGTTCTGCGCTGGAGTTTATTTGCTTGAGACTAAAATTAGGATCAGTGATAAGATTCAGAGGTTTTCCTCGACCTGAATGTACACACATCACATCTCCCGGATATACATTCACATTTTGTCGAGCTAGAATTTCACAATATTTGCAGAATATTACCCTTATCAGAAAATTTTGCCAGTGTCCATTGATGTGCAACGATGGGACGAGAAATATCAATCGCGCGCAGCTTCGAAATTACCCGCCCCCGACCCATTCCTGATTGAAAATTTAGAACTTTTTCAACCACAACAGCGAGTCGTCGACCTCGCCAGTGGCCGCGGCCGGCACGCACTGCTTCTGGCCACTCGAGGCTGTTTCGTAGTGGCACTGGACTGTAGTCGGATCGCTCTAAAATACTGTCACGACACGGCAAGATCTAAAGGATTCACCGTGCATCCGTTAGTTGCAGACCTACTTGAATTTCGCTTTCCACCGGCGAGTATTGATGCGATCATTTGCTTTAACTACTTGAATCGAGAACTATCTGACAATATTTGTGATTCATTAAAGCCCGGTGGGCATCTCCTGATGAAGACCTTCAACAAAAATCATCTGCTCGCCCACCCGAATTTCAATCCCGACTACGTTCTAGCATCGGGTGAGTTAGCCGAATTGTACGCCCGATTAGAAGTGGTCAGTTTACAGGATGACTGTGATGACCGATTGCAAACGACCAGTGCCATCCTAGCAACCAAAAAATGAACTGCATGTCTTCAAAAAATAAATTTTGCCAGTTTCAGGATTCCTAACCTAATGAACAAAGCGGTTTCCATTTCAGTCCATCAGTATTTGCGTATTATTCATTATTTTCAATGATTTATTTTGGTCAACACTCGTTCGTCAATGGTTTTTCCGAACTTTTGCCATCCGCTCAACTTCTGACTTCGTGTTTGCACCTCCTGATATGGATGCTACTGCAATTCCACCGGTCTATAGAGCGGAACATCCATGACTTCGGCACGACAATTCGATACTGAAATCTCTGCCCACCAAGCGCTAGACTACATCAATCTTAGTACAACACTACGAAGTCACGCTACCATTACAACACAGGCAGACGATGCACTGATAACCACCAACTTCACGGGAAGCCATAAACTCAGACACTACTACCAATCACGTTCGGAATGAAAAGATATCTGAACATAGACCACAATGCAATTTTGGCCTAATGCTTGGACACAGAATCTCTACGAAATACAATCAAACATAATTGTATTGACGCGATGAATTCTCCGAACATGATTTCTTGTGTTTCGGCATTCAATACCAACAACAGCAATTTAGATGTTCGAAAAAACTTAAATAAGATCAGAGATCTTGACCTTAACCAATAATTCTGACCTGTTTTTTTACTTTTCGGCGCCTCATTTTATACTGATTCGGTGCCGCGGTGGTGGCCTGAGGGGTGGCCGGTGCGTCAGCGTAACAGTTCATAAACCATCCGCCAGTCGGTGCCCGGATAGACGGTGGCGGTGCGATTGAGGGCCTCGAGCAGGGGCTGGAACGACTCATCGACGCCGTGGCTGCCGAGGCCGAGGAGCTGCACCCGCAGCTGCCGGTGGTGTGGTTCGGGGATGAGGTTGGCATCGGTCTGCATGAGGGCGGCCAGACGGGTGCGCTCGTCGCCACGCGGCGGTCCGTCGGCGGTCAGACTGTTCATCATGGCGGTTTCGGCCCGATAACACAGGCTGCGGATGGTGTCCAGAAACAGGCGGGTCGGCCAGGGCAGGGCCTGGGGCTGCTGGTCGACCGGCAGGTCGCCGACGCGGACTTTGCGCGGGCGGCTGCGGCGCTGCTCGAGGAGCTGGTCGAGCGTGGTCTGCAGGTGCTGGAGGTCATCGGTCAAGTCGTCGGCCGGTCGCCGGGCGGCCTGCACCTGGCGGCGGTGGAGCAGTTTACGCTGGCGGTCGATGGTGCGCTGCAGGTCGCGATAGCCGGGGTCGACCACCAGCTGGTCGGGATGGACCGGGGCCAGGGCGTGTTCGGTCAGGGTGTCGAGATGGAAGTGCTGTTTCATGTATTTGAAGTAATTTTCCTGATTCCAGCGCGACATCATGGCC
Organism: Arenicellales bacterium; assembly: GCA_965116205.1. Classification (GTDB taxonomy): domain Bacteria; phylum Pseudomonadota; class Gammaproteobacteria; order Arenicellales; family JAJDZL01; genus JAJDZL01. The sequence goes on along the minus strand of OZ220493.1, from coordinate 1,943,446 downwards.
CCGGCGACCTGGGTGGCCGGCAGGCTCGGATGCGTGGTGATGAGCGGCATCTGGCGGCCATCGGGCATCAGCCGGCGCAGCTGTCGCACCGCCAGGCCGTTGCGCAGGCGCAGTGGTTGTTCGGCCAGCAGGATGGTGTGCGTAGTGGTATGCACCGGTCCGTACAGAGGTACGGCACCGGGTTTGAAGTCGGTCACCGGCCAGTCGGCACCCTGGTGGTTCTTATGCCAGGTGATGCAGGCCACGCCCTGGGTGGCGAGGCGGGCGAACAGGTCGGGACTCCAGCCTTCGCGGTCGAACACCAGGGTGGCCGCCGGCGCTGAGTGGCAGTCGCCGGTGGTCGGCACCACGCCCAGGCGGTGCAGGGCCGGCAGCACGTCATGTTCAAGCACCTGCACCAGTTTGGGGTCCAGTGCCTTATGGATGCAGATCAGCGGCGAGCCGTTCAAGGCGTTGACCCAGTAGCTGACGCTGGCCGGCAGGCAGACTTTCTGGCGCGACACGAAGTGTTTGGGCAGCCGCCCGCGGCGGCCACTGTAGACTTTCACATGACCGTCGACCGCCACCGTCAGCCACTCATCGGCGACCCCGGCGAACCATTGCCGGGCGAGGCGGTCATGCCACTGCTGGAGGGTCTCGGGGGCGGCACACAGCGCCTTGATCTTGCTCCGCAGGGTCTTGACTTCGGGGCCGCGGTCCAGGCCGAGCAGTCGCCCCCACTCGCCGGGGGACTGGTGACGCAGGGCTTCGAAGCTGCGGGTCCGGGTCAGGGTGAGGAACGCGAGCATCAGCAGGATGGTGGACAGGCCGTAAAAGCCGGCCGGCAGTTTGAGCAGGCCGTGAGTGGCCGACAGCAGTCCTTCTTTGAGCAGCATGGGCAGTGCCGTGAGTACGCCGCCGTGGGTCACCGCCCGGGCCGGTTCGTCAAAACGGGGCACCGCCGCGTCCAGCAGGCCGACGGTTCACTGACCGGGGGCGGATCATCGGTCGGTAGTGGGATCACGCCGGCCCTTAGATTGTCATTGAACGTACTGGTGGCGATGCCCAGTTCGGTCGCACATTGGCGCCCGCTGAGTCCCTGGGCCAGCAGTGCGGTCGCCTGTTCGGCCTGTGCCGCAGTGACCGCCGAACGACCGCGTCCGGCACTGGTGCGAGGGGTATCGAAACTCTCCTCGCCCTGCTCCTGCCACTGCCGGATCGCGCGCACGATGGTCGAACGCGACAGCGGCAGGGAAGCCGCCAGATCCCGGATGCTCACGTGGTTGCAATGATACAACCGGGCGGCCTGCTGTTTCATGGCGTTGGTATCACCGTGCCGATGTTGGGTGATGAACTCCAGCTGGGCAAAATAGGTGACCGTCTCGCCATCGGTGGTCCAGGTGAGGACGCCGGTGATGGGCGTTGCCTCGCCCGGCGTCAGGTCCAGTTCCGGGGCGGTGCGCGGATTGTAGATACTGGTCATCGGTGCTTAATCTCCGGGGTTGATTTGCATATATAAGTCATATCCTAATTATACACACAACGCAAGGCACCGGGTCAGTTTTTTTTCTGTTTCGAAGGTGTTTTCGGCGGCTGAATGAAGACGGTCACCGGGAGTGACCCGGCGTCATCTCCCCACGGTGACGGCCCCCTGCAGAACCGTCATCCGTCCGTGCGGCACCGGCTTCAGGAGGCGGGCCGAGCCGGCCGAAAAGCAGCCCGGCACCGACCGCGACGGGCGGTTTTTTGTGTCAACCCTATATGGGACACTCCGCACCGATGAATCAAGGGCGAAATGGTGATAACCCGTTGATATAATGACTGTTGCTCAGACCCATCATGCATCGCAGTGGGCTTTTAGGTCAGGATCTCTGAAGATAGTTCTAAGCAGCAACACTCCGAGCTACTTTTTTAGCCTTAACTTCCAAATGTATACCTTCCTGGTCTTGTAGATGATAGATGACCGCGAACAAATAGCGAGCTTGAGGGTTTCCACTTGGCGAAAACATTCGAATGAGACTCTTGCTTGATTGACCAATGACTCGGGACAGTTCGTCGAATCCAATTGTTGCATTGATATAGTCATACAACACTGCTTTACCAACGTCAATATCGCCTGCAAGTAAACATTCAACACTTTCTTGCAGTAGAGCTTTGCGATACTTGGAGTCCCATTGAGTACGTACCTGTATAGTATCCTTGAAATTTCTTGTCAAAGCCATAATATCATCCCTTACTTTTTTCGTTTTTTATAGTCTTGCCAGTGTTTTTTCGCATTAGAAATATCTGTATTTTGGTTTTTCTTGGTGCCGCCTAAGAGCAGAATTACCAACTGCTCCCCATCTTTACCAAAATAGATTCGATAACCAGGTTTCATGTAAATTCGGTACTCATAGACACCGGCACCAACGCCTTTCACATTGGAAAAGTTACCTTGCCCCATCCGATAGATAACTGTTGTTATCCTAGCTGCCACAACCGCATTCAGATCATTGAACCATTTTGCATAAGGACTGTTTCCATCAGTATCAAGGTATTCTAAAATTTCCACTATGTATATTACCCATTCGGTAAGTAATATACATTATTGTATAAATGATTTTGCAAAATAACTGTACCATACTACCGTCAACCAACCATGCTGTTGCTTTTTCGGGTGGTGTCTTTCAGGAGGGTGATGAAAAGTCTCACTTCTGCTTAGCCTTCTACAAAACAATGTTGTAGTGATCAGAAATTCGATATCAATCACGTTGGTTTCGTACGTGGACCGTTGAAAATTCGACCAATGAACGTGTATACGCGCACCGAAAGCATAGGTGGCGAGGCCGATGACTGATACGACTGCTAATACCAACACGTATTTGATGTGGTGGGAAATCGGGAGATTAACGACCACGGTTTGCGCCACAACGAAAGGTAAATACAGATAGCACAGTAATACCGGCAACTCCGGTATCATTGCCGCTACCGTATCCGCGCCAAAAACCAAAGGCTCTTTCATGAACAGTTTCGCAACAAAAGAAGCGGGAATGAGCAACCACCAGAAACGAATCTGGAATTTTACGCCAACTTTTACCAAACCAATGAAAATGAACGCAATGATCAGCAGGTACCATAAGAACCAGAGATGCGCCATATTACCGATGAACATGATTGGTGTAACGAGCAGTGTGACCTGGTCATAGATGGTTGCGTGAACATTCTGCCATGCCGCGACTCCTTTCAAGATCCAAACCGTCACCGGAATAACCGTCAGACAGCTAATCAACCATGTAATTCCGACACGCTTTAATCGCTACTGAAGAAAGGCCGTAAAACCGCGACGCTACCATAACATCGCGCTGAAGAATCCACTTAACAGAAAAAAGACTGGCATGCGGAAGCCGTGTACGATGTCAACGACGATCTGATAGGTCTATTTGCCCTGCGCCGCGGCGTCATGTAGTGTGGTCATCGCCACTCCGCTTCCGGCAATACGAAAATGGCTAAGTGAAGGACGATACCCAGTAGCATCGCTGCGGCACGCAATCCATCAAGGTAGTAGTATCTCACAACGAGTATCTAATTCTCTCTCACTCACCTACTAACGAAATTCTAGCATCGGAATGGTAAGTCTGATTTCTGATTTTATAGACAGTATCAAGCCAAAGCAATTTGTCGTAGTGGCCTCTTTCAAAAGAGGCATTGTAGTGACTAGTATTGATATTCAGTGACTAACATTCTGACAGCGGCAACAAAGCATTGACCGAATGGTACACATTTCAGGGCACATCGAAACTCTTGACTCACACCGTGTGGCCGCCGGTCAGAATGATGATCACAAGTCCGAGCATTACCAATAGCGACAGGGAATTGGAGATTTTGGTAATTGATATTTGTCAGGATACTTCGCCGAAACAAAATACAGCCCATCAGGTGGAGCAGTAATCCCTGCCTGTCGGCGGTCTTTGCACTCAAGCACCTCCTGCGCCCACACTATCTCTCGGTCTCCATTGCCAATCATCAGCAGTACACCAACAAAATTTCTGACCATGTGATGTAAAAATCCATTCGCCTGCACATCCACCCAGATCCATTCTCCCTGCCTTTCAACATTGAGCGTGGTCACGGTTTTTATTGGTACTTTGCTACTGCAGTGAGCCGAACGGAAAGCACTGAAATCATGTGTGCCCAGCAGTAATGCGGCGGCGGCCTGCATACGACTAACATCCAAATCTCGCGGATGCCAACCGACGCGTTGCGCCAGATAGCTGGGGTGAGTTCGACGATTGAGCAACACGTATCGATAACGTCGGCCGATAGCACTGAAGCGCGCATGAAATGATGATTCAACCTCACGTACCCAAAGCACACCCGCTCCATTGAGCAGTTTCGAATTGGCACCCATCATCCAGGACCAATCACTTCGCCGGCTATCCGTTTCGAAGTGTATGATCTGCCCACAGGCGTGTACCCCAGTATCGGTACGACCCGCACAATGCACGCGGACCGGATGATCGGCTACGCTTGACAAGGCGGTTTCAACCGCAGCCTGCACGGTCGGTTGTCCCTGTTGGATTTGCCAACCACAAAATTTGGATCCGTCATACTCAACACACCCAGCTATTTTCATGGGCATCTACCTAAAAACCCGAGTATCTGCATTCAGTATAATCACTGCCATCGTATTGCTTTAGACAAAGTGTAACTCATGAGTTCTAACTTCAAATCAGTAACTGATTCATTCCGTTCGGGGCCGGATGAGACCGGCCATTTCGGCATCTATGGCGGTCGCTTCGTCGCGGAAACACTGATGCCGCTGATACTTAATGTCGAGAAAGCCTACCGTGCCGCAAGCATTGACCCTGAGTTTCAAAATGAGTTCGAATACTATGCGAAACACTATATCGGTCGGCCCAGTCCTCTCTACCACGCCGCCCGCCTGAGCGCTTACCTCGGCGGCCCTAGAATATATTTCAAACGCGATGAATTAAATCACACCGGCGCGCATAAGATCAATAACACGCTGGGGCAGATTCTATTGGCCCGACGCATGAAGAAAACACGGATCATTGCCGAAACCGGCGCCGGACAACATGGCGTAGCCACAGCAACAGTCTGTGCGCTGTTCAATTTACCCTGCGTCGTTTATATGGGTGAAACTGATATTGAAAGACAGGCTCCCAATGTTTTTCGCATGAAACTGTTGGGTGCAGAAATCGTCCCGGTAACCTCGGGCACCGGGACACTCAAAGATGCGATGAATGAAGCCCTGCGCGATTGGGTGGCTAATGTCGAAACGACGTTTTACATTATTGGTACTGTTGCCGGACCGCATCCCTACCCGGAAATGGTGCGAAATTTTCAAAGTGTGATTGGCAACGAAACTCGACAACAAATTCTAGAAGCCGAAAATCGCTTGCCAGACTGCTTGGTGGCCTGTATCGGTGGCGGCTCGAACGCGATGGGACTCTTTCACCCTTTTCTAGATGATCCAGACATCCGTATGATTGGTGTTGAAGCCGCGGGGATGGGGATCAATACCGGGAAACATGCCGCGTCAATCACCGGCGGCGAACCCGGCGTTCTGCATGGCAATCGTACTTATCTGCTACAGAGCGACGACGGTCAGATTATTGATGCTCATTCAATCTCAGCTGGGTTGGATTACCCAGGCATCGGGCCGGAACACTCTTGGCTTTATGAAACCGGACGAGTCGAGTATGCATCAATTACTGATCAACAGGCGTTGACAGCATTTCAACTGTGTTGCGAGACGGAAGGTATCATCCCGGCCCTGGAACCCGCTCACGCACTAGCTCACATCATGGAAATTGCAAGAGAATTCGACAACAGTCAGTTGCTCGTTATGAATATGTGCGGGCGCGGTGACAAAGATGTGTTTGCAGTGGCCAAAGCCTTAGGGCACCAGTTGTGACTACCAAAAGTTTGACTAACACTCGGATCACCCGCTGTTTCGAAAAACTGGCGAGTCAGAAACGCAAAGCATTCGTCGCCTTTCTAACCGGTGGAGACCCAGACTATCGGACCAGCAGACAGTTGATATCAAGACTGCCGGCAGCAGGAGTGGACCTGATTGAAATCGGTATACCCTTCTCCGATCCAATGGCAGATGGACCGGCCATTCAGGCCGCCAGTCAACGTGCGCTTGCCAATGGCATGACACTGGCCAAGTGCCTTCAACTCGTGCGTGAGTTTCGAGAAACTGACGCTAGCACGCCAATCGTTCTGATGGGCTACTACAATCCAATCTATCGATATGGCGTCAATCGCTTTGTTCATGAGTGCGCTGAAATCGGCGTGGATGGCTTGATCATTGTCGATCTCCCGCCGGAAGAAGATAAAGAACTCTGCGAGCCGGCACTAACTGCCGGGTTGCATTGGATTCGACTGGTTACTCCTTCAACCGATGACCGTCGAATTAATACCGTGTTGCACAATGTCAGTGGATTTGTTTATTACATTTCTGTTCTGGGAGTGACCGGAACTCGTCGCGCCATGACCGACCATGTCAGTGTCGCAGTTGCGCGCCTGCGTCATCACACGGCACTGCCCATTGCCGTTGGCTTTGGTATTAAGACACCCGAACACGCCAAGTCCGTTGCAGAACACGCAGATGGTATTGTGGTCGGCTCCGCCATCGTAGACCTGATTCAAGCGAATTTGGATGAAAAAGGCAAACCCAATGCCGAACTCGTCGATCGAGTTGAAGATTTTGTACGACAAATCTCGCAAGGGGTTCTCACCGCTTAAATCTGATCACTGTCCAACCACTCAGTGCCATCAACCTTCGATCAAGTGACCGAATCACCCTCAACATACTGTTCCCAAGCAACTATTGGGTTGAATTTTAGTGAACAACACTGAAATGGAAACAACCGTTACAACTCAAACATTAAAGTCGAGAGAGAGTTTCGACCGGTTGAAAGATTTATTGCGCGAAATGTTTCGCTTAGACCGGGGTGACCTAGATTTCGGCCTTTACCGTGTGATGAACCTAAAGGCCATCGAGATTGAGAAATTTCTCGATCGCGGTTTACTACCACAAGTAAAGAAAATTCTAGCAGGAATCGCTGATGAGGATCGAATTCGACTTGAAACTGAGCTCGCAGATACTGTTAAGCAGTTAGAAGAACTAAAGGCTCCAGTTGAGACAAACGAGAAAATTCTTGAATTACGTAACAGATTAGCAGAGGCAAAAGTTGATGTGACATCCGAGCTTGAGGTTTATAACCATCTTGCAAACTTCTTTGAACGCTACTACCGTGATGGCGATTTCATGTCCTTGCGGCGCTACTCAAGCGGCGGACAGTCAACATATTTGATTCCTTACAACGGCGAGGATGTAAAACTCCATTGGGCTAATGCAGACCAATACTACGTTAAAACAACCGAGAACTACGCTTCCTATGCCTTTACCTGCGGGGGGGGGGGGTGATTCTCCGCGTCGTGTTCGCTTCGAGATTTTAGCAGCTGATAGCGAAAAAGACAATATCAAGGAGGCCGATGACAGACAACGACGTTTTCTACTAGCAAAGGATAAAGATGCTATTAGGTTTGAGGAAGACAACTTAATTGTTTGCTTTGAGCATCGTCCACTTACTGAAACTGAAAAAATCTGCTGGAAGGGTAGTGGTATAAAGCAGCAGAGTCAGATTAACAAATCTATAGTGCAACAGGTTTCAGAAGTTGTAGGACAGATATCAGCGGTGTGGTTATCAGCACTATCCAATCCAGCACCGACAGACGTTGATCCGGAATGTACACTTCTAGCAAAGCACGTTGCACGCTATACAGCGAAAAATAGTTTCGACTATTTTATCCATAAGAACCTTGGTGATTTTCTACGCAGCGAACTTGACCTATACGTGAAAGCTGAAGTTCTCAATGTGGATGATCTGTCAAAAGGCAATGAAAACCAACTAAACCGAGCATTGGCACAAATGCGGGTGGTCTGTCAAATCAGTGAGAAAATCATTGATTTTCTCGCACAGATTGAGAATTTTCAGAAAAGTCTTTGGTTGAAGAAAAAGTTCGTGCTGGAAACCCAATGGTGCGTGACGTTGGATAGGATACCTTTTGACTTCTATTCTGAAATTGCTGCCAACAAAGCGCAACGTGAGGAATGGACCGCTTTGTTCGCCATTGATGAAATCAAAGGTGACCTCGCGAATGGTGGCGTAGGCTACGGTGAAAAATTGAGCACTGCCTTCTTACATACTCATTCAAATCTTATAGTTGATACGCGACACTTCAATACAGATTTCAAAGATCGGTTGTTAGCGTCAATTTCCGATGCTGGACTACTAGATGAACAAACCGATGGTCTGTTGGTACATGGTGAGAACTTTCAGGCATTGTCCCTACTGCTGACAAGGTATGCAAATCAGGTGCAATGTGTTTACATTGATCCGCCGTACAATACGGATGCATCAGCCATTCTCTACAAGAATAACTACAAACATTCCTCTTGGCTCTCGCTCATGTCAGATCGTTTAGTTCTGGCATATAAATACCTGACTAGTGGAGGAGTTATTTGTGTAGCAATTGATGATGAGGAAGTTTCTTTGTTGCGCCTGGTAATGAAGTTACTTTTCCACCGCGAACTGGGCATCGTACCAGTAAGGTCTAACCCCGCAGGACGCAAATCTAAAGATCGATTTTCACCGACACATGAGTATGCGATTTTTTACGGTCAGCAAGATTCTCTTCCAGGTAATCTTAACAAGACTGAGAAGGAATTGAAGCGCTACCCTCATTCTGACGAAATTGGACATTACGCATGGAGCAATCTAATTCGCAGTGGCGCTGGAGATAGAAGGCAAGATTCACCTACGATGTTTTTTCCGATCTATGTCGCGAATAACGATTTCATTCGCGTACCTGCTATGCAGTGGAACAAAAGTAAACAGGAATATAAGATATTGGAAGACCCTGAGAAAAAAGAAATTGCGGTGTGGCCCTTAAAACATGAAAACGATATCGTTATTGAAAAACGATGGCATCGCGGGCGAGAAACGATTGGCACTCCGCAGTCTGACTACAGGGTCCGCCGCAATCACAAAGTTGAACAAGCTAACGGTGGCGTGCAAATTGACTTCAAAGTCCGAATGGATACGGAGTCAACACCCAAAACATGGTGGGATGGCACTCAATATGCCTCTGCAAACCTGGGACCAAAAATCTTGAAAGATCTATTTGGGCGTAAGAATTTTGATTTTGCTAAATCAGTGAGTCTTGTTGAAGACTGCTTACAGGCGGCGAATTGCAGGAGTCGGTCTCTCATATTTGATTTTTTCGCTGGCTCCGCAACCACAGGACATTCAGTCATTAACCTCAACCGAAAAGATAGCGGTAACCGAAAATACCTACTGGTCGAAATGGGAGATTATTTTGACACAGTAGTTGTACCGCGAATCAAAAAAGTTGTCTATGCCCCGAATTGGAAGAGTGGCAAACCGATTATGCGTGACAAAGGTGTTTCCCAGCTTTTCAAATATATTCGTCTCGAATCCTACGAAGATACACTAGATGGAATAATGGTGAATCAGGAGAAAGATGATTTGTTTTCAAAGAATGAATCAACTTTGGCTGAGGACTACCGACTACGCTACGCAATAGGTGTCGAGACTTCCAGCAGTGCCTGTTTGTTAGGGAAGGATTTTACAGATCCCTTTTCCTACACATTATCAGTCGTACGTGATGGCATGCGGCGAGAAACGCCGGTTGACTTACCCGAAACTTTCAATTTCCTACTTGGTTTGCGCGTAGAATCCCATTACCGAGTTGATGGCGTGCTCGCTATCGCCGGTAAGAACCCGCAAGGGCAAAATTGCCTTGTTCTCTGGCGAAATTTGAAGGTTACGGACAACGGTACACTCGAATGCTGGTTTACTGAAAATCGAAATCGCTTTTCAACCGCCTTAGAATTAGTTTACGTCAATGGTGACCACACTCTGAATGCGATACGACAAACCGGTGATATCTGGGTCGCCGAAACCATAGAACCTCTGTTCCGAGACCGGATGTTTGAGACTAACGATAGATGAGCAACCAATACGACAACACAATCCAGCACCTCACTTTCTCACAACAGTATGGATACGAACCTTTGCCGGCGCCGATGCGTCCTGAAGAAATTTCAGAGGATTTAAGGCGAGAAACTTGGAATGTGATTAATCGATTCCTTGATAGCGGAATTAAATATGGGTTCTTTGAAGACGAGTATAAACTGTTTATTGTACGTGTCTTAGGGGACTTTACAAAAACTCCGGAAAATGAAATTTCAACGCGAGAGATGGAGCGAATCAAAAGAAAGTTCCAAACTATTTTGGAACAAGAAACATTTAATAAGTTCTTGGATTTTCTCCAGATAATAGTGAATGTACCAAACTCAATTCTTCCAAAAAGCAATTTAATAAATGAAATAAGTCAGTTGTTTGAAAAACACGTTGCTGCTTACCGGTTAAACAAATCAAACACATCACAAGAGTTATACCAATTCGTTCCCCGTGCAAGTAAAGAACAAGGAGAAGCAACGAAGCAAGCCATTGAAACCATTGCCCAAAACAAAATGATCGGTGCGGCATCACACCTACGAAAGGCATCGAAACATATAAACGTCCAACAATATGCTGATTCCATCAGAGAGAGTATCCATGCGGTTGAATCCGTTGCTCGTACGATCGCCTCCGAGCCTTGCAAATCCTTGGGTCCAGCACTCAAATTATTAACAAAAGAGGGAGTCCTTAAACATCAAGTGCTTGAAAAATCATTTCAAGTACTCTATGGCTATACAAACGACGAAGAGGGCATTCGTCACCCCCTTCTTGAGAAAGATACTGCCGATGTTGGGTTAGATGAGGCAGTTTTCATGTTCGGCGCTTGTGCATCCTTCGCCGCCTATCTTTCTGAAAAACACCGGAAGACCGGCAATTCATGACTCCACTCGAAAACCGTTTAATCCTGCACAAGTTTTTGTGTTGGGAATTCGGTTACGAAGACCTTACTGCCATGCTTACTAACTTGGCAGACGCACCGACCGGCTGTATTACAGGTAGAGAAAGCGAATACTCTCACCGAGTTTTTTCAAATCATTCCAATATCGGTTGGGAGAGTTTATCCGACTACGATACCGAAATAACAGCATTAAGTCGGCGGCTAAAGATGGATGGCGAGAATGACCGAAGCTGGAAGCCGCATCAATGGTTAGCCATACTGTTTGTTGAACATTACTTAAGGCGCTATTTTGAGGACTCCGAAAAATTGTGTCGCGACTTGAACAACGCAAAGAAAAAAGAACAGCTCACTGAAAAGTTACCTGATTACACCATTTCAGATCTAAGTTCAGTTGCCTTGCAGTCCGCCACGGGCTCAGGAAAGACGCTGGTCATGCACGCCAACATTCTGCAATATCGGCGTTTGGCAGCTGCTGCGGGCAAGTCACCAAATAATGTCATTTTGGTTACACCGAACGAGCAGCTGTCCATGCAACACCAACGTGACTTTATGAAGAGTAATCTACCAGCCCGCATTTTCTCTAGTAGCGCGGGGGGAGACCTAATGGCATCTGTAGAAATTCTCGATGTCAACAAACTGGCTGAAAAAAGTGGGGTGAAACGCGTTGCAGTAAGCGACTTTGGCACCAACAATCTTGTCATGGTGGATGAGGGACACTTAGGAGCATCTGGAAAAGTCTGGCGAAATCTCAGAACAGAACTAGCAAAAGGAGGATTTACATTTGAGTATTCAGCCACTTTCAATCAAATAGTTGGCAAAGACTTTGGGTTACGCGATACATACGGTAAGAACATGTTGTTTGACTACTCTTATCGTTCATTTTATGCGGATGGTTATGGCAAAGATTATGCCATCTCCAATCTACCCCAGGGAGATGAAGATGCGAACAGTAACATGTACCTACTGGGTTGTCTGCTCAGTTTCTACCGGCAATACCGCATCTGGAGCGAAGGTCATACTAGCTGGACAGAGTTTAACGTTACTAAACCGCTTTGGGTTTTTCTCGGGAAGACAGTAACAGGGGGTAGCAACACAAGAGCGAATCAAGAAACTCGATCAGATGTAGTACGGGTTTTAAATTTTTTTGGATGGGTATTGGCTCACGGCGACCATATAAGTCAGATGCTTGCACACCTTATTTCAGGAGACAGTGGTTTGATTGATGCCAACGGTGCAGATTTTTTTACTGATCATTTCAACGACCTCAAGAACGAAGATGCGCATGAAATTTACTGCGACCTTTGCCAGAAATTGTTTCATGGACAAGGACAACTAAGAGTACGCTACCTAACTCAAGGAGATGGAGAGCTACACCTACGAACAGCTGATAACACTACTTTTGGTGTGGTGAACGTAGGTGATTCGGCCGCACTCTACAAGCTACTCGCCGAAGGTGATTACCCAGACCTCATTGTTGAACGAGAAGCCGGATTCGTACACCGTCTTTTCGCCGATGTGGATCGCACAGATTCATCTGTAAATGTGGTCATCGGTGCTCGGCGTTTTATCGCCGGTTGGAACTCTTGGCGTGTAAGCACCATGGGGCTAATGCATGTTGGCGTTCGCGAAGGACCAGAAATAATTCAGATGTTTGGTCGCGGTGTCCGTCTCATGGGTTGGAAGATGAGTTTGAAACGTCATCGCGAGAGTGGCGCCGAAACACCGATAGATAGTCAGCGTCTGGCAGAATTGGAAACTTTGCGTATTTTTGGACTGCGCGCGAACTACATGCAAACTTTCAAGGAGATTCTAGAGACGGATGGCATAGGAGTAGAGCGGAAGACTATACGGCTTCCCGTCACATGGAATTTTGCAAAACAGAAAGATCTGAAGATTATTCGACTAAAAAAAGGACTTAGATACGATCGATCTGAAGACCGACCTATTCTTGGACAGCACAACGGTATTGAAGAACCACATGTGGAGATAGACTACTATTCGCAGCTCCAGGTCATCGGTACTGCCTATGAATCAGAAAGCCCGGTAATGGAGAAGAAGTCAATCAAAATTCCCCCACATTACATTGCCTTGTTCAATCGCGTGCGAATTTACGATAAGTTGCTAGCACGCAAACGTCAAATGGGCTGGCACAACCTAACCATTCACCGTGAATCGGTGGACGACCTACTAGACAGGAATGATTGGTATACACTTCGTTTACCCCCAGAAAAGCTTGAAATGAAGAGTTTTGTAGAGGTACTCAAGCTGGAAGACATTGCCATTGATCTGATTTCAGAATACATAGCAGAGTTTTGGAAGGCGAGGCGAAATAAGTGGGAGCATAGTCACCTTGAAATTAGTAATTTGGACAAATCTGATCCGAACAACATCGGTGAGTATTCGCTGTCAGTGGAAGCAAAGGAAGAATCTTTGATTGAAGGTGTACAGAAACTTGTGTCAAATCTCTCGAAAAGTGTAAATTTTCATCCTGGAACTAGTTTTCTCATGCGCGACACAAATGGAAGATTCGGAGAAATAAACGAGCATGTTCCATCGAATCTTAAACTTGATCGTCTTATGAGCGATGCACACGCTTACAAGCCATTACTCTACACCACCGGACACGGAGAAGTTACCGTTCAACCTGTTCCGTTGAACATGAATGAAAAAGAGGTGGTTGAGAAGTTAACTGAACTAGCGTCATCTGAACTTGCAGGTCTGCGAAATAGAAAACTGTTTCTGATACGCAATCTGAGCAGAGGTAGAGGTGTATCTTTTTTCGATGATCATGCTTATTATCCTGACTTTATCGTTTGGCTCGTCAGCGAAAAATGTCAGCATATTATTTTTTTGGACCCGAAAGGATTGATTCGCTTTGGTCCCAAGGAACGCAAAAAGGTAAATCTACACAACACCATCAAGAAAACTGAGCAACTGGTTCGTCAGCAGAATCCTGATTTATACTTGCACGCCTATGTCCTTTCCGTTACACCTCCTGACTTGATTGGAGACAAACCGAAGACCCAACAGCAATGGGAAGAACAAGGGGTGTATTTCATGAAACAGGATATTGAGTGGACACGGCGAATTCTGGATGATGTTTTGCGGGAGGAATTGTCGACCACGCATTCGGTTAGGTGAAAAACACCGAACATCAAGTTCATCAGTTTATAACACTCGGGTTCACATCAATGATGATTGATGACATTTCACTGACAAGATTCAACAATCACTGAACTGATAATTTCACAATCTCAGCGTTGTTTCAACTCATCTGCAATTTCCGTGAGAAAGCAATATAAACCAATCAAAATGCAGTTGACTCGGTTCAGTTACGTACTTGGAATTACCGGCTGTAGAGGCAAGGTGTTACGATGTTCATTCCACTGTTAGGGCTATAGAGTGATTGTCGAAAACTTGAGGAGTGGGTTGAATGGCACGAGGTGATTTACTGGTAGCCTTGGTACGAGCCAGTATGTCTAGCGACAAAGATGCTATTCGTTCCACGGTGGAAACTATCATCGCTGAGGAGAAAATCAAGCAGCACACAATACTGGCGGAACGCCTGAATAGGGCAATACAAACTAATGAAAGCGGAGTCGCTCAGATGCCAATCCAATCCACCAGTCAATCCCGGCGTGGCCGTGAATTTGTTGCCGAAGTTGCTCCTTACCAAACACTGGATGATCTGGTTCTTGCTGATTCCTGTCGCATGGCGGTGAGACAGTTAATTGAAGAACAGCAAAGAGCAAGCTTCTTGCGTGCACATGGATTGGACCCGAGACATCGTATGCTTCTAGTTGGCCCTCCCGGCAATGGTAAAACCTCTCTCGCGGCAGCGGTCGCGCACGCACTGGCACTTCCATTCTTTGTCGTACGATATGAAGCAATGATTGGTAGCTATCTTGGAGAAACAGCCACACGGATGAAACAAGTCTTTGACTATGTGCGCACCACCCCTTGTGTTTTGTTTTTCGATGAGTTTGACGCGATTGGAAAAGAACGTGGTGATGTTCACGAGACTGGTGAAATAAAGCGCGTCGTCACCTCACTACTCCTACAAATCGATGATTTGCCGAGTTATACGGTGGTTATCGCAGCAACGAACCATTCCGAGTTGCTGGACCGTGCCGTGTGGCGCCGATTTCAACTCAGGTTACGACTGCCTGCGCCGAATGAGAGGGAGTTGATGAAGTATTTTGAACGTTTCTTGCTTGCTAGAGAGAATGTGACGAATATCGCAGCGTCGACCATCGTCAAAAGGTTGGGGAGTATCAGCTACGCAGAGGCTGAAGAATTCACACTTGATGTTCGCCGCCGTAATGTGATGACAATGAAGGAACTTACGATTCAAAAAGTGATTGATGAGCAATTGCAACTTTGGGAAGAAAGAGCACAGTCAAACAATGACGATCAGATTGTGGACTCGAATCGCTGAGAAATCCCTTCTCGCCATGCCCCTACTAGAACGAAGATCGCTAACTGCTGCGGGAGGAATACCGCGAGAAGTAGTTTTGGAAGCTACACTCATTTGACCAAGCACTCGACTGAGATCGAAGTTTCAACATGTTAAGGACGCACTGAACAATCTCATTATCACATCAATGCCAGTGAAATATGCTCAGAAATTCGGCTCAGGCATGATTCTTTCGGTTCATTCGTCTGCAATAGTCTAAAGCCAGTTTTCTTTCACCGCTATCACCGCAGACGATTATTTCAACCAACAGGTGTCTGATAGCCGCATCCGTATTACCCACTTCAAAGGATATGCGCACTAGATCAAGCAGAGTCTTGACACTATCGTATTCTGAAATTTGGTCCAATGCATCTCCAAGTCGGCTGAAATCAATATCAAAAATAGTTTCGGGACAAGGGATGTCTCCTTCAGGATATAAGTCAGTTTGAATCAGACGTCCTATTTCCACCGCATGTCGTGAAACCTCTTCATCCGGTTTGAGGCCATCGGGAAAAATCTCATTGACCAACTTTTGATACTGCTTAGAATCATTTCGGGTCGCACGACAGGCCAGAAGATAAATGATCAATTCAACACTCTTCGGTTGTTTCTGCCGCTCCATAATGAGAACCTTTTCTGCCCCATCAATGTCGCCAGTCTGTAACTTTTTGATGAGATGGTGCGGGACCGGCTGATCAACCCATATCTTGATCTTGGTTAGCGTACGATCTTTATTCTCCGTACCGTTTAAGGTTTGATGTGGTTGCGGAGCCGACTTAGCCGGCAACGATCGCTTATGGGAACGAGCGAATTCGACGATGAGCAGTCCGGTGCTGACCACGAACATTGTGCCGGAAAAAGACAACACCGCAATCAGTATCCAAAGCACCCGCGATGACTGTTCGGTATTGATTTGCTGAGTAACGCTAAGCCATAACTCTCTCAAGTCATTACCTTCAACTTGAGACACCTCATGCCAGAGATATGAAAATGTCTGTTCGATTGCTTTTATGCCAGCGAGAAGTTCGTTTTCCACGTGACCCTATCAGTTTCCGAACGAATTGAAAAGTAGCGAATTTTTAATTCAGTATGGAATTTTCCTTACCAGAATGCTAAGACTGGCGAGGCAATGGTTCTATGGTAGAGAATTTCTATATCCAGCGGCAGTAACCAAAATTCATTACCGCATCTCATTCTGGATGAGGTATTCGGCAATCTGCACACTATTTAAGCCCCCCCCTTTCCTGACATTGTCTGACACGATCCATAAATTCAAACCCAAGTCATGAGAAATATCTTCGCGAATTCGACCGACAAAAACGTCATCACGATTCGTTGCGTCAGTGACCGCAGTCGGATACTGTAGAGTTGCTGGATCGTCGACGACTGTTACACCAGTGGCACGCCTTAACAGTTCGCGCGCCTCAGCTGCAGTCAATTTTTCTCGAGTTTCAATATGTACTGCTTCAGAATGACCAAAAAATACCGGGATTCGCACGGCCGTCGCATTGACTCGAATAGTATCATCATTGAGGATTTTCTGCGTCTCCCACACAATTTTCATTTCCTCTTTGGTGTAACCATTACTCTGAAACACATCAATATGTGGGATCGCATTAAACGCAATCTGTTTCGGTGCCACCTCGGCTTCGACCGTTCGACCATTCAACAGTGCAGTAGTCTGGTTGGCCAGTTCACCCACAGCTGCGCGCCCGGCCCCCGAAACGGACTGATAGGTACACACGTTGATTCGTTCAATACCTACCGCATCGTAAATGGGTTTAAGCGCCACGATCATTTGAATGGTAGAACAGTTGGGATTTGCGATCAGTCGATCATCATGGCACAGGCTGTTGCCGTTAACTTCCGGTATCACCAATGGAATTTGCGGATCGTAACGGAACCTGGAGGTATTGTCGATGACCGTACAATCCGCCGCGACGGCCCTAGGCGCATAAGTATCAGAGACACTGGCTCCGGCAGAAAAAAGTCCAAACTGAACCTTCGAAAAATCGAACTCTGACAGCAACTCGATAGAGACAGTCTGCTCACCAAAGCGCAATTCAGTACCCGCTGACCGTTCGCTACCCAAGGGATAAATTCTACCCACTGGAAATTTACGTTCTTCCAGTATGGACATCATCGCCTCACCAATCATGCCCGCCGCCCCGACGACTGCTACATCATAAGTTTCCAACATTCCAGAATCACCTGTTCCCGGTCAATGACTATCCACTCAAAGCTTGCTTGATTTCGTTCAGAACTGCTGTACCCATCTGCTCGGTGCCAACTTGTTGCGCACCTTCATAGTAAATATCCGGTGTGCGCATGCCGCGTGCAATGACTTTCTCCACCGCCTGTTCAACAACGTCAGCCAAGTCATCCATGTTCATCGTATACCGTAGCAACATGGCGAGTGACAGAATGGTTGCGATCGGGTTCGCCATACCCTTTCCGGCAATATCGGGAGCGGTTCCGTGTACCGGTTCATACAGTCCTTTCTGATGGTCGTCAAGCGAGGCGGATGGTAGCATGCCAATGGAACCGGTGAGCATCGCAGATATATCTGAGAGAATGTCACCAAACATATTAGTGGTGACAATGACATCAAACTGCTTTGGATCTCGAACCAACTGCATCGCGGCATTGTCAACCAACATGTGCGTCAGTTCAACATCTGGATATTCGGTGCTGACTTCCGTTACCACTTCCCGCCAGAACTCCGTTGTTTCCAGTACATTCGCCTTATCAATCGAACAGACGCGGTTACCTCGCTGTCTCGCGATTTTGAAAGCGACATGAGCGATTCTCGATACCTCATCATCGTGATAAATCAACGTATTGATTCCGCGTCGGCGTCCCGATTCGAGAGTTTCAACACCTCTAGGCTCCCCAAAATAGATGCCGCCAGTCAGTTCTCGAATAATCAGAATATTCAGACCGGCGATGATCTCTTCTTTCAGAGACGATGAGGATGCCAGGGACGAAAACAGGATGGCTGGTCGCAGATTAGCAAACAGGTCGAGTTCTCGACGCAACCGCAACAAGGCCATTTCCGGCCGAAGTGCTCTTGGTAGTGAATCCCATTGTGGTCCACCAGCCGCACCAAACAGAATGGCGTCGCAGGATTTTGCCAACGACAACGTTGTCTCTGGCAATGGTTGGCCTGTTTTTTCGTAGGCTGCTCCACCAAGGTCCGCATATTCCAAATCAACGTCCAACTCGGTCAGTTCACGAAGTAGTTCAATTATGCGCACTGCTTGAGAAACAATCTCGGGTCCAATTCCATCGCCAGGAATTATCAGTAAATTTGTTGCCATTTAATCATCGCCTAAATTAAGTAAATTGTTTAATGTTACAGTTCGGAGAGACAATCTAACACTGCCCCTCTGAACACCATTTGCTAAAATTAAGTATCTTCATAACTATTGAATCTGCTCTGCTGTATGAAACACAAAAGAAAAGTGCGCATAGACACCGCGACTGCCAATTTCAGAAACTTGGCAGTTTCACTTTCCGAATCAGTCGGAGAACACCACATTTCAGTGGTGCGCGATGCCATGCATCCAAACCTGCTTATTTCATCTGAAGCCGTGCATTATGAACTGATTAAAAAGATTTTTCGAGACATTTATCGAGCCAATCGCTGTTACCACCTCAATGCCTCCGTTGATTGCCACATAACCTTTGATGTGCTTGGAAAAATACACGCGGAACTCATCGACTCCCAAACGGCAGATGTGGATCAAATTGGATTACTACACAATATTGGAGAAGCCACTCGAATATTTTTTGAAACACACAATTCATGTCCACCCGTAGCGCCTTCGAAAGTCCACAGTTCTTCCGTATCTCGCGTCGAAATGAAAGGCCGATAATATTGGAACGATGGTTAGCAAGTTATTCTATTCTTCTACGATATCAGACAATCGAACATAGTTGCTTGATTGTTTTTTTCGAACAATCAACAACATTAATAGGGGATTATATATTTGACTAAACCAATGGAATTGGAATGTATTCGCTTTCCAGACTTCTGTCTACGAATCATTTTCTGAAAATTAAACGGTAAGATTATGAAATTAGGAAATATTTCAATTTTCAAGCTTACTGCTATAGTCTTTCTCTGCTCTCTAGTCGCAAGTTGCGGGGGCGGGGGAGGGAGTTCAAATAATGTAGATAGGAGTGGCGATCCAAATCCACCAAATAATATTGGTGGTAAAGGTGGTTCAAATTACAGGAATATCAATAACGAGCAAGCCCTAAAATTGATCAAAGCAGACATCGCTTATGCTAATTTAGAAGCAGTAAAAATTAGTGGGCTATCAAGTTCTTTTCAAGCATCAACGCGTAGACCGGGTGCAGGAATTACCATTGGTTTGATTGATTCTGGAATTGATATGCAGCATCCTGTATTTGCAGGTGTTTCAGTTGAAGAACAATTTTTATCAGATGCTTACAGCAATGAATTTAATTTCGATTTTGACCATGGCACTGCAGTCGCAAGTGTAATTGCCGCTGCTCCACAAACTTCGGGTGTACTTCAAGGCCATAGGTTTCGCGGAATATCATGGGGTTCCCAAATTAAGATGTACGCGATTAAATTATCACCGCCACCAGATGATCCAGACCCACTATATGAACCTTTTAATCTGTCTATACTTAAATCTGATGATGATAGGAAATTTGCTGATTTATTTAAAACAGCTTTGAAGGGTCGGTTAGACATTCTAAATTTGAGCATTGGTGTTTCTAGTTTGATCGAAAACTACAATGAGCAATCATTGAGAACGCATCTTTCAGGTCGAATTGACGCTATGGCTCAAACGAGTTCATCAGATAAAACCATTTTAGTTTGGGCGGCTGGGAATCTTAACAGGTATAGATGTCATGTAGGAAGCTTCGGTTGCCGAAATGGTCGTCTAGAGGCTTCCTCACCGGGACTTGATGCTGGACTTGCAGTGTATATACCAGAGTTACGCGGACATTCTGTGGCGGTAGTTTCAGTTGACTCTGATTCTGGTGAGATTTCATCCTTCTCCAATCGTTGCGGCGTCGCAAAAAACTGGTGTATTGCAGCACCAGGTGGGAATATATCTGTTGCGTATTCTTCAAAGTTTAGGTCGGGTCCCGTGGTGCGCGGCATTACAAAAGGAAATGGCACTTCATTCGCGGCACCTTTTGTTTCTGGCGGATTGGCAATCATGAAACAGATTTTTCGCGGGCAATTATCCAATACTGCATTGCTAAAGAGACTCTATGACACTGCAAACAAAACTGGTAGATATGCAGATCAGAATATCTATGGTCAAGGATTGATGGATCTCGGTAAGGCAACTAGTCCGCAAGGTCAGCAAACAATGGCAACTGGGAATGCCGTTGGCGATGGTGGCATAAATCTTCTGAGCACCAAGTTGAGCACTGGTTCCGTATTTGGAGATGGTTTGCAACATGGACTCGCTCAGCGTGAAATCGTTGCTTTTGACAATTTAGGCGCACCGTTTTGGTATAAACTGTCAAGTTTTGTTGAACAAAGACAAGCTTCTTACCACTTGCCCAATCGGCTGCGTCAATGGAACCAGGAAGTTAAATCAAGGGCAGGCGAAACAACTACGCTTTCATTTGCTTCTGACCTTTTGGGTTCATCGGCAAATGATAGTCAGGTCGGTCAGAAGTTAAAAATTGGTCTTTTACAAACAAAGCCGAATTTAGATATCGGGCAGCTATCACTAGCTGAAAATGCGCTTGGTTTATCCTATCAAGGATCCGACCGTATTTCACTCAGTGCATATACGACTTTGCCAACGAGAAAGTCCTTGCCAATAACTGGACTTGCGTTGGCTTGGAGAATGAAATCATCGCCCTTGGCATTTCGTGTCGCAAGACTACGCGAAAGTGAATCAGTACTTGGGTTGCAATCCGAAGGAGCGTTCGGCAATGTATCTTCCAATTCTATTACGGCTGGTGTGGCTTCTGGGTTCAGCTTGTTTGATTGGCACATCAAAACTGAAGCAGAAATCGGCCGCGCAACGCCTAACACAAACGGTGGTGTCATATCTGGAATAGGTAATGCTCTGACGACAGGTTTTGCTGTTCACGGTACCAAGCTAATTGACCGAAACAGGCGTATAACACTCGGTATAACACAGTCAATGCGGATGGAAAAATCAATTTTGAACTTAACAGTTCCAAGCGGTCGAACCAAAGACGGCGAGGTTGTTCGATCTGATATCAGTGCTAATATCGAGCCGACCGGAAGACAAGTAGATTTCTCCTTGAATTGGGAGCATGAAACTTCGGCTGTAAGCGGTTTTATGTTGGAAGGCGTGTATCGCCGCAACGCTGGCCATAGTGCAAACTCACCACCTGAATTTCTGTTTACTGCCGGTTGGCGACAACAATTTTGATGTTGAAAACCATAGTCAGCAAGCTAAGCTTAACTCAAATTACGTTCAATTTTAAATCTTAAACGCACAAGCAAAATTGTTTGATAATAATGTTGGAATGTATTCGCTGAAATATCGGCCGTGGAACCTATCTTGACAGCAACTTGAGTTCGCCCATCATTTCATCAGTAATTCGCAGTTGGCAGTAGCAAAGATGGTTCAGTCTTCCCCTGCTGTTTCACATTCTCCACCACGCACGTCAATCTCATCAATCCGTGACTCGTCGCCCAACTCACTTGCAATAATAGGTGCCGGAGGTGATACGTCGGCATTCTGACCGCGATGCCTCAAAGCATGATCAATCAGTACTAGAGCTAGCATAGCTTCCACAATCGGCGGAGCCCGCAAACCCACACAGGGATCATGTCGACCGGTTACGGAAACATTCACCGACCGACCTTCCACATCGACGGTTTTCCCAGGCATCACAATGCTCGACGTCGGTTTGAATGCCACGGTAGCCACAATCGGTTGTCCGGAAGAAATACCGCCCAAGATGCCGCCAGCATGATTGGATGCAAATCCACGGGAAGTCATTTCATCTCGGCACTCTGAACCTTTCATCGACACGCATTGAAAACCGCTACCAATTTCGACACCTTTGACTGCATTGATGCTCATCATGGCGGCGGCAATATCCGCATCCAAGCGGGAATACACCGGTTCGCCCCAACCCACTGGTACCTGTCTGGCTTCCACGGTAACCGCCGCGCCGACTGAATCACCGGCCCGTCGCAACTCATCAATATAGTCACCCAAGCGGGTCACCTCATCCTGAGCAGGCCAGAAAAACGGATTTTTTTCAACGGCTTCCCAACTGTGTGTTGCCGGTTTCAAATTGCCTATTTGAGAGACATATCCGCGTATCTCTATACCGTATCGCTGGCGTAGATATTTTTTGGCAATGGCACCCGCCGCGACTCGAAGTACGGTTTCACGTGCAGATGCTCGTCCACCGCCGCGATAATCCCGAATCCCATACTTTTGCAGGTAAGTGTAATCGGCATGACCGGGGCGAAATCGATCGGCAATTTTGGTGTAATCCCGGGAACGCTGTTCAGTATTCCGGATCAATAAGCCGATCGGTGTCCCAGTCGTAGAATTTTCAAAAACCCCAGACAGAATTTCCACTTGATCCGCTTCGCGGCGCTGAGTGGTATAACGCGAACTCCCGGGTTTTCGGCGATCAAGTTCCGGCTGAATATCGTCAACCGTCAATGCCAATCCCGGTGGACAGCCATCGACGATACAGCCCATCGACGATCCGTGACTCTCACCGAATGTGGTCAACGTAAACAGTTTACCAAACGTGTTACCCGACATCGATCAACTGCCCCGAACTCCTTGACGGCAGGCCGCATCAATCGCTTCAATCAGAGAAAAAAACGGAATAATCGTACGCAACTGCATCACTTGCGGCATGATTGCAAGGCCCTGCTGATCTGCATATTCCACACGATCATTCAGTTCATCGAGCAACGGTCTGAGTTTCTGTGCCATGGCCTGAAATGTACTCGCATAATCATACAGTTCGTCGTCCAAATCTTCTTGGACACAGACTGAAAGTTCTTCAAACTCGAAAATTGCCTGCTCGACGGCACCCTTAAGTTCAGTGATGGACCGCAATGGATGCACTGGCCAGTCCTCCGATTAGGTGATGGGCAACGTAACGCCAACCTGCCCTTGGTACTTACCTTGGCGATCCTTATAGGAAGTTTCACACACTTCAGATGCCGCCAAAAAAATGACCTGGGCGACGCCCTCATTGGCGTAAATTTTGGCCGGCAATGGTGTCGTGTTGGAAAATTCAAGTGTTGCATAACCTTCCCACTCGGGTTCAAAAGGCGTTACGTTCACAATAATCCCACACCGAGCATACGTTGATTTTCCCAGGCAGATCGTCAGTACATTGCGTGGAATTCTAAAAAACTCAACAGTCCTGGCCAAGGCAAAAGAATTGGGTGGCACGATACAGACGTCACCGGAAAAATCAACAAAACTGTCACCAGAAAATGCTTTGGGGTCGACAATGGCCGTATTGATATTCGTGAATATTTTAAATTCGTTGGAACAGCGGATGTCGTAACCGTAGCTGGATGTGCCGTAAGAAATCACCCGGGTATCATTCAGACGACTGACTTGCTGTGGCGCAAAGGGTTCAATCATCCCGTACTCTTCTGCCATTTTCCGGATCCAATGATCAGCCTTGATTGACATGACTCTATTTCGGCTC
The DNA here is from genome assembly GCA_965116205.1 of Arenicellales bacterium. Classification (GTDB taxonomy): domain Bacteria; phylum Pseudomonadota; class Gammaproteobacteria; order Arenicellales; family JAJDZL01; genus JAJDZL01. Next base: position 1,919,373 of record OZ220493.1, on the reverse strand, counting down.
AGGTATTCTGAATGACAATGGATGGGAAATCACCCGTAAAATCTTTTTTGCGTTGCGACAGTCTTGCCGCAGCCGTGCGGGCGATTTGGCGATAGGTCTGTGCAATCTCACCATCGGGTTCATTGACTACAGTGGGTCGGCCGCGGTCCGCATCGCGTCGAATTCGCATATCAAGTGGCACGCCACCGAGATAAGAGATACCATACTCCTCAGCCATCCGGCGCCCTCCGCCCTCACCGAATATGTGTTCCTGATGCCCGCATTGGCTGCAGATGTGCAGGCTCATATTTTCAACGACCCCCAGCACCTCAATTTCAACCTTCTCGAACATCCGGTACGCTTTTCTGGCATCCAGTAGCGCGATGTCCTGAGGTGTGGTCACAATGATCGCGCCGCTCACTGGTACTCGCTGCGCCAGCGTCAATTGGGTGTCACCGGTGCCGGGCGGCAGATCAATCACTAGGTAATCCAGATCGGTCCATGCTGTCTGTTTCAGCAACTGTTCCAGCGCCTGCGTGACCATGGGGCCGCGCCAGATCATCGGCGTTTCTTCTTCAATCAGAAAGCCGATGGACATGGTCTGCAAGTGATAACTGAACACCGGCTGCATGGATTTACCATCCTTGGACTGTGGCTTACCGCGAACGCCCAGCATCCGCGGCTGGCTGGGGCCATAAATATCCGCATCCAGTACGCCGACCCGCGCCCCTTCTGCGGACAGCGCCAATGCCAGATTGGCTGATACCGTGGATTTCCCAACCCCACCCTTCCCAGACGCGACGGCGATCATGTTTTTCACATTACTGATCGGCGAAACACCTTTCTGCACAGAATGAGCAAAGACCTTATCGCGAATTAAAACCTCCACATCCGAAATACCATTGACTTGTCCGATACTCTCTTTGACCTCGGTCTCCAGTTGTGGAAGATAGCTCTTCGCCGGGTATCCCAATTCAATGGTGACGCGCACACGCTGATCATCAACCTCGATATCTTTGATCTTTCGATCTTGGAGCAACGATGAATCGGAATGTGGATCCTTAATTGACGTCAGTGCTGCTTCAATATCGGATTTGTTAACAGTAATGGTCATAGAGATTACTCTTCCATTGGTGAATTTGATTCTCGTTCTGCGCCTGAATTAACCTGCCGGTCGCCTGAACAGGAATTAAAATAATCACAAGATCTGTGAGGTAGCGAGCCAAACTATATTTTCATAGTCGGGTTGGTCAGACTATTTTAACATACTGCAAACACATTACTAAAATGATGATCAGCCACGGGCTGAATGTTCAGCAGTTGATCGTCATCCCAATTCAGTCGATATTCCTCATCACACCAAACAAGAGTAATCTGGAATGCAGAGAAATATTCTGGTAACGAGCGCCTTGCCCTACGCCAACGGGCCACTTCACTTAGGGCATATTGTTGAATACGTGCAGGCTGATATCTGGGTTCGTTTTCAGCGAATGAATGGCCATCGGTGTTATTTCGTGTGTGCCGATGACGCGCATGGAACGCCTATCATGTTACGCGCCCGCCGGGAAAAGATCACCCCCGAACAGTTGATCCAACGGTATCAGGAAGAACACGAAAGAGACTTCGCAGACTTCAATATATCTTTTGACAACTATCATTCCACTCACTCGTCAGAAAACCAGGAACTAGCGGAGTTCATTTATCTTGAGTTGAAAAAGGGTGGCCACATACGTCGCAAAATGATCGATCAGGCTTATGACCCGGTAGAAAAGATATTTCTGCCCGACCGTTTCGTGAAAGGCAATTGCCCTCGCTGTGGCGTCGAAGATCAGTACGGAGACAGCTGCGAGAAGTGTGGTGCAACCTATACACCGGCCGACCTGAAGAACCCGGTTTCAGTGCTGTCCGGTGTACCGCCGGTCACGCGAGAGTCGGAACACCTGTTTGTCCGCCTGAGTCATTTTACGAATATGCTCGAAAAATGGGTTGGCCACGAGCTTTCCCAGGGCGAAGCCCGCAACAAACTGCAGGAGTGGTTTGATGTCGGTTTGGCGGACTGGGACATTTCCCGAGATGCACCCTACTTTGGATTTCCAGTTCCGGAAGAGGAAGGAAAGTACTTTTACGTCTGGCTGGATGCACCAATTGGCTACATGGCCAGCTTCAAAAATCTATGTGATCGAGAGAATATTGACTTCGATGCGTTCTGGAAGAACGAAGAACAGACGGAACTTTACAATTTCATCGGTAAAGACATTTTGTATTTCCACACACTGTTCTGGCCGGCGATGTTGTATGCGGCCGGTTTTCGTCGACCCACCGATGTCTACACGCATGGTTTTCTGACGGTCAATGGGAAGAAAATGTCAAAATCTCGAGGCACCTTCATCATGGCGCGTACTTACTTGGAACATTTGGACCCTGAGTATCTGCGCTACTACTACGCTTGTAAACTCAACGAAAAAATTGAAGATATTGATTTAAATCTGGATGACTTCATTCAGCGCATCAATTCCGATCTAGTCGGAAAAGTAGTGAATATCGCCAGCCGCTGTGCGAAGTTCATTACCAACCATTTTGACGGTCAATTGAGTTCAGAACTGGATGATGTGGAACTTTATCAGAACACGATTGCCGCGCGGAACGCCATTGCCGATGCATACGAAAAACGCGCCTTCAGTCGGGTGATGCGCGAGATCATGAACTTGGCTGATCAGGCCAATCAATACGTCAACGATGCACAGCCTTGGGTGATTGCCAAAGACCCCGACCAGCAGAACCGATTGCATAATATCTGTACACAGGGAATTAATCTGTTTCGAGTACTGATTCATTATCTTGCCCCGGTCGTGCCGAATCTGGCTCAGCGCAGTGCTGAGTTTTTGAATGATCCCATTGACCAACTGCACAGAATCAATACTCCCCTGCTGGCACACCAGTTATCACCTTATGTTCACCTGCTGACGCGCGTGCAGCAAAAAAAGGTGGATGCGATGATTGAGGTGTCGAAAGAGAAAGATGAAAGTGCGGAACATGAGCAAGAGCAGCGTATTTCGATTGACGATTTCGCCAAAGTTGATCTACGTACCGCGCAAATTCTGGACGCGGAAGATGTGGCAGATTCAAACAAGTTGATTCGCCTAAAAGTAAATCTCGGCGACGAAACTCGACAAATCTTTGCTGGGATCAAAGGCTTTTATCAACCCGAAGAGCTGATCGGGCGCAAAGTGGTCGTGGTGAAAAACTTGCAGCCGCGAACGATGAAATTTGGCACTTCCGAAGGAATGGTGTTGGCCGCCGGCGATGATGACGGTTTGTGGTTAATCAATCCCGGCGACGAGGTTGAGCTTGGCATTCGTGTGAATTAGACTCACCGAGGAGATAAGTGCCAACCCTTGCAGAAATTGACCGCTGTCTTCCACAGACGCAATGTACGGAATGCGGCTTTCCGAGTTGTCAGGATTACGCTCAAGCATTATTGAATAAGAAAACTCAGATCAACCGCTGTCCGCCGGGCAGTGAGGTAACTCTGACCGCATTAAAAAAATGGCTACACGGTTCCGCAACGCAGCTGGCCGACGACTGTCAACCTTATACGGGACGGCAGGTCGCGCGGATCATCGAATCGCGGTGCATTGGTTGTACACTGTGCATTGACCCGTGTCCGGTCGATGCCATTGTTGGCGCACCGAAACAGATGCACAGCATCCTGATGGATGACTGCACCGGTTGCTCGCTTTGTGTCAGTGCCTGTCCGGTTGATTGTATTGAAATGGATCAATGGCCGGTTGCACGAAAAGGTGAAACATGGCCGGAATTTTTGGATGTGGAGGTTAACCGATGGCGAACTTTAGCTAACCGCCGCCGCCAACGCTCGATGAGAAATTCGAGCCCAATCGAACCTGTCGAAAGTACTGACATCAAACGAGAGATTCTCCAGGCGATCAATCGAGAACGCACCCAACAATGGAAAAAAAAGCAACGTCGCGCAGCGTTTCAGACTAACGAGGTGTAATTTGATGAATGCTGAAAAAAGACATGAAATATTCGTCAGGCTGCGCGACGTCAATCCCAGTCCGACGACCGAACTGAACTATCGAAATCACTTTGAACTGCTGATTGCAGTCGTTCTATCAGCCCAATCTACCGATAAGGCGGTGAATCAAGCCACTGCCAAGCTTTTCGCCAAGGCATCCAATCCTGAATCAATGCTGCAGTTGGGTGAACATGGACTGCGTGAAGAGATCAAAACCATCGGTCTTTACAATAGCAAGGCGAAGAACATCATTCAGCTGTGTAAGATCCTCATCGAACAGTACGATGGTAACATACCGGCCAATCGAGTGAACCTTGAATCCTTACCTGGTGTCGGTCGAAAAACTGCGAATGTCATCTTGAATACGGCTTTTGGACAGCCAACCATCGCCGTTGATACCCACATATTTCGCATCTCAAACCGTATTGGCCTCGCACCTGGCAAGAACGTAAAAGAGGTTGAGCAGAACCTACTGAAACGAGTGCCAGAGGAATTTCTAATGCACGCTCATCACTGGTTGATTTTGCATGGCAGATACACCTGCACGGCGAAAAAACCGCACTGTGGTTCCTGCGTTATTCACGACCTATGTGAATTTCCTGACAAAACCCATGTCGACTGAACAGCTTGCCGTAGCACCTGCGAGGTGATTGCATGTCCGATCAGCATAACGACCGGCAATTTCTGTTTGAAGTATGGCGCAAAATACAGAATCAACAACGACTCAACTCGATGGAGAAGATGGTCAGCCGGATCATCAACATGCACCCTGAATCACACACCATGCTGTCACAGCCTGAAGCATTTGCCAATCATGAATTTTCGCATGATGAACCCGACCACTTTGCACATCTGGGTTTACACGCTATTGTGATGGAAATGGTACGTGAAGATTCACCTCGAGGTATTCGTTCAATCTATGATCAGCGAGTGAACCAGACCAAGAACAAACATGAGTCTCAGCACGAACTGATGATCGCTGTCTTCGACTGGATGGTTACCAGGCCCGAAAATGAAATGAAACAGGATGAAGATGAAATGTTCGTAGCAAGTCTACGAGACCAATTCGATCTTTCGACTCCTCAATCATGAAGCTGAAGATGGAATCAAAGAAAATTTGGCGATGAAATAAGACAGCCAAAATTTGCTGGATATTTGACAGCTGAAAGATAAAAGATACGCTATTGACTAAAAATCAAAGATGGTGTACCATAGAAATATTAATCAACTTAACCAATCATTAGATTTGGAGGAAGGTATGGCAGATAGAAACGAGACCGGTATTGACCGCCGAGATTTTCTTAAAGCGTCAACTTTAATTCCCACATCTGCGGTGGCCGCTTCTTTGGCCGCGGCGACTGTATCTAATAATGCTATGGCTTATGGCACTACCAGCGAGAATCTGATGACCGGACTTCGTGCTTCGATGAGTGAAGACGAAATCATGAAGTTGCCGCGAGTCAAGCAAAAGTTGGTACCACCACCTTTCGCGCCAGAGCATGAGCAGGTTGCCAGTGGAGGACCAAAAGTGATTGAAGTTACGATGGTAACTCACGAGGTGCTCTGGCAAGTTGACGATCAGGGGGCCGAAACTTGGGCATTAACTTTTGATGGTTCGGTACCTGGTCCATTGATTGTTTGTCATGAAGGTGACTTTGTTGAACTGACGTTAATTAATCCTAAAGAAAGTGTGATGGAGCACAACATTGACTTTCATGCATCAACCGGCGCCTTGGGAGGTGGAACACTAACCCACGTGCTACCAGGGCAACAGACAGTGCTTAGATGGCGAGCTGTCAAACCTGGCGTTTTTGTGTATCACTGCGCACCTGGAGGCATCATGATTCCATATCATGTGGTCCATGGTATGAATGGTGCAGTCATGGTGTTACCACGCGATGGTCTGAAAGACAAAGATGGCAATCAATTGCATTACGATCAGGTTTTTTACGTTGGTGAACAAGATTTTTATATCCCCAAAGATGCGGATGGGAACTACAAGACCTATCCGGTTGCCGGTGCGGATTTAGGTGATGTTCTGCCACTCATGGCTGGTTTGATCCCAACACATGTCGTATTCAATGGCAAGGTTGGCGCACTGACTGGTGACCATGCACTGAAATCCGAAGTGGGTAAAACCGCATTGTTTGTTCATGCCCAGTCGAATCGTGATTCCAGACCACACTTGATCGGTGGTCATGGCGATTTCGTTTGGGAAACCGGTTCATTTACCGACCCGCCGACGACTGGACTGGAGACTTGGTTCATACGCGGTGGTTCAGCCGGTGCTGCACTCTACACCTTTCGGCAACCCGGAATCTACGTCTATCTCAATCACAACTTGATTGAAGCGGTACAACTCGGTGCTGCCGCGCATGTCGTGGTTGAGGGTGACTGGGACGATGGGTTGATGAAGCAGGTCATGAAACCAGGGCCAATAATGGCCTAACGGATTCAGTCATCAACTGACTCAGTGATTCTGGGTGATGGAGGTGAAAAAATTCTCTATTTTGCTGGCTGTAAGTGCTGTTCTGTTGACTGGAGTGGTAATATTCAACACACTGCCGTGGAATAACACTGACTCGACAGAGCAGTCCGGCATTCAATATCCGCCGGAACTGATTTCAGTTGAATTGACCGATCAATCCAATCATACGATTGTGGTAGCAAAATATGAAATAACCAACACCCAATGGGACGAGTGTGTTGATAATGGCGGCTGTGAATACAAGCCCCAAGCCTATCCATACACTCGCCCCAACCATCCGGTGTCCGGAGTCAGTTGGATTGATGTTCAGCAATACATTGATTGGTTGTCCAAGAAAACGGGACAGAGTTTTCGCTTACCTACCGAGAGCGAATGGAAACTGCTTGCTGCCGACGTGTTGGCAAAACAGAATGCCGGAAAGAAACTATTTGATGACCCACGTATGGAATGGGCCAATGACTACCGGTTTTTCTCTCAAAGAGCACCTCGACGAACACAACCGGTTGGACATTTTGGATTGAGTACGGAAGGCATTGCCGATTTGAATGGCAATGTTTGGGAGTGGACCGAATCATGTGCTAATGGCATCAGGGACTCTAAAACGTCTAAAATACATTGTCGAGGGTTGCGAGTTTTAGCTGGCACTCATGTCACGCCTATGCCGGAGATCATTCGCTATGTACCAATCGGCGGTTGTTCAATTGGCTATCCACCTGCAAACATAGGGTTTCGGGTCGTGATGGACGAGGTCTTAAATCAGAGCCAATCCTAGCTTCTCTTCCAAACTGTGCTTTCTGGAGTATATTCACTTATAATCTCAAGAATGAATCAGTGGTATACAACTTGCACAAATAGAGTTTAGAGTTATATATCTGATTTATACTTCAACGAACTCGTAATGCCTGTGGAGGTGATATTGATCAAACTTACCAGTTATAATCAAAGCCAATGAAACTTACATCGCTGGTAAGGAGTCCAATAATAAAATAGACGCATCGTGGTATGTTCTATAAACATGGTGTCAAACAGTATGTTGACGGAATATGGCGCATACAAATGGAATAAAAAGTGTTTGGATAGTGTTGAAGCGTGGATACAATGGGTGTTCATCATAGTTGGAGTATGAAACATCACCATAGATAACGTCAATGAAACTGACTTTCCGACTAAATGAAAGGAATATTAAAAGCAACCATACGATGGGATTAATAACCTTATAAAAAATTGAAATGACAAAATACCGACATAAACTGACATATCAAAAATTACTACACTAATTTTAATTTCAGAGATCCTGACCTAAAAGCCCACTGCGGTGCATGATGGGTCTGAACAGCAGTCATTATATCAACCGGTTATCACCATTTTGCCCGCTATTCATCGGTGCGGAGTGTCCCATATAGGTTTGACACAAAAAACCGCCCGTCGCGGTCGGTGCCGGGCTGCTTTTCGGCCGGCGCGACCCGCCTCCTGAAGCCGGCGCCGCACGGACTGATGACGGCTCTGCAGGGCCCTCATTCAGCCACCGAAACTACCTTCGAAACAGAAAAAACCGCCTCGGTGACCCGCACTGTGTGTATAATTAGGATATGACTTATATATGCAAAGCAACGGCAGAGGTTGAACACCGATGACCAGTATCTATCATCCGCGCACCGCCCCGGAACTGGACCTGACGCCCGGCGAGGCAACGCCCATCACCGGCGTCCTGACCTGGACCACCGATGGCGAGACAGTCACCTATTTTGCCCAGCTGGAGTTCATCACCCAACATCGGCACGGTGATACCAACGCCATGAAACAGCAGGCCGCCCGGTTTTATCATTGCAACCACGTGAGCATCCGGGATCTGGCGGCTTCCCTGCCACTGTCGCGTTCGACCATCGTGCGGGCGATCCAGCAGTGGCGGGAGCAGGGCGAGGAGAGCTTCGATACGCCTCGCACCAGTGCCGGCCGCGGCCGTTCGGTGGTCACTGCGGCACAGGCCGAACGGGCGACCGCACTGCTGGCCCAGGGGCTCAGCGGGCGCCAATGTGCGGCCGAACTGGGCATCGCCACCAGTACGTTCAATGAAAATCTAAGGGCCGGCGTGATTTCACTACCGACCGATGACCCGCCGCCGGTCAGTGAGCCGTCGGCACGGTCGCAGGCCGACCGACAACCGGCCGCCGGACGGGCCTGTCATGATTCGGAACGCCGCCAGCTGGCGGCCGTCGGCCTGCTGGACGCGGCGGTGCCATGTTTTGACGAACCGGCCCGGGCGGTGACCCACGGCGGCGTACTCACGGCACTGCCCATGCTGCTCAAAGAAGGGCTGCTGTCGACCACTCACGGACTGCTCAAACTGCCGGCCGGGTTTTACGGCCTGTCCACCATCCTGCTGATGCTCGCGTTCCTGACCCTGACCCGGACCCGCAGCTTCGAAGCCCTGCGCCACCAGTCCCCCGGCGAGTGGGGGCGGCTGCTCGGCCTGGACCACAGCCCCGAAGTCAAGACCCTGCGGAGCAAGATCAAAGCCCTGTGTGCCGCCCCCGAGACCCTCCAGCAGTGGCATGACCGCCTCGCCCGGCAATGGTTTGCCGGGGTCGCCGATGAGTGGCTGACGGTGGCGGTGGACGGTCATGTGAAGGTCTACAGTGGTCGCCGCGGGCGGCTGCCCAAACACTTCGTGTCGCGCCAGAAAGTCTGCCTGCCGGCCAGCGTCAGCTACTGGGTCAACGCGCTGAACGGCACCCCGTTGATCTGCATCCACAAGGAACTGGACCCCAAACTGGTGCAGGTGCTCGAACATGACGTATTGCCGACCCTACACCGCCTGGGCGTGGTGCCGACCACCGGCGACCGCCACTCACCGCCGGCGGCCACCCTGGTGTTCGACCGCGAAGGCTGGAGTCCCGACCTGTTCGCCCGCCTCGCCACCCAGGGCGTGGCCTGCATCACCTGGCATAAGAACCACCAGGGTGCCGACTGGCCGGTGACCGACTTCAAACCCGGTGCCGTACCCCGGTACGGCCCGGTGCACACCACCACGCACACCATCCTGCTGGCCGAAAAACCACGGCGCCTGCGCAACGGCCTGCCGGTGCGACAGCTGCGCCGGCTGATGCCCGATGGCCGCCAGATGCCGCTCATCACCACGCATCCGAGCCTGCCGGCCACCCAGGTCGCCGGGGCCATGATGTCGCGCTGGAATCAGGAAAATTACTTCAAATACATGAAACAGCATTTTCATCTCGACACCCTGACCGAACACGCCCTGGCCCCGGTCCATCCCGACCGGCTGGTGGTCGACCCCGGCTATCGCGACCTGCAGCGCACCATCGACCGTCAGCGTAAACTGCTCCACCGCCGCCGGGTGCAGGCCGCCCGGCGACCGACCGACACCGTACCCGACGACCTCCAGCACCTGCAGACCACGCTCGACCAGCTCCTCGAGCAGCGCCGCAGCCGCCCGCGCAAAGTCCGCGTCGGCGACCTGCCGGTCGACCAGCAGCCCCAGGCCCTGCCCTGGCCGACCCGCCTGTTTCTGGACACCATCCGCAGCCTGTGTTATCGGGCCGAAACCGCCATGATGAACGGCCTGACCGCCGACGGACCACCGCGCGGCGACGTGCGCACCCGTCTGGCCGCCCTCATGCAGACCGATGCCAACCTCATTCCCGAACCGCACCACCGCCAACTGCGGGTGCAGCTCCTCGGCCTCGGCAGCCACGGCGTCGATGAATCGGTCCAGCCCCTGCTTGATGCCCTCAATCGCACCGCCACTGTCTATCCGGGCACCGACTGGCGGATGGTTTATGAACTGTTACGCTGACGCGCCGGCCACACCTCAGGCCACGACCGATGATGACTCGACCGCTGAACCGAACCAGTATAAAATGAGCGGTCGAAAAGTAAAAAAATAGGTCAGGATCTCTGAATTTACGAACAAACAAAAACTTACTTGAGGTAAAAAAATGAAATCTGTACCGAACAAATTTAAGTTGGTGGTACATTACATCATTGCGAATTGTGGCGACCCGAGGAAACTCGGTGCAACAAAGTTGAACAAGATTTTGTGGTTTGCAGATGTTACAGCTTATCGACATTGGAGGGAGAGTATTACCGGTTCAAAGTACCTACGACGGAAAATGGGGCCAGTACCAGCAAAAATCCTTCATGTTAGTAAACAGCTTGAAACCGAGAAAAAAATATATATAAAAAATCGTAAATACATGTACGATCCGGTAATTTACACATCGCTGGAAGATCCGGATGTTTCAACTCTTTCCAAAAGGGAAATAGGTCTGCTAGATTCTTTGATTAATTTAATTTGCAATGACTTTTCAGCAATTGAGATCAGTCATATTTCCCATGACGATATTTGGAAAGCAGCGGCTGATGGGGAAGAAATCCCATTGACAGCAATGCTCGTTAGTGACTCTGGCAACTACAGACGTGAAGTTCAGTTGTGGGCGAACGGGGTAATCGCAAATCATGAGTAGCCGTTGGGTAACTTATAGAACAATAGTTGAAGAGGAATTGGCGACTCAATCAATTGATAAATTAACAGAAAAATATGAGCGATTCGAAGAACAATGGGAAGGGTTCAAATGGTTCCTTTCAAGGGCACCTGAAGAATCCTCTCCTAAACATTCTGAAAATGGAGAAATTTATCATTTGATGCATCGAGGGGGAGATATTGATTGCGACTTAATTGAAATTTCAGCGGTATGTATATACTTACGACGAAAAAGAGGTCATGCTGATTGATGTTAATGCTTAGGATGCAGAAAAACAATAATATAACCACTGAAACGCGTGGATTAATTTTACCGGCTCTTTTGTAAAATAATGCGCGTGAAAACGTAATCTCAGTTACTAATCGGTCAGTGACTATCTTTTTATCCCATTCTGATGCCGGACTCGGACACGAAACAGACCCGGGCGGAGGTGGACTGCCAGCAGATCGAAGCGGTCGCCAAGGCAACGGGACTGACCGCAGGGCGGGTATATCCGCGGGGACTTGAGTGAAACGCATCTGCGATCCAAACTCGGAGCCACTGTGATGACGGTCCGGCGGTTACGGTTACTAGCGGCGGCAACGGTGATGTTGCCGTTCGTTGCGCCGGCGGCGCAGGGGCAGGCCAGTATCGGAGACGTCGTCGATTATCTGATATACACCTATACGAATCTAAACACCAAGCTGGATTCGCTGCTACTGCGACAAAGTTACATCTTATGCTCAAATACATGTCGCTCAGCACGGCAACGCGATTATGACGCCTGCTGGGACAGATGCCTGCCTTAGGGCGAACGACTATCAAGATAGCATTGAGAGGATCATTGAGCATCGCCTGAAAGAAATCGGCATTGACCTAGAGGCAAATGACAATGACCCTCAATGAATGGATTCAACATCCCCCTCACTCCTAGATTTTTTGGTGGGTCGGTCACACTTCGGAATTTATGCTTATGCGCGATCTGTACGAGACGCTAGAGAATTAGAAAAGAGCCTTTTCAATTCCAAATTACTTTGAAACAATCTTAAATTTATTTAAGTCAAAGTAAAACGACCCAACTATATTGGGTAAAATATTTACTTTTGTTACCTTTAGAGGATTTAAATATGAAATCACAGAAAGTTCTGCTTGCAACCGCTATCAGTGGTGCTCTTGCTCTTGGTTCGATGGCTCTGACCACCGTTTCCGCGGCCGACATGGAAAAATGTTACGGCGTTGCCAAAGCCGGTCATAACGACTGTCAAACGTCCAACAGTTCCTGCGCTGGCACGTCGACCATGGATAACCAAGGCGATGCCTTTGTTGCACTTCCGAAAGGATTGTGTGAAAAACTGTCTGGCGGCAGTTTGGAGCCCATGTCGTAAGGATTTCTATTTTTTCAATTGCACATGATTGAATGGCTTCGCACCTGATTCCAACTGGTTCCGTTGGAATCGGGTTGCGAAGCGAGCACTGTCGGCATGTCATCACTGAACAACCTGCTGTAGATTGGTTTGAAGTCCACAGCGAAAACTACTTCGGATGGGGTGGGGCTCCACATGACTGGCTGAAGCGAATTCGTCAAGATTACAATCTTAGTTTTCACGGCGTGGGACTGTCACTCGGATCGACCGACGCGCTGAATCTCACTCATCTAAAACGACTCGGTGACCTCGTTGAGACCTACCAACCCGCTCTGGTCTCTGAACACCTGTCCTGGAGTTCAATCAACGGTACCTATCTTCATGACCTGCTTCCACTGCCATTCACGAAGGAAGCAGTATTCCATCTTGCAGACCGTATTTACAAGACCCAGGAATTCTTGGGCCGTACTATCCTTGTCGAAAACGCCTCCACCTATCTAGAGTTTTCCCACTCCGAAATGTTCGAGTGGGATTTCATCAATGAAATTACTCGCCTCAGTGGTTGCAAGCTGTTACTCGACGTTAACAATGTCTATGTGAATGCCTGTAACCATCAATTCGATCCAATGGATTTTTTCACCCATCTGTCGCCGCCGGATATCGTTCAGGAAATTCACTTAGCTGGACATACCGTTAAAGAACTGCCGGAAGGTACAATCCGTATTGACACGCATGATCGGAGAGTGTGTAAAGAGGTTTGGAATCTGTATGAGTCAGCGATTCAGTATTTTTGTCATGCACCGACATTGATTGAGTGGGACAAAGATCTTCCAGAGTTTTCTGTGTTACTTGATGAGGCAGAGATTGCACGATCACACCTGCATAAAATTCAAGATGCAATTACATAAACTACAGTCCCAGTTTGGCGCACAGCTGTTCGGAGACCAACAGACCGACGTGGAAAACCTGATTGAATCACACGGTTTTGGGCCCTCACAACGCATCAACATTTACCGGAACAACATCAACAGTACGTTAACTGAGTCGCTAGCGAACATCTATCCGGTAACCTGTATTATGGTCGGTAGTGACTTTTTCAAAATGATGGCCCAAAAGTACTGTCGAACACACCCCTCTCAAACGGGAGACCTGCGCGATTATGGGGAACACTTGCCAGCATTCATGCGCAACATGCCAAAACTCAAAGACTTTCCATATCTGCCCGACTTGGCTGAAATAGATTGGTCTTGTCACCTTGCCTATCACGCCCACTCAACACCTACATTGAGTGTTAGTAGTCTGGGGCATTATTCCACCGAAGAGCATGAAAATCTCCGATTTACCTTACATCCAGCAATTCATACGATTGAGTCTGAATATCCAGTTTTTGACATCTGGGAGTATGCAACTTCCGATGATCAGAATCAAACCACCCCTGATATCAAACCTAGAAGGCAACAGGTGCTAGTCCACCGCGAAGAATATTCAGTCAGAGTTGTCAACATTGACAAGACTCTTTTTGATCTGTTCAAACTAATCGGCCGGCAACAGAACTTAGGTAAAATAATTCCATCAATCTTGGCAGCCGATCCAAACTACAATTTGCAGGAAGGATTGTATCGACTGTTCGCCTACAACGCCATTACCAAAATTACTGTCCACCATCCTTGAAACAACAATGACTTGACAGTCCGGTTTGATTCCATGTCAAAAGACTTTTTTCTTATTCAGTATTATCGCAAATTTATTTGTCTGTTAAGGTGCGGTGCGCCGATTGGAGACCTGCTTATGCGGCTTTGGATCGCCAATGTATTTTGGAAAGCAGGATTGGCAAAAATTGCCAATATGAACTCAACTCTGTATCTTTTTCAATACGAGTATGCCGTACCCATCATTCCTTTCGAACTGGCGACTTATATGGCAATTTTCGTGGAATTGGTATTTCCAGTTTTACTCGTGCTTGGTCTGGCCACGCGCATTTCCGCAGGAACGCTGTTCATCTTCAATGCTATCGCCGTCTTATCGTACCCGAGTCTGAATCCGGCCGGCATCGTCCAACATCAAGCTTGGGGGATCATGCTGTTAATTCCGCTGTTCCATGGTGCCGGCGCTATTTCTCTGGATCACTTCATCAATAAACGATTTGCGAAATAACGCCGAAGTTCGTTCAGTGACCTTATTCGACAGCACCTTACCTGTAACGGTCCCAGCAGCGGACAGTTTGGCACTTGACGACGGCGACTTGATTTCTCGCTGGGATTTTCACACCACACTACGAGCACATGGATTTGACAAACTTCGCCGCGCGCAGATTCGAGAAATACAGGTCAATGTCGGCAAACTCTGCAATCAGGCCTGCAATCATTGTCATGTTGATGCTGGACCCCATAGAACAGAAATCATGTCGTGGGAAACCATGGAGAAAATTATCCAGTGGTGCGCGATCCACGAAATTCGATCATTGGATATTACTGGTGGTGCACCAGAGTTGAATCCGCATTTCCGACGCTTCGTCGACGCTGGTCTGAGCAATGGTGCGACAATCACTTCACGTTGCAATCTGACTGTGATACTGACTGCAGGTCAAGAAGACCTCGCCGATTGGTACGCCAACCGGCGCGTCAAGCTGATTTGCTCACTACCCTGCTACTCCCGTGAAAATCTTGAGCAGCAACGTGGGAAGGGAGTATTCGAACAGAGCATTCAGGCCCTGCAGATGCTTAATAAACTCGGGTATGGCCGGCAACCTGATTTACAGCTGGATCTGGTCTACAATCCCAACGGCGCTTTTCTACCTCCCGCTCAAAGCGAACTTGAAGCGACCTATAAATTACGTCTGATCGAAGATTTTGATATCCATTTCAATCATTTATATACGCTCACGAATCTGCCAATCAGCCGCTTTAAACATTACCTGGAGCGCACTGGAGAGTACACTCGCTATATGAACATGCTACAGATGGAATTTAACGCGCAGACCGTGCCAGAACTGATGTGTCAGCATATCATTAGTGTGGATTGGACGGGACGTATCTATGATTGTGATTTCAACCAAATGCTGAATATGCCGGCCGGTTGGCGCCCGCCGCGCTATTTATGGGAGCAGGGTACCGATCAATTAATCAAACAACGCATCGCCGTCGACTCGCATTGTTTTGGATGCACCGCGGGTTCCGGCAGTAGTTGTGGTGGTTCCCTCACTTAAGTGTTTCGTTGCCGGTTTACGCGCTGCCTGACGACTTCAAAAGTCGCCACTCCCACCGCCACTGAAACATTAAGACTGGTAATCTCACCATGCATGGGAATACGGACTAGTTGATCACAGGCGTTTCGAGTCCCCAAACGTAACCCACCATCTTCGGAACCAAATACGAGTACACAGAAATCGGCGAAATCCACATCGTAAATTGAATTCGTTGCAGATTCGTCAAACCCAATAACAAAATAGCCTTGCTCCTTCAGTTCGTTCAGTGCGCGGAGTAGATTGGATGCATGATAGATTCGTGTTGTTTCCACGGCGCCGGCAGCTGTTCGAGAGACTGTTGGTGTAACCGCACAGCCGCGATTTCGCGGTAGTATGACACCATTGACACCGGCGGCATTGGCGCTTCGTAGGCAAGCACCTAAATTTCGAGGATCCTGCAAATCCTCAAGCAACAAAATCAGTGCCTCATCTGCATCATGGTCGAGCAGTTCCGTCAGCTGAGTCGTGCGAAATTCATTCACCGACAGATGACTCAACACGATTACTCCCTGATGTCGGTTACCGTCGCTACACTCAGTCAACTCCGCATGAGGTCGATAGTCGATTCTGACATTTTTTAACTTGGCCAAGTCTTCAATTTCGCGCAATCGTTGATTTTTCCGTCTGTCACTCAACAAGATCGAATCAATCTGTTCCGCATGATGCCGCAACATCGTTTTGGCTACGTGAATGCCAAAATGACGGTTCAGTTTAACCTGCACTGAATTGTCCATGAGACAGTCCTACAACTACGCCAGCTCAAAATCAATGTGCCCCAATTCCGGATCGGCACTCGCAACCCTGATCTTGATTCGATCACCAATTCCAAAACGTTTGCCAGTACGGCGCCCCGTCAGTGTTCTTACTGTGCTGTCGTAGTAAAAACGTTCACCACCCAATTTCTCAACCGGCACCATACCATCAACATAAGGTGAATCCAACTGTACGAACATGCCGAATTTTCTGGAATCGACAACGACCCCAGAAAATGTCTCTCCAACGTGAGACTTCATGTAGGCTGACTTCAACCAACGCTCTGCCTCTCTCGCACAGCTCTCCGCCTGCCGCTCTGAAAAGGAGCAGGTACCCGCAACGGTTGACAGCTCTTCTCCCGTCAACGAGTAGGTGGTACCATTCAACGCACTCTTAATCATCCTATGAACGACTAAGTCCGGATAGCGTCGAATCGGCGATGTAAAGTGCGTGTACTCGGGAAAATTCAACGCAAAATGAGGACTCTTCATCGAGGAATAGACGGCCATTTCAAAGCTGCGCAGTAGGTGAAGCTGCAATACGGAAAATAACTTGGGGTGGCGTATTTTTATATTTTCTAAAACCCGTTGATATTCACCCAGTGAAGATGTGGATGTAAATGCATACTTCACCCCCATATATTTTAGAATTTGATTGAAAACAGATAGCTTGAGTTCTACCGGGGTATCGTGAATTCGATACAGTCCGGCATTTGTATAGTGTTTGGCAATAAATTGCGCTGCACAGATATTGGCCGCTAGCATTGCTTCCTCAATCAAACTGTAGGAAATCAGTTTGGGAGCCTTTGTAACAGACTGTACATTACCAGCAGGATCAAATGCATACTCTACTTCAGCAATATCCAGATTCAAAACTCCTCTAACCTGTCTTGCCGCTAAAAACACATCGCGCAATTCATCCATACACCGTAAATTATCAGCCACCGTTGACGAAAGTTGATCATTGCCACCAGTGCTCTGCACTTCTTCGTACGTCAGTCGAGCCTGCGAACAGATTACCGCTTCATAGAAATCATAGTCCGTCACTTTTCCCGCCGTATTGACAGTCATTTCGCAAACCATTGCCAAACGGTCGACTTGCGGTATCAGTGAACAGGTATGCGCAGACAGTTCAGGCGGGAGCATCGGCACTGATTCACCCGGAAAGTAGATTGACGCTCCTCTGCCTAACGCAATGGTATCAATCAACGATCCGGGGGTTACATAATGCGCCACATCAGCAATTGCAACAAATAGACGAAACTCTCCAGAGCCAATGGACTGACAATACGCTGCGTCATCATGATCTTTAGCGGATG
Source organism: Arenicellales bacterium (assembly GCA_965116205.1). Classification (GTDB taxonomy): domain Bacteria; phylum Pseudomonadota; class Gammaproteobacteria; order Arenicellales; family JAJDZL01; genus JAJDZL01. The sequence continues at coordinate 1,901,710 of OZ220493.1, read as the reverse complement.
CCGGATCTATAGTTACGAAAGGCAAATGTCTGAGATCTCGGCGACCATTCAATTGCATACCAAGGTCGCCGTTATCAATCACTTTCAGTTCTTCTGATACAGCCGACGGCCAATCATCCTCAATTCCGAATCTTGCGCGCGCGACGGCGGCAGCCACTTCGCGTTGACTTGTCAACTGCCGGTCAAATGAAACAACTTCCCACCGTGTGCGCTGTCGTGTACGAGTGCGCTTTCGTCGAATGGTTGCAACCACCAGCTGACCATCCTGTAGCTCGGACCACAGATCGGACATTTCAAGGTCCCCGGGTAACGAAAGCCCCACAACTTCGAGGGTTGGTGTTAATTTGCGGGAGGCTGCATTCCCTTGGCAGCGCAGGACGACCTGGACGGTTTTCTGCCATTCAACATATAGTGTTTTGGGCTTCAAGTTTCTTTCGCCTCTCATTTTTCCAACTTCACCCGTTACCCGATCACCAGGCAACAAACCAGGAAAATACTTCGTAGGAAAAGAAAACAACTCTCCACGTTCAGACCTCAGTCGAGTGGTCCGCAGACTGGCATAAATGACGTTAGCTGTCGCCAGTTCTGGTGTTCGTTTGATTGTTGAATGCTTGTACCGACGTTTCTTCATGAGAACCTTCCTGTTCACAATATCCCGACCGCCGGTAAAGCGCACCACTTAGATTGGCAGCTCAATCAATCACTTCCATGGGATTGATGCAATTGGGTTCATTGTATTTTGGATTGTTAATGTGGGTTGAAATGGGTGCTGCTGCCAGCTGCCCCTCTCTATATGGAACTGACAACTGCAATGCCGATTCGTTGCCACAGCCCAACCAGGTTTGCCAATCTGGCGGATCAATGATAACCGGCATTCTGAAATTGGTATTGTGTATTCGCGCCATCAATCGATTGGCCTGAGTCGTCACAATGGTACACGACTCAAATTCATCACCTTGTGTCGTTCTACCTGACTCCCACAAACCAGCAAGTGCCATAATGGACTGAGCGCGGTGATAGATATGCCACGGCTGCTTTAACCGCTGATTCGTTTTTAGTTGCCATTCGTAGAAACCGGTCACTGGAATCAAACACCTTTGCGCCTGCCGCCAGGCCTGACGAAAGCTGGCAGTCGAGTGCATGAATTCTCCCCGCGCATTGGCCGTTGAGTATTTGGGCACCATGGCACCCACCCACCTTGGTATCAATGGCCACACGGCACTTTTCAGCCAGCGCCGATGATCACTGCCCAAACGGATGATTGGAATTCTGACGACACGCTCATCGTCAAGATTCTCAAGCGAAGTATTTTTCGCGGTAGGACTAATGTTATAGCGGTGGAAAAATGGCTTAAGCTGATTATTTTCTTTCAGAATCTCAAAGGTGGTCATTAGTGCATCTACGTCGGTCAGAATATTGAAACGGCCACACATGATGAACTCCTTAACATCGGCAAAGGTGGCGCGCCCGGAGGGACTCGAACCCCCGACTCCCAGATTCGTAGTCTGGTACTCTAATCCAACTGAGCTACGGGCGCGAAGTTGCTAGTCACATAAAAATCAACGTGATGGTTAACAATCACCTTGGCGGAGAGGGTGGGATTCGAACCCACGATGGGGAGTACCCATACTCCCTTAGCAGGGGAGCGCCTTCAGCCGCTCGGCCACCTCTCCAAATTCCCATCTGATGACAATGACTAACGCCGAATCAACAGTACCCTAACCCAGTAGATTCACCGCCTTTTACTTCTCGGCGCGAACTTTTTCCTGCTGAATACGTTCGTAAATTTCCTCACGACAGACTCTGATGGATTTGGGCGCTTCAATACCAAGGCGAATCTGATTACCATTCATACCCAACACTCTGACGGTGATATCGCCATCCATCTTGATTGACTCTCCAATCTTCCTAGTTAATACCAACACGGATTTTATCCTCCAAACGATTAAGGCCTGTTCGTATTAACGCATACTGTTTTCTTGAATGAACAATATTCTCAACCATACAGCCAGACCAATAACATGAACTACGAATTAGTTATTATAAATTTTGAATGGTAGAAAATTAATGCGGATTGTCAAAATCTGTCCGCTGTAACACGTCCTGTGGCCTTGATTCTTCAACCGGCTGACTATCGTCGCCAAGCTCGAAGGCCTGATGTAGCGCCCGCACACCGAGTTCCACATACTTCTCCTCAACAATGACTGATATTTTGATTTCCGATGTTGAAATCATCTGAATGTTGATGCCTTCCTCAGCCAATACACTGAACATGGTCGTGGCAACACCGGAATGTGAACGCATCCCGACGCCGACGAGTGATATTTTGGCAATGTCATCCGTAGCGACCACATCCTGCGCACCAATCTCGGGGATGATCTGCTCCAAAAGCCGTAGACTGTTTTGGTATTCACTGCGATCGACAGTGAACGTTACGTCGGTGTTGTTGTCAGTACCAACATTCTGAATGATCATGTCAACATTAATCTGTGCTTCGGCAATCGGCCCAAACACCTTGGACGCAATGCCAGGGCGGTCCGGAACGCCGCGGATCGTCAATTTAGCCTCATTGCTGTTGTATGCGACACCGGTAATTTTTGGTTGTTCCATATCCGACTCCTCTGAAGTGATGCGGGTCCCCGGCACATCGTGAAAAGACGATAGAACATGAATGGGAACACCATATTTGTGAGCAAATTCCATCGCGCGAATCTGGAGAACTTTGGCACCTAGACTGGCAAGTTCGAGCATTTCTTCGGCGGTGATGGTTGTTAACACCCGCGCGTCTGGCACAATTCGGGGGTCCGCGGTCATAACACCATCAACATCCGTATAAATCCGACAGACCGAAGCCGATAGTGCAGCGGCCAATGCGACGGCGGTAGTGTCCGAACCGCCACGTCCCAAGGTCGTAATATCGCCATTGCTGTCAACGCCTTGAAAACCGGCCACGACGACAATCGTGCCCGTCTCTAGATCACTTCGAATCTGCTCGGTTCCGATACTCTCAACACGAGCCTTGGTGTGTACCGAACTGGTTTGAATCGGCACCTGCATGCCAACATAAGATCGAGCCGCATAGCCTTCGCGCGCCAATGCCATGCACAACAGGGAAATCGATACCTGCTCGCCGGTACTCATGAGTACATCAAGTTCCCGCGGCGTTGGCTGCGGTGAGATTTCATGCGCGAGTTGAATCAGACGATTGGTCTCCTTCCCCATTGCCGAGAGCACCACGACCACCCGGCAACCCTCGGTAACCGTCTGGATGACACGTTGCGCCACCCGATTGATTCTCTCAATGTTACCGACGGACGAACCACCGTATTTCTCCACCACGATATCCATACTTTCAGTTCTGCATGCGGTTGATTCTGTACTCAGCAAATGAACTGCCTGACTTCAGCTGCACGCGGCGATCTCAGGTGAGGGCCGATGGGACGGCTTCAAGTGCCGCATCCAGACTGCCTCCGTCAGCGCCACCACCCTGTGCCAGATGCGCCTTACCACCACCTTTTCCACCCACAATGGGCGCCACTTTGGCAATGATTTGACCGGCATGCAGTCGGTCCAGGTGGTCATTCGCAACTGAACAGATCAGCGTCGCTTTGCCTTGATTCACCGAACCCAGCACGATGACACCAGCGTCAAGTTTCTGTTGCAAAGACGCTAAGATGTTCCGCAGGTCTCGTACCTCAACTCCATCATGGCGAGCAACGTAAAGTGAAATGTCTCCAATCTTCCGGAGTTCATGATGGGACTCACCACCGCCGATGGCCAATTGAGTCTGTAGCGCTGAAACTTGCCGTTCGTACTGTCGATTATTACTCAGAACCTGTTCCACCGAATCATGCAAGCTGTCAATACCGGTGTGCAACAATCGCGCAACATCAGCCAGTAGGCGCGACTCCCGTTGCATCTGTTCAACCGCGCGTAGACCAGTTAACGCCTCAATGCGTCGGATTCCAGAGGCGATACTCGACTCGGCGATAATTTTAAATAGACCAATGTCACCGGTGTGACTGACATGTGTACCACCGCACAATTCAAATGAATACTCGCCCATTTTGATCACGCGCACCGTCGCCTCATATTTCTCACCAAATAGGGCTGCGGCACCCTTGGCTTTGGCTTCTTCCAAATCCATCCATTCAGGCGTAACCAGCGAGTTCTGACGAATTACGTCATTGACCTCTGCTTCAATCATTGTTAACTCCTGAGTACTGAGCGCCGAGTCATGCGCAAAATCAAACCGCAAACGTTCCGGTGTCACCAACGAACCTCTCTGCTGCACGTGTGATCCTAGATGATTCATCAACGCGGCGTGCATCAGATGTGTGGCCGAGTGATTGTTCATGGTTGCGCGTCGGCGGACTACATCAACTTGTGCAAAAACGTCTTGATCTATGCGAATTTCACCGGTCGAAATTCTGCCTATATGTCCGGTGATCTTACCAGTAACATACTGTGTATCATGAACCACAAACTCACCGTCAACAGTCGAGATGATTCCTCGATCACCCACCTGTCCGCCACTTTCCGCATAGAATGGAGTAGACTCCAGAATCAAGGTCGCTTCTTCATCCTGCATCACTGAATCTCGTTGGACACTATCAATTAAAATGGCTACGACTCGACTGTTCTCGCTCAGTGTCTGGTAACCAGAGAAATTGACGTTCATCGTCAGTTCCGGTAAGCGCGTGCCGTCGACCTCGAATTGACTTGACCGTTTTCCCCGCAAGCGCTGTTCGTCCATGCACGCTTCGAAACCGTCGACATCAACGCTGAGCTCCCTTTCACGCAGGTAATCCGCGGTCAGATCCAGTGGAAACCCGTAGGTATCATAGAGACGAAAGGCTACTTCACCCGACAGCATCCCACCGGAGAGGGAAGCGATCTCTCGATCAAGCATCTTGATGCCCTGCTCCAAAGTTCTGGCAAATCGTTCTTCTTCTTTGCGCAGCACGCGTTCGATTTTTGACCGTGCCATCCGTAATTCCGGATAAGCGGCACCCATTTGTTCAACTAGAGAACCCGTCAATTGATGAAAAAATGGTGCTTTGCATCCCAATTGATAACCATGACGGATCGCCCTTCTGACAATGCGGCGCATCACATAACCGCGACCTTCGTTGGATGGTGTAACGCCATCCGCAACTAGAAATGCTGCCGAGCGAATATGATCAGCAATCACTCGCAAAGCCTTGTTGTCGTGATCCTTATAGCCTACTGCTGATGCGGCAGCGTCGATCAACGCGCGAAATAAATCAATATCATAGTTGCTAGTCACTTTCTGCATGACCGTCGCAATGCGCTCCAAACCCATGCCGGTATCCACCGATGGCTTCGGTAGTGCCGTCAGGCTACCATCCGCAAGCCGCTCATATTGCATAAATACCAGATTCCAGAGTTCCACGTAACGGTCGCCATCCGCATCCGGCGTCCCCGGTGGGCCACCGGCCAGCTCTGCGCCGTGATCATAGAAAATCTCGGAACAGGGCCCACACGGTCCCGTATCCCCCATCGCCCAGAAATTATCAGCCGTGGAGATCCTTGCAAACCGTGTCATTGGAATGCCAATTTCATTGCACCACACGTCGGCGGCTTCATCGTCCGTCGAGTAGACGGTAACCCACAAGCGGTCCTCTGGCAAGCCTAAAGTACCAGTCAAAAAATTCCAAGCATAGTGAATGGCCTCGCGCTTAAAGTAATCTCCAAAACTGAAGTTTCCCAACATTTCAAAAAAGGTGTGATGCCGCGCCGTATAACCAACATTGTCAAGATCGTTATGTTTGCCGCCGGCGCGCACACATCGCTGCGCTGTCACCGCCCGTGTATAGGATCGTTTTTCAGTCCCTAAAAAAACCTCTTTGAACTGCACCATACCTGAATTGGTGAAGAGTAAAGTTGGATCGTTACCCGGCACCAGTGAACTGCTTGGCACGATTTCGTGCTGCAAATCAGCAAAATACTGTTGAAAAATTTTTCTTAATTGATTGACTTTCATGCGTCTGATGACTCCAAACCGCCCGTTTGTTGGTACCGCCCCAATGTGCCACGGATCTGTTCAGCGGTAAAGCCCCGGGTTTTCAAAAAGTTGGCTCGTTTTGCCCATTCGTTATAGCTGAGCGGTGGCCGATCCTGGTATTTGCGTCGAATAATGTCAAGCAACCGAGCGTTCCAATCGACGTCCATTTCAGTCAGATTAGTGGACACAATAGGTTCGGGGACTCCACGCTGAAGCAGTTCATTTTCAATGCGCCGCGGACCATACCCCTGCCGCACGCGTGCTGCAGTCAAGGCATTGGCAAATCTTTCATCTGAAATTGAACCATTCCCGCGCAACTGCTCGACGACTTGTACAGCCAATGCCCGGCCGGCACCCTTGCCAACCAGTTTCTGCACCATCTCCTGCTCACCATATTCGCGTCGTGCCAAAAACCGTAAGGCCTGCGCGTGTACCTCACCTAAGTCTTTCATAACTTAAGTTAACTTTCTGACACCATCGCCTCCGCTTTCTGCGCAACACCAACTTGGTTACGGATTTGCATTTCAATGTCGGCCGCGATGTCAGAATTTTCAGCGAGAAAACCTCGCGCATTGTCGCGCCCCTGACCAATTCGAGTATCACCGAAACTGTACCATGCTCCGGCGCGTTCAATCACACCATGTTTGACACCCAAGTCAATCAACTCACCTTCACGAGAAATGCCCTGACTGAAAATCAGATCGAATTCACACTGCTTGAAAGGTGGTGCCAACTTATTTTTCACCACCTTGACCCGCGTTTGATTACCAATGACATCTTCTCGCTTGGAGATCTTGCCGATTCTTCGAATATCAAGTCGAACCGACGAATAAAATTTCAGCGCGTTGCCGCCGGTCGTAACTTCAGGACTACCATAAATCTGCCCGATTTTCATACGGATCTGGTTGATGAAAATGACCAAAGTGTTCGACTTGTTGATGCTGCCTGTCAGTTTTCTTAATGCCTGTGACATCAGCCTGGCGTGTAGCCCCATGTAAGAATCACCCATTTCACCGTCAATTTCCGCCCGCGGCGTTAGTGCCGCAACAGAATCGACAACAACCACATCAATGGCTGCTGAGCGGACCAGCTGATCGGCAATTTCCAATGCTTCTTCACCGTTGTTGGGCTGCGAAACCAGTAGATCATCGACGTTCACGCCCAACACTGATGCATGTGCCGTATTCAGCGCATGCTCAGCATCAATAAACGCTGCCGTACCACCGAGTTTCTGGACCTGCGCAACCACCGACAGGGTCAGCGTGGTCTTACCCGATGCCTCCGGCCCATAAATTTCCACCACCCGCCCGCGCGGTAACCCACCGATACCCAAGATCAGATCAAGGCCAAGTGACCCGGTCGGGATGGCTGATACACTATTGTCCACATCTTCATCGCCCAAACGCATGATTGAACCTTGTCCGAACTGTCGCCGAATCTGTCCGAGCGTTGCTTCCAGAATTTTTGTTTTGCTATTTTCCATTCAGTCTATATCCTTTCGAAAATTTGAAATCCAATCGCCGCCAACACATTGAAGTCGGCCATTGATGAGTTTGATCAGAATCAGTCTACCCGGGCGCGACCGATTAATCAGTCGATAAACCGATTCCGCACCACCGCGAATTTATCCGCCTGACAAACCGATACGAACCAGCAAATCTTCCGCCGGCAGGTAGCCACCAATGACTGTTCCATCATCTAGCACCAATGTGGGGGTACCACGGACGCCGCTTTCTTGCCCGATCATATACTGCTTCGCAACCGGATTCTGACAGGTTAAAGGTTCCAGATACTGCCCCGCTTTCGAACTCGTCATGGCTTGTTGAGGATCCTCGGAACACCAGACCGTTACAATTTTTTCATAACTTGAAGACCCGATACCGGCCCTCGGAAAAGCCATATAACGAACTTCTAGTCCGGCCGCATTTAACACCGGAACTTCCTGATGAAAGCGCCGGCAATATCCGCAATCAATGTCAGTGAACACCGTCATGTGTCGCTTTTTTTCATGGGCCGCAAAGACAATCATGTCCACCAGTGAAATATCACTCACCGCCGCACCAATCGCTTGATTGTTGATCTCATCATTCAGGCTCACACCTCTTTCCAGATCAAACGCTTCACCGATCAGTAATATCTGGTCCTGCAACAACGCATGATAGATGGAGCCATTAATGTTGATGATGTATATGCCCGGTACATTCGACGGTTCAATCACGTCGCCTGACAGCGCACTACCCATAAGAGATTCAAGTGCCGATTTGATTTCTTCCTGCGCGTCGGCCGCCCAACTCGAATGTAAGAATAACAGACCGGTCACCCAAGTCATGATGGTTGTTGCATATTTCATATTTCGTACCTATCAAGATAAACCAAGGCTGCAGTCATCAACTCACTTCCACCCCACCAGCGTACCAAACAGCTATGTCAGCTCAATTAGTCAACCGCACCACCGGCTTTTTTCCAAGCATCAAATCCACCATCAATGTGGCAGACATTCGGCAAGCCCATGTGCTGAGCCGTCTGTGTGGCCAAGGCGGAACGCCAGCCGGATTTGCAGTAAAAAACAAACTTTCTTTCCGCCGCGAAGATGTCCTTGAAATAAGGGCTGTCAGGATCAATCCAGAATTCGAGCATGCCGCGGGGCATGTGAAAAGTATCCGGTACTTTACCTTCCTGCTGTAGTTCGCGAATATCTCGCAAATCGATGAACTGTACGTTATCGTCACCATGTAAAGCAATGGCTTCCGCTATCGAAAGAGTAGTCACCTCAGCCATGGCCTGATCCAGTAACTGTCTGTATCCAACTTTCATTGCAATCCTTGAAATAGAGTGGTTTAAATCAACTATTTTAATGCTAAGACACCACTAGCTGAGCCGCAATTTTCAACTTCTTCCGTCATCTGACCGCTCATGTCACCAGAAGTTGTGCATCAATCATGACGTGAACCACGATAGCCGTCATGATTCCGGCCACCACATCATCAAGCATGATTCCTAATCCGCCAATAACCCGTCTGTCGAACCATGAAATCGGCCAAGGCTTAAATATGTCCGCCAGTCTGAACAAGACGAATGCCACGGCCAGCGTCAGCCAAGTCACCGGTACAAATGCCATCGCGATGCAAAATCCGGTCACCTCATCCCAAACGACAGCCGCCGGGTCCGGCTCGTCCAACCAGTCAGCGGCCATCTGACAGATCTTGCATCCCAGCAGAAAAAATGCCATCCACAGTACCAGTTGCAGGCCGATAGGCAACTGACTGAGTAGAATAATTAACGGGATCGCGCTCACAGTGCCTACTGTTCCCGGCGCTTTAGGAACCAATCCGGCACCCAATCCAAACGCAATCCACAGTGCCGGACGACATCCAATCTGTCGATGTTGCCATTTCATCACACCCCCTCGATCAACGCCATTAAAAATGGGAGTAACCCACTGATTCAATTGGATACAGCTGACCATCCGGTTGTACTATTGCTAACCCTTCACCTTCGTGAATGCGTCCAATACAGTGCAAGGGGATACCCACTTCGTCCAGCACCGTCGCGGGTAGTGGTTCAGGAACGGTAAAACACAATTCATAATCATCACCATGTGCCAGCGCCCCATGCCAACCGATATCAGCAAGCAGTTTCTGATAGCTGGAAGACAAGGGAATACGACTCAACTCAATAGATGCGCCAACACCACTGGCGTTAAGAATATGCGACAGATCGGCAATCAGTCCATCGGACAGATCAATCGATGCGGTAGCATGACGGGCGATCACCTGACCGGCCGCCACGCGCGGATTGGGAAATTCCAGACACTGTTGGAGATGGGCAATTTCCTGCTGTTCTAGTGAACTACCGAAGCGCGACGCGAATAAACCTAACGCGGCGTCGCCCAAGGTGCCGGTCACATAGATCACATCCCCAGGGCGGGCGCCATTGCGCAATGGGCAGCACTCAACACTTGCGTAGCCAAAAGCCGTAATGCTGACCACTAGTGGCCCACGCACCGTATCACCACCAATCAGTACCACTCCATACTCCGAAGCCAAGTCAAAAAAACCACGGCTGAACCGCGCCAACCATTCCTGGTCATATTCTGCCAACGACAGATTCAATAGTGCATAAGCCGGCCGCGCTCCTTTGGATGCCAAATCACTTAACGAGACAGCCAGCGCCTTATAACCAATCCGTCTGGCATCAGTGGATGCCGGGAAATGAACATTTTCGATCAGGGTATCAGTCGTAACCAGCAGTCGGTTGGGAGACCCATCAAGGATGGCACAATCATCACCGATACCCGTCAGTATCCGGACATCGTCATTAGCCTGTCGATCAGCAAAATAGCGATTGATAATCTCAAACTCACGACCAACGCATGCTTGATCCTGTTTACCCATCAACACTGGTAGACGAACAGCTGAATTGAATGCCAGTTTGTCCAACGTACCATTAATGAATCGATAGCTGTCCGGATTGCCAAACTCCCGGGACAACTCAATGCATTCATTAGCGACTACCTTCAGTGGCACATCAGGCTCGGCAATCAACTCATAGACTCCCAACCGGAGAATGGCACGTTCGACCGCATCAATCTCGTCAACCGAACGGTGCATGGCAGTGGCCAGCAGCTCATCAATTTCCGGGATTTTCGGTGGGATGGCTTGCAGCAGTTTTTGAAAATAAGCCAGGTCACCGCGGATTATAACATTGACATCCAATAACAGCTGCTCGTCGCCATCATCCAACGAACAATTCTGAACATCCAAGTAATATAGATACTGAACGATACCTAGTCGCGCATAGTGCCTTGCCGTAACTTTCATGAATAAGCCGATTATGGACGACGAATATCAGAGATGACGTCGATGGAGCGCAGCACACCGATAGCTGCTTCACATCCCTTATTTTTCTGCAGATTTTCAATACTCGACCGCTGCTCGGCCTGCACATAGTTCTCCACCGTCAAAACGCCAAAACCGACCGGTAAACTATGCTCCATGCTAACTGCCATCAACGCATCCGCACACTGTTCACAAAGGAGATCATAGTGCGAAGTCTCACCCCTGATGATACAGCCTAAAGCAATCATTGCCTGAAATCGTTGGGTTTGTGCCATCACCCGAACGATCAGCGGGAGCTCCCATGCGCCGCTGACATGGGCGATTTCATAGTGAATTGCCGCATGCTGATCCAATACACTGACTGCGCCATGCAACAGACCCTGTGCAATGTCGCGATAGTAATCGCTGATGACCAGACCTAAGCTGGTAGCATGACTGGGCGATTGACGCGCGTTGACTGGATGAGTCGACGCCATCTTTAGTCTTCCGGAGGAAGATACTCCACAACTGTCAATCCAAAACCGGACAAGCCATGCATTTTTCGAGGATGACCCAATACCCTGAGTTGACCAAAACCCAAGTCCGCCGCAATCTGACTGCCAATGCCAACAATTCGTACATCATGGCTACCCGCGCCATCGTCTAACTGAACTTCATCATCAGACCCCGACACCGGTAAGTCACCAAAGTCCCGTTGATAGTTGAGAATCAAAACCGCACCTGATGCTTCTCGCGCAATGCGCTGCATGGCCCTTCGTATCGAATAGGAATGACCGCCAGGGGTAATCGCATCCAGAACTTCTGTAAGCCCGGTAAACACATGCACGCGCAGGATGGTAGGTGAATCCGACACAATTTGACCTCTGACCAGCGCCAGATGTGAATAGCCACTCACTTTATCTCGGTAGGTGATGGCACGTACTTCACCATAATCAGTCATCAAATTGGTCTCATGTTCCCGGGCAACCGTTGACTCAGTTGCCATTCGATAACGAATGAGATCAGCGATGGTACCAATCTTGATGTCATGCAGTTTACTGAACTCAACCAGGTCATTCAATCTCGCCATCGTCCCATCGGGATTCAGTATTTCGCACAATACGCTGGCCGGCTCAAATCCACACAGTTTTGCCAAGTCACTACCCGCTTCAGTATGTCCGGCGCGAATGAGTACTCCACCCGGTTCGGCGACAACCGGAAAAATATGACCGGGAGTGACCAAGTCCGCCGGTTTGGCATGTTCTCTGACTGCCGCCTGAATGGTCGTTGCCCGGTCAGCCGCCGAAATTCCGGTCGACACGTTCTTGGCTGCCTCAATGGATATCGTAAATGCCGTTGCATACGGTGACGTGTTTTCTTTAACCATGAGCGGCAGCTGGAGATCCCGGCAGCGTTCTTTGGTCATTGACAGACAAATCAGACCGCGACCGTGCGTTGCCATGAAATTGATGTGTTCGGCGGTCACCCGATGCGCCGCGAGCAGTAGGTCACCTTCATTTTCTCGGGACTCATCATCAACTAGGATAACCATCTTTCCGGCAGCAAAATCCTGCAGTATGGACTCGATCGGGCTGATGCCCGCAGCGGCATTACCGGTTAATGGTGTTGGATTGAGTGTGGCAATCATGTAGTTTTCGGTATGGATAGATAGTTGTATTTTAGTGCTTTGTTGAACTCGTGGCGCTGAGTTCCTGATTCCACAAAAGTCAATCGCACCTTGCAAATATCTGCCACCTCAATTAACAACCATCCATGATCAACAGACTCAATGCTGGTCGCCTGAACTGTGCAGCGAGTCGGCGTAAGTCATCATCCGGTATGCATAACGGGCCAACAAGTCAACTTCAATATGCACCAGGTCACCAACCTCAACCTCACCCAAGGTCGTATTTTTCAGCGTGTGTGGAATCACATTGACGTTAATATAAGTCAAATCTCCCTGGTCTTGCACCGAATTGATCGTCATGCTGACACCATCAATGGCGATCGAACCTTTCTCAGCCATATATCGACCTAGTGTCGCGCCGGAAACTTGCAATTTGAGTCGGCGTGATACACCGTCCGGCATTGTTTGACTGCAGTGTGCCACGCCATCAACATGTCCAGCAACCAAATGTCCACCCAGCGGCTTTGCCAGCGTCAATGAACGTTCAATATTCACTCTCTCTCCCACGGTGTATTGATCCATTCTCGTACGAGATACGGTCTCATTAGAAACATGTACGACAACAGTCTTAGCCTGCAGTGCGGTAATAGTGAGGCAGACGCCACTCACCGCAATACTATCTCCCAAATTCAGCGTTGTGGTGTCCACCGACCCGAGCGAAATGTGCAGACCAAGGCCGGTATCCGACTGCTTAATGTGCCGCACACAACCCACAGATTCAATGAGACCGGTAAACATTTCAACGACTGCCGGCCGTGGCCGCTGCTCGCTTAAACTCCAGATGCAGGCAGATATCATCACCGATCTGGCGAAACTCGGTAAACTGACCGCCCAACCATTCACTCAACCTTTCCACCGGCGGGATTCGCGCCATACCCATTGCCGAATCTCCCAATATGGCCGGTGCCAAATACACAATCATTTCATCAATCAGGTGAGCCTGTAATAATCCACCAACCAGTGTCGGCCCTGCTTCAACAAGTACTTCATTAATCTCTCGATCTGCCAGATAGGCAAACATTTTCTCACAGTCGACTCGCCTATCAATCGAACTGAATTCGACTACACTGGCCAGTTGAATAAACTCCTGTTGCAACTGCAACGGTGGTTCCTGGCCGACTGCAATCAGTATTTCACCCGGCTCGGTAAACAGTTTCGCATCTACCGGCGTTCGCAAACCACTGTCAACAATCACGCGCAGAGGCTGACGATGAACGCCCTCCAGACGACAGCTGAGTCTTGGGTCGTCAGCGATTACCGTACCTACTCCAGTCACGATCGCCGCCGCTTGCGCGCGTAGTTTCTGTACTTCATGACGCGCCGCCTGTCCGGTGATCCACTGACTGTCTCCCCGTGCCGTTGCGACGCGACCATCAAGGGTAATGGCCAATTTTGCGGCCACCCATGGTCGGTTTCGTGCATGTCGATAATAGAATCCTCGATTCAGCCGGCGCGCGTCGTCGGTCAGCGTGCCAACTTCAGTTTGGACTCCAGCCGCCTGCAGTTTTCGTATGCCCAACCCGCGATTGACGGGGTTGGGATCAAGATCGGCCATCACCACTCGGCTGATACCGGCACGCTGGATACGTTCTACGCAAGGCGGAGTTCGACCATGGGTTGCACACGGTTCAAGCGTGACGTATAGAGTGCCGCCTTTGATGTCCGGTGCCATGTCCAGAGCCACGACCTCGGCATGCGGCGAACCGGCCGCCCGATGGTGCCCCTCGGCAATGATCTGTCCATCCTTGACAACAACACACCCGACCCGTGGATTTGGATGGGGTGCTGAAACCGGTCGCCGGGCAACTTCAATCGCGCGCCGCATAAATGCAACATCGGCATCGTGTGTCATGGCAATCTCACTTTTCTCCGCCTTTTGCGACTGTCATTGCACCTGTTCGACAGAGCAACCACGCTGAACGCCCAGCTTTGACCCTAGCCTGATTTATCCTCCACTGCCATATCTTCGCGCGATATTCGCAGTGCCAGGACCACTGGACTGGCTACGAAGATGGATGAATAGGTACCCACCAGCACACCGATCAGCAGCGCAAATGCAAAACCCCAAATCACCTCACCGCCAAACAGGAGTAGCGTCAGCACTACCAGCAGTGTCGTCAGCGAGGTCAGAATGGTTCGTCGCAGAGTCTGATTGATCGAACGATTCATGATCTCAATGGCAGTGCCTTTTCGACTTTTTCTAAGATTCTCTCGACTCCGATCAAACACCACGATCGTATCGTTAAGGGAATACCCGATCACGGCCAGCACCGCCGCCAGCACCGCTAACGAAAATTCAACCTGAAAAATAGAGAACATGCCAACGGTGATCAGGACATCGTGCACCAACGCGGTAACGGCACCCACTGCGAATCGCCATTCAAAGCGCCACGCTACATAAATTAATATACCAATCAGCGCATATAGCATCGCCAATCCACCCTGGTCAGTCAACTCCTGACCAACTTTAGGGCCGACAAACTCGACGCGGCGCATCTGTACGAAACAATCACCAGTCGAACCATCACGCTTGCTACACGACTGCCGGCCATTAGCCAGCGATTCGATCAGATGCTCCCCATAAGGTGTACGCAGTGTTTCGATAATCTTTGTACTCTGTGCTGCGGGACTGCCAACCGCGTCCTGTGATGGTAAACGTATCATAATGTCGCGACTGGTGCCAAAATATTGAACGGTGGTGTCTTCAATACCTTCGTTCACCAACTGATCACGCACGTCGTCGACGCTCACCTGCTCTGCAAATCGAATTTCAACCAGTGTGCCACCCGTAAAATCCAGTCCGAAACTGATGCCGCGAACCGCAATGGAAGCAATGCAGATCACTATCAACACTCCGGAGACAATGGCCGCGATGTGTCGTTGCGCAAGGAAATTTAAGGCGAGATCTTTCTTTAATATTTCCATGATGACAGCACCTAAATTGCCAAGGCGGAAAGTCGCCGGCGGCGACCATAGATCAAGTTGATCACCGTACGCGTGCCGAGTATCGCCGTAAACATGGAGGTAACAATGCCGATACTCAGGGTCACCGCGAAACCTTTGATGGGGCCGGTACCGAAATTAAACAGTACAATGGCCGCAATCAAGGTTGTGATGTTGGCATCTACAATGGTCGAAAATGCGCGTTCGTAGCCCACTCGAATGCTGTTTTGTGGTGTGTTTCGATTGCGTAGTTCCTCACGTATCCGTTCAAAGATCAGGACGTTGGCATCCACTGCAATACCTACCGTCAAAACGATGCCGGCCACACCCGGTAAGGTCAGCGTTGCCTGGATGGCGGACAGGACTGCCACCATCAACACCAGATTGAGTGCCAGTGCCAAGTTGGCCACCAAACCAAACACCCGGTAATAGATGCCCATGAAGATCAAAACTAGTACGAATCCGACGGTAACTGACTGCAGGCCTTGATAAATGTTCTGCTGACCAAGGCTGGGACCGACCGTACGTTCCTCAATGATGTCTATGGGTGCCGCCAGCGCGCCGGCGCGTAACAGGAGTGCCAAATCGCGTGCTTCAACGACACTGTCAAGACCTTCAATCTGAAAACGTCGGCCAAGCTGGTCGCGAATAACCGGGGCGGTGATGACTTCCTCGATCCGTTCTTTGACGCGCACCGGATTGCCGGCCTCATCCAGCACTAGGCGGCCATCGGCATCACGCTGGGGCTCAGAGCGCGATTCGATATAAACCACAGCCATGCGCCGGCCGATGTTTTCACCGGTAACTTTCTGATTGATGGATGCCCCTCGGGAATCCAGTGTAATGCTGACGATGGGTCCGCCGGTCTGCGTATCCAAACTCGCCGCGGCATCAACGATATTGTCACCGGAATAAATGATGGGTTTCTTAAGTAGAATCTGGCTGCCATCACGCATTTCATAAAGCGCCGAACCCAGCGGCACCGCACCTGCTACTGCGGCCGTCAGATCATGTTCCTCGTCGACCAGGCGTATTTCCAACGTTGCCGCGCGCCCTAAGATTCGTTTCGCCCGGGCGGTATCCTGCACACCAGGCAGTTGGATGACGATACGATTGTCGCCCTGCCGTTGTACCACCGGTTCGGCAACTCCCAACTCATCAATCCGATTACGCAACGCGACAATATTCTGCTCGATAGCAAAACCTTTGAGTTCGTCGATCTCGTCTTCGTTAATGGCAGCCGCAAGATAGAGCTCACCTTCCCGTTCAAACTCACTCACCTGCAGTTCAGGTAACTCCTCGGTGATGAGATCAACGGCCGCTGATCTGGATTCCGCGTGCCGAAATTTGACCTCAATACCACTGGACGAAGCAGAACGACGGGCTGAGGTATAGCGAATGGTATTCTCGCGTAGCGTACTACGAATCGTTTCCACATAACGGTCTTCCGACCGACCGATCGCACTGTCTAAATCCACTTCCATCAGAAAATGGACGCCACCTCGCAGGTCCAACCCAAGATACATGGGGTTCAACCCAGAGGACAGCATCCATGCCGGCGCAGAGGGTACTAAAGTCAATGCGACAGTGTATCGATTGCCGAGTGCTTCCTGCAGTAGTTCACGCGCCCGCAACTGTTGTTCAGCATCCTTGAATCGAATACGGACGCCGCCATCGTCCGCGATCAGACCTCGCGGTGTGATCTGTTCTTGAGCCAAGATAGTTTCGACTCGATTCAACAGCGCTGCATCAAAACTCGTCGTGCGCGCGACTCTGATCTGTAATCCCGGATCGTTGCCATAGAGATTGGGCAAGGCATAAAAAAAGCCGGGCAGCAGAACTGCCGCAAGCAGCAGATAGCGCCACCAGGAATTCTGATTCATTTATCTGTGACGAAAGTAGAGAGCGAGAAAGAATCAGTTATCGCTGTTGAGGTCGACGTCTTCAGATTCGACTTTCGGAACTGACTTCTTCTTCCGTTTGCCTTTGGACTTTTTACGTTCTGCCCAAGCCTGAAATTCACTCAGGGTGTCCGCCGGCAACAGATGCGTAACCGCATCCCGTTGAACAAACATCAAGGACCCCGGTTGCGCCTCAATACCGACGTAGTTGAGCACCTGTCCGCCGGATTCCTTTTCTTCGGTATCCTGCAGAATGGTAATTTTTCCGACTAGCCCGCCACTGGTCACCACTTCGTCACCAACCTTCAGCGACGCCACTAGCTGCTTGTGTTTTTTCGCCCGTTTCTGTTGAGGACGAATCAATAGAAAGTAAAAAAGGACAAAGATCAGGATCAGTGGTACCAAACTCAAAAAACCGCCGGCTTCGCCGCCTGACTGTGCCCACGCATCAGCTATGAAAAAATTCATGTTGTTTCACCCATGTCAAATTCGAATATAAGCAGTGAATTTTAACATTTCAAAGCCTGATTCTCAACACTAAAATCGACGCCATATGCTTGACAGAGCGTTTCGAAGGTGTGATTTTCGATGGCCATGCGAATTTTCTTCATTAACTTGAAATAGAACTCAAGATTGTGCAGAGTCGCGAGACGCGCGTACAAAGGTTCATTGATTTGATAGAGATGGCGCAGATAGGCGCGGGAGAATCTGGCACAGCACGGGCCGTTGCATTCCTCATCCAAAGGTCGTAGATCGTCTCGATACCGTGCATTTCGAATTTTCACCACACCGGTCGAAGTGAACAACCAACCGTTTCTCGCATTGCGAGTTGGTAACACACAATCAAACAGGTCTACTCCGCAGGCGACGCCATAAAGAATATCCTGCGGCATACCAACCCCCATCAGATAGCGCGGCTGCCGACTCGGCAGTTTCGGCACGATGAATCGGAGTATCGCATTCATCCCATCTTTGGGTTCGCCCACCGATAATCCACCCACTGCATATCCGTCGAATCCGATGTCAAGCAATCGTTCCAGTGACTGTTCCCGTAGGTCTTTGAACAAACTGCCTTGCACGATTCCGAACAAAGCGTTGGATGAGCCGTCAAACGCCTCTTTGGAATGCCGCGCCCAATTAGCGGAACGAAGCATAGAAGTGTAGGCGTCTTGCTTCGTTACCGGATAAGGTGTACAGTCGTCGAAGACCATGGCGATATCGGAATCAAGCACTCTTTGTACATGAATAGACTCCTTGGGACCCATAAATATTTTGCGACCATCAACCGGCGACCGAAAGGTCACGCCCTCCGCGTCGATGGTTCTTAGTTTTTTCAAACTGTAAACTTGATATCCACCTGAATCCGTCAGAATTGACCGCCCCCACCCCATGAAACGATGTAGCCCGCCATGCTGCCGAATCACCTCCAGTCCGGGTCGCAACATCAGATGAAAAGTATTACCGAGTATGATTCTCGCATCCCATCGCTCAAGGTCGCGCGGTTCGATGGTCTTGACTGCGCCAGAAGTTCCAACCGGCATAAATGCCGGAGTCTCGAGGCAACCGTGCTGCAATCGGATTTGGCCGCGACGGGCGTTCCCCTGGTTTGCCAACTGCAAAAATTCAGACATTGGACTAAATTTTGGTGCTAGATTCGAGGGCAAGTTTAGTTGTAACGAAAACCGTGGTATTGATCACAAAATTCTCAATCTGTACTGATGGTTAATTTTGACGATATTCGGCTTGATTAGTCAGACTCATTGACGACCCCAACCGAAAAGTACGCGGTGTGAACCACGCGTCCAAGAGCGAAGTGTGTGACAGTATACTTGCCAATACAGACTTTCAATGTGTATCACTCTTTCACCCGAACGTTGCTGCACACCTTATTAATTGCCGTAGAATGCTCATCGAAAGGGAACGTAAAAATTCAATAGGTCAACTTAGAATGGTGAAGGCAGTTGTGCCGTGGAATCGAGAAGTCGACTGAAAATTGTGGCATCGCACTGGTTTTACTGAACAATCAAGATGGACAGTTGATGACCGGTGAACTAGGCCACCGGCAACGACCGACCGTGGCAATGTCGATTCAAATCCCCTCATGAGTAATGACGATTACTGTAGAGATTATTCAATCTGAATTCAACCAAGGAGAAAATGATGTCAGATCTACATTCAACCAAAATCGGATTTATCGGACTGGGGTTGATGGGAAAACCCATGTCTCGCAACCTGAAAAAAGCCGGGGCTGAAGTAACGGTATTCAATCGCAGTCGACCAGCAATGGAAGAACTTGAAAAAGAAGGTTTCAAAATTGCCGATACTCCGGCGATGGTCGCTGAAAACTGTGACCTGGTGATTTGTATGGTCTCAGACACACCGGCCGTAGAGACCGTACTCTTTGGTAACCAAGGCGTTGTTCATGGCATTCGGCGCGGGTGCACGGTGATTGACATGGGAACTACTGAAGTACAGGCGACACGGCATTTCGCCATCAAACTCAAAGAACATTCGGTCGACTTTGTTGATGCACCCGTATCCGGTGGACAGCTGGGCGCAATTGACGCCTCCCTGTCAATCATGGTGGGTGCCAACAACGCGACTTTTCAACTGGTAAAACCCATATTACAGACACTCGGCAGTCGAGTCACCCACATCGGAGACGTGGGTTGTGGACAAATTGCCAAAGCGGCCAATCAGATTATTGTCGGATTGACCATCAGTGCCGTCGCCGAAGCCTTTGCGGTCGCAAAACGTGGGGGCGCCGACTTGGACCGAGTCTGGCAGGCTCTCAACGGTGGTTTTGCCGGTTCGAAAATTCTGCAACTGCACGGACGCCGTATGATCGAAAACCGTTACTGTCCAGGCGGTACAGCCAAAACTCAGAAAAAAGACCTGGAACAGGCACTTGAGTATGCTGCGGCAATTGGTATCCAATTACCATCTACCCAACTGTGTCGCGACCGCTACGAAGAATTGGTGCAGTCGGGCGATGGCGAACTGGACCATAGTGCGCTGTTCAGACTGTACTCAAATTAACCGACTGAAGCATGATCCGATGGTACGGTAACACGCGTCTTTTTCACCCAGGAAAGCATCAGTACGACCAATAATAATGGCGCGGCAGCCCCGGCGTTCAATGCATGCCAACCCCAGATGTGATGCAGTACGCCAGACATGACTGCAGTGATGGTCACAATGGAGAAAATACACAGATCATTCAGACCCTGAACCATCGCTTTTTCACTCGGATGGTAGACCTTGGTCAAAAGTGTTGTACCCCCGAGAAAGGTGAAATTCCAACCCAGTCCCAAGAGCACCAGTGCCAGGCAGAATGCTACGAAACTGTCATTTAAGATAAAGGGGACCAATGTGGAAAGAAACAATGCCACCAATCCGGCGGCGATCACTCGTAAATCGCCAAACCGGCTGATCAGATGACCGGTGAAAAAAGAAGGCGCAAACATTGCAAAAATATGCCACTGAATGACTTGCGCAGTCTGACCAAAACTCATGTCACGAGCGGCCATGGCTAGTGGAGTTGAAGTCATCAGAAGATTCATCACGCCGTAACCGACAGTGGCACTGACAACCGCCAATAAAAACTCAGGTTGTCGGGCGATCTGCGATAGCGGCCGCTTACCACCATGAATTTCAGCTGCACTGGTCGGTGGCACCCTGAGGAAGGAAACCAGAACCAACGACAGCAAATAAATCCCCGCAACTGCGAAGTATGACCCGGCGAATACTGCACCGAGGATGGTATTTTTAGTGAGAGCAACGAGATTCGGACCGATGAACGCGGCCGCGACACTGCCCGCCAATACATAGGATATCGCTCGACTGCGATAGCTTTCCGTAGCCACATCAGCTGCCGCAAATCGATAAAAGGCGCCAAATGCATTGCCGATGCCAATCAGTGCGATACCGATACAGAACACCATGAAACTCTGTTGCGTGACCGCAGCACCGGAGATGACCGCACCGAAAATTGCAAACACAAGACCAAGTTGAAACCCACGTCGACGGCCGATGTGTTTCATCATTAAAGAGGCGGGCAGCGCAAATCCCATGCCGAAAAGAAACACCGCGCCAACCGGGACAGTCGCATAAAGGGGGTCAGGTGCCAGTGCCATACCAACTAGCGCTGCCGATGCAATCAGTACCGCGTTTGAAGAATACATACAGGCTTGGCACAACGACAGTATCAGGACGTTCAAACGCATTCTTGGCATGGGTTCAACTGAATGATTCATGTGATTGTTCTACCACCATCAACATGAATGGCTTGCCCGGTGATGAAACTACCACCGGGAGACAGTAACAAAACCACCGTACCGAGTAGGTCCTGGGGTTCAAGCAGCCGCTTAAGCAGAATCTGTGATTCCGCTCGCTCTCGATTGCCATTTTGCGCAAGTAGGGAAGAAGTAAGACGAGACTCACACATTGCCGGGCTGATCGCATTGACTGTTATGGAATACTCAGCCCAATCAACAGCCATCACCCGGGTGAGGTGAGTCAGTGCGGCTTTGCTGGCCGCATAGGCGGCATAGCCCGGATTAGCCACGGAATCCGATACCGACGAGATATTAATGATTCTTCCGGAGTGGTTTGAGATCATGTGCTTCACCGCAAAACGGCACATTGATAGTGCGGCACTCACATTGGTTTCAAGGACGCGCGAAAAAACCTCGCGCGGCATCTCAGCCGCCGGAGCCTTTGTAAAGGTTCCAACACAATTGACCAATCCATCAATTCGACCCCAGTGAGCGGCACACGCATCTAACGCTGATTCACACTCGCTTTCCTGTATCGCGTTAAACACCTGAGTGTGAACTGATGCTTGAGGTGGAAGGTCATTCACTAATGTCTCAAGGCCAACCTTATTAATGTCGAGCAGTGAAAGCCGACATCCCCGGTGGGCCAATTCGCTGGCAATGGCGGAACCGAGCGCACCGGTAGCACCAGCCACTGCGACGACCTGATTCTGAATATCAAAAAGTGAATCCACTGTTGTATGTTAATGTGGTGCGTTGAACCATTCGGTCTGCCATTTCGGCCATCCAAAGACCTGATTGTCTAAGCAATTTTCCACTTAATCAGTCAATTGACTGAGAGGTATTCTTTACTCTCTTCAAGTTATCACCATTTTGACACCGTCATGTCATGGCGTTTCGACGGTTATCATGCACAAAAAATGATGCGACTTATTTAATCTGTTCACACTGGAATAAACCGTGACCGAGTCAACTCAACTCGTTCAAAACCGGTCGAACTCCGCATTGTGAACGATGGATGATACGATAGCACGCGGTGCTTGGTTAGGTTAACATCAGAACCCCTACGAGATCAGAACAGCTGAATTTTGCAGATGCACTCACCGGTCAAATGCTCAATCAGCGGTCGACAGTTCTTACATGTTTCGACGATATTGACCACCGACTTCGAAAAGAGCCGCCGTGATCTGCCCGACTGAACAATGACGAACAGCCGACATCAAGGCGACAAACACATTGTGTCCGTCAAGCGCGGCCTGCTTCAGTGCATCAAGTGCAACCGGCGCAGCGCCGCGATTACGTTCCTGAAATTCACGTAATCGAGTTAATTGTGCCTGCTTTTCATCATCAGTCGATCGGGCCAGTTCAATGGTCGGTGTCGCTGACGAGGACTGAGGATTCAAAAAGGTATTCACACCTACGATCGGCAGTGTGCCATCGTGTTTGAGACGTTCATAGTAAAGCGACTGATCCTGAATACAACCTCGTTGATAACCGGACTCCATTGCACCGAGCACACCACCTCGTCTAGAGATCGCTTCAAACTCACACAACACCGCTTCTTCGACCAGATCGGTCAATTCTTCCAAAATAAAACTGCCCTGATTGGGATTATCGTTGCGCGACAGTCCCCACTCTTTATTTACAATCAGTTGAATGGCCACGGCACGTCTTACGGACTCTTCCGTCGGCGTGGTAATGGCTTCGTCAAAGGCATTCGTATGTAAACTGTTGCAGTTGTCATAAACAGCGATCAGCGCCTGCAGTGTCGTCCGAATGTCATTAAAATCTATTTCCTGCGCATGCAATGAGCGTCCGGATGTTTGAATATGATACTTGAGGCGTTGACTGCGCAAACTTGCGCCGTATCGTTCTTGCAACGTGACTGCCCAGATCCGGCGGGCGACTCTCCCCATAACCGTATACTCGGCATCCAATCCATTGGAAAAGAAAAATGATAGATTGGAAGCAAAATCATCAATGTGCATGCCTCTTGCTAAATACATTTCCACATAAGTAAATGCATTCGCCAATGTAAAGGCCAACTGTGATATGGGATTTGCACCGGCTTCGGCGATGTGATAACCCGAAATCGAAACCGAATAAAACTTCTGCACTTGATGTTCAATGAAGTACTCCTGGATATCACCCATTAGCCGCAAACTGAACTCGATTGAAAATATACAGGTATTCTGCCCCTGATCTTCCTTCAGGATATCTGCCTGAACCGTACCGCGAACATTGCGCAGCGCATGCGACCTGATTTTTTGAGCTTCTTCCTCACTCGGTGCCTGACCATGTTCAGCCGAAAAAGCGTCCACCTGCTGATCAATGGCAGTATTGAGCAGCATCGCCAGATACGTCGGCGCGGGACCGTTGATGGTCATTGACACGGAAGTTTGCGGACTGCACAGATCAAAGCCACTGTACAGTTCTTTCATATCATCAAGCGTAGCGATGGAAACTCCTGAATTGCCTATTTTTCCGTATATGTCGGGACGTTCATCCGGATCATACCCATAGAGCGATACCGAATCGAACGCGGTAGAAAGTCGTTTGGCCTCAGAATGATTGGACAGCAGTTTAAACCGGCGATTGGTCTTGGTCGGTCCCCCTTCGCCGGCAAACATACGTGTGGGATCTTCGTCTTCTCGCTTGAAAGGAAACACACCCCCGGTAAATGGAAAATATCCCGGTAGATTTTCCAGCATCAACCAGTGCAGCAGGTCACCGTGGTCGGAGTAGCGCGGTAAAGCAATTTTTGCCACCTTAGTCCCTGATATCGTCTCTGAATAATTGAGTGCTGATCCGGCATCATCACCCTGATAAGTTCTAACCTGTTCGGGCCAGGCTGCGAGCAGTTTTATCGCTGCATCATCCATTGCAGATTCCCGAATACGCAGTGCCTCCTGTAATGCGATGGACTCTTCAGGTCCTGAATTGGCCAGCATGGCCAATGCGGCTTGTAACTGTTGTATCTCCCGCGCCAATCGTGCCTGAGTTTCGACATGCTGTCGATAGCGTCTGACGACTGCAGAAACCTCCGCAAGATAACCGACTCGCTCACTGGGAATGACACCTGCGCGCGCATTTGAAACCTTTGATTCCGCCAGCACTGAGTTTTTGTCATTGATCTTTGGTATCTTAACAAGGTCCGTGATGGCCTGGTAGAGTGCCGTCACACCATTGTCATTAAATCGAGCAGAAATAGTACCAAAGACTGGCATATCTTTATATTCTGCGTCAAACGCTCTGCGGTTTCTCTGTACCTGCTTGCACACATCGCGATACGCATCCTCGGCACCCTTGACATCAAACTTGTTGATGACAATCAGATCCGCGTAATCAAGCATATCAATTTTTTCAAGTTGACTCGCGGCCCCGTATTCTGGTGTCATGACGTAGATGGTGTGGTCAACATATGGAACGATACTCGTATCACCCTGACCAATGCCGGGGGTTTCAATGATGATCAGATCAAATCCCCATAGTTTGCAGGCATGAATGACATCATTCAAGTACGATGGAACACTATCAGCATTGCGGGTTGCAATGGAACGAATGTAGACTTGGTCGGTATCAACCGCGTTCATACGAATTCGATCACCAAGCAGCGCCCCACCGGTTTTTCTCCTAGTGGGATCAACCGCCAAAATACACACGCGGGTGTCGGCTGCACTATTGACCCGGATGCGCCGCACCAGTTCATCAGTCAGTGATGATTTGCCAGAACCACCAGTACCAGTAATGCCCAGAACCGGGGGGAAGTCATTCGCCGGAAATTGCTTTCTATCAGATGCAATGTTCACTGAACCACCGGATTCAATCCCGCTGATCAAGACACTCAAATCTACTAGATTGCCAACACACAGCTGATCCAAAGCAGATCTTTGGTCTGGCTGTGGTTTCGCTTGGCAGATGCCAAGCATCTCATTGACCATACCCTGCAGGCCGATTCGCTGTCCATCCGCTGCAGAAAATAGTCGAGCAACACCATACTGATGCAGCTGCTTAATCTCATGCGGGACCATCACGCCACCGCCACCACCAAACACGCGGATATCGCTACGTCCATACTGAGCAAGCATATCAAGAATATATTTAAAGTATTCGACGTGACCACCTTGATAGGAACTCACAGCGATACCATCCACATCTTCATACACTGCAGACCGCACTACCTCCTGAACGGATCGGCTATGTCCCAAATGAATAACTTCGGCACCAGAACTTTGCAGTATGCGGCGTATCACGTTTATGGACGCATCATGGCCATCAAACAAACTGGTTGCAGTCAGAAACCGCAATGGCCTTTCTAAAATGGCCTGATCGTGAACTGTGCTGATTTTTGCCGCAGTTGTCGCCATGAATGAAACCTACCGGGTCAGGTTTGGGGTTTCGCTTCCTGTGGATGTGGTTTTAGTTGTTCCAAAATGAGCTCTTTATTTTAGCAGACGACGAGTGTTCGCTGACGCGGATGAATGCCACGTCAGCATTTGACTACAGATTGGTTGCTAATGGCACGCGCGTTCAGATTTAGTGAATCGGCGACCTTGATCCCCAGTTTGACAAAAAAATAAAAATCATAAAAAACATCAGATTCTTATAGGGCAGAAAAAATGAATTAGGTCACTACTTAAAGTGACGGGGACAATTTCAGACTGTGAAGATATACCCCTTACCAGCCCGGTAAGAGACCCCGAGCACATCATCAATCAGCCGCTGTTTCAGTTGGATATACTGCATCAGCTGATCAGCGAGGACGGTGATGAACAGATGCCCTTCGGCCGGCACCTCGGTGTGATGGTGGTTCGGTTGCCGGCCGAGTGCGGACTTCAGCCCGAGAAATGTGGTTTTCTAGGTCCGATAGTTATGTGTTGCAACACATAACCATCATATTTTATCATGGACGTCAGGACTGGAATCTGGCACTGACTGTCGCCACCCGGGGGGACACCATTGATCATCAGACCGGCGACTGACATCATTATGGTTGATGCCAACTTCACATCCGTATGACGGCCCGGCACCGGTTACGGCACTGAATTGAATGAAAATTTCTACCCGATCTGGCAATCATTAAGTCAATTATTTTGTTAAGGTCAGGACAGCTGAGCTTTTTTAATGTTGCGATGACTCAGGTTTAACTTATGGAACGGGACTGGTGCCCTCACCAAGCAGCCTAAAGTTGCAAAATTACAACTGAATCATTGCTTTCCCTGCTTTTTGTGCTGTTATGTCCTACCACACAAGACAGTATCCAATGATTTCAACAAAAATCTAACAAAGATAAACAATTGCCAAGAAAAAAACCGGAGAAGATAACCATGTCAATGACGCAGTCTTGGACCGATAGAGTCGATGAGTTCTGTACTCGAATGAAGTTGAGAATGCCAATCCTTCTCGCACCAATGGCCGGCGCCTGCCCTGTTTCCCTGTCCGGTGCAATCGCGGATGAAGGCGGTCTCGGCGCCTGCGGAGTTTTACTCATGCAACCATCTGAAATTATCAGATGGGCAACCGCGTTTCGGTTACATTCCAATGGTGGTTTTCAAATGAATAACTGGATTCCAGACCCGCCACCGATTCATAACGCCGAACAGGAAACTAAAATCAAAGCATTTATTGCTAGGTGGCACTCCAATTCCGACTCGACCCAACCACCTTCCGAATTACCCGATTTTGAGGAGCAATGCAAGGCGATGCTGACAGCCCAACCCACTGCCATTTCTTCAATCATGGGAGTCTACCCAGCAGCTTTTGTTGAACAGATGAAAGCTGCAGACATTATCTGGCTTGCAACCGTAACAACGGTTGAAGAAGCTAGTCAGGCGGCCCATCTGGGTGCTGATGCGATCATCGCACAGGGGTTTGAAGCGGGTGGACACCGCGGTACTTTTGTTGCTGAACAAGCGCAACATTCTGCGGCCGGTCTCGTCTCGCTGTTGCCAGCAATCGTTGACACGGTCAATGTTCCAGTGATCGCGGCCGGCGGCATCGCCGACAGCCGTGGTGTGGCAGCCGCCATTACACTCGGCGCGTCGGCCGTGCAAATTGGCACTGGCTTTCTGCGCAGTCCACAAGCAGCCCTGCCATCCACTTGGTCAGATGCTATCGGCTTAGCGACGCCGAGTCAAACCATTCTCACCCGGGCCTTCACTGGTCGATGGGGACGCTCGATCGCTACCGAATATGCCAAAGCCGCGGAATCAGTGGATGCGCCCGAGCCTTTACCATACCCCATTCAGCGTCAACTGACAGCTAACATGACCGCTCAATCTCGACGCAACAACAATCTTGCCGGAATGCAGGCGTGGAGCGGACAATCCGGTTATCTAGCAGCTTCAATACCTGCTGGAGAACTGATTAATCAAATCTGGGATGGTGCTCGGCAACTACTCCCGTAAAGTACCAGGTTCACTATATCCATAGCATGTTTATTCAATTCTGCTCTAATTAAAACGGTTAAAATTGATTGTGTTGAGTGAGTTCCAGTGTCGCCATTCAACTTTATGATTTGAATCCAATCAACCTTATTGCATCAGTCTACCGCATTCATTGAAATTTTTACCGATGAACATTGCACCCAAAGCCCGTTTCAGACCGGTCAACCCACACTACGAGGCAGCTGTAAGATCAAGTTTCAATGACCAAGGAATCATGCATCTGCTAGGTGCATCCATGCGAACGATTGAACCCGGGTTCTGTGTGATTGACCTGCCATTCAATTCGCAACTCACACAACAAGATGGTTTTTACCATGCCGGCGCCACCAGTACGATTGCTGATTCAGCAGGTGGGTACGCGGCGTTTTCACTGATGCCGAAAGGCAGTCGCGTATTGACCGTCGAATTCAAAGTGAACCTGTTGTCAACAGCTGATGGAGAACTGTTATCAGCACACGCGGAGGTAGTTAAGGCCGGTAAAACACTGACCGTCGTAACAATTAATGTTAATTGTCTGAAAGGCAGCAGCTCGACTCTCTGCGCAGTAGTTCAGCAAACCACGATTTGTATCACCCCACAAGACTTCGGTGATGAGTGAGCAGATCATCTATTCCCCAACGAGTGTGACTTTCCTAGTGCTACAGTCGCGCGCGATTAGGTGGTCGATGAAGTATGCTCATCCGGTGTCCTGCGTCAGTAAAATACTAGAAATTATTTTACGTTACGCACATCGCTCTGTAACATCACTGCAGTTTTGATATCACCTAAGCCAAAATGAGCACACCACACGCTACATTGGATTTTGGATTGGGAGAAACAGTAGACCTGCTTCGAGCAACTGTTCGAGATTTTGCACAGCAGCAGATAGACCCACTGGCTGTGGAAATTGATCACAGTAATGAGTTTCCCCTCCACCTTTGGTCGGCCATGGGAGAAATAGGGTTGTTAGGGATAACCGTCAGTGAACAGTACGGCGGCTCCGGCATGGGGTATTTGGAACATGTGGTGGCGATGGAAGAAATCAGCCGCGCCTCTGCATCAGTGGGTCTGTCTTATGGTGCCCATTCAAACCTCGCCGTCAACCAAATCTTTCGCCATGGCACGGAACAGCAGAAACTGCGGTATCTACCCAAACTGATCAGCGGAGAACATGTCGGCGCACTGGCTATGACGGAATCCAATTCGGGTTCCGACGTCGTCAGTATGCGCTTGATGGCCGTAGCAAACGGCGACCACTTCATCCTGAATGGCAACAAAATGTGGATCACTAACGGTCCCGACGCCGATGTGCTGGTGATGTATGCCAAAACCGACCCGCGCGCTGGCAGCCGTGGAATCACCGCTTTTCTTATTGAACGAGATTTCCATGGCTTCTCCACTGCGCAAAAACTAGATAAATTGGGCATGCGCGGGTCGAATACCTGTGAATTGATCTTCCGTGACTGCCAAGTGCCATTAGAAAATGTACTCGGTGAAGTAGGCGGTGGTGTTCATGTACTGATGAGCGGCCTGGATTATGAAAGAGTGGTACTGGCCGGCGGACCGCTGGGTATCATGCAAGCCTGCCTGGATACGGTCATACCCTATGTTCACGAACGTCAACAGTTTGGTAAGAAAATCGGTGAATTCCAGTTCATTCAGGGTAAATTGGCTGACATGTACACGGCCCTGAATGCCGCACGCGCCTATACCTACGCCGTAGCCGGAGCCTGTGACCGCAACGACACGACACGCAAAGACGCCGCCGCCGTCATACTGTTTGCCGCGGAACAAGCGACGGCTTGCGCGCTGGAAGCCATCCAAGTACTCGGCGCCATGGGGTACATCAATGATATGCCAACCGGCCGCCTGTTAAGAGACGCCAAACTTTATGAAATCGGCGCCGGAACCAGTGAAATTCGGCGCATGCTGATCGGACGGGAACTGTTCGCAGAAACATCCTGATTCACTTCAACTGAATCGTCGCAAACAAAGTCAATGCAACACTCAAACGTCGTCGTAACCGGATTATCACGCACGCCGATTGGTGGTTTTCAAGGTCGACTTGCACCACTCGCCGCGCCTGAATTGGGTTCAGCATCAATTCGCGCCGCACTTGAAGCTGCTAGTATTTCCGGATCAGAGGTGGATGAAGTCCTGATGGGGTGTGTGCTACCGGCCGGTCTGGGTCAAGCGCCGGCGCGACAGGCTGCCCTTGCCGCCAACCTTCCGGTATCGGTTGGTTGCACCACCATCAACAAAATGTGTGGCTCCGGATTGAAGGCCGTCATGCTGGGATTTGATTCGATCGTTGCTGGTACCAATTCTATTGTTGTAACCGGCGGCATGGAAAGCATGAGCAATGCACCCTACCTTCTACCTAAAGCACGGCGGGGATACCGTATGGGGCACAGTCAAGTGATGGATCACATGTTTGCTGACGGGCTTGAGGATGCCTACGAAAAAGGAACGTTAATGGGCACCTTTGCGGAAGACTGCGCGCAAACCTACCAGTTCAGTCGTCAGGCTCAGGATGAATTTGCCATCGAATCATTGACCCGCGCACAAAAAGCAACTGAAAATGGAACGTTCAGCCGGGAAATTACACCCATTCAGGTGTCCACCGGCAAAGCGGTTTATGAGGTGGCCAAGGATGAACAGCCGGAAACCACCAACTCTGAAAAAATACCACATTTGAAACCTGCGTTTCGTAAAAATGGCAGCTTGACAGCCGCCAACTCAAGCTCGATATCCGATGGCGGTGCAACCGTCATATTAATGTCTGAAATCGAAGCCGAACGCCGTGGCAAAGCCATCCGTGCACGTCTTGTCGGTCATGCCAGTTATGCGGCTGAACCCAATCTGTTCCCGACGGCACCCATCGGGGCCATCAATAGACTACTTGACCAATTGCATTGGTCGGTCAATGATGTTGAACTGTTTGAAATCAATGAAGCCTTCGCAGTAGTTACCATGGCCGCCATGGCCACACTGAACATTCCCCATGCCCATGTCAATGTGCACGGCGGCGCCTGTGCCTTAGGGCATCCGATCGGTGCGTCGGGAACCCGGATTCTGGTCACCCTGATCACCGCGATGGAACGATATGACTGTAAACGTGGGGTGGCCGCACTGTGCATCGGTGGCGGTGAAGCGGCAGCGGTTGGCGTCGTTCGTGAGTAACCATGAATCCTCAGCGTGAGCTTTTCGAAGATGACAAAAATCGTTGATTTCTATTTTGACTTTTCTTCACCTTATGGTTATTTTGCCAGTGCGGCAATGGAAGATTTCGCAAAACGCTGTAACTGTCGAGTCAATTGGCGCCCTTATGTCATGGGTGCGGTAATGAAGGTGACGGGGCGCAAACCACTGGTTGATATTCCGATGATTGATCAATATAGTGCTCGCGACCTAGCACGAGTGGCGCGGTTTCACGAAATAGAGTTTGCAGTACCCAGCATCTTTCCGGTCGCCAGCATCGCTGCCAACCGCGCTTTTTATTGGGTCAGTAATCAGTACGGCACCGCCCGCGCCAAACAGTTGGCTAAGAATATATTCCACGCATACTTTGTCAAAGACATGAACATAGCCGAAACCTCAACGATTGTCAACATTGCCACACGGTCCGGTCACGATGCACCGAAAACTGCGGCCGCGCTACAGAATCCCGAGGTCAAGCTCAAAGTTCGAGAAGAAACTGACCAAGCCATTGCCCGCGGCGTATTTGGTTCACCATTTTTCATCGTTGACAATGAGCCTTTCTGGGGACATGATCGTCTCAGTCACCTTGAGGCATGGATCAATACCGGCGGATGGTGAACGCGAGGGCTGTAGGGTAGCACTGAACTTCATGCCCACCATTCCATCCAACATCAACCGGCAAAGTCCTGAGTTTGTAACGCGGCACCAAGCCATGTCAAACTTGGTTGACGAGCTGAGACAGACATTTACTACCATTCAAACCGGCGGTAGCGAACAGGCCCGGATGAAACATCAGTCGCGGGGCAAACTTCTCGCCCGGGACCGGATCCGCCTATTGCTGGACCGTGGAGCACCATTTCTCGAAATTGCACCCTATGCTGCATTTGAAATGTATGACGATCCGGTCCCCGCTGCTGGCATTGTCACGGGCATCGGATCGGTAGAGGGTCGCGAGTGCATGATTTTTGCCAACGATGCAACGGTCAAAGGCGGCACTTATTACCCGATGACCGTAAAGAAACATTTACGCGCTCAGGAAATCGCCTCCCAAAATCACCTCCCATGCATCTATCTGGTTGATTCAGGCGGAGCTTTTCTTCCCAAGCAGGATGAAGTATTCCCAGATCGAGAACATTTCGGACGAATTTTTTTCAATCAAGCCAACATGTCAGCTGCCGGCATACCTCAAATTGCCGCAGTCATGGGCTCTTGTACCGCAGGTGGTGCTTATGTACCTTCCATGTGTGATGAGTCCATCATCGTGCGCGGGCAGGGCACTATTTTTCTGGGTGGACCACCACTAGTCAAAGCCGCAACCGGTGAGTCCGTTACAGCAGAGGAGCTGGGTGGTGCCGATGTGCACTCGCGGCAGTCCGGGATTACCGACCATTATGCCAACGATGATGTACACGCCCTAGCCATCATCAGAGATATCATCGCTACTCTGAATCGTCCGAAACACTTGGACGTTGAAATACGAGTACCACAGGCACCACTATATGACGTCGATGATATTTATGGCATCGTGCCAACAGATCTCAAACAATCCTATGAGGTGCGAGAAATCATTGCCCGGATCACTGATGGCAGTGAATTTCACGAATTCAAACGACTTTATGGGGAAACTCTAGTGTGTGGATTTGCCCACCTGATCGGTTATCCAGTGGGGATCATTGCCAACAGTGGCGTTCTTTATTCGGAATGCGCGCTCAAAGCGACACATTTCATTGAGATTTGCTGTAAGCGAAACATCCCATTAATCTTTCTACAGAACATTTCCGGATTTATGGTCGGCAAGAAGTATGAAGCCGGCGGCATTGCCAAAGACGGTGCAAAGATGGTTACCGCAGTCGCCTGTGCGCAGGTGCCTAAATTTACGGTCATTATCGGTGGCAGTTTTGGTGCCGGAAACTATGCCATGTGTGGGCGCGCCTATTCGCCGCGCTTTCTTTGGATGTGGCCAAATGCCAGGATTTCCGTCATGGGCGGCGAACAGGCCGGTAATGTGTTGACACAAGTGCGGACCGATGGGATGAAGGGGGGGTCTTGGCCAGAGTCAGCACAGCGCCAATACAAACAGTCGATCTTGGACCGCTACGAAGCGGAGGGACGTCCTTACTATTCGAGTGCAAGACTCTGGGATGATGGGATTATTGATCCCATTGATACGCGCACCGTGCTAGGGCTAGGATTATCCGCTGCCTATAACGCACCGACCAAACTGACCCGATTTGGCGTTTTCAGAATGTAGTGTCGATCATGTCAGCCACTAGATTTCGCACTATCGACGTTGATGTGAGCTCAACGGGTGTTTGTACGCTGTTGCTCAATCGACCTGAAGTTCACAATGCGTTCAATGAAGTAATGATTGAAGAAATCGAAGGTGCTCTGCAACTGCTGAAGACAGATGACGCTGTACAGATAGTGTGCGTTAAAGGTGCAGGTACGAGTTTCTGCGCGGGCGCTGATCTGCACTGGATGAAGCGCAGTGCCGATTACACCCTGGCAGAAAACCATCGCGATGCCAAGCGAATAGCGAACATGATGTACACGCTATACAGTTTTCCTAAACCGACTATAGGTATGGTGCATGGTGCTATTTTCGGCGGCGGTGTTGGAATCGTCGCCTGTTTAGATATAGTGGTGGCGGAACGTTCGGCAGTATTCAGTTTATCCGAAGTAAAGCTTGGACTGATTCCGGCTGTCATCGGTCCGTACGTTGTTAACGCAATGGGTGCGCGTAAGGCGAAACGCTATATTCTAACCGGTGAAAAATTTGATGCGGCGGCCGCACTCAGTGCTAACCTAGTGCATGAAGTGGTCAACCGATCAACGTTAGCGGAAACCGAATCTCGACTGCTTTGCGAACTGCTTTCGTGTGGTCCGCGAGCTCAGAAAATGGCCAAGCAGCTCGTTGTCGACACACTGTCGCCGGCTATGGATGGTGAAGTACAAACACATACTACAAACCTGATCGCTGAGATCAGAGCCGGTGAAGAGGGTTGCGAAGGCATGGCTGCCTTTTTTGCGAAACGGCATCCTGAGTGGCGCAACTCCTGACCGAACCAAACCGTTGTTCCGTAAACTGCTCATTGCCAATCGCGGGGAGATCGCCTGTCGCATCATGCGCACTGCTCGTCGATTGCACTTCCCTACTGTAGCAGTTTATTCCGACGCCGACTGCAACGCCCTTCACGTATCGCTAGCCGACGAGTCAGTCTACCTAGGAGCTTCGCGCCCATCAGAGAGTTACCTGAATGTCGATCGAATCATGCACGCGGTACAACAGACCGGCGCCGACTCACTTCATCCCGGATATGGCTTTCTCTCCGAAAACAGTGCTTTGAGAGCGGCCTGCGACGATGCCGGGATTGCATTCATCGGTCCACCTGCGAAAGCCCTTCAATGCATGGCTTCCAAGTCAGAAGCATCAAAAATCGCAATGCAAGCCGGCGTCCCGATATTACCGGGGTTTCGTGAAGCCGAGCCTGAAAGCGCAGACCTACTCAGTCAGGCGCGCAAAATTGGCTTTCCAGTTTTGCTTAAAGCCGCGCTGGGCGGAGGCGGTCGAGGCATGAGCATCGTCCACACCGAAACTGAAATGACTACTCAACTGGAGATGGTCAGGGCGCAGGCAAGAGAATTTTTCGGTGATGACCTCATTATCGTTGAAAAGTATCTGTCTGCCGCCAGACATATCGAAGTTCAGATTGCGGCAGACCGACATGGGAACGTTGTTCATCTGTTTGATCGTGACTGCTCTGCACAAAGGCGATATCAAAAAATCGTTGAAGAAGCACCTGCCCCAGAGATCAATGACACAACCAGACATCATATGTATGAGGCAGCGAAGTCTCTGGCACAAGTTTTGGATTATCACAACGTAGGTACCGTAGAGTTTCTTTTGTCTGGTGATGATTTTTACTTCATCGAGATGAATACCAGACTGCAGGTAGAACACCCGGTCACCGAGATGATCACCGGAGTCGATCTTGTAGAATGGCAGTTCAGAATCACCGCCGGTGAAGCGATTTCTCAGCAGATGGTGCCGCAAAAACCAATGGGACATTCAATTCAGGCGCGCATCTACGCGGAAAACCCAGCACAAAACTTTTTACCATCCCCCGGAGGCATCAGATACTTGCGCTGGCCAATCGAATCAGAGCGGTTGCAGATACATACGGGATATCGTCAAGATGATCATGTCGACGTGCATTACGACTCGTTGATCGCGAAAGTCGTCGTGCATGAAGCAGAGCGAAAAAATTCCATCGCA
This sequence comes from Arenicellales bacterium, assembly GCA_965116205.1. Lineage (GTDB taxonomy): Bacteria > Pseudomonadota > Gammaproteobacteria > Arenicellales > JAJDZL01 > JAJDZL01. Next base: position 1,866,155 of record OZ220493.1, on the reverse strand, counting down.
CGGCTGCAGCAGGGATTGAGTGCACTGCACATTGTGGGGGTTGATACCAATATTGAATTTCTTTCAAAACTGCTGGATGACCCTGTTTTCCAAACAGATACGATTGATATCAAGTACGTCGAAAACCACCGGCAGCAATTGGCATCTCCAAAAAAAGAGCTGCCCTATGAAATTTTGGCGGCCGGCCTACTTTATATCGCGACTCGAGCGAAAGACGAAAAAGCGTCCAATGATCATCATTCACCTTGGTGTGACCGCAGCGGCTGGCGATTGTATTCACAAAGAGAGTTTGCCTGCAGTTTCGAAGTCGGTGAACGACTTTACAACATCGGAGCGGTATTCAACAATCGACAGATCACCGTCAAAATTAAGGATCAGCTATTGGTCTGCACGGATTTTAAAATGACTGACAACACAGTAAAGATGACCATCAACGGTAAGAACTGGGTTGTTTCAGTGGTGATGTTACAAAATACCGTGTATCTCTTTTGGCAGAGTTCTCGGTATCAACTGTGCCTGACGGAGCGACTTTCCCAAGCGGACACGGTAAGCTCGGCTACCGGATCACTTGCGGCGCCACTTCCCGGAAGAATTGCCCGAGTATTGGTTCAAACGGGTGATTCGGTATCAGCAGGTCAAATGCTGATCGTTATTGAAGCAATGAAGATGGAACACCCAATTACCAGCCCATTTGATGGAAAAGTTATTGCCACTCCTTTTGCAGAAAATCAATTGATAGATGAAGGAACAGACTGTATCGTCGTCGAACCCCTAAATCAGTCTGACTGACTTTGAAACGATGTACAGGCATTCATCAGAGTATGTTCGACTGGTAGAAGTTGGTCCACGAGATGGTCTGCAAAATGAACCGGAACATACTTCCGTAGATTTTCGTTCTGAAGTCGTCAATCGGTTGTCGGCATGTGGACTGAAGACGATAGAAGTTGGCAGTTTTGTGTCACCCAAATGGGTACCGCAAATGGCCAATTCCGCAGCGGTGCTGAAAAAAGTCAAACGATCAGATGACGTGACTTTGGTGGCACTCGTGCCCAATATGCGCGGAATGAATGACGCCGTTGCGGCCAATGTGGATGAAATCGCGATTTTCTCCACTGCTTCAGAAACTTTCTCGCAGAGGAATATCAACTGCAGTATTGAACAGTCATTCAAGAGGTTCGAACCGGTGGTGCAAAAAGCCCGGGAATTGGGTATTCCAGTTCGAGGTTATGTTTCCTGCGCGTTGGGTTGCCCTTTTGAGGGAAACGTTGCCATCCGAGAAGTAGTGAAGGTTGCCGAACGGTTATTTCAGCTGGGGTGTTATGAAGTGTCTCTTGGAGACACCATAGGGGTCGGCACCATCAACTCCACCCGCGACCTGTTAGGCGCAATTTCAAGTGTGATTGGAATGGAATCAATCGCCGTACACTTCCACGACACTTATGGTCAAGCTCTCCCCAACATTACAGTCGCCTTGGAGCATGACATCAGTGTGATTGACAGTTCAATTGGTGGTTTAGGTGGCTGTCCCTACGCAGCGGGTGCAAGTGGAAACGTTGCCACTGAAGACGTAGTTTATATGTTGGATGGGATGGGTTTAAAAACCGGCGTTAAACTGGAGGATGTGCTGAAAGTTTCGGAGTTCGTATTTTCTAATCTGAACCGCCGCCCCGCATCTCGTGTAGCGAGCGCACTTCTTAAACCGACCGTAAATCAATGCTGAGTTATACATCTATTGCCGAATACGGACGTTAATCAGTTTCGTTGCGCGCCGAGCGCGGCGTTTAACTGCCGAAAGAACCATAGATTTTGTACGGTTGCAGGTTTCAGATATTGTGTATTTAGTCACCCCATACCAAAGACAATGCCTTTATTGATTGAAACTAAAACTTCGTTGTGTCAGAACGGTTGAAACTAGAAGATAAAGTAAACGCTACGCGCAGATTAGATTAAATGCGTCTTAGTCATTTCAGATTAATTTTATAGTTGGCCAATGGCATCAAAATGCACATTGACTCTGATGAATAGTAGCTTTAACAAACCTCGCCATCAGGTGGGATTTCAAATTTACATCTGAACCCATGATGACCGGACACAACTGTCACACACTGTTTGGAAATATGAAAAAGCACTGCCTGGTAGATGAGGTATTGACCAAGTAAACACCCTCACTTGTGTGCATATGCTTACCAACACTATGCCCATTATTTTGACTGATAGCAGTCCACTTTATGTGTATATCTGCATCAGGCCGCACCATTTTTCAGTGTGGCGATTTCCTGCTTAGACAGCTGGGTCAGCGTCTGAATTTCACGATCGTCGTAACCTTCAGCAATCATGGACCTGGCGATCGACCATCGGGCATCCCGTGTACCCTTTTCCAACCCCTTGTCCAAACCCTGCTCAAGACCCTGTTCAAGGCCCTGCTGTAGACCGTCCTTGAAACCTTTGCCAAGTCCCTGATTCAAACCTTCTGCAAGACCTTTCTCTATCCCTTCTTTCATTCCTTCTTCACGTCCTTCTCTTAGGCCTTTCTCCCAACCCTGAATCGCGCCCTGTTCCACAGCGAGATCCCACATTTCCTGCCCCGAATCGGGCTTATATTTTTCCCAGATGTCAATGGCTTCCTGCATGAGTGCATCTCCCGGACCACCGGCCCATAGTAATTCTCTAACGCTCTCTATTGTAATGGATGGTCGTTCTTTCCAGACATAATCTTTCAACCGGGCGATGAACGGACCGCGCACCGAGTGTTCCAACCGCGCTGCTCGCCGTAGCCACTCGACATAGTGTGAGGCATCGGCAACCATGATGTTGAGCATGATGTCGAGTAACAGTCCCAGCTGCGGTGACATCTCTTTGAGCTGGTTATGGACCGACCGGGCACTCGCGTTAATCAGGAAGGTGCCGAAGTGGAGCAGCACACCTTTGAACAGTCGCAGGTATTCATCGGGATACCCGACGTACCGGTCGGCGATGACAGTCAGTGTCGGATTCCAGTCCTGACGTCCGTGATAAAAGACGATAGGTATGATTGAGCAGGCCCCTTGTTTCATCAGTCGGGTCACATAGTCGAGCAGCTGATACAGCAGTTTGGGATCGGGATTGCTCTTGTGTTCGATGAGTAAGTGAAGATCCACCCGGTCACCCTTTTTGAGTTGGACACTCACCACCCGGTCGGAGATCATTTCACTCAGGTTTTCCTCGCTGGGGTGATGGCTGGACTCGATGCGCAGCGTGTCAAGATCGAACCGACTCAGTTGTTCTTCATCGAAAGCGAGCTGTAACAGCCAGCTGATCTGCTCGGGAGTTTGGAAATTACTTTTGAAATAACGGTCGTGCCAGGGTCCGCGCACCGGTATTTTGTCGATTGGTGGTTTCGGTTGCTTAGGCATCGGTGTTTCTCCTATATGACCATGGAATGAATACCCGTCAGCATCGTGTCATTCGGCGCCATGCATCGGGTGGATGACGTCAGTAAAGCACCGGTGTGGTGCGCAAGGTGAGAAAAATTCGATCTCGGTGGCGACGAATTTACTTTCTTCGCCTTGCAGGCATCTCTTCAATTGGTTTCAATCATCAGCCGATGTTGTTGGAATTCTCACTATCTTGCCAAATGGCCTGAAGAGGGTGTGAAAAAGTTGAGAGAATAAGTCGCCGATCGACCGGAAGATTCAACACTTGTCAGTTAGTGATAGGTCATAGCGATAGGTAGTGGTAGGAACTAGCATGGTCGTCGAACGGGGAGAGCAATTTTGACTGCACCTAAAAAGTCGGTTCAGTACTTGAACACAGATGGATTGAGATGGCCAGTACTTTACAACAAAAAGATGTATGCGTTACGCGTCCGGTGACATGGCTTAAAGGGACTGAATCATAAACCCACACTATATGCTCTGTGAAGCAATCTGCGTTCAAATGCGAAGTGATGGTCGACACGTGTGTTCAGGCGACCAGTAAATGAAACAACTGTCGTATCAGTACCTCTCACTGAATGATACCGATGTCCGCCGCAGCCAATATGCTTTTAAGTACAAGACTTGAAAAGCGATCGCAACATCACTACCCTGCTGCACCTAACTGACTAGAAACAGGTGCTGTAAATGGTACTGGGGGGCACGATACATATCCGACCACCTGACATTATTTCACTTTCCTCAACGACTAATTCATGATGGTTTACGATGTTTCAAGAAATCTCAGTCAAAAGACATTGCATCACCGGTCTGAAACAAACTGACGTCACATTAGATAGCGCCTAACCATTTTTTTCTATCCTGTAAGATTATGAATTTACTAACTATATTTATTTTTCTCTTGAGCAAAAGCTAAATTCCTTCGCGGACACTAGGGTTCACATAAAACTTATAGTGGCGCGTTATGTCGTCAGAAAACAAGTGGTGTGATGAAGTTCGCTTCATCTCATCAGCAATTTGATATTTTCATTCACAGCGTGTAACTATATACACTGCTCATATTGGAGACTGAATGCCACACTCTTCAAATTGAATCAAGAGCATATTGCAAGTCTTCAAGTAAGTCCTGTACATCCTCCAAACCGACCGAAAGACGAATCAAACCATCACTAATTCCCATTCGTTTGCGGTCCAAATCTTTTACTCTCGAATGAGTTGTGGAAGCAGGATGGGTAATGGTGCTCTTAACATCTCCCAAATTTGCGGTAAGGGAAAAAATACTCACGCTATTGATGAACTTCCAAGCGGCGGCTTTCCCTCCTCGGACTTCAAAGGACAGCAAAGCTCCAAAATCCTTTTGTTGGAGAGCAGCCAATTCGTGTCCCGGATGACTCAGTAGCCCCGGATAAAACACCCGCGATATGTTGGGCTTGTCCTGTAGCCAGTTGGCAATTTTTTTTGCGCTTGCACATGATGCTTTCATTCTGACGGCCAGTGTCTCAAGTCCTTTGTGAAAGACCCATGCGTTGAATGGACTCATCGTAGGACCGGCTGTGCGTAAAAAACCATAGACTGCCTTTGCCAGCTCCGCATTATTGGTCAATACAGCACCACCGATTGCTCGACCCTGACCATCTATAAACTTAGTCGACGAGTGAACAACAACATCCGCACCAAGCATTAAGGGCTGCTGTAGAAAAGGCGTACAGGCGCAGTTATCAACAGCTAGAATGCAGTTGGGAAGACTCTTGCTGATTTCTGCCAGTTGAATGATATCAACAATTTCACAGAGAGGATTGGATGGCGTTTCAACAAAAATCATTTTGGTTGCGGCATCTGGCGAAATCTGGCAAATTTCGTCTGGCGAATAGAAACACGTCGATATCTCGAACCGTTTCAAGATATTACCGAACAGGTTTACCGTCGAACCAAATAGCCCCCTTGTCGCGACAATATGATCACCCGACTGAAGTGCGCACATACAAAGCGCTAAGATGGCTGACATGCCTGAAGATGTTGCGCTGCAAAATTGTGCATTTTCAAGACTGGCAAGCCGCTCCTCGAAAGCGCGCGTGGTTGGATTGGTAAATCTGGAATAAATGTTGCCCTTATCTTTTTCGGCAAACATACGAGCAGCGTGCTCAGCACTGTCGAAGACAAAACTCGAAGTTGCAAAAATGGGATCGCTGTGTTCCCGGGCTGAGGTTCGGGTCTGTCCCGCCCTGATTGCTTTAGTCTTTTGCCGGATATTTCTCATAACAGATATCAAGTCCGACGCCATGGTAAGCAAACAAACATTCGCTTTAGCCGATTTTTCGCGCCGACAAGCTGAAAATCAAATTCACGCTTTCGCAAGTTTCATGCTTCGATTTATCCTCCCACCACTAATATGTAAAACCGAACGGTAGCACCATAGTCAGAAGAACAGTTAAACATCAATTTTTGGTGCAATGCAATACGAAATCAAAGCCTCCACCCTGAAGCCACCTCAAAAGACTTGAGAAAAGCACATTTTGGGTGGAATTCTCAATAAAACCTGATTAAGACTCAGGTTTTATCATTCGAGTTACAAGCCAAGAAAATTTTAGACATGCACAAAGAAATGGCTTACAGGATTATACCAGCCAACAACATTTTCAAACTCAGAAACTCGCTGGTCAGATTGGGTGAATCCACTTTAATTCTTACGCCAATGCAAGAGAGAAAGGTATTTTCTGTCATTCATAAAATTACGTCCCTTCCTATGGTTAACAGTATTAGGACAGATCATTTTCACTGTGCCACTTCACCATCATTCAACCAATTCTACAACTACCCAGACCGACTGTCTTTTTCCATCAAGCAGTTTCAGCTTTCGCAGCGCCTCAAATGCAGACAAGCAAAGCGTAACAATCGACCATACAACGAACCGGAATTCGAGCGCTACATTTGCCTGTTGAGCGGCCTAAGTCTGCTACAAACAGAGCCGTTTAGCTTTCTGATTTCCATGCAAAAGTTTATTCCAACTGATGTGAATCGCCAACAGAATTTGAGAGCTGACTATCACTTTTCATTCGTAGAACGACTCAATTCTTACATTTCGAAATTTCTTGTAACCTTTGGAACAAAAGTGGTAGGAAAATCCAGTTCTCAGGATTTAACCAATTTACAAGAGCACAACGGCACTTGCCCAGATCATGGTAACTTTGCAAGTGTTTACCTGGTAAACACCCTGTTTCTGTGTCAACCCACGGCCTTAATAGCAGCACACACTAACACCGATCATAGTTATCTTATTGATGAAAGGCCATCATCCCGTGTAACTATTCCAACACCTGCTGATCCGACTCAAAAACGAACAGCCCGGCGTAATAAGCGATTTTGGGTTGGTAACATCGAAAATTTTGAGGGTGTTTACCAGGTAAACACCCTTTTTTAACCTGTCCATGGTTTTCAACGTACTAAACGTTGCATTGTCAACCGTGTCAATATCGCAATTCGCACTATCAGCAAAAACTGTGATCTCAGGGTGGATGGTGAGTTCTCAACCTAACAAAAATAGAAACATGAAAAATTTGAACTTTGCAAGTGTTTACCTGGTAAACACTTCTCTTTGTCATCCAGCCGACTCGATTGAAACATGCATCGAACTGATTGACATTCATCTCAGTGACAAATCGCTACTTAACCCAGTCATGATCACAACTGCTGACATGGACACCGACCGGTCCGACGATCATGGACCACCATTAAACGTGAACAAAATCGCAGTTTTTGAGGGTGTTTACCTGGTAAACACCCTGATTTTGTCCAATTTGGAGGAATTTATCACTGCACAGAGCTCAATAAATTGTGGTACTTCAATAAATCAGATGTTGGACTTCGACTTCGCCAACTCAATCAACTTTCTTGCGATTCCGGTCATCAATGAAGCCACCTGCATTTGAGTTCAGAAATATTGAGGCTTTGTCATGCACTGATGTACACGACGTGTAGATTTGAAATGATCCGTCAGATAGCAACCTATCTGACTGAGTAATAGCGAATTACGTCAGTTTATTTTGTTAATCATTCGACCTGAGGTTTTAAAAATGCAAAAACATCCATTATCCATGCAGACTGATTCTCCGGCCCAATCCAGCGGTACGCCATATTGGGACACATTGAACGAACGAGCATTGCTTTTTTTACCGATCGCTCGAGTAAAACAATACGACAAAAATCCACGCCGGTTCAACAATCCAAACTACTATAAGATCAAAGATTCAATCTCCAAAGATGGTCTTAATCAACCACTGGTTGTGAGCCGCCGACCGGATGAAGTGGATTTTGTCGTCTACAAGGGAGGCAACACGAGGTTACAAGCCGTTAAAGAACTATTTGATGAAACCGGGGACCACAGGTTTCGTTTTGTTGAATGCTCTTTCATTCCTTGGTCAGGGCATGAGTCCGATGCTATCATCGGCCATCTTCAGGAAAATGAAATGCGTAAGTCATTGTGTTTCATTGATAAATCCGTCGGCATCAAAGCAGCAGTCGAATACTTGCAGAATGAGTCGGAAGATGAAGAACTGTCGATTCGGCAGTGCCATTCGAAACTGATAAAAAAAGGATATAGCCTCACCCTGAGCTCGCTTTCGATCATGCTTTACGCCGCCGACCTGGTAGAACCACACCTGCCTTCTACGGCCTGCCAATCCATGGGGCGCCGACCCATTCAAAACTTACGCCGAATGCAAAAAGCGGTTGTCAGTGTATGTCATGAATTCAAAAGAACGGAAAATGAGGCTAATGAACTTTTCAAGCGAGTATTAAACGATTACTCGGAATCAGAATGGAACGAAAAAATATTTCGACGGTCCCTTGAAACCAATCTCACAGCAACCGTCAAAGCCTCCATTCAGGATGTCTCATTGCGACTTGATGGATATTTGAATCTGTCATCGGAACCCCTTGAAGAATCCTTCGAAAAAATCTTCCCGGCATTAAAAGTATTTGAACAAAATCAGATTAATAAATCTGCAAAAGCCGAATTGGAAAAAGTACCTGGCAACTCGTCAGAAAACGGTTCAACCGCCAACCAATCAACACATCAACCAGACCAGCATCTGAATAATCAGTCAGATGACGCAAAAGGCGCGCCGGCACTACCGAATGTTGCTGGTGAAAATTCCACTCCGCGACAACCGTTATCTAAAGGAAAAACAACCAGGCAGGGACAGTCAGCATTGGAAGAGAAGCTTGCCAAACTGCGAATAAAAGCCTTTAAAGCCGCCTCCATTATCGCCAAACGATACGGCTTTCTAAACAACTCTGATACACGAAACAACATTATTCTAAACACCGATAGTTGGGGGATTGGCTATCTCGTCGCAGATTACCCGCCGGCCGGTAAACTAGAAAATCCTAGGACTGCAGCAACGCGTGACGCATTGTGGTGGTTACTCATGGAGTTCTCTGATTTGCAATGGGCCATTGAATGCGCTCGTCCACACACGGTAAAGCTGATTGGCAATACCGATCTAATTCATTTCATCAAATCCGGTGATTCAAAGACCCTGATTGCTCACGCAAGAAAAAGAATGAGGTGCAACGTGCCGCACTTGGGACTTTTTAACCTTTGTCTGCGCCAGCTCGACAACGAGGTCTGGAGTCACTTGCTCAGTTTGACAGAGGCCTATCGATGCATTCATCAATTGGCGACCGACAACAACGTTCACATATTTCAGGCACCCAAACAAATGGAGAAAATCTAATGCCTATCAACAAAGAAACTGAATTAATTCGCTCCATCATGATTTTCTTTCACCGTTGCGCAGAAGAGGGAGATTATGACGCGCTTTATGAGATGGGATTTGGTCCCAGTGAAGTACGCGCCTTAAGTTCGCTGTCGACTGCTGACACACTACGTCTGGCATCAATGAAGTCACATTTCCTGATGATCAAATTGGACCGTAGCCTCTACTGGCGATTGATCGACTACATTCTTAGAGAAAATGCCCAAGAAAAATTAATCAACGAATTAGTTAACTGCGATGCTTCACCACAAATGATGCACGCGCTGACAGGTATGAACCGAAACCAATTCAAAATTAAGCGGTTTCAACTGGGTTTACCTTATTACAAGCGCGGCCGGCCCGCCATTCCAACGTTGGAAGTCGAAAAAATGGTCTGGCAGGCGGTGCAAAGGAAGTTGCAAGCTACCAAGGACCTCGGACCTCAAGAAATTCTTGACATTTTCAATGCGCTGAAGCGCCAAGTCGACCTTCGAACCATCTGGATTTTGATCCGGGATTGGGACAGCGATGGTTCACTCAGGTGTCCCTAAACACTCGCCATGCTGAAGTGTGGTGAATCTTGGTAGTGTCGACGAGTGAGTAACTTCGGCAGCCGAAGTTTCATAACGCTCCGGTCAACTACGTTTACTGAAGGTGCATTTGATGATAAAAAAAACTGAAGCCAAATCAATTCAACACAACCTGTCGAGAGTGCTATCCGCCGCGAAAATTTTTCGCCGCGCAGGAACTGCCTTAACTGGCATGATCTTTACGGACAACTGGTATGATTCGCATCCCCGCCTGTTGATTTTCGATCCAGTATTAAACCCGTATGACAAACTGGTTTGGCTGACTATCCGGTGTCGATGCACGCCGGATATGTCTATGACTGCCTTTCCAAGTTATGACGAGATTCAGTCGTTGCTTAACATCTCTCGCGGAACCGTCTCGAGTTCCATAGCAAAGCTGCGTATGACGCGCTGGCTAACACTGCTGTGCCGCGACCAAGAACGTGATGAATCGGGACAGATTATCAGGGATGGCAACATTTATATGGTCCACGGCGAACCGTTGGATTTATCCGATACCTTTGAACTGGATGCCAACTACATGGAGTATGTCAGCAGTTGCCGAAAGCACCGAAACTCTGATGTACGAAAAATAGCTGAGCTGATCTTGGCATCTCTACGTCACGAAATGGATCAGGGACAGGATGTTCTAGATTACCAACATCCTTTCGAAAGACGGGCGGAAGCATGGATGTCAGTAGGCGGTGACATTGAGAACAGTTTTTTCGGTACTTATCCTGAATTGATGGATGTTGAGCGGCTACATGGTAGAGGAAATGGCACCTCCCACCACAGTGTCGCAGAAAACACCGCAGTTCACGAAGTGGACTACGGTGATATCAATAGCTTAGATGATGTTCATAATGAAAACCCCTCAGTTTGCTCTAACTCTCCCGTAACTACTAGTAGTAAGGAAGTAGTAAAAAATAACAACTACTACAGTAGTAGCTGGAGTATCAAGGGGGAGTCTGAACTTGATGCGGAACTGATTTATCCTGAATCCGTAACGGCAAATCAGAAGCAGTTGATAGAACTCAACCTTAAACGGTTGCCAACTAATCTACCAAGCCCACCGGATCCATGGGATTCGTGGCATCAACTGCTTCTTGATGAACTGGATGGTCGAATCAAAGCCGGACTTGCCAACCGGTGTGCGCCAGTCTGGAACCCGGTCTCGCTGATGTCAACCTATTGCAAACGTCTCACCGAAAATGGGCTCGGTCTGAGAGACGATGGCCAATTTCAAATCGAAAATGCCGAGTCAATCTGCCGGCAACGTGTCGAACGAAAAATAATCAGAAACCAGCTCTCTGCAACCAGACGCAGATACGAACAGCGAACACTAGCACGAGCGATGAACAACAAGGAGTCATAAAGCTCTAGCTCTCCAAGATATAAGCTAAACCGCCGCCTCGTCTCACAACTTCATTCATCCGTCTCGACACAACACTGTCGACCGGTGTTCCACCTCATAAATTCCAACTTGCTTGGAATCTGATTTTTCAGCCGATCTGTTGCAAAACAAAGTAACTTTTGCACTGAGTTCAACCAACACGGCAAAAATTATGTCTTCTGACCAATCGACAAGCGTCTTCGCAAAAGTTACCAAAGTATTCATTGATGCACTGAAAACCGGTGCGCCACCTTGGCGAAAACCTTGGTCTGAGTGTTCATCCACCTCAGGTTTTCCGGTAAACGCCGGCACGGAACGTCGATACTCTGGAATCAATGTTACCATTCTGTGGGCTGCCGCCATCACCCATAGCTATGAATACGACCGGTGGTTATCGTTTAGACAGGCAAAAAAACTTGGTGGCAAAATTCGCAAAGGAGAGAAAGGCACTATCGCTGTTCTATTTAAAAACATAGATGTTTCACAACCATCAAGCACCGAAAAGGAGCGTGAAAATAATGTAGAGCCGCCGCGCAACTATAGAATCGCGCGCGCCTACACGTTATTCAACGTCGAACAGTGCATTGGACTTCCGAAAGAAGTAGTCAGAGGTCGCGATCCCTTTCAAGTTCAAGTACACCATTGGCAACCGCATCACAGTGCCGATGACTTGATCAAGTATTGTGGTGCCAAGATTCGACATGCCGGTTCTACGGCTACCTATTTCCCCAACTCAGACGTGATATGCATGCCACCCAAGGGAGCATTCGATTCGTCTGCCGGATATTACAGCACCTTGTTACATGAACTGACACACTGGACGGGACACAAAACCCGGTTGAATCGCACCGGCATCGTGGAACCCTACCCATTCAGATCCGAAGGCTATGCGCTGGAAGAGCTCATTGCTGAAATCGGTTCCGCTTTTCTTTGTGCTGACTTTCAGATTCTTGGTGAAATGCGGCATGAATCCTACGTGCTTGACTGGGTCAGAATATTAGAAAACGATTCAAAAGCCATCTTTTCATCAAGCGCCTTAGCCTGGAAAGCACGAAATTACCTGATCGGAAAATTTCCCACCAACGCATTTGAGAACCATGTGGAGCAGAACTCATGTCAACTGAAATCAATGCAATAAATTGGTGCCTCTCGGAAATCGAATTGTTCCTTTTATTTTCACTCAAACTGACGCATACTCCCAACCATGAATCTTTTCAGACGTAAATTGTGCAGCAAAATAATCAGCGTGATGGCATTGTTTCTGGGTGCGTCGACGGTTGATGGTTTTGACCTGCAGCGAGTCCATCGCTACTCCCTACATACGCTTGCCGCCAAACCCAGTCAGATCGACCTGCTCTCTGCTGTGATTGATACCCACTTTCCATCCCATGTAGAGACGGTTGGCACCGCGATCAATTACATATTACACCGCTCTGGATATCGACATGTCACCACTACAGATATTGAGCCAACGCTCCAGCTGTCGCTGCCTGAAGCACATCGTTCCTTAGGGCCGTTGGATCTCAGATCGGCCGTAAAAACGATCGTCGGACCGCCTTGGCAGCTCCATGAAGATGCCAGCCGGCGCATTATGTGGTTTCAACGAGTCGGTGCAGAGCCGATAGACCCGACGCCGTCACACCCTCCAGTCCCTCACCCGGTTGAACCTAAGGTTGAAACCGCCCCAATAGACTCATCCGACAACATAAACAGTTCTACCGGAGCAAAATCGAAAATCTGGCATTTACAGGCTTCCAAAACACTGCGAGAGAACTTGGAAAATTGGGTGCAACTAAACAACTGGTCACTGGAATGGCGCAGTCGACATGATTATGCGATTACACATTCTTCAACTTTTCATGGAACGATGATCGACGCGGTGGGCTCACTACTGGAGCACTACCGAGAAGCGCCGGTACCGCTGGTGGCTAAATTTTTCAATGGCAACTCGGTGCTGGTAATTGGGCCAGGTGTGTCACTTCAGGTGCCATCGGAATGAATGTCAGACGCATCATGAATACCATATTGTTTCTGCTTTCAATGGTACTTGTCACAGCCTGTCGGTTGCCAAAAGAGATTAGTACTACAACTGAAGAGTTTGTTGACGAAGTAGCGACTGAAATCAACCGTACAACTGAGTCCAGCAGTGAATTGCCAGCAGAACTGATGGTCCAGGAATACTCACAGGCATGGATCGGCCCACATCTGCCGGTGCAATCGGTCACTTCACCCATTCCGGAACCGGTCACACTGTCGCGCACGATCAAGCTCACCTTCATTGAACCGGTTTCTCTGGTCGAACTGACTCACCAAATTGCTGCACAAATTGATGAGCCCATAATCATTCCCACACATCTTCAGGCAGTCGAACTGCCCACTGTGAATTGGCATGGAGAAGCCCGGGGGGCGCTGAACTACATTACGGGGCAATTAGGATACAGTTGGCGATTTCGCCATGATAAGATTGAAGTTTTTCAAACCGAGCTTGGTGTATGGACACTATTTGTCCCGACCATCAATGCCAAGTGGCAGGCTTCGGTCGGGCTTTCGGGATCCTCACAAGGCGACTCCAGCGGTTCCGATCTGCGCGCTCAGGACCAGGTTGTCGTGTCGCACGACACCTCAGATTACTGGACACAGATTGACGCCTCCTTGGCCAGTCTGCTGACTCCCATCGGCACTTACTCAATCAATCGTCTCTCAGGCGAACTGACCGTCATCGACACACCGGAGGCATTGCAGAGAATAGCCGACTGGGTGGCCATCAAAAACCAAAATTTAACCACCCAGGTGCTCGTCAACTTTGACCTTTACGAAATTCATCAAAGTGAAGATGCGGCTGCCGGTTTCAATATGGCCGGATTCGTGAAGAACGCGTTTGGGAATAGAGCGGCTAGAGTCAAGTTCGGCAGTGATGACAAAGGCAGTTTACTCGGTCTGAAGTTGACTCAAACAGCGAAGCAACAGGTTGATGCAAGTGATATCGAACTGATATTGCGCAAATCCGCGGGTGACAGTCGAGTGGCAAAACTGACTTCAACTGTCATCCGTGGTCTGAATGGAATGCCGGTGCCGGTGTTTTTTGGTGATGAGACATCTTATCTTGAAAAACGAGAAGTCGTTAATCGAGAAGGAACGACTGCTGTGCGTCTGCTACCCGGAAAAATACAGGATGGCATTGCCATCAACATGTTGCCGCGCATCTTGCCAGACAGTGACCGCATCATGTTAAACCTAACAGTACGGACCAGTAGAATCAAAGAAATCTCTCGTTTTCCCAAAGATGCCGGTCCTGATGACCCGGTGATCCAACTGCCCAACCTGGAATCTCGTTCAGCACTGCTACCGGTCATACTGAATTCCGGCGAACTCCTGTTCGTCGCCGGTTTAGATACCTTTCGAACTGACGATTCCAGATCCAAAGCGCTGGCCGGTTCAGAATCGAAAATCAAAACAACCCGTACCAGTTTGGTACTTCTTATCACTCCATACATCATTCGTCCGACTATTGATTTTTCCGGACACCGACAATGGCGACGACAAAGTGACCATTCATCGTTTATGTGATCAAGATACCGTCATTGGACTGACCTGGCTGGCACCCGTTGTATGGCCGCCGACTGGTCGCGAACGCCGAAAAGTTCGCGAACTTCAGTCCTTGGAAAAAGAAATAGTCGGCTACGTGGAAATGGAAACACCAGTCGGTTGTCAATTGGGGGCAACCACCAATAAGGAACATCTGGGATTGACCAGTGGTGCCGTACAACTTGCCCAGATGCAACGTTCAGTCGTTCTTATCGAACCTTTGTCTGACGATCTGTTCTGGCTATGCACGATTGAAGATGGTGCAGTATTCCCCGCCGGAGACTTGGTCGGCAACAAAGATCTAATCGCTGAGCGACTGACAGAGATACAAACTGACATCTCTGGTAAACAAATTCCTTTCTATGACAAATCCGGTACTTTTGATATTCAAGGCGTGCAACAACTGGACTTTGCTGAACTCGTCGAGGGGAGTATACCGAAACCCGAAATTGTCTGCCAACCCCTGCAGACGCGCCAGCTGAAGGCCGCTACACTGAGTATGGTCGCTGTGGTTGTGCTGTTCTGTCTGACCGCTGGTGGTTGGCAGATATTAAGATACATCAATACCATTGACCACGAAGCATTAACCAGTCAGCAGGTGTCCGAACAAATATTTGAGCGGGAAAAGAGTGCTTTGCAACAAACCATCGGTCAACACGTCCCGGCACTGTTAGCCACCTTTGCAGATGCCATCTTTGATCGTCCTCTGCGGGCGGGAGGCTGGAAAACTCAAATCTATGAATGGCAGGATGATGTGATATCGGTCACCTGGTACCGCGAACATGGAAGTGCGCATGACATATCAACCCATCTCGAAACGAAACAGTTTGAATTCAACAGCAGAACTGATGTGCTGACGGAAACCATTCCATTCACTGCACCCGTTCGACAAACTGATGACGTGATTGAAAAACTACTCGGCACCGATACCGAGCGCATGCGATTGCTCGATCAACTTGCACGATTACCCGGTCATTGGACTCTCAAATCAGCCGAACGGTATGCACAGCAGTTGCCGGTTACACGCTCTAAGTTGCGCGGTGACGGTGATCGACTCAATCAATTGATTGCGAGTGCCGTCAGCCTACAGAATCTGCCGCTCCACGTTTCTCGAATCAAAGTGACACTGGCCGATTTATTCGACTGGGAAGTGGAGGCAGACTACTATGCGTACGCTGAATAGATTACTCGCCGGCTTGTGGTTGAGTCTGCCTTATCTGGCAACCGCTCAACAGAATACGGAAATTCCGTCGGTCTGCAATGACAGTGCCGGCATTGTTGCATTATTGGATTGCCTCCACAATCAACAGGAAATATTACGGCAGGTGCTCGAATACAAGCAATTGATCACGCAGATAACTGAGTTGAATCAAAATCTCAATGAACCACCACAAGTGTCCAATGAAATGCTTGATGATGACTCCAAATCGGGCTTGGATCGAGTGAATTGGTTCGATCAAAATCTGGAAGTCTATGCAATTGTTGGCGCGCAGAATGCATTGACCGCCTATGCGCGCTTAGATGGTCGGGAATACCGTTTACAGGCCGGCGACTCGATTCGTCTGGCGTTGGTTACCAACGTACATTCAAGAGGCATTCATCTGCAGGTTTCCGGACATGAAATTTCGATTGGAATTTCCGGTCTTTCAGCCGCCGTGCAGAAAAGGATTGTGGCACCATGACCACGAACTTACCGGCCTATAAATTAGTTCTCACTGGCGGTCCCGGGTCTTGGTTACCAATCAACCCAGCCGAACGCATGTTTTACGCTGCCATCGCCGAAGATGAACCACCGACGGCAGCTTACATTCTGTTTACAACTTTACAGTACCCGGCGCGACTGAAGGCACAACTTCGTGAAAATCTCAAAAAACGGAACGTACAGATTATTGATCAGATTGAAGTAACGCCCGGTGATCTTGAAGAAGTGTATGCCGATGCGGAAAAAATCGCCAACCCCAGTACCGCCGATCTTGATTATGAGAGAGGACAGGATACGGTACGCGTTCTGCTGGCAAAAGCGGTGATGGAAAAAGCCTCCGACATTCACATCGTCCGACGGCGAATGACGGCGACGGTCAGTTTTCGCATCAGCGGGCAAATCGTTCACTATGCGGAGTGGCCGGAATTAACTGCCGACCAAACGTGCCGCTTCATTTACGAGGTGATGGGACACGATCAGGCAGTAACCTGGAATCGTCACGAACCGCAGGATGCGGTGGCGGATACGATCTTGACGAATGGTCGACGAATTCGTGTGCGAGTGGGCACCATTCCCGCTTCGCCGGATGGCTATGACATGGTTCTGCGATTACTGCCAAGCAGCGAAGACATCATGCTTCTTGACGATTTGGGGTACGAACTCGACCAGATTCAAGCCATTCGTACGATCATCCAGCGCTCTTCTGGACTTTTGGTTATCGCCGGCGGCGTAGGAAGCGGGAAAAGCACCTCGATTGTCAGCATGTTACATGAAGAACTCGAAATGCATCAATTTCGACTGCGCATCATTACCGTTGAAGATCCTCCAGAGCGAGTGATACCGGGTGCAACGCAGGTGCCGGTCATACGTAAAAAAGAACACTATGAGGGCGACGAATTCACTTTTGCAATCCGCGGCGCCCTGCGATGCGACCCGGACACTCTAATGGTCGGCGAAGTTCGCGACCAGCAGTCGGGATTACTAACGATTAAATTCGCGCAGTCAGGCCACCGCGTCTATACGACAGTCCACGCGTCCACCGCGCTGGGCATTGTCAGTCGTCTCACCGGCCTCGGTATTAACGCCAAACTGCTGTGTTCACCCGATGTACTGAAGGGACTAATTTATCAAGCACTGGTTCCCAAACTTTGTCCTCTTTGTAAGGTACACGCGGAAATTTGGCGACGCAATCAAGGCAACAACGTTGAGCGCCGCACGAACAGCGTGCACCGAGCCAAAACAGCCATCAAAAGCTATGGACTTGATATGTCCAATATTTATTACAGAAGTGATGCCTATTGCGAAAGCTGCCGTGGCAGCGGAATCAATGGCCGCACGGTGATGGCAGAAATAGTGGTGCCCGATGACGAGATGATCTATCGGCTGAGCAAAGAAGACTACCACAGCGCCCGCCAATATTGGCTCAATGACTTAAATGGTCATCCGGTCAAACAACATGGCATTCATCTGATTGCCCAAGGACTGGTGTCACCCACTGACGTAGAGTGGCAAATCGGCACTCTACAAACTGACGGAACCCGCACGTCAATCAGTAACGAGCTGTTTGCTATGAATCATCAACTCAGCTTTTGTGATTAACCCATGCTGTTTCAAGATTGGATTGAACGCGTGACAAGTTCACTCTATAGACGCCGTTTTCACTTATCCGCATCCACTCGCGCGCGACTGTGGATGCGATTGGCTTCGCTCAGTCGTTCCGGTGTGCCGATTACTTCGGCACTTGAATTTCTGTGCGAAAGCAAGGTTGAGAAATCGACCGCCTTACGTTTTGTTGAACATCAGCGCCAAGCGATACGAACCTGTGGATTTTCAGCCGCGGCCAGTGGCTGGATACCACAGGAAGAACAGATCGTCATTCAAATTACACAGGAAGGTAGAATCGCCGACGGCTTTGATCAAGCCGCGCGCATGGCAACAGTCCGGCGTAAACTGCGGGGCACATTGATATCAGGATTAACCTACCCCACCATTCTGCTGTTTGGCGGCGGTTTAGTCATCTCCCAGCTGCCCGGCCATGCCCTATCAACCATGACATCAATTCTCGACGAGTCAAAGTGGCCACAGGTTTCGCTAAGTGTGTTGAAGTTTTCTGAATTTCTCTCCAGCTGGGGTATCGTCCTCACCACTGTATTTACCCTGATCATTGGTTTATCGGTATGGGCGGCCCCTCGCTGGACTGGCGCACTGCGCAGTTATTTTGACTGGTATCCGCCATTCGCGCTGTATCGACAGTTCACCGGACCCGAAGTTTTCCACGCCTTAATCTCTCTAATGCGGGCCGGAGTACAAAGATTTAGAGCGATGAGTGAACTGGAAAACGGATTGCCAAAATATCTGGCATCGCATGTGCGCACTATGCGTTCCAATCTTTATCGTGGCAACAGTGTCGACCAAGCGCTTGACACCGGACTCTTTTCCGCTGAAACACTGGATACGTTACGTATTTACGAACGCATCGGCGATTTTTCCGTGCATGCCGAAAGAATCGCCGATGAAGAATTGGAACAGGCGTTGCGGAAACTTGAACGCACGACCAAAATGCTATCGGCGATTTTACTGCTTGGCATCGGCATCATCTCAATTTGGATTTATATCGGTATCGCACGAGTTGTCTTTTCGTTGCAGAACATGACATTCTAACTTCATCATCATCTTAAGGAGTCATACTATGAAATCCGTACATTTTTTCTTTCAACTCGCCATCAGGATAGTTCGAAGTACACCAAAAACTGAACAACAGAAAGGAGCAATAACGGTTGCTGAAACACTGATTGCACTTGGCGTTGGTGCGACCGTACTGGCCGTTGTCTTTGCTGGTATTCCCGCTTTGGTCGCCGCTCGCAACGCATCAACCGGGATGAATGGACTAACTCAGATCGTATCCACGGTACGCATGACCTTCGGTGTGCGTAACAATTTCACCGGTCTGAATACTGCGCTCGCGCGCAATTTGGCGGGCTTTCCTCAACATTTCATTATTGAGGGGGAAACTGCGCCACAGCATCCTTGGAACGGTGATGTGGAAATCACCGGAGCCGGTCAGTCGTTCTCAGTGGAATTCACTGGAATGCCGGATGCGGCATGTGCATCGCTGGTTGCGACAACAGCAGAAATGGCGGAATCGGTTGATATCGGTGGCAATGTGCTTGATCTCAGCGCCGACGCACCTTCAGACCCCAACACCGTCAATACGGCGGACATAGCCGACCTCTGTTCCACAACACCACCTAATGATGTCGTATGGACATTTAGAGGTTAGAGACGCGAGACCCATGATTAAGTTGCGAAACAAACTATATTCTCGCCGATACCATGCCTGCCAGAAAGGTGTGATCTCCCTGGCGGAAACCATGATCGTGTTGGGTATTGGTGTTACGATTTTGGCAATTTGGACCCAGAATCGGTTGAGCCAGATGGAATTAGATAATGCACGACATGCCGGCCGTGCAATCGCAACTTACGCGCGTGCTGCGTCGAACTGGCTGGCTGAATCACCACCAGGTGCAAGTGGTACCTATAACCTCAGTGCACTACAAGACTGCACCGACCCGAACGGTCTCCGTTTTTTATCCTGCTCATTCGGTGCGGAGACCACGATACCCTACTTGACAGCTACCGCGGGTGACCCAGTGACCTTTGGTCAGTTGGAAATTGAGGTCACCCTCAATCCAACTGGAACGCTTGGTGTCATTGACTTTGGTGTGTTTCGGAGTGGTAATGATGCCGATGGCGACGGATTACCCGATGCGCGCCCCGATCTCGCCGCTGCTGCGTTTCAAACTGCAACTGAACAAACCGGGGCTGGCGTTATGAATTTCTTTGAGCTGACGTTCGCGGAATCCGATCCATCATCCGTCATTTTTGATCAGAGTGATCCCAACTACGATCCAGCCAAAGTAGAAGATTTTTCCCGTCTCCAAGCGCGGGTTGGCGCGTTGGCTAGCGGTGATGCACCATTCCTGCGGCTTGATGGTGGCAATGAAATGACTGCCGGGGTGAATTTTGAAAATGGCATGCAGGTCAACATGTCGGAGGATGGTTTAATTGTCGAGGGGTTAGGGGATGTCGAAGTGAGTACCACAACCGGCGACCTGGTGGTCACCGGAAACATTGAAGCCAACCGCCTGCAGGCTTCATCTGCCGAACTTGACCAGCTCCAAATAGAGCCGCATGATGGCGTGACAGGCGCAGGATTTAACCGATTCAACCAAGCCCCCGATGTACTCCGAATTGACTCAGAAATCAATCGACTTTCATCTCGGGTAACCACCAATGAACTGAACATTCAAACGAATACTAGAGCCATTTCAACCAATCGGCAGGAGATTGCAAAAAATGCCGCCGATATCGACACCCTTGGTGACCAGGTGGCGGTCAATACCGAGGCCATCGAGAGAAATCGTCAGCGAATCGCGCAGAATTCGCAGAACATTCTCAATTTGTCCAACAATTCGAATCCAGCTTGCACCCCGTCAAGAGCATCAGTGCTGCGCGACAACCCAGGACAGCTGACCTGCGGTGGAGAATGTCATTACTGTGGCAGCTATCGCAGCACCTCAGTTACACGTACCTACCGAACACGGAATCAGGAGACGTTAGGCTGCAACACTCACTCCGTGCGGATTTATACCTCGTGCTGCTTCATTGCCAGTGGTAACTGCGACGGTGGTATTTGTGGCGTCAGTCGGTGTTAACGATCGACGTGCCCAATGCTACTCACACTTGACATCTCAACGATGAATCATAGTTCACAAAAATTTTCAATGATCTCACCTTCCATTGCACCGAACTAGTGTTATGCAGATAACCATGTTTCAGTTACTGCTGTTTACGGTCTTTGGTGTCTTGGCAGCCATCTTGGCGGTTCAGGATCATCGGTGCAACCAGCTTGCCGATGTCATCGTATTCCCCTTAGCCATCGCAGGCATTATCGTCAATTATTTCGACATCATTGTTGACTTCGATGCCGCTCTTGGAGGTGTGATAGCAGGATTCTGTAGTGTACAGACGTTGCGCATCTACCAAAAATACCGGTTCGGAGTGACCGGCATAGGACTTGGCGATGCTAAATTTCTTGGTGCGCTTGGTGCTTGGTTGGGTCTTTCATCGCTACCTTTTCTGGTAGTAGGTGGAGCACTGCTGATGTTGATGTTCTACCTGAGGCGAGAAGAAAAACCCTTCGGTGTCGGATTGAGTCTATCAGCGGTCGGCATCCTCGGCTGGCGATTAATCGGATGACGATTCAAGTTTTAAGTAAGTTCCCTGTTGATCAGACGATTGAGAGGATGTTCGATCATTCACAGTCAGTGGTAACCGCTAGGTTGGGCGATTGACATGGAACTTAATATAGGAATGTAACCCAAACATGAAACTTTCGGGAAAACTATCCCTCAAATTCCTGCTTGCAGGCACTGTACTGAGCATGGTGGCTGGTACTTTCCTAGCGCAATGGTTATCGCGTTCGAGTGTCCGCAGTTCTGAGTTGCCGCCGGCGTCGGTACAGGAAATCATCGACGCCAATGCTTTGGAGTCAGACTCTGACGCCGAACATGAGGCCATCATGCTGACCGACTCCCCCCTCAATGATATATCCGCGCAAGAATCAACAGCTGCATTGACCACTGATACGGAACTCAAAGTGCTTACCATCCTAGAAGAAATCCATTTGGGATTCAAACAACAGAATGATGCTTTGCTGTATTTTGATGACCGACTGCAACCGATGGCCGAAATGGTACCGATGCTCGAATCAATTGCCGCAATACAGTCATCTACAACCGACCGTCTGGAAGAACGAATGATGAACTTAGAGGAGAGCATAACACAACTCAACTCGACGCTGCATGAATCTGACGCTACCCAACAAACCAAAGAGCAGGTGCCGCCTTTTCGTCTGATTGCTATTGATCGCTGGAACAACGAATGGAATGCCGTGATTGAGTTGGATGGAAAGTTTGCCATGATCGGTCTGCACTCTTTTCGCGCCGGTTGGCAGCTGTTGGAAATTGATCCGCGCGAACGGACCGCGCTATTTCAAGCGGATTCGGGCCACACAGTATTGGTCCGGGTGTCAGGCTAGAATCAAGTTAACCGGTGGAATTTTCCGGTCCTCTGCCCCCATTGATTGCAATGCTCAACCCACACCCAACAACTGAAGTAACGACTATGAAACATCTCATGACCATGATCTGTACCATGATGACGGTTACTCTATTGACCTGGCTACCGCCGAGCAGAGCAGATTCCATTCAAAGGTCCGAAAACATCGGTGTGGAAATGACGCAAGCAGAATTGGAGATGGCTAAAGCTTGGGAATTGTCGGTCCAAGAGTACCGGCAGAGCAAACAGCTCCAAACTCAGCACCAAGGATTGTTGTCGGCCGAAATAACACCCTTAGAGTGGCTAGGAATTTTCGCCGTCAGTGATGCGCAACGTAACCACTACGCCAAACTATTCGCACAGCGACAGCTCCAAACCACCACCGCCATCCTGAAATTTGAAGCAGCATACTCCGATGCGATTAGAACGTTGTCTGCAAAGCAGAAAGGTACTCGACTGTTACTGGTCACCGATTTTCACTGCAGTCACGCATCGTGCACTCAACAGTTACAGAATGGACTTGAACATGTTGAACATGGCGGAACCTTGGATATTTATGTGCAAACCAGCTATAGCGATGCGGATTTGAGAACTTGGGTCGTTTCGAATCAGATTCCACGCAAAGAAATTCGTGACGGTCAAATTACCATCCGACCGGCCGAAGGACGAATGCTTGCTGTTAAGCCTGGTATCTATCGTGTAAATTGAGCGTTAAATAATGATTACTGAAAACTGTCACCCGTTGCACCATGAAATTTCGACTCTAGTATCGAGGAGCTTGGCGCGCGACAATACAACAATCGAACCATTCGCGCTGCGACCGCTTCGCACCGTTATGCTATCGTTGGCGGTCGCCCTACTGACTGCCTGTGCATCAGGAGAAAAAATAACTGATCAACCAACTCCGGCAACCATCATCGTCCCTCAATCACAACCCTATCATCACTCGCCCATGGTCGTATCACAGAGCGGTTCTTCAGAACAACAGATACTGACTCGACTAGTGGATGCCATTGAAGAATTGGAAGCACTGATCCGAGAAGCTGAATTTCACGTCATCCCTGATGCGCGTTTACGCTTTGACTATTATCAACTGCGCACTGATCTGTTATCCATTGTGCAGGGCATTCAGGCGCATATCAAAACTCCGGTGTATGCACCGAGAAACTTAGCACCGATCATCGGGAATTATGGAAGGTAATCATGGATGGTCTCGGAATTAATCTTGGTTTCGATTTTGCAGTGCTCAAGGTCATCATTGGAAGCACGCTCGCAGCCATCGCCATCGCTTGGTGGATTTGGGTAGTACACTGCTCTTTCGGACAGATGCGCGGCCATCATATGGGTTTCATCGATTTAATCTTTGAGTGTTTTCGCTCACTCTGCGTGGTACTGATTGTTTTAACACTAATTGCATTTCTATGACATGAACAAAATACTGACATTCGAGAAACACACCAACTGGCAATGGTTGATGATACTATTGGCAACCGCATTCTGGTTCGTGGCTACCACCTGCGATGCACAGAGTACTCTGCCAGCACCACCCAAAATTGGCTCGGAAACTTTCAGCGAAGATGATCCGATCGCGTACGTTGTGGCAAGCATTCGCTACATCATATTCATCGGATTGACCATCATCGTCGTGTTCGCGCTGATTGGGTTTTCCAGTGGCCTGATCGCGGAAGTGAATGATGCACGAAGAAAAGGTGAATGGGGTCGGTTCAGTGTGTATTTTGGTGCAGGTCTGCTGGTCATACTAGTGGTCATTTTCGGGGCCTGGTGGGGCTCTGAAAGACTGAGTGACATTCTGACCATCTAACCATGTTGGTACCCTGCGCACCATTAGACTATGAAACACGGCTCTACCGAGGTTGCAGTGCTTCCGAACTGCTTTCAATGGTCGGGACCGTTGGCTGTCTGTGGTTACCGATGGCACTCGTGATTGGGTTTTCCATGCTGGATGGATTGCATGCCCTGTTTCTTGGATTTGCTTTATTTTTGGGCGGCGTACTCGTCATCGTGGCTACAGTCGCCAAATTATTTCAATCCATCAAGTCAGGGAAACCCGACGGTTGGCACCTACGGATGCTCAGTTGTCAATTTCATCCATTGTTCGGCAGAAATTTGATCTACAAGTCCGGGCGCTGGTCGACGGTGCGGGAGGATTAATTCGATGCCGAAATATCTTCACGCGGACGCCAATCTTTACAGTCACATTCAAACTCTGCGGGCCGTATCCGTGTTTCTGGCGCTGAGTCTGCTAGGCTCTCTGTATGGCTGGCAGCATGCGGCGAAGGTGCAACGTATCAGTATTCCGCCTGATCTGAGATATGGGAATCAGGTGGCTCTCAATACCATACAACCATGGGAAGTCTACAACTTTGCTGGATACATTTGGCAACAGTTGAATCGTTGTCCACACAACTGTATTACCGATTACCCGGCAAACTTGAACCGCCTGACCGAATTTCTTACCCCGCGATTCAAAGCATGGTTGAAACGAGACGGCGAAAAACGCGCGTCCGAATTATTGGGTCGCACCCGTTTTATCCTGCCCATTGAAAATTCAGACTTCCGCAATACGGTCTCACTTGATGGCGCAGGGCAATGGACGATCGTGTTGGACGTTGAGCTCAAGGAGAACATTGGCGGCGTATCAGTCAAGGATGCCAAAATTCGCTATCACTTGAAAATCATTGCTAAATCAATTGACCCAGAGTTCAACCCTTGGGGACTACTGTTAGACTTGATGCCCCAAGCACCCGAGCGCATTACTGACGCAACATCATGAATTTTTTTCCGTTCATTATCCGCGGACTATTCACCGGTATTCTATGGCCAATATTGCTCTTCCGCGTGGCGCATGGCGATGAAATGGTCATCTATCAATGGCCTGACGTACCACTTGAAATCGACCTCGCGGTGAACACGGAACAACGCCTATCCATCCCTGAGGCGACGGTGCTACGCATGGGTATTCCACCGGCCATTAAACCCAAGTTGCAGGTTGAAATCATTGGTAACCACCTATGGATGAAAGCAACTGATACCTTTCCGGCAACCAAACTGGTTGTCATCGCCCGTCCGGGGGGACGAGTCATCCTGCAGATTCGCGCACAGCGGTCCAAGAGTTTCAATCAACCCATTGTGATTCAATCCACAGCGCCCGGCGTTCTGCAAGATTCATCAGAACATTCGGCAACGTACGGATTCGTCAAACTGACCCGCTGGGTAGTCCAACAGTTCTACGCTCCGAAGAGACTACTAACTCCCTTGTCCGGCGTACAGCGACTGTCAATTGAACCACAGCCGGTGGAGTTATTTCGATGTGCAATGCGCCTCCCAACCGTGTGTGCCGGTGCAATCACGGCAACTCCCATCGCCAGCTGGCAATCACCGCACCACTTCATCACGGCAATCGAGCTCATAAACAATCGGACTCAGCAGCTGGTTCTTGACCCAAGAGAACTACGTGGCAACTGGCGAAGTGCAGCGTTCGTTCACACCCAATTACATGCCAAAGGTCATGCCGGCGATACCACAGTGCTGGTACTGATCTCCGACCACCCATTCATCCCACCGCATTTTTGAATGTCGTTGTTCAGAGCATATCCAATACTGTGGCTGATAGCAGTGACATTAGGCGGACTGATTTTTTGGGCTACCGTCGGTAACAACGATGGACCGAATTCCAGCACGGCGTTAAGATTAACCAATCGAGCATCGGTTCCGGCAGCCAATTCAACGGACCGTGACAATGCGGCAGAGGAGGTGCGTGCTGTCGCCACTCGAATTTCTAACATTGAACGGGTTATCGAAAATCAGACGGCCATTAACCAAACTCATCGCGACCGACTGCGCACATCCATGGAACATGAACTTGCCAAAGTAACCGCCACCATACAACAAAATGCTCCGCAGGAATCAGTTGAGAAGATTGCTAACATCGTCAATGACTTAAGCGCACGCATGTCCAATCTGGAAGACCGGCGTTTAACCCGTGCAGACGAAGTCGGTGTAGCGGCAATTGACGCATCACACTTGCACTGGATTGCCTCGCTAGATTCGGATTGGGTGAATACGCAATTCGAAACACTCCCAAACAACCTGCCCATGGACCGGGGCGATACAATCAACGCAACCCTGTTCTCGTCTGATGATGAGCATCGCCCCGTCCCCCAATTGACCATTCCCGCCACGACGACACTACTGGAGGCAACCGCATTAACCGCCCTAGTGGGTCGCATCCCGGTACGCGGTCAACTCCAGGACCCATGGCGCTTCAAAGTTCTGATTGGTGCGAAAAATCTCGCCGCCAATGGTCATCACATTCCACAACTTGCCGGTATGTTGGTGGCCGGAACCGCGCGCGGCGACTTGTCCCTGAAGTGCGTGTCTGGTAATATTGATACGGCCACTTTTATTTTCTCAGATGGCACTATACAAACATCTCGAAAAACCTCTGATCCGAAGTCAACTTATACGGGATTGGGCTGGATATCGGATCAATTTGGCAACCCCTGCATCAGTGGCGAGCTCAAGTCAAATGCACTGCAATACCTCACGCAGGCAACTCTCGTCAACACCACCAGAGCCACCGCGGAAGCTATCGCCAATGCGCAGACGGAAATTTCGACCGGCTCAGCCGGTAGCGAAACAGCCACATCGTTGGTGGGTGATATCGACACATTCGTCGCCGGTTACGCAACGCAGGAATCCCTATCTACAGTTGCTGATTGGTTGAATGACCGACAGCTCAACTCCTTTGATGCCATCTATATACCCGCTGGACACAGCGTTGCCGTGCATATTGAAGAGTCAATTTCGATTGATCAACTCCCAGGGGCGCGCAAAGTTCAATTCCTCAATACTGCCAATAAACGATTTCATGCTCATCAAGGTTGGATTGATTAGCATGCTCGCATGCATCACGGCATGCGCCGGGCCGCCGACGTCGACGTCACTCCAGTCAGAACATGCCATGACTATTGAAGAGATCTACGACCGCCATCAAACCAGGTCGAACCCACACATTCAGCGCCTGCGCCACGTCCCCGACCAGGCTGAATGGCTGAGTGGTTACACCCGAGACGTTTATAACGAACTTGACAGTCATTTTCCGCGACTTCCCAATCCCACCATCATTCTCTATGTATTTCCGCATCTTTCGCCCGAAGGTGCTCCAGTACCTGGGTATTCCACTATTTTTACACTGTACGAATCAGTGATCTATGCACTGCCAGGAGAGATTCTACAACCATGAAATTCTGGTCAAGTTTTCTCACTGCCTGGAGGCGGTCGGCACCGCATAAGAATCCACCGGACATCACTGCGGTACAGGAATTGCCATTAGTTGAATGGGATGGTCGAGACTGTGCTCCACTGACCGTCGATGAGTATATGGAACCGCAATTACACCCCGATCCACGCTATCAGAAAATCGTCAGGAATACACGCGCTTTTGCCGACTTGCTGGCGCCGCGGGTTGACCTTGGCAACGGTAGAGTCGGACTGCAGGACCTGACCAGTATTGGACGCATGTTCGACGTCACCTGCGGCAATCTAGAAGCAAGAAGTGATGCGACGTTGGTGCGCCTGCAAAAAAGCGTCCATCGGGCCATTGCGCAGAGTCTTCCAGAGCACCTCAGCAGACCTTGGATCATGCAATGGTTTGTGCAGGATGACAGTAGTGGGTTAACTCAAAAGATGATCAATCGCTTGACGGAGTACACCGACAGCACCCTGCTCGAGAGCCGATACACCCAGCACTGGTTTCGGATCATTGAAGAGCATTTTCGCGATCTCACTCGTCCGGGTGGCCTCTATCCTGGTGATTCTGCCAATGCCATCAAGTGGCGGAGCAAACAGCGTCGCATTCGCTTATGTATCTGGCGGAAAAGCACCACCAAGTCAGATGATGAAGGTGGCACGTTGGACGAGCTGTGCACTCGTCTGCAGCACGCGTTGGCCGAATCGGAAATTTCTCTAACACCGGCCAGTGCCGAAGACCTTTACGAGTGGCTGACCCACTGGTTTGTGCCGGTTCCCGATCCACACAGTGGATTTCGGAACACCTTTGAACTGCTTGCCGCACATCCATGGCGACGCGATCAACACTCACGAGCCATGGCATTATACTCGGGAGCAGCCAGCGCAGATATCAGTCGCGCAGCCCTGCATGGTGTGGCCCCGTGGACCTGGAAACGGCCAGGCATCTGGTGGTTCAGAGGTCAGCCAAGTCGGTTCATTACGATCGACGAATTGAGTGCCGAACCGGAAATCGGTCATCTGATGGCTGAACGACAGTTTGGCGATACCGTCGCCACACTTTGGGACCAGGTTCCGGAAGGCTCCATCTGGTCCATGAGCGTTGTCTACACATCGCAGGAAAAAATTGAGGAAAAAATCGTCAAGGTAAAAACGAATTCAGTCGGTGATGAGGCGGCGGCATTGGAACGACGCCTTCTGGCCGACTGTGCACTGGGCGAAATCGTGCGCGGTAATTCGATTTATCCAGTATTTGCCGGCGTATTCGTGTTCGGGGACACGTTGCCGGAACTCAATCACCGAACTGAACATCTGTTGAACCTGTTATCTTCACATCGCTTACGGCCGATTGCGCCGCGCTACGACCCTATTGCACTGGACAGTTACATACGCGCACTACCTTTTGGTTTTGATCCGGATCAGGACAGCAAACCAAGCACCCGCCGCGCCCGGTTGTGGTATTCGAGTCACATTGCCAACGTGGTCCCCGTTTTTGGACCTTCCACCGGCACGGGAGCACCGGGCTGCATTTTATTCAATCGTGGTGCAGCGCCGGTAATGTTCGATCCATTAAATCCGGCCGAACGTGAAAAGAATGCACACTCATTAGTATTGGGACCGACCGGTTCCGGAAAAACTGCATTTCTGATCTATCTGTTACTGCACACACTAGCCATTCACCGCCCTCGGCTGGTGCTGATCTCAGCACTGTCGACGTTTGAGCTGTTCGCCACCCATTGCCAGCGCCAGGGACTCAAAGTACATCACTTCCGGGTGGATGGCCAGCGCCATTCCGCCATCCCACCTTTTCGACACGCACAGGATCTTTTGCATTCGGAAACCGAGCAGCAAGACCATCCCTCAAAGCACTATCGCGATCTGCTTGGAGAGATGGAAATACAAGCGCGATTGATGATCACCGGAGGTCAGTCCAATGAAGAAAACAAACTCAGAAGAGATGATATTGACCTGATTCGCAGTGCGCTCGTCGCTGCCGCACAACGAGCAAAGCTGGCCGGACGCCAGCAAACCATGACTTCGGATCTTGTTGATGCTCTGTACCACGCTTCATCTAGTGGCCGGGTCGGGCAACACGATTTATCCAAACGTCAGCGCCAGCGCGCCGCACAGATGGCTGGTGCCTGTAACATTTTTTGCACCGGCCTCAATGGCCGACTGTTTGACAGTCAGGGTGAAATTTGGCCGGATACGGATATTACCGTGATAGAACTTGACTTACTGGCGCGGCGCGGTTACGAAGACCGCCTAGCCGTGGCATTGACCGGTCTGATTGCATCAATCAACAATCGTATTGAACTGAATCAATATCAGTCAAGACAGACCATCGTAGTCATTGATGAAGCTCACATACTGCTACAGAACCCGCTGGTTTCTCCGTATCTCAATCGCATCTGTGCAATGTGGCGCACGTTTGGCGCGTGGCTATGGATCGCAACGCAGAGCATTCATCAATTTCCGGACAATGCCAAAGAACTGCTCAATCAGCCGGAATGGTGGTATTGTCTGTCCATGGATGAAGATGAGATCGCACAGATCGAACGATTCAAATCCATTTCAGATACACAGCTAGATCTTCTGCGCCAGTGTCGTAAATCACCCGGACGATATATTGAAGGAACTTTGATTTCATCACGCCTGGTAACACTTTTCAGAAACGTACCTCCCGCTTTGGCATTGGCGCTCAGTCAGACTGAGAAAAGTGAAAAAGCCGCGCGGGCAAAATTAATGAAACAGCGAAACATTGCCGAAATCGAGGCGGTGTATCTGATTGCAGAATCGCTGCGCGCCGAGCGGATGGGTGAAGATCAGTCATGAATAGGCTAGACCTTGCCAGCGGACTGGCATTCATCATCACCTGGATGCCAGCCACCGGTATGGCCACGCAGTTGCCGAATAGCATTCACTTTTTTGTAGAGCATCATGTTTCAATACAACATCCATCCATCGATATCCGGGTTCACAATGTTCGGGGTCTGGGGTCAACCGACCGAATTCTCAGTCGCAATCTGGCGAATGAGGAATCAATCGCCAGACAGCAGGCCGAATTACGCATCAACGAGAATTTCGTCACCATTCGCCAGGCACTGCAGCATGAAGTTGAAATCTATCTGCTTATCGAACGATTTGGTATTGAAAGATTTCCCGCGGCGATCGTCGATGAGAAGTTTCTAATCTATGGTGGCATCACGATTAATGAGGTTGTGACGGCATGGCGCAGCGCATTAAGATAAGGTTCTCATTCCTATTACTAGCCTTGTTCAGTACCGGGCAACCGCTTTCGAGTCTCGGTGACTTTCTCTCAACTGAAGAAATCATTACCCGGTCAGTGAGCACCGATTGTCTCGACTGGAAAATCACCGGTGCCTGCATTTGGTTACGATGTTCCCTGTTTTGGTGCCATGTCGTAACCACGCCAAAAATTTCGCATCGCTGGCCCGATTTCGTGGTCGCTACTTATCCGCAGGCTGGTGAATCACCGTGGCCCGCCGCGTATCCAAGCGTCGGGGATGATCAGGACAGCGCGTTTTCTGGCGGTCACCTTTCCGGCATCAGTAGTTCTCATCTCCTGAAAGATGAACTCAAGTTTTTTGAAGTTGACGTGATTGGCAGTCCGGTAACCCAACTGCAAATGGGCACCCGTTATCGGTGTCAAAGTATTGGGCAACCGTTTGTTTCTTACTATCGGTCGATACTAGATGCGCACGCTTGGCGCAGTGGGTTACCGGATGCCAATCGTCATGAAGCTCAACAGGCAGGTGTACGAGAAATTGGCGACGGGGATAATTTCACCTGGGGCTCAGTGTATCCGCGCGCGGGTTTCGTCTTCCAGGCGCACGCGGGAAAAGCTGCCGCGGTCATCAGTCAGCGGGCCGTTGACATTGTGTTGCGGGACAGTTCTGGTCATCATATCGGCGGTTTCTTCTGGCCAAGAGAGCAGGAATTCACCCGCGGCGATGTCACTGCATCGACCGCCAGTGCGTGCCGTGTGAGTGGCGGGAGATGGCAACCGAAGATGCCATCTGACCGCGCAACAAAATGTGTTCCGCAAACGTGGCAGCAGTGGCTGCCCAACGGCAACGAGACCACCGATCGTTGGCAGATGCTGCTACCTCATCATAGCCGACAATGTGAAACTTTTGGCCAGCAACCCAATTGGCGCCATCCTGGCATCTCCGCAAGTGGTCGCTACCTTTGGAACCACTGGGTTCGATATCAGTGCTGTGTCAAGGCGGGGAACGTACTCCTGAAACACTTTGATTTCTAAGCACTCCATACTGATTATGCGAACCTCAGCTGAACCGACGTACATCCCGTCCACCTCGTTATTTGAACTGACCATGCAGTAATTTTCACGATCCGTCGCCAATACATCAATACTAAATTTTGTTCGGTATTTTGTGCATTGACATAGGTTATACTTTCCGCCTTTGAACTGACTTTACACACTGCTGTTGATAGGAAGTATGATATGAGCGAGTTCAGCGCTCTGATTCAAGTCATTCTGGTGGATTTGCTATTTGCCGGTGACAACGCCATTGCCATCGGTTTGGTTGCCGCAGGGTTACCACTTGAGCAACGAAAAAAAGCGATTGTTCTGGGTACCGTACTAGCGGTAGCGGCGCGCATCATCTTTGCCATCCTCACAGTACAGCTGCTCAAAGTTCCCGGGTTATTGATGATTGGCGGAATACTGCTGCTGTGGGTATGCTGGCGGCTGTGGAAGGATATGGACCGGCGCAAGCAGATGACCGATGTGAAAGTCAATGGGACTGCCGACCGGAAAGAACTGACTTTCCGGCAGGCGATTTTTCAAATTCTGCTGGCCGACGTATCAATGTCGCTGGACAACGTTCTTGCGGTAGCAGGTATCGCGCGAGGTCACCTCTGGATATTGATTTTCGGTCTGTTGTTGTCGGTGATATTGATGGTCATCGGCGCTTCGCTGATTGCAAATATCCTCAACAGATACAAATGGATCGAATATTTAGGATTGTTCATCATTTTCGCCGTTGCAGTAATAATGCTGTGGGAGGGTGGCCATGAAGTGGTCAATATGCTCTGGGTGTAACGATCTCTGCTCATCAACTGCAGCATATGCAGCTGATAAAAATCAATGTAACGAGCCTTTTGGTAAACGGATGTTTTCGACTAGGAGTAACTTAGAAATGACGACAATAGGATGTTGGACACCGACATTGAACTGACGGCCAGACCATGCAAAATCAGCTACTAGCTACTGTCAGCACCGCCTTCGTGAGGGTGCCTGACCTGCACTCTAACGGGAGCCGTCTGGTGCCCTGAAAACAGTTCGGTTGCACCGCTAGGGATTCGCTCACTAACGATGAACGGCGCAACTCTTGGTAGCCGCTTCTCCATCTACCCCGGTACATAGGTTGGATATTTACCCATTGATGACATGCCTCAGGGGAAGCTATTCGCGCCGGATTACGACATCGTATGGACCTTTCAGATGGAGTAGAAGTTGCACAAATTGTCACACCTCACTTCAATCTGGTCTATACTTGGAACAATTTTGTTGAATAATACATGTCAATGGATACATAAATCAAGATGGCTACTACAAATTCATACGTCCAGTTTAGCGATGTCCAGAAGAGTTACGATGGCGAAACTCTGGTTGTCAAAAATCTAAATCTGTCTGTGGAACAGGGAGAGTTTGTCACGTTACTCGGCCCTTCCGGTTCAGGTAAAACCACCTGTCTGATGATGCTGGCTGGTTTTGAAACCGCTACGCATGGAGAAATTTATTTAGATGGCGTGCCGATTAACAATGTTTCCCCACACAAACGTGAAATCGGCATGGTGTTTCAGAACTACGCACTGTTTCCACACATGACGGTCAGTGAGAATCTAGCCTTCCCGCTGCGCGTTCGCAAACTGCCGGCGGCCGAAGTGGATGAACGCGTCGGCCAAGCACTCAGCATGGTACAGTTGCAAGAATTCGGTGACCGACTGCCGGGGCAACTGTCTGGCGGTCAGCAGCAACGCGTGGCAGTTGCGCGCGCCCTGGTGTTTCAACCCAAACTGGTGCTTATGGACGAACCGCTTGGTGCATTGGACAAGCAGCTCAGGGAGCAGATGCAGTACGAAATCAAACACATTCACGAAAACCTGAATGTCACCGTCATCTATGTTACCCACGATCAGGGAGAAGCGCTGACCATGTCCAATCGTATCGCAGTGTTTAACGATGGCATTATTCAGCAGTTGGCGGCACCCGGTGTATTGTACGAACAGCCCGAAAATTCTTTCGTCGCGCAGTTCATCGGCGAAAACAACGTGTTACATGGCAAAGTGGCACAGGTAGCCAATGGCATTTGTGATGTCGAGGTATCTGATGGTGCAATGGTGAAAGCCAAAGCGGTGAATGTCAACGGTGTCGGCTCGGCGACGACTCTATCGCTGCGGCCGGAGCGAGTTACCGTCAATCCCGAACCCGGCAGCTGTGTCAACAAAGTTGCGGCAAAAGTCGAAGAAGTAATTTATCTCGGTGATCATGTCCGCACCCGCGTCAGTCTTTGCGGACATGAAGATTTCGTCATCAAAATTCCAAATGCCAGCGGACACGTCAATCTGGAGTATGGCCAGACGATATCGGTGGGTTGGCAAAGTGAGGACTGTCGGGCACTAGACCCACTTCACTGAACGCCAGGTCGGTGATTGTTTACCGTGCAGTCTGTTACTTCAAGGCCTGATCAAGCGCCTGTTCGAGGCGTTGCAGACCAGTTTGAATTTCCGCATCGCTGATCGTATACGGCGGCAGCAGACGAAGTACCTCGTTACCGGACTGCAGCACCAGCAGTCCGGCTGCCAGGCTGGCGGCGAGAATATCAGATGCTTTTCCCGCGTAGCGCGGCGACAGTTCAGCGCCAATCATCAGGCCACGACCCCGAATCATACTGAATACCTCGGCATGACGGTTGATGGCGTCAAGCCCCGCTCGGAGCAGTCGGCCTTTGCGGGTGATTTCCTCAAACAGGTTGCCGGCATAAAGATTTTCGAGCACGGTGCGCGCCACTTCGCAGGCAATTGGATTACCACCGAATGTAGAGCCGTGACTGCCTAGCTGCAGTGTTTCTGCTGATTTTTTGCCAAGTAGTGTTGCACCGATGGGCAGGCCGCTTCCCAGGGCTTTGGCGACCGTAATCACGTCCGGCTCCACACCCGGTACCCATTCATAGGCGAACAGCCGGCCGGTGCGACCCATACCGCATTGAATTTCATCAGCAATCAGCAGTGCGTCCTGAGCCTCACACAGTTCAGCCGCGGTTCGCAGAAATTTTTCCGAGACCGGCCGGATGCCACTTTCACCTTGGATCGGTTCCAGCATCAACGCGCAGACCTCGTCGGTGAACAGTGTCTGCAGGTGCTCGACGTCGTCAAACTGACAGTAACGAAATCCCGGTGGCAGTGGACCAAAACCGGTGTGATACTTCGGTTGCGCCGTTGCCGCTAAGGCAGCCAGGGTGCGCCCGTGAAAGGCACCTGCCAACGTGATGATGATATTCTTTTGCGGTCCCGCACGGTTGTAACCATAGCGCCGCGCCACTTTGATCGCGGCTTCATTGGCTTCGGCGCCGGAGTTGCAGAAAAATACGCGCTCCGCGACAGTCCGATCAACCAACCATTCCGCGAGACGGATGGCCGGTTCATTGAAGTAAACGTTACTGGTGTGCCATAGCCGTGCCACTTGCCGCTGCAAGGCCTCGACGATAGTCGGATGCTGATGGCCGAAACAGTTCACGCCAATGCCGGAACCAAAATCCAGATAAGACTTGCCGGCTACATCGGTCAACATGCAGCCTCGGGCTGATTCGAACACCACGTTGCGCGGCCGGTAATTCGGTGCGTAGGTGCGGCGGCCGCGCGCTACGAGGTGCGCCTGTTCAGAGGTTTCGGTCATCATTGATGGTAGCAAAACGTTCGAGCAGTCGCTGATAGATCTGCGACAGCAGCTCCAGGTCACTGATGCGCACGCATTCATTGACCTGATGAATGGTTGCATTGAGTGGCCCCAGTTCAACCACCTGTGCGCCGGCGGCGGCCGCAAAGCGACCATCTGAAGTACCGCCACTGGTAGAATGTTTAGGTGTCCTACCAAGGACGTCCTCAACAGCGGCTGACATAAGCGCCGCCAGCTGACTGCCCGCACATCGGTAGGGTGCCGCGGAGGGGCGCCATTTCAGGTGAAAATCAAGAGCCAATGTTCGGCACAGATTTTCGAGGTGATGTTTGAGATTGGCAACAGTCTGCACGGGAGAGAAGCGAATGTTGAAATCCAGCAGCAATTCGCCGGGAATCACATTTTCAGCCCCTACGCCGGCCCTGAGGTTGGAAATTTGCAACGCGGTGTCGGGAAACAGGTCATCACCATCGTTCCAAGTACAGGCGGCCAGTGCGCTGATGAGCGCACCGCTACGGTGAATGGGGTTGTCGGCCAGCTGTGGATAGGCGACATGTCCCTGCCGACCGCGCACCGTGAGCCGCCCACCTAGAGAACCTCGCCGACCGACTTTGATGGTATCACCCAGCCGCGTTTCCGACGTGGGTTCACCGACCAAACAGTACTGAAGCTGCTCACCACGGGCAGTCAGCCGTTCTAATGCGTACCGCGTACCATCAATCGCCGGTCCCTCTTCATCACTGGTCAGTAGGAAGGACAGCGTGCCATTAAAATCTCTGCGTTCCTGCGTCAGCAGTCGTTCACAGGCGGTAATCATGGCGGCAATGGAGCCTTTCATGTCAGCGGCGCCGCGGCCATGGATGAACGCGTCGGCCACGGTCGCGGAAAATGGCGGATAAAGCCAGTCGTCGGGGGCCCCGACCGGTACGACATCAGTGTGCCCGATGAAGGTCAGATGCGGAGATGCATTGCCCCGCCGGGCGTAAAGATTGGCAACCTTGCCGCAGTCAAATGATTCGATAGTAAAGCCAAGTCTCCGCAGACGCTCGGCAATCAGTGCCTGACACCCCCCATCCTGTGGGGTAATGGAAGGACGGCGAATCAGTGCGATGGCTAAGGTGGTGGTGTCGGAATGCACGGGCAGAGTCAATGGCGCAGTTTGGAGTCTTGGATTGATACGTTCATTATATGCGGCACACAATGACAAGAGAATGCTCGTGGAAAAATGTGCGGCACCGGAAAATGGTTTTCCAGATCTCAGTAACCGTTTTTCGTGATAGGCTTGCCTACCGGGTAATCCGCTTGATAATGCGATGATGAAAATGTTGAAAATGGTGCTACGAGTCTCACGATACTGGATACGGCTGACCGCGCTACTGACAATATTCGGTCTGAGTCTAACCGACTGTACTGCGGCTGAAACGGAGCTGGGGGTAGAGAATTTTTCACTCTACTACATGCTGGGTGGTGGTCGCGCCACGGATTCAGCGGCCTCGCCGCGGGGTTATCTCTCGTCATTGAAAGGGCCACGTTCGGCGCGTGGTTCTGCCTGCAGCAGTTTCAGCCGTTCGCCGGATGTACTGGACATCCTTTCGACTCATCTGGAAGACTCGCTGACCGCCTTGAGCGCTGTACCCCGGAACATATCAATGGGCCTGCCGGGATCCATCCTGTGTCGCGCCAAGCCGGGCACCTGTCAACTGCTTCAGCACTATGTGGTACGGGCGGAAAACCGCTGGAATCTGTCAGTTGATGAGTGTCGACAGGATTTTGATGCGGCGGGCCGTGCCGACACTCCTCGCCAGGACCTGCTGGCGGCGGCGCGCACCGAAATTTGGGAAGCCGAAGTTGCGCGCGGCACCAGTGCGGCGGCGGCCAAACTCAAGGTGGATGCCAGTGATGGCTGTGTCACCTGGTTGGGCAGTCAGAAAGCCGGCTGTCAAGGTGCCTCACCGATCTGGCTGCTCCGCGACACTGCGCGGGCCGGTTGGTGTCTGCTGCTGGGACAACCGGGCAACTGCCAGATGGCTACCACCGTGGCGGACTCAGCTGGTAGCGTACCGCTACGGCGAGTTTGGCCGACACCGGATGCGGCCGGTGATTGGGTAGTCCGGGTATTGGGAGACTACCGCATTCAGGCCGGAGAAGCCGTAGAAACGATACCCGGTGCTGGGCTACTTCCACAGATTGATGAGTCAACTGAACAGTTGACGGTGGCCATATCGGCGCGCGTGCATGCAACTGATCTGCAGGGGATGGCTACCGAACTGGTTTTTGAAGGAGCGGGTGTGGTACTGACCGCAGCGGTAATCAATGCATTACGTGATTTGCCGGACCGCAATTTTCTTATTAGACGACTGGCCAATGAAGCCGCCTTGGCAGACACACTTGAGCAGGCCTTTCTGGCGCGCCGGCTACTGCTGAGTGGCATGATGGAACCGCATATACAGCGCGGTGGTGGCGTGGCCGAGACCGTCGCTCGACAAATCATCGTACTGGAACGGGAAATTGACCGGGCCAACTGGGAACTGCAGGCGCGCCGGCGAGCGGTTTCTGGCTCCGTACTAGAGGTGTTGGCGGCGCATCGGGCGCTGGCGACGCCAACGCCCTCTCGGCGGCGCACCCCGCCGCGGCGGCTGCAGTAACAGGGGGCGTCGACGGTTGATCGTTCACTCCTACTTCGAGCTGGCCACGACGCTGATGGGGTGGCACATTGCCAATGGCATTGCTGAACTGTTGGTGACTAGCGGCCTGGTACTGTTACCGCTGTTGATGCTGTTCTGGCGCAACTGGTCGGAACCGATGCGCAGTCAATCCATGCGCGCGGCGGCTGCAGTCTCTCTGCGGCGCATGGAAATCGACGCCCTGACTGCAGTCGTGATCATCGTATTCGCCTTTTTGCCAGCCGTGCCAGTCAGCCGCGCAGACCTCCAGTTTACGGCCCCGTACACTGACACACCAACTACGGCGCAGGCACCGGATCTGCCCTACCGCGATGACACCGATGCCCGGTCCGACATTCGGGTGCCGATTTTGTGGTGGTTGATCTATCAGACCTCGTCGCTGATTACCGAGCAGGTCATCGCACTGGTCGACGAATTGGGAGATCCGGCGGTACTCAGAGCAAGTCTACTCAGAATCGCGCAGCTGTCCATTACCGATGAACGGTTGATCGGTGAACTGCGGCAGTTTCGGAGTGACTGTTATGAACCGTCGCTGGCCAAATACCAGCGTGCCGCGGCCCCACCGGTGGCGGCCGATGACTATGCGGCGGTAGACTGGCTTGGTTCCCACCTTTTCATTCGCACCGAAGGTTATTACCGCCGATGTTCGGCAGTTACCCGATGTGGCACCGGCTATCAGGCGCGGACGCCGGTGGTCGGTTGGCCGACTCGTTCGGGGGTCGATCCGGCGCCCGGCCAGCCGCAATGTGACGTCTGGTGGGAACATGACCACTTGGGGTTGCGAGTACGACTGCTGGCGGATCTGCAGAAACAGTCACCGTCGTTTCGCCGCGACATCCAGCGCGTGGCGAACCGTGTCAATGATGAACGCGGCAGTCAACCGTTGGATCTGGTTCGGCGATTTGAAGATCGGGTGCTGCGGCGCATGCTCAATCAGGTGCCCCGCATGATGGTCGCGCGTGCCGACCGAGAGAGTGGCTTTTTTTTCAACTCTTTCGGGTGGTTTTCGGCCGATGGACTGCAACAGCTGGTGGCGACCATTGGCGCCCTGGTGCTGTCCGTGCTGATGCATATTGTGATGGAACTGGTGGTAGTGGGTCTACCGATGCTACAGGCGTTGATGCTGATGCTACTGTACATCATCTTACCACTGGTGGTGCCGTATGCGGCATTGCAGCCGAGCGTCATCATTCGTGCCGCATTACTACTCTTTGCTCTACGTTTCATGACGGCGCTGTGGGCGATTGCTGAATTCCTCGATGAGAAACTGTTGCGTACGCTGTATCCGGACGCCTCGATATTGGAGTTTGGCGGCAGCGGTACAGTGGCTGATGTAGTACTGGGGCTGATCACCCTGACCGCATACCTGACACTGCCGTTGGCGTGGTTGCTGCTCGTCGGGACATTAGGTTCGCGTTCGGTGCAGGCGCTGGCCGGCAGTTGGGGACAATGGAGCCGCCGGTTCGACCAGAGCGCGGGCGGCGTTACCAGTCGGGCCGCATCGGTGCTGCAGGTGCGGCGCTCCTGAGTGGATCAAGCTGATCCGGGAAAAGGCAAAGTAGTGCCAACGTGAGTCAATCGTTGATCAGTAAATGATAATATTTCAAATTATTTTTCAAAATATGAAAAAAATATTTGTTATTTTATTAAAAATTACTTAAATTGAATAGCTGAACTCGCATGTCATACCATAGAATTACACCGGTTTCCGCGGTGGAGTTGAGTCAGGCATGCGTTCCTTTTTTTGATTTTTGCGACATGGCGGTCCGCCATGTGGCGGTGGGAGAATTGATTATGAACATTAAGAAACTGTCACAAGAGTATGTCCGTCAGCGGGCGCTGGCCGGGGCATCGGGGGAGCATTATGAATTCGTGGCGGCACTGTTTGTCCGGGACGTGGGCATTGAAGAGGTCTCCGAAGTGACGCGCGAAGTGCTGTTGAACTGGCGCGTAGAAACGCTGGCGCGGGGAGTCAGCGGCTCAACCTGGAATAATTATCTGCGGCACATGCGGGTGCTGCTGAGCTTTGCTGAAGGTCTGTCGCTGTTGCCACTCATGCCCCGCGACACCGCCGACCTGGCGGTCCGGGAACATGTCGAGCGGCCGAAGACCATCACTATCGACGAACTCCGCGCGGTGATGACCTACGTCTCGGGGCAGGGCACCGGCATCCGCCCCTGCTGGTATTGGGCGACGGTACTACGCACACTGTTTTACACGGGCATGCGGCGCCGGCAACTGACTGAACTGCTATGGCGTGATGTGAATTTGGATCGGGCGACGATTCAGTTGCGGGCCACCGCCAGCAAGAACCGCCGCGGATGGGTGATTCCCATTGCCCAGCACCTGTTACCCTCGCTTGAAGACCTGTATGTGAGAAC
The DNA here is from genome assembly GCA_965116205.1 of Arenicellales bacterium. Lineage (GTDB taxonomy): Bacteria > Pseudomonadota > Gammaproteobacteria > Arenicellales > JAJDZL01 > JAJDZL01. Next base: position 1,825,336 of record OZ220493.1, on the reverse strand, counting down.
GCGGGCTGTGGTGGGTGACGGTGTGGACCTTAAAGCACGTTACGTTTTTGACATTTCGCTGTTCACCCGCCAGTTCCGTTCCTGCCAAGGCGGACAGATGACCACTCAGTCCATTTCGAACTTCTTCTCACGTGTACGGAGCGCTACGGGCATTGACATTTCGGCACACAAACTGCGCCACACGATGGCAACTGAGCTGGCCGAATTGGGGTTGTATAAAGAACTGCAGAGTCTGCTGGGACATACCGATGTCGCGATGACGATGCGTTATGTACATCCGCAGATCGAGCAGCTGCGATCGATGACCGAGCAGCTGAGTAGTATTGACGCTCTGTAGCGGCGCTATTGGAAAGACTCCCACAACCGCGCCAGCTGCTGGCGCGCTTCATTGCCGGCGGCGGTGGCGTAAATGGCGGTAGTCGTGATCGAGGCGTGGCCGAGCACGGCGGCCAGCGTGGTGAGCGGTACGCCGGCGGCAACGGCGGCAACACCGTAGCCGTGGCGGAGTCCTTTCGGGCAGGCTTGGGGGCCCTCAATGCCGGCGGCGCACATCAGTTGGCGAATGTGGCGCGACGCGGTGGATCGGGACATGGGCCACAGGCGTCGATGGTGAAGGTGTGCGTTGCCCTGTAGCGTTCTGAGACGATGAGCGAGTTCGAGGCTGCGGATGAGTTCGCGGGGGACTGGCACTTCCCGCCAGCGGTCCGTGCGGCGTTTGAGGGTGCAAATGCGCAGCAGTACCTGTTCAAGATCGACATCGGCGGCGCGCAGCGCCAGAGCTTCGGAGATGCGACAGCCACTGAAAGTCAGGGTGAGCGCCAACGTCTGCACTTCCGGGCGCGGGGCGCGGTGGGCGACCTGCAGAAAGGCATACCGTTCTTGGGCAGTGAGATATTTACGACCTTGGCGGTCGACCAGGCTACTCGGTAGTGGCGGCGAGGTCTTTGGTACGGAACACACGGCAAGTGTCTCATTGTGGTTGGAAGGTTGATACGGGGCAGGCGAAAATCGGTATAGCCCACGGCGGCCGACCGGATCGTGGCGGTGGTGATGGCACCGAGTATATGTTCTGTGTCATCAGTACCATAATCGTCGCACGCCTGCCTGATTCACAGCGACCGCAAGACATAGCATTCAGGGTGCACTCTATTATTGACCACCACCTGTCGAAACGAATGAACCGACACGTCAGAGTCAAGCGACTCAACATGGTAATCAGCTCTCACTGGAAAAAAATTTATTTTGATAAAAAAAATTCATTTACTTTTTAATTTATCAATAATATAATTAGAATAGTTTTATAAATAATACTTAAAATCTGATTAAGACTCAGATTTTAATTGAATATTTTTATATTTAAAACTATATATTTATTTTTTATCATTTTGCTCAACACCCATGCGGACCGCTTTAGCATCCACGTGCCTCTCGGAGTAGTTAAATAATTCACTTATACTTATCCATTGCGGTGAGCGAAGCACCGAGCCACTTCCATTCAAAAGACTATTGATCAATTTCAGGCAACCATAAAACTCCTGCTAATGAGGTATGTAACGTCGAAAATTGACCATGTTCGACTAGCGACCATACGCAAATCGTAAGCAGTGTGCGCATGCGAACAGTACTACCGGCAGCAGAACTGCTTCGAAGTGTGATTCCAAAAGTCAAAAGCCCACCACTTGAGACCTCAGGCGAATTGATACCTGATGTCAGATTCCCGCCCAGCAAGTGATGGCTGAGTCGCACATCCGGAATGAGTTGGTCAATATACAAATTTTTGCGATGCACAATCATCACCAGAAAATATGGCAAGGGCGATACCGGCAAGGTCTCATTGACTGACCATCTAGGTATTTCAGATGAATAACTGCAGTGGTTTTGAGTCCATCAATAATTCCACAGATTGATGAGTCAACTGAACAGTTGAAGTCCGGCTGGCTGGAATATATTCGAGTTAGCCACGACACTGATGGGGTGGCACATTGCCAATGGCATTGCTGAACTGTTGGTGACCAGCGGCCTGGTACTGCTACCGCTGTTGATGCTGTTCTGGCGCAACTGGTCGGAACCGATGCGCAGTCAGTCCATGCGCGCGGCGGCGGTCTCTCTGCGGCGCATGGAAATCGACGCCCTGACCGCGATGGTAGTCATCGTGTTTACCTTCTTACCGGCCGCGCTCAGAGTGAGTCCGCTCAGAATTGCGCAGTTATCCATTGCCGATGAGTAAGCTGGTCAGCGAACTGCGACAGTTTCGACGCGACTGCTATGAATCGGCGCTGGCCAAGTATCAGCGGACCGTCGACTGACCGGTGGCGAATGATTTTGCGGCGGTGGACTGGCTTGGTTCTCATCTTTTCATCCGTACTGAAGGATATTACCGGCAGTGTCCGGTGGTCGGGCAGTGTGGTACCGGGTATCAGGCCCGTTCACCGGTGGTCGATTGACCCTGTCGTCCGATGGTGGATGCGTCGCCGTCATTCAGCCGCGACATTCAGTGAGTGGCAGACAGCATGAATGAGGAAATAGGTGATCGACTATTGGATCTAGTGCGGCGATTTGAAGATCGGGTTCTACGTCGTATGCTCAATCAGGTACCGCGCATCATGGTTGAACGAGCCGACCGCGAGAGCGGGTGGTTTTTGGCCGATGGGCTACAGCAGCTGGTGGCGACCGTTGGGGCGCTGATGCTACTGTACATCACCTTACCACTGGTGTTGCCATATGCCGCGTTGTAGCCGGGCATCATCATTCGTGCGGCACTACTGCTCTTTTCACTGCGATTCATGTCAGCGCTTTGGGCAGTGGTGGAGTTTTTGGATGAAAAGCTGTTGCGCACGCTGTATCTGGACGCTTCGATCTTGGAGTTCGGCGGCAGTGGCACGGTGGCACTTGGGCTGATCACCCTGACGGCTTACCTGACGCTGCCCCTGGCGTGGTTTCTACTCGTCGGAGCGATTGGTTCACGTTCGATGATAGCACTGTCCGGCAGCTAGGGACAATGGAGCCAGCGGCTCAGCCACAGTGCCGGTGGGGTAACCGGGCGAGCAGGAAAGGTGTTGCAGATGCGGCACTCCTGAATGGACAGCCTATTGAATCCGGAGTAGATGAGTGTTGGCTATGCTAACAGTCTACCGAGATTATGCCCAAATATCTTTTTTTTCTTCCAGTATTCCTTAACGTTGTTAAATCTTTGGATTCTTTCTTTAATTTTGAAGATCTCGTTTGGATAGAAATCCATCATTAGATCGCACAATTGCAACATCCATTGTTTTCTTGATTTTTGCATGCTAAAGAGAATATTTTTGGAGTTAGCAATTTGGATTTGTCCCCACCCTAAAGCACCGATAGTTAAGCATTCCCAATTGAGAAATTCGATTGGTACGAACACTACATCTGAAACTTCAAGGTTGGTTTCGTCAATGGTATACTTAATCATAATGATGGAAAAAACATTGAAATCCGACTCGTAAAATCGTGCTAAGCGCTCAACCGATGTAAGGTTGGGCATGTTGAAATTAGTATCCACTCTATGGGTCTTTACATCTATGGCGGAGTAGAATCCTTCCACATCAGTAAATGCTAGATCTTCCATGGCCCGGCGCGCAAATTCGCTCGAATACTCGGTACACCAATCTCCGAGAAAACTCTCAAAATTTTCGGCCACTAAAGACTCTAGTGCATCCCCGACTGCTCTTGGACTACTGGCCGTGTGTATTGAAAGAAAATTACTCTCGGAATTAATGTAGTTCTTTATAGAGGCTGCAACACATTCACTATGTCCTTGGTAATAGAAGTTTGATTTCAATCGAACAACGTTCCCTGCGTAATCTGTTCGTTTCTTTTTTCACTAGTCTCCACTTTATTTTTATGTTGCATTAGAGAATTGCGTTCCCAAAACACTCCATCCGAATACCCCTGAATGCTTGAATCCTTCCGTGCGGCACAGATCCGTTTACTTGCCCAGCAAAGGTATTCGAGATTGATGTCAATACCACACCAAAGTCTACCCAGTTTCTCCGCAACCACTGCTGTTGTACCACTACCCAGAAAAGGATCAAACACAAAATCTCCTTCCTCTGAACTGGCAAGAATCAACTTCGCCAATAATTTCTCTGGCTTCTGTGTAGGATGTGGAGTATTTTCAGGCATGGACCAAAATGGTACCGTTAAATCCGTCCAGATATTGGATGGGTAAGTTAACCGAAAATTTCCACTGCTTTCTTGTTTCCAATCTTTGGGGTCTCCGTTAACGCGATAAGGAGCCAGTACTTTGCGCTTTACTTTTACAGATTTCACATCGAAATAATAGTCGTCTGAAGTGGTACAAAACCAGATGTCTTCCGTGTTGTTTTTCCAATTACGCTTTGCTCCCCTACCTTTTTCTCGCTCCCAAGTTATTCTGTTTTGCACAATAAATCGTTCTTCTAAAACTGGTTGAACTAATTCTGATGTTTTCCAATCAGAGCAAACATAAAGTGTAGATGTCGGTTTCATCATTGGAGCGATTGGACTTATCACTCGTTCAAACCAAGCCCTGTAATTGGTTTTATCTAGTTTTTTAAAGTAATTTCCGTTGTAATTTTTTGTCAGGTTATAAGGTGGGTCAAGTATGAGCAAATCAATGAATTGAGTTGGGAGATAGGGTGCTATTTCAAAGAAATCACCTTGAATGAGCTGGCGATACAAATCTTTAGAATTAAGTGCTGTATCAACATGCAAAATAGACTTGGAATATTCTATAACTTCCTCTGGCGTACAGGTTAATGTTCGATTTTGTGGAGCGCAGTCAGTCATAAGATAGTTTAAGTTCAATGAAAATTGAACTGACAGTTCAACATCGTATCAAATAGTATGGCTCTTTTCTAAAAATGTATGCGCAATGAACATCAGTTGTTATATAGCATTAGAATAAAAGAGAGTTGAATATTCCGTAATTAATTGATTTTATAAAAGAGCCAATCGTATTCAGCGTGATTCAATGTAGGATGAGTAGATTGATATTGTGAATGAATCTACTATAAAAATTGGATGACTTCGACCGATGTGTTGCCAATATCCGGTGTAGAATCAACATCTTCCTAGTGAGTGAAATTCACCGAAAAAAAGGCTTGAAAAACAGATATCCGCTGTAAAAAAATCCTCTTTTGTCTTCAGTATATTACGTAATTTACACAAAAATAAGCTCCAAAATTTTTGCGATGCACAATCATCACCAGAAAGTATGGCAAGGGCGATACCGGCAAGGTCTCATTGGCTGACCATCTAGGTATTTCAGATGGCCAACTGCAATGATTTTGAGTCCACCGATACTTCAGCAATTGAGCAGTCAGTGACTTCAGTCACCCACCAGAGCAAATCTACTGAGAACGTTGACTGCATTGCCGCAGTTGACTTAGGTTCTAACAGTTTTCACCTCGTCATCGCCCGACTGGAAAATGGCCGTCTGGTGGTCGTTGACCGGATTCGTGAAATCGTACGACTTGGAGGCGGACTTGATGCCAGCTCCAAGCTAACGTTACCGGCGCAAAAACGTGCCATTGACTGCCTGCGTCGATTTGGTGAGAGATTGCACGAGCTACCCAAATCCAATGTCCGCGCCGTGGGTACCAACACATTTCGGAAAGCGAAAAATATTCAGCAATTTCTTCCAGAAGCGGAGAAATCCCTCGGCCATTCTATTGAGGTGATTACCGGCCGTGAAGAAGCTCGGCTAATTTATGAGTCAGTCTGTTATGGGCTTTCAGCAGACAGCACGGACAATCAACTGGTCATTGATATCGGTGGTGGCAGTACCGAATTGATCGCCGGCAGTGGCCATTTTCCTCACTTGGTGGAAAGTCTATATATTGGGTGCGTCAGTCTGTCTAAGGAGCATTTTCTTAATGGCCGCATCAGTGCCGAGCGCTTGGTGCGCGCTGAGCTCGCGGCGCAACTCGAAATCAGAACCATTCACAAACGGTACCGGGACCATGGCTGGAAAAAAGTTCTCGGCTGCTCCGGAACGATACGCGCCATTGGCAATGCCATTGAGCAGCTTAACTATGATAAGGGGATCATAACAAATTCTGCACTGCAACATCTCCGAGAAGAAATATGTATGCGTAACCACACTTCAGAACTGGTTGAACTGAGCTTCGATGCAGACCGCTGCGAAGTACTGCCCGGCGGATTTGCAATAGTCAGCGCACTTTTCGAGCTACTTAAAATTGAAAACATACAAATTTCAGACTTGGCGCTACGCGAAGGCGTCATGTATGACTTGCTTGGACGACTTAGAAATGATGATGCCCGAGAACGTACCATTCAGTCTTTAACTCAACAGTGGTCGGTGGACATGCCTCACGCGCACCGTGTACAAGCCACTGCAGTGGAAATGTTCGACCAAATACAGAATCAGTGGTTCAAAAAACATCCACAGGCTCGCCATCTGCTCAGCTGGGCGGCTTTGGTTCACGAGATAGGACTTGCGGTCGCGCACGCAAAGTACCATCAGCATGGCGCCTATCTGTTGGAATTTTCAGATATGGCAGGTTTCTCGCGTGCCGAACAGTCTGCCCTCGGGGTACTCGTACGTTGGCATCGACGCAGTTTTCCAAAAAGTGCATTTGATACGATTAGCACGCCAGTGCCCAAGAAAATTATCCGGCGACTTTGCGTTCTATTAAGACTCGCTACACTCCTGCATAGACCTCGTACTGATCGTCATGGTCTAACAGTCGTCTGCAATGCAAAAAAGAAGGCCATTCAAATCATGTTTCCGGCCAATTGGCTACATCGACATCCGCTCACCCGTGCTGACTTGATTCAGGAAAAACAATATCTGAAACAAGCTGGATTTCAAATGTTCGTCACCAGTCAAAGTCATTAACAATAAGATTGATAGGAAAATCTGAACAACCGACCTGCCTGGAGACCAACAGATGCGCCGGTTACGAACGTTAAGAATGGAATTTTTTCGACTGATGAACATAAAAAATGTATGAACTACTCAAATCAACCATCCACGCGCACCACATTACTTTCGAATATGGATCGGTGAAACATCCATCCACCAACTTTACCTTAACTCGCTTTACCAAGATCAACTCCACATTCGTCAACCGCAAGATGGCCGGCCACCGGAACATTGCCGGCATACCCCTTATGTTTCAGCACCACACGAAGTGTCACCGGTACGGATAAACAGTAAAATGATTGGCAGTACAAATAAAATATGCGCAGTCAGTGATCACTATGAGTATGTAATTCCGGTAAAGCAAGCGTTATTTTTATGAGAAACTCAATTTCAGATTTGGATCTTCTTGAGAATAAAGTTGTTGATTTGGTGGATTATTGCAACCAGTTAAAGGCAGAAATTACAAAACTCAAGGAGATGCTAGAAAATGCTGAAGCCGAACGCTCACGTTTGGAATCACAAAACGCAAATGCAAAGAACGAGGTGCGAGAGGCCATCGAAAAACTGCAATCACTAAGCAGTAGAGTGCCAACCAATGAGCGAAACCTCAAAGGGATGCTCAGTGACTGATTTTTATTGGCATTCTCCGCTTCAACAAGGTGCTGAGTTCATCGGTTAATTCAGTTCCTTTGGCTAGGCAAGTCGACGCTAGCCGGGGCGGCCGAGAATTTTTTGCTTCAACACACTCCCAGAGCAAAACGTCGAGGAACACTACTAATAACTCCTGCCTCGCCCTATCAACGTCAAAACTTTGTTGAAAGGGCCGTAACTTTCAATTCCAATCCGGTCAGTTAAAACAAACAATCATGAAATCATCTTTGCTGTGGTATATTGTATACAATTCAATGGTAACACATCAATGAGGTGATGCAGTCATGATCACGAATGAAGCGCTATCAGAAAGTAACAACAATCAACAACACAGATTGATGGAATCAGAGAAAATTACCGGTGGACACCTAGTCGCAAAAGCGCTGAAAAACGAAGGCATCAATACCATATTCACACTTTGCGGAGGACACATCATTGACATCTACGATGGGTGTATTGATGAAGGGATTCGCATCATTGACGTGCGTCACGAACAAGTCGCTGCACACGCCGCCGATGGATATGCGCGGCAAACTCTGAAAACCGGTTGCGTGGTAACCACTGCGGGACCAGGCTGTACCAATGCTGTGACCGGAATCGCCAATGCGTTTCGCGCCGAAAGCCCAATATTACACATCGGTGGTCAAGGTGCTCTCAGTCAGCATAAAATGGGGTCATTGCAGGACTTGCCGCATGTTGACCTGATGGCACCCATCACTAAATTCTCGGCAGGCGTGCGTAGTACCGAACGCATTGCCGATATGATTTCCATGGCCTGTAGAGAATGTCACAATGGTGCACCCGGACCGGCCTACCTGGAAATTCCTCGCGACATCCTTGATGCGAAAATTGCCCTTCAAGATGCCCGAATTCCAGCACCTGGAGCGTATCGAGCCTCCACTCAAGGACTGGGAGACCCCGAGGATATTGACCGACTGGCTGACCTCTTGTCAAAAGCCAGTCGCCCCTGTGTGCTGTTTGGTACTCAGGTCTGGACTTCAGGTTCAACTAATGCCGCCATCGATTTCATCCGTGCGTTCAATCTACCAGCCTACTTCAATGGCTCGGCGCGTGGCACTTTACCGCCCGGCGATGCCAATCACTTACACCGTACTCGTCGAACTGCCTTTAACAATGCAGACCTGATCTTGATCGTTGGTACGCCTTTTGATTTTCGCATGGGGTACGGCAAACGACTGCGTTCGGAAGCGACGGTTGTGCAAATTGATATGGATTATCGAACAGTTGGCAAGAATCGAGACGTCTCACTTGGATTGGTGGGACACCCTGGTACGATACTGCGCGCCATTGCTGAAGCGGCCGACCGGGCGACAACTGACACACCGGCGCGCCAGCGCTGGCTACGTGAACTGCAGACCGAAGAACAGGAGCGCACTGACCAGCTCAAGCCCCTGTTCCTCTCCACACGCCAACCCATCCACCCCTATCGAGTGGCCTGGGAAATCAACAACTTTCTTACCAAAGATACCATCTATATTGGCGATGGCGGCGATGTTGTTACCATTTCGGCGCAAGCTGTACAACCGCGCACACCCGGACACTGGATGGACCCCGGTCCGTTAGGGACTCTCGGTGTCGGCACCTCGTTTGCCATGGCGGCTAAGCTTGCTCATGCGCACAAAGAAGTTCTCTGTTACTATGGTGATGGCTCGTTCGGCATGACTGCTTTCGATATGGAGACCGCTAATCGTTTCGGCGCACCATATATTGCAGTAATCGGCAATAACAGTGCTATGAATCAGATTCGCTATGGTCAGATCGCCAAGTATGGCCATGAACGCGGCGATGTCGGTAATTTACTCGGTGATGTTCATTTTTCCAAATTCGCCGAGATGCTAGGCGGCTATGGAGAAGAAGTATACGATCCGGAGCAGATCATGCCGGCCCTGCTTCGTGCAAGAGAACAGGTGCAGAAAACGGGATTGTCCGCGGTGATCAACATCTGGGTTGATCCCACGGAGTATGCGCCCGGCACCAAAGCTCAAACCATGTATAAATGAACCATGTTTTCTGATAATAGAGGTCAACCATGAGTAAAGCCTTGGATGGTATCCGCATTTTGGACATGACGCATGTTCAGTCCGGTCCGACCTGCACTCAGCTGCTTGCCTGGTTTGGTGCAGACGTTATCAAAGTTGAACGCGTCGGAGTTGGTGACGCCACTCGCAGTCAACTGCGCGACATCCCTGATGTGGATAGTCTGTATTTCACCATGTTGAATCACAACAAGCGCTCGGTTACTCTGAATACCAAGAACGATAAAGGTAGAGAGATCTTTGAAAAATTGCTTGGTAAGTGTGACGTACTGGTTGAAAATTTCGCCCCCGGCGCCTTAGACCGCATGGGTTTTGCCTGGGAGAAAATACATCAGATCAACCCCCGCCTGATTTATGCTTCAGTCAAAGGTTTTGGTCAAGGCCCCTATCAAGATTGCAAGGTTTACGAAAACGTCGCCCAATGCACCGGGGGCTCGGCCAGCACCACGGGGTTTGATGATGGACCGCCAACCGTAACCGGTGCCCAGATAGGTGACACCGGCACCGGTCTGCATTTGGCCATCGGTATTTTGGCAGCTATTATTCAACGGCAGACATCCGGCTTCGGTCAACGGGTGGAATGTGCCATGCAGGATGGCGTGATGAATCTCTGTCGAGTTAAATTCCGCGATCAACAACGCATGCAACATGGACCGCTGACTGAATACCCACAATATCCAAATGGTGAATTTGGCAGTTCAGTGCCGAGAAGTGGTAATGCATCGGGTGGTGGACAACCCGGTTGGGCGGTCAAGACACATCCCGGGGGACCTAATGATTACGTCTACGTCATCATCCAACCGCCAGGGTGGGCACATTTGATGCGCACTATTGGTCGTGAGGAATTGATTGATGATCCCGAGTGGGCAACTCCCGAGGCACGCCTGCCAAAACTTGATCAGTGCTTTGCCATGATTGAGGAATGGACACAAACCAAAACCAAATTCGAAGTCATGGAAATCCTCAATCCACTGAATGTGCCGTGCGGTCCAATACTGTCCATCGAAGAGCTCATCAATGAAGAGGCACTGATGAAGACTGGGACCGTTGTCGAAGTCGATCATCCTCAACGCGGTGCCTATCGAACTGTCGGCAACCCGATCAAACTGTCAGCATCACCATCAGAAGTCGTACGCTCGCCACTGCTTGGCGAACACACGGATGAAATATTATCAGGATTGCTCGACTATAGCGCGAGCGAAATTGCATTTCTGCGCGAAGTAGGGGCAGTTTAACAACATGAAACTCATCGTGCATGGTCAACAGGCTTTTGGGCAGGCCGTACTCGAGCGACTGCTAGAACGAGGCGAGAATGTCGTCGCGGTGTACTGTGCACCGGACCGTGGTACCCGAGTCGACCCCTTGAAACAGGCGGCTGAGCACGCGGGATTACCGATCAGGCAACCGGCATCCTACAAAACGGACGAAGTTGCCGACTCCATGAGTGCACTTGGTGCCGACCTTTGTATCATGGCTTACGTCACTCTGATCGTACCGACCCGCGTTTTGAACATTCCAACACATGGTTCCATTCAGTATCACCCTTCTCTACTGCCCGATCACAAAGGGCCAAGTTCTATCAACTGGCCGATTATTCAGGGTAAGAAAAAGACCGGGTTAACTATTTTTTGGCCGGATGATGGCTTAGATACGGGCCCCATACTGCTACAGAAAAAAGTAGAGATTACACCGGATGATACTCTAGGCAGTTTGTATTTCAATCGACTGTTTCCCATGGGAGTCGACGCCATGATTGAAGCGCTGGACATGGTTAAACAGGGCACCGCACCGCGCGTTCCTCAGCAACAGAATGCGGGAAGTTACGAAAGTTGGTGTGGTAAGAATGACGCACGCATCAAGTGGTGCCGGTCGGTCGAACAGATCTATAACCAAATTCGCGGCACCAATCCTCAGCCTGGTGCTTGGACAACGTTAAAGGGCAACGAGATTAAAATCTACGATTGCTATAAAACCAATCAAACGGAAGGGGCACCCGGTACCGTTACGAATATTTCTGATAAAGGTATACATATTGCTACCAATGATGGAGACATTGTCGTACAGCGATTGCGTAGCGGTACCGCGAAAATTTCTGCATCTGAGTTTGCTGAACAATTCCAACTTAGAGTTGGTGACCAATTAGGTCGTTGATTCAATCAGGGTGAAGGCACCCGTATCCTTTCCGTCGGCGCCGGAACATCTCTATGATGACCAAAAAATCAGGTGGCTGAAAATTCTCCCGGCGGTGTTAATTTTTTGACACCTACCACCAGTGTTATTGAGATTTCATTAAACGCGATCGACGACCAAGACTAAACTCGTACGATCATCGCCCTCAACGGCTGAAAATATATCGTCAGTAACAGTTCGGTGAATACACATTTGACAGAATTAAATTTTTTTAAAGTCAATGAGTGTATTAACATATTGTTAGACATTGTGTAAAACACATCTTGTTTATCCATAAAAATAGGAGAAGTTATGAATATTCTAATTGACAAATGGTACTTTAGCATGGCCACTATGGTTGTGACAGCCGTCTTGGTATCCACCAATGTAACGGCTGACAGTCTTGACGACATTCTTGCCAAAGGTGAAGTTCGATGTGGCATCATGCTTGATGTCCCCCCGGTTGGAATGCGTGATAACAATAACGAACCAACGGGCTACGATGTTGATTTTTGCCATGATATGGCAGCTGCTCTCGGTGTGGAGGCCGTCATTGTCGAAACTCCCGCACCTGATAGAATTCCAGCCATTCTGTCTGGAAGAGTAGATGTTGGTGTGGCATCGGCTACAAATTCACTGGAAAGAGCGAAATCCGTGGCTTTTTCAATTCCCTATCAAATCTGGGATGTTGGCGTCGCGGTTGCCGCCGACAACACCTCCATCAATATGTACGAGGACCTGAAAGGTAAGTCAGTCGGCACCGTGCGTGGGACGACCGGTGAAGTCGCATTTCTCAAAGATCTTGAAATGTGGGGCGATGGAACGAGCCATATTGCTTATGGATCAAATGCCGAACAATTTCTGGCACTGTCGCAGGGTAAGGTGGATGCTATCGTTGAAAGCACGGCTATTTTCGGTGAATACGTCAAAGGCGCCGGCAAGGGAAAAATCAAGGTCTGCTGCAGTGTCACCACTGCACCGTCCGATTGGACCGGGTTGATGGTCAGTCGAAACAAACAAGGCCTTCTAAACTGGATCAATCTATTCGTCTGGCATCAATGGAAGACGGGCCGCACCGATGAACTCTATCAAAAATGGTTCGGTTATCCAGCCCCTGACATGTCGTATCCGGGTATACACGGATATTAATACTTATTCACTAACTAGAGGCTTCACCAACCTTTAATCATCCACTGCAACCGGAGGTGCTTAACTCCACCTCCGGTTGCCATCTGCAGCACGAGCGTAAAACTCCGGATGTTTGACTATACCTTTCAGTGGCGGGTGGTATGGCGTCACTGGCCGGAATTATTGCAGTCAGGTCTTCTAACTCTACAGATTACCATATTATCAATACTGATTGGTCTGGCGATCGCCTCGGTACTTGCGGCGACACACGACTCGAAAAACCCATTAGCGCGCGGGGTATCCATTTCCTGGGTTGCTTTGGCTCGAAACACACCGGCCCTACTGCAGATTTATCTGGCTTACTTCGGACTGGGAGCATTCGGTATTCACCTCAGCCCCTATATGGCGGTATTGGCCGCCGTATCTTTCAACAACGCCGGTTACCTGGCCGAAATCATCCGTGGGGGATTTACGTCAGTACCGGTTTCACAGCAACTGGCAGCACGCGGACTGGGGTTAAGCACCACTCAATCTTACCTGTTCATCATTCTACCGCAAGTGTTAAGAGCCGTATTTCTGCCAATCGTCAATCAAGTGATCTGGGCGATGCTTGCGACATCGCTTGGCATGATTATCGGCTTACAGGAACTGACCGGCATGACTACGTTTCTGCAATCGCAGACATTTCGGCCTTTTGAGTTCTATTTTGTTGCCGCCTGTATCTATCTTATCATTGCTAAGATTGCAACTACTCTGGCACACGTGGCAGCAGCCCGCATGTCGAAAAGTGGAGCGATCAAATGACCTACACTTTTACCACGAATGATTTCTGGTTGATGGTGCAAGGAGCGGGCATCACCTTCGTATTGACGATCGTCTCAGGTGTCGCGGGAACAGTTATGGGATTTTTCATCGGTTGGATGCGTACGGGTTCAAATTGGGTCCTGAACAAACTGCTTGGTGCCTATATTGACATCATTCGCTCAGTACCACTGATCATACAGTTCGTTTTATTTAACAGTTTCATGGCCATCGCCGGGTATCCGATGGACCCATTTATTTCCGGTGTGATCACCCTGTCGTTGTATATCTCCGGTTATGTGGCAGAAGTAGTTAAGGCCGGTATCGAATCTGTCCCTTCGGTTACGAGCATGGCTGCACGCGGTTTGGGGATGACATACGTACAGAATTTCGTCAACATTATCGTACCGATAGGGATGCGTACCATATTTCCATCCTGGGTGGGGTTGATGCTTGGCTTAATGAAAGACACTTCACTGATTGCAGTTTTAGGAGCAACACCACCAGAACTACTCAGAGCGTCTCAGATCATCATCAATCGAATCCATGAGCCGTTGTTGATATTGCTAGGTGCCAGCGCGTTCTATTTCATCATGTGCTATGTCATTACGGTGTTTGCCGGACAGTATGAAAAAACCTGGCAGAAAAAAAGAGAGGCACTGCAATGATCGAAGTTGACAACCTGTACAAATCGTTTGACCAACTTGAAGTTTTAAAGGGCATTGATCTTACGGTAGAAAAAGGTGAGGTGGTCTGTCTGATCGGTGCGAGTGGTTCCGGAAAATCAACGCTGCTCCTTTGCATCAATGCTCTACAGCCAATTGATGCGGGACGAGTCGTGGTCGATGATATTGATGTTCACGCCAAAGGTACCAACCAAGATAAACTGCGCCGCAAGCTGGGCATCGTTTTTCAATCGTTTAATGTGTTCCCGCATTTGAGCGCACTGCAAAATGTTGCCTTAGCACCAAGGAAAGTCTTAAAAATGCCGAGACGGCAAGCTGAAGAGTTGGCTGAGCAACATCTGTCACGAGTGGGACTAGGTGATAAAGTGAGGCAGTTTCCATCGCAACTGTCAGGCGGACAGCAACAGCGACTGGCCATTGCCCGCGCTCTAGCCATGAATCCGGACTATCTGCTGCTTGATGAGGTTACCTCAGCGCTTGATCCCGAACTAGTTGGTGAAGTACTTGACACCCTGCGAATGCTCGCGGAAGAAGGCATGACCATGATTGCGGTAACTCACGAAATCCCCTTCGCGCGTGAAGTTGCCGATCGAGTTGCATTTTTCCATAAAGGTGTGATTCATGAAATTAATGCCGCCAAGGAACTGATCGAAAACCCCAAAGAGCAGCGTACTCAGGAGTTTTTAGGGAAGATACTTTGAACTCATATTTCCTGTTCATTGAAGCCAGGACAGGTAAAATCGGCATGGGCGTCAACCAGATTCCCAATCCACTTACTCTATGTCTAATTCGTCTACCGCGTTCTTAATTAAAAACTGTAACTGACTATCGTTATCTGCATTTGGTTTTTTGTATGGTACGTCTAAATTCCGTAACACATCCTCGAACTTCAAAAAACCGTATGGTTTATTCAATTCCACCCATTCCACACTGGAATGTATTTGTTTTGAATCACAATTCGTCTGAGCCCGCTACTTTCCAACTGGGGCGCAATACCGTTTCATATTCTTCCAATTGAATATTTGAAAATTCTAATTCAAACTTCGATCAATTTGATGGTAATCGGTCAATACGAGCCGCACAGAATTTATACTCAGGTATTTTGCCAACTGGATCAAGTGCCGGGTTGGTGAGCAGGTTGGCGGCAGCCTCCGTATAGCAGAATGGTATGAAAATCATACCTTCAGGAACCGCGCCGTCACTACGAGTCCTGATTTTAATGCTGCCCCGGCGAGTTGCAATACTCACCTTCTCTCCGGGTTCTATTGCCAATCTCTTCAGCTGTGCCGGAGAAAGACTGGCAACGGCTTGCGGTTCAATTTCATCTAGAATTTTAGCCCGGCGAGTCATGGTGCCAGTATGCCAATGTTCCAACTGTCGACCCGTGGTCAAAATCATTGGATACTGTTGGTCGGGCAGTTCGTTTGAAACTTTATAATGAGTGGGCACGAGTTTGGCGCGACCGCTTTGGGTTGGAAAACCATTACTAAACACGATGGCCTGGCCGGCCGCATCCGGTGCTTCACAAGGATAAGTGACTGAACTTTCATTGACTAATCGCTGCCAAGAAATATTGTCTAAAGAAGGCATCAGTTCAGCCATTTCCGCATAAACATCGGCGGGGCCCGTATAGTTCCAATCCAGTCCAAGACGCCGGGCGAGTTCCTGAATGATCCACCAATCCTGTCTTGTGTCACCGGGTAACTTCAGCGCTTGCCTTCCCATTTGAACTTGACGATTAGTATTCGTGACCGTGCCATCTTTTTCCGGCCAAGCCGATGCCGGCAATATGACATCAGCATAAAATGCAGTTTCAGTCATGAACAGGTCCTGTACGACCAGGTGTTCAAGCCGCGCCAGTGCAACACGTGCATGATTGGCATCCGGATCTGACATGGCTGGATTTTCTCCCATCACATAAATCCCTTGAATCTCATCAGCGTGGACTGCTTCCATGATCTCCACCACGGTTAAGCCTTTTTCAGGGTCTAGTGAAGTGCCCCAAGCGTTCTCAAACTTGGCACGAATGTTCTCCGCCTCAACTGCCTGATAGTCCGGATAAACCATGGGAATGAGTCCGGCATCGGAAGCTCCCTGCACATTATTCTGACCCCTTAGCGGATGCAGGCCAGTGCCCGGCCGACCAACCTGACCGGTAATGGCCGCCAGCGCAATCAAGCAGCGGGCATTGTCAGTGCCATGAGTATGCTGTGAAATACCCATCCCCCAAAAAATGATTCCGCGTTCGGCCAGCGCAAATTTTCTAGCCACAACTCGTAGCGTCTCGGCATCAATGCCGCAGATTAAAGACATCTGTTCCGGGGTAAAAGGCTTGATGTGCTGTTGCAGATTAGCAAACCCCTCTGTGAATCGACCGACGTATTCCCGATTGTATAGATTTTCCGTGATGATAACGTTGAGCAATGCATTAAGCAAAGCAACGTCGGTGCCGGGTTTGAACTGTAGTCTGTGCGTCGCATGACGGGCTAAAACCGTATCTCGCGGATCAATGACAATCAGTTCCTTACCACTTTTTCTTGCCTGTTTGAAGAAAGTTGCCGCGACTGGATGATTTTCTGTAGGATTGGCGCCGATGACGATCACCACATCGGAATCGGCACAGGCAGTGAAAGGCGCGGTAACCGCACCAGAGCCGATGCCTTCCAGGAGTGCTGCTACAGAGGATGCATGACACAGTCGTGTACAGTGATCCACATTATTCGTACCAAACCCAGTGCGCACCAGTTTTTGAACCAGATAAGCTTCTTCGTTTGACCCCTTCGCCGAACCGAATCCTGCCAGTCCGGTTGAACCGGTTTTAGCTAGAATTTTCCGGAAGCCATCAGCCGCTCTATCCAGCGCCTCATCCCATGTGACTTCGCGAAAATAATCAGATGGGTTAGCAGGGTCAACATAATCATCCGCCCGTTTGCCGACCCCCTCCCGTCGAATCAGTGGTTTGAGCAAACGATGGGGGTGGCGAACGTAATCAAAACCGAACCGCCCTTTCACACAAAGCCGATTCTGATTGGCCGGACCATCTTTACCCTGTACCGCCACAATATTATCGTCGTTGATCTGATAAACAATCTGACAGCCTACACCACAATAGGGACAGACGCTCTCCACTTCCCGTAACGGCAATTGCCGATTGACGCCTTCCTGGTCAATCACTGAAGCTTCAATCAACGCTCCCGTCGGACAAGCCTGCACACACTCACCGCAGGCCACACAGGTACTGTTACCCATTGGGTCGTCAAAGTCAAACACAATCTTCGAATGATGTCCACGATATGCCATACCAATCACATCATTGACCTGTACTTCTCGACAGGCGCGCACGCATAGATTGCAGTGAATGCACGCATCTAGATACACACCCATCGCCGAGTGACTGCGATCAGGTTGCGGAGTACTCCGTCTCGGCATTCGATCCTGACTAGGCGCTAATTGATCGTTCCACCGCCAAAATCGGGAATTCGGATCATGTGCCACGTTCCGCGCGGGTTGGTCTACAGCTAGCATTTCGAACACCAATTTGCGGGACAACTGCGCCCGTTCACTATTCGTACTGACTTTCATACCCTCAGTGGGTTTGCGAATACACGACGCGGCCAACACCCGTTCTCCCTCGATTTCCACCATGCAGGCCCGACAGTTACCATCTGCCCGGTAGCCGGGTTGCGGTGAATAACAGAGATGTGGAAGTTGATTCTGATAACGATTGGCAATTTGCCAGATCGTCTCGTCCGTTGACGCTTCGACTTCAACTCCGTCAAGTTGGAAGGTAATGTTCATGCCATCTCGTTATGCAAATCATCTGGAAAATACTTCATCACCGATAGGAGTGGATTGGCCGCCGCTTGACCTAAACCGCAGATCGATGCATCCGCCATCACCTGACTGATATCCTTCAATACCAGTGCGTTCCACTCGTCTCGTTCCATCAATTTCACCGATTTTTCAGTACCGACGCGACAGGGGGTGCACTGACCGCAGCTTTCGTCGGCAAAAAAACGCATCAGATTCAAAGCCACATCCTTCATGTTGTCCTGTTCACTCAAAATCACCACCGCATGTGACCCGACAAAACATCCGTATTCATCCAACGTACCAAAATCAAGCGGCAACTGATCCAAACTGGCCGGTAGAATGCCACCCGATGCACCGCCTGGCAGATAGGCTTTGAAGGTGTGTCCAGGCAACATGCCACCACTGAACTCGTCGATCAGCTCACGAACCGTAACCCCGGCCGGAGCAAGTTTCACCCCGGGTTCAGCCACTCGTCCGGAAACCGAATAACTCCGCAGACCCCGGCCGCCATGTCTACCGTAACCGGCAAACCAACTGGCACCTTTTTCGACAATGTCGCGAATCCAGTATAACGTTTCAACATTCTGTACTAGGGTCGGGTGCCCGAATAGACCATGTTCAGCAACATAAGGCGGCCGATGTCGCGGCAGACCGCGCTTGCCCTCAATTGATTCAATCATGGCTGACTCTTCACCACAGATGTACGCGCCGGCACCCCGCCGCAGTTCAATCTGCACATCGCCAAATAGACCGGCCTGCCTGACAATTTCCATTTCAGTGAGCAGAATTTCCCGTATGGCCGGATATTCATCCCGCAGATAAATGTAAACGTTCGCCGCTTCGACAACCCACGCGGCGACCGCCATACCTTCTATAAAGCGGTGCGGTTCGCGCTCGAGGTAGTGTCGATCCTTGAACGTACCCGGTTCACCTTCATCAGCATTCACCGCCATCATACGAGATCCCGGATAACTACGCACGATCTTCCACTTCATGCCGGTCGGAAATCCCGCCCCACCGAGTCCTCGTAGCGGAGATTCCTCTAGCATCGCTACTAGCTCATCAGCAGTTCTCTCCCCACTCTGGCACTGCTCCAACAGTCGATAACCACCTTTTTCCCGATAAGTTGTGAAACTTTCGTACTCAGGAATACAAGGATGAGTTGCACGTTTTTCAACGACTGATCGGATGCTGTTGTAGGTGGCACCGTCAACATGTCGATGTCCAACCTCAGCAACAGGTGCGACGTTGCACCGTCCCATGCATGGGGCGCGCAACACACGAACCTCGGCACCCAATCCATTCGACAACCGAGCCATCAGTTCCTTCGCACCGAACATTTCACAGGTCAGGCTATCACAAACTCTGACTGTAATCGACGGTGGTATAGCTTCGTTTTCGGTGACTATATCGAAGTGCGCATAGAAGGTGGCGGTCTCGTATACTTCAGAAAACGCAAGTCGCATCACCGTGGCCAAGGCGACTAGATGTTTGGCGTACAGACAACCGTAATGATCCTGCAAGAGATGCAGGAACTCAATCAGCAGATCTCTTCGCAGTTCTCGAGTTCCCAGCAAGGTGCGAATTTCTTCAACATGCTGCGCGTCAACCTGCCGACCTTTCGGTACAAAAGCAGAACGCGATTGACTGCGTCGACCAGATTGCCGCTTTAAGTTGGTGTTCATGTATTATCCCTATAATTCACCCGCCAACCAATGTTAATTCAGTGGCCAAAGATGAATGTAATTGCATGCAATAGACTATCGTTCCACGATTATTACCAATCCAATCCACAAACAGATTTATTGTTGTTGGTGCACAAATTGGAAAAAACAATAAAATGGTTTCTGAGCCGCTCTCATTTTATTTGATTGTATTCACTTAGTATGCACACTTAATCAAAAAGGAATAGAAAATCGCATGCCCGTTGTAGAACAGACCACAGGCCACCGCGGGCGTCTTCGCCGGCGAAACCTGAAACCCAACTCTCCCGTCATTCATGCGGGGTTGAAACGAGAAATTCCACCCTATGACATGATGAGTGAGGAGGGCATCGAACTGATTGAAGACAAAACTGAGGAGCTGCTCCAGGAAGTTGGCGTTGATTTCAGGGGTGATGACGAAGCACTGCGCATCTGGCGTGCCGCCGGCGCCGATATCAAAGGACAACGTGTAAGATTCGATCGTGGCTTTTTACGCCAACTGCTAAAAACGGTGCCCAGTCAGTTCACCATGCATGGACGGAACCCGCAGCGTTCCGCCAAACTCGGCGGCCAACACATCATTTTCGCACCAGCGTACGGCTCCCCCTTCGTATCGGACCTTGATCGAGGCCGTCGCTACGGAACGATCGAAGACTTTCAGAATATCGTCAAACTTGCTTATATGTCGCCATGGTTGCACCACTCAGGCGGCACCGTCTGTGAGCCAGTCGAACTGCCGGTCAACAAACGCCACCTAGACATGGTCTACGCACACATGCGCTATTCAGATATGCCATTCCTAGGGTCGGTTACCACTCGCGAACGAGCTTTGGATTCCATTGAAATGGCGCGCATTCTGTTTGGTGCGGACTACGTTGAGCACCACTGTGTGATCAGCGGCAACATCAATATGAACTCCCCTCTCATCTACGATGGTGCCATGTCCGGTGCCTTGCGCGCCTACGCCGAAGCCAATCAGTGTCCAATCGTCGTACCCTTTGTGCTGAGTGGTGCCACCGGTCCTGTTGCCATTGCCGCTGCGGTCGCGCAATCACTTGCCGAAGTGATGGTGGGCGTGGCGCTGGGTCAACTGGTGCGCCCCGGCTCACCGGCCGTCTTCGGCAACTTTATCTCGACGGTGAATCTACGTGCCGGAGCACCGACTTTTGGTACCCCGGAGTCTGTTGCCGCATCCTACGTCGTTGGGCAGATCGCCAGGCGATTTAACGTGCCACTTCGTTGCAGTGGTGGTTTCACCGCCTCCCCCTGTGTCGACGCACAGGCGACCAACGAAAGTGTCAACTCTTTGAACGCCGCCATTCTGTGCGGTGCACATTTCATCCTGCACGCCGCCGGGTGGATGGAAAGCGCGCTCACCGTCAGCTACGAAAAACTCATGATTGATGCCGATTACCTGGGCAGTCTACACAAGTTCGTTCAAGGTGTGTCACTGGAAACCGATCAATTCACCACAGAATCATTCGAAGAAGTTGGACCCGGTGGACACTTTTTCGGCAGTACACATACCCTTGAACACTATGAAAATGCGTTTTACGAGTCTGAACTGTTTACCGTGCCATCTTATGAGCAGTGGGTGGAAGAAGGTTCAACCGACATCGCCCGGCGAGCCAACGCCAAATGGAAGCGCATGCTGGCAGAATATGAACAACCACCCATGGACCCCGGCATAAACGAAGAACTTCAGGCGTTCATGGAACAACGAAAAAATGAAATGCCCGATATCTGGCACTGATCACAGCACCTTCACAATAGCATCACTCACCGTTTAACTGAGTAGACTTTTGACGAGCTCGCCGATGCCAGCCGGATTCTCGGTGACGTGTACACCGCAGTCACGTAGCACTGATATTTTCTCCGTCGCAGTCCCTTTGCCGCCGGCGATGATTGCACCGGCATGACCCATCCTTTTACCGGGCGGGGCCGATACGCCGGCAATAAAGGCGGCCACCGGTTTGACGCCATGTTCGGCAATCCAACGTCCGCAATCCTCTTCATCAGTGCCACCAATCTCACCACACATGACAATCGCTTCTGTCTCGGGGTCTTCATTGAACCAGCGAACCACATCAAGGTGCTTGGTGCCATTGACCGGATCGCCACCAATACCAACGCATGTCGACTGACCAATGCCCAACTTAGTCAACTGATCAACCACTTCATAGGTCAAAGTTCCGGAACGAGAGACCACGCCGACGGCACCTTTGCGATGAATATCACCCGGCATGATGCCAATTTTGATCTCTTCCGGGGTAATCACACCTGGGCAGTTGGGACCCACTAGAATCGTGTTGCTTGATCTCATTTGATGGCGCGTTTTGATCATGTCAGTCACCGGTATACCTTCGGTAATGCAGATCACGAGTTCCATTTCAGCTACTACAGCCTCATCAATGGCGGCCGCCGCAAACGGTGGCGGAACATAAATCACCGAGGCCGTTGCGCCCGTTTCCTGCCTGGCTTCCGCAACAGTGTCATAAACCGGAATCCCGTCGACTTCCTGCCCCCCTCGACCGGGCGTAACACCGGCAACGAATTGTGTCCTACCCTCCGCATACGCGCGACAGTTGGCAGTATGAAAACGCCCGGTTTTGCCGGTCATGCCTTGCGTAATGACTCGGGTATTTCGATCGATTAGAATCGACAAGTGACTAACTCCGTACTGCTTGGACGACTTTTGCGGCAGCATCGTCCATGGTGTCAGCGCTAATCAAAGTCAGCGCAGAATCTTGTAGAATGCGCCGTCCGGTATCAACATTGGTGCCTTGCAGACGCACGACAACCGGCACTGTGGTTTGGATTTCTCGAAAGGCTGTTACCAGGCCTTCCGCAATCACATCGCAACGCATGATACCCCCGAAAATATTGACAAGTACAGCTTTGACCCGACTATTCTGCAGCATGATGTTAAACGCGGTGATCACCTGTTCCGTGGTTGCGCCACCACCAACATCCAGAAAATTTGCCGGCGCCTCACCATACAGCTTAATAATGTCCATGGTTGCCATGGCCAGTCCGGCGCCATTGACTAAGCAACCGATATTACCATCTAGCGAAATATAGGAAAGACTGGCATTGGACGCAGCGATTTCTGCCGGCAGTTCTTCATCAAGGTCTCGGTACTCAACGATATCCGGGTGCCGGAAGAGTGCACTGTCATCAAATGTCATTTTTGCATCCAGCGCCACCACCTCACCCGAGCGAGTGACAACAAGTGGGTTAATTTCAGCCAGCGAAGCGTCGTTATCCCAGTAGGCCTGATACAGCGCCTGTAAAAAACACGCGGCTTTATCAATCAGCGGTTCTGGAACACCGCCAAAACGAGCGGCAACAACGGCATCCTCAGTGGTTAACCCCAACTCGGGATCAATATAGATATGAAGAATTTTGTCGGGAGTGGCCATGGCAACTTCCTCAATTTCCATGCCACCTTCAGGGCTGATCATGAGGACCACACGCTGACTTGCACGGTCGACGACAAGTCCGGCGTAGATTTCAGATTGAATTGGTACGCCTTCTTCGATCAACAATTTTCGCACCACCTGTCCACTTGAACCGGTCTGTGGGGTAACGAGCGGTGCATGAAGAATTTCCTGGGCCGCGGCTAGCGCCGCTGCCCGCGAATGAACTACTCGCACTCCACCACCTTTGCCGCGCCCACCGGCATGTATCTGCGCTTTAACCACCCAAACATTTCCACCCAATCGATCCAAGGCACCCGGCACTTCCGGCAATGAGTGACAGACGACGCCGTTGGGGGTGTCCACCCCGCATTTACGCAGTATTTCCTTAGCCTGAAATTCGTGTACCTTCATACTGGCGTTATACTCATGAAGTGGCGGCGCATGGACTCACCTGTCGGACTAGCGAATCGTCCGCCGCATGGTTGAACCGATGTCCACTGGTGACTCAATCACCGTCACGTTTGCGTCGCGCAGCAATTTCATTTTCTGTTCCGTACCACCCCGGCCGGCAGCAATGATTGCACCGGAATGGCCCATTCGAAGATAAGGCGGTGCGTACCGGCCGGCAACATAGGCGAGCACCGGTTTGGGATAAGGCTGTCTAGCCAAGTATTCGGCGGCTTCTTCTTCCACCGCACCACCGATTTCACCAATTAACAGAACCGCCTCAGTCGCAGAGTCATCCCTGAACAGGTCAAGACAGTCGACGAACGTCATGCCGGAAACAACATCGGCACCGATGCCAACACACGTTGATTGACCTAGACCTTCGCGGCACAGTTGCGCCACCGCTTCATAGAACAGAGTACCGGATCGGGATATCACACCTACACTCCCTGATTGATAGATTGACGACGGCATAATGCCGATATTACACTGCCCCGGGGTAATGATACCCGGACAGTTCGGGCCAATCAACTGAGATGTAGATGACTTCAGCCGCTGCTTGATCCGCAACATATCAAGAATAGGAATACCTTCGGTGATGCAGACGATCAGCTGGATGCCCGCGTCGATGGCTTCCAAAACTGCATCTTTCGCCGCCTGCGGGGGGACAAATAATACTGAAGCAGTGGCGTTGGTCGATTCACAGGCAGCCTGAACCGTATCGAATATCGGCAGATTCAAGTGAGTCTGGCCACCGCGACCCGGCACCACTCCACCAACTATCTGGGTACCGTACTCAAGCGCCCGATGGGAGAAAAAACTACCGCGATAACCAGTAATACCTTGGCACAGTACGCGAGTGTGGGAATCGACCAGTATGCTCATGCAGTCATCTTCCCATCGTGCGCTGCAGCATTTCAACGGCGTCGCCCATGGTGTCGGCGTACTGAATCGGCAATCGAGAATTTCGTAGCAACGTTAGTCCATGCTCACGTTTGGTGCCGGCAAAACGCACCACGATCGGACAAACAATACTATTCTGCTCGTATGCCGTGATCAATCCTTCCGCAATGGTATCACAGTGGGTCAGGCCGCCGCCGACCGCGTTGATTAACAATGCCTTGATGGATGAGTTGGCCAAGACTGTTCGGCACGCATGAGTGACATCTAGACGGGTTGCAATCGGTGGTAGATCAAGGAAATTTGCCGGTTGCAGTTCATGCAATTGTAGCAGATCCATGGTTGCCAGTGCCAGCCCGGCACCACTCACCAACAGGCCAATGTCACCATTGAGACGTACGTAGTTATAGCCGCTCTGCGCGCGTAATTGACGATCGTCCATACGGTTGTGTTCACGCATGTCAGCGTATTCTGCATGCCGAAACAGCGAGTTGTCGTCAATTTCCATTTTGACATCCAAGGCGATCAGTTGTTCTTCATCAACAACCGCCAGCGGATTGAGTTCAATCGACAGTGCATCCAATGCCATCACGGCCGCATACAAATGGCAACACCGGTCTATATATTGATCTGCCAGTCGACCTACCAAATTCATCTCAGTGGCCAAATGACGCAGTATTTTTTTATCCGGCTCACAGTCAATGGAAAGGCTGTACCGATGCATTGTGTCCGGCTCATCAGCAAGTGCTGATTCAATACCGCTACCGCCGCGCCGGGAAGCTAGAAGCACGAGTTCGCGTGCATAACGATCCAGTAGAATCGCGACATACAGTTCCCGCTGAACGACTTTTGCCTGCTCAATGTAAACGGCATCCACTGACATCCCCTCGGCACCGGTCTGTGGTGTTACCAGACAACTGCCCAACAAAACCCGAGATTCCTGTTCCACATCAGCTGCAGAATGGGCCATGCGCACGCCGCCAAACCGACCACGATCACCAGCCAGAATCTGCGCTTTAACCACCCAGGCATCACCCGCCATCTGCGCAGCCAGCACACCGGCTGCCTTCGCACTATGGGCAACTCCACCTTCTGGAAATGAGAACCCGTATCCTTGCAGGAGATTTTTGGCTTGGAACTCGTGAACAAACATCCGACAACTCAAGACTATAAACAATTTTGAAACGGCAAACGCCATCTCATTTTAAACGAATGGCAGGTATTAAAATCGTGTTTCATAGTTGTATATCATTAAATCCTGAAATAATATGAATGTCCCTGTACAATAAATTTGAACCGGATTGGCATATCGTATACCATATACAGTTACACTTGTTACTGATGCAATGTTTAGCATCTAGACCAAATTTGGAGAGATAGTTATGAAAAATATCAAGAAAACTCTAGCGTTGACATTCAGCGTTTGTGCGCTGTCTGTATTGTCGCTCGCGCAGGTGCAGATGGCCGCTGCATTTGAACCGAAGAAACCGGTTGACTTTGTGATTATGGCCGGTCAAGGTGGTGGTGCTGACAAAATGGCTCGGTTGATGCAGACGATCATCGAAAAACATAATTTGTCAAGTAAGCCTTTTGTGCCCATCAACAAAGCAGGCGGTTCCGGTGCTGAAGCACTGATTCACCTGAACAATGCCTCTGGGTCAGCGATGGACCATACAGTTATGGTTACGTTGAACAGTTTCTATACGACGCCGCTGCGACAACCGAATCTTAACGTTGATATCACCACATTCACACCAATTGGACGCATGGCAGAAGACACTTTTCTCCTTTGGGTCAACAAAGATAGTGGCATTATGGATTTTGACGGATTCGTTGCCGCCGCCAAAAAAGCCGGCGAAAACTGGATTATGGCAGGTACCGGTAAGGCTCAGGAAGATCAGTTGATTACCGATTTCCTGAATCGAACCTACGGGCTGAACATGAACTACGTACCTTACAAAGGTGGCGGTCGGGTGGCCAAGGAACTCGCCGGCAACAATGCGAACTCAACGGTGAATAACCCTTCAGAACAACTCGGATTCTACGAAGCCGGCAACACCATGCCGCTTGCGGCGTTTACCCACGACCGGTTAGATAAGTTTCCCGAGGCACCAACCATGGGAGAATTGGGTAATGAATTCGCCTACTACATGCAGCGTAGCGTAGTCGGACCGCCGGGCATGTCCGCCGAAGCGACGGCTTACTATCAAAACCTGTTTGCTAAAGTATTTGCAACCGAAGAATGGCAGAAATACCGAACCGACAAGAGTCTATACGGAGATTTTCTGACCGGTGAAGCGTTGATGGAATACTGGCAGAAGGAAAAAGCCATTCATGAAATCATGCTGAAAGAAATCGGCGAAATCTAAAGCAATCCTCTTCAATCCGGCGTACTTCCATGCGCAAAGCGGAACTCGTGATGGCGGTTGCAATGGCCATCGCCTCAGCCGGATTGATGTGGAAAAGCACAGAACTCCCCATCGGCTGGATTCCTCGAGAAGGACCGGGCGGTGGGGCTTTTCCATTCTGGCTGTCTGCCGGCATGCTGGTCTGCTGCATCTGGATCATTGTGCGCTGGTTTCGCGGTTACTTCGATTTTCATGGTGACGCACTCTACATGGATCGCGAAACACTGATGATTTTTCTGACTGGGGCCATTTCACTGACGGCCATGGTCGGCTCCATTTATCTGGTGGGCGTGTATGGTGCAATACCTCTGCTACTCATCTTCTATATGCGTTTTGTAGGCAGCAACCCGTGGCCGATGACGGTGGTACTCGCCATTTTGTTTCCGGTCGTAACCTTTTTCTTTTTTGAAATCATCCTCACAATTACGTTACCGAAAGGCCTGACCGAACCCCTGTTCTATCCACTCTACGATATCTTTCTGTAGGGGGAACACAAAATTGGAAATTCTTACGCATCTTTTGGGTGGCTTTGCCATTGCCTTCGAGCCACTCAACCTAGCGTTGATCATTGCCGGGGTAACGGTTGGGCTGTTCATTGGCGCCATGCCCGGCCTCGGTTCGGTCAATGGGGTTGCCATTTTACTGCCGATGACTTTTCTGGTGCCACCCACCTCCGCCATCATTTTTCTCGGCGCCATTTACTATGGTGCCATGTATGGCGGTGCCATCAGTTCAGTCATGCTGGGTATTCCCGGCGCGTCAACGGCAGTAGCAACGACTTTCGATGGCCGTCCTATGGCGAAAAATGGACTTGCTGACCGGGCACTCATTGCTGCGGCCACCGCCTCTTTCATTGGCGGCACGCTATCCATCGTAATGTTTACGATGTTTGCGCCACCACTGGCGCAGGTCGCTCTGATCTTCGGTGCACCCGAAGAATTCGCCCTGATGCTACTGGCCTTCGCAACGTTCATTGGGCTTAGCGGAGACGACATACCCAAAACTTTTTTCTCAATTCTGATCGGCCTGGTGTTGAGTACGGTAGGGCTTGACATTGTCAGTGGCGAGCCCAGACTCATTTTCTTTGACATTCCTGGATTCTTTCATGGGGTGAATTTTCTGGTCCTCGCGATCGGTATCTACGGTATCGGTGAAATTCTGTGGACTATGGAAGCACAGAAAGGAGAAGTGGAAGTTTCCCAACTGGAATTAAGTTTCAAGCGCTTCATTGATGGCATTGTACGCTTGAAAAATGCGCTGATGACCATGGTGATGGGATCGTTTCTCGGCTTCTTTGTCGGTATTTTGCCCGCCGCGGGAGCCACACCGGGGTCGCTGATGGCCTATGGTGTCGCGAAAACAATGGACAAAGAACCCAACAGTTTTGGTAAAGGTAACGTGAAGGGCGTTGCCGCACCCGAAGCCGCCAATAATGCCGCCAGTACCGGTTCCATGCTACCCATGCTAACGCTGGGCATTCCCGGCTCGCCGACAACCGCCATTCTACTGGGCGGTATGGTCATCTGGGGATTGGAACCCGGGCCCAGACTATTTGTCGATCAGACCGAATTCGTATGGGGACTGATCGCCAGTCTATATGCTGCCAACCTTCTGACGCTGTTGATCAATCTGGCATTTATCCCGGCTTTCATTTGGGTGCTGCGCATTCCCTTCAGCATTCTCGCCCCCATCATTTTCATTCTCTGCATCGTCGGCGGCTATGCACCCACCCTAGACCTACATGACGTTTGGTTGATGCTGTTATTCGGCATCGTCGGCTATCTGATGCGAAAATTGGATTACCCTATGGCACCGGCGGTTCTGGCCATCGTACTGGGTCCGCTGGCGGAGACATCACTCCGCCAGTCTCTGCTGATTGCCCATGGCTCACCGATGATTTTCATTGAACGACCCATCGCTGCGGCGATCTCAATCTGTGCGCTGATACTGTTGTTTCTGCCGCTCATCAAACTGATCTTGAATAAGCGTAGCTAGTGCCTGCCCGAAAAGTCAAATGTAGTGCCATCAATTTGATAAATATAGATTTTTTCTGATATTTCTCAACAAAGAATCAGTCCGGATGATATCATTATGGCGTATTTCACCACTATTCAGTGGTTGTTCACCATTCTTCGTTGAGCATTGCCTTTCATGAGACAAATAATCGAACTGAACTACGAACTCGGCTGTCCGCCGATTGAGCACCTGAAATTCGACCCACCATGTCGCGATGAAGTCCCCAAACTGCTGCGGGCACTCCAGGCGCTGTACGGTGATGAGGTACGCCGCCGGCAGCTGTTCGAACTGCTTGATACCCACCTGCTGACCGAGGTGGACCGGCACCATGGGCGCCCGGGGCTGAGCCGGTGGGAACTGGCCGTCATTGGCATCATCAAACAAGGTGCCGGCTGGGATTACGATCATCTGCATAATCAGGTCAACGCCCATGCCGAGATTCGTGCCCTACTCGGCCGGAGTCTGCACCTGGAGCAGCGGTATTCACGCCAGCAGCTGATCGACAACGTCAGTCTGTTGGAGGTTGAGCTGCTCGCCGAACTCAATGCCCTGGTGGCCGCGGCACCGGCGGAGCTGGCCCCGACGGCCGAACTGGAAGGTCATTGTGATTCCTTCGTGGTGGAGACCGATGTGGAGTATCCCTTGGATACGCAACTGCTGTTCGATGCGGTGCGGCGGCTGCTCGGGCTGATGAAAGTGGCGAAAGATCGTGATGAGGTGACGACCGGCTGGCGGCAGTACAAACAGTTGCGTAAGGGATTGGCAGAACTGCATACCACAGTGCGTAAGGCACTGCGGGGGCGGCCGTCGGCCGAAGGTCGCCAGTCGGTGAAGAACTTCCTGGCCCGCAGTGCGGCGATCATCGCGCGAGTGGCGGACACGCTGATCACCCTGGCAGCCCGGCCGGATACGACCCAACTGTGTGACGAAATCAGGCACTTCAAGGACTTGGCGGAACGGCTGCTGGATCAGGTCGACCGCCGACTTGCTGCGCGGGGAGACCATTCCGCACGCCGAGAAGATTTTTTCGGTGCATGAACCGCACACCCGCTGGTGTGCCAAAGGCAAAGCCGGGCGCCCGGTGGAACTGGGCGTGCCGGTGGGGCTGGTGATTGATCAACACGGTCTGATCCTGCCCCATGAAGTGATGTGGCACGGTGAAGATGTGGACTGGGCGGTGCCGCTGGCCGACCGGACGCAACGGCGCTATCCGCAGTTCCACAGCTGCAGTTTCGACCGGGGGTTTCACAGTCCGGCGAACCGCCGGCAGTTGGATGCGCGGCTGCGCAACAACGCGCTGCCGGCCAAAGGTCGGCGCACCGTCGAAGTCCGGACGCGGGAGTCGGCCCCGGCCTTCCAGGCGGCCCGGCGCCATCATCCGGCAGTCGAGTCGGCGATCAACAGTCTGGAACATCATGGCTTGGACCGGGTGCGCACCCATGGTCAAGCCGGCTTTGCCCGCACCGTGGCCCTGTCAATTCTCAGCTACAACATTCATCGGTTCGGACAGCTGCTGCGCGAGCACGAGCGACTGAAAACCGCCGCCTGACGGCACCCCTGGGCCATCACAGGACGACAGCACCCGGCCGGCGCGTCGGGTGTGGACGCCTATGGGCCGAATCCTCCTTTTTGCCCCCTTTTTGATGACCGGCGCGGGGTTTGTCGAAAATTGCCCCGTTCGGGCCTCGATTTTTGCTACTCACCGGTATCATCGACTGGCATCAACTGGCAAAATGTGCGAAAATGGGGGTTTTCGGGCAGGCACTAGCTAGTGATTGCATTATTGATGTGATGAGGTAACACCAGCACCTCATCAACTTCAGACATCCTGAACTCTCAACACAGCCGCTTCACAACTGTTTACCTTATGGGGTCCCCCATTTCAGGGATTTCGGGTGTACAACAAAATGAGTCTGACACAAAAAGCCTTCTTGCACGGCACCCACAGATCTTCCGCAACGATGGTCCGGAGTTTTTTCAAGAGGTCACCAGGTCGCAACCTCTCACTGTTGGCGCCGCGGTCAATTGGGACCGTCCCATTCGACGCCGCGACCGACCGTCGACACACTACCAACGAGAAATGGAAGCACTGACCGGTTCAGCACGCCACTGACGCCGCCGGCTTCAACAGAGTATCGGTTACCGAACGTCAACCCCTGATGATCATCGGACAACACGCGAACACCTCATCCGCGGCAGTCAGTCCAGCCGCCCGGCACCGCCTGAGCATATCAGGGCGATGAACCGGGGCATGATTCAGTCTCTCATTCTGTAGTCAGTGTCTCGCACCATCTTGGCACCAAGCAGAACATCCTGATCCAAGAGGTCATTGTCGACCCACCTCAGGCGAACCTTACCAGTGCACCGTACCGGTGAGCCGGATGCCGTCACCGCGCGCCACCTGTGGCCGGTGGGTGAGTGCCAGGCCGATACTGAGGTGGTCCCGGTGCCGGTAGTCCAAGCCGGTAGCATACACCGGCGAACCCGTCGCCGGCAACACCAAGGATACCTTCGGTTTCAGATGCCCGGCACCCCACGGCCGACCATAGCCGAACTCAAACCGCGTGGCCACGCCATCGTCACCATCCCGCACCGCCGCTCCGTCATCCAGCGATGACTCGGCCCAGGTCGCCTGTTGGGCTTCCGCCGCCACACCCTGCGTGGCCGTGATACTCAGACTCGGCCCGACATCGTGCACCCCGGCACGCAGCTCAACGCCTACATATACGCCTCTCTCGCGATACCGCCGACTGGCACGCGACTGCAGCACGCTGCCACCCAACTGCCATGACCAGCGACCGTCCGCATCCGTGTAATGCATACTGCCGGCCAGCAGCAGGTTCAGACCCGTCGCATGATCATCATCGTCATAACGCACCCCGGCCTCCAGCTTCGGCCGCAGTTCACCGCCATCCGACAGACTCCGGGGCCGACTCCACTCCAGCACCGCCTTGTACTGCTGCTGACTGCTCTTCATCGCCGTCGCCGACAACCCCTTGGTGGTCGTCTCTGAAGCCATCACTTCACCCTTCAGCGACCACTCCGGACGCCAGGCCAACCGCGTACCCATCAGCGCCGACAGCAGTTCCACCCGGCCCTTGCGATACTCGATGTTATTGGCCGCCAGCACCAGGTCACTGTCCGCCTGACCTTTACCATAGCCCAGCGTCCCCCAGACCTCTACCGCCTCGGTCGCCTGCCAGTGCACATACGGATGAACACTGTTCATCGTCAGCGCCTCTTCCGACCGGGCCGTGTCACCATTGCTCGTGGTAGTCGTGTTGCCCTTGCCGCGCGTGCGAAAATAGGCCAACCCGCCCAGCCAGTCACCCCCGGACAGCTCCACTCCGAGACCGCCCACCGTCACCCGGCCCTCCGCCGTGCGTGTCGCACTGTTACGCTTGAAACTCGTCTGACCGCCCCGCCCCCAGAACGTCAGACCCTCACCCGATGACCCATCCGCCAGCGACAGATTGAACGAACTCTCCGCCAGCAGGTCCAGCGCGCTGTCTACCCGGTGCCGCGTCCATTCCACCGCCCGGTCCGGTCGCATCGACACCACCGATGCCGCAGTCGGGGCTAACGGAATCTGCCGCCCGGCGAGGCGCAGACCATTGCTGCGCGTCGACACCAAGTCACCGGTCCGGCTGACGATGATGTCGTTGGCCACCCCCAGCATTGACTGACCGAACTGCGCATGAAACGCATGCACACTGCCATCATGTGTCTGACGCAGACTGACCGACAGCTGCTCATCGTCCGACACTGACACCGGCAGCATCGGACCGGCCGTCACCGCACCATAACCGGTCACCGCATGACTGATCGACGCCGTGCCGGCATCTGCATCATCATCTTCCAACGCCGTCACCGTCACCATCTGGGCTTCATTCCAGTTGGCCGTCGTAAAGGTTAGGGTGGCCGGCGCCACCGTCGCCACCGCCAGCGCATCGCTTGATGGCGTCACCGTCACCATGCCTGGTGCGCTTGGCGGCAACGTACCCAACTGCACCGTGTATGTCCCGGTGCCACCTTCTTCCACCGTCAACTCCGACACGCTCAGCACCACACCATCGGTGTCATTATCCGCAATCGTCACCGTCGTCATCGCATTGCCCAGCGAAAAACCGCTCGGCAGCGGCGTGCTCGCAGCCACCGCAATCGTCACCGTGAACGTCTCATCGTCCTCATCCACCGCATCATCGGTGATCGGAATGACGATGTTTTTCGTCCTGTCGGTGGCACTGAAACTCACCGTGAGCACCGCATCATTGTCGTAGTCACCATTCGCCGGATCGCTGGCCCCGGTCGCCGAACTGCCACCATAAGTGACATTCAGGGTCACCGCCTGACCGACCGGATTACCCACCGTCACCGGCACCGTCGCATTGCCACCACCTTCGGCCACCGTCACCATCGCCGGCACCTTCAGCATCGGCGTCGGCGTGGCGGTCGCCTCATCCGACCAGGTTGACGACTGGTTGTTGGCAAAGCGCGCAAACACCCGGAACTTGTACTCTGTCCGGTTGGTCAACCCCGTCACCACCGCCTTGGGCTCCCGCACCGTCGTGGTCGCCACCCCGGTCCAGGCGGCCGCATTCGTCTGGTATTGATAACCCCAAGTCGCAATCCCGGCCTGTGAAGTCCAACTCAGCGACACCTCACCATCGCCGGCCACCGCCGTCAGCACCGGGATGTTGGGCTTCACATTGGTCGGCGTCCCTTTTGCGCGGCCTGACGCCGATCCCGCCCCATCGGCATTCACGGCACGGATCCTGAAATGGTACTCATCGCCGTTGGTCAGACCGGTCACCGTGTAAGTCGTGGTCGTGGCACTCGCACCGCTCATGGCCGTCCAAGCACCCCAATCGCCGGTCCCCTGGCGCTGTCTGAACTGATAGCCGGTGATGGACGCATCGGCCGGATCGTCCCAGGACAGCGTCAACTGCTCATTGCCACCCTCAACGGACAGACCGGTCGGTTTTTCCGGCACCACCACATTCACCGTCACCGGCAGCTGACCGGCATTGGCAATCAGCGGCGCCGACGCACCGGTCCGGGTGAACGCATGATCGATGGTCGCACTGCCGGTGTCCACACCGGTCACCGTCACCGTCTGTGCCGTGTTGTAATTGCCAGTCGTAAAGGTCAGGGTGGCCGGGTCCACCGTCGCCTTGGTCGTATCACTGCTGGTGAGGCTCAGCGTACCCGCCAGCGCCGTCGTCAGCGCCACGGTGTACGAAGCACTCTGACCCTTCCGCACCGTCAGACCACTGCTGATCGACGGGACTAAAGTCAGTGCCGGCCGCGCCGTGTGGATGACCGTCGCTTCCGCGATGTCGGACCAGGGACTGAAGACTCGGTGAGTAGAATCACGACTACCCGCAACACGTGTGCCCACCACATAAATCTGATACTCCACCACTGCACCATTGGGCACCACGGGCATGCGACGAATATATTCATGCGTGTAAGTGCGGACGTTCGGATCGCTGATGGTTGGCGTGATCGCTCGGGCCGGCCAACTACCCCCCTTCAGCCGGAATCGCCAGTTCCACTGGACCAGTCCGGCGCCACCGGTAATGAGCTCGCCGGGGAGCGTGCCGTCCGGCACGGTCCAGGACAGCACCGCCTCACCATCCGCCGTCGCCGACACCGTCAGCACCGGCTTGACCAGTTCCGGCGTGATGGTAAACACCTCAGACGGGGTACCCAAACCGGCGCCGGCGCCGCCGAAGTCATTCACCGCCCGCACCCGGAAGCTGTATTCGGTGCCATCGGTCAGCCCGGTTATCGTGTGTTCAGCAGTGCTGGATCCGGAGCCGGGAATATCCATCCAGTTGGTGCCCCATGCGGCATTCCCGGCCTTCTGCCGATACTGCCATTTGGTAATGGTGGCATCGCCCGGATCGGTCCAGGTCAGCGTCACCTGCCCGCTGAGCTCCGTGCCGGTCAGCCCGGCCGGTTTTGCCGGTGCCTCTGTGGCGGTGGGGCGCGTATCATCGTTGGTGATGGTCAGCGTGATGTCGCCACTCCCCCAGCCATCCGAAGCGAATTCTATGCCGCCAATTCTCACGGTGACCGTTTCGTCCGGCTCATGTTCCGTATCACCAATAATGCTCAAGGTGAAGGTTCCGGTAGTAGCGCCTCTGGGTACGGAAGCGGTTGATTCAGTATAGCAGATATCAGCACCGGCTGGAACTGGACTGGTGCACGAAGTTGAAGATGTATTGGTGTTGGGGGTGACCTTGCCGGCGCCGGTGCCAATAATGGTGACACCCAAAATAACAGCTGTAGCGCTGTCCGCCTCGCCGAGGGTGACCGTGATGGCGACATCTTTTTTACCCGTATTACCCTCTGCAATCGTCTTGCTGGCGGCTGACAGGGTGACAGTCTTAGCCGCCTGTGCCATTTCCGGCACGCTGAAAACCACGAGCGCCACCACCGGCAGCACCGCCCGTAGCAGGCGCCGCAGGCCGTGGAAACCGCGGGGTTTTAAATCAGTTCGATGTGCGTGGGGGGGGGGGTGAGAAGGATTCTGCCATTGACCGAAGCCTTGCCGCCCCGGCCGTTTTTCCGTCCACCGACGCGCTCGCTGTGCTAATCTCATTGTACTGGGCCATGAAGTTCATCTCTATTGTTCAATCATCAGTTTGTCGTGACGCCGGACCCGCTATGCCGGCCCGACCGCTCGAATTATAAACCTCTTCAAGTCAAATATCGTTTTTTTTAAGTTTTTTCGTCAACCTGCCTGCCGACTCCATCCGGAACCGGGCGGCAGCTTCGTTGAACCAATGATGGTTCATGCCACCACCGGGCTGAGATGCCCATTTTAGTCCAACATGCGTGTGACTGAAGCATCGTTCGTCACTGGAAGCATCCGTTCAGCAGAGATTGGTATGGAACACTGATACGGACGACAATCCGATTGTCTTTTGCAACAGTCTAACGACCTGTTATCAACATGGGTACGTCTGCTCGCCTGACACAACGTCGCGTCGAACGTAGTGCAGGCCCGACGATGCACATGACAGTTGCCACTGACGGGCATTCAATACCGCACGCCGCTACCGGCCCCACCGATTGCCAGACTGAATTTGAATTAAAATGACCATCCGATGAACAAAAAAATCATTCAGTTATTTGTTTAAGGTCAGGAGAACTGAACTTATGAATGCGCAGAAAAATTCGTTCAAACACCTGTTCCGACCCATTGACGTCGGACACAAAACACTCAAACACCGGCTCAATTTTGGTGCGCATACTGCCAATATGTCCGTCGATGGACTGCCCGGCAACCGGCATCATAGCTACTACCTAGAACGGGCCATCGGTGGCGCCGCCATGATCGTCGTTGAACCGGTACCCGTACATGGTCCCGCGGTTTTGACACGTGGAAATTTCCGTCATAGTGACGATTCTGTGATTCCCCACTTTCGTAAGATCACTGACAGTTGTCACGAGCATGGCACTGTGATAATCCAACAGCTTTATCATGTGGGTCAGCATGGTGACTGGGATAATTCATTCCTACCGAACTGGTCGCCTTCCGGACTGCCCTCCATGCACGACCACGATGGTAGCATGGCCATGTCCAAACAGCACATTGATGAAGTGATCGAGGCATTCGTTGCGGCGGCGGTACGCGCCCAAAAGTCAGGGTTTGACGGCTGCGAACTGATGGCCGCCTACAATGCCATCATTGAACAGTTCTGGTCACCTTTCAATAATCGCCGTGATGATGCCTACGGTGGCTCCTTCGACAAGCGGATGTACTTTTCAACGCAACTACTCGGTGCCATCCGTCGCGCGGTGGGTGAAGACTTCATCATTGGGGTCTGCACCAGTTACGATCCGGATGTGCCGGAAGTTTTGCCGCTGGAGGAGATGCAGGAAATCGTCGCCTATCACGACATACGCCAACTGTTCGATTATGTCACAGTGGGTACCGGTGGTTATTATAACTTTACCCTGATTATTCCCACGGCTTTGCATGAAGACCAGTTGGGAGTTCCTTTCGCCGCGAAGATACGCGAAGCAGTCAAACATGCAAAGGTCCAGGCTGAAAGTCATATTCGGACGCCTGAGGTAGCCAATTATGTCATCGGTTCCGGGGCGGCCGACATGGTCAGCATTGTGCGTGGTCAGATTGCCGACCCGCATCTGGCTAACAAGGCCATGCAGGGGCGATCAGAAGACATTCGCCCCTGTCTATCGTGCAACCAAATGTGCTGGGGAAGGCGACACAAAGATTACTGGATCAGTTGCCTGATCAACCCATCGGCCGGACGTGAATTCGAATGGGGAGGTGATCGCTTTACATCCACCGCGAACCGCCGAAAGGTTCTCGTGGTGGGTGGTGGGCCGGCGGGTTGTGAAGCGGCTCGGGTCGCAGCCGAGCGCCATCACGATGTAACGTTAGTAGAAGCGACCGGCCAGTTGGGTGGACAGTTTCGCCTCGCCGGGCTCCAACCGAGACGCGGACAAATCCTTGACTACCTTAACTGGTTCGAGCGACAACTGCATCAACTGGGTGTTGATGTGCGTCTCAATACACCATTCTTTGCGCCGGACATCACTGAATTCAAAGCGGATGCAGTCATTTTAGCCACCGGATCGTTACCAGCGGGAAACGGCTATCAGCGCGGTGTGCCAACGCGTGATCAGTTGCCTGGAATTGATGGCGAAAACGTTTGGCACGTCGAAGACGTTATGAATCGCTCCGCCAAGCTCGGGCCATCCATCCTCATGTTGGATGATGTGGGCACTTGGAAAAGCGTTGGCACGGCTCTTTATTTGATTGACAAAGGATATGCCGTATCCATTGTCACACCTTATCCCGTCGTGGGCCGAGAATTGGTGCGCACCGCTGCCGATCTCAGAGTTCGCGAAATACTACGTCAGGCCGGCGCTCAGTTCTACACGGAATCTGTAGTATTCGAATGGCGCAATACCAGTGCAGTAGTCATGGACTTATTGAATCGAACAAAAACCGAAATGCCTTTTGACAGCTTGGTTCTTTCAACGGTCAACGTACCCGTCAACGATTTGGAACTGGAATTGCGCACCCAGACCACTGCATTTGAAATACATGCCATTGGCGACTGCCTGTCTCCCCGCCAAGCGCCGGCGGCGACTTATGAAGGCCGTCAGATTGGTCTACAACTCTAAAATACCACTCACTGCTATTCTATTCTTAACCGGTACGCGTTTAACACACTCTGGTGAAAAATACGATAATTCTTGTCAGATCGAATAATTTCTGACCCAGGACATTCAGGAAATCGTGCCTTAGCATGATGTATATCAAGACTAGATATTCCTTACTATTTTGATAGGATACAAATATCTTAGCGACTGTCAGAAGGAGAAATCAACCAATGGAAGAAGAGAAATTTATGGTGAAAAGCTATATTTGGGGTAACGGCGACGATTGGGAAGGAATATGTACTACATTTGATATTGCAACTCAAGGTTCATCTCTCAGAGAAGTCGAGAAATTGTTACGAGAAGCGGCTGAAGACTATTTGGAAGAACTCAATAATTTTCATCCTCAACAAAGAAACAGACTGTTGAACCGTAAATCTCCCTTGAGATTGAGAGTTTTACTACGCATTCGTTATTTACTCAGCAGAATAATAAAAACAAAAGCTAACAGACCTAAAGTTTGGTTTAGTACTCATGTTTGTAATCCAGCATGAACTTTTTGCAGGTGCAAAAAGTACTTAAAAATAATGGATTCGTGCAAATAAAAAGTACCGGTAGTCACCGTAAATATTAAAAATCGTCTTCCTTTTGTTTTCAGAAAATCGACAAGGATTCAACACTAGTTGGTGAAATTAACTGGCACCGCCAAAATTCTCACTCGAATCGTCTCTCCAGGACGGGTAGGTGTTCTCGCACGGTAGACGTTGCCTTCGTATTCATAGGATACGTTATATCCATCCAGTCTTTCGGTTTCGACCTCTCTTTGTACCGTAGTGCAACGCGTTTCTATTCTCGTCGTTGCTTGACTCGCCGCCTGCTTTTTTTCTATATCACTAGCAATTGAAGCACCTAACAGTGCACCAATGACGGTACTTGACTTACCCGTGTCATCAATTTCTTTACCAATCGCACCGCCAATCAATGCACCAACCAGTTCCGGAGTATCCGAACTGGTTGAACCGCCGCCAGTTGAAACCTCAACATCTCGACATTCACGAACCGGTGTCATTTCTTTGACTACCTTGTACCGTTCAGAAACACCGAGGACCACTGCATCAACTTCAAAGCCACCCGAATATTCTGCCTGCGCAACTCCATTCAGCGCGACTCCCGTCAGCAACAGAATGATAAATGTAGCGCCGATCGTTTTTTTCATGATCAATCACCTCAAAATTTGTGAGATATAAACAATACCCCCTAACCAACACTCATAACTGATTTGGAACTCAGTTCATTCTAAGAAAAGGGGTTACCCTTCAAAAGTATCTCTTTAATGAGACACGTTTACTCGCGTCAGGTTACGATTTATCATTTGTGAATATTGATACAGATTGTATCACTTACGGAACGCGCTGGGAAATGGTTATCGTAACGACATCGTCAACAGCCCCGTGGTGAATCACCGCCGATTCCCCAAAATAATCACCACTTTGGACCGCTGTGGTGCCTGATTGTGAAACGCGAGCAGTCACCTGCACCTGCTCGAATGATGAAAGGTTCAGATTCGGAAGCATCGCCATGGAATCTTTAAGTTCGACGACCAGTGGCAGATCCTTGACCTGCTTCTTCAAGGCGGCAAGCGGCACCGGCGGACCGTTGAACGCGCGTGCGAAAATAAATACCGTGTCCTCTAAGTCAACCTGTTGCAGAACAGATGGTGCAATCATCACCTGGACTTGGATCACTGCCCCGGTTGGCTGATCTTCAAAGTCCGATATCGACTCCACAAGTTCTGCTGCCCCGCCATCAATCAATTGTCGGAGCTGAGTTCGCATCTCAGTGTTATCCGTCGATTTTTCCGCACGCTGCCAATATTCCAAAGCCGCCGCCACCTCGCCACGTTCAATGGCAGCCAGCCCGGCCAACCAGAGCCCACCTGTATGTTGTGGATCAATGGCCAAGGCAGATTTAATCAGAGCTTCAGGCTGACCCTGAAGGCTACCACCATTCATCATCGCCAGCATGTCGGCTTCGCGCACCAAAAAATTCGCACTGTCACCTTCCAGTTGACGAACGATTTTGTATGCTCCGACCGCCTCAGCAAACCGCTCTTGGGCGGCATACATCTGTCCCAGCGTACTCCACCCCTGTGCATCTTTCGGGTGTTCAGACAAGTGGGTCAACAATCGCTGTGTCAGTTTTTCCAAACTTTGTACATCTCCACCAACTCCTCCGCTCGGTGGCATGGTATTTTGAACTGTTTCCCCAGTCGCGACCGGGGTTCTCTCAATGCTTTCAGGTTGCCCCACTATCCAGTACATCCCACCAGCAACCAAAGGCACTAGTACTGCAATGGATACCGCGACCTGCTTGAGTGCTTTGGTGTTTCTATTCACCGCTGCAGATGTCGTGTCGCTTAGCAAGTCTTGTACATCATTCAGTAACTCATGCTCAATTTCATGCTGGATATCGGCGGCATCATGCGCCGCAATCTCACCAGCCTCGACGCGCTGCTGCAGTTCATTGAGGCGCTGCTTTGCAACTTTGATATTCTGCTGCTCGCGACCCACGGCATCTCCATCATACCTGCGCAGAATCACGCGGATAGCCATCCATACTGCCATGGCCGCCAATAGCAGGGCTACCAGAAAAAAGAGGACAGACATTGAACTTGAACCGTTCTACTGCTCGTCCAACAACCGCTGCACCCTCTGCCGTTCAGTTGAATTGAATTCATATTTCGATTGACGTCGCGAACGGCGCCAGAATACGAAAATCGTAACGGCTGCCAGCAGAAGGAAAACCAGCGGGCCAAACCACAGTAAATAAGTCGCTGTTTTGAAAGGCGGACGATAGAGCACGAAGTCTCCATAGCGGGTGACCATATAATCAACGATTTCGCCATCCGACTGGCCGCCGCGCACTTTCTCATAAGTCAGTTGGCGCAGATCTTCGGCCAGTGCCGCATTTGAATCGGCCAAGTTCTGATTCTGGCACACCATGCAGCGCAGTTGATCAATCAAATTCAGATAACGCTGTTCCTGCTTAAGGCTGTCAAACTCCAACATCTCAGATGCCGCAGTGACCGTCAGTGAATAAATCAACAGCATCACACCACTGAAAAAATACTTGAGCATCAGGACTGCTTTCTGCTTGCGCGCCATAGCGGGAGTATTTCACGATCGACAACTTGAGGAGTAATGGGCCCGATATGCTTATAACGAATAAT
Organism: Arenicellales bacterium; assembly: GCA_965116205.1. Taxonomy (GTDB): domain Bacteria; phylum Pseudomonadota; class Gammaproteobacteria; order Arenicellales; family JAJDZL01; genus JAJDZL01. The sequence goes on along the minus strand of OZ220493.1, from coordinate 1,783,864 downwards.
ACCTTTGGCATCAATGACAAATGTTTCCGGCACACCATAGACACCCCAATCAATCGCGGCTTTTCCTTCCCGGTCAGCAATGGTTACAAAATAAGGATTGCCCCACTCCTGCAACCAATGGTGCGCATCTTCGGTCTCATCTTTGTAATTCAGTCCGGCGATTGGTACGCCCTGTTCTGCCAGGGCTAACAAAACTGCATGCTCGTCGCGACAGGCAACACACCAACTAGCCCAAACATTCAACACCCAAAACCCGCCAGCCAACTGATCGGTGCTCAAAGTCAGATTCTCATCCTGTAATACCGGCAAGTTAAATTTAGGAGCTGGTTTTCCAATCAATGGCGATGGCACATGAGTTGAATCAAGTTTCAGCCCAACCGCGAAAAAAACGGTTACCGTAAGAAAAACGACAAGAGGAATCAGGAACCTTGGTTGCCTGATCAATTGATTTCGATTCATGGTGACTCAGCCGCCACCGCCACTGAGCTAGTGCGCACGCGACTAAAGTTTCGCAACCGCTCGTCGGTCGCCGCAAGCAAGCCACCGAGGGCCATTAAAATCGCACCCAACCAGATCCAGCGCACAAATGGTTTAATGTGGATTCTCACACTCCAAGCACCAGATTCATCCAGCTGCTCACCTAACGAGACATACAGATCCCGAAACAATCCAGGACGAATGCCCGCCTCCGTCATCGGTTCAGTCTGCGTGGGATATAAACGTTTCTCCGGATGAATGAAGGCAATCAACCGATCATCCCGACTGACGTTGACTATTCCTGTAAAAGATACATAATTCTGTACAAACCGTCGCTCCACACCATTAAACGTAAAGGTAAATCCACCTATCTCGTAGGTATCACCGGGTTGCATACGAAGATCTTTTTCCTGCTCGTAGAGACTGACCATAGTCACACCGACCACAAACACGGCGATGCCAAAGTGGGCAATGCTCATGCCCCAAATTCCTCTGGGTTGGTGAAGCAGAGCGATGAACTTATCCTTTCGCTTACGGACTCGATCATACAAGCCATATAAGGTTGATAAAGCCGTCCAAAGTGCCAGCGTCAAACCAACGACAGCCAACCATTCGTAAGAGTCACCGATCAGCAGTGGCACGGTAAAGCCCAACAATACGCTGATCGTCAGCAATGGCCAGAGTTTACCAATCAACCGACTGAACTGATCCCGCTTCCATCGAGCCATGGCGCCGATGCCTACCAGGGCGGCGACCGGCAGGGTCAGCGGTATGAACACCGAGTTAAAATACGGCGGCCCCACCGAGACTTTACCCAGACCTAGCGCATCTAGAAACAGCGGATACAGCGTACCCAATAGAATCGTGGCGGCGGCAGTGACCATAAATACGTTGTTGAGCAGCAATCCTACTTCGCGCGAAACCAATGCGTAACTGCCACTGGAACGTATGTTTGGCGCACGAATTCCGTAAATTGCCAGTGAAATACCAATCACCAGACAAATCAATACCAATAGGAAAACACCGCGTGTCGGATCGGTTGCAAAACTGTGCACCGAAGTTAACACTCCAGATCGAACCAAAAAAGCGCCAATCAGACTGAGTGAAAACGTCAGCATCGCCAGTAGCACAGTCCACGATTTAAAAAGTCCCCGCTTCTCCGTAGCGGACAGTGAATGGATCAACGCGGTGCCAACCAACCAAGGCATAAAAGAAGCGTTCTCGACGGGATCCCAAAACCACCATCCACCCCAACCGAGTTCATAGTAGGCCCACCAACTACCCAGTGTAATACCGAGGGTCAGCGATACCCAGGCAAAATTCGTCCAAGGCTTAGACCAACGGGCCCAAGCTGCGTCTAGCCGGCCGCTGATCAGTGCCGCCACTGCAAACGAAAACGCCACAGAAAATCCAACATATCCCATATACAGCATCGGCGGATGGAAAATCAACCCCGGGTCCTGTAATAACGGATTCAGGTCGCGCCCATCAATAGCCGCCGGCGTCAGACGTTCAAACGGATTCGATGTTAAGATCAGGAACAATAGAAAACCAATACTGACTACACCGAGCACCGCGAGCACCTGAGCCAGAAAATCATCCGGTACTTCCCGACTGAACCAGGTCAGTGCGGCGGTCCAGCCAGCCAGCATCAATACCCACAGGAGCAACGACCCCTCGTGGGCACCCCACACCGCAGCAATGCGGTACATCAATGGCAATGCCGTGTTCGAGTTCTGTGCTACATACTTGACGGAAAAATCATAGGTAACAAAAGCATACGCCAAGCAGACGATGGAAATGCCTAGCAGTAAAAACTGCGCGCGAGCGGCATGCTTGACAGCGGCATAAAGTGACGGTTCGCGGAGCAGCTTACCAAGAATCGGCAGTATGGACTGTACGATCACCATGCACAGTGCCAGCACCAGAGAGAATTGACCGAGTTCAGGAATCACCGCGGTTTCCGGTTCAGTATTCCGAATATTGCGCCTGCTGAGCCCCTTGCAGTGCATCGGCTACTTCCGGTGGCATGTAGTTTTCGTCGTGTTTGGCGAGTACTTCGGATGCCTCGAAAACACCGTCGGCATTCAACCGACCTTTGACAACAACACCCTGCTCCTCGCGAAAGAGATCTGGCAAAATACCGGTGTACTGAACCGACACTGAATTGATGGTGTCCGTTACTTCGAAACGTACGGTCAGATCATTACCCGGTCGTACCACGCTGTTCGGGACCACCAAGCCGCCGATTCTAAACAGCTTACCGGTCGGTGCCTGTCCAGCTTCTACCTCACTGGGGGTTACAAAATAAAGCAAATTGCTCTGAAATGCGTTCAATGCCAACGCTAAAGCGATTGCCGTACCGGCGACGATGAACCCTGCCATATACAGGCGCCGCGCTCTTCTGGGAGTCATAGATTATGGAACGTGAACTGGATTTTTATTGGATTGAAAAACAGTTTGAGTTATTTTACGCTGAAAATGTTCCTCAGCAAGTCGCCCGAAGTAGCAGTAATCGGGAGTCCAATTTGAACCGTTTTGTCGGCGGAGGATCAATTCTCTTGCCGGTCACAGATGAGACACGACGGTTTGCAACTTAAATCTGATAAATCAGATAAATCATGGCGATGACTACTGCAAGAAAAAGGCACGTCATTACGCCCCCCGCGCGCATGAAATCAACCACTCGATATCCACCGGGCACCTGAATCAGTGCATTGACCTGGTGCGTCGGAATCAGAAAGGAGTTGGAGGTGGCCAGCGCAACGGTCAGCGCAAACACCGAAGGGTTGGCACCAATTTCGACTGCCACACCAATGGCAATCGGTACCAGCAGGACCGTTGCGCCGACATTGGACATGACTAAGGTAAACACCGTGGCCAACACGCCAAACGCCAGTAAGAATACAACAGTGGGGACATCATCCAGTAAGAAGACGAACTGCTGCGCCAACCAAGCCGCCGTGCCACTGCGTTCCACTGCCATACCCAATGGAATGAGACTGGCAAGCAGAAAAACACTCTGCCAGCCGATCGACCGATAAGCTTCTTCAATCGAGATCACGCGGGTAATAATCATCAACAATGCTCCCGTCAACAGCGCCGCCGACAGACGTAGTTCGGTGAATAGAACTAAACTTAAGGTGAGCACAAATATGGAAAATGCCATGCTTAGTTTTTCCGGCCGTTCATTTTCTTTCGGAAAGTCCGTTGCGGCCACCAGTTGCAAAGAATCGACGAAGTTCTGCAGGTCACGCCACTGACTGTGTACCACCATCGTATCGCCCGCCTTAACCGGCAGCTCAATCAGATTTTCTCTGATGGGTATGTCGTTGCGATACATCGCCAACATGGTTACATGGTAATTTCGTCGATAGCCCAGATCGCCCATAGTTTTGCCGATGGCCGCCGAATAGGGAGGGACCACCACCTCAGCGATCCCTGATGCAGTTGGATTGAAGGCCTCCTGGAATACGCGAATCTCATCCTGCAGTTTCAAATGGTAGAGTTCTGCCAGGTTAACAATCTGTTCATATCGTCCCATCACCGCGATGTCGCAGTTAGCGACAATTTCAGTATCGCGGGCCGGCTCAACAACGACCTTACCTGCAGTTCGTATGGCAATGATGCGCTCCTCATAGCCGCCTTCATCTTCCATGTCTCCAATGGTTTTTCCGACAATGGTGGATTTGTTGGTTACCGTCAGTTCGTAAACCTGACCGGTAATGCCATAGACGTCCAAGATGTAGGACGTGACCGCGCCGGTGCCCAGCGCTTTCGAGGTTCCTTTAGGCAACACCTTGCGTCCAAAAAGAAAAAAATAGGCAATCCCAATGATCAGCAGCGCCAGTCCGACCGGCGTTACCGAAAAGAGTGAAAAAGTATCCAGCGGCGTGACATTTTCAGCGAGTCGCCGGTTCGAATTTTCGATTAAATCATTGAGTAGAATCAAGGGACTTGACCCGATCATGGTCAAGGTGCCGCCAAGAATTGCACAGTACCCCATCGGCATTAACAGACTCGACGGGGTCACCCCACTGCGCTTACAGATTCGATCGACCACTGGCAGAAACAGCGCCGCTGCGCCAATATTCTGCATGAACCCGGAGATGATGCCGACGGTCGTCGACACCAACACCATAATCCGGCGCTCCGTGTTGCCAGCCATGCGCAGAATGTACGCCGCGACCCGGCTCATCAGACCGGTTCTATCCAGTCCGGCACCAAGGATCATTACGGCGATAATCGAAATCACCGCATTACTGGAAAAACCATCAAACAGGTCGCTCGCCGGCACCAACCCATCATAACCCGGGATCAGACCGGTCAACCCAATCAAAACCATAATGAACACCGCGACGACATCCACTCGAAAAACTTCTGAAACAAACAGCAGTATGGTCAGGATCAGAATGCCCATCACAGCGATCATTTCATTGGTCAGAGAGAGTGTTTCAGTCATGAGGGTGCGGTACAGTTTGCAACACTGATTGAAACGACGATAGATAAAGTGTGATCGTCAACTGTCCGATGACCGAGATTCGAACAGCCGTGCCATGCCCAAGTAAACCGCGAGAAACGACTGCGACGGGATGCAGTTTGCCGGTTAACCAAAAGAATAGACTCCTCAAAATCAGCACAATCCCTAAGTGACGAACGCAACATTAACTCAGTCAACATCTCGGGTAATTACGAAACCGACTGCAACATGGGTGTCAAATAATCTACTTTAAGAGGTGGCGGCCAACATGGATAAACGATAAGGCTCTATTCTAAAATGGCATGCGCACAGAACATCAACAGCTGTATAGCCTTGACGTAAAGTGATATTTACTGATTCCCAAGTATCTGATTTTATGTACACGCGCACGATTTTAGAATCAAGCCATAACAATCAATCTGCTTCTAACCACTGTTCCAAATTTCGTAACAAATCTTAGAAAGGCGCTATCGTTTTAGCAATCGGTAAACCTAGCCATGCTAAAGGTAACCTGTTGAATTTGTAGTCACAGTTAACGCTGTGGATATACTCTAAAACATCTTTGTACTGTGGTTTCTTGAACCAGTCATTCAAGATATAAACATACTCAACTTTCAACCCGAGGGAAGATACCAGTTTCAAATACTGCTTCCTCTTGAAGTCGCAGGTCTGTAATTTTTCGTCGACTGAACCCGCCACTTGCTGATACTTCACTTCAATGACAAACAGTGTTTCCCTTTGGATGACAAGAAGTGCATCATCAGGTAGGATTTTTTTTGAAATGATATCTTGCCAACTCACACCTTGGTGAGATAAAAATTGATAGAACTGATGCTTTTGATAGCAGGTGGCATACACTTTATTTTCAAATAATATATCCACACCCACCAAAGGAGATTCTTTAACCTCGTAGCCAGGGATTTCTTGAATTAATGTCAGAAAATTTTCCTTTACTTTGGTCTCATAGTTGAGCCCCATAATGGTGCTTCCTCCTCCAACACCTCCTTTTTTCACTGTGCCGCCTCAAGATGTCGCTGCTGTTGACTGAGCAATGCATCAGATAGCCTTGCTTCGGATAAATTAATAAACTCCTGTACGATTTCACAACCCAAAAATCGGCGATTGTTCATGATGGCTGAAACTCCAGTAGTACTGCTACCGGAAAATGGATCGAAAATTAGGTCGTTTTCTTTTGTACTGACTAGAATTATCCTATCCAACAAACTGACTGGCTTTTGTGTCGGGTGTTTACCATGTATTTTTTCAAGCCGGTTCGGTGAATTCATTCGCCAGACGGATTTCATCTGTTTGCCATCATTCTGCGCTTTAGCAAATGCATAATTGAAAGTGTGTTTTGATTTTGCATTTTTTGCTACCCAGATCAGCGTTTCTGTCGAATGTGTAAAGTACCGACAGGAAAGATTAGGCGGTGGATTGGGTTTTTCCCAAGTGATATTGTTGAGAACTTTCATACCAAGTAGTTGCATGGCATGACCTACGGAATATATGACATGATGCGTTCCAGACACCCACATCGTTCCATTCGGATTTAATAGTTGCTGACTTTTGCTAATCCAATCCATATTGAATTGAAAATTTTCAGACGCACCATGCGATTTATCCCAGTCGCCTTTGTCAACGCGCACCATCTGACCTGCATGACACGTAATGCCTCCGTTCGAAAGAAAATATGGCGGATCGGCAAAAATCATGTCAAACATACCATGTGGTGATTTTTTTATTAAATGATCCATTAAGGCCATACAATTTTCTTGATATAGCATGATATTTTCATACTCAAATACAGGTTGCATGTTCACTCCGCCTATCATCCAGTTTTATTCTTTGACTCTCATTTGCAAGTGCGTATCCTAATAACATTATAGTGGTGCTATTCTAAAAATTGTATGCGCCGGCCATCAGCAGAAATTGACGGCGGCGTTCAGACAGACCTGGGGACATCTTCGACCACCTTGCCAATTGAGCCAGTGATTCCATCTCAGATAGCAGTCCAAACAACTGTTGGTGAGGTCTCGAAATGTTTTCAGGAACAGTTTGAACTCGCGGTACCAACCGTTCACCGTCTGAATGTGTAGGACGTCGCGCAACTGCTTACCGGCGGACTAGTTAACCGCCTCGTGAGATACGCCGATTGCCGGTGCCACGCGCGGGTAGCAGGAGTTGGTAGTGGACACCAGCAGAGCATCCGGCTGAATCATAGGGTGGAGCTGTTCAATCAGGTGGGCCACATTGACTTGAAAGGCCGTACCCATCGCAATGTCAACACTGCTCGTGCAGTCCGCACGTTGCTCCCTGAGCCAGACAGGCCCCGAAATCCAGCCAACGTTCCTTGTGATGCAGGCCTTGCAGCGGCGTGTCGGTGACGGCATTGAACGTCCGCTAGCAAGCCTGCTATTGATCGCGGCGAAAACCACTGTTCCACCTGCGGACGATAACCCCGGGAGCTTGGTAGTGCGGACAGATGCGCCGCGCTTCATCAACACTCATTTCGATGGCCGTAATAGACACCTGGGCGGTGTCCGATGCGGTGACCACCGCAACCACCTGGCGCTTTTGTGTCCGGGTCAGCTCATCTAGTTGAGAGAGTAGGTCCGTGAAATGGTTGAAGTTTCATAGGTAGAAATGACGACGGTGATAAAGCCAACGATAAAGAACACATGCGATAGATAAAGTCGGGACGAAAACCGACTAAGTTCATCGTTTGGCATTGATAATGAGTTAGTTTGAGGAATGGTCCGGTGGAACCTGGAATGGAATTAGACGATGATTGCTTTCAACAAAAATGACAAGAAGCAACAAAATTCAATACCTCACTTCACTCTGCTCACTTACAGAGCAAAACAGAGCCAGTCATGTTATATTTGATTTTACTCTACTTTACGGAGCAGATATTCTGGAAATTGAGGTTGTGCTACTTTCATCGTCATGAAACGAGCGGCAATTTCAGCTCGGCCGAGTCAGCAGCTGCTCTGTTAACCTACACTTGATCAGTGACAACCACATGAATTGTCAAAAGGAACTTGATTGTTTGTCCGCGGCGCCCGAAAACGCTCAGCAATCTGCAGTGAGTTTGGACGCACTAAATTCGAAGCACTGATGATGAAAAATGAAAATCTGAAAATCACACGCTATAATATCGTGTTTTGAAGAAAATTGAGAACGCATGCTGGTATGGTGTAGGACTTCTCCAGCACAGCTACGACTGTCAATAAGCTACAGTGAATTATCAAATTGATTACCAAATTATGATGAGGAAAATAAATTAATGTCGGTGGAAAAAGCAATCAACTCTATCCGTGATCCGGAAGCGGTCAAAAGTGCAATGAAATTGATCCGGGACTGCGATGCAAAATGGGTGAGTTTTCGATTTACAGATACGTTGGGAACCGTGCAGAACATGAGTTGGCCGATCTCCAATTTTCACGAAGAAATGTTTGACGGACCGGTGATGTTTGATGGATCATCCATTCAGGGGTGGCAGCCGATCAATGAATCGGACATGTGCATGATCTTGGATCCCACTGCCTGCGTGATTGATCCATTCCTGCAGGAAACAACGGTCACCATCCGCTGTAGTATTTACAACCCCGGCGCTGATGAGTGGTATGAAAAAGATCCAAGAAGCATCGGCCAGAAAGCGGAAGATTACTTGACATCGACCGGTATTGCCGACACGGCATACTTCGGTCCTGAACCTGAATTCTTCATTTTTGACGGAGTTCGGTGGAGCACGCACATGGAAAGCGTCTTCTATGAAATCAAATCGTATGAAGGAGCTTGGAATAGTAATCAGGATTATGATGAGGGACCTAACCTCGGGCACCGCCCGCGAGTCAAGGGGGGCTATTTCCCGGTGCCACCAGTTGATTCATTCACCGACATCCGTTCCGCCATGTGTGAAGCCATGCTAGATATGGGTGTCGATGTTGAAAAACACCATCACGAAGTCGGCACCGCCGGACAGGCAGAAATTGGCATTCGCTATAACACGCTGGTCAAGATGGCCGATCGCACACAGCTCTATAAATACTGTGTCAAAAACGTAGCGAATGCACATGGCTATACCGCGACCTTCATGCCCAAACCACTGGTCGGCGACAACGGTTCCGGTATGCATGTGCACCAATCTTTAGTCCGCGACGGCAAATCCATGTTTGCCGGCGATGGACACTGCGGATTGAGCCAGGAAGCGCTGTGGTACATCGGCGGTATTTTCAAACATGCCAAAGCGCTCAATGCGTTTACCAATCCCACTACCAATAGCTATAAACGTCTGGTGCCCGGCTACGAAGCGCCGGTACTGCTGCAGTATTCCGCTTACAACCGTTCAGCGTCGTGCCGCATTCCATTCACACCGGAAGCCGCCAAACGGGTTGAGATCAGATTTCCCGATCCCACGGCGAATCCCTACTTGGCATTCTCCGCCATGTTAATGGCCGGACTAGATGGCATCAAAAATAAGATTGATCCTGGCCGGCCGGCGGAAGGTGATCTTTATGAGCTCTCGTCAACTGAGGAAAAGCAGATTCCGCATGTCGCTTCATCTTTAAATCAGGCACTCATCGCACTGGATGCCGACCGAGACTTTCTCAAGGAAGGTGGGGTTTTTACAGACACGGCAATTGATGCTTATATTGAACTGCTGGATTCGGAAGTCAAAGCCATGCGGCTGGTTACTCATCCCCTTGAATTTGAGATGTATTACAGCAGATGATGAATGGTATTGGGAGCGGTACTGGCACAATTCATCTAGTGCCGGTAGCGCCCCCAATTGCATCCACGATAGTGAACACCCGTTCATCGCGCCACTCAACGGTCACCACACTGTTGGCAAAATCAGTTGACTGTTGGGTCAATTGAGTGCTCGGCCACGCTTAATATCTGCCAAGACAATCGGTGACAAGGTTTGGTGTATAGAGCAATGTCAAAACCATCATTCGATGCACTCGGTTCGCAACACTGCATCTTGATTGCCAATGGTCAGTGAACAAATTGATCAGTTGGCGGGAAGCAACGGATGGCATCAGCTTGTTTCGATCAGTATCCGTACTTCCGACAACTGATAAAATGAACTCTGAATTGAACCAACCGCCGATCACCATCGCTCAAACCGTGGAACACTATTGATGTCCAACAGTTATATCTTCACTTCTGAATCCGTAGCGGAAGGCCATCCTGACAAGATGGCTGATCAAATCTCCGACGCCATATTAGACGCACTGCTCGCTCAGGACCGGCATAGTCGTGCCGGTTGTGAAACGCTGGTAAAATCCGTCAACAATGGCCGCGGTACGCCAACCCACCACGCGATATTGGCCGGCGAGATCAGTACCATGGCGAAAAATATTGACTACGAAGACATTGTTCGTAACACGATCAGAGAGATCGGATATGACTGCGATGCGCGCGGATATAATTGGAAAACTGTCAACATTATTGACCTACTCAATGAACAGTCTCTTGATATCGCACAGGGAGTGAATGAAGGTCAGGGTGAAGATCGAGAACAGGGAGCTGGCGATCAAGGCCTGATGTTCGGTTATGCCTGTAACGAAACCGACGTACTGATGCCCCTGCCCATCACCTACGCCCACCGCTTGGTCCAGCGGCAGGCGCAGGTTCGAAAAACGAACGGACTCAACTGGCTGGGACCGGACGCGAAGGCACAGGTCAGTGTCCATTATGAAGATGGTCGACCGGTTTCGATCACCAAAATCGTTTTTTCAACTCAGCATGATGACACACCGACACTGAACCGAAATACCATTCGCGAAGGTGTCATTGAGGAAATCATTAAACCTGTCTTATCGCACCATTGGTCATCAGTCCGAGACGACCATATACTCATTAATCCAACCGGTCAGTTTATCGAAGGCGGGCCAAAGGCAGATTGTGGATTAACCGGACGAAAAATCATCGTTGATACTTATGGTGGCATGGCGCGTCATGGTGGCGGTGCATTTTCTGGAAAAGATCCATCCAAGGTTGATCGTTCAGCTGCTTACGCGGCGCGCCATGTGGCTAAGAATCTGGTCAAAGCCGGCCTAGTTGAACGTTGCGAAGTGCAGATTGCCTACGCAATTGGTATCGCCACACCGGTTTCCATGATGGTCAACAGTTTTGGTACGGCACAGCGCGGATTGGACGATCGAAAACTGACTCAGATCATTCATGACGTATTCGATTTACGACCTAAGACCATCATTGACGAGTTGGACCTGCTACGGCCTATTTATCAGAAAACTGCCGCTTACGGACATTTTGGCCGCACTGACGACGAATTCACTTGGGAACGCACCAACCGCGTTGATGACGTGATTCAGGCGGCCTGCTGAACTCGCACTACCAATCACTGCTCAACTGAATAGGAATAGACTAAACATGCCCACTGCTCTCAAATCCATCTCTCCAGACTACAAAGTTGCCGACATTCAATTGGCAGACTGGGGACGCAAGGAAATCGTCATTGCCGAAACTGAAATGCCGGGGTTAATGGCCCTGCGCGCTCAATACAGCAACGCCAAACCGCTGACCGGCGCGCGCATCGCCGGCTGTCTACATATGACCGTGCAGACGGCAGTACTCATTGAAACGCTCCAGGAACTTGGGGCGACCGTGCGATGGTCGTCGTGTAATATTTTTTCGACCCAAGATCACGCCGCCGCCGCCATCGCCACCACCGGCACCCCGGTGTTTGCCTGGAAGGGTCAAACAGAAGAGGAATATTGGTGGTGTGTCGAGCAGACGATATGCGGCGCAGCGAATTGGCGACCGAATATGCTGCTAGATGATGGCGGAGACCTGACTATGATCATGCACAAAAACTACCCCAAACTGATGCAGGACGTCCGTGGATTGACGGAAGAAACGACAACCGGCGTACTCCGTCTGCATGAAATGGTGGCAAATAATCGTCTTCGATGCCCGGCGTTCAATGTCAACGATTCGGTAACCAAAAGTAAGTTCGACAATTTGTACGGTTGCCGAGAATCGCTCCTTGATGGCATCAAACGAGCCACTGATGTCATGATCGCCGGTAAAGTTGCAGTCGTCTGCGGCTATGGCGATGTCGGTAAGGGTTGTGCACAGTCTCTACGCGGCCAAGGCGCCAGTGTATTGATTACCGAAATTGATCCCATCTGTGCACTGCAGGCGGCCATGGAAGGTTACCGAGTAGTAACCATGGAAGAGGCGGCACCGCTCGCCGACCTATTCATCACCGCCACCGGCAACTGGCACGTCATCACGATGGAGCACATGCACGCGATGAAAGACCAGGCCATCGTCTGCAACATCGGGCACTTTGATGGTGAGATTGACGTTGAATCACTGCGTCAACTGGAGTGGGAGAATATCAAACCGCAAGTCGACCACGTCATTTTCCCTGATCGAAAAAGAATCATTCTGCTGGCGGAAGGCCGACTGGTAAATCTGGGATGCGCGACGGGGCATCCTAGTTTTGTAATGTCGAATTCGTTTACCAATCAAGTCTTGGCACAAATGGAGCTGTGGAAAAATGCAGACCAGTATGGCAATGAAGTTTTTGTCCTGCCAAAAATTCTAGATGAAGAAGTTGCCCGACTACACTTGGACAAAGTCGGTGCGAGTCTGACCCAGTTAACGACGGAACAGGCCGAATACATCGGCGTACCCTTGCATGGCCCCTACAAACCGGAATACTACCGGTACTGAATAGAGACTTCCCATCACGGGAAATCTCAAATGAAGTGGCGCTATCGGTCTAAGCGGAAAGATTTGGCAATGCCTGACTCTCCAGTACCGCAATGGCGTCTTTGAGCTGTAGTTTACGTTTTTTTAACCGGCGAATCTGCAGTTCATCCGTACTTCGATCATTCACCAGTCTTTGTAAGACGTCGTCGAGGTCACGGTGTTCAGTCTTGAGTTTTTCTATTCTTAATTGAAGGTCCTCAGATAAATTCTCTTGCATTGAATGGCGTCCTAGAGTTGAATGCTGATTAAATTAAAGATGATTGAAGTGCATAAAAAAAGTACCGTATCCACTCTAAATCATCATGCCGACCGCTTTAGAGAACACAGTACATTTTTTGGTCAATTGTGGCAATCATGTTGACAGTAATATTATCACTTTTCTGATTGAATTGTGGAAAATATTCAACACCGACAAAGAATTTTTGAAGGGCAAACGTTCTACTCTCAAAAACCGCGGGCAGGCAACTGCACATACCCGCCACGTCATTAAAAACCCAATTTTTTCTCGTGTGCCCAATTGGGGTCATCAATCCGCAGCTCACCAATTTGCGCGGCAAATGCGTCGGCAACAATTTGCGGTACGTTGTTACCAGTGAGTGCCTCCAAGAAGTCTTCCAAATCATCTTTTTCCGTATCAGTCAGCTGCAGTGCCTGAATCAATGGGGACAACCATTCGTTCGCGACACCGCCCCGGTCATAAAAGTCAATCACTTCTCGCAGCGAAGTGAATTCACCATTGTGCATATAGGGTGCGGTCAGCGCAATATTGCGAAGTGACGGGGTCCGAAACTTCCAACGGTCAGCCGGGTCTTCGGTAACCCGATACCGACCTAAATCGTTAAAACTCTGCACCCGTGACACGGACTGGATTGTTTCATTGGCAACTTCAGTAAATACTCCTGGTGCCAGCTGCACGCGGGTCGTTTGCTTGATTCTCGTCAGGGTGTTCGTCTTAGAAACAGCGTAACCAATACCGGTATTATGAAATTGATGGTCAAGAAAAAGCGCATGGTCCCGCGCTATCCGGTGACAGCTGGCGCACTTTCCCTTACCGATAAATACCTCAAATCCTCGCTTTGCAGACGCGCTAATTGCATCATCAACCTTACCGAAATACCATCGGTCAAACGGCGAATCCGCCGATAGTAAGGTACGCTGATAACTGGCGAGTGCATCACCGATCGTTGCGATATCTGCTGAACGTCCCTCGAACGCCGCTTCAAAGAGACCGTCATAATCGCTGATTCGTCTGATTTTATTGATCACAAAACCAATCGACGGCGCCGCCATTTCATTGCGGGCCGTGATGGGCTGCCAAACTTGGTTTTCTAGGTTGATTTCTCGGCCATCTAGAAAAATATGTTGCAGATAGGCGACGTTGTAAATCGTCGGTGCATTTCTGATGACCTGCCGACCCTCAACACCGACCGCCACACTGATTTCATTGTTCGTAAAACCCTGTTCTGGAATATGGCAGTTGGCGCATGAGATCGTATTGTTAATGGACAGTCGACGGTCAAAAAACAGACGCCGACCCAAATCTATCTTGGCGCGCGTCGGAGGATTGTGAATCGGGATCGGTACCGGTGGCAGTCCCAGTGGAGGATTTTGTAGAATTTCAATGAGATCCTGCTTGGTGCCCCGACGGTTGAGAAGACTGCGTGACCGAGTTTGGTAATCAACACTCTCATACCCCTCTTTGACATCTCCGGGACCAAATGCCTGACTAACGTCGAAATATTCACCCGTTTCCAGCGTACCACTGGTCTGAGCGAAAACGCCATCATCACTAGCAACCGCAAGTATACCGACCGTTGCCAGTATTATGAAAAAAGGTTGTACCAAGCGCCGCATCGGCACCTACTGCTGTGACTGTGACTCCATCAATAAAGTCTGCAGATCATTCATCAGAATATCTGCATGCAAAAATCCAACACTGTAAATATTCCGGATCTGCTGGTCCCGATCAATCAGGTAGACGCGCAACAGGTGCAGGTATTCAACCACCTGTTCACCGTGTTCATCCTGATGTTCAACGCGGACCGGATATTGACCATAACCATCAATGATCGGTTGTAGGGCGGCCTGATCGCGGGTAGTGAGGAATCTCCAACCGGTCATTCCATCGCTGTAAAAACTCTTCAGCGCGGCGAGTCTTGCCGGCGTATCGAACTCGGGGTCAAACGAAATTGTCATCAGTGACACTTGATCGCGCAGCTCAGGGTGTCGGTTTAATCGCGCCTGTACTTTGTAGAGTACTGCATTGGCCAACGGACATCCGTTATCATCCGTGCAGCGCGTGAATACGAAACTCAATATGGTGAACTTGTCTTTCATCAGCTCAAACAGACTCAGCTGAGAGTGGTCACTGGACACCACCTCGCCATCCACTGCCGGCTTGATCACCGGCAGTGCATAAGTTCCCGGTTGGGGCGGTTCGTAGGCAAGAGCGCCCCATCCCGGTGCTCTGAACTGACTGGTGACCGATGTGTTTGCGAAAACAGAGGAACTGACGCCAGCGATTCCAGACAGCAAAACGACTATGCGAACCGCACGAAAAACCGTCGATTTCATCAACGCCACCAGTCAGGCCGAGTGCGTATAAATATCAGGTCAACTGTCCGCTGGCACTGACATTTCGCTTTGCTGCCGCTCAGCAGTCTGTATGCCATCGGCGTGTGGATTGGTCATGCCATACATGGCGTATGCTCCGAATCGCATCTGATGCGCGCGGCCCAATCCATGTTCATAGAAATCAATGGACCACTGGTGTTCCAGCTGCTCGCCATCCCAGTGATAGAGCTTAACATATTGTTCGTCCGCATCACCAGTCTTATCCCAGTTGCCCAACAGCGAACTGGAAAAATAGACGCGCTGTCCATCCCAACTTTGCGACACCATGTTGATCTGACTACCAATCACCTGTTCATACACCTGCTTGGGTGCATGCGGGTCGGAAATGTCAAAATAACGTGCCTTACCTTCCAAGAACGTGTCAACCCACAAACCTTGATCGTCGGCGGTGATCGAAATGTCGACCGGCAGTGGTACGTCTGCGGGGTTACCAATGTCAGCGACAGCTTTAGCCTGCCACTCACCGGCACCATCTTCATAGATCAACCAGAGCTGAGAAGTCAGCGCCGTACTGGTAAAGCAATATCGATGTTCGGGGTCCCAAGCACATCGTATCTCCAATGGAACGCCGGGCACATCTAGAACTTTCAGCGGTTTACGCGCATGCATGTCCCACACGACCATGGTATTACCAAATCGCTGCATAGCTTCCGGCGAACTGAGCATCGTACCAAAATCCATCATGTAATTCGACCAACCGGTGAACGATGAAGTCAGCATGATATTGAGATCTGCCTTAACGCGAACATCGTAACCATAACCGTCGGCGAACTGGCCAGACTTCATCGCCCCGCGTAGATCTTCGTCGGTAGGAATCCAGTGCGTCGCAATGTAATTGCCCTCGTTATTGTATTCCGCCATGCCGGTCCGACCACCATTGTCGACATTATTGGATAACGCAGTAACCATCATCCGCCCCGGCAACGCGTAAAAAGTATGGGGGCCGACCAGACCGCCGGTCACAGCGGTAAAGTCAGTAATGACTTTGACTAACTTCGGTGTCGCCGGATCACTATGAATATCAAAAATGAAAATCTTATTGGTGTCAAGGCCACCGGCCCAAAGATATCGACGATCATCAGTCAACCCTGAGTGATGTGCTTCATTTCGGCCACCGACTGAGAGCACGTTAACCAGCTTTCCGTAATTATCGGCGGCCGGATTGGCACCGATAGTTACCAGCTTATCCTGCTCATCGCCGATTCCTTCAACGCCCAGAGTCCAGACATAGACATAGTCTTCCTGGCCGGTAATTTTTGCAATATAAGGTGACATACAAGTTTCGTCTGCCTGAGTTGGCAAAACGAAAAAAAATGGCATGCTGAACGCCATGAAATAAAAATACTTTTTCATCTTCTTTCTCCTCAAATGTTGTTAAATGACTTGGCGCCGGCTGATCCAGCCGGTCACAAGTGGCATTCTCGTTTTTTCATATTCTACTCTTTTTGAATGGAATGATACCACCAGTTTGCCATCACCGCCAGTCTTGATGACCCGAAAACGGAACGATAAAACAGGTAATTCAAATTGATCTACTCCATCAATGAGTGGCAAATCAACCAACCTTTGAAGCACCTAACAACCACCTTCAAACCGACGGATCCGTGTCTGTGTCTCATTGTACTTTGTTTGATTCTCGACTGGGCACTATCGAATTAACGTGTGGTGATGAATCGATTCGAGTCTGCAATGAAAGTAGCGGCTACTCACCTTGATCAATGCGATATTCAAACAAACTTTGCTGAAAAGGTTAGCTCTCCCTTACTTGCAGTTGTCTCATTATCTATCAGTCTCATAATCGCCAGCTGTGGCGGAGGTGGCAGTGCCGGGTCGGATGGTGTCAACACCAACCTCATTAATCCTTCCTCGCCACCCATAAAAATGATGCCCATTGAAATTGATCGTAAAACACTATCAGATGCCTACGATAGTTACATGAATTTCGAGCGGCAGAAGGCCTTAAGACTCATCAATGCAGCGGAAGCTTACGTTAACCTAGAGACCTCTGTTGCCACAGTTTCTCCCAATCCCAACAATATACCGACTGTTAAACCCGGTGCCGGAGTAGCAGTCGGTTTGATTGATTCAGGTATTGATCGAAACCATCCCACATTTTCTGGTGCTTCCATTCGCCATTTCATATTAGATGGTGGTGGTGACCAAGGGCCCGTCAAATATTCTCATGGTACCTCAGTGGCCAGTGTCATCGCTTCAGTACCGACAGCGCTAGGAGTGCAAGAAGACCAGCGCTTCGGTGGGCTGGCCTACGGTGCGGATATCACGATGTATGCGACTCTAGTGTCGACGGATTCCGCTGACTTGGCCCAATCCACTGCCAATTATGAGCCGGTTTCATTATCTGCATTGCGAAATAACTGGGACCGGAGCACTGCCCGTCGAATCGGCCGCGCGATTGATGATGGTATTGATTTTTTGAATATGAGTATTGGCATATCCGGTCTGATCGAAGACGATCTTTATCGGAACCTAGAAAATCACCTGCCGAATTTAATTGAAACGCTTGCGCAGGAGGGTTCATTGAGCAAGACCATCGTGGTTCGCTCCGCCGGCAATGCCAATCTTCAAATTAATGCCACGTCACCGGAAATACTTGCAGGACTTCCAGCGCGTATACCGAAACTGCGAGAGGTTCAGGTGGCGGTGGTTTCGGTTGATCTCAACGGCACCATCTTACGCGATTCGAATCGCTGTGGAATTGCACAAGACTCGTGCATCGCCGCGCCCGGCAGCAATATTTATGTTGCCGAATACAGTAACCAAAACAATCGCATGGTTCGAAGTTTCAGTTTCAGCCAGTCGAGTGGCACTTCATTTGCGGCACCCATGGTCACCGGTGGCTTGGCACTGATGAAGCAGATCTTCCGCGGTCAGTTATCCAATACGGCATTACTGAGTCGACTGTATGCCACCGCTAAAAAGACGGGACGACACGCCAACCGTGCAGTTTACGGTCAGGGACTCATGGATCTTGGACAGGCGACTCGGCCATTGGGCCGGCAGACCCTAGCGACTGGAATGATGGTCAGTGATGGAGGGTTTGATTTATTCAATTCTGAATGGCTTGTCAGTGACGCATTCGGAGACAGTCTGACCCATGCCCTCGCCGATCAAGAAGTTGCAGTCTTTGACAGTCTGGGTGCACCATTCTGGCATCCATTATCTGGGCGAGTACGAAGTCGGACCGGTAGTGATTCACTGGTTAATCGTCTGACACGCTGGAAACAGTCAGCTTCGGCAAAATACCGCGCTGACAAAACGCCTTCATTCACGACTGATATTCAGGGCGTTGCGCTTGGCGTGCACCCACAAAACGAAGGCTGGCAGATTGGTCGATTGCAAATGCGCGCTCATGCCGGTGTGGGACTGCTGTCGCTGGCCGAACCAGCGTTAGCTCTCAGTTACAGTCGACCGCAATTTACGTTGGGCGCTTACACCTCTTCCAACACCCAGCAGAAAAGACCGATCTCTGGGATGATGATGGATTGGCGAATGAAATCTTCACCGGTATCTTTTCGAGCCGGTATACACCACGAGCGCAGTTCACTGCTCGGTTCACAAGCTAGCGGCGCGTTCGGCAATATTGGTACACAATCTATTGCAGTCGGCGTGGCATCGACGTTCAATTGGGGAGAATGGCAGGTTGGGACCGAAGCTGAAATCGGGCGGATGGTACCTAAAACCGGGGATGGCATCATTGCCGGAATCAATGATCTGTGGACCAGTGGTTTTGTGCTGCACAGCACCCGACCGGTTGGCGTGAGCGATCGAGTGACCATCAGTATTTCTCAACCCTTACGAGTGGAAAGCGGACACTTGGCGATGTCCATTCCGGTAGGCCGCACCCCGGATAATCTGGTACTTCGTTCGGCACTGAATATGGATCTCGAACCGAGTGGTCGGCAATTGGATTTGACGGTCGGCTGGGAACGTACTTTATCGACAACCGGCGGTTTCATGTTGGAGGGTCGACTGCAGCATCAGACGAGACACAGTGATCGAGCGTCAACACAAATGCGGCTCATGGGTGGCTGGCGGCAGAGATTCTGAGTTCAGTGTAAGTTAGCAAAAGATACACCATGGTGCCTCCCACAATCAAGCCGCCAACAGTATTCAGCATGCCGCTTGATTGTTGTTAAACTAGGCATCGAAATATTTCAACGATCAATGCCTGCGCATTTCAATCTGATGATGAATCTGTAATCAACACCATTCATAGCAGTCTGTTTGAGAGTAAAATGATCAGTTTGCACATCCATTGAAATTTTACTGCGCAACGTACCTTAACTTTGCTTTCAGGCGAAGTTGATGAATACAACTGAGTTTGCAGTAATACGGTCTTTAAATTGGAGACACACTGAAATGAAATCGACAAGCGCCCAAATGTTGACTATGGATCAAAACCACCTGATCCATCCTCTGCACATCCATAGTGCCTACGACAATGCTCGAGTCTGGGTTAAAGGCTACGGTTCCACCATCGTTGATGCCGATGGCAAAGAATACATTGACGGATTGGCCGGGCTTTGGAACATGACCGCCGGTCATAGCGCTCAGCGGCTGATTGACGCGGCCATGGCGCAATATGCGAAACTACCGTACGCCTCGGGCTATATCGGTAGCTCCAATGAAAAGGCGATCGAATTGGCCACCAAACTGGCACGCATCTGTTATCCACAGATTAATCGCTTTTATCTCACCTCTGGCGGTGGCGAGGCCACTGACTCATCCATCAAGATGTCCAGATATTACTGGAAACTGAAAGGGAAGCCCAACAAGACAAAAGTCATTTCCCGTTTACTTGGCTATCATGGTGTAACGCTGGCTGCCATGTGTGCCACCGGCATGCCGGTCTATTGGCCGATGTTCGAACCGCGGGTGCCGGGATTTTCTCATATCCCATCACCTTATCCCTACCGCTACGAGTCTACGGATGCCAACGTATCTCAAGGTATCACTGCCGCCAATGAGCTGGAAAAGCGAATTCTTGAAGAAGGCCCCGAAACCGTGGCCATGTTCATTGCTGAACCGGTGCAGGGATCGGGTGGGGTGATCCCACCACAGGATGATTATTTTGCTCGTATTCGTGAAATCTGTGATGAATACGAAGTCCTGTTGGTTGCGGATGAAGTGATTACCGGATTCGGTCGAACTGGGAAAATGTTTGCCCTAGAGCATTGGCACGTGCAACCGGATATCGTGCAGTTTGCCAAAGCCATCACCTCAGGTTACTTTCCATTTGGCGGGATTGGCATCAGTAATGAAATAGCCAACACGATGAATGCCAGTTCAGAACCTTTCATGCATGCATATACCTACAGTGCCCATCCAATAGGCAGTGCCATCGCCTGTGCCATGATTGACCTGATCGAAGACGAAGACTTTCCGGCACAGGCGGCGGAAAAGGGACAACGACTCAAAGAAAATCTGAACCACGCGTTGGGCGGTCATTCACACGTCGGCGACATCCGTGGTCTTGGACTGCTCTGTGGGGTTGAGTATGTCAAGGACAAATCAACTAAAGAGCCCTTTGCTCCTAGTGAGAAAATTGGCGACCGAATTTTGCATGCGGCAATGGAACGTGGGCTATTCAGTCGGGTACGCGGTGATGTTTTCTGTCTGGCACCACCGATCATCACAGAAAATTCTGAGTTGGATCGACTGACCGCCATTCTACGCGCGGCAACCATTGATGTACTGGGTGCATCCTGAGTCCAAACACTGATCAATGCGGCTGCAATATCTTAGTTAATTCAACTGTATACCAAAACACATGACAGCAATATCTGCCGGGAACAGACTGTGGATCTGAAATCCAATATCAGAACCATTATTGACTATCCTCGACCCGGCATACGCTTCCGAGATATCACCCCACTGTTGCGTTTCCCGGAAGCTTTCCGCTACAGTATTGATTTACTCTGCCAACACCTGCATCATACCGAACTGGACGGTTTGGTGGCGGTTGACTCGCGTGGCTTTCTGTTCGCCTCGGCACTCGCCTACCGACTTCATCTACCGCTTTTTCTGGCGCGTAAAACTGGCAAATTACCTGGCAATACGATAGGCGCAGATTTCAAGATGGAGTATAGTGCGAGTCGCATTGAACTTCAGTTGGATGCTTTTCCACCGGGCACTCAGTTGGTGATCATCGACGATCTGATCGCGACCGGAGCAACGTTATCAGCGACTATAGAGGTGATTGAAAAACTCGGTGGTTGCGTCGTCGGTTGCGCAGTGGTCATTGAATTGACGGAATTAGGTGGTCGCGCACGCATCGCACCCTTCCCTCTCAGCAGCCTCGTATCCTTTTGCGAAACAGATATTTGACAGTACCGTCGATGTCCATTCGAACGGAATTCGTCTGCAGGCCGACGGGCACCAATCAGTGGTGAGTTTTATGGCCGTCGCGCCGCGGCAGGAAGATCACCGGTTAAACCACAGGCCAGACGTATGATCTCGCGCTTCGGAAGTCTCGCTCGGTGGGTGAGCACCATGCCCATCCCAAGGACGGCCTGCACCCATTTTGCCGGGTGGCGAAACCCCCGATCAAATCCATCCATGATGAATCCGATCGGTACGTTCGATGATTTTCGCCAGCGCTGATATTTGCGTAATTTCGATGGAATTGATGGATCCCCCCTCCCGTCATCTTCCCTCAACACCTCGCTCAGCGCGGCAGAATCCATCAAACCAAGGTTGACCCCCATACCAGCCAGTGGGTGAATGATGTGTGCCGCATCACCCACCAATACAGTTCGATTCATAAAATAACTCATTGCTTCGATTTTCGTCAGATCAAAAGCTTGAATTTGATTCATCAACTGCAGGTCACCCAGTTCAAAATCAATAGCCGCCGCTAGACGTTGTTCAAATTCCTGCTCCGGCAAATGTAACAGTTCACTGGCCGCCGATTTTTCCAGACTCCAAACTATGGAAAAAGTACCATCCGCAAGCGGTAGAAATGCCAGGGGTCCAGTCGGTAGAAAGACCTGCAGGGCCACCTGCCGGCGTGGTTCGGAACATTCGACTTGTGTGACCAGTGCGCTTTGATGGTAACTGAATTTCAACACTTCGACCCCAAGTAACTCACGCACTTTTGAACCACCACCATCCGCGCCAACCACTAATTTACAACTCAACAGTTCACCACCCATGAGTTGGAGTTGAACGTTGTCGTCATGTTGTGCCATAGCTTGGCAAGGCACATTGAATCTTACGTCAACG
Source organism: Arenicellales bacterium (assembly GCA_965116205.1). GTDB lineage: Bacteria > Pseudomonadota > Gammaproteobacteria > Arenicellales > JAJDZL01 > JAJDZL01. The sequence goes on along the minus strand of OZ220493.1, from coordinate 1,761,276 downwards.
TCATCACAACTTTCAATCACTTCCAATAGAGTCGTCGTCATGACACTCGCTTCAACAACGTGGCCCAAGACCGGCTGATCTACTTCCTTCGCCTGAAACTCAATTCTCCCGCCCGCTGAACTCCAGACCTTAATTCGGTTAAATGGACTGACTCGCTTCCGGCTCATCGGCAACCAGGCGCCGATGACATCAAGAAACGTGGAAGAAGCAAGATTTAGCGTATTAACTCTAAGATCATAGGCCGTTTCATTGAACTGCGGTCGAGAACGAGAGTCTAGAATTAAGATTCGATAGCCAAAGTTGCGCATGGCTGCAGCAAAAGCCAACCCCACCGCCCCGGCACCCACCACGATGATGTCATAGTCAAGACTGCTCATGCGACTTCATTTGTCATTAACCAATGCCATATGCGACAGTTTGGGCTGCCGGCCATGCAAGCCCATCGTCCGTTCCAGTAGCCAACACCTGAGCGGCGGCAGGGTCTGTAGAACATCAAGACTCAAGCCGCGAGTAGACACCAGACCCGGCATGACATTGGCAAAGATCTGCAGTAGACCATCCGTAAATCCGCTGACACCGGCACTTTCTCGCGTTCTCCAGCGTGCATATTTTTGCAAGACATCGTAACTGCCGATATCCCAGCCACGGCAACGATTTTCATACAGAACCTGCGCCAATGATGCAACATCTCGCAATGCCAGGTTAAATCCCTGGCCAGCAACCGGGTGAAAAGTGTGTGAAGCATTACCGACGACGACGGCTCGCGGCCGAACAAATTTTTTCAGATGGCTCAGCGTGAGAGGATACACTTTGCGCTCGCCGACGAGTTTTTGAAAGTGCCCGGCATCGTCACCGAAGTAACTCTGCAGCTTTGCTAGAAACTTGCTTCTTGACAACTGTATGGAAGCTGCTAAATCTTCAGGACCTTGGGTCCACACCACCGAATAACCGCTCTCACCCAGTGGCAGTAGCGCCAACGGTCCCGCGGGGGTGAAATATTCATAGGCACCGCCGCGATTCTTTCGGTCGGCTTCAACTCGGCAGATTAACGCCCGCTGTCGATAATCAACGCGTCGCGGGAGAAATTTCAACTGATCTCGTAGCATAGAACTGGACCCATCCGCAATAACCAGCAATCTGGCAGAGATTCGATGGACTCTATCAGCTGGTCCGGCACCCACCTGTGCCAAAACTCCACCGCTGTTCAAATCAACATTGATCAATTTCATGGGACTGAAAATGGTCACATCCCTGCTGTTCTCAAGCAACTTCAACAAATTCGCACCCATCGCCCGCGCTTCGACATTCCAACCGAGCTCTTCCTGCCCGACATCCTTGGCGCACAGACGCACCCGACCGCCGCCCATCGCATCAATGACGTCAATGTGTCGAATGGCGGTTACGTCAGTACCGGTCAATCCTTGCCAGATGCCCAAATTGGAGAATATCACACCCGAACTGTAAGTGAGCGCCAATGCTCTCGAATCAAAGCTCGGCCGCTCGGCGTGGGAGTATGGGGACGCTTCGATCAATGCAACCGTAAATCCATAGGATACTAGGGCACAAGCGAGACTTGCACCCACCATCCCACCACCATTGATCACTACATCGTATTCGGAAAGCTTCATGGAGGTAACAAATCCACTCAATTGAGCTGGACTAATCCGCCATCAACTGTTCAATTTCATCCATCTCTTTAGGCACCCCGGAAGTCGTAACCCGGTTACTGTCTTCGGTGATCAGAACGTCATCCTCAATACGAATACCGATTCCATGCCACTTCGGGTGCAGGTCCGCTGATGGTGACAGATAGAGTCCGGGTTCAACCGTCAGGTACATATTCGGTTCCAACTGGCGCCAGGCACCAGCATCGTCGCGATAATGCCCAACATCATGTACGTCCAGGCCCAACCAGTGTCCAACTCGGTGCATATAGTAACGCTGATAGGTTTCATTCTCCAGCGCCTCATCGATCGAACCGGCCAAAATACCCAGCGCGATGAGACCTTCAATGAGGGTCAAACGAGCTGCGTTGTCTACGTCACTGTATCGATTGCCCGGTTTTGCCGCATCAATCGCGCGTTTCTGTGCTTCAAGAACCACTTCATACACCGCCCGTTGGCATGCGTTATATTGACCATTGATCGGAAAGGTACGTGTGATGTCACTGGCATAACCATCATATTCCGCACCGGCATCAATCAGTAGTAGGTCACCATCTTGCAATGGAGTGGAATTCTCAATATAGTGCAGAATGCATGCATTTGCTCCCGATGCAACGATACTCGGGTAAGCCGGCGCACAGTCGTTGCGACTGAAACACCACTCGACCTCAGCCTGAATTTGGAATTCTGTCATCTCAGGTCGGCACACCTGCATCGCATGCTGATGGGCGTTGGCTGATATCTGGGCCACGTGAATGATGGTTCTGATTTCCTCAGGCTCTTTAACAAGACGCATTTCGTGAATGATACTACCGATGTCCACGAGCTGTTCGGGTGCGCGTATGCCAGTACGACTTTTTCGCCGTGCCAAGTTCAGCCACTGCATTAATTGGGCATCGAATTCGGGGTAGCGCCCGAGAGGACCGAAGATCCGTTCACGACCTTCAATCAGACCCGGCAACATTTCATCAAGTTTTGATATCGGGTAGGCCGCATCCGCCTGATAGAGCTCAATCGCGCCTTCAATCCCTGTTCGTTTTCCATCCCAAATTTCCATTTGTGGGTCACGTTCCCGACAGAACAGAATGAAATCACCAAACGTCCCTCCAGGTGTCAATACCGCAACGGCTTCCGGTTCGGGAAAATGCGTCACATAGTAAAAATCACTGTCCGGCCGATAGGGATAAAATACATCTGAATTGCGCCGCTGATGTGGTGCGGTGGGAATGATGCCGATGGCACCATCAAGTTTTTCCATTATCCGTGCCCGTCGCTCACGGTACACGATAGTCCGCTCCCTAGAGTTCATTTCTTCAGCTCACGGACAGTGGATTCATATGTTCATAAAGCAGTTGCACACCGACTTTAAGATGTTCTTCGAGCAGTACATAAGATTCATCCAAACTGTCAACGGGTTCATCGTCATCAATGGCTAAATCTACCATCTGCTCGACATCTCCAACAAACTCCATACAGTCATCCGGCAGTGTATCAACGGCCGTTTCAGCATAATCGAGTAGCGCCATCAGATATCCGCGGCACCACGATCCCATACTGTCAATACGACGGTCAAGCGAGCATTCATAATCTGGTAACAGCAGTTCAAACCCGAATCCATCATGATTCAGTTTATTGCGCACAGTCTGAAAAATCGCCAGTACGTTTTCTGAGAGTTGATGATAGTCTTCCGGCTTCAAGAAGCGTTTCGAAATGAGTGTCGGTAGCCAGTCATCGATATCGTCATCTTCAATACCGGCACAGATCAGTCCCGACAGCAGGCCGTGAAAATAAGCTGCATCAATCTCCAACTCGTAATGCGTCATCGTTTGTTCGATATCTTGGTAATCCAACGTCATTCACCCGGCCTCATTTTATTCATACCTAGTCGCAATTAAGGTTGCCCGCAACAATTCCATTCGATTCTACACTCTTCATCTGCCGATTGATATTTTCATCATTCTAACACGATATCGTCACGCACGTTTTTGAACTACGGTGGCAATCAGGCTCGCAACCAGAGCAATAATGGCTCCATCTACAACAAACCAATACTGTGAAGACAGCCAGCCAAAACTCAAATGCACCACCATCGAAAGATTCTGCATCAGATCGGATGCGAAGATGACGACAACAAGATTCAACCACGCGCCAATCAGTAATGAAAGCAACCATCCCGGCAAACGTACGTAGTTGATATTTGCCAATTCTGGTAAATTGGTGAATACCGCCACTGCGGCAACAGTTGGATACCAGAACAACAAAGCCCAACGTTTGACTGCATCCACTTCATTCATCAACACAAAAAATACGCTAATCCCGGCGATCAAAGCCACTGTTTTAGCAGTGGCAAGGCCCTTGATGAAAGGTGGAATATTAGTGATACCGTTCGGCAATTTTATCGGCCCTACGAATATCATTGACTGTATCAGTTCAATGCTCGTAAGCGGCGCGTCAAACGTTAGGAACGCGCTTTTCAATGCTGATATTATAAAAGCGTCTGAAACGCTGAGTGCGCCGGTTCATATTTCCTATCTTGAATGGTGCCATCCCACTCCACGATAAGAAATTCCAACTGGCCACTCAAATCGGTAAAATAAGCGCTACGGACGGATATGGAAAATGTATCTGCACTCATTAAGAATCCGATGATGAAAATGCTACTGCCCCTAAGATTGGAGTTATTGAACTACGGTAAACTGGTTACAACGTATTACCGAACTCCAGAAACATCCTACTACCACGTGGGTTGCAAAGTAACCGATTCGACAGGGTCGGCGACTGGCTTCCGCATATTGATTCAATTGATTGAACCATCTCAAAACTGAGTATCTCCCTGATGGCTACAAAGATGAAAGCAGCGCTGTGTCTTGAGTTTGGAAAACCCTTGGTGGTGGACGAAATTTGGATTGATGATCCACGGCCGAACGAAGTGAAAATCAAAATTTCAGCCTGTGGTATCTGCCACAGTGATATTACTTACATTGATGGCGGTTGGGGTGGTCAACTGCCCAATCTTTTCGGACATGAAGGTGCCGGAGTGGTTGATACCTGCGGGTCTGGAGTTAAGAAAGTCAAACCCGGAGATTCAGTGGTCGTGTCTCTGCTACGTTCCTGCGGCCATTGTTTTTACTGCACTCGACAGCAGTGGAGCCAGTGTGAACAAACTTTCGCAACAGATGAACCAAACCGCCTGCAACTCACTGATGGCACGTCAATCAATCGAGGACTGGGCACTGGATGTTTTGCCGAGTATGCGATTGTGCATCAATCTCAGATCGTTAAAATTCCAGATGACATGAACCCCATCAGTGCCTCGCTGCTGACCTGCGGTGTCATCACCGGCTTCGGTGCCGTCGTCAATACGGCCTCGGTCAGCACCGCTGACCATGTTGTCGTCATTGGTACGGGAGGCGTTGGCATCAACTGTATTCAAGCGGCGCGTCTCAGTTCAGCAGCCACCATTGCTGCCATTGACGTCAGTCAGGAAAAACTCAATTTTGCCAAACGGATGGGTGCCACTCACACCATCAATTCAGTTCACGAAGACTCCATCAACATCATTTCAAAACTCACCCAACAACGCGGCGCTGATGTGGTGTTTGTGGCCACCGGTCATCCGTCGGCAACGCAGGAAGTGCTACGACTGCTTCGTCCCGGTGGTCAGCTGATTCTGGTCGGTATGCCATCTAGTGATGTATTCTTTACCTTCGAAACCGTAGAGTTCATCGACGCCAATCAATCCATCCTCGGTAGTAAAATGGGGAGTTCAGATCTGCAATCAGATGTGCCAAAACTGACTGACCTTTATCGATCCGGGCAATTGGAACTTGATGCTCTGGTTTCTTCCACCTATACGCTAGACAACATCAACGAGGGCATTGAAGCCACCCGCGCCGGCATTGGCATGCGTAATGTTGTCGTGATGTAGCGACGCCTACTGAGTACTGGACGCCGATTCCATACACACCGTCGCCGCTAGAGTATTAGCGATCTTCTTGATCTGTTGCTGATTATCACCCTCCACCAGGACGCGAACCACCGGTTCAGTACCCGAAGCGCGTAACAGCACCCGCCCATGATCGTTCAGTTGCAATTCGGCCGCTGCCAGTTCTTTTTTCACTTGTGGCCAACGCGCTAAACTCCATTCAGCTAGTGGTGTGGTACGGTTTTTTAAACGGACATTGATTTGGATTTGAGGGACGAGCTGCAAGCCCTCAGTGAGTTCACGTAGGTTGGCACCGGTTGTCTTCATCTCCGCCAACACCTCTAGCGCGGCGGCGAGCCCATCTCCAGGCATGCCAGCGCTGCCATTCAATATGTGTCCGCACGCCTCTCCACCTAGATTCCACCCACGCTGTACAAGTCTTTCGGCAATATGACGGTCACCGACGGCAGTTCTTTCAAAAGGAATGCCGGCTTGAGCTAAGGCTCGTTCCAAACCGATGTTGCTCGTTAAAGTTCCAACGACACCACCGATCAACCGATGGTCGCGTTGACGTGCCATGGCAATGAGAAACAGTAACTGATCACCATTGATCAGATGGCCCAATTGATCCACCATAACAATCCGGTCACCGTCGCCATCTAGAGCGACACCGACATCTGCCGCATGTTTCAGTGTTTGCTGGCGAATGAACTCAGGTGTGGTGGAACCACATTGATGATTGATGTTATATCCATCGGGTTGATGACCGACTGCTATCACTGTTGCACCTAGTGTCGAGAGAACCTTCGGTGCCACCTGATAACCGGCGCCATTCGCACAATCGACGACGATGGTCAACCCATCCAGAGATGATTGAGCGGTGGAACATAGGTAGTCAGAATAGCGCTGAATCGCATCATTGACGACTTTGGTCCGGCCAAGGTCTACAGTAGGGTTCATGTCCATCGGCAGTAGCATCTTTTCCTCAATCAATCGTTGACTGTCACTGGAGAACTTGCCACCTGATGCGGCAACCAGTTTGATGCCGTTGTCGTGCGCCGGATTGTGTGAAGCACTGATGATGATTCCAGCCGTAGTGGTTTCGGAATGTCTGCAGTAATGGGACACCGCCGGAGTTGGCATAAAACCCAACAGTGTAACATTGACCCCCGCTGCCAACAGTCCACTGGCAATGGCTGTTTCAAGGGTATACCCGGATAGACGAGTGTCTTTTCCGATGGCGATTGCTGAGGAACCAGAGGTTTGTTCCCTTAGGACAAGGCCGATACACCAGCCTAGTTTCAGAATAGTTTGCGGCGTGATCGGTTCGCTACCGAATCTACCGCGAATTCCATCGGTGCCAAACAAACTCATGGCAAATGGCTTTGCCTAGAAACAAGGTGGTTTAGCATTTTCAAACAAATTGATTCAATCAAGGTGGCTCGCGATGACTGACACAGATGGCAGAATAATCAGTCAATTGGCCTGCCGAAAATCTCTATTTCACGCGATATAGTTCCAGTTGGTCAAAAAGAATTCATCCAGACTATCACGAAGATTTCCTACCATTTTTCAGAGGCACTTTACCTTATCAAGTTTTCTACCAATCCACTGCACTTCGAATAGCAACTAGGTCGACATGAGTACCGTTCAAACTGATTGGGTCATTGAGTCAAGGGATTTGAAATTATACTATTTGCTTGCTGGCCACAAAATACTGTGATAATTTTGGACGCGGCCAAGTTATCCGAAACTATACGGAAGCCCTTTCCAGCAAAGACTATTGGTAACAATTATGACTTTTCCAACGAATCGCCTGTATTTTGGTGACTGCTTAGATGTGATGCGAGAATATACCCAAGATGAATCCATTAACTTAATTTATCTGGACCCGCCTTTCAATTCAAAATTTGAGCGTTGGGCGGCCTCACTCGTCGATGGCATGGAAGCCAATAAGAAACAAAGTGGTGATCGAGGAATTGATGGTCGAGGTCGATTAGCCATACGAAAGGGTCAATTTGTTGACCTTGTTTCGCAAGTTAAAGGTGGACATACGCATCCGGGAGATGTTCAAGCCTTCAACGGAGCAAGACTCCAAGCTGGAGCAGACTTCGGAGTATTTGTATGTTTTGCAGAACGAGTAACTCAAGGAATGCGAGACACAGCTGCGAATGCTGGACAATTTATGAATACTCCGGTCATTCAAATTTACATGGTAGAAGATTATTTCGAGAACAGAACACCAAGAATGCCAGGATTTTTGTCATGAGAGATCTACTCAAAAAGCACTTCAAAACGACTTGGGTGGATTGGCATCTGGATCAATATTATCAGTGTGCATCTGCACTGTGTTCATGGTTATCACCTATGGAATGATGAAAACAGCAGAAAACTCCATGTGGAAAAAGTTCAATTCAGACATCCTGCCGGATAACGATGGTATTCTTGTTGTCGTGTTGTGTAAGACTTCTACGACCCAGCAAGCGTTGAAGGAAACAGGTAATGTTTACATCTACCACTGCTTGGACGGTACCCCATCTTCTTTGGTGAAGGAAATACCTGAATCTTCGAATCTTGGGTAGAAACACGCATGCATGTAAACTCCATTCATGAGCGTTTCGCTAGACAGTAGTTTTGGTTTGTGACAGATAGAATATAAAGTGGAACATTTTCGCCATACTCCACAACTGCGGATTCTTGCAAAAAATTGGAATCTCCCCAACCTTTGCAATTCGTTTTGGGATATTGCATCTGAAAACAAGATATTTAAAGCCCTGAAAAATATTCATAGTCATCTATGGATTGATGAAAACAGACAGGAACTAACAGTCGGAAAACGCTCAATAGGCAAGATAACACCTCATAAACTGGATTCGAATCATGATAGAAATGAAGAGTCATTTCCGAAAAAAGACGTCTATTCCTATGCTGAGGATATTGACCGGTATGACGATAACGACCCTGCACTGGCTAGCTATAAGGCTCGCATAGAATTTTTGAAGGATGAAGCAGCACTTGATGAAATAGCATTTAATAATGCTTCCAGGGTTGATTTTCATCGGTTTATCAAGTCAAAGTCGAACATTCGAAGAGGGAGTCTCTTTTTGATGAGTAATGGTAATCTAAGAATTGTATGGAGGGGTGCCCAGGAGTCGCGACTAGGCATAGAGTTTCTTGGTGGTGGTATGTTGCAATATTTAATTTTCAGACGTCATCATCCAGAGGCGCATATTTCAAGAGTCGCTGGTAGAGATACCTTCGCAAAGGTCAATGAACAAATTGACAGATTTGAGTTGAGTTCGATTCTTTACGAATGAAGAATCGACATCTACCGGATTGCGACCACATAGTTCGTTACATAAAGCCATCAGAAATTGAAAATGGAATCGTCAACGGTGCAGAGGCATTTTGTTTAAGTCCTTCAAGACCCGGTGAAAAAGGCCTGTCAGTCAATTGGCTTGAAGTGTTCGGACTAGATAAAGGCCATCAATTGTCCGAGGTAAGACGTTTATCTCAATTAACTCTTCGGGAAAATGGTCGTTTTGCAGAACTACAAGTCGGAGACATATGTAGTAAAGATATCAATGAGTTGAATATTCTCTATATTGTGCAAGACCCCCTTGAAGCAAATCACAACTTCGATGCCGACCCATCACATGCGTTGATTATCGGGGTTCCACAGAAAGAGACTGAAGAGGCTTTAAAATGTTTCGACAAAACATCCTCAATGGAAGTTGCATCGTTCAGATATGGTCGATGTGAAATTCGTGAGTTATGGGATGATGCAGTGTCGTTAAGCTTAGGTATTGATCGAGATTCAATTGCATGCTAGCGGATGGTCTCGCTAGCGAACCATCGGTATCAAAAGAATCCTTTTACAATAGTGTATAGTCGAAAAATCTCTTTTTCTGATTTTTGATGGGAAATTTAGCAAGCAGGAAAAGAGAATTGACTATGGGCCGACGCGGTTCAATACACGTCGAGCCAAACTAACAATCTCAAGCCTCACCACTCGCAGGATGATCCATCCGAGGTTTGACCACACTGTCTTTTGGCTTTTTATCACTGTAATCGCCAGCATCATCCGACGGTGTTGATGAATCATCGTACGAGGATGACGGTGACCGAGGTTTCTTCCCCGCCATGATGTCATCAATCTGGTCAGCTTCCAAGGTTTCCCACTCCATCAGCGCCTTGGCCATCACTTCGACTTTCTCGCGACTGTTTTCAAGAATGTCTCTGGCTCTTGCATACTGCTCATCAACAATTCGAGTTACTTCCAGATCCACTTTTTCAGCAATGGCATTGCTCAGGTTTTGATGAGTCGTTACATCTCGTCCCAAAAAGACTTCTGATTGATTGTCCCCGTACACTCGCGTACCCATCTCATCGCTCATCCCCCAGCGGGACACCATTTTCTGCGCTAGGTCTGTTGCCTGTTCAAAGTCGTTTGATGCGCCGGTGGTCATCTGATTCATAAACAGTTCTTCAGCGATTCGACCACCCATCAATACGGCAATTCGGGCTAAAAGATATTCGCGATTGTGACTGTATCGATCTTCTTCTGGCAACTGCATGGTCACCCCGAGTGCCCGACCGCGAGGAATGATAGTTACTTTGTGAACCGGATCAGTATGTTCTAGTGTTTTCGCGACGATAGTATGACCGGATTCATGGTAAGCCGTATTTAACAGCTCTTCTTCCGGCATGACGATTGACCGACGTTCGACACCCATCAATACCTTATCTTTGGCCATCTCGAACTGTTCCATCGTTACGGTCTCGCGATTGGCGCGCGCCGCCAAAAGTGCTGATTCGTTGACCAGATTGGCTAAGTCTGCACCGGAAAATCCGGGAGTCCCGCGAGCAATGATGCTGGCATCAACATTCGAATCAATGGATACTTTTTTCATATGGACTTTCAGAATCTGCTCGCGGCCGCGAATATCGGGCAATGGCACATGTACCTGGCGATCAAATCGTCCTGGACGTAGCAATGCTGGGTCCAAAACATCCGGCCGGTTGGTTGCCGCAATGACAATGACTCCTTCGTTGCCCTCAAATCCATCCATTTCAACCAGTAATTGATTCAAGGTCTGCTCTCGTTCATCGTGGCCGCCACCAAGTCCGGCACCGCGCTGTCGACCCACAGCATCAATTTCATCAATAAAGATGATGCATGAGGCATTTTTCTTGGCCTGTTCGAACATGTCGCGCACCCTTGATGCACCAACGCCGACAAACATTTCTACAAAGTCAGATCCGGAGATGGAGAAAAATGGAACTTTGGCCTCACCGGCAATGGCTCTTGCCAGCAGTGTTTTACCGGTACCCGGATTGCCGGTCATCAACACGCCACGCGGAATGCGACCACCCAGCGCATTGAATTTGCTGGGTGCACTGAGAAAATCTACCAACTCGCCGACTTCTTCTTTCGCCTCTTCAATGCCGGCGACATCCGCGAAAGTTACCCGGTTTTTGTCTTCCGTTAGCAGTCGGGCGCGGCTCTTGCCGAAACTGAGCGCACCGCGACCACCGCCACCCTGCATCTGTCGCATAAAGAAGATCCACACCCCAATCAATAGCAACAGCGGGAACCAACTGATAAACAACTGCATCAGTAGCGACGGTGATTCCTCTTTCTGCGCCACGATCGTCACCCCAGCATTCACTAAGTCATCAACGAGTTTGGGATCATCTGGAGAATAAGTGACAAAAGTGTCCCCGGTCGAAAAAGAGCCGACGATGGTTCGCCCATCAATGATGACTTTTTCGACGCGTCCCTGCTTGACATCAGACAGAAATGTTGAATATTCCACTTCCGTACGGGGAGTTGAGTCGGATGGTGCAAAATTTTTGAAAATCGCCATCAGCACCATTGCAATGACAACCCATAGTAGGAGATTTTTCGTGATGCCCAAGATTTCTGTCCTGTTTAAATTATTAAGGCCCGCGCTGACACAATCAAACCCGGCAGTAGAAGATAAAGCTGACGCCCATCTGCTCTATAAAATAAGTGCGGCCTAACCGGCTGAAATACAAGTCCAACTACACTTTGGTATATTAAACGATTCAATTTTACTAAAATAATACGTGAATGTGGTGCTCAACCGCGGCTGTCGCAGTTGAGAATCATTTTACTGATTCTAAATATTTTTGCACTCGCGCTTCGGTCAATGACGACCTGAAACCCCTCGCTACCAAATACGCCTCCTGACTGTTCGACCTTGATGACTGCGGTTTACAGACTCTGCATCGATCGAAACATAACTGACAGGTATATTTCAGCGCCGCCGTATCTGTGGTTTGAAAAAATTTGAAAACCAACGTACCAGAGCGCGCCAGCACCTCGTCGCAGATCTTGAATAGGGCAGCGTAGAGATCGGCATAATTCTTGGCGTCAATAGCTGAATTGCCGGTAATGTTGGGCGCCATGTCCGACAGGACGATGCCCACTTTGCGTTCCCCTAGATGATCAACCACTTGCGCCACAGCAGCATTACTAGCGAGATTGACTTGCATGAATTCCACACCGGAAACGGGAGCCATACCATTGATATCTATAGCAAGGACTTGACCGCTCTCCCCTACTTTGGAGTAAGCATATTGTGACCACCCACCGGGGGCAGCGCCGAGATCAAGCACCGACATGCCGCGTTTTATAAGTCTGAACTGGCGGTCCAGTTCCGCCAACTTGAAATAAGACCTTGACCGCACACCTCGTCTTGAGGCCTCTCGCACAAAAACATCTCGCTGTCGGAGCCGGTGCCATTTTGATCTGGCGTGTTTCGAATTACCCATCTCTTACACTTGGTTGATGTACCATGCAATCGTTCATTGACTACTGTAATACAGTTTATACTCTGTGATCAACGAACCCGACGAATGTTGGCGATAAACTTCGACACCAGTCGCCTAAAAAATGCAAAATCACTCAGCCATGACTCTATACTTGTTACGGCATTCGACCGCACTCATTCTGCGCAATCCAGCAATCCGATAATTGTGTGTGTTATACTGATTGCACTTCGGCAACACGGTCAGTATCCTTTCATTTTGGCAGCGAACCGGGATGAATATTATCAACGACCGACAACATTGGCCGACTTCTGGGATGACCATCCCTCTATATTAGCAGGTCGAGACTTACAGGCACACGGTACTTGGTTGGGAGTCAGTCGTACCGGAAAAATAGCCGCCATCACCAATCACCATACCCCGCTGTCCAATCACAACGCACCTCGAAGTCGAGGCGAGCTGGTTAACTCGTTCCTGCTCTCCGATCAGCCAATGGACGCATACATTGAGCAGTTACACCAGACCCGTAATCAGTTCAACGGCTATGGACTGTTGGTCGGAAATCAGTCCCAACTGCGCTACCAATCGAACCGAAGTGGTTTGACAACAACTCTTAGTTCAGGAGTTCATGCCTTGAGCAATTCATTACTCAACTCACCCTGGCCACGGGTGCAGACGGGTAAGCAGCTGTTGACCGCTGTCGTTGAAAAAAAGACCACGCTCCATGCTGACCACCTGTTTGAGATTCTATCCATCCGATCAGATGTCGATTCTGGCCTTACCCTACCCGATCAATGGTGCTCCATTCAGCCCGCTCATCTGGTGAATGCCCCTATTTTTGTAAGGCTAAAGGAGTACGGTACCCGAAGTTCAACCGTCGTTTTAATCGATCGGGAATTGACTGTTTACTTTGAAGAACGCACCTTCAACGAAATTTCAGACACTCATCAGTCACGCCGTCAGTTTCAGTTTCAAATCACTGCATCGGACACCTGACTCAAGACTTCACTCGGCGAGCACGAATCACCCAATCCAATGCCTGCAACCTAGTCAATAAACTGCTCAACTGATTCGCCGAATTAATTTCGATGGTCATGCTGATTCGACCGACAACGCCGGGTTGAATAGAGGGTGTATTCAGCGCCAGCAATCCGACATTTAGTGTCTTTAACAGTGACGGAATATCCTGCAGCAGTTGTGTGCCACCTTCCGCGAATATCTCAATTTCAACGGGGTGTTTGGTGTCTTTTTCATGCTGCCAATCAACTGATACCATACGGTCAGGATGCGATTCGAACATGCGCTTGATATTTCCGCAACCACGTTTGTGAATGGTGATTCCGCGCGCCACAGTGACATAGCCGATGACATCGTCACCGGGCAGCGGCTTACAACATGCAGCATGATTCGTCAGTAGATTGTCGACACCTAGAATGGACAATGACGATGAATCCACGGCCGCCGTCTGCTTGAGGGGCTTGATTGTCGATTCTATCGGCGGGGGTTGAATCAAACTTGCAATAGCATGGGCCGGTTTCAATTCCTTCATACCGATTGCAGCAAGAAATCCCGGCGAGTTCTTGTAACCGTTACTCAACGCCAGCTTATCAATGTTGATCTTTGACAGGCCATAGCGACTCAACTCCTTTTCAAGTAGCACTCGCCCCTGCATTTCATACCGGCTGTATTCCTCCCGTTTGAACCAACGTCGGATGCATGCTTTAGCGCGACTGGAAACGACAAAATTCTGTTGAGATGACAGCCAGTCTCGACTTGGACCACCTGCTTTAACCGTCTGAATCTCAACCCAATCACCGGTTTCCAGTTTATGCGTCAAGGGCACCATGCGACCATTCACTCGCGCCCCTCGGCAACGATGTCCGACTTCAGTATGAACAAAGTACGCGAAATCAATGGGAGTGGAAAATGCCGGCAACTCTATGACTTTACCGACGGGTGTAAAGACATAGATGTTTGGCGATTCTTCTGGATGATTCGCTAGGGAAACCGGCGACCCAACAGTAACAACTTCTTCTTTCCAAGCCATCAACTGGCGGAGCAAGCGAATTTTATCCCCCTGATATGTACCCGACCGGTTGTCTTCTTTGTAGAGCCAGTGTGCGGCAACGCCAAATTCACAGTCGTTGTGCATCGTCCAAGTTCGAATCTGTACCTCGACGATTTTGGCTTGTGGGCCGTAAACCGCGGTATGCAAAGACTGATAACCATTCGGCTTGGGTTGGGCAATATAGTCATCAAACTCACCCTCCAGAGCGACCCAGGATGCGTGAACAGCACCAAGTGCGGCATAACAGGAAGCAACATCGTCGACGAGGATGCGAACGGCACGAACGTCGAACAGATGATCAAACCGCAAACCTTTCCGACTGAGTTTGCGCCAAATACCGAAAAGATGTTTGGCCCGGCCACTGACTACCGCCCGAATATTGGATCGTTCCATCAACTGCTGCAGCTCGGTGACAAAAACATTGATGTAAGCCTCACGTTCAACGCGGCGACCATCCAACTGACGTGCCATTCGATCAAATTCCGGACGATTCAGATACTTGAACGACAGGTCCTCAAGTTCCCATTTGAATCGCCACATACCCAACTTGTTGGCGAGCGGCGTATAAGTCGATAGTACCTGCTCAGCCAGAGTCTTACGTTCAGTTACCGACCAGTGTCGGGCTTGCCGCATCTGCACCAGTAGTTCAGCCAGATGAAGGGTTACAACCCGCGGGTCATCAACCATCGCCACCAGCATCCGGCTGAAATCAACACGGCGATTGGAAATTTCAGCCTGCACGTCGCCGCGCCTGACATTAATCGACAGCGTATCCAACTGTTGCGCACCACCGTAGAGGTCAGCGATGGTCGGATTCAAACGTTTTCTGATGGCTTCTTTTCTAATTGGTGTGACCATTCTCAATCCACGCAACACTGCCACGATAAGCGTGTCTTGATCAGCGTCCATTTCTTTCAATAACGCCATCGTATCCAGCAAAAAGCGATCGACTGGGTATGGCTCATCAGTGAACCGAACAACAACATCTCGGACTAACTTCTCGGTTTCCGCACTTTGAGAATTGTCGCTATTCTGACTCACCTCTTCAGTCAATTCTTTGTTGATTTGAATGTTGGGCAATATTACTCACACCGTTCATGAAAAAACTGTGATTTTTTAATAACCAAATTTAGCATTTGAATTTGACTATTTTCATATCAATAGTTTTTATCTCATTGTTACTATTATCAATCAACATAACTTTTCTTTGTTCATCTGAATTGATTGAATCTTCAGGTGGTAAATCATTTACCACCGCCTAAAACTGCATAGATTCACTGATTGAACAAGATACTAACAGAGTTTTTAACAGAAATTGTGGATAACTTTTTCTATCCTAGACCGGTGAAAACGCGCGCAAAATCAGTAGCAGAATTCAATTCAATTGTGAGCGATCCGTGATTCGTCGATGCGGTGGGACCGGTGTGTACTTCAGCATTGCACCCGATTGGAACAAGTTCAGTCAATATCACAGTAATGCCGTTCACATTGGTTCGATTGCTCCGTTTGTACGGGTTGAATCAAATTTGCTCATTGAAAATTTAGTATCTAACGTGATCGGAACAACCACATTGATGCTATGTTGTGTTGCCTATGCAGCATTCAGGTTCAGTTAACTCTCCCGTCGCGTGTTGACCCTGCACCGGAAGCCACCTAGTGTTGAATAGTTGAATATTCACACCAGCCTACAACAACGGACCACGCCAAGATAGATTATCGAATAAAGTTATTGACAATCTTAAAATTGGAATTATATTTGTATTTCTTTCTAATCCCAGTTATAAAATTAACGTCAATTAGAAACATCATTTCGTTTTATCTAAATTAGTAAGAAATATTTTGCACATGACATCAAATTTGAAATTCTTAATTGAACCCGAACAACTGCAGTCGCTCCTCGAACGAAAAGACCTAATGATCGTCGATGTGGGTGACACCGACGCTTATCAATTAGAACGGATTCCAGGTGCTGTTCATGTTGATTATCTCAACCTTGTTTCGGGACAGCCGCCGGCCAGTGGTCAACTCCCGTCGGTTGAGGTGCTTCAGGACACCCTATCAACGATTGGATTGACGGGCGAACAACATGTCGTTGCTTACGATGCAGAGGGTAATGGGCGAGCTTCAAGATTGTTGTGGACCTTGGACGTACTGGGGCATTCAGGTAGTTCGTTGCTCAATGGTGGATTTACTGCTTGGAAAAATGAAGGATACCCGATTGAACGCAGTGCACCGCGCCCAATAGAACGCAGTAACTACATCGTACATCTGAATGGCCGGTCACAAGCCGATAAGAACTATGTACTGATGAACTTAGGGGAGTCCGATGTTGGTTTTTTGGATGCTCGATCACCCATGGAATTTCAGGGGTTTGATGTACGTTCACTGCGCGGCGGTCACATTCCCGGCGCTCGCAACGTCAACTGGCTGGATACGATCGACCGAGCACGCAACAACCGTTTTAAATCCAACGAAGAGTTGTTGCAGATGCTTGCTGAACAAGGACTCACCCCAGACAAAGAGATCATCACCTATTGTCAGACCCACCACCGGTCATCCCACAGCTACGCCATGCTGAAATCGTTGGGGTTTGACCGCATTCGAGGCTATGCTGGGTCTTGGTCGGAATGGGGTAACTCCCAAGATACTCCTATTGAATGCTGAACGGATGCGCGGTCGATTCCACTCAAGATGACCAATGGAGATCAATTTAGCCCCGGCGCTGTCTGCCGCGCTCATCCTCGCATTCGTTTGGAGAATTTCTGCCACCAGAGCTTCGACCTGTCTTTCGCCAAAATAAAATCTCGAAATATTAAGAACTCTGCAGAGCTTACTCAGCACTTCTTGTGGAGGAATGTTTCATATCTACTTCGAATTTTTTCCGTAATCAGATGGCTGTGAGTATGACCTATGTAAATGCCAATTGTAACTAATTTGACATTTTCTGGCCATTTTGAAACGCAGATCAGTTAACGAATGGATCTATTCTAAAACCGTGCGCGTAAACACAAAATCAGACACTTACGGAGCAATAAATATCGTTTTATTTCAAAGTTATACAGCCATTGATAGCCCTTGCGCATACAGTTTTAGAAAAGAGCCTAACGAATACTGCTCGGTGTCCAATTCAAGTCCAATCCCTATCGAGAAGTCATCAATCTGATTTGTTACGAGCTTTGCTTTTCTTGTTATTCGAACAATGACCAGGCCAAAAGATAACCAAATAATCCAGATGGTCAATACCATTTAGATATTCAGTTATGAGCGGACGCACTTCATTCCAATCAAGGCCGCCGAGACCACAACCTAGCGCTGGAATGGCAATTGAGCGAATTTCATCCTGTTCAATGGTGCGTTTCAGGTCTGCCAATCCATCCTTGATGTAAGTCAACTGACTTTTTTGGCGCCAGTGTTGTTTGGTTGGAAAGTTATAGATGTAACGGAACTCACCATTGCTTCCATTAAGCATATTATTCCCTTTATCAAAACACTCCATTTGATGCGAGGTCGGTTTGAATTGAAACCGAAATATTTTGCCGGGTTTAACCTCCCCTTTCGCGCAGGCCTTAGCGTATTCCTTAAAGTTCTCTTGATGCTTATTTTTGAACGCTAGCGCTACGCCACGCCCCATGACACCAACACAATTGACCGCGTTAACCCATGCTTGGGTGTCTTCGTTTAAGATGTCACCAGTCTTTTCAATAATGTTAGTGTTGCTCATAGTATTCAATAATACCATTCCTGTTTGACTACAGGTGGTTGATCATTGGCAGCCGCCACATGTACGATTGGCACTTGTCCGCCGTATAGAAATAAAATGGAACGCCATCGCCGACATGCAAGTCTAAAACTGCCCAAAGAATTTGTTAATCTTCGCTCTTTGATATTTAGTATGCCTCTACACGAAAGATGTAGTAGATTCTCAGTTCAACTCTCCTCGTAATCATTGATTTTCAGTAAAAAAGAGAGACGGTGTTCTGCAATATTGAATGGAAAATTCAACTGCGACTTAGCTGCAAAAAACAGGATCAAATACTACCACCTAAATTTTGGTCATAAATCGATAAAATTCTGTTTGCAATTGCTATATTAAGAATGAATGGGCTTTTATCACACAATCGAATGACACGTCTTTAATTTAATGAATTCGGTAGCAATATGAGAACCATGATGTCAGCTCAGGCCATTGATTCATCAATGCAAGTCGCCTTGTCAACTGACTCGCCGATGACAGGAAATCCGATCAACTGAAACAGCGCCGTGATCATTCACGTAGATATGGACGCATTCTACGCGTCTGTTGAACAGCGCGAGCATCCGGAACTACTAGGCCGACCGGTTGCGGTTGGTGGCAAACCCCAGGTGCGCGGGGTGATCGCCGCCGCCAGTTATGAAGCCAGAAAATTCGGTGTGCGCAGTGCCATGCCTTCACGCACGGCAACCAAATTATGTCCCGAACTAGTGCTACTTCCCATGCGCATGCCATTGTATGCCGAGACCTCCAGACAGATTGGTGAAATATTTGCGCGCTACACTCCGGCGGTCGAACCACTATCTCTAGACGAGGCCTTTCTTGATGTTGCCGGCAGTACCCGCCTATTCGGTGACGTGCCAACGATCGGTCGCCGCATCAAGGAAGACATCTATCACGAATTGCAACTGACTGCTTCAATCGGTATTGCGCCGAATAAATTTGTCGCCAAGCTTGCTAGTGACCTCCAAAAACCCGATGGATTTGTGACCGTGTACCCCCCTCTTACACCCTTTCTTGACCCGTTACCCATTCAGCGCTTGTGGGGAATCGGACCCACCGCAGCTAAAAAACTCAATTCAATCGGCATTCATACCATCTACGATTTCCGACAGACGGCAGTCGGAGTACTGAAAAAGCACCTTGGCCATACTGCCGAACAACTGTTGAAACTGGCGCATGGTGAGGATGATCGTTCAGTTGAACCACAACGAGAAACAGTCTCAATTTCCAAAGAAACGACTTTCGAAGCCGATGTGCAACAAATCGACCACTTGGCACACACGTTACTCATGTTGACTGAACAGGTGGCTGAACAATTGCGGCGAAAAAACCTCGCAGCCCGGACCATTGGTATCAAACTGAGACACGCAAATTTCAAAACCATATCCCGAAGCAGAACACTGCCGCGGGCAACCAATACCACGCGGGTAATTTGGGACCTGGCGCAAACCTTACTCGTAGCCGCCCTTGATCAAGAATTCAATATTCGACTGATTGGCATTCAAGTCAGTTCATTGAGTGACTCAGCTACAGACCAACAGCACGCAATGACGTTTGACAAACCAGACCGACAGAGAAAAATCGATGAAGTGATGGATGAAATGAACCAGAAATTCGGTTCCGGTACCCTTCATCGCGGCCTCAAACACTCATAGTAACCATCGACGTACACGAACATGCATCACCCTCGCATCAACCGGATTGGAAGATGACATACCAGCTCACCTCCTTTGCCACGCATGTTTACACCGGATGGAAATCTCTGCCAGTTTTTGGGAATGCAGGATAACTGCATCGGTTTTGCATTACAATAATCACACATGCGGAAGTAAAGCATGTCAAGTATTCCAGCATCGAAGCAGTTCGCGGCGTACTACACTTTCGTGAGAACGATGAGGCTACCCCACCAGCTGGAAGTGGGATTTACCTACAGAACCTGAAGCCATCCCAATAAATTCCTGGTTGAAATCGCCATGTCTACCCAACACGAAACTCATCAAACTGACGACGAAAAATCCATCTCTTCGATGGGAAATAACGTCGAGAATATGGACGAAAATAAATTGGATTCGCCGCTGGATGCCATGGCCAATGCATCACCCGCAACTGAATCCTTATCGCCTGATGACAACGAAACAGATAACCCCGAGCAGTCTGCTGATACCACTCCAGCAACACAGCATGCCACTGAGAATTCAACTGCGGTACCCGAAATTCAAGACGATAAATTTGATGCTGATGCAACACTGGAGTACGTCAAGCAACTCCAAAAGAGATTGAAAAGCACACTGGAAGCCGGACAGCTGAAAAAATGCATTTCACTGTACGAACAGTGTCAGGTGCGGCTCAAAAAATTAGAAGCGCTGGACCATCAACCCGCCGAGCGTAAAAAAATACAGAAAAAACTCAATCACGCCAATGCTGAAATTCAGAACCTCAAGAAATGGCGCCACTGGGGGATGAACCAAGCCCGGCAGGGATTGATTGATCAACTGACGGTTCTCAAAGACTCTGAAGAACACCCCAGAGAAATTTATCTGAAGCTGAAATCCATCAAAGACCAGTGGCATCGATGGAATCAGACCGGCGATTTCCCCCATCAGAAATTGCGGGAAACTTTTTCCGAAGCTTACAACGTCGCATTCGAACCTTGCAAATCGTTCTTTAGCGAACAGAAAGCAATACGTAAGTCTAATAAGAAAATTCGTAAGCGCATCTGTGCTGAACTAGAGACCTTGTTTGAAGCCACCGATTGGCAGCACAACCCTGATTGGCAACACATTGGAGAAACCATACGCCATGCCAAAAAACAGTGGAAAACTGCGGTACCGCTGAACAAAAAAGACTGGGATGCGACTAATGCCCGATTCGATGAAGTGATGAACCAGTTCAATCCTTATCTCGAACGAGAACGAGAAAAAGGTGTCGCCCGCCGTGAAGAACTGATCCGCAAAGCCCACGCGCTGGACCAAGAATCCATTAAAAATGCCATTGACAAAGCAAAACTCTATCAAATGGAATGGAAAAAGGTCACCATTCGTACGCGAAAGAAGAAAGAAAACGAACTTTGGAAAGAATTTAAAAGTGCCTGTGACCGTCAGTTTGAGCGTCGTTCGGATTTACGTGGGAAAAAGGAGCGACAGCGGCAGGAAAACCAGTCACTGAGACAGCAATTACTGCACGAAATCGAAGCAATCAACCAGCTGTCGCTACCGGAAATTAAAGCCGCATCATCGACCGTGGCGGAAATTCGTCGGCGATGGAAGCAGACCATAGGCGAGAGCAGGCATCAGACCAGCACCACCGAAAGTCAATTCAATAACGAGGTGGCAAAATTCCACCAAGCAAGCAAGCAAGCCAACCGACTCGAAACTGAACAGCTGTTTCAGTTGTTGGAGAAAAAAGCAGAAATCTGCAATGCCTTGGAACAATCACGACCGGTGACTGATGTCGATGCAGTCTTAGCTGAACACCGACGGCAATGGGAGAGTATCACGACCAGCTGTGGCGCTCACGACGCAGCCATGCGGCAACGTTTTGATGTTGCATGTCAAATGCTCGAATCCACTCAAGGTGTTGATGCCACGGAGATCGAACAAAACTATCTAACCAAGCAGAATATCTGTCTGCGCCTTGAAGTGCTGACTGATCTCGATTCACCGCCTGAATTCGCCAAACAGCGGATGCAGTACAACGTTGAACGGCTGAACGCGGCGATGACAAAACAATCAGTATCATCTGACCCGGAACACGAAATTGATGAGTTGTTGGTGCAATATTGGCTGACCGGTGCGGTGCCCGCCGAATTCCATGACTCAATCAGCCGGCGATTCGATCGCATACGCTCAGCAATGCTAAAAGCCAACGCACTGCATTGAGATACGCCGTCTAGTTCGCTCGCCGAGGTCAATATCCAGACCGCTTGGTATCGCTGAATTGATGTTGGGATGACGGTGCAAGAAACGTAATTTAACTGAGACACTCAATCATGGCAAAGATTCAAGCTGAACATGTAATCCAAAGTGTAGCTGATGGATTGCAACATATTTCATACTATCACTCGGTAGACTTCGTCCGCGCCATGACTGCCGCTTATCAGCAAGAAAAATCTCCAGCAGCTAAAGATGCGATCGCACAGATCCTGATCAATTCACGGATGTCCGCAGAAGGTCACCGCCCGGTCTGCCAAGACACCGGCATCGTGGTGGCGTTTGCTAAAGTGGGAATGCAGGTCCAGTGGGATACCGAGCGTACATTGCAGGAGCTGATCGACGAGGGAGTGCGCAGAGCTTACCTCAATTCTGATAATCCGCTCAGAGCTTCGGTCGTCAACCCACCGTGGGGGGAGCGAAAAAACACCCGCGACAATACACCGGCAGTGCTCCACACCGAATTGGTGGAGGGTAACCAACTCAACATCACGTTAGCCGCGAAGGGCGGCGGTTCGGAAAACAAAGCCCGCATGAAGATTCTGAACCCCGGTCAAAATCTGGTTGCATGGGTGCTGGAGACGTTGCCCGAACTAGGCGCCGGGTGGTGTCCGCCGGGGATTCTGGGCATCGGTATCGGTGGCACACCGGAAAAATCTTTGGTCCTTGCCAAAGAAGCACTGCTTGCACCCGTCGACATTCATGAACTGCTCGAACGTGGTCCAAACACATCTACCGAAGAACTCCGGATCACCCTCTATAACGAGGTCAACCGACTCGGTATTGGCGCGCAGGGGCTGGGGGGGTTAGTTACGGTGCTTGATGTTAAAATTCTGGAGTATCCCACGCACGCCGCATCGCTACCAGTCAGTCTGATTCCCAACTGTGCGGCTACACGCCATATTCATTTCACTCTGGATGGCACCCGACCCGCGCAAATTTCGGTGCCCAATCTTGATGAGTGGCCCCACCTCAACCAAGACACCTCAAGCGCCCGCCGAGTAAACCTCAACACTCTATCCCGGCATGACATTGCCGACTGGAAAATTGGCGACCAACTGCTCATCTCAGGGCACATCCTAACAGGTCGAGACGCCGCACACAAGCGAATGATGGAGTATTTTGAACGTGGCGAATCGCTACCTGGTGGAGTTAACCTCAGTAATCGATTCATCTATTACGTCGGTCCGGTTGACGCAGTGGGCGACGAAGCAGTTGGGCCGGCAGGTCCTACGACTGCCACTCGAATGGATATGTATACCGATACGCTGATTGAAAAAACCGGTCTGCTTGGCATGATTGGCAAAGCGGAGCGCGGCCCCGAAGGTTTGGCGGCGATCAAGAAACATGGTGCCGTTTACCTAATTGCCATCGGCGGCGCGGCTTATCTGGTATCCAAGGCTATTCGCTCGGCGCGGGTGCTCGCCTTTGAAGATCTCGGCATGGAGGCCATCTATGAGTTTGAAGTTCAGGACATGCCGGTAACGGTTGCTGTTGACAGTGCCGGCGAATCGATACATATCACCGGGCCGCAGAAATGGCGAAACCTCATCTCAGAAATACCAGTGCGCGTGGCCTAGCGGGCATTGATGCCGTCAGGGCTGCTGAACAGCGGTGCTGGCATTGAATCCAGAAGCGACTTTCGCCACCCTGAAAAGAAGCGCGCACTACGTTCACCGCGCACCGTGTTGATCGCTTCCTGTCGAGTACACAGCAATGGTGGAGGAATTTGATGCAGATTGGCGATCACGCCAATCTGCTCCAAGAGCGCGTGCACTTGCTTTTTTTCGCCGTCGTTGAGTTTTTTCTTCGTCGTCCATAACGGTGCACTGTCTATTGCCCGTCGAGCAGTCAGTATCGCATGTACACGAGCAACCCAGCGCATGGCCGGTTTACGTTTGATGCCGAGCAGACTTGCGGTCTGTTGTACGGTCGCTGGTTTTTTTGTAATCAGACTCATAATCTGTTGATTGGATAAGATCCATTGCCGCGGACGATTGATCGAAATGGCGCGCTCTTCCCGCCAGATCAGGAGCGCTTTGGCAATCTGCTGATCAGCTGGTCCAAGCATGGCGCCGCCATCAAATGAAGTCCACGCAGCGGTCACCAATTGACTGGCACCACGCGGCCGGTCGAACAGTCGTGCACATTCCTCTTCAAGCCACGGGATTCGCTGTCGATGCTGGAGTTGATTTTGAAAATGTTGAAACAGCGGCAATAGGTACCGCACATCATCAAGCGCATAGTCAATCTGCTGAGTTGTCAAGGGGCGGCGGCTCCAATCCGATCGGGTCTGGTCTTTCGATAACTTGACGCCTAAGTGCTGTTCTATCAAATGCTGATAAGACAACTTCTCCGCGCCACAAAGCTGCGCGGCAATCTGAGAATCAATAATACGCGCCGGGACCAATTGCTGCAGCTCAAGAACCTCAAGGTCCTGCTCTGCGGCGTGAAACACGACAGTGCTTGCTGGGGCCTGAACAATGTTTCGCACACCCGACCAGTCGTCAATCCCGGCTGCATCCACACAGAACGCAATGTCGTCGGTTGCAATCTGCAAGATTTCAAGAATGGGGCGATACGTTCGCTGGCGAGTAAATTCCGTATCCATCGCAATGTACGGCTTGCCATCTAGCTCCGCGCAGCGTCTCCGAAGTTCAGCTGCACTGGTTACCGGTCGTTTGAGTACCTTCACGTCAGTCTCTGAAACAGTGCCGGATCGCGAGCGCCGACACCCAACTTTCCCATCGCCATCTGAAAATAATTGTGGTGTGCGAAAGTCTGATCACTTCTTAGTCGCATATAATGGAACTCTGGTAACACAGTGGAAGATTTGGATTCATGACATTGTACTGTTCAATGTTACAGGATAAAGGGTGCCAAATTTCAATGATCAGCCACTAACCGACTATTCGTTGATCTGACTTCATCTGAACACGACTCCGGCATAGATTGCAACCTGAATTGATCGTTAATGCCAGCGATGGCCAGTTATATCGTCTGTCAGCCCATGCCCATTGACATTAGTTGACTTGTTTCTTATTGACTTGATCGACGCTATTTTTTTGTATCATACTTTCAACTCCAATCATGGCCACTGGTAACAACCCCATCCAAATTATCGTCAGAATCGCGTTCTTTCGTGATCAACCACAGAACCTTCCTGCCGCGAATCATCTGGTAATGCTGTCCGCGCTGGCGGCACTGCTGTCTACCGTTTTTCTGAGTTTTTCCATACCCCTGTCCAAAGGTTTGCAACTCGCCGCACTGCAAGTTATCGTTTACGGTCTGGTCGTTGCGGCCGTATTAGCGTTTGGCGGGCACCTGGCACGCTGGCGGCAGACCATTTCAGCCATTTACGGCACCAATTGTGTGTTGCGATGTCTAGCCTATTTTCCTGTACTACTGGTATCTAGTCTTGCCCAAGAAGAGGAAAAATTCTTCTGGTCAACAGCCATAGAAGTACCTTTTGGTATTTGGGGTTTGGTCATTTCCGCTTATATTTTCAGGGAAGCGATGGAGATTTCTAATACTAAAGCCTTCTTTCTGGCACTTGGCGTAAATTTAGCGGTTTCACTCGTTGTGCTGATGTTTATTGGCGGCAGTGATCGACTACTGATAGAGTGAGCGCCATGCACCATTTACATATTATTGGAATCTGCGGCACATTCATGGGCAATCTAGCATTGCTGGCGCGCGATTTGGGATTTCGCGTTTCCGGCTCGGACTTGAATTTCTATCCGCCGATGAGTGAACTGCTGGCGGAACAGAAGATTGAAGTGTCGACGGACTACCACCCGAAAAACCTTGAAAATCGTCCCGATACCGTACTAGTGGGCAATACTATCAGCCGCGCTAATCCGGAAGTGGATGCGATGCTTGACATGGATCTATATTACACATCCGGCCCACAGTGGATGTACGAGAATGTACTGCGTCGGCGCAAAGTGATTGCGGTCGCCGGCACCCATGGGAAAACAACCACGACCAGCATGATTGCTTGGATCCTGGAATACGCTGAACTGGCACCAGGCTACCTGATTGGCGGCATCGCACCGAATTTTTCAGACGCGGCGAGAATCGGTGAAGGTGAATGGTTTGTGATCGAAAGCGACGAGTACGACACCGCTTATTTTGACAAGCGATCCAAATTCGTCCATTATCGTCCGACCCTCGCCACGCTATTGAACTTGGAATTCGATCATGCCGACATCTTCAACTCGATCGACGATATTGAACAGCAGTTTGCCTATTTCATGCGTACCCTACCTTCATCCGGTCGCATCATTGCCAATAGCGATGACGCGCGGTTGAGTAATGTGGTGAAGCGAAGCGCCTACTCACCGACCATCAGTTTCAGCACGTCGGGCAACCGAGAAGCCGACTGGTATATAGACTCACCATCCGCCGATTATCATCACTCACATCTTCACTCCAAGGTATACGGTTCAGTTGATCTGAACTGGGAAATTCCCGGTCAACACAACACCGCCAATGCACTCGCTGCCATTGCCACTGCGTGTGAAGTTGGAGTAGAAATCGAAACCGCCGTTGCGGCGTTGCGTTGTTTCCATCCAGTAAAAAGACGACTGGAACTGTTAGGTGACATTCGCGGCATTCGTATCTATGACGACTTTGCCCATCATCCTACCGCCATCCGCGCCAGCATTGATGCGGTATCGAAAATAGGCAGTCCGCAACGATTAATTGCCATTTTCGAACCGCGCTCCAACACTATGAGAATGGGCATCCATGGTCGTCATCTCGTCGACGCCTTTGACCGCGCCGATCAAGTGTATATGTATCAAGCACCCAATGTGGTCTGGAATACTGAAGATGTCGACCGCGATGACTTTTTTATCTTTGATTCAGTTGAATCACTTCTCGGCGCAGTTTCAGGAGAACTTACCCGCGGTGATACTGTCCTAATTATGAGTAATGGTGGTTTCGAAAATCTACAGCAAAGATTGATTGACAAACTCCAGGACTCACCCACACTCCTCAATTTAGTGAACTCGTGAAAATTATGAAATCCATGCACTCTGTCATCAACAGTACCATCTTCTGGTGCACGTTCGCCCTGCTGACGGCGTTAGTGCTCAGTCCTCCGCTAACTCATGCGCAATCATTTCAGGAGGGTGAAGACTATGTAACTCTACAAGGTGATGCGACCATTCTACCGGACGGACGCGTTGAAGTGATTGAGTTTTTCTGGTTCGGTTGCCCAAGCTGCTTTCAGTTCGAACCTTACCTACAAGCTTGGCAGAAACCCAACACGGTGCACTTCGTAACCATACCGGGTGTGCTGCATCGAAGTTCAGAATTCCATGCCCGTGTGTACTACGCGATGGAACTGCTGGACTTGGAGCAGGAGTTGATGACGCCATTTTACGATGCGCTGCACGTCAATCGCATTCAGGTGCGCAACGTTGCAGAATTGAAGACCTGGTTGGCAACACTACCGGGGGTCAATGCCGAAAAAATGGCTGCCACTATGAACTCCTTTGCGGCCAATACAAAGGTGGCTCAAGCCGAGCTTTTAGCCAATCGATATGGAGTTTCCGGCACACCGAATCTAGTGGTAGGAGGAAAATACCGCACCTCTCCAGCGATGGCCAAATCATTCCCCCGCACCTTGCAGGTTGTTGAACATCTGGTCGAAAAAATCTTGACAGAACAGTAAATGTCGTAGCCTTGGAATGTTAGCAAAAAGCTACCGTTACCGCAATTTCAACTTGCTTTTTTGATTTCCTAACGTGCCGACGACTAGAATTGAACTCCGGGGATTTGACCTCTCTACTCACCATACTATCTCAGGGTTATCAGCGCCAAACTAATTGGTGTCTACACGAGGTCAAGACATCATTAACAATGTTCAGTGTATCGTAGTAACGAACCTTGTTTTCCAGAAACAATGTCTAAGGACTACCACATACGGGACGAGGGGGCTCGACTGCCTTTGCCAAAGATTCTGGACCTGCAGTTGACAGCGCCAGCAACATACCATGCTCGTAACTTTTGAACGATGGTAATTGCAGTACTGATTTTGACTATAGTAACCAAGTAATAAAATATGTATGTCAATCAACACAATTGCTACCTACAGCTGGGTATATTTCGACTGGCTTGCGAGAACCGGTGTATAAAGTAACTTGCAGTGCTGGCAAATATTCCACTGACTGTCCTTAAGGGATTCGCAACCAAAATATAGGCATGGATGCAATGACTCTATCACGCGCCATGACCTCGTTGCCACTCAGTAGATAGCAATTTGCAGAAAATTCTATCTGTTGTTGAACTTGTTCAGTACTATTGACCATAATTGACCAACATATACTTAGACTACCATGCTTCGGAAACAAAAAATGTCACGTACATCGGGACAGCAGTACGGTAATGAGCCATTGTTGGTGGAATCTGATGCGCAGGTACAGGATTCCAAACCGAAACTGAAGCAGCCACGTCTATACAAAGTACTGTTACTGAATGATGATTACACACCTATGGAATTTGTGGTGGACGTCCTGCGCACGTTCTTCAGCATGTCAGAAGAACTGGCGGTCAGAGTGATGCTCAATGTTCATCAATCAGGTAGCGGAGTCTGCGGCCGATTTACGCGGGAAATTGCTGAGATGAAGGTCCGCGATGTGCTCGAATGCGCGCGCCTGCACCAACACCCCCTACAATGCACAATGGAACCTGACTAATTTGTTTTCTGAAGACCTGGAAAATTCCCTGAATCGCGCACTCGCGACGGCAACCGATCGTCGACACGAGTTCGTTACCGTAGAACATCTGCTGCTATCACTATTGGACGACGAGACGGTTCGAACCATACTCACCGCCTGCGAAGCCTCTTTGTCGAACCTTCGTAAAGATATCGAGAGACACCTAGATACCAGCATTCCTACTGTCCAGGAAGACGTTACTTATGAACCGCGCGCCACACATGGTTTCCGGCGTGTTTTTCAGCGTGCCTTGTTACACGTGCAAAGTTCCAATCAAAAAGAAGTCAGCTGTAAGAACGTTTTGGTTGCCATCTACGGCGAGAACGAATCACCAGCCGTTTACTTTTTGCACGAACAGGGCATTCATCGCTACGACGTCGTTCGCTATGTATCCCATGGCATCGGTAAAAGCAATACGGAAAAATCCGACAACCTGTTTGATAGTGCCGCGGACAAAGACGAGGAAGATGACCGTAACGCCCTGTCCATATATGCGCAAAATCTCAATGAGCGGGCCCATCAAGGTAAAGTTGACCCTCTAATCGGCAGAATTCAGGAAATTGAAAGAACTGTACAAATTCTCTGCCGGCGGCGAAAAAATAATCCACTGCTAGTTGGCGATGCCGGCGTCGGAAAAACCGCCATCGCCGAAGGACTGGCCAAACGTATTGTGGAACAAGAAATTCCACAACCCCTCACCGACTGTACCATCTACACGTTGGATATGGGTGCATTGCTAGCTGGTACTAAATATCGCGGTGATTTTGAACAGCGATTGAAGACAGTGATCAAGCAGTTGAAAAAAGATAACAACGCGATTTTGTTCATTGACGAGATTCATACGATTATTGGTGCCGGCGCCGCTTCCGGCGGTACCATGGACGCCTCCAACATACTCAAACCACTCCTCGTTTCCGGCGAACTGCGGTGCATGGGGTCAACTACTTATCATGAATTCCGCGGCATCTTCGAGAAGGATCGCGCTCTGTCGAGGCGCTTTCAGAAAATCGACGTCGTTGAACCCACCATTGAAGAAACCGTCAAGATCTTACGCGGACTAAAAGTACAATTTGAAAACTATCACACCGTGCGCATCACCAACCCGGCGATTAGAGCGGCGGCCGAATTGTCCGCCCGTTATATTACCGACCGCAAGCTACCTGATAAGGCTATCGATGTCATTGATGAAGCCGGAGCGCGCGCACGACTGTTACCTCCCTCAAAGCGCAAGAACTCAATTGGAGTGAAGGAAGTTGAGACGATCGTGGCAAGCATCGCACGGGTCCCGCCCCGTACGGTGTCGACCAGCGACATTAAATCGCTGAAAAACATTGAACGCGATCTCAAACTTGTCGTGTTTGGGCAGGATGAAGCGATTCTAGCGTTGGCTGATGCCATCAAACTGGCCCGCTCCGGACTCGGCAACCCCGATAAACCCATCTCATCATTTCTGTTCTGCGGGCCCACCGGAGTTGGGAAAACTGAAGTCACCCGTCAATTGGCCATGACACTCGGGATCGAGTTCATCCGTTACGATATGTCTGAATACATGGAACGACATACCGTTTCTCGACTCATCGGCGCACCACCAGGTTATATCGGTTTTGATCAGGGCGGACTGCTGACCGAAGCAATCAACAAAACTCCACATGCCGTACTGTTACTGGATGAGATAGAAAAAGCTCACCCGGACGTATTCAATATTCTTCTCCAGGTAATGGATTATGGCACGCTAACTGACAACAATGGGCGTAAAACTGATTTTCGCAATGTCATTATCGTGATGACCACCAATGCCGGTGCTATGGAAATTGCCCGATCGTCAATGGGCTTTGCCGAACAGGATCACTCGGCAGACGATCTGGAAGTCATCAAAAAACTGTTTACACCGGAATTCCGCAATAGGCTTGATTCCATCATTCGCTTCCAGTCGTTGGATCAGGATGCCATCCTACTGGTGGTGGATAAGTTCCTGATCGAACTTCAGGAACAACTCAGTCAGAAACAGATTGAACTCAAAGTCAACAGACGCGCCAAAGTTTGGTTGAGCGAGAAAGGTTTTGATCGGGCCATGGGGGCACGACCCATGGCGAGAGTCATTCAGGAACACATCAAGCGCCCCTTGGCCAATGAAATACTGTTCGGTGCATTAACCGGCGGCGGTATCGTTGAGTTGTCGGTCAAGGCTGGGCAGTTGCAACTCAAGTACACCCGTGCCGATGAGATGGTCACGAATTGACTGTTATTGACTTTGACAACAACGATCAATGCGTGTCATTCGGTAGTTGATGTGAAATTTTGATATTCGATCATGGAGAGCGCCAGTTCATCTAACTGCTTGCGGCGTATTAATTTACCTAACAGATTGTGGTGCCCTGACAGAATCCAAATAGAATAACCGCGGGTCATGTCATCAACTGACTGCAGTTCGTATCTTATCGCACTGACCTGCCTATCTTCGAAAGGCAGAAAGCTGCTGGTCACATCCTTGATGGCATAGCTTCTCAGTCGTTCAGCACTTTCCAATATGGCTAGTGTATCACCAACCGTCTGCCTTTCCGGAAACACCATCAATAACATGATCAGTGATTCTAAATCATAGACGTTACTTGTCGGCATCGTCAGCACCCGACCATCTGATACTTCGATAACTCGGTCGGCCCACTGAAAGGTTACATCATATGACATTTCAGAACCGTTGTCCTTCCGCTGAAACGCGATGGGGCGAAATGGAATAGTGTTCAAATCGATCTTTGTTGTATCAACATAGCCAACTTCGCCCAACAGCCGAGCCAAGCCATGGGGCGTCAGAGTGTGCTGCGATACCGCAAATCCTCCATCAATAATTGATACGGTGCGTCTACTTGTGCCGATATCAATGCCGTTGTATTCCACTTGATAACTGGCTTCATAGATTGTGCGCTCCGATGCAATCGCAGCTGAATTGACCATCGGTAATGGTATGCCAACCGAAATGCCGACGGCTACGGTAGCCAATACCAACCATGGGCGGATTGGTGATGCACCAACAACCCAGCCATTTGCATGGCCGCAGTCAACAATGCACTGAGTCTGTTTCGCCAATCGCTGTATAACTCTACTCGTCAAGATATGCTAACTTTCCTTCGGCAAACAGCTGAATCGCCTGAGGATATATCTGGTGTTCACATTCGTGAACCCGAGATTCCAATTCTTCTTCTGAACCGGCATCAGCAACTCTAAATTGCTGTTGTAGAATAATCGGCCCGGCATCCAACTCAGGTGTTACAAAATGAACGGTTGCACCGTGAAATTCGTCACCGGCCTGCAACACCCGCCGATGCGTATTTAAACCTCTGTGTTTGGGGAGCAGAGATGGATGAATGTTCATCATGCGGCCGCGGAATTGATTGACAAAATCAGTGGTTAAAATACGCATGAATCCGGCTAATACGAGCAAATCAAATTCAAACTCCAGGAGAATTTTCTGGAGAACAACATCAAATGATTGATGACTCGCATACAGATTTGCATCAACATGAATGGCCGGGATACCTTCCTGCCGGGCACGTTCAAGTGCATAAGCGTCGACTTTATCACTGACCACCGCCACTGGTACTGCGGCCAGCTCATGACGTTTGATGGCATTGATGATAGCCTGCAGATTGGAGCCGTTCCCTGAAGCCAGTACGACGATTCTCACCGGCGGAACATCAACGTTCATTCCATTAACACTTTTCTGTCATCCATGACAGGTTGGACAGTACCAATCACACTGGTCTCAACACCATGAGATTCAACCCTTGAGCGCACTGCCGTTACTGAATCAGATGGAACGATCGCTACCATACCAATCCCACAATTAAAGGTTTCTAGCATAGTCATCTCACTCAGGTTGCCAACCGTTTGAATCCAGTTGAATACGGGTGCTCGGTGCCACGATTGCGTATTGATTCTGGCAGTCCATCGGTCGGGAATGACACGTGCCAGATTGGCGGCAAGCCCGCCGCCGGTAATGTGCGCGAACGCATGGACATTGAAACTAGAAATGACGTCGCGCAGAACTTTGACATAAACCGTCGTCGGCGTCATCAACAGGTCATCAAGCCGCTGCCCGGTAATCTCCGTTGACCAAGATAAATTGTAATCCGTGATGATTTTTCGTAGCAGAGAATAACCATTGGAATGAAAACCACTTGATGAAAGCCCGATTACTACATCATTTTCAGTAACCTGTGCACCATCCAGAATGGCACTTTTTTCAACAATGCCCACACAGAATCCTGCCAAGTCGTACTCGCCATCAACATACATGCCCGGCATTTCTGCCGTTTCTCCACCGATGAGATCGGTACGTGCCAACTCACATCCGGCAACAATACCATCCATCACTTGATTGGCAACACCACCATCCAGTCTCCCGCTAGCGAAATAGTCAAGAAAGTAAAGCGGCTCGGCACCGCATACAAGCACATCATTAACACACATGGCAACAAGATCAATACCGATCGTAGCGTGACGCTGTAATTCAAATGCAAGCTTCAACTTTGTTCCAACCCCATCCGTACTGCTGACTAGAACCGGTGACCGATATCCTTGGGGCACTTCAAACAACCCACTGAACCCGTTACGTGAGTCAATTCGTTCTGGGCGCGCCGTGCGAGCGAATTTTGCCTGCCAAGAATGCACCAATTGATCAGCCAACTCAATGTTGACGCCAGCTTCCCGATACTCAGTAGCTGGAGAATTTGGATAGAGGTCGTTCATCCGGTCTAAACGATCACCGACCATTGATGAATGAGGACTCCATCATTCGGGGCGTTGAATATTGATGATGAAAATGAAAACAGGCTAAAGAGAGTCATTGTTCTTCATTTGTTTAATCCATGCAAAATATTGAACATAATATACCGAATGTTCTGCAACTGACTTACACTTTCAGGTCCGCGCTTCGATCAAGCTCACAAGTGATTGTTCTCAACGGTTATTTCAATGATTAGCCAAGTTTCATCCATACTTGCCCAGATTCCAAATCTGCTCACTCTGTCAAGAATCGCAGCGGCGCCGATACTGATTCTGATTCTGCGCGACGAGAGCTATGAACTGGCAGTGGTGCTATTTATTTTAGCAGGAATTACAGATGGACTGGACGGCTGGATTGCCAAACGATTCAACTACACCTCTCAGCTCGGGGCCCGACTTGACCCACTGGCGGACAAAATCATCATCGTATCCGCCTTCGTTATGCTGGTCATATTGGGTGAACTACCATTTTGGCTGGTCATGCTGGTCATATTCAGGGATTTAGTCATCGTTGGTGGATATTTGGTGCTGACTACCCTTGATGGTCATGTACAGATGCAACCCACAATGACCAGTAAAATCAATACAGTTGCTCAGATTTCTCTAGTTGCCGCAGTACTGTTTGAGAATACCACATGGATTTGGATTCCGCCAGTCAGCCAACTGCTGATTTATGTTGTCGTTGCGCTGACAGTGGCCAGCGGTGCCCAATATGTTTGGGTATGGGCCATTCGAAGATATCTGTAGAAGATCCGTGAAAAGTAAGCGGCATCATTATGCCCAGGCGACCATCACAGTCGATGCACGAAACCGGGCCACCTTTGAAAACTATCATACCGATCAGAATGAATATATCCTTACTCTGCTACGTGATTTTTTGGCGGATGACTCCTTGAATGCCAGCTGCTATCTTTGGGGGAAACACGGGACCGGCAAGTCACATCTGCTTTACGCCGCATGTCGATTCATATCGTCAAGTATCTACATCCCACTGTTCGATTTACAGGTGCAACCCGAAATTCTCTCACAACTCAATCGATTTCGACTGATTTGTGTTGACGACATTCCATCAATCACCGGTCAATCGGATTGGGAAGAATGTCTTCTCACGCTGCTTGATAGTCTTGAAACAGGTGGAAATTTACTGATTTTGACCGGCGATCGTCCACCTGTTGATCTGGATTTTTCACTAAAAGACCTAGTTAACCGGTTGCAAAGTCGACAAGCTCTGAAACTTTCCACACCATCTGATGAAACGAAGGTCCGCATTTTGATGGAAAGGGCTGACGAACGCGGTTTACCCATTGATGTTACGGTGATTCAGTATATCGTCAATCATTACGAGCGCTCCATGCATTCATTGATTCGACTACTTGATCGTATTGCGTATAGTTCTTTGGAACATCGTCGCCACGTGACCATTCCATTTGTGCGAGCAATGGATGAATATTTCAACTGATTTGACTCGACCATTGATGACTTGGAGGCCTTATTTGAAAGTGCCTGTATCATCACCTCTCCGCTCATGAATAACTTCGATCGATCTCAGCACTTCAATCATTGACCAATATCAAATTATGGTAAATGTATCAGTTGGTGCGAACATATGATTCTATTCACGGCGCGACCGACCATCGAATGATTTTGTTACTCTGAATTGGCAGTTTCAAATTTCAGGTTATTGTAGTAAAAAGACAACGTTTGACGATGCGGCCTAGCCACTTGGAGGCATTTCGATCTTGAAAACTGCTATGCTACTGAGTTGATAGAAATTGACAGAATTTTTGTTGACAGTTTAAATCCATGCACTTGAGTTGATTTGGGTTAAGCCGGTATTCACTGATAACCTGTCAAGTAGCCTTTCGATGTCATCAATGAACAAATCTAGAGCCCGTTTGACTGTGCTGAAAGCCCGGTTCAAATTTTCATCCGACCGTCAATCAAATACTGTCGAAATGATGGGATCGGTATCATGATGTGCCGGCTTTCCCGATGGATGATGCCACTCTTGATCATTTCATCAATGAACTCCCGTGGCTTCATGTCCTGTGGCATTTTGTCTGCTGGATGCAGCTTGACATCCCAAGATCTGTCATCAAGCAAACTCAGCAGCGTTGATTCCTTAGTCCCACCTTCGCCGATCATCTCGGCCACCTCGGCCAGCAGATTTTCGCAAGCAGTGATTCTGGAATCGGTCAGGCGTTCCTGATAGTAGATTTTCCTTGCCAAGTCACCTTCCCGGCGAATTCTGGTCTCGTCGAGTTGAGTCAGGTCTCCTTTTCGATCCGCCACTTCACCGGCAAGCACACCGATGTAGTTCTGCAGATGCTGTGGCCAGCCGTTTGACCAGCGCGCAATCTTCCCGGCGATGTCGGGTCCCTTAATGCCATGCTCCCGCAGCAGACAGTGCACCGCGTCGGCGGCTTCCGTCTCCGTCAGTGGCGACAGCGTCCTGACATGTCCTCGACTGAACCGGGAGATCCCAGCGTCGGCCAGCCGCGCCTCCGACCAGGCCAGACCGGCCAGCATCGCCACCATCGGTAGCCCATGCGCGCCCAGATGCAGATGCAACAGCAGCTCCTCACCCTGCGGGTGCAGCTTCTGTATCTCATCGAACAGCAGCACCACCGGACGCAATGCCGATGCCACCGGGCGGAATTGGTCTGACAAATGTGACCGAATACGTGCCCACAACCCGCGGTCATACAGCCGCCACAGATCATCCAGGCAGAGAGTTTCCGACTGCTTGGCCTTATCCGTCTTCACGCCAATCTCACCGCCCTCCAGCGTCAAGCGACCGGCCAATTCAAGATTGCGGACTTGGGTGAGTAACGCTGCGCCCCGATGACTGATGCGGTCGGCGATCTTCTGGGTGAGCACGGACTCATCCTTCAGGTCTCTGATACTCATCTGCATCGCAATGGGACCGTTTTCCCGTTTTCCCCAGACCTGGCGCAGATGCGTCTGCAGAGCGGTCTTGCCGGCTCCGGGTGCCCCCTGCACCAGCCAAGTGCGCTGGTCGGACAGGGTTACATCGGCGGCGAACGGTTCAGCGGCAGTCCGACCGGTGATTGACTCCTGCAGTTCAGCGACCGTGTTCTCAATGCCGGCAATAATGTCCTGCCGCCCGACGAAATACAGTGCATGTTCTTTGTCAGTGCGGTTCTGGACCTTGCGCAGACTAAGTATCTGCTCTTCGTTCAACATGAATGGAGGTGTTCCAGCAGGTCTATTGTCGTGCCATTACCCGGCAATGCGTTGCATTCCGGCAACCGATCATCAGTATAAACCGAAACCGGTGTCAAGGTGATAAAACCTGATGCCGGTTCTGATTTTCTCAGGCCTGCTGGCGGCTCCGGCCACGGTGTTCGCCGAAGCCAGCTGGTACGGTTCACTGCGTGGCGGTCTGGAGTTCGCCAGCGGCATGGACGCCAAGTTCTACGACGGGGCCTCGCGCTGGGGCATCAAGGGCAGCGGAGAGATCTCCGAAGGCCTGACCGCCGTCTACCGCTTCGAACACAAGTTCAGCACCGCCGATGCCGGGCAGGCCGGTGGCCGCCTGGCCTTCGTCGGTCTGGACGGTGGTTTCGGCAAGGTCACTCTGGGACAGATCTGGAGTGCCAGTTACAATCATGCCGGCGTGATCCGAGACTTTCCCAACTGGTACACCAGCGGTGATACCACCGGTCGAATCGGCAACGCCCTGTCGTATGCCTTTTCCGCCGATGCGTTCAGCGTGCAGGTGGATGCCATCATGGATGGTGGCAAGGACACCGGCAAGGCCATTGACCAGCTGGAGTTCGGCATGACGGTGAATCTGGGTGACATCGGCAAGATCGCCCTCGCCCACACTAAGGTGGAAGATGTAATGAACGATACCATGACCTACATGGTGAAAGTAACCGAAAGTTCAACAGCTTATGATCCTGAAAACACTGTGCCCACCCCGAAGGATACGAGAGTATCCCTCACCCTTCAGGAAGTTGATTTGATCATCAAAGAAGACAATGCTACGCTTTGGGACAAAGCCAATAAAAAATCTAAAGTTAATACGCTGACTACAGCTGCGCTCAGAACAGAGAGAGCAGTGCAAGTGAGCGGTGCTGATAAATATAATGTGGGTTATGTTGATGGTAAATTGCGGGTGGCAGAGAAGGGTTGCGTATCAACGACCGGTCCTGATACTACTACCACCACTAAATGTATCACCACAAAAATTCTTGCCTATCAGCCACCAGATAATACGGATCCTGACGAAGCCAAATTTTTCTCTACCAACGATGCGGCAGTGACTGCAACTCCGGATAACCCCGGCAGCAAGTCGAAGCACATCTCGGCACAGTTTGACATCGGTGCCATCACGGTGGCGCTCGGTCATTCGCAGATGAAGTCCAATGATCCGATGAAGACCATGAAGCAGAAGACCAGCTTCGTCGGTGCCAGTGGCAGCATCGGCGACACCGGCCTGAACTGGGGTGCCTATCATCGGGAGATCAAGAATCCGAAGAATGCGGCCGGCAAGCATAAGCTGTGGACCGTGGGTCTGAAAAAGACGCTGGGTGGCGGTGCGTCGACCTATGTCGAACATCACAATGATGCGAGCAACAAGGGTAACACGGTGGTCGGCCTGCGCGTCGATTTCTAGGACTCGAGTTGTTTCATGATAAAAAGAGCGGGGTGTTGCGGCACCTCGTTCTTTTTTGAGACCGCAGCTGAAAACTGACAGCAGTTTTTCATCCGCACCCCATGTGGTCTGTTACAATCATTTTTCTTTATGCCACAGATGCGAACAGCACCTGACTTGCAAATTTTAGAAATAGGTTCAGTTCGAATTCATTCAAAAATTGCGGTCTAGGCATCTCAAACGACGCGCCGCTTTTCACATGACTTTCCTGATCGAATGAAAAAATAGTTATCGAACGCAAAGAATCGGTGCGTCATCCATCGCATTCATTCATGAAACGACTCGACAAGAACATTATTTGCCGGATGGAAGGTAAAGTTTGCCACATCACATACGGCCCCTCGTTGAGTAAGATGTTGACTATCGGTATCAATATGGT
The DNA here is from genome assembly GCA_965116205.1 of Arenicellales bacterium. Taxonomy (GTDB): domain Bacteria; phylum Pseudomonadota; class Gammaproteobacteria; order Arenicellales; family JAJDZL01; genus JAJDZL01. Next base: position 1,722,565 of record OZ220493.1, on the reverse strand, counting down.
GTCAATGATGGTTAGATCGAAGGTCAGTTTATGTGCTCGGACTCTCAAAAAGAATGGGGTGCCGTAGCACCCCATCCCCATCAACACGCAACGATTGAATTCTAGAAATCAATGCGCAGGCCGAGCACTGTATTACCCTTGTTCTTCGCATCGTTTTGATGTTCAACATAGGTCGAGGCACCGCCACCCAGCGTCTTTTTCAGACCCACGGTCCACAGCTTATGCTTGCCGGCCGCATTCTTCGGATTCTTGATCTCCCGATGATAGGCACCCCAGTTCAGTCCGGTGTCGCCGATGCTGCCACTGGCACCGACGAAGCTGGTCTTCTGCTTCATGGTCTTCATCGAGTCATTGGATTTCATCTGCGAATGACCGAGCGCCACCGTAAGCCCACCGATGTCAAACTGTGCCGAAATGTGATTCGACTTGCTACCGTACTCCTTTGTCGTTACGTCTGAGGGAGGATGCCAAGTTAAAAGGCTACTGCTAGTATGATCGTTGAGCCTTGCATATGCAGTTCCCATTACACATTCATCAGCTGCACCTTTCGTGGCCGAACAGTTTCCCAATGAAAATTCACGGCCTTTGGGAAAGCTGCCGACAGTACCTTTTTCTGTAACAGTAATAGTCGCTGAACCAGTCATTCCTCCAGTATTAGAATCGTAATTTGCTGAATTTTTCGCCACTTTCACTTTAATCTGATGAACCTCAAAAGTGGCGTCATCATCTTTATCAGTGGTACCCTTATCATCAACATATTTCCCCATATTCATCGCCATCATCGCATCTTCCACCTTAGTGTGGGCGAGGGCAATCTTGCCGATGTCGCCGAGATTCACGGTCATGCCGAACTCCAGCTGGTCAATGGCCTTGCCGGTGTCCTTGCCACCGTCCATGATGGCATCCACCTGTACACTGAAGGCGTCACCGGTAAAGGCGTAGGACAGGGCATTGCCGATCCGACCGGTGGTGTCACCGCTGGTGTACCAGTTGGGAAAGTCGCGAATGACGCCGGCGTGAACGTAACTGGCGCTTTCAATCTGTCCAAGGGTTAGAGCACCGAAGCCACCGGACAGTCCCACGAAGGCTAGTCGGCCACCATCTTGCACCTGTTGGGCATCAGTGGTTCTGATCTTGTGTTCGAAGCGGTAGACCGCGGTCAGGCCTTCGGAGATCTCCCCGGTGCCCTTGATGCCCCAGCGCGAACCACCATCGTAGAATTTAGCGTCCGCACCGCTGGCAAATTCAATACCGCCGCGCAGTGAGCCGTACCAGCTGGCACCGACCGGTTCGGCAGCCGAGGTGGCCATGCTGTCTTCACTAGCGACATCTTCACTGGTGACCTCATCGGCGAACACCGTGGCCGGGGCGGTGAGCAGGCCTGAGAAAATCAGAACCGGCATCAGGTTTTATCACCTTGACACCGGTTTCGTTTTATACTGATAGACCGGTTGCCGGAATGCAACGCATTGCCGGGTAATGGCACGACAATAGACCTGCTGGAACACCTCCATTCATGTTGAACGAAGAACAGATACGCAGTCTGCGCAAGATCGAGAACCGCACCGACAAGGAGCATGCGCTGTATTTCGTCGGGCGGCAGGACATCATTGCCGGCATTGAGAACACGGTGGCGGAACTGCAGGAGTCGGTCGCCGGTCGGACCGCCGCCGAACTGTTCGCCGCCGATGCTCCCCTGTCCGACCAGCGCACCTGGCTGGTGCAGGGGGCCCCGGGAGCCGGCAAGACCGCTCTGCAGACGCATCTGCGACAGATCTGGGGAAAACGGGAAAACGGTCCCATTGCGATTCAGGTGAGTATCCGAGACCTGAAGGATGAGTCCGTGCTCACCCAGAAGATCGCCGACCGCATCAGTCATCGGGGTGCAGCGTTACTCACCCAAGTCCGCAATCTTGAATTGGCCGGTCGCTTGACGCTGGAGGGCGGTGAGATTGGCGTGAAGACGGATAAGGCCAAACAGTCGGAAACTCTCCGACTCGGTGACCTGTGGCGGCTGTATGACCGCAGGTTGTGGGCGCGCCTTCGGGCCTATCTGCCGGACCAATACCGGTCGGAGGCATCGGCATTGCGTCCGGTGGTGCTGCTGTTCGATGAGATACAGAAACTGCATCCGGAGGGTGAAGAGCTGCTGTTGCATCTGCATCTGGGCGAGCATGGGCTACCGATGGTGGCAGTGCTGGCCGGTCTGGCCTGGTCGGAGGCGCGGCTGGCCGACGCTGGGATCTCCAGATTCAGTCGGGGACATGCCAGAACGCTGGCGCCGCTGGCGGAAACGGAGGCGGCTGATGCCGTGCGCCGCCTGCTGCAGGATCATCACATCAAAGGATATCAGGATGTCGACATCGCCGGGAAGATTGCGCGCTGGTCGAACGGCTGGCCACAGCATCTGCAGAACTATATCAGTGCGCTTGCCGGTGAAGTGGCGGATCGCAAAGGAGACCTGACCCAACTCGACGAAGTCAAGATTCGAACGGTGGGCGATTTGGAAAGGAAAAACTACTATAACAAGCGCATCACTCATTCCCGTATTAGAGCCTGTGAAAATCTGCTGGCCGATGTCGCCGAAATGATTGGTGAAGGTGGGACTAAGGAATCGACACTGCTGAGTTTGCTTGATGAGAGATCTTGGGAGGTCAAGTTGCATCCGGCAGACAAAATGCCCCAGCACATGGAGCCACAGGGGTTCATCGATCAAATGGTTAAAAATGGCATGGTGCACAGTGAAGATGGTCGCATAGTGATTCCGATTCCATCATTTCGACAGCATCTGATTGATAGAAGACAATAACCTTAATACAGAAATTCACACTGAGCATGCTAACATGCAAGTCTGTGGGTTGATTTTCCAGTTTCCATGCCCTAAACAATGCTAGATTTGAGTATTCAGTTGAGTCTTTTGGAAACGTTCCAGTCTCACGAAGTATTCTTCTACTGAACTGAAAAGAATCAACAGTATCTGCTTGTTCAATTGTTGAAAAAACACTCAAATTCGTCTGGAGACAGGTAGTCATTAACTGATCATCTGCCAATCATTCTCTCAATATCTGAGATGAACTGATCCATAATCCACCAGACTGCTCTGAGAAGCCGACTTAACCATTCACCCGACTGTCAATCAAATACTGTCGAAATGAAGGAATTGGCATCATGATGCGACGGTTTTCCCGGTGAATGATGCCACTCCTGATCATTTCATTAATGAACTCCCGCGAATTCATGTCTTCGGGCATGATGTCGGTAGGTTCACGCTCTTCATCCCAGGTCCGCTGACGGAGTAATTTCAGCAGCTCCGACTCACTGGCGCCATTGTCACCGATTATTTCGGCGACATCAGCCAACAGGTTGTCGCAGGCGGTGATTCTGGAATGGGTCAGACGTCTGTTATAGTAGTTTTTCCTTTCCAAATCGCCCACCGTTCGAATCTTGACTTCATCGAGTTGGGTCAGGTCTCCTTTTCGATCCGCCACTTCGCCGGCGAGTGCACTGATATAGTTCTGCAGATGCTGTGGCCAGCCGTTCGACCAGCGTGCAATCTTCCCGGCGATGTCGGCGCCCTCGGGTCCCTTAATGCCATGCTCCCGCAGCAGACAGTGCACCGCGTCGGCGGCTTCCGTCTCCGTCAGTGGCGACAGCGTCCTGACATGTCCTCGACTGAACCGGGAGATGCCAGCCTCGGTCAGCCGTGCCTCCGACCAGGCCAGACCGCCCAGCACCGCCACCATCGGCAGCCCATGCTTGCCCGAATGGATCTTGGCGAGCAGCGATTCACCGGCCTTTGGCAGATTCTGTATCTCATCTATCAGCAGTACAATCGGTCGCAGGTGTGAGGGTTCCGATTTCAACAGCTTGGTGAATGACCGTCGAATACGATGCCATAACCCCCGATCATACAGCCGCCACAGGTCGCGCAGCTGCAGTTCACCTGCCCGCCGCTCTTGCCGGGTGCGGATGTTGATGCCACCACCCTGTGCAGTGACGCCACTGTCCACCTCCGACCGGCGACGGTGACCGATTTTCTCCGCGCCATCCAGTTGAATGGCATTCGCAATGATGCGCGTCAGTCCGGCTTCATCTTCAACTTCCACCGCTTCCAAATGAACTGCGAAAGGTCCGTCAGGGCGTTTCCCCCAAATCTGTCGCAGATGCGTCTGCAGAGCGGTTTTGCCGGCTCCCGGAGCCCCCTGCACCAGCCAGGTGCGCTGGTCGGACAGGGGTACATCGGCGGCGAGCAGTTCGTTAACCGTTCGCCCGGCGATCGACTCCTGCAGTTCGGCCACCGTGTTCTCAATGCCGGTGATAATGTCCTGCCGCCCGACGAAATACAGCGCATGCTCCTTGTCGGTGCGGTTCTCGATCTTGCGCAGACTGCGTATCTGTTCTTCGTTCAACATGAATGGAGGTGTTCCAGCAGGTCTATTGTCGTGCCATTACCCGGCAATGCGTTGCATTCCGGCAACCGGTCATCAGTATAAACCGAAACCGGTGCAAGGGTGATAAAACCTGATGCCGGTTCTGATTTTCTCAGGCCTGCTCACCGCCCCGGCCACGGTGTTCGCCGATGAGGTCACCAGTGAAGAAAGCGCTAGTGAAGAAAACATGGCCACCTCGGTCGCCGAACCGGTCGGCGCCAGCTGGTATGGTTCACTGCGTGGCGGTGTTGAATTCATGAGCGGTAAAGATGCCAGTTATTTCAAAGCGGAAGGTTCTCGCTGGGGCATCAAAGGTTCCAGTGAAGTATCGGAAGGGTTGTCCGCGGTTTATCGTTTTGAACACAATATAACATCATCCGACGCGGCTCAGCCCAGCGGTCGCCTGGCCTTCGTGGGGCTGTCCGGTGGCTTCGGTGCACTGACTCTCGGACGGATTGATAGCGCCAGCTACAACCACACCGGTGTGATTCGTGATATTGGCAACTGGTACTCCAGTGGTGATACCGGCAATAAGATCGGCAACACCCTGTCGTATGCCTTTTCGGCCGATGCGTTCAGTCTGCAGGTGGATGCCATCATGGACGGTGGCAAGGACACCGGCAAGGCCATCGACCAGCTGGAGTTCGGCATGACCGTGAATCTGGGGGACATCGGTAAAATTGCCATCGCTCACACCAAAGTGGAAGATGTAATGAACGATACCATGACCTACATGGTGAAAGTAGCTGAAAGTTCAACAGCTTACGATCCTGAAAACACTGTGCCCACCCCGAAGGATACGAGAGTATCTCTCACCCTTCAGGAAGTTGATTTGATCATCAAAGAAGACAACACCGTACTTTGGGATAAGGCCAATAAAAAATCCAAAGTCAATACGCTGACTACGGCGGCCCTCAGAACAGAAGGGAATATCCAAGTGAGTGGTGCTGATAAATATAATGTGGGTTATGTTGATGGTAAATTGCGGGTGGCAGAGAAGGGTTGCGTATCAACGACCGGTCCTGATACTACTACCACCACTAAATGTATCACCACAAAAATTCTTGCCTATCAGCCACCAGATAATACGGATCCTGACGAAGCCAAATTTTTCTCTACCAACGATGCGGCAGTGACTGCAACTCCGGATAACCCCGGCAGCAAGTCGAATCACATTTCGGCACAGTTTGACATCGGTGCCATCACGGTGGCGCTCGGTCATTCGCAGATGAAGTCCAATGATCCGATGAAGACCATGAAACAGAAGACCAACTTCGTGGGTGCCAGTGGCAGCATCGGCGACACCGGTTTGGATTGGAGACTGTTTCACCGGGAGATCAAGAACCCAAAAAACGAGGCGGGCAAACAGAAAAAATGGACCGCTGGTCTGGGTAAATCTTTAGGCGGTGGTGCCTCAGTCTATGTTGAACATGGCAACAACGCCGACGGCAAAGGCAATGATGGCACGGTAGTCGGCCTGCGCGTCGATTTCTAGAAAACGATTCGTTGTATGATGAAGGGGCGGGGTGCTGCGGCACCCCGTTCTCTTTGTGTTCCGCCACTATCAACTGACGTTCAGCCCTGAACCAGTTGCAAGCTCTTCAACTGCAGCATTCCCCCCTTACTCTGCTCTCGATTCTGCAGTTCAGTTCATCTCAGATTTTTCCATCCTCTCGGGCCGAACACCTGCTGACACTATTGCGATATCGATGAGTGCAGCTTCTTTGATAGACGAAGCTTCAGTGCATAGACAGTTCGCCCTTTATCCGATGGATAAATTTTTTGTCAGATCGTTCCGGGAATCAGTACAGCGTAAACCGTACCGGCGGTTCACATCCGTCGCCAGCCGACTCTCAGTGTGAACATGATTAGGGTACGGCAATGGGATGAACCGGTGCTACTTCTGAAAGAAACATGAACTGAAACCTTATCACATGTGCTGTAGGCCAAGACGTCGTTGTTACTGCGATAGCAAGAAAATGACGGAATATGTCATGAAGTGGTGAAAAAGTCTCGCGGTTAATAATTCTCGACCACAATTCCAAAAGGAACGGGGTGCCGCAGCACCCCGTTCGTTTCATCAGGTGATGACTTGAGTTCTAGAAGTCGACGCGCAGGCCGACCACCGTGTTACCCTTGTTACTCGCATCATTGTGATGTTCGACATAAGTCGACGCACCGCCACCCAGTGTCTTTTTCAGACCGACGGTCCACAGCTTATGCTTGCCGGCCGCATTCTTGGGATTCTTGATCTCCCGATGATACGCTCCCCAGTTCAGGCCGGTATCACCGATGCTGCCACTGGCACCCACGAAGTTGGTCTTCTGCTTCATGGTCTTCATCGGATCATTGGACTTCATCTGCGAATGACCGAGCGCCACCGTGATGGCACCGATGTCAAACTGTGCCGAGATGTGATTCGACTTGCTGCCCGGGTTGTCCCGACTCGTGGTGGAGGTTACCGCCGTGTCTTTCTTTGAAAAAGCCAGATACTCTTCTGGACTACCTGGTGGGTTATAGACCAGTATTTTCGTAGTTACACAAGCATTAGGATCCGCCCCATCTTTGGATGTGGATACACAACCTTTTTCTCCCACTCGCAATTTGCCATCAACATAAGCCGCCTGATATTTATTAGCACCATTCACTTGCACTGCGCTTTCTGTTCTGAGGGCCGTCGTGGTCAAAGTATTGACTTTGGATTCTTCTTTGGCACTATCCCAAAGCACAGTGTTACTCTTTTTAATCACCAAATCAACCTCCTGAAGAGTGATGGATGCTCTGGTGTCCGGATCCGGTACAGTGTTTACCGGTGCGTAATCTGCATTGTTATGAGCCACTTTGGCCATATGGGTCGTGGTCATGGCCAATTCATCTTCAATCTTGGTGTGGGCGAGAGCGATCTTGCCGATGTCACCGAGGTTCACCGTCATACCGAACTCCAGCTGATCGATGGCCTTGCCGGTGTCCTTGCCACCGTCCATGATGGCATCCACCTGCACACTGAACGCATCGGCGGAAAAGGCATACGACAGGGCATTGCCGATCCGGCCGGTGGTGTCACCACTGGTGTACCAGTTGGGAAAGTCACGGATCACGCCGGCGTGATTGTAACTGGCACTCCAGATCTGTCCCAGAGTGACCTTGCCAAAACCACCGTCCAGACCGACGAAGGCCAGGCGGCCACCGGCCTGTCCGGCATCGGACGTGCTGAACTTGTGTTCGAAGCGGTAGACGGCGGTCAGGCCTTCGGAGATCTCTCCGCTACCCTTGATGCCCCAGCGCGAGGCGCCGTCGTAGAACTTGGCGTCCATGCCGCTGGCGAACTCAATACCGCCGCGCAGCGAGCCGTACCAGCTGGCTTCGGCGAACACCGTAGCCGGGGCAGTGAGCAGGCCTGAGAAAATCAGAACCGGCATCAGGTTATACTGACGACCGGTTGCCGGAATGCAACACATTGCCGGGTAATGGCACGACAATAGACCTGCTGGAAAACATCCATTCATGTTGAACGAAGAACAGATACGGAGTCTGCGCAAGATCAAGAACCGCACCGACAAGGAACATGCACTGTATTTCGTCGGGCGACAGGACATTATCGCCGGCATTGAGAACACGGTGGCTGAACTGCAGGAGTCGGTTGCCGGGCGAACGGTTAACGAACTGCTCGCCGCCGATGTGCCCTTGTCCGACCAGCGCACCTGGCTGGTGCAGGGAGCACCGGGAGCCGGCAAGACCGCTCTGCAGTCGCATCTGCGCCAGATTTGGAGGCAACGGGAAAACGGTCCCATTGCGATTCAGATAAGTATCAGAGACCTGAAGGATGAGTCCGTGCTCACCCGTAAGCTCGCCGATCGAATCAGGCACCGAGGTGCCGAGTTACTGACTCACGTCCGCAATCTTGAATTGGCCGGTCGCTTGACGCTGGAGGGCGGTGAGATTGGCGTGAAGGCGGATAAGGCCAAACAGTCGGAAACTCCCTGTCTAGGCGATCTGTGGCGACTGTATGACCGGGGGTTATGGGCACGTATTCGGTCACATTTGTCAGACCGATTCCGCCCGGGGGCATCGGTGTTGCGTCCGGTGGTACTGCTGTTCGATGAGATACAGAAACTGCACCCACAGGGTGAGGAACTGCTGTTGCATCTGCATCTGGGCGAGCATGGGCTACCGATGGTGGCGATGCTGGCCGGTTTGGCCTGGTCGCGTGTACGTCTGAAGGAAGCGGGACTGTCCCGATTCAGTTATGGGCATGTCAGAACGCTGGCACCGCTGGCGGAGCCGGAAGCGGCCGACGCCGTGCATCGCCTGCTACAGGATCATCATATCGTGGGGCATGAGGATGCCGCTATCGCCGGGAAGATTGCGCGCTGGTCGAACGGTTGGCCACAGCATCTGCAGAACTACATCGGTGTGCTTGCCGGCGAACTAGCGGATCGAAAAGGAGACCTGACTCAACTCGACGAGACCAGAATTCGCCGGGAAGGTGATTTGGCAAGGAAAAGCTACTATCAGGAACGCCTGACCGATTCCAGAATCAGAGCCTGTGTCAATCTGCTGGCCGAGGTGGCTGAGATGATTGGTGAAGACGGCATCAGTGAATCGAAGTTGTTGGACCTGCTTGAGGAACGAACCTGGGTGGCAGGACAGAAGTCGGCAGACAAGATGCCACAGGACATGAAGCCGCAGGAGTTCGTTGATCAAATGATTAAGAATGGTATGATTCACAGTGAAGACGACCACATCACCATTCCCATTCCATCCTTCCGTATGCACATGATTGGCAGAAGAGTGACTTCTTAAATCTAGTATTAACGTCTCACACCAAACGGTTCTAGCAGTCACTGGCAACCCATATACACTCGTATACAAAATATACTTTTGGCATGTCACACTTGAGCATGTACTAGCCTTATCCTTCAATTCATACATACACTGTGGCTGTGGAATTGTATTCACTTTGGGTCACACATGATAAACTAAAAAGTGAGGAGGTAACATTCCATGAAAAAGAAACGTTATACAGCAGAGTTCCGGCAGATGATTGAGGAGCGGTTGCGTGCCGGGGTGCCGGTGTTGCAGTTGGCCCGCGAGCATGAGCCGTCGGTGCAGACGCTGCACCAGTGGAAGCGGGCGCGGTTGGAAACCAACGGTAGTGACGCAGACTTGCGAGAGGAGAATCGTCGTCTGAGGCAAGAAAATCGGCAGTTGCAGGAGGATCGGGACATCCTGGAAAAAGCAGCGGTCTGGTTCGCGAAAAAGGGTCGCGCAGCCGAGCTGAGCAGGTAGCCGTGTATCAGTTCATGCTGGCGAATCAGGCCGTATTCACAGTGACCGCGAGGTGTCGAGTATTACAGGTGTGTCGGCGCGCGTTTTACCAATGGCGGGCGAAGCAGTCTTCGGCACGCCGGGTTGAGGACGAGCATCTGACGCAGCGGATTCGCACCGTGCATGCGGATTCTAGTGGTCGTTATGGTGTTCGGCGGGTGGCGGCACAGTTACGGCGCGAGTGGCCGGGCTGGGTTTACGGCGGGTGACCCGGCTGATGCGGGCATGTGGTCTGGCGGGTCGCACGTGGCGGCGCAAAGTGTTCACCACGCGGTCGGGTGGTGCCTGCGCCCCGGCGGATCGGGTGTGTCGAGATTTCCATCGGTCGCAACCGGACCAGTGGTGGGTGGCGGACTCGACCTACATTCGGGTGACCGAGGGGTTTGGTTATCTGGCGGTGGTGATGGATGCCGGTTCGCGGCGCCTCATCGGTCGCAGTTTCAGTCGCAGCCACGATACCGAGTTGATGCTCCGGGCGTTGCAGCAGGCGGTCAGTTATCGGCCGGCAGCGGGTGTGATTCACCATTCGGATCGCGGCGTGCAATACCTCAGTGACCGTTATCGGTCGTACTGCGAGCAGCAGGGTATTGAGCAGTCGGTGGGTCGAATTGGGAACAGTTATGACAATGCGGCGGCGGAGTCGGTGTTTGCCACCATCAAGCGCGAGTTGCCGGTCAGTGGGGCGTTGGAAGGCTTTGAGTCGATGCGCACGAAGTTGTATGATTACATTGATCGGTTTTACAATTTGGAGCGGCTGCATTCCGCGCTGGATCACCGGAGTCCGATCGAATATGAGGCACAGTGGTTGAACCATTTTAGTTCGGGGCATGCCCCGAACTAAAATGCCAAGTGTAAGATTGTAGTAGGTAGTAGTAAGTTACTAAAGATGTTGACTGTGACCCAAAGTGAATACATTCCACTGACTTGTACACTAGGCGATAGGTGCCAAGTATCATGAAATAATTGACTGAGTCTGGGTGATTGAACCTGTGGTTAAATATATGATGACGTTCATGTTAAGTCACTAAATTCCAAACGATCATGCCGGCACGGTGTCCGAACTATTACCAATAAACAAAAATATTATGTTCTTATGTGACGATTGTGCCGAACAGAATACCTGATGATGAGTCTCTCTAGGTACGAACTCATTCGTTTTGCTGACAATGACGATCGAATTTTGAAACTCGTGGACTGGGTCGTTTCCATACTAGGAGGCAAACTGGAATTGATTGAATTTGCCTCGGAGGATGCTAGTTTTCGAAGGTATTTTCGCATTCGACATCAAGGTGAAAGTTACATTGTTATGGACTCACCTGTCGACGCTGCGGAGTTCAAAAATTTTATCCATGTCGCATGCATATTCAAGCAGGTAGGATTAAATGTACCTGAAGTTTATGCTAAAGACTATCGACAGGGATTTGCATTAATGACCGATTTCGGCAAATCTACTTATCTTTCTCAGTTGTCCGCTAGTACTGCTGACCGGTTCTACGCGGATGCTATAGACTCTTTATTGTTATTGCAGAATGCAACATCTTTCGATGTGAGTGATCTACCATCATACAATGCTGAACTGTTGCTATCAGAAATGGAACTTTTTCGGGAATGGTACCTGCAACGACATCTCAAACAAAACCTCAGTTCAGAAGTCAATGATGTGCTGGATCATATATTTGGAATACTGCTTGCCAAAGCTGAGCAACAACCTAGAGTCTGGGTACATCTAGATTATCACTCTCGCAATCTTATGGTCGTCGAAAGTAACAATCCAGGCATTTTAGATTTTCAGAATGCTGTCTGTGGCCCCATCACTTATGATTTGGTTTCATTGTTACGCGATTGCTACATTGCCTGGAATCAAGAAAAAATAGATGAATGGATACGGCTTTATCTAACCAAAGCCCGGCAGACCAGTCTTGTGATGAATTTTGATGAAATGCAGTTTCGAGAATGGTTTGACTGGATGGGAATTCAGCGTCATATCAAAGTTGCTGGAATATTTTCCAGACTGAACTATCGAGACAACAAACCAAATTACCTGGCAGACATTCCACGTGTCATGATGTACATTGAGTCGGTATCCAGTCACTATTCTAAACTGCGTCCACTGACTGAACTGATAAAACAGTTACCAAATCCTTAGGCACCCATGGATGCCATGTTACTCAGCGCCGGTGCGGGACGTCGGATGTTGCCGCTGACCCTGAACACACCTAAACCGCTACTCAGGGTTGGCGATAAATGCTTGATTGAGCATCATCTTGCTCGTTTGAAAGTTGCCAGCATATCAAGCGTCGTCATCAATACTTCTTACGCCTCCGAAAAGTTTATTCAAACACTAGGAAATGGTTCTTCATATGGAATGAAAATCAGCTATTCTCACGAATCTGAGACGCCACTCGAAACAGGTGGTGGCGTACTGAAGGCTTTGCCCCTGCTCGAATCAGATCCCTTTTTGGTAGTGAGTGCCGACATTTGGACAGATTTTCCATTTGAAATGCTCAACCTTCCAAATGACGTCGATGGTAATTTGTTACTGGTTGACAATCCCATACATAACAGCAGAGGGGATTATGGTCTGCAGGCAGGGAGGGTGCAGAATCTTGACGCATCTAAGTCGATGCGGAGTTTTACCTACAGCGGAATATCAATTTTGCGCAAGTCTTTATTTCAACAAGAGCGAGGTAAGACGTTCCCGCTACGGAAAATTTTTTCTGATTGTATTAAAGCTGGCCAATTGGCAGGAATTTACTATCAATGTACTTGGTTCGACATTGGCACTCCAGATCGACTAAATTCGTTGAATCAATGGCTCCAACAATCATCTGAAACTATTGACTCATGATCAAGTTGCAAGGTAGATCTTGAACATTTCACCAACGTATCAAGTGTCATAGTCCAGAAAATCCTCGGCAGTATGAAATATGCTGATAGTTCAATTCACGCGCCAGCTCTTCTGCACATCGTGTCTGAATCTCCTCCATGTTACAGTCAACATTGAGTTGACACATCGTTGTCACTTTCAAGTCTTGATATCCACAGACATCAATTGAATCAAATGGTGTGATATCCACATCTACATTCAAACTCAGCCCGTGGTAGGTACAACCGCGGCTAACACGTATTCCCAACGATGCAATTTTCTCTTCGTTGACATAAACACCGGGTGCCTTCGGCTGTGCGTTTCCTTCAATACTGTAGTATCGAAGCAGTGCGATGATGGCAGATTCAATAGCGTTCACCAAGTTCCGTACACCTTGGTTGCGACGGCGAATATCCAGCATCAAGTAAACAACCAGTTGTCCCGGACCATGAAAAGTCAACTGACCTCCGCGGTCGGTGGTTAACGTGGGTATTGAGGTTGTCGAGAATGGTAACTGATCGCAGGAGTATCCCTGTGTATACACCGGGTTATGCTCAAGAAGCCAGAATTCGTCGCGTGTATGACTTTGACGCGTGTGCGTGAATGCTTTCATCTTAGCCAATGAGTGAAGATAGTCGACTCGTCCCAGTTTGCGCACGACGAGTTGACAAGCATTCAAGGGTAATTCTCCTCCATTGATGGTGAAATTATCTTCAGCTCACTCAAGAACTAGGACAGGCTCCTCAGTTAAGTGATGTCTGAGTTGCAAGACTATCGCTCGAGTTTCCTGTTCTGATCCATAAGGCCCAATCAACACCTGATACATTTTTGTACCCGAGACAGATTTATTCTGCATTCTCACTCTGTTGAATCCTGCATCAGTCAACTTTTGGAGCATATTACTCGCATAGTTCCGATTGCTAAATACACCAGTCGAAATAAAGTACTTTAATGGTTGCCGAGTGATGATTTCTCCATCCACATTTTTGGGTGTCAATGCCTCAATGATCACCGGTCCCGTTCCAGGGCGAACCAATCCCAATTCACGGGCCGCCGAATAAGATAAATCAATGACACGGTCGTCAATAAACGGCCCCCGATCATTGACTCTAACAATCACTTTCCGATTGTTGTTCACGTTGGTTACCGAGACGTATGTTGGCAATGGTAAAGTCTTGTGAGCGGCGGTCATGGCATACATGTCGTAAATTTCACCGCTTGAGGTGCGCCGGCCATGAAATTTTTTTCCATACCAGGAAGCGATTCCCTGTTCGCGAAAACCAACCGCGGAAGAAAGCGGTACGTAAGTGACACCATATACAACATAAGGTTTATTACCGGTACGACTGAGCGGTTCCTGTTTTATCTTCGAGTAGTCAATGATTTCTTTAAAATCAATCTCTCGTATTGAGGAATCAGAACATCCTACCACGATGAACATTAGTAGTATGCAGACGCCGATACCGCGTATATTTCGTAGGTTCAATTGTTGGAACGTCTGGAAGATATCAACTCTGCCAATTCAGCAACGGCCATGGCGTACAGATTGCTGCGATTGTATGCTGTAATCGCATAAAAATTAGGGAAAGTCATTCTGAACAGATAATCACCGGGTTGGGTTTCCAGTTTTACCAGCCCAATTTTGGTCTCTGGGGTGACAATAACTGGCGAGTCGGGCAGCGTTACGTGCGCTGAAATGTCGCCAAATGTACGATCGGTTTTAAGACCTTTGGTCGGCACTAATTCGACATCATCATTTTCATGCAACTCTAGATGAGCATAGACCTTCTCTTCCTGTTGCCAACCATGTTCACTCAAATAGTTAGCAACACTGCCAATTGCATCCGCTGTCTCAGTCAGTAAGTCGCGTTGCTGATTTTCATTAAAATCAATTGCATAGTGGCGATAACTGCTGGATATGAACTGTGGAATTCCCATCGCCCCAGCATACGATCCCCGAATCTCAAACGGGTTCATCCGTTCTTCCTCAGCCAATCTTATGAACTCAGCCAACTCCTTCTGAAAAAAATCCTGTCGTCTGGGATGTCCGAGAATCAGAGTAACCAGACTGTCAATGACTCGGTAGCGCCCAGTAACCTTGCCAAAACGCGTTTCTATGCCAATGATCGCAACAATGATTGCTTCGTCCACCCCGAATCTCAAGTGTGCACGTTGTAGGTTATCTTCATGCTGCTTCCAGAATTTTACTCCCTGTTCCGCATTGGCATCGGTCACAAAAAGGAGACGGTAGCGATGCCAAGGAAACTTTTCTGCTGGACGATTAATCGCTTTGATGATTGATTCGGTATACACTGCATCCCGAACAATCGCCTCAACCCAAGCCTTATCCAGCCCAAAATCGGTGGATAGTTCGGTGACCAGCTGCTCTGCAGCCGGGTATTTTTTGAAATCAACTGCATGGACCGTGTTCATTGTCCAACCAAGACCACCAAATACCAACCCAGTGGAGATCAATAACCACATAATTTTTGAATTAATTGGCACGTTTTGCATACTTTGCCCTCATCACCAAACCCAAACCTGCAAGAATTGTTACCATGGAAGTGCCGCCATAACTGATGATCGGCAATGGCAACCCAACAATCGGCAATATGCCGGATACCATTCCGACATTAATAAATACCTGAAAAAATATTAAAACCGCTACACTACCGGTAATTATTCTCAAGAAATTATCGTCGCATTGATACGCGATCATTAAACAGCGAAAAATCAGTAATGAGTATATCAAGATCAGAACTATGCCTCCCATAAAACCAAATTCCTCCGCGAATACGGAGAATACGAAATCGGTACTTCTTTCCGGTAAAAAATCAAGTTGTGACTGACTCCCTGCAAGCCAACCCTTACCAGCTAATCCACCTGATCCAATAGCAATCATAGACTGAATAGACTGATAACCTTGTCCGAGTGGGTCGTTCCAAGGATTGAACAAAGTCAGAATTCGATTTTTCTGATACTCCTGCAACAGCGGCCAAACCATTGGAATCAATGACACTACTGACAAACTCAGAATGCCGACCCATCGCCAGGCCAGGCCGCCGAGAAAAATAGCAAATGCACCCACGGCAATGATCTGTAGTGCGGTGCCGAGGTCAGGCTGTAAAATTACCAAGTAACTCGGAATGATGACCACCATACCGCAAAGTAAAAAAACAACCCTTCTTCTCTGCCCGAAAGCAGTGCTCGTCAGTAACCAAGCCACCATCATCGGCGCCGCCAGTTTCAATACTTCTGATGGTTGAAAACGAAATATCAATAAATCCAGCCATCGCTGTGAACCGCGTCCAACGAAGCCGATTACTAATACCAACACAAGTAGCCCGATTCCGATGCCGTAAATCACTGGGCTGACGCGGCGAAGAGTTGCAACCGGTATAGCGGCCAGGCTCAACATGATACCAATCGCAATTGCCGTCCGAATAGCCTGCCGTAACAGCTGTTCCGCATCTTCACCGCCGGCACTGTACTGAACCGCTAAGCCAATCAAGCAGAGTAACAAAGTGATTGAACAGAGTGGTATATCAACGCGTAGCGCGGACTTACTCAATTTTTGAGAGTTAATGATCTGAGACAACAGCAAACGAATCACCGCCAGGTGGTGCCGGATTCAACTGAGAAAACAGATAATGATCAATGACGGCTCTAGCGACCGGCGCGATCGAAGATCCTGAGGCGCCATTTTCAACGATAACCGCAACTGCAATTTTTGGATTGTCAGCTGGCGCAAATGCGATGAAAATTCCATGAGGATGATGTTTTTTTGGAGCTTTATTCAAGTTCAACTCATCATCATTTTTTTTTCGAGACACCACTTGTACCGTGCCGGTTTTGCCCGCCATTCGATAATTCAGTCGATGATTGATCTTGCGCGCCGTACCTTTTTTACCATGAACGACTTCCTCCATGGCATTGGTTACCCAGTCAAAGTAATTGGGGTTTACGTCAACTATTTCAATCAGCTCCGATTGATGTAGAATTTCTCCATGCTGTTCATTGGCGGTCTTCAGAATCAGTTGCGGCCGATAGCGTTTGCCTTTATTGGCGATGATTGATGTCGCATGTGCCAACTGTAGCATGCTGACCAACGTCGCACCCTGACCGATGCCAGTGATCAGCGTCTCACCTTCATACCATGGTTCCTGTTTAGTCCACTGTTTCCATTCTTCAGAAGGCAAAATACCGGGAGATTCGTAAGTCAGTTCAATCCCGGTGGTACTGCCGAAACCAAATTTAGACAGGTGATAGTACAACCCATCAATGCCGAGTTTTCTTGCTAGCACGTAAAAAAACACATCGCAGGATTCAGCGATTGCATCGAACAGATTGATGTAGCCATGACCGGTTTTTTTCCAACAGCGAAATTCACGCGAATAGTTAGGCAACTTGTAGGCGCCAGAACAAAAGACTGATTGTTCGCTAAAGTTAGATTCTAGTGCTGCAAATGCAAGAAATGGTTTGATTGTTGACCCGGGCGGATATTGTCCTTGGATGGAGCGATTCAACAGCGGTCTGCTCTCCGCTTGCAATAGTTCAATTCGTTGATTCGCTGCACCGCCAATACCAAACAGATTCGCATTGAAGGAAGGCTTGCTCACCATAGCTAGCACTTGGCCGGTTGACGGTTCCATAGCGACGAGCGCACCAGATTCATCTCCCAATGCGTTGTAAGCGACTTTCTGCAGCTCGAGATCAATGGTGAGGTATACATCATCACCTACTTTTGGTGCATCTCGCGATAGAACCCTGATCTTACGACCATGTGCATTGGTTTCGATTTGATCGTGTCCCAAAGCACCGACCAGAGTGTCTTCTGAGATCAGTTCAATACCCGAATTACCCACATATTGAATCCCTCTATATCGTGCGGAATCCAATTTCTTCTGATCTTGTTTATCTATTGGACTCAGTGTACCAACGACATGTGAAGTATAGTTTTTCGCCGGATATGCTCGGTGTAGGTCCGTTAATATGGAAACGCCAGGAAGTCGGTATCGATCAACCGCAATACGAGCAACTTCTTCAGGTGAAAGGTAGTTTTTCAGTATAACGGCATCATGTTTATTGCTGATACGTAGCAAGCGCTTGAACTTGCCGATTTCATCACTGCGGATTGAAATAACCTCATTTAACGATTGAAGCAATGTGTCCATATCATTGACGTGTTGGGCAGTAATAGCCAAACGATATGCTGTTTCATTGCTCGCCAACACCTGTCCGTTACGATCAAAAATACGACCACGCTCTGGTGGCACCGGCACGACTCGCAAACGATTGTCCGTAGAAAGTGCTGCAAATTCACCGTATGAGAAGATCTGTAGATAGGCCAGTCGACTGATCAGAATGAGCGTCAAGACCATCAGTAAGGTGGCGGTCAATATTATTCGCAGACGTACTGCACGCCGATGCTGGGATTGCGGCTCGTATGTTGAAAATTTACTTGACTGCCGCATTTTGATTTGAACCGATAAATTCCTTAACCGCACCAAGTACGAGCCAGATGAATGCACCACTGAGTGACCCCACCCATAGGGAGAGACTACTCCCTCCGTCATTCGTGTAAAGACCGATTAAACTAATGATGGCGGCATGCAAAATCAGTAAGGTAAGCACCAGTAGACTCTGCATATATATCGGTGCATAAGATGCGAAATTCCTGATTCGGATAGCACCGTACGCCACCACTGTTTTCGAGAGAGCATGCTGTCCCAATACTCCAAAGGTCAATGTATCAATGAGGAGTCCCACAACAAAAGCCATAGAAACACCAACTTTGTCCACCCAGCGCCAGCATAGATAAATCAGGACGAGCACAACAAAATCAGGGCGAATCAGCACCAAATATTCTGGTATTGGTACGATGAGCAAGATCATCGCCAGAATGATCATGACTACATACTTAGTGAAATTCAGAATTCTGAAATTATTGATTTTCAGACTGTTCATTCATACTGAGAGAAGATGGTGAATCAAGCATATTCGCTTCATTGTTCCAAACCATCAGGACTTCAAAGTCCGGGTCAATCGTTGCTAGTGGCGCGGCTAGTATTTCAGCGAATGGTGCATTACGGTTGTGTTCCACCACAGTAATTTCGGCCACCGGGTAACCGGCGGGAAATCGATTGCCAAGACCGGTGGTGATCAGTACATCACCCACTTCAACGTCTTGGCTGACTCGCAATCCGGAAATGAGCAACTGGTTGCGCTCACCCAAACCATGTGCGATGGCGAACAGACCATTTCGTCGAATGCGAACCGGCACAGAGTGACCGGCATCGGTAATCAGGGTGACAGCACTATCTGACCAAGCCACTTCGGTAACCTGACCGATGAGCCCGCGCGGGTCCAAGACTGGTTGACCGATGTAGACATCATGCTTCGAGCCGCGATCAAGAACGATTTTGTGCGACATGGGTAGCAATTGAACAGAAACCAAGTTGGCGGATAAGATAGGGTAATCAATTTTTTCCCGTGCCTCCAACAACTCTGCTAGCCACCTATTTCTCAGCTCTTCATATTCCAGTTCGATGACTCTTTCTCTAAGTACTGTGTTTTCCTGTTTGATGGCTGTTAATTGCTGGCGCAATTTATTTCGGTCAGCAAAATTCCGTTCCAGAATTTTGTTCAGTAGAGTGGGGGTTTCGGCGATTTCCACAACGGGTTTGACCAATACAAATAATGCTACACGCACATTATGAAGAACGCCAGAATAGGATTCTATCACGATCAGAGCGACAGCCATAGTCGCAAAAAAGGCCAATTGAAGGTCAAGTTTTTGCATACTGAGACCGCCCGGGAAATCACTCAGTCAAAATGAGTAAGCGACACTGTCATCGTTTAATTGGTAAATATTTTTTGTAGTAACTCAGTTTGTTCCAGAGCTTTTCCACAACCTCGAGCAACACAAGTCAATGGGTCTTCGGCGATGATTGTCGGAATGCCTAACTCTTCATTGAATCGTTTGTCAATATCTCTCAGCAGAGCACCTCCGCCAGCCAATAGTATTCCCCTATCCAAGATGTCAACCGTCAATTCAGGTGGTGCTTTTTCAAGAGCCAAACGTACACTCTTGATGATTTCATCCAATGAATCATCCAACGCCTGAAATACCTGACTGCTTTCCAGCACATACTTTTGCAACATACCACGGTGGTCGCGGCCGCGAATTTCCTGCAGTAGTACAGGGGCATTTTTCCAAGCCGTCCCAATTTCTTTTTTTATTTTTTCTGCAGTGGGAATTCCTATCTGCAGATTAAACTTCTGTTGCACATAATCAACAATTCGCTGGTCAAACAGGTCACCCGCTACCCGTAGTGTACTTCGGCAGACTAACCCTCCCAACGATATGATACCGATTTCTGTGGTACCGCCGCCAATATCAACGACCATCGTGCCAACGGGCTCGGCAACTGGCAGGTTCATACCAATGGCCACCGCCATGGGCTCTTCCAAAAGATAAACTGCCTTGGAACCAGCCGCTAGACATGATTCGCGAATGGCACGCTGTTCCACCTGGGTCGATTCACACGGGACACTCACTACTGTTCGTGGCCTAGTGAAAAAACGTCGGGACTGCACTTTGCCAATGAAATGCTTGAGCATCACCTCGGTATAAGAAAAGTCAGCGATGACACCATCTCGCAAAGGGCGAATGGCCTCAATGTTCGCCGGCGTTCGTCCCAGCATCTGTTTGGCATCGTTGCCGACCGCAATAATCGTGTCTGATAGATTCATGCTTCTATGTTGATCATAGCGATTGGGGACGTAAACTGCGACAACCGATGGCTCATTTAAAATAATTTCTCCCCGACTGCGATCAAAAATCAGGGTATTAGCGGTGCCCAGATCAATGGCAAGATCTTGGGAAAAAAAGTCGAAAAAACCTGGCATCAATGTCAATTTGCGGTCAGTAAGTGGACTTCTCGTCCAATCTGAATTCTAAATGTCAACCAACTACTGCAATTTTGCAATACTGAAATGACCTGAAAATCCTGTATAGGATTGCAATGTGCACGAGGGACTTCAAGTTCAATTCAGTCTCCCTGCATGGAATTGATATTCGTCATACAGTGGACTCAGAAAAAAGAGCTCCAATTCCGCATGATTATAAAATGAACTTTGGCGCGTAGTGAATACGATTACACAATCAAAAATGAATTTTCGATGGGTGCGCTGGACGCAGTCGCATGAGTGTTATCAACCTCCATGTTTTGGTTGTCGTCATTCATTCACGTGAAATTCCATACCAAGCTAAGAAATCAACCGATTCGACTCAAAATTGACCCACTTTTATGCAAGCTTTTATGCAAGGTGCATTGCGTTATCCAGTGAGTGATGTCGACACGACACTACTCCTCGCGAGAAACGTATGGTCAGTATCAATCGCCACATTCAACCTCTAATTCACCTCAAATCATCGTCGGCAACTGTTCGAATGTTTACCTTTGCAGAGATGAAATCTACGCACGCATCAATGGCTGTTCACTGAAAAAAAGATTAACGTATGATGAATCTACCAGCGAACTTGTAATGCATTTTTAGTACGAATTTCTAATTTTCATTGATTAGCCTTCGTTCAATCAAATACTGTCGAAATGATGGAATCGGAATCACTATGCGACCATCTTCGCTGTGCACCATGCCATTCTTTATCATTTGATTGATGAACTCCTGTGGCTTCATGTCCTGTGGCATTTTGTCTGCTGGATGCAGCTTGACATCCCAAGATCTGTCATCAAGCAAACTCAGCAGCGTCGATTCCTTAGTCCCACCTTCACCAATCATCTCCGCGACCTCGGCCAGCAGATTTTCGCAGGCTCTGATTCTGGAATCGGTCAAACGTTCCTGATAGTAGTTTTTCCTTGCCAAGTCACCTTCCCGGCGAATTCTGGTCTCGTCGAGTTGGGTCAGGTCTCCATCCCGGTCCGCCACTTCACCGGCAAGCGCACCGATGTAGTTCTGCAGATGCTGTGGCCAACCGTTCGACCAGCGCGCGATCTTCCCGGCGATAGCGGCATCCTCGTGCCCCACGATATGATGATCCTGCAGCAGGCGATGCACGGCGTCGGCCGCTTCCGGCTCCGCCAGCGGTGCCAGCGTTCTGACATGCCCATAACTGAATCGGGACAGTCCCGCTTCCTTCAGACGTGCACGCGACCAGGCCAGACCGCCCAGCACCGCCACCATCGGCAGCCCATGCTTGCCCGAATGGATCTTGGCGAGCAGCGATTCACCGGCCTTTGGCAGATTCTGTATCTCATCTATCAGCAGTACAATCGGTCGCAGGTGTGAGGCTTCGGATTTCAACAGCTTGGTGAATGACCGCCGAATACGATGCCATAACCCCCGGTCATACAGCCGCCACAGGTCGCGCAGCTGCAGTTCACCTGCCCGCCGCTCTTGCCGGGTGCGGATGTTGATGCCACCACCCTGTGCAGTGACGCCACTTTCCACCTCCGACTGGCGACGGTGACCAATTTTCTCCGCGCCATCCGGTCGGATGGCATTCGCAATGATACGCGTCAGTTCGGCTTCGTCTTCAGCTTCTACCGCTTCCAAATGGACTGTGAAGGGTCCATCAGGTCGCTTCCCCCAGATCTGGCGCAAATGTGTCTGCAGGGCCGACTTGCCGGCACCGGGTGCCCCTTGCACCAGCCAGGTGCGCTGGTCGGACAAGGGTACATCGGCGGCGAACAGTTCAGCGGCAGTCCGACCGGTGATCGACTCCTGCAGTTCAGCCACCGTGTTCTCAATGCCGGCGATAATGTCCTGCCGCCCGACGAAATACAGCGCATGTTCCTTGTCAGTGCGGTTCTGGATCTTGCGCAGACTAAGTATTTGTTCTTCACTCAACATGAAAGGATGTGTTCCAGCAGGTCTATTTTCGTGCCATTACCCGGCAATGCGTTGCATTCCGGCAACCGGTCATCAGTATAAACCGAAACGGGTGCAGAGGCGATAAAACCTGATGCCGGTTCTGATTTTCTCAGGGCTCATGGCCGCTCCGGCCACGGTGTTCGCCGAAGCCAGCTGGTACGGCTCGCTGCGCGGCGGCATTGAGTTCGCCAGTGGCATGGACGCCAAGTTCTACGACGGCGCCTCGCGCTGGGGTATCAAGGGCAGCGGGGAGATCTCCGAAGGCCTGACCGCCGTCTACCGCTTCGAACACAAGTTCAGCACCGCCGATGCCGGGCAGGCCGGTGGCCGCTTGGCCTTCGTCGGTCTGGACGGTGGCTTTGGCAAGGTCACTCTGGGGCAGATCTGGAGTGCCAGTTACAACCACGCCGGTGTCATCCGCGACTTTCCCAACTGGTACACCAGCGGTGACACCACCGGTCGAATCGGCAACGCCCTGTCGTATGCCTTTTCCGCCGATGCGTTCAGTGTGCAGGTGGATGCCATCATGGATGGTGGTAAGGACACCGGCAAGGCCATTGACCAGCTGGAGTTCGGCATGACCGTGAATCTGGGGGACATCGGCAAGATCGCTCTCGCCCATACCAAGATGGAAGATTCGATGATGTCAATGGGTATGCAATATGTTGATGACAAGGGTACGGCTGATGATAAGACTGATGATGTCTCTTATGACGTTCACCAGATTAAAGTAGAAGTTGGGGATGACTCGGCTTTCTACGATTCAGCCACCGGAAATATGAAAGATGAGAGTGACAGCAGTCTGTTTTCGACTCAAACTGTTAATGTCATGGAAAAAGGTTCTCTTGCCTTTCCCAAAGGCCTTAAATTTAAATTGGGAGCTTGTACTGCCGCCACGGAAGCCACGCCAGACCCTGCCAATAAATGTGTAGAGGGAACTGCGTATGCGACGCTGACCGGTCCTGCTACAAGCGGCACGTTCAGTTCCGTGGTAAAGCACTTTGCTCCGGCAGATGTTACGACAAAGATGACGAAGGAGTATGGTAGCAAGTCGAATCACTTGTCAGCACAGTTCGACATCGGTGGTCTCACGGTGGCTCTCGGTCATTCGCAGATGAAGTCCAATGATCCGATGAAGACCATGAAGCAGAAGACTAACTTCGTGGGGGCCAGTGGCAGCATCGGCGACACCGGTCTGAACTGGGGCGCCTATCATCGGGAGGTCAAGAATCCCAAGAATGCGGCCGGCAAGCATAAGCTGTGGACCGTCGGTTTGAAAAAGACGCTGGGTGGTGGTGCGTCGACCTATGTCGAACATCACAATGATGCGAGCAACAAGGGTAACACGGTGATCGGTCTGCGCGTCGATTTCTAGAACTCCAGTTGCCACATGATGAAACGGACGGGGTGCATATGCACCCCGTTCTTTTTCGACTGATATTGACTACTGAAGTTCAGTTGCAGACGCTCTGACTGTAGCATTCCAGTACTAACCCCGTGCCCGGTTCTGCAATTTGCCCTTCTCAGATTTTCTTTTCCATTCCGCAAACCTATTGACACCATTGTGATGACAATGAGAAAGGTTCATTCAAAAGGCGTAACACTCAAGAATAGATGGTTAACTTACCGAAGTAATACGTCGCCTGACAGATGATTGTTATCAGTCAAACCCCACCTGAATTCTTCACGAATTCCACTGTGCCGGTCATTCACACTCACCACCGGACTCTGCTGTAACTGCATTCGGTTGACTCAACTTGCAAGCGAGCGATGATGAGTCAGCTGATTTGATGTCATCCGTAGGCGGTTTATGGCATCCGGTGCGTGCGACCATGAACGATTCTGAAAGGTATGCGACAATGAGTGCGATGAACATCGGTCACCACGTCAGACAAAGAAACGGGGTGCCGTAGCACCCCGTCCATCATCATATAACGATTTACGAACTAGAAATCGACGCGTAGGCCGACCACTGTGTGTCCCTTGTTTTTCTCATTATTGTGATGTTCGACATAGGTCGACGCACCGCCACCCAGCGTCTTTTTCAGACCGACGGTCCACAGCTTATGCTTGCCGGCTGCATTCTTGGGATTCTTAATTTCCCGATGATAGGCACCCCAGTTCAGACCGGTATCACCGATGCTGCCACTGGCACCCACGAAGTTGGTCTTCTGCTTCATGGTCTTCATCGGATCATTGGACTTCATCTGCGAATGACCGAGCGCCACCGTGATGGCACCGATACCGAACTGTGCCGACAGGTGATTCGACTTACTACCATAATTCTTTCTTGCTTTGATCTCATCGCCCGGTAGATAGAAGTACAATGTATTAATGGTGTAACTTGATACCCAGCTTTGATCGGTTAATCCCGTTGTATCTGTTTCTGTGCTTGTGAGAAGGGCTACATATGCCTCAGCGGTTACACAGGCATCAGCCGCTGTGGCATCCTTAGCATTACATGTTTCAACTGAGACCGCGGGATAAGCACTTTCATCTCCAGTAATATCATCAGGTGCTCTTACCAGCCTGTAACGTCGATCACTAACTGCTGTTTCTCCATCTCCAATGTCTGCGACACTAGCTATCCGATATCGAACCAATTGTTTTACTTGTGTCCCACCTACTTCAGTGTGGTCCTTGAGCATTTTGGTGGTTGAATCATAGAATGGTGAATTTTTTGCAACAGTCACTTTGATTTTGTAAATTGGCAGAGTCCCTTTATTGGCCTCAGTAGTGCTTGATGTGGCTTTCGGAAACTTATTTGCAAGATCACTGCCATCAACAACAACCTCATATGCTCCTGCAACCAATTCATCTTCAATCTTGGTGTGGGCGAGAGCGATCTTGCCGATATCCCCCAGATTCACCGTCATGCCGAACTCCAGCTGGTCAATGGCCTTGCCGGTGTCCTTACCACCATCCATGATGGCATCCACCTGCACACTGAACGCATCAGCGGAAAAAGCATACGACAGGGCGTTGCCAATCCGACCGGTGGTGTCGCCGCTGGTGTACCAGTTGGGAAAGTCGCGGATCACGCCGGCATGATTGTAACTGGCACTCCAGATCTGCCCCAAGGTCACCTTGCCAAAGCCACCGTCCAGACCGACGAAGGCCAGACGGCCACCGGCCTGCCCGGCATCGGCGGTGCTGAACTTGTGTTCGAAGCGGTAGACGGCGGTCAGGCCTTCGGAGATCTCCCCGCTGCCCTTGATACCCCAGCGCGAGGCGCCGTCGTAGAACTTGGCGTCCATGCCACTGGCGAACTCAATGCCGCCGCGCAGCGAGCCGTACCAGCTGGCTTCGGCGAACACCGTGGCCGGAGCGGCCATGAGCCCTGAGAAAATCAGAACCGGCATCAGGTTTTATCACCTTGACACCGGTTTCGGTTTATACTGACGACCGGTTGCCGGAATGCAACGCATTACCGGGTAATGGCACGACAATAGACCTGCTGGAACACCTCCATTCATGTTGAACGAAGAACAGATACGGAGTCTGCGCAAGATCGAGAACCGCACCGACAAGGAGCATGCGCTGTATTTCGTCGGGCGGCAGGACATTATCACCGGCATTGAGAACACGGTGGCGGAACTGCAGGAGTTGATCACCGGTCGGACTGCCGCCGAACTGTTCGCCGCCGATGTGACCCTGTCTGACCAGCGCACCTGGCTGGTGCAGGGGGCCCCGGGAGCCGGCAAGACCGCTCTGCAGACGCATCTGCGCCAGATTTGGGGGCAACGGGAAAACGGTCCCATTGCGATTCAGGTGAGTATCAGAGACCTGAAGGATGAGTCCGTGCTCACCCATAAGATTGCCGACCGTATCAGTCATCAAGGTGCAGCGTTACTCACCCAAGTCCGCAATCTTGAACTGTCGGGTCAATTGACGTTGGCAGGTGGTGGCATTACGGTGAAGACGGATAGGGCCAAGCAGTCGGAAACTCTCCGACTCGGTGACCTGTGGCGGCTGTATGACCGCGGGTTGTGGGCGCGTATTCGGGCCTATCTGCCGGACCAATACCGATCGGAGGCATCAGTATTGCGTCCGGTGGTGCTGCTGTTCGATGAGATACAGAAACTGCATCCGGAGGGTGAAGAGCTGCTGTTGCATCTGCATCTGGGCGAGCATGGGCTACCGATGGTGGCGGTGCTGGCCGGTCTGGCCTGGTCGCGTGCACGTCTGAAGGAAGCGGGACTGTCCCGATTCAGTTATGGGCATGTCAGAACACTGGCGCCGCTGGCGGAGACGGAGGCGGCCGACGCCGTGCATCGCCTGCTGCAGGATCATCACATCAAAGGATACCAGGATGTCGACATCGCCGGGAAGATTGCGCGCTGGTCGAACGGCTGGCCACAGCATCTGCAGAACTATATCAGTGCACTCGCCGGCGAAGTGGCAGACCGAAAAGGAGATCTGACTCAACTCGACGAAGTCAGAATTCGTAGGAAAGGTGACTTGGCAAGGAAAAGCTACTATCAGGAACGCCTGACCGATTCCAGAATCAGAGCCTGCGAAAATCTGCTGGCCGAGGTCGCGGAGGTGATTGGTGAAGGTGGGACTAAGGAATCGACGCTGCTGAGTTTGCTTGATGAGAGATCTTGGGAGGTCAAGTTGCATCCGGCAGACAAAATGCCCCAGCACATGGAGTCACAGGAGTTCATCGATCAAATGGTTAAAAATGGCATGGTGCACAGTGAAGATGGTCGCATAGTGATTCCGATTCCATCATTTCGACAGCATCTGATTGATAGAAGACAATAACCTTAATACAGAAATTCACACTGAGCAAGTTACATTGTGAGCCCATTGTTTGATTTTTCAACGGATAATCTGAAATAGCAAAATTGCTAAAACTAGTTCAGTGGTCCGTTATTCGAATTCGTTGATTGGTGCTGTGGCAAATGGCAATCAAAGGAACGTTGACAATGTCCTGATATGAAGTCGAGGTTGAATTTCGAGCATCATGTTACACACCAGGTGTTTTCCAAGATCAGCGCCAGAATAAGGAGTTACTGCGAACCTGTTCGATCGGTGGAATCAGGCGAATTGTGAACATTGGAGTCTGTCAGACTTTTTTCAAGCGGGTGGTGGGTCTGCCATCGCTCGCTAGACGGCATAATGTTACCATTCATACCCCGGTGATGATTTTGGAGTTAAACTGCTTAATGTGGTAGTTTGGAACGGGTGAGGAGGTACATTTCAATGTGTAACGATAACCAAGACGTGGGGGTGTAGTGGTAGGTGTTAACTGATCATCTGTCAACCATCTTTTCTCAACGTTTGAAACGAACCGGTCCATAATCCACCGGACCGCTCTGAGACACTGGTTTAACCATTCATCCGACCGTCAATCAGATACTGTCGAAAAGACGGAATCGGTATCATGATACGACGGTTTTCGCGATGAATGATGCCACTTCTGATCAATTCATCAATGAACTCTCGCGATTTCATGTCTTCGGGCATGAGGTCCGCCGGTTCACGCTCTTCATCCCAGGTCCGCTGACGGAGTAACTTCAGCAGTTTCGATTCACTGGTACCATTAGGACCAATCATCACGGCGACATCAGCCAGCAGATTTTCACAGGCAGTGATTCTGGAATCGGTCAGGCGTTCCTGATAGTAGCTTTTCCTTGCCAAGTCACCTTCCCGGCGAATTCTGGCCTCGTCGAGTTGGGTCAGATCTCCTTTTCGATCCGCCACTTCACCGGCAAGCGCACTGATATAGTTCTGCAGATGCTGTGGCCAGCCGTTCGACCAGCGCGCAATTTTCCCGGCGATGTCGACATCCTGGTATCCTTTGATATGATGATCCTGCAGCAGGCAATGCACGGCGTCGGCCGCTTCCGGCTCCGCCAGCGGTGCCAGCGTTCTGACATGCCCATAACTGAATCGGGACAGTCCCGCTTCCTTCAGACGTGCACGCGACCAGGCCAGGCCGGCCAGCACCGCCACCATCGGTAGCCCATGCGACCCCAGATGCAGATCTAACAGCAGCTCCTCACCCTGCGGGTGCAGTTTCTGTATCTCATCGAACAGCAGCACCACCGGACGCAATGCCGATGCCTCCGACCGGTATTGATCTGACAAATGTGACCGAATACGTGCCCACAACCCGCGGTCATACAGTCGCCACAGGTCACCGAGTCGGAGAGTTTCCGACTGCTTGGCCTTATCCGTCTTCACGCCAATCTCACCACCCTCCAGCGTCAAGCGACCGGCCAATTCAAGATTGCGGACTTGGGTGAGTAACGCTGCGCCCCGATGACTGATGCGGTCGGCGATCTTCTGGGTGAGCACGGACTCATCCTTCAGGTCTCGGATACTCACCTGAATCGCAATGGGACCGTTTTCCCGTTGCCCCCAGATCTGTCGCAGATGCGTCTGCAGAGCGGTCTTGCCGGCTCCGGGTGCCCCCTGCACCAGCCAGGTGCGCTGGTCGGACAGGGGTACATCGGCAGCGAACAGTTCGGCGGCGGTCCGACCGGCGATCGACTCCTGCAGTTCCGCCACCGTGTTCTCAATGCCGGTGATAATGTCCTGCCGCCCGACGAAATACAGCGCATGCTCCTTGTCGGTGCGGTTCTCGATCTTGCGCAGACTGCGTATCTGTTCTTCGTTCAACATGAATGGAGGTGTTCCAGCAGGTCTATTGTCGTGCCATTACCCGGCAATGCGTTGCATTCCGGCAACCGGTCTATCAGTATAAACCGAAACCGGTGTCAAGGTGATAAAACCTGATGCCGGTTCTGATTTTCTCAGGGCTGCTCACTACCCCGGCCACGGTGCTCGCCGATGAGGTCACCAGTGAAGACGTCGCTAGTGAAGACAGTATGGCCACCTCAGCCGCCGAGCCCGTCGGCGCCAGCTGGTACGGATCTCTGCGCGGTGTGATCAACTTCAGCTCGGGCGCGGATGCCGAATTCAAGGATGGTTATTCACGCTGGGGTGTCAAAGGCTCCGGTGAGGTGTCCGAAGGCCTGTCAGCGGTCTACAATTTCGAGCATAAGATCAGAATCACCGATGCCCAACAGGTGCAGGATGGCGGCCGACTAGCCTTCGTCGGCTTGTCTGGCGGCTTCGGTGCAGTCACCTTGGGACAGATCTGGAGCGCCAGTTATAACCACGCCGGCGTGCTCCGAGATTTTCCATACTTTAATACCAGTCCGGATACAAGTGTACGAATCGGTAACGCTCTGTCGTATGCCTTTTCCGCTGATGCATTCAGTGTGCAGGTGGATGCCATCATGGACGGTGGCAAGGACACCGGTAAGGCCATCGATCAGCTGGAGTTCGGCATGACCGTGAATCTGGGTGACTTCGGCAAGATCGCACTCGCCCACACCAAGGTAGAAGATGCGATGATGGCGATGGATATGGGAAAATATGTTGATGACAAGGGTACTACCGATAAAGATGATGATGTCACTTATGAGGTTCATAAGATTACAGTGGAAGTGGCGAAAGATTCAGATTATTACGATTCAGCCACTAAAAACATGAAGAATATGGATGCTACCAATCTTCTTACGGGTCAAACAATTAACGCAGTAGAAAAAGGTTCACTCGCCTTTCCCAAAGGCCTTGAATTTAAATTGGGAGCTTGTACCGCCCCCACGACTAACGCGCCAAATCCCACCGATGAATGTGTAAAAGGAACCGCATATGCGACGCTGACCGGTCCGGCTACGAGTGGCACGTTCAGTTCCGTGATAAAAGCTGTTGCGCCGGCAGATGTTACGACGAAGAACTATGGTAGCAAGGCAAATCACCTTTCAGCACAGTTCGACATTGGTGGTATCACGGCGGCACTCGGTTACTCACAAACTAAATTCAATGATCCGATGAAGGCCATGAAGCAGAAGACCACCTTCGTGGGGGCCAAAGGCAATATCGGTGATACCGGATTGGACTGGGGAGTCTATCACCGGGAGATCGAGAATGCGGTAGAGGAAGATAAACAGAAGTCAGGTAAAACCAAGAAATGGACGGTTGGTCTTCGAAAGACTCTGGGCGGCGGCGCCAAGACCTATGTCGAACATCACAATGATGGTAGCAAAGGTCACACGGTGGTTGGCCTGCACGTCGATTTCTAGAGTTCGATTCGTTGCATGATCAATATGGACGGGGTGCCCTTAGCACCCCGTTCTTTTTAGACTGCAGAAGCGTACCACATCTGAGTGTCAGATCATGGAAATGAGTTCAGTTCAATCTTTTTCACAGATCGCGGTCAAAGTGTTCTAATCTCAGAGATCCTGACCTAAAAGCCCACTGCGATGCATGATGGGTCTGAGCAACAGTCATTATATCAACGGGTTATCACCATTTCGCCCTTGATTCATCGGTGCGGAGTGTCCCATATAGGGTTGACACAAAAAACCGCCCGTCGCGGTCGGTGCCGGGTTGCTTTTCGGCCGGCTCGGCTCGCCTCCTGAAGCCGGTGCCGCACGGACGGATGACGGTTCTGCAGGGGGCCGTCACCGTGGGGGGATGACGCCGGGTCACTCCCGGTGACCGTCTTCATTCAGCCGCCGAAAACACCTTCGAAACAGAAAAAAACTGGCCCGGTGCCCTGCGTTGCGTGTATAATTAGGATATGACTTATATATGCAAATCAACCCCGGAGATTAAGCACCGATGACCAGTATCTATCATCCGCGCACCGCCCCGGAACTGGACCTGACGCCCGGCGAGGCGACGCCCATCACCGGCGTCCTCACCTGGACCACCGATGGCGAGACGGTCACCTATTTTGCCCAGCTGGAGTTCATCACCCAGCATCGGCACGGTGATACCAACGCCATGAAAAAGCAGGCCGCCCGGTTTTATCATCACAACCACGTGAGCATCCGGGACCTGGTGGCTTCCCTGACGCTGTCGCGTTCGACCATCGTGCGCGCGATCCGGCAGTGGCAGGAGCAGGGCGAGGAGAGTTTCGATACCCCTCGCACCAGTGCCGGACGCGGTCGTTCGGCGGTCACTGCGGCACAGGCCGAACAGGCGACCGCACTGCTGGCCCAGGGGCTCAGCGGGCG
This sequence comes from Arenicellales bacterium, assembly GCA_965116205.1. Taxonomy (GTDB): domain Bacteria; phylum Pseudomonadota; class Gammaproteobacteria; order Arenicellales; family JAJDZL01; genus JAJDZL01. The sequence continues at coordinate 1,691,003 of OZ220493.1, read as the reverse complement.
CCAATGTGCGGCCGAACTGGGCATCGCCACCAGTACGTTCAATGACAATCTAAGGGCCGGCGTGATCCCACTACCGACCGATGATCCGCCCCCGGTCAGTGAGCCGTCGGCCCGGTCGCAGGCCGACCGACAGCCGGCCGCCGGGCGGGCCTGCCATGATTCGGAACGCCGCCAGCTGGCGGCCGTCGGCCTGCTGGACGCGGCGGTGCCCCGTTTTGACGAACCGGCCCGGGCGGTGACCCACGGCGGCGTACTCACGGCACTGCCCATGCTGCTCAAAGAAGGACTGCTGTCGGCCACTCACGGCCTGCTCAAACTGCCGGCCGGCTTTTACGGCCTGTCCACCATCCTGCTGATGCTCGCGTTCCTGACCCTGACCCGGACCCGCAGCTTCGAAGCCCTGCGCCACCAGTCCCCCGGCGAGTGGGGTCGACTGCTCGGCCTGGACCGCGGCCCCGAAGTCAAGACCCTGCGGAGCAAGATCAAGGCGCTGTGTGCCGCCCCCGAGACCCTCCAGCAGTGGCATGACCGCCTCGCCCGACAATGGTTCGCCGGAGTCGCCGATGAGTGGCTGACGGTGGCGGTCGACGGTCATGTGAAAGTCTACAGTGGCCGCCGCGGGCGGCTGCCCAAACACTTCGTGTCGCGCCAGAAAGTCTGCCTGCCGGCCAGCGTCAGCTACTGGGTCAACGCCTTGAACGGCGCGCCGCTGATCTGCATCCATAAGGAACTGGACCCCAAACTGGTGCAGGTGCTTGAACATGACGTGCTGCCGGCCCTGCGCCGCCTGGGCGTGGTGCCAACCACCGGCGATCGCCACTCAGCGCCGGCGGCCACCCTGGTGTTCGACCGCGAAGGCTGGAGTCCCGACCTGTTCGTCCGCCTCGCCGCCCAGGGCGTGGCCTGCATCACCTGGCATAAGAACCACCAGGGTGCCGACTGGCCGGTGACCGACTTCAAACCCTGTGCCGTACCTCTGTACGGACCGGTGCATACCACCACGCACACCATCCTGCTGGCCGAACAACCACTGCGCCTGCGCAACGGCCTGGCGGTGCGACAGCTGCGCCGGCTGATGCCCGATGGCCGCCAGATGCCGCTCATCACCACGCATCCGAGCATGCCGGCCACCCAGGTCGCCGGGGCCATGATGTCGCGCTGGAATCAGGAAAATTACTTCAAATACATGAAACAGCACTTCCATCTCGACACCCTGACCGAACACACCCTGGCCCCGGTCCATCTCGACCAGCTGGTGGTCGACCCCGGCTATCGCGACCTGCAGCGCACCATCGACCGCCAGCGTAAACTGCTCCACCGCCGCCAGGTGCAGGCCGCCCGGCGACCGGCCGACGACTTGACCGATGACCTCCAGCACCTGCAGACCACGCTCGACCAGCTCCTCGAGCAGCGCCGCAGCCGCCCGCGCAAAGTCCGCGTCGGCGACCTGCCGGTCGACCAGCAGCCCCAGGCCCTGCCCTGGCCGACCCGTCTGTTTCTGGACACCATCCGCAGCCTGTGTTATCGGGCCGAAACCGCCATGATGAACAGTCTGACCGCCGACGGACCGCCGCGTGGCGACGAGCGCACCCGGCTGGCCGCCCTCATGCAGACCGATGCCAACCTCATCCCCGAACCACACCACCGGCAGCTGCGGGTGCAGCTCCTCGGCCTCGGCAGCCACGGCGTCGATGAGTCGTTCCAGCCCCTGCTCGAGGCCCTCAATCGCACCGCCACCGTCTATCCGGGCACCGACTGGCGGATGGTTTATGAACTGTTACGCTGACGCACCGGCCACCCCTCAGGCCACCACCGCGGCACCGAATCAGTATAAAATGAGGCGCCGAAAAGTAAAAAAATAGGTCAGAATTATTGGTTAAGGTCAAGATCTCTGAATCTAGTGTGCTCTTCAATATATGCGCTCATGATCGTACGGAGAACCGGTTATCGAAGTTAATTCGCTTTTAATGACACCAGGGTTAGACTGAGATGGAAAAGGAGAATCGAAGATGGTCAAGATTCAATGAATGGCGCGGTGGATTTTGTATTGTAGTCGGGACGTTGATAACCTTTCCAAATTCAGGCGGGTGTAAGTCATCCGCATCCAAAAGAAACGGGGTGCTTATGCACCCCGTTCTTTTCATCATGTGGCAACTGGAGTTCTAGAAATCGACGCGCAGACCGACCACCGTGTTACCCTTGTTGCTCGCATCATTGTGATGTTCGACATAGGTCGACGCACCGCCACCCAGCGTCTTTTTCAGACCGACGGTCCACAGCTTATCCTTACCGGCCGCATTCTTGGGATTCTTGATCTCCCGATGATAGGCTCCCCAGTTCAGGCCGGTGTCGCCGATGCTGCCACTGGCCCCCACGAAGTTGGTCTTCTGCTTCATGGTCTTCATCGGATCATTGGACTTCATCTGCGAATGACCGAGTGCCACCGTAAGACCACCGATACCAAACTGTGCCGAAATGTGATTCGACTTGCTACCATACTCCTTCGTCATTTTCGTTGTAACATCTGCCGGAGCAAAGTGTTTCACCACGGAACTGAACGTGCCACTCGTAGTCGGACCGGTCAGCGTCGCATACGCGGTTCCCATGACGCAGGCGTTGGGGTCAGTTGCTGTGGCGGAACAACTGTCATCCATGGTAAATTCAAGGCCTTTGGGAAAGGCGAGGGAACCTTTTTCCATAACTTTTACAGTTTGAGCCGAAAACAGAGTGGAAGCATTATCCTTCATATTTCCGGTAGCTGAATCATAAAAATTCGAGTTCTTTGCCACTTTCACTGTAATCTTATGAACCTCGTAAGAGACATCATCGGTCTTATCATCGGCCGTACCTTTGTTATCTACATATTGCATACCCATCGACATCATCGAATCTTCCATCTTGGTATGTGCGAGGGCGATCTTGCCGATGTCACCCAGATTCACCGTCATGCCGAACTCCAGCTGGTCAATGGCCTTGCCGGTGTCCTTGCCACCGTCCATGATGGCATCCACCTGCACACTGAACGCATCGGCGGAAAAAGCATACGACAGGGCGTTGCCAATCCGACCGGTGGTGTCGCCGCTGGTGTACCAGTTGGGAAAGTCGCGGATCACGCCGGCATGATTGTAACTGGCACTCCAGATCTGCCCCAAGGTCACCTTGCCAAAGCCACCGTCCAGACCGACGAACGCCAGTCGGCCACCGGCCTGTCCGGCATCGGACGTGCTGAACTTGTGTTCGAAGCGGTAGACGGCAGTCAGGCCTTCGGAGATCTCTCCGCTGCCCTTGATGCCCCAGCGCGAGGCCCCGTCGTAGAACTTGGCGTCCATGCCGCTGGCGAACTCAATACCGCCACGCAGTGAACCATACCAGCTGGCTTCGGCGAACACCGTGGCCGGGGCCGCCAGCAGGCCTGAGAAAATCAGAACCGGCATCAGGTTTTTTCGAAATTTCATAATGTTTCTCCTAAAAAGTGATGAAAAAATCGAGTAAACGAAATAAACATTTCTTTATTTCGTTTCTTATTATGGAAAAAACCATTCACAAATCACAAATCTAACATTTGATTCATACGTAAATGTTAAAAATATGTGCCGATTGTGTTGCATTTTTGCAACTTTTTTGATGTTGAAGCGAGAGGTGATGAAATCTCAATAAGTGTAACTTTTCTTCGAATAGTGCAGATTTAATTTTGTTAGCAGTCAACCGCCGTATGTCATCAACTACTCTTCAAAACCCTGTGACGGCCTCAAATACCCTAAGAAGTAAAGCGCCCGTTCTTCGTCGAAAACGGTGCACTTGTTTTTCAATTCTCATTTTGGTGAGGTTGCTTGACATGGGTTGAATGTTATTTTGGAGGTGTTGTCCTTTTTTATACTGCCTGAAGCTGATTAATCCTCGTTCAATAAATCTCAATGTAATAGGAATTTTTCACACCGGTGATAAAACCTGATGCCGGTTCTGATTTTCTCAGGACTCATGGCCGCCCCGGCCGCGGTGTTCGCCGAAGCCAGCTGGTACGGCTCACTGCGTGGCGGTATTGAGTTCGCCAGTGGCATGGATGCCAAATTCTATGACAACTCCTCGCGCTGGGGCATCAAGGGCACCGGGGAAATCTCCGAAGGTCTGTCGGCGGTCTATCGCTTCGAGCACAAGTTCAGCACCGCCGATGCCGGACAGGCCGGTGGCCGCCTGGCCTTCGTCGGTCTGGATGGTGGCTTTGGCAAGGTCACTCTGGGACAGATCTGGAGTGCCAGCTACAATCACGCCGGCGTCATTCGTGACTTTCCGACCTGGTATACCAGTCCCGACACCAGTGTCCGAATCGGTAACGCTCTGTCGTATGCCTTTTCCGCCGATGCATTCAGTGTGCAGGTGGATGCCATCATGGACGGTGGCAAGGACACCGGCAAGGCCATTGACCAGCTGGAGTTCGGCATGACCGTGAATCTGGGGGACATCGGCAAGATCGCTCTCGCCCATACCAAGATGGAAGATGCGATGATGGCGATGAATATGGGAAAATATGTCGATGACAAGGGTACCACTGATAAAGATGATGACGCCACTTATGAGGTTCATCAGGTTAAAGTGAAAGTGGCGAAAAATTCAGCAAATTACGATTCCAATACCGGAGGAATGACTGGTTCAGCGACTATTGCTTCTACAGAAAAAGGTTCTGTGGGCAGCTTTCCCAAAGGCCGAGAATTTTCATTGGGAAGCTGTTCGACCACGAAAGGTGCGGCGGACGAGTGTGTAATGGCGACTGCATATGTGAGACTTAACAAGCATACTGAATCTGACCTTTTCACTTGGCATTCTCCCTCAGACGTAACGACAAAGAATTATGGTAGCAAGGCGAATCACATTTCGGCACAGTTTGACATCGGTGCCATCACGGTGGCGCTCGGTCATTCGCAGATGAAATCCAATGACTCGATGAAGGCCATGAAACAGAAGACCAACTTCGTGGGGGCCAGTGGTAGCATCGGTGACACCGGACTGAACTGGGGAGCTTATCATCGGGAAATCAAGAATCCTGAAAATGAGGCTGGCAAGCATAAACTTTGGACTGTTGGTCTTACAAAGGTTTTGGGTGGCGGTGCCACAACCTATGTTGAACATCACAATAATGAAAAAAACAAGGGTAACACGGTAGTCGGCCTGCGCGTCGATTTCTAGAACTCAAGTCGTTATATGATGATGGACGGGGTGTATAGGCACCCCGTTCTTTTTGAACCGTAGAGGCGAACAGCACCGGAGCATCTCATCCTGATAATGAATTCAGTTCTAGTCTTTTCACAAATTTTGGTCGCAGCGTTCCAATCGTAGCTGGCGTGCTCTTCATATACCTTTCATAATCGTGCGGAGAGCCAATCATCGAAGGCAAATTGAACGATGTGTTGTGCATGGCGCCGAATTCTGAAAGAATGGCTTAATGGAAAAATTCATCAGTCGGCGGGCGAGGTTTTTCACAAGTGGACTTTAGGTTCGTAATCATTCATCCCGTTGAGTAAGGTGTGACCATCAACATTAACATGGTGTTAATGACGGCGGAGTTAGATCGAAATGTAAAAGAAAATTGAAGACAGTCAAAATTCACTGAATGGCATGGTGGATTGTGTATTGCAGTCGAAACGTTCGTAACCAATTCAGACTGTCAATCAGTGGATGTTATCAACACCCAAAAGGAGCGGGGTGCTTATGCACCCCGTCCGTTTCATCAAGTGATGCTTGATTTCTAGAAATCTATTTTTAGTGCAACCACCGTGCCATTTTTACCATCACCTTTTGGATTATTGCCATGTTCAACATAGGCCGAGGCACCGCCGCCCAAGGACTTACTTAGACCAACAGTCCATTTTTTCTGTTTGCCCGCCTTATTCTCGGGATTCTTGATCTCTCGGTGAAAGGCGACCCAGCTCAGTCCGGTGTCACCGATGCCACCATTGACACCGACAAAGTTGGTCTTCTGCTTCATGGTCTTCATCGGATCATTGGACTTCATCTGCGAATGACCGAGGGCCACTGTAAGACCACCGATACCGAACTGTGCCGAAATGTGATTCGACTTGCTGCCCGGGTTGTCCCGACTCGTGGTGGAGGTTACCGCCGCGTCGTTCGTTGAAAAAGCCAGATACTCTTCTGGAGTGCCTGGTGGGTTATAGACAAGTACTTTTGTGGTGATACAGGCATCCGCATGTGATCCGTCTTTGGATGTGGATACACAGCCTTTTTCTCCCACTCGCAATTTGCCATCAACATAAGCCGCCTGATATTTATTAGCACCATTCACTTGCACTGCGCTTTCTGTTCTGAGGGCCGTCGTGGTCAAAGTATTGACTTTGGATTCTTCTTTGGCACTATCCCAAAGCACAGTGTTACTCTTTTTAATCACCAAATCAACCTCCTGAAGAGTGATGGATACCCGCGTATCCGTCGGGGTGGGCGCAGTATTCACTGGTGCGTAATCTGCATTGTCATGAGCCACTTTGGCCATATAGGTCGTGGTCATGGCCAATTCATCTTCAATCTTGGTATGAGCAAGAGCGATCTTACCGATGTCCCCCAGATTCACCGTCATGCCGAACTCCAGCTGGTCAATGGCCTTGCCGGTGTCCTTGCTACCATCCATGATGGCATCCACCTGCACACTGAACGCATCGCCCGTAAAAGCATACGACAGCGCGTTGCCAACCTTGCCGCTAGTGTCGGCAGCAGAGTACCAGTTGCCAATGTCTCGAATCGCACCGGCACTGTTGTAACTGGCACTATCAATCCGTCCCAGAGTCAATGCACCGAAACCACCGGACAGTCCAACAAAAGCCAGGCGGCCACTGGCCTGGCCGGCATCGGCGGTACTGATATTGTGTTCGAAGCGATAGACCCCCGACAGACCTTCGGAGATCTCCCCGGTGCCCTTGATGCCCCAGCGCGAACCACCGTCGTAGAACTTGGCGTCCATGCCACTTGAGAATTCCAGACCGCCACGCAGTGAACCATACCAGCTGGCACCGACCGGCTCAGCGGCCGCGGTGGTCATACTGTCTTCACTGGCGACGTCTTCACCGACAACCTCATCGGCGAACACCGTGGCCGGGGCGGTGAGCAGGCCTGAGAAAATCAGAACCGGCATCAGGTTTTATCACCTTGACACCGGTTTCGTTTTATACTGATAGACCGGTTGCCGGAATGCAACGCATTACCGGGTAATGGCACGACAATAGACCTGCTGGAACACCTCCATTCATGTTGAACGAAGAACAGATACGCAGTCTGCGCAAGATCGAGAACCGCACCGACAAGGAACATGCGCTGTATTTCGTCGGGCGGCAGGACATTATCACCGGCATTGAGAACACGGTGGCGGAACTGCAGGAGTCGATCGCCGGTCGGACCGCCGCCGAACTGTTCGCTGCCGATGTACCCCTGTCCGACCAGCGCACCTGGCTGGTGCAGGGGGCCCCCGGAGCCGGCAAGACCGCTCTGCAGACGCATCTGCGACAGATTTGGGGGAAACGCCCTGACGGACCTTTCGCAGTTCATTTGGAAGCGGTGGAAGTTGAAGATGAAGCCGGACTGACGCGCATCATTGCGAATGCCATTCAACTGGATGGCGCGGAGAAAATCGGTCACCGTCGCCGGTCGGAGGTGGACAGTGGCGTCACTGCACAGGGTGGTGGCATCAACATCCGCACCCGGCAAGAGCGGCGGGCAGGTGAACTGCAGCTGCGCGACCTGTGGCGGCTGTATGATCGGGGGTTATGGCATCGTATTCGACGGTCATTCACCAAGCTGTTGAAATCGGAACCCTCACACCTGCGACCGATTGTACTGCTGATAGATGAGATACAGAATCTGCCAAAGGCCGGTGAATCGCTGCTCGCCAAGATCCATTCGGGCAAGCATGGGCTGCCGATGGTGGCGATGCTGGGCGGTCTGGCCTGGTCGGAGGCACGGCTGACCGAGGCTGGCATCTCCCGGTTCAGTCGGGGACATGTCAGGACGCTGTCGCCACTGACGGAGACGGAAGCCGCCGACGCGGTGCACTGTCTGCTGCGGGAGCATGGCATTAAGGGACCCGAGGGCGCCGACATCGCCGGGAAGATTGCACGCTGGTCGAACGGCTGGCCACAGCATCTGCAGAACTATATCAGTGCACTCGCCGGCGAAGTGGCGGATCGAAAAGGAGACCTGACCCAACTCGATGAAGTCAAGATTCGAACGGTGGGCGATTTGGAAAGGAAAAACTACTATAACAGACGTCTGACCCATTCCAGAATCACCGTCTGCGACAACCTGTTGGCTGATGTCGCCGAAATGATTGGTCCTAATGGTACCAGTGAATCGAAACTGCTGGACCTACTTGAAGAACGAGCTTGGGTGGCCGGACAGAAGTCGTCGGACAAAATGCCACAGGATATGAAGCCACGGGATTTCATTGATGAAATGATCAGGAGTGGCATCATTCATCGGGAAAACCGGTGCATTATGATACCAATCCCATCATTTCGACAGTATCTGATTGACGGGCGAATGAATGGTTAAGCCGGTATCTTAGAATGGTCCAATCAATTCTGGAGCAGTTCATTTCAGATATTGAGAAGATGGCTGACAGATGATCAGTTAACGTCTACCACCCCACCCTCATGTTTTGATTATCGTTACACATTGACATGCATCTGCTCACCTGTTCCAAACTGCAACATAACGCAGTTTAACTCCAAACCACCCACTGGTATGAATGGTAACATTATGTTGTCTGGCAAGCAACGACAACTCCAACATCTGCTTGAAAAAGTGTGACGTGCTCCAATGTTCACAATTCACCAGATTTCACCTATTGAACAGGTTCACAGCGGCTCTTTATTCTGACGCTGTGAGGAAAATAAGTGGTGAGCAACATTCCCCAAATTCAATCTCACCCTCATATCAAGACATCGTCTGTAGTCCTTTGAGTATCCTTGCCACAGCACCAACCAACGGGCTCACAATGTAACTTGCTCAGTGTGAATTTCTGTATTAAGGTTATTGTCTTCTATCAATCAGATGCTGTCGAAATGATGGAATCGGAATCACTATGCGACCATCTTCACTGTGCACCATGCCATTTTTAACCATTTGATCGATGAACCCCTGTGGCTCCATGTGCTGGGGCATGATATCCGCCGGATGGCGGTGGCTATCCCAAGCCCGATCACGAAGCAGATAAAGCAGTTTTGATTCCTTAGTCCCACCTTCGCCGATCATCTCGGCCACCTCGGCCAGCAGATTTTCGCAGGCTCTAATGCGGGAATGGGTCAGACGTCTGTTATAGTAGTTTTTCCTTTCCAAATCGCCCACCGTTCGAATCTTGACTTCATCGAGTTGGGTCAGGTCTCCTTTTCGATCCGCCACTTCGCCGGCGAGTGCACTGATATAGTTCTGCAGATGCTGTGGCCAGCCGTTCGACCAGCGTGCAATCTTCCCGGCGATGTCGGCGCCCTCGGGTCCCTTAATGCCATGCTCCCGCAGCAGACAGTGCACCGCGTCGGCGGCTTCCGTCTCCGTCAGTGGCGACAGCGTCCTGACATGTCCCCGACTGAACCGGGAGATGCCAGCCTCGGTCAGCCGTGCCTCCGACCAGGCCAGACCGCCCAGCATCGCCACCATCGGCAGCCCATGCTTGCCCGAATGGATCTTGGCGAGCAGCGATTCACCGGCCTTTGGCAGATTCTGTATCTCATCTATCAGCAGTACAATCGGTCGCAGGTGTGAGGGTTCCGATTTCAACAGCTTGGTGAATGACCGTCGAATACGATGCCATAACCCCCGATCATACAGCCGCCACAGGTCGCGCAGCTGCAGTTCACCTGCCCGCCGCTCTTGCCGGGTGCGGATGTTGATGCCACCACCCTGTGCAGTGACGCCACTGTCCACCTCCGACCGGCGACGGTGACCGATTTTCTCCGCGCCATCCAGTTGAATGGCATTCGCAATGATGCGCGTCAGTCCGGCTTCATCTTCAACTTCCACCGCTTCCAAATGAACTGCGAAAGGTCCGTCAGGGCGTTTCCCCCAAATCTGTCGCAGATGCGTCTGCAGAGCGGTCTTGCCGGCTCCGGGGGCCCCCTGCACCAGCCAGGTGCGCTGGTCGGACAGGGGTACATCGGCAGCGAACAGTTCGGCGGCGGTCCGACCGGCGATCGACTCCTGCAGTTCCGCCACCGTGTTCTCAATGCCGGTGATAATGTCCTGCCGCCCGACGAAATACAGCGCATGTTCCTTGTCGGTGCGGTTCTCGATCTTGCGCAGACTGCGTATCTGTTCTTCGTTCAACATGAATGGAGGTGTTCCAGCAGGTCTATTGTCGTGCCATTACCCGGTAATGCGTTGCATTCCGGCAACCGGTCTATCAGTATAAAACGAAACCGGTGTCAAGGTGATAAAACCTGATGCCGGTTCTGATTTTCTCAGGCCTGCTGGCGGCCCCGGCCACGGTGTTCGCCGATGAGGTCACGAGTGAAGACACCGCTAGTGAAGACAACATGGCCACCTCGGCCGCCGAGCCTGTCGGCGCCAGTTGGTACGGTTCACTACGTGGCGGTATTGAATTTATGAGTGATAAAGATGCCAGTTATTTCAAAGCGGAAGGTTCGCGCTGGGGCATCAAAGGTTCCAGTGAAGTATCGGAAGGGTTGTCCGCAGTCTACCGCTTCGAACACGCTATTGAAACACATAACGCAGGTCAGCCCAATGGTCGACTAGCTTTCGTTGGGCTGTCCGGTGGCTTCGGTGCACTGACTCTCGGACGGATTGATAGCGCCAGCTACAACCACACCGGTGTGATTCGTGATATTGGTAACTGGTACACCAGTGGCGATACCGGCAATAAGATCGGCAACACCCTGTCGTATGCCTTTTCCGCCGATGCGTTCAGTGTGCAGGTGGATGCCATCATGGACGGTGGCAAGGACACCGGCAAGGCCATCGACCAGCTGGAGTTCGGCATGACGGTGAACCTCGGCGACATTGGCAAGATCGCTCTCGCCCACACCAAGGTGGAAGATGCGATGAAAGGGACTATGACACACACAGCCAAAATCGACAAACTTTCAACGACATATAATCCACAAGATACTGTACCGGATCCGGATACCAGGGAAACTATCACTCTTAAAGAAATTACTTTGACGGTTGCAAAAAACAATGCTGATATTTGGGATAGCGCTAAGAAGGAATCCAAGGTCAATACTTTGACCACGGCGGCCCTCAGAACTGAATTGGCCAAAAATAAATATGTGAAGCGTTATGATGGTGGCAAAGTGATTGGATTAGCAGAAACATGTACCGCTCCTACTACAGCAGCTCCTGAACCTGCGGATGAATGCATGACAGCAAAAGTTCTTGTTTTTGAAGCAAACGAAAACAAATATTTTTCAACAAATAATGCAGCGGTCACTTCAAAAGCAGATATGGAATATGGCAGCAAGGCGAATCACATCTCGGCCCAGTTCGACATCGGTGGTCTCACAGTGGCCCTCGGTTATTCGCAGACTAAATTCAATGATCCGATGAAGACCATGAAGCAGAAAACCACCTTCGTGGGGGCCAGTGGCAGCATCGGTGACACCGGGTTGGATTGGAGAGCTTTTCACCGGGAGATTGAGAATACCGTAAAGGAAGATAAACAGAAGTCAGGTAAAACCAAGAAATGGACCGTCGGTTTGGGGAAATCCTTGGGTGGCGGCGCCTCGGTCTATGTTGAACATGGCAATAATCCAGCAGGTGATGGTAAAGATGGAACGGTGGTCGGCCTGCGTGTCGATTTCTAGAACGCAAGTCAGTTACATGATGAAACGGACGGGGTGCATAGGCACCCCGTTCTTTTTGGACTGTGGTGGGATTCGGTAGTTGATTTTTGTCAGGACTTCATGATCTGTGCGATCATCTTCTTTAGCCCACAGAGGTGAACAGTGCCCATTGGCAGATAAATGGGTTCAGTTCGAGGCCCTGTCAGAATTGTGGTCGGGACATTCCAATCGCCCGATACTCTTCAGCTATCTTTCATGATTGTAGGGGGAACAGGTTATCGGAGGCAGAGCACCTTTGTGTTATCCATCGCGCTGATTCACGAAACGAATCGACAGGAACATTCATCGGTCGGCCGACAGGGTTTATCGTAGATGGACCGTTGATTCGTACACGTTCACTCCGTTGAGTAAGGTAAACCCTTGGCATCACTATGGTATCAATAATGCTGGGGCTAGACTGCAATAGAAGCAGAAAAGCTGAGGTGGTCGAAATTCACTGAATAGCACGGTGGATTTTGTATTGTAGTCGGGACGTTGGTAACCATTTCAGACTGTCGATCAGTGGATGTTATCGACACCTAAAAAGAACGGGGTGTTTATGCACCCCGTCCGTTTCATCATGTGGCAACTGGAGTTCTAGAAATCGACACGCAGGCCGACCACCGTGTGTCCCTTGTTTTTCTCATTATTGTGATGTTCGACATAGGTCGACGCACCGCCACCCAGTGTCTTTTTCAGACCGACGGTCCACAGCTTATGCTTGCCGGCCGCATTCTTGGGATTCTTGATCTCCCGATGATAGGCACCCCAGTTCAGGCCGGTATCACCGATGCTGCCACTGGCCCCCACGAAGTTGGTCTTCTGCTTCATGGTCTTCATCGGATCATTGGACTTCATTTGCGAATGACCGAGTGCCACCGTAAGACCACCGATGTCGAACTGTGCCGAAATGTGATTCGACTTGCTGCCCGGGTTGTCCCGACTCGTGGTGGAGGTTACCGCGTCGTCTTTCCTTGAAAAAGCCAGATACTCTTCTGGACTGCCTGGTGGGTTATAGACCAGTATTTTCGTAGTTACACAAGCATTAGGATCCGCCCCATCTTTGGATGTGGATACACAACCTTTTTCTCCCACTCGCAATTTGCCATCAACAGAAGCCACTTGAAATGCTGATGTGTCTGTTCTAAGCTGTGTCGTGGTCCGGGTATTGACTTTGGATTCTTTCTTGGTACTGTCCCAAAGCACAGTGTTACTCTTTTTAATCACCAAATCAACCTCCTGAAGAGTGATGGATGCTCTGGTGTCCGGATCCGGTGCAGTGTTTACCGGTGCGTAATCTGCATTGTCATGAGCCACTTTGGCCATATAGGTCGTGGTCATGGCCAATTCATCTTCAATCTTGGTGTGGGCAAGAGCGATCTTGCCGATGTCACCGAGATTCACGGTCATGCCGAACTCCAGCTGATCGATGGCCTTGCCGGTGTCCTTGCCACCATCCATGATGGCATCCACCTGCACACTGAACGCATCGGCGGAAAAGGCATACGACAGAGCGTTGCCGACCCGAAGGCTAGTGTCGGGACTGGTGTACCAGTTGGGAAAGTCGCGGATGACGCCGGCGTGATTGTAACTGGCACTCCAGATCTGTCCCAGAGTGACCTTGCCAAAGCCACCGTCCAGGCCGACGAAGGCCAGACGGCCACCGGCCTGTCCGGCATCGGACGTGCTGAACTTGTGTTCGAAGCGGTAGACCGCCGACAGGCCTTCGGAGATCTCTCCGCTGCCCTTGATGCCCCAGCGCGATGCCCCGTCGTAGAACTTGGCGTCCATGCCGCTGGCGAACTCAATACCGCCGCGCAGTGAGCCGTACCAGCTGGCTTCGGCGAACACCGTGGCCGGGGCGGTGAGCAGGCCTGAGAAAATCAGAACCGGCATCAGGTTTTATCACCTTGACACCGGTCGCGGTTTATACTGATAGACCGGTTGCCGGAATGCAACGCATTGCCGGGTAATGGCACGACAATAGACCTGCTGGAACACCTCCATTCATGTTGAACGAAGAACAGATACGCAGTCTGCGCAAGATCGAGAACCGCACCGACAAGGAACATGCGCTGTATTTCGTCGGGCGGCAGGACATTATCGCCGGCATTGAGAACACGGTGGCTGAACTGCAGGAGTCGATCACCGGTCGGACTGCCGCTGAACTGTTCGCCGCCGATGCTCCCCTGTCCGATCAGCGCACCTGGCTGGTGCAGGGGGCCCCGGGAGCCGGCAAGACCGCTCTGCAGACGCATCTGCGCCAGATCTGGGGGCAACGGGAAAACGGTCCCAATGCGATTCAGGTGAGTATCAGAGACCTGAAGGATGAGTCCGTGCTCACCCATAAGATTGCCGACCGTATCAGTCATCAAGGTGCAGCGTTACTCACTCAAGTCCGCAATCTTGAACTGTCGGGTCAATTGACGTTGGTAGGTGGTGGCATTACGGTGAAGACGGACAGGTCAAAGCGGTCGGAAACTCTCTGCCTGGGTGATCTGTGGCGGCTGTATGACCGCGGGTTGTGGGCGCGTATTCGGGCCTATCTGCCGGACCAATACCGATCGGAGGCATCGGTGTTGCGTCCGGTGGTGCTGCTGTTCGATGAGATACAGAAACTGCACCCACAGGGTGAGGAACTGCTGTTGGATCTCCATCTGGGGTCGCATGGGCTACCGATGGTGGCGATGCTGGTCGGTCTGGCCTGGTCGCGTGTACGTCTGAAGGAAGCGGGACTGTCCCGATTCAGTGATGGACATGTCAGAACGCTGGCACCGCTGGCGGAGCCGGAAGCGGCCGACGCCGTGCATCGCCTGCTGCAGGATCATCACATCAAAGGATACCAGGATGTCGACATCGCCGGAAAGATCGCGCGCTGGTCGAACGGCTGGCCACAGCATCTGCAGAACTATATCGGTGCACTCGCCGGTGAAGTGGCGGATCGAAAAGGAGACCTGACTCAACTCGATGAGACCAGAATTCGCCGGAAAGGTGACTTGGCAAGGAAAAACTACTATCAGGAATGCTTGACCGATTCCAGAATCAGAGCCTGTGAAAATCTGCTCGCTGAGGTGGCTGAGGTAATTGGTGAACATGGTGTCAGTGAATCGGAACTGCTTTATCTGCTTCGTGGTCGCGCTTGGGATAACCACCGCCACCCGGCCGACACCATGCCTCAAAACATGGTGCCACAGGAGTTCATTGATCAAATGATTAAGAATGGCATGGTACACAGCGAAGACGCCCACATCACTATTCCCATACCGTCCTTCCGAATGCACTTGATCAATAGAAGAGTAAACGTTTGAATGGGTTGGTGATATGAATCAAGTAGCCTGTCGATTTCAGTCAGAGTAAATGGTCAATCGCAACCGCACAATTTATCTGTGGGTATTATTCAGCAATCAACCCGTCTTCACACAATTCAAAAACACTGCAGGAACTGACACGCAAAATACACTCCAAATATCAATTGATTCACCTGACTTTTAGATGAGCAGGAAAACCTTCGGCGCTCGAATTCAACACATTATTGTATTTTTTATGATATACTTTGCCCATTGCATTAGTTCAGTTCTGTTGCTATCCAGAATCGGATAACGACGGTCCCATGAGAAATAATCTCCATGATGGAGAATTTCGGAGACCTCGCTAAATGCGGGGTTTTTATTTGTTGATGAATTGACTGAGAGTGTTGCGGTCTAGTGACTGAAACCCCTGCTGAAAAGGTGACTGATTTCAGACATCGACTCTATGCGTTGCTTGAAGACAGTATTGACAGTTACGGTTACGAACTGGTTCATCTTGAACTGGTGGGTCGGGATAAATCCCGCATCCTGCGTCTGTATATTGATGCGCCAGGTGGGGTGACGCTGGACGACTGTGCATCGGTCAGTCAGCAGGTCAGTCGCCTGCTTGATGTCGAAGACCCAATTGATGGCGGTTATTCCTTAGAGGTATCTTCGCCGGGCATCGAACGGCCATTGGCGAAACGGCAGCACTTCAGGCAGGTCATCGGTGAACGAATTGAAGTGTCGACCTACGTGAAATGTGAAGGTCGTAAAAAAATAATGGGTCAGTTGCTAGCCGTGACTGATCAGGCGTTGAAAGTAAAAACAGAAGGGACAACAATCATCATTGCAATGAACAACATTCGCCGAGCTCGGTTAAAGCCGAATCTCAGTGAAATGATTTGATGGAGTAAATTACATGGTCAGTTCAAGCTACATACCACAGATCGTTCAGGCCTGGTCCGACGAGCGCAATCTGGCGCCGGCGGTTGTCTTTGAAGCGCTAGAAGCGGCGTTAGCGGCCGCAGCGCGTAAAAGTCACGCTGACGATATTGATGCGCGGGTTACCATTGACCGACAGACCGGAGAATATGAGACGTACCGCCGATGGGAAGTCCTTGCGGATGAACTGGAAGTCGAATACCCGGACCGCCAGCTTTCGTTGACTGAAGCGCGCAAAAAACAGTCCGATATCCAACCCGGCGACTACTTGGAATCTCCGATCCCGTCGAGTGCCAGTGGCAGAATTTCAGCCGCTGCTGCGCGTCAGGTGGTTATGCAGAAGCTGCGCGAAGCCGAACGGGAACGGGTGTGCCGGGAGTTTCAACCGCGGCAAGGGAGCATGGTTTCCGGTGTCGTCCGGCGAATTGATCGTGGCGATGTCGTTGTTGAAATCGAAACCGTCGAGGCATTGCTACCGAGAGGTCTGTGCATCAACAAGGATGGCTTTCGTCAGGGGGACCGAGTGAGAGCGATTCTTAAAGAAGTAAAGTCGGAACCGCGCGGACCGCAATTAATCCTGGACCGTACCAGTCCGGACCTGTTAATCGAATTGTTCAAGTTGGAAGTGCCGGAGACGCGCGAAGGTTTAATTGAAATTCGCAGTGCCGCGCGCGACCCGGGACTGCGCGCAAAAATTGCCGTGCACTCAACCAACGCGCAGTTTGATCCGATCGGCGCCTGCGTTGGCATGCGCGGCACCCGGGTACAGAGCGTCTCCAAGGAGATCGCCGGTGAACGCGTTGACATTGTCGAATGGAGTTCTAATCCTGCGCAATTCGTCATCAACGCTCTGGCGCCGGCCGTGGTCGAAAAGGTGAGTGCCAATAATCCCAATGAAAAGTCCGTGGATGTCGTGGTTTCCGAATCACAACTGTCCAAAGCGATTGGTCGAGCTGGACAGAACGTCCGGTTGGCATCACAGCTGACCGGCTGGGACATCAACATCATGACTCGGGAAGAACAGGAACATAAATCTAATGAAGTGGCGCAGCAAGTTGCACAGGAGTTAATGGACCAGCTGGACGTCGACGAAGATGTTGCTACCGTACTGATCCAGAACAATTACACATCAGTACTGGATATCATCTACGCTGAACCGGAAGATCTGGAGAAAGTTGAGCAGTTCGATGCGGAACTCGTCAGCACCATTCAGAGTCGCGCGACCGATGCCATGCTACAGATGGAAGTACAGGAAATCAAAGAAGCGGAAGAGAACGTGCCGGACGAGTCACTCTATCAGGTTGAAGGCATGGATGAACAGACCGCAACTGTGCTGGCGGCATACCGTATTCGCACCTTGGAAGAATTGCAGGAAACAGACACTTTCACACTGCTCGAAATACCCGGCATGGATGAAGCACGCGCTAGAGATCTCATTATGAAAGCGCGCGCGCCTTGGTTTGAACCATCGGAACAATAGGCAGAGCAAACTCCTCAATCAGGTATAGATAATATGGCAGTGACAGTAAAAGATTATGCAGCGCAGCTTGGACTTTCAGCTGAACGCTTGGTTGTGATGCTGGCAGAGGCTGATCTTGTTGACAAGGATGAAAACAGCGAACTGACTGATCGCGAAAAACGAACTTTGGTCATGCAGTTACAAAAAGGCCGCGTGCGCCAGATCTCCAAACACCCTGAACAGTCAGTCGTTCAACCGCAACGGCGAACGGGCAGTACCCGAGAAATTGTCGTGGAGATTAAAGGCAACCATACGCTGGCGCCCAGACCGATTCTCAATCCGCCGACCGCCGGAGAACAAGAAATTCCGGCAGATGACGCATCTCCGGAGTCGGAACAGCCTGAAGTACAGTCAGAAACAACCTTGACCATTCACGATGATGAAGGGTCGACTGACAGTCCGGCGCTGTCAGATGGAGTGGATCAAATGACCGATCCAGACGACTCCACCCTTGTTCAAGAACCACCTGATGAGACACCGGAAGTAGTTGCAACCGAACCCACTGAACAACTACAACCACCGAGTGAACCGCAGAAGGCAGATGATTCCACCGCACCCAAGCGTAGCAGATCGAAGCGAAAAACTCAACCCAAACAGCGCCGCGAACAGTTGCATGTAGTCAAAGGTCGAGAGAAACTCCAGCGCGACCGTGAGCGCCGAAAACGCGCTCAGAAACTCGATGACCGCATCACCCAGCACACCTTTCAGACACCTAGTCGAAAAATCATCCATAACGTATCAATATCGAACACCAATTCAATTCGGTATTTGGCGCAAGCCATGTCGATCAAAGCAGTCGACGTGATCAAGTATCTGATCGATGAAGTCGGTTTACAGGTGACGATCAACGAATCAATCGATCGAGACACGGCAACTCTACTGGTTGAGGACTTAGGACATAAACCCATTGATGCCGTTGCACTGGATATTGAAACCCAGTTGATGGGCGCTGAAAACGAAACACTCGAATATGTAACCCGTCCCGCTGTTGTGGCTGTCATGGGACACGTAGATCATGGCAAAACCACCCTGTTGGACACGATTCGCGCCACTAAAGTGGTCGATACCGAAAAGGGTGGTATCACCCAACACATCGGCGCGTATATGGTGGCTACTCCGCGCGGCAAGATTACCTTTCTAGATACACCTGGACATGAAGCATTCACGGCCATGCGCGCCCGTGGTGCACGGGCCACCGACATCGTCATTCTGGTCGTGGCGGCTGATGATGGAGTGATGCCCCAGACCGTTGAGGCCATCAATCATGCCAAATTCGCCGCCGTACCGATGATTGTCGCAATCAACAAGATTGACAAAGCAGACACGGACCCTAGTCGAGTATTACGCGAACTGACTGAACACGATGTGATTGCTGAATCTTTGGGTGGTGATGTACAAGTCGTTGAAATATCAGCACTGAAGAACAGGGGCATCGACGACCTGCTGGAACGCATCCAATTGCAGGCGGAACTAATGGATGAAACACTGAAAGCGCCGGTTAACGGGGTTACCCGCGGCATCGTTATTGAAGCACGAGTCGACCGCGGGCGCGGTACCGTCGTCACCGTTCTGGTACAAAAGGGTCAGTTGTCGCCGAAGCTGAATATTGTGGCCGGCCTGCAGAAAGGTAAGATCAGACAACTGACCGATTATCGGGGTAAGGTGATCAAGGTAGCGGGACCGTCAACGCCGGTCGAGATCGCCGGTTTTGCCAGCGTACCAGAAGTCGGTGATGAGTTTGTCTGTCCACCGGATGAACGCTCAGCACAGCAATTGATTGAGTATCGAAAAAATGGCAGACAATCCGGTAGCGGCATCCCGGAATTTAACTTCGAAGAATCCGAAGATCCCAAAATCATCAATGTAGTAATCAAAGCTGACGTCAGCGGCAGCGCGGAGGCTCTGGCTGATGCAGTGAAAAGATTATCCGATGATCGGGTAGGCATCAATGTGATTCATGCGATGGTGGGCGGCGTCAGTCAGTCTGATGTCAATCTGGCAATCGCCGCGAACGCGGTGATACTAGCTTTCAATGTGCGTGCCGAAGCCACTGCCCGGCAGTTGATCAGCATGCACAATCTGACGGTCATCTATAGCGGCATCATCTACGAAGCCATTGATGAGCTTGAAAAATTCATTCATGACAAGATCGGACCAAATGTGATCGAAGAGGTTGTCGCAACGATTGATGTGTTGGAAATCTTCAAATACCCGAAAATAGGTACAATCGCCGGCTGTCTTGTGAAAGAGGGTACGGTGCGCAACAAATCACCAGTCCGGGTGGTACGCGATAACATTATCATTCACAACGGGATGATTGAATCTCTGCGGCGGTTTCAGAATGATGTCAATGAAGTCAAAGCCGGCCTTGAATGCGGCATACAGTTGAAAAACTACAACGATATAAAGATTGCCGATCAACTTGAAGTGTATGCTTCACGCGTAGTGAGTTGAGAGTCATCACACCGCAGAACGATGAATGCAACCAACCAGAGCAGCTCAGAATGATGGCTTCGCTAGAATGGAGTCAGGTGGATGGCACCTATCGTCCGCGCATGGTTGGTTCCGTCGTCCACCAGGCACTCAGTCAGATCCTGCAATATGACATTGCCGATCCCCGCATTGCCCGCACTACGATCACCGAAGTAGAACTGTCAAAAGATTTGAAACACGTAACCGTATTTTTGACCAGCGTGGAGTCGTCACAGGCTTTACAGACGAGCGTGGAACACCTCAATCGTGCCACCGCATACATCAGACGCTGTTTGAGTAGCCAACTGAACCTGCGATTTACACCATCCATTCGATTTATGGTTGATGATCTGCCGGTACGAACAGCGCGCGTGCTACAGCTGATTGACGATTCGGGCAATGCAAACACTCCTATAGATCCGTAAAGTTGAAGAAAAATCATCAAGCTGCGACGGTTTCCGGCGTTTTGCTGCTAGACAAGCCCTCGGGGCTGTCATCCAATGCGGCGTTAAGCCGGATCAAATCTCTGTTGAATATTCGTAAAGCCGGGCATACCGGCAGCCTCGATCCAATCGCGACAGGACTACTTCCGGTCTGTTTAGGTGAGGCCACCAAAGTGGCCGGTTTTTTTCTCAATGCTGACAAGCATTACCGCACTCGCATCAAGCTGGGAGAAGCGACGGACACTGGTGATCGAGACGGCCAAATTACTCACCGCCGCAAGGTTGCGATACAGGAATCTGAACTGACTGAAGTGTTGGAGAGTTTCATTGGCGAACTCGAGCAGGTGCCGCCGATGTATTCCGCAGTGAAAATGAATGGACAACCATTGTACAAACTCGCCCGCCGGGGCATTGAAGTAGAACGTTCGGCACGACGGGTGACCATTTACCACATCGAATTATTGGATTTTTCACCGGACAGTTTCGAAATCATCATACACTGTTCAAGTGGTTTTTATGTACGAGTTCTCGCCGCGGAGATTGGTGAACGTCTACACTGTGGCGGGCATGTTGTGTCCTTGCGCCGCCTCGGCGTCGGTGCTTTGAAAATTGAGGACAGCCACACCTTGGAACAGATTGAACAGATTGATTCAGTCACGGATCGCCACCGTCTCGTGAAGCCAGGTGATCAGACGCTGACTCATCTACCGGAAATCAACTTAAGTTTTGACGCTGCCTTTTACCTGTGTCGAGGACAGACCGTGCGTGCCGTCGATCTTCCGTCGACTGGTCTGGTTCGACTGTATGAAAAAAGTGTGGGATTCTTAGGGATTGGAGTTTCACTCGGCGATGGCAGAGTTGCACCCAAACGTCTATTTCACGCATCGAGCGCCTGATCTGAAGTATGATATGCAGATTCTTGTGCCCGCATACGCATTTCTATTCACATTTCGAAAAATTAATTCATTGAGTACATTAATATGGCACTGTCTGTTGCAGATAAAGCAAATATAGTCAACGAATTTCGGCGCAGTGACGGCGATACCGGCTCCCCAGAGGTGCAGGTGGCGCTGCTGACTGAGCGGATTCGCGGGTTAACTGAGCATTTTAAAGAGCACAAACACGATAATCACTCGCGTCAGGGTCTGTTGCGAATGGTCAATCGACGTCGAAAACTATTGGTCTACCTGAAATCATCCGACCCGGAACGTTATCGGGAGTTGATTTCCAGACTAGGATTAAGGAAGTAAATTGATAACTAAATATTTGGAGAAACAAAAAATGAGCGATTTCGCAGAAACCAGATTTCAATATGGCGCTCACGAAGTACACCTTGAAACTGGACGAATCGCCCGACAGGCCACTGGTGCTGTCGTCGCCAGTATGGGAGACACATCGGTGTTGGTGACTTTGGTGGCGGAAACTGAACCTAAAGACCTTAACTTTCTGCCGCTAACGGTCGAATATGAGGAACGAACTTATGCCGCCGGGCGAATACCCGGTGGATTTTTCAAGCGCGAAGGACGACCTTCAGAAAAAGCCGTGTTGACCTGCAGATTGATTGATCGACCGTTACGGCCCTTATTTCCCAAAGGCTTTTGTCATGAAGTGCAGGTTGTGGCCACCATTATGTCTGTTGATCCACAGATTGACCCGGACATTATTGCGATGCTGGGAGCCTCGGCAGCAGTCAAGATTTCCGGGGTGCCATTTAACGGCACCCTGGCCGGTACACGCGTAGGCTATGTTAATGGTGAATATGTGCTCAATCCATCGGCAGATGTACTACAGAACGAATCACAGCTTGACCTGGTGGTAGCTGGCACCCGCGACGCCGTGTTGATGGTTGAATCGGAAGCCAAAAGTCTCACTGAACAGCAGATGCTCGGGGCGGTGATGTACGGCCACAAACAGATGCAGGTGGCCATTGATGCAATTACTGAACTTGCCGAACAGGCTGGTAAACCCAAATGGAGTTTTCAACCCCCGGAACCCAACGCCGCGCTGATCGAACGGGTGGCATCACTGGCCCGGGCGGAAATCGAAAATGCCTACCAGATCGCAGAGAAACAGGAGCGCCGAGATCGCTTGGCACTCGTTCGCGCGAACACCGGTCAAATCCTGAATGAGGAACTCGGTGAAGAAGTGGCAGATCAGGTTACCAATGAGTTGAAAGCTCTGGAGTCAAGTATTGTCCGTGGTCGAATTTTGGCCGGTGAACCACGCATTGATGGTCGTGATACGACAACGGTCCGACCGATCGATATCCGCACTCGCGTATTTCCTCGCACTCATGGCTCAGTTGCCTTCACGCGGGGGGAAACGCAGGCGCTGGTGATCACCACTTTAGGTACGGACCGCGATGCGCAGATTATTGATGCATTGGAAGGTGAACATCGTGACCCATTTTTACTGCACTACAATTTTCCACCTTTTAGTGTGGGTGAAACCGGTCGCATTGGGTCACCCAAGCGACGCGAAATCGGCCATGGTCGACTGGCAAAGCGAGCCATTGCTGCAGTCCTGCCTGAACGTGAAAAGTGTCCTTATGTGATTCGAGTGGTATCGGAAATTACTGAATCCAATGGTTCAAGTTCAATGGCCACCGTCTGCGGCACCAGTCTTTCATTAATGGATGCCGGAGTGAAGATATCAGCGCCCGTTGCCGGAATCGCAATGGGGTTGATTAAGGATGGAGATAACTTCAAGGTTCTGACCGACATTCTGGGTGATGAAGATCATTTGGGTGATATGGATTTCAAAGTCGCCGGTACCGAGTCTGGCATTACCGCGTTGCAAATGGACATTAAGATTGATGGCATCACTGAAACTATTATGAATGCCGCACTGGTACAGGCCAAAGATGCGCGCTTACATGTGTTGCGTGAAATGGGTAAAGCCATGGCGGAACCGCGCGAAGATATTTCAGAATTCGCACCGCGTATCATCACCATGAAGATCAGTCCCAGTAAAATTCGCGACGTAATCGGTAAAGGAGGTTCCACAATTCGCGCATTATCTGAAGAAACTGGCGCGACCATCGACGTCTCGGATGATGGCATCATCAACATCGCGTCGGTTGACAAATCCGGTGGTGAGGCGGCCAAACAGCGTATCAAGGAGATCACCTCCGACGTTGAGGTCGGTAAGGTCTACGAAGGCAAGGTGGTCAAACTGATGGATTTTGGCGCCTTTGTCAATATTCTTCCGGGGCGCGATGGGTTGGTGCATATTTCACAGATTTCCAAGCGCCGGGTGAACCAGGTGTCTGATGTTCTGAGCGAAGGAGACCTCGTGGTTGTCAAAGTTCTGGAAATTGACAAGCAGGGACGAATTCGTCTCAGTATGAAAGCGATTCACGAGGCAGACTGACAAGGCCACGGACGCACAATGTAACCGATATCGACGTGTTACCGTGAGGGTGCTGGTGCAAAGGGTTCTGAGTGCCGCAGTATCCATCTCCGGTCAAGAAGTTAGCGCCATCGGCAACGGCCTTCTGCTGTTCGTCGGGTTTACCCACGGCGACAATGCGCCGATGGTGCGTGACTTGGCCACCAAAGTTACCAACTTGCGCATATTTCCGAGTTCTGACGGGCGACTGCAGCACGCTTTGAATGATATCAACGGTGAAGTTTTGGCGGTGCCTCAGTTCACGCTCTATGCAGTTACGACGCGCGGTCGGCGACCCGATTTTACGCAAACTCTCGACGCTGACTCTGCCAGTCAACTGTTTGATCGCTTTGTTACCGAGTTGCATCATCTCGTGGGTGGCCGTGTTGCAACGGGTGTGTTCGGTGCGTCGATGAAGGTATTGTTGGAAAACGATGGCCCATTTACCATCATGCTAGATCGAGAAGCTTAACTTCGTGGTATAAGGTCAGTTGTCAAAGACGAGTGCGGCACCTCTGACACGTTCATTGATTCGGCCATTCGCAAAGGCAATTTTTCCGCCGACGACTGTCCAAACCGGCCAGCCGGTCAGTTCTTTACCAGCGTATGGACTCCAACCCACTTTGGTAAACATATCCGCGTCTCGCACCGTTCGATAACGGTTGATGTCGACGACTGTGATGTCGGCATCATAACCTTCACTGAGATTGCCTTTGTTGACCATGCCATACGCTTCCACCGGCGCCCAGCACAGCCACTTCAACACCTGTGCCAATGTGCATCGTCCGGCTTGCCAAGCAGTCAGCATCAAAGGTAAGGAAGTTTCCACACCGGGCATTCCAGATGGTGATGTCGGATAAGGCTGGGCTTTCTCCGGTAAGGTATGCGGTGCGTGATCGGTGGCAATGAAGTCAATGGTACCATCTTTCAGTCCCGACCAGAGTGCGTCCTGATCCTGCTGATATCTGACCGGCGGATTCATTTGTACCCGACTACCTTGATTCTGGTAATCATCTACCGTGAGAAACAGGTGATTGGGGGTACACTCGACTGTCATCTGTGCCGATTTATTCCGGCGCAGATAGTCAACTTCCTTAGCTGAGGTAAGGTGAAGGATATGTAGTCGACGAGCGAATTCTCGCGACAGCTCAGTCGCCTGTTGAGTGGCCATCAAAGCGCAGATGTCATCCCGAATTTCGGTGTGCATCCGCAAGTCCGGCGTATCTTGTTGACCATCAAGAAATGCAGCACTACGTTCTCGCAACCGTTCTTCGTCTTCGGCATGAACAGCGATTAGACGGCTGCCATTTTTGAAAATTTGTCGGAGGTCTGAATGTTGGTGGACCAGTAGGTCGCCCGTACTAGAGCCCATAAAAATTTTGATGCCACAGACCGGGCCTACTGAGTTCAGTTCTGTCAGATTATCAGGTGTTGCGCCGATAAAAAATCCATAGTTCGCCACGCAACATTCAGCCGCGCGCGCCAGTTTACGGTCGAGGGCTCGCTGATTGATGGTCGGTGGCTGTGTATTGGGCATTTCAAGAAAGCTGGTCACTCCGCCGCTAACTGCTGCGCGGGAACCGGTAGCAAGATCCTCCTTATGTGTGTTACCCGGATCTCGAAAATGAACTTGCGCGTCGACCACCCCGGGAAGCACCAAATGACCCACCGCATCAATAGACTCGGTTGCATTAGCATCAATAACGGTAGCGATTTGCTGAATCCGGCCGTGCCTACAGGCGATGTCGGATTCGAGGATTGCACCATCTCGTTGTGCAACCCGACCATTTCTGATGATTAGATCGTATTTTTGCAAAGTTTGGAAATCCAGAAAATTGAGTTGAACAAATGAATCAATCTGTTTGATAGGTGGCAATGAATAACGACTGCATAAATTTTTGGATGTTTGACTGCCGCGGCCAAGTGCTGCGGCGCGATATTGAGTGGCTTGCCGTCCAATGCAAGCAGGCTGGTTGCAAAATGTGATTATAGAACGTTGGTACAATGATCGGGATAATAGTTCAACCGCTACCCGATCAACTGATGATTGGCGCTACTCTCGGTACACAATCGTCACCGGTATAATTGATTCAGTCCGTGTACCCTAGAAAATTCTATATCGCTATGATACCGACAGAAAAGGGTTGACAATGCGAATCAGTTCAACTATCAATGAGTTCTAGCCGATGAGGTAATTAAAAATATGTATGAATTACTGTATTGGACGACGCCAAATGGTCATAAGGTCACCATGTTCCTTGAAGAGGTTGGCGCTGACTATCAGATTGTTCCAGTCAATATCGGCAAAGGCGAACAGTTCGCTGCTGAATTTCTGAAGGTATCACCCAATAACCGAATTCCGGCGTTGATTGACCATGCGCCGCAATCGGCTGTGGGTGATGTTACTCTGTTCGAATCGGGTGCCATACTACTCTACCTAGCAGAGAAACATGGTCAGTTCATTCCAGAAGACACCTCCGGCCGAGCCAATGTACTGCAGTGGCTGTTTTGGCAGATGGCAAATTTGGGACCGATGGCCGGCCAGGTACATCACTTTGTCACCTACGCAGAGCAGAAAATTGAGTATGCCATCAATCGCTATGTCAGTGAATTATCAAGACTCTACGCCGTACTGAACTTCCAGTTGGAAAATAATGAATATATCTGTGGTGAGTACTCCATTGCCGATATGGCCTGCTACCCTTGGGTGGTACCACACGAACGGCAATTGCAGGATATCAATCAATTTACCAACCTGTCGCGCTGGTTCGAACAGGTTCAGAACCGTCCGGCAACGGTGCAGGCGTATGCGGTAGCGCAACGTGTCAATCCCCATTCGGGTCAGTTATCGGAACAAGAAAAGAAGATTCTGTTTGGGCAAGACGCCGCTACTCTGCAACAACTTCGAGAGCAATGAGTTACTGCGGACCGACGCGCCTCTTCTATCAAAAATGTCCGCACCACTTAACGACGTTACCGTCATTGATTTCACCACCTTGGCGCCGGGACCCTTGGCTACCCTGCTGCTGGCCAATGCCGGTGCGCAAGTCATTAAGGTGGAACGTCCCGAAACGGGCGATGAAATGCGATCTTATCAAAATCAATTGGGTGATCGTGGGGTAACTTTTTCAATGTTAAATGCTGGCAAACGCAGTGTTACGGCTAATTTAAAGAAATCGCAGGACCTTGACCGCATCAAATCCATGGTCCGAGACAGTGATGTACTGGTTGAACAGTTTCGACCCGGGGTGATGGAACGTCTGGGGCTTGATTATCAAGCATTGAGTCAAACGAATCGGCGACTCATTTACTGTTCAATTTCCGGGTTTGGGCAACAAGGTCCGAAATCAATGACAGCCGCCCATGATCTGAACTACGTTGCTGATGCCGGTATGCTAACACTGGGGGCATGGAACAACGGTAAACCGTCAATTCCCCAGTTGTTGGCTGCCGATCTAGCCGGTGGTGCTTATCCCGCGGTCATCAACATTCTACTGGCGCTGCAGAAGCGAAGACAAACCGGCCGAGGCGTCTATATTGATGTTTCCATGACGGACTGCCTGTTTCCGTTGATGTTCTGGAGTTTGGGGCTAGGTTGGGGCAGTGGCGATTGGCCGCGCGATGGTAACCGATTGTTGTCCGGCGGGTCACCACGTTATCAAGTGTATCGAACGCAGGATAAACGTTTTGTCACCGTCGCTGCATTGGAAGATCGATTCTGGCAGGCGTTCTGTCATGCCATTCAGTATGTAGCCGACGCCGAATTCGAACGGACCCAACCCCAATCCATGATCGCTGAAATCGCGGCACTCATTCAGTTGAAATCAGCGACTGAATGGCAGAGAATATTCACTGGAAAAGATACTTGTGCAGTAGTCGCAAACACGCTCGAAGAGGCGGTTCAGGATGTACACTACCGGACGCGCGGCGTATTTGACAGAAAAATTGAAGCCGAGTCGGGAGAGTTGCTTCATGCGCTGCCGATGCCCATCGTTGCGCAACTGATGAACGAAACGGAACACCCCCCAAAGGTGCCCAAATTGGGCGAACACAACTAGCTTCGAAGACCCTTTCAATGCAAGTTCCATGTCAATTAATGTTCTTTGGAGTGCGGTGATATGTGTGCAATCCAATCCATTGGCATTGTTGGTACGGGGTTAATCGGCTCCGGTTGGGCCGCTCGCTGTCTGGCGAGAAACATCGATGTCGTAGCTTTTGATCCTTCACCTGATGGAGAAAGTGCAGTTTTATTGCATATCGACAATGCCTGGCATGCACTGGAAAAACTAGGTTTCAATCGAGGTGACGCGGGGAAATTTACTTATGTACATGACCTGGAAGAGCTGTGTGCCACGACGAAGTTCATTCAGGAAAACGCGCCTGATTCACTGCCATTAAAGAAGACCCTACATCAACAGCTCGCGCAGTTCGCCGCACCTGATGTACTCATCGCTTCGAGTTCCTCAGGTCTGCTGCCCACCGATATTCAAGCCGGCATCAGGCATCCAGAAAGGATGTTGATCGGTCACCCATTTAATCCAGTGTACATTCTACCGCTGGTAGAGATCGTACGCGGTCGGCAAACCACTATTGAAACAGCTGAGCGTGCAGCCGAGTTCTATCGAAAAATTGGCATGTATCCATTGATGGTAAAAAAAGAAGTGGATGGTTATATTGCTGACCGACTGCAGGAAGCGGTCTGGCGCGAGGCACTGCATATGGTTGCCGATGGGGTGGCATCGACGAAAGACATTGACGACGCGATTGTCTATGGACCGGGACTCAGGTGGGCAATCATGGGAGTCTGTCTGACCTTTCATTTGGCTGGAGGTAACGGTGGCATGAAACACATGCTAGAGCAGTTTGGCCCGGCGCTCCAACTGCCATGGACTCATCTCAAAGCGCCAGAATTGACATCAACATTGACTGAATTGATGATCGCAGGTACTGGAGAGCAGACCGAAAGTCGTAGCGTGAAAGAGCTTGAACGCATCCGCGATGACTGTCTGATTGGCATCCTTGATGTGTTGAAACGTCATCAATATTCTGCCGGTCTGACAGACTACCGAAACGCCGATTGATCAACACCATTGAATGGCACCGATTTCAGTTCACTGAATCGACTGCTACGCCCACGTAGCATCGCGGTCATCGGTGGAAAATTCGCCGACCGCGTGATTCGCCAGTGTGATTTGTTGGAATTTGATGGTGATATCTGGCCCGTTAATCCACATCGCGACATCATGCAGTCACGTACCTGCTTCAGTTCGGTACCGGACCTGCCGGGCGTACCTGATGCCGCCTTCATCGCCGTCTCCAATCATGACACCATCAACGTGGTTCGCGAACTATCCGAGATGCAGGCGGGAGGTGTCGTCTGCTATGCATCCGGTTTTGCCGAAATAGGTGGTAAAGGAGTTGACTATCAACAGGAGCTTACCGCTGCGCTTGGAGATATGGCGCTCATCGGCCCCAACTGCTATGGATTCTTAAATTATCAGGATGGTGTTGCATTATGGCCCGATGAACAAGGTGGGCAGCGATGTTCACGGGGAGTTGCGATCATCAGCCAAAGCGGCAATATCACCGTCAGCCTGACCATGCAGCGCCGCGGTGTTCCCATCGCGTTTCTGATTTCGACCGGGAATATGGCGGGAGTCAAGCCACATGACTATATTCACGCCATGCTAGGCAATGCCAATATTACTGCCATCGGACTTTACTTGGAAAACTTAGTTGATGCTTACGAATTATCCGTTGCCGCCATTGCCGCATTAAAAAAGGGCATACCGATTGTTGTACTCGAGTCCGGTCACTCAGAAATAGGGGCGCGGGTCACTCGGACACACTCCTACTCGCTGTCAACCAACAGCCGAGTAAGCTGTGCCTTCTACCAGCGTTATGGTATCATCCAAGTGCAGAGTATTCCGCAACTGCTTGAAACACTGAAACTGGTATCAATCATACCCGCCAGCGATAATCCTACCATCGCCTCAATCAGCTGTTCTGGTGGTGAAGCAGCATTGATGGCCGACCTTGTCAATGACACCCAGTTGGACTTTGCCGAGTTTTCTGAAACCCAGCGCTGCAAGCTCAATACTATTCTGGGTGACCGAGTTGTAGTCGCCAATCCACTTGATTATCATACTTATATCTGGGGCAATCAGGCCGCACAGACCGATTGTTTTCAAACGGTATATGAGGGAACGCAAAACCTGACCATTAATGTGATTGATTTTCCCACGGCCGGTATTTGTGATGCACAGGAATGGGACTCAGCCCTGCGCGCCATTACCGATGCGAAAGACAAAACCGGCACCAAGGTCGTTGCTGTTTCAACTTTGCACGAAAACTTTCCCTTAGAGTACCAGACTGATTGTCTAAAACACGGAATACCTCCCATGTTTGGAATGGTTGAATGTATCAACGCAATTGCCGCTTCTGTTCAATTCGCCGCCACGGCTAAAATAGTCGATCGGCTTGAACCATTGACTCAGGTACATTGGCACCCTGCTGAAGAACGATCTCTAACGGAATATCAAGGTAAGCAAAAGTTACGACAAGCCGGTTTTCCAGTAGTTTCCGGCGAGGTGGTTTACACTGCTGATGAAGCTATCGCACTCGCTGCGCGCTTGACATATCCGGTGGTTGTGAAGGTTTCTTTACCCAAATTGATGCACAAGACCGATGTGGGCGGTGTCATGTTAGACATTCGCACCGAAAACGATCTGAAGAAGGCTTACACATCAATTGCTCGATTGTCCGAAGAGGTGCTCATTGAACATCATTTGCGAGAACCGGTGGCTGAACTGCTCATTGGCGCGCGAATGGATCGTACTTTTGGACCCATTATGGTGGTTGGCGCGGGAGGCAGATTGGCCAATCTGATTGAAGATTCCATAATCTTACATTTCCCCATTGCTGAGACCGAAGTACGGGCCGGTCTTGGGCGATTGAAAATCAATCAACTCCTGCGCGGATATCGAGGTCCGGCGGGAGATATGGAAGCAGTCGTGGAGTTGATTTTAAAATTGGCAAAGTTTGTTGCTGATGCAAATAATCGCATCTCTGAAATTGAAATCAATCCACTTTATGTTTACTCTCGGAATAACGGAGTGACAATTGCCGATGTCGTCTACCGATATTATCCGTAGTTTGATTTTTTCCATCCTTTTGCTTCACACCATCCCGGAACCATTGGCGTGAAGAGTATCTTCAATGACCACGTAGGTCATCCGTTAAACAGGTAATCAAATATGAGTCGTAATGTTTTAATCAAAAAAAATGAGTCAATACTGGAAATAACCATCAACCGTCCGAAAGCCAATGCCATTGATACAGAAACAAGTCGACAATTGGGTCATACTTTCTGCGAGTTCAGGGATGATGACGAGTTGAGAGTGGCCATCGTAACGGGTACTGGTGACCGGTTCTTCTCGGCTGGTTGGGATCTCAAAGAAGCGGCGGCCGGTGAAGCCACCGTGGATGGCGATTATGGACCCGGTGGATTTGCCGGTCTTTGTGAGCTGCATGATCTGAACAAGCCGGTCATCAGCGCAGTGAATGGATATGCAGTGGGTGGCGGCTTTGAATTGGCGTTGTCCGGTGACCTCATTGTCGCGGCTGAACATGCGCAGTTCTTTCTACCGGAAATTAAAGTCGGCGTGGTGGCTGATGCGGCCTCCTTTCGATTGTTTCGCTGGATTCCAAGGGCGGTAGCCGTTGAAATGTTACTAACGGGTCGCCGCATGTCGGCTGAAGAAGCGTTACGTTGGGGTTTGGTGAATCAAGTTGTTCCAGCTGAACAGTTAATGACCTGTGCACGTGAGTTGGCGACGACGATAGCCGAAGGAGCGCCACTAGTGGTCGCCGCGGTAAAGGAAATCATGCGTAAGAGTGAAGGTATTGGTGTTGAAGAATGTTACGAGATGATGCATGCCGGTCAATTTGAAAATTATGAAAAAATGAAGGCCTCGGCAGATGCTCTGGAGGGACCGAAAGCTTTCGCAGAAAAACGGGAAGCAAATTGGAAAGGCAAATAGCAAAACTTCTATATCTGGAAAGTGGGAAAATTTGGAATTAAATCCCATTTTCTTCTACATTAAATTCTACGCGACTTTGTTGCACGATTTCTTCTACTACACATGACATCTGCAGCCTGCTTCCAAAAGGCAGTTCTCTTTGACGTCGAAAAAGTTCAGAAAATTGGGCACCATCATACTCATCATAATTTTCACGTTTCATGAATCCTTTTTCGATATAGTCCTCAACAAGAACATAAATTGCATAGTGATTACCTATGCTTGCTCTAGATTTCGACCCTTTATTCGCCGCCTTAGTCTTTATGTTGATATATTGAAGCAGGGGAGAAGCATTAAGTATTTCTTCGCCAGATTCACCACTCAAACCATCTAGTAACGAAATGATTGTACTGGTAAATGGATGTTTATGTACCACCACCGAATAATTCCACTTGATTGGTGTTTTGATTTTTGAGAATTTCAACACCATTGAGGTGTTTGCGCGTAGTGTTTTTTATTGGCTTATCCAATGATTCTCCCTTGTGCCGCGGGAACTCCAGAACTCTCCGTAATCCAATACGAATATAAGATTCCGACTGCTCAATTCCGATGCTACGCCTATTCAAGGATTTAGCGACAGCACCAGTCGTAAATGATCCAGCAAATGGGTCTAACACAGTTTCTTTCTCGTTAGAACTAGCGAGGATTATCCTTCTCAAAAGAGCTTCAGGTTTTTGAGAGGGATGATTTTCATATTCATCCATTCTGTATCTCACTCTTGGAAAATTCCAAACATTACCAGGAACCTTTTGTGAATTGTAAACAGTAGGGATCGGTTTTCGATAGTCAATAAGTTGTCTTTCAGAACCTGTTTTTGCTTCGATCAAAATTTCCTTCGAGTTGAAAGTGTATTGCTTTGAAGACTTCACACAGAATAGTATTGGTTCGTATAAAGACCCAAAATAATTTTTCGCCTGCACACCAGAACTATCATAAGTCCAAACAATTCTACTCATTACTGTGATTCTAGTTCTAATCTCCAAATCAATATATGGCATTGCTTGGGTGCTTGTCATCAGATACATGGAACCCGTATCCCGGAGCTTTCTGATGCAGAGGTCAATCCATTCTGAACACCATTCAGCATAACACTTATCCGATGGCCATTTGTCGTCGAAGTTGTCGAATTTTTTTCCAATATTGTATGGCGGGTCAGCAAATATCAGATCTACTGATTCATCCTCTATTCTATTACGTAAAACATCAATGGCATCACCATGAAAAATAGTGTGGTCTGCTGTCTGATACTTCTCAATCAACCTGATAACCCTATTGATTCTGCGACCTTGTTTTGAACTACCATCGGCAATATTCAATTATGCGATCCTAGATGTATTACTTGTTCTTTGTCGCATTCTAACTTCTGAAAATCGACCTCGGTCACCAAGA
Source organism: Arenicellales bacterium (assembly GCA_965116205.1). GTDB lineage: Bacteria > Pseudomonadota > Gammaproteobacteria > Arenicellales > JAJDZL01 > JAJDZL01. Next base: position 1,657,646 of record OZ220493.1, on the reverse strand, counting down.
GAGATGAGGCAAAATATTTCAGGTGGCAAAGATATGTATTGTATGCTATCGGCAATAAATACACTTTATCGTATTCTATCAAACCAAATTAGTCAAGTATCTATCCTGATACAAAATTCAGGCAGGGCGGAAGCCTATTCAATAAAATGATCAGATGATACTCTCGTGACACATTGACGGGTTAACAAATTGCCACAATACTGGGGATTGATTCCTGCTGCTGGAATAGGCCGCCGCATGGGTACGCGTATTCCCAAGCAGTTTTTGAAAATCAAGGGAAAAACGTTGATTGAATGGACAATTATCGCGTTAGCAAAGTCGGAGCAAATTGGTGGTCTATATATCGGCGTTACCAATATGGAACAGTCCGGTGCTTGGCTCAAGTCAATTCATCCCAAAGTAGAAGGAATATTCGAAGGGGGAGAGACGCGGTTTGATACAGTCTTGAATGGCTGTCGAGTTTTACTAGAATCAGTGGGTACAGAAGAAGATTGGTTACTTGTGCACGATGCCAATCGCCCTCTCTTAACGGGTACAGAGGTTACTCGTTTGATTGAAGCAGTCGGTGATGACCCAAGTGGTGGAATCGTCAGTCTGCCAGTGATTGATACACTCAAATCAGGTACTGATAGCCGGATCAAAACAACGCTGAACCGAGAACAGTGCTATAGAGCATTAACCCCCCAAATGTTTAAACTAGGCTTGCTGTATGAAGCTCTGAATCAGTGTGAGAAAAATGGTGTGGCAGTTACTGACGAATCACAGGCAATGGAACACTTGGGTTATCAGCCCAAGTTGGTTGTGGGAAACACTGTAAATATCAAAATTACGACACCGGCAGATCTCAAATTTGCCGAGGCGATGCTCTGTACTGCAGAATTTTCAGCACCACCAGATTGATTGACATGGGAATGGTCCATTGAAAGTTCGCGTTGGTTTTGGATTCGACGTTCATGAGTTTGTGGTTGGTAGATCGCTTATTCTGGGCGGCGTTGAAATTGCTCATGTGGCGGGTTTGGAAGGACATTCCGATGCGGATGTTGTTATTCATGCCGTGATGGATGCCTTACTCGGTGCGGCGGCGCTCGGCGATATTGGACAACATTTCCCCGACACGGACCCAAATTTTAAAGATATTGATAGCCGGCAACTGCTGAGAACCGTAACTCAACTGGTATTGACCGACGGTTGGCAAATCTCCAATGTTGACATTACAGTTGTCGCCCAGGCACCAAAAATTCAGCCGCACGCGTTAGCCATGAAACAGAATATTGCCGCCGATATGAAGGTTGCCGAACAGCAGCTCAACATCAAAGCTACGACTACCGAATCATTGGGGTTTATTGGTCGGAAGGAAGGCATCGCGACTTGGAGTGTTGCGACGCTGGTCTCAGACACTTAGCTGCTACGCTCGTTTTAGCAGCACGTATTTGGCCCCCGTGCCACCATCGTTGGGGAGCGCGCGGCAATATCCCAATACCAACTTGTTCCTAGTCAGATGGCTTTGGCATTCCAGTTTGATCGGCGATACGCCATCAGGTGAATTTAACCCTTTGCCATGAATGACCTTGACGCAACGATAACCATTGCGGGTAGCATCTTTAATGAACTGTTTTAATTTATCAAGCGCAACTTCAACCTTATCACCGCGTAGATAAAGTTCTTTTTCCCGAGAGATTTTACCCTGCTTTAGACGGCTGAAATCGCGTGTCTGAAGTCCCGGTTTTCTCAACTCTTCACCTGAGTCATGAGAATGGTCGGAATCCAGTGGATTGGTGCACATGGCTTCAGCTAATACTTCGCGGTCCGCATCTATGGAATGGTTGTGATTGAGTGGGGGTTTGGATTTGTTGACATTGACTTTGGCCGGTTGCGGCGTTGGCGTTACTCCCAACGACCCCATTTCTTTCTCAAATTCACCGAAGCTGTTCATTATCAATGGGCAGGTTTCAAGATATTTTTGCGCGTCTAGTGCGGCCATGCAGCCAGTGCCAGCAGAAGTCACTGCCTGTCGGTAAACGTGATCACTGACGTCACCAGCAGCAAAGACACCCGGAATACTAGTTGCAGTAGCACCGCCATGCAACCCACTCTTGGTAACAATATACCCTTCTTTCATTTCGAGTTGGTTGGTGAATAGTTGAGTATTCGGCAGATGTCCAATGGCAATGAATACGCCATGAACTTCAATCTGTTGTTGCATACTGGATTGAACATTCGATAATCGCAAGCCAGTAACGCCCATTTCGTCCCCAATCACTTCGTTCACGACATGGTTCCACAGAATTGAAATATTTCCACCATTTTCCGCACTACGACTGATCAACCGGTCAGCCAGAATGGCTTCAGCTCTAAGTTGGTCCCGGCGATGAATCAAGGTCACTGAATTGGCAATATTAGACAGATACAAAGCTTCTTCAACGGCAGTATTACCACCACCAACAACAGCGACGCCGCGGTTTCGATAAAAGAATCCATCACAGGTTGCACAGGCCGAAACGCCTTTACCCTTATATTGTTCTTCAGAATCAAGCCCCAAGTACCGAGCCGAAGCACCCGTAGCAATGATGAGTGCATCGCAGGTATAGGTATCCTGGTCGCCGATCAGAGTGAATGGTCGATCGCATAAATTTGCGGTATGGATATGGTCTTGAATGATTTCAGTATCGAATCGGGCCGCATGGTGACGCATCCGGTCCATCAAATCTGGACCCTGCACGCCTTCATGATCACCGGGCCAATTGTCGACATCAGTTGTTTTCGACAATTGACCACCCACCTCAATGCCCGAAATAAGAACTGGTGCAAGATTAGACCGCGCCGCATAAACCGCGGCAGTGTAACCGGCGGGACCAGATCCCAGAATCAGTAGTTTGCAATGTTTTGGCATCTTACAATTGATAAACAATCACTTGAAAAAGGAATGTTATGGAGCGTGCGTTTTATCGCAACCCAAAAAGCACGACACCACCAATCTGCGCACCCAAAATGTAGAGAATTTTGATGGAGGTATGCACTACTTCTGAATTTTATATCAAGTTTGAATTTGCAGTATTACTAGTTTCCGACTAGGGTAATGATAGTAACTGTTCGACGATCTGAAGGCTAGCATAACTGAGCGGCGGTTCCAGATTTGTCGGAACTTCTCATGAATATGAATCACCCATCGCCCTGAGGTACTTTTGAGCGAGGACGTAGCAGATAGACAAATACGATTTTTGTCTTATGCCATAATTATTATTTCCGTTGATTGTAACAAAGTCAATGAAGACATCGATCGTCTATAAATTCAGTTTCACTTAGTTGTAGCATGGGCATGAAGATCAGTCGATTTATGAGGTGGTTGCAGAAAGTCTATCGTCTAAAGATTTGGAAAGTTCAAAGTTACGTGTTGTGCTGACCGATTCATTCAGTGATCTGAAATAGTGTAAACCTTAACGCTGAGCGTGCCACATGACCATTCTCAGTAGAGAGAGGGTCAGGGAGAAATGAGCCAACAATGCATAGATCAATTATTTTCAAAGTGACTGAACAATTCAATGAACGATTAACAGAGGCTTGTGAAACCTTGGGTGTTAGCAGGTCGGTGTTCATCCGAGATGCAATACTATCGAAATGCGAACGGATGGACCAACGTTCGCGCCAACCCATGGATAGTTATGTAATCACCATCACAGCGACTAACTACGTCGGCCAGGTCTATTGGTTGGCAACGTACGTATGCACCACTTTTGATAGGTATTTCATCAGTGAATTTTTAGGTAGCCGCAAACGGGTAGCACAAATGTTCGGTTCGGATGTTGCTAAGGAAGGCAACTTTGCAGCCAATTACATCGTCCACGTCGGTCCACGGACGAAAAACCTCAACTCAGCTGTGCAGTTGGCCGACCACATCAAAGCTAATTATGCCGACCGACAGTTCAATTGGGGTAAGGAGTGGTTGACATCATATGGTGACCGCGAGGAACTGGACCTGGAGGTTGACGCTTGGTTGGACGAATGTATCTTCCGTAAATTTACGTACAACGATCTTGTGGAGGCGGATGAATTTGATTGGTGAGAATAATGGATGGAAATCAAATTTTTCGTTCAATCTACTAAATTAAGACTTCTCGACATCCTACCCTAAGGACGCGATCAACAAGGATTGATGCAAAAAAACAGCAAGAATTGTGTGACATTGATACACATTTCATCAGTGAATCGTTCCACGGCATCTATGGGCAACCTGATTTTTCACAAACTTTATCACCCAACTTTGATTGATATGTACATTGAAGCAGACACCTTCCAAACTGTTGAATCATGAAAACGATCGCCGTCATTCCTGCCCGCGGCGGCAGTCAGCGCATTCCGAAAAAGAACATTCGTTCATTTCATGGCATACCCATCATTGTTTACTCTATTCGTACCGCACGAGAAGCCAACCTATTTGATGAAGTGATTGTGTCAACTGATGATGAAGCCATCGCGACCATTGCTATGCAGAACGGAGCAACAGTCTACGGACGTCGTTCATTAGACAAATCCGATGACCAAACCGGGGTCCTGGAAGTGGTTGCCTACGAGCTGGAACAGCTGGAACAGCAACAATTGATGCCAACTGAAGTGTGTCTGATTTATGCGACGGCACCACTGATGCGCGTTTGCGACCTCAAGAGCAGTTATCAGACTTTTCGTACGGGTGAAATGGATTTCGTATTTTCTGCAGCTGAATTTTCATCACCGATATTTCGCGCGTTCAAGATACGGAGTAACGGCCGGGCTAAAATGTTTCAGCCGGAAAACTATCATAAGAATTCCCAGGACCTGCCGCGGGCTTATCATGACGCGGGCCAATTTTGCTGGGGACGACGAGAAGCGATACTCGATCCCGAAGTAGTCGTGTTCTCCGAACGTTCACAGCCGTATGTATTGCCGGCCAATCGCGTCCTAGATATTGATACGCCTGAAGACTGGGTAATGGCGGAATGGATTTATGCAGCACATCAAGCAAACCAAGTGAAGAAGTGAATGAACATTGCCATCCGAACCGATGCTTCCGTCGCCATCGGCGGTGGACACCTGATGCGTTGCCTGGCGCTAGCAACCGCATTGAGGAAAGATGGTGCGCAAGTTCTTTTTGTATCTTCTGGTGAGGAGAGGAAATGGGTTGAGTTGATTGAGAGACATAGTTTTGAATGTGCGACCGTGGCGGTTTCCAATGCCACTATAGACTCTGTTCAGCGCCCTACCGATTGGCAAAGCAATGTCATTGAGTGGTGCCAAGACTTGGCACAAACACAAACCATTTTAGGCAACCGGAATATTGACTGGCTGATTGTTGATCACTACCACCTCGACCAACAGTGGGAGTCAGCTCTGCGCAACTACGTGAAGAGAATTCTGGTGGTTGACGATTTGGCCAATCGTCCACACGATTGTGACGTGCTGGTGGATTGTGTTTATGGCCGCAAAGTGGCAGACTATCAACACTTAGTACCACCAAACTGCAGATTGCTACTGGGCACCAATTACGCCCTGTTACGTCCTGAGTTTAATGAGTGGCGAGAAACCGCGTTGAACCGGCGGCAACAATCGCACTGCGTGCAGAAAATACTGGTGTCATTGGGGGGTGTAGATGACAGAAATCTCACTGGACAGGTACTTGATCATTTAAATCGAATCGACTGGCGAACTGATATTGAGATTAATGTTGTGCTAGGCTTGGGGTTTTTACACACGCCGAAAATCGAAAATCAGTGTGCTTCAATGTCAATGAATTGCACGACTGAGGTCAACGTTCAGAACATGGCTGATAAAATTACCCATGCGGACTTGGGTATCGGCGCTGTTGGTGTCAGTACTTGGGAACGGTTCTGCTTGGGGCTACCATCGGTCAACCTGATTACACAGCCCAATCAGGTTGCAATCATGTCTTGTTTAAGTCAACAGCGATTTTCAGGAATTATGGCTGCCAATTCATACTCTGCCAATTTGGTGCCTTTCATTGAGATGCTTGCGCACGATCGACAAATCTACAGTGAGTATGTTGACTGCTGCAGTCGAACGGTTGATGGCCAAGGCATCAATCGATTGCTTCGACAAATGGATGGTTTCGGTGCCTAACCGTCAGTCCGCTGACTGCTATGCATTGCGTTGTACAGGAATGGTGAATTTACTGTCAATGCGCCGCCAATCGCCTGGTCTATAACCCGATCATTCAAAGTCATTCTGTTGAACATGAAATACCCAACAAGCCGTTCTCCGGCGATCCAATACGACAACCACCAGTTCCTGACTGCCAACGACCCACACCCGGTTGAAATTCAAAAGGTTGATAATGCAATTCCCGTACTGGTGGTTTGTGACCATGCCGGCAACAGCGTACCCAAACAACTCCAAAATCGAATGCCGAATGCAGTGGATATGAACCGACATATTGCTATTGACGTCGGGGCGCGGATGATGGCCCAAACCGTCGCCAAAGCCTTGCATGCCACTTTGGTCATGCAACGCTATTCACGACTCGTCATTGATATGAATCGACCGCTGGACTCACCTGAACTCTGTCCACCCATCAGTGACGGTACAACCATCCCCTTCAATCACCATCTATCCGCTCAGCAGAAAGCCGCGCGCATCAATGCAATATTCAAGCCATACCACAATGCCATTGCCAAAATCTGCGACGACTGCGAGCCGCCGATAATGGCCATGGTTGCCATCCACAGTTTCAGTCCACAACTGCGCAATCAGCCACCGCGGCGTTGGCATGGCGACTTAATCTCCCGCACTTCGATTGACGTTGCCCGAGACCTACGCTGCCTACTGCAAGTCGAACGACCCGATCTCCAGTTCGGTGTCAACTCAATCTTCGCAGTAACCGACACCAGTGATTACACCATCCGTAGCCACGCCGAGACCCGCGGTCTGCAAGCGCTCTCGATTGAGATCAGAAATGACTTACTGACCAACGACGACAACATTCTGTATTGGGGTCGTTTACTCGCAAAATGTCTGGCGACCATCTTCGCCGATCACATTCCTAAGCTGTATTTTCCTTAACACTAAGCTTTGTTGGATCCAGTTTTTTCAGTCCTAACCAGGACCACCAATCTATACATTGAACCTACCGGTGATCGTTATCGTGTCGGGGTCCCGATCAATGCGAATATCGCCGCCGATACGATCGGCCGCTATGCCCACCATGGGCAGGGAGAACGCATTGCGCTGATCCACGAGTATCCTGACCAATCCACTAGAGTGTGCACCTACTCGGAGATTGATGACTTAGCTTCACGACTGGCCATATCCCTTCGCCATCTCAATGTACGTAGAGGTGATCGGGTGGCGGTGCACACCGCGCAAAGCTGGGAAACAGCGGTCGCGCATATGGCGATCTACAAACTCGGAGCTATTGCTCTGACTATGTCACATCTGCTGGGTCCCGAGGCTGTCACCCACATCATCAATGATGCCAAACCCCATGTTATCATTACTCATTCCGCCTACTGGGCACCGTTACGCAATGTTGTAGAGCGCTGGAAGTGTCTGCAGCACATCATTGTTTGTCACCATCCTAAGGCAAATGAAATTTCATTTGATGAGTTGATCGCCGTACCAGCTGATGATTTTTCACCGGTTACAACAACCACTGAAGACCCAGCAGTGCTGATGTATACCTCAGGCGCCACGGGCAAACCCAAAGGGGCACTGTTCTCACACCGTAGCGCACACTGTTACCGCCCGACTCTAAATCTAGTTTATAACCTTGAACTTGATGCGCCAGGTGGTGTTTTTTGGACCCCTTCAGATTGGGCCTGGAGTGGTGGACTCTACGATCTTTGTTTTCCAGCTTGGCAACATGGCCAAACCGTGGTGTCGACCAATCGGCGATTTACAGCAGACTGGGCTTTCGATTTCATGGCACGTCACCAGGTCACTCACACCTTCATGACCGCCACCGCGCTAAAGAGATTGGCCGAAGTACGTCATCCACGCACCCAATGGAACCTCGCCATGCGGGTCATCTGCACCTCCGGGGAAAATCTACCAAGTGAAGTACTGCAATGGTGTGAAGAAGAGTTTCAAGTGGCCTGTAACGAACTTTATGGATTGACTGAATTTACTGACCTGATTGGCTGCTGTAAACACCTGTTTCCCACCAAACCTGGTTCCATGGGGCGCGCCTTTCCCGGCCGCCAGGTAGCCATCATCGACGACCATGGAATCGAGCAGCCGGACGGAGTTGTCGGCGAGGTGGCTTCACTGGCTGACGAAGACCCTACGCTGATTCTCGGTTACTGGAACCGCCATGGTCGAGTCGACAGTCTGAAATCTGGTAAATGGCTCAGAACCGGTGACCTCGCCTGGCGCGACCAAGATGGGTATTTCTGGTTTCAATGCCGGAAAGACGATCTGATTAAGAGTGCCGGTTATCGCATCGGGCCTCATGAAATAGAACGCGCACTGAATACGCACCATGATGTTGCCGAAGCCGCAGTAGTCGGTAAGCCGGATGCCGCGCGCGGCACTGTGGTCATGGCCTTCATCCAGTTGCATGCCGGAGTGTCGAAAAACGCCGTCACCTGTAAACGTCTGCAACATCATGTCAAAACCAAGGTGGCAGCTTACGAGTATCCGAGAGTCATTCAGTTCATTGATGATTTTCCCAGAACCAGTTCCGGTAAAATCAGACGCAGCGAACTTCGAAAACTGGCCGTTGAATATCCCAACTGATCTATGCATCGTCGTCTGAACAGTCCTGAGTTGACTCTATTTGCGATTCAGCGGCTCAGTGGTGCACTGCTGGCGCTACTGCTGCTAGTGCATCTAGTGACTATCATCTATGCTGTTCAAGGTGGACTCAGTGTTATGGAAATAGTCGAGCGCGTGCGCGGTAATCGTTTTTGGTTCCTGTTTTATGGCCTATTTGTCGCAACCGCCGTCACCCACGCGGCGATCGGTCTACGTAAAATACTTGCCGAATGGACCTCTGCTCATCGACGATTCATCGATCTAGTGGTCACGATGTATTTCATCGGTGTGATATGGTTGAGTGTGGAAGCAATGGAGGCCATCTGGTGATGAATCAGCGACGCCACTCGGGCTACATCGCATTTGCCATTCATCGGTTATCTGGACTCTGTTTGGCACTGTTTTTGCCGATCCACCTTTATCTACTCTCCTTGTTGCTTGACAACCCTCAGAGATTCGACGACTTCCTCAACTGGACCTCCACACCGTGGGTTAAACTATCGGAGACGCTATTGATTGTCCTAGCTGCCGCGCATCTTGCCGGTGGCATACGTATATTGATCATTGAGTGGTTCGCCGTACCGCATCATCATGCGCGGCTGATTGCCGGCGTTGCTTTAGCTGGCATTGTTACCGGCCTTGTTTTCCTCACCGCCGTTGCACTTTAATCATGATGTTCGGATCAGTATCCGTCCCGGAACTTCAAGCTGAAGTTGTCGTACTGGGGTCCGGCGGTGCCGGATTGTTGGCTGCCATTCATGCTTATCATGGCAACCCGAACAACCGTGTGATGGTGGTAACCAAAGGGTTGCTTGGCAAATCCGGCTGTACGCGCATGGTCCAAGGGGGGTACAACGCTGTGCTGAGTAAAAACGATTCACTACAGGCGCATTTTCGTGACACCATCGAAGGTGGCAAATGGATCAACAATCAGGAACTGGCGTGGATTTTAGTATCCACCGCGCCAGAACGAGTCCTTGAGCTGGAAAACCAGCATGGCTGCTTTTTCGACCGCAATCCAGATGGCACAATGCATCAAAAAGCATTCGCCGGTCAAACTTTCGATCGAACCGTTCACAAAGGTGACCTGACGGGCATTGAAATTATGAATCGACTGTCCGAACAGGTCCGCGCCAAACCCATTGATGTTCTTGAAGAACACCGCGCCATCGAATTGATCACCACCCGCGATGGGCAAAGAATCACCGCCGTTTTACTGCTGGACATCCGCAGCGGCCAGTTCAAACTCGTTCGGTGCCAGGCGGTTGTCATAGCAACGGGTGCGGGTCCTACCATGTACAAGTTTCATACCCCTTCCGCTGATAAATCCTGCGACGGACTGGCATTGGCCCTGCGCGCCGGTATTGCTTTGCGCGACATGGAAATGATTCAGTTTCACCCCACCGGACTGTTGGCCGGAACAGATACCCGTATTACCGGCACTATCATAGAGGAAGGCTTGCGCGGCGCCGGTGGACACCTGATTGACAATGCCAATCGACGCTTCATGCTCGACTACGACGAGCGTGGCGAGCGCGCCACCCGTGATATCGTCAGCCGCGCGATGTTTGAACAGATGCGAAATGGAGCAACCGGACCCAATGGTGGCGTGTTTATTTCCATGACACATCTCGATCCAGACTCGGTTCGACGCCAGTTTCGGGGCATGGTGAAACGCTGTGCTGACATCGGACTAGATTTGGTTTCCAGTCCAGTTGAAGTTACGCCATCCGCCCACTACATTATGGGTGGCATTGAAATTCACACTGACTGCACCACCGCAATCGACGGCATTTTCGCCGCCGGTGAAGACACCGGTGGCGTCCATGGAGCCAACCGATTGGGTGGCAATGGTGTCGGCAACGCAACGGTGTTCGGCGGGATTGCCGGTGATGCGGCTACCGAATGGGTGACCAAAAACGGGCAGTATGCGGAACCGAACTGTGACTTAGTGGAATCATCAATCAACGAGGTACTTGAATCGTTTCAGGGTCAACCGGGTAATTTGAATACTATTCGCGAAACACTGTATGAAATCATGTGGGAACGCGCCGGTATATTGCGTTCCATGCAGAGTTTAGAACTCGCTGAACAGCAGCTACTGAACTTGTCGACAATACTGCAGCAAAGCGGTCTGCCATCTACAGCTCGAGAGTTCAACATGAGCTGGCACGAATACCTCAACCTGAAAAATCAAATTCTGGTCAGTCGTGCGATCGTTGCCGCCGGGCAGGCGCGTACCGATTCGCGCGGCGCACATTATCGGACCGATCATCCGCAGACTGGACCATTGCCAGAGTCACGATTTACACGAGCCGCTCTGAAAGAACATAAAATAGTCGTTAGCACCGTTGCAGTTGAATTTACCCGACTGCATCCCTGACCGTTAAGACTCTGCACGTCCCTAGGACCATCGTCAATTGATTACCGAATCAATCATCCAAGAAGCGGCCTGCGAATTGACTCGCCAGGCGGCCATCAGGATACCCGATGACTATCGGGAAGGTATTGTTGCTACCCGCGCCAATGAAAAAGGCACACTGAGCTGTTTTGTACTAGACACGATGATTGATAACTGGGATGCCGCAATTGCCGACCAACGACCCATGTGTGCAGACACGGGTTTACCTCGCTACTATGTCAAGTTTGGTAACGAAGTAACCATTCAAGGCGGTTTTGTCGCATTGGAACGCGCCCTGCGTCGGGCCACTGCACAAGCCACTGCTAGTATCCCCCTGCGCCCCAATCGCGTCCATCCACTGACGCGCCAGGATCACAACAACAATGTTGGCACCCGCGCGCCGGAAATTGAATACTCGGTGGAGCCCGATGCCGACTGGCTGGATATCACGACCGTGCACAAGGGTGGATTGTTTGGTACAGACTACCGCATGCTGTTTCCTGGCGACGGTTGGGATGGTATCAAGAAGATGTTTCTGGACACCATGATCCAGTTTGGTCGCCGCGGCTTGGCTTGTCAACCGGCCATTGTTGGCGTAGGGATCGGCGGTAGCAAAGATACTTGCATGGTGTTGGGTAAACAGGCCGCTTGTCTCCGGGTTGTTGGAGACCGGCATCCAGACACCGAAATAGCCAAACTTGAAGACGAATTGAAGGAACTGGGTAACCAGATTGGCATGGGGGCAATGGGCTTTGTTGGCAATTCTATGGTGGTTGACTGCCATATTGAAGTGGCGCATACTCATACGGGCGGCATGCCGGTGAGTATTCACAGTTTTTGTCTGTCTTCGAGGCGTGCGGTCGTGCGCGTCTTTGCTGACGGTGTGACAGAATTTCGCACCGACCCCAAATGGTTCACCCCCTACCATCGACGGGAGGAAGTCGAATAATGGACGCACAACAGACTCTTGTTGAGTTGCAGGCACCAGTAAAACCGGAAGATCTGGTTCAGCTGGAGATCGGAAATGTTGTTTACATCAATGGGCCAATTTATACCGGCCGCGAAGGTGTTTATCGAAAAATTCTTGATGAAGGTGAATCCCCACCCACTACTCTGACTGAGATTTCAAACATTAATTTTCACTGTTCGCCGGCAGCCAGTATCGCATCAGATGGCACATACACGGTCGGCGCGGTTACTGCGACCGCCAGTTTTCGATTTTCGAAGTGGATGGAACGCTGGTTTCAATTGACCGACTGCAAAGTAGTCATCGGTAAAGGTGGTATGCCACAATCCGATTATCAACAATATTTCGTGCCCAACGGTGCAGTTTATCTCACAACCGTCGGTTATGGAACCGGCGCCCTTTTGGGTCGTGGTATCAAACGCGTGTCGGGAGCCTATTGGGTTGAAGAACTGGGTATCGCACAAGCGATCTGGATTCTTGAAGTTGAAAAGTTTGGCCCATTTCTGGTTGAATCCGACATCCGTGGCCACAGTTTATTTGAACGATCGAAACAGGAAGTTGATCGGAATATTGATAAACTGTATACCGGGCTGAAACAGCCGGCGCTACGAAGGTTCGGAGAAACGACTCACCGCATGGATGAAGTCATTTGAAATCAGTCAACTCCTCACATACATGATTTGACCGCTTCATTTATGTTGTCAGTCAGGTGTGCTTGACAGCATCAGCTCAGTAGAAACGTCTACCTTGATCACAAGCCAATCGACTGGTAACGCAGTTACATCAAGCCAACGCCTAGCACCAACTTCCTCAGACTCATTCAAAAGTTTTGGCAGCTGGTTTCCTCCGAGGTGCGCAGTTGTTACGCCGCTCATATTTTTTCGAGACCTGCTCCGGTCATCATCGGACATGCGATGCAACCGGAGTCAGGTCTGAAATTCACTCTACCATGAGCGACTAAAATCTGAAGGACACCGCGATGTTGCCACTGAGCATGCTGTTGCCACCGCCTGCCGTGGTGTGATACACTGCTCCCGAAATCGCCGATTCACCACCGTTCCAACTCTTCGACCCACCGAAGCCCAGCCGCATCGACGTCGGTTTGACCTCCGACCGGGCAATGTCGGCCACTGAAACACCGGTACTGGAAATCGTCACCTGCCGTTTGGCATGAAAATCATGTTCAAGATCCAAGGAACCGAACAGCCGACAGCAGGCCCCGGAGGCATCCTTGTATTCACCTTCCAGCATCACGCCGTAGCGACCGGTCAGCCCCGAATCCTTTTTCATGACCACGGTGTCCACCACGTTCATCGGCTCCGGCGGAGTATTCTGTTGCGCACCGGTGCTGCTGATACTACTGGTCACTGCGGCCGTGTAAGAGGCCTTGAAATCCTTCATTGACACCGATGACCACATCAGGTCACCGCGCTGTGTCAATGCCAGGCCACCGAATGTCCGGCGCTGTGCCAGCCCCAGCCCCACAGTATAACTGGTGCCCTTGGTTTTCTGATCGATCTCAATGGAATTGCCGCCCACCATCTCGGTCGACATGATCTCAATGTCATCGAACTGAGTGCCGCCCAGCCAGCCATGCACCGATAGCCCGGCACCCAGCGCGCGGGCGATGCCAACACCGCCACCGGTGCCGAGTGCCTCCACTTGACCACCATCAGTCACCCGGGCCTTACTCTGGCGCCGATGCAGACCGACCCGGTAAACCCAGCCATTATCAGCGCTCACATCCACCCCGGCCGCAAAACCACGATGCGACAGCTGATAAGACAGATCCGCAGCCAGGGACTTGTCCAGGCGACGTTCACTGCTGCTGCCATCAAAGCGCCCCCAGCCCCGGTAGTCCACCGAACCGCCATCGTCCATCACTGCCATCGTGCCGCTCTGTGCAACCTGCGTTGCACCTGCCGCACCGCCGTCCGCCGAAATCTCCGGCTGATAGGTATCTATGCTGCCGGTCAAATCCCACAGCACCGAGGGCAGGACTTCATACGTGCGGCCGCGTTTGGATGGCTCGCGCACTCCCGCAGGCACCGTTCGCTCTTCACTTAATGAGCCACTGAACAACACCGAAAAATAATTGCGGCTGTACGGCGTGAGCTTCGCAGTGATGGTTTCCGTCATCTGACAGTCGTTGTAGAACCCGCAGGGAACTTTTTGCTCCAGCACCTTAGTGTCAACCACGGTGCCATCTGCCAGTGTCATCCACTCACCCCCTTCCTCGTTTCGATACACGATTTCCGTCTTGGTCTTACCATTCGTTCCACCGTTGGAAATGTTCACGATGTCTCGCCAGTTACGGTCAATCTCAATGCGCAGATTCCTGAAATTGGCATTGCCATCCGGGGTGTCAACCACCACCGTCCGATAATCATTGCCGATCACGGCCGGCCGTAGCACGGCGTCAGGACCCAAGTGGATGGTGCCACCCCATTTCAGGTAGAAAGCTCCACCATTTTGTTCACCCAGAACCTTACCGTGAACGGTCACACTCTGTTTGCGCCGGGTGCTGGTATCACCTGCCGTAATCCGATCCGGCGTTTCCAGGAAAATGCCAAATTTACCTCTGTTGGCGGGGTTGATCGCCTGCACCACGCCATCCTTCTCAATAGTGACGGTGGCGGTGCCTTTACCGCCGTTGCTGTTGGCCGACACCACCTTGATCACTTCAGCTTTCGAATAGATCTCCCCACCGTGGGTGATGGTGACATCCTTTTGTGCCGCTGTCGCCCGGTTGTACTGAACCCAGATGAACATACCATGTGAGTTCACCGGCCCACTCGCGGTGCCAATGCTCGAACCCATCTCGGTGGTCACTCGGATTTGAGAATCGCCTTTGTCCTCTCCATCCTCGGTGGGCGCCGGCGCATATTCATCATGAATGTAAACACCTTCACTGATTTTACCGTCGATTTTTCCACCTTTTTTCAGTGCGATTGTGATATCGCCTCCCAAAGCAGCGCTCCGATAAATGTCAATGCCCCTTGCCAACTGGGGTTGGCTATAATTCCCGACTATGCCACCCCGAGCATTGATATATCCGGCAAAATTTATGGTCACGTCACCTTTACTTTCACTACCTTGGTATTTGATGGCTCCAGTAGCTTGGGCGCTGCGTATCGTGCCACCCAGCACGTCAATCCGTACCGGAACGTCGGCATCTTCGACTTTGGCCAAAATCGCATGTAGGTTCGCGAAAATGTTGCTACGCGAGACGATCCAGATGCCTTTTGATGCGTTATTTTCAGCCCAAACACCGACACCTGTCTTTAGGAAAGGAACGGAGGACATTGAAATGGGGGGAGAGCCATCAATGTTGATTCCCTCATTGAGCGTTACTTTCAGTCCGTCGGTGCCGGAAGTTACCTGATAACCAACTACTGCATGGTCCATTTCGTCCAACGCGTTGACCTCTGCGGCTGATAGCGAGTGCTTCAGGCTTGTATCACAGGTCACCTCCGGTGCACGCCAGTCTCCCGACGTTAGGGTGGTGGGTTCACCACAGGCCTTGTTCTGACTTTGCGCGGGTGATGGAAGCAGGAGCAACAGTCCGACGAAAACGGCTGTTGAAAACAGTTGGGCGACCGAGTGTGTTAATCGCCCCCCCCCCCCCCCCCAGAAATTCTGGAGTGATTCTGCGCGTGGCCGTGCATCAGCGCCATTTTCAGGAGTGCCGATTGCACCATGGATTAGCGTCATAAAATTAAACTTTCCGCACATTACAACCCCTCCTGGCTCAAATAATGATCGGTCATGTGTTATAAAAAACTGAATCAATTATACTCAAATATTCAATGTCTGATGGAAAATTAATGGTCCGGTGTGCGGGAATGGTTGCAACCATTCCGCACACCGCCGGACGGACGCACAAATACGGCCACATTCCATGCCGCTATCGTGCCCAGCCAGCGGCATTATTCTGCCCTGCATCGGTGTAGTTCGGCTCGGGATTTCACGGGCCGGTAAACCATCAGGGACTGATAGACATTGGCAGACGATGTGTTGGCAACCAAAAGGTTTACGACCAAAAAATGGCAACATACAATGGAATTCAACCTTCCATTCGTCCGGACAATGGAGGCATTGAATGGGAGCGAGCATCCCTAATCTTCAAGTTCTACCTCAGGTTGACATCAGCATCGCGTTGAGTATTCACAACTCGCTATCAATTAACTTTTCTACCCCATCAATTTGAGAATTTGCTTGCGAGCAAATTCTCAATCAAGGTTGCGACACCATGCAGAGGACTTTCACTCTGTTATTTGACACAATTTTCAACGCCATTTTTCGCCGATTGCCGATCAATGAAACTAAAGACTAGAAAATTTTTACTTGTTTCTGCATTATTTTAAAAATAAATGACTATTTTTATGCTTATTTTTAGTCATTACAGTTTGTATTTGCGTCATCACTATGCTATTCTTTCTTCAATTGGTTAACCTTTTCAAGCCCAGTAATAGCAACGATGAAATTCTTTACCAAACATCTTGAGGAAACTGAAGAAACATACTTTCAGCACATGAACTTTGCACTGTCTTTCGCAGGACACATGTTCATTGGCGCCATCGCCTGCACTATTCACGCCATCGCGCCATTTTTGTTTGAATCCACCGGTAGTCGTCGTATCGGATATCTGTACGAGCGTATGATTCTGATGCGAACACAACTGAAGAATCAACCCAAAAACAAACTCCACAAACTACAGAACGGCGGAACGGAACAAGTATCGTTAACTGGCACAGACTGCTAAATTCTACCGATTCCAATCGGCCGACTCGACAGCGAAAAAATTCCCGAATTGAACTCGAATGCAGATGATTGCTCCATCCCAGATAAACTTTGACCTGACAGCTGGAGGAGTGAAAATTTGCAACGTGTAAGCAGTGGAGGCTCTAGATTTATTAGTCGATAAGTGATACCTTAACGAATGTTTCGTTGTAGCAGGCACCGGATGCAAGGTCCGCACGAATATCAGTTGGGATCAGTGCATTGACCGTCTGGCCGGTGCTACTCGTGTTCAGCCAGGTGCCTTTCGGTGAATAAAGCACCCCCGGGCGCGTGGCATCGGTAATCGAAAGCTCCAACTCAACTTTACCCTGTTCGTTCCAAACTGCAACCCGATCGCCGGATTGTAACCCCCTTTTCGCCGCATCTATCGGATTCATTTCTAGAACTTCGCACGATTGTGAATCCTGACAGCCACCAAAGGTTGCATTGGTGCGTTTTTTAGAAGATGGAGAGATCAGTGTGAATGGATGATGTTTCTTCACCCGACGATAGCGCGGCACGCCGAATCCATATTCGTCTTCAAGAGTCTGAGAATACAACTCAATTTTGCCAGATGGGGTAGCTGGCGCCACGTTATGACAGAGAATGATATCCTCGCCGTCGGCCGACTTGAACTCAATGGCGCGGTCCAGTGGAATTTCGCTCGGGCGGTACCCTTGTAATCGTCCGTCGTTACCATCTAGGGCATCATCCATTAATGCTTGATCTGACGCCCGAAAAATCTCATCAGTAAATCCAAATCGGGCGGCCAGCCGCCGGAAGATCTCAGTGTTAGGTAGTGCTTCGCCGACTCGCGAAATTACCGGAGCCGCTCGCTGAACATAGTTTTGCCCGTAAGCGCCATAAATATCTTCGCACTCGAAATGACTGGCTGCTGGCAAAATGACATCAGCATAGCGCATACTGTCGGTCATCACAATGTCACACCCAACCACGAATAAATTCAGAGATCTTGACCTTAACCAATAATTCTGACCTGTTTTTTTACTTTTCGGTGCCTCATTTTATACTGATTCGGTGCTGCGGTCGAGGCCGCATTGGTGGTGGCCTGAGGCGTGGCGGTGCGTCAGCGTAACAGTTCATAAACCATCCGCCAGTCGGTGCCCGGATAGACGGTGGCGGTACGATTGAGGGCCTCGAGCAGGGGCTGGAACGACTCATCAACGCCGTGGCTGCCGAGGCCGAGGAGCTGCACCCGCAGCTGCCGGTGGTGTGGCTCGGGGATGAGGTTGGCATCGGTCTGCATGAGGGCGGCCAGACGGGTGCGTTCGTCGCCACGCGGTGGTCCGTCGGCGGTCAGGCCGTTCATCATGGCGGTTTCGGCCCGATAACACAGGCTGCGGATGGTGTCCAGAAACAGGCGGGTCGGCCAGGGCAGGGCCTGGGGCTGCTGGTCGACCGGCAGGTCGCCGACGCGGACTTTGCGCGGGCGGCTGCGGCGCTGCTCAAGGAGCTGGTCGAGCGTGGTCTGCAGGTGCTGGAGTTCGGCGGTCAGGGTGTCGGTCGGTCGCCGGGCGGCCTGCACCTGGCGGCGGTGGAGCAGTTTACGCTGGCGGTCGATGGTGCGCTGCAGGTCGCGATAGCCGGGGTCGACCACCAGCTGGTCGGGATGGACCGGGGCCAGGGTGTGTTCGGTCAGGGTGTCGAGCTGGAAGTGCTGTTTCATGTATTTGAAGTAATTTTCCTGATTCCAGCGCGACATCATGGCCCCGGCGACCTGGGTGGCCGGCAGGCTCGGATGCGTGGTGATGAGCGGCATCTGGCGACCATCGGGCATCAGCCGGCGCAGCTGTCGCACCGGCAGGCCGTTGCGCAGGCGCTGTGGTTTTTCGGCCAGCAGGATGGTGTGCGTGGTGGTGTGCACCGGTCCGTACAGAGGTACGGCACCGGGTTTGAAGTCGGTCACCGGCCAGTCGGCACCCTGGTGGTTCTTATGCCAGGTGATGCAGGCCACGCCCTGGGTGGCGAGGCGGGCGAACAGGTCGGGACTCCAGCCTTCGCGGTCGAACACCAGGGTGGCCGCCGGCGGTGAGTGGCGGTCGCCGGTGGTCGGCACCACGCCCAGGCGGTGCAGGGCCGGCAATACGTCATGTTCGAGCACCTGCACCAGTTTGGGGTCCAGTTCCTTATGGATGCAGATCAGCGGCGAGCCGTTCAAGGCGTTGACCCAGTAGCTGACGCTGGCCGGCAGACAGACTTTCTGGCGCGAGACGAAGTGTTTGGGCAGCCGTCCGCGGCGGCCACTGTAGACTTTCACATGACCGTCGACCGCCACCGTCAGCCATTCATCGGCGACCCCGGCGAACCATTGCCGGGCGAGGCGGTCATGCCACTGCTGGAGGGTCTCGGGGGCGGCACACAGTGCCTTGATCTTGCTCCGCAGGGTCTTGACTTCGGGGCAGCGGTCCAGGCCGAGCAGTCGCCCCCACTCGCCGAGGGACTGGTGGCGCAGGGCTTCAAAGCTGCGGGTCCGGGTCAGGGTGAGGAACGCGAGCAGCAGCAGGATGGTGGACAGGCCATAAAAGCCGGCCGGCAGTTTGAACAGGCCGTGAGTGGCCGACAGCAGTCCTTCTTTGAGCAGCATGGGCAGTGCCGTGAGTACGCCGCCGTGGGTCACCGCCCGGGCCGGTTCGTCAAAACGTGGCACCGCCGCGTCCAGCAGGCCGACGGCCGCCAGCTGGCGGCGTTCCGAATCATGGCAGGCCCGCCCGGCGGCCGGCTGTCGGTCGGCCTGCGACCGGGCCGACGGTTCACTGACCGGGGGCGGATCATCGGTCGGTAGTGGGATCACGCCGGCCCTTAGATTGTCATTGAACGTACTGGTGGCGATACCCAGTTCGGCCGCACATTGGCGCCCGCTGAGTCCCTGGGCCAGCAGTGCGGTCGCCTGTTCGGCCTGTGCCGCAGTGACCACCGAACGACCGCGTCCGGCACTGGTGCGAGGGGTATCGAAACTCTCCTCGCCCTGCTCCTGCCACTGCCGGATCGCGCGCACGATGGTCGAACGCGACAGCGGCAGGGAAGCCGCCAGATCCCGGATGCTCACGTGGTTGCAATGATAAAACCGGGCGGCCTGCTTTTTCATGGCGTTGGTATCACCGTGCCGATGTTGGGTGATGAACTCCAGCTGGGCAAAATAGGTGACCGTCTCGCCATCGGTGGTCCAGGTGAGGACGCCGGTGATGGGCGTTGCCTCGCCCGGCGTCAGGTCCAGTTCCGGGGCGGTGCGCGGATTGTAGATACTGGTCATCGGTGCTTAATCTCCGGGGTTTATTTGCATATATAAGTCATATCCTAATTATACACACAACGCAAGGCACCGGGTCAGTTTTTTTCTGTTTCGAAGGTGTTTTCGGCGGCTGAATGAAGACGGTCACCGGGAGTGCCCCGGCGTCATCCCCCCACGGTGACGGCCCCCTGCAGAACCGTCATCAGTCCGTGCAGCACCGGCTTCAGGAGGCGGGCCGAGCCGGCCGAAAAGCAACCCGGCACCGACCGCGACGGGCGGTTTTTTGTGTCAACCCTATATGGGACACTCCGCACCGATGAATGAAGGGCGAAATGGTGATAACCGGTTGATATAATGACTGTTGCTCAGACCTATCATGCATCGCAGTGGGCTTTTAGGTCAGGATCTCTGAAATTGTCCCGGCACAGCGCTCGCATCATTCGGTTCTGATGAGGGTGTGTTGCCACCGGATTGTGGTTGTAGATTAGCATGGCCATGATCGGTGGCTGAAGTGTTTTGTCCAATATCAACTCGGGTACCTCAATGATATTGAACTTGCGGGTGCCGTTGGGTATCAGGTCTGGTCGTTGAAGACGAGCTGCCGTCTTGGGAACCGCCCAACCGGGTTTTGCGATCACTCCGGCACCGCGACGACCGTGATTGCCGGTCAACGCCTGCAGTGCCATGGCCGCCCGTAGTCCGGAACCACCGCTGTGGCCGCGTTCAATACCGTTGCCGATGGACACTGCGGCATTCTGCGCATTCATGTAATATGACACAAAGCTATAGAACTGCTGTCTGTTGACACCACATATCATTTCCACATCGTCAATGCCATACTGTCGCGCCTGTGCCATATATCGCTCGAAGCCAATTGTCCATTGCTCGACAAAGGCAAGGTCAATGGCATCGCGACGTTCCAATTCAGCGGCCACTGCCATCGCTAGAATGACATCCGTTCCCGGCTGAATCTGCAGATGCAGATGACTCTGTTCTGCGATTCGCGTTCGTTTTGGATCAATGGTAACGACTCGGGCACCCTGTTCGCGCGCGGATTTGGTAATTTTGGCGAAGTGTAGATTGGATACCGTCACATTGTTACCCCAAATGACAATCAGGTCCGACTGCAGCGCCTGTTCCGGTGGCATACCGGGAACCGACCCGAAGAGACTGGTGTAGGCCATTTCTCGAACCGCTCCGCACAAAGGTCCACGCTCCAAAAGAGACGCACCCAACTGATGAAAAAATCGTCGGTCCATGGAACCACCGGCGAGTTCACCGTGTGGTCCGGCATAATTAAAAGGCAGAATGGATTGTGCCCCATAGCGTTCTATCGCGTCTGCAAAACCGTGATAGATCAAGTCGAGAGCCTGCTCCCAAGTAATGGGGCTAAATTCTCCACCACCGCGGTGGCCGGTTCTTTTCAGTGGGGTTTTCAGTCGACTTTCACCATGTACCATTTCCGGGTAGCTACGGGCCACCTTGGTGCAGATGGAACTGTCGGTATAGGGGTTGGCACTCGAACCACGTACTGCGATCAATTGATCGTCGTTGACCGTTACGGATAAACTACACGTATCTGGACAGTCTAGTGGACAGACACTCGGTAAGATCATTCTCATTTTTTATTTCCACAAAAAGGGGTAAGGCGTTACTGTGACATAAGAATATCAAATGTTGACATTTTCGGTGGTCGAAACAGTGCAGATTTTGCCACATTGATGATCAGATCACAGGACTTTGACTGATTTGCCGAAATGACATAAGGCATCCATCCGCACCGAGTCTGTTGCCGTTTCAATACGCCTCGGGTATTTCGTCGTGACCTTCGAGATCGGTATCGCGCACCCATACAACTGGCGGTGCCATAGGCCAATCATTTGAATTCCTCCAGGTATTCGAGACGTTGAGCACCAGTGGGATGCGTAGACAACCAGTTGTTTGATTCATTGTCAATGCATTGCTGGAGTTGGGCGGCCGGCAGCCCTTCACAGAAGTGTCGAGTGAGTTTATGCAACGCGTCCATAAAATGAATCGGGTCAATCTCGGCTTCCTGTAGAAGTTGGATGCCCATTAAATCAGCTTCTCGTTCAAAATCCCGACTCAAATTCAATGCCCACAAATCCACCGCAATCGCCGAGGCCTCTTCAATGAGCGCTTCGTTGGCACCGAAGATGATGCCAACCAATACTGACACGCCCACCAGTTCTACGATCTGCTTCAATGAATGACGGTGCTTAATGTGGGCGACCTCGTGGGCAATCACACCGAGCACCTGTTCATCCTTGACAAGCAGTTCCACCAGCTCATCGGTTACCACGATCGGGCCACCCGGAAACGCTAACGCATTGGGACCGAAGATTTTTCCTGACTGATGAAACTTGATCGTCACACTCTCAGGTAATTCACTGAGGCGCAGGAGTTGCTCGGCTGCAGTGGTCAATCTGTCAATTTGCTCGGCGGGCAACTGAGAGGGTTTGAGATAGACGTACCGCAGAGACTGGTAGGCATTTTCACCAATCTTCCTTTCCCAAGCCGGTGGAAAAATCGCAACCGCGAAAGGAGTAAAAGTGAGTAACACCAACCGATAAAGGATAATCGCACTGACAAAAATCAACGCAAGGATCAGCGCCCTTTTGGGTGAAAAATACTCCAGCCAAGCAATCACCCGGGCCAATTTACCTGACAGTTGCGCGACTTCATTGGCGGACAACTGATGGTG
Source organism: Arenicellales bacterium (assembly GCA_965116205.1). Classification (GTDB taxonomy): domain Bacteria; phylum Pseudomonadota; class Gammaproteobacteria; order Arenicellales; family JAJDZL01; genus JAJDZL01. Next base: position 1,634,785 of record OZ220493.1, on the reverse strand, counting down.
CAGAATAAACAGTGAACCATCGGCAAAGTGAATATCCCGTCTATCCTGAATGCTGTCTATGATCAACTGCTGCTTGTGGAGGTCACCATCCACCCGGATTTCAGCAGTCTTGCCCCGGATGGTGACTTCTGCATCCGTAGACTTTGATGACAGGCTGTCGAAGTATTCGCCGGTATAGGACATTCAAATGCTCACGTCAATGCCTTCAAAGTCTGCAAATTCCTGTCCGAAAGAAGATTGCAATACCCGTGCGTCATCAACAAACTGATTCATATCGCCGTGGATTCTAGTTTGAGTGCACTCGGCGAGATAACGGTAAATTCGTACGGTTGCCCACGGCAGAAGCAGACCGATGGTCACCACGACTGCAACCAGATTGCTCAAACTGATCCAGATGAACCGGCCAGGGTGAATATCTGAGTTAAATTCCATCACCTCAGACAAGGTCAACGTTTTGACCATGATGTTCCTGCATAGCACCCGGTAAATGAATGACATAGAAAATACAGCAGTCGCCAGCATAATAACCGGCAGCAGAAACACCAGCGGTATAAATTCAGGAGAACTCCTGATTTCGAAAGGAATCAGTAAAACCAGGGCTGTAATCAGGCTGCCGAGTACCGCAGTTGGCAAGATGACACCAAGCAGGAACGCAAGGTAGTAACTGCCGGCCGTCGGGTCCGATTGAAATCGGGTGGTCCCATAGGAATGTTGACTGGCAAAGTACCGATAGTAGTGTTTGGAGAACAGCGGCGTTAGCAGGCCAAGGCTGAGTAAACCCACCAGCGGTGCGATTACCAACCACCAGAATGATTTCCAGTAAGTTCCGTGCCAGTTAAATCTAACGTTTCTATACGAGGTCATTCTAGCGTTAAATTTCAATGAGCTGTTCAGTAGCCAAGGAGTAAGAAACAGTATTCCCGACCAAACGAAAATCGCCACCAGTGGTTGAAAATTTGCAACCAGGCTCAGAGTCAGCAAGATGACAAATGCCACCAGTCGTCCTTTGAATATCTGCAGTCCGGTAGCATGGTAACTAAATCCGTAACCCGCGATTTTGGTGTTATTTCGGAAATACGTCAGGCGCCTCACTTTCGCCCAGGCACTGTAGATGCCTAACGTTGCGAGAGTCAACAGCACGTTAACGATCCAGATCCCGAAGTAGTCTCGCGCGGTACCGGTAAATTCAATGCGCTGGAACTCCGATGCTGGTGCGTTCGCCGCCGAGTCCTCAAAAACCTGCAGATTCTGTTGCGAGTTTTCCAGTTCGTTGCCAGTCATTTGCAATACCAATACATCGGCACCGTTTTTCTAGATTGCTGGCCATGGTCGCATGAAGTCATCCTTGAATGCCGGTCAAGACAAGCGCTATTGTTTCTGTTCTTCACGCGATTACAGTCAATTTGCGTGGCAAGGCTGAGTGTTGAAAACCGGCGATAATCTCTATCCATAGTATGCCTTTACTACAGTTTCGGTATGATTTTTTACTGCAGAGTTTTTCGATTGGCCAGTTAGTTGACTTCATATTGAAACAGCTAACCAGAGTTTTCAAGCCAGTGATGGTCATTCCATCCTTCAGTGCACTTTGCATCCGCCACTGTTCCCATCGTCATTCAACGGTGGTGCTCGCTCATTGGTGCACGCCAATCAGGTGACTTCAATTGGCGAAGAAATATTAACTTTTGCTCGAACCCATTTTGAACAAAACACCTGATTCTGTGCGCCTCGCGTTCCCTTCAGTCGCAAACCAAAAATTTCCTTACCTTTCAAAAACCGGGGGTGTAGGGAGGAGTCGCAAAAAAATTGAAAGGAGATTTTATGATTTTGTTTCCAGCGCTTTCGTGTGTACGCTCAGTGGCTTCGGTCAAGTCCACGGTAGTTCATGTGCTTGCCCCACCCAGTGCGCGTACAAAGCTTCATTCCTATATATACACCGCATGATTTTAATTCTTCGAGCGTTTGAGATAAACCCTTTTGTTTTTTCTCATCGTTCACGGCGCGATTTATCCAACCCAAATAATCGTTTTGCTAGTACGCCGGGCGCTGTTTGGAATCGTCCATCACCTTCGCTTCTGGTAAAGCGTCCTTTACAAATTTCGGCATTGGTTGGTGGTCGCGCTGTAAATTGGAGCGATCCTTTACTCATTATTTATTTTTCATTCGCTTTCTCAAGATCAGCAATGAGTATCTTTTTCATCTTGAGCATAGCGGCTACCTTTGGGGGACTTTCAGCTACCAACTTATCCATGTGTCGAGGGAGGATTTGCCAAGAAACTCCGTATTTATCTTTAACCCAGCCACATTGCTCTGCTTCCGGCACCGCGGAAAGTTTATCCCAGTAATAGTCTATTTCTTTTTGGTCTTTACAGTTAATCATCAATGAAATCGCTTCATTGAAAGTGAAGTCATGCATGCGCGTGCTTCCGTCCATTGCTGCGAACCACTGATCTTCTAGCTTAAAGTCGGTAAACATCATCGCGCCTTCTTTATTCGGTTCCGAGTCAGCAGGGTAACGGCTAATAGCACCACGCTTGGTATTTTTGAAAACAGAGAGATAAAACTCTGTTGCTTCCTCAGCTTTGTCGCACGTGTCTGTTACAAAAAGGAAGGAAGGAATGATACGCGGACGATCTTCTCCTTCTGGATCAGTATAAATTAACTGCCACGAAAATCCGTATTTATCTTGAATCCAACCATAGCGTTCACTAAATGGGTATGTATCTAGGGGCATGAGTATTTTGCCACCTTCAGATAACTTATCCCAAATTTCATCAATCTGCTTCCGCGCATCCCTGTCATATTTTGGATCAAAATTAACCATGAATGAGATGGATGGATTTGGCTTAAAGTGTGGCCCCGCACTAATTGCCTGCAACTCATAGCCCATAAGTTCAAAGCTGACAATATCGCAATCGCCTGATGGTGTGTTTTTGATTTGGGAAACGAAAGTCCTCTTGGAATCCGGAAATATAGAAGTGTAAAATTCGGCAGCTTCAACCGCTTCTTTGTCGAACCATAAGTATGCGGTGATTTTTTGAGTCATATGTTTATTCTAACATAATACTAACTGATACACCGAAGCACCTCCGGTGATCTTTTATTTTGCTTACCGTTTTTAACGTGGCTGATATACGACCGATCTAAATCCAGCACTCTGCAACGTCACCTTGCAACATTCTTTTTTTAAGTCTGATTCTTGTCATATTTTCACCAAATTTTTCGCACTGGATTTACTCATAGCTTTTCTTGCGATTTTATCAACAGATAGAGTATTAAGATATCACCAAAAAAATCGTAACGAATCCTACGGTTCGTGACCAATCCGCGCGCTTCGGTGCGACCCGTCCCCAGCGCTTGTCGCCAAGCGACGCTGTTTTTTGCCCCATTCCGCGCCGCAGGTAGTGCGTCCGGTTTCCTTTCGGAAGCGGAAGTTTGAATTGGCGGAGAGGGTGGGATTCGAACCCACGTGGGACTTGCGTCCCCAACGGATTTCGAGTCCGCGCCGTTATGTCCACTTCGGTACCTCTCCAGCGCTAGATTAGGGACAGATCGTTATATTGTTTATATTGTATTCAATTGCTATGGCATCATGAGACGCGTCGAAACGACGTTTCAGGTCGCACCGTATCGGCGGCACCATCAGAGGTGTCAGAATTTCGAGACAATCTTTCCACCGCCGAATTCACCGTGCTAATGTTGCAAAAGACGACTAATGACAGCATACAGTGTCTCTAAGAGAACAATGGATGAGATCAATCACCACAGTTACACAAGGTTGCTGAGTGCAATAGGAAAGGATGAATGTCGCAGCGCAACGTAATTGCACTTGATGCAAAGGAAGCGACTAGGCATGATGAAGGACACAACCGCTTTCGACTCGGATCGAAAAATCAGACTCCAGTGATTACATTCGCCGTCTGGTTTGAAAAAAATGTTGAATCAGGTTTGCACATTCCTGTTCAAGTACGCCACTCAAAACCGTACACTGATGATTCAAAGCACTGTCCGACAGTACGTTAAACACCGACCCGGCGGCCCCGGCTTTAGCGTCAAACGCACCAAATACCACCGTTGGTATTCTTGCCTGAATGATCGCACCGGCGCACATGGCACAGGGTTCGAGCGTCGTATAAAGACTGGCACCGGGCAGACGGTGATTCTGCCGCTCGACAGCTGCCATCCTTAAGGCAACAATTTCTGCATGCGCACTGGGATCATGATCAGTAATCGAACGATTGTAACCCTGACCGATGATCCTGTTCTGCAATACGACAACTGCACCGACGGGTACTTCCGCATGGCGCTGCGCCATGCGCGCCTGCTCGAGCGCGCGGCACATCCAGTGTTCGTGCTTACGGTCGCGCAAAGATTGGACTCATTCGCCGGCGCCGGTTATAGAATCGTTACACACCGGAATGGCGTCGCCACAACACGGGAAACCAATCCTCGCGCATTGTATCGCCGGGTTGCAGGTCAATATCCAAATACGGTGGGGAAGTTTCAATCGCGCGGTCACAATAAACAACATCGTCGCCAAGCCAACGCATCGACACCGCGCGACGCCGATTTTTAACCTCTCCCGCGGTGGTACCATGCAGGCAACGGAAATCAAATGCAATACAGTCCCCCGGTTTGAGATCCCACGATAGTATTTCGTATTGCCCGGGATCCTCCGCAAGGTCGGGCACCGCTTCTAGCACGGCGCCATCCGTATCAAAGTTTGTCCCATCAAAGAATGAAACCGGGTGAAAAGTCCGACCCCATTGATGCGAGCCACGAACAAATTGCAGGGCGACATCGGCGGGCGTACTGTCCAATGCAACATACAGGCTGACGGTTTTTCGACCATCAACGCAGTAATAGGGTAAATCTTGGTGCCAAGGTGTGGCCTGCTGAGTACCGGGCTCCTTGCAAAATGAATGATCGTGAAAAAACTGAGCGGTGACCGACTCCATCAATTGACCGGCCATGGCAGCCGCGGTCGAACGGGTTACGAATCTAAAATACTCCGGGATCAGCAACCAGTTGCAGTAACTGTCAAAATAGCGACCGGGTGAACCGGTCGGTGTGCTCTCACAGGGAAATGCATAGTCAGTCGGATGGTCCAGATTTTTCTGTAGTCCAGCGCGTAATTCATCAACCCAATCAGCATATAACTCATGCAACAGAACCACCCCATCGCTCTGATACTGTTTGATCGTATCAGATTTGACATTGACTTCAGGAATACCATTCAAATCAATATCCGGCACGCCTGTATGCTTCCAGTCAATCGTCAGCTGATTGGCCGCCATGATGGGTGTTTCACTGTTTTTCATTCTTTAAAGTGTTTCTCAATCAAATACCATAGTTCGTTCCGCGCAGTGTTCACTCCCCGGGTTTAAATATTCAATTATAAATTTGGCACGCTGCAGATGGCCATACAAAGGAGTTTTGAGGGTTCATCAAGGCATTCAATGCATGGGAATAGAAAGACATTTTATCCGCACGTCTAGCGACAGGAAAATCCCGCCGGCGCCGGAAGGGTATAATGAACAGCATAATTTTTCGCGTCAACCACTTTTCACCAAGGGTTCGAGTTTGACATTGCATACCAATTACGACGCATCGGCCATTGAGGTGCTGACCGGGTTGGATCCGGTTCGCAAACGACCGGGGATGTATACCCTGACCGACAATCCCAATCACCTCGCCCACGAAGTCATCGACAACAGCGTTGATGAAGTCATTGCCGGTTTCGCCACCAAAATCACGGTCACCCTGCATTCCGATCAGTCTCTGAGCGTCAGCGATAACGGCCGTGGCATTCCAGTCGACCTCCACCATGAAGAAAATATCCCCGGTGTGGAAGTCATCATGACACGGTTGCATTCCGGTGCTAAATTTTCCTCAAAAAACTATCTTTATTCCGGCGGACTGCATGGAGTCGGCGTCTCTGTTGTGAACGCACTGTCCAATCGACTGAACGTCCAAATCCGCCGCAACGGAATTCACTACGAAATCACATTCGAAAACGGTGAATGTGTTCAGAAGCTGACGGAAATTGAGCGCATCGGCAAGCGGAATACCGGCACATCCATCCGTTTCTGGCCGAATGCGCAGTACTTTGACTCTGGCAGTTTCAACATTCGTAAACTGAAACGTCTGATGCTGGCCAAAGCCGTGTTGTGCGCCGGACTTGAACTCATCTATGTTGACGAAATCAACCCGGAAAACAGCGAAACCTGGAGTTTTGAGGAAGGATTGGGCAACTATCTCGTTTCACAGCTCAATGGCAGTGCGCGCGTGCCGGCCGATTCGCCCATCATCTTTCACCGCAATGCGGAAGACATTCAGGTGGACTGCGCGGTCGTCTGGACGCCGGAAGCCAGTCAGCTCGTGGCGGAAAGTTACGTCAATCTGATTCCGACCGAATCCGGCGGCACCCATGTCAACGGGTTCAGAACCGGCAGTACCGAGGCGATCCGAGAGTTTTGTGAGCTCCGCAACCTGCTCCCACGCGGCATTCGCATCACCGCCGAAGATGTTTGGCGACACTGCAGTTTCGTATTGTCGGTACACGCGGAAGATCCACAGTTCAGCGGTCAGGCAAAAGAACGACTTACGTCCAAAAATGTTGGCTCCACACTGACATCAATGGCGCGCAACGCCTTTAGTCTCTGGCTACATCAACACGTTTCAGCGGCCGAGCAGATTGCCGAATTGGCTATTGAAAACGCTAGAAGACGAGAAAAATCAAACCGCTCGATCAAGCGGAAAAAACATGGCATCGGTCCGGCACTACCCGGCAAGTTGACAGACTGCACCAGTGATAGAATTGACAAAACGGAACTGTTTCTAGTTGAGGGTGATTCCGCCGGTGGGTCTGCCAAACAGGCGCGCAACCGTGAAACGCAGGCGATTCTGCCGCTGCGCGGCAAGATTCTTAATACGTGGGAAATTGCTTCCACCGATGTACTCGCTTCAGAAGAAGTCCATTCCATTGCCGTCGCGTTGGGTGTAGACCCCGGAGCAGAAGAGATCAATGGCCTTCGTTACGGGAAAATCTGCATACTGGCCGATGCGGACGCCGATGGCGCGCATATCGCCACCCTACTCTGTGCACTGTTTGTCAAGCACTTTCCCACTCTAGTACGGAACAGCAAAGTCTATGTCGCCAAACCACCACTGTACCGCGTCGACGCCGGAAAACAGGTGCTTTACGCTCTTGATGATACGGAACTTGGCAACATCACTGCAGAGATTCGGGCCACCCAGCCCCATGTAAAAATCACCGTGCAGCGCTTCAAGGGACTTGGTGAAATGAACCCTTCCCAACTGAAAGAAACCACCATGAATCCTGCCACGCGGCGTCTACAAAAACTACATATTGAATCATCCGCACAAACCGATCGTATGTTGAATATGTTGCTAGCCAAAAAACAGGTGGCAGACCGTAAAGCCTGGTTAGCCGAAGTGGGGAACCGAGCTCAGCTCTGAAACTCATGTCATCTGACTCCACGCAGACTCATCTTTTCTCAACAGCCGCTACTGCGGTTGATACAACGACGATTTCAGTTGAGAACTTCGCTGAAAAAGCTTATCTCGACTATTCGATGTATGTCATCCTAGACCGCGCACTGCCGCATGTCGCGGATGGCTTGAAACCGGTCCAGCGGCGCATCGTCTATGCCATGTCAGAACTGGGACTCAGTGCCACGGCCAAACACAAAAAGTCAGCGCGGACAGTTGGCGACGTAATTGGTAAGTTCCATCCGCATGGTGATACGGCTGCCTACGAAGCCATGGTCCTCATGGCGCAGCCTTTCTCCTATCGCTACCCCATCATTGATGGACAAGGTAACTGGGGGTCACCCGACGATCCAAAATCTTTCGCTGCCATGCGTTACACAGAGTGCCGGTTGACATCCTACGCGCAGATTTTACTCGGCGAAATTGCCAAAGGTACCGTAGACTGGAATCCTAATTTTGACAGTACGCTTGAAGAACCCGAACGACTGCCCGCACAGTTGCCCAATATTCTGCTCAATGGTGCATCGGGCGTGGCGGTGGGTATGGCTACCGACATTCCGCCGCACAACATCACCGAAGTAGCTACCGCCTGCGTGGCGCTACTCCACGATCCGAAAATCAGTATTGAAGAATTATGCAGTTTCGTTAAAGGTCCGGATTTTCCCACTGCGGCTGAAATCATCACTCCAAAATCTGAACTTCTCTCCATCTATGAAACCGGTAATGGTACGTTCCGGGCGCGCGCAGTGTGGACCAAGGTCGACAGTAGCATCGTTATTTCTGCCCTACCTTATCAAGTTTCAGGAGCCAAGGTAATGGAACAGATTGCCACGCAGATGATCGCAAAAAAACTGCCAATGGTTGTCGACCTGCGAGATGAAGGTGATGAAACCCATCCAACCCGGTTGGTCTTGGAGCTGCGTAGCAATCGAGTCGACGGCGCGGCGCTAATGAGTCACCTTTTTGCCACCACCAATCTAGAGCGAAGTTATCGGTTCAATCTCAACGTAATCGGCATGCACAATCTGCCCAAAGTCTTCAATCTCAAGCAACTGCTTACGGAATGGCTGGAATTTCGCCGACAGACGATCATCAAACGCATCGAGGCGCGTCTGCAACAGATTGTAGAACGGCTACACATTCTTACCGGATTTTTGACCGTTTATCTGCACCTCGACGAAGTGATTCGCATCATCCGTGAAGAAGACGAACCGAAGACTGTGCTGATGGAAAACTATCCATTGTCAGCGCGACAGGTGGAAGCCATTCTTGACATTCGTCTTCGTCAACTGGCCAAACTCGAAGAAATCAAGATCAATGCTGAACTGGACCGGCTCAACGAAGAGCAGAACCAACTGCAACTGATCCTTGACTCAAAGAGACGACTGAAATCTCTTATGATTCATGAAATTGAAATCGCCGCAAAAAATTTTGCTGATAAACGACGTTCGCCAATCATTGATGGTACTAGCTCGGCGAAAGCATTCTCGTCCGAAGAACTGACGCCGGTTGAACCGGTGACCGTCGTGCTTTCAGCACACGGTTGGATACGTTCCGCCAAAGGGCATGAAATTGACCCACAAACTCTCAACTACCGCGAAGGTGACGCCCATCTGCAGAGCGTGCAAGGCCACTCCAACAATCACTTGATCTGTATGGACCGAACCGGGCGAATGTACACGGTACCGATCTATAAACTACCATCCGCCCGCTCATACGGAGAACCACTGACAACGATGATCAATTCAACTGCCAGCATTGAGTTTACGGGTTTCGCGCTCGGTGGTGACACCGATTTCTGTCTATTGGCGACTACGGAAGGCAAAGGCTTTCTGTGTCAGTTGAAAGATCTAGCCACTAAATTACGTTCCGGAAAAGCAGTGTTGACCGTCGGGAAACATCATACTCCTCTACCCTGTCAGACAATGGGCAGTTTGGATGATTCAGTCGCCATTGTTACGAACGCAGGTCGATTGCTCATCTATTCGGCCAACCGATTACCGGTGCGAAACAAAGGCCAGGGCGTGCAGTTAATCAATATTCCACCGTCAGCTAGAAAAACCGGAGAATCAGTATGCGCGGTGCGGGTCTTTTCACAGAAACAATCGCTTTACATTCACGCCGGCAAGAGATTTCGAAAAATCAAACGTACTGATTTGGAATCGTTTCAAGGAGAAAGAACTCAACGAGGTAAGTTGCTGGCCAAAGGCTTCCGTTCAATTGATGCTGTTGAGGTTGTAGATTGAAAGTCAACATTGAAAAGAATGTCAAACACTTGTCCGGGGTCAGGCAGCTATGAGACTTTCCGACCTTCTGCCCGAAGGATGGAGTCCGAAGGTCGAAAACGAATTTGAAATCGGGTAGCATTTGGCATCAACCATCTCAACTATGCGACAGGCTCACAGGTCGACCTGCAAACGCGTCAAACTGTAAATCAGTCAAGAAGCGCGCTACAGACGAAGCATTTCCAGTAAATAACTGACTCGCGCTGCAGCAGTCACTCAACTTGAAGAGCATCGCCAATAATTCAGCCATTGCAATGGAACTTCTAGCGATGAGCCATCAATTGATCTGATGAATTCCCCGATGAGCAACTGACAAAGCTGCTTCGTGAACCGCTTCTGATAATGTGGGATGTGCATGAATGATACGCGCGAGGTCCTCAGCACTAGCGTAAAATTCCATGGCCACCACTGCTTCCGCAATCAATTCCGAGGCATGTGGTCCAATAATGTGGACTCCTAGGATACGATCGGTTTGGACGTCAGCCACCACTTTAACAAACCCATTGGTATCTTCCATTGCTTTGGCCCGACCGGTTGCTGCAAAGGGGAACATTCCGATTTGACAGTCACCGTCTGCTGACCGGATCTCTTTTTCTGTCACCCCAACCCAAGCAATCTCAGGATGGGTATAAATGGCCCAGGGCACCGTTTCATAATTCATATGTCCAATTCCCGTCGCGATGCGCTCCGCAACCGCAACTCCTTCTTCTGAACCTTTGTGCGCCAGCATTGGACCGCGCACACAATCACCAATTGCGTAGGTGTTGGCCGCATCAGTAAGACAATGCTCATCCACTTGGATGTAACCGCGTTCATCTAGCCGGACACCACTCGATTCATCTAAGAGACCATCAGTACAAGGTTTACGACCGACACACACGATCAACCGGTCGACCTCCAACCTATGTTGTTCCCCATTCAGCGTGTACGCCACGTCAACAGCTCGGTCCGCTACAACAGCGGTATCAACTCGTGCGCCTAACAGTACATTCAGTTTCTGTCGAGTGAATTGCTTGAAGGCTTCTTTTGCAATGTCACCATCGGCCGCTGGCAAAAATTCATCAAGCGATTCCAAGATGGTCACTTCGGCACCCAAGCGATTCCACACACTCCCCAATTCAAGACCAATGACGCCTGCACCCACAATACCCAATCGAGGTGGTACGTCTTGGAAAGCCAATGCGCCCGCAGAATCAACGATACGATCGCCCTGAAAAGGAATGTGCGGCAATGCAATCGGCGTGGAGCCGCTGGCCAAAATAACATGGTTGGCGCGCAATTCGCCGGTTCTTTGGTACGTTTCACAATCCAGCAGTTCCACAACACCTGGTTGCTGAAACCGGCCCTGCGCATGAACGAAATCAATTTTGTTGGCTTTAAAGAGCGCCGTGATGCCACGCGTCAGAGACATAACGATTTTGGATTTGCGGCGCATCATGGTATCGACGTCTAAGACGATGTTTTCCGCACTGATACCATGTAGTTTGTAGCGGTGCTTTACGTCATAATATTTTTCCGACGAATCCAGTAGTGCTTTTGATGGAATACAACCAACGTTCAGGCAGGTGCCACCTAAAGCCGGCTTCCCTTGGTCATCAATCCATCGATCAACACAAACAGTTTTGAGTCCTAATTGGGCGCAACGAATGGCCGCCACATAACCCGCCGGACCGGCACCGACCACGATGACATCATAACTCTCACGCATGGTGAATTGGTATCAGACCTGCAGTAGCAGTCTGGATGGGTCTTCCAAACCTTCCTTTATGCCGACTAGAAAACGCACTGCTTCCCGCCCATCAATGATGCGGTGATCATAAGTGAGAGCGAGATACATCATGGGTCTGGCAACCACTTCACCGTTTTCCACAATGGGCCGCTCCTGAATTTTATGCATGCCGAGAATTGCACTCTGTGGCGGATTAACAATGGGAGTTGAAACCAACGAACCAAACACCCCGCCATTCGTGATGGTAAACGTACCGCCCGTCAGTTCTTCCAGTGTTAGGGCACCCGATTTGGCACGCTCACCGAAATCTTGAATGGTCCTCTCAATTTCAGCAAAACTCATGACCTGAGCATTGCGTAGAATGGGCACGACCAACCCACGTTCTGAAGACACGGCGATGCCCACATCACAATAATCGTGATACACAATATCATTGCCATCAATGACCGCATTGACCGCGGGAATGGCTTGTAGCGATTCTACAGCAGCTTTAACAAAAAAAGACATGAAACCCAAACGGGCACCGTGTCTGCTCGCAAAACTGTCGCGGTGTTTCTGGCGCAGCGCCATAACAGCACTCATGTCTACTTCGTTGAAGGTAGTCAGCAGTGCGGCGGTGTGTTGCGCCTGCACCAGACGGTCGGCAATGGTACGACGCAGTCGACTCATCGGCTGGTACCGAACACTTCGACCGCCGGTATCTTCAACCATCTTTGGTTCGGTGGGTTGTATAACCGTACTCGCAGATGCAACGATAGATTGTTCCGGCACGGGCGGCTCAATGTTCGGCTCAGGCAACGAATCTTCTTTGTCAGCCAGCTGCACTGACTCCATCTTCTGCAACACATCAGCTTTGGTAATCCGACCATCTCTGCCGGTGCCATTGACCGTACCCAAATCAATACCCGCTTCAGTCGCAAGGCGTTGCGCTGCTGGGCTTGGCACGCCGCTGACACCGACCGGAGCCGCTGTTGTCAACTCAGAATCCACCAGTGGCGGCTGTGCAATGGTTGGTGCCGACTCCACCGCCTGCGCCGATTGGTGCGCCGTCGTATTCAGAATTCCCAGTACATCACCTTCACGAATCGTTTCGCCGGCCGGTTTGATGATTTCACTCAATATGCCATCACTTGGAGCCGGTACTTCAAGCACGATCTTTTCTGTTTCAAGTTCGATGAGAAGGTCGTCTCGTCGAAATGGTTCGCCGACTTCTTTGTGCCATGACAAAACGGTCGCCTCACTGACGGATTCCGGCAACATTGGGGTTCTGATTTCAGTTGACATTTACTTTCGCACTCCTAGTGTCTGCGATAGACACAATATTACGAACGGTTGACAGCGCTTCGATAACCAGTTTTTCCTGTTGTGACAGGTGTAGACGGTAATTTCCGGCCGCCGGCGATGGTGCTTCTGGCCGAGATGAACAGATGATTTTCTGCCGACTGCTACGACACTCCCGAATGCGGTGCCAGATCCGGTACCAAGCACCCTGATTCTGCGGTTCTTCCTGGCACCAGACAATTTCAGTTGCATTGACGTAAGAGCGCAGTATGTGAGTCAATTCAACCACTGGAAAAGGATGCAACTGTTCAATTCTGACGATGGCAATATCGGTGATATTCATACGTTCGCGCATTTCTAGCAGATCATAATAAACTTTGCCGGTGCACAAAATAACGCGCACCACCGCATCCCGATCAATCTCTTCATCGGTTTCATCAATGATGGTCTGAAATCCATAGCGTGAAAGATCGCGTACATCCGATACCGCGCGTTTGTGTCGTAACAGACTCTTCGGCGCCATAACGACGAGCGGTCGTCGATACAGTCTCAGCGCCTGCCGACGCAACATGTGAAACGTTTGTGCCGGTGTTGTCGGAACGCAAACCTGAATGTTGCCACCGGCACTTAACTGTAGGAAACGTTCCAACCGAGCGGATGAATGCTCCGGCCCCTGGCCCTCATAACCATGAGGTAACAACAGCACCATATTGCACAACCGGCCCCACTTCGCGAAGCCACTACTGATGAACTGATCCGTAACGATCTGCGCACCATTGGCAAAGTCACCAAACTGTGCCTCCCAGAGTACCAGTGTACTAGGGTCCGTCGTAGCATATCCATACTCGAAGCCAAGTACCGCCTCTTCGGACAGCAGCGAATTGTAGATCTGACAATCCTCTGCATGACGTATTGACTTCAGTGGACAAAATACTTCTCGACTTTTCTGATCATGCAATAAAGCATGGCGATGTGAAAATGTTCCGCGGCCAACATCCTGCCCCGTCAGTCGAATCTGTACACCATCATCAAGTAGCGATGCGTAAGCCATCGTTTCAGCAAAGCCCCAATCCACCGGCTGCTTGCCGGCTGCCATCTGCATCCGATCAGCCAAAATTTTCTTCACCCGACTATGCAACACAAAACCATCGGGCACCTCATTCAATGCTACGTTCAGTTGCCGGCACTTCTTCAAAGTGATCGTCGTGTCGACCGGATCTGACCATTCCGCAGCGAAGTAAGGTGTCCAGTCCACTATTTTTTCCATCTTAGCCGGATCAATGATCTGCCCGGCAACCACTTCACCCCGCTCGAGATTATCACGGTACTCCATCATCAGGGTCTGCACATCTTCATCCGATATCACCCTTTCCGCAACTAGTCGTTCGGCGTATTGCCGGCGGGTAGGTACGATTTTTCTGATGGCTTCATACATCACGGGCTGTGTCATCATAGGTTCATCAGCCTCGTTGTGTCCATAACGTCGATAGCAGACCAGGTCAATGACAACGTCGGTATGAAACTTCATGCGATAGGCATGCGCCAGACGCGCCACTGAAACGACGGCTTCCGGATCATCACCGTTAACGTGAAAAATCGGCGCCTGCACCATTTTTGCAATTTCCGTACAATAGACCGTCGAGCGGGCATCAAGCCGATTACTCGTCGTGAAGCCAATCTGATTGTTGACGATCACATGAATCGTGCCGCCCACTTCAAACCCTCGGGTATGAGACATGTTCAGAGTTTCCATCACCACACCCTGCCCGGCAAAGGCGGCATCGCCATGAATCAGTATCGGTGTCACTTCGTTCTTCGTTGTATCGCGGCGCCGATGCTGTCGCGCCCGTACCGAACCGCTGACCACCGGATCAATGATTTCAAGATGTGATGGATTGAATGCCAAAGCGACATGCACGATGCCACCAGGTGTGTTGATATCGGACGAAAACCCCTGATGGTACTTGACATCACCGTGTTCTTGCGACCAGTGGCCGCTCATCGGCAGATTGCCTTCAAACTCACCAAAGACTTCCACCGGTGCCTTACCGAGAATGTTGACCAATACATTCAGGCGGCCGCGATGCGCCATACCGATGACAACTTCCTTGCCACCGGCCGTACCAGACAGCTGCACGAGTTCATTCAGCGCCGGAATCAGTGACTCTCCACCTTCCAGTGAAAATCGTTTCTGCCCTACGTATTTCATGTGCAGATACGTTTCCATACACTCGGCCATGGTCAGTAGCCTGAGAATATGACGCCGCTCCTGATCCGTAATCACCGAACGGAGAGCCGTCTGCTCAATTCTTTCCTGAATCCATTCCAATCGATTGGGGTCCGTGATGTGCATAAACTCATAACCGATTGAGCCGCAGTAGGTCTCTTGGTAAAATTCGACGATCTGTGCGAGACTGATGGACTCTGAACTGTTCACCGCATCGAATTTGAAAGTTTCATTGAGATCGGATTCCTCAAGTCCCACCGAACTGAGACTGAGGTCAGTGGTGTGCCACCCGTTGGCCAGGTCCAATGGGTCAAGTCTGGCGTTGAGATGCCCGTACACTTGGTAGCGCCGTACCAGACGCTGAACGGCTGCTTGGCGGCGAACATAATCTTCGCTGACCAGACCTTCTGCAACGGCAACAGTTGAGACATCCGATGTCGTACGGTTCAATGACTTGAACGTATCACGCCAGACTTCGGATACGTCTTCCGGCGCCGATTCAAACTCACTGTAGAGACTCTCCAGATAAGCGGCGTTGATCGATGAAATTCCGTTTTTATTAACAGTATGGCTAGACTTGTTCATGGGATGGAATAATGAGTTTGGAATGGGACAAAAGAACGATCTAATAGTCGGCGCACTGACATGTCAATTCAGGCGACGTTGGACACCACCGCAGCAGAATGTTGCAGATTGGTATCACTGACACCCAAAGTGTGGAACGTATGAACAACTGCTGATTGCCGACAGTGGTCAGAGTACCGAATGCCCATTTGCATGATGCACTGATTTTGATTTTCAGTGTGTTAAGTAAGAAATTGGCTATTATTATAAGCACGTTGCATCATTCAATGTGCACTATGAAAGAGACTCTTGACTATCAGGTCTGTAGCACGCCGGTCAATGTGAATGGCAGGCAGACAATTGACGGACTTAGTCAATCATAAACTGCGGGGCGCCATGGAAAACGCACATCATGACTTGGCCGCTAGTTCCACTAACAGATCTTTTGCATCAACATTGTCTCCGACACTAACCAGTAGTGCGGATACCCTTGATGCACGCTCAGCCCGTATCGCAGTTTCCATTTTCATGGCTTCAATCGTCAGTAGTACATCACCCGCTTCGACGAACTGACCAACCGTGGCATTGACTGAGGATACCATGCCTGGCATCGGCGCCATCACGTGATCGGGGTTGTCCGGCTCACCCTTTCGTCGGCGTTCCACCTGACTGGTGATTTTTCGATTCGGCACCTTGATCGTACGCGGCTGACCATTCAGTTCAAAAAAAACCTTGACATTACCATCCGTATCGGTTTCACCAATCGCTAGGCATTGAATCACCAAGGTCTTGCCCGGCTCCAGATCGACTGAAATCTCCTGCTCCGGAACCATGCCATAGAAGAAAATCGGTGTCGGCAATACGGCTATGGGACCATTCATTCGACGATGTGACTTGTAATCCAGAAAAACCGCCGGATACATGAGATAAGATTGAAATTCTTCATCACTCAATTTTCCTTCAACCTTGGACTCGGCTTCGACCCGCAGATCGATGAGATTGACGGGCGGTAGATTTTCGCCGGGGCGATTGGTGATGGGTTTCACATCCTTCAATACCTTATTCTGCAGCTCAATCGGAAACCCACCATACGGTTGACCGAGCTCGCCAGCAAAGTACGACTTCACGGAATCGGGAAATGCAACTTCACGATCAGGGGCCTCAATGTCGGCGCGACTGAGCTCTGAACTCGCCATAAAAAGAGCCAGATCACCAACCATCTTCGACGTCGGTGTCACCTTAACAACATCACCTAACATATCATTCACCATTGCATAGGCTTCGGCGACTTCCCGCCAGCGGGATTCCAATCCGAGTGCCCGCGCCTGCTCTTTGAGATTGGTAAACTGGCCACCAGGCATCTCATGCAAATACACTTCCGATGCGCCAAAACGCACATCACTCTCAAAGGCTGTATAATTTTTCCGCACGCTTTCCCAGTAAGCAGACAGGTCCAGTATCGCCGTCGCATCCAGACCACAATCGTGCGGCCCACTCTGTAATGCCCGCACCACGGAACCCAGATTCGGCTGAGATGTAGTTCCTGAAACCGCATCCATCGCCAGATCAATGGCATCGGCACCGGCCTCAACCGCGGCCATGACGCTTGCCGCCGCAATGCCGCTGGTATCATGAGTATGAAAATGAATGGGTAGTCCCGTTTTGTCCTTCAGCGCGCCAACCAGCAATGCCGCGCCCGCCGGTGTCAGTAATCCGGCCATGTCCTTGACGCACAGAATATGAATGCCCAAATCCTGCATTTTAACAGCCAGTTCTTCATAGTATGGCAGAGTAAATTTACCGCGCGCCGGGTTGAGGATGTCACCGCTGTAGCAGATCGCACCTTCCAAAATCCTGCCGGTCTGTAGAACTGCATCGGCAGCGACTTTCATGTTTTCAACCCAGTTCAGGCAATCAAACACTCGAAACAGATCGATGCCCGAATCGGCACTCTGCTCAATAAAATGACGCACCACATTGTCCGGATAATTCTTGTAACCAACGCCATTTGCACCTCGAAACAGCATCTGTAACAGGATGTTGGGAACCTGTTTCCGAATGGCGCGCAAACGTTCCCAAGGACACTCTTTCAGAAAACGCATCGCTACGTCAAACGTTGCACCACCCCAACATTCGAGACTGAATAGATTCGGTAAATTGGCCGCATAGGCAGGCGTTGGCCGCACCAGGTCATAGCTGCGAAATCGAGTGGCTAGCAGTGACTGGTGCGCATCCCGAAAGGTCGTATCCGTGACTAGCGTTCGCTCTTGGTCAAGCATCCACTGAGCCAGTCCGGTCGGCCCCAACTCATCAAGCAACTGTCGAGTCCCGGCAACCGGCGCATTGACCTCAGACTTGGGTGGGACAGGATACTGAATGACACTCGGCCGCGGCCGCCCCTGAACTTCAGAGTTGCCATTCACCGAAACATCGGCAATATAAGTCAGCAGGCGTGTCGCGCGGTCGCGACGCGTGCTGAAGTTCAACAGTTCCGCAGTGTCATCAACGAAACGGGTGGTGTAGGTACCATCCAGAAAAGTGGGGTGGCCCAGCAGATTTTCGAGAAACACCAAATTGGTGGCTAAGCCGCGTATTCGAAACTCCCGCAGCGCCCGAATCATGCGCTGTACCGCGTCGTCAGCGGTTGGGGCCCAAGCCGTTACCTTTTCAAGCAGACTGTCGTAGTAACGGGTGATCACCGCACCGGAATAGGCCGTGCCACCATCCAGTCGAATGCCAAAACCGGCGGCGCCCCGATAGGCGGTGATGCGTCCATAGTCTGGGATGAAATTCTCTTCCGGATTCTCCGTCGTTACCCGGCACTGCAACGCATGACCATGGGTGGTAATCTGATCTTGGGAAGGCACGCCGGAACCGGCCACATCACCAATTTTGGCACCGGCGGCGATGCGGATCTGGGCTTTAACGATGTCAATGCCGGTAATCTCTTCCGTGACCGTGTGTTCGACCTGAATTCTTGGATTCACTTCGATAAAGTAGCAC
This sequence comes from Arenicellales bacterium, assembly GCA_965116205.1. Lineage (GTDB taxonomy): Bacteria > Pseudomonadota > Gammaproteobacteria > Arenicellales > JAJDZL01 > JAJDZL01. The sequence goes on along the minus strand of OZ220493.1, from coordinate 1,616,184 downwards.
TCCCTCGAATCATCATCGACAAGAAACTCCACGGTGCCCGCGTTCGCATAGGCAACAGAGCGCGCCAAGCGAACCGCAGACTCACATAGGCTTCGCCGCTGCTCAGAAGTCAGAAACGCTGCCGGTGCGCGTTCGATGATTTTTTGATTGCGGCGTTGAATCGAACAGTCTCGCTCAAACAGATGCACGATGTTGCCATAGCTGTCACCCAGTATCTGCACCTCGACATGACGAGCTTTGCGAATGAGTTTTTCGAGATACACTTCCGAACTGCCAAACGCCGACTGAGTTTCTCGGCGCCCCAGATTGACCGATTCCAGCAGCTCATCGGCCGTCTCAACTATCCGCATCCCGCGACCACCGCCACCCCAGGAGGCTTTGAGCATCAATGGGTAACCCATGTCATCGGCTAATTTTCTGACTGTATCATCGTCATCCGGTAAAGGTCCGGTCGCCGGGAGCATCTGCACATTGGCCATCTGCGCCTGCTGACGAGCGGCAACTTTATTGCCCAGTTTGCGCATAACCTCAGGGGACGGGCCAATAAATCGAATGCCCTTTTCGAGACAGGCTTCAGCGAAACTTGGATCCTCGGAAAGAAATCCGTAACCAGGGTGAATCGCATCAGCATTCGTCGCGCGGGCAATGGCCAATATCTCATCAATGGTACGGTAGGCCTGAATTGGACCAAGACCGGCGCCGACCGGGTAACTTTCATCCGCTTTGAAACGGTGGAGAGAAAATTTATCCTGTTCCGCATAAATGCCAACAGTTTTAATTTGCAGCTCAGTGGCGGCGCGAAAAACGCGAATCGCAATTTCGCTACGATTGGCAACTAACAGTTTTTTTATGGCTTTGGTCTGCTTCATTCCATTGACGGGTTAACTCACCCCGCCCCAGATATCACCCAGCGTAAACCCCTCTGGAAAAGGATCGGTCGGTGCGACTACATACTGCGCAAAACCGGTGATCCAAGCTTGTCCTCTGATGGTCGGTATTACCGCTTCATAGGTGCCGATCGAACAGGTTTCCACCAGTCGTCCGGTAAATATAGTGCCCAGAATTCCTTCATGATGAAAATCTTCGTGTAGCCCAAGCTCACCTTTGGCATACAGAGTGGCCATTTTAGCACTCGTACCGGTGCCGCAGGGCGAGCGGTCAAGTACCGCTGTCCAAGTCTCCGACCGCTGCCAGTCCAGCCTCCCCGTGGAGACCACCGCCGCATTCTTAAGGGTCGCCTGCGAATGCTCAGCGGGTGCTGAAATGACACCGATGGTAACACCGGCAATCTGCGGATTTTCCGGATGTCGGCATGGTAACTGCTCGCGGGCCGCCGCCTTCACCATCTCACCGAGCCGGGCAATGTTGGCGGCATTTTCAGGAACCAGTCGAATGCCTAGATCGGACGCTTCGGCGATGACGTAAAACATTCCGCCCCAGGCGACGTCCACCTTAATCTGGCCGATGCTCGGCACCTCAATCGTCTCCTCCAAATACACGGCAAAGGCTGGGACATTCTGAAACGTCACACCAATAACTTTGCCATCATTAACTTCGGCATCAACTTCAATCAAACCAGCTGGACTTTCGAGGATCAGCGTCGTAACCGGTTCGATGGCTTTCACCATCCCCATTTCAATCAGTGCCGTCGCCACGCAGATGAGATTCGAACCGGACATCGGTGGATACTCAACCTGCTCCATGATGACGAATCCCGCATCAGCCTGTGGTATCGTCGGCGGAAGAATGAGGTTACAGTTGGCCGCTGGGTAACCGCGCGGCTCGCGCAACATGAGTTTTCGCAATGCATCACCGTGCTTTTCAAGGTATTGCATTTTCTCGAACATGCTGTCGCCAGCGACGTCGGCAACACCGCCCACAATCACCCGACCATGCTCGCCCCCGGCGTGCAAGTCAACCGCGTGGATCATTTTCGCAACCTTCATGCCTCTTACCTAGGTGCGATTCACCGGCACCTCATAACCCGGCGCCTCAGGTTCCTCATCAACCATTGCCGGTGGAAAGCCGGGCGCCAGAATTTCTGCGCCACACTGTTCCTCCAAACGTCGAATGATATTGGGGGACCACTCTCTGGCGCCATATCGACGCATGCCATCCTGAAAAATTCGGATGAGCAGCGGGTTGATTTCAAGAGATACACCGGCGCGGTCGGCGACTTCCTGGAACAGAGTGATATCCTTCACCACCAGGTCCATAGTGAAATTGATATCCCGGCTGCCATTCAGAATCACCTGACTTTCCGTTTCATGAACAAACGAATTACCCGAGGATATTCGAATCGCCTCGTACGTGGTGCACAGATCAAGTCCGGCATGCTTGGCTGTCGTGAGTGCTTCACAGAGAGTGAGCAGATTGGCAGTGGCAAGATAGTTGGTTAACACTTTCAGCACCGACGCTGAGCCCAACTCACCGGTATGTAATATGCGGCGCCCCATCGCCTGGATGACAGGAAAAGTACGGTCAAAAGTGCTTCTTTCACAACCGACGAAAATGGAGATGTTGCCGGTTGCCGCCCGATGACAGCCACCTGAAACGGGACAGTCCATAGGGAATGCTCCTTTGGCTTCAACCAGAGCGCCAAGCCGCAGTACCTCAGTCTGATCGGTGGTACTCATTTCAGCCCACACACTTCCTGCAGACAACCCGGCCAACACGCCATCATCAGATTCCATAACGACCGCCGAGATGCTTGGACTCGGGAGACAGGTAATCACCATGTCAACCGAAGCCGCCAATTCCGCCGGGGAATCAGCCCAACGAGCACCGGCCGCCAGCAGGGGTTCCGCCGTTGTTGGTTGCAAATCACGTATAGTCAGGTCGAATCCATTTCTCAACACGCTAGCGGCGAGTTTTCCACCGACGTTACCGAGTCCTATGAAACCAATTTTCATGCTTTCCTCTCCTTTTTGGTACGCCTATCGTCATTTTTCATATTCGGTCAGCGGCCACGTAACAGTTCGTCGGCAACGTTGGAAAAGATCCACTCCGTCCCTGAACGAATTTCCCTGGCCAGAAGATTCATTGAATTAACATACCCCGTTCCCCAAGGCGCTTTAAGTGTCTCAAGCTGTCGGCGCATGCGTGCATTCAGTAGCAGAAAATGCCCCGTCAATCCACCGAATCCACCGCGCTGGAACTCAGCAAACATGAGTTGAGTATTCGTGATGGCAATCAGCAATTTTGCTGCGACCGGATAGTCTTCAAGCGCGCGCAGCGGAAGGGGTGCGAGCGACATCAGATGATAATCCACCACCGGCTGCCATTTGGACAGACACGCTTGCAACCTCTTGGTCGCGGTGGAATTCGGCATCGATCCTTTCAGTTCGATCATCAAATGCAGTTGACCGGCAAACTGTTCAAGCACCTCTTCTAACCGCGGTACCAGCGGACACAGAGTCTGCAGTTCATTCAGTTCGGTCCGGTTGATCTCAACCGCCGCAACACCTGGCAACCCGGCCGTGTGCGCGTCATGAATAACTACGGGCCAGTCATCCATCGTCCACTGAACATCCAATTCAATGCCCCAGACACCAGCCTGGTGTGCCGCCGTAAACGCCGCCAGCGTGTTTTCGTAAATCGAATGTTGTGGATTCGCACAGCCGCGATGGGCCACCAGCCGCACTGCTTGCCATTCTTCCGCGGTTAACGGTGCGCGGGGAATCACACCGTACAGCACATCTGCAGCGACTTCGCCGAATCGCGTCATCCAATGTAAATCTGCAGACATTCAAACCATCCAGTCAATGCACTGTCATACTTCCAGCCGGTCGACTTCAAATTTTGGTGTCTAGCGCGGCAATCACCCGCTCGAGCACCTCCTCCCATTGTGACGACGAGATGACCAGCGGGGGTAAAAGCCGCAATACCGTAGTGCCGGCCGGCAGTGCCAACACGCCCTGGTTCTGCAGGTACTGCAAGTAAGGATTGGCACGAGTCTTCAGTTCAATGCCGATCATCAATCCCAAGTGTCGAACTTCGCGCACCAACTTGGGTTGATGCGCGCGGAGTCGACTGACAAAATACTCACCTAATTCAGCTGCCCGGTCGGCCAACCGCTCTCGTTGCATGAATTGAACTGTTGCCAGACACGCCGCACAGGCCAACGGATTACCACCAAAAGTGCTGCCATGCGTACCCACCGTGGTTTCAATCCGGTCGTTCACCAGTATCGCACCCATGGGCATCCCGCCGGCGATGGCCTTGGCTAGGCACAGGATATCCGGATTCACCCCGTAATGCTCGCAAGCAAACATCTTGCCCGTCCGACAGAAGCCGGTTTGAATCTCATCAATAATCAGCAATGCACCGTGCGCCCGACAGATGGCCGCGGTGCTGTCAATGTACTCTTGCTCGGCCGGTCGAACGCCGCCCTCACCCTGTATCAATTCTAGCAGTACCGCCGCGGTTTGTTCACTGACTGCCTCTTCCATCGCGGCCGTAGCGTTGTACGGCACGTGGACGAACCCGGGGAGCAGAGGCGCGAAAGGCGCCTGGTAATTGCTACTGGGAGTAGCGCTGAGCGCTCCCATGGTACGACCGTGAAATCCGCGATTGGCACTCACCACCTGCGTTCGACCGGTAGACTGCCGGGCGAATTTAAGTGCCCCTTCAATACTCTCCGCGCCGGAATTACACAGAAACACGCGTTCAAGGCCTGGTGGACTGATCGATATCAATTTTTCCAGGCACTCGGTGCGCACATCATTCGGAAAAACCCCAGCACAGGTGATCAGTCGTCCTGCCTGTTCGGCAATCGCGTTCACCAGGTGCTGGTTGCTGTGTCCGATACTAGCCACACCGATGCCGGCCGTACAATCAATGTACTGACAGCCCTGAACATCCCACACCAGCGCACCTTGTCCCCGAACCAGCGTAACTCCCCGACTTTTGTATACTCCAACGCTGTGCTGCGTTTCCCGTGTCTCAATGTTCATTGGGTCACTCTCCAACTTTCAGCGAATAATTGTTCCAGCCGTGGCCATGCCAATCGGCGATTCCACCCGTCCATCAGCGATGATGACTTCAGTCGGCCCCTGGTCGAACAACTGTTGCAATGCCAGCAGCTTTCTTTTCATGCGCCCAGTTGCCTGCATTTCATGCGATTTGAGCTCTGCCGCCGCAAGCGTTTTAATCAAACTGTTGGGGTCACGGTGGTCGGCTAGCAACCCCGGTGCCTCAATCAACTGGTAGATGCGACGCGCCCGCAGACACTGATGCAGTACGGTTACAATATTATCATTATCCGCGTTAACCGCCACCCCTTTCTCGTCCACAATGGGTATGGTGATGACCGGCGTCAAACCTTCATCCAGCAGAAAACTGAGGAGTCTAGTTTCGACGTGAGTTGGTTTACCCGAATAATCGCGGCGGAGCATCGTTTTTCCCTGTTCCCGAACGCGGATGCCGCGATTGCGGCGCCCCTCAATCAGCCGTCCGTCAACGCCACTGAGTCCAATCGCGTTGACCCCAAATTGCTGACAGGTTTCAACGAATCGATTTCTCACTACCCCGGCATAGCTCATCATTATCATTTCCAGGGCATCCCGGTCTGACCAGACACTCTCGTAACCAGACACGGATTTCAGGGTCTGGGTAGGCATGCCGAGTTTCTCCGCCAACCGATCGCGCGCCGCATTGCCTCCCAACACCACAACCATCGACTGTTTCAGTTGGGCGAGGTCGCGGGCAACTCCTCGCATATTGATATCTTTGCCACCGCCAATCTTCACGATGATGGGGTTTTGCGCCAGCGACTTTCTTTTTATCATTAATTCGGACTCTCAATACGTTGAATGGAATGATTGTCAAGCGGTATCCAGCCGCTGTCTTCGGCATAGGGAGCAGAACTGACAATACAGGTATTAGCGGTGCGTTTTTGATGCATCTGGAAATAGTCAGCGTTCTCGTTGTAGGTCGTGTTCAGCCAGGTTTCCTGTCGGGTGGCGATGACAAAATTCATCGCGCGTACATAGCGGGTTTTGCGCACCAGATGATGAACGCCCTGCTGAATGGCCGACGCCACATCTCCGGCGTCAAATCGTTTAACGAAATTGAACACTTTTTCGGCACCGATACGACCGTACTCCCGCACGCGCACTCCCTGCAGTTCACCATTGAATATAAACACTCTTTCGCCATCATCGAACGGCATGTTGTTACGCACCTCAATGCCTTCATTTCGGTACGCGCTGCGCGCATGCGCAAGAAAATAAGCACTGGCTGGAAACCGCGCCAAGCCATCCTGCCAGATGGGCCGGATATGGTGATAGAACTGCCATTGACCGGCCACCAACCAAGCGCAACCCCAACCGTGACTCTGATCTTCGGGACTGTCCTTAGCAGTCTGGGCAAACTGTCTGAGATGATATTCCATACTGACCGGAGTAACGCTTCTAACCACCAGTAGACGGCACATGGATTCAACTCAGCCGCCGGTCAACTGCTCATTCAGACCGGGTAGAGACCGGCGAATTCGAGTCCGGCCCGCTCATTCAAACCATACATAATATTCATATTCTGCACCGCCTGACCGGCCGCACCTTTCATCAGATTATCTAGGGCACTGATCGCGACGATACGGTTATTTTCCGTATCCCGTTCGAATCCCACATCGCAAAAATTACTGCCGGCCAAGTGCCGAGGTTCCGGGTAGCGGTGAACACCGGCTTGGCTCTTGACAATTCTGACAAATGGTTCGTCTTGGTAAATTGCTCGATAGGCCTGCCACAATGTCCGTTCATCCGGCAAAGTCTGCTTAGAGAATACGTGACAGGTGGCAACGATACCGCGCACCATCTCAATGGCTGTTGCGGAAAAGCTAAGCGCCTCGATATTGAGAGCTTGACTGATTTCGGCAGCATGCCGGTGTCCGGTTGGACGGTAGGAGCGCACCGCGCCACTGCGCACTGGATGATGACTGCCGACATTGGCTTGACTGCCGGCTTCACTTGAACCCACTTTAACTTCGATAACAACCGAATCAATCGACCAGTTGCGCATGATAGGTAACAATGCTAGAATCACCGCCGTCGCATTGCAACCTGCGCCGGCGACATAATTCGCTTGGGCCACGCGGTCCTTATGCAATTCGGCAACACCGTAAACGAATTGTCGCAACAGTTCCGGCCGCGGATGCGAACTGCCATAGATTTTCTCATATGCGGCGACACTGTCTAGCCGAAAGTCGGCGCTTAAGTCAATAATTTTCGGTGCCAGCACCTGATATTGATCGATGGACTTCATGGCTTCACCGTGCGGCAGACACAAAAACAATACATCACAGACAGTCAGTTGTTCCGGGCTACAGAATTTCTGCGTTACCAGATTGCGCAGATTGGGATTCGTTGAATGAATCAATCGACCCGCGCGACTGCGCGAAACGATCTGGTGCAGTTGAACGTCGGGATGCGCGTGTAGCAGGCGAATCAGTTCACCACCCGCATACCCGGCTCCACCAACAATGGATGCTTTGATCACTGCGCTGCTCTACGAATATTGATGCACAACAAAATCAACCATTTTTGCTGGAATGTCGACGCCGGTGGGGGCAACACTATTACGAAATTCCATGGTGTAATTGACTTCGTTAACCAAAAGCCCGCGCGGAGTTTCGAATAGGTCTATCGCCAGTATTCCGCCGCCGACTGCCGCTGCTGAAGCCAGTGACAGTTCAGCGATGTCGTTGGTGATTGGACAATTGACCGCTACTGCGCCGCGTGCCGTATTGGTAATCCAATGGGTAGATTTCCGGTAAATGCCGGCGATGCATTCGTCGCCGACCACGAAAGTGCGAATGTCACGGCCTTGTTTTTCAATGTATTCCTGAATATAGAAGATGGAGTGCTGATAGGAACCCAACAGTTGTTTATGTTCCAACAGTGCTTCAGCCGCCGCGCGATCATTCACTTTGGACAGCAGTCGACCCCAAGAACCGACCACCGGTTTGAGGACCACCGGATAACCGAGTTCGTCGATGGCTTTGAGTGCCGCATCCTTACTATAAGCCACCCGCAGTTGAGGTTGTGGAATACCATATTCAGCCAGCGCAATGGACGTTTCAATCTTGTCACCGCAAACTTTAGCCACTGCAGCGCGATTGATGCAGGGTACACCCGCCTGTTCCAGGAACTGCAGACTGTACAGTGTGCGGGAGTGGCTGACACAGCGTTCAAATGCAACATCCACCGACGGGACATTTTCCAAGTCAAAAATAAGTGCTCTGTCGTCCAGCAGTGTAACGTTGATATTCGCTCGACTGCGAAACTCCTTGAGCAGCCATTTCTCCTCAAGGCGAATTAACGAGTACAGAAAACCGATGTTCACAGAAAACGAACCGTGAGCCGATGCATTTACTGCCCCCAGTCTTCATCCATATCCGGCGCAACTTCCAATGTTGGCGGCTGGAGATCGGTAACTTCAAGCTCGACGCCACAGTTCCCGCACTCAATCAGTTCACTGACGATGGTATCATCTTCCAGCGCAATTTCAGAATCACAAACAGGACATGGCGGCATAGCAAAACAACCTCTAATCAAAATCATCCGGCGGAGTTGAGTCTGTCAAGGAATGATAGGACGTGATAAAACGAGCACCAAACGAACACCGGTCGGTTAAAGATGGCAATTATATCGTGGCTATCCAGTCGGCGATAGAGGGTTGGAATCTGGATCAGAGAAGTTTTTACGAAAGTGGAATTAATCGGCTCGTTTGGCAGCGATTGCTACTGAACTTACCAATCTGTCGATGATCTGTACAATCTCATCCTGACCCATCTTTCGAGCGAGGATAACAAAAGCAATCAACTGAAAAAGACTGATGACGATCGGTCCAACGATTGATTCCATTGCTGTGAAAAAAGTAATATTCAGCAAAATGACCGATATCAGGATCCAGAGAAATCTTTCTTCTTTCCGATTGTCTTTCTCTCTTTCAAGTGAGCTCAACAGTATTTCAACTTGATTCCCCTCTTTATTTTCGTTGTATGAAAGTAACGTTACGTCAGCTTCCGGTTGATCACTCGGCTTATTATTTAGTGCGTCGTCAGTCACCGGTTGTTACCTGTATAGCGTCTCTGCCGCTCTTTAAATTCTTCAATGATATCTTCATTCGGAATGACAACATGCAGGGCACCAGGCTGATAATTCTTATACCATGCGCCATACTTGCAATGAGTAATGGCCACTAACTGTCCACCGGTATGACCACAGACGATATTAAAAGTCGAGTGCAGTGTTTTAGCTTCTGGTTGGCTGCCATCCAAGTCCGACACACTCCGAAAAATGTTTTTGACCGGGTCAGCGCCAAAAATTTTTGCCTTATGATACAGCACCGGAATCACCGGTCCTAAATCCCAAGCTTGAAAATGTTCTTGAACTAATCGCTTTTGCCAATTCCCCAAATGTAGCATGTGGGCGATATAAAGAATTTTTTGAATTTCAAGATTGGACTTTGACCAATCTGACATTTTGCCAATATGCTTGGCGGCGGCGAAAGCGGAGATAGGCATGACTTTAGAATATAAATTGATCGGTTTTGATGATCTGCAACTTATTGTATCACTTCGACACTTTCTTGATGACCTCCTCCCCCTAGGGCAACACAGAACACAGTTTGAACTCTACCATCTCCCTTTTTCAAGCGTATTACGAATTTGCCATGGCAACAAATTCATTGCCAATTGACCATGGTCAAAAAGTGGTATAGGCGACTCTAAACTGCTGGCAACCAGCGGTGAAATTTTTTCGATATTTTTAGGTTATTTCCAAGCAACCCAGAAAAAAGGGGCAGGGGAGTCGTGCCATTTTCCATGTTGTCTCATCAAACGCCAAAATACAATCGCATGCTTCAACTCCCCCATCAACATTCCATTCTCAAAAAACTGACTACGGAGCGAATTCATTCTGCCGGCGGTGTCGGATACATCAAAATTTCATGTAAATCAACGCGTGGATGTTGATCAACTGCAAACAAGATGGCGTCGGCAACATCCTCCCGTTCCATGGCGTTGTCTCGAATCTCACCACCGAATATTTCGGTATTGGTTACCCCCGGTTCGACATTAGTCACGCGAATTCCGGTACCCCGGAGTTCCTCCCGGAGATTGTAACCCATTCCCGTAACCGCCCATTTGGTTGCACCATACATGGAACCGGCTATCGGTCGGCGGCCCGCCGCCGAGCCCAACAATAAAATGTGTCCTTTACTTTTTTTCAGGGCTGCCAAGGTTGCCCGGATCGTCAACCCGGCGCCATACACATTCGTGAGAATCATCTCGTACCAACGTTCCGGATTGCCATCAGCAAAGCCACCTTCCCGGTAGTAAATGCCAGCATTGGCCAACACCACATCAATCCGACCAAAGTGGTCAATTGCCTGGCCAACCATTTCCTGCTGCGCTGCCCATTGCGTGACATCGCACTGCACCGCCAAAGCATGCGCCGGACCACCCAACTCTTCCCGCAGTGTCATCAGCTGATCAATCCGCCGCGCGGCGAGCACTAACCGATAACCGCGACCAGCAGCTGCGCGCGCCGTCGCCGCACCAATACCACTTGATGCGCCAGTAATCAAAAAAACCTTGTCACTCAATATTCTGATCTCCCGACAAATTTGTCATTTTACCAACCGAAGGATAATATTATAAAAGTCCAATCCAAACGACCCGATCAGCATTCCATGCCCACCAATGTAACCGCCGAATACAAGAAAGCCGAGCAGGCCTACCGGAACGCACGTGAATTGCCCGACAAACTGCAGTGCCTGAAAGACATGCTGCGGACCATACCGAAGCACAAAGGGACGGAACATCTGCAGCGGGACATCAAAACGCGCATGAAAATGCTGACCGAAGAAATGGCCGGGCCGCGCAAAGGCGGTGCCCGTACCGGGCCGGCACACTCCGTACGACCCGAAGGCGCGGCGCAACTGGCGCTGCTCGGGACCCCCAATGCTGGCAAATCCCTGCTCCACCACCGGTTAACCGGCGCGCGTGCTGAAATCGGCCCCTATCCGTTTACCACCCAGACTCTGTTACCGGGAATGATGCCCTTTGAGGATATTCACTTTCAGTTAATTGATCTGCCACCCATCTCTCACGACTATTTTGAACCGTGGGTCATCAACGCTTTGCAGACCGCCGACGCCGCCCTTTTGGTGATTGACATCACCAACCCCGAATGTATTGAGCACATTGAGCAGGTGATCATGCAATTAGACCAGCGCAAAGTCAGTCTGACCGACCAATTCACGATCGCAGCGAATGAGCAGCCTAAAGTAGCGGAAGATCCAACTTTTGATCCATTTCGCATCACATTACCCACCATTCTCGTCGTCAACAAGATTGATTTGACCAACTCACCCGACGAACTGCATGCCTTGAACGAACTGTTGCCGCATAGTTTTCCCACCTTCGGTGTATCGGCGCTGACCGGCACCAACTTGGAAATTTTTCCACAAATAATATTCAATCAGCTACAGGTCGTGCGGGTATACACCAAAATTCCGGGTAAACCGGCGGATACCGATAAACCCTTCACACTGAAAACCGGTGGTAAAGTTTCTGATGTCGCTCGACAGATTCACAAAGATTTTGCGACAACGTTCAAGTTTGCCCGCATCTGGGGAAAAAATGTGTTTGCCGGCCAACAGGTTGGGCCCGACCACGTGTTGAATGACTTGGACATTCTGGAAATCCACGTTCGTTGAATCGATTGAATAATAGTCGAATCGGCCGAGCTGGTAATCAGGGTGGTGGTAACGCAGTACCACTCTAGCATGCCGTGACACTAGTCTTGACCACCGTTGACTTTGTGAACCATTGCAATAGAATAGAATACTGACTCAAGCAAATTGTAGTTTTCCATGCAGTAAACCCCCGGTAATGAGTACTGAATGATCACCAGCAACCCAACTCACCTCTGCCCAATCGGCAACCTGCCGCCCCTGCAATGGGGCCGGTTCGCCCACTGCTTCGCCAAACTGTTCAGTGAGCTATGAACGCTCTAACGCGCATGAATTCACTGGAGCGAAAGATTGTCGGCTTAGTCGGCGCCGCACATTTTTTTTCGCATTTCTATTTTCTCCTGCTGCCACTGCTGTTTCCGATTCTCTACGACGCCTACGGCGTAAGCTATGCCCAGCTAGGCATCGGCTACGCGGTATTCAGCATTGCGACGATGATCTGTCAGGCGCCCATCGGGTTTGTCGTCGACCGATTTGGAGCGCGAGGGATTTTAATGGCCGGCGTGCTGGTGGAATCAGCAGTACTGGCGCTGTTCGGTGTGTTTTCAACCTATTCCGGATACCTCATATTGATGGCTGCGGCGGGTGTCGCAAATGCCGTCTATCACCCATGTGACTACTCCATACTCACCCGCTCAATCCGCCGCGAACGGCTCGGTAAGGCATTTTCCATTCATACATTCTGCGGACAGGCCGGTTCAGTTACTGCACCGATCATCATTGTCATGATTACCGCCGGCCTGAACTGGGGGTTCGCTCTGATGTTGTGTGGCGGCATGGGGGTCGTCATTTTCGCCGGGCTGTACCTCGGCTTTCGCGGCATGCAATTGCCAGAGGCTGAAGCGGTTCAAGATGTCGCGCAAAAACGCACCGGCAGTGTCAAACTGCTGATGAGCGCGCCCATTCTGCTGGGTTGGCTGTTCTTTCTCGGCTATGCGATGAGCAGTACTGGACTTTATGATTTCTCCGTCGCTGCGCTGACGCAAATTTACGATGCGTCATTGGGACAGGCCGGCATCGTCATTTGGTTGTTTCTGGCTGCCGACGCCGTCGGAATTCTCTGGGCCGGTTTTATGGCGCACCGATGGAAAAACCACGAGTGGGTCGTGGTTAACTGTTTCATTGCCGTTACCCTGTGCATGTTCTTCATCACTTGGGTGCCCATGTCTCTGCCCTTACTGGTCATTCCGATGGTGGTAGCCGGCGTTTTCTATGGCTTCATCGCACCGTCTCGAGATGTCATCATTTCTAACTTGGCACCGGCCAAGGATATGGGGAAGGTCTTTGGTACGATTACTACGGGTTTCAATGCCGGAGGCATTTTTGGACCGCCACTCTTTGGCCTGCTATTGGACCTCGGCGATCCCTATTCCATCTTCTGGGGGGCGGGTGTGATTGCGATACTTTCCATATTCACCGTTGTCAAACCGTCGTCCATCAAACTGCTCTTCCGCCCTTCCGCTGAAAGGAGTTGACGAGATGCCCCGTCAGACCCGAACCTGTGGCGTCGGACTCATGCAACTGCTGAAAAACTACGGTACGGACTTCGTATTCGGCATTCCAGGGGTGCACACACTCGAACTTTACCGCGGCATCGCTGAGTCAAACATCCGACACATTACCCCTCGGCACGAACAGGCCGCCGGTTTCATGGCCGACGGTTATGCGCGAGCCACCGGCAACATTGGTGTGTGTTGTCTGATCACCGGGCCGGGACTCACGAATGCCGCGACCGCACTAGCGCAATCCTATGCCGATTCAATTCCAGTGCTGGCCATCTCAAGTGTCAACAAAACAGCGAGTTTGAATCTCGGACAAGGTGATTTGCACGAAATTCATACCCAGAGCCAACTCACTGCCCACTTCACAGCTTTCAGTCAGACTATTCTGTCCGTCGATGCGATCCCGGAAGTCATTGCTCAGGCTTATGCAGTCTTCAATACCCAACGGCCACAGCCAGTGCATGTAGAAATTCCCATCGACCGGCTATCTCAGCCGGTTGATTGGCAGCCCATACCCACCGGTACTTTACACGCGCCCGGTGCGACGCACACGCTGCTGGTCAAAGCAGCTGAACAGCTAGCCGGTGCCAAGAACCCGGTCATCATTCTCGGTGGTGGGTGTAAAGATGCGGCGATGCAGGCCACTGAACTGATCTCGACCATCAAGGCCCCGGTGGTCACCACCTTTGCCGGCAAAGGAGTGATATCAGAAGATCATCCGTTGAGTCTCGGCGCCAATCTGCTGCATCCACCGGTACTGGATTTTGTCAAAAACGCGGACGTCGTGCTCGCGATTGGTACACATCTGTCAGAAACAGACATCTGGAGTCAGGGTGGAGATATCACTTTCAACGGTCAACTGATTCGCATTGATATCGATGCTACGCAACTCTATCAGAACGCGCTTCCCGATATTGGTATTGTCGGTAATGCGCAGCACGCATTAGCTGAACTAGTGAAATTGCTTAACGCGATGGCGTCACCTTCAGCGAACAACCAGGCAGACAACATCCGCATGGTCAAAAACTTAATCGCCGACACCCGGTACCACTGGTACGAGCAGACTGCAGCGCACATCGAAATCTGGAATAGAATTCGCCAGGCACTACCTGACCATGGCATTGTAACGGCCGACTCAACACAGTTGGTTTACAGTGGAAACTATGTTTATCCAGCTCGTCTGCCGCGCACCTATCTCACCTCAACCACCGGTTACGGTACCCTAGGTTATGCCTTGCCGGCCGCCATTGGTGCAAAACTGGGTCAGCCGAGCTGCCCGGTCGTTTGTGTTATTGGCGATGGCGGTCTGATGTTTACTATTCAGGAACTTGCCACCGCAGTTGAACATCAGTTGCCGATCGTCATCGTACTGTGGCACAACAATGGTTATGCAGAGATTCGAGACCAATTCAAGCGTCTTAACATTCCACCGATTGGCGTTGACCTGACCATGCCGGACTTCATCGCCGTCGCCCGAGGATTCGGTTGTCATGCGACCCGGGTGGACGATATTGAAAAACTACCGGCGTTGATTGAACAGGGGGTTGCAGGGACTCGACCGACCTTACTTGAAATACGCGACCATGTGTGTTGATGAACTGAAATCACCGTCTCGTTGTACTCGACATATCTACGTCGACCGAGCCTCCCGCAGTTCCAAAACATTGCCATTGAAGCATACACAGTTCAACCTAATCGCAGAACTATGGACAATGTTGAATCATACACAATGCAAAACTGTTCCTAAGCGCATTGATTTTTCATATGAACATTAGCAATCGATTGTCGACCCTGTTAAAAAAACTATTTCTCATAACCAGTAGAAAGTCGCAATCATCTTTCACAGAGCGTGAATCGGTAAACGAAGCGGCAGCTCACCACTCCGACGAAACTGAGTATTTTGATGTCGACCCGATGAACGAGTCATTGGTGCAGTTCATTGTGAACAGTGAGGTATCAAACCGACTCAAGAATGCTGTAGTCAACGCTAATGAGCAGGGTCTGCTTCCACATCGTACGTTACGAGATTATGTTCATCACCGGGACCGAGCATTCAAAACATATTGTGGCATTCCCCGCTTCACGGGTGGCGTCGTCTTCGAATTGGACCAGTTGCTGGGCCAGCGACTGACGCAACTCCCGGACACCACACCCAATCAACTCCTGCCGCATGAACTCTATGCGCCCAACCCATCAGAAGTTCCCTCATGGAGTGAAATTGTCCAACAGATTAACCGGCACTCGACGTTAGATGAGCAGTACATCTGGCTTACCGCACAGGCACTCAATCTGCCTTGGCCTACAGAACTCCTGTCTATGCAGCTGAAAAACCTGCAAAACCTCACCGTTCAGCAAATCAAGCAATGTATCGAACCCTATATTCAATTGGATAGTAACCCGACTGACCTAGCCACTTTGCAAGTCGTACTGGATTTTTGGGATGCTCCCGCTAATCAACGGCATGTTGAAATTCTCAGCCCCGAGAATATGGTTAAACGGATGATTGGCAATACTATTCCCCATCTGGCAGCAGATATTCTGTTCAGACGTTGGGGCACACCATCCGTAGCAAAAGCATCTCTGAAAAAAATCGCACAGCAGTTGAATCTGACGCGCAAGTTCGTACATCAGATTGAAACGAAAGCCATCCATACACTGACTCAGTTGCCACAACGCAACTATTTGAAAATTCTGCTCCATTACCATCGCAAGGTCATCGAACGCCAATTGCTCGGTCCAACTGGCAGTATCAGACAAACTGATCTGAAAAGAAATATCGTTCAACTCGACCCCACCATCAGAGTGGCCATCCAGTGCCTGTATCATTCGCCGACACATTACGCGCAACAGCACTTTACCCGTTTCGATAACTTGTACCTTCAAGCAGATACTGACTGTATCGAATTGGCGCAAAATTTTGAAACCATTGAAAAATCTATTGAAGATTTACCTTTGCCAATCCATCTGGATGTAGCCGCAACCAATTTCGGGGTGCCGGTCAGGTCTCTGGCTCACTACACGAGTAGTAGAAAAAGTCATGGCATCTGGAACGATTACCTGCACCGAGGACAACTCTCGCCCCGCAAACGGCGTGCCATTGAACTAGTGCAAACCATCGCTGACCATTTGGGAGGCGGGCCGGTGACTTTCAGTGATATCTGTTCCACCTACCGTCACCACTTCCCCCAAACCACCTGTTCAATGCGCGATATAAAAAATAGCCTGTACGAATATCCCAATCAGTTTTTACCGTTACATGACAACGTCTTTGCATCCATCACGCGGGTGTGCGTAGTCCCGAAAAAAATACCCAGCAACAATGTGGCCGCGCTCCGCCTAACGGACTACAAGGAATTTAATCCCGGTACCGTGCATGCCGAAATCGCGAATCTGGTCGATGAGATTGGACCGGCACCATTGTTGGAAATTCGTACTGAATTCATGCGTCGGTTTGGGGACAGGTGGTCAGCAAACAGCGTCTTTCCGGTCCTCAAATCCAGCCATTACTTCATTCGTATGGCACCCGGCATAGTCGGTACTCTGCCGATGCTAGACGAACCTAGCAAATTGACCATGCGATCGGCTTTGGCCAGCGAGATGCAAATTAAATACTTCATCTATGCCAAGCTCTCACAGAGCCGTATTACCTACCCATTGTGGCATCCGGTGATTGAGCATCAATGGTGTCAATGGAGTTCCAAAATACCGACCGGTAGTACCTACTCCTCGTTACTCACCGTTGTCAATCCAGACCAGTGGCAGGCTTCAGAAGATGAAAAAGAAACTTGGCGGGCGCGCATCTCTCACGAAGGCCTCCTAGCCCTGCCAATCTCACCGGTGCCGCTGACTCGAATTCTACCGACCATCCGAGACATCTGTGCGCTGGCCATATACATTGGTGAGCATCCAACCATTTCTTGGATAGATGTGAATCAAGTACTGGGGTATCGAATTGACAGTCGTGGCAGCTTTAGTTTTCTTGCGGTTCTCGCAAAACTAGGCATCGTCAATTTAACCGACAACTGGTTACTACCAATCGAAGTCAATCCAGGTACTACTTATCGATTCCTGAATGAGATGGTCTGCAGCAATCGTCTGAACAGTCCATGGAGTGAAGTACCTGAACTGATTGAGGGAAATCCAGATTTTAAATCCGCCTTGATCGATGACCGGGAGTTGGAAAAATTATTGGCGATGATGCAGTCGGTAGTCAGTCGCAGTAGAACGAAACTACGGCAGTCCGAGCTGTTCCATGATCAGTGATGCTGAATCTAGTCACATGCTGCTAAACTGAGCATGTTCCACATGTAAAGAAAACCAAAATTCTTCATGAATAATCAAAGTATCTCAGGGGTTGAAACAGAGGTTTTCGTTGCCTTTAATTGGAATTACACCAAAGATGGTAGCAGTGCGGGAAAATTAGGGGCATATTATTTGATTTGTGCCATAAGTCTATCTCCGCACCTCATTACACTGACAAAACAGCTCTGATGGTGAAGTTTAATTCGGTTGGACTTAAGTCGCAAATTTCGCCTTTCCAATTTTGATACAGCTCCACCAACAGCAACGATTGCATAAAGCGCGAATTTGCTGTGTTTTGGAATATAACTCTGTAACATGTCTGCTCCACCTTTAAGTTGTTTGTGAGTGCGGGCTGCATGTAACTTCCCTCGTTTTAACTCCAGCAATACCACCATAAACCGACTCACATCTTCATCAGCAAAGAAAAGAAAATCGCATAGGAACTGATTATTGGATAAGGGCAGTTTGTCTAGATTGATGACTAATCTTGATTTTGGTGCGTTTTCAAGTGAAATTTTGCAACCTTCTCTAACAATCTTGTTGGTGAGTTGACACTTTTTATCAAATTTTGAACGCAATTGTTCCAAAAGACTATTTTCTGTCATCGAGCATTCTCTATTTTTTCGGCAATGGAGGTGTATTCATTGTGAAGTTCAAATGCGACTTCATCAAATCCGGATGGATATAGCCCTGACTCATCGTCTAGCTTAATTTCTGTGATAATTGATCCCTTTGGCCGTTTCTTTTGGCTAAATAACCATGCACCGACCATCTTTGAATCTAGACAATAGTCGGCATCGTCAGAGTTTGTTGAGTGAACAGATTCTGGGATTTTATCGGAATTAACAATGTTGGCCAGCTTTTCAAGCAACCATTCACTGTGCGTTGTGATAATAACTCTTATACCGGCTTTAACTACCTTAGCGAGTTGACACATCAGTTCAACTTGCATCGCTGGGTGCAAATGAGATTCAGGCTCTTCAACGATCAGAAGGTCATCTTCAATAACAATATACCGAAGATACAACACAAGAGGAGCCAGCTCTGAAATCATTGAAGATGAATTCAACAAAGCCAATTCATCTTTCCAACTATTCGGCCGAAAAACGAAGCTTGGGTAATTGAACTCTCTGCGAATTTTAACTTTCCCGCCTAGAATTCTATTTTCAATTTCTGAACTGAGTCTTTCTGACTTTGGTTGACTTTTCAGATAGGGTTCAATTTTGATAAGTTTCTCTAGAAAGTCAGCGAGTACGCCAGACAATAATGGTGCAACTTGAGGCTGATTTATCCCGGCCATTGAAGCACTCTGTATCAAGGCACTTACAACTAATTTGTGTGCATGCATAACACCAGTTCTGTCAGCGGGAAGATAGTGAGCAGGTGAAACTAGAGGCCTAACAACTTGCTTGATTGATAGTTCTATGAGTTCAGATAATAATATTCGATAGGCTTGTTGATAGTAATAACTCTCAGCTTTTTGTTTATCTTTTAAGGAAATAATTCGATTAATAGATCTGATAACGTAATCCCAATCCTGAATCGGCATTGAAATCCTATTTGGTAGGTCTATAGATACAATCGGTTGTCCGCTGGACAAGCGCAATTCATGCTCGTACTGTATTGAATTGCGCTTGAGATCAGAACCATCTTGACTAGAAATACGCACTAGTCCGAATTTTGCTTGCTTACGAATTAGCTCGTTTGAGTCGTTTAACCCAAAACATCGGCGGAGTTCTAAGCTGAAAAAATTTGCCACTATTGAATTTACTGTTATACGAATATCCTCAATAACTTCAGGCGGTAAAACCAGTTCAAAATAAGTTTCTGAATTTGCTTGTATGGGAAATTGTCGTACAGAATTTACGATTGTTTCCACTGCTGATTTTCTGTTGATTTTAGAGCCAAGATTTCGAATTTCCGACCTGAATCTGCTAAATTCAGGTATTCGATCTGGCATCCTAAAACAGCAGTGCAGTGCATAAACTAAGATTGCCAAATAAGATTTGCCGGTATTGCTAGGCCCAACCAAAACGGTCAATGGACGAAGGTCAATCTCTGCCTCTTTTATTGGCCCGAAGTTCTCAACATAGAGTTTTATTGGGGTTTTATCTAAATTCCCGGACATGCTTTTTCCTCTCATTCATTGTTGAATTGAGTTTATGCAACAAATCCGTGTTTAAATATGAATGGCTTTTTTCTAAAACTGTATGCGCAGGGAACATCAATGGCTGTCTCGCTTTGAATTAAAACGATAAAACGATATTAACTGCTCTGTAAGTGTCTGATTTTATGCTCACGCGCACGATTTTGGAGTAAACCCTATGAATTGCCCCACAAGTAATACAACCTAAACTTCGCTAATCTGCCCACTTCCATGAATTTTTTGGATGAAGTAAGCGATTGGCTTACTAGCAATGCGTTTTACTTCTACATTGACAATGAAGAACATGTTGAATGGATTTCTATCGTTTTCCGAAATCATCTGTTGCTTCAGTTCTTCATCACAAACCAACTTAACTTTTCTCTGGGAATCAATCTCTTCAATGATGCCTTTATCAATGCTCAACGATTTACTTTCGTCTCCTGCTGACTTCCAATGTAAGACAGCATTAGAAATCAATTCGCCGATGGGTTGCTCCTTGGTTTCTAACTGTCTTAAACATTCGGTTCTTATGGCATTTGCTTCGATTCCTGATATTTTAAAATTTTTTGTTGTCTTGTCGCCAACGTGAACCTGAATGGCCATGTTCGACCTGAAGTCGTTTGATATGAAATCAGCGATAGCGTATAGTTCTTTGATATCTTCTTTTTGTACAGTGATGTCATCCTGAATTCTTTGTTCCACTACCGTTTCGATTTTGTCTTTGAATAGATCGACGAACTTATCAAGAACATAATCTTCAATTAACTTTCTTACTGCCCCTTTTATGAAATTGATGACTATGCTTCCGGGCTTAATTTCGTGAATGAAGAGGGAGTAGTCTTCGCCACCAATCCCCTCGGCAGACAAAAACTTCTTGTATTGATTTTCGATAGACAGCATCGACGCCGTAAATCCTTTCAATTCAAGAGGTTTGCGGTGGTCAATGGTTATAGACAGTATTTCTTGCTCGTGCATAGATTGACTTATATTTCAAAAGAACCTCGTAAAAGCAATCAATTTTCATTGCTTCCACCGACTCCAATCAACTCAAATTGATTAAATTCAAGCTGATTCCATTCTCCTACAGGTTTCCATCGACCTTCAACCGCTCGTGCATTAAGGGACTGGTCGTGGTAAACTGCACGCGCTGCTTAATCTCCGGATACAGATAACGTTGCACACCAAACGCGGCCATCGCCGCCTCGTGGAAACCACTCAATATGAACTTTTTCTTACCGGTATATGTAATGACGTCGCCAATCGCAAATATTCCCGGGACGCTGGTCTGCGACTCAGCTGTATCAACCACTACGGTTTTTCGATCAAGTTCTAATCCCCACTCGGCAATCGGTCCTAGGTTAGGTGACAACCCAAAAAAGACCAGCAGTTCGTCGAATTCAACGTCGACCTTGGTTTGCTCCTCATCAAACGTAACCACCCGGACTCCGGTCAGCTTGTCGTCAGTTTCAATGATGCTTTCAACTCGACCAATGTGGTAGGAGAGTGTTCCATCTTTCTGTTCCGCGAGCTTTTTCATTTTTTCCACCGAAGCCGGTTGTGCTCGAAATTCTTCGCGACGATGAATCAGCGTTACACGCTGCGCAATTTTATGCAGCTCCAGAGTCCAATCCAGCGCGGAGTCTCCACCCCCCATTATGGCAACCGACTGATGCCGAAAGCGCTGTTTGTCGTCGACTCGATAGTTCAAATTTGTTCCAGCGTATTTGGCAGCACCGGGGGTTCTGAGTGGTCGCGCGTCGAAGGCACCTAAGCCCGCGGCAATGACTAGCGCTCCGGCATCAAACTCATTGCCGGCCGAGGTTTTGACATAAAACCGACCATCATCCTGTTTCTCAACATGTGTAACCTGCTGACCCAACATATACTGGGGGTCAAATGGCGAAGCTTGTTCCACAAGACGATCAATGAGTTCCTGGGCGCCGACGACCGGGTAACCGGGAATATCGTAAATCGGCTTATCGGCATACAGTGTTGAACATTGACCGCCAGTGCGCGGTAGGGAATCCACCACGTGGCACTTGATATCTAAGAGCCCCAGTTCAAAGATTTGAAACAGTCCGCAGGGACCTGCCCCAACGACTACAACTTCCGTTTTTATCATTTTTTCAACCCGCCCATCACAATTGGGATCGTAGCGACATTCATCTGCCGCCACACGGATCGCTCAATCCGCCAGCCGAATTATAGTGTGATTTTGATCCATGGACACCACCGAGACCTCCGCAACCGACTGACAACATCAAACTGCCTGAGATAGGGTTCGCCGGAACAAACACAACCTGTACCACGATCATTACTTTCTGCTTGTGGGACATGAGGCGGTCCATTCAATTGGCTTACGCCATGTTTTCGTCAGGAAACACCTGAAAATAACCTTTTGCAGAAATAACTTTCACCGGTGTATCGTAGAGATGACTGAGTTGCTGATCAGTGAAAAGTCGCGTTTTGTCACCCAACGCAGTAATGCTACCATTCTTCAGCAGCACGATGAAATCCACCTCCGGTGGAATTTCATGAATGTGATGGGTAACCACAACGATCTGTTTACCCTGTGCAATCAATCTGCGCATCAACCGCAGATAGTGAAAAGTAGCATTGATATCAAGTCCGCTGGTCGGCTCATCCAAGATCAGTGTTGGCGGCTCGTTGACCAATGCGCGGGCCAGCAGGAACCGCCGCTGTTCACCGGTTGACATCAGAGAATAAGGCTTGCTGCTCAGTCGCAAGATTCCCAAATCTCGCATGACTTGTTTCGCCCCGTCAACTGCGTGCCGATCAAATTCCTGATGATCATAAATACCCACGCTCGAATGAAATCCTGACAGTACCACGGAAATTCCATCGACGAAACCAAAATACCGATTCTGTAGATCCTGCGAAATAAACCCGAGACTTCGTCGCAGGTCCCAGATGTTCCACGTTTCATTACCCATGATCTTCACCCACGAATCATCAGTACGAACCGGATAGAGTTCGCGCATGAGCACCTTTAGTAATGTCGACTTACCGGCACCATTGGGACCCAGTATGGCGATACTCCGGTGCAATGGCAGTTGCAGTGAAAATCTGCTGAGCACCTTCTGATTACCACGGTAAACAGTGGTGTTTTTCATATCAATGAGATAAGCCATAGTATCGACTCGCAAAGGTTCAAAGGAATTTAAATCCTGATATGATAAGGCTTTGAGTGATCAGTTCAAGCTGCTCTCTACACAGAAACTGAGATTAAATTCGTGCATAATATCCACTAACGACAATACCGAGCTTTGCATTGCCCCGTATCAACATTTTCTATTCACCGTCCGACTGGTATCAAAAGCACCCGTGGCTCTTCTGATCACTGATGAATGCATCAACTGTGATGTGTGTGAAATGGAATGTCCAAACGAGGCGATCTACATGGGCCCTGAAATCTACGAAATTGATGCACAGTTATGTACCGAATGTGTCGGACACTTTGACACTCAACAATGTGTGGTCGTCTGCCCGGTCGAATGTATTATTGGAGACCCCGACCATCCAGAAACGCCGGCTCAGCTGCTTGATAAATACCGAAGGATCATCGCTCAATCCCACGCCGCATAACACCAGATTCAGGTCTGACACTGTTTACAGTAATACGTCGAACGGTTGTTCATCACTCGTCGCGCAATGGCCTGCCCACATACAAAGCATGGCAACCCCTCCCGATCATAGACCTGAAGGTCGTGTTTGAAATAACCCGGTGAACCACTGCCGTCTGTGAAATCCCGCAACGTCGTTCCACCCGCCACAATCGCATCCTGCAAAGTTTGGCGGACCGCCATGGCCAAATGATTCTGGCGAACCAGTGAAATACGTCCAGCGGCGCGACCCGGGTTAATCCGCGCCTTATGTAACGCTTCGGATGCGTAGATGTTACCCACTCCAACCACAATACGACTATCCATGATGAAGTTTTTAATCGACACCTTGCGTTGGCGCGCGTTACGATACAGATAATTTCCGTCAAACTCCACCGTCAGCGGTTCCATACCCAAATGACTGAGCAATCGGTGCTCGTTCGGCTCGCCTTCAAGCCAAAGTACGCATCCGAATCGTCTAGGGTCCCGCAATCGCAGTCGTCTCTGACCAGCAATTTCAAACTCTACGTGATCATGCCGCGTGACCGGTTCGTCGACTGCGGCCAAACGTAAACTGCCCGACATCCCCAGATGCAGCATGATATGGCCTTCAGTTAGCTTCACCAGAATATACTTCGCCCGTCTATACACCGAGCGTACGGATTGACCAACAACGTGTTGCGCGAGTGCCGCTGGTACTGGCCACCGCAACTGCGGTTGCCGAACCTGCACTAATGTAATCACTTGATTTTCAAGGTGTGGGGCGATACCCCGTACCGTAGTTTCTACTTCAGGTAATTCAGGCATAAC
This sequence comes from Arenicellales bacterium, assembly GCA_965116205.1. Classification (GTDB taxonomy): domain Bacteria; phylum Pseudomonadota; class Gammaproteobacteria; order Arenicellales; family JAJDZL01; genus JAJDZL01. Next base: position 1,592,041 of record OZ220493.1, on the reverse strand, counting down.
ATAAAATTGATCGTTGACTCACCTGTGACTGCAGATTTTCCGGTTTCCAGCCTTCAATTTAGTTTTCGAAATGACAGAATTCCAAGTCGTCAATCAAGTCACCGGCCACGTTTATCAGGTGCGCACTAACGAAACGATACTGGACGCCTTGCTGCGTCAAGGCACTGCAGTTCCTTACAGCTGCCGCAATGGCACCTGTGCCGCCTGCAAGTGTCAGCTGGTTTCCGGTGAAGTCACTTACGAAGATTATGACCGATCTGCGCTGACCGATGCGGAAATCGCCAGTGGTTCAGTTCTCCTGTGCCGCGCCCACCCGATCCAAGACCTCGAAATCCACGTCGCCGAAATCGACATGCTGTCCGGTGTGGCGATCCAAAAACTACCCTGTCGAGTGATTGGGCTCAACCAACTGTCACCCGACGTGATGGAAGCGCAACTCGCCCTGCCACGTGACACCTCTTTTCATTTTATTGCCGGTCAGTATATTGACGTCATTACGCGCGACAACAAACGCCGCGGTTTTTCGATTGCCAGCGCTCCCGGCGGAGACCTTTTGACACTGCACGTCCGGCACGTACCCAATGGTCGATTCACCACTCATCTTTTTCAGTCAATGAAAATTCGCGACATTCTGCGTTTTGAGGGCCCGCTAGGAACCTTCTTTCTTCGCCACGATTCCGATTTACCCATCATCATGATTGCCGGAGGCACCGGCTTCGCGCCACTCAAATCCATACTTGAGAACGTATTCAATACTGCTAACACGATGCGTCAGATTCACCTGTTCTGGGGCGTGCGCGCATTGGGCGACCTCTACCAGCATACACTTGTACAGCAATGGTCTATTGAACATCACACGCAGTTTCAATTCACTGCCGTGTTGTCGGAACCGCAGCCCATTGACCAGTGGGAAGGGGAGACCGGCTGGGTACATGAAGCCGTACTTCGACACTATCCGGACCTTACCAACTATGAAGTTTATGCCAGTGGCCCACCGCCTATGATCGAAGAGATACGGCATACCTTCCCGAATCAAGGACTTGCCGCCAATAGACTATTTTATGATTCCTTCGAATTCTCGTCGGATGCACTGTATCCATCCGCGTCCGGTGCCTGAAGTAAATTCTCCTGAGGCAAGCCGGTCCCAGCAAGCCCGGCGCGGTATACACGCAAGGCCTGCTCATTGGCATGCTGTTCCTCCAACAACTGTCCTAACTCTTCGTACGCGGCGGGGCGTGCACCCAACTCAATCGATTTTTCAAGACGGGTCTTGGCCAGCTCGGTCAACCCGACTCGGCGTGCCAGTCGCCCGACCGTCAGTAGCAGATTCGCATCTTGCGGGTGGCGGTCAATCCATTTGGCCGCGGTGTCGTACAAGCGCCGGTCATTGACATGCCCATCAATCATTCCGTACAGATAAGCCAGTTCGGAGTTCCAGTGTCGGTCCAGTGCATGGCGAATGATTTTTTCGGCTTCCAGATGACAATTGGATGCTAATAGCCGCTGCACATAGGTTGTGATCACCTCGGGCCGCTTTTGCACTGAACTATGCGTTCTTTTCCATATTTTCTGCAGCTCTGTCGGTTGTTGCGCCGCTTGCAGGCGATGTCGCATTATTCTACCAGCCCGTTCAGTAAACTCGGCAGATGGGTAAATTTGCAACTTCTGCAGGTGTGGTAATAGCTGTTCCAAAGCCTCCCAATCTTCATTGACTTCATACGCCTCGGCCAATAGACCGAAGGCTTGAGAGTTTTTAGGTAACTTTGCACATAGTTTTTTCAACTCATCAATTGCCTCGGCATACTCACCATTGTCCATCTGTAACCGACTGGTGATTAATGCAACCAATTCCTGCATCGACGCATCAAGCTGACGGGCTTGCGCCAGATAGTGGTTGCGACGCAGTGTTTTACCTTGGCGCTGCGCCGCAAAAGCAGCAGCCAAATAACTGATGACCGGCTGCGGCAGATAGTTCACCGAACTGTCCAGCAACTGCTCGGCCTTCGCCCAGTTTCCCAACAACAACTGTTGTAAACCCCGAATCGACGCCGCATACTTTCGCTGCTCTCGATATCCTCGATAGGAGCGACCCAGCCTGCCGGGCACTCTGACAATGCCTGATAAAACCTCAAGTCCAATAAACAGCAAAAGTACGGCTAGGGCAATCAGCACGATGCCCAACACCAAAGACAGTTCTACTTGCCACACCCCCCATTGTAACAGTACGTATCCCGGTTCGTCGACAACATAAACCGTCGCCACCGATACCAGACCGATCAGAATAAAAAGAATCAGAATGTACAACATGAACTATTCGGCGGGCGGGCGATTGAGCATCTCCTGCAGAAGCTCGTAGGCACCTGAAAGGTCGGGCAACTGGACTATCAATGGCAATGCCAACAGTTCGTCCAAGGTGTTGGAAAAATCAACCACGGACTCGTTGGCCATATCGAATTGGTCGGCAATGACCGATTTCACGAACTGAAGGTTAGCTCGATAAACACCCGTCTGTTCCCTCAGTGCGGCGACCTGTGCCGCTGCCAACGACAGTTTGAGATGCTGTATCAATTCATTCTGGAGATTTGGATTGACAGGCAGGGAATCTGAGTCTGCAACTCGGGTAACGCGAATCAATGATTTCACGTCCATCCAGATGGTCTGGAACATGGCCCGTACACTCGACATTTCTGGAACATCCACTTCTTCAGTAGCCACTGCAGCAGTATTGACCAACAGTGTCTGCGGTGGAGTACGCATGGACAGATCATCAACCGCGTCAATCAAATGCAGAATATTGGTTGATATCAATTCGAGATCAACCACTGACATGTTTTCCAGCAGCGCTATTTCTTTCTGCAACTGTGCGCGAACAACCAGTATTTTAGGATCCGATATCCGTCCAACCTGGTCGACAGCAGTCTGCCAGATTGGTAGTATCGCCTTCGGGTCACCAGTCAACTGCAACTGTTTGGCACCGACCCGCAACAGCAGAGAAACGTCATCCAGTTCCCAGTCTTGAGGACGCGCATCAAAATCCTGATAAAGCGATGCAGTCGATTCAATAATAGCATCCAGTTCCCGACCCAACTCAGCATTTATTGCAGTCAGTCGGTCATCCATTTCACTGAGCTGCCCGGCTTGATGTTCGAACTGTGAACGGAGTTCCTGTGCCTCGAAATTCAACTCGGCGGCCCACTGCTTCTCATTTTCCCGCATGGCTTGAACCCTGCTGGCGAGATCATCAACTCGAGTCCGCTCCTTCTCAATCTGTGGTACGATTTCCACTTCCAAGCGATAACCGAGGTACGCTGAACTTCCCACGGCGATCAATGCCAATAAGAGCGCAACGATGACACCGCCCCGCTTTCGCCGAGAGGGTTTTTGGTCAGTGGGTACCTCACTATTTTTTTCTTGTCTTGTCGTCGCTGCCGGCGCCACTTTTCCCATTTTTTCAGCTTGTTCAGCTGCAGTTTTAGTAGTGTTTTGAGTGGACTCCGGACTACCATCGTCTGATGCAATCGAATCGGCGACAGCAGAATTAGTCGAGCCAGCCTTATCCGTTACCACCTGTTCACTGTCGTGGGTCGCCTTATCCGTTTTTTTCATTTGCTCTTCTGATTCTGCCATATTACCTTTTCCTGTCCAATCAAATCATACCAATATCGTGATTGTTGTTCTGTAATGCTATTATCGCGACGCCCGCTGTTCCCATAATCGACTCATCAATTCAATGACCGAATCGTCAGAAGGCATGTCAGCTACGACAGTATTATCAAAACCTCTCTGCAACAACGCCTGTTCAATTCGCTGGCTATAAACAATCATATCGGCGCGTTTTAATGCATCCACCGCTGCTCTGTCAAGCATGTCAATCAAATTTTCTGCCGCTTCGACGCTAGTTAGAACGACGAAGTTCACCCCATCGCGCGTAAAAATATCTTGTAACTCACCTGCATCCGAGGGTGGCCGCACCCGATTGTATACTACGGCGTGCGTTACCACTTTACAGCCTTTATCTTCCAACATGCAGACCAGCAACGCACTACGTGGTCCGCCACCATCGAAAAATATCACTTTTTGACCGACAAGATTCTGTATTGACTGATGGGCCATCAATGCCGACGCGCCATAGTATTCAGTAGGAGCTATGACATTATCAACGTTGAATGTGTGGCGTGCAGCCTCGGCCGTTCGGTTCCCCACTGCCGCACAGCGCAGTGAAACCGGCCACTCAAAAGCGGATTGTTCAAGATAATCAGCGACCGCCGCCACTGCATTTCGGCTGGTGAAAATAGCGAGATCATGGCCGGTAAAACTCTCCTCATCCAATCCATCTGTACAGTGCTCAATAGCCAAAGTCGGAAATACCATACCCCGGCCGCCCAACCGTCTGACTTCATTGTTGAGATACTCCGCATACGCGGCCGGTCGCGTAATGAGAACGACTGCTCCAGCAAGACCGACCATGCCTAAACACTTCAAATGCGGTTGGCAAGAATTTCCTGCGCACCGCGTTGATTCAATTTCTCCACCACCACTTCGATACCGGTCGTCAGTCCTTCAAGGCCGTCACTGAGGGTCTCAATAAGCGTGGATTTCGCATCCACACTGCCCACAAAAGCAGATAGTTGATAATGATCACCCTGACATTTAGCTAGGACTCCAATTGGTACATGACAGCTGCCGCCTAAACTCGCATTCACCACCCTTTCGGTCAGCACCTCGGTACTGCTCGTTTCGTCAACCAGCGTCTGCAGATTCGCAATCAACTGCCGGTCATCCGCGCGGCATTCGATTCCCAAAGCACCCTGACCCGGAGATGGAATATGGGGTGACTGGTCGAGCACTTCCGTAATGCGCGGCGCTAACCCTAAGCGACATAGTCCCGATACTGCCAGAATGATTGCATCAAAGTCGCCGCGGTCCAGTCGTTTCAGCCGGGTCGTTACATTGCCGCGCACGGGAACTATGTTGAGATCAGGTCGGATCGACAACAACTGACTCTGTCGCCGCAGACTGCAAGTTCCAACAGTAGCTTCTAGTGGAAGCTCTGCCAGTGAACGATATTTTGATGAGACGAACGCATCGTACGGATTACCCCGCGGTAAAACGGCGGCGATATAAAAATCTTCGGCTAATTCTACGGTGACATCTTTCATCGAGTGAACCGCAATGTCAATCCGCCCGTCTAGCAGAGCCTGCTCCAATTCCTTGATGAACAGGCCCTTGCCACCCATTTCACTGAGTAGAACGTCCGGTCGGCGGTCAGCTTCAGTCTTGATCGAAATGATTTTTGTTTGAATCCCCGGCAATCGGTTGTTGATGCATTCAGCGATGTGATTGGCTTGCCACAGTGCGAGCTGACTACCGCGGGTACCAATGCGGATGACCGGCATCTTATGAACTCTACCGATCTGGTATCTGAGAAAACCGGGCGTGTTGCACAGTCAGTTTCAGGGAAGAGAGACCATCTATCAATTGGATTGCGAAAAAGTTCGGCATGAAACAAGATTCAATCAAATATCATTTTCTCAGGTGCGACACGTCGCAAGCACATTCAATCATTATAATGAAGGGATGGTCAGGCAATAGAAGCTGAAATCGTACACCCCCGATGACACGCAGTCGACGCACTATATCACGAGTTTCCGCGATGGGGCGCACTGATGGAAGGTTACCAGCTCACTATTGGTCGATTTTGTCCTGAAAATTTAGAAAACCAATTCGACATCCGATGAGTTCCGATTCACCAAAGCTCTGGGGCGGACGGTTCAATCAACCTACTGACGCACTGGTAGAACAATTCAGTACCTCTGTTGCATTTGACCGACGGCTATATCGTCATGATATTGACGGCTCAATGGCCCACGCGCGCATGCTACGCCAAGTAGGCATTTTAAGTGACTCAGAACACGATGCAATCCACAATGGATTGCAGCATATTCTACAAATAATTGAATCGGGAACTTTTGAATGGTCTGACCAGCTAGAAGATGTTCATATGAACATTGAACAGCGACTCACTGAAGAAATTGGTGATGCAGGTAAGAAACTTCATAGTGGCCGATCAAGAAATGATCAAGTGGCAACCGACCTCAGACTCTATACTCGAGATGCCATAGATCGAATCGTTAAGAGCATTCAAGAGTTTCAGCTAACACTACTTGACCTCGCAGAGACCGAAGCCGAGACGATTATGCCGGGCTTAACGCACCTGCAGACTGCACAACCCATTACTCTCGGTCACCACCTCATGGCTTGGTTCGAAATGCTTGACCGCGACCGACAGCGCTTTATGGATGCACGGATAAGACTTAATCAGTCGCCATTGGGCGCCGCCGCACTGGCGGGCACCAGCTTTCCAATTGATCGAGAAATGACGGCGACTGAGCTGGGCTTTGCTGAAATCATGGCCAACTCAATTGATGCGGTTTCCGACCGTGACTTTGCTATTGAGTTCACCGCCCACGCGGCACTCACCATGGTTCACCTGTCTCGAATCGGCGAAGAGTTGATCTTGTGGACGTCGGAAAGATTTCAGTTCGTTCAGCTGCCAGATCAGTTCACGACGGGTTCCAGCATCATGCCCCAGAAAAAGAATCCGGACATTGCCGAACTGGTACGCGGTAAAAGTGCTCGAACGATTGGCAATCTGCAAACACTGTTGGTACTCATGAAAGCTCAACCACTGGCCTACAATCGGGATAACCAAGAGGACAAGGAAGCCCTGTTTGATGCCATCGACACAATCATTGCCAGTGTCGACATCATGCACCGTATGATTCAGAACATGGAACCCAACCGAGAACGGATGCGAGCTGCTACAGCAGAGGGATATGCCACTGCCACCGATTTAGCAGACTATCTAGTGAGACAGAATATCCCATTTCGAGACGCGCACGCGGTAGTTGGACAACTCGTGCGGCACTGTGTGGACCAACAACGTTCCTTAGAATCACTCAGTCTGAACGACATAAAACAATTTCACCCGGCGTTTGATGAACAAGCTCTGAGCACTCTTAATCCTGAAAATTCAGTTGCTTCTCGCGACCACGTAGGTGGAACAGCGCCGCGACAGGTGCGGTTGGCAGTGCAAGCCGGTAGAAAAAGAGTGGCATAATTCCTTTTCGTTGCCTCGTATTGAACCTAACCCATCCAGTACAGTTGAAATGATTGATCAGCTAAATCGCAAAATAGTTCTCCTGACTCTGATTGTTGTCCTTGCCTTGGCATCATCGTCCTGTGGTAGGAAAGGTCCGTTAATCGCCCCACCGGCGACAGAAAATTCCGAATATGCAATTCCTGCCGTTGAACTTCCGGTTCTGACACAGAAATCGGCTAACGGGTAAGGAACGACAAGAACCGGAACACCCGGCGTTTGGCTAAACACCGTTTGTTCTCTACATTCTGTCGGGCTGCGAACATATCATTTCAAATCTCAGCTAGTTTCTCTGTCATGCACCCACGCTGATGAATCCGTTTACCTACCACAACGGCCTACTCCACGCCGAAAACGTTTCGCTTGAACAGATTGCGCACACCGTTGGTACGCCAACCTATGTTTACTCTCGTGCGGCTTTAGAACACCATTGGCAGGAATTCAACCGTGGTTTTCAAAGCCATGATGCAACGGTCTGTTATTCAGTGAAATCCAATTCCAATCTTGCTGTTCTGGCGCTTATGGCACAACTGGATTCAGGATTTGATGTGGTATCCGGTGGCGAACTCCAGCGTGTCATTCGCGCCGGTGGAAAACCTGAGAAAATCATCTTTTCCGGGGTCGCCAAATCTGCAGAAGAGATCAGATTCGCGCTTGAATCAGAAATATTTTCGCTGAATGTTGAATCTCGTCCAGAAATGGAGCGAATATGCGACATTGCGCGATCACTGAAGCGTCAAGCTCCGGTGAGTATACGTGTCAATCCTGATATTGATCCCAACACCCATCCACATATTTCAACTGGACTTCGAGAAGCAAAATTTGGAGTTGATTTCACCGAAGCGCTGGACCTATTCAGATTCGCACAACAGGAAAAAAACCTTGATGTCGTCGGTATTGCAGTTCACATCGGTTCACAGATGACTTCACTTGAACCAATCATCGATGCGCTGGCACGAGTGTTGGATTTTACCGAGCAGCTGGCGGCTGAGAATATTGTCGTTAAGCACCTTGACCTGGGCGGTGGACTGGGTGTACGCTATAAGAACGAAGAACCACCAACCATTACTGAGTACTGTACTACCATTCTTAATACATTGAACCGTCGAAACTGTTCATTGCCGCTCTCTATTGAACCGGGACGAGCAATAGCCGCGCATGCCGGCATCCTGCTGAGCAGAGTCGAATACACTAAATCAACCGGCACAAAGAACTTCGCACTAATTGATGCTGCCATGAATGATCTGCTCAGACCGGTGCTCTATGAGGCCTGGATGGATATTGTTCCTGTGCAGAAAAAATCTACAAAGGAACAGACTTATGATGTAGTAGGACCCGTTTGTGAATCCGGTGATTTTCTGGGCAAGGACCGAACACTCTCAATCAAAGCCAACGACTTTATCGCAGTTCTTGATGCCGGAGCTTATGGTGCAGTGATGTCTTCGAACTACAATACTCGCCCCAAACCTGCTGAAGTACTGGTTGATGGTCATGAATTTTTTGTGATCAGAGCGAGAGAATCAATTGATGATATACTGCGTTTGGAGCGTATTCCGGCTGAACCATCGTCAACAGATTGAAATAACTGATGCACTCTACCTTGATACGAATGGAGTTTATACGTTGTTTTGGGGTAGACATGCAACACCGAAAGGTCTCAAACATTGATGCTGGACGCCGGCAAAGCTACTTGGCGCAGATTCATGAACCAAAAAAACGATGTAGCCGAATGTCATGGCGATGGAGTGGCCGGCATTAGGAGCACCGACGACTGCGACATTGGCACGGTTCCATCATCTCGAATAGTGATATCATTATGGGACAAGTTCAGGATGTCTGAACCTACTAAAGACAAATTCACAAACGATAGACAACAATTAGAACGTTATATTGCTACGAGTTAGGTTGAGTGCGCAGGTCTACGGTTCTTGAGAAAGACCATGACGATAGAAAAAACGAGCATACAGCAAATAATTTGTGCTATAAATCACCGTAGAAAAGGTTGGTTGCGGTGGACTGGCTCCTTTATCTGTTGCGTTACAACTTCTTTGATGAAGCCCGAGGCGGGAGTTGAACCCGCTACCAGTCTGGATTATCCAGTGGAGCCAGGGGTTGCAAACCCCGCACATTAACCGTTCTGTCACTCGGGCAGTCCTATACTGTCGCTATGCGATAAGGACAAAAGAAAGGGGGCGCTTATCGCCCCCTTTCGTTTTTTCAAGCAATAATTGAATTTTAGCACAATTCAGCTATACACAAGTCATAATACAGGCTTTTGGAGGATCAGATACAACCAACTTTTTTGAATCAAGTCAGTAGTTCAGCGATATAAAAATCAAGCGGATTCTACCGAAATGGCAGAGCAGTCATTCTAATCATCGTTAAAATCGATCCGATATGCATCCGTTCTGTTGGGGGTATTGAAGGCGTCAATCTCTGACTGAATACCGACAGTGCTCCAAATGCTACTATGTGCGAACAAGGATTATCGGCCCAATTTAGTCAAATACAATTGATTCAGTAGCTGCTGGGCTTAACTCATACAAAATTACAAAACAAGATAATAGGAGGTGAATTGAGTTAGTGTCTAAGAAACCCGATTTACAAATACCCACTGAAAATTCTTTTGTTGGTGGACTTACAGTCAACCTCATTAATCTGCTACGTGACAATCTTCGAAATCGTTATCAGAATGGTTTTCCTATACTCAAAGAATTGATCCAAAACGCCGACGATGCCAAAGCTCGAACATTTATATTTGGTAAACATTGCGGTTTCCCAGACTCACCCAATCCACTGTTAAAGGGTACCGGACTTTGGTTCTTCAACAACGGTGAGTTTAAAGAAAATGATGTCCATGGCATCAGTTCATTTGGAATTGGTAGTAAAGCAGGTCAATCAGACACCATAGGCAAATTTGGACTCGGTTTAAAGAGTGTTTTTCATTTATGTGAAGCCTTTTTCTACGTTGCTTGGGATGGAAAACAATACTTTATGAGGGGAGTTAATCCATGGAAAGAGACGAAACACCATGACAACTGGAATGCAATTGATTCGGGCGATTGGAAACGCTTGAAACTAAAGGGTGAAGAATTAAGTAGTGGCTCAAATAAAAATTGTGCGTGGTTCTTGCTTTGGCTTCCACTAAGAAAAAAAGCCCATCTTGATACGCCACAAGGTATTACAACGGGTGTTATAGTCAATCGTTTTCCAGGAGACGCCCCCGAAACCGAATTGCAATTCTTGAACGACAATTCACTCACCTATAAGATAGCAGAATTTCTACCACTTCTTCGACACGTCGAGCGTGTTGAACAACAAAAGGAAAACAACAATTTTGCTGTTCAATTTTCAGGGTCTCGGCTGCTCAGCGATTTATGTGTCGAAACAGCTCAAGGTAAAATCCAGCTGTCAAATCTGCAGCAACCATTGATATTCACAGGGTTGAAGAATGAAAGTGATGATACCCGCATATTGAAATTGAGAGAAATGCCTGCTTGGCCCAAAACTCATAATTACGATGAGTCCGGAGCTGAGATTGAAATTCTGGATAAAAACCGTCCGGAAGCGGCTGTAATCATCTCTTCTACTCATAATATTGAAGTCAGCTCTCACCTTCTTTGGACTGTATTCTTACCATTAGAGGATGACCATTGTTACGAATACCTTGAGATGCATGGTTCAAAAAATTCGTTTGTATTGCTTCTTCATGGTCAATTTTTTCTAGATTCTGGGCGCAATAAAATCAGACACTTTGAGAGCTTGAACGAACCCCCCATGTATTTTGATCACGAAACTTTAGACGAAGAAGAAATATACAAAACTTGGAATCAACTACTGTCTCAGATCGTTCTACTTCCCCTAGTGTTACCCGCTATAGAACAGCACACCAAGTATCAGAAATTATCCGATGACTCTTGTTTTTTACTTACTACGATCATCTCACAATCAAATTTCTTCAAAAAATTCCACAAACACATCTGTCGGGAGGGTTCTTGGTTACGAACCTTAAACTATGGTTCCCACAAGTGGCATTGGCGTCTAATTCGTCAAAATAATTTTCACTTGCTACGCCCAATCCCAAAACCCCCAGAATCTGACTTGCATCGTCCATTGAAAGTATTCCCGAAAATGAGCGAATTAGGTTTCATACTCTACGACTATTCGGCGCCAAATTTGAGTCTTCAGAAATTTGAGTGGCAGGAAGAGGAAATAGTCAGCCTACTTTCCCAAATTCATGGCTTATTCAGAAATCAAGGCCATATGGATTATCTGAAAGATTTTCTTGATTCCTGCGGAGAGCAGTACCTGAATTCCCAATTAGTTCAGAATGAGTTAATTGTTCTGATTAGGGATGAAATACTAAATTTAGATAAAGAAAGTTTGCACCATGTGGTGAGTAAATCTAAAAGACTGATTAGTTTTATTCGACCGGAAAATAGGTTGGAACTGGCCGACAAATTGCGGAAGCAGGATCTTGATGAGTTATTGCAGATCAACAAATTGGATTCTTTTTTGCTCGTCCCAAAGGGAATGGACGCGGAAGAAAAGGGGATAGCTATTCCAGGTTGGGATACATTAAACAAATATCTGTCGACACTCGCCGATTCGTTCGACCGACAATCTCTGGACGTCGAGCAAACTAGAATCAAAAAAGGAATTGAGGGGTTACTCAATACCATAGAAACAGAAGGGTTACGAAACTTTCTGGAAAAATATCCCACGTGTAACGTCATCAACGTACGGGACGCTAGAAGTTCTAAAGACAAATTGGTGGATATTAATACCCTAAATCGATTTCAGAAAAGTGAAACACTATTTCGACTTACAGCCGGATTAAGAAGTAACTCTCTAGGAATCACCCCAACCCTGGTAAGAGTTTTGCTTGATAGTGAAGTCACACTCATCAGCATCAATGAATATAGAAAATTTCATGGCAATGTAGAAGATCTTCCCAGTGCTGACGATAGTGTAGCCTGTTTGGCAACGATAGGGAAATATTCGGGCCAACTTGGAGACTTTAGTGAGCGCCGAGCGATGCTTAAAAAAGTGAATGATCCTGAGGCAGTTGACGATGCGCTACGTGGACTAAGGTATTTGCTTCACGGGTCACAAACTCATCGTGATGACCTTGATTCAACTCTTTGGTTTAAATCTGATGGAGAGCTGGGTACTGCTTGGCAGAAATTATGGATGGTATTAAACCTTGATAAAGAGTGGAGCGTAATTCCAGATGAACTCGTCAATGTTTTACCTCGATATCTATTGCTTCAGGCAACTGTAAAGGAAATCAATAAGAGCTCACTAATCGAAGATTTGTATAAGATTTACAAATCACCGCAAGATGCCCCCGATCTTCAGGTGCTGTGCATTAGAGAAAGAGACGAAGTTCTGTCTTGCATTGAAAGTGAAGAAGTTTGGAAATGGCTACCCGCGCATACAACGGTTAAAGGGGGTTGCACCTCAGTCGATATAGAAGTTTATCTCGCGCCACCTGACTTCGACACCAGTGATCCTTTGGTTGGTGAAATAACTCTAGTCAAACAAAGTGAAAACCCAAGTCAGGCAGACAAACAGAAAAAATGGTTGTCTTCATTTGACGACAAAGCAATATTAAAGGTAGCGCTGAATCCTAAATTTCAGTTACCACAGAAATATTGGATGCACATAATCAATGCGCTAATGAATTTGGCTAACCGAATTCCAAATTCACTATTAGATTCAGTGAAAAACACAGCGTGGTTACCCACGGAATACGAAGTGCCTGTCAAACCTTTACACGTATTCGACATTCAAGGAGAATTTCACGACGAAATTTCTCGACTGCTGAGTGAATATCGCGTGTTAAAAGAAACTAAAGATGAAAAACCTTGTTTCGCCTTGTCGAATGATATCAAATCTGAAGTTCAGGAGCATAAAGCATGGGAATGCGTCAGAAAGTTGTTTGTATCTGACACTCGGTCTCAAAATTTTCTGGATCAATTGTGCGTGTTACTTGAAAATTTACCGAAATATCACATTGGAGAGATCTTGGAGCAACCAAGCGACAAGAAAATTCAGATATTGGCACGGCATAACAATCTACCTGGTTGGAGACTGTTGCAGATGGTAGCAAACGACGATCCAGAAATTGCTTGGGAGAGGTTAAAACCATCGCTTACGAAACCAATTGATTTCGAAAAATTGATTGGAGTACTTAATTTCCTGAGTAGTGAAGACACCGATTGGAAAGCTAGAAAATCTCTCTACGATATTTATCTTTGCCAACTTGTCAAACAACATTACAAAAAGGTAGGTACCCAGCTTCCCCACATATCACTCGCATCGGAAGCTAAAACTTGGTGCAAGTCCACAATGTTGTGCACCAGAACTCATACCCATGGGATAGCCAGAAAATATCTTCTTGATCGAAATCAAGACTCTATACTCAACAATCTCATTTGCCGAAATCGAATCAACAGTAGAGAAAAAAACCTTAAACTTGAAATTTCAAATAGTAAGTTCGAGCAACTTCTAGGTTCTATAGACAATGATTTGAGATGTTATTTCAAACCTTGGGAATCAACTCTTGTACCCAAACCCTTGATCGGCGCAGTGTGTTCATTGCTCAGTCAATCGGTGAGAAACCTAGCCGGCGAATACCTGAAACCACATAGCTTTAACTGGTTTGTAGGAGAGTTAAATAAAAAGTGGGCAACTCGTAGGGATGACATGCGTGGTGGTGGAATGTCTCTGGAAGAAGCACTGAATAGTATTAGAGTGGGAGTAACAGTTCAAGAAAAAGACCAAGTGGAGGTGCTCAATATTCTCTGTGACCGCATTCCACTTCCTCTCAATAATGAACCAGATACCATCTTGGCCGGCAATCTACTATGGAGTTCTACTAGCGATAATTCCGTTGTTATTCCGTTACGTGAAATTGACCCCCCTCAACTGTCAGCAGATAAACTTAAACGAATACTACTTTACTCGGCTGAATGTCTTTGCTCTGACCTTCACGACCAGAAAGTGAACCTAAATTCGTTGTGGAAAGAACTGAACAAAAGCAACCAACTTGAAATTGAAACCGCACGTCAACTCATCTTAGAGAATATTCCATTTTATCTCCAACGGTTCTCCGTGAGGAACAAACAATTAATAAATCACTTGACTGCTTTTGACAGCTTGAGGAGACAACTTGCTGAGGCGGAGACAGCAAAGAAAAACAAAGAAGAAATAGAAGATATTAGAGGTAAATTGCGAAAGAAACTAGAAATATTGGCCGAATGTATCAAAAAACCAAAAGTGCAAAGAACTATCTTGAAAGCAGTAAAGAATGAACTCAAAAAGTACCAATATGATTTATCCAGCATACCAATGGAGTTATTTCAAAACGCCGACGATGCTACAGTGGAAATTAAACAGTTCGAGCAGACTGTAGAATCTCGATTTGCTGTACAAGAGTGGAGAAATGGTATCGCCTTCGCGCATTGGGGTAGACCTGTGAACGCTACACTCATAGGATTCAATTACAACAAACAAAATTATGAAAAAGATTTAGAAAAAATGCTCATCTTGTCCGCTAGTAACAAGACCGATCAAAAATCACTCACCGGTAAGTTTGGACTTGGTTTCAAAAGTGTATTTCTAGCTTGCGAGGAACCTTTGATTCTCAGTGGTCTTTTGGCAGTCCGCATAGTGGCAGGAATGTTGCCACAACCTTTGAAAAACGAAATTGTGGACAAAGAAATGAGACGGCTCAATGAACTTGGCAGGAAAACTAATTTGCCAGGAACGCTCATTAATCTACCGAATGTAAAAGACAAGCAGCAAGTCATTCTAGAGCAATTTAAACACCTTGCAGGTATTCTTTGCATCTTTGGAAAAGCCATAAATATTATTGAAATTCATAGCTCGACTACAAAGACAGTTTCAGAGTGGAAACCAATGCAAATCTGTCCTGATGTCGAAATGGGTAATCTTGATATCGAAATTGATGGAAGTAAACAGACGAAAGCGATGTGTATACGAGGCAAACATGGTGACCTACTCATCGCCATAGGACCAAAGGGGTATCGACAAATTCCAAAAAACATACCTGCCCTTTGGGTTACGACGCCCACTCAGGAAGTCTCGCACGTTGGTTTCGTTTTAAATGGCAATTTTGCAATTGATGTCGGACGGGGCCGATTGGTAGGAGATATCCAATACAATGTCAATAAAGCCGAGAAAATTGGGAACCAAGCTGGTAATACCTTGGGAAATTTGTTTGAATATTCTCGGAATAATTGGTGTGATTTCCGATCAAAATTGGGATTGGAGGCCAACTTTAGTCCGCTAGATTTCTGGGAGAGTATTTGGCTAGGTTTGACTGAAAAATCATTAACAAAGGACGTCGATAATCTGCCGCGTGTAGTCGTAGAGACAGCTCTCGCGAAACTGTGCGACTTTAAACAGGCCATACCCAATGGTCTGAAAGGCTGTTTACGCGCTTTTTCAAGCCTGAACGATATTCAGTTTCATTTACATAAGTTGCTACTACATGAAGATATATGCAGAGAATTGAGTACATGGAAACACTTCAGCAAACACTATTCAGGCACAAATTGTGTCTCAGAAAGAACCGCCAACATTCTAAAAAAAACCAAAAACATAAACCTTCAATGCCTTGAAATATCCACATTTATCAAATATCTGGAACACAACCGGGTTAAGCCCAAAGATGCGAAAGTGTTGGGACGCTTATACTTGATGACCAAAACCAAAGATCATCAGTACTGGAAGTCTGAAGAGGTCACCGATCAGTTAAATGAACTTCAGTTTAAGTCTGAGGCAGATAAAGATAAGTGGATTGGCTCAAAAAATCTATTGACGTGTCAAATTACTAGCGGCGACTATGATGAATTACTACGCCACAGATTAGCGCCACCGGAGCGTCGTTTACATCGCAGTTACTACAAAGTAGACGCATTAGACGTAGAGGCATCGGCGAATGAGTTTTTTCGATTTTGCCGCAATCGCATGGAAGCGCCGGCGGAAGAGCTTGCGAAGTGGGTATTGAATGCAGATACAGAAAAGTCAAGATTCAATGCTCTCGTTTATCTTGCAGAAGGCGACCTAAGTGTGGACGTTGCTAAACTGATTCGCAACAAAAGATGGTTGAAGGAATTTTTCCCACCTGATAATTTTGCTTTACCCATCGAACTGACCGAAAACCAGCGAAAAGAAGTTCGTCGACTATTAGGACCAGACTGGGACCCCGGTCCGCCGGGGCCTCCGCTTCCACTACCCATTGATTTGCAAACTGCTCTAGACAGACTGTACAAGTGGTGGGAGAAAAATGAACATTTAGAGTTAACAGAATACCGAAAGAAAATTTATCCGCAAGAATTTCAACAGAAATCAGAAAAAGACAATTCTTGGTGGTTTATGCTACTTGCATTGGGGAGTTTTCAAAGTATAGGCCGCACTAAAGAAGAACATCATCGCAAATTTATTCTTGATTGTCGACAGAGAGGATGGTGGAATACTTTTACAAGCTCTGACCCTAACAAAGCACCAGACCAGTGGATGAACATAATTGAACAGTTTATTGAAGAGGAAGACGAAAAATGGACACTTTGGATGAGTCAGTTCCCCAGATTGTATCGGTTAAAACGTGGACTGGACGACTATAAAGAACTCTTTCAATCTCTGAGTCTGTTTACAAAAGTGATCACTGTTGATATGATTCTAGACCCGCGCAACAACCCGCACCTACAAGGCGGTGGTATTGACCCACCATCACTCAAGAGAACTTTAAAAGTTGGTTATCCCTTTGTCATCCGAGAGTTGCTGTACCACCGTTTAATTGATGAAACCCCTTTTATCAAACCACATGCGTATGCACCGATACGGCGAATTAGGCGCTTTTTTGAAACATTTGGAGAAGAAGTATCAACCTCTCCGGAACTCTATGACATCTTGAAGCGCCACTTGGGAATTCAGAAAGCAACATTCAACGGAAGTTACGATATCCCGCTACGTATCATCACTTTGGAATCTCATTATGATAAACATAATCAACTGTTTGGAAGGGTCATTGCGTAGGTCTATGTAGCTCGCAATTTTTCATCCGATGCATATGCAGAAAAGATCTACAACTCAATCAGAACCATAAACTCACAATGTTTCAATCAGATCAACTAGTTCACCATCCAGATTTCGGGACTGGAACCGTACTACTTGACAAGGGTTCAATTGTAGTCGTTCAATTCGAACATGGCATTGAGTCTTGTGAAACAGAAAGTCTCACATCACGCTGGTCAGTAGCTGATGCGATTAACAAGCGGCACTGGTCAACGACCTTAGATATGACCCTCAAATCCCAAGCAGCAGCAATACGTTCTTTAAACGACGCATGGGGTGTGTTTTCCCGTTCTCGCATTGAACTCCTACCACATCAACTTTGGGTTTGTCACCGCACATTGCAACAATGGCCTATTCGTAAGTTAATCGCCGACGATGTCGGACTGGGAAAGACTATAGAAGCCGGATTGATTCTCTGGCCGCTACTTTCAAGTGGAAGAGTCAGAAGGCTCTTGATCCTCACACCTGCTTCTCTTGTAGAACAATGGCAGGGTCAGTTGCGAAGATTGTTCGACATACGAACATCAGTGTATCACCCCGCGATAGACCGCCCAAGAGCTGACTTCTGGAACACTCATAATCAAGTTATTGCATCTCTTCCCACCATGCGCATGGACCACAGAAGTCGACGCGAACGACTGCTAGATGCCCCTGCATGGGATATGCTTATCGTCGATGAAGCACATCATCTCAATGTTGAGGAACACGCGGGTAAAACAAGGGGTTATAAACTTGTTGAGGAGTTGATGGCAAAACAACTCGTCCAATCATGTCTTTTCTTCACAGGCACTCCGCATCGTGGTAAGCGTCACGGGTTTTGGTCACTGATGCAACTGCTTCAGCCGGAAGCTTTCAGTCCTCAAATCCCGGATCGTATACAGCTACCGAAACTCCAGAATGTGATGATCAGAAACTTCAAGCAAAAAGTAACAGACATGGATGGCAATAAATTGTTCCAGCCCGTAAACAATCGTCCTGAAATTTATGATTACTCTGATAATGAAAAGAACTTCTATGACCTGTTAACTCAGTTCATTCTTGAAGGAAAAGCTTATGCTTCAGGGTTAGATGAACAAGCGGCGAAAGAGGTAACGTTGGTGTTGATCGCAATACAAAAAATAGCATCAAGTTCAGTAGCTGCGATCCGCGCAACTCTGAAGAAACGGATAAATGAAATCAAGTTAATAGCCAATGAATTGCAAGATCAAGCAAGTATAGGCTCGTTTAACGACAGTGAAGAAGAAGTTGAAATTTTTGACCATTTGCTTCATTGGAGCAACAAGCGAAAATTTAAACTCCTGAATGACGAGCTGTCACACCTTAGTACATTGCTTGAAGCCGCTGAGTTGGTAAAGGAGGAGAGCAAAATTCAGCGCATTTCTGAAATCATCAATCGTGAGTTCAATGATCGTTCCGTACTACTGTTTACGGAATTTAAGGCGACTCAATCTTTGATAGTTTCAACCCTTATGAAGAATTTCGGTAAAGAGAGTGTAGGTTTCATCAACGGAGATGACCGTTTGAGCGAAGTGTCCTTACCATCCGGAGAAAAGGCTTCACTTTCTGCAAATCGAGAACGTACCGCGGACAATTTCAATCAAGGCAAGATCAGATTTCTTGTGTCCACAGAAGCGGGGGATGAAGGAATTGATCTACAAGGAAAATGTCACACTTTAATTCACGTCGACCTGCCATGGAATCCAATGAGACTTCATCAGCGCGTCGGAAGATTGAACAGATATGGGCAAAATTATCCAGTTGATGTTGTCACCATACGTAACCCGAATACAGTTGAATATAGAATCTGGGAAAAATTGGAGGATCGGTTAGCAAGCATCACGATGGCACTCAGTCACGCGATGAATGAACCTGAGGATCTAATGCAAATGATTCTTGGTATGGCAGATTCCAATATTTACAACAAACTGTTTTCAGAAGGGCAAACCATTCCCCCCGAACGACTGGATGGGTGGTTCGACACCAAAACTAGAAGCTTGGGTGGAAAATCCGCAATACAGGCTGTAATAGAAATGTTTGGACATTGCCAAAGTTTTGATCTTACGCAGTTGAATGATGTTCCAAAGGCAGACTTGCCAGATTTAGAAAAGTTCTTTTATTGGGCACTTCACAAGAATCATCGCCGACCAGACCGTTCCGATGGTTCCTACAGCTTCGAAACACCGGAAGAATGGCGCAAATCTCCAGGTGTGAGACGACGTTACAACAATCTGAAATTTCACCGACAAACTCGCAATACAGAGAAAGTCGATCACATAGTGGGAGTTGGTCATCAAGTATTTGATCAAGCATTGTCGCAGGCAACAGATATAGATAGTGGACTTACATTGTTACGAGATGCCACTTATCCACTGGCTGTATTCAGTATTCAAGATGCAGTGACCAGTCGTTCGGGTCACTTACGAAAAATTGCTGTTGGAGTTACAGATGGAAATGATGGTAGCCATTCATTGCTACGTGATATGCATCTATTGAATTATTTGAATCGAATTCAACCACTTCGAAAAGAATTTATTCAACCAAACACCTCAGTTTCAAGTGATGTAATGTTGAAATGGCTTGAAACAGCACGTGATTACGTCAATCAAGAAATACACACATTGCGACTGCCTTTTAAGACAGTACTGTTGAATGATTTGGCTTTATTTTGGCCGGAAAACTTGACAGGTTGTTCATCGAATTCACCTGTGATAAATTAGTTTCCCATTTTAGCTGAGGTATTACCGAATATTGTGCAATTGAGGTATGCGGTTGATTTAGATGTCAAGGATTGGCATAGGATTAACCTAGTGAGGGAATAAATGCATGAACTGAGAGGTTATCAGAAGAATGTTATCAAAGAGGTGGCTGACCATTTCCGCGATGGCAATAACAAGATACTCGTTCAGCTGGAAACTGGCGGTGGCAAGACGGTCATCGCCGGTGCCATTACGAAAGGTATCGTAAAAAAGATGGGCGGAAGCAGAGGAACTTATTGTCTTTACCTAGTGCATCGGAAAGAATTGGTGGATCAGGTGGTGAATACTCTGCATGATATGGGTATGGGTGAGCTGGTTGTAACAATCCAATCAGGTCATGCGATGGATAAGGTTGCACCGCTACAGGTGACATCGGTGCAGACGCTGGTGCGGAGAATTGAAGAATACAGAGATTGGCTGAATCCCAAAGTCATATTCGTGGACGAGGTTCATCATATACGAGCGACCACATGGGAAAAGATACTGGGTGAGTATGATAATAGTGCGAAGCTCATTGGATTGACGGCCACGCCTGCGAGGTTGGACGGTAAGGGGCTTGCGAAGCACTTTACGCACATGATACAGGGGCGGCCGTCAACGGAACAACTGATGAATGCCGGTCATCTGTGTGGCATAGACTGCTATTCAATACCTACTTCGATTGATTTGGACGGCTTGAAAAAGCAGGCGGGAGAATATAGCAGGAAGCAACTGAAAGAAAGCATTAATAAGAAGTTCCGTGCGGACATAGTGGATGCCTTTCTCCTGCATTGCCAAGACCGCCGTGTGATACACTATGCGCCCAACGTTGATGATTCGTTGGATGTCGTGGAAAAGTTAAGGGGCGTAGGAATTAAGGCGGCACATGTGGATGACGAAACTCCACTAACCGAACGAACGAAAATCATTCAGGCGTTTGGGCGAGGCGATATACAGGTGCTGTCCAATGTCGAAATAGTAACCGAAGGATTTGATGTGCCGGCCTGCGATGCCGTCATATTATCAAGAAAGACTGCAAGCACCGTCCTGTTTCGCCAAATGGTGAGCGGAGTAGGCTGCCCAAACCAAACGGCGGCAGGGCGATCCTTCTGGATTTAGTTGGAAACATGCAGGAGCACGGTCACCCAGACCTACAGTCAGTATGGGGTCTCAAACACGGAGTGGACAAAGAACAAATAGCGTCCGCTACTAAGAAAGATAAGACGTGCGAGCTTGTAGCTATTCACCCATGTTCCGCAATGCTGACGGATCCTGGGAGTGTTCACAATGCGGTGGACGTGAAGAACGGAAACTTCAGTCCAGAAACATGCGGATGGAAGTGCGTAAATCAGGTGGTGACGAACAGGTATTGCGTGATATAGCCATGAAATATGGTTGCAATCCTTATGTCATCAATCATTGGAAACGAGTTTACTCATACCATTCAATATTAGTAACACTTACTATTGGGAACTATTCTGTCTGAATACGGGATGTTTAGAGTCAAGATTTTCGCGAATCATAAATTCAGGCATAGAGTTACTTGAAGGTGTCGTTGGAACATTGGAAATCTGTTGTGCAACGTATGCCAAATAGGCTTTGTCAGAATCACCACAGATACTATGTCGACCTTCTTCAATAGCCACTCTGGTAGTGATGCCACTCCCGGCAAAGAAATCCACGACAATAGACCCAGGGTAAGAGAGTGATTCAATCAATCGCTGAATAACTTGTTTGGGCTTTTGCGTCGGATGACCGACTCGCTCCTTAGCATTGCCATTCAGTCTACCCATGCGCCACACATTCGTTGGGTTGCGACCTTTATCTATGCTTTCTGCATTCAGTCGCTTATCTTTCTTGTAAAGCCTTTTCGTCTCATCGTCAAATGGTTCTCTCACCGAATCCAAGTCAAAATAGTATTTTTTTGATTTCGCAAACCAAGCTATTTCTTCGTGTCGATTGGCGAAGAATCTTCTAGCGCTCATGCCATTGGGATAATTCCAAATAATAAGATTGACAAGTAGCATATTACTTGTGTGACGGAGAAAATGTAGAATTGATAACAAGTCGCCACCTCCGGCCTCACCTTGGTATTGCAAGCCTCCAAAAATCACAATATTACCGGTTTTTTTCAACACTCTTTGTGCTTCTGCAAGCCAAGTCGAAGCCCATTCAATATAGTTTTCATGTTTATCCCAATCTGCAAGTAGTATGTTGTAAGGAGGATCGCAAATTATCAGTTGAACAGAATCATCAGGCAATTTCGCCAATAAATTGCAACAGTCTATCTGTTCAGTGACGTGGTAGGTAGTCTTGGGTAACTTAGTATCTAAATTATTCAAAGATGAATGAGCCATGCCATTTTTATGCATGGCATTTATAGCTCTGAATCCCGAATTTCTGTGTGACCTATTCATAATCCACCAAATTTTCGGATAGCATGTTCATGGAGGTTGATACAGATTCCCACAATACATTGACCATGCTTTCATTGGACCAAGACTCCGCTTGGAAAAATAAAGATGGAATTTGCAGCATTTGCGATTTACCATTCAATTCAAGAAATTCATTTTGACAATAAATTCTGTTGATGTCCATGCCAAAATTACTTGATGTCACTCGGTCTATTCTGTTCATGTGTCCGGCATCGTGGGAAATTTTGACTTTTCTGCCACTAGGAGATTTCGCATAAAACGTGTTAGTTGCGAAATTGGAACCCTGTAAAAATATCACATAAGGAAAATGCAACTCATCCAACATATAGTTTCTTAACTCCAAAATGTTCTTATGCACTCTCTCAATCGCATTGCCGGCAACCATTAAATCAGCATCCTTATGCTTTCCTTGTTTAATGCCAGCTTTGATTTTTTCAACATCATTTCCTTGATGTTTGGATTCGCTGATAAGCACAACACGATAATTTCCATATCTATCCTGCACTTCAATGATTCCTCCATCCGGTCTAATACTTGATTTCTGTACGAAAAGTACCTTGCCAAGTCTTTTATCAATGGATTGAAGTTTGATGTTGATCTCTTTTTTTGAAATGCTCCGGCGGTGTCGAAAATCCAATTTAGGATATCTTTCATCTAATTTCAGTTTGATTAAATCCATTGCAGATTTAATGGACGCATCATGCCTCTGAGCCTCAACTCCAAAAATACCAGTTTGCCCACCTGCATGTCCCTGCTGTACACCAGGTGGATCGATCTTTCCTTCATGACCCAGTTGTTTTATCGAATTCAATTCTGCTGTCAGATCTAGATTTGTGGGGAACTTCTCCGCTGAAATCAAACGGAAATCAATGGCTTCTCGAACCGCAACATGATTTAGCTTAAACTCAAAGGGTACTCTCCATCTTTAGCTGAACCTCTTAATTCACAGTGAGGCTAGAGTGTTTTTCAGCATGAGTACCATAGTGACTTACCACACCGGTCGCGTAATCGTTCGCGCGAGGCATATTCTTCAACTTTTATGGACGTTTACTAGAAAACTCTCATTCCTGCATGAACCAAGATACTCAATCAAGCTCGCGTGCCATACTATAAAACTCTGTATTGGCTTCCATCCCGAGCACATTGGCCAACCGATTGCTCATCCCAAAGAAGGCGGTAATTGCCGCAATATCCCAAATATCTTCGTCGTTGAATCCGACATCTTTCAGTGATTGCCAGTCCGCCGCATCAACCGACGATGATTCATTACAGACTTTGACCGCAAAATCTAGCATCACTCGCTGTTTTGGGGCGATGTCAGCTTTACGATAATTGATCGCCACCTGATCGGCAATCAACGGATGTTTCGATCGAATGCGTAACACCGCACCATGTGCGACCACACAATATTGACAGTTGTTTTCAGCGGAAGTAGCAACCACAATCATTTCTCTTTCCGCCTTGCTTAATCCACTGTCTTTTTCCATCAGTGCATCGTGATAGTCAAAGAATGCACGAAACTCAGCCGGCCGA
The DNA here is from genome assembly GCA_965116205.1 of Arenicellales bacterium. Taxonomy (GTDB): domain Bacteria; phylum Pseudomonadota; class Gammaproteobacteria; order Arenicellales; family JAJDZL01; genus JAJDZL01. Next base: position 1,568,072 of record OZ220493.1, on the reverse strand, counting down.
TGAGCGAGTGCAAGAAACACATTGGGTACGAAACCCGCCTTGTCCTGAACGGCAAGAATACGTTCCTGAATGTCTTGCGGTAAATCACCCAATTCAGGAATAGGAAAACTGCTTGCTGAAGGTGTTTTCATGGTTTGGAGTCCTCAATACATTCTTAATAGTGGTGGTGATTCAACTGCGCATTCTTGAACCGCTAGGGTCGACCAGCGGCTCGGTAATGATTCTCGCATCTTTGGCCTCACCAATGATCTCAATTTTGATCTCTTCACTGTTAAGTTTAGCCGGCGGAATATAGCCCAGCGCAATACTCTTACCGATAGTGTGACCAAAAGAAGCCGAAGTGACAATACCCGACACTTCACCATCGCACAAAATCGGCTCGCCACCGACGGCGTCCTGTTCGTCTACATCAATCGTAAATCCGGTGAGTAACCACTTGGGCGCGCTGGCAGCCGCTTTGTGCAGTGTCTCACGGCCGATAAACTCACCTTTATCAAATTTCACAAATCGGTCCAAACGAGATTCAAGCGGTGTGTATTCCGGCGAATACTCCCGACCCCAACTACCATAATTCTTCTCTAATCGGAGTGACAGCAGGGCGCGGGAACCGATTTGTCGAATACCGAAAGACCGCCCCTTCTCCATCACCAGCTGTAACACCTCCAGTTGATGCTCTGCCGAAAAATACAGCTCAAAGCCGAGCTCACCGGTAAATGCCACTCTGAGCACCCAAGCTGCAACCGGACCCACCTGCAGCTGACGAACCGAGAGAAATCGCTGTGTATTGTTGGAAAAATCCTCCCCCGTCAGCTCGGCCATCAGTGCTCTTGAATTGGGTCCTGAAATTGACAGACCAACCCAATCATCGGATAGACTGGTTACGTTGACTCCCGAAGCGAAAGCATTTTTGCGAAACCATCGTAAATGACTGTTTTCCGCCACGCCGGCACCGATCAGCAAGAACTCATTTTCCGCTAAACGTGCGATAGTGAAATCGGCAACCACTCCTCCTGCTTTATGTAACATGGGTGCCAGCGACATTCGTCGTAGTGCCGGTAGGGTATTGGTCGTGAGTCCATCCAACCATTCCGCCGCGCGCGGACCTTGAATGACAAACTTCGCATAGGCTGAGGTGTCAAGCAAACCAACGGCCGAACGCACTGTCTGACATTCTTCGCCGACTGGAGCAAATGATTCGGTGCGCCGAAAAGAGAAGGTTTCAACCGGTGGCACACCTTCGGGTGCAAACCACATCGGTACTTCCCAACCGAATTGCGCCCCAAACATCGCACCATTACTTTTCTGGTGCTCATAAACCGGTCGAGTTCGCACCGGTCGCCCTGCAGTTCGTTCTTCGTATGGAAAGAATATTCTGAATCGAGATTCATAATTGTCCGCGGTCGTCTGCAGAACATAATCCGGGGTGACCCAATCTCCGAATCTCGCCACATCAATAGACCACAGGTCCAGACTCGGCTGTCCATCCAGAATCCATTCTGCCATCATCAACCCAAGACCGCCACCAATACTGAACCCTGGAATCAGTCCACCGATCAGAAAATAGTTGCTGAGTTGCGGCACCTCACCGAACAGTGGCATCAAATCTGGTGTCCAGATCATCGGTCCGTTGACAATGCGTTTGATACCAGCAGTTTCGAGGCACGGCATGCGATGCATCGCCCGCGCGAAATTGTCCAACATGCGATCAAGGTCGTTAGGTAGCAGATCATGGCCAAAATCCAGCGGAGTGCCATCAACCGCCCAATGGACGCCACCTTTCTCGTAGGCACCGACCAGCAGTCCTTTGCCTTCCTGGCGCATGTAATATTCACCATCATTATCATGGATCAATGGAATTTCTCGGTCCAGTGCGTCTATTTCAGGAATGCTCTCGGTCACCAGATATTGATGCTCCATTGGCATCAGTGGTAGATTGAGACCGGCCAGTCGCCCCACTTCCCGGCCCCATAATCCAGCACAGTTCACCAGACACTTGGTCTGGACCTGGCCTTGTGGCGTTTTTACCAACCAGCCACCATCGGGCATTTGCGTCGTCGCCGTAACCGGCGCATTACGATGAATTTTTACTCCATTCATACGCGCGCCAGCTGCGTAGGCATTGGCGACACCACTGGGGTCAACATGTGCTTCATTGTGTTCATACATCGCACTGATGACACCGTCAAGATTGAGCAGTGGATTCATTTCATGGACCATATCCAGCGAAATGGTCTCAAATTCCAAGCCCAGGTATTTTGCTTTGGATGCTTGGATACGAATCTGATCATGACGCGCCGGTGTCGTCGCCAGATAGATGCCCCCCACCGGATGAAGGCCGCAGGACTGACCGGTTTCCTCTTCGAGTTGAGGGTACAGTTTGATTGTGTAGTAGTGTAGTTTCGAGAGATTCGCATTGTCCTGTAGCACATGGGTATTCCCGGCCGCATGCCACGTCGACCCGGAGGTCAGCTCTGAACGTTCCAACAGAACAACATCTTTACAGCCCCTTTTACCGAGGTGATAAGCCACGCTACATCCGGCAACACCACCACCGATCACCACCACTTCCGCAGTCTTTTGCACGCTAATTTCTCCGTATCAAATCAAGCAGGAGTCTGACGACGCTCCTGACGGGTTTTTTCAATGAACTCATCCAACTCCTGCAGAATGGCCGCATCAACTTCGGGCGGCTGATACTCGTCAAGCAGTTGTCGGTAGATTCGATTGGCGCGGGTCGTTGCATCCAGCGCGCCATCTTCAGACCAGGTCTCATAGTTTCGCCAATCCGACAGAATTGGTTTATAGAACTCCGATTCATAGCGTTGCATAGTTTGCTGCGCCGAAAAAAAATGTCCCCCCGGACCGACTTCCCGAATGGCATCGATACCAAGTGAATCGTCATCCACAGTAACCGGTTTCAACACTTCAACCATACCCTGCAGCATTTCAATATCAATGATAAATTTTTCGAACGACGCGCACAGTCCTCCTTCTAGCCAGCCGAGTGCATGATGGACAAGATTGGCGCGCGCCATCACCGAGCCCCAGATCGCCATTTGCGATTCATAGATGGCCTGTACATCAGGAGCATTGGAGGCGTTGACATTGGAAGAGCGGTATGGCAGGTTGTAGAACCGAGCAAATTGTCCGCCCATCAATGTTGCTTTAACATATTCCGGGGTGCCGAATGCCGGCGAGCCGGTTTTCATATCGACGTTTGAAGTAAATCCACCGTACATGACTGGCGCGCCCGGATTAACCATCTGTGAGAACGCGATACCGGCCAAAGCCTCGGCATTCTGCTGGGTAATCGCACCGGCCAGAGTAATCGGAGCCATCGCTCCAGCCAAGGTGAATGGGGTGATCACGACCACCTGATTCATCCTAGACAACTCAATGATCCCCCATAACATCGGGATATCGTACTGCAGTGGGGAATTGACATTGACAACCGTATAAAGACTCGGCTGCTGGGCCAGCGCGTCCCAACTCAGGTTACGACTGATGCGGGCAATTTCCAGTACATCCATCACGCGGTCACGACCGAGGGAATAGACCCGGCAGACTTTATCTGACAGCGTCAAATTCACTCTCGCCGTATCAAGGTGACGGGTCTGGGGGTGCAGGTCCAAAGGTTCTACGGGATGACCGGAAATGGCATGCACGATATTGGCACGTTGCGCGAGACGAATGAAATTGCTGTAGTCTGCGAAGTTCCCGGACCGGCGGCCGTTCTGTAAATCACTGGCATTAGGTGGGCCGGCCACCGTGGAAAACGTAAGCCATTTGCCGCCGATTTGCAGATTTCTGTCTGGATTCCTGGCATGTATCGTGAACTCGGGTGGAGCTTTGGCGATTGATTCTAGGATCAAATTTCGATCAAAACGCACACGGGTACCATCCTTGTCAACCTCTGCCCCGGCTATTTTGAGGATTTCACGCGCCTCGTCTAATAGAAAGTTGATACCGATGTCTTCCAGCACATCAAGTGATGTGTTATGGATTTTCTGCAGTTGTTCTGCTGACAGAATATCAATAGGCGAAAACGGGTTTTCAACCTGCCCAAATGGCAATTGTTCAATAGTCGCCGGTGTGTGCCGGTGTCGGCGCTGTCTGTCTTTTTTCCGTGACACTGTTGCCATTAAGAAGAGTTATGAGATGAGTTAAATTGACCGATTTGGCGAAGCGAACGACAAGCACTCATTTCAATCGTTCAATATTCTAAGTACTCTGCAATCTTTTTGTATATTTCGTGTAGCTATTCGTCGACAAGGATCAAATGAACCGATACTGAGAAATTAGAGGTGGTTCTCATCTATCATCATGAATGTAGCATTCAAATTGTGTCGACGCACGCACCAAAGGGATTTTAGAATGCGCGTCCCGAAACGTGGGATACCGACAACAGGGCAGTAGTTTGTGAAAGAATTTCTAGAGGAAAAAACCTATAGTTGCGATCAAAACCACGTTCGAGGTTGACCATCACGATTAGGTTTTACTTCATTCCAGTCTCTATATTTTCTACTCCCGGCAGGCTGTAGAACATTACGTTCTGCTTGTTTTTTTAGTATTTCGTCCATTCTTCTTTCTCGTTCCTCTTGAGAATTGTTCTTGCGAACTGATATTGTCGCCAACTTCGTACTCATTTTGATAAACCTCATTCGATGATAAAAATTTCATTTGTGGTTCAGGTGATGGAAAACGTGCAACCTTACCCAATAATTTTATCGTTTCAATTTCACTTTTATTGGCCCGTCTAACATTATTGAACATTCTCTCTGCTTCTGCGAAATCTATCACAAAACCGTGGCTTGGATAGGAACGAGATAATTCCTGAACAAATTCCTCTTTCAAATTCATAGATTTGGAATTCAATCTAATTGCATATTCTTCGCCGATTCGCATCGCTCTTGCTCTGGCACCAACGTCTTCCGGGTTAAATCGGGCAAAAACTGGACCATACAAGGCAGAAATCATTTGACTGGCAGCCTTCATTGCTGTTCGAAGCGAAACGATTCCATTCGACGCTGAAAAAATCTCATTGATTAGAACATGATACAAATCTGATGCTCTCCCCTCCATAGAAATAAAAGCTTCACTAATGTCAAGTCCAGATTCTTGTACACCGAGTTTATCTTCTTTAGTTAACTGCACATCAAGGGGTCCCAGTTCCCCGTATGGAGTAAATATCAATCCATTTCCTGATATGGCCAATAATGTTCCGGCACTCTTACACAAACCAGACAATAGCACGTCATAATTCTGATATGTATCTTGCAGATATCGTCCAATTTTGTATGCGGCATCAGCATTTCCACCTCCTGAAACCAATATCAGAACCGCATGATCCGAATCTTTATTCGAATCAACAAGTTCGATAAATTCTAAATCCAAACCACGGGACAATTCTCCGTTATATAAGATCCAATCAGCCATTTAAAAAACGATAAATTGAGATAATTCTGCTATTTGACCAATATATTTCAGACGAACTGGTCCAGTGAGGAACAACTGAGGAGTTGTTTAGAGTCAAATTTTAATTTATTTCAATTTGTTGGGCGGAGCGATTGCTCAGTAAGGGCGAGAACGACTGAATGACAGTACGCTAGAATGTGCAACCACAGCTTCCACCGACCGATTGAGGCGCTTTTCTCTACTTGTCAGAATCCTGCGCGACGGTATGAACTGGTTGATATTCAGGCTTGAGTGTATTTTTTTCGCGCAACATCTTCCCGTCGCCGCAGAGACAGATTTAGTGTTTACTCAGGCAACCTTAAAATATGGAACAATCTTCATCAGCGCATTTGAAATCTGAACAACTCATACTGAGACGTATACATCAAGTGATGCAACACCCATCCAGTGAAAGTCGATGGTTCCCACCTATTCATTTCCCAGAAACTTCCAATTTCAACCATGCGATGAACATTTATGGTAACATTCCAATTTAATTCTGTTATATCTGACTAAAAAAGTAATGAATCATTCAAAAGATCCTCTCCTGCAACCATTCAGACTTAAACATCTGGAACTTCGCAACAGAATCATCAGCACCAGTCACGAACCGGCCTACTCTGACGATAAGCTGCCTAAACTTCGTTACCAGCTCTATCACGAGGAAAAAGCCAAAGGTGGTATTGCGCTGACCATGTTTGGTGGCTCGACACTGGTTGATCGAGACTCCCCGCCGGCCTTTGGTAATCTATATGCCGGTTCCGACGACATCATTCCGTATTTCCAACAGCTGGCGGAACGGGTTCATCAACATGGTGCGGCGCTGATGTGCCAGATTACTCACTTGGGTCGGCGTACTTCGCCTTACGTTGAAGACTGGCTACCGACCATTGCGGCCTCCTGTGTACGGGAACCGGCGCATCGTTCTTTTCCAAAAGAAATGGAACGCGAAGATATGGTTCGTATTGCCAGAGCTTATGGTGCCGCTGCCAGACGCTGCCTTGAAGGCAATCTTGATGGGGTTGAAATCGAAGGTTATGGCCATTTGCTGGATGGATTCTGGTCGCCACTCACCAATCGTCGAACCGACGAATACGGTGGGAGTCTGGCCAATCGACTGCGTTTCACCCGCGAGGTCATTGACGAGATTCGCAACCAAGTGGGTCGGGACTACATTGTCGGCATTCGTATGGTGGTTGACGAAGAGTTAGAAGGCGGTTTGCAATTTGATGAGGGCATGACCATTGCGAAGCAACTCACTGATTCAGGTCAACTCGACTTCATTAATGTCATCAAAGGACATGTGGATACCGACGAAGGCCTGTCGCACGTCATTCCCAATATGGGAACACCTGCCGGACCCCATTTGGAATTTACTTCGGCAGTTCGCTCAGAACTGAAGCTACCCATTCTTCACGCCGCCAGGATCGCCGATGTCGCAACCGCTCGGCATGCAGTTGGCAGCGGTTGTGTCGATCTGGTCGGGATGACCCGAGCACACATGGCCGACCCTCATATCGTGAAAAAAATTGAACAGCAACAGGAAGACCAGATCCGACCCTGTGTCGGCGCCGGCTACTGCATTGATCGCATCTATGTCGGATCCGAAGCCTTGTGTATTCACAACCCATCCACGGGTCGTGAAGAAACTGCGCCGCACGTGATTGCACCAGCGAGTAACACAAAGCGAGTCGTGGTTGTTGGTGCCGGGCCGGCTGGATTGGAAGCGGCTCGAGTGGCGGCTGAACGCGGACATGATGTACTGCTGTTTGAAGCAAGCGGTCAACCGGGTGGACAGGTGGCCATCGCCGCCAAGGTAGAACGCAGAAAAGAAATTCTTGGTATTATTGATTGGCGCTACGCGCAGTTACAAAGGTTAAGCGTTGACCTGCGTTTCAATCTGTTTGCTGAATCGGCTGACATCATCAGCGAGAATCCGGATATCGTGATTATCGCGACCGGCGGGCTACCCAATCTATCTTTCCTACATTCCGGCGAAGAGTATGCGGCAACCACATGGGATGTGCTGACCGGCATCACTGCGGTGGCCGGCGATGTACTGGTCTACGACGACAATGGCCAGCACCAGGGCATCTCCTGTGCGGAGTTTATCGCCCTACAGGGCGGCGCGGTTAAAGTGGTTACCCCAGACCGCAGTGTTGCTCAGGAAGTCGGCGGTACCAATTATCCCATTTATCTCAAACTATTCTATCAACATGGTGTCCAGATGGTACCCAACCAACGATTGCTGAGTCTGACGCGCGAAAATGGCATGCTCACCGGACAGTTCTACAATGAATACGACCGGCGTACTACATCCATTTCAGCAACACAGATTGTGGTGGAACATGGGACACTGCCCAATGATGGGTTGTACTTTGACCTGAAATCGCAGTCCAGCAATCATGGGACCATTGATATTGACGCGCTCGTTGGCGGCGCACCGCAAAATCTAGTGGTAAACCCGGCAGGCAGCTTTCAGTTATTCAGAGTGGGTGATGCGCTGGCCGGTCGCAACATCCATGCGGCCATTTATGATTCACTGCGCCTTTGTCAGCAGCTGTAAGTGAATACAAAAAATCACCATGATGCGATCGTCATCGGCGGAGGAATCGCCGGTGCCTCGGTCGCCGCGTTTTTAGCGAATGATGGATTGAACGTCGCACTGTTGGAAAAAGAAAGTTCACTGGCTTACCATACGACCGGTAGGAGCGCCGCACTCTACACCCCATTTTATGGACCCGACTCAATGCGAGCCTTTGGCGCGCTCAGCCGACCATTTCTTGAATCACCGGCGTTTGACCGTGAAGTATCGGTACTCAATCCTCGCCAAACCATGACCTTGGTTGATCAGTCCATTGCCATGACCATCGACCGACCACCGAAAAGCAGCTGGCTCAATGAAACAGAATGCCTTGAAAAAGTTTCGTTTCTCAGGGCTGGAAAATACGTCGGTGGCGTGCTTGACACCCAGGTGGCCGCCATTGATGTTCACGCGCTACACAGTCTCTATATCAGAACACTAACTAGTTGCGGTGGGAAAGTATTCACCGACAGCGTAGTAACCAGAATAACGTGTTCCGCATCTAATACTTGGACAATCATTGCCGGTGAACATTCCTATACGAGTTCAATAGTAGTCAATGCTACAGGGGCGTGGGGCGATGAAATAGCGAAGCTGGCTGGCATCAGTCCCGTCGGACTGATACCCAAACGCCGAACTATCGTAGTAATTGATGATGAACCATTCGAAGACCTTAGGTTCGACGATTTGCCTTTCGTCATTGTTGAACCGGACTACCTTTATTTTCAGCAGTTTGGAAGCGGTCAACTGATGATGTCACCGATTGACGAAACCCCCAGCGCACCCCGTGATGCACAACCTGAAGAGATTGATAAGGCGATCACAGTGGCGCGATTTGAAGCTGTTTCAACGCTCAAAATCAGACGCATTGCGCACGCTTGGGCCGGCCTGCGAACGTTCTCTCAGGATGGTGACCCGGTCATCGGCTGGGAACCAGAGCATCCTGGTTTTTTCTGGTTGGTGGGACAAGGCGGTTATGGCATCTTCACGTCACCAGCAATCGGTCAATACGCCACCTCGCTCATTACCCGAACCGAGCCGCCGCAAACCTTTCCAACGTCCAATTTTCCATTTGCAAGACTGTCGCCCGACCGCTTTCGCTTGACGTAAGCGATGCTGGCGCAATCATCAAATCCGGGAGATTGTCCGATTCACGGCCGGTAACTTTTGGTCACCAAAGTGAGATTGACAATGACGCTTGTCAGTTGACTGACCGGCATTTTACTGTGCCACTCATCTGGATCTGAGTACGGGGAATATTGGTGGAAAACAATCACAACGCCCGGCTACCGGGCATTACGCTTGCTCACCTGAATCGGCCTTCTTGTATAGATTGGTGGAAATTTGAATCATCCATTTTTCCTCCACAGCTTGCTTCAGCCAAACTCTGAGCTGTGGTTTATGTACCTGTAAGGTTTGAGCCAGCTCGTCTACTGTAGTCGCACCATCTAGTTCTTTCAGAATGAGGGGTAAAACAGCATGGTACGCAGTGCCGGATGCCTCCTGTTTGAACACTTCATGCTCAGTCACTACTGAACCGGATTTTTCACCTGCATCTGCGACACCTTCATCTGCCATCATTGAGTAGTCAATGCTCATCTGAGAGTTTTCGGATTGATTGATACGCGACTTTGTCGTCAAATCTTGTAAAGCCTGTTGCCAGCCGTGACGTTTGTCTGAGTCGACCCATTGCCACTGAATTGCACCAAGGTTTAACAAATGCCGATTGCCCTTTGGTACGGTGTGGTCTATCCGCACAAAAATAGGGATTGAATTTTTCCGTTTGAGTTCCTCTTCAACTCCTATCCACGTACCACCCTTTTTGTACTCTGTACTCACGACCATCCCATAATCAGCCATCGCGTAGGTCAATTTGTTCCGGTGCATGGCATTCCCCGCCGTAAAACGTGCACTGGGGTGATAGGGTGATATCAACAAAAGACGTCCATCAGCAATGGCCCGACGGTATAGTCGTTCCACGCTTTTGTTCAGGAGTTTTTCAGTAATCAAACCAATCACTTCACCACCGGCAGCAAGGGCGGTGGACATGGCAATCTGATCAACACCTCTGGCATCCCCTGCAACCACCCGCATTGCATTCTTAGCACAGAGTTCAGCGATTTGGCGGGTAAAAGTTTCGCCGGCCTGATCTACATTGTGGGTACCAACAATGCCAAGACCTCCGCCAGCGAGAAGACAACGATTTCCCACTCCAAACAATAATGGCGGCGCTAAGAACTTAAGATGCTGTTTATAACGAATCGGATAGTCGTCATCGCCCCGGCAAATCACCCATATCCCATTACGCTGCCACTCTTCCAAAGCAAATCCCAACTGAACACCTCTGCCCAGTAGGTGTTTCAAGCGTTGCCTATCAATACCCGTCTGCTTGGCAGCTGCAATCATGTATTGTTTCTCCAACAGTGCACTCGGCGACAAATTCACGTCCATCAGCCAGCGTCCGATCATTGAATATTCATGCACGGACAGGGGGTTTTCGGTTCGATTGTCTCCGAAAACACCGCAGAGCAGGAGAATCGCGTTTTTATCCTCAGTTGAAAATCCCTCTGCCATCAGTTGATTCGCATCTTATTTGAAGCCAATGCCAACGGAAACACGGCGGAGCAACCGGCCTGAAGAAGCAAAGCTGAGACGACGGTGAAAGTCCACCCCGACATGATTACGTCATCAACCAAGAGGCATGCTTCAGGTTGGCAACAGTGGGGGACTCGGTAAACACCATCAAGATTTCTGGCTTGTTGATAACTGTTTTCCATCTCTATCTGCCGCCGATTGGCAACCACCTTCTCAACACAGGGTATGAAAGGCAAATGAAGAGCGCTTGCCAACCGCTCAGCAAAATCCGGTACTAAATCAGGGCGTTCCAATGATGGAACCGCAGTAACCCACCTCGCGACAAAGTTCACATTGCGTAACATTCTTACGCAGGCAGTTACCAATTTATCGTCAAATTGATGAGTAATCAATTTTCCATGAGCAACCAGTTCTCCCCAACCAGCTTCACGCCAAATAGTCAATACAAGACCTTCCCGGTGTTGCAGAGTTTCGTCAATTCTGCGCTGTGGGCCGAGAGCATATTGTTTGAATAGGTCGCGAACTGGCCATTGTTTTCTTGGTTGGATTGGCTGGCAACTTCGGTGTAAAAAAGCTGCTGCCTCGTTAGCGAGACGTTCATCATAGGTTTCGTCCAAGAGCAACGCCGGATTGCAATTTCTGCATTGTCCACATGAAATAGTCGATGGGTCATCTAGACTGGCTCGTAGAAAATTCATCAGGCAGCGAGAATGACGCATGTAATCGCGCATCTGCCGTTGCTCAGCGTACCGGATTTTAGTGATCGCATTCATTCGCTCCTCATCCATTCGATAAGTGGCGGCGTCGGCTGTGACATGCCACTTGGTGCCAATTTTGACGACCGGAGAAGGAGATTCAACCGTTAAGAATTTCAGCGTTTTTGCAATGTGACCATTCGCCAGATTCAAGGCAACCTGCAGTTCCGGTACTGAAAGTCCGTTGTCAGATTCATCTAAGGCTTTCAAGATTTCGGTGACATGCTGTTGCGGCGGAAACGCTTGGCGGATAAAGTAATCGGCAATGTGATCATCCTCTGTGCCACACAGGAGAATGCCATAAGCCTGATCTACCGCGCGGCCGGCTCTCCCCACCTGTTGGTAATAATGCACGACTGATGCCGGGCGTTGATAATGAATGATAAATTCTAGATCTGGTTTATCAAAACCCATACCCAGCGCCACGGTTGCCACCAGCACTTTGATTTCATTATTCAACAGTTGCCATTCTAATTGTTCCCGACCAGCAACATCCGCATGATAAGCGGCAGCATCAATATGATTGTTCCTGAGCCACTCAGTCACTCGCTCCGCGTCGTGCTGAGTCAGGGTATACACGATTCCACTGCCGGGAAGTGTAGGGATAGTTTGCGCGAGCCAAGCCAGCCGCGCGACCTGCTTTGGCATACTGATGTTCTGCAACTTTAGACTGTTGCGAATCAATGAACCTCTTTGAACAATGATATTCTGCCCGAGCTGCCCTTTAACGTCTGCAACGACACGATTGTTTGCCGTAGCGGTGGTTGCGACAATCGGTACTGTAGATGGAATGGCCTGTAGCACACGTTCAATCCGCTGATAATCAGGTCTGAAATCGTGTCCCCAATCCGAAATACAATGTGCTTCATCAATGGCAAATAAGCCGATATTTTTGACTAAATTGCTCAGAATATCCTGCCGGAAAGAATCGTTGGCCAAACGCTCCGGGGAAATGAGAAGGATATCCACACGATTTGCCAGCAGTTCATCTTGAATCACCTCCCACTCGTCAGTATTGGTGCTGTTTAGGGTGAGGGCTTTGACGCCGATTCGCTGGGCTGATTCGATCTGATTGCGCATTAGCGACAGCAACGGTGAGATCAATAGCGTCGGACCCTCTCCTCGTTCACGCAATAACTTGGTGGTGAGGAAATAAACCATGCTCTTTCCCCAACCGGTACGCTGTACAACTAGAACTCGTTTACCAATCAATAACTGTTCAATGCTCTCCCATTGGCCATCCCGAAAAGACGCAGATGGTTTTTTCAGAGCAGTCCGCAGATATTCCAATGCTTGTCGTCTCATCTTCAAAGGTTGCTTCTACTTCGGATTATTTTGCATTCAAAATGGTTTAATTGCAGGCATTCACCCATGTTCAAATAGCGGTAATAGGAATGAGAGTGGGAAACCACCGGCAAGTGATCTACCCACCATGTAAATTGGCTAGCTTACGAATTGAGAGAATTTTGAGTGAAAGTTTCCAGTCTCCGTATCAAATGGTGCCGGGCAATTATTGGCTATTGGTAACATTTGTTTCAGTACTGATTTGATTCGATATTGACAGCACTCCAGATTCCTCGAAAAAAATTTCAGAGTGGTTTGAGATCTTATCATTCTCAAATATACCCTAATGCATCTGAAGCGGGTCAAGGAGAAACGAAACTGATCAAACAAATCTGACAGGAACGAATCACGTGTAATGTTCTACTGACTTGATGTTTTCATATTCCACCCCATATTTTGGCTAATAAGCAGTAGCATGGTTATAGCAAAATCAGCTACTTACACAAAAATCGAAGCAGCCTGAATTGAATCAAGTCTGTCAAGATGCATTTTCAATTCTGTTGGGGAAACATAGACAGGTTTCAAAATGTGAAAATAGAAAATTTGTTGGGAATACTACCGCACCAGCAAACCAAATTAAATTTGCACCACTTTTCGAGGTATTAAAGTTATGGATATAGAAATAGAAGTCAATAGCGAATGGACAGTGAAGGACCTCTTCGAATATGAGAAAGAAAAGACACTCAAAATCAATCACGAATATCAACGTGGATTGCGGTGGAATAAAAATCAAAAACAGATGTTCATTGACTCAATATTTCGAAGATATTCAATCCCAGCATTTTATTTTCATAAAACGTTAGCAAATAGGTCTGGCAATAAATTCTATGAAATTGTGGATGGGCAACAAAGGCTGAATGCTATTACGAGCTTTTGTGAAGATGCCTATGAGTTGCTTGATCCGAGTCATAAAACAGGCTTCAAATTTCCAGATTTCCTCAAAGGTGAAGATTGTCCTTGGGGTGGTAAACGTTTTAGCGAACTACCTAAACACCTCCAGAACCAAATGATGAATCATAAGCTGGTAGTTTATGTGATCGAGACACCTAATGAAAACTATATCAGAGATCTCTTTATTCGCTTACAGGGAGGCACGCCACTCACACCTCAAGATAAACGGGATTCTTGGCCTGGAAACTTTACCGATTTTGTTCTCACGGTTGGTGGAAAGAGTGGTGTTAATAAATGGTATGGGTTACCTCTGTTTAAAGAAGTTGCAAAAGTTACCAATGAAAGTAACCGTCGCCAACTAGTTGCTCAGATATTTATGCTTTATCGGATAGTGCAAAATGAGAGCAAATTTTGTGAAATTAGTTCGTCATATATTGACGACTTTTATCACTCGAATGTGAATTTTGATAAAAACTCAAATGAAGCAAAATTTTTTCTGGACATTTGCAAGAAATTACATGACATTTTTCAAGGAAAACCAAAGCTATTTGGACACTATTTGATACATTTAGTTCTGCTTATAAATCAATTATCGAAAGAATATGCCGGAGGATGGGAACGCGATTTAGCGGAGAATTTGTACAAATTCGATTCTCGACGAACAGAGGCCGCCCAAAATATAAAAAATGGTGAGAGTCATGAAATGACAGCCAATCGATATTATTACGAATATGGTCAACTTACTCAAACACAATCCAACCAAGCTAACAATATCAGACGAAGACACGCTTTTTTTGTAAATGAGATGCTGGAGTTACTTTCTCCAAAAAAACTGGACCCCAAAAGAACATTTTCTGACCTAGAGCGCCAAACCGTGTTTTTTAGAGATAAGGAAAATTGTCAATGGTGTAAGATGAACGGAAAGGATCATCGAGTGGCTTGGGACGAGTGTGAAATTCATCACATCATCCCGCATGCACAGGGCGGAAAAACAGGAATAAAAAACGCTGCTCTAGTTCATCGAGAGTGCCATCCCAAGAGCAAAAAAAAGACGGAAATCTTTGAGGAATGGTGGTGTAATCAATCTAAATCTGTTGATGAAGAACCAACACGGCTATCCAGACAACTACCGCCTAACGGAACAAAAATCAAGATGTATTACGGCTTCGGCGAAATTAAAGGGGAAATAGTAAACAGAAAAATAAAGTTGAATGATGAATCTTTCAATTCTTTTTCAGCCGCATCGCGCTGGGTCACCGGAAGTAGCAGGAATGGTTGGAAGGATTGGTTTTGTTACTTGCCAAATGGAAAAGATTATATTCTTGCAGATGATTGGCGGAAGGGAAAACAACCAACAAGTGATGAAGACCTCGCCAAATTTTTTGCTAGTTAAAGCTTAGAATGGTAGTTCCTAAAAACTGGAATACATTCCAATTCCATTACGATTGAATTATGTTCCGGGATATCTGTCAGTGAAGGTATCAAACTTTACCATCGTGATAAATTTAAATTGAACATTGATCTGCACCGAGGACCTAGTATTGACTTTGCTTCACGCACCACCTTCACCTTTATTGGCTAACAAATGCGCCCAACTCAGATACGCTCTGACATGCGCCGCCACATTGTGAACCCGCAGAATATCAACCGACTGCGCACATAGATTCATTGAAGCACTAATCGTTTCCAAATCCAGTTGTGCGCTTTCATGCTTTGCAAATGATTTAAGAAATCGTTTTCTAGAATGCCCGACCAGCACCCGGTGCCCACTCCGCCGGAAGCGCTGGACTGATCGCATCAGTTCAAGTGATTGTAGACTGCTCTTACCGAAACCGATACCCGGGTCAACGATGATCTTATCCAAATCAAGACCGTTTTTCTCCCATAGCCGCTGGCCTTCCTTGATCCAAGCCTCAAAAGTCTGGCAGACATCTTCCTTTTGCTCGAGATTTTTTTGAGGGTCAGCAGGTACCGTTACACTATGCATGGCAATGAATGTTTTCCCACTGTCGCGCGCCAGCGCCAACATGTGATCGTTGCGCAAACCAGTGACATCATTAATCATGTCGACACCTAGATGCAACACTTGTTCAGCAGTGCGCGGATGGTAAGTATCAACACTGATTGCTGGTGGAAGTGGTGAGTTCGAACAGACTTCTTTAACCAGCTCAAGCACGGGTGCCAATCGTTGCCACTCCTCGTCATCACTTAACACCGCCGCATGGGGTCGAGTGGATTCCGCGCCAACATCAATGATGTGTACACCACTTGCGATCTGATGCTCCACTTCTCGACGAACCTCGTCGATATGACTGAAACGCCCGCCATCAGAAAATGAATCAGGAGTAATGTTGAGAATCCCCATCCACAGAGGAATATGGAAATCGATATGGTCGGTCAAACTCAGTTCGTGCGCGGTTAATGTATTCTGAGCGACTGGCCAACTAGGAGCGATGTGCAATAACGGTGACAACACGTAGGGGCGGGTATAGATTGGCTCTACTTGCCGCTGGTTTGATGATGAATGCTGCCATCCCCAGGCAACAATATCGATATCCAATTCCCGCGGACTCCATTTGCTTTGTCCGGGTTTACTGAAGTTCTGTTGAATGACTTTAATTGCTCTCCGAAAACCGTCGTAGTCTTGATCTGTTGTACCTGTGGTAACAAGATTCAAAAAGGGGCGATTCCACTCAGCCGGGGATTTTGGTGGTAACTGAGCCGGTGATTCGACGGTCGGTGAGATTTTGTCAATCACGAAGCCGACTTGTTTTAAGCGATCAAGCCCACTGCGAAGATTGGCCCGGCGGTTACCGAAATTGGCTCCTAAGCTGAGGACAATGTCGGTGGATTCCTGCATTGATCAGCAGTTCAAATCAGGCCAGTGCGGTCTATGAATCGTAGTGAATATACTGAAAGCGGGGATCGGTGGGAGTGCCCTCCAATGCACCTTGTTCCAAACCTGGTTGCCAGTGAATTGTCTGTTCAATTTTTCTAGCCAGTTCGAAGTCTTTTTCCGTCACACCACCGGCCGCGTGATTCATCAATTTCACCATCACGCCGGAGTAAGACGCGTGAATGTCCGGATGATGCCAAGATGCTTCGGCCAGATGTCCAACTGCATTAGTCACCATCAACGTTCCCTTCCAACCTGCAGTCCGGTAACGCCGGCAGATATGGCCATTTTCGTAATACCAGTGTCGTAATTCCTTCGTGAGCCGCTGCGTAATCGTTTCGTGATCTAAAGTCACGTCTTGGTGACCTTCACCTATCTTCTCTGCCATTGGTATCCTCTTGACAAGCGATCAATTTTTGTTGTTTATAGTCGTGTTGAAGTGCAACCATGAATGACTCTGTAAGCTACCATACCTTGATCGAGAGTAGAATGCATATCTACAACTCAAGCGTACTTGGCATAATTTTGAATGCCGTGCGCAAACAGCGCGGCAACAGTCAGATCGGCACTCATGTCTGGGATATGTATTAAGTCTTTATAATCCATCTCAATTTTATTCCGAGACTCTTCCTCGATCGTTTGATTCGGAGCAGTTAATTTTGACTTGCGCGCACCAGACTGGCTGTTATCTATTCCACCGTCGGCCCATGTCATTCTTTCTTTTTCCAGCCACGCTGAACGCCCATTTTTAAATTTTGAAGAAAAAGCATGAAAAATCTCAGCGACCCAATTCTTTACTCCGAATTTATGGATATGGTTCGAATACATTTCTACAACGTCGCTGCTGAAAATATCCATAAAGGCGCATGCATACTGTCGCGCAATCACGTCCCTTGCGCTAGCAGCGTTCATGATCGCATATAGATCAGTCTTAGATTCTATGGCTTCGCGCCACTGCTCTGTTAAAGGTGACGCAGGCGCGGTAAGCCTGAGCGCTTGGTAGATCAATTCGGTGTCTGATTTTTGGGCCTGCTCGATAACCTCAATGATACCAGTCTGCAGTTCATTTGATTTGTGTTGTTCAACCGCGCAGACGATGGGTGCACACAACAATACCACTCTATAGTGGTTGCCATGCCAAACTTCATTTTCAATAGCGATGATTGATTGGTATATCCGTTCCCCTAATCCTAATCCGGACTGGGTGATCACTGAGGCAACCGCGTTGATGTTCTTAAAGCAGCTTTCAATGGATGTCTCATGCCAATTTCTGTATGTATAAATGAGGCGCACCGATAATGCACCCACAAATGCGTTCCAAAAATAAATAATCAGCGGATCAGGATTATGATTCTCGAAAAATCGTTCAATCCAGTAGTTGTATTGTGAGTTGAATTCGGATACGTTTATGGACATCGCATTTTCAGCCGAAAAAATAAGCCGGTAAAATTATCGTAAAATGATGCCGGTATTTGAATCATTCAAAAACGAGACAGACAGTAGGGGCGACGGTATATCAGCGTCAACATGAGCAACCCACTTACCGACCGCTCATTCCAGATCTTAAACACTCATTGAATGGCGGGAAATCCGACAACAAATTAATTGTACATGGTGATAACCTTGATGCTCTCAAAGCTCTAATGCCGCGCTTTGCGGGTCAAGTCAAATGTATCTGCATTGGCCGTTCCACCCACTATTGCACTTTCTTAGCGCCAATACCAAAGCATTGACTGACACTTCGCTATTTCACCTCTCTGAAATACCTCATACAGACCTGGAAGCCCGGTTCGTTATTAATGAATTGAAGTTCAACCTTGTGCATGCGAGCAACCGCGGCAACCAAGCTCAGACCCAAGCCATTACCCGGTGTCGTACGACTACCATCACCCAATCGAACAAATCGTTTCTGCACCTCCTGATGGTACTCAACCGGAATGCCAGGACCAAGATCTGAGATAGTGATTTCAACGCCTCTTTCCAAGTGATTGCCGGTGATCTCAATGGTCCCACCTTCCGGCGAATACTTCAGCGCATTGTCCAGTAAATTGGACAATGCCTGTGCCAGTGCATCACGGTCGACGAATATTTTCGCAGTGCTCGGATTAACGGCCGTGGTGAGGCGGATATTTTTACCCTCGGCAATGGGAGCATAAAGATCAGCCAACTCTTCGATCAGCAACTGCACCGTGACATCACTGAATGTTTCACCAAAAGGCTGATTTTCAAAACGCGCAATACGTAGCAGTGCCGCAAACGTCTGCAGTAGCGAATCCGCTTCAGCCATTGCTTGGTCAACCGATTCGCGCGCCTCTACCAGTTCCGGGTCATCTTTGCCGGTCAAGTCTCTGGCAATCTCATCAAGATGATTGCGTAACCGAGTCAGTGGTGATCTCAGGTCATGTGCAATATTGTCGGATACGTTTCGCACTGCTTCCACCAGTGTCTGAATCCTCTCCAGCATCCGGTTGATGTTCTCTGCCAGGTCATCGAACTGATCGCCACTCGCATCAACGTTAACCCGTTGCGACAGATCTCCATCCATCACCGCGCGGCTTAACGCGTTGACTCTTTCAAGACGTTTGGACACGATTCTGGAAACCCAATACGCACCAAATATGGCGAGAATAATTGTCGCCACGAGACTCCATAAGAATAAGCGGAAATATCCCGTACGCAAGGCCTCGATTGCCATAATATCTCGACCGACAAGCAATGTGTAGCCGGTGCGCGCCACCGGCATGACGACGGCGCGTACGGTATGCAGTTGCAGCGCGTTGTCGGCGCGGTAAACCTGCGCGACAAACTCGGAACGGTAACCAAACTCACGGGGGAAGTTGATAGGCCACTGGTGTAGATTACCAGCGATAAAATTATGCTCCTGATCAACAAGAAGATAAACGGATGGATCACTGATTGAGTGAATCCGCCGGCGGTTATCCAAGTAATTGATGATTTTACGAATGTCTAACGTACCGGTTTTTGGCCAGTCGGAACCGGCAATGATTCTGGTCACATCCTGATCAATCTGCGCATCCGTCTGTTCACGGAGAAATTGAAATGAGGAAAAGTACAGTATGGTGAGAACGACGACAATAGACACACAAAACAGTGAAGCATAGATAACCGACAGAATAAACGAATAGCTTCTGAAGAATTTTGGTATCGAAAACGCCACGCAAAATCAACCGTTGTACTCGGCAATAACGTCGCCGTCCTCGTTACTCACTTTCAACCGGCGGACTCATCCGGTAACCGGAACCGCGGATGGTATGAATCAGTGGATAGTCATACGGCAGGTCAATTTTTGATCGTAATCGGGAAATATGGGTGTCGACGACATTGGTCTGTGGATCAAAGTTATAGTTCCAGACGCGCTCCAAGAGCATGGTGCGGGTAACCAGCTGACCACCGGCCCGCATCAGAACCTCAAGAATCTTGAACTCAATGGGTCGCAGATCAATTTTTTCACCTTTGCATCTGACTTCTCGCTTAATCAGGTCCATGCTCAACAGACCGGCCGTCAACTGGGTTTCTATTTCACTTCGATCAACCCGCCGCACTATTGATTCAAGACGCGCGAGCAGTTCAACAAACGAGAATGGCTTAGTCAGATAGTCATCACTTCCCGATTTGAGACCCTCGACGCGATGTTCAACTTCACCCAGCGCACTCAGTATTAGTATCGGCGTCGTATCTTTCTCCGCTCGCAGTTGACGCACCAGTTCCAGCCCACTGAGTTTCGGTAACATGCGATCGACGATCAGAGCAGAAAACTCCTCGGTACGCGCTCGATATAAGCCATCCACTCCATTTTCTGCCACTTCTGCAATGTGCCCCGACTCGGTCAGCCCTTTGACAATAAACTGCCGCGTGACGGCATCGTCTTCAACAATTAGAATTCGCATAGTTACCTCACTGAGTGAGAGGTCTTCCAGTTCATTGTGTCAATTTAATCATATTGCACTCATCCTTGAAAAAAAGCCGGGTTCCCTGAAAGAACCCGGCAACTGACAAACCCCAGGGGTTAGGAGGAGAAATATGTTATGAAAGTCCAACCACGATGAATATCTGCTCACCTTGTCCGTCGGCAATCAGCAGTAACGCACTCGAGTTTCCAGACTCTTCGATGGATCGCAATGCTTCACTGACGTCCCTAGATGAACGCACTGCGTTATTGTTAATGGAAACGATGATGTCGCCTTCTTTCAAACCTGCTTTGTCGGCCGGACTATTCATTTCTACATCAGTAACCACAACACCCTGTACCGAACTGTCGAAACGGTACTTCTCTCGAAGGTTCGGAGTCAGCGCTGCAAAGGTAGCTCCCATTGACGGCTGACGCTTCGATGCGTCAGTAACGGCGGCCAACTCGTTTTCAGGATCACCGGTCATCAATCGGTCAATCGTGCCCTGCAGGGTCACCTCGTCGCCACCGCGGAGCACCGATATGGAAACATCAGAACCGGGATCAGTTTGCTTAACGGTCTTTGAAAGGGTTTGAATATCATCAACTGGCGTGCCATTGAACGCAACGATGATATCACCCACTTCAACACCGGCATTCTCAGCTGGACCATCTGCCTCTACACTGGAAACCAATGCGCCGCGCGCGTCGTCTTCATTGATCGCAAGCGCCACAGCAATCTGTGGGGTAATATTCTGAATGCCGACTCCTAGCCACCCGCGAGTGACACGGCCTTCCTTCTGAATAGTCGAAACAATGTCCTGAACGACCGACGCCGGCACTGCAAAACCGACACCGGCAGAGGCACCGGTCGGTGATATGATCATCGTATTGATACCAATCACCTGACCACTGGAATTGAACAGCGGGCCGCCGGAATTACCACGATTGACCGCGGCGTCAATCTGTAATAGCGGCACCTTGGGTGAATCGTCCATAAAATTGCGCTCCATCGCGGACACGATACCCAAAGAAGCAGATTTACTGAGTCCAAATGGGTCACCAATGGCAATGGCCCAATCACCGACACGGACCTGATTGGTATCACCGAATTCCGCATACGGGATCGGTGCCTCGGCGGCAACGCGCAGAACTGCCAGATCGGTCCATCGATCAATACCTACCACTTCGGCTTCAAGTATTTGACCGTCATTGAGCGTGACGCGGATATCGACTGCATCTTCGATCACATGATAATTGGTTACGATGAACCCGGCCGGGTCGAAAATCACGCCGGCACCAACACCTGAAAATCGTCTGGGTGCCGGTTGCTGATACTCATCCTGATCTCTACTGCGGGGAAAATAATCCCAGAACCACTCCGGGATTTGATCGGGAGCTTGAAATCTGAACTGTCTGAAAAAATCTCGCCCGGGCCGATTCGAATTGAAATTAGCCGGCGTCTGTTTGGTGACTGCCAGTGAGACCACCGCCGGGGTGACGGCATCAATCATTTCAGCGAAGCCGTTGGCAATGGCCAAATCACTGATATTGGCGCCCACCGGTTTCGTACCTTCTACCGCATGCACCGTCAACTCAGTGCGAAACAGTAGAGCCGCCGCCGTCAAGGTGATAACGATCGCCATAGCGACGGTAAACTTGCGGCTCAGCGAATTTCTGTAGGTTCGTAATGTTTGCATGGTTTACCTCTTTAAGGGATATTGATAAAACGATGCTGATATTCTATGCGCCAAAGGTTAACACTATTTTTCAGCATCATTAAATTTTGTCAATGTTTCTCATCCATCATCACAGGTTGAGCCGATCATAAGGTGCGGAAACACACTGCGAATAGACCCTGTAACCGCATTTTGTCACTCGCCAAGCCCACGGCGGTATACAACCGGGGATGAGTAAAGCAATCAACTGGACGACAGGTTTAAACCAGCCACCATTTCTAACTGCTGAGGAAGTGTCGATGGTAATGGCCGAATGATGCCGGAACCTCCCGGTAACAGAGCTTTCAGGTCCTGGAGTGCGGCCTCAAATTGATCATTCAGGATGATGTGCGTAAATTCCGTACAGTGTTTCATATCTTCCTTCGCCAAGTCCAGTCGGGTCTGAATGGTGGTCTTGGAATCGCGCTGACGTTTGACGAGCCGCGACTCCAATGCCGCAATGGAGGGCGGCAGCAGAAAAACACTCACCACAGAATCGAACTGACAGGCAACCTGCCGCGCTCCCTGCCAGTCAATGTCCAGCACCACGTTCAGCCCGGCGGCTAAGCTGCTGTTGATGACTTCTCTCGACGTTCCGTAATAGTGATCATAGACTCGTGCGTATTCAATGAATTTGCCGGCACCGACCATCTGCAAGAATGACCGTTCGGAGATAAAGAAATAATCACAACCATCCACCTCATTTGCGCGAATATCCCGCGTCGTATGAGACACAGAGAGAACGGTTGAACATGCTGATTCAACCAGCGCTCTGGCCAAACTAGATTTCCCCGTACCGGAGGCGGCAGCAATGATCAGAATGACTGGATTCTCAACCACCATGTCAAATTGCTCAACACTGAACCGGGAAACAACAACTATTCGACATTGTGAACCTGCTCCCGCATCTGTTCAAGCGTGACCTTCAGGTCAACTGCAAGTGCATTGAGAGGGTAGTGAATAGTTTTCGAACCGAGTGTATTGACCTCGCGTCCAAGTTCCTGCAATAGAAACCCCAATCGCTTACCGGCCACTGCTTGTTCCGTCAGAACTTTTTCCATTTCTGCAATGTGTAATTCAATCCGGTCCAGTTCTTCTCCCACATCAAGTTTCACCAACGCCATGGCAATTTCCTGCTCCAAGCGGCCGGGGTCAACTTCGATCTTCAGTTCAGCCACTTTTTCAGCCATCCGTTCCTGCAGTTTCTGTTGTGCTTCCGGCACCAATTTTCTGGCGTCAATGCTACCGTTTTTGAACTCCCTCAGTTTGACTTGTAAAATTTCCTGTAGCAGTTTACCCTCGCGTCCGCGGTCCTGAATCAAGGCTTCTGTTGATTCCGCCAGCAGCTCAACTGCCTGATCAAAAAGTTCATTTCCCGGTTCATCATCATTTCGAATGACGCCTGGCCACCTTAAAATTTCAGACACTGTCAAATCTGGAGCAGCCGGCGCATGTTCCTGGATTTTATGAGCATAAGTTAATAGTGACAGCAGAGTGGATTCATCCACCGGTTGTGTCTTAAGGTCGGATGGTGCACGGACAAAAAACAGCGCGGCATCAATTCTACCGCGACTGAAACTATCAACCAGCCGGCGACGACATTTTGCTTCCAATGGACGAAAATGTTCCGGAAGATGGATATGGATATCCAACGAACGATTGTTCAGCGAGCGTAGACTCCATGCCAATTCTCCCCATGCTGTTTTTCGAGTCTGCCGGGCGAAACCGGTCATACTGGATATCATAGTCATACTTTCTCGACTGTCATTTGAAATTCCCTCAGCTTCACCGCCTGAAGCTGATGATTCAAGTTATCCACTTGAACATTCAAGCCGGTGGCGATTTATCAGATCGTTAATTTTTCGCATATCTATTCAACGTAAACTTTCTGCGCTTTTCGTGATGTTGATACGAAACCCAAGTCCTGCAAAACTGTACATCACCCATGGGTAAATATTATGATTGGTTTTGCACGCTTCAGTATGGTGATTGTTTTGCGGTGTAACCGATATGTTGAGAGTTTCTGGACATTGCATCGCTGAGATTCACAATGAATTGACGACCCGCTTTACGTGTGATTTCGCTAAGCGAAATAAGGAGTTAAAGGTAGATTATTACACAATCAATAACCCACCCACTGGAAACCTTTAACTCTGCTCAATGACTAGCACAAGTTTCTAGTTGAATTAAAATCATCGGTATGAACCAAAGACTATTTCCCCTGCCGCCACCGGCAGACCCCCTGCCGCTCGAAACCTGGCTGAGACGTGTAGACCGTGCTGAATCAGGACGCGAGGCTTTTTTTCGGGGACGGAATAAAGAATACGAAGTTTTCCGATCTGCGTTAATCAGCTTCAGTGAAGGCATAGTGGGTGGTGGCACAATGATTTTTCAAGGTGCGCCCGGCGCTGGAAAATCTGCGTTGATGCAAGAGTGCATGGCAGCAGTACAGCTGCATTCTACACCTGAAGCGCCTTGGGTAGCAGTGTCCATCCACCCTCATACTCTGCAGTCCCCCATTGATGCCATTCGTACCATGATTGATGCGGTTGATCTGGAAAATGAGCGCCTACGAGAAATAAGTTCTGGCACAGTTGCCGCAAAGGCTTTGGATAGACTTTTCAAAATAAGCAAAAAACTATACTGGGAAATGTCGAAGCGCGGTGGTGGAGCATTCGGACTGTCAGTAGGCGGGCGCCAGAACGAGAAAGTGACCGCTGCGCGAGTGTTCCGAAATGCCGCTAGATTTTTAGAAGATTTCCATATTGTAGTTTGTATCGACGAAGCACAGAACATACCCGTCTCGGATACAACCCGCGACGTGATTGATTGTCTGCATCGCGCTTCCGCTAAAACTCCTTTGTTAGCGGCTTTTTTCAGTCTCAGTAACACTCAGGATGTACTGCGCCGATGTGGTCTGTCAAGACTCGCCGCCGGACGAATTGTGAATCTTGATCCCCTCCCGTACGAGGATACCACCAGCGCCATGCGAAGTGTCTTCGATGCCTATCATTTTGCGGGGGCGCCGGAAGAGTTAGACAAATGGGTGGAGAGTCTTGCTGAACTTTCTCAAGGTTGGCCACAACACATCAATCAGGTGGCGGTAGCCGCAGTTGAAGTAATTCATGAGCATGGTGACCGAATTGAGCGATCTCTGCTGGAACAGGCGCTGGAACGAGGAAAGGAACGGAAATATGATTACTACGCCGCTCGACTTGCCGCCGGTTCCAACCAGATTTGGGTCTACCGGGAACTGGCATTGGCGGCAGAGGAAAAGGGTGGCACCTTGGTCTTTCAATGAAATGAAATCTATCACCGAAAGCGCGCTTGACGGTTCGGAGGAAAATCCGACTGAATTCCTGAACAGTGCTCTGCACGTCGGACTCCTGGCGCCTGCCAGTGGCAGTCCCGGTCACTTTAGGATTCCGATTCCATCTTTCGGTGACTATCTGAAAGCGTTACCCGGGGCGCCAACATGAGATCAGTTCAGTGATAGGGTTCAGCAGAATCAAGAAGAATTCCACTAAGCCTGTTTTCAAGCCATTCTTGACAACCCTATTATTTTTCAAACTATAATAGCAAGTTTGACTTAAAAAGTTAAAGTGTCAGCGACCGGCGCTGGCTTCATCATTATTATTCTTTATGATCTTGGAGTCTTCATAAGTTATGGACGAAAGTTTGGAAAACTATCATAATGTCGGCACGATATCAGAATTGGAGGACCGGGTACCCTCCCCCGTTGATATCGGTGCTGAAGAAATCGCTTTGATACTGATGGACGGCGAAGTTTACGCGGTCAGTAATGTATGTACTCATGAGTATGCGTGCCTGTCAGATGGATATATTGAGGGCAATCGAATCGTCTGTCCACTTCACCTAGCAGAATTCGATGTAACGACGGGTGAAGTGGTCGAAGACCCTGCCGAAGAAAATCTACAGACTTACCCCGTTAAAATCGTCGAAGATCATATCTACGTTAAAGTCTGATTCGTACTCCACTGTGATCAGTCAGCGAAACTGACGAAACACTCAGTCGTTACCCAACAATTGATCAATAATTTGCGCGGCCTTCTGCCGCCCATTAGCCTGTTGCATGTGGGCACTGGTGGTTTTGAGCCTTGCCTGCATTGCTGCGTCGTTGAGTAAAGTATCAATGGCCTGCGAAAACTGTACGTCCGTCCATTCGGCACGGTGCATTTGCAAACCGTGGCCGGTTTCCTGTACTCGTGTCCCATTGTCGTGACCATCCCAGACGTACGGCATAATCAAAGCAGGCTTGCCAAAATATAGGCACTCGGTGAAACTGTTGTTACCACCGTGGTGGATCACCGCATCGCACTGTTCAATGACTGATGGTTGTGGATACCAAGGGGCAATATGAACGTTAGGGGGTATCGAATCATAGGCATCGCCGTAGTCTCCAATATTAACCAGCACCCGATAATTCAAGCCGCCCAGAACCCCAATCATACGCTTGATCAATTTGGTATCACCCGACCCTAGTGAACCAAAACTCAGGTAGATCAATGGAGCATCATTATTGCGTTTAAATTCCGGAACATCGTAGTGTTCTTCACGGCGTACACAACCTTCCAAGTACTGAAATTTCTGCGGATTCAATGGATGTTTGCGGTGATACTGCAGGGGTTCAGGGTAAAGTAAGAGATTCATGTGGGGTGAGGCTTCGAAAAACTGCCCCAGCGGATACGGTTCTTCACTACACGAGGCCAGAAAATTGTTGAAATCATCATGCAATGGTTTTACTACTTCATTAAACCGGCAACGATAAGCTGCAAAGCACCGCAGGTCGGACTCGCCACAGCCTGACAGGTGGGGTGGGATCAGCGGATCTTCAATTTCATTCTCGCTACAGGAGATGATGCGAATCCAAGGTACACCGAATCGTTTGGCGGCTGGAAATAAAACCACATTGTCAATACAGATGAGATCAGGCTTGAGGTCATTCAGTACGGTCGGTAGATCTTTCTCCGCCCATTTTGCAGTATCAACGATCGCTTCCCAGCATTCTTTCACATAATTGTCGATCTGCTCATAGGGTGTAAGATTGAAATTGGGAATGTGCCCATTGATGAAATTCGACCAGTATTTGGCCATCTCTTCCGCTGGCATTTCCTCAGAGAGTCTGACCGTGCGCTCCTCGAATCCATAATCGCTGAACACACCGGCAAATCCGGGATCAGTCAGAAAGACGCAGTGATATCCGAGTTCCGTGCAAGCCTGCGCGATGCCAACGGAATTCAGCGCCGGGCCGAATGCACCTTCAGGGAAAAATGCGATAGTTTTCTTATTTTTCATTTGTTAAACATCCTGTTTGAATCATTCAAATTTTCTGGAGTAGATGAACAGGTTAAAATCGCGCACTGAATATTCATTTGACTGGTTACTTGAGGAGTGTACTTTTTATTGTTAGCCCCACGGTTTTGCGCTCATCATTTTCACACTCACTCTAGCCGCCACCGCACTCTACAGTCATGTTCTCTTCGACAACTCGCTTCTTGGCCTGCTCAAATTGACAGTAACTGGTGCGCAGAATTCTCACAACACCCGTCACAAAGACCTGCCATGCATTGAACTTTCCTTCATCGGGGTTAAGTAGGACTAGCGCATTGATTATCTTCTACGGCTGAGTTATATCATGGCGCCGTGTCGCTTTCATCTCTTCTCTTTCTTGGCCCTCAAAATCTACAACATGGTTCTTTATGGTGCTACCTCCCTCACCATTGTCGCGAAAAGTGATCCCATCCAGATTTTGCGATTTTAATTTGGTAGCCCTACACCAGTTTGACACCAATAATCAACCATCAATTAATGGTTTCCCCATTCATACGATCAAAATCCTTCAGAATTAAGCATAACCGCTCGTATTGATCACGAATCCAGAGACACGCCTCGCTCCATTCATCCTCATTGTCCCGGACCCAAGCGCGTAAGACTCGAATGCTCCTATCATTCTCAGCTTCTTTTTCCAGATCGTCTGATAGTTGTTGATCAGCCATTTGTTCGCAGATCATCTGAGAGATACGGCGCATTCTTTCCGAATGGTTCGTCGTCTGTTCACCACCCGCGCGAACAAAAAGCCAAAGCAAATCAGTATTACCCACGTAGATGCCAATAGTGTCACCGAACATATTGCATGGCTTTGTTCGTTGATGTCCGCCGCGCCATTTTTCATTCTGGCCGGAAATGCCACCGGTAACGTTTTTGAAAAACTTCCAGAAACCTTCCGTTACATCTGCTTGGTCCGATACAATTTCGACTTGGACTCCAACTCCGCAGCGTTCTCCTAGTTTTCTACACATTTCCACAGTTGAGCGACTTGACATGTTCGGGCAGAACACCCAATCATCATGCCCCGGTATAGCACGTAGCATTCGCGTTGTTCCACCCAGCGGCCCCGGTGGAAAACGACTGGCGGGGTGAATATTCCCATGAATTGAATTGCCTTGCAAACTTTCCGAATTTAAAGGGTTCAGACTTAGGAGTTCTCCAATCAAATTCAGTAACATCTGGTTACCATATTTCTCGATCTGCCACAAACCATCTTCAATGCGCCACTTGAAAGTAACACCTTTTAGCGTGGCTTCTCGACCGATGGCCTGAGGATCATTCCATGGCCAGCGCTCCAGCATTCGGTCAGCAAGGTCTTCTGCCCGACCAATCATTACCCCTTCATCCCATTGAGCCTCATTTGCGACTCTTCTCGTCATACCAACCGAACTGCGCTGATAAACTTCACGCTTGGCCGCGAATGTATTCGCTCCCATGCTAGAGTTGATTTCGTCACCACTCAGAGTTAGGTTTGCGAATAGGTCACGATACTGTCCATGCACCCTCTCGGCTTCCTCACCGAGATCTTGTTGCCATTCTGATGTCAGTTTCTGCGGCATAATATGTTCTAACGTGAGTCGGTCACGTACTGGAGCTTCACCCGGATGCTCAGCTTCCATCAACTCACACAGCATGGCAAACGTAATTCGGTTGGCAGCACCGCCATAAGCCTTTCGCGTACGAACACCCTCTCGTACCGTTTCATCATCGGGAACACCGGTGCGACGGTTTCGTAAACTGCGAATGCGATTGAGCCAATGTTCCACATAACTCTCTCCGTCGCTTGGTCTGCCTATTGCGCGCGCCAAATCAATCATATCTCTGTTCATCCCTGCTAATTTGCGCTCCGACAACCAGAGGCGCGTAATCCAAGTGCCAATGCCAGCGATGACTTTCGCCAAATCTTCGTTTGAGATAGTTGTTGGGCCAGTTTGTGAAACATCATCAAGTAACCGCAATGTTAGCGGACGATGGATATCGAAACCTATGTCTCGTAAATACCGAAGTTCTGCCTCCACCTTACGATCCGGGTACTTTCCCGCCGTACCCGTTAGGATTCCATATAGTTTTGCGAGGCGCGCCAATTCACTGAATAAAGTCGAACGTTTATTTGCGTATCCCTCTTTCAGTGCCCAGCGTCGAAGTAACTCATAAGTCTTATCAATCCCTTTGAGTTCTCCGGTTTTCCAGCGCATTACGTCGCGCAGAAACAGATCAATCGGCTCGGTTGTGTGTTTAGTACCAAGGGCTTGTTCAATCGTTCGCCAATACCGGTCATAAAGTTCCTGCTGCTCTTCCTCTGGAAGGCCAATCAACAGCCAATTCTTAACCTTTTCACTCTCCGTAAGTGGGCGCCCTGTGGCGTTCAAGCTCTCGAAAATCTGTTGCGGATCATCTGCGGTCCCAAGACCGATACTGACTACTCTAAGCCGCTCAAGCCCAGTGAGTAAGTGTACTGTATCGCACCTGTCAACCAGCCGCCGTGCAATTTTCCAAGCCTGGGCAACTGCACCTGATCCTTGCGGTTTACCATTCAAACCGCAACGAAATTCATCATCATCTTCGCTCTGAAGTCGCAGTTTAAAACGTTTTTCCTGCGGCATGTGAGGATTGGTGAGACGTCGTTCTCGAATGATTTCGGTAGTCCAATCACCACATCGACCGTCACGTTCAAGTTTCTTCGCGATACAGCCTAATAAGATACTGACTGTCGTTAGTCGTTGCTGACCATCAACCACGCGAATAGTACTGAGCACACCGGCCGCACCTGGCTCCGGAAAGGTCAAAAGCGTGCCTGCATAATGACTGGCATCCGGATTTGCCTTGGCGATCGCCAACAGATCATCCACCAGTCGCTCAATGTCCAACTGTCCCCAGCAATAACGACGTTGCCAGCGTGGCACAACGTATTGAACATCTCCATTCAACAATTGTAAAAATTCTATGTGTTGAGCTTGCATGTGTCCAAGGGGGCTACCAAGGCCAGACAGAAGTGAGAATTTTCAGCATTCCACCTTTCGAACTACGTTCTTTGGGCAGCTTGCTGAAAAAAATCGGGTAACACTTGTGTGTATTATTGATCATCAAATCACCCAGAGGCTACCCGATGCAAATGATCCATCTACACTTGATATTTTATCAGTTTCGGCCCAGCCGTGCCGATACTTTCTGACCCCGCCAAACTCCGTCTACAGCGAATCCAAACCTACCAAAGACTTTGCGCGGCTAGGATGCGACGACCGTCGCCTCCTGAACCTCACCGCCGTCAAGCTACCGTTGCGTGATCACCAGCACCACTACAACCATTATCAACCGCATCAGTCACTTGATCATTTGACTGCCATGGAATACTATAATATCAACCATCGAAAACAAACCTTTGTTGTCGCCTGATTTTTTATTCTCAAAACTACTGACTCAAGACGTTGCCCGTTAGCGGGCGGATTCAAGACTGAATCGATAGTTGCACAAGGCAATGGCATGACACGCGAACCGGACATCAAGGGACTTAAAGAATTTTACAATGAGGGCGATAAGAACTCGCCTAGGTTCTTCGCTGGCCGCCAAGAACTGATCTTGGCGATCGAGGCAACCGTAAACCGGTTAAGTAATGAGATCAGACAACTTCCTATCTCGGACGTACATCCGCAACAGCAGACTTGGCTGATCCAAGGTGCCCCCGGCGTCGGTAAGACAGCATTGCAGTGGTATCTGCGCGACCGCTGGCTGGCCGACAAGGATGGCCCCATCGTTGTTAATGCGTTGCTTGGTGACCTGTCCGATCGACATCAGCTCACGGCGCGCATCGCGGACAGAATGTTACCGAATGGTGCCGACCAACTGATGACCGAACGCGCGGTGTCGCACACCACTGACGTGACGGCCAAAGTCAGCTTCAGCCGCACAACGTCCGAATCAGTGCAGCGTAGCACGCTGGTGCCTAATGATCTGGTGAAGTTGTACAACAAACCTAAGTCGCATTGGTTTCGGCGATTCTTGCCATTCGGAAACCGCAAGATCGCCGTACCGCGCCCGATAGTCCTGATCATCGATGAGATTCAGGCAATGAATTCAGATGCGGGCGAGGTGTTACATGATCTGCATGTGGGTGTTGCAGGCTTGCCGGTGATTCCACTGCTGGCGGGATTGGCCTGGTCGCAGGAACGCTTGCAGGAAGCAGGCATATCGCGCTTCACTACTGACCGTATGAACCATGTGCAAACCATGGCTCCGTTGCGACCGGAAGAAGCGGCCGAATCAGTGAAACTAATGCTCATAGAACATTATGTCACGGGCATAGAAATGGAAGACATCGCCGACTGGATCGCCGAACTGTCTGATGGTTGGCCACAGCACCTACACCATTACATGCGCGCGCTGGCCGGCCAATTGGCTGCCAACGGTGGCGAGCTCAGCAAAGTAAATCGGGACTCGATGCGCGCCGAAGGCGATGCGACCAAGCTATCCTATTACAAAGGGCGGGTAACAAACCCTGAAATCAGTGGTTGTACCGCAGTACTGGCCGATGTCGCGCGTTTAATCGGACGCGATGGCTGCAGCTACAGTGAACTTAAAGACCTGCTGGAAAGCCGTCGCTGGCGGCAGGGGCTGAGGTCTGCCGAGACCCTGCCGGAAGACATGAAGCCGCAGGAGTTCATTCAGAAGATGATTCGTTCCGGCATGATTCATAGCGATGGCCATAGAGTACAAATTCCGATCCCGTCATTCAGAAGGTTCCTGATGGAACACTATAAAGCCGATCGGAATTCCTTAGACATCGATCGCCTGAATACGCATTGAGCAAGCATCAACACGGTTCATGAAGTAGCTATCATACTGCATTCAATGGGTTCGTGTAAGACATGGATTGCATTTTTGCATGCTATACAAATACCAGTTGATCGTGTTTTGAAATTGGGTTCGTGAAACACCCACGGTGAGTTACCGACCGGCGCAGGCAGAGTACGATAGCATATTTCGGGGATGACGGTTACGGCGTGCAGTGTTGCATTCCGGTTCGATGTGCAGTGGTCGCAGTTGCGATGATAGCCGGATGATGGTATCATCTTCTCAGTCGGCGTTGTGACCGTTGGACTGCATGTCACCATCGCCGGCCGGCGATGGGTAGTCAGGTGAGCGTTGTTGACGAGTGTTCGGTGTGGCATCTCCAACCGGCACGCACCATTCTCGTTGAATGGCTGCAATGAGTCAATTCTGCAAGTACCATCGCAAGATGACGTGAGGAGTAACGCCGAACTGCGCGGTGAATTCATCTCAGGTGTACAGCCCGTGTTGGCGCCATCGCTGATCACAGGATCTCAGCTTGAACCGCCGGCACGGCCGGTTCACTTTACCATATCAATAATGGTGGGCCGTCAGGGATTCGAACCCCGGACCAATTGATTAAGAGTCAACTGCTCTGCCAACTGAGCTAACGGCCCCTGATCCCCATGTCAGTATAAATTGTAGCCTTAAGTTCTTGACACGGTTTCATCGTGATTGATTCACCTTCGTCTTACAATCTCAACCGTAAAAATGGCATGAGATGCCGGATGGACCATCATTTCAACCTGTTCTATCAATCGCCATCAAATAATATCACAAATGCGTCTGAATCAAGACAACAACATGTAGATCAACCATATTGAAAACTACCGAATTGAGCAATCTCTCATACGAATGGATGGATCGAGCAACGCATCTAACTCCGCACTCTGTCGACCGCTTGCCGCCACTGCTCACATAAGTCGGCACGCTGTTTCTGGTCCACGTTCGGAATAAATTGTCGTTGAGAAACGTATCGCTCACTGAGCTCATCAAGATCCTGATAGATACCACACTGCAATCCAGCCAGAAATGCGACGCCAAGGGCCGTCGTTTCAACAACCTGTGGACGCTCGACTGGCACATCCAATACATCGGCCAGAAACTGCATCAACCAATCGTTAGCCGCCATCCCACCATCAACCCGTACCGCGGCCGGTTGAGTAGCATCTGCAATCATTGCCTCCAGCAAATCTAAAGACTGATAACACACGGACTCCAAGGCCGCACGCACCAGATCAGCGGCGGTCGTATCCAGCGTCAATCCAAATATTCCACCTCGAGCGTAGACATCCCAATGTGGAGCGCCAAGTCCAGTAAACGCCGGCACCAAATAAACGCCGTTATTGGATTCGGTCGGCTCGACAACGCGTTCGATTTCACCGGTCGATTCAATCAGTCCCAATCCATCACGCAACCACTGCACTACAGTACCGGCATTGAATATCGATCCTTCCAACGCATAACTCAACTGACCATTCAAACACCAGGCCACCGTAGTCAATAAACCATTGTTGGATTGTGCCGGTTGCGCACCGGTATGCATCAGCATGAAACAACCGGTACCATAGGTGCTCTTGACCATTCCCGGATGGAAACATGCCTGACCAAATGCCGCCGCCTGCTGGTCACCGGCAATACCACACAAAGGTAAACACGCACCCGGTAATTTGACTTCTCCATAATCTGCGGCACTGTCACGCACTTCCGGTAACATGACACGCGGTACATCGAAACAATCCAGCAGTCGAGCGTCCCACCGCCCATCGTGAATATTAAACAAACTGGTCCGCGAAGCATTGGTAGCATCGGTGGCATGCACTCGCCCATCCGTCAAGCGCCACAACAGGTAGCAGTCGATGGTACCAAACGCCAGTTCTCCGCGGTTGGCACGTTCCCTGGCACCCTTAACATGATCAAGTATCCAAGTAATTTTCGTGGCAGAAAAGTACGGATCCAGCAGCAAGCCAGTCCGAGAACTGATCTCCGACTCGAATCCCTTCGCCCGTAAATTTTCGCAGGTGATGGCAGTACGGCGATCTTGCCAGACGATCGCTCGATGCAGAGGCTGTCCCGTATGTCGGTCCCAGACCACTGTAGTTTCGCGCTGATTGGTGATACCAAACGCCGCAATCGACAATCCGGCGCGATCGGCTTGAACGATCACCTCGCCGCAAACCTGATAAACTCCTTGCACAATCTCTTCAGTGTCGTGCTCGACCAGTCCATCAGCCGGATAGTACTGAGTCAACTCGCGCTGTGCCACGAACAACAGGTCACCGTTGCGATTAAACAAAATGGCACGCGTACTGGTGGTGCCTTGGTCCAATACCAAAAGGTGAGGAGTGCTCATCAACTTACCTTTTCAGAATTCCTTCAATCAACATACCAGAGTTTGCCATTTTGAGTCCGCGATGGGTGACAATGAGTCAAACTCCACAAAAAATATAGTTTGCGACCTACGGAAAATGAATTTATATTTCTAAAACCATGTTCATATTGAACTGCCTTCATTTTAGTCAATACCAATTTTGTCATCGAGCCGCTCACCACACGACCGATATCCGATGTCTTCCGATCGATACCTACCCTGCAAGCATACTATTGCCGTCGTACGTAGGTCCTGGCGCGTTAAACCATGGAGGTTTTACCGAGCCGCACCTTCAACTCCACTCCCAAGCGACAACCGTACCAACCCCTCGCACCATGCTAAAATATTCGGCGCACTGACTAGTGAGTCAGATTGACACATCTATGCACCGACGGTCAGTCAAGTGAGGGGTAATCAATGACACTGACGATACATCAAACCATCCATAGCAATTGAGCAATAATGTGATGAGACAGATCTTTCGTATCCTTCTGCCGATCGGTATTCTGGCCATTGCCATCGGTGGTTTTTTGATGTTACAGACCAACGAACCGGAAGCAACACCGGAAGTCCCGAAAGCCCGCGAATGGTTGGTCCATGCACAAACCGTCGATAAACGGCCGCTGGTGCCCACTGTCAATCTGTTTGGTCGAGTCGTAACGCCGTCGAACTCCATTTTGAGTTCCATATTGGATGCCGAGGTAGTCGCCGTGAAAATTCTGCCTGGTCAATCGGTCACCCAAGGCGATATTCTGGTTCAGTTGGATTCTCGCACCATCGAAACTCAGGTGCGCCAGTTTGCAGCCGATGTGGCACGCATCAAAGCATCCATCGAACGAGAGGCTCAACGACTGAAAAGCGACCATGAGATTCTGCAACACGAGGAAAGACTGCAGTCTCTATCCAGTGAGTCACTGAAGCGATATCAAACACTCAAGAGTCGCAATGTCATTTCGCAGGCCGAATATGATGCGGCTGAACGCACCGAACAGCAAGCCCAGCTGGCCGTGACCGCACGCCGCGCGGCCATTCGCGAATACGACAGTCGGGTTGCCGTTCTTGCGGCAGAACTGCAGCGCGCCGAGGCCAGTCTGGCTAAAGTCCGTTTAGATCTGGCGGAAACTGTCATTGTCGCACCCTACGATGGTCGTATCACCGCAGTGCATGTTGCGGTTGGCAGTCGAGTAAGAAACGGGTCCGCACTGGTGGAAATGTATGACCAGACCCAGATCGAAATTCGTACCCTGATTCCCAATCGACACACCGAACAGGTACGTAATACCATACGAAATAATGGTATCTTAACTGCGGTAACGAAACTCGACGGACAGCAGTTGACATTGCAACTGGACCGTCTCGGCAGTACTGTTGACCCGGGACGCGGCGGTATTGACGCTTACTTTCACCTGGTTGCCAATACAGATTATCCTGAGCTGGGACGTTCCGTCAGTCTGGAACTGTCGCTCACCCCTATCGCCGATGCAATCGCGCTGCCCTACCAAGCGGTTTATGGGTCCAATCACGTCTTTAAGATTGAAGACAACCTACTGCAGCAGGTTGAAATTGAGAGATTCGGAAAAATTCAATTAGAACAAGATGTTTTTCTGGTTGCGACTAGTGAACAGTTGCGTAATGGTGACCTCATTCTCACGACTCAACTGGCCAATGCCAGCATTGGTTTGGCAGTAAAAGTCTGGGATGCACAGTAATCAACTCATCTTTGTATTCAGCAATTGACCGGCATGGAACGCAAGAGTCTATTGCAGATCTTCATCACCCACCCTGTGGCCATGAATATTCTCATGGCGATGTTTCTGGTGATTGGTACCTATGTCATCACGCGCATTAACACCCAATTTTTTCCAAGTTTTACCCTGAACTACGTCAACGTTCTGGTCGCTTGGCCGGGCGCTTCGGCAGAAGATGTTGAGCGATCCGTTACCAATCGACTGGAACTTGAGTTAAAAAACACCAACAATCTTAAAGATATGCGATCGACATCGTCGTACAGCGTATCAAACATCATCCTTGAGTTTTACGAAGGAACAGATATTGGAGTCGCCACGGACGATGTAAAAAGCACTGTCGACCGTCTCATCCCAGATTTACCGAATGACGCCGAACGCCCGGTCGTATCAGAATTCATTCTTTATGAAGGAGTGGCAAAACTGATCGTATCCGGTCATTCCATCACGCAACTGAGAACACTAGCCAATCAATTTAAAGACCAACTGTTGGCCTTAGGCATCGGCAAAATCGACATCATCGGACTACCGGATGAAGAAATTTCAATTCAGGTGCCGGGACAGACACTGCGCGACCTCGGCTTATCTCTGAATCAGATTGGCGACCGCATTCGTTCTCATTCTCAAGACACCTCGATCGGCATCCTCGGCCGTGATGATGTCGGACGAGAATTACGTATTATTGACCAGCGGCGCTCGGAACTGACGTTTGAAGATGTGCCCATCATTGCCGATTCTGAAGGGCGCCTTGTCGTGCTGTCTGACATCGCCACCATTCAACAGCGCCCCAAACATGAACAGGTGGCTCTCAGTTATAACAATCGACCCGCCGCCGTCTTGAATTTACTGCGGCAGGATACGAGTGACACACTGGAAAGTGCCGATATTTTCTACCAATGGCTGAGCGACATTCGTCCGACCCTGTCGCCTGGGGTGGAGTTGTCGGCCTTTGATGACGATTCAATCGCACTACGAGATCGAATCGAAGTGCTGGTGAATAACGGCATCGCCGGACTAGTGCTGGTGCTGATCGTACTCTACCTCTT
This sequence comes from Arenicellales bacterium, assembly GCA_965116205.1. Taxonomy (GTDB): domain Bacteria; phylum Pseudomonadota; class Gammaproteobacteria; order Arenicellales; family JAJDZL01; genus JAJDZL01. Next base: position 1,530,593 of record OZ220493.1, on the reverse strand, counting down.
TCTTAACGCACGTGTGGCCTTTTGGGTGGCCGCCGGAATTCCCATTTCACTACTGGGTGCCGTCACCATCCTGTACTTACTGGGCGGTTCGCTCAACATGCTGACACTCTTCGCGTTCATCATGACCATCGGTATCATTGTTGACGATGCCATTGTTGTCGGCGAAGAGTCGTTGACCAATTTCGTCCGCAATCCGTCGCCGACCGATGCCGTCTATCGCGCCGCCCGGCGCATGTTTATGCCTATCTTAACCGCCTCGCTGACTACCATCTTTGCCTTCGTACCGGTCGTTGTGGTGGAGGGTGTGATTGGTAAATTTCTAGCCAGCATCGCCATTGTGGTGATCTGTGTGGTCTTCATTTCATTGATCGAAGCCTTTCTCATTCTACCCGGGCACCTGCGACATACTTTCGATAAATCAATCGCAAAAGGGAAAGCGTTAAAAACTTCGACGGTGGATCGGTATTTCATAAAATTCCGCGATGGGATTTATCGAAAGTGCCTCAATGCCGCGATCACCAACCCAATAACCACCATCACCATCGGCATTGCTTGCCTGATCGTCACCATCGGACTCTTTGCTTCCGGTCGGATTCAGTATAGCTTCTTTCCAACGCCGGAACTGAATTCGCTCTGGGTCAATGTGAATTTCAATGCCGGCACCCCGGAAAAAACAGTTCATCAATATCTCAAGGTGGTCGAGGATGCGTTGATTGAAACAGAACGAGCCTTGGGTGGCGACTTGATTTCGACTTATTTTGTCGTCCATGGTGCGAACGCTGATCGCGACTTGGTAGATCTGTCCAACCGAGGAACGAATCTGGGCACGGTGGTGGTGGAACTGGTGCAATCCGACACCAGAGATGTACGAACCAGCACCTTCATACGCAGTTGGCGCGACCGGCTCGAATACGTACCCGGATTGGAGAATCTGGTGGTGCTGTCACCGCGACCCGGTCCGCCGGGGCGCGACATCGAAATCCGCTTAAGCGGCGGTGATAGAATGGAAGTGAAAAATGCTGCGTTGGCACTGGCTGAATATCTTCGGAACATGCCCGGTGTATATGGTATTTCTGACAACACCAGTTTTGGTCGCCAGCAGCAGATCTTGACCTTGACGGACCTTGGCCATGCCCTCGGTCTGACCATCAACGACGTAAGCCGCCAACTGCGTACTGCTGTTGAAGGTCAGCAGCTCCAATCATTCACCACTCGGTATCAGGACGTCGAAGTTAATCTGTCTTTACCGGAAGACGAAAGAAACCATCTCAGTGAGTTGGAAAACATCCACATCATTCTACCCTCTGGTGAATCCGCACCATTGCTTGATGTCGTGGTGATTGAGTCAGCACGAGGCTTTGACCAACTTTCTCACTCCAAAGGTGAGTTCAACATTGAAGTTTCAGCCAGTGTCGACAGTACAATAGCCAATACCACGCAGATTCTGCAGGAACTGGAAACGCAAGTTAAACCTGAATTCACGCAAACTTATGGCATCAAGTGGAGCGTCGGTTCTCGCCAGGAAGATCAGCAAAAAACTGAAGAGTCAATGAAATATGGTGCGATGGTGGCGCTGCTCCTGATTTATCTTGCTCTGACGTGGATTTTTGGCTCGTACTTTTGGCCACTGTTCGTCATGCTGGCGATTCCTTTTGGAGTGGTTGGCGCGGCTTGGGGTCACTTTATTCTCAACCTGCCATTTACCCTGATTTCGGTATTGGGGTTAATCGGTCTGTCCGGTATCGTGGTGAACAATGCCATTGTGCTAGTCGTCTATTATCGAGACAACCGCGACCAAGGGTCGGCACCGGTGACGGCGATGGTAGATGCCGGCTGCCAACGACTGCGGCCGGTTCTGCTGGCCAGCATCACCACTATCGTTGGACTCCTACCGCTATTGTTTGAGACTTCCACGCAGGCCCAGTTTCTGATTCCGATGGTGGCCACTTTGGTGTTTGGTCTGTCGTTCTCTGCCCTGCTAGTGCTGTTTCTGATCCCAGCCGTACTGACTCTCTATGAACGCGGCGTCATGCGTTGGCGACATACCGAAAAATCGGCAGCCGCGCTTGAAACTGATCAGGTGACCTAAAATTCCAGCCACATTGACACTGGCTTGTGATCGGAACCGACGGCGGCAGAGTGAATCTTGGCGTCGCGAATTCTGTGACTGAGCGAGTGCCGCACGAAACAATAGTCCATGCGGACATTCTTACCTCGACGTTGAGCGGTTGTACCTGACATTTCGGCATGGCCGGCCACTTGCCAAGCATCCACAAACCCTTCAGGATTGATCACCCGTCCACCGTAGTCGGAGCGGATACCGACAATGCGGGAGTATTCCTCGGCATCCGGCGTGAAATTGAAATCGCCCATCAAGATGGATTCGCGCGGCAGAGTCGACACATCCGCCTGCCCGGCAAAGTCTGTTTGGATGGAATTACCGGCAATCGGACCACCCTCCCTAACTGCATTTCGATCAATATCCAGTAGCGTATCAATCTGTTGCAACCGCACTGCTGAACTGATGTGAGTCAGATGGACAGAATACACGCGTAGCCGATAACCAACGCAATCAATCACCCCTTCCAAGGCACTGCGCTGAATACTCAGTGGGCCAACCGACGCATGTTTAGGCAGTAAATGATGACGCGCCGTAACAATGGGCGACCGGGAGAGCAACAGGTTGCCGAACTGCTGGCGGCGATGTAGGACGCTTCCATCAGGTTTGACTTCATCCGCGGAGATATCAACCCCGGCACCATACACCCAGTGATGACGGTTGAGTCGCCGAGTCAGTTCTGCAACCTGGTCTATATGGCCGGAACGTGGAAAGAATCGTTCCACTTCCTGCAGGGCGATGACATCCGCATCAGCAACGGCATTAGCGATCCGATCCAGATCGTAAACGCCATCTAAGCCGCGGCCGAACTGAATGTTATACGTTATGAATTGAATGGATCAAGCCTCCCGGTGGCAACCGGTTGGTATCTGCGACAGCGTTGCGAATGCCGAATCATCGCCATTCATTCGCGGTAACACCAAAAAGATTGTCTTCCGCATCCGACACCACGGCAAATTTCTCAATTCTCGGCTCGTAATACGGACCGTAGATGACTGTTGCGCCCCGTTCCACGCAGAATTTCAATGTCTCGTTTATATCAAGCACCCTGAAATAAGGAATCCACAGTTTATGACCCCCGGTCAGTTCATGCTTATCGTGCAGACCGGCAACGATCGAATCATCGTCCCGAATGGTCGGATTATCGTTCAGAAACTGATACCAACGCTTGTTGCAGTTATATACGGTGCGCAGATGCCAGCCAAACACCTCCTGGTAGAACTTGATGCACTGCTCAGTATTCTCACAAGTCAGTTCATAGCGGACCACTGCCCCGGGCTGATAGATGGATTCCGCGCCGCCAAAACTCAGCGGCTGCCACAGATTGAATACCGCACCTTCTATATCACCACAAACCGCGATGTGCCCGATGTCCCGCACCGGCCAAGCTGCTTTGTACAGGGTGCCACCCGCCGCGACAATCTTCTCGACCGTCGCATCAATATCGCGCACCAGAATATACAAGCCCCATTGCTGCGGCCCATCCTCACATTGCAAGACCTCGTATGGCGCCACTCCGGCAGCGAATATCCTATCCCGGTCTTCGAATGGTGAGACGATGCTGGCCATTGAATAAACCAGTTTGTCATTTTCATAGACATCGTCATATTGCCAGGAAAAGAGCTCGGCGTAGAACTGACGACCGGTCTTAAAATCGTGCAGAAACAAATCGGCCCAGTTGAAGTGATTGTATCTCATGGTGGCCTCCTCAAAGCACCCCTGATGATGAGCGATTGTATTGCATTCAGTTCGCCGGTGCAACTATTTCAACCCAGTGTTTGACGGGGATTTCCGACCGCGATTCCAAGTGCAGTAGACAACCGATATTAGCCGTAACAATGCATTGCGGTTTGCCGGCCAACAGCGCAGACAGTTTATTGTCAAGCAGCTGATTGGCGATTTCCGACTGCAGAAGTGAATAAGCGCCGGCGGAACCGCAGCACAGATGACCATTGGCGACCGGTGTCGTTTCCACACCGTGCTGATGCAGAATGTCATCAACTGAATGGGTGATTTTCTGCCCATGTTGCAAAGAACAGGGTAACTGAACGGCGACTTTGGTGTAAGGCCGAGTGACTGCGTTCGCCGGTCGGTCACCCGGCACTTCGGAAACATCCCTTATCAATGCCGCGACGCGCGCAGCCTTTTCGGCGTAGTTTGCATCATCGCTGAGCAGATAACCATAATCTTTAAGGGTCGCGCCACAGCCGCTGGCCGTTGATACAACTGCTTCAGCACCAGCTTCAATGTGCGGCCACCACGCGTCGATATTGCGTTTGGCAAAGCGCGTAAATAATTCATGATTCCCCAGGTGCAATCCCAAAGCACCGCAACAGTTATCTTTGGTTCGAATGATGCTGATGCGGGCACCATCTAGATACCGGGCTGCCGCCGCATTAATCTGCGGCTTAACCACTCGTTGAATACATCCCTGATGGATGATCATTTTGCGCGGATGGCGGTTTGCCGGCCAGGTGCCGGTCGGTTCACGCTCGGGAATCATCCGCCGTAAACCATTGGGTAAAAAGAGTTTACTGAGACGCGCGGTCCACAACGCGACCGTGGTTAAATTCGTATTGGGCACCACAAACTGAATCGCCAATCTCATCCATCGCGCCATGAGCGGGCGGGGCACCTGTTGGTCAACCATACCACGTCCAATTTCCAACAGTCGACCGTATTCAACTCCCGACGGACACGTCGTTTCGCAGGCCCGGCAGATCAAACACCGGTCTAGGTGCAATTGCGTATGTTCGGTCGCGAGTGCCCCTTCGAGCACCTGTTTCATTAGGTAGATGCGGCCGCGCGGGCTGTCTAGTTCATTGCCGGATAGCAGGTAGGTTGGACAGGTGGCCGTACAGAACCCACAGTGAACACACTTGCGCAGAATAGCATCTGCAACCTGTCCCTGCGGGGTGTCGATAATTGATTGTTTCAACTGCGTTTGCATGACGGTCAGCGCGAAAAAGCCACCCTAGAATTCAGCAGTCTGCGTAGAGAATACCGGGGTTGAGGATTCGTTTCGGATCAAACGCCGACTTCAAGCGACTGTGAATATCTGCTGGAAATCCGCGCAGCGGTGTGAAACGCCCGGTGGGCCAAGCGGCATTTGATCTGAACATCGTCGCATGGCCACCCATGCTTTGCGCCACTTCAAATACCACTTCCGGTGATTTGTCAGTATACACCCAACGCAGGGCACCGCCCCAGTCCACCAGACAGTCGTCCACCATCCGCAATGCCGGTGACGTAGCGGCCACCGACAGCCGCCACAGCGACTGATTGCGGTTGAAAAAATTGAGCCGCTGTTCTTTCAGTTCCAGCCAGTATTGATCGCCCTCTGGTGCCACTTCACCACCCACCTCTGACTGCGCCGCCTGCACACCGCTTTCCGAGCCTGACAGACGAATCCGCAGCAGACCTGCACAGTAACTCAAACCCGACAGTGGTAATGGTAAACGCATCAGCCGGGTCATTTCAGCTAATGCCGCCGATTCGCTCAGTTCCTGCACGCAGGTGATTTCCATGGGCGGCTGTGGCAATACTTTTAACGAAACTTCACAGATTACACCAAGGGTACCGAGCGCACCGACCATCAGGCGTGACACATCGTAGCCGGCGACATTCTTAATGACTTGACCACCGAATGACAGATATTCACCTTTGCCATTGATACCATTGATCCCGAGTACAAAGTCCCTGGCGGCACCGGCAAATGGCCGCCGAGGTCCCGAGAAACCACAGGCCACCGTGCCACCCAAGGTGGCTTCCCCGCCAAACCAGGCGGGTTCAAAAGCCAACATCTGGCGCGCGTCGGCCAGTATCTGACTCATGACCGACAGTCGGGTACCAGCTCGCGCGGTGATTACCAATTCGGATGGTTCATACGAAATGACCCCGGTGTGTCGACCAACATCCAACATCGTACCCGTGACTGAATTGCCATAAAAGAACTTAGTGCCGGCTCCTCGAATGCGAATGTTCTCCGAACTGCTGTACGCTGATTTGACCGCTTTGATGAGTTCTGCTTTGAGGTCGTTATCGCGCAAACTCAGAACCGCTCAAGATTGGCGTGTGGTAACTTTCCGTGATGGACATGCATGGCGCTAAATTCCGCACAACGCGCCAAAGTGGGTACGGCCTTACCGGGATTGAACAGCGTCTGCGGATCAAAAGCCGCTTTGAGCCGATGGAACTGTTCAAGCGCACCGTCCGTAAACTGCGTACACATCGGACGTAACTTCTCTACTCCGACACCATGTTCGCCGGTTACGGTACCGCCCACTTCAATGCAAAGTTCAAGAATACGATTACCTAGTTCTTCGGTTTTTTCTAACTCACCGGCATTGTTCGCATCATAAAGGATGAGTGGATGCAGGTTACCATCGCCGGCATGAAATACATTCGCCACTCGCAGACCATATTGCCGCGACAGTTCAGCCGTCCGCACCAGCACTTTCCCCAGTTCACGGCGCGGGATGGTGCCATCAATGCAATAGTAGTCAGGTGAGATTCGCCCCACCGCCGGAAACGCGGCTTTGCGGCCCGACCAGAAACGTTTCGCCACTTCAGCGTCGTGCGCCACCCAAGTGTCGGTCGCCTGCTGCTGATGAAAAAGAGTCTCAACCTGACTGACCTGCTCACTGACTTCTTCGGCAGTGCCATCCAACTCACACAGCAGTATGGCCGCTGCATCAACCGGATATCCGGCGTGAACGAAATCTTCCGCGGCAACAATGGCAAAATTGTCCATCATCTCAAGACCGGCCGGTAAAATTCCGGCGCCGATCACTGCAGCGACTGCTTCCCCAGCTTTTTCTACATCGTCGAAAGCGGCCATTACAACTTGGGCAACTGGGGGAATAGGAAGCAGTTTGACTAAAACTTCCACTACAACGCCGAGCATACCTTCGGAACCGGTCATCAACGCCAGCAAATCCAGTCCCGGCGAATCCAGTGACTCACTGCCCACCGTGATCAGTTCCCCGTCGACGGTGACCACTTTCAACTGCAGGATGTTGTGTACGGTAAGTCCGTATTTCAGACAGTGAACTCCGCCGGAGTTTTCGGCGACGTTACCACCAATAGTACAAGCGATCTGTGAAGAGGGGTCCGGCGCATAGTAGAGTCCGAGGTGGCGTACCGCGTCGGAAATGGACAGATTGGTTACGCCCGGTTCTACTGTTGCTGTTCTAGCATCGGCGTCAATATGCAAGATGTTGTTCATTCGCGACAGACTGAGGAGTACCCCATTAGGCAGGGGTAGCGCACCGCCGGACAGACCGGTGCCAGCACCGCGGGTAACGATAGGCACGTGACGGCGTGAACAGGCCGACACCACACTTTGCACTTGGGCAATGTTAGAAGGTAGTACCACCATCAATGGCAGTTCACGATACGCAGTCAACCCATCGCATTCAAAAGGTCTAAGCACTTCGGTCTCAGTGAGTACCGAATCAACACCGACTATTGACCGTAGTTCAACCGCCAGATCTTCTCGAGAGTTCGATGTTTCTTCCAACATGGCCTTATCACCACTCTATTGTGAATTGTGAAGGGTGGAAAATGTAGTTTTCATTATATTCTTGGATTATCATACCTTATTCCATTCGAATGCAGAAAGAGGGCTCATGAAACGTCATTACACGCTGACTGATCGGTTCATCAAACATGCAGACCATGTGCTGCGAACGTTGGTTACAAAACCAAGGGCGGCACGCCTATCTCCCGCAGCAGACCTGCAAATAGACCATCTCAATACCACTGAGCAGCATGAATCAGCGCGCCTGATGCGGGTCAATCATACCGGTGAAGTCTGCGCGCAAGCACTTTATCTTGGGCAGTCTTTTACGGCTCGAAATGCTGATTTGCGAGACACATTTGAACAAGCTGCAGACGAGGAAATTGATCATCTTGCGTGGTGTGAAGAACGGATTAGGGAACTGAATGGTAGAACCAGCCGATTAAACCTGCTTTTTTACACCGGCTCTTGCGCAATCGGTATGTTCGCTGGTTTTTTAGGCGACCGTGTCAGTGCGGCTTTTCTGGCGGAAACCGAATATCAGGTTGTTGAGCATCTTGACAGACATTTACAACGATTGCCAGCTCAGGACCGGCGTAGCCGCGACATCGTCGCGCGAATGCGGGAAGACGAACTCAAGCACGCCACCACTGCTGAACAAATTGGCACAACGCCACTCCCGGAATCCATCAAAAAACTCATGCGAGGAGCATCTAAGATCATGACCGGACTGAGTTACCGGGTATGAGGTTCTCCATCGTATTAGGTTGAATGAGAGTCGTTTAAGATAGACCGTGGTAAAATTTTGTCCGGTAACCGTAAGATTGTGAGTTGAGCCTACCCACTAGGACGATTCTAGGTCGGGGTCTGCTGACCCAAGACAAAACCGGCTTCTTCTACTCAGATGTCAGCTTGATTTGGCGGAAACATCAAACTCTTTAATTCAACAAACTTCATCCGCTTCAAGTATCTTTCAAACCCATTGCAGCGATTATTCTTCGGGCACTGCATGAGCTCCACCATCAACGCCAAGATACTGTGTCCCTGATGCGATATAGAATTTAGCTTGAGCACTGGCACGTAGGACATTGAGCATCTTTGGAATTCGGCGACCTTCGCGCGCCAATCGCTCCACAACCTTGTCCGGACCGTAAAGATCAAGCAACTCAAAAGGACCTTTTTTCCAGTTGAATCCCCACCGCATCGCGCGATCGACATTGACAACATCATCTGAAATTTCCGGCACCAAATCAGCTGCATAACAGAGTGTTTCTGAAATCAAATCCCACACAAAACTGCCTTCAGCATCGTCAGCGAATACCAACTCAGCAGAATTCTGATTGACTGTCTCATCAGCTGTAGCAGTCCAAACTTGACCGGCCGGGTCGTACATCTCTTTCAGTCGACTGCCATCTTCATTTTTCAGCATGCGATAAAATCCACCCCCCGTTTTTCTACCCAATTGTCCAGAATCATGCATGATGCGTTCTTCCGGTGGAAACTTGAGATAGCGGCGTCCGATATCCTCTGCAGGGAGGTTGTTTTTCAAATTGGTTGCAACGAACTGCATGACATCAAGACCGACCAGATCAATCAGGCCATAAAGTCCGGTTGATGGAATTCCGAGGGCGGCTGACATCAATGCATCAATGCGCTCAATCGCCAATCCATTCTGGCGCGCCTGGCGCCCTTTATGTAATCCCGCCAACATCCAAAAACAGCCAATGCGATTGCCGATGAAATTGACGGTGTCCTTGGCGTAGACCACTCCTTTGTTCAATCGGTTTTTGGCAAATGCTGCCAGTGAGTGGGTCACCTCGGGTGTCGCATCCTGGCCTGGCACCACTTCCAGTAGGCGCATGACTTTTACGGGATTGAAGAAGTGCGTCACTGCCACATCCCGGCGAAACCGCTCCGGCATGCCATCGCAGATGAAATGCAACGGAATTCCGGACGTATTAGTGGTTACGATAGACCCATTTTTACGCACCGCTTCAAGACGCGTAAACATGTTGCGCTTCGCTTCCAAGTCTTCAACAATCGCTTCACAGATCCAATCCGAATCGGATGCCAGCGCTAGAGAGTCGTCAAAACTACCGGTCGTAATGAGTTCCACTGTACTTGCATCATCCAACATCGGCGCGCGACCGGCCAACATATTCTGTCTACTTTGTTCGGCCATTTCCTGAGATACGTCCAGTAGATTGGTTTTACAGCCCGCTGTAGCACAGGCGGCGGCAATACCACTGCCCATCGTACCAGCACCTAAGACCGTGACTGAATTGATCTCTCTATTACTCACTTGTTCACCTCCAATACTTTGATGATCAATATACTCAAGCCGATTGTGAAACCGGCTTCAGTGTTTTCCAGATGGGTTTTTCGTCAATCGGCCAGTGAAGAACTGCGGCAATGACGCCCAATGCAACACAGGTCCACCAGACTAACTCGTAGGACTGAGTGGCGTCAAACAGTACGCCGCCGAGCCAAACTCCAAGGAAACTACCTAGTTGATGGCTTAAAAATACGATGCCAAAGAGCGTACCTAAATATCGTGGACCGAATATTTGCCCAACGATACCTGATGTCAACGGGATGGTTGCCAACCACAGTACCCCCATAATGGCCGCAAACGTCAACGCCGAAACAGAAGATGGTGGCAACAACACGAAAACGGAAATTACGATGGCCCGGCCAAGATAGATCGCACTCAGTATATTTTTTTTAGTCACTAACCCACCCAGATAACCGGCGATTAAGGTGCCAGCCAAGTTGAATAATCCCACGAGTGCCAATGCCCATGCGCCAATACTGCTGGGAAGACCAATATCTGTCAAATACGCAGGCAGGTGTACGCCAATGAATGTCACCTGGAATCCACAGACGAAAAATCCGGCGGTAAGATAAATATATCCTGCGTGTTTGGAGGCTTGGGATAGTGCTTCACGAAGCGTCTGTTCAGGACCTGCATCTTCCTGTTTTCCAGATAGGATAAATGCCAAAGGAATCACCAGTAACACCAGACAACCCAATATAAAAAGGGTCGACTGCCAGCCATATTGTTGAATTAGCGCATTTCCAGCAGGCACCAGAATGAACTGTCCCAACGATCCGGCCGCCGCGCCAATCCCTAAGGCTATAGAGCGATGACGTTCATCTACGGAACGGGCAATAACCGCCAACACGACGGCAAATGACGTGCCCGACAGCCCAAAACCGAGCAATGCACCATTAGAGATGTATAGAGCTAGGGGAGTCGAAGCAAATATCATCAAACCCAACCCGGTAACGTAACACAAGCCACCCATCAAAATGACTCGGCCGGAGCCGTACCGATCAGCCACTGCTCCGAATAGGGGTTGCGACAGTCCCCAGACAATATTCTGCACCGCCGCCGCAAATGCGAAAATACCGCGTCCCCATTCGTACTGCTCGGTGACCGGCACCAGAAAGACTCCCATTGTAGAGCGTATGCCGAAGCCAAGGAAGATGACTAAACAGCCACCAATCACAATGACCAGTGGATGAAGCCAGTTAAATCGGGGAGCGCTGGTATCCATTATTGTTCTTAAAAGTGCTCTGAGAGGTTGACATAGCTGCTAACCAGTTAATTTACAGTTTCATCCATCAAACTGAGACTCAGGCTGAAACTACAGCAGATATTCTGACCTTAATCAAAATATCTGACCTATCATTGGCGCATCGGATAGAGATTTTATTTCAACTCAGCCATCGGCATGGTTGGTTACCTCACAGGGAGCGGGTGGTGCCCCGCGCGATGACGGATCATTGTCAATGACTGACTTTCGGTGGCTGAAACGAGTAGTCTAAGTGTGATGCTAAAAATTCTAGATTTTCCCATTGTTCACATGAATACACCTTTCATAGTACGTACGATTCTGGGGTGCGCGGTAGATTCAATGATGATGGTGGGGCGCGGAAACTCACTGTCCAACATGCAAAGAAGCATGCAGTTTCATCGCCTAACAGTCATCAGGAGAGATTTATGATCGTGTTGGTGGTGGAAAATGGTAACACCTTTTCAGAGCACCGGTAGAATCGGACTGGCATCAAAGTCAGGAAGCCCGGCGTGATGGGCAGACATACTTTTCAATCATCAATAATACAAGCCATTGATTCAGATGACTCTTTTCTTCCCGCACGGATTCTGTGGGCAAACCAAACGTACTGAAAAAACCTTGAACATCTACCATCCGACCACATCGCCGGACGACTTCATACATCAGAACGTCGCGACCCGCCATTCTTCAGTCGGCCAATCTCTCCCGAAGACAACTGCGTCATCTCTTCGATGTCGACATCTGCCATGCCCTGATTGAGCATGCGTTTCGCAATTTTCATACAAGCTTCCTTGTGTCCTTCCTTGTATCCTTCCGCAAGTGCCTCTTTACGTGCCTCCTTGCGAACGACGTCAAAATACTCAGCCGCCGATTCCGGCTGAATCCTCTCCCACAAATCCAACGCTTCACGCATCGTCGCATCATCCGGTCGTGCAACCTACCATCCGACCACATCGCCGGACGACTTCATACATCAGAACGTCGCGACCCACCATTCTTCAATCGGGCAATCTCTCCCGAAGACAACTGCGTAATCTCTTCGATGTCGGCATCTGCCATGCCCTGATTGAGCATGCGTTTCGCAATTTTCATACAAGCTTTCTTGTGTCCTTCCGCAAGTGCCTCTTTACGTGCCTTCTTGCGAACGACGTCAAAATACTCAGCCGCCGATTCCGGCTGAATCCTCTCCCACAAATCCAACGCTTCACGCATCGTCGCATCATCCGGTCGTGCAACCTGGGATAACTCTCTCATTTGAACCATATTAACCTCCGGCTTCGCCGCTGTCAAATAACTACTCAACAGGCGGATGAACTGGCGGCGATCTCTTTTTTTAAACCCCAGCATCCGCTCCACCCATGCCACATATCTTTGCTCATTCGCTTCCCAGATCTCACCCATCACCTGCATCCCTAGATGTGCTGTAAGTGACCGTTCCATCAACCTAGCCAACACCTCCCCCTGACGCAAGTTCAGCAGCTCCAGACCAAAATTCACCAGCAGATGACCCCAGACCGACTGCAACTGTGGCGACAGGTCGGCATGCTGCGTTTCGTAAAACGAACAGCGCTGTGTCCACGGCTGTTTGCCATGATAGATGACTATGGGCACTACCACTTTGGCTTTCTGCTCATACAGCCGGGCAATGTAACTGAGCAACTGACTCATCAACTGCTTGTCATTATAACTCTTATGTTCACAAATCAGCGTCAGCACGAAGTCACTGCCATCGGTGAATTTCGCCTCCACGATCAGGTCCGATACGTATTCTTGCAACGAAGCCTGATTGATCATGCCGTTCGGACGGATAACCAGTGAATCGCCGTCCAAAGTCGCCAGCTGCGCTGGCGTCAGTACCATCTCCAGCATAGCCCATACCTGTGCCGGAGTTTGGAAAATCGCCTTGAAAAACCGATCGTGACAGTTACCCGGAAGCTTTTTCGTTAGTGGCTTTGAAACCGACTTTTCATCCACCATGTGTCCATCTCCTCCAATGTCAAATAAAACTTAATATGCTTATTCACCTTCAACAACATTAAAGTGAATGCATTGCACTTGTATATAGTCTAAATTCCTAGCAGGTTTAATCTCTCTCCACCATAATCGTCGCCACATTGCGGTCCTTGCCACTGAACACCACCCCAAGCAGATGAATCTTCCCTCGGCGATTACGATACTTGCCAGCATAATCTTTACTCCGTATCTGCGCAATCGCATCAGCTGCCTCTGCCTCCAATTCTGCCGTTTTAGCCATCTTGAACTCCATCACGAACACCTGACTAGCATGCACCACCACCAAATCGGAGCGACCTCGACTCGTTGACTCCTCGCCGGTGACATCCACACCGATAGCAATGAAACAGGCATACACCATGCCCGCATAATATCCCTCATAGTGTTGCATTCGGCTGTGTTTGTACAACCCGTTCGGCATTGCCGAGAAAAAAGAATGCAACTCGGCTTCGAATTCCTTGAAGTCATTGTTTGTCAGAAACCGCAGCATATTCTTGGCACGTTTTTCGGTTTCTTTAAGATTTCCACTTACAGCACCTACCAGCTGTTTGTTTAGGTTCAGCTGCACCTCATGGTTGGGATATTCCAGTGTGTAATAGATGCCCTCCGGTCGGACTGCACGATCTGCAAGTGTCAAATAACCGCACTGGAACAGCAGAGCGTTGACGCTAACTTCTTCAACATCGAAATTGGATAGTTCACTCCTTTCCATTTCCAAGCTCTCCAGATTCAAAGGGTTAATCGCTCCTTGAGCCATCAATCGGTAAAGATACCTCGGTGTGCCGGTTTCATACCAGTAAGGTTCGAACTGTCTTTTCTTGAACAGCAACAGTACATCAAAAGGATTGTAGACCTTGGCCTCACCAAGCCAGTTGTAACCGTTGTACCAATGCCGTATTTCATCTCGGTCCAACCCTTTAAGTTCCGAGGCGAACACCGTATCAATATCTGAATCCGTGTAACCGCAGATAGTGGCAAACTCAGGGTCAAGACTGATATCCTCTAAGTTGTTCATTCCGGAGAACAAGCTAACCTTCGAATACATGCTGATGCCGGTGATAAATATGAAGCGAATATATCTGGCACATCCCTTGATCATTCCGTAAATGCCATGAAGATATTCACGATTGGCATTTGCCAGTTTCGGTTTCTCAAGCAGATCCAAGATTGGCTTGTCATATTCATCCACTAGAACAACAACCTTTTGACCAGTTGTGTAATAAAGACGGTTTAGAACGTTGCGAAGACGATTCGGACCTGTGTTTGATTTCTTGGCCGGGTTAAGCTGATTTTGGTGCTCAATTATTTCCAACTGCTCAATGACGTCTTTTTCAAGTTCGTTCGGCTTGTTATATTTGCCATCAAAGCTCAACCGCAATACTGGATTTTTCACCGTCCAATCCCAGCGGTCATAGATGTGCAGGCCTTGGAACAACTTCTCGTTGCCTTCAAATAATTCCTGTATCGTATCCACCAAAAGTGTTTTGCCAAACCGGCGAGGGCGTGACAGGAAATAGTAGCCAGGCTTTCTAGCCAATTTGAATATATGGGCGGTTTTGTCTACATAGTAGAAATCCCACTCCCGGATGTTTTGGAAGGTTGATTCCCCGATAGGTAGATCAAGATTTTTCATGGCCATTGCTCAGCTGATTGATTAATTTCATTTTAGCATGTTTGGAGGTCAGTAACCCTTTGAATTTGAAAACTCAATTTCGAGTTGGAGACTATAAATCCACAAGCAGGTTGGCAACGGTGATTTCAAAGCTAATAGTGATTCTCACGTCAATTTCAATTTCACCTTTGGGTTGTATTCGCGCTACTCTAATTGTTCTAAAACAACCTGAAGCACTAGCCCGCATATTTCACAAACCTGTAGACTTGGGTAAAAACGCCTGCTTCCGGTGTCAAAAACCTCCAGCTGACCGAGCACTATCGCTCCGACCCATCGAAACTCGCCAATGGTCACTGAATTATGAGCGGTGGCGGACTCGGTCCACCCCGCATGTCACTAACGGCGTCATGAACCTCGCCACAAATCAATGCCATGTAGGTTGTCCAGCACCTGATCAAACACCTCGGCATAGAGGTACGACTGCGAATACGACAGCCACATCCGTCGCGTGGTGACCTTGATCCGCACCCCCATCTTGAGCAGCTTGGTGCGCAGGATGACACATTGTGCCCGTACCGAGCCGGCGCAACCCCACCATTAGGATGTATGCCAGTGACGCCAGGTTCAGTCGCAACTGGTTCGCCCGCATCTGTCGGGAACTGGTGCAATCCGCAAACATCTCCAACTGCTATTCCTTGATGCGGTTCTCCATGTCGCCACGGACACAGTACAGCTCCTCATACAGCCGCCGGGTGTCCGCCTCCACCACACTCAAGCTGGTTCACCACGAAACGCGGGTTAGGCCAGCGCCAGCGCCGGTGCGCTTGAACTCCTCTGATGGGCTTCGGCCAACGCGCGGGACAGGCTATTCTCCAGACGCTCGTTGCGGGCCAAATCCATGTATGTAGTAGTTTTTGGTAATACCTTCACGGTGCCATATTTCCATGCTTTAATGCATTGTCCCACGAAGCTCTCTGGAATAAGCCAAGCATCCAACCATGAGACAAATAAACTAGTTTGATGACCTGCAAAGATGTGTAAAGACCTCCCATCTCAATAAACCAATTGGAAGTGGTAATACGGCTGTTTGATGTGTGGAGCATTTTCCGTTTCGAGTAAAATCTGAACGGGATGTGAGTTAATTCAAGGCAGAAGCTAATACAATTGCCAGACCGTAAACCTCACTACTGACTGTATTCTGACACTGCCACCAGCTGTTAATCTTCAAATTTAGGAAAAATCATCTACCTATGACTACTGACAAGTTTCTTGCTGATTTCAATTCTCGAACTTGGATACCTGATCCAAGACATCAATTCCAAGCAGGAGGATTGTTCATTGGCAAGGGCGCGTCTGCTATCGAAGTGATCGTTGCGCACGCTTCCAAATCTCCCACTCAACAGGCTCTTAATGAAACTTGGAAATCCCGCCGTAAGAATCGAGCTGCCCCCGTATTGCTCGTAGTTCTTCATCCAGATAGCGTTGCCGTGCATGGCGCGGCCGGTGAAAATCCTTCGACTTACAACGGTCTTGACATAGATATGGTCGAACAGTTATGTCGGGAGGTACTTGTGCAACCGGACCGGCATGCCGCACTTCGCTTTTTGTCACAGACACTGCCCTCCCTCGAGACAGCGCTTCCCGGAATCAACAATGAGGGGCTTCTCGCTCTACATGAACTGCAACGCGGCGTACCAAAAAGAGAAGATTGGGAGGTAGCAAAACTCAAAGCCGCCACCGCTCGCGGTCAGCGCGGTACTCAACTTCTACAATCACTCGGTTTCAGTATTGAACCTATTGATAACCTTACTCACCTATTGCTAGGGGGGGGGGGGGTGAGCAGTCAAAGCGCGTGGCTTTGGCGGTTATGTTGCGGGAGGATGAGTCACCAGAGTCCGGCAATGATCGATTCAATTCCCTCTCACCCATTTCCTATGCTCTGAAGAAAGCCGACGACGAAAACCTCCACTGGGTCATACTCTCTCAAGGTGGCGGTATCCGCCTTTACGCGTCCAGCACCAAGGTAGGGGTAGGACGACGCGGTCGTACTGAAACATACATCGAATGTCAGCCGTCTTTGTTAGCTGACGATAAGATCGCATATCTTTGGTTACTTTTTTCGGCACAAGCTCTTGCGTCGAATGGAAGTCTATCCGAAATTCTCAATGAATCGCAGCGCTTCGCAGGGGATTTAGCAGTACGACTCCGGGAAAGAATCTATGATGATGTCATACCAAACTTAGCCAAAGGAATCGCTAATGAAGTTAAAGAACATCTGTCAAAGCAAAAACTCTCTGACATCTACGAAATGGCGATTACCATCCTGTTTAGGTTGCTGTTCATCGCTTACGCTGAAGACCGTGATTTGCTACCCTATCGTTCCAATGATGCTTATCGGCAACGTTCGCTAAAGCAGAAAGCTCAGGAGCTGACGGAATATATCATCAAAGATACGCCGATTGCTCAGGGCGACTCTCATTGGAAAGAAATTGAGCTGCTGTGGCGAGCCATCTCCGAAGGGAATTCCGAATGGGGTATTCCAGCCTATGATGGTGGGCTCTTCGCGGATGATCCTGAGGTGTCAAAAGCAGGGGCAGAACTCGCAACCATTACTTTGTCAAATGAAATATTTGAGAACACTCTGCGCCAGCTGTTAGTCATCAAGACACCGGATGGAGTCACGGGACCAGTTGACTTCAGATCACTCAGCGTGAGAGAATTTGGCACCATTTATGAAGGGTTGCTGGAATCCGAACTGGCGCTGGCCGATCGAGATTTGGTGATTGATGGCAGTCAAAAAACCTACGCCCCTGCAAAGGAAGGACAAGAATGTGACATTGTTTGTGGGGAAGTCTATATCCACAATCGGTCAGGAGCTCGCAAATCGTCAGGCAGCTACTATACCAAGTCGTTTGCCGTGGAGCATTTGCTTGACGGCGCCTTGGAACCCGCTCTTGATGATCATTTTTCATGGCTTGACCAAAAAGATGACACAGGTGTAGCAGAATCGTTCTTTCAATTTCGAGTGGCTGACATCGCCATGGGGTCTGGCCATTTTCTGATTGCAGCGATCGACAGGATAGAGCGGCGCATGGCCGATTGGTTGGCTGGTCGTTCTATTCCAGGTGTACGACGGGAGTTGGCTCAACTGCGTGAAAGTGCCTCTAAACAGCTATGTGATATTGCAGAAGGGTTTGAAATTGATGACAGCCAATTGCTCCGTCGATTGATCGCTAGACGCTGTATTTACGGCGTGGATCTGAATGCACTTTCAGTGCAACTTGCTCGACTCGCAGTCTGGATTCATACGTTCGTGCCCGGTCTACCCCTTTCTTTTCTCGATCACAACCTTATCCATGGAAATTCACTCATTGGTGTTGGTGATGTAGAGGAGATAAAGGAAAATTTCGAAAAGGAAAGGAAAATCAGAAGAGATTTGTTTTGGCCCAAGTTAAATTCAGACACTTTACTCGGTGCCGCAAAGAGACCTCTTCTGCGACTTGCTAACATCAGGGATGAAACACTCGCTGACATTGACATCGCCCGCCTTTCAGCACAGGAGGTGCGTGATGCAATTGTTGACAGGGAGCAACTCTGCGACGTTATCACCGCACAATCTATAGATCCATCAATAGTGAGTCAGGAAGATCCATTCACATTCAAGGAAGCAGAAAATCAGATTGATATTTTGGTAAATGAAGATGTCGTGAAAGATGCAAAAGAAACACTTAAAGACCTTCACGTCATACATTTTCCGATTTGTTTTCCGGAGGTTTTCTTAGACGATCATCCAGGATTCCATGTCTTACTTGGCAATCCGCCGTGGGAAGAAGTCACTGTCGAAGAGGATGCTTTCTGGGCACGGCATTTTCCAGGACTACGCGGATTTCCTCAGAGAGAACAGGAAGCAGAAAAAGTTCGTCTTCGCACCGAACGTCGAGATCTTGTAGAAATTTACGAGTCAGAACTCAATTCGAAAGAGCAGATGCGCAAGGCACTGGCCAGCGGCGCGTATCCCGGAATGGGAACTGGTGACCCAGATCTTTATAAGGCTTTCTGTTGGAGATTCTGGCAACTAACGCATAATCAACGAGGACGTATTGGTGTCGTTTTACCGCGTAGCGCTCTATCAGCCAAAGGAACAGCTGAGTTTCGCAAACTCATCTTTGAACGATCTTCGGGTTTTGATGTAACAGTGCTCGAAAACAAGGGCGAGTGGATTTTTTCTGACGTTCATCCTCAATACACCATTGGTCTCGTTTGCATTACCCACCAGCACCTCGCGTGCCCGGAAGGCGAAGGCATTCGGATTCGCGGACCCTATACATCAGAAATTGATTTTAGAAATGGAGTTGAACAACCAGTAACAACCTTTGATCGCAAAGAAGTACTAACTTGGACTGACACTGCCTCTTTACCTCTTCTACCTGACGCCAGTTCGATTGATATTTTTGCTCAGATTCGCAAGTCCCCCCGTCTTGACTTGAAAGACACCGAAGTCTCGCGAGGGGGGGGTGCAAGGGTTGGCGCGCACGTCCCGACCGAGAAATGGATGCTACTCTCCAGAAATCACTCATGGTATTCAACCGGTCAGACAGAGGTGGTGGGTGCGCCCCGACAGCGAACTTCACGCCACTGCACAAAAGCATCTAATGACTTTCGAAACTCAATCCACAGTCGATGGTTACTGGCCAGTATACAAGGGAGCATCCTTCAATATTTGGAATCCCGATACTAGGGAATACTATGCTTATGCTGAACCGCAATCAGTTCTTGATTGGCTGCAAAGAAAACGTTTAAACGCGAGCAAACGTGGTGGTAACAGCCCACACAAAGAGTTCCCTTCTGAATATTTTGAATCAAACTCAACTCTTCCATGTTTCAGACCTAGAATCGCATTTCGTGGAGTCACCAATCGTACCAATCAACGTACGGTTATCGCCTGTCTCATACCCCCTAAGGTATTTATTACAAACGCCGGTCCCTACTTCCTTTGGCCACACGGCGACATAAAAGACGAAGCATTTTTACTCGGAGTGCTGTGCTCAATCCCATTGGATTGGTATGCGCGGCGATTTGTCGAGAGTCACATTAATTTCTACATCATAAATCAATTTCCCATTCCCCGCCCTGCACGAAGCGACCCAAAATGGCAGAGAGTTGTGGAGATTGCTGGCCGTCTGGCCAGTCCAGATGATCGCTTCGTCGAGTGGGCAGAATCTGTTGGCGTTGTTTGTGGTCCTCTTGACTTAGAGGAAAAGAATGACCTGATTTATGAACTGGACGCGGTCGTAGCACACCTTTATGGCCTTAACGAACAGCAATTGATACATATTTTCGAAACCTTTCATAAAGGTTGGAACTATGATGATCGGCTTGAAGGCGTCCGGCATCACTTTCAGAAGTGGCAATCTCGATGATTAGAATTTGCATAGAATCAACAGAAATTCCATTAGTGTAGGCAATCCCAACGATCGAAGATGATTTGTTCGAATGGTCTGCCGAGATGAATGACAGATTCTCTCCTCTACCAGCCTTTGCAATAGCTCAACCTATCAAATTAACGCAAACCATCGTGGAGACCAATCTGTGATCAACATTCCTGAGTTAATCGATAACCAGAATGGGAACTCACTCATCAGATCCCTTCGTAAGCTACTTGGAGCTTTCGGGGAGCAGCCGAAATCTGTGTCTGCAAATACTCCAGACCTAGTGCGAATCGCTACGGCGTATCTCAATCCTGCCGGATTCGCTTTGATCGCCGATCAGTTGCAAAACATACCTGAAGTCCGACTCCTTTTAGGTACTGACCCGGCCATCATCCCCTCTGCGGAACGGAAGAAGTTGGACGAGACTCTTTCAGCATTCGAAAATAGACAAATGGTTGCGGGTCTGATATGTATGGAAAACATGCTTCACGAGGAACGTGATCGACTTCCGTTTACTCAAAAAAGCACTCTATCCTTACGAAAGATGATCCGCGTGTTGAATGCTGAGAATATCAAAGTCAGACGCTACGAGAAGAAATTCCTACATGCAAAAGCTTACATCGTCACACCATCGAATAGCCACTCGGATAAGCCTGATGGCCTGATTGTTGGTTCATCCAATCTGACAGGTGCAGGACTCACCAGAAATCTGGAATTGAATCTCGGACGCTACGAACGTTACATAGCTGAGCAGGGCGCCAATTGGTTCGACGATCTGTGGGATGATGCCGTTCCCTACGATCTTGCTTCCATTTTTGAAAAACTGCTGGTGCCTTATACACCTTGGGAAATTTTTATCCGCGTGCTTTGGCATCTCTATGGTTCGGAAGTAGAAGACGACATCAACACCGACGACAACTTACCACTGACGAGCTTTCAAAAACATGGAGTTGTACGGGCACTGCGGCTGATTCAGGAGATTGGCGGTGTGATTGTTGCTGACGAAGTTGGTCTTGGTAAGACTTTCATTGCTGGTGAAATTCTCCAACATTACCGAGAGCGCCGACAGCGAGCGTTGTTAATCTGTCCAGCATCACTTCGAGATACCACTTGGCGACAATTCCTGAATACCTATCAACTCTTCGTAGAGTGTGTATCTTTTGAACAGTTTGCGAAAAATATTCAGTCTTTTGACTCGAATCAGGTTGATATGGGTCAGAAACACCTACAACGGCCGCCGGAAGAGTATCAGCTTGTCATCATTGACGAAGCTCACAACTACCGCAACCCGGACGCGCCCAGTCGTGCTGGTGTGCTACGTCGTTTTCTATTCGGTCATAAACGTGACCTCCTGTTGTTAACTGCCACACCGGTTAACAATTCGCTTTGGGACCTATATCATCTGATTCGTTTTTTCCTGCGCCAGGACACGAGTCTTGCAGACCAAGGTATTCTTTCGATTCGAGAGCGCTTTGATCGAGCAATGCGCGAAGACCCGACCAGTTTAAGTCCCGACATCCTCTATCCGATTATTGATGCAACAACGGTAAAACGGACCCGTCAGTTTGTAAAACAGCACTACTCAAATGACACAATCAAAGGACCGGATGGCAATTCTGTACCGATTGTATTTCCCAAACCGAATGCGATCAGCGTCCGGTACAACCTTGATGATCTTTTGCCCGGCTTTTTCGAGAAGTTAGAGCAAGCACTCGATCCTGATAGTGACAACAAGATTGAATTTGCACGATACATGCCCAATTCCTACCTACTTGATAGGAATACAGAGGAAAGCCATCGTGCCCGCGCATTTGTTGGGTTGCTAAGATCAGGCATACTCAAGCGTTTCGAATCGTCCATCTACGCGTTCCGCTGTACAATTCAAAAGATAACCAAAGAACATGAAGTTTTCGTCAAAACTCTTGATGCCGGTTATGTCATCGGGACTGACTTGCTTAAAGAAATTTCTGCAGATGATGAGTCTGCGTTCGATGATATCCTGGCCACTTCAGATCACAAAGAAGACGTTCTGCGATATGATGTCGAGGCACTACGCCGAAATGTACTGCGTGATCACGCCATTCTTCAGGATCTTTTGTCCGAGACTACAAAGGTGACGGTTGATCAAGATCCAAAGTTGAAAGCGCTTGCTCACGTACTGAATGAGATCGTAGAACAGTCCGAGGACGAGGCCATCAGTGCCGAGGATGCCAAACAAAAACGAAAAGTTATCGTATATTCCTATTTCGAAGATACCGTGAGGTGGATTCGTGACTACCTGATGTCTGCGAGGGAACTGGGCATTGGATGCTATCACGATAGAACAGTCGTTGTCAGTGGATCAAACAGTCTGTCCGATGTGTGCCGCGACATAGCAGTGCAGGGCTTTGCACCTATTTCAATGGAGGCGCCCGCGCCGAGTTCCGACCGGTATGATCTATTGATCTCCACAGATGTGCTTGCTGAAGGTGTAAACCTGCAGCAATGCAGACATATCATCAATTTCGATCTGCCATGGAACCCAATGCGGCTGATTCAGAGGCATGGGAGGATTGATAGAATAGGTAGTTCACACGATCAAGTATTCTTGAGAACCATATTCCCTACTGACCAAATTGATCGATTACTGAATCTTGAGGAGCGCATACTCAACAAACTCGCGATGGCCGCCGCCAGCATCGGTGTCGAAGCGCCGGTTGAAGGTGCGGGCCATGGACGACAGGTGTTTGCCGATACCCGTGAAGAGATTGAAAAACTGTTTGACGAAGATGCGTCGCTCTTCGAGCGTGGCGGGGTGGTGTCAGCTACACAAAGCGGTGAAGAATATCGACAGACCTTACGCAAGGCACTCAATAAAGATCGTGAGCGAATAATGAATATGCCATGGAAAGCCAGATCGGCGATGATCGGCAGGCGACGTGGTGTGTTATTCTGTGCAGTCGTTGGCCGGGACAGCAAATTTGAACGCACTTATCTTAGATTTGTTGCGGCTGACGACAGTTGGGACCCAATCATCGAACGCAAGGCGATCGAACGAGAAGTGGGAACTTGTCTGCGCCTGATCGAATGTACATCTGACACACCCACTTGGCAGTCTGCTCCGCTGGAAGAACGGGTGTACGACTTCTGGCGGATCGCCCAAGAAGATATTCTAAATGACTGGTCTTGGGAAACCGACCCGGCCAACCTACAGCCAGCCGTGAGGCGCCTCAATCATAGAGTTGCGGAATTTATTCGCAAGCATCCACCTGCGGATGTGTCAAAGGAAAAATTCGATCAAGCGTTGGATATTCTTGAATCGCCCTGGCCGCGGCGAGAAGAATTTCTGCTCCGCAAGTGGTTTGAAGCAGATGATCAACAAGGAAGTGCGCGTTCACGTAAGTTGATCAGTGAAATTCTGAACACCGGATTGGAGCCAAACCATCCACCAGAACCACTTCCATCTATTGAAGTGGATGACATAGAATTGTCCTGCTGGATGGGGATTGAAAAATCACTGCATTGACGTTGATCGAAATATTGATTTGGATGACTTCCAGATCGCCACTACGGTCTGACTAACACCACCATTTTCAAACTCATTCTGTTATTGCAGAATCATTGATCAGTGCCACGGTTCCGACAAGCAACCGATCTGCAATGTGACAATGTAACCAGTTTTAACGTGACGACTGGCAGTTATCCGCTCCCATTCGCAGCACATTCAGATGCCATTTCTCATTTTCTTCACCTCATCGGTCGACAGTTGTGTGAACTCGGCCACCTCCTCAGTCGACCAACCTTTCGCAAACAAACGCTTCGCATGCTCATAAGTCTTCATTCGAGCACCCTTCTCCATACCCCTCTCAATACCCTGCTCCATGCCTTTCTCCATACCCTCTTCAATACCTTCTTCATAACCGATCTGCCGGCCATGCGCCTGCAGCTCATGGCCCGTCATGGGCAGAATCTGCTCCAGTTCCGTCAGTATTTTCTGCATGTATCCATCTCCCCGCTGCTGTTCCTTAAATGAATCATATAACGCTTCCATTTTACTCTCTCCCTGCACCGAAGTGAAATATAAATGGATGCTCGTCAACAGGTCACGATGCCACTCGACCGGCAACCGCCGCATCAGAGCCACCCAGCTGTTGAACTGCGTCAGCCCTGCCCGCCAGATGTCCATCATCACCTGCAGCACCAGCCGCTCCTTCGGCGCCAGGGACTTGATGCGCCGGCGGATGACCGGGTCCCCCAGACGCACGAATATGACCGTAAAGTTCAATAGCAGAGGGCCGCTGAAGGCCAGGAAACCCTTCGGTAGATGCGCATGGCGGGTGGCATAAAACGACTTGTGCTGCGGCCAGGACGACTCTCCGTTGTAAATGATGATCGGCAGCACCGCATCAACCTCGTCGTCTTCATAAGCCGCCGCGATATAGCGCAACAGCTGACTCACCGCCTTGGAGTCAGGGTGGCTTTTGTGTTCCAAGATCAGACAGATGATGATGTTCTCACCGGCCTTGAGCTGCATGCGCAGCGTCAGGTCGGAGTAACTACCCCGCAGATTATGCGCCCCGGTCTGCGTGTTCGTTGCCACGGTCAGCGTGTCCAGGTCAAAAAGCTCTAACTGCGCCGTCGTCATGAACAACGTCAGCAGCGCCCGGACCTGGTCCGGCTTTTTGAAATGGGCGGTGAAAAAATTGTTGTGTGACTGGGCAACCGCACCAATGTTGCGGACACCCCGGGAGCGTTTAGGCATGGCCAACCTCCCGTGCAAAATGAGTTGCAAGGCACTGCTGTAGAATCATCATGGAAACTCCGTTAAGTTGACATCCGACCATAGTCGGACAGGTAAGGCATGTTCGTCATATTGACTGTGATTGTTTCTTTCATTATATGAAATATACGTCAATACATCGAACGAATATCACGCCGCATCAATTTCAGACAGAGCCTACCCTCATACCATAATGATGATCTCTGTCGGCGTTGATGAACCGGTGTAAACACCACGGTCATCAGCGTTGTCCTACGGTGATCCAAACGCCATGAATTTCTGTTTTGTTGTGTTTTGCGAGTCCGGTCAAGATGCCTTGCCGTTGCCGAACAACGGAAACTGAGGCGCTTCAGTGCCGTACGCCCTAATCAAATAGAGAATGTACCGGGATATCGACTGCTGATCAATTCGGGATGAAAGTATCCATGCATCCATATTTCATTGTGGTTACCCAGCAGACATTTCGAAATGTGGATCGACCAAAACGGCTACCGGTCCAGTGAAGAAGTGACTTTATAAATTCTTGGAAATGGAGAAATCAAAAAACCAATTTGACCATCAACATACGCTACAATTCTTTTGGCGTCGACATTAATCGCTTGATAGACCGATAAACTCTGCCGATTTCAACCATCACTGATTCTTAATCTGATATCCAATCCGCCCATGGCCGGCAAGTTCATGAAATTCGATACGTTGTCCTTACACGCCGGACAGCATCCCGATTCGGCGACTCGCGCCCGCGCCACCCCTATCTACCAGACTGCTTCTTATGTATTTCAGGATGCCGAACACGCGGCATCGATATTCAATATTGAGCGAACTGGACATGTTTATTCGCGCATCTCCAATCCAACTAATGCCGTATTGGAAGAGCGAATGTCCGCTTTGGAAGGTGGGGTCGGGGCTATCGCGACCGCCAGCGGACAAGCCGCCTTCCATCTCGCACTGGCGACACTCGTTTCGTCCGGTTCACACATCGTTTCTTCGCAGTCTATCTACGGTGGGTCGCACAATCTCCTCAGCTACACCCTGCCCCGATTCGGGATCGAAACCACATTCGTCCATCCACGCGATACGGATGCCATCCGCAACGCCATTCGCCCGAATACACGGGTGATTTTCGGTGAGGTCGTCGGCAACCCCGGCTGTGAGATCCTTGATGTTCCCAAAGTCTCTGAAATCGCACACGCGCATGGTCTGCCACTCATCATTGACTCGACATTTACCACACCCTATCTTTGCAAGCCATTCGAACTGGGTGCTGACATCGTCTTTCACTCGGCAACGAAATTCCTAAGTGGGCATGGCATAGTCATCGGCGGAGTCCTGATTGACAGCGGTAAATTCGACTGGCTCCAGTCAGACAAGTTTCCAACTCTAACAGAGCCATACGACGGTTTTCACGGACTGAATTTTGCTGAGGAATTCGGACCGGCCGCCTATATCACCCGAGCGCGCAAAGAAGGGGCCAGAGATTTTGGTGCCTGCATGAGTCCTACTACGGCGTTTTACGTCCTACAGGGACTCGAAACACTGCCGCTCAGAATGGCACGACACATTGCAAATACTCGTGAGATTGTTGAATTTCTAAACTCTCACTCCGCCGTGGACTGGGTCAGTTATCCTGAATTGCCCAGTCACCCGGACCACGACCTGGCACGCCATCAATTGCCCAAGGGTGCCGGTGCAGTCTTTGCTTTTGGGCTCAAGGGCGGGCGACCGGCTGGACATCGATTAATTGAAAAACTCAAGCTGTTTTCACATCTCGCCAATGTCGGGGATGCCAAATCTCTGGTCATTCACCCCGCATCGACAACCCACCACCGAATGGATGCGGATGCCCTGGCGGCAGCTGGAATTTCAGAAGGATTAGTACGTCTCTCAGTGGGCCTTGAAGACCCTGAAGATCTCATCGCTGACCTTGACGCCGGCCTTAAAGCCGCTCAGCGAAGCCGCTGATCACCAACCGCTGAACCCACCTCACTGATTGACGATATGAACGTACAGGTCAATGGTTGTTCTGTTTATGCTTTCAGCGGAAACCAACAGATTGAACCCGCGCGACCAACCGTGATGTTCGTCCACGGTGCCTCACTTGACCACACGGTGTGGACTTTGCCAGCGCGACACTTTGCCAGGCAGGGTTACAACGTACTGGCCGTGGACTTGCCCGGACACGGCCTCTCGGCAGGGAAATGTGAATTTGATATTTCCGGTTATGCAGACTGGCTGATCGACTTTCTAGATGTGACAGGTGTTGAAAAAACTGCCTTGGTCGGACACAGCATGGGCTCCCTGATTGCCTTGGATTGCGCCGGCCGATACGGCGACCGAATCAGAACCCTAGTCCTAGTTGGTACTGCAGTACCGATGCCGGTAACGGAACAGTTGCTGAATGCCGCAAAAAATAACGTTGAGGAAGCGATTGCGATGCTTACCGCCTGGGGACATAGCCCTAGCGCCCATATTGGTGGTAACGCAACTCCGGGCATGTGGATGATCGGCGGGTTGATGCGCCTTTTTGAGCGCGGCGCCACCGGTGTCCTGCACAATGATCTCGTCGCCTGCAACAACTACACGGATGGCTTGACCTCGGCGCGCAATGTTGCCTGTCCAACTCTACTGATTCTAGGTCAACACGATATGCTGACACCGGCACGGGCCGCTAAAACGCTGGTGGCAGCCATTGAAAATTCACAAACGGTGGTACTTGAAAAAACCGGACATACGATAATGTCGGAACAACCGGATGCACTGCTTGACTGTCTGGTGAAAGTGCTCTGACGGTTCAGGACTCAACACACGACAACCAACAATGGAAACCATGATCTCACTATTTGCCGACTGGGCAACCCTAACTTGGGTGCAGGTGGCGACCGTATTGGTGATCACTCTGATCGCCAGCCGTATCCGCCATATGCTGGTTGGTAACATCAAACGAAAACTCGCATCGACCGATCAGATCTGGAGCATATCAATCGTCGAAGCCCTCCGTCAGCCGGCCGCACTGTTGATCTGGATTGCCGGCATTTCCTTCTCCCTTGACATTATTCGAGCCGCATATCAAACACCGATATTTGAATCCGTACCGGCACTTCGCATTGTCGCCATCATTGCGACGCTGACTTGGTTTCTGATCAAACTGGGGCGGTTCTACGAATGTCACTATATTGAACAGCAACTGGCTGAAAAAGCAGACTACGATCGAACAACCGTTGATTTTGTCGGTAAACTGGCGCGTGCCGCCGCCATAATATTGGGCGCGCTGGTGGCCATGCAGAGTCTGGGACTGAATATCGCCGGCATCGTGGCGTTTGGCGGTGTTGGCGGCATCGCGATCGGTTTTGCTGCCCGCGAAATGATCGCCAATTACTTTGGTGCCATCATGCTGTTTCTGGATAAACCTTTCAAAGTCGGCGATGTCATTACCTCACCGGAAAGGGAGATTCAAGGTACGGTCGTTGCCATCGGCTGGCGGCAGACTATCATTGAGCGATTCGATACGAGAACGCTGTACGTGCCAAACTCCGCTTTTTCCAGCATCTCGGTGCGCAATCACACCCGTCAACGCAACCGCCGCATTTACGAATACGTCGGCATCCGCTATCGAGACTCAGCACAACTCGAAGCGATCGTGACCAGCATCAAAGAAATGCTGCTCAACCACCGAGATATTGATCAGGACAATTCCATCATGGTGAATTTTGACCGGTTTGCCGCCTCATCATTGGATATTTTCATTTACTGTTTTAGTAAAGCAACCGGCTGGGCCGATTACCAAGCCGTCAAACAGGATGTGCTGGTGAAAGCCATGGCCATTATTGCGGAACATGATGCCCAGATTGCGTTTCCGACCCGAACGCTTGAATTTTCTGCCCCTGAGGGTACGGAATACGAGATTGTGGAAGAACCGGCAAATTGAATCGCTGAGACCACTCTACCCAAAGCAATCTGGCACGCGAATTGTTTAACTGCTCAAGATCAAGCAGTGGTGGGCATGGCTGATAGGCCTATTGGTGATGTTTGCGTGCAGTGATTTCTCGCTGCAGAATATACAGCGTACTCAGAATGATGACCGACGCACCACCTAAGGCAGAAAGGGTGGGTACCTCACTGAACAGAAAGTAACCCGCAATGACCATGAAAATCATGCGCGTATAAAGAAATGGTGCGACGAACTGCGCATCACCCAAGGCATAACCCCGCACATCCATGTAGTTACGAAGCGACGACATCGCGGCGACCAGCGTGAGGATCGTCCATTCGCGAAAATCAGGTGACTCCCAGACGAGCAGAGCGGGTGGTAGACTGCCGAGACCCAAGATGACCGAAAAATACAGTACGATAGTCCCGGCACTATCCGTCCTTGACAGTTGTTTGCCGGTGATCAGCGTCAGTGAAAAAGCGATGGAAGCGAATATCGGTGTCAGCCATTTGATACTCATGGGCTCAGGTAAATATCCAATCACCACCAGCGCACCGAAAAATCCGAGAATGGAAGCACTGATTCTGCGAATGCCAACTTTTTCCTTTAGCATGGGTATGCTAAGTGCAGTAACAAAGAGAGGGGTAGTGAAAAACAGTGCCGTAACAGTGGCTAGCGGCAGGATCTGTAGCGAGTAGAAACCCAAGTTGATGGCAATGACCCCAATAACACCTCGTACAATATGCAACTTTAAGTGATTGGTTCGTAATCTGAAATCAGTTTTAGGTAAGGTGAAAGCAAGAATAAAGATTACGCCGAGTGCGCCGCGGATGAACACGGCCTGCGCCGAGTGGATGGCACCTGCCAGTTCATGAACGCCAGAACTCATAATCGTGGCCACCACGGCAGAACCGACGATCCAGAGCGCACCCCGTAAATTGTTTGCGGCACTGGCCAACTAATTTCTCACTGTCATCTCAAATAACATAGGAGACTTCAACATGAACCTTGGATTGAAAGGAAAAAATGCGTTGATTTGTGCCTCCAGTAAAGGACTCGGCAAGGGTTGCGCCGCAGCCCTAGCTGCCGAAGGGGTTAACGTATGGTTGAATGCGCGGAACGCATCAGTCCTGGAGACTACTCGCCAAGAAATTACTGCGGTAGCCGAAGGCACCGTCACCAGCATCTGCTGTGACATCACCACAGCAGAAGGTCGCGATCGGGTATTGAGTGACACGCCGGACCTCGATATTCTGGTGAATAATGCCGGCGGGCCACCCGTTGGTAATTTTCGAAACTTCAGTCTGGATGACTGGCAGTCAGCCGTGAATAACAATATGCTGACTCCCATTGATCTTTTCCAGCGCGTGATTGACGGCATGATCGAACGCCGGTTTGGGCGGATTGTCAACATCACTTCATCATCGGTAAAATCACCCATCCAAAACTTGGACCTGTCCAATGGTGCCCGTTCAGGACTGACCGGTTTTTTCGGTGGTGTATCCAAACAGGTCGCGGCCTACAACGTGACCGTGAACGCGATACTGCCGGGGCGATTCGACACCGATCGGCTACGCACCAGCATGACCCGCGCGGCCAGCAGTGGAACAGAATCCATTGATGATCTGCTGGAAAAAAGTAAGCAGAATATTCCGGCTGGCCGATTTGGTTCGCCGGCAGAATTTGGTGCACTGTGCGCGTTCCTGTGCAGTCAGCACGCCAGTTACATTACCGGACAAAACATTCTGATCGATGGCGGTTTGGTGGCTCTCAACCCTTGAATGAACCGACCGGCAATTCCAGGTGCACGTTTTCCGGCAGTAAACAGAGTTCGTCATTGCAGGCCTGCATGCGAAGTCTGAGCTGTATCACCTCATCGAATTCGCCAATCGTGGCGAATTCGACCGGGATACGTACCGTGCCACTCCAGACTGATAAGGGATCAGTCTGAAACGACAGTTGTTTTTTTTCGACGGGTGGATACTGCACCCACCTGAGTAACCAGGCATCCGAAGCATTCGTAATACGGGTGGCGATTAAATTTTCAGCCAGCGGTTGATCGGACTGGATATGCCAACCTTCTGCCAATTCCACTTCCACCATCCCAAACAGTTGGTTATGCGTATGTTCCGTAACCCGAATCGACACTTTTGCGTTGCCGGCGGCGGCATACTCCACTGGACCGATGGGCCCGGTCTGATGGTCTGCCAATGCCTTGAGGGCATAACCGTAACTCGTCGGCACCTGCACAATCTCCGCCGCGAAAGCTTGAAAAAGTTGTTCAGTGAGTCGGTGGTAACCTTCCCAGCCGGTACGGCGAAACAACATGGACAGTGCCTGCGCAGCAACTGCGTTTCCAGATGGCAGTGCTTCATCAAATCGATCTTTCTGCCGGGCGATTAAACCCGGTGCATCATCTTCGGAGACTGAAAAGAATCCACCCTGCTCCTCGTCCCAGAATCGCTTGACCATCGTATCAACGAGAGCTTGTCCACGGTCAAGCCACTTGGTGTCGCCGGTCGCATCATAAAGCGCTAGCAGGGCCGTCGAAAAATACGCGTAGTCTCGCAGTTTACCTGACTCATACAATTGTCCCTCTCGCATTATTCGATAAAGATGTTCATGATCGCGGTCCCAGGCATGGGTCCAGATAAACTCGGCAGCATCCTGGGCGGCAATTCGATATTTGTCTTGATCTAATACTGCCCCGGCGTATGACAGTGTAGTGATCATCATGGCATTCCATGCGGTGATCACCTTGTCATCCAAATAAGGTTTTTCTCGTAAATCTCGCACCAAGCGCATTTTTTCCACGGCTGATGACAACCGATCAAGATAAGCACTGACACTGAGACCTGCCGCGGCGGCGTGGTTTTCCGGAAGTTCTGTCAGATGCAGAATATTCGCCCCCGCAAAATTACCGGCCTCGGTTATCCCATAGTGGTTAATGACAAATTCAGCATCCTCACCGACAGCATCAACAATCTCCTCGGCAGTCCAAAGAAAGAAAATCCCTTCTTTTCCTTCACTGTCAGCATCAGTAGCTGACCAGAAAACCCCAGCTTCATTGCGCAGGTCGCGCAACACATAATTCAGGGTCTGTTCGGCAACGCGGCGATACAGAGTACGGCCAGTGAGTTCATAAGCTCTGAGATAGGCGCGGGCCAAGTGCGCCTGGTTGTAAAGCATTTTTTCAAAATGCGGCACCAGCCACTCGTTGTCAATCGCATAGCGATGAAAGCCACCGCCAATGTGATCCCGAATGCCACCCATGGCCATGGCAGTCAACCGTTTTTCAACCAGCTGCAGAGCCACTTCATGGTCGTGTCGAATGGCGACATCTAGCAGCAGGAAAAGTTCTGATTCCAAAGGAAATTGAGATACCGGCGGCGAAAATTCATCAGTCTGCTCTGCGGTCAGCATCAGTTCGGCGATGAACTGCAGAATCTGTGTGTTACCCAGTTCGACCTTTTCACTTGACTGTACGCCGAAGGACTGCACCTGTCGAGTGACCTGGTCGGCAAGAGCTTCGACGTCCGATCGGTGGTTCGCCCAAACCATCTGCACCTCGTTCAACAGTGCCTTAAAATCCTCGGGCGGTGCATACACCAAACCCAGAAAGGGCTTGCCCTCGGGAGTTACGAAGACATGCAATGGCCAGCCGCCACTGCCACCCATGATCTGCACCGCCAGCAAGTATAGCTCGTCAATATCCGGATTGATTTCCCGGTCCACCTTGATCGCAATAAAGTGTTCATTCAAAAGTTGGGCAATCTGCAGATCATCATAACTTTCTTCTTCCATCACGTGACACCAATGGCATGACGAATAACCGATTGACACCAGCACCGGTCGATCCTGCTGTTGCGCCAGTGCCAATGCCTCGGCACCCCAACTGTACCAATTGACCGGGTTGTGGGCATGTTGATTCAAGTAGGGAGATAGTTCCAGAATCAGACGATTGGCATAGTGAGGAGTCCCGTCTTCATGTCGATGTTGGGAGCGAATCTGATGATTCCTCTGCCTATTTTCCCAAGCCTGATCAATGGCCTGTTGAACTTTGCCAGGCAACTTCTCAGCACCGGGTAATGGTAGAAATTCTACTGAAGCCACACACAGGGCCGGCCATAACCAGCCAACAAAAATGAACCAACCGAGGCGACAAAAATTTCGGTGAAAGACGCGCATCATCAGAAAGAACGATAACGATTGAAAGCCCGCGCCGCATCAATGCGACCCCAGACCACACCAATGATCAACCCTACCGTGTGGGCAATATTGGCCACATTGGGAATCAGGTTAATCCAGCAGGCGACAAACCAGATCAGCATCACCGGAACAACCGCTTTGGGCATGACCCCAGCATAGCCCACTGGATTGACCCGCATCTGCATCCACACGTACCCCAAGAACGCGTAGACAACACCGGACATGCCACCAAACGCCGGACCCGTGGCAAAATATTGCGCCAGATTGGAGACGGATGCCGTAATCACGAATAGGCCAAGATACGCCAACCACCCTCGCCGCTTTTCAATGGCACCACCACAGACCCATACCCATAGCAGATTGAAGACCATGTGATAGATGTCAAAGTGAACGAACGTCGGGGTAATCAAACGCCATAACTCACCGGCGAGAATTTCATCCAGCTCGCCAAACGATGTGCTGGAAATCAGTGCCACTGCCACATAGCGGCTGTTGTCGCCAAAGCCGCTCAACAGGGTGACGAAAGCCGACATGCCGATTAAACCATAGGTTATAGGCATCGTCACGCCGGTCTCCACTGCCTTGATTGAGATTTATTCATCGATCAATTCTATGCGATCGGCATCACCTAGCGTAACCATCCGGCCATCCACTGTGGTAAACGTGCGTCCCTTGATATCTTTTTGACGAGCCTGGTAACTTGATGGTTGTTCCTGTTGCGCATTGATGACGCGAATGGTCAATATGGAGTTGTCTGCCTGCCACTTGAAATAGTACACGACGCCGGACGATGCCGCCAAAATTCCAGCCACCGTATATAACACCCATTTCGACGTTTTATGCGGCAATATGACTTCATTTTTCGCTTTTTTTACTGCCTGAGACACCGGTCTGAAGCGTGCTTGATAAACCAGCAGAACAACAATGATGACCACAATCGTGAACAGGATCTTCGTTAACATGAATCGTCAGGGATTGGGTCAGAAAAAAGAAAACCAAGTCAGCGCGGTAACCCTTTATTTTACGACAATTAATCATGCCATTCGCGACCACTGGACTTGTGTACCGTTAAAAGTGATCAATGGCTGGCAACTCATAAGATAATGACGGACTCTACAACAGAGTCTGATCTCATGATGCCTGTTTTCCCATCGGCCTGCAACTGCCAATGACAATTCCCACGTCCACTCCAACGCCATCAATGCAACGGTTGAAACTGACGATCGCACTGATTTGCATCGCCCATGTTCTCGGCATGTTTCCGTTCGCCGTCTACCCGACGCTGATCCCAACACTACAGGCTGAGTGGACCGCCAGTAACACTGAAATCGGTTGGGTAGCGGGGGTGTATTTCGGTGGTTATCTATTGGGAGTTTTTCTGCTGGTGCCGCTAACCGACCGCATTGATGCCCGGCAGATTTACCTTTATTCAATGGTCCTGACGATACTGGCACCCTTAGGATTTGCTTTTGCCAGTTCTGGCGTAACCTCGGCTAGTTTATGGCGTTTCTTACAGGGAGTCGGGCTGGCTGGCACCTATATGCCGGGACTCAAGGCACTGGTTGATGCAGTGCCCGATCGAATTCAGAGTAGAACTATAGCCATTTATACCATGTGCTTTGGTGTGGGTGTGGCCGCTTCTTTTCTGGTGGCCGGATTTCTTACGAAGTTCATGGCATGGCAGTTAAATTTCGCCAGTTCAGCCATCGGTGCATTCGCCGCACTCTTACTGGCGCTGTTTTTTCTGCCGCAATCTTCGCCGCTACGCGCAGGTGAAAAGTTACGCATTCTACCAGACCTCAAGCCGGTCTTTCGAAATCGTCAAGCCATTGGTTTCAGCATCGCCTATAGTGTTCATAATATGGAACTCTTTGTGTTCCGTTCGTGGACCGTAACGTTTTTGGTTTTTGCCATGTCCAGTCGTGAATCAATGGCATTCGGCAGTTCGTGGAATCCGGCATTCATCGTCGCCGGCGCGACACTTCTCGCACAACCTTTCAGCGTCATGGTCAATGAAATCGCGACGCACCTGAACCGAATCAGAGTCATCATTGTGGTCATGGCACTAGCCGCATCAACGGGCATCCTACTTGGTTTTTCCAGTCAGTTGTCGATCATCATTGTCGTCGGTTTAGTTGGTCTTTATGCCATTCTCTCCATTGCAGATTCGGCGTCAATTTCATCGGCAGTCATTGCTTCGGCTGATGCGAAAGTCCGCGGCACCACCATGGCCGTACATACACTAATCGGATTTGTCGGTGCGTTCATCGGCCCCATCCTATTTGGGGTGGTGCTTGATTTAGCAGGCGGCGGTGACAGTCCTTTCGCTTGGGGAACAGCCTTTATCGTACTGGCGATCATCATCCTGATTGGTCCGTTGGCCATGGTTAAGATGTCCTATCGTAGTTTCCATTGAGTGGATTGAAAAGAACTGCTCATTACCCCTCATGGGGATTAGAAACACGCTGGTCACAAAAACCTATGTGGTCGTGTATCGTCTCATTACCCCTCATGGGGATTAGAAACCGCCTCCTTTATAGCCATCCATAAAGCCATATTCCCCTCATTACCCCTCATGGGGATTAGAAACATCAAGACGGTCGGCGGCGTCAAGTTGGGGCGGCTCTCATTACCCCTCATGGGGATTAGAAACAAAGACTGGTGACCCGCGAATTGCCTGGATATGAGTCTCATTACCCCTCATGGGGATTAGAAACTTGGCCACGACCTGATTGGCACCATTATAGGATACCTCTCATTACCCCTCATGGGGATTAGAAACTCGTATAGAACTCGATCATCCCTTTCACCGTGTAAGCTCATTACCCCTCATGGGGATTAGAAACCGGGGCATCAGTCCGCTGAAGACGTTCGCCGCAGGCTCATTACCCCTCATGGGGATTAGAAACATAGCCGTCCGCCGTTGGCTTTTCGTGTCCGCGTGCTCATTACCCCTCATGGGGATTAGAAACCTACAAAACAACGGCTGGAGCTCAGAAAATCTGACTCATTACCCCTCATGGGGATTAGAAACGGGACGTAGCGTACCGGGTCCAGTCCCGGATCGGCCTCATTACCCCTCATGGGGATTAGAAACCCCCTACATTCAACTATTGCGCTCGTCTTTGTGAAAAGAAAAAGAGAACTAATTCGTAGCTGTAGGTTGTAATTTTTGCGCCTGAATACTTGCGAAACGAAAGTTTTTCATCCAAGCGCATGTTTAAATATATCAAAGAACAGACCAGTTCTTTCCATACCAATCATCCTCCTTTGAACTCATTGAACCTCCAAGAGGTTCTTTGTTGAGTCGTTGAATTTTCACATTATGTCGATTGCGACACACGAGTTTTATCACTTTATCTTTGGGACCAATGCGCTCAGATATTTTTTTCATGAGCTTGATTATTTCCGACTCTGGTAGATCACCCATGAACACCGATGCTTGTTCATGCACGAGAAATTCTTTGAGTATTTTTTTGAATATTTCTGTTCGCTTAGCAGGTACATCGTAAGCAATCATAACAAACATTAATCAACCTCTCCAAACAAATGGTTTAAATTCACCAATTTCAAGTGACTCTCTTTCCAACGAAAGGCACTGTCGATGAAGGGACTGTCGTAAAGAAACACCTCCACTCTGCTCCTCTATGCGCGCCCAAAAACGCTCCGTAGCCTTGATTCTACCTTTCTCATTGAGGAGACAAACTCCTGGTGATTGATCGAACCAATTAGAATCAACATGACCACGTCGAAACATTGATAGAATGAGTGCATCTGACAAAACCGGTCTGAAATTCTCAGCCATGTCTATCGCAAGTGATCTTCTCCCTTGTCTAGGAGAATGTAAAAACGATATGCTCCGATCCAAATGAGTTTTTGCAATCTCGTTCGCGCAAGCGGAATAGAGCAAAGCATTGAAGAATGACATCAGACAATTTACGGGGTCTGGAGGTGGACGCCTAATCCTGCGGTCTAAACGAGCATCTTTAGATATTGCCTTGAAGGCACCGTGCAAAAATGCCCGTGCCTGACCTTCCGCTCCCATCAACGACTCAATGCTGGTAGCATTACTTACGATTTCAAGCGTGCTTTCCAATCCTTCCAAAGATGCTAGGATACCTTTCGTTCCATTGCGTCTGTAACGTTGCAACAACCCCCGCATTGACTTCGTTTGTGCGCCGACAATCAGTCTCGCGATTCGCAGTCTTGTCACTTCATTCAAAAACAATGCTGTTTGACCAACCCGAACGCGACCAGACGGAGTATCTTCCTCCGGTTCGAATGCTCCCAGAAATCCTCCCCATGCATCAAGTACTGTAAATCGAATGCCGAATCGTCCCATATCTTTGAGTAGACGAATGGAAATTGAACCGTCTCCCATACATACGACATGCTTAATTCCCCTCAGTGGAATTGATTTCCGACCAGCTTCAGACATAACTATCAACGCATTTTCATGACGCCTCAAGCGTGCATCACGAGGAATAATGACTGTATCCATATTACCCCTCCCAACACAGAGGATTACAGCTACAGGATTCGCAAAGTGGAATCTTTTTAGCTAATGGCGCTGTCGCCGTCATTATTTGACCGCTCTCATGAGCGTCGCGGATAAGTTCATCTACGACATCCTCTGTAAGTTTGTATCTTCTCTTTTCGCGTGAACCATAGACCTGTACCTCTGCTTGCCAGAGTTCTCCAGAAGCTCCGGTCATAAAAGCCGCGTAAAATAGAGCCTGTCTAGAAACCGCCTCGCGCGCTCCAGCAGTTCCTTTCCTTTCAATTACCAATCGGCGTTCGAAATCAATAGCATCAGGAGCAATACCGAGTCCACGTGGTGTTTCACTGGGGCGTTTTTCTGTTTGGTGCAGCGCGGCCCCCTTTTTGACCTTTGAGTTGAATATCGCGTGTGTGGCACCCATTAGATGTAGCCAAGCACGACGTCGACAAAGCGCTACATGTTGGAAATACAAACCGTGGATATCATATTCCTCGGCCAACTCACGCAAATAGCGCGCCTTCTTCAGAACACTCAAAATCTTCATCCAGCGGAGGTCTGCCTAATTTCTCAACCAACGCAGTAGCGGCTCCCATTACCATGTTACGCGGGTCAACCGGAAGCACATCTGATTCTGGAACAAGGTGTCCAAATTGCTGTCGCCACTGAGCTACCAAGTGACTGTAAAACTGCTCAGTTCCTTGCTCATTCTTGCTAATCGAAATCTCGAAGTCACCATCACCAATTGGAGAGTAGACGTATAGTCTTGTCCTCGGAAAAGTAGTGTGATGACACGAAGCTTTTCTAGTTTCTTCCTCCAGAGTAAGGGAACTTAAATAGACTGTCCATTCCCCATCTTCGAGGGATGGAATATACCGACTGAGAATGTCCGTAGCCCGGCGAAGATAGTATTTATTAACTACATAACTATAGCCATTGGGATCAACCACCCGAACAGACTCACCGATATCTCGGTATGCCAGAGCGCTTGATAGCAGAGCGTTTACCCATCGTCTGTGAGGCTGAGCTTCTTTCCTCAGGTTAGTATTAACTGTATCTACAGAAAGTATTTCTCTGATACGTGCGTCTACGAACTTTACGGTACCGGGAGAAAGTTCATTCAGTCGTTGGCTTGCCCCACTTTGAACCTTCATTTTCAAGCGTCGAATCGCAACAATGAACAGAGCGGCCCAAAAAATCCCTCGCCAAGAAACTCGTCTGTAGTATGGAATCATAGCACTCGTTATCTGCGCATCTATCTCTGCTCGCACAGGTTCGATCTTTTTTCTCACATCGCAAAGTAGCTGCTTGGTAAATTCCTCTACGGTCAGGTCCTCATGTTGTTCGATAGTGGTTACGATTCTCCGAGTCCAAGCATATCTATTCCTTTTTTGTTCAGGTAATGACACAATAACTTGTCCATCTTCCACACCGCGCGAGACACGCCCGAGTCGTTGCACGAAACTAGCAACCCCAAAACCAGTCTCCATAAACATAAGCGTGCTGTTGAACGTCACTCCGATCTCCACACTGGAAGTGCAAACTAGAATCTGATATTGGCTGGGATCCTCATATCGCTTGCCGTAAAGTGGCTCACCTAGCTTTCGCTTAGAATCGTGTATGGAACTGATCGTTAAAATACGTTCATCTTCAATATTTACCTGCTTTAGGATTTCCCGCAACTCCATTTTGTCTCTCACAAGACACTCAAGAGAATCGTAAATAATTACGACTGTACCTCCTTTCCTAATTGAATTTTTCACTGCATGCTTATAACACTTAACTAAGTCTAGAAGTGAACTGTTATTTAAAGAAATGGTGACGTTTCCGTGGACCGGTCGATGTTCTAAAGGATGGCCATCCACAATCTTCTCAGATATTTCCTCAATCTCACCCAAACCCACACCACCTTTCGCTAGAATGTGAGATACGTCAATTGGTGTCGCTGACATAAATGAAATTCTCCCCCGTCGTTCTTTGACGGCCAATAATGCCATAAGACTAGCTAAACCAAAGGCGCGATCATCAATGGTGTGGAACTCATCGAAAACAATGTGATCGAAATAGCGGACATAGAAGAAAGGATTGATAGTAGTCGCCCCTACAATTCTAATCCCCGAAATCATATTAACTACCACCTCTGGGATAGCAAACACGATAAATCCATCCCGATGTCCCACACCCTTCAATAACTGTCTGACTCGGATAGCGGCCTTACTCTCTGTTCCGTCACTGCATTGGTTGGCAGACCACTCAACTATATTTTCATTGGCCCAGGCGTTTCGTTGTTCTTCCTCCCAATCCAAATTCCTCTTCAAGTGGCTATGTGCTTGATTTCTGGCATTCTTAATGAGGTTCTGAATCAGACGTTTCGCTGGCACGATGAATAACACTTGCAAATTCTCTTCAATTACTGCATGCATGAAGGCATAGGATTTTCCTGAACCAGTCGGAGCCGATACCAAACGAACAAAAGACTCTGAACATAGCAGAGATTCCTGCATCGGTGACAAACCACTAGGTAGTTTTGGAACCGAATGTGAGCGAATAATCATTACTCGTTCTTCATATTCCAATTGGCGGTGATTCGCAGAGCATCTTCTGGTTTCAACGGTTGACTAGGTTGGATATTGTGCAAACGATATGGCCCCGCCCTTAAATTAATTTCCGGGTCAAATAACCGCGCCGTATGAAGATTTAAGCAGATATCAAATGACTCCTTACACGGTTCAAGGAGTCCAACACCATTTCGCCCCAATCCCAGCCGAATGACTAGTCGATCAGTTCTCTCGTTTAAGACATCATACGCAATACGAAGTGGGTCTGCGTGTAAGAAACTCCCATAGAACTCTGCTCCTAGTGCCACCTCCTGTATATGATAGTAATCTTTTATGTTTCCGCTACTGCGAGCGACGTGAACGCTCTTAGGCATACCACACTCTGCATCGAGGTTGAGTCGTCGTGCCAATGGTCGATTAAGTCGATTATTACAACCTAAAAATAAGGTTGTTACAAAAGGCATAGCGGATAAATGTGCGGCGTAGTTGGGTTCAGTTGGCAGGCAGGGTGAACGAGGCATCATGCCAAGCGCCGCCGCTGTCGCAAAAGCCATCGCGGTATCATTTACCAAATCGTTCAGTGTTGATGTCCCCGAAGGTACTGCGAGTCCATGCCACGCCCAAGGTGATAGAACTGTCAATCGAAACGGAAAAACCTTCACATTCACACTTTCTTTGGCTTTGGGTCGAAGTATTGCTCAAAAAGATTAGCAACCTGTA
The DNA here is from genome assembly GCA_965116205.1 of Arenicellales bacterium. Classification (GTDB taxonomy): domain Bacteria; phylum Pseudomonadota; class Gammaproteobacteria; order Arenicellales; family JAJDZL01; genus JAJDZL01. The sequence goes on along the minus strand of OZ220493.1, from coordinate 1,489,646 downwards.
CCGCAGCCTCCTCATATCGACTCTGTAAACTTGAATCATTACGCTCGAAAGATGCCACGAGTTTTTGCTGGTATGTAGATGCCTCGTAGTTATTGATGTACGTCCGATAATGCTCCTTTAGAGCAGAATTTATATTAGCCGCTAGTTCGCTTACCGACTTTGTTTCTTGTAATTGACGGAGTAACTCGTAAGGTGAAGATATTGGTGCTTCCAACCGTGAAGCGAAAATACCAGCGATGTGAGTGCGCACGTTGGTACCAGTCACTGAGGTTTGTCCGCCATAAGAACCAGCTAGACCAAGGCTAAGAAGTAGGTGATCTAAGCCGATTGGTGGTAGTTGACAGCCATTGCTGGTAAGAATCTGTATCAGCAATGTACCCGGCAAAACGAAGTGTCGTGTGAACAAGTTTTCAGTGTTCTTCTTCATTTCAGCATCCCATAGCGTACCGGTCTCGTCTCCACGGTGATGAAAACTCTCACTTACAGCGTCGCGATACGAAACAACACTGATGGCATCAGAGTATTGAACAGCCGCCTTCACCGGTAAAACTCGATTGTCTAAAAGAGCAGAGTCTCCAAAAACCAATGTGTTCAGATCAAAAGCTCTTCCGACCGGCATTTTACTGCCGACAGAAGTACGGTTCTGCGGTTGTCGTCCACCGACATTCCATGCGCGCAATAACAACAAGCCTCGCCCTCGCTCTCCGTACTTGAACTTGCTTGGTGTCGCTCTTACACGGCGTATACCATCCCGGTCTTCAATATCCGTGATCTCTTCTTCCGCGTTACGAAATACAGCAGGAGCTACAATCTCTCGAATGAGAGCAATAGCCAAATGACCGGCATTGCGGCGTGACGGCATGACATAAGTACTCTTGCCTTTTTCACCGATAACTTCCTCTACGAGGTTTCCGTCGTTGAGGTAAGGTTTGAACTTGTCCAGCATATTAATTTCCCCATATAGGTCTGTAGAGTGAATCATTCTGTTGATTTATTGTCGTTGATTCCATCACCTCCAGATTCAGCATTACCTCGTTGACGATATGCTTCAATCAATGCGAAACGATAAATTGCTGCCGCCCGACGTTGGTCTTGTGAGGTTGGTTCTTTCGATTTGAACACTTTCGTCCAGACGTTTTTGGCGAAGTGCTCGGCAAAAGTAATGCAAGCTTCGCCTAGAGATTCGCCTTCGCGGTGTTTTCTAGCAGCGGCATCGTTCTTTCGGGAAAGTGCTTCCTCAAGTGTTCCAGCGATTCCGAGTATCAAAGCAGACTGTTCGTTACTTAATGAGCCATTGGCATCACGATAAAAATCAAGAGCGATTTTCCAGCATAGAATTTGTTTGTTGGCCGAGTCGCTCAGGTTTACTCGCTTCTGTATTCGCGTCGCCAACCATGCTAACTGAATTAGTGGGTCTGGGTTATCCTTCAGATTCATTATCACACCTCCATTTTTTTCGAGAATTGAGAGAATCTTATTTTGTGTTTCAGTTTTAATTTGCCTCCATGAATAATCTGAGTCTGCACTTCCAAAGCGATCAACCGCCTGCGCCCAAGCAACGCACAATGCGCCGATTCTGACACTCTGCTTACCATCTGCTAGCTGTTTTGCCCAATTAATACCTAACCCGGGTTTGTCTGACAGAAGTTTGAAGAATTTTAAATTTGATATAGCTTCATCAAGTTGCTCAATTCGGAGCGAATTTCCACCAAGCAGTTGCTCCAACCAAGCTGGCAATGAGTCAAAGAAAAAAATTGCAGGGTGTCGCCGAGGTAATCCGCAAAAAATATGTATAGGACGTCCAGTTCTCTGAATTGTTATCAGTACCTTATGAAGCCAATTAACCAATTTCTCATCTTTGTTAGGTAATTCTTCCAGTGAGGCAATGCGAATGCGGCGAGTCTGACAATCAAGCCCTTCGTAAACAATACCATTATTAACGTCGCGGCGATTGAAATCGTTCAATCCTATGAAAACTTCTACACTATTGCGTTGAAATACAAGTCCACCAAACAATCCAGTGGTTGTCGGTGATGAAATGAAAGGTGGTAATTTACTAGTCCCCTTGTACTCTTTGTGCGCGTTCTGCCGTAACTGTGACTCTGCAAGGCAGGTCGGACATAGGTGGGTATCACCGGAAGGGGAAGCGAGATGATCGTTGCGTCGATCGCGCCCTGAAAACGCAGATATTTTGATTCCATGCGCCATAGACGCTTTGCTCACTTTTCGAATTGCGGCCACCGGTTCATTACATAGAATGCACCGCTTGTCCAGCGGACCAGAATCAAATGGCTGAATACTGTCCTTTTGTAGATTGGCATGGAAGCGCCGTATTAGAGCTTTATTGAAATCGCTTGCTTCATCCTTTACCTGTTCGGCAATTCCCGGGTAATGCTCATTTCCCTCCAACCATTGACCCACAAGACCATTTCGCCCGATTATGCGATTCAACAGATCTTCAGCACCATCTAAATCTGTATCAGCTAATTGCCAAACTTCAGCGATTGTCCACAACGCTACCACAATCCGTCGCGTTCGCCCATCTTTGTCTAGCGCATCAATGAGAGGTTGTGGTAGCTTTCTGTTTGTTCCCGCTAGCAGCTCGCACAGTTGTTTCTCCCGAGCATTTGCATCTAATGCGCTATTCTTGCGATTGGTGTCTTTGTGATTCAGCACGATTACGAGAAACACAAGAGCATGCGTTGGTTCCATACTTAAACCGTATGAATCCCCGCCTGGGTAATCAAAAGCCGGCTTTACAGTGGCTCCTTCACCGTCCCTCCAAGAACTAACCATGCCCGCCACTTCGAAAAGTTCATCTATTTTATGCTTCCACTGTGAAGCAAACTCTTTGGGAAGAGACAATAAACTCGCAAAATTACGCTGTTGCCAATCGTATGTGTGTTGCATCAACTTCTTACTTGTTTCCCAAGATGCTGTACCACCGACAAATTCGCACGCTAGTCTGTTATTAACCGAGAACCTTAGTTTATATGGTAGTTGATCCAAAAACAGAATCAAGGCACGTTCCTCAATCGCGTTTGCATGTTTTTTTGGAATTACACTCAGCAACTGTCCGTCGTGTACAGTCTCAATCAACGGTAGTTGGTTGGTAACCTCCATGCAAGCACAGGAAAGTGCTTTTTGAAACCGATCAAGCAGTAATACATGAAGATGATCGTGGATTTCGATCTTTTTCCAGTCTCTCAGTCCTTCGTCTTGTAGAATCGGCCAGTGATTCAGATTGCCTAGAGAAGCTATCACTCCGTTTACTCCCGAATCCGATTTACGGCTCGTAAATATCCCTTCCAGTTTGTCGGCAAGTTCAATATATTTGCAGACATGCGCTAATCTTCTGTCGAAATCTATGGCAGTGGGACTCCTTGCAGACTGTGTTCCCTCGACTTCCTCAATGTAGTTGAGCATAGCGGCTGGCGATATGCTCCGATAGTGTTCTACCAAATAGTCGTCAATTCCATAACGACACATGCGCTCAGCCACTTGTTCTTCGCTAATTCTCTGACCACGTCGTAAGTTTAGGTCCTTATCAATGTCGTGAAGAAAAGCGATACATACTAAAGCGTAGGCAAGCTGTTGGATTTCCTCAATGTCAGTTTGGATTGACAAGCTCTTTTTCTGGTCTGCCAACCAGAGCATGAGTGCACCACGCACCACGGAAAGCAGATGATCAAGGAGACTGATGTTGTCGTTTTGCTTCCAACTTTCACGTAATTGTCGATCATCGGACCAGCCACCCTTACCGCTGATATTTACCAAACGTACAGGACGTATGTCAATTTTATCAGCAGTATTTGTGTGCGGCTCACTGCCAACGAGATCAGTTACGACATGGGTCTTAACGCATTTTTCGATGAAGGAACCGTATACCTCAACAGCCATTTGATGTGCGAAGTCTTGAGGTGGATTGGTCATGACAGACGTCCAGCATATCCGATGCAACCGAACCCGTAGCGGTTTTTTTCCCCGATTCCAAGTGTCCAGGCAGAATACAAATCTTCGATACAACCGTGAATAAAAAGAGGACACATCGTACCTATTACGAACGCCGGTTTATTGTCTTTAACAGAACGTGTGCGGACCAACGTCGAATGCTGTGGATTTGCCCGTAGGTAGAGCTGGTCAGGTTCAATTGCTAACCGAACACTTCGACCTGTCAGACGTGACATGCGAGCATTTATCGCTTGTTCTAAGTTCGGTCCAATATTCGTCAGATCGTCATACCACCTATTTTCCTGTTCGCGTACTGATATGGCCAATGGAGATAACATGATTGCCGGCAGTATGGCAGTTGCTCTTGAAACACCAGCAACAGGAAGCTCTTCGGCAACCATATCCCATGTCGCAAGGTCTACCGCGTCTCCGTTTGCGGATTTCTTCCGTACGGTTTCTGGTTTTAGATGATGCAGTATCGGTTCGAGAGGGTGACCTTCGGCACCGATTACTACCGACTTGAGCAGGAAACACTGAGAAGTTGCAGTTCCTATTGCGCCGAATGACCAATTCCCTGCACCTTGACCGACCACGTCAGTGAAACTCACGCCAATTGAAGTCCAAGCATTAACCAGTGCAGCGTGCAGACTGTCCAAGAATCTCAACTTAATAATTTGACCGCGAGGTGCTGTTAGTCTCACTCGCATCGCGAACTTGTCTCAAATGTGTGAATACTCAGAATAGTCAATTTCAAATCTTATCTATTCAAAGGAGATAGCACTTGCCAGAAAAGTCCCACGATTTCTCGGTTACTCTGATCGGACCCGATGACAAGATAACCAGTGATTAATCACCGAAATGTAATTATATTCCATATAAAGTGTGCGACACTGATGTTGACATGCGTATGGAACTATTGAAAAACTTCGAACACGAACCGTGCAATTACGGCATCTCAAACAGATTAAAATTTCGATTCAATTGAAAATAAAATTCCATCAATTATTTTGAGCAAGAAGAACATAATTGAACCTCAAAATTGAGATTTAAAATATGAACCGAACTGGTTTGCCTACCCATCTTCACCCTTTGTATAGTCTTTTTACGGCCATCATCTGTGTTACGTTGTGGCTGTTGATGCCCACTGCCGAAGCACAGCGATATTCCTTCACCCGCGAATGGCCTAACACAGACTTTACCAACGCCGTCATCGACCTCGCTGAAGTTCGTTCAGGCGGCGTGCCGAAAGATGGTATTCCAGCCATTGATGATCCAAAATTCGTCTCCATTCAAGCAGCCAAAAGCTGGCTGACTCTGCGAGAGCCGGTCATCGTGCTGGACATTCTGGGTCAAGCCAAAGCCTATCCCCTACAAATTCTAATTTGGCACGAAATTGTCAACGACGAACTGAATGGTAACTACATTGCGGTAACCTTTTGTCCGCTTTGTAATGCGTCAATCGTATTTAACCGCAATCTAGATGGTGAAATCGTTAATTTTGGGACCACGGGAAACCTGCGTAACAGTGATCTCATCATGTACGACCGACAGACTGAATCGTGGTGGCAACAGATCACCGGTCGCGGTATCGTTGGATTCTATGCCGATGTGGAGCTTGATATCCTACCTTCGCAAATCACGTCGTTTGCACAATTTGCCGACGCTTATCCTGACGGACTGGTGCTGTCTCAAGAAACGGGGTTTAGAAGAAGCTATGGAGAAAATCCCTACCGGGGTTATGACAACATCAACAATGTTCCATTTCTGCTGAGTGACCCGGCTGACCCTCGCCTGCCCGCTATGGAAAGAGTGATAAATGTATCAGTGAATGATCGACATCGGGTTTATCCATTTTCCGCTTTTGTAGACGAACCCGTCATTAACGACCGATTTAATGGCGTTCCGATAGTTATTTTTAGTATGGACGATGCCACGTCAGCTCTTGATGCGCGCCAGATAGCCGATTCTCGAGTCATTGCTTCAGCGACGGCGTATCGACGACAACTCGGTGAATTTCTATTGGATTTTGAAAAGCGGGATGATGGAAATTTCTATGACGTGCAGACCGGGTCGGAATGGAATCTGTTTGGACAGGCCACTGCTGGACCACTGCAGGGCGAGGAGTTGATTGATGCTGCCAGCGGAGTGCATTTTGCCTTTGCCTGGCTGGTGTTTCACCCAGCATCAGAGATTTACGATCGTAAATAAATTTTTGGTATAGCATATACCACAATTTTTCAGGATGCATTGAGACGAAAACCATCGTGACCTTCAGCTAACTTCCGCCATTCCAAGTGCCTTTGAAGCTGTACTTTTATGCAATCCATTAAAAATCTCTTCCACATAAGGTGAATGGTTAGTCGCAGTACCTGCATCATCCCATGCACGTGACATATTGCTACGCATGGAACGCTAAAGTTGACACCGACACAGTGTGCCCGTTGAACGACGTAAAAAAGCTAATCTACTATATGGCCATACGGCGCATTTGGAAGATTACAATCTTACTGCCGGTGACCATCTGTCAGTCGATGTCACCGAGATAATCAGTAACCGTGGAGGTGGTGAATTGACTCTGCTGAATTGCTTGGTGAGAAATCTTGGAACGTAGCACTGACCTCAACCGACAAAATGCCAAAAGACATGAAACCAACGGCGTTCATCAATGAATATCTGCCGGAAAATCGCTCTTTTTCGGTCATCTGGATTTACCGCCGAAATGACCAAAGAGTAATGTAATTCAGATGCCGAGAGTCTGTGCCGGGAGGTGGTAAACCAACCGTTCACTACACCTTTCTTAGTGAATGACAAGGCAACTCGAACTGATGGGTTTTCGGACATCAACCGGGAAAGAAAATCAGAGGTGAGGTAATGGTGTCCAAAACAGAAGCCGGCCGGCGGAAATTCACAATGGCCCGCAGGTTGTGAGGGTTGAAGCGGAAGTTAAGTATGTAAGCGGACTAATCCAATACAAGCAACTGGTACAAATATTTGGCGGCCTGTCAGTCAAATGTCATTCTAGGAAGAAGTGAGTATCGTAATGCGATTGTCTTCGCGGAGAACCCTGCCTTTTTCAATCAGTTCGTCAGTAAGAGTATCATTATAACACTGTCACCGGAGAGGATGGAGTGATGCAACTGCCGTAGCCCCCGGTGTGCCTATCCGATGGGAGGACCATATGCCATTGATTTGTACAGTGCCGTATTTTGGCTAATGAACCATGCGAAGAGGTAAAGTTGGTCCGACCATAAAGATGAAACGTTTTGGTGTCGGATGACAGCCAGCTTGGCCATGCCGGCGCCATTATTTCTAAATTTCAAAAAGGCACACTGTCTTGTTGGCAAACGAAAATTCTCAAACTTACACTCATTGGTGATTGAACCGGATGAAGTTCATCAGAAAATGTTATCGCATCTCAATCAATAGCCCGGAAAGAATGGTTTTGAAAGTTCGTCAAGCGATTCGGAAATTGAACCCGTCATCAGTTCAGGATGGCTAAAATCCCTCCATCTTTTCCTAGCTTCATGCTCAATAGTCACATTCGCCCTTCCTGCTCTCGCCAATGATACCTAAGCCAATTCCAGAATGACCATTTTGACGATCCACAGGCCAGAAATCTGGTCCATCATGCGGCTCGCCGGACCCGTGCTGTTGAGTCGCGCCGGCGCGATATTGATTGTTACGATTGATGTCGCCATGTGTGGCTACGCTGGAACGAAAGAGATCGCCTACTATGGGCTAGCAAACGGACTCCATGTATCATTGATCCTCATTGGTATTGGTTCCGTTCTGCCCGTCGCAATACTGACCGCCAGCTATGATGGTACTGGTCAGTTTGCCAACTGTGGTAGGATTTGGCGAGTGGGTATGGTGCATGCGCTCGTCATCGGCATTGCGCTCGGTTTACTGATGCAATTCGGCGACTATTTCTTCCTGCTGGTCGGTCAAAGTGAAGAGTTGGCGCATGGCAGTGGCCGCGTGCTGGCCATGCACGGATTAGGTCTGGCGGGACTGCTTTGCGTCATTACGACTTCAATGTTCCTTGAAGGTTTACAACGACCGGTACCGGCCATGCTGGTCGCCTTCGCCGCCAACCTGTTAAATTTATATCTGAACTGGGTGTTGATTTACGGTAATCACGGAGCCCCAGTGATGGGTGCCGAAGGCGCGGCGCTGGCCACCAGCATTGTTCGCTGGATTTCCTTTTTCATACTACTGATCTACGTGTTTTACGCGTTCGACAAAGTTCGTTACGGCATCATCGGCCGGCTGATTCAATTTCGGGAATTTTCAAAGAACCTGCGCCAATTGGGTTATCCAACTGCAATCGGCCATGGTATGGAATCGGCTTCGTTTTTGGTATTAACCCTGTTGGCCGGTTATATGGGTGTACTTGAGACCGCTGCCTGGACAGTTGGCATGAATCTCATCACCATTGCCTTCATGGTCGCCCTTGGTTATTCAATGGCCGCCAGCGTACGCGTCGCCAATGCACTGGGTAAAAATAACCCTCAAGGCGCGGCAGCATCCGGTTGGACGGCGTTTTTGCTCGGCACGGTATCCCTTGGGTTGCTCACCATTTTGTTTCTTATCATACCCGAATCCCTATCAAGGGTGTACAGTCAGGATCCCGAGGTGCTGAAAATAGCCATCCCGACGGTCGTTGCCGCTGCCTTTGTGTTAGTTCTTGATGGACTGCAGGCCGTGGGTGTAGGAATACTGAGAGGCTACCAGGACATGTGGTTCATTACCCGCGTACTGATCACTTCTTTTTGGATCGTTATGATTCCTCTGGCTTGGCTGTTCGGAATTCAGTTGAACGGTGGCCCGGAAGGCTTGATGTGGTCAGTAGGAATCGCGTGCGTCGTCGCCATAGCAATGTTGATTTTTCGATTCCGTTACCAAATCGCACAATCCACGTAGTCAAGAAAACTATTCGTCATGCTTTAGGTCCGCGGGCAGCGGATTTTATTTTTTCGATTGTTTCGAACTCCCGCCCCACAGCCGGAGCCAGTCCGGTACGGAATGTTTGCGATTTTCGATTTTTTTGTAATTGCGTTTTTTAGGGCCGACATAAAGTTGACGTGGCCGGCCAATTTTCTGACTCCCATCCTCACTGAACATTTCCTTCCAGTGTGCGATCCAACCCACGGTTCGGGCAATAGCAAACAATACGGTAAACATTTGCGATGGAAATCCGATCGCTCGCAGGATGATTCCCGAATAGAAATCAACGTTCGGATACAGTTTCTTCTCAATGAAATAGTCGTCTTCCAGCGCGATACGTTCTAGTTCCAGTGCAATGGGCAGAACGGGGTCGGCAATGCCAAGTTCCTGCAATACTTCGTGGCAAGTTTCTTTCATTACTTTGGCCCTAGGATCGAAATTCTTATAGACCCGATGCCCAAATCCCATCAGACGAAAACTATCATTTTTATCTTTGGCTCGGTCAATGAACTTTTTAATATTTTTTTCACTGCCAATTTCGTGTAGCATTTGCAGTACTGCTTCATTGGCCCCGCCATGCGCCGGACCCCACAATGATGCAATGCCTGAAGCGACGCAGGCAAATGGGTTGGCGCCCGATGAACCCGCCAATCGCACTGTTGAGGTCGATGCATTCTGTTCATGATCAGCGTGAAGAATCAGGATGCGATCAACCGCTTTCGCTAAAATGGGATTGACTTCGTATTCTGCAGTTGGCGTTGCAAACATCATGCGCAGCAAGTTTTCAGAGTACGTTAAGTTGTTCTTCGGATACATGAAGGGCTGACCTAGCGAGTACTTGAACGCGTAGGCACCTATCGTCGGCATTTTGGCGATGATCCGATGGGCGGCAATCATTCTCTGAATGGGGTCGCGGATATCGGTATCTTCATGATAAAACGCTGATAACGCGCCAACAACACCAACCATGATCGCCATCGGGTGTGCTGAGCGTTTAAATCCACGATAAAAGGAAGTCAACTGCTCATGCAACATTGTGTGCATGGTGATGGAGTTCTCAAACTCCTTCTTCTCCACGGTTGACGGCAGTTCACCGTGCAGCAACAGATAGCAGACGTCCAAGTAATTGGAATTGGCAACGAGTTGTTCGATGGGGTAGCCACGATGCAACAGAATGCCTTGTTCACCATCAATAAAGGTAATGCTTGATCGACAGGACCCTGTTGAGGTGAATCCGGGATCGTACGTAAACATTCCGGTCTTGGCGTACAAATTCGATATATCGACCAGACTGGGACCTTCGCTCCCGTCAAGAATTGGAAAATCATACGTTTTCCCAGTTTGATTGTTTACGAAGGTAACGGTGTTTTTATCCACCGCTTTCACCGTTGCCGAAGCTGAGGGTTTCTTGTTCTGAACCATGCTCTCACTATTATCAAATAAATTTATTTCTCACATCCATCACGAAATAACTATTTTACCACGTAACCCCTACTGACAAGGTTAACTCGAACACCCGGTGTCGACACAGGTCCTCAACCATGAGGTCATTCGTTCGTTGAACTTCACAGGATTAATTCGACAAAAATAGTTGTTGAATGGTCGGTTCACGCCACCAGCAGTTCCACAGATAATCATGTAAAGTGGTCTTGCTGACTCCGGGGGTACTTTGAATCAGCTCGGTCTACTCCGTACATCACTTCGGCCAGGGGTAGTTGGTCAATCATCGACTATACGCACTGTTACCCTGAGCTCCATGCTGACAATGCGCGCATCCCTACCGACGAAGAAATAGAGTATATTCTTATCTTGGGCATCGGAACACTCGAACAAACCTTCAATATCAGGTATCTTTCTTGTGGTGTTCTACACTCAAGACGACAGTGTTGTCAAATTCCGTATCAGATTTCCAGCCGGTGAGTCAATCATCTGACGTTTGCTGTTACTGGGGATTTTAGATTGAGTGTTATTGAGAATGTTATGAACGTAGCACACCAGTCGGATATACCCTCATGACAAATGCAGACCACCTGCCCCTTGATAAATCAATGCTGTATTTTCTCGTTGGCAGTGTGTACTGCCTGCCGATAACACTGTACCCAAAAGCCAGAACTCTCAACGCGGCTATTTGCTAGCTCAGTCAGATAGCCAGAAACTACAGACAGTCACTCCATGTTATTGCCGGGGCAATGTTTGAAAGAAAAACTGTCACACCGATAGTCATCATTTTCTTTATTTTCTTTTGCAGACCTAGATTCAAGGCTATCTTTGCATGAATGGCGGGTGTGCAGCATCGTCCCGGACACCGCGGAAAGCCGCTTGGCATGGATTTGTGAACCGAAACATGGTAAGCAGAACCTCATGATGATTCAATCGCCGGCATGGGAAACCGCTTCATCACTTCAAACACTGACATCATAATTGCACGAAGTCAGAATCCCTGTGCTTAATTCAGTGTGAGTCTCAGCGAGTACGTTCCAGTCGGCAACAACTAAGGTGTTACCAAAAACTAGAAATTTTAATTGACTGTTAATTGACTGAGAACACTTTGAGAGTTGGTAATCATATCATAAAAGCAATTAAAACAACAATATGAATAAACTACTTTTAATTGACTGTCAATTGACAGTTAGCTCAGCCCAACCGGATTCAGGCATCTTGGTGTCTGACTATTATTCACTGAGAAAACTTACAGAGTCGTATTGATAATTTCATAGAGTTTGACAGATTCGACCTTTTGTTTTTCCTAGTGAATGTGCCAGACAACGTAACTACCGGTAACTGCTGGTGCTCTCTGCATTGACACCTATTGGTACTGTAATGGAGAGCGAAAGTGACCAAGGTCAGGCATCCTGGCCTGATGACCGGATCCGTTTTTGTTTCAGTTGATGGACCTTTCGAATGAGTTTTTTCTTTTCTTTTACTGATCTAGTTTGAAGACTATTTTTCGTGACTTTCGTACGATTTTGCCACCCAATCAATATATGTTAACGATATCAGTCTCTGATATGGCCAATTAGCTGTTTTGATCCTCAAGAACCATGAGACACTCCTAGTCTTGGCTAAGGTGGCAGGTTTATGCAGCACCAAAATTTCTCAACGCTGTTGTTAGGCACAGCGGGAAAGTCCGTGGCATCGAATTGTGAACCAAAACACAGTGAAGCAGAACCTTACGTCGGTTGAACGGCCGGCATGGGAAGCACTAACGAATGCGGCATTTGCGCAGCCCCATCATCACAAGCAGTGGCAATCATTGCTGCGAGCCTGCTTGAAACCAGGGGTAGATTTGACAGGGGTTTTAGTTTTGCGCCAAACAGTTTAATTGACTGTTAATTGACTAAGGCTACTACAAACTCCATAAAATACCGTTTATAATAAATAAAAACAATAACATAAAAATATATTTTTAATTGATTGCCAATTGACAGTGAGGGCACAGAAGCTAGATCATAGTTAACCTGACGTCCGAAAGTGATTGCTCAACTTCAACTGGCAACTCATATCAAACGTCACGTAATATGACGCACTGTATAGATGTGTGTGCGATTGTCGTTCATGTGTTGAAATAGCGATTCTACATGTCAGAAATAACCCATATCGTGAATGCGTAGTCAAGAATACTTGTGACCTGATAGATTAACGTAGAAAAAATATTCGTACTAATAAGAGTAGAGAGAAAACTATATCATCGGTCTCAATGTAAGGTATTACCAAAAACATTAACAAACCAATTGGATGTCGTGCTATTGTAGAACCCATAGTGAAATGCAAAGGTAGTTTTAATAGGAGTAAATGCATGATCAATATCACACCTGAGAATTTTGAGAGACTCATTCGTGAACTCCTCCGTTTGCCAGGCGAGACAACTTGGGTAGAGTTCAAAAGCAACAACAAGGATGCAAAAATGATAGGAAAACTCATTTCTGCACTCTCTAATTCCGCTATTTTAGAAAACAAGGAATGTGGGTGGATTGTTTGGGGTGTTGAGAATGGTAGTCGCCGTATTACTGGAACATCATTTGAGCCAGTGACAGAGAAAAAAGGCAATCAAGACTTAACAAGCTGGCTGGTACAGAATTTGAACCCAAAACTTGATATTCATTTTTCCAGTGGCACAATTGACAATTGTCGTATCGTCGCACTTCGGATTCCTGCAGCTCAGTCTATACCAACATCATTCGCGGCAACAGAGATGGTCCGGGTAGGTTCTACCACTCGCTCGTTGAAGGATATGCCAGAAAAGAAGCGAATTCTCTGGCAAAAATTTGATTCTACACCATTTGAACAACGCGCGTCACTGATGGATAAGGGTGCAGATGATGTATTGAATTTATTAGACTATGCCTCCTATTTCGAACAAATGGGCCGCCCTATACCATCAAATCCTTTAAATATCCTAGATGCTTTGGAGATGGAAGAATTTCTGCGCAAGAACGACGCAGGACAATGGGACATTACGAACCTCGGTGCCATTTTATTTGCACGAGATCTGTCGAAATTCCCATCATTAAAACGCAAAGCCATTCGTATCATCCATTACAATCGGAACGATCGATTTGATGTAAAAGGTGAAATTGAAGGTACGACGGGATATGTACCGGCGTTTAAGAGTCAGATAGCTTATATCATGGGACTTTTGCCAAGAAACGAAGTGATCCAAGATTATTTTCGCAAAAATAACACGATGTATCCGTTTTTTGCAATCCGCGAGCTGATCGTCAATGCTCTAATTCATCAAGATTTTGAAGTTACGGGTGCCGGACCGATGATCGAAATATTTGAGACGCGTTTTGAAGTCACAAACCCGGGCAAGCCTATTGGAGAGATCAATCGCCTACTTGATCAACCACCTATATCTCGCAATGACAAACTTGCCGCTTTTATGCGCCGTATTGGATTATGCGAAGAGCGAGGTACTGGGGTGGACAAGATTGTCCATGCAACTGAAATTTATCAACTTCCGCCACCGAGGTGGGAAATTTCAGGTGAGTTTTCACGGGCTACACTGTTCGCTTATAAACCTTTGAGCAGGATGCGCCGCGATGAGCGAGTTTGGGCTAGTTATCTACATGCCTGCCTTCAACATGTAGATGGCGGCAAATATCTAACCAATATTTCTCTACGTAAGCGTTTTGGTGTTGAGGAAAAGAACAAATCGCAGATATCACGCTATATTCGAGAGGCAGTAGAAGCTGGCGTTATTAAGCCATTTGAGACGGGACAAGCTCGCAGAAACGCCCGTTATCTACCATTTTGGGCATGAATGAATCTGATTAACAAGTTAATTGACTAAACGTCGGCTGTAGCAGAATGTTGAGTTTCGACCTTCCGAATATGTCCGGCTTTCTACATCAGGGGGAGACGTTGACCAAGGAATTACTCTACAGCTTTATCAAAACACTCCATGTGGCTGTACACATGTCTAATCCAAGGAATACTGCTTCAATTGGCAATGTTGTTTATCAAGCCGGAGAAAAACGCACTGCATGTAAGGATTCCAGCTTTATTTTCCATGAGATGGGTTGGGATTTAACTTTAATTCACGATATCGAAAACAACCTGCTCGCCGCCTGATTGGAGCTAAAGGTGAAGTATCGGAATAATCCTGACTTCACTTTCTGCCAACTCAAAGTGAATTACGATTTTTATCGACAATTCGAGTGTAGATTGGTTCCATCATTTGAATGAACGATTGGTTATGATGCCAGAACTTGGGAAGATCACCGCCTTTCTTGATTAAGATCGCGGGAGTGACAGCATCGCCCTCCAATCGGTTGGGCTCCGGCACCAATTCAGTGCCTTGCCAGAAGGACTTTAGGTTGAAATGTTCATTGGACTCCTGTTCCGGGCTCGGATAGAGATGAGACTGGTACTCCACTTCCACGCTGGAGCTGTTAAGCTGGTCAATCAATGCTTGTCCCAAATTGGATGTGGCCAGTGCCTCACGCAGTCGGTCAAAGTTCATACCTCGCAACTGAAACAGCAGCAGTGGATCTCGGTCCAACAATGAGGCAATTTTGTAGTAGACGCCAGCCACATGCTTGCAGGTGGAAGCCCAGTCAGGACAGGAGCACTGACTCTCTATGTCGGAATGGTTTTCCGGTAGGAAGCGAAGCTTTCTCGCGGCAAATATTTTTTCAATACCAGGCGGCATTTCATCAAGCATTAACTGTGACAGAGTGGCAGCATGGTTACTGATGTCTTTCGTAACTCTCTCCCAATCCGTTTTTGAAAAAGTTTTCAATGAAACCTGAACCTCGTAGGTGGGTTCAGTATAAACCCCAAAATAAGGATTGGTGTTGCCCCGTACTTTGGCGTTAACCCGATGCCCATTGATTTCGAATGCCTTCAGTCGCCAAGGACCGGAGTAAGACCGGCCGCGCTTAAGACGACCTAAATCCATATAGTTGATCAGCGCATCCAGAAATTTTTCTCCCCACCAGGTGCGTACCATCTGAACCATTATGCGGCCTCCATGATCGCTTGACGATTCAGTGAAATCAACTGTCCGAACTGTTCGTTGTCCATCTCAGTAATCCAATTTTCATCCGCCCCGACAATATTTTCAGCCAGTGCTTTTTTATCTTCAATCATGGCATCAATCTTCTCTTCAAGTGTTCCAAGTGTTACCATCTTGTGTACGAAAACGGTTTTCTTTTGTCCGATGCGGTAAGCGCGGTCAGTCGCCTGATTTTCGACCGCTGGGTTCCACCAGCGATCGAAATGGAAAACATGATTAGCACGGGTTAAGGTGATACCGACTCCACCGGCTTTCAGAGACAGTATGAAGATTCCTGCAGGAGTGGTTGGGTTCTGGAAGTTTTCAATCATTCGCTGTCGTTGGCCCCGATTGGTGCCGCCATGCAAATAGTGTACTGGACAACGATGCCGGTCGCGAACGAAACGCTCGAGCTCTATCCCTATTTCCGTGAACTGGGTAAAAACCAGCATACTGCTTTTTTCTTCCAATGCTTCTTCGATCATCCCATTGAGACGTTCCAACTTTTGGGACCGAGTTTCAGTAAAGGGGCTTGCATCCTGAAGAAACTGTGCTGGGTGGTTGCAGATCTGCTTCAACTTCATGAGGGTAGCCAGTATCATGCCGCGGCGTTGCATACCGTCGGCTTCCTCTAGTTGTTTCAGCACGTCATCAACTACGGCTTGATACAGTGAGGCCTGTTCCTGAGTCAGGTTGCAGTATATTTTCTGTTCCACCTTATCAGGTAGATCACTGATGATTGCTGGGTCCGTCTTCATGCGGCGTAGAATGAAGGGGTGAACGAGTTTCTGTAGTTGTCGAGTTCGTGCCTGATCACCGTGACGTTGGATCGGCATCTCGTATGCCTTTCTGAATTGCGTTTCGTTACCAAGAAAACCTGGATTAAGAAAATGGAACAATGACCACAAGTCCATTAAACGATTTTCAATCGGTGTTCCGGTCAGCGCAATACGATGTGGTGCCTCCAGTGCACAAATCGCTTTGGCTTGCGCAGACTTGGGATTCTTGATGTTCTGTGCTTCGTCCACCACAATGCGACCCCATTGCTGTTGCTTGAGCAACGCACTGTCACGGCGGGCAATGCTGAATGAGGTAATCAAGAAATCGTTGCGAGCACAGGCCTTTTTCAGTTTTCCTGCTTCCATGATTCGATCACTACCGTGATGAAGCATGCACTTCAGTTGCGGAGCGAATTTCCAGATCTCTCGCTGCCAGTTACCCATGACGGAAGTGGGAGCGATCAACAATGTAATGGCAGGAGCACTTTTCTCTCCAGTTGCGGCAGTTGCCCGTTCATGGAGCACCAGAGCGATAACCTGAATCGTCTTGCCTAGCCCCATATCATCGGCCAAACAGGGATTGAGTCCCAAAGATTCCATGGTGGTCAACCAAGAAACGCCGATCTTCTGGTAAGCTCTCAGTGTACCATTGAGGTTAGCAGGATCTTCTAAAGGTTGAATGGCCTCTTTCTGTTGCAGTCGTCTGAGAATATCATCTAAAACACGATCAAAGACATATTCGGTGGTCTCTGTGTCGGCTTCAGCAATTTCTTTCAGCATGCTGGAAAATGTAGTCAAACCCTGTTCCTGCCCGTGCACCAGTTCCAGCATCCGCCCCATTTGCTCTCGGTCCAGTTCCATCCATTCACCGCGAAATCGAACTAATGGAGTCTTGGCATTGACCAGTTGCCGCCATTCATCCTCACTGACTAAGTGCTGGCCTACGGCAAATTCATAACTGAATTCGACGACCTTATCAAAACTGAAATAACCGGATGAGATTTCTGCCGAAGAGACGGTGCCTGATTTGCTGGAGGCGTTGACACGCAGACGCGCCCGCTGGCGTCCTTTTGGGGTCCACCAGCTTGGAAGGAGAACTCTGAAGCCAGCTGATTCCAGTACCAGAGCATCATTTTTTAGAAACTCGTACGCCGTGTTAATATCAATGTCAATACCAATTGGCTGAGGCGTTTCCATCGCTTGCCACAACAATGGACAAATCCGCGCAGCATGGCCCAAATACACCAGAAGATTGCGCTCAAACTGCTGACCGAAGTGTTTTAGCCAGCTGGTTTGCTGCTCTTCAGACTGCGCCCACCACTCTTCGAGATTAATTTGTAGCGATGGGTCCTGCACCGCGGAAACAAAAAATGTGAGTTGTAAGGCATCGTCAGTTTCATCGTCAACCTGACTCAAACGAATGCCCAAAACAAATCCCATCTGCTCTGCTCCATCATGTTCGAGGAACGGACCTTGCCGACCGAGGATAGACTGATGCCAGGCGCGCCAGCCTCGCCAGTCATCCATAGTCAGTTCGTGTTCGGCTAAGGTCGAAAAACACATAGGGCCACGCAATGCCTCTTGCGGCCATTGTCCTTTGAACTGGTTGAGTGTCGTTTTTGTGACCATCGCGTCAGTAACCAATTGGTTCGTCTGTTGTTCAGAAAAGTGTCGAAGTAATCCAACCGGCGCCAAACATGGTGGCTGTACCACCTCCGGCCTTTTCGGTTTTTTTTCATGATGGGAGATTCTGCAAATACCAGGCATAGCTCGAGCAAACTCTCGAAGGTTACTTTCATACTGTTGGGCAGCAGGTGCCCAGCTGCTGTGAATCTGCGGCGGAGCACTCTCGTCGCCGGGGTGGCGGCATTTCATCACCGGCAGAAAATGATGTCGCCGGACTATATCGCCCAGTGCACGGCTGTAACGAATCCAGAACCAGATGTCGTGTCCCAGAAACAGATCAGGTCGTTGAAAAGTATTGATGTAGTCAAGTTCCTTTAAGAACAGCATGGGTCTAGAAACGCAAACTCCCTGAATTTCCCAGCAATGCCACGTTAAGTCTTGCGCATCATCTTGTAGAGAAGCATGAAACATCTGCGCCAATGCAATGCTGGGTAAAGGCTTTTTTTCATGACTGGGCAGGAATAGCCAATAAGTCGCCGCCTGGGGTTCAAGTCTGGCAATCATCGAGTTGCTCAGCAACAGGCCAGCGGACAGGAATTTATACAGGTCATCCGGGTCCGCAAGATGGTGAGGGTGAAAACTTGCCTTCCGCTTGATTTTCATCTTTGGGATAACCGAAGTCTCAATCCAGAAAAAGAATTTTCCAGAATTGTCGAATTCGGCGCCACCACCTGGAATCCAAGTGCCATGGCCGATATGGATGCTAGAAGCATCCGAGCTTTTTTTCATGTGTTCTTAGAAGGGATGTTTTTGCTCACCTAAACTTTTGCATCGTCAAAAAACATGATGCAACTTCCATTCAGGCATATCTACAGGACTATACCATTCAACCCGTTCGATCATCTTCTGAAAAGAAAACGACATCATTTTAAAACCCACAACAAGTAAGAGTCAGGTAATGATTGCATTACATTTCTAATGGGCCGGGCAATGACATTGCATCAAGTTCAAACTCCTTCCATTTGATAAAACAATGTCCTATACCGTCACGTCAGGCGCATAAATATAGCAAAAACGTCTTTGCGTGAGACACCATTTTTCACCTTTGATGGACGACCAATAGGGGATTTAATTTGCGCCTAAAGTGAATTAATGTTGAGTTTCGTCCAGGTGAATTCTCTCTTCGACACAAGAACTCAAATCAAGAACACCCATTGTTGTCGGACAGATGATTTGAACCTTTGATTGCCAATGCAACTGTTTCTGAAGCATGCGACGAAACTTTCAGACAAGAAGGACTGTCGGTTCGATTTTTTGGCCACAACGACGGCTATGACAGCTAGCTCGGACTTTCACCCGTCCATTTTATGCGCGGAATGTTATACGCCAATATTCATCATTCACTTTGTCTTCTACCAGCGAATCTCGCCACGTAGCGCGATCCCATGCTCTGCAATGGACTCAATATTTAAACTGCGTTCAGCTTCAATACTTATAGAAAGATTCTCTGTGTGGCTGTAACGCGTGCCGAGTCGGAAAGTTCGGTTGCCTTCTTCAGCCAATGAAAATCCAGCATAGGGGCTCAATACTGCCAATGGTCCTGGAACGGGTACGGCAACTCCGTAACCCAGCTCAGCCTCCAGATGAAATCTAGGATTAAATCCACTCTCCGAGCTCACTGCTGATGCCGATTTGTGATTAAACAACTGATTGAATCCATCTTCCACATTTCCATAAGTAGGCATCATCTTCAGGTAAAGGCCGCGCCCCTTCGCATCTGAATCCAATTGCACGCGACCGCCGACGCCCCATTCTTTGCGCTCTTTCTCAGCTGCAACCAAACCTCTAGCATGAGCCTCAAGCGTCAGTCGAGAGGCAGGGTTACGATAACTCACACTGGCGCCAACTTCCAAGTTGTTCTGTTCAGCAGTTTCACCTCCATCGTAGCGAACGCCCATCTCCAAAGTCGAAGTCAGTTGCTCACCATTCGAAAGTGTTCGTTCATGCGAGCCTTGTAACAACAGGCGTAATCGGTGGGTATTCACTCTCAGAGCTTGCAAAACCCCACTGGCTGTTGTTTTGCCCCTAACGAAAGATCCCTCACCTTTGATGGCAAGACGGGTCGTGCCACCCTCAATCATATGCGGATCCAAATCCAACATGCCGCGACCGCCCACCGCGACGTTGGATATCTTCAGATCGACAGTCTGCCAAGAATCGCTGCCTTCCTCCTTGACGCGTACTCTACCATCACCGTAACCAGCACTGGTCCACAGATTTGATCCATCCTCCAACAGCCATGCCATATAAGGTTGCACTGAGTTCAGTCCCGTTTCGTAGACGGACTTCCGGTCGTCGGTTTCCGCATCGAATTGACCTTCGTGCCGAGATACTGCAACACCGGCCAACAGGTCTGAACGGATACGAGTGTCAATTCCAAAATTGGCTGACCACATTTCACCATCCCAAGATACGTTGTTTCCTGAATCTGAGAGTGACAGCCAATCACTTTGACCCCAAAATACCAAACCACCCTCCGAAGTCCCGGTATCATCAACCGACATGTTGAAAGCGGCGCCATTCATCAACTCCTGAAGAGTCGGTCGCGATTGAGATGATTCTGTCGACCATTGATAATCGTGAAGCCCCATTGGCTGAATCGTAGCGGGTGATGTACCAAAACGGAACGAGTTGCCCGTAGGTGCACCACCTTCTAAATCTTCGATGCGACGAATGACTACATCCACCGATACCATCTCTTCAACCAAACGAGGCAACAGTTCAGAGTGGACACGGTTGACACGTTCCATCTGCTCATCATTTGATGCATCGTTTTCGGTCACTTTTACGGTCACAGAATCAATGGTAACTGAGTCATAGTCTCCGCCACTGGCACTGTGCGTCAGCGTCACGTCAGCATCCTCGATCAGGTCTTCATCTTTCATTGCCGACACTGTCACGGTCTGCGCCGTAGACCAATTGGATGTCGTAAAGGTTAGCGATGATTTATCCAAGGTCACGTCACCGGCAGCGCCGCTGATCGCAATGGTTACATCAGCCGTCGGTTCGGAATTCAAGACTACCGTGTAACTGTTTTCACTTCCCTCTACTACAGTCAGTTCAGTCACTGATAACGTCACTCCGACCGCATCATCATCGGTGATGGTCACCGTGGTCTTCTTGGTACCCAGCGTCCAGCCGGCCGGCAGCCCGCTCGAAGCCGCCGCAATGGTCACCGTGAACGTCTCAGCTGCTTCATCCAGATCATCATCGGTAATCGGAATGTCAATGTCCTTCGTGGTGTCCGCCGCACCGAACGTCACCGCGGTCACCGCATCATTGTCGTAGTCGCCACTCGCCGGATTACTGGCCCCGGTCGCCGAACTGCCACCATAAGTGACATTCAGCGTCACCGATTCACCGAACGCCGCCGTGGTGGTCACCGTCACCGTCGCATCGCCCACCGCCTCGGCCACCGTCAGCGTCGCCGGCACCGACACCACGGCCGCCGCCGACACCGTAATGGTCACCTCCGCAGTGTCCGTATTGTCATTGCCATCGGACGCCGTCACCGTCATCGTGTAAGTGCCCGCCGCCGGTGGCGTGAACGTCAGCCGCGCCGCATTCAGTGCCGTGCCGTTCGGGATGGCCGGCACCGTTTCCCCGGTCTTGCGCGTCCAGGCATAAGTGACCGTGTCGCCATCGCCATCGGTCGCCGCCGCCGTCACATCCACCGCCTGACCCAGCTGCACCGTGACATCGTCCAGTGCCGCCAGCTCCGGCGACTCATCGTCATCGGTGATGGTCACCGTGGTCTTCTTGGTGCCCAGCGTCCAGCCGGCCGGCAGCCCGCTCGAAGCCGCCGCAATGGTCACCGTGAACGTCTCAGCTGCTTCATCCAGATCATCATCGGTGATCGGAATGTCAATGTCCTTCGTGGTGTCCGCCGCACCGAACGTCACCGCAGTCACCGCATCATTGTCATAGTCGCCACTCGCCGGATTACTGGCCCCGGTCGCCGAACTGCCACCATAAGTGACATTCAGCGTCACCGATTCACCGAACGCCGCCGTGGTGGTCACCGTCACCGTCGCATCGCCCACCGCCTCGGCCACCGTCAGCGTCGCCGGCACCGACACCACGGCCGCCGCCGACACCGTAATGGTCACCTCCGCAGTGTCCGTATTGTCATTGCCATCGGACGCCGTCACCGTCATCGTGTAAGTGCCCGCCGCCGGTGGCGTGAACGTCAGCCGCGCCGCATTCAGTGCCGTGCCGTTCGGGATGGCCGGCACCGTTTCCCCGGTCTTGCGCGTCCAGGCATAAGTGACCGTGTCGCCATCGCCATCGGTCGCCGCCGCCGTCACATCCACCGCCTGACCCAGCTGCACCGTGACATCGTCCAGTGCCGCCAGCTCCGGCGACTCATCGTCATCGGTGATGGTCACCGTGGTCTTCTTGGTGCCCAGCGTCCAGCCGGCCGGCAGCCCGCTCGAAGCCGCCGCAATGGTCACCGTGAACGTCTCAGCTGCTTCATCCAGATCATCATCGGTGATCGGAATGTCAATGTCCTTCGTGGTGTCCGCCGCACCGAACGTCACCGCAGTCACCGCATCATTGTCGTAGTCGCCACTCGCCGGATTACTGGCCCCGGTCGCCGAACTGCCACCATAAGTGACATTCAGCGTCACCGATTCACCGAACGCCGCCGTGGTGGTCACCGTCACCGTCGCATCGCCCACCGCCTCGGCCACCGTCAGCGTCGCCGGCACCGACACCACGGCCGCCGCCGACACCGTAATGGTCACCTCCGCGGTGTCCGTATTGTCATTGCCATCGGACGCCGTCACCGTCATCGTGTAAGTGCCCGCCGCCGGTGGCGTGAACGTCAGCCGCGCCGCATTCAGTGCCGTGCCGTTCGGGATGGCCGGCACCGTTTCCCCGGTCTTGCGCGTCCAGGCATAAGTGACCGTGTCGCCATCGCCATCGGTCGCCACCGCCGTCACATCCACCGCCTGACCCAGCTGCACCGTGACATCGTCCAGTGCCGCCAGCTCCGGCGACTCATCGTCATCGGTGATGGTCACCGTGGTCTTCTTGGTGCCCAGCGTCCAGCCGGCCGGCAGCCCGCTCGAAGCCGCCGCAATGGTCACCGTGAACGTCTCAGCTGCTTCATCCAGATCATCATCGGTAATCGGAATGTCAATGTCCTTCGTGGTGTCCGCCGCACCGAACGTCACCGCAGTCACCGCATCATTGTCATAGTCGCCACTCGCCGGATTACTGGCCCCGGTCGCCGAACTGCCACCATAGGTGACATTCAGCGTCACCGATTCACCGAACGCCGCCGTGGTGGTCACCGTCACCGTCGCATCGCCCACCGCCTCGGCCACCGTCAGCGTCGCCGGCACCGACACCACGGCCGCCGCCGACACCGTAATGGTCACCTCCGCAGTGTCCGTATTGTCATTGCCATCGGACGCCGTCACCGTCATCGTGTAAGTGCCCGCCGCCGGTGGCGTGAACGTCAGCCGCGCCGCATTCAGTGTCGTACCGTTCGGGATGGCCGGCACCGTTTCCCCGGTCTTGCGCGTCCAGGCATAAGTGACCGTGTCGCCATCGCCATCGGTCGCCACCGCCGTCACATCCACCGCCTGACCCAGCTGCACCGTGACATCGTCCAGTGCCGCCAGCTCCGGCGACTCATCGTCATCGGTGATGGTCACCGTGGTCTTCTTGGTACCCAGCGCCCAGCCGGCCGGCAGCCCGCTCGAAGCCGCCGCAATGGTCACCGTGAACGTCTCAGCTGCTTCATCCAGATCATCATCGGTGATCGGAATGTCAATGTCCTTCGTGGTGTCCGCCGCACCGAACGTCACCGCGGTCACCGCATCATTGTCGTAGTCGCCACTCGCCGGATTACTGGCCCCGGTCGCCGAACTGCCACCATAAGTGACATTCAGCGTCACCGATTCACCGAACGCCGCCGTGGTGGTCACCGTCACCGTCGCATCGCCCACCGCCTCGGCCACCGTCAGCGTCGCCGGCACCGACACCACGGCCGCCGCCGACACCGTAATGGTCACCTCCGCAGTGTCCGTATTGTCATTGCCATCGGACGCCGTCACCGTCATCGTGTAAGTGCCCGCCGCCGGTGGCGTGAACGTCAGCCGCGCCGCATTCAGTGCCGTGCCGTTCGGGATGGCCGGCACCGTTTCCCCGGTCTTGCGCGTCCAGGCATAAGTGACCGTGTCGCCATCGCCATCGGTCGCCGATGCCGTCACATCCACCGCCTGACCCAGCTGCACCGTGACATCGTCCAGTGCCGCCAGCTCCGGCGACTCATCGTCATCGGTGATGGTCACCGTGGTCTTCTTGGTACCCAGCGTCCAGCCGGCCGGCAGCCCGCTCGAAGCCGCCGCAATGGTCACCGTGAACGTCTCAGCTGCTTCATCCAGATCATCATCGGTGATCGGAATGTCAATGTCCTTCGTGGTGTCCGCCGCACCGAACGTCACCGCAGTCACCGCATCATTGTCATAGTCGCCACTCGCCGGATTACTGGCCCCGGTCGCCGAACTGCCACCATAGGTGACATTCAGCGTCACCGATTCACCGAACGCCGCCGTGGTGGTCACCGTCACCGTCGCATCGCCCACCGCCTCGGCCACCGTCAGCGTCGCCGGCACCGACACCACGGCCGCCGCCGACACCGTAATGGTCACCTCCGCAGTGTCCGTATTGTCATTGCCATCGGACGCCGTCACCGTCATCGTGTAAGTGCCCGCCGCCGGTGGCGTGAACGTCAGCCGCGCCGCATTCAGTGCCGTGCCGTTCGGGATGGCCGGCACCGTTTCCCCGGTCTTGCGCGTCCAGGCATAAGTGACCGTGTCGCCATCGCCATCGGTCGCCGCCGCCGTCACATCCACCGCCTGACCCAGCTGCACCGTGACATCGTCCAGTGCCGCCAGCTCCGGCGACTCATCGTCATCGGTGATGGTCACCGTGGTCTTCTTGGTGCCCAGCGTCCAGCCGGCCGGCAGCCCGCTCGAAGCTGCCGCAATGGTCACCGTGAACGTCTCAGCTGCTTCATCCAGATCATCATCGGTGATCGGAATGTCAATGTCCTTCGTGGTGTCCGCCGCACCGAACGTCACCGCGGTCACCGCATCATTGTCATAGTCGCCACTCGCCGGATTACTGGCCCCGGTCGCCGAACTGCCACCATAGGTGACATTCAGCGTCACCGATTCACCGAACGCCGCCGTGGTGGTCACCGTCACCGTCGCATCGCCCACCGCCTCGGCCACCGTCAGCGTCGCCGGCACCGACACCACGGCCGCCGCCGACACCGTAATGGTCACCTCCGCAGTGTCCGTATTGTCATTGCCATCGGACGCCGTCACCGTCATCGTGTAAGTGCCCGCCGCCGGTGGCGTGAACGTCAGCCGCGCCGCATTCAGTGCCGTGCCGTTCGGGATGGCCGGCACCGTTTCCCCGGTCTTGCGCGTCCAGGCATAAGTGACCGTGTCGCCATCGCCATCGGTCGCCGCCGCCGTCACATCCACCGCCTGACCCAGCTGCACCGTGACATCGTCCAGTGCCGCCAGCTCCGGCGACTCATCGTCATCGGTGATGGTCACCGTGGTCTTCTTGGTGCCCAGCGTCCAGCCGGCCGGCAGCCCGCTCGAAGCCGCCGCAATGGTCACCGTGAACGTCTCAGCTGCTTCATCCAGATCATCATCGGTGATCGGAATGTCAATGTCCTTCGTGGTGTCCGCCGCACCGAACGTCACCGCGGTCACCGCATCATTGTCATAGTCGCCACTCGCCGGATTACTGGCCCCGGTCGCCGAACTGCCACCATAGGTGACATTCAGCGTCACCGATTCACCGAACGCCGCCGTGGTGGTCACCGTCACCGTCGCATCGCCCACCGATTCGGCCACCGTCAGCGTCGCCGGCACCGACACCACGGCCGCCGCCGACACCGTAATGGTCACCTCCGCAGTGTCCGTATTGTCATTGTTATCGGACGCCGTCACCGTCATCGTGTAAGTGCCCGCCGCCGGTGGCGTGAACGTCAGCCGCGCCGCATTCAGTGCCGTGCCGTTCGGGATGGCCGGCACCGTTTCCCCGGTCTTGCGCGTCCAGGCATAAGTGACCGTGTCGCCATCGCCATCGGTCGCCGCCGCCGTCACATCCACCGCCTGACCCAGCTGCACCGTGACATCGTCCAGTGCCGCCAGCTCCGGCGACTCATCGTCATCGGTGATGGTCACCGTGGTCTTCTTGGTACCCAGCGTCCAGCCGGCCGGCAGCCCGCTCGAAGCTGCCGCAATGGTCACCGTGAACGTCTCAGCTGCTTCATCCAGATCATCATCGGTAATCGGAATGTCAATGTCCTTCGTGGTGTCCGCCGCACCGAACGTCACCGCAGTCACCGCATCATTGTCATAGTCGCCACTCGCCGGATTACTGGCCCCGGTCGCCGAACTGCCACCATAGGTGACATTCAGCGTCACCGATTCACCGAACGCCGCCGTGGTGGTCACCGTCACCGTCGCATCGCCCACCGCCTCGGCCACCGTCAGCGTCGCCGGCACCGACACCACGGCCGCCGCCGACACCGTAATGGTCACCTCCGCAGTGTCCGTATTGTCATTGCCATCGGACGCCGTCACCGTCATCGTGTAAGTGCCCGCCGCCGGTGGCGTGAACGTCAGCCGCGCCGCATTCAGTGCCGTGCCGTTCGGGATGGCCGGCACCGTTTCCCCGGTCTTGCGCGTCCAGGCATAAGTGACCGTGTCGCCATCGCCATCGGTCGCCGCCGCCGTCACATCCACCGCCTGACCCAGCTGCACCGTGACATCGTCCAGTGCCGCCAGCTCCGGCGACTCATCGTCATCGGTGATGGTCACCGTGGTCTTCTTGGTACCCAGCGTCCAGCCGGCCGGCAGCCCGCTCGAAGCCGCCGCAATGGTCACCGTGAACGTCTCAGCTGCTTCATCCAGATCATCATCGGTGATCGGAATGTCAATGTCCTTCGTGGTGTCCGCCGCACCGAACGTCACCGCAGTCACCGCATCATTGTCATAGTCGCCACTCGCCGGATTACTGGCCCCGGTCGCCGAACTGCCACCATAGGTGACATTCAGCGTCACCGATTCACCGAACGCCGCCGTGGTGGTCACCGTCACCGTCGCATCGCCCACCGCCTCGGCCACCGTCAGCGTCGCCGGCACCGACACCACGGCCGCCGCCGACACCGTAATGGTCACCTCCGCAGTGTCCGTATTGTCATTGCCATCGGACGCCGTCACCGTCATCGTGTAAGTGCCCGCCGCCGGTGGCGTGAACGTCAGCCGCGCCGCATTCAGTGTCGTACCGTTCGGGATGGCCGGCACCGTTTCCCCGGTCTTGCGCGTCCAGGCATAAGTGACCGTGTCGCCATCGCCATCGGTCGCCACCGCCGTCACATCCACCGCCTGACCCAGCTGCACCGTGACATCGTCCAGTGCCGCCAGCTCCGGCGACTCATCGTCATCGGTGATGGTCACCGTGGTCTTCTTGGTACCCAGCGCCCAGCCGGCCGGCAGCCCGCTCGAAGCCGCCGCAATGGTCACCGTGAACGTCTCAGCTGCTTCATCCAGATCATCATCGGTGATCGGAATGTCAATGTCCTTCGTGGTGTCCGCCGCACCGAACGTCACCGCGGTCACCGCATCATTGTCGTAGTCGCCACTCGCCGGATTACTGGCCCCGGTCGCCGAACTGCCACCATAAGTGACATTCAGCGTCACCGATTCACCGAACGCCGCCGTGGTGGTCACCGTCACCGTCGCATCGCCCACCGCCTCGGCCACCGTCAGCGTCGCCGGCACCGACACCACGGCCGCCGCCGACACCGTAATGGTCACCTCCGCAGTGTCCGTATTGTCATTGCCATCGGACGCCGTCACCGTCATCGTGTAAGTGCCCGCCGCCGGTGGCGTGAACGTCAGCCGCGCCGCATTCAGTGCCGTGCCGTTCGGGATGGCCGGCACCGTTTCCCCGGTCTTGCGCGTCCAGGCATAAGTGACCGTGTCGCCATCGCCATCGGTCGCCGATGCCGTCACATCCACCGCCTGACCCAGCTGCACCGTGACATCGTCCAGTGCCGCCAGCTCCGGCGACTCATCATCATCGGTGATGGTCACCGTGGTCTTACTCAGTTCGAATCCACCGGGTAGAGCGGCGGCGGCCGCAACTGTCACCGTGAACGTCTCGTCGTCTTCATCCAGATCATCATCGGTGATCGGGATGTCAATGTGTTTCTCGGTGTCGCCCGCACTGAGAGTCACCTGTGTCACCGCATCATTGTCATA
The DNA here is from genome assembly GCA_965116205.1 of Arenicellales bacterium. GTDB lineage: Bacteria > Pseudomonadota > Gammaproteobacteria > Arenicellales > JAJDZL01 > JAJDZL01. The sequence continues at coordinate 1,461,477 of OZ220493.1, read as the reverse complement.
GTCACCATCAGATGGAACATTCGCCCCGGTTGCCGTACCGTCACTGTAACTAACGTTGAAGGTTGTCGCACTATTAAATGTTGATGATGGTGTTATTGTTATTCGCGCATTCGCATCTGTCCCCTCTGTCACTGACACTGACACTGGCACCGATACTGCGACCTCTTCATCTACCGTGATCGCCACCTGCTCGGTGTCCTTATTACCGTCGCTATCCGTCGCCGTCACCGTCATCGTGTAACTCGCACTAGAACCTACAAAAGGACTTACACCACCTACCAAGGGCGTGAAGGTCAAACGCGCCTTAGTCAGGTCAGTGCCGCTCGGTAAGACCGGTATCGTTTCACCATTCAATCTCGTCCAAACATAAGTGATCGTGTCACTGTCGCCATCGGTCGCCGAGGCCGTGATATTCACCGTCTCACCTAATTTGATCGTGACATCATTAATTTCAGCTAGTACTGGTGATTCATCGTCGTCGGTGATGGTTACGGTAGTCTTCGTGGTGCCCAACTTAAACCCATGTGGTAGGTCAGCAGCTGGAGCAATTGTTACCGTAAACGTTTCATTTTTTTCGTCGCGACTATCATCAGTGATCGGAATGACAATGTCCTTCGTCGTGTCGCTCACACCGAACGTCACCGCGGTCACCGCATCGTTGTCGTAGTCACCATTCGCCGGATTGTTCGCCCCGGTCGCCGAACTGCCACCATAGGTGACATCGAACGTCACCGATTGACTGAAGGCCGCAGCCGTGGTGATGGTCACCGTTGCATTACCAGCACCCTCAGCCACCATTAGAGTCGCCGGCACCGAGACTATAGATGGCACAACCGGTGCGATCGTCACTTCGTCGGAGGGTGCACTTGCTTGAGACGTGACATTCACTGCCCGGATCTTAAATGTATAGTTCGTACCATTATTCAAATTCCGTACCGTGTATCTCCACGTGGCCGCATTCGAATCTTGCATTTTGATCCAACCACCATACCTTCCCGCGCCGGCTTTTTGCTGATACTCCCATCGTGAAATGCTAGGATTGATGGGATTTGTCCAACTGAGCGTAATCTGTTTATCATCCGCGGTCGCCTTTAACCCGATAGGTTTAGCGGGGGCTTGGTACTGTACTTGTGCTACGGCCGCATCTGAGGGCGGACTACCACCCGCATCATTAACTGCCCGAATTCTGAAAGCATAACTCACATTTCCAGTCAGATTTTTTACCGTATAGCTCGTTGTACTGGCACTTGAATCCGGTATGGGGACCCAAGGACGGTAACTGTATATACTGGAGTTTATCTTTCGCTGATACTCCCACCCCGTAATGTCGGAATTACCGGGGTCTGTCCAGCTGAGTGTGACCTGTGCGTTACCCGCTCTGGCGGTCAAGCCCGTCGGCTTGGCAGGTTTTTGTGGTACCACCCTCACCTTGACCGTAGCCATGTTCTCAAATGAGGCGAAGGAATTGATTGGCCTGCTACCCCATTTGTGATAGAAGGCGTCGTGAGATATGACCGTACTACCAACTGCAACCCCTGTTACCGTGACTTGCTTGGATGTTTCGCGGGTACTTTCAAAGTTCACAGTCGAAGGTACTGTAGCGACACTACTGTCCCGACTGGAAAGCTCAGCCCTTCCCGGGACTCCGTACCCCACATTTGTCAATGTGTAGGTAGCAGTTTCACCTTGGACAACTCTAATTTCAGCCGGTTTAACCTCAAATGATAAATTCCAAGAGTTACTAACCGTCGCAGAAGCTATTCTTGACCAAGGACTATTTCCAGATATGTTGACCGATCGTACTTGGAATTCCAGTTTTTGGCCATGCCAGAAATTGGCTCTTGTGTAAACTTCAACTGTTCTTGTCCCAGAATCAGCCCCTAAAATTCTGACGCTATTTCCCCAAGCAGGACTCGCGGCTAACAATTCTTTAATACGATACTCCCAACCGGTGATAGTCGTATCACCAGTTGCTGTCCAAGAAAGTATGATCCCGTTATTTGGGTTCACCTTTGTCGTCAAACCCGTTGGTTGCGCCGGCACCGGTACCGCGGCAGCTACACTCGCCGTGGATGCCGTCACCGTGATCGTCACCTCTTCGGTGTCCGTGTTGCCATTGCCATCCGACGCCGTGACCGTCATCGTGTAAGTGCCCGCCGCCGGCGGCGTGAATGTCAGCCGTGCCTGATTCAGTGCCGTGCCGTTCGGTATGACCGGCATCGTTTCTCCGGGCTTGCGCGACCAGACGTACGTGACCGTGTCACCATCGTCTTCGGTCGCCACCGCGGTGATGGTCACCGCCTGACCCAACTTCACCGTCTCATTAGGAATCTCCGCCAGCACCGGCGTCGCATCGTCATCAGTAATGGTCACCGTGGTGCCGGTGACCGTGTTGCTCGACAGCGTGCCATTGACGGCCACCGTCTCATCCGCTTCGTCCCGACTATCAGCAGTAACAGTGAGATTGAAATCCACGGTGCCCGACGTCGCCCCGGCCGCCACCGTGAGGTTGAAACCGGTCACCTCGCTGAAATCGTTGCCCGCCGTCGCCGTGCCACTGGTCACCGCAATGGCGATGGTGGTGGCCGTCGTCGACGTCGCCGTGCCCGCGCGCGTCGCCGTCACCGTCACCGCCGTGGTGCCACTGGCCTCGGTCACCGTGGCCGGGGTCACACTCAACGCCCAGCTCGTACTCAGCGTGTCATCATCGGTGATGGTGCCACTGCCGGTGGCCGTACCCAAAGTGGCGTTGGCCTGATTCGACAGCTTCACCACCACCGTCTCATCCGCCTCATCCAGCGTGTCTCCCTTGACGGTGACCGCAATCGGCTTCTGTGTCTGACCGGCACTGAACGTCAGCGTGCCCGACACCGCCGTGAAATCCGTACCCGCGGTCGCCGTCGTCGCGGCATCCACCGCATAGTCCACCGTCACCGCCCGACCGCTGGCCGCCGACAGCGAAACATTGAACGTCATCGTCGCCTCGCCACTGTCGCCTTCGGTCACCGCCGCCGCATTGGCAATGCTCACCGTCGGCGGCTCATCATCGTCATTGATGGTCACCCGGGTCACCGCATTGCCCAGCGTATGCGTCGCCGGCAGCGTGCTGCCAGTGGCCAGCGCAATACCCACCGTAAATCGCTCACTCACTTCATCCAAATCATCATCGTTGAGCGGCACATCAATGTGTTGCTCCGTATCCGTGCCGCTGAACGTGACCGAAGTCACCGCATCGTTGTCATAATCGCCACTGGCCAGCGTACCATGCCCGGTCGCCGTGCCATCGGTGTAAGTGACGTCGAAGGTGACCGACTCGCCGAACGCCGTGGCCGTGGCAATGGTCACCCGTGCCCTGGTATCGTCACCCTCGGTCACCGTCAGGTTCTTCGGCACCGACACCACGACCTTCGCCGTCACCGTGATCACCACCGTCGCGGTGGCTGAATTGCCGTTGCCGTCCGAGGCCGTCACCGTCATCGTATAGACACCGGCCGTACCCGCCGTGAAGGACAGCGTCGCCGCATCCATGGTGGTGCTCGGCAGTGCCGGAGTTGTCTCCCCGGTCTTGCGCGTCCAGACATACGTTACAGTATCACCGTCGGCATCGGTGGCCGCTGCCGTCACCGACACCGTCCCTCCCGTCGCCACCGTCTCATTCTCAAGTGCGGCCAGCACCGGCGATGCGTCATCATCGGTGATGGTCCCCATCGCCGTGGCGCTACCAATGCTCGCATGGGTGGCATCCGACAACTTCAGCACCACCGTCTCGTCGTCCTCGTCCAGCTCATCGCCGGTGACGCTGACGGTGATCGACTGCTGTGTCGTGCCGGGGGCAAAGGTCAAGGTGCCGGCACCCCCGGTGAAATCCGTACCCGCGGCCGCCGTTGACGTAGCATCCACCGCATAGTCCACCGTCACCGACCGACCGCTGGCCGCCCCCAGCGTGACGGTGAACGTCATGTCCGTACTGCCACTGTCGCCTTCGGTCACCGCCGCACTCGGTGCCGCGATGCTCAGTGCCGGCGGCGCATCATCATCGGTAATGGTCCCCGTCGCCGTGGCGGTGCCAATGCTCGCATTGGTGGCATCCGACAGCTTCAGCACCACCGTCTCGTCCGCCTCGTCCAGCTCATCACCGGTGACGCTGACGGTGATCGACTTCCGTGTCTCACCGGCATTGAACGTCAGCGTGCCGGCACCCCCGGTGAAATCCGTACCCGTCGCCGTCGCCGTGGCATCCACCGCATAATCGACCGTCACCGGCCGTCCGCTGACGACCCCCAGCGTGACGGTGAACGTCATGTCCGTACTGCCGCTGTCGCCTTCGGTCACCGCCGCACTCGGCGCCGCGATGCTCAGTGCCGGTATGGCATCGTCATCGGTGATGGTCACCGTGGTGCCGGTGACCGTGTTGCTCGACAGCGTGCCATCGACGGCCACCGTCTCATTGACCTCGTCCTGACTGTCGGCGGTGACGGTGAGATCGAAATCCGCGGTGCCCGACGTCGCCCCGGCGGCCACCGTGAGGTCAAAATCCGTCACCTCGCTGAAATCGTTGCCCGCCGTCGCCGTGCCACTGGTCACCGCAATGGCGATGGTGGTGGCCGTCGTCGACGTCGCCGTGCCCGCGCGCGTCGCCGTCACCGTCACCGCCGTGGTGCCACTGGCCTCGGTCACCGTGGCCGGGGTCACACTCAACGCCCAGCTCGTACTCAGCGTGTCATCATCGGTGATGGTGCCACTGCCGGTGGCCGCACCCAAAGTGGCGTTGGCCTGATTCGACAGCTTCACCACCACCGTCTCATCCGCCTCATCCAGCGTGTCACCCTTGACGGTGACCGCGACCGACTGCTGCGTCTGACCGGCACTGAACGTCAGCGTGCCCGACACCGCCGTGAAATCCGTACCCGCCATCGCCGTCGACGCGGCATCCACCGCATAGTCCACCGTCACCGCCCGGCCACTCGCCGCCGACAGCGAAACATTGAACGTCATCATCGCCTCGCCACTGTCGCCTTCGGTCACCGCCGCCGCATCGGCAATGCTCACCGTCGGCGGCTCATCATCGTCATTGATGGTCACCCGGGTCACCGCATTGCCCAGCGTATGCGTCGCCGGCAGCGTGCTGCCAGTGGCCAGCGCAATGCCCACCGTAAACCGCTCACTCACTTCATCCAAATCATCATCGTTGAGCGGCACATCGATGTGTTGCTCCGTATCCGTGCCGCTGAACGTGACCGAAGTCACCGCATCGTTGTCATAATCGCCACTGGCCAGCGTACCATGCCCGGTCGCCGTGCCATCGGTGTAAGTGACATCGAAGGTGACCGACTCGCCGAACGCCGTGGCCGTGGCAATGGTCACCCGTGCCCTGGTATCGTCACCCTCGGTCACCGTCAGGTTCTTCGGCACCGACACCACGACCTTCGCCGTCACCGTGATCACCACCGTCGCGGTGGCTGAATTGCCGTTGCCGTCCGAGGCCGTCACCGTCATCGTATAGACACCGGCCGTACCCGCCGTGAAGGACAGCGTCGCCGCATCCATGGTGGTGCTCGGCAGTGCCGGAGTTGTCTCCCCGGTCTTGCGCGTCCAGACATACGTTACAGTATCACCGTCGGCATCGGTGGCCGCTGCCGTCACCGACACCGTCCCTCCCGTCGCCACCGTCTCATTCTCAAGTGCGGCCAGCACCGGCGATGCGTCATCATCGGTGATGGTCCCCATCGCCGTGGCGCTACCAATGCTCGCATGGGTGGCATCCGACAACTTCAGCACCACCGTCTCGTCGTCCTCGTCCAGCTCATCGCCGGTGACGCTGACGGTGATCGACTGCTGTGTCGTGCCGGGGGCAAAGGTCAAGGTGCCGGCACCCCCGGTGAAATCCGTACCCGCGGCCGCCGTTGACGTAGCATCCACCGCATAGTCCACCGTCACCGACCGACCGCTGGCCGCCCCCAGCGTGACGCTGAACGTCATGTCCGTACTGCCACTGTCGCCTTCGGTCACCGCCGCACTCGGCGCCACAATGCTCAGTGCCGGCGGCGCATCATCATCGGTGATGGTCACCGTGGTGCCGGACACCGTGGCACCGGACAGCGTGCCGCCGACGGTTAGCGTCTCATCCACCTCATCAAGAGTGTCGGCGGTGACCATGAGATCGAAATCCGCTTCACCCGACGTCGCCCCGGCGGCTACCATGATGTTGAAACCGGTCACCGCATCGAAATCGGTCCCCGCCGTCGCCGTGCCCCCGGTCACCGCAATGGCAAGGGTCGTGGACGTCGCCGCGGTCACCGTGCCGGCCCGCGTCGCTGTCACCGTCACCGCCGTGGTGCCACTCGCCTCGGTCACCGTGGCCGGCTCCACACTCAACGCCCAGTTCGTGCTCACCGTGTCGTTGTCGGTAATCGTCACCGTGGTCACCGCATTGCCCAGTATGACGCCGGCCGGTAGCGTGCTACTGCCCGCCAACGCAATGGTGACCGTGAAGGTTTCATCCACCTCATCCAACCGGTCATCGGTAATCGGAATGACGATGTTCTTGAACGTGTCCGTCGTGCCGAAATCGACCGATGTAACGGCCGTGGCATCGTAGTCCGCCGTTTGACTGGCCGCACCACCATAGGTCACATCTAAGGTCACCGCCTGACCCAGTGCCGCACTGGCCGCCACCTTCACCGTCACACTGCCACCGCCTTCGGCCACCGTCACCTGCTTCGGCACCGACACCGTATCCGCGGCGGAGACCGTAACGGTGACCGTCTTGGTGTCTTCATTGTCATTACCGTCCGAAGCGGTCACCGTCAGCACATAGGCACCGACCGTAGCCGCCGTGAACGTCAGCGTCGCCACATCGAACTTAGTACCGGATGGCAGCGCCGGACCGCTGTCTTTCGTCCAGGCATAGCTGATCGTGTCGGCATCGGCATCAGTGGCTGACGCCACGACGGTCACCGTCTGACCAACCTTCTTCGATACGGCCGACAGCGCCGCCAGCACCGGCGAAGCATCATCATCAGTAATGGTCCCCGTCGCCGTGGCAGTACCGATGGTTGCGTGGGTGGGATTCGACAGCTTCAGCACCACTGTCTCATCCACCTCGTCCAGCTCATCACCGGTGACGCTGACGGTGATCGACTGCTGTGTCTCACCAGCCGCAAAAGTCAAAGTACCGGCACCCCCGGTGAAATCCGTGCCCGCCGCCGTCGATGCGACATCCACCGCATAATCGACCGTCACCGACCGGCCGCTGACGGCTCCCAGCGTGACGGTGAACGTCATGCTCGTACTGCCGCTGTCGCCTTCGGTCACCGCCGCAATCGGCGCCGCGATGCTCAGCGTCGGCACCGCATCGTCATCGGTGATGGTCACCGTGGTGCCATTGAACGTGTTGCCCTGCAAAGTACCACCGACAGTTACCGTTTCATTCACCTCGCTCAGACTGTCGGCGGTCACGACGAGATCGAAATTCGCCGTGCCCGACGTCGCCCCGGCCGCCACCGTGAGGTTGAAACCGGTCACCTCGCTGAAATCGTTGCCCGCCGTCGCCGTGCCACTGGTCACCGCAATGGCGATGGTGGTGGCCGTCGTCGACGTCGCCGTGCCCGCGCGCGTCGCCGTCACCGTCACCGCCGTGGTGCCACTGGCCTCGGTCACCGTGGCCGGGGTCACACTCAACGCCCAGCTCGTACTCAGCGTGTCATCATCGGTGATGGTGCCACTGCCGGTGGCCGTACCCAAAGTGGCGTTGGCCTGATTCGACAGCTTCACCACCACCGTCTCATCCGCCTCATCCAGCGTGTCTCCCTTGACGGTGACCGCAATCGGCTTCTGTGTCTGACCGGCACTGAACGTCAGCGTGCCCGACACCGCCGTGAAATCCGTACCCGCGGTCGCCGTCGTCGCGGCATCCACCGCATAGTCCACCGTCACCGCCCGGCCACTCGCCGCCGACAGCGAAACATTGAACGTCATCGTCGCATCGCCACTGTCGCCTTCGGTCACCGCCGCCGCATTGGCAATGCTCACCGTCGGGACATCATCGTCATCGGTGATGGTTACCGTGGTCACCGCATTGCCCAGCGCGAACCCGTCCGGTAGTCTGCCGCCGACCACCGCCACGGTCACCGTGATGGTCTCCGCCGCCTCGTTCAGCGCATCATCGTTGAGCGGAATGACGATGTCCTTCGTGGTGTCAGTCGCATTGAACTGCACCTGCGTCGCCGCATCGCTGTCGTAGTCGTCGCCGGCACCTGGCACCGCCGCGCCAGTCGCCGTGCCCCCGTAGGTGACATTGAAGGTCACTGCCTGGCCGAACGCCACACCCGACGTGATCGTCACCGTCGCATTCGCATCGGTCCCTTCGGTCACCGTTAGCGTCGCCGGCACCGACACGAGGGTGGCCGGCACCACGCCCTTGCCATCGTCATTTAATGTACCATCAGCCGTCGTATCGTTACCCAATTCATACTCAGCCGTATCATTCAGTGTAATTTGATAGGTTTCCGCATTCTCCCCAACCGAATCAGCACTTGTCGGAATGACCACCGTCCCGGTCATGGATGGACTATCGCCAAACGTCGCATCAAAATTGCGCGGGCCCAGTTCACCTTGAATGTCCGCCGCTGAAAAACCACTTGCTCCGCGGTCGGCTAATGTCAGATTCACCGCTAAAGTTCCAGTCAGTGCACGATTGGAGGTTACGGTGAGGCTGATATCGGCTCCCTCGGTCACCGCCACAGGGTCAGTTAGCAACTGTAGAATCGGTGTGGTCTCGGTCACGGTCACGGTCACCGAGTCTATCCCTACTGAATCATAGCCACCGCCCTTAGCACTATGCATCAGCTCCACCGCAGCCTCCGTTACCGCATCCTCGTCTTTGGCGGCTGACACTTTCACCGTCTTCGGCTTATTCCAGTTTCTGGAGGTGAAGGTCAGACGATTCGGTTTTACCGAAACATCATCTGAACCTGCCCCAACCAACACGTCAATCGTCACCTCACTTGTTGGAATGGTGTTGAGCTTCACTGTGTACTTACCCTGTCCACCTTCGTCCACCGTCAATTTTGACGTCGAAACTGTAACGCCTTTTTGTACTGGAGTTGTGGACCTCGTGTCTGACCAGCGCCCAAAATTACTGCCGCTGTAGTACGCCCGAATGCGAAAATCATACTCAAGATTTTGTAAATTCCTAACCACGTAATCCGTCGCTGTGCCATCTGGAACCTCAGTAGGAGTAGGCCATCCTACCTGAATAGATAGTTTGAACTGCACTTGCCAGCCTTCGATCAATTGATCATTCGGGTTGGTCCAAATCAGGGTCACCTGCCCATCTCCCGGGTCAGCGCTGAAACCGGTCGGTTTTGGTGGCTTCAGAATTGGTACCGCCGTCACTTCATCCGATTCGTCGCCGGGTCCGGACGCATTCACCGCCCGCACCTTGAACGCGTAGGTCACGCCGTTCGTCAAGTTGGTTACCGTGTGCATGGTGGTAGTGGATGTCTCAGAAAACGGCAACCATTCACCAAAATCACCATCATCTTCCCTCTGCTGATATTCCCAGACATCAATACTGGGGTTGTTTGCATTGTCCCAAGTCAGTACAATCTGACGATTGCTCGGAAGGGCTGATATACTTTGTGGCTTTTTAGGTCTGGGAAGTTCTGGTATGGCTACCATTTCTTCCGATTCGGTACCATTGCCGGCTACATTCACCGCCCGCACCTTGAACACGTAGGTAAATGTGTTCGCCAGGCCGGTCACGGTGTACGTCTTGGTGCTGGGACCTGAATTGGGAATGCTCCGCCACCCTGAAGCAATTTCATTAGCATCGTCGTATTGATGATATTCCCAGCGGATAATGCTGGCGTTTTTCGGGTCTTTCCAAGACAGCGTCACCTTCATGTCACCCGCTACAGCAGTGAATTTGGTTGGTTTGTCAGGCGGCGCAAGGCGCGGCGTTGCTGTTGCCTCCGTCGATTCGTCACCATCTCCTGTAACATTCATCGCACGAATCTTAAAGGTGTAAACCGCATCGTTCGTAAGACCGGTCACCGTGTGCGTCGTCGTTGAAGCATCTGCACCGGAAATAGGCAACCAATCACCAAAATTACCGCTACCCTCCTTCTGCTGATACTCCCAGCCATCAATGCTCGGATTATTGGGATTGTTCCAAGACAGCACCACCTCCGCATCACCTGCTTGCGCGCGGAATCCTGTTGGTGCAACGGGGACCGGCAGGTAGACCGTGATCACCACCTCTTCTGTATCTGAATTGCCATGGCCATCCGCCGCGGTCACCGTCATCGTATAAGTGCCGCGCGATGTCGTAGTGAACGTCAGTCGCGCCGCTGTCAGGTTGGTGTTTCTCGGAATGGCCGGAGATGTCTCACCGGCCTTACGTGCCCAACTATAGCTGACTGCGTCGTTGTCGCCATCTGTCGCCACCGCTGTGATATCAACATCCTGGCCCACATCAACTGTCACATCCGCAATCTCCTCCAGTACGGGCGTTTCGTCGTCATCAACAATGGTCACCATGGTCACCGTATTGTCCAGCGCGAACCCAGCTGGCAGTGTGCTGCCATCGGCCAGCGCCACGGTCACCGTGAAAGTCTCGTCAGCTTCATCCAGACCATCGTCGTTGAGCGTTATTTCGATGTCCTTCGACGTCTCCGAGGTGTCGAACGTCACAGAGGACACCGCATCACTGTCATAGTCACCGTTGGTCGGGTCAATCGCTCCGGTAGCGCTGATGTCGTTATAGGATACGTTGAACTTCACTGACGTTCCGAAGCTTGCATCCGTCGAGATTGTTACCGCGGTATTGCTCCCACCTTCGTTCAGTGACTGCGTCTGCGGCACCGACACCAAGTTGGTAGCATCAACCAGCTCACCATCAACCTCAACATTACTGCCCACCTCATAATCTGTCGCGTCGTGTAGTGTAATTCGGTAGGTCTCTGTACCCTCCGTTTTATCACTGTCAAGGACGGTGGGGATGGCGACCGTTCCCGTCGTGCTGGCCGTTTCGCCGAAAATAGCATCAAAGTTCCGGCGGCCAAGCGAACCTGAAATATCGGCCGCTGTAAAACCACTGGCATCTCGGTCGGCTAAGCTCAGACTGATCGGATGCGTACCCGTCAGAGCTCGATCAGATGTCACTGTCAGACTGATATCCATCCCCTCAGTCACCGAGGATGGGGCGGTCAACAACTGCAGTGTTGGCGTAGTATCGTTCACCGATACGGTCACCGAATCAATTGATACCGAGTTGTAGCCACCACCTGAAGCCCTATGTAATAGGGTTACGTCTTCGTCATCAATCGCATCATCATCTTTAGCTACCGACACTGTAACCTTCTGTGCCGCTGACCAATTCAAAGGGGTGAACGTCAGACGATTCGGTGATACCGAAACATCTCCAGAAGCACCACTCACAACAATTGTTACATTACCCGAAGGTAAAGTTTTTAACTTAATCTCGTAGTCTTCTTTATCATTCTCCTCTACGGTGATACTCAATGGCGACACATCAGCTCCCGGTTGCGTTGGAGTCACAGTCGCCGCACCGGATTCGGCACCGTTACCAGCGATATTCACGGCGCGAATTTTGAAAGTGTATTCAGTGCCGTTGGTCAGTCCTGTTACGACTTGTTTCGTAGTGTCCGCCCCGGAGTTTTTGACATCCAACCAACTTGGTGTGTTACTACCTTCCTGCTGCTGGTATTGCCATTTTGTGATACTGGCGTTGTTCGGATTATTCCAATTCAGTTGCACCGCACCATCACCAACGGGGACAGCGGTAAACCCGGTTGGTCGCGCTGGGGGTGGTAACGGAGTTGCGGATACCACATTCGACCAGAGTAAATCATCTGGAAAATCCCTGGTGCTACGGTATGCGCTCACCTGGAAATCATACTTAGTACCATTGTTTAGAGGATCACTTTTTGTGTTACCGCGATCTAAAGTGACTACCAAACGAGTTACCGTGAAACTCGTAGTGCTCCTGTCTGAACCAGGGATGATCACGTGACGATACCATTTGTTTAGAAATCTTGGCTTATACCGAATGAACCAGCCTTTGATATCGGTATCCTTCGGATCGTCCCATGTCAAAATCACTTGACGGTTGCCCGGTACCGCTTTGAAACCCGTTGGCTTAGCGGTTCTGGGGATGGGCGTCGACTGCACTTCGGCAGATGCAGGACTGTTGCCGGCCGAATTCACCGCGCGAATCTGGAAGGTGTAAGTTGTCCAGTTGGTTAGACCGGTCACCGTGTGCGTCGTGGTGGTGGCGCTGGAACCAGTAATAGTCTGCCAACCCCCATAATTTCCGCTACTCTCCTTCTGTTGGTATTGATAACCGGTAATTCTGGAATTATTCGGATTGTGCCATCTCAGCACCACTTGCCCATCGCTCGCTTCGGCGCTTAAGCCAGTTGGTTGATGGGGTGGTTGGAGCGCCGGGGTCGCCACCGTCACGTCTGATGGCCGGCCAGCGCCAATCTCGTTCACCGCGCGAACTCTCAAGCTGTAGGCCGTACCATTGTTCAAGTCGGGTACTGTGTACGTGGTGGTACTAGCACTTGAGTTCGGAATAGCCATCCACAAACCATAACTGCCGCCGGTGCCGGCCCGTTGCTGGTATTCCCAGCGGGTGATACTGTTATTATTCGGATTGGTCCACGACAGCTTCACCGATTTGAAGTCCGAGGTTGCCGAAAATCCAGTAGGTTTCGCGGGTCGCGCGAGCGGTGTCACTGACACCGCATCTGAGACTGCGCCAGGACCGGCGGTATTCACCGCGCGAATCTTGAAGGTGTAGGTTGTTCCGTTGGTCAGACGTGCCACTTCATGTTGCGTCGTCGCCGCACCGGACCCGAGCATAGTCGTCCAATTGCCATAATTCCCGCCGCCGGCTCTCTGCTGGTACTCCCAGCGGGTAATACTGGCGTTATTCAGGTTATTCCAGGACAACTTTACCAGGCCCTCACCCTTGGTGGCATTGAAACCGGTAGGTTTGAGCGGTGGTAGAAGCGGCGTTGCAGATGCTTCGCCAGATTCGGCGCCGCTGCCTCCGAGATTGACCGCGCGCACCTTGAAAGTGTATATCGTCCCATTCACCAATCCGGTCACCGTATGACCCATGGTGGTAGCATCTGAACCCGGAATGGGCATCCAGCTACCATAACTACCACCAGCTTTCTGCTGGTATTCCCAGCGGATAGTACTAGCGTCGCGCAGATTATTCCAAGATAACGCTACCTGTGTATTCCCAGCGGTAGCGGTGAGACCGGTGGGTGCCAGTGGCACCGGGGGTACCGGAGTCGCTGTGGCTTCAGCTGATTCACCACCTTCTCCACTGCGATTTACCGCGCGGACCTTGAAGGCGTATTCCGTCCCGTTCGTGAGTTCGATTACCGTGTATGTCGTGGTGCTGGCGCCGGAACCGGCAATGGCCATCCAACTTCCAAAACTACCGCCGGCCTTCTGCTGGTACTCCCAACGGGTAATACTGACGTCATTCGGATCGGTCCACGACAGCGACACCTGACCATCGCCAGCGGTGGCAGTTAAACCGGTTGGTGAGGCCGGTGGTGCCCGTGGCGTGGCTGATTTTTCAGGGGATTCAGTTCCCGCACCAAAACTATTGACAGCGCGCACCTTGAAAGCATAAACGGTGCTGTTGGATAGGTTTGATACCGTGTGAGTTCGGGTGGTGGCATCAGAGTCCGGCATGGAAATCCAATTCCCAAAGGTGCCACTGCCCGTCTTCTGCCGGTATTCCCAACTTGTGATCCTTGCATCATCGGGGCCGGTCCAAGACAACTCAACCTGTGCGTTACCCGGCATCACACTGAAATCCGTTGGAGCGGTGGGAGACGCATCATCATCAACGATGGTTAGGGTAATCGAGCCGCCGGTATAGGCAACATCGTCAGGCACTGCTTTCAACACGATAGTTTCGTCATTCTCGGCTCTCGTGTCGCCCAAAATGCCGATGAGGTAGTTGCTTGAGGAACTGCCTGTAGAGACAGAACCCCGGTTAGGAGCAACAATCCAGCATTGGTCCGCGTCTGCCGGATTCGGCTCAGTACAAGATGCCAGATAATTGCCGGGATCGATTGTTGTGGCCGTCGAAGCCGTTTTGTTAATTTCAAAGGTAATCTGCAAGCCGTCGCTCGCAGTCACTGTCTCACCGATTGTTATGCTGATGTCAATTAACTTAAATCCGTCATCTCCCTCCGTAATTCTAGTCTTGGCAGTCGATAGCGTTATTTTCTTGCCAGCTCCGAATGGCACCGCTGTCACCTCGGTTGACTCAACGCCATTGCCAGCACTGTTCACCGCTCGTAACTTAAAGGCGTAAACCGTCCCGTTGGTTAAGCCGGTTACCGGGTGCGTCGTGGTGGTGGCGTCGGAGTTGGCGATGGGCACCCATGCACCATAACTGCCATCTCCAGTCCTCTGCTGATACTCCCAACCGGTGATGTTGGGATTTTCGGGGTCGTCCCAGGTCAGAGTCGCCTGTTGATTGCCGGCCGACACCGTAAAGTTCTTCGGTTGTATCGGTGGGTCGTCATCGGTCACCGTCACCATAAGCTCAACGGTTACCGAATCGTAGTCACCACCTGCCGCGCTATGCGTCAGCGTCACCGGAGCATCATTCTTCGCATCCGCATCGTCGCCCGCTGACACCATCACCGGCTGTGGAATGTTCCAATTCAAAGCCGTGAACGTCAGACTGTTTGACGAAACCGATATGTCACCCGATACGCCACCCACGGTCACCGTCACGTCGTCCGTCGGCTCCGAATTCAGCTTCATCGTATAAGCGGCGCGACTGCCTTCCGTTATCGTGAGTGCGGGCACCGAAACAGTGAGACCGGTGCTGTCGTTGTCCCTCACTCTCACTACCACCGCTTGACTGACTGCGGCGGCAAAGCCACTACCCGTCGCACGGTGCTTCAGGGTCACATCTTCAGAGACGGCGTCATCATCTTCACCCACGTCGACTCTTATATTCTGTGGAATGTTCCAATTCACCGGTGTGAAGGTCAAGCTACTTGGCGATACGGACACGCCATCTGTGGCACCACTCACAACCACTGTCACGTTTTCTGTCGGGCGAAGACTGACCTGCACGTTGTAACTGCCATGCCCGCCTTCATCCAACGTCATTTCTCTGATCGGAATAATGATACGAGGAGCAGTCGGTGTCGCACTCACTTCCTCGGAAGGCGGACCGGGACCATTGATGGTTCTGTACACGGCACGCACCTTGAACGCGTAGGCCACGTCATTTTTCAGATTCTCCACCACATAGGTATTGGAACGCGGATTGATTGTCTGCCAGGCCCCAAAGCCATCCGCACCTTCCTTCTGCTGATATTCCCAGCGAGTAATGTTATTGTCTCTTGGACCGGTCCAAGACAGCGTTACCTGTTGGTTACCCGGCGTGGCCACCAAACCTGTCGGTATGCCATCGTCATTGACGATCGTAAGTGACGGAATTTGTGGATTTATTTGACCCCAACCGTCTACTCTGCCAGTGGCGTATAAACCTGCAAAACTTTCGTCTACCTCAACATCCGTATCGCCAATGATACCAATGACAAACCGGCCTGTCCTTTCGCCGGCTGGAATTGTCACATTACGCCTAATCCAGCACATATCCGCCTTTGGATCAGGTGCATTTCGAGCAACTCCTCCGCCACAACCATATCCATCCATGAATGACACTGCCCCTTGATTACGCCTTTGAACAAACTGTAAGCCCAAACCAAATCCACCGGTAGGCGCCGCCTCACCTAGCGTAATGTAGATGTTGACATGCTTGATTCCAGCATTCCCCTCCGTAATCCGGTTCGAGTCAACTGACAGGCGGCTGACTTTGCCTGACGGAATGGGAGTCGCGGTTACCTCCGCCGATTCAACACCATTGCCGGTGGGATTAACCGCGCGAACTTTGAATCGGTAAACTGTCCCATTGTTCAGACCGGTCACAACATGGCTGGCGGTTTCACCTTCAGAACTGGGAATAGCGGTCCACATGCCATAGGGCGCCGCACCTATTTTCTGCCGGTATTCCCAACGAGAGATGCTTTCTACCATCCCTGTTACCGTGCTTTGGTCAGTCAGCTGTTGCCAAGCCAAAGTGATCTGCTCATTACCCGATGTGGCGCGGAAATTGACTGGTTTGGCAGGTTTGGGCACCGGTGTTGCGGAAACTGATTTATAATCTGAACCTGCTGTAGTAGATTCATTTAGTCTGTACCTTGCTACAATATCAATGACGTAAGTCTGACCATTTTTGAGCCTGGTTTTAGTTTCTTTATAGCCTCCGCTTGAATTTAATTCCGTGAATTCTCTATACGTATACGAATAGCTGGCTCGCCTCTCAGTGATAAAGACAACATCCGCTCGGGCAATCTTACCCCGACCTCGGGGCTGTATGGATAATTCCCAACGCAGGAAATTTTCCGCGAGTCGGGGGCTATCCCAAGTAACCGTTATTTCCTGATCACCCGCGAAAGCTTTGAAAAGCTGCGCGGGCTCGGGCTGTGGGGGTATGCTCTGCGCCTGTGTGACCGGTGATACGGCCACAACCAGCAACAACAAGGTGAGTAATGCCGCATTCAGGCAACAGGACATCCTCTGGCGGGTAGCCATCGGCTTCACCCCCCCCCCCAAAAAATTTTCTGACTGCTGCCAATACGATCAGCTTCGCGTGTTTCTCGTTACCTCTTTCACTTGACACAGTCATTGAATAATTTTGTCGACTCGGCTTGTCCAATTCACCCACTTTCTCAATTCTCCTACATTCATTTTCATCCGATCACTTTCAATTTCGCGAAAGTTTACATGGCGTTAATGCATCATCTGAAAATCAGAGTCAGGTAGCTTTACACTGCAAAAAATGATTCTGATTATAACGACAATCTGTTTTATTCACAGAAAAATTGATATTCTGAATGAGCAATGGAAAATGAAATCTGTCAATTTTTGGCGCAATCAGATTCAGTCATCCATCAAAACTGAGGTTGATGTCACTGCGCCATTCACCGGATAGATGTTCTGACTGCTACGTCTCGGCTTCAGCGGATATCCGGCGGAATACGTAAGAATTTTGGCGACTGGAGGTGATAGGCGAACAATAGTCGCCATGCGACATCAACTAGCCGGCATCAGTCACCAAGGACCGACAGAAGATGGAGAGTTGACCGACCGGTTGTTTCAGATGGAGTATCCATTCTTACCTTTCCAGGAGTACAGCCCAAACTCATCACCATGAAGTGCTTCTACTACGACGCTCAACAAAGACGGATGACGGGATCAAACGTCAAGTTCGGACACGACATACGATTGTACACATTGAGTGACAGATCGAAATAATGCAACCGGTGCGACGACTTTACCGGCATTGTCCAATCTTCACCATGGTCAATTCAGGATGATCACTATCCAGCCTTCGTGATAACCCACGACAATATAATCATTCTGACTTGTTCCAAGTATTACCGATCATACATTTTTTGGCCTCCAGCATCCAGTGCGACATTGAAAACCCGCTACTGGGTGCATATTCATCAGCATATGCCACAGTTCTGTTCAGATTTCAATCCGATGACACTTGAATTAAAAGAAACTATCATCGAAACAACCAATCTCACGCTTTCTGCGCTGACTTCAACCAATCACACCGACCTACCGGTGCTGGCACTGCATGGCTGGTTGGATAATGCGGCCAGTTTCATTCCACTCGCAAAGCACTTATCCGGTGTACATCTGATTGCGCTTGACTTTCCAGGACATGGAAAATCCAGTCATCGCCTTGGCGCCAATGCTTATCACTTCATTGACTATGCAATGGATGTGATTCTCGCTGCGGACGCACTGCAACTCAAACAATTCACTTTACTCGGCCACTCGTTAGGGGCCGGCGTGGCGGCGCTGATTGCGGCGGTGGTCCCAGACCGAATCAGTCGCCTGGCGATGATCGAAGGAATTGCGCCCATTACCGCACCACCGGAAGACTTACTGACCCAATATAAACGTCATGTTGAGCAAACCACTAAAGTCGCATCCCCGGCGCGGTTTTATCAAACTGTTGAACAGGCAGCTCGGGTCCGGCAACAAGCCGGCGATTTATCTTTGGCGGCGGCCACACTGATTGTCCGCCGCAATCTCACTGAAACAAGCCGTGGATATGCCTGGCGAACCGACCGCCGACTCAACCGACCCTCTCCCATCTACCTTGCCGAAGAGCATGTAAGCACGTATCTGAGTGCAGTCCAATGTGAAGCGATGCTGGTGCGTGCCAACGCCGGCATTCTCAAACAATGGCCAAAACTACAGGGTCGAGAACCACTGTTGAAGAATTTAGCAATTGTTGATATTGATGGGGGTCATCACTGTCATATGGATAGCGCCGAACGGGTTGCCCAAGTCCTGCTGCCATTTCTACATCGTGGATAAATTTTCAATCAGAACTGGTCGTTGTTAAGCCCGCAACCATTCCCACTCAATCAGAACCCGGTTTGCCGTAATAGGATGCAACAACTTTTTCAGCAAATTAACGCAAGGTATCTAAAAAACTGGACATCTATGGTTTTCTCTTCTTTCTCATCAAGGGATTATTGTGGTTGATCGTGCCAGTGGTACTTTTATACTTCGGATTCAATGCCGACTGAATGACAAATCAGATGGCAATATCGTCGCTATTGACCATAATGATCACCAACACACATTGGGTGACGTTCTTGAATACAGCACATGGCGTCCGTATATAATCAATGGAATTGCCAACCGGTCCTGAATCCCAATTCGATTATTTGATATGACGTCCAAAAAGAAAAAAATGTATCGCATCGTATTTCACAACCAGTCCAAGGTGTATGAACTGTACGCCCGACAGGTGTTACAAAGCGATATGTATGCTTTCGTCGAAGTGGCCGATATCGTGTTCGGCGAACGGTCCCAACTGGTCGTCAATCCCGGTGAAGAGCAGCTGAAAAATCAGTTTGAAGGGGTCAGCCGCACTTACATTCCGATTCATTCAGTGATTCGTGTCGACGAGGTTGAAAAAGAGGGTGCCGCTAAAGTTCATGCTGGAGAAAAAGGCGTCGTAACCCCCTTTCCGATGCACTATAAGCCGCCCGGCGAAATTTCAAGTGACTGATTTGATGATTTTGACCGACTGTCGATTCTGCAATCCTTGACAGATTTTTCAATCAATCCACTTCGAACACGTTTTTCCGGTCTTTTTCCTCTTCTTTCGGCGACTCCAATTGACCTAAGGTCGCCTTTGTCTGTTCAATGAAGTAGTCGTCAATTTCATCTTCTGGCCGACACAAATCCGTCACCCCGTCGACCACCGAACGATACAGCGCCTTCTGTTGCTCATCAATCTTTTGCAACACCGTCACGGTGTCAACAAAGTGACTGCGAACGTTTGTCCGATAGTCATCGTATTCCTTTTGTAGTGCCACCAATTTTGCATCCCGATCATGGTCGCGGTGCCGAAGGCGCGCTAACAGAAAGCCAATCAACGCACCAACCATCAGTCCGATACCAATCAGTATGAATCCGCTAACAGATTCCAACTGTCACTCACCTAGACCTCGATTACCTTCCCTAGAAAAAGGAAAAAGGGGGCGGATGCCCCCTTATCCATTCACACCACCGCGCCCGGGTTGGCAATGCCGGCCGGTTCATCATCCTGATATTTGATCATCTGCACATAAGGTTCTTTCCAAACGGTCCATTCACCGGTTTCCCGATCGAATTTCGAATTGACAAAGCACTTCCAGTCTTTGTCATCAATGTTCTGAAAGTCCGTTCGGTAATAGTAGCCGGGATAGCGCGTTTCTTCACGAAACTGAATGTGTTTCATGTGCGCATACGCAGCAATCAACCGATGATAATTCTCCCACGCGCGTAACAGTTCATGAAGATCTTTCGCGCGCATTTTCAATGAGTCTTCGCGGAGCATTTCCAGCTTCTTTTCGGCGATTTCGAGCATTTTTGCATTAGTCTGATACCACGTGCCGACCCCCGCAACATACTCATCCATAATTTTCTGCAACCGAAACTGAAACATTTTCGGGGTAATGTAGTGCGGGTTGATATCAATTGCCGTCGTGTAATCCTTGTGTTCAAGAAAAGTCTTGACCGGTCGATAGATTTCTTCGACGATGTCGTCCACCGAGCGGCTTAACTGGGGCTGCCAATCTTTGTTATCCAACGCGAATCGCACCATTGATTTGGCGGCAATTCGTCCTTCCGCGTGGGAACCGGAGGAGAATTTGTGTCCGGAAGCACCCACGCCATCGCCCGAGGTGAATAGTCCCTTGACCGTAGTCATACGATTGTATCCCCAGTGGTAGTGTTCCGGGGTGCCGGGTAGATCATCGGGCCCCGAACACCAGATGCCGGCGCAACCGGCATGGGAACCCAGTAAATAGGGCTCGGTTGGCATCAGTTCGGACATCTCTTTGTCCGGCTCAATGTTTTCACCCGCCCAAACGCCGCACTGTCCAATTGTCATATCCAGAAAATCTTCCCACGCTTCAGCTTCCAGATGTTTGATTTCCCGTGGGGTCATGGTCTCCGCTAGTTTAGCCATCGCGGTCGGCGTATCCATAAAAATCGGGCCACGACCATCACGCATTTCCTTCATCATCAGATGATTGCGTAGACAGGTACCCATTTTCGGACCGCTGGCATAGGCGTCGTAGCCGTGATCAGCCAAAATGGAATAGTTTTTCACCTGGTAGTCTTCACCAAACGCATTCATCGCCTGCGCCTTGAACAGCAGAAACCACGCCCCGACCGGCCCATAACCATCCTTGAATCGCGCCGGCACGAACCGATTTTCCATCAGTGTCAGATGAGCGCCGCACTCGGCGGCCATCGAATAGGTCGATCCGGCATTCCAAACCGGATACCAGGCGCGGCCGGTACCTTCACCGACTGAACGGGGACGGAAGACGTTCACTGCCCCGCCTGCGGCCAGCAGACAGCATTTGAATTTATAGATGAAGACCTTGTTGTCGCGAACACTGAATCCAGCTGCACCCGCCACCCGATTTGGATCATTAGCATCGGTGATCAGCCGCACGATAAACACGCGTTCGTTGATGTTGTCGACACCGATCGCCTTTTTTGCGGCTTCCGCAACAATCCACTTGTACGACTCTCCGTTGATCATGATCTGCCAACGGCCGGAACGCACCGGCTTACCGCCCTCAGTCAATTTCTTGCCTTCGTCACCGGACTGCTTCCAGATCGGCAGTCCCCATTCTTCGAAATTGTGTACGGAATCATCCACATGGCGGCCCACATCATAGACCAGATCCTCGCGCACAATGCCCATCAGATCGCCCCGTACATATCGTACATAGTCCGATGGGTCGTTCTCACCCATGTATGTGTTGATCGCTGAAAGCCCTTGCGCCACCGCGCCGGAACGATCCATCGCTGCCTTATCCACCAGCTTGATATTCAGATTCTTGCCCTCGGCCCATTGCATAATCTCAAAGGCGCATCCACAGGCGGACATGCCGCCACCAATGATGAGGATATCAACTTCCTCTTCGACAATTTCCGGATTGCCGAATTCAAATTCTGCCATTAGTTCACTCCTTGGATGGAAATGTTCAGTGGTTGACGAACTGCGTCATATCACAATCGTGCATGCTCTTGGTAAACAGGACGGTGTGATCTTCAATTTCGCTGAAATCGGCTGAGGGTTTATTGACGTAAGGCTCCGCGGATCCTTCAGGGGTGGTTCGAATCGGAAATTTAAATCGTTTGCGATTGCCATTACGAAATTTAATGGTCCACATGATCGATTCGGTTCCGCGTAATGGTTGTACCGATGCACCAAGCGGTACGACATCTGCATAATGGCGAACTTCAATCGCCTGCTGAGGACAGATCTTGACACAAGAATAGCACTCCCAGCATTGTTCCGGTTCCTGATTGAAGGCTTTCATCGGGTGTCCGGTCAGAGAGCCATCCTTGTCCAAGAACATTAAATCGTGTGGACAAATGTACATACAGGCCGTTTTGTCCTGGCCTTTGCAACCATCACATTTGTCAGTGCGTACGTAGGTCGGCATAATTTCCTTCTCCTAAAATATTATTTTGCATTGTCATTTAACGTGTAGTGACCGAGCCGGTCATCCCGCTTTACCATCAAGATTTGAATTCGCGTGGCCATCCAGCGTCGGCAGAATGTCTCAATTCAACGCCTTGTCATCCTGTCTGCTTCTAGGCATTAAATCAATTCGCCGTCGTCGTGCAAATTATAGATGGTCAAATGTTGGCATTCGATTATTTTTATGTGCTGATGTGTTTAACCCAAAACGTTCACACAATTGCCAGTGAAAAACAGGAGGACAACGTGTTAAGAAAGTCAGGTCATCCTCACCTTTAAGCAAAATTAGTGGGTTCTTTTTTCTTCTCGGGTCGTCATTTCAAACTAGTTCAGTTCGGTAATTGCGTCATCGCCTGCTACAGGCCGCAGTATTGGGAAGTGCCTGCAGTCAGGGCATGTTCATCCCCATGGAATACTATAATGCCCACCATCAGAAACAAACCGATATCGCCTGACCTTTTTGTCTTCATCATAGCCAACCTAGGACATGATGATTTTCTTGTTCAGATGAACCTGGTAATGCAAGCATGAAAGCTCCCAATCTACTGATTCTCATGGCGGATCAATTGGCCCCACATTTCACCGGCGCTTACGGCCATCCAGTGGTGAAAACGCCAAACATGAATCGTCTAGCCGAAAGAGGCTGTCGTTTTGATGCGGCTTATACTCCCTATCCACAATGCGCGCCGGCGCGATTTTCGCTACTATCGGGACAACAGGCCTGGAACATCCGAGCTTATGACAATGCCGCAGAATTTTCTTCCGCAGTGCCGACCCTCTGTCACTATCTTGGACACCTAGGCTACCACACCTGTCTAACCGGAAAAATGCACTTTGTCGGCCCGGATCAACTGCATGGATTTTCCGAGCGCCTGACCACTGACATCTACCCGGCTGATTACGCGTTTACCCCGAACTGGGAATCTGCCGACGAACGCATCGACGACTTTTACCACAACATGAGTAGCATACACGAGGCCGGCATCGCTGATATGACCTTTCAACTCGAATTTGACAATGAAGCAGGATTTCATGGCATCCGCAGGTTGTGGGATTATGCGCGCGACCCGGATTTACAGCCATTCACGATGTTTGCTTCATTCACTCATCCGCACGACCCGTATGTCGCGCACCGCAATTGGTGGGACCTCTATGCGCCGGACGATATTGACGTGCCCGGTCTGAATGCAGACTCAGTGCCCAGCGACCCACACAGCCAACGACTTTTATCAGGTATGCAGGCTGATGTGGACCCACCCTCTGAATCTTCAATACGCAATGCGCGACGAGCCTATTACGCCAATACTTCTTATGTAGATGACTGGATCGGGCAGTTTGTTGATACGCTCAAAAGTACCCAGCTATTAGACAATACGATTATTGTCGTTACGGCGGACCACGGTGATATGCTTGGCGAGCGAGGGCTGTGGTACAAAATGAGTTTTTTCGAGCGCTCCGTCAGAGTGCCGCTCATTATTGCTGGACCCGAGATCCAATCGGCCATCATCCTGAATGCCTGCTCAACCATTGATCTGCTACCCACATTGCTAGAACTGGCAACCATGGGGAGCGACCGTGCTCCACCATTAGCAAATGCCATTGATGGGCGTAGTCTGACTAAACTACTAACGCGTGATGGAGAAGATGACAGTAGTTCTGCAATCAGTCAGTATTCCGCCGAATGTACATCTCACCCTATGGTGATGATTCGTCGGAACCAGTATAAATACATCTACTGTGAAACCGACCCACCTCTGTTATTTGATGTCGAAAAAGACCCTGAAGAGCTGGAGAATCTTGCTCCCCTTGAAGCCTATCAGCCCATTGCTACAGCTTTTCGCAAAGAGGTTCTCGCAAGGTGGGACCTCGACCAAGTGCGCCGCGACATTCTAGAAAATCAAAGAGCCCGACGGATCATTCACCATTCCATGATGAAAACTCCGAACGTGGCTTGGGACTACCAACCATTTCAAGATGCAACACAAGCTTATGTTCGAACCCATAAAACCTGTGATGAGATGGCCGCGGTGGCTAGATTTCCGCGTTTCGATGCGCAACGGCGCAATTGAACAGATCGATTCTCTGTTATCCTCATATTCGCCGGGCGCAGGCATTGATAGGCGATAAGTATCGCCTCTTATCTGAGATGCGCTAAAATGGAATTAAAGGAATGGAACTGAGCCGCGCGCCCAAATGGAATTAAAGGAATGGAACTGGCGTTTTAGGATCAGAATCGTTAAGAACGGTTTGAACCAGTTCCGATACTGCTGAATGAGCCACCCGCCGCGTCCGTTCAAATTGCTTTTCCTGCGCCGCTATGGAACCGACATAAGCCGCCGGGTCGGCCATATGCCAATGCGCCACAACGGTTGACGCCGGCCAGACCGGACAAACTTCTGCCGCTGCGTTACTGCACACGGTAACCACGATATCCATTACCGGCGCAAAGTTTCCGGAAAATTCATCCCAACTCTTCGAGCGATACTGTTGGGTCGAGGCGCCGAATTTTTCAAGTGTTTTGAGTGTCATTGGATGCACCGCATTCTTGGGTTGACTACCGGCGCTGAAGCCTTTGAAACGCGCGTCTCCGAAATGATTGAGCATCGCTTCACAGAGGATGCTACGCGCAGAGTTGCCGGTACACAGAAATAACACATGAATAGGCTTTTCTGACATTCTAGCTGCCCCGGCAATGAATGAAATGGATGGTTTCGGTATTTTCAGCTATTGTATTGAACTTCAGCCGAACCTTGAACGACAACTTCTGTGCCAAGATCGTCTTATTGATGATCATTTTAGATACTGTGTGCTAGAAAGATCAAAACCCCAACGGACACAGCCCTCAGACATGAAAGAAATGAGTCGAAACCTGTACCGAGTGATCGGAGACATCCACAATATCAATCTGCTCGAACTGAAATAACTCTCCTTCATTCCCCAGAATCCGAGCTGAAGAACAGATGAGTTGTAGTGCCTACTGGTGAACTCGCCCCTAATGAAAACAATGACTTACTAAAACGAACCGTCGAAGTCGGTGTACAGCTTTCGAAAACAACGATAGCGATATATTTCGAACTCTCGTCAAAGCACATGAGACGCCTTTCCTTCGTCATCAATGTTGAGTTACTCATCCGCACCCTTTGATTTTTCGTCGTGTATGAGCGATAAAACCACCGACAAGCCCCACCATCAACAATATCTCGTTTGATGAGTCTCTTCACTGGATGATTTAAGCACACGGTTGCTGTCACATTCGATTGTGTGCCCTGTGTTTTCTCAATTCAGATATCCTGACCTTGAACAAAAGAACTCAAGCAGTTTATTGGTTCTCGTGTAAAGTCTTAATTCAATTCAGTTTCGCAATCGGCGAGGTCGGTAACCGCTCGGATGGTAGATAGTGTCCCACCCGGCAGCCAATCATCGTCGATGGTGAACTCTCAGTGACTGATGGACCTCCCATCTGAGTCCATCAGCTTGGCGCTGGAAATGCCGGCATTTTTCATCCATTGACCGCTCATCGTGCGATTCGAGATCGTGTATCGAAATAATGATGGCGCTCTTGCTCACCAACCGCGAAGAACAGTGAGATTCACTGTCCAGTGGCCATCTAGAGAAATTGATAACCACGGCTGCGAAGCAAAAACGTGCGTAGCATAACACGTAACAAACCAGATTCTGCATCCAACCTATTGTGATATGCCCGAACCCGATGAAATGGGAGTGTAATAAGACGAACTATTGAAATGGCCATACCAATTTAATGCCCTTGTGAAATTGAGTCGGTGTTTAAGTCAGGATACATGAATCTTCCACAGTTTTTTCACAAGCTTTCCACGCTAAACTTCACCAGATTGCGGTCCTCACGTTCAAACACCATCGCCAGCAGGTGAACTTTATGATCGCCGGCCCGATACTTGTTGGCATATTTCTTCTCGCGCAGCTGCGCCACCGCCTCAGCCAGTGCCGCTGCCGCCGTGCCGTCCCCCTGCATCTTACATTCCAAGATGAACACCTGTTCGCCACGGGTCACCACCAGGTCGGCACGACCGTGACTGGATGATTCTTCCCCCGTCACCGTAACACCGAGACTCACGAAACACGAATACAGCACACTGGTGAAAAACGCCTCATAACGGGCGAGGTCGCTGCGGTCATGCCACTGATGCGGAATGGCGGAGAAAAACGCATGCACGGCCGCTTGGAACCCATCAAAGTCATTGGCGTCCAACCGTTCAATCAGCCGCTCACCCTTACTTGATAGTTCCGTCAGCTGACCCTGGTCACTGACCGCTTCGAGCAGTTCCTCGTTGAGTGAGATGCGCACTTCATGATTGGGGTAGGTCAGGGTATAGCACATCCGCGAACCGCGCAGCGCCTGATCGACGATGGTCAGATAACCACACTGGAACAGCAGCGCATTGATGCTGATGTTGTCAATATTGAAATTGGACAGTTCCTTTTCATACAACTCCAGGTTCTCCAACTGCAGCGTATTGACGCCACCGCGCGCCAGCCGACCATGTAGATAACTGGGCGTGCCGGTGGCATACCAATACGGCTTAAACATTCGCTCAGCGAACAGCAGCAGGATGTCGAAGGGGTTGTAGACTTTCTCCCGACCGAGCCAGTGGTAGCCGTTGTACCACCACTGCATCTCACTGCGGTCGAGTCCTTCCAGTTCCGGCGCGAACACCGTATCGATGTCCGTATCCGTATAACCACATATGGTGGCGTAATCGGGATTCAGACTGATGTCGCGGAGATTGTTCATACCCGAGAACAGACTGACTTTGGAATACATGCTGATGCCGGTGACGAAGACGAACCGGAGCTGCTCGGCACAGCCCTTGAGCATTCCATACAGGCCGTGTAGGTATTGGCGGTTGGCTTCCGCCTGCTGCGGATTGTTCAGCTGATCCAAAATGGGCTTATCGTATTCATCCACCAGCACTACGATGCGCTGACCGGAGTTCTGATGCAGTCTGACGATTAGATTTCGCAACCGACCGGGACCGGTGCGCGCGGTCGAAGATGCGTCGATGTCTGCGTCATCTTCAAGCGGCTCCAGCTGATCGAGCAAATCATCGTGCAGAGATTGTGGTTCGCCATACCCCGTGTCGAAACTCAGTCGCACCACCGGGTACTTGATAGCCCAGTTCCAGTGATCGTGGATGTGCAGGCCGCGGAACAATTCTTCATTCCCTTCGAACAGTTCCTGCAGAGTGGAAATGAGCAGAGATTTTCCAAACCGCCGCGGGCGCGATAGGAACCAGTACTTGCCATCATCAGTCAGTTGCTGAATATGTGGCGTCTTGTCCACATAGTAACAGTTCTGTTTCCTAATCTCTGGAAAGGATGCTTCACCGATTGGCAGTTTGAACTTTCTCATTGCCGTATGTACTAAGTAAAGGTGTCATTGAAATTTTGTCAAAAGGGAGAATCAATCAGCAATCAACAAAATTCTGCATATCAAATCACTAAACGTGAACTGAACAGCACTGTTCATCTTTACAGGCTTTCCACACTGAACTGTACCAGATTGCGGTCCTCACGTTCAAACACCATTGCCAGCAGGTGAACTTTATGATCGCCGGTTCGATACTTGTTGGCATATTTCTTCTCGCGCAGCTGCGCCACCGCCTCAGCCAGTGCCGCTGCCGACGTACCATCGCCCTGCATCTTGCACTCCAGAATGAACACCTGTTCACCACGGGTCACCACCAGGTCGGCACGACCGTGACTGGATGATTCTTCCCCCGTCACCGTAACACCAAGACTCACGAAACAGGAATACAGCACACTGCTGAAAAACGCCTCATAACGGGCGAGGTCGCTGCTATCATGCCACTGATGCGGAATGGCAGAGAAAAACGCATGCACTGCCGCTTGGAACCCATCAAAGTCATTGGCGTCCAACCGTTCAATCAGCCGCTCACCCTGACCAGACAGCCCCGTCAGCTGTCCCTGGTCACTGACCGCTTCGAGTAGTTCCTCGTTGAGTGAGATGCGCACTTCATGATTGGGGTAGGTCAGGGTATAGCACATCCTAGAACCGCGCAACTCCTGATCGACGATGGTCAGATAACCACACTGGAACAGCAGCGCGTTGATGCTGATCTTATCAATGTTGAAATTGGACAGTTCCTTTTCATACAGTTCCAGGTTCTCCAACTGTAGCGTATTGACGCCACCACGCGCCAGCCGGCCATGTAGATAACTGGGCGTGCCGGTGGCATACCAGTACGGTTTGAACATTCGCTCAGCGAACAGCAGCAGGATGTCAAAGGGGTTGTAGACTTTCTCCTGTCCGAGCCAGTGGTAGCCGTTGTACCAGCGCTGCATCTCACTGCGATCGAGTCCTGCCAGTTCCGGCGCGAACACCGTGTCGATGTCCCTATCCGTATAACCACATATGGTAGCGTAATCGGGATTCAGACTGATGTCGCGAAGATTGTTCATGCCGGAGAACAGACTGACTTTGGAATACATGCTTATGCCGGTGACGAAGACGAACCGAAGCTGCTCGGCACAGCCTTTGAGGATGCCATATAGGCCATGCAAATATTGGCGGTGGGCTTCCGCCTGCGGCGGATTGTTCAACTGATCCAAAATGGGCTTATCATATTCATCCACTAGCACTACGACGCGCTGACCGGTGTCCTGATGCAGTCTGACGATTAGATTTCGCAGCTGACCGGGGCCGGTCCGCGCGGTCGAAGACGGGGTGATGTTCGCAGCATCTTCAAGCAATTCCAACTGATCCAGCAAATCGTCGTGCAGAGATTGTGGTTCG
Source organism: Arenicellales bacterium (assembly GCA_965116205.1). Classification (GTDB taxonomy): domain Bacteria; phylum Pseudomonadota; class Gammaproteobacteria; order Arenicellales; family JAJDZL01; genus JAJDZL01. The sequence continues at coordinate 1,432,516 of OZ220493.1, read as the reverse complement.
CCATACCCCGTGTCGAAACTCAGTCGCACCACCGGGTACTTGATATCCCAGTTCCAGTGATCGTGGATGTGCAGGCCACGGAACAGTTCTTCATTCCCTTCGAACAGTTCCTGCAGAGTGGAGACCAGCACGGACTTTCCAAACCGCCGCGGGCGGGATAGAAAATAATAATCGCCATCATCAATTAGTTTATTGATGTGCGGTGTCTTATCCACATAGTAACATCCATTGTTCCGAAGCCTGGCAAAAGAAGCGGCGCCGATTGGAAGTTTCAACTTTCTCATTGCCGTATGTACTGAGTAGCGGTGTCATCGAAATTGTATCACAAGGGAGAATCTGACAGCTCCACTCATGCGCCGGCCCCTCTCGATAACCACCGGGGAAATAACGAGACAGATGACATTTTAGAAACATCACTCATCAATGAGCAATCAATAAAATGCTGCATATCAAATCACTAAAAGTGGACCGAACGGCACTGCTCATCTTCACAGGCTTTCCACGTTGAACTGCACCAGATTGCGGTCCTCACGTTCAAACACCATCGCCAACAGATGAATCTTACGGCCTTCAGTCCGATACTTGTTGGCATATTTCTTCTCGCGCAACTGCGCCACCGCCTCAGCCAGTGCCGCTGCCGCCGTACCGTCGCCCTGCATCTTGCATTCCAAGATGAACACCTGTTCACCCCGGGTCACCACCAGATCAGCACGACCATGACTGGATGATTCTTCCCCCGTCACCGTAACACCGAGACTCACGAAACAGGAATACAGCACGCTGGTGAAAAATGCCTCATAACGGGCGAGGTCGCTACGATCATGCCACTGATGCGGAATGGCGGAGAAAAACGCATGCACGGCCGCTTGGAACCCATCAAAGTCATTGGCGTCCAACCGTTCAATCAGTCGCTCACCCTTACCGGACAGCTCCGTCAGCTGACTTTGGTCACTGATCGCTTCGAGCAGTTCCTCGTTGAGTGAGATGCGCACTTCATGGTTGGGGTAGGTCAGGGTATAACACATCCTGGAACCGCGCAGCGCCTGATCGACGATGGTCAGATAGCCACACTGGAACAGCAGCGCATTGATGCTGATGTTGTCAATATTGAAATTGGACAGTTCCTTTTCATACAACTCCAGGTTCTCCAACTGCAGCGTATTGACACCACCGCGGGCCAGCCGACCATGTAGATAACTGGGCGTGCCGGTGGCATACCAATACGGTTTGAACTGTCTTTTTTTGAACAGCAGCAGGATGTCGAAGGGGTTATAGACTTTCTCTCGCCCGAGCCAGTGGTAGCCGTTGTACCAGCGCTGCATCTCACTGCGGTCGAGTCCTGCCAGTTCCGGGGCAAACACCGTGTCGATTTCCCTATCCGTATACCCACATATGGCGGCATACTCGGGGTCGAGGCTGATGTCTTCCAGATTATTCATGCCGGAGAACAGACTCACCTTGGAATACATGCTGATGCCGGTGACGAAAACGAACCGGAGCTGGTCGGCACAGCCCTTGAGAATGCCATACACACCATGCAGGCACTGGCGGTTGGCTTCCGCCTGCTGTGGGTTGTCCAACAGATCCAAAAGTGGCTTGTCATATTCATCCACCAGCACCACCACTCCTTGCCCGGTAGCAGCATGGAGATTAAAAATGACGTCCTGCAAACGCTCGTCCGAATCGTCGGTCTGGAGTGCCGGCTCAAGACCAGCACTTTTTTCCTGCTTAGCTAGCTGTTGGATCGTATAGCGGTTAAGTTTGCCCGGCCTGCCAAAACTGGCATCAAAACTTAATCGCACTACCGGATATCGGATGTTCCAGTCCCAGCGGTCGTGGATGTGCAGGCCACGGAACAGCGGTTCATTCCCTTCGAACAGTTCCTTCAGAGTGGAGATGAGCAATGATTTACCGAACCGCCGCGGGCGAGACAGAAACCAGTACTTGCCCTCATCAGTTAGCTTCTGAATATGTGGCGTCTTGTCCACATAGTAACAGTTCTGTTTCCTGATTTCTGGAAAGGATGCTTCACCGATTGGCAGTTTGAAATGGCTCATTGTCGTATGTTCGCACTAGTTCTATTATTGCAATTGTATTACAAATGGGAGTTCGACATTGCCTCTCGGTTGAGAGATGCACAGTAAAATGGTCAATCATTGTCAACTCACCACTCATTCCATTTCCAACAAGTAAAATGCTACACCTTGAATCATCAAATGCGCACTAAACAGATAGTTCTGGAAAGGAACTGACGCTGAAGTTGAGAGTGCTGGAAATGGTTGCCAAATTTGTACATCAATTGATGGGGGCGAGATGATCCATTTCAGATATCCTGACCTCAAACAGAAGTACTGAAGCAGTTTATTGGTTCTGGTGTAACGAATTTAATTCAATTCAGCCATTGGCGGGGTCGGCAACCGCACGAATGGCGGACAGTACCTCGCCCGACGACTGTCACTAATACACACTTGATATTGAAAGAGTTACCTCTTTACCTAACTGATACTAACCGTGGATGGGTAGCCTACCGGTGGATGTACCCATAATGAAAATAACACTGGCGACATCATACGAATTCTCGTCATAGTGAGTGAGACACCAAGCACTTCGCCATTGATGTTGAATCGACTCATCCACACTCTCTGAGGTTTCATCGTACTCAGGTGGCAAAACTACCTGTAGGCACCACAGTCAGTAACATCTCGTTTACTCATTCATCTCGCTGACTGATTCAACAACATTTTTGACATCCCATTAGATTTTGTGACCCATATATCATAAAATATGGTGTACAAATCAATTTGTGACCCGTACATGCAACACAACTGATCGGTGAGCGAAGGATAGTTGTAATGGACGTAAACTTAGATGGTTTACATAAAAATCGTTGAGGATGGTTACTACAGATATTCGAAATGCGACGATTTCGTGCACAGAATCATGCATAACTGGTCGTGAATCTCGAAAAGTCATATTGCTGTGCGTGACAGTTAATGCACATGTGCTGAGGAGTATCGTGGCCGTTTATAAGGGGAAATTCAGCTTGAGAAAAAAAGTGCGATTCTGCCATTGAGCATGATGAGAAAAAGTGTAATCGAATGGCGCAACCATAGCATCGCTACGAATGGCTAGGCGTGCTGGAGTTCAAGAGAATTCAATGCCACCCGTTTACTACCAGCCTGGCCGCTTTCCGCCTGAAGGACAACTTGATTGGCGCCAACTGATTCCTCATATCGGACCCGCGACTTTCGCACTGGCGCGCTACGACGGTACACTCGCTACCATCCCAAATCCTAGTGTTCTGCTGGCCCCACTGACAACCCAAGAAGCGGTGCTATCGTCTCGAATTGAGGGAACTCAAGCCACCATGGCCGAGGTATTGCAATTTGAAGCGGGGTGGAAGCCAGACTCCTCTCAGCGTCGTCACGACATTGATGAAGTGCGCAACTACTGCGCCGCCTTGCGACAGGCCATACAATTACTGAAGAATCTACCACTCTCTCAAAGAGTTCTCCTACAGGCACACCAAGTGTTGCTGCGCGGGGCGCAAGGTAAAGGGAAGTCACCAGGCGATTATCGACGCGTTCCTAATTGGATCGGCCCACCCGGTTGCACTCAGGAAGAGGCGCGGTTCGTACCGATAGAGGCCGGCAAAATTCCCGACGCCATGAGTGCTTGGGAACGCTACATTCACGCCGAGGCACCCGACAAACTGGTGCAACTAGCCATTCTTCATGCCGAATTTGAAGCAATTCACCCATTCTTGGATGGTAATGGTCGCTTAGGGCGGATGTTCGTGCCGCTGTTCCTCTGGCAGGTAGAACTGATTCATGCACCTATGTTCTATATCAGCGCTTATTTGGAAACTCATCCAGAAGCCTACTACGATGGTCTACTTGCAGTATCCCGTGATAACGACTGGACCGGGTGGTGTCAGTTTTTTCTTAAAGCCATCAGACATCAGGCTGAAGACAATTTAACGAAATGCAGAAACATCATCAACTTTTACAACACCATGAAAACTGATATTGTTGAGTTGACCCGCTCTCAATACGCTATCTTTGCCCTGGACTGGATCTTTGAGCGGCCTATTTTCCGGAGTACTGATTTTCTGCATCAGGCGAAAGTTCCATCGACTACAGCACGACGGATACTCAACAGTCTGCGCGAGAATGAAACTCTGAAGATTATCCATGAGGGACGAGGAAGCAGAGCCGCTGTTATGGCATTTTCTGAATTGCTGAACATCATCAAAGGCACCTCGGTTTAACTCTGAGATTTTGTCATCTTTTTGTCACCCATAATTTGCAGAATATGGTACACAAATCAATTTGTGTCTCATACGTGAAACATAACCGGCTCATCGTTTCGCTTCTAAGTCTGTTTCTCCAATCCGAAAGCAACCAGTGATTGACGATGTGCTTGAGATCTCATGTGTTGCTACGCTGAGACGAAAAATAGAATTTATCGTTATCAATACCATTTTGGATATGGTGTGTTTTATCCACATAGAAACTGTCATCTTTGCGTAAACTTAAAAAACCCTTTGTCCAATAAACAGTCTAAGCTTGTTCATGGTGGTAACACCATCAGAGACCTACCGAGATTTTCAAGATCAGAGCCATGCGGTCTGAAAACGTGTTTTTCGAATACGCTCCCAATCAGGAGCTGCGTTCACTTTCAAAAGTGATCATTTTTCATGTTTCGACTATATCTACATTAGTGGATTTCCAGACGTTATACGACAAACTCAGTCGGTTCTAAATCAATAGTAGCTGTGCGGACACATGAGCATATACAAATGAACTTTGCCATCTGAGGACATCATTTGCATTTTGGTACATGACCAGTTTGATTGGAGTTGGGTACCATCAGCGCTGGAGTCGTAAATGAGAGATTCTAACCAGCATCTCCAATTTATCCTACATATCGACTTAATAAATGTTGCCAGCCCAACCCCCACCACATTGATGAGATGTGAAGAGACAACTAATACAGGAATGCTAGCAGTCAACCACTGTCAAGGATATCCTTCAGTGTCCTTTGCGAAGAGTCCAGCTCTACATCAGCCGCGTAATCTGGGGCAATGAACAGTGGATTTCCAGGTGACCAGAATTCCATATCTTCCGTGTGCTCTTCAAAATACCTTGGGTCCGTTGTTACCCTTATTGGATTGTTTCTACCCGGTACTGAGAATCCATATTCGTGGGCTCCCAGTTGTTGGATTTTAATACTGTCCGACATTAAGTTTTCAGAAGTGATGATTCTGTTGAGGTCTTCCATAGTGATAATTGATGGCTCTCGATCTGGCATGTTGAGATTGCTCTCTGTGATTCCATCAATGTCAAATCCCATTTCCTTGGAACGAGCGATGTCCGTTTCAATTTCCGAGAAAATATTCGCACGTTCTTCTATATTCCTATTCTTACCTGTAAGCACACTTTGCGTTATTGTGCTTGGTAGTCGAGCCAAAATCGGTTGCAATCGTCCCACCACGTTCTTGAACAAATCAATTCGTTCGCCCAATACACGATAAATATTTGCTTCGATCGTTCCCTCGTAATGCATATTCACTATGCGAATGGTCGAAAATTCTTGACCTAATCGGTCAATGCGCCCGATGCGCTGTTCAACTCGCATCGGGTTCCAAGGCATGTCGTAATTGACCATGGCACCACAAAACTGAAAGTTCAGACCTTCCGCTGCGGCATCCGTACAAATCAGAAGATCTGCATCGCCATTTCTGAACCTTCGTTTGGCATCTTCTCGTCCGATCAACTGCCAATTATCAATGGAATTGAAGACTTCTCCACCGCGCCCGGAAAAACACATCAACTTTCGACTGCTGTCAAATTGCAATGAGTCGCGTAAAAATTCCATCGTATCTGTGTACTGTGTGAAAATCATCACCTGTTGGTAACCATCATCGTTCAAATCAGTAAGAACAGTTTTCAGAGTGTCAAGTTTACTGTCAGGCGGTAAAGCTTGAATTTGTGAAAGCAAATGTTCAATTTCACTATGCTCTTCTTTCTGCAGTGCTTTCCGAGCAAGGTCATTCAATTCCTCAATATCAAGAATGTCGTCAGTCGTCTCATCATCTGGAATGTCGTCACTCATCGCAATGTCATTGTCAATTGACTTGACTTCGTTCGAATGTTCGAGTGTGTTCCTACGCTTCTGTAGAGTTTTGCTAAGTGCATTAAAACTACTGGCTAGGCGACGACGATAAACTGTCATGATAAAACCTACTGCATTGCGTTCATCAACACGAGCATTGTCATAAACAGTTGCAATGTAGTCTTCCACTGCGTCGTAAATCACCCTCTCCCTTTGAGTCAGTTTGAGAAAGCAATCATCAACGTGACGATTAGCAACTGACATTTTCATCATTCCACGCTGGTGGTAATGTCGCAGTAAATCACGGGTGTTTCGCGAGATCAGTCTACGAACCGGGGTTTCAGTACGCATGATTGCAACTGCCCCACGACGTTCATCGGCTTCCAGCTTGCGGCGAGGAATACTGGGTTTGCCGCGAAGCACACGAAGTATCTTGGCAATACTCCATTGTGAAAGATCAACCAAATTTTTTACGTCTATCACCTTGGTCTCACCGTATGCCCGCTCGATCGCTTGAAACTGCAATGCCATCTGTTCAAAAGTATCTACTGAAGGTTTAAATTGATTGGCATCTTCAAAAAAGTCTAGAAAACATTTTGAGTTCCATTCCGATGGCAAACCTAGTAGATCAAGTAGGTCCCAGACCTCAATAGGATGTACTTGCATCGGTGTCGCCGTCATTAGAATTAGACCTTTTGTACGATCCTTCAAGGTCCGCATCAGTTTCAGTAAGGCGTTAGGCCTGTCTTCCTGACTGCTAGCTGCAGCGCGCCGGCGTGCGTGGTGTGCCTCGTCAAGTACCAACAGATCCCAAGGCTCGGCATTTTCCTGAAGTTCAAGTGCTCTGTCGGCACGCCGCATCAATTGGCTTGAAGCGATGACAATTGGTTCACGATGCCATTGGTCTCGTCCAACTTCACGTATATTTTGCCCCTGCAACGCCGGCGAAGGATGCCAGCTCAGCTTGCCATCATCATAGATGGGCCAATTTAAGTTGAACTTGTCTCGCAACTCAACCTGCCACTGTTTGAGTACTGCTTTGGGGGCTAGAATTAAAATTCTCTTTGCTCGTCCATCAAGCCATGCTTGGCGTAAGAGTAGTCCGGCCTGTATGGTTTTACCCAAACCCACCTCGTCTGCAATCAGTAGGCGAGGTGGCCATTTTCTATTCAGACGTTCAAATGCCCGAATTTGATGCGGCCAGGGAAGGACTGGAGCGGTGGACTCACTGATGCTCTGACTGTTTCCTGCCTGCGACGGCGGTCCTTGTATGAATTTCCAGACTCGATCTCGTAAAAGATTCTCTGGCGATTCGTCAATTTCAGTCGATTCTAAGCGTTTGGGGAGTCCTGAATTTGGCTTAAAGCGCAATAGTTCTTTACGAACTGCTTCAGGAACATCCAACACGATGAGACGCTGCGCCTCACCTAACCAAATACGAGCAAAATTTTCCTCTTCTTCAACCACTCTTTCAAGGTCAGAACCCCAACTGGTGTAAACATGAATACTCTCCCAGTTATTCCGCCACCCGGCCCCTGTTTCGTTGAGACTGCCAGTCCAAGCGATTCGATCACCCATCCGGTCCATAATGATACCGGTTTTGGCGTGCAGTAATGCATTTTCCGCTGTCGGCAGGCCCTCTTCATTACAGGGAACAGCAACTTTCACTTCGAGAATTCCGCATGCAACCATCCATGCTAATAGCTCTAGTGCATCATTTGATTCCAAGTCCGGTGGGGTGAGCGGAAGTTGTCTTAAGTTCTGTTCAACAAGGGTGCGAACCTGTTCCCCGCGTTTTATGGCTTCAATTTCGGGCTGTTTCAGCGTGCAACCGACTACAAGTCGCATACGACCCTCATTACACACCAGACTTTCAATTCCACGCGCTGCGAGTGCTAGGGCGGTAGCGGTGAAGTAGCCGGATATTCGATCGTAACGTCTCGCATCCTCCAGAGCAGGGACATAAAAACACTTGTTGAGGTCACCATCTTCAAGAGTGTATTTGAGTTTCCATTTGTGGTTCCGCAACATCGTCAATTTTTGTTTTCGAAACCGATTTTTTCCTGTTCGGGCAATTTGACTCGATCGCTGTAAAACAGGCGATTCAGATTGTAGAGAGCTTCGTAGTCATCACCCGAAGCCGCCAAGTCGCCTTCGAGATTGAATTCTGTGAACGACTTAGACTGAGGCAGCACTTCAATCACCGCCTTGAGTGCTATTTTAAAACTGGGATTCTGATCTACCCTTGTGTCTGCAAGCAGTTGTTGCGCAGCTTTAAGTGAACGCGTGCGAGCCTGATTTGCCGCGTGATGGATAGCGTCAATCATACCTCGTGAAGCATCCGCTGGTCCAAGTGTCCCCTTTGCCGCCCTCACACTACTGTCCCACAATACGATGTTGCTACCCTCTTTCTTGGCCAATCTACCTACAACGTCGCGGTCAAGATTCACACCAACTGCGCGGGCAAGACGCAATGCCTCATCGTAGGAAAATTTGGGCGCTTGGAAAGCATCCCAAGCAAGCACGAAGAACGCGGTGGTAGTATCAAGGTCGACTTCAGTTTTCAGATTAGTTATCTGTTCTAAGCGCCATTTCTTGACCTCTCGACGCGCTGCATCAAGCGCATCTTCTGGAGTAACCATGTAGGGATCATTTTCCTCTTCAATCATACTTTTCGACTGCATTTTCCGTTGCAACGAGCGCTCACGTGGTGTGCCACGTTTTAGCGGCCAATGGCTTGAAAATACTTCCAAAGCTGGTCCGAACGAAGCCAAGTAAAGATCGACTCCTTTGATTCCGGCTTTCTCAAAACCCCTAATTCGCCCATGGACTTTTTCCGCAACTTCCGACTCTACTTCTTCCCAGTAAACAACTTGATCGCTTTCCACCTTAGGGCGTGGGCGGCAGACCAAAAATATCGTGCTATTAGCCGCCGCTTTGTTGCGAATATGAAGGCTTCCTTCTGCCTCCGTTTTTATGGGCCACGATGCTTTGATCATGAATCCTGATTCCATCAAACCTTTCGTGAGTGCATCCCAAGCACCTGTCGCCTTGTGTGTAAACATTAGAGTCATAATGCCATCAGGTTTTAGTACCCGTCGACACTCAGCAAAGATAGACGACATCCGTTCTTGATATTCACGTCTTGCAAGCGCCTTTGCACCCTTCATGCCATGGAACCGGCCGGGATTGGCGACTGCCTCATTTTCCTTGTCAGTTAAATTACGGCGAAAAAGTTCAGGATAGATGTAACCGGCAGTACGCTTGAGCCAAACATAAAAGAAATCCGAGAGTTCAGCATACATAACATTGTCGTAATAAGGAGGATCCATCACTACTGCGTCAATGCTTCCATCCTCAATATGGTCAAGACTGTCACCAGACTTGCAAGATATTGAAATTGGAGGCGGCTTGTATTCATCTGCAAACATGTCTTCCATCTCAGAACACTCTTTTTTTGGATCAATCAGTGACAAAAGTTCATTGATGCACTTAACTGTCTTCTGGATGGCCCAATCAAAACCCACACCTTTCACCAAAGGTGCCATCTCACCGTAAGACCACACAAATGCGAAATCATGTCTATCAAATATTGACCTTACTCTACACGTCGTGCTATCCCAACGTCCACATCGAGAGTTGTAGTTCAACATAGTATCTATCACAATGGCTAGATATCCATATGCTGCTTTGCGAGGATCATTCAATCGTTCTCTTTTTCGATCAGCTTCAAGCATATCTCGAAAAACCTCGACACTGATACCGTGACAGAGAAGTTGGCGCGGCGAAAACAGGTCATTCCATAACGATACGCCGTATTGTTTGGGATGCGAGGTGCTATATCCATCTGGCATTCGTTCTCTTGGCACGATATCAAGCGCTTCCCATTCAGGTAGTTTCTGTTCAAGATATTCTCTAGCCTCAGCACTGTTGTCGTCCCATTGGTCGGGTGTGCGGTAGCCGCGAACCCATTTCTTCCTTCCTTCTTTTCCAGACTTGAGATTTTTACCAGATATTTGTCTTTTGTAAACAATAGCAAAAAGCTGTTCGCCTACATGTCCTGATTGAGCCTGTCTTTTGATTTCATCGCTATCAATAACGCGCCCACAATCTAGAAACGGACAGATAGCGTCACCACGCGTCACTGTGCCCTGTGATTGATCGCGTGAATTCTCGACGATTTCAAATGAACAGGCCCTGCCCTCTGTTCCGGGACCTCCGCTTATATTCGGTTTCAATCGAACACCTGTTCCATCAGGCGCAAGTTTCCAGTTTGGAGACAGTGGAACCAAACCGTTACAATACGGACAGGTGATTGTACGCGCCCAGAGATAAGTATGATCTCTTTGGTCGTTGTCTGCTTTCTGCGGAAAAAAAGTTCCCAAACGATTTTCAAGATGAGCGCGCCATTCACTAGCCAATGATGTAAACTGATCCAATATCTCATCATAAAATTCTGTGGGCCACGCCACCGTAGCCTTCAATATAAGGGCCGCCACAGGATTTAAATCGTTTCCGATAGTCCCAAGACCAAATCTTGCAGCCTCAAAAGGAATGCTACCCCCACCTGCCGTTGGGTCGCAAACTCTGATTGTGTTCAAGGACGAGTTGATATTCTTTTCGAGCCAATTCAGATCAGAATCTTCTTCACCTTCCTCGTTTTGTATATTTTGTGTGGGCAGATACTTGAAAGCCCGATCATAGTTGTAAGGATTGGTCACGCGTCTTCCAGATCGTCTAGCCTCATCTATAGCGGTTCGCGCGGCTACCGGATTGCCATGAATTCCTAACACGTGTAGAAACTTCTCGTGGTTTGCATCCGCCGGTAGTAAGGAAGCCAGAATGGCGGCACGTGATGCCACCAACGGCCGACGTGCCCACCAGACATGCAAACGATTCGGAGCCGGATATGGAGTCATCGGTGTCCTTTCTCGCAGACTCTCAATACCAAGTTCTTCTATCGGCAACCAATCTTCAATCAGACGTTTGTCAGACATGGGTATATCAAACCACGTAGTCAGAGAGATGGCAGGCTTCTCCAAACTTCTCTACTTTCCAAGTATCAATTGAGTCTATTGAACGACGCAACCGTACCATCCCTCTATCACCTACCAGAGGTTGAATCTTCGTACCGCTTTCGCGTAAGGTTCGTTGTACGGTAGCATTCTTGTGTTTTGGTTTGGATTGATGATATGTCCCTTTACTTGTTGTAATCCAGGCATTTGGAGTAAACTCCAAAATACGCTTAACATCGCAAATAGTTGGCCGAAAACGAGACCATCCTCCTTGTTGCCAGGGTGCAACTACCGCGAAAGGTTTTTTTTCGAGCATTCGATTCCATACTTCAGGTTCATCCGCGTTTTTCGAACCGTGATGAGGAATCTTAAAAACCGAAGCTGCACCTTTGGGACGTACCGAATTCGTCAGTATAGTTGTCCACCCCTGACGTTCTAGATCAGCTCCTAGAAGCACTGTACATTCACCGCACTCAATCCATAGTACGACCGAAGTCTTGTTAGGCGATAGGCTAGGAATCTGTGTCTTGTTTTCACCATGTTGAGGGATTAATCGTCGTATAGAATTCAAAAAACTCAGGTATGTATCGTCTCCTGGTGATAGCGACTTGATGGTGCATGCATCTCTCTCGAATATAACTCGATTAGCCGATGCAAATATTGGTTTCTTTCCGAGTTGTTCTAATTGAGAAAACACACTATGGAGTTGCTTCAATCCATGTTTGGTTGGAGAAACTTCTCGACCTTCAAACGTTCCCAACAATGTCAGAAACTCCTCACAACAAAGAGAATTTGAGCAGCAAAATTCTGCGTGATGGCAAAGTTCAACCAAATCAGCCATTCCGCGTATGTGATCGTCGTGCCAGTGCGTCGCTACGATCAGAGCAATTTTGTGTTTCGGGTTGACACCAATACTCTTTAAGTAGTGCAGAGCACCCACCTTTTCAGTAGGGTCAGAACAGGAATCAACGACAACCCACACGTTGTTGCCAACATGCAGAATGATGCTCTCGCCGTAACCAGGTCCAATAAGCGTCAACTCGAACTCTCTTTTTCCTGGTTGCTTTTTTGCTTCAGTCACGATGTGAAAGCCGCAATTATCTTTTTAGCCCACTCTCTACCCGCTTGCAAGTCGCTTTCAGTTATTCTCGGAAGATCGCGGAAGATGATCTCAGATATCCGTTTTCGCGTCCCCTCGGGTGATTGCTCGTAACCAATTACCCAACGAAATTTGCTACCGATCTCCAAATTGGCCACATCATTATCGGAAATTTCTTTCAGTGGAATTATCGCTTCTTCGGTTTCACATGTGGCACCGGCTGTTATATCTATCAGACGAGCCACGAACTCATCTTCTTCAATACTGACTACATATCCTTCCCACTCTTGCAATGCTCGAAAAGTAGTTTTTGGTCGGACAGGTGTCTTGGGCAACGGAAGTTCTATGATCGGTGCAGAGATGCCTTTTTTCCAAACGTAGTTTTCGGAAGGATTGGGCTGAATTACAGTGGCTGTGGTATTTGTCGGTAAATTACTTGTCTTTGAAGAGTTAACTGGTGTCAATACACGTTTGATTTCGTTTTCGGCACTTGATAGAAGATACGGTAAAGAGTTTTTTCTTTCTATACTGTCTCCATGTACCGACGTATTTAAGTTCTCAATTTCTATGGTTTGACTAGATTGACTCATTAACTTCTCCTTTTTTCTGCGAAAGGGACATGACATGATCAACGATGCCATCGCTGCGTTTGATAGATTCCTCAAAACGATCTTCTAGAAATTTAATTGATTTTACCTGCCCCTCAGTATCAGTACTTTCTATCGCGTAGTGATCGTTTATTCTGACATAAATTCCAGACTGCATATCCGCAATACGCAATGATGGTTCGACGGTTATGTTAATACTGCCCTGCGGACGATCTGGAAGACGATTCTGAGACATTGTCAGCGAAGTCATTCCTCCGTAGACATCGTCAAATTTGAGTTCATCCTTCCACGGTCCCCATGGCTCAATAGGTGCCAACAATTTGCCAATGTTGTCTCGCTCAACTTGGTTTTTTACTCGAAAGTGAACTTCACGATTGATACCGAATGCTTTAATTGGGGTATGGTACAAATGCTCCTTGAACACGCGAACTAAGAGATCACATACTCGAATGTAGGGCTCTCTTTGGGTACTCGCTTGGAAGTGATTCCGTTGAATCGAAAGTTCAACCCACTCAGTCGAAAAAATGGTTAGATCAGGATGGGCGATTTGTAAATTCGCACTATTTGCCGCTTGCTCAGTTAGTAGGCCATGAAGTGCAAACCAAGCGGGGGTGAATATTGCCGGATTGAAATCTCCCAACAACACAATACTGACACCACTGATTTCTGGTTCAATTCTCACCATAAGCCTCTGTTTATTTTCTGGGAGCGGTTAGTAGCCATCGCAACGCAGTCAATACTCTTCTAGGGTGTTTTCGGTGCATCGCCATGCCAAGCCAGTATGCAGTCTCTTCGCGACTCATCGCCTCAATACCTTCTGCTACCGCGCGCATATTATCTCTGTTGCGCATCGGAGCCAACGTACGGAATAGAAGCCCTAGAATCAATGCCAAATCTTCAGTCAAAGTGTAACCCCGTGTATCACTATCGGTATGTCTTACTAATTTAACACCAGATTGAGAAAGCCGTTTCAGAATTCGATGCTCCACCAACTCAAGATTGCGACCTCGTAGTCCAGCAACTCGTAACGCACACTTCAGGTGCGGTGAAGCGACAGTTGGTAATTGCCATATTTCGTAATTGAAATCCGCCGGCCCATGATGACACACCCGCAGTTCGTAATGAGGTACGGCAGCAGATTTTTCAACTTTCCTTAATCGTATCAAGCGAGACATCTATTCCTTCAATTGTCTTGTTCGGCCTTTACATAAGCCGCACTGTCTTCCGCGAATCGGCATAGATGTTTAGTCAGCTCTTCCACTCTGTCACTATCCATCAACAGACCATCTTTGAACGATAATTCAAAACCCACATCAAAGTCAACAGAATCGGCTTCTCGCAACTGTGAGATCAAAAATTCCTGCAGTGGTTGTGCGTCCTCTACCGCCCCCTGAAATTCCAAGCGAAGACATCCACCAGCGCGGGTTTTGTAGCCGCCGATAACAGTGACTTTTCGGCCTGCGCCAGAAACAGACTGGACTGTGTTGATGAAACGGAGCGCTTCTTTCGGCTCAAACATGCGCACATTCAATGTTCTGATGATTTTCACCTTCTTGGCGCGAACCTGCTCCCAAACCTGCACAAGTGCCTCCCGAAGTATTCCTTCGGCAGTGAATGATTCCTTTTCGGTGGGGTCTTCCCCGCCATCCCCACCACCGTCAGTCTCGCCTTCTTCTTGACTGCCGTTATCACCATTTTCGGGGAGCGCCTGTCTTGGCCATATCCCTTTGTTCTTAGCATACGACATCGTCAAAATCATTGATTGCTCGTCAATCTCAATAGTGACATCGGGTTCACCAGGTCCACACAGTAATTTGTCTCGCTGATAAACATATTCTCTCTGTTGAATGCCCCTTCTTACACCACGAACAAAGATATCGTCACCAACCAGCATTGGCAGGGCAGGATCACGACGAAACTCGTTTCGCAACGAGAATACTGAAATATGTCCTTTCTTAAGCGGTGTCCGGTCGCGTACATAAGATGGTGAATCGGGTTCGTCTTCGGATAGACGAAGCTTATTCAGGTCTCGTAAAACTCGTACAACTTGTTGCTGTCCCATGCCCGGTTTGTCGGAGGTAGAGTAGATGTCAAGAGTGGTATGCGCTAGGTCGACGTTACTAGTGCCAATATGATTGCGAGATGGGTAGAACACATGGCGGTAGCATTGTTGAATAGTCAGGGCCAACTCCTGCTCCGATTTTGCCTCGAGTTCACGTAGTTGAAACTGTTGATAATCTGCAAGTTCAGTTAAGCGGTCTGGTTTAACCATCTCCCTTAATGCCAACTTACGATAAGTCTTACGTTGCATCGTTTTTTTAAGCTCTTCATCGGCAACCACAAAGATCAAGTGATTACGAAGTAAGCGGGTTTCAGACCCTGTTGACCCCTTCTTCTCATAAATTTTCCCGACCAACTCTGGCACAGAATTGACTGCAGTCGAAATGGCCAAGGCATCATATCCGATAACAACCAACTTCGGACGTCCATCAGCAATATCATCTGTCACATCAAACGGTCCACCTGGAAAAGCTACAACATCCAACGTCTTACCACGAAATATTTCTCGAATTCGGTCGTTTAATTCAGCCCGCACTTCCCCCGCATCTACATGTTCCTCTGTTCGTCGAATCATCTGAGTTAAATTAGCCTCAGCCAAAAAACTCATCGGTGCACCGGGGCGGTCATCAAGATAGGCGGATTCAACGATAAACTTCTTACGCGCTTCTTCAATAAAGCTAATGTCCGTCAAGGGGCCCAGTATTGAGTATCGCAGTTGTTCCGGTGATACTCCTTTCAGAGGTTCGTTGAACGCTAAGGTGTGCATAAAGATCGTGCGTGCCACATAAGAGGCATAGGGTGGCAAACCTTGATGATTATCTTTGTCAATTTCCTGCGCCAATGCTGTTTTATCGACTTGCCCGGCAGACACGTCATTGGAAATTGCTGGCACAAATCGCGATTGTTCGAGGCGAGTTACAAGCTCCTGTCTGACCGGTTCGTAGCCGAGGTCAATATGGTGTAGATGAATTGCTGTCGCGTCGGTCGGTTGCTCTGCCCAAAGCTGACCCACCGTATGTGCCAGTAACCTCAGCATACCGCGCACTCGTTGAAATTTACCAAGTGTGGCGGTCTTCGATGTCAGGGTCTCCAGAACTTCGGGGTGGAGGGGATAACTCAAACGGAAGGCTTCACTGGACTCGGGGCGAGTAGCGATTTCTGGCAAGGAGTCTTTCTGGGATTCCCACAGCGTTCGATAGGACTTTCCAACAGCAACCGCCGCAGTCTCATCAATTGACTCAAATAAACGACGACGAACGACTTGAATGGTTTCATCTTCTTCTGTTGGATTAAGTAGCGTTGCTTTGCGCGCTGACACACTCTCTGCTTCTGCCATCTGGTCGGCAATAAATTGATTCTCGTCACTATAGGCGTCTTTCGCTATTCCATCTTTGCCAATAGCCAGCGTGAAAACAAGCGCGGCATTGTTTGTACTTTCTACAGCCTTGAACAGAGAAGTCAGGAAGGCTGTCAATTGTTCTCGAGCATTAATATCTTTGCTGACTTTACGCAAGTAGACCGATAACTCGTCCAGTAGGATCAGTGTTGGCTGGCCACCAAACAATTCGCGCAACGTCTCAGCGCCTGGAGCCACCCGATTTTCATCACTCTTTCGTACTCGCTCATATCCCTCGACACCTGCGAGTGCAAAGGCAATTTCACCCCAAGGAGTGAAAGCTAAATGCCCTTCTAGCATGCGACGGCCATTGGTCGGGTCAGCATTTTCTCCATCGAAAGCAGCGATACGTACGGATTGACGAGGCATGAGTTCTGGATCGACAAACTCCTCAATCCCAAAGATTTCTGAACCGCTGCGAGCAACATGACACAGTGCAATTAAGCCATGGGACTTGCCTCCACCATAAGACGTATCAAGGCGGAAGATCGACGCAACTTCACTACCTCTACCACTTAACCGACTACAGACGTTTGCCAAAAGGTTTTTCAATCCACGCGTTGGATAGGTGTTGGCGAAAAATTGATCAGGATTTGTATAATTTTGCGCACCTTCGCCAACCATCACCTGCGCTAAGTCCGCCGCAAAATCGGCTTCTGCAACTTTCCCCTGCAACACATCTTCGCGCGGGCGGCAAGTCTCAAAAATAGTCGGCGTAGTCATCACTGGTTACAGCAGGAACTTAAATTTCTCAAGCAGTTGAGATGTTCACTCAAAATGTTCTAGATTTTCCAGAATCCTTTGTGAATCCCTGAGTTGTTAGTATATCGTTTATTCGGTGATAATATGTTGGGAGATTTTGGAGATGCTACTCAATGACTGAAAGAATCATCAAACTGCTCCTAGGTCACCACCAATATGAAGTAGCATATTGAATAGGAATGTTAAATCTCCGCGTATGTCTCGGCATCAATGGGGTTCAACATTGCGACATGGGTGCGGCGGTAGTGCATGTCTAGCAACTGGTGCCGGTGGTTGAAAAGCGACTCGAAAGCCTCCAACTGACACGATGCATAGGCGCCAACTACTGCATAGCGAGTGCCGCGCGAGGCTGTTTTCACGAGTAACGTGATAGTCATTCAAGTTCTGGAATTTTTCAATGTTTGTCAATGAATTCACTCGACAACTTTCAGACACACAATAGAGAATTAGAATGAGCAAGGTCATACTGGTTACCGGCGGCAGTCGCGGCATCGGCGCCGCCACCGCCATTAAAGCCGCGGCGAACGGATTCAGCGTCGTTGTCAATTATGCAACCCACCGGGACCGCGCTGAAGCAGTCGTGGCAGAAATTCAAGCTGCCGGTGGTATCGCGCTTGCTGCGCAGGCCGATGTTGCTGATGAACGGCAGGTTGCTCGAATGTTCGGTGAGATTGACTCTCGTCTCGGCACGCTTGATGCACTGGTTAATAACGCCGGCATTCTTGCGCCCCTGACACGCGTGGAATCCATGAATGCGCAACGCATTCGGCGAATTTTCGATGTCAATGTCGTCGGACCTTTTATTTGTTCCCGCGAGGCCATTCACCGAATGTCAACCGCGCATGGCGGGCGCGGCGGGTCAATCATCAACCTGACCTCTGGCGCGGCGCGCATCGGTGCGGCCAATGACTACGTCGACTATGCCGCATCAAAAGCGGCGATTGATACGTTGACCATTGGCCTGGCCAAGGAAGTCGCCGAACAGGGCATTCGCGTCAATGCGGTCCGGGCGGGATTCATTCAGACCGAAATGCATGACAGTGTGGGTGGGGAAACGCGATTTGCGCAATTGAAAGACACCATTGCCATGCAACGAGTTGGCCAGCCGGAGGAAATTGCCGAAGCGATTCTGTGGCTACTTTCGGATAAGTCTTCCTACTGCACCGGTACGATACTGGATGCCACCGGCGGCCGCTAGCAATATATGACGAAGTCCATTCACCGACTGCTATCCGTCGTTCAACAGGATGTCTTTGACAAGTTGTTGAAATTGCGCCACGTGCTTTTCCATGGCTGGTGAAAGCGGGCCCGGTGAATAAACACCGGCACGCATATTTTCCGTCACCTTCGAACAGATGCCGAAATCCTCTTCAACGATCTGTCGACCCCATGCAAAAGCGTCATGTCGCGCCGCTTCATCCAGTCCACCGTACCAAGCCCAGTTTCTTGAACGAACGTCTTGGTGGCTTTGCGGTTCAACTCTCTCCGCTTTGAAGATCTTTTCACCCAGTACCAACTGCAATCCAGGAAAATGATAAACCCACAGCCCCTGACTACCTCTCGCGATCTGCGCTTCGCCGCTCGCACCATGCGTCACATCGAATACCACTGAACGTCCTTCATTGACGGAAAATAACTGCACCCTACCACCGGCCAAAGCCTTGCCCAAGCGTGGGTGAATCTGATTCAGGTGATACCCTTCGACGGTGTTGTCACAGTAGGTCTTCCAGTTGAGTTGCCCTGCAACGGTGAAGGTGTCGTGGTAATCAAGATCAGCGGGACCGGGAAAATTAGCACATAAATGGTCCACATCACCCAACCAATCATCAAAATTCTCGCCTTGGTCCCATCCAACTTTGACGAATACCAATCCATTCCACAAGTGAACATCAATCTTTTTCAGCGCTAACATGTCAGCCTCATGGTTCAGCTGTTCACCAAAACGCGGAGCGTTCTGCAACCGACCCTTATCATCATAAAGCCAGCCATGGTAGGGACACCGGATTGTAGTGGTAGCTGTACCATTGCCTTCTTCTAAAAGACTAGCACCCCGGTGGCGACAGACATTCAAGAAAGCACGCAACACTCCATCTTGAGAACGCAAGACAAACACCGGCCAACCACAGATCCGATCGCACAGATAATCCCCCGACTTGGCGACCCAATGAGCGGGGCCTACTAACCACCAACTGGGCCGAAAAATGCGCTCCCGTTCTTGCTGATAAATCGTTGGATCAACATACCAGTTTGAATTAAGCGTCCTGATCATTGAGACCTTCTCAATTGTAACAGTGATTTATCGGGAAAATCGCCGGTCAATGAACTTGACAATCTGCTCGGCCACCTCGCGCCCGGCCTCAAGCAGTATCGCGTGCTTGTAGTGCGGCAGAATAACAAGTTCCGCATCCGGCATCCGCTCGACGATCATTTGATTGAGCCGCGGACTACATCCACCATCGTTTTCACCGGTCAAAACCAACGTTGGTACGTTGATTTCATGTAGCCACGGCATCATTTCCGTACCGGCATAAATTTTGAAAACGTTGAGGAAGTTGGCGACATCCATGTCAATGATCTGCTTGAGACGCGCATCAACTATGTCTGGATGCTGCGCAATGAACTCATCAGTGAACCATCGGGTTGTCAGCGTCTTGAGTCGATTCGCAACCCCTTCCTGCTCCATTGAATGTACCACATTCCAGACTTTTTGACGATCATCGGCACTACGGCCGGCTGCCGTCGACAGTAGCGCAAGTGACAGAACTCGCTGTGGAAACTTGCGCGCATAGGCGGGGCCGATCATACCGCCAAGCGAGTGTCCGACAAAATGTGCCTTTTTCACGCCGCTTCGTTCACGAACACATTCAAGATCATCGACCAACTCCGCAAGCCCATAATCGACCGCCGTTAACGGTGCCTGTCCGTGACTGCGAAGATCATAACTGATCACCTGAAAATGTTGTCTCAATATCGGCACTATAAAGCGCCAGGCACGGCGATCCGCACCGATACCATGGATCAGAATCAGTGGTTCGCCGTGACCCTCAATACTGAATGGACACTCAACCCTCGTCATGCCGTTAGATCATTTCTTTTCTGCATCACAATCATTATTCGTCACTTAACGTGAGGAAGCACTTCTTCGGCAAGACAGTGAATACACTCCAGCGTTTCCAACTGACTGACGCCGAAGTTAATATTCAAAACCATCCGATCAATCCCCAATTGCGCATACGGTACCAATCGATCGATCAATTCTGCTGGCGAACCGATCAGAATGTTCTCGGCCAGCTCTTCAATTGACTGGTTGCGCGGCAACGGTCTGATCATGCCGGCGTCCACAATGCCAGGCCCGGTAAATACATTGTCAAAACGACTGTAATAGGCCTGTGCCGTTTCCAGAATGGTGCGGCGCGCACGTTCATTTTGCGCCACAAAACCGACCCGTGATAATGTGAGAGTCAGGCTGTCACCCACATCTGACAGTTCTTCCTTCGCTTGATGAAAGGATGCCACCTGTCGCTCCAGTAATCCCTGCCCGCCGGCCAGCGGTGTGGTCTGAACATGCATGCCCTGCTTCGCATAACTGTAAACCCGTTCGGGATTGACAACTGCCACCATCATGGGCGGGCCACCCACTCGCACCGGGCGCGGCATGATCGTTAAGGGTTCGAATGAATAGTAGTTGCCATTCCAGGACACCTCTTCTTCGCTCAACAGTGCCTTGAGTACTGCTAGAGACTCATCGAATCGCTCCTGAGTTTCCAATATGGGAACACCCAGACGTTCCAGCTCGAATTTATAAGCGCCACGCCCCACTCCCAGCAACAGTCGTTGTGCCGTAAAAATATCAGCGACTACAATTTCTCCGGCAAACACCCGCATATCATGCAGTGGCAGAACCACAACCGAGGTGATGATGTTGATGGAGTCTGTATGTGCAGCGATCTTGACGGCGAACTGCAGTGGTGCCGGCATCATCAGACAGTTGATGAGGTGATGCTCGGTAATGGAAACAGATTCAAAGGCAAGCGTGTCGGCGAGTATCGCCTGCTCCAGCATGTCACGATAGACCTGCTCGCCGCCATAAGACTTTTCCGGATAGTCTGCGGAGAGTTGAATGCAAAATTCCATAGCAAATATTGAGCCGGCGATCGTCACCCATTCATCACATCGGTCTCAATGTCCTTACATCCGTACAGGATTGACTAGAGAACAAACTCGCGCATGGTATAAAGTGCTAAACTCTATGCTGTTGAGTTGAAAGATGACGGATGCTCAAGTTGTAATTCCTTAAAAACACTGACCAGAGCTGCAACGAGCTGCTCGATCATTTCATCCGTGTGTAGTGGTGTCGGCGTAATTCTCAGCCGCTCAGTTCCGACCGGAACGGTTGGATGGTTGATGTGCTGAACAAAAATATTATATTTTTCCAGCAGGAGATGACTGGCGTGCCGGCACCGTTTGGCGTCACCGATCATGACCGGGACAATGTGACTGGGATTGGACAGCACCGGCAAGCCTACTTCGGCCAGCCTTGATTTGACAACTTGGACGTTTCGATGCAGTTGCCGGCGGCTTTGAACATCTTGGCGGACGTGACGAACACTGGCTACCGCGCCAGCTGCCGTGGATGGCGGCATGGCAGTGGTAAAAATGAAACCACTCCCAAAGCAGCGTATGTAATCGATCAGTTTTGCATTGGCCGCGATGTAGCCGCCGACCAAGCCAAACGCTTTACCCAAAGTGCCTTGAATGACGTTCACCCGATCTGACTGTCCCTCCTGTTGCGCCACACCACCACCCGAATTGCCATACAGTCCGACCGCATGCACCTCATCAAGATAAGTCAGCGCCTGGTAGCGATCCGCCAAATCGCAGAACTCCCGGATGGGTCCAATGTCACCATCCATTGAATAAACAGATTCAAAAGCAATCAGCTTGGGTCGGTTGATATCCACACTGGCTAACAGTTCTTCCAAGTGCGCGACATCGTTATGACGAAAAATGTGGCGCTCGCAATGACCAAACCGAACACCTTCAATCATGGATGCGTGATTCAGCGCATCTGAGAAAAGCACCATATCGGGTAAGCGACCCAATGTACTGAGCACCGTTGAATTGGCAACATAGCCGGAAGTAAATACCAGAGCCCTTTCTTTTTCATGTAATTCGGCCAATTCATTCTCAAGTAAGACTAGTGGATGACTCGTACCGGCAATGTTCCGCGTGCCGCCGGCGCCGGCGCCAACTTCCCGAACAGTTTTACAGATCGCATCCGCGATCACCGGATGCTGACCCATGCCGAGATAGTCGTTACTGCACCAGAGGGTAATCTCCCGGCCGATGGAATGATCCATCGCGCGCGGATAGTTACCGGCCTGCCGCTCAAGATCGCTGAATTCGCGATAGTTTCCGGCCGCCTTTAATCGGTCGATAGACTGGCAAAACAGAGAATCGTAATCCATCTCTTAAGTTCAATACAGATAAGTGAGTCAAGTACACACGAGATTGCCACTGACCCGCACCATTATAGTTGCCCACCGGTACGAGATGGTTGAGGGATTGTGGGTCTAGCTGCGATGAAGGCAGGTTGGTGTTATGTGATCTACCAGACGAGTTGGATTTTTCGACCTAAAGTCATCATCGCATCAAAGTTCCCTCAGACTCAATGAATACAGAGGCAACAGAGTCTTTACTTTGAATCAACCATCATCACGATTAGAAAGCGTCATAAGTTGCTCTACATGAAGATCAACATTCGTAATCGAAAATTTCTCTTCCAGCGGAAAAGCTGCACGCATTTGTCTGTCAGTCGCAGCAACCTTTCGAATTGGATTATGTGGTTACATCAGGTCCGAGACGAATACTCAGTTTTGGTCTGTCGTCTGTCCACCTACAGCACGTGCCACCATGGAAACTAGCGGCACCGCATAGAAAGGCTGGAGAACTAATTCGAACACTCTCTTGACTCGATCCCCAGGAAGTTGAAAACAGCTTTGACACTGTTTTGCCGGAACTTTCCCACGAAGATTTGAATGAACTGAAGTCTTTTCAAGTTACATTGCCCAATTGGATTACCAACCCATTAAAGGCATGCCTTTAATGTGACCAAGACACGCTTCCAAGATCTCTCTCGTGGGGAAAGATAGCGACGTCCGAGGTAAACGAATTGATTATGAGTCCACAGTTTCGGGGCATCTGCGACTCATACCCACAGGGGATGAGCTTGCGTTGCTCAATGAAGACTACTCGCAAATGCGGGATGGCGGCATTCTCCTTGACGAAGTTGAGCCGTTTAACGTTCTGATGGAGTGGTGTGCCAAAATTGAAGTGAATGCCAACGCTCCATGGTCGGCAGACCAGCGATGGACGTATCTGCTTTTAGCGAGGAGCTCAAATCGACAGATGTAAGTCAAAATGAATGTGCCATAAGTTCAGACATCCTGAAATGAACTTAATACCAGTCCAATTCCACAAATGCTCTGTAGAAGCACAG
This sequence comes from Arenicellales bacterium, assembly GCA_965116205.1. GTDB lineage: Bacteria > Pseudomonadota > Gammaproteobacteria > Arenicellales > JAJDZL01 > JAJDZL01. Next base: position 1,408,959 of record OZ220493.1, on the reverse strand, counting down.
TCATTTCAAATGTTGATCTTATGGTGTCCCCAATTTCAGGGGCTTCGGGTGTGCAAAATGAGGCTGACACAAAAATCCGTCTGGCACGGAACACGTCGGTCTTCCGCAAGGACAGTCTGGAATCTCTTGATAAAGGGTCGTCCGGTCGTCAAACCTCACTGCCGGTCGCCCGCCGGCTCACAGTTGACCAGGACATCATCCTATTCGACGCCGCAACCGACCGTCAAACCACACGACGAACGAGAAATGGAAGCACTGACCGGTTCAGCACACAGCTGACGCCGGCGGCTTCAACAGAACACCCGTTACCGAACTTCAACCATTGATGATCATTGACCACCACGCAGGGGCCGTCTCATCCGGGTCAATCAGCCCTCCCGACGGCCACCCTGCACGATCTTAGCATATCAACGCGATGACCCGGACAATGATTCAGTCACTCATTGAACTCCGGGTCTCGGACATGCTTTGCACCAAGCAAAAGATGCCTGAATCAGAAGGTCATTTACCGGCACGACCTCAGGTGAACGTTACCAGCTCACCGCACCGGTGAGCCGGATGCCATTACCACGGTCCACCTGTGGCTTGTGGGTGAGCGCCACACCGACACTGAAGTGGTCTCGGTGCCGGTAGTCAAAACCGGTGGCATATACCGGTGAACCGGCCGCCGGCAACACCAATGACACCTTCGGTTTCAGATGCCCGGCACCCCACGGCAGACCATAGCCCAACTCCAGCTGCGTGTCCACGCCATCTGATGCGTCCGGCGCCGTCCCATTGTCGTCCAGCGTTGACTCGGCCCAGGCCGCCTGCTGTACTTCAGCCTTTGTACCCTGCGTGGCCGTGAGACTCATGCTCGGCCCAACATCGTTCGCACCGGCGCGCAGCTCAACACCCACATACACGCCGTGCTCGCGATAACGGCGACTGGCACTTGACCGTAGCACGCTGCCACCTAAATTCCACGACCAGCGACCCTCCGCATCCGTGTAATGCATACTGCCGGCCAGCACCATATTCAGCCCCGTCGCATAATCATCATCGTCATAACGCAACCCGGCTTCCAGTTTCGGCCGCCACTCACTGCCATCCGACTGGCTCTGTGGGCGACTCCACTCCAAGACCGCCTGGTATTGCAACTGACTGCTCTTCATCGTCGTCGCCGACAACCCCTTGGTGGTCATCTCGGCGGCCATCACCTCGCCCTTGAACGACCACTCCGGACGCCAGGCCACCCGCGTACCCACCAGCGCCGACAGCAACTCCACCCGACCCTTGCGAGCAATGATGGCATTGGTCGCCTGCACCAGATCACTGTCCGCCCGACCCTTGCCGTAGCCCAGCGTACCCCACAGCTCCACCGCCTCGGTCGCCTGCCAGTGCACATACGGATGAACGCTGTTCATCGTCAGTTCCTCTTCCGACCGGGTACTGTTGCCAGCCGCGTTGGTGGTGGTCACAGTGCCCTTGCCACGCGTGCGAAAATAGGCCAGACCGCCCAGCCAGTCAGCACCCGGCAGCTCCACCCCGAGGCCACCGACCGTCACACGACCGTCAGCGGAACGCGTCTCGCTGTGGCGCTTGAAACTCGTCCGGCCACCCTGACCCCAGAACGTCAGGCCGCCGATACCTGACGACCCATCCGCCGCCATCGACAGATTGAACGAACCGTCGGCCAGCAGGTCCAGCACACTGTCCACCCGCCGGCGCGTCCAGTCCACTTCCCGGTCCGGTCGCAACGATGCGGCCGATGGCGGAGACGCTCCAAACGGGAACTGCCGCCCAGCGATGCGCAGGCTATTGCCGCGCGCCGACACGATGTCGCCGGTGCGACTGACGATGATGTCGTTGGCCACCCCGAGCATGGACTGACCGAACTGTGCATGCAACGCATGGACGCTGCCCTCATGGGCTTGGCGCAGGACTTCGTCGTCCGACACCGTCACCGACAGCTGAGCGGTAGTCAGGGGTGCCGAAGCGCCGGTCTTGGTGAACGTATGATCGATGGTCGCACTGCCGGTGTCCACGCCGGTCACCGTCACCGTCTGTGCCGTGCTGTAATTGCCGGTCGTAAAGGTTAAGGTGGCCGGGTCCACCGTCGCCTTGGCCGTATCACCGCTGGTGATGCTCAGCGTGCCCGCCACGGCCGCCGTCAGCGCCACGGTGTACGAAGCACTCTTGCCCTTCTTCACCGTCAGGCTCGACGGAGTGAAATTCAGCCCCGGCAGCGCCGTGTGGATGGCGGTGGTTTCAACTGTGTTGGACCAGGGTATGTCAGACCCAGGGGCGGGGACTTGGTCAGCAGTATTTAAACTACCCGCAACACTCGTGCCCCTCACATAAACCTGATACTCCACCACCGCACCATTAGGAACCTTGGGAAAGTCATGGCCAAACGATGCATAGATCTGATTATAGTCATGCGTGTAAGTTCGGACGTCAGGGTCGGCGGTGCGTGGCGTGATCTCAGCAACTGCAGGCCACTCCTCTCCCTTCAGCCGGAATCGCCAGTTCCACTGGGTCAGTTCGACGGCACCGGTAATCAGTTTACCGGGATGCGTGCCGTCCGGCACGGTCCAGGTCAGCACCGCCTGACCATCCGCCGCTGCCGATACCATCAGCACCGGCTTGATCAATTCCGGCGTGATGGTAACCGCATCAGACCAGGCACCTTCACCGGCGCCGGAACCACCGAAGTCATTCACCGCCCGCACCTGGAATTGGTATGCGGTACCATCGGTCAGCCCGGTTATCGTGTGTTCAGTGGTGCTGGATCCGGAGCCGGGAATATCCATCTCACTGCCCCATGCGGCACTCCCGGCCTTCTGCCGATACTGCCATTTGGTAATGGTGGCATCGCCCGGGTCGGTCCAGGTCAGCGTCACCTGCCCGCTGAGTTCCGTGGCGGTCGGTGTGGCCGGCTTTGCCGGCACCTTTGTGGCGGTGGGTCGCATATCATCGTTGGTGATGGTCAGCGTGATGTCGCCTCTCCCCCAGTTCTCCGAAAACACTGGTAAGCCGCCAATTCTCACGGTGACCGTTTCGTCCGGCTCATGTTCCGTATCACCAATAATGCTCAAGGTGAAGGTTCCGGTAGTTTGACCTGTGGCTATGGCAACGGTTGATTCAGTATAGCAGATATCAGCACCGGCTGGAGATGGACTGGTGCACGAAGTTGAAGATGTATTGGTGTTTGGGGTTACCTTGCCGGTGCCGGTGCCAACAATGGTGATACCCAAAATAGCATCGGTACCGCTGGGCGCCTGGCCGACGGCGATATTGATGACAACATCCTTTTTACCCGAATCACCCTCTGTAATCGTCTTGCTGGCGGCTGACAGGGTGACAGTCCTGGCTGCCTGCGCCGTTTCCGGCACGCTGAAAACCACGAGCGCCACCGCCGGCAGCGTCGCCCGCAGCAGACGCCACAGGCCCTGGAAACCGCGGGGTTTTAAATCAGTTCGATGTGCGTGTGGGGGGGGGGGGTGAGAAGGATTCTGCCATTGACCGCGGCCTTGCCGGCCCGGTCGGATTGCCGTACCCCATCCACCGACGCGCTCGCTGTGCTAATCTCATTGTATTGGTCCATGAAACTCATCTCAGTGTTCAATCATCAGTTTTTGGTGACGCCGGAGAACTCGTGGTTCCTGCCCGACCGCTCGAATTATAAACATCTCCAAATCAAATGTCAGTTTTTTTAAGTTTTTTTCGTTGACCTTCCATCCGACTCCATTCGCAGCCGGGGCGGTAGCTCTGTTGCGGCAAATGATGGTTCATGCTACAACCGGACTCAGATGCTTATTTCAGTCAGACCTGCGTGCGAATGATAACATCATTGGTAACTGGAATCGTCCGTTAAGCAGGTGTTGGCAGGCGATTGTGACGGTCAGTACGCGCCGCCGGTTGAGCACGACCGACCTAGTAGTTACACGTGGGCGCCGCAATGGTTTGCATTTCTCCTGCATCCGTAACAGTTTGCCGACCATACCCACCTGACAAATGTGAAACGCTTGAATCATATTGATTCTTCTTTATTCCATTTGCATGTTAACCTGCGGCAATCACAAACGACTCACCGCCACTGCAACAGCGGTTGGCATCGAACACTGATACAGCCAGCAATTCGCTTTTCTTTTGCAACAGTTTAACGACCTGTTCTCTGCATCGACACGCCTGCTCGCGTGACACAAGGTCGCGCCGGCATGGTGCAGGCCCGACGATGCACGCTCGAATGAAATCATGCGACTACCGGTGGAACTCGAATAACGGCTAAAGATCCCTACCTTGGTCGCCACGGCTGTCCCTCAATACCATCCGCCTACTGAACGATCGAACCACAACCGCCATGACCGGCACATCTGACGCCAACCCATTTCTGCAGCCCAACACCAAAAGTTGAAGGACGATGAACCACTGCGTCAGTCATCCCGTCAAGAATTCGTTTCCGCCCCTGCTCACCGCCCTCAATTGCACCACAGCGGTCTATCCGATCCGGAACTGGCGGATTGTCCATGACTGTTGCCGCGGACTGGCATTCAACACCGCATGCCACCGACCACGCCGGTCGCCGGACTGAATTGGATTAAAATGACCACCCGATGAACAAAAAATCATTTGGTTATTTTGTTTAAGGTCAGGGTTATTTTGTTTAAGGTCAGGATATCTATATCTAAAGTTTCAATATGTAACACGAACTGAGGTTGGTATATTCCGATTCATTGTGTTTTATAACAAATAGATATAATGAGGCACTGATGAAAATCTCAACACCACGTCGGGTCGAAACGTCGGGTGACAATCACAGGACACGCCACCAAACCCATTCATAACTTATAGCATGAAGTATAAACCAATCGTTTACATCGGATGTCTTTACATTAACCTCCTACGATACCTTGCATAATAGCGCGCAGACACGCAGAGCTACCTGATTTTTTCTCTTTGGTTACTTGTTCCCCGATCAGAACCGGTGCCGACAAGGATACCTGACCCAACACCTAACTGAATCAAGATCAACATGCAACATACAAATCCTGTCCGCTTTGTAATCTTTGATGTCGACGGTCTACTACTTGATACTGAACCGGTGTACACGCGTGCCACTCAGACAATCGTAACCCGATTTGGCAAGACTTTTGACTGGTCCATCAAAGCCAATATGATCGGCCGTGCCGCCGCCGATTCGGCCCACTATCTGATTGAAACATTGGATCTGCCCATCTCACCGCAGGAATATCTCACCGAACGTAACGATTTGATGCGAGAAGGTTTCGCCAAATGTGACGCCAAACCCGGTGCTGAATCACTGATCCGTCACCTGCATCATCACAACATTCCCATCGCAGTGGCCACCAGTTCTTCCAGAGCGTTATTTCTGCTCAAAACCACCCGGCATAGGTCCTGGTTCAACCTCATTCCAACCATTGTGACCGGTGATGATCCAGATATTCGCGCCGCCAAACCGGCACCGGATATTTTTCTGACCGCCGCCAGCAAAATGGGCGCGGACCCACAATCGATTCTGATCTTTGAAGATGCTCCGGCCGGACTGGCGGCTGGCATTGCGGCAAACATGAGAGTCATTGTGGTGCCGGACCCGGATATGGATCGAACTCAATACTCGGGAGCTGTAGAAATTCTGGACAGTCTCGAATGCTTTTCCTGCAATCGATATGGTCTACCCGACCCAGAACTGAAATAATAGAGATTGACTTACATCGCGCAGATCATCGGCGGCTCACGAATTTCCATGTAGCCAGTAATCCGAGCAGTGCGAATGGTAGGCAGGCGAGGAACACCCAACGAGCGACTGATTCAACCGTCTCCCGAGCGACATCCATCTCCAATCCTCCGGCATTCGCCACGATTCCAACAAAAGCAGCACCAATGGCATATCCCAATCGATGGATGGTTGGAATAGCCGCTGATGCGCGTTCGCGATCTTCTAGGTCAGTCAGACCTGAAATTCGCCGAAGAATGCAGGCCCAAGCAATCCCGAACCCGGCCCCTTCCAACAACGCCAGCACCGCCAAAATATACACTGGACCCTCAGTAATCGCGTAGACAAATCCGGTGATGCATAGAGTTAACACTAGCATGCCCAGCATAATCGCCCGGGTATCCTGAGCCGGGGAAATGCCAGCAATGGCCAGAGCTCCCAAGCTCCAGCCGATGGCAGTACAGGCGACTACGTATCCGGCGGTGATGATAGATACCTGATGAATGTGAATCATAAACAACGGTCCATAGACCGTAACAGCCGTTGTCGCAATGGCGAAACAGAGAATCATCGTCAATCCTGCCGCCACCCGATTTTTCAAGCCAATGGGATTCCTAGGCAGAAAACGATTCTTCTCTCCCGCGGCATCCATACGGAGAAACAGCACCAGAAAACCAATGCCTGATAAAATCAATATGGGCGTTCTGGTAACTGTAATGTCAATGCCTCCGGCCGCGATCAGTAGTACCCCCGCTGACAGAACGGATAGCCGACGAATCGGAAAACTGAGTTCTGCTTCCACTATTTTGTGAACCCTTTTTTCTGCAATACCGCGGCGAATCCACACCGACAACACAACTGACGTCACTGCAAAAAACCAGAAAGCACTCTGCCAGGACAGATGCTGAGCAAACAACGCACCAATCAAAGGTCCTAAAAATGCAAAACCACCCCAAATTGCAGATACTGTGGCCATCGCTCTTGGCATCAGATGTTCGGGAAAAAGCGCACCAATGCCGATAAATGACATGGCAATCAATCCACCACCACCCACTCCCTGCACGAAGCGGCCGAGCATGAGAATCGGCATATGATGCGCCGCGGCGCAAATTACACTTCCTAGTGCAAACAGCAACGCCGCATAACTCAACGGCCCGCGCAGCTGATGACGATAAACGACGAGTCCACTACCGGCACCAACTATAATGAACCCTATTTCATACAATGCAAAAGCCCAAGGAATCAACTGTACACCCCCAATATCGTCGATAATGTTCGGCACCAAAGTTGACATGGCGGTCACCATTGTTGCGTGCATCCAAACGGATAGACACACAAAAACCAAGGATCTTCTGTGATCTTTATGCAGAATATCCCGCCACCTGGCAGTCATTGGCGATCGATCGAGTGCGCTATTCATGCCCCGATCCCACATCTAACAGGTAACCGCAACGACCGGCAAACTGATCATTCGCGACGCCAGCCAGTCAGGGTTGCCCATTCACCCAAATGGGCCACAGCAAATCGAAATTGACTCGGATAGGCGGCAATGACAGCTTCAATCTGCGATAACAGCACCCCGGAGAGTATGAGGTAGCCTTCCCGTCGGGTCAGGCGCGTCAGTTCATCGCTCAATTCAACCAGCGCATCAGCAAAGATATTGGCCACCACGATATCCACCTGCAGCTCATTGGGCAATTCCTGTGGTAAACAACTCAGAAATTGATCCGCAACACCATTCAAGGTGGCATTTTCCCGGCTATTGTTCAGCGCCATTGGATCAATATCAACACCCCACGCGCATTCAGCACCAAATCGCAGCGCCGCAGTGGCCAACACACCACTTCCACAACCATAGTCAACCATTCGACGGCCGTTGAGATTCAATCTGGAAAGCTGCCTTGCGCACAGCAATGTTGTTTCGTGATGACCGGTACCAAACGCGGTAGCAGGATTGATGATCACCGTGTACCGATCATCCACCTTGATATCATGCCAGGGGGCAATGATGCTGAAATGATGATTGACGTCGACCGGCTTCAATAATCGCTGTGATTCGCGCACCCAATCTCGGTCAACCAGCGTCATCAAGGTGACCCGATACTCACGGTCGGTATCGTTGAACTGATTCAACTCGTGCAGAATGGTCGCCCGCGCATCAAAATTCCTATCGAACAACGCTTCAACACACCTACGGTCCGGGCCTGAAAGCAGAATGGCTACGGACTGCGCGCCGAAATTCTCAAGAACTTCACCAACCGCATCAACTCGCTCAGCGAGACAGTCAACGGAAACTTTGACCCAAGCATAATCGCTCGTCGCCACAGTCAATTTTCCAGCGAGCGCTCCAGATAATTGATGTCGACAATGCCACGTCGAAATTTCTTTTTCGCCAGAATCATCTGATGCAGTGCGATCGTCGTATCCACTCCTTCAATCACCAATTCATCCAACGCGCCCCGCATCCTAACGAGTGCCTCGTTTCGATCCTGTCCATGAGTGACCAGCTTAGCAATCAGCGAATCGTAGTGTGTGGTAATCTCGTAGTTGGAATAAATATGGGAATCAATGCGCACGCCCGGTCCACCCGGTGGATGGTAGATACTGATCACCCCGGGCGAAGGCATGAGCGTGACCGGGTGCTCGGCATTGATTCGGCACTCAATAGCATGGCCGGTCATCTGTACTTCATCCTGTTTAAATCGCAACGGTTCCGATGCGGCAATCCGAATTTGCTCTTTAACAATATCAATGCCGGTTACAAATTCGGTTACGGTGTGTTCAACCTGCACCCGCGTATTCATTTCGATGAAGTAAAACTGCTCACCATCATAAAGAAATTCCAGTGTTCCAGCGCCTAGATAACCGATGTCCTGGCACGCGGCGACACATTTCTCACCCAACTGACGGCGCTGCTCGTCTGGAATGCCAACGGCAGGCGCTTCTTCAATCAACTTCTGCCGGCGGCGCTGAATGGAGCAGTCGCGGTCGCCCAAGTACACGGTATGACCCAAACTGTCGGCCAACACCTGAACTTCGATGTGTCTTGGATTGTGTAAGTACTTTTCCAAATACAGCGTCGAATCACCGAAGCCGTGGCTGGACTCACTCTGCGATATAGCCAGTGCGTGCTCTAGCTGTGATGAGTCTTCAACCAGACGCAACCCTTTGCCACCGCCACCGGCTGCCGCTTTGATCAGAAGCGGATAGCCAATCTGGTCGGCTTGATCTTTGATGGCATCCAAGTCATCGCCCAGTGCGCCATTAGAACCGGGTACGCACTGTAGACCTGCTTTTTCCATCGTTCGAATCGCTTCAATCTTGTTGCCCATCTGGCGGATTGAAACCGGTGACGGACCGATGAAAACGAAACCACTCTGCTGCACGCGCTCGGCGAAATCGGCGTTTTCCGACAGGAAGCCATAACCGGGATGAATGGCACTGGCATTAGTAACTTCCGCGGCGGCAATAACCGCCGGCACATTAAGATAGCTCTGCGTCGAATTGGCCGGCCCGATACAGACCGATTCGTCAGCAAGTTTTACATATTTGGCTTCACTATCAATTTCCGAGTGCAAGGCAACCGTTGCAATGCCCAGATCACGACAGGCGCGCAGAATACGCAACGCAATCTCGCCGCGATTGGCGATCACGATTTTTTCAATCATTCACGCAAAATAAACAGTGGTTCACCATATTCAACCGGATCACCACTGTCCTTGAGAATCTTCACGACGACTCCATTGCGGTCAGCATCGATCTGATTGAATATCTTCATCGCTTCGATCAGGCAGAGCGGTTCGCCGACACTGACGGAATCTCCAACCTTGACAAAGGGCGCTTCGGCCGGTGAAGAAGCGACAAAAAAGGTGCCCACCATAGGCGAGAGCACTGGAAAAGTCATCTCGTCTTCGCTGCCATCCACTCCATCTTCGATCGTAATATCGTCCAACGAGTGCTGGTCCTGCACAGGTATGTGCACCACCGCCGGCGATGGCGTACCCGAACTCTGAGAGACCACCCGTGACAGTCGAATGGACTCTTCACCCTCCCGAATCTCAATCTCACTGAGACTGGAAGCATGAAAAATTTCAATCAGTTTGCGGATCTTACGAAGGTCCATGATCGTCAGTTGTTCTTCGGCGAATCAAGCTGCGCGAGTGCGGCCTGGATGCCCAACTCGTAACCCTGCGCGCCCAGTCCGCTGATGACGCCAACGGCAATGTCTGAAAAATAGGAATGATGGCGAAAGGCTTCCCGCCGATAAATGTTAGATAGGTGAACTTCAATAAATGGCAGGGCCGACGCAATCATCGCATCGCGCAACGCCACACTGGTGTGACTGAATGCGGCTGGATTGATGACGATGAAATCAACCCCATCGGTGGCCGCCGTCTGCACCCAATCCACCAATTCATGCTCGGCATTGCTCTGTTTAGCAATCAATTCATGACCGGCATGCTCCGCTTGTGCCAATGCGCGCTGATTGATCTCATCAAGGGAGAGCACACCGTAGTGATGTGGCTCCCGGCGCCCGAGTAGATTCAGATTGGGGCCGTGTAGAAGCAGAATGCGTGACATGAATGATTGGTAAGTAAAAAGTTATTGGCTTTATTTTAGTGGATTATAAAAGCAATTAGAATGAATTTATTGACACTTAAATGCATTCTAACTCAACCCGGTCAACGCACGACAACCGGGAGAGGTTCGTTTTAATCAGCATTTTACTCAATCAGACGCCGAAGTTCCTCCTCATCAAGCGGACCGACTTTGGTGAAAAACAGTTCTCCAGATTTGCCAAAGGCAACGGAGTAAGGCAATACCATGTCGGCATTGCCGTATTTCTCCAGCATGCTGGTGACGATAGACTGGTTGAGTAGCAGTGATGGAAAATCAATCTCGAATTGCGACAGAAAATCCGTCGCCGCAGATTCCTGATCAACCACGATGCCAATGATTTTGATCGCGTCGTGCGTGGCATTGAAACGATCCAGAAGCGGCATCTCTTCAACACAGGGAGGACACCAGCTACCCCAAAAGTTGAACAGCAAGACCTTATCAACCCAATCGTCTACGCGTACGGGATCGGCATTCAGAACGCGCCAATCGTTTTCGAAGTTGCGCAGATAGTTGATGTGATGCATGGGGTCTTGCGATTCGACGAACAGCTGGCGCCACAGATATCCGGCGCCAAGAGCGGTGAGTGAAACCAAGATGACAGCAGTGACCATGGGCAGCCGTCGTCGAGCACCGGCTACGTTGTTTCGCTGATGCAACAAAATGGTGACCGTGCTAGGTGAATGCAGTCGGCACCCGGTGTAGACTCAGCGCCGCAATGGACTGCAGTGGTTGCAGAACGTCGCGATTGCCCAGTAAACCACCGAGCAGATTGAGCACCCCCCAGATCAGCAGCACCAGACCGATGCCTTTCCAGAAATATCGCCAGCCAGCTGCATCTTCAGGCAGTTCTTGGAAAGCACCCAGATAGACTCCCGTTACCACGAACAGCCCACCCCAAAGTAGAAGCACCGGAACGGCGGATAGATTACCCAGCAGATAGATCGCAACCGCCAATAGCATGACACCGAAAGTTTGCTTCAGCCGGTCCATCCATGGCCCGGCCTTGGGTAGCGCGACCCCGACTCCAAAACCAATCCCGATGAGGATAGCACCCATCCCAAGTGCCATGGCAGTCATCATCGCCGCGCCCAGATAGGGGTCGGCCTTAGCAATGGCAATACTGAGTGCAGAAATCAACAGCGGTGACACACACGCACTCACCACCAGTGCGGACAATACGCCGAGTATGAATACCGCGCCGACTTTACCGCCACCTATTTTGGTGCTTTGTTCCTGAATACGCGAGGCCAGCCCCGCCGGCATCCTTATTTCATAAAGACCGAACAGCGATAGGGACATCAGAACAAAAACCGCGCTCATTATGCCAATTGCCCAGGCGTTTTGAAAATAAGCGCTCAACTGCTCGCCGGTCGCACCGGCGACGGCACCAATGAAAGCATAAGCGACTACGGTACCCAAGACATAAATCATCGACAAAATTCCACCACGCATGCGGCCATGCCCACCCTGACCAATAACAATGGAGGACAGAATGGGTATCAGCGGCAGTACACAGGGGGTGAAAGTCAATAGCAGTCCGGTACCAAACGCTGAAATGATCAGCCACCAGATACTGAGGTTCGACCACTGGGAGGTGCCGGTCGATTCACCAATTGATGATAAGTCGGTGGCAGCATCCGCGCGGTCGATCAGACTGGGGAGAGCGACGGTGAACGTTTTTTCAACCGGCGGATAACAGATCAGATCTTTCGCGCAGCCTTGGTAGGCGGCGGTGATTTCAATGACCGATGCCGCCGGAGTCGCACGAATCATCGGCAGATCGATCGTAAAATTCTCCGGATAGATGGTTACATCACCAAAGTAGGCATCACGGTATGCCTGACCGGGAGGCAGTGTCGGTTCTTGTATTCTTGCCGCGCCCGCGGCGGTGAAAGCCAATTTATCCCGGTATAGGTAATAACCTTCAGCCACTTGGAACGAAGCCCGTAAAATCTGCTCACCAACCGGTAAAACATCCAGTTGAAATGCCTGGTCGACTTCAAGCAGATTGTCGGCGGTCACACTGGGTAAATCACTGAGCAGGTCAGAAAGAGCATTCAATGCCGGGCTAGCCTCCGCCGGTTCCGGCGCCGGGTTTTCTTGCGCTTGGGCGGTACCGATGAATACCAATGGGTTAGACACTTCATGCTTAATGGGTGGATAGCAGACACCCACCGGTTCATTACAGCCCTGCCCCCAGACCGCCAGTGAAACACCCGTCATCGGAGTTTGGGCAATGAGTGGAATCTGTACTTCCGCCAAATCCGTATAAATCACTACCTCACCGAAAAACTGATCGATTTTCGGCTGGCCGGGTGAGGTGGTCAACGGACCGACCTCAACCCCATCGGTCAGTGACTCCACGGCGATTTTGTCTTGGTACATATAGTAACCATCCGCAATCTGCCAGCGGGCTATCAGAGTATTGTCCACCCATTCACTACTGAATGCAAAAGCCTCTTCGGGTGGCAACAGCTCATCCTCACTCTGAGCGGTTGCAACCGTCGGTTGCAACATCGCCAGCACAATCGCCACCCACCCAATCAGCCAAGAAGGTGTGATTTGCCTATTTTTCTTATTGAACATGCTCAGAGTGATGGAGAGAAAAGCATACCGGTCTGCACCTTATGCGTTAGATTTTAGATTCGCAATCAATACACAGGTTTCATTTTATTGAACTGGAACACCACAGAACAGATGAATTTATGATTCGAGCAGCTGTGGCCTTCTTACCCGGCGATTAAGAAAAAATGTAAAAATTTTTTTAATTAATATTGATATTGATTATCATTTGTGTATAATGAATGATAATCGTTATCAAAATAACGAGATTTGTTTTTCTCAATTAGGAGTAATCTAACATGAAATTTCAACTTAAGCACATCGTCTTCTGTCTGTTAACTGGCGTGCTGGCCCTGTCAGCAGTCGCCTTGCGAGTCTCGGCTGATGATCATGTCGTTAACATATATTCTGCCAGAAAAGAAGCTCTGATTCTACCAGTTCTCGAGCGTTTTAAGAATGATACGGGCATTGAGTTCAACCTGGTAACCGGCAAAGCCGATGAACTTTTAAAACGTATTGAACTAGAAGGCGACGCAACCCCGGCTGATTTATTCATCACCGTGGATGCCGGGCGATTGCATCGCGCCAAACAGGCCGATGTGCTACAGCCGATAGTCAGCGCCATGGTCATGTCTGCGGTCCCAGAACACCTGCGCGACCCCGATGGGCTGTGGGTAGGTCTTTCCATGCGGGCGCGGCCCATCTTTTACGCAGTTGGGCGCGTTACACCCGATGAACTCAGCACCTATGAAAAACTGGGTAATCAACAATGGCGCGGCCGCATCTGCATCCGCTCATCATCCAATATTTACAACCAGTCATTGGTCGCCTCCATGATTGAGTCCAATGGCACGGGTCGCACTTTGGATTGGGCTAATCATTTGGTTGAGAATTTTGCGAGAACACCATCCGGTGGCGATACCGATCAGATTAAAGCGGTGGCTGCCGGCCAATGCGATATCGCGATTGCAAATACTTATTACTACGGTAGACTGGCGGCCAGCAGCGATGAAAACAATCGCATGGTGGCGGAAAAGGTTCAAGTATTCTGGCCGAATCAGGGTGTTGATGAACGTGGCGTTCATGTCAACGTCAGCGGTGCAGGCATTACTCGATATGCCAAAAATCCAGAAAATGCGGTGCGACTACTTGAGTATCTGCTGACTACCGATTCGCAAAACTGGTACGCACAGGTTAATCATGAATATCCCGTAGTGCCAAACGTTCCGATCTCTGACGTGCTCACGGCTATAGGAAGTTTCAAAGCGGACGATATCAACATGGCGGTTCTGGGGGTTAATAACCGCAAGGCCGTGGAGCTGATGGACCGAGCCGGCTGGCAATAGCCCATCCCCAGTTCACTGAACACTCGAATTATCAAATTTTACTTTTTGCAAACCGTCGTTCTTCTCTGAACGACATCCTCTCCTTTTGCAAATAGCCTTTGGGCTAGTTTAGCGTGTCGGTCACCACCGACACGCATCTTTTTATTATAGCTGATGTGTTACCATAAACGTTCACGCATTGTTTTTGGTAATACCTTACTGCGATTATATTGTCACTGTTGGAAATGATGGAGAAACTATTTTGCGCGTTCGGCGCGGTCTTAGTCAATTCGCCATCCAAATAGGCATCGCCATTTTCAGGTCACAGCTAATGCAATAATGCAAGTTTTGGTGTGGCACTTCCACAACTCAACTGCGCATCTCACCGACCGAACAGTCGAAATCACTAGCAACATTCCATTCAGAAGATGGAAATCTCCGGCTGATCTTTCTTACATGGTGAAAGTGCTGAGAATTCACGGAAAACAGTTTTCAATCGAAAAAATAGCGCCATTCTGTAATTTGATGAGTTGAAGCGGAAATTACTCGGTCAAGCCGGTCAGCAGGTTTGAACGCTGGTAACACCGTTGTGCCCGGGCAGAAATCTGAAATCACTAACCATTATTTCCTGGCTGGCTAAAGTGTGGAATAATCATGAACAAAGGGCATTGAATGGCAATGAATCAAAGAAAATAAAGAATAATATTGAAATTTTGATCAATAAAATCGAAAACTGTCAGGTATCAGGTTAGGAAGTCTGATTCTAATCATTATGTCACAGTTCCGCCATTCGCTCATCGGTGCCTTGGATATCGCGACGCCATTGGCCGCACTCATTGTAATCTCACCCCTGATTACGGTGGCGGCTTCTGTTTTTGTGGCTGACAGTAGCGAGATTCTGAATCATCTGTGGGATACCGTACTAGTCGGTTATATTACCAATTCCATCCTGCTAGCCGTAGGAGTCGGCGTGTTGACTTTGTTACTCGGCGTACCGGCCGCGTGGTTCACCAGTGTCTGTTCTTTTCCGGGCCGGCGCGCTTTCGTTTGGATGCTACTGTTGCCCCTGGCGTTTCCGGCTTATATCATCGCCTATACCTATACCGGTGTCCTAGATTACGCTGGACCGGTCTATACCTTTCTGCGCGAAACCATCACCCGACCGGTCGCCGATCAGTTGTATTTTTCCATTCGCACGGTGCCGGGCGCCATTCTCATGCTGGGACTGGTGCTGTACCCTTACGTTTATCTTCTGGCCCGTAGCGCATTTTTGGAGCAGTCGGTCAGTTTCCTTGAAGTGAGTCGAACTTTGGGCTACAGCACTACACAGGGATTTTTCAAATTGGCCGTGCCACTGGCGCGCCCGGCAATCGTAACCGGACTATCTCTTGCATTGATGGAAACGCTGGCGGATTACGGTACAGTTGCGTATTTCAGCATCAGCACCTTCACCACGGGAATATTTCGCGCATTTTATGGCTTCGGTGATCTAACCGCTGCGGCGCAGTTGGCAACCATGTTGATGCTGTTCGTCGCGGTCCTGCTATTCGCCGAAAGATACGCCCGGCGACAGGCGAGATTTTTTGAGACTGCCGGTCGAAAAACCCATCAAACCCGCATTGTTCTACGGGGCATCCAGATCTTTTGGGCCTGGTTACTGTGTCTGCTCCCCGTTCTCTTCGGATTCATCATTCCGGCGCTGATCTTGCTGAAGTGGTCATTGTTCAACGCCGAATGGCAGCTCTCCTCGTTTATCAGCCTGACTTGGCATTCGTTTGAATTGGCTATATTGGCCGCATTGATTTCGGTCACACTCGCTATCCTGCTCAGTTACGCCAAACGGCAAAGCCAAAAGCGTCTGGTACACAGCTTCACTGTCGTCGCCGGTCTCGGCTATGCGATACCCGGGGCCATCATTGCCATTGGCGTCATCGTCCCACTGGCATGGCTTGACCATCGTCTGATCCATCTTTTCGAAAACCTATTTGAGGTGAAATTGGGACTGGTGCTGTCGGGTACAATATTCGCGTTACTGTTTGCTTATACGGTCCGCTTTCTAGCGATTTCACTGGGTTCAGTACAGTCTGGATTGGACAAAATCAAACCGACCATGGAGCAGACCGCGCGCAGTTTGGGTTACCGAAAATTGGAAGTGCTGGGCAAAATCCATATTCCACTGATGCGCACCTCACTGCTCACGGCGTTTCTTATCGTATTTGTCGATGTACTGAAGGAATTACCCGCCACACTAATTCTGCGCCCCTTCAATTTCAATACTCTGGCGGTACGGGCCTACGAACTGGCCTCGGATGAACGACTGTATGATGCGGCACTACCTTCCATTCTGATCGTGTTAACCGGCATCATTCCCGTTATACTGATTAGTCGAACCATGTCCACATCGGATCGTCGCAATGACTGACAGCATACCCGCCATGATGGTCGGCCCCGCTACCGCCGACCGGCCACCTTTTCTGGAGATCTCAGACGTCTGTTTCAAACATAAAAATCAGACCGTCGTGTTTCATGTTTCGCTGGAACTGGTGGAAGGGGAAATTGGGGCCATCGTTGGTCCCAGTGGCTGTGGGAAGTCGACACTCATGCGCGGTATCGCCGGGTTTGAGATACCAACCGGCGGATTTATCAGAATGAATAGTGAGATGCTGTCGACTCCAGAAAAAATCGTTGAACCCGAGCACCGCGGCATTGGTATGGTGTTTCAGGATGTGACACTCTTTCCTCACCTGGATGTAACACAGAACATCAACTTCGGCATCCGCAAATGGCATCCGCTAGCGCAGCAACAGCGAATTAAGGAATTATTGGGGTTACTGGGTCTTTCCGGATTTGAACACCGCCATCCTCATTCCCTATCCGGCGGTGAACAGCAACGCATCGCATTAGCGCGGGCACTAGCACCGAAACCTGGCCTCCTGCTGTTGGACGAGGTGTTTTCCAGTCTGGACGTGGAACATCGTCACAAACTGGTGCCACAAGTGCGCGAGGTTCTGAAAGCGGAAAAAATCAACGCCATCCTCGTAACTCATGATCAGAATGAAGCATTCGCACTGGCCGACCGGATCGGTGTGATGGAAGATGGTCACCTACATCAGTGGGACACTCCATTCAATATTTATCACCAACCCCAGGATCGTTTTACCGCCCGCTTCATTGGTGAGGGCACATTAATTTCAGCCACCGTGGTTGGCGAGCGAAAATTAGAATCGGAATTTGGTACTCATTTCTTTCCGGAATCTAAAAATCTGCAGGTAGGTCAGCAAGTCGACATCATGTTACGGCCAGATGACATTCTGCATGATGACGACAGTGATCTGAGAGGTGAAGTGATGCAGAAATCTTTTCGCGGTTCACACTTTCTGTATCGAATTCGACTGACGTCCGCAGAGATGCTCTATTGTCTCGCCGATTCACACCATAACCATCACATCGGCGAATGGATCGGCATCAGTCCCAATATTGAGCATGTCGTCATTTTTGACCGACAAAATGGCAAACCAACATGAATGATGAACTCCTGAATGGCTTGAAATTCAAGTCATATGCCCCAACATGAACCAGTGAGGAATGCACATTGACTGCAAACACCAAATCCTTTACACTACCGGCGGCTGACGGACAATTGATTCGAGGCACCTGTCGCGATACGGGGACTGGCACCGTTGGGTTTTTTCTACATGGCCTGCTATCCGATGCCGAAGGAGACAAGTCCATGTCGCTGTGGAATCAGGCTGAGGAACGTGGTCGTTCGTGGACTCGTTTCGATATGCGGGCACACGGCAGATCAGACGGTAACATGAACGAGTTCACCATTTCTCGGGCGTTGGCCGACGTCAGATTGGTACTGCAACTGTTTCCAGGCCGTCCTAAATTCCTAGTCGGTTCCAGCATGGGTGGCTGGGTTGCCGCCCAACTCGCCACTGAACAACAGCTGCAGATTGCCGGGGTCGTTTTGATTGCCCCGGCATTTTCGTTTATGAGGCAGCTCTTTAACAGTCTGCAGCCAGACCAGCGTCAACAATGGATCAATCAAAGGTTCTGGACTTTTGCAGAAGATGATGCGGACTATCAATTCACCCTTTCTTACGATGCAGTCATTGATTCGGAGCAGTATGACCTGCTCCGAAAACCGGCCGATTTTCAGTGTCCAGTCCGAATTCTGCATGGTCGGCTTGATGATGTCGTACCGGTTACCCAGAGTATTGAGTTCTGTCGCCGCCTGTCACCGCATGCTGATATTGAACTTGACGTACTGCCTGATGCCGACCATCGGTTGACCGGACATCTGGAACATATCACCCGCCAAGTCGATGAAATCTGGCCATTGATTGAATCGAAACAATGTTGACGTCATGAAAGTGGTTGGCTCTATTTTTCTCATCCTCCTGGTGATTCCGACGACGGAGATTTATCTGCTGATGAAAATTGGCCAGGTGGTTGGTGCCGGTTGGACGATATTCGGTGTCGTTGCAACAGCCGTGGTAGGGGCTTGGCTGATTAAGATACAGGGGTTATTGACCTTGCAGCGCGGAATTGAGACGTTGCGCCGGCGAGAGTTACCGGCAGTTGAGGTTCTTGAAGGCCTGTTTCTACTGATCGCCGCGGTTTTCCTCATCACACCTGGATTCGTAACCGACTCAATCGGTTTTTTGTGTCTTATCACTGGCGTGCGCCGGGGCTTGGCCAAATTGGTGCTACGCAACACTACCGCCCGTTTCACCATCTCGAATGGCATTGATACGTACGAAGTCGACGTTGAAGACATCAAAGAAATCAAAGAGCTCAAGTAGCGATCCGTGTTACCCCTGAATTTCGTCTGCACTATAGAAGACAACTGCTACCCACTGCAACTGTATTGCAGTTACTACCGGCGGGCGAATCCATAACCATGGCGTCGTCCACTCACCACCTGAACCGGCGAGTGACGATACCCGCAATCAGCAAAACAATCACTGCGGTTCTCAAACTCTTGACCACGATTGATGTCTGAAACGATTGCCAGTGTGTCGATTCGCGGTTTAAGCAAATCTTACTTGGAAGGTGGACAGACCCGTACCGTGCTGAACGATGTGGACGCGGATTTCGAAGCGGGAGTGATCCATGCGATCAGTGGACGTAGTGGATCTGGAAAATCAACACTGCTCAATCTGATTGCCGGTATTGATCGGCCCAACCATGGTAGAATCCAGGTGGCCGGACATCGGGTGACAGAGTTGAACGAAAGACAGCGAACCCGGTTCAGACGACGAAATATCGGCATTATTTTTCAATTCTTCAATCTGATCGATGCATTGACCGTTGCCGAAAATGTACTACTACCCTTGGAACTCAACCGTGAAAAAAATCGTCTGGCGCGAACGCTTGAAGCTCTCAACCGCGTGGGACTGATCGATCGAAGGGACAGTTTTCCAACCGTCTTGTCCGGTGGAGAGCAACAGCGTGTTGCCATCGCCCGGGGCATTGTGCATCGCCCAAGATTGATTCTGGCCGACGAACCCACCGGCAATCTGGACGAGAGTTCTGCCGAGACCGTTCTTGCCACTCTCGCGAAGTCACGCGGCCATTCCACCGTTATCATTGTTACGCATAGTCCGGAACTGGCCGCAAAGTGCGATCGTCAGTGGCAACTGCGAACTGGGAAACTTGTAATGCACTGACCCGGAATTGAAGATCGTTTTACTCGCCTGGATGCGTGACATTGCGCACGCACCCTTTCAATCAATATTGTCAATGGTCGGTGTCGCCCTAGGGGTCGCCGCGGTCGTTGCCGTCAACGTCGCCAACCACAGTGCCCGCGAGAGCTTTCTTGCGGCCAGTGCGGTGATGGAAAGTGCAGCTAGTCACGTCATCGTGGGTGAGCCCAGCGATCAGCTTTTCCGTCAAATCCGTCTGACCACTGATTATCCGGCACAACCCATCGTACAGGGTCAGATACGGGTGATGAACACTGATGAGCTGGCGGCAACCATTTATGGCCTTGATCCGATTTCGGCTTGGCAATTCACCACTGATGTTGATTCGTTCGCGGCCAAAATACGGAACGCCAGTCAGCAACTGCTTGAAGAACCATTCAGTGTTTTGGTGACGGCGGATACGCTACGCCGTCTGCATACCGAAATTGGCGCCACCATCAACATTCGCTTCGGGTCAGAACATTACCGATTTCGTATTGCTGGATTGATTGACACCGACACTCCTCTCGCAGAGCAGTCGTTTCGAATGAAACTGTTGACCGACATTGCGACCGCCCAAACCGTGCTGAACATGCGCGGTCAACTCAGCTCAATTCAGTTGCAGTTACCGGCGGATGATCAAGCTATGATGAAGATCAAGAGCATGTTGCCTCGGGATACGCAACTAGAGGGTCAACTGAATCGGCAACTAGCCATGGCTTCAATCACTGAAGCCTTTCAGACCAACTTGACGGCGATGAGTCTGCTCACGGTACTGGTGGCCATGTTTCTTGTCTATAACGCGATGAATTTTCTGGTGATGCGTCGTCAACCGACCATCAGGACGATGCGGGCATTGGGGGTTTCGCGTACTGAAATGGGATTCTGTCTGGTATTGGAGGCCATCGCCCTGGGATTAGTTGCGTCGATGATCGGATTCATCATTGGCAGTCAACTCGCGAAACTCCTGCTTCTGCTGGTTGAACGTTCGATCGATACTCTTTACTTTCCAGTAGATGCAGGCATCACCATACTGTCACCGTTCACCTTTGTGTTGGCACTTTCTTTAGGTGCCGGCGCAACCCTATTGGCCGCACTTCCAGCATTGCGCGAGGCATTGCACACTAAGCCATCTTTTAGTACTGGCCAACAATCTTCCTACATCAACGGACGCAAATTTATGATGTTCTCATGGCTGGCCGGTGGGAGTTGTGTCGTGTTGGGTTGGGCTATTTTGCATTTTTTTCCGACCCATTTAATTGGGGGATTTACTGGTATCTACCTGATAGTTGCCGGCTACTTCTGTCTGGTGCCCACATTGGGCAAATTCCTATACCAATTCATCCGCGCGTTCGTCAAACATTATTTTGGCATGCGCGGCATACTCGCTACCCGCGCGCTGGCCATGACTGATGGAAAAACTTGCATCGCCATCTGTGCAATATGCATCGCCATTTCAGCCACCATCGGCGTCGGCATTATGATCAGTAGTTTTCGTACCGCTGTAGAGGGCTGGCTGGGTGACCGTCTGAGCGCAGATATCTACATAACCACGCCAGGACCTGGTGATCAGTTGAGTGTCGCTGAAATCAGTCGGCTACAGGCTCTTTCCGGTGTTGAATTCGTGGGGATGGGTAATTGGACCTGGTTACAAAGTAAAGGAGGAAAAACTCGTATTTTTGCGGTCGACTATGGTGAACGCACCTTGGATGGCTACCGGCTTAAAGCGCAAATTGCCGATATCTGGAAGCGGTTTCAGAGTGGTGGTGTGATCGTCAGTGAACCCTACGCCTGGAGATACGGCGTCGAGACCGGCGACTTGCTGAATTTATGGAATTCCGAAGCTACTGTCCAAGTTCCGGTGTTGGGTGTGTTTTTCGACTATAGCTCCGACCGTGGCATTGTCGTAATGCACCGCAATGCGTATATCGCAAACTTTGGCGACCGAACTCTGACAACGGCAGCTCTCTTCAGCCATGCGGAGGTTGACCTACAGGAACTAGAAAATGCTGCCAGTCAATTAATGACAACGCCCGGCGTCAACATCTGGAGTGCGTACCATCTGTATAACGCATCAATGGACGTTTTTGATCAGACTTTTACCGTAACCACGGTGTTACAAAGTCTGGCGGTCATCGTCGCGATTGTTGCTGTCATCTCCACTCTGGCGATGGTGCAGATGACTCGCCGTCGAGAGCTGCGCGCACAGAATGCCATTGGGTTCACCACCCGGGAGATTTGGGGTTTAGCCAGCATTGAATCCGGGTTGATGGGATTGGTCGCCGGCGTACTATCAATTCCGGTTGGCCTCATCCTGTCATGGCTTTTGATCTGGGTCGTCAACCAACGTTCATTTGGCTGGACCATGCAGTTGTTGATTGATAGCTCAATTCTGTTGGAGGCAGTCGCACTTTCAGTCATCGTCGCGTTGCTAGCCGGCATCATTCCTGCCGCATGGCTGGCGACTCGGGTACCCAAACAACTGGCGCATCCGGAGTAGCGATTGACCCGGCAGATACGACTTGTCCTTATCGTAACGTCGACGCTACTGATTACTATCAGTGGCTGGCTGGTGTTTGTCGCTTCCGATACCACTCCTGCAATCGACGAGACCTTGTCGCAAACGCCGCCGCTGATTAACATGATGCAGGGCAACTCTCATCGTGATTTTGCACCAGTTGTTGAAACAAGAGTGTTCACATTCCCCGCGGACCATGGACCGCATTTGGATTTTCAAACTGAATGGTGGTATGTTACGGGCAACCTGACTGACGAAGAGGGTGCACATTATGGATATCAGTTCACCATTTTTCGGCGCGCCTTGGCGCGAGAAACGCCGCCACTGGATTCTGACTGGGCCGGTAACCAAGTCTATTTGGCCCACGTGGGGGTTACCGATGTACGAGCCAATGAGTATCTGGTTGACGAAATCTACAGTCGCGGCGTATTGGGTCTTGCCGGCGCACAGGCGGAGCCATTTGCCATTTGGGTTGAACATTGGATAGCCGAGGGTTCGACCGGTGTCTGTGAAGGTTGCCTGAATCTCCACGTCAAGGTCAATGCGGATGAATTTTCGTTTGATCTAGCGCTGGAGAGTGTCAAACCGGTCGTTTTACAGGGCGAGCGCGGTTTGAGTCGCAAAAGCAATGCGTCCGATTCTGCATCTTACTACTACTCTTTGTCGCGCCTTAAAACGACTGGCAAACTGACAATTCGTGAACAAACCCAGCCGGTATCCGGCGACAGCTGGATGGACCATGAATGGTTTTCATCAGCGCTTAATGATGATCAGATTGGTTGGGACTGGTTTTCACTGCAACTGGACGACCAACGTGAACTGATGTTGTTTCAGGTACGCCAACGGGAACCAGCTGCCGCGCCATTCAAATATGGCATTTTGATTGACCAGGCTGGACAATCTCAGCTTTTGCCCGCCAATCAGATCACCTTCAAAGCAATGAGAATATGGCAAAGCCAAATCAATCAAACAGAATACCCGGTACACTGGCAGATCGAAATTCCATCACATGCATTACTACTTGACATTGAGGCGATGATTGATGAACAGGAACGGGGCTCTTCATTTCGCTATTGGGAAGGCGCTGTCAAAGTCAGTGGTCAGGAAGGTAAAAAAGAACTGACGGGGCATGGTTATCTGGAAATGACCGGCTACTGAATCCATCTGAGTCGAAGATATTTCGGCTACAGTCGCGTGGCCATCCCGCGAAATTCATTGACATTATGGTCCCAGTTCTAGGAAAATCAAGTATACTGAGACACCATCGCAAGGTAAGTTTTCATTCATTGCACCGATGACAGTCAAATTGAACTAATGGGTTGCATCAGTGGTGCAGATAACATCAGCAGGTGAATTATGGGCAACGGCATAACCCGTGAAGAGTTTGATCGAGAATTGAACTTGTTCGGGCAAATTAAGTACTTGGCGGCGGCCAACAAGTTATTAGCATGGTACTTCAGTTTTTCATTCATCGTGCTGGCATCGGTGTCCTTTGGAGTTTTATGGAGTGTTTTTGACCTAAAACAGGATTTTTCCGAATTTCACTCCGAATTGAGCGACGTTAAGATTCAAGTTTCCATCATGGGCAAAGATATCACCATTCTCAAGGACGACGTCGCCGGACTGAAAACTGACGTCGCCATTCTCAAGGACGACGTCGCCATTCTCAAGGACGACGTCGCCATTCTCAAGGACGACGTCACCATTCTCAAGGACGACGTCACCATTCTCAAAGACGACGTCGCCGGACTGAATAATGGACTAGCGAGACTTAATGAAAGAATGGATGTACATGATGCGACACATTAATAACCTCCCTAATGGAGTCGTTCACTAAAAATTTATTCCATAGGGAGAAAGTAAAGTTCACGCTCTAAAAAACATAGCAGGAACCCAAAGCAGGCGGTGCAGTCTAGATTGATTCTCCTTCAGTCAATTTAACAAGAAATTTGCTCCTTATATGGCTACCCCAACATTCAAGTTCGGCGAGTTTATACTGAATCTGTGTCGAATCCGGATAGATCTGTGAAATGATGCAGGGCAATGTTGAGGGACTTTGAGCCGTATGGAACTTGCCGCCGAACACGCGTCAACAAATACCAGACCTAGTCATACCTCAACGATCTTGTACTAGCAAATTTCGGTGGATGACGGGTCTCCGGTAAATTCCAGGGACACTTTGAACTTTCGAAGTCTGTCTTTTGAATAACGATGAACGATTTCACCACCCGAAAAGAGTTACTGGACCCCGCTCTGGTTCATCAACTGAGCCAACGATCAAATCAACCGGCGGTAGTACGCCTTAGCGTTCATCTGTTCACCATTGGCGTTGGCGCCCTACTAATATGGAAATCAACTGCCAGTTGGCAATTGTTACCGGTGTGGATGGTTTATGGAACGGCACTGGTGTTCTTATTCGCACCTCTGCATGAGTGCACGCACAAAACTGCATTTCGCAATCGTTGGCTGAATGAAGTCGTCGCAACCGTCAGTGGATTTTTGCTATTCCTGCCCGCGAACTACTTCCGCGCTTTTCATCTCACCCACCACCGGTACACGAACGACCCCAATCGAGACCCTGAACTACTGGTCGCCAAACCGACCAATTTCCCGCAATACGCATGGTCAATGAGTGGCCTGGGTTCTTATTGGTGGCCCCAAATCCGTTCAATGGTGCAACATGCGCGCGGATCGGTGCATGAGAACTTTATCAGCAAAACCGAGCGCGAACTGATTGTCTGCGAAGCACGATGCCACCTCATCGCTTACGGCATGCTTCTGTTTATTTCAATCCTGTTTCAAACGACCTTCTTATTCTATTACTGGCTCATACCGGCAATGTTTGGCATGGTTGCATTACGACTTTTTCTTCTAGCCGAGCATACGGGTTGTGAAACATCGAACAATATGCTGAGTAACACTCGCACCACACTAACCCATCCAATCGTCCGCTTACTGGCTTGGAACATGCCCTACCACGGCGAGCATCATCTCTACCCGGCGGTTCCTTTTCATCAGCTGCCGACTCTGCACCAGCATCTGCAGCACCATTTGAGCGTCGTGGCCCATGGCTATCAAAAATTTCATCAGAATTTCCTGCGCACCATCAAACCCGATTAACCGTAATTGGCATCTTTCAGCAGCGCATCAATGTTCAGTGCGCTTTCCAACTCATCAGCCAAATCATCCAGCGCCAGATCAACAACATCGCGGTAGTGTAGTTCAGACGCAGAGCCCGACTGAATTTGATTCAACCAGGCGGCGCGAAAAGCGTCACTCCAGAACAGGCCATGTACATAGCAGCCGACAATATTGCCATCTACATTAATCGCACCATCCTCACCGTATTCCGTATGGATATACCGGCGTCGTGCATCCTTACCAATGGTCCTGCCCATATGGATTTCATAGCCGGTGACCGACTGCCCATTGTTAAGACATTTTCCAGTCAGCGGCCGCACTGTTTTCTCAATGAGCATCTCGGTTTCGACGTCCAGCAAACCTAAGCCGGCTGATTTTTCCGGGGCACCTTCAACACCATGTACATCATGAATGCTACGTCCAAGTATCTGGTATCCACCACACAGTCCCAGCACTTGACCACCCGCCCGTGCGTGAGCAATGATGTCGTAGTCCCAACCTTGCTCCCTAAGGAAGCGAAGGTCACCTAGGGTTGATTTAGTGCCCGGTAGAATAATGACGTCTACAGACCTCGGTATCGGGCAACCCGGCGGCACAAATTCCAGTGTGACATTCGGCTCCAATCGCAACGGATCAAAATCATCCGAATTGGCGATTCGGGATAACATCGGCACGGCAATTTTTATCATTGGCGCACTGGATTCCGGGCCGCTATCTGCAATCCGATCTCTTGCCACCGCATCTTCCTGTGGCAACCGACGGGCGGACTTTGACCATGGAATAACACCGCGACAAGGCCACGCCGTGCGAACTTCGATGTCACGTCGACCTGCATCAAATAACGAAACATCACCCCGAAACTTGTTGACGATAAAACTACGCACCCAATCTGCATCGGCTTTATCCAAGACTACTTTGGTACCCACCAGCGACGCAATGACTCCACCGCGTTCAATATCGGCCACTAGACAGACCGGCACCTGGGCGGCATGAGCAAATCCCATATTGGCAATATCGCCTTTCCGTAGATTGGTTTCTGCGGGACTGCCCGCACCCTCCACCAATACCAAATCGAACTGCTCGCTCAGATTCCGAAAACTCTCCATTACCGGAGGCAATAACGACAACCGGCGCGTGAGAAAATCTCTTGCCGGCAGACTGGAAATCACCTTGCCATGCACCACGACCTGAGCAACTTGATCTGACTGTGGTTTGAGCAGCACCGGATTCAGGTCGACTGACAGCTCTATGCCGGCAGCCTGCGCCTGCAGTGCCTGCGCGCGGCCAATCTCACCGCCGGTCGGACAGGCCGCGGCATTATTTGACATATTCTGCGGTTTGAATGGCGCGACGCGAATGCCACGTCTTCTGGCTGCGCGACACAAGCCGGCAACGATGACAGATTTACCGACGTCCGAGCCGGTGCCTTGAATCATTAACGCGGTAGTCTTCAATGAGTGTAACTCACTACTACGAGGGGCAAAAAAGGAGATAGAGTGAAAATAATTTTGCGATTTTAATTGCTTTCACGGAGAAATTTTTGTATGAACCGCAGATTGACGACAGTATAATCAGGTTCAGTAATGGTTCTCATCACTGGGAAGCAATATGGAACAGGGATAGGTCATACGACCGAAACCTTGGCTGCCCCCGCAACTGTATGCGGAGAGCGACTGCTCGCTGAAGCCACTGGGAAACTGGGAAGGCAGAGCACAAGCGTTGACCCGCAAGCCAGGAAACCTGCCATTGCCAGCGTTACCCAACCACCGAACGGGGTGTTCCGGTGGGACGGAAGCCCGTTTTCGGTGGCGCGCCAATTTGTGCTAACCGCAAAAGGGTACCGTGATGTGGGTTTCTTGCCAATTTCAGCGAACTTAGCTGTCATAGCCGGCCTATCGAATGTAAAACGATTCGGTATCGGTCTTCGTACGGTCACGACGATTTCACCCTTCTGCAACCCATGATCAATATTCACAGAAAGGTGCTCCAATGTTAAATGATCGAAGTTTATTCACATCGTCATCCCCGCGCGTGATGCTGGCCATTGTTGCCGGCCTGGGATTTATGCTAATGTCGCATGTTCTTTTCGCTCAGGAAGAAGAGCCCCAGACCATGGACAGTACCGTGCCAGCCGAAAATTCAGACCGTGAAGCGACCGTACCTGAAGTGGTGGTCTCCGCCAGCCGGATTCCAGTCCCGGCCGAACACATCGGCAGCAGCATTACAGTCATCAATCAGGAAGAAATCGAACAACGTCAACCCAACTTCGTTCACGAACTTCTGCGAACGGTGCCGAGTGTTGCCGTCAGTCAGTCCGGGGCTGGCGGCGGCCTCACGCAGGTTCGCATTCGAGGGGCAGAAGGCAACCACACACTGGTCGTTATTGATGGACTGGATATGGGTAACCCATTCAGCGCTGATGAATTTCATTTTCAGCACCTGCCAGTTTCGACCATCCAATCCATCGAAGTACTCCGCGGTCCGCAAAGCGCCATTCATGGCAGTGAGTCGATTGGCGGCGTCATCAGTATCACCACACCCATTCCCCAGAAGGGTGCTGAAGCGTCAGTCAGTGCCGAGTTGGGTAGTCACAAGACTAGAAACGCCAGGCTTTATGTCAGTACTGCAGATGATCACTATTACACGAGCATTGCCGCCAGCCATTCCGCAACGGCCGGTGGAGCTAGCGCCAAAACGGATAATGATGAAAAAGATGGGTTTGTCAATCAATATTTACACCTTAAATCCGGTATACAAGTGGCAGAGAATGTTGACCTGTCTGCTGTACTCATTGGTATTAATTCGGAGGGTGAAATTGATGGTTTCACGCCGACGACAAATTCCATCATTGGTAAAGATCAAAAGCGCTTGATCGGCATCACACTCCAATACAATCAAGATCACGATCCAGTCACACACAAATTTTCGATATCAAATTCGGTCCATAAAAGAAAAGACTTGAACGACGGTGTGCAGACCTCTGCAAGTCGCGGCGAAAGCCGAAAAATTCTCTACCAGGGAACACTGAACTATACGGCATTCGACTTACCAAATTCAACGACTTTTGCTGCCGAACAAAAAGCCTCAAAAGTTAAATCCGGCTCTTTAAGTCACCCGGTCGGCGGCAATTTCAAACTGCGCAGTCATGTTCTAGAACATCGGTTGAATTTCGACGATGTAGGATTCATCTCAATCAGTGGCCGGTCTGATGACAGTCGGAACGATGTATTTGCCAGCCGCAATACCTACCGAATCTCTGGCGCATGGATTTTGCATGACCAGCTCAGACTTCATAGCAGTTACGGCACCGGTGTCAAGAATCCGACGATCTCAGAAATTTTTGGTTGGACAACCGAATGGCAACCCAATCCCGACCTTAGACCAGAAACCAGTCGAGGGTGGGATCTGGGCATCGAAAAGGAGTTCAATGATGGTGGCTTCACCGTCGATGTGACTTACTTCAATAATAAAATCGACAACCTCATTGACCCTTACTTCTGTGTGAGTAAATGTCAAAATCCTCCTACACTGGGTGGCACAGACCCCGACGGAGCCAACGTTTATAAGGCTAGGAACCTGGATGGCACCTCGCGCATCAAAGGACTTGAGCTGTCGGCGCGAGGTGAATTGGGAGACGGTTATGGCATCTCCGCACACTATACCTATAGCGATGGCGTTGCAGCCAATAACACAAGACTGGTCCGACGCCCGACCCGTACAGCCAGTATAAATGTCAACAGAGACCTGCCTATTTTTGGTTACCAAGGGAATGTGAATCTCAACGTTCAACATACGGGCAAACAGATGGACATTAACAACGTTACATTGCGCAGCTTTACATTGGCCCACCTGAATGCTACGATACCAATCACCCCTAAGAGCCAAATTACTGCCAAGATTGATAATTTGTTTGACAATGACGACTACGCGGAAGTTAACAACTACGGTGTAACCGGGCGCACTCTGCGGGTCGGAGTTCGCTATGATTTCTAACGCCAACTGAAAATTTGCTCAGTTACGCAAACACTTGACTCTTTGATGATGTCTATGGCGAATACTCTGTGTAAAATGGTTGCCGTTGCAATGCTGGCACTATCGCTGGCCACTCGTGTCGACGCGGTGGTTGAACAGAAACCGACCCGCGTCGCATCAACGCACTTGTGTACCGATCAGTTGCTGATGTTATTGGCTGAACCTGAGCACATTGTTTCTGTGAGCCACTTTGCCAGCAACCCGGACATGTCGATGATGGCTGAAGCGGCCGAAATCCACCCCGTCAATCACGGTCTGGCAGAAGAACTGGTGTTGAAAAAACCTGACCTGATCCTGACCAGTCAATTCGGTAGTCCCGGTGTACTGATACTCAAGAGCCTCGGTTATCGAGTCATCAGTATCCCGGTCGCCCTGACACTGGACGACATTCGCGTCAACATCCAAACCGTTGCCGAAGCACTCGGCGAACCGGTGCGCGGCACAGAATTGATCCGAAAGTTCAACGAAGATCTACGACAGGCAGTAGCACCGTACCAGGAACCCCGACCGACCATCGTGATCTACGAAGCCAACGGTTATACCACCGGGAAGCGCACGTTGCGATCTGAAATTCTTGAGTTGGCGGGATTTATCAATCTGGCGGCACAGCTTGGCATCTCAAGCAGTCAGTATTTACCCCTCGAAGCACTCGTTATGCACCCTTTGGACGCACTGATGACTGCTGCTGATGCTGAAAAAAACTCACTGGCCTATGAAGTTCCGAATCACCCTGCACTTCGCACCGTGTTCAGAGATGTTCCCAAGGTCAACATTCCGGGAAAGGTATGGATCTGCGGCACGCCTTTTGTTACGCAGGCGCTTCGACAGCTGACTGAATTTCGAAATGCAGAAGTCGGAATCGGTAAATGAAGCATCGTCTTTCCAACCCAACGATCAGTTACTTCACGCTGATGATGGTGCTGTCCGTGTTGACAATGGTCACTTTTCTGTGCTCATTGTCCGTTGGTCCGGCCGGCATCAAAACGGTGGAAATGCTCTATGCTTTATTTTCTGTTGAGCCAAGCGTAGCCGCGGTTATTGTTCAGGAAATTCGCCTGCCGCGGGCACTGTTGGGTCTGTTGATCGGCGCGGCGCTGGGACTATGCGGCGCCGCAATGCAAGGCTACGTGCGAAACCCGCTGGCAGAACCCGGACTGATTGGCGTATCTGCATCCGCCGCGCTGGGGTCTGTGCTAACGATTTACTTCGGACTATCGGCCATCTATGTGTGGGCTTTACCGCTCGGCGGCATGTTGGGCGCCAGTATCGGCGTTGCCGTCATGCTACTCATTGCCGGTCGCGAAAGTTCTGCCCTAACCCTGATCTTGGCTGGTGTCGCGGTCTCGACCATGGCCGGCGCGTTGACTTCCCTAGCCCTTAATCTGGCCCCCAACCCATTTTCGGCGCTTGAAATTGTGTTCTGGCTACTTGGCTCTCTGGCCAATCGCAGTTTTGAACACTTCTGGCTTGCCGCGCCATTCATACTGGCCGGACTGGTGTTGGTTTTGACTCTCGGCCGGGCACTTGATTCCTTGTCACTCGGTGAAGATACGGCGGTCACACTCGGTATTGATCTGCGCACCGTTCGGTTGAAAATCATCTTCGGCATTACCGCTTCCGTCGGCGCCGCCACGGCCGTCGCCGGCGCCATTGGTTTTGTCGGTCTGGTGGTACCACACATGATCCGACCCTTCGTCGGGCATCGTCCCAGTCAGCTGCTACCGGCCAGTGCTTTGGGAGGGGCCAGTCTGCTGTTGATTTCGGATGTCGCGGTACGCTTGATTTCGTCGCACGTGGAATTGAAACTGGGAGTATTCACGGCGCTCGTCGGCACCCCGATCTTCCTGTGGCTGATCCTGCGCATGAGGAATCAGTATCTATGAATTCGCTCGGCGCCGAAAATATTGAAGTATCCCGTCGCCACCAGACCATCATTACCGGACTGTCGTTCAGCGTTCGCAAAGGCGAACTGATCGGGTTGGTCGGTCCAAATGGTGCCGGCAAAACTACGCTGTTACGCGTGTTAGCCGGACTCCAGCCGATCAAAGAAGGCAAGGTACTGTTGGATGGAGATACGGTGAACTGGCATCAACGCACTGAAATCGCCAAAAAAATTGCTTATCTGGAACAGAACAGTCGTAGTTACTGGCCGCTTTCTGTGGAAAATCTGGTCATGCTGGGCCGCCTGCCACACCTTGAACCTTGGCAAAGACCATCAGCCAAGGACTGGGAAATTGTTCGTCGTGTGATGCAGGCCTGTGATGTCTTTCAATTTGCGAAGCGATCGGTCACCACGCTTTCCGGGGGCGAACAGGCGCGTGCCATGCTCGCCCGCGCCCTGGCGACTGAACCGGAAATACTGCTGGCCGACGAACCGATCGCCGGACTGGACCCGGCCCATCAACTGGATGTGATGCATCGGCTCCAAGAATTGGTGGCCGACGGTGCCGGTGTCGTTGTTGTCATGCACGATCTGAGTATTGCGGCCCGCTATTGCAACCGGTTATCCCTCATTTTCGAAGGTAAAATCTCCGCTGAGGGTGATGCAGAATCGGTTCTGTCGGCGCGGAATCTGCAACAGTGTTACGGAATTGAAGCGCATTTTGGCAAACTAGGAGATGATCTTGTCATCATTCCCAGACACCGTTTGTGAACCAGTGAAAAACCATCATACAAAAAGACTGTTGCTCTGTGTGCTTCTATCTCTGGTGGTTCACGCCGGCCTAGCGACGACAATTTTTTCTGTTGTCAAACCGAGACCGGGTCAGCTAGAAGTCATGGATCCAATCCAAGTGTCCTTAGTTCAGAACTTTTCCGATCCACTTGGATCCGTGGCGACTCATTTGACTGTAGCCGGTTCGAGGCAGAATATCATTCAGGAAGAACTGCATCCATCGACGACGCCGAAAGAAATCAACCGGGTGCCAACTGCCACCGATGAAGTCGTTGCTAATGCATCGGTATCAGAGGTAAACCATAACAAGACCGTCAGTCAGTCACTCAGATCAATTGATCGCACTGAACCATCTCCATCACCGCCACTCGCCATTAAACCGGCAACAGTAGGCTTACCTGAGCCTGAAGTACAGCCAAGTCATACATCCGTGGATAAAACACCAAAAAATGTCGATCGGCTACAACCTTTCACCCGACCTGAATCCCTGAATCAGGTATCAAATCCTATGAAGGCAGCTATACTCACAAAAGAGAATCCCTCAGAGGACGTCACAGTTTCGCATGAACCAGATAGCCACCATCCAATACCCAATGAACCCCATGTTCAGCCTGCTGGCGTTAACCTTGAAGTGCGGACTGATCGGAACGCGTCGGTACCACCCACCATTGATGAATTTGCAGAACAACCGGCAACCCATCAAAATATGCAGAATGTAGCGATGCTGATTACCGAACCAGTTCCAGAACCATTTACTCTCAGTGCATTAGAACATCTGGATTTTGATGGTGAAATTGAGCACTGGCGCCCATTCCACCATCGTGAACCGGTTGCCATTGCATCAACACTAAACCACTCAGCGCTGACAAATCAGTCAAGTACGCAACTGCTTGAAAACGTTGATGATGCCGATCAAATCGCCGGAATCACACCTGAACCAGAAAATGATCGCGTGGTTGTGGAAACCACTGATGTGCGCGCCGATGCAACGGATGAGCCGACCGTTTCTCCATCTCAAATTCAGTTGGCCAGTCAAGTTGACTTTGAACTTCAGATCGAACAGCCGCGGTACATGAATTCGGAGATGGATGTATTGGATCAATCTGTAGTAGACCATTCAGATCCGATTCGAATACAGCCCGAATTGCCTGCCGTTGCAAAAAAGCCGGTCAATAAACAACTCGCAGTGAAGTCCGATGTTCAGCAGGACCGGAGTGAAATCAAAGCCTCGGAATCAATGGCGCCGGAATCAGTGGTTGAACAAGCGAAACACACCTTAAATGACTCGTCTGTAAAGCCGCCAAAGTTCAACATGCCCAAAACTCAATTGTCAATGACTCAAGATGCGATAACGAAAAATGAGCATCCACATCCGGTGGAAGAAACACAAGTCGCATCTATTGAAGCCACACCCCTACTGTCCAAACAGAAGGATCAAAGTAAGTTGTCACAGCCCCCACAGCAGGCCAGTCTCGGTCCTGTCGCTCGCGACAGGGTACCAAGATATGGAATCAAAGGACTGCCTAATCCGGCACCTCGTTACCCATATTTATCTCGCGTCAATGAAGAAGAAGGCGATGTCCTTCTCCGAGTGGTGGTTGACCCCAAAGGCCGGGTTGCCGAGATCAACATAATACAGTCCAGTGGTTATTCCCGACTCGACAAAGCTGCTAGAAAAGCCGTAAAACGCTGGAAATTTCAACCGGCACTGAAAGATGGACTTGCCATTGAGGGAGTTGTCAAAATCCCCATCTCTTTCGTACTTGAAGATGCCTAATCGAAGGATGTTAGCGGAGTCTTAGTGCCATTGGTCAAGAAATGCAAATGGTATTGGGTTAGATGAAATCAACCATTCTGTTCCAGAACTCTGAATTCAGACGCCTTGATGGACGCTAAAGTCGCTCAGTTGACAAGTCCTGGCGCGGAAATCTTATTCAATGAAATCAATGGGAATTATGATGAAAAGCCAGCCCACCCTAGCCATCATCAACTTGGTAAATGCCGGCCGCACCCTCTTTCGGCATCGAACATTGACCCGAAGAGCGCATACCCTCACAGACTCCATAGAGGTGTAGGGAATGGTCTTCTAGAATGAATCCTGCCGCATTCGCCACTTCCCGCTGTCGCCGTTCAATCTCCTCGTCGACAAACTCATAGACCCGACCACACTCAATACACACCATGTGGTCGTGATGGTCTTCATCATTGAGCTCGTAAAAGGCTTTGTCTCCATCAAACCGGTGACGCAAAACAATGCCGGATTGCTCAAACTGCATTAACACACGATACACCGTCGCAATACCCACCTCTTCACCGGCTTCATGCAACGTGCGGTAAATGTCTTCCGCACCTAAGTGGCGTTCTGGAGAATTTTCCAGGACATTGAGGATCAGTCGGCGCGGGAGCGTCGTGCGGAGTCCTGCATTGACTAAACTCGGATCGTTCACACTTTTTACTCTCTATGGTTTATGGTCGTATTCCATTGTAGTCTATTCGGTCTTCCAATCAAACTCTAATCAACTTCGTTACACACACTAAACCACCGAATGGGTCGCTATAACGGCGGTGGCTTGATTGACTTGAAATCTCTTCCTGTGGAACATTTTTGGGCACACGAATGTGTTCAACCAGAATGGGTGGAAAATTGCATGTCAAGCCACATATCTGGTTCGATACATTGAACATTTTCCAACATCTCCCTAATGTCTCAATTTGCCGCGGCACTGAAATATTTTTCCGTGAATCATTATTGACTGCCCATACAGTTCAAAACCCTCAGGTGGTTACATCCAGTCAAGGTGAATGAAGCCGGTCGTCACAAAGTGCGGGATGGGAGAGGCACCCGAAAAAACTGTATACAGCATGTAACTGGATAAAATGTTCAGTTCAGGTAAGGCATACGATTTCCCATTCATCCTACGGTGCGCCATTTGAAACACCAAGAAATACAGGCCAAACAGTACTTTAAGGTGTGGGTAAGTTCAGTCGCCATTGAAGTTTGACTGAACCGTGTCAAAGTACCATTTCACGACTACGATACGAGTGTTTAATATACCGTGAATATATTTGAACAAGGCTTGGATAAAAATCCAGCCAATTACCACCCTTTGACTCCAGTCAGTTTTCTGGAACGGTCGGCCCGGGTTTTCCCCAATAAGACTGCTGTTGTTCACAATGATTTAAGTTGGACTTACGGCGAACTTTATCAACGTTGCCGCCGCTTGGCCAGTGCACTTACAAACCGAAATATTGGCGTTGGCGATACGGTTGCCATCATGTCACCCAATGCCCCTGCCATGCTGGAAGCACACTATGGCGTGCCTATGTGTGGCGCGGTTTTGAATGCTCTGAACTACCGTCTTGATGCGACAACGATCGCCTTTATTCTCCAACACGGAGAAGCGAAAATACTGCTGACCGACCGCGAATTCTCACCGGTCGTGAGTCAAGCACTTGAGCTATGCGACGCTGATATAACGGTGATTGATATTGACGACCCGTTCGCTGAGGGTGGAACTCTGCTTGGTGTTACCGATTATGAATCACTACTTGAAGAAGGCGACCCCAATTTCCAGTGGCACGTGCCGGAAAACGAGTGGCAGGCCATCTGTCTTAACTATACCTCCGGCACCACGGGCAACCCGAAAGGTGTCGTGTTCCATCACCGAGGGGCTTATCTCAGCGCACTGGGTAATGCACTGACCTTTCAGCTGGACAGCAACAGCGTCTATCTTTGGACTTTGCCGATGTTCCACTGTAATGGCTGGACCTTCACTTGGGCCGTGACCGCCGTCTCTGCAACCCACACCTGCCTTCGGAAAGTTGACCCTGCCTATATTTTTCCATCAATCAAGAATCATCAGGTAACCCATTTGTGTGGTGCGCCAATTGTGCTCAACATGCTGGTGCATGCACCAATGGAACAGAAAATCAAGTTTGACCGGGTGGTGGAAGTCGCAACAGGTGGTGCGGCACCCCCCAGTCAAGTGATTACCGAAATGGAAAATCTGGGCTTTCGCGTTACCCACCTTTATGGGCTAACGGAAACTTATGGTCCGGCAACCGTATGTGCCTGGCAAGACTCTTGGGATGGATACTCAATGGACGACCGCGCCGGGCTGATGGCGCGCCAGGGCGTACGCTATGCCACACTGGATGAGGTACGGGTCGTCGACCCGGATACCATGAAATCCGTTCCACAGGATGGGAAGACGATGGGGGAACTCATGGTACGGGGCAATACCGTCATGCGTGGATACCTCAAAAACAGTCAGGCAACAGACGAAGCGTTTGCCGGCAACTGGTATCACACGGGAGACCTTGGAGTGACCCATGAAGACGGATACATTGAGGTGCGTGACCGGTCCAAGGATATCATTATTTCAGGCGGTGAGAATATTTCAAGTCTTGAAATAGAAGATGTACTCTACCGCCATCCCAGTGTGATGGAAGCGGCCGTTGTGGCCCGACCGGATGAAAAATGGGGCGAAACTCCGTGTGCTTTTGTCACCGCGGCACCGGGGTTGGAAGGTACACTCACGCAAGGCGAAATCATCGACTGGTGTCGGGAAAAATTGGCCAGCTACAAGATTCCCAAAACCGTGGTATTCGGTGCTCTACCCAAAACGTCAACCGGCAAGATTCAGAAGTTCCTGTTGCGCGAGCGCGCCGGAAACCTAGAAGATGCTTCATAATTTTCAGATGTGGTGGCCTCGGCAGATTAACTCAGTGGTTTTGGATTTAGGTACGCATCGCATCTTTAATTGAGAACTCTAGAGCTGTTCACGAACTGCTTGTATCACCGAGACGGTTTGTGGTGTAACACCATGCCATATTCTGAATGACTCGGCGGCCTGTTCAACCAACATGCCCAATCCGTCCGCAATCTGTCGAACGCCATGTTCCCTGGCAAGCTCCAGGAATGGGGTCGGTTGGCTGGCATAGGCCAAATCATAGACCAATTTCACATCTTGGAACACCTGCGGTGAAACCGGTGGGAGTTCGCCATGGATGCCGGTTGATGTGGCGTTGATGATCATCTCGTAGGTACCCAACATCGTTGCATCCAGCGCAATCGAGCGGACGTTACCCAATTCAGCAAATTCTCGTGCTAACGCATCAGCTTTGCCCTTGGTACGGTTTGCAATTGTGATTAACTTGGGTTTTCGTTCCAGAATCGGCGACAATATACCGCGCACCGCACCGCCGGCACCGATGATGAGAATGTTTGCATCAGTAAAAAGAAAACTCAGATTGGACTCGATATCCTTAACCAATCCAGCGCCATCGGTATTGTCACCGGCAATGATTTCGCCAATCGACAGAGTGTTGACGGCACCGGCCAACTGTGCCCGGTCGGTCAGTTCATCTGCCAGTTTCCAAGCATTCGTCTTGAAGGGAACGGTTACGTTCAGTCCACGTCCGCCATTCGCCTGAAATCCACTCACCGCCTGTTCAAACCCGCCGATATCCACATGAATGGCGCGGTACTCCAAATCAATGTCAAATTCTCTGCCAAACAGATGGTGAACCAAAGGTGACTTGCTGTGCGAGATGGGGTTGCCAAATACGGCATACAGCTGTCTTTTCGGACCGAAGTCAAATAAATCGCGCATACAGATTCTGGTCAGTGAAATTTTCTGCCATCCTGAGTAAAAAACGTGTATTGATGAACATGAAGACTTCACTTGATAAAGTCAACATCTTGCCAACACTCGGCGACTCTTTCCTAGCGAAACCATCTCTTACTGTGAATACCCTTAACAATTCAGTCTTCGAAGCACAAAAATCGGTTCATTTTATGTTACCCGGCAGTGGTTAAATTCACCTCATGAAACGAATGGATTTCAGAATTCCGTTTGGTCATGTTTCATGCAATGGTCTGCGATACATAACAACCTTGAGGTAGTCTTCCGTCGCATCGAACTCCGGCTCTGTGTCATTGTGTTCCCGTAACAGAGGAATAATCTTGTTACGAACACCCATACCGCGGGCATCGACATATCCATAGTCGCGTAGGATGCTTACGAGTAAAGAATTACGAGGTGAACGCTGACCGGCCATCATTTTCCCGACAGTCATCGAATTCAGAAGCGCTCCCGGGCTTTGAATTTCAAGGCGGTCATCATAACTCACCACCTCAATATCTTCATACCTTGTCCAGTCGCGATGCGCGACTGCGTTGACTACAGCCTCCCGAATCGCTTCGAGTGGATACATCCAAATCCGTTCACGGCGCATGGAAACATCCACTGTTTCACTATCTACCGATATGAAAGGTCGCATGGCATCAATCAAACCATCTAGGATACCTTTCTCAACAATGGTCCCATCTCGGGCAGATGTATATTTTCGAATGATCACCAGCGGGCCATCAAGTACTCGGTCATCAAGAGCTTTGTAACTCTTGTCTTTTCCTGCAAACGCCATCCATCGAATGCCGGTCTGTGGAAGCAAACGTCTGGGCGAATGCCCGAACAGTAAGACCCCTGCTAAGGTTCCAACAGCCGGAAACTGCTCCCGTTCCACCATAAACCCCAAACTGCAAAGGCGCGAACACCACTCATCATCCACCGGCACCGTCGGGTCACCTAAAATGGATGTAACATAGTTTCTTAAACGGTCGATACTGAAATCTGCTAGTTGACTACCTGATACGGGGAGTAACTCCGTATGAAACATACCGCCTATAGTAAATAAACGCACCTGTTGCTCACGGGTTGCTGCTCGAGAGGTACTGCCAACGCGAATATAGACAGTCTCACGACCCTGGTCGCGGACCACATAGGGTTTGGTAGTGCCTTGATTGACGGAAATGATGGCAACTCGGCGCTGCTCGTCGATCTGTACCTCTTCATAGAACGGAATGATCGCCGGATGCACATAACGACCGAATACGGTATCCATCAACCAATGTTCCAGATTTTTGCGCCGGATGCCGGCAACAGTGCCATCATCGCGTA
The DNA here is from genome assembly GCA_965116205.1 of Arenicellales bacterium. Classification (GTDB taxonomy): domain Bacteria; phylum Pseudomonadota; class Gammaproteobacteria; order Arenicellales; family JAJDZL01; genus JAJDZL01. The sequence goes on along the minus strand of OZ220493.1, from coordinate 1,369,716 downwards.
CTCCTAACAGAACACTGCCGCCCTGAAAGTTCGCAAATGCGACAAATTCCTTTGCCAATTGTACCGGGCGAATCTGATCTAGTTTGAACTCAACTCCGGAGTTCTCACCGTTTACAATGAGTTCCAAGAGTTCAGATTTGGTCATCGGGTATTGAAATCATAGATCAGTTTTTGTCTAATGAATCAATCGAATCATTTGATTTGCAAATTGCTCTTACTGACTCACCATCCATATAATACTAGTTTTGAGTCAGTTCATTTGCTGGCAAAATCACTATGAAAGGCAGGATAAGGAATTTAGAGCAATAACTGCTCAGAGGATGTTCAGAGCAACTGGAGCGAGAAAGGACTGAAATCAGAGTTCTAATTCAATGGACCATTCAATATCAAGCTTGAGTAAATTCGAAGATGCTTTCAAAAAACTGAAAGTTAATTCCAGCAAAGGAGGCGCACCCTACACCTACAGACCCTGTCTGCTCCTTGCAGTGATTGATCAATTTGAAACTAAGAACCGAATTGAAAATCGCTTCAGATATGAAGAGGAATTGCCGGCTAGTCACAACGGTTATTTGCAGTTATCCGGACGACCCTATATAGAATCAAACGCTTACCAGCCATTCCTTTATTTGAATTCTGCACCATTTTGGAACTTGCACGACCATGAAGGTAACGTTCTCAATTACACACCAACAGACGTAGACCAGTTGAAAAAACAAGGCTTCAAAAAAATGCAGAACATCGTCAGTCATGTAACATTGGACAACGAGCTGTTCGAATTACTCAAATGCCCGGTAGCGAGAACTCAACTTCGTGAAGTACTAATTCAAAGGTGGTTTCCAGACAAAGTAGTTGAATTTAGGAATGCCATCAGAGAAATCCAAATTCTGAATGGAAAATACGCAAAGGAAGAATTCGTGGGTGAGTTTCAATATGTATCCGAATATCTTCAATACATTCGTAAGGAGCTCGATCCAATATTCAAGTATCGTGTCCTTCGCGCCTATGATTTTCGTTGTGCCGCAACCGGATGGCAATTGAAGGCGCCTTCGATTCAGCAAAAATCCATTCAAGTTTGGTCGACACTGCTAGAAGCGGCGCACATTATGCCTGGAAACAATCGAATCAATAATGGTATCGCATTGATGCCAACTCTCCATCTGGCGATGGACCGGCACTTGATCGCGCCCGGACCTGATTACCGCTGGCACGTTTCAGATTTTGTCCGAGAGCAGGCACAATATGATGACGGTGCTAGACAAATTTGTGCAATCCATAAAAAAAATATCATCGGGCCTAAAAACCCGGCGTTAAAACCAACGCAAAGTGCGTTGGAATGGTCTTTAGATCATCTGCTGACGACCTGATATCTTTCTATGTTGGAAACCATTGATTTCAATTGTTTCAAGTTTGTACGAAGAGTGTGCAGCTTACCAATGCTTGACACCCCAAACCAAACGACCGAGAGTGAGGAAGAATATTTGAATTCAGGTGCCGAAGAGAAATCCACCAATCAGGCGATTGGGGTCCAGTGTGAATATTCCGGCAGTTACCGCACCGATCAGGCAGCCGATCATCGCAAAATAATGAGCTCGACGATTGCCGCGACGAATCATGAATATGGCATACGCCATTGACATCAGTGTGAATATTGACAGGCCGTGAATGAAGCTTAACTCTCCAGCATTAATTTCGCGAATGCCAAATGAACCGACTGCAACTACAGTCATCAATGCAACCCAAATTCGTCCCATCAACTTGTGGCGCGGGGTGCCTTTGGTCATACAGAGTACTACGACGCCAAGGGCAACAGAACCTAGCGAAAACGCGATGTGAGTACCAATGATCAAGGCATACATGATAACGATTTCCTACTTTGTCGTCGAAATAAGTTTGACAAAAAAATTACCTCTCGCAGTATAAACGGTTGAAGAATACATAATGTGCGAATTTGCCATTTGATTCCTTTAGGTCATCGCATGATGGAAAAATGAAAAAATTAACCAGGCCAAGCTTACTTAAAATCAATACCTGTTAACAATAACATTGTTCTATTTCAATATCGTGCGAGTGAACATCATATCAGCTACTTACGGAGCAATGAAATTTTTTTCATTTCAAAACCATCCAACCATTGAAGTTCCCTGAGTGTCTATTTTTTAGAACAGAACCAATAACGCAGATAGTCCATTCCAGATGACTATATTCCAGGAGAATTTGCATGACAACAGTTAGAGAAATTGAAGCGCAGATCAAACAGTTAGAAAAATTTGATGTCCATTTCATTCATCGTGAAAGTGAACGGCGGTTACACGCTAAAATGTTAGGGCTACCTGAATATCCCTTTACCGCGCCCGCGCCCGAGAACATGACCGCAAACCGCTGGCGCCGGTCGCGCTTTAATCCCATTTACTCAGAATACATGGCCAAAATACTCATGGGCGATGGGGTAGAATCCAGAGGTACAGAACGCTTATTTGCCATCCGCAGGAGTTATGAATGACGTCACCGATGAATGGCATCAATTCTGTGCACTAATCATGCGCGTAAAAACCCTCTCAGATGCCTACGGATCAATCAATAGTTTTTGAATCAATACGATACAACTATTGATGTTGACTGCGGCCAACTTGAGTAGAGACGCGCGCCATTACACAACACTGCCGAAAATAGCGTCTTGAGAGATGCTCGTTGAGGTTGTGTGACTGAGGGGATGGCTACGAACTTGAAACTTGTCTTGTGAAATTCATGAAGGAGACCACCATTTACAGATAAGCCAAGGCAATGCCACCAAAAACCATCGCGCCAAACCAGTTATTGCCTAAAAATGCAGCAAAAAATTTGTCTTGATTTTCTACACGACAGGAGTATTGATGCCAGATACTGATCACCGCTGCGCTAAGCACACCCAGATAATAATATTCATTCAATCCTTCCAAGTATCCGATCAGACTCAAGATCATAAGCGTTACCAACTGGCAGATGGCGATCACCCCACGTACATGTCGACCACTCAGTGTGGCGAGTGACTTGATCCCGACACGTTGATCATCGTTACGATCAACCATCGCATAAAAAGTGTCATACGCTCCCGCCCAAGTGATGTTGGCTAAGAGTAGTAACCAACCCACCAATGGCACAGTATCAAGATGCGCCGCAAAGGCGATGGGAATCCCCCAGCCAAACGCGATGCCGAGATAAAACTGTGGCAATGCCGTCACTCTTTTCAGAAACGGATAAGAAATGACCAGAAACAAGCCAAGGCATGCCAAAATCATTGCTAGTCGATTCAGTAAGAGTACCAGCACCAAACCAATCAGACTCAAACCAATGAAAATAAACAGCGCCTCTCGCACCGACACTTCACGCGTGGCTAGAGGTCGCTGCCGAGTCCGTTTCACATGCGGGTCATAGTCGCGGTCAGCAAAGTCATTGATCACACAACCAGCTGAACGCATCACAAAAACGCCCATCACCATGATCAATACGATGCTCGGTTGTGGCCGGCCATTGCCGGCAAACCACAGCGCCCACAAAGTGGGCCACAACAGTAGCAGGCTACCAATCGGTTGATCAAGTCGCATGAGTCGGGCATAAGCGCCCAACCGGTCAGACCGCACTATACTGCCCTTCGCGCTGTGTCCATCGTCGAATCAGTGGTTCAATCAACTGTGGATACCGTTCTACGATCAACTCGGCCGCCGGACCGACATCACCGAGCAGATGCTGGTCCCGCCGAAATTCGGCAATCCGAAACAGCTGTGCCCCGGTTTGACGAGTGCCTAACAGCTCGCCGGCCCCGCGCAACTCAAGATCTTTTTCAGCGATTTTGAATCCGTCTGTGGTTCGATTCATCACCTGCAGGCGATTGCTTGCCGTTTCAGACAACGGGCCTTTATAGATCAATAGGCACGCTGCCTGTGCAGCACCGCGACCAACGCGACCACGCAACTGGTGCAGTTGTGAAAGTCCTAATCGTTCAGCACTCTCGATCACCATCAGACTCGCATTCGGTACATCCACGCCTACTTCAATGACCGTGGTCGCCACCAATACGTCAATTTCACCTGCTCTGAATTTTTTCATAATTTGATCACGTCTATCACTCTTGATGCGCCCATGAATCAAAGCAATGCGGCGGTCAGGTAGCGACTTCTTCACGAATTTTTCCGCTTCAACCGCCGCTTCAGCCTCAAGCACCTCAGATTTATCAATCAATGGACACACCCAGTATGCCTGCTGACCCTGATCACAAAGCGCCGCAACAGCGTGAATCGCCTGCTTCCGATGCTCTGCCGAAATAAGTTGTGTTTGCACGGGAATACGGCCCGGTGGGAGTTCGGTGATATTCGAAACATCAAGGTCCGTATAAAAGGCCATCGCCAAGGTTCTGGGTATCGGCGTGGCCGTCATCACCAGTTGATGCGGCACCTGTTGGTCCGCCATGCCTTTTTCGCGTAACGCAAATCGCTGCCCCACGCCGAATCGATGCTGTTCATCCACAATGACCAGTCCAAGGCACTTGAATTCCACACCTTCCTGAAAAAGCGCATGCGTACCGATGGCTATTTTGGCCTGATTGCTTTTGATGCTCCGTTGAACTTGAGTTCGAATTTTCTGAGTCAATCGCCCAGTTAACAAAATCACTTCAATGCCAAGTGGCGCAAACCAGGCATGAAACGACTTCTCATGCTGCTCCGCCAATAATTCGGTAGGCGCCATGATGGCCACCTGATAACCGGCATCTACAGCCCATGCAGCCGCGGCCGCAGCCACCAGCGTTTTACCCGACCCAACGTCACCCTGTACCAAGCGAAGCATTGGGATTGACTTTTTCAGATCAGTGATGATTTCACGAATCACCTCTCGCTGTGAGTTTGTTGGACTGAAAGTCAATGAATTTCGCAAACGACTAGATAGGTCTCCGGTCGGTTGCATCGGTGGAGCCGCCGCGGCATGTCTGATTTTTTTCTGTCGCCATCTAGCAACCTGAAACGACAGCAGCTCTTCAAAAATCAGTCGATGCATCGCTGTCTTAACTGAATCCTCAAGCTTGTCATCGGCCATCGGGGTATGAACAGCTTCCAACGCACTGCTTATTTCGCACAGATTATTGTTGCGTATCACCTCATCTGGTAATATCTCTGGAATAGTGTATTTCTTACAGTATTTGATCGCACAATTGACTAGTTCGCGCATCTTTGACTGCGCAATTCCCTCTGTCAGACCGTAGACCGGCGTCAAATGATGCTGTTGTGGCACAGGTGGTGGATAGCGATAGGTCGAATATTCCGGATGCACCATTTCATAGCCTCGTTTGGAATACCGCGCCTCGCCAAAACATCTGATCCAGCTGGCTCTTTCCAAATCAGATTTCTGTTTAAAGGAGTAGTGAAAAAGCACCATTTGCATGGCCCCACTGTCATCCTGAAACTTCACGGTCAAAGCGCGGCGCCGTAAAGCATCATCCCGAACTGAAATAATTCGACCGATCACCAGTACGGTGGCGCGTTTGCGCAACGAGCCAATGGGTTGGGTTTGAGTGCGGTCCTCAAATCGATAAGGAAAATGAAATAGTAAATCCTTAACTTGGACAATGCTGAGTTTTTCTAAGTTTGCCGCAAGTTTTTCTCCGATGCCAGAAAGCGCCTTAATCGGATGTTCTTCGGGGTGGGTGTTTTGGATGGAGTCCACCTAATCCTAGAGTGCCACGACGGCTTCCACTTCAACTGCAACACCTTTCGGTAGCGAAGCAACACCAATGGCGGCGCGGGCCGGGTAAGGTTCCGCAAAAAACTCACTCATCACTTCATTAACGATAGGAAAGTCGCCGAGGTCAACCAAATAAACTGTTAATTTAATGACCTGAGTTAGACTGGCGTCGGCGGCCGCAACAATTGCCGACAAATTCCGGAACACCTGTACAATCTGTTCTCTAGCTCCTCCGGCAACCACTTCTTGAGTGTGTGGGTTAAGTGGAATCTGCCCGGAAACATAAAGAGTCTGACCATGCTTGACGGCCTGTGAATAGGCCCCGATGGCGGCCGGCGCACGCGCCGTTTTGATCACCTGTCGAACTGTCATTTTTCTGTATTGTACAAACTAACCGTTGTTGCAAAATCACCGTACTGACAATCATCAATCAAGATGTATCATGGATTATATCTTTTCGCGTGAACTTCTTTTGTCCTGGGTCAGCGCCGGTCACCTTTTTCGACGAGTAACCTGATCAGTTCAACCTGACGCGTTCAACACTTTTCACCAGACCATTCCGCAGTATGCTCTGGGTAATGGCGTTGAGATGTTCGCTATCCTTCACCTCAATCACATACATCAGCGTGGCATCATTTTGTGACGTGGTCGTTGTGCAATCGGTGATGTCGGCCTTATGACTCGAGATTCGACTGGTTACACTGGCCAACACTCCCGTTTCGTTCTGACAGTTGACGCGCAATGTTACTCGGTACTGCCCTTTGGGTTTATTCGCCCAAACCAGCTTTTGCCAGAATTCTGGTGCCAGTTTAGACTGACGTACGTTCAGACAGTCCTGCATGTGGATGACAATACCTCGCCCCCGATTGAATACTCCCACAATGGGTTCTTTGGGGATTGGGTTACAGCATTTCGCATACTGAACACCCAATCCTTCAACACCCTGTATGGATATCACCTCAGCAGCTTTGGAGTTGGAGATGGTGAAAGTGAAAGGAAACAACTGACCGATCACGGCCGCTGCAAAGCGTTCGCCGGTACCGATTTCACAGAGAATATCGGACCAGGAATCAACGTCAAGTCGATGGACCAGTTCTGCTTTCATTTCATCCGTAACGGCAGCTTGCTTGATTTTGTATTTTTTCAACATCCCTTTGAAAATTCGATCCCCCATTTTCGTCAACTCCTTGGCTGATACGTCTTTCAGTGCCCGTCGAATGGCCGTTCTGGCACCGCTGGTCACCGCATAATTCAACCACGCAGGGTCCGGCCGACTGAACCGCCTTTTAATAATTTCAATGCGGTCGCCATTTTTTAAAACCGTATGCAATGGCACTGGATGGTCATCAATCTTGGCGGCCTTTGCACAGTTGCCTATCGCGGTGTGAATGGCATAGGCATAGTCTATGGCCGTGGCGCCTTTCTTCAATCGCTTCAAGTCGCCTTTCGGTGTGAAAACATAAACGTAATCTGGAAAAAGATTCAATTTGAGGTTTTCCAGATACTCGGCGGGCGACTCATGTTCTTCCAGTGACTTAACAATTTCTTTCAACCACTGTATCGCCGGCAAACTGCTATCGTCGGTAGTGACGATACCGGTTTTATAGGCTAAATGAGAGGCTACTCCAGATTCTGCGGCCTGGTGCATCTCCTCGGTACGTATCTGCACTTCAATCGCCCGACCGAAATTTCCATGTACGGTCGTGTGCAGCGACTGATAACCATTCATTTTGGGGATAGCGATATAGTCATTGAACTCACTGGAAACCGGTTTGTACAGATTGTGAATCAATCCCAGAACACGGTAGCAGTCGTCCACGTTTTTTACGATGATCCGAAACGCAAATAAATCGGGCACTAATTTGAGTGAATTGTTTTTTCTTTTCATCTTTTCGTGAATGGCCGCGATATCTTTGAAACGGCCCGTCACCTCACCTTCAATACCTTTGGATTCCAGCAATTTTCTAATTTTGGAAGTATGTGTCTTGATGGTCTGGTCAACACTTTGCTTGAGGTCGGTACGCACCGCCTTGTGAAGGGTTTCGTAGCGCTTGGGATGTATCGCCTTAAAACACAGGTCTTCCATCTGTCGCCGCCACTCACCCATACCGAGTAAGTAGGCGATCGGAATGTAGATCTCGCGCGTTTCATTGATGATTCGTTGGCGCTTTTCGACGCGGAACACATGAATTGAATCAAGATTGTGCAACCGGTCGGCAATTTTGATCAGAATCACCCGGAGATCGTCAGCACTGGCTAGAAACAGCCGGCGCAGGTTTTCCGCTTCGGCGTGCTGAGGAGTCGCAAACTTTAATTTATCGATTTTGCTGACACTGTCTACCAAGTCAGCAATCTCGTCGCCGAACTCGTGTGCCATCTCCTGTTTGGTAAACTGGGTGTCCTCCAGTGTATCATGGAGAATCGCCGCAATGATCGTACTACTGTCGAGTTTATGTTCGGCGAGCAGTTGCGCTACGGCCAAGGGATGGTTGATGTATTTTCCGCCTTGAATCCGGCGCTGCCCCTCATGTGCCGCGGCGCCGATGGCGTACGCCTTTTCGATCTGTTCAATCTGCGCCTCGCTGAGATACCCGCTCAGCTGTTTGACGAGGGCTTTAAACTGAGCGTCTTCCCGCTCAGGAATTCCAATTCGTCTGCGAAGCCCGGCTAAACTATTCTTGGACGCTCTGCTGAGGGGGCTGGCTATCGGCATCCGACTCGCCTGATGCTAGCTCGACGTCTGACTGAGTTTCTTCGATGACTGAAACCGGTGGATTGATGGTGCCAGACACGGTTGGTGGTACAACACTCGTCAGGGTCGGTGTTTCGGTTTCGGCAGGCTCGGTATCTTTCTGTTGTCCACCCAGAATTTCTGCGATATGATGGCCATTATCCGCATCATTATCCTCTGCTGAAATTCCCTCAAACGGGTTGGCAATGGTTGGCGTATCATCTTCATCAAGAATGGATTCGGTGACTAGGCCTTCGGCAATCTCACGTAGCGCGATGACCGTATTTTTATCATTGTCTCGACTCACCAATGGTTCTGCACCACCGGCCAGCTGTCGAGCACGTTTGGTCGCAATGAGTACCAACTGAAATCGATTCTCAACTCTTTCAAGACAATCTTCTACCGTAATTCTTGCCATATTTACCTCGGAAAATGAAACAGTCTGTGCGCAATAACCGGAATTTTATTGCGCAGTTTAAGACAGGGTATCAATTATACATTGTCTAAAATGTAAGCCATTGAGTTTTTCCCTCATTTGCATGCACAAGCCAATGAACGATACGAAACCAGAGATCAAAGCAATCAACGTCAAAGTTTGGGACCTGCCGGTTCGCATCTTTCACTGGCTGCTCGTATTGTTGATTGTGGTCATGCTAGTCAGTGCGAAACTTGAGAATTTTGACGTGCACATCACCGCGGGCAAAATCATCGTCATACTGCTGATGACCAGAATCGTATGGGGGTTCGTGGGCAGTTCAAACGCCCGATTCTCGGCCCTCGTATTCAAGCCTCGCGCGTACATCCATTACATCAGAAACCTACCGACACGAAAACCCAGTCACCACCTCGCACACAGTCCAATTGGTGCCCTCGCAGTCATTGCCATCCTCGTCACCATTGCGATTCAACTGATGACCGGCGTTTTTGCGGCCGATGTTAACGGTCTGGTCGAAGGGCCGCTTGCGTATTACGTCACCTACGAATTCAGCCGCTTCGCCAGCGAGGTTCACGAGGCCAATGTCGAATGGTTGATCACCCTCATCATCTTACATATCGCGGCGAATTTCTTTTACTATTTCTATAAACGTGAAAACCTGATTAAGTCAATGATCACCGGCCATCGATCAGTCCCCGAAGATAGCGGCCAAAATGTACCTCGACTCGCCTCACCATGGCTAGGGTTACTGGTAGTAACGGTGGTTGCGGCCATCATGACTTGGCTGTTCGTACAGTACGGATAAAGATATGTGAACTCTACTCATGTTCGTGACGAAACTGGATGTGACAACCATGACATCCATTACGGCCGAGCGCTTTAACTGCTTGACCAATTTTCTTTTTGTCACCAGAATCAAATGCGGCTTCCACTGCTTCCGCTGGTGCTACCAGTGCGTCTGCCGCGGCGACAAATTCAGCCCACTGTTCCCAAATCTCAGCCATGGCTTCACTGTCTTCATTCTGTGCCATGCCGGTATCCTGCGGGAACAGACCAGGTATTTCGGAGGCTCGCTCGGCAATTTCAGCAGCCATGCCACTGAGTTCCAACGGCTCGCCGTCACCACGCTTCAAATAATTCGAAAATGCTTTCATACTGCTACCCAAACCTTTCATAAAATCGGCGCGATTGGCATAGACCGCTGCCGCCTCTTCAGCCGAAGCAACTTTCCCTGGCATCATATCTGCCTGGAGAACCGGTACTGAAAAAACAGTTGAAATGATAAAACCCAAAGCCATTAATCTGTTAATACGCATATTGATAAACACCTTAGTCAGTTGTTGGAATGATATACATTCTACACTGAAACGCATCTGAATTGCTGTGCAGGATTGCTGAACCATTCCATTCCCATGACTTTATTTGAAAGATATACCAATGAACTGAGGACACTGTCGGCTAACAATCGTACCCGAAAACTAACCATTGGCGAGGGAATTGACTTCACTTCCAATGATTTTCTGGGGCTTAGTGGGTCGACAACCATCCGTACTGCCATCATCCAGGCGCTCCACCGCGGTGTGCCACTGGGGGCTGGCGGTTCACGCCTTCTGCGCGGCAATTTTCCGGCACATATTGAACTCGAAGAGCAGGCTGCCGCTTTTTTCCGATGCGAAAAGTCACTCTATTTCGCCAATGGATTCAGCGCCAATTTTACGGTGCTGACAACACTCCCCAAAAGACATGATCTGATCGTATTTGATGCACTGTCTCATGCCAGTATCAGGATGGGGATTTCGAGTGCCCTGGCCAAGTCAGTCAAAGTACCACACAATGATGTTGATGCGATCGAACGGGTACTGTCAAAATGGCATCTCAATCGTCAAAAAAAAACTATGGCCTGGGTGGTTGTGGAAAGTCTATACAGCATGGATGGCGACTTCGCACCGCTTACCGAGCTATTGGAAGTCGTGATCCGTTATGATGCGGTACTGCTGGTTGATGAAGCGCACGCCACCGGTGTCTGGGGCCAACAGGGGCGCGGATTGACCGAAGCGTATGGCAACCATCCACACTTGATTACAGTGCATACCTGCGGCAAGGCGTTGGGGACTGCCGGCGCGCTCGTGTGTGCACCGGCCATCCTGATTAATGTCCTGATCAATCAAGCGCGACCCTTCATCTATTCGACGGCGCCGCCACCAATCAATGCCATCGCAGTCAGTGCCGCGCTTCAAGTGCTGAAAACCGAACCCGAACGTCGCCAGCGACTCTGGAACTTAATCGTTCTAGCCAATCAAAAAATGACTGATTTTTTTGGAATAGATGGTAGTAACAGCCAAATCATTCCTTTGGTAATTGGTGAAGATGAGGTGACACTAGGTATTGCAAAAGCAATGCAGGAAGCCGGTTTCGACGTGCGCGCCATTCGCCCACCCACCGTTCCAGAAGGTACTGCCCGTCTTAGAATTTCCATTACCCTAAACGTCAGTGAAAGGGATATATCGAATTTCTTCGACACGCTGTCCAGAATCATGAAATATTAGCAAATTCTGATGATGACTCTTTTTGTAATACATCATGCTGTAGACACTGGACCTTGAAAGGATAAAATTTTTCAATAAAGCAACGAAATAAAACTCAAGGATTAAATTTGTGGAGGTGCACTTTTCCCCAAGCATGACATATCACGAAGTATGCATATAAGATCATCTTGGATAGTCTCCAAATCGCTTTAGCTAAAATTGCGATAAAGCAATCATTATGTTAATGAGCAACATTATAATTAATACTCTCACATACCATTCACCATTTATTTCGAAAAGGCAAAAGAATGACAACACAGGACATTAAAGTTGAGAACGTCTCCTCTACTGTGGTCATAGTTGAGGTCAACAATCACAGTGTAAAGATGCCAGAGAAATTCGCAACTGGACTTGAAATCAAGGAAGAAGCAATCAAACAGGGAGTTAACATACAGACTAATTTTGTGGTATTGGTCCAACTGTCTAATGGATCGAGCAAAGTGATCGGAGATGATGACAAGGTATTACTTAACGAGCTCCTAGTATTCAGTGCGATTGCTCCGGATGACAACAGTTAGGTCTGCATCGTGAAACTAGAAGTTGCAAATGCTATCGAAGAGCTGAAACAGACATTTCCATATTCGAAGATAACCTGTCGCGAAGATGGAAATGGAGGAGCAGAAGTCGTAGTAGAGGAGGTACATATTGGAGATCAATTCCAACCATCTTCAACATGGCTTGGCGGACATATCCCGGCACTCTATCCTTACGCTGATATCTATCCGTTATTTATGTCTGATGATATATCTCGGGTAGACCACACTACATTTGAAGCGCCAATCACTCGAGGCGCCATATTTTTTGATCGGCCGGCAATACAAATTTCAAGAAAGAACAACCAAACACAGCTATATCCTCAGACCGCATCAATCAAAATGCTCAAAGTACTAGACTTCTTGAAAAAATGTAATGCTCAATGAATCCTGTGACATCTTGGTAAGTGCCGAAAATCATCAAAGGATCATAGCACATCTTTTCCCTGGTGAAGGAAACGAACATGGAATGGTTTTGCACGCCGGAATCGTGCGCAATGGATCGTCACTCAGGTTACTGATTCAAAGTCTCCATCCAGCCGAGTCTGGCACTGACTATGTCTCTGGTCAATATGGATATAAAGCACTCGCGCCAACCTTCATTCATCGTCAGATCCTACAATGCCGAGACTCCCATCTCGCTTACTTAGCCATACACAATCACATGATCAACGAGAACGTAAAGTTTAGCAAAGTGGATTGGCAGTCACATGAACGCGGTTATCCCGCACTGCTTGATGTTGGTCGAGGAATTCCAGTCGGTGCCCTAGTGTATGGTCAGCGCTCCGTAGCGGCAGATGTATGGATGCCAGATGGAACACGGCGGGCACTTGGGAGCTACCGCATAATTGGACAGAACATTGAGTGGCTTTGCTCAAAATCTAATCATCAATGCGAATTCGATGGCGAACACGATCGCCAGATACGCATGTTCGGTGTCTCCGGTCAACAAACCTTGAGCGTCAGTAAGGTTGCGGTGGTCGGCCTCGGTGGAATAGGTTCACTGGTATCAGAGTATCTCGCTAGGCTTGGCGTCGGTCAACTCCTGCTAATAGACCACGACATAATCGAATTAAGCAATCTCTCACGCGTAGTGGGTGCAACCCACACCGACGTTAGAACAAAACAACCAAAAGCGAAGATAGCAGTTCGCCATGCACGCGAAATTGCATCTGACGCGGAACTACAGCCAATCATCGGCGATGTGGCGCAGCAGTCTGTTGCAGAATTACTCCGTGATTGTGATTTCATTTTCTTGGCAGCAGACTCAATGCGATCACGACTTGTAGTCAATGCTCTCGCGCACCAGTACTTAATTCCGACTATTCAAATTGGAACTAAGGTCAGGCAAAATCAAATCGGTGAAATTGAGGATGCCATGTCCGTAGTGCGTGCGATCCGGCCGGGAATCGGTTGTCTGTGGTGCAATGGCTTAATTGACCCAACACAACTCGCAATTGAGGCCAAGTCTGATCAAGAACGCAAACAACAAGCGTATGGAATTAATGAGCCTAATCCGAGTGTGATCACAATGAACGCAGTCGCTGCTGCTCATGCAGTGAATGACTTCATGTTTGACTATCTTGGGCTACGCTACAATAGCGATGATGCGTACTATGAACATTTTCATTTCCATCACCAAAATACACAGCGCGCTGTGCCGCGCAAGGACTCAAACTGCAATGAATGCGTACACCGGTTAGCCATGGGCGATGCACTGCCCCTACCGGTCACTGAAGGCTAGCAATAATGAACAATGAGTTCTTAATCCACTTATTGGTTGCAATTGCCTTCCATCCTTCTATTTTGACAAACTGGTCGTATTACCTATGGGAAATTGATACTGAGACATGAATTCTGTCTTTCCAATGCGATCGAATCCCTCGAATTCATCAAGTGGAGTTATTTGCAAGAGTAAGTCTGTTGAATAAGTGTAGATGAAGTACGCTTTGATGAAGGTAAAGCAACTAGAACTAGAGAAATCTGCATTCATCGCGCGCTACAGTTTGCAGGAATTGCAGAAGAACGTTGATGCGGAACAAGGATGCAAAATTACCTAACTCTAGAGAAGTGGCACGAAAATAATCATCAACATTTTACCCATGAGCATCTGCAAGATGGAATGGACAAAGTTGTGTATTTCGTTGCGGCGTGCAACTGACAAGTATCCACCAATTTGATGCTGAGGTCAAATTGGCCACACTGCGTGCTAACAATGCTCACGTGAAGCAGAAAAGGCTACTTTCGACACCACATGAATTAAAAATTCACCTAGATAGAGAGATCCAAAATGACTCAACGATTAGATTTTAACTTTGAAGCGTTCTACAAGACACTCAAATCAACAGTAGCTGCGCGCAATGTTAGTTGGAAGGTTGTTAGTGAACAGACCGGTGTCTCACAGTCCACATTGTCAAGAATGTCAAAGGGGCGGCAACCTGACGCCGCCAGTTTCACAGCCTTGTCAGCTTGGTTGGGAATCAATCCTGTAGAATTCAGTCAAGCACCTAAGAAAAACCCCGAACCGGTGGCCATGATGTCAAGACTGCTTCATTCGGATCCAAATTTAGATGCGGATAGTGCCGATGCATTGGAGGCGATAATAAAAACTGCTTATGAGCGATTGAAGAGAACATCCTAAGCCTTCAAGTCATTCTTAATAAAGTAATCTAATTTTTCGAACTTCTCGCCGAAGGGGAAGGCTTGATGAACGTATAACGCATTTCCGCAGCCAGCCTTTCACGTTCCTGAATTCTCCTCTCAATTTCCGAAACTACATTCTCCATAGCTCGACGGAGTTCAATGAGAAACTTCTCATCAACATCAGTCGCCGGCTCACATGTCTGTAAATATTCTTTGAGTCCTTGGTCCATATTTCGGTTTTGACTATTAGATGGTTGTCCTCAAATTTGGAGGTGTTTGAGTTCCCACTATATTCCAACTATAGGGCGAAGATTCATCTCCATTCGTGATAGAGGCACGCTGTTGGTACGACCAAGACGAATAGAATCAATATTTCCATTTGCGGAAGATCGATCAAATACGAATGCTACATCCTCATCATAAAGCATCCAAATCGTCATCGGATCTTCCGGACTAGCTGTTGCATCGACAATTGCTCGGAGAGCAATGTGTCCAGATTTCCATTGTGTTTCACTGCAAAATTCCACGACCCACACGAATTGAGCCGTCTTAAGGCACATCATTAATCCCACGAGAGTGTTACCCAAGTTTGACCGATTGGTCTGGGCGTGTTCACGAAGCTGAGCAATCGTCGTCATGAAGTAACGCCTAAAATGAATAGGTTCAGAACTTGGTGGTCTTAGATTAACCAATGACATCTCAATATTTTTGCTGAAGGTGTCAATTACATCGGCGGGGTAGTATATCTTTTCTGGAAGCGCAACTATAAAGGCGTTAATAGATTTAGCCGTATAAGATGGCACTCCAGGATTTATGCTGGAATTATCTAATGGTACCGAACTATAGGGAAGCAAATTGTCATCAACGGCCAGTAGTGATTGCACTTTGTGCCAAACATGTAATGAGGATGACCCTGGCGAGGCTCCGGACCGACGCCAAACGTAACCAACCAAAACAACTGCATGCTTCTCATCAGGCAATTCAACGAACAGAGGAAAACCAGACTCAAGGTATGCAAGTAATTGCGAAAAAAATGCTTCTTCTGTTGCGGAAAAGGCTTTAGCTACAAGCACAGGAAAACACCCCACTGCCTGGAATACTCGCTCAGCTTCTAACATGTTAATTCCCAGAGAAGGTATAAGTCCACCAGGGTCAAAGGGTGCAGTGAGTTTCGTAATGTCGTGAATCAAATGTTCTTGATACTGTGCAAACGTTTCGCTGTAGTAGCGTAGCACCGCCCAGCATGATACGTGTGCGCACACTGCAATATCAATGTGCTGAGCCATTGAGGGAAATCCCCATACCTTCAACCGACGGCCAAGTAGATTAACATGATGACTTGATTGAATAACTCGTCCAGTCGCACCGAATCGAATATCCGGTGATAAAACCGTTCTTCCCAACGTAGCAACCAAAGTGGGTCTTAGTACAATATAACCGAAATAGTGATCTTGTGGTCGACCATCAACGCTAGAAATGTCTAAGCAACCTTTATCATAGCTTACCTCTCCATCAAAGAAATGTAGTCTCACACAGTCCGCACGATAATGACGCCCTTTTTTCGCGTAGAAATTATAAAAAGTGCTCCGATAGTCTTTGTCGACATACCCATATTCGATGAGCATTCCCTCAACTCTACCTGAAATCTGTTCTTTGAGTTTTTCGACAATGACTTGCGGGCAGTATTCTGGGTCCAGTACACCGAGCAACTGATCATAACCATTTTCGCCAGTTAGATTTACCCACTCGTAGGACGCCAAAACATTTACCCAAATTAGACCAAGATTTTCCCTGAATTATGTGAAAGAGTATGATACCAAGCATTCGCTCCAACTCAAGTAACAATTTCCAAAAAATATTTGTAGGGCAAGTAGTAAGAGAACTTTCCAGCCGTCACCAATCATTCCTCCTCAAACTCCGCCTCTCGGAAGTGCAGTACCTTGCAATTTTCTTTCACAACGCGCTGAAATCCTTCATCAAAACCTGAACTACTTTTGGCGTCAATTTCTACTGAAATTTTTACGTCAACATCAGTTTTATCCATGAATTGATCGACGATTTCATGCACGATGTCTTGAAATTCCACTCTAGCTTTCAGCGGATTGAGTGAAATATCGCCGTAGAATCGTTTTGGGGTTGCACCGACAGGTGGAACAGGTGGGGGTGTAGGTTCCCCTGTCGTTCCTGTACCATTACCCGATGGCGTAGGATCTGGAGGAGCTGAATTTTGTTTTTGGATACGCTCTCGGTAAGCTACTGCGGTCTCACAGTCTATGAGGAGTGAAAATTCGTTCAAAGTGTTGATATATTTTCCATCATCTCCAAAAGCAAACCCAAGAAATTGGTCACCTTCCTTTCCCGAGGCATATGCAAAATAGTCTTCACTCCTAACACCCTGCTCAATAGCTTTACAGAATACTCTGTCGTTAGCGAGGCGAGGCATATTGAGATAGCGACAACTGTCCTGCCAAACTTTCAGGGCGCTGACCTCTTCGGTATCATCTTTCAGATACCATTGATTCAACATGCTGCGAAGGTGAATGGGGGACCAATCATAGATTACCCACTCCTCCTCACGCAGTTTTTCCTCAACAGTCTTGACTAGATTCCGGGTTGTAGGTGACACGGATACTACTTCCCAATCAAACTTCAACTCACCTTTGACAGACTCTTCAGTTGGTACAATTAGCCATTTGTAAGTTTCCCGCACTAGTTGGGAGATAACCAATCCAGCGTTATGACAGCTGCGCTTGGCTTGATTTTGGTGCGACACGTCATGATTTAGATTACCACTCTGAATATCTTCGACAATAGACTTCCAAGCGTGGTAAATTCGTCCTTGATTCTTGAGACGGCTGACTACGTCGTAATCTGGTGCCAAAAAGATGAGGCGATTACGCCTCTGGCGGGGTTGATTACCTCGATTAAGCAGAATATCCTTCGCCACACTGTATGCTGGGTTATTTTCGCTACGGCTATAATAGTGGTTAATCGGTAATACGACGAGTCGAACACCTGTTCCATGGTCATCTGGCACATCGACGGATGGCGTAAATACATGAACACCACCAAATTGGCATTTTTTTCCTAATTCTTGAATAACGTAGGACTTTAACAGCGGCAATAATTCACTTTGCAGGTCAATATTCTGCATCCTACTCTCCATCTCGCGTCGAAGATTAGGCTTAGTATCAAACCAGTACTGGCTCTTCTCGGAGTAGAGATGATGTAGTCGATCTCGCAAGCGCTTAAGCACGTCCTCAAATGCACCAATATTTTGACCGGGTTGTACCGCACCAAGCAGAATTCGTTCGATTTGAATGCCCCGTACCATCTGTTCTGATGTCGAAGGAGCGCTGCCTAGAAAGATGGTTCGAGCGGTGCGGCGCGCTGCTTGGACACTTCCGAAGCGCGTATCCTTCCCGTCAATTTCCAAATAGGGAACAGATTGAGTACCATCCACCTCTCGCTCAATGACTGGTTCCCATCCTGGAGGCAAATAGTGAATACTCTTGTTGCGAACATTACCATCTTCTAATGGTAATGATCCTGGCATGATCATCAAATCTCGATTCCCTGAATTCCACAACCGATGTATCACAACAGCTAGGTATTGTAGTACGCCACGAGTACGTTGGAATTTCTCCAACGTAGACCAATCTTCAAAAAGACGATCAAAAACCTCAGGATGGATCGGATATGAATGGCAGATTCGATTAGTGTATTCACTAGATTGTGTTTCGACTGGAAACTTCCTAGCGTTCTGACGATAGAAGTCGGAAAACTGACGGCTGACATTTTCCACCTCTGCACATTCACCGGATGTTTCAAAGAGTCTTCTGCGAACTATCTCAAAGGCTTCTTCAGTGGCCACCGGTTTCCATATGTTTTCGACTCGAGCAAAATACTTCTCCAAAGATAGAAGTGCTTGCTGACCTATGGTTCCTCCTGCCTCCAAATCGGATTCCGGCAGTGTGGCCAGCAGAATAGAATTCGGCACCGCCTTCATAGCTTCGGTGAGAGCTTGAACGAAACTGATGTTACTGTCGAATGTGCCGGCCTTGAGTTGCTTTCCCGGCTCCAATTGGCGTATGAAGGCTACTAATTCATCAATAAGAATCACACATGGAGCGGCTTTACGAATCAAATCAATCAGCACTTCCTTTCCGGGTGACGTGCCATCAACGTCGCTTCCTGCAACCATCTGATAACCTGACTTACCGAACAGTTGCCAAGCCAATTCACCCCACAATGTGTTGATGACAACTCCATCGTATTGCCTAGGTTGGCTAGGGGATAGTCTGATACCGTCAATCACCGCAACATTTATGTCGGGCAGTAATTGGATACCGGCTTCATCCAGTATCGGTGGAATACCCGCGAGTCTATCTGACTCCACATTGCTTGATGCAAGGTGGTAAACTGCTAACAGAGTATGTGTTTTACCACCTCCAAAAGCAGTTTGTAACTGAATAACCGGATCACCACCATGGCCAACCAAACGCCGAGCAACTGAGATAAGCAAAAGCCGCATGCCCGCAGTGATGTAGGTGCGTGAGAAGAACTGTTCAGCATCCCGATATTCCAGTTCAGCAACGCCTTTGGTAACTAGAGTGATATCAGCAGCAAATTCTGACTGCTTAAAGTTACCTTTCAGCACTTCTTTGCGCGGGCAAGCGATCTCTCGCCATGGTTTGATGTCCATAATTTAGTCCTCAAACATTGAGTGTTGTCTGCGAACCTTGATGGCCAACTTCATCTGAAACAGTGGCAATCGCGTGCCATGAACTAATTAATTCATTGTAAGCGCGCGCTTCTTCAGCAAGCTTATTGCGTTCGCATAGGGCATAGAGGTAATAGGCGAGCTGACGGATGGATTCGCTTTGACCCGGTACCTTAGCTAGTAATTCACCCGCTGCTGACTCACCTTGATCAGTGAGTCTGTTGATTATCTGATGGCAGGTTTGCCAGATGGAATTTTGGTCGTCTTGTGAGGGGTGCCAATCAGATTCATACTCCGTCCACTTAAGGAGGCGCACTTTGCCACCGCCTGACTCTAGCACTCCCGCCTCATGCATACTGTCCACAACAGTACCTTTAGCTCGAGATAGCGTTTCGGCCTCTCCAAAAGGGCCATTTTTCCATTCATATTGGTCAAACCAAATGGAACAGAATTGAGTGTCAGAATCGAAGTTTCCTGATTCTGGGCTTAAGTATTCGGTAATGGATCGATTGATTAAAATGAGTGCGTCATGCACACTCATCCGTGAGCCGTCTTGATTCAGTACGCCATCGTATTTGGAGAAGATGGCCATGCCCGGGCCGATCGCAGACTGTGCCAAATCGACAGGTGCGATCGGGGTCTGGGAAATGGTAGGATGTCCCCCCCCCCCCCCATCATTGTTTGTAGTGCCTC
Organism: Arenicellales bacterium; assembly: GCA_965116205.1. Lineage (GTDB taxonomy): Bacteria > Pseudomonadota > Gammaproteobacteria > Arenicellales > JAJDZL01 > JAJDZL01. The sequence goes on along the minus strand of OZ220493.1, from coordinate 1,349,663 downwards.
CGGCATGTCATCTCGAAGTTGTCTCAAAAAATCACGTCGGGAAATAGTTTCAGCTGTTTTGGAGTGTTTACGGCAAACCAATACTATTGATGATGCCAGTACGTTCGAACCTATTCCACTGAATCTGCTTGATTGTTCACTTCGAACCGGCCATGTTCCGTCAATTAAGAAACCGGCACGGATTACAGACTCAAGAAACGTTGCCCATCCAGTACTCGTAGTATTACCTTGCTTGGTTTCTGATTGTTTGAATGCATAGTAAATTGAAACTGGAAATGCTGGATGACACTTACTAGCAATGTTGTTCATAGCTTGAACCATGCCCTCCAGAAAGAATTTTTCTGCTTTTTCTTTCCCCCCGTGACGAGAAGAATTTGCAACAAGCTCTTCTGACTTAGGAACTGCTATCGTTGCAAATAAGTTAGGATAAATATTTCTCAATGAACGGCGCATCCAAATATAGAAAAAATCAGAAAGATCAGCATATCCAATATTATCGTAATAAGGAGGATCAGTAGAAATTACTTTATTAGTGCTAATATCTTGTGTGACTGCGTCTTGTTGTAGCGAGTATCCTACCCCAGTCCCGTGTAGTTTTAACAAACACTCCACCTGATAATCTAGGTTTGTTATGAATCCACCCACAACTCTCTCCAATATGTTCGCTTCACCAAAATCCCAAGCCATCGGAATCGCTTGACGTGAAAAGAGATGCATTATTTTCTCGTTTCTTGCAAGCCAAATTGTTAGAGAGTTGTTAAAATCCGTGCATCGATCAATACAAAAAGCTAGATATATAGCAATCGCATCACCATAAGCGGTTGCACCGGAACCTCCTTCGTACAGACCTTTTTGATCATCAGTCCAACCCGATTCTATTGCGTCATCAATTATTTTAGATCGAGCCTCCTGTATCATATCAGAGAAGGTAGTAAGAGATACAAGTTGGCGATCAGTAAATAATTGACCATGGGTGGTAAATCCATAAGTAAGAGGTTGTGCATCGTTGGGTAATTCAAGTTCAGATCTCCACATCACATGGGTTGATGCTTGATTAGCAACGCTTTCGATTTCATCTGTAGGAGACAAATAGATGCGACTACGACTGCCTTTTGCAACCACCGCCATCATGCGTTTACCTATGCGTCCTGCTTTACCCTCAGTTTTTATATATTTAGAATCTATCAGCGAACCAGAAACAATGCAACGAAAGTTGCTACCATGGGATAGTTTTGTACCATTCTTGGCTTCAGCAGGAGGTGTTCCAAGTCGCACTTCGAAACTGCAGTTTTCACCATCAAAGATCGGTTCAATCCATGCTTCTTTCCCTTTTTTGCCAGATAGGACGAACGATCGAGTCAATGGCACATCTATGTGACCATATGCCGGGTTAGGACTTTTGACTGTTCTCACCCAGACCCAAGCGATAACTGTCAGTTCATTTCCTACATATGAGTTAAGATCATCGCGTTCTCTGGCCATCTTCGAAGAAATTGGGACTTTCGGATAAAGATGACCGATTTTCTTCTTCGTGTTTTCATATATCCAGTAACCATAACGCCGCACATCTTCTGCAAGTCCCTCAACTCCTGAGAGATCAACAGAGAGTTTCTGACTCTTTTGATCCTTTGGTATAGGGCCAATTGGCGAACTGCCAGTAAATCTGGTAGGAATCTCAATCATAGCTTTATTGATCATTACAGCTATTGGATTGAGATCTGAGGCGTACGATTCCAACCCCAATCGCTGCGCCTCTAAAGGAATAGCACCACCACCGGCAAACGGATCATGAAAGGCAGGTAGTTTCTCCGGATTAAACCACTCTTTTGCCCTGGGATGATTGCGATTTAAATGACAGGTTTCGCGCCAGCTTGACCAAATTTCTTCCCGCACGCGGTCTAAGACTTCCTCATTATTGATATTCTTGTAGTTCACAAGATCTCGGATAATCTGAAATAATTTTTCTCGTTTTAATTCAGCTTTTATTTTGTTCACACCATGTCCAATATCTCGCTGGTAGCCAGGGTCGTTGACCATTTGTGCGAAAATGATGGCTCTCGCCGCTGCAAGAGGGCGTCTTGCCCAATACAGATGAATGCCACGAGGATGAGGACCGATACCGGGCATTTTTTCGTAGGCACAAGCCTCATTGATAGCATCCAACGGCAGAGCAACTTCAATCAGCTTTTTTGGTATTTTTAACTCAGTCATAAAACTTCCTCAGATTGTCTGTTCTGGTGAAACTGCTTTGGAGAGCAATTTCTCGATCTTAAAATTTATACTGGCTACGCCGATATCAGGTTCGGAGTCAAACGGGTTGCGAATGTAGTAAGGGCCTTCATAACTGTCACCGTCCACAATCACGATGGCAAGCAGGAATTTATTCCTCTGATTGAGTGCATAGATGATTTCGTTACGGCTGACGGTGATAATGTTCTGCGACTGGGCACGACCCTTGACTTCAATATGACGGTCAGGCATAAGAGGATCTTCTTGGTTAGCAGGCGGCCGGGAAGTAATGTCCCAACCACATTTCCCGTCAGAAACATCTTTGACCTCGTAGCCAAAACTCCGCTCTACGTTCATGACCGCATTCATTGCAACTGTCTCGATGTGTAAACGGGCTTCCGCATCGACGCAAAATGTGCTATCTCCTTTTCGTTGTGCCAGTAAACCCTGTGGAATTACCAGCGCACCACCAATCACTACAGGGGTGCTGGAGACCACCGACTTCATTTCTAACAATTCACGTCTGCGCTGTTCAAGACGTTCAGTGAGATCATCCACTTGTCGACGTGCCATTTCTGACTGCATCTGAGGTTGTTTTCCGGCATCGACATCGTTTTTGAGCTTGATATAGCGATCCTGCCAATAATTGATTTCCGGGACTAGTCTTTCGTTTACAGCAGAGAGCACTTTATCGACCTGTGCACTCCTTCTGTCCTTGATCTCCTGATAATGTTCTGGCACCAAATGACTTGAAGCGTGGTTGAGTGCCAAGCTCTCCAAATTGAGGTTTATCCAAGGAGCATTAAGAATGTCCTGAACCAATCCAATATCATTGTCATCAATGGGTTGGAGGTCGAGATGTGGCGCCCAACCGGCATGGAAGATTGTAGCGTGTTGATCTACCTCCACAAACTGAAGTCGCCTTGACACAACTCGAGGTGGGGCACCTTTTGCTTCACGTACACTGTGGTCCAGCATGAATAGAATACGCGGTTCCAAACCATCATCGCTTGGATTCACCAACACAGCACCCTGCTTGAGCTTGTGACGATGTATTGATAAAACCAAGTCGGTAACGGCATGCATCAGTGGGTGGCCAGGATGCATCAACTCGGCCATGGGCTTTCCGTGAATACGAATCAAATCCTTTTCGAAACAGATTCGCTCGTATTTTTTCAGTACTGAGTTTCTGCTTTCGCCAATGACTCTGTCACGTTCACGAATAGCGGCTGGTACATGTCGTATTTCAAAGCGGCCGGGTTCTCGGGGCCGTAATTCTCCACTTAAGTTTTGGAAAGATTCCGTGAAAAAGGCACGAACAAAGTAAGGTTGGAGTTTGCGAGCTTCAGCTTTTTCCATTTCCTCCTTGACTGAATAAAGTTCTTCAAGACTCATTTGTTGTGGAACAAGAGCATTGCGGTGCAAAACCTCCTTCAAATGCTCGGTATCCAGTGCGCCCTCAATGGCTTGGTAGAGTTTAGCCTGTACGTTTGGTGACCCACCGTAGCGTATTGCCTCTATCAACATATCCTTCAGCGGTCGGTTTTCAAACGCTTCCCCTAGGATGTCGAATACCTTACCGCCCAGAGCTTGTTTTTCGACTTCCAGCTTATCAAACAGACGCTGAAAAACGTCACCTTCGCGGGTTTCTTTCGCAATCAGGTTCCACAGATGACAGACTTCAATTTGGCCAATACGATGGATGCGGCCAAAGCGTTGTTCCAAGCGATTGGGGTTCCACGGCAGATCGTAATTGATCATCAGGTTGGCGTTCTGTAAGTTTACGCCCTCGCCAGCAGCATCGGTGGCAACCAGCACCACGACGTCCGGATTGTTCCGAAACTCTTCCTGCCGCTTGTAGCGATCGTCGCGATTTACGCGCCCATGAATTGATATGACCGCCTCTGGTCTACCAAGCATACCGCCAATACGATCGACCAAGTAAGTGAGAGTGTCTAAGTGTTCAGTAAAGATGATCAACTTACGACGGTTATTTCCATCGGTATACATCTTCGAACGGTCCTGGAGCAGGTGTGAGAGCTCCTCCCACTTCTTGTCGTTACCGGACTGTACCACTTTAAGCGCCTCATTTTCAAGCTTCTTGAGGCACTGAATCTCGGTTTCTAGATCGGAGATCGTTTCAGCTGCTGTAACCTGATCAACGATCTGTTCAGTATAGAGTTCATATTTCTCAGCGCTTAGCGTATCATCCAGTTCGTCAAGGTTATCTGGAATTTCATCTTGATGATCAATCGTAATCTTGTCGAGAATTTGAACTGCATCATGCCGTTGAACATTTCGTCCGCGATTTAACAACTTCAGTTCCCTTAAACGCGACTCAAGACAACCACGTCGACGCTTGAGTGACTGGTAGATCGCTGCCGGACTGGAAGCGAGACGACGTTGAAGTTGTGTTAGAGCAAAACCAACCGTACCCCTGCGTTTGCCATCCAAATTATCAGCCCGATTCATCTCGTTGCGCACATAGTCAGTAACTACGGTATAAAGTGCCGCCTCTTCATTTGAAAGTTCATAGTTGACACTGGCAGCGCGACGTTCGGGAAACAACGGCGTCCGGTCAAACTTAAGCAGGTCTTCCTTCACCATGCGCCGCATCATGTCTGAAACATCAACTTTGCGTGCGGCCTCGCGGAACTTGCCGTAGAAACGATCTTGATCCAATAGAGACAGCCAGATCTGGAAATCTTCTTCCTTACCATTGTGTGGTGTAGCTGTGATCAGCAGGAAGTGGCGAGTGATGGCACCCAAAATTTCTCCCAGCTTGAAACGTTTGGTTTTGTTCACCTTGTTTCCGTAGTAATTGGCGGAGAGTTTGTGGGCTTCATCAACAATGATCAAATCCCATCTAGTGGTATTGAGCTTTTCTATATATTCTTCATTGCGTGATAACTGATCAAGGCGGCAAATCAATTGATCTTGCTCATTGAAATAGTTGCCAGAAGCGCACTGTTCCTGCTTTTCGCGGCTGAAAACCTCGAATTGGACATTGAACTTTTCCAGTAACTCATCCTGCCACTGTTCCGCGATAGCCCCCGGTGTTACGACCAAGATGCGTCGGGCATCAGCACGCATCAACAACTCACGAATGAGCAAACCAGCCATTATGGTCTTACCAGCTCCCGGATCATCAGCCAATACAAAACGCAGGGGCTGTCGGGGCAACATATCTTCATAGACTGCCGAAATTTGATGAGGCAGTGGTTCAACGTTGGAAGTGTGAACCGCCATCATCGGATCAAAGAGGTGCGCCAGATTGATACGATGTGCCTCCAACCCCAATTTGAAATCTCTACCCGGGGCATCAAAGGCCCAAGGACGACCTACCTCTGCCAATTCAAGCCGCGCTTCATCTGAGCGAAACAGCATCTGTTCACTTATACGTCCTTGGTTGTCTTTGTAATACACGGTCAGCGCGTTATCGCCGATCGGTTCAACTTGCACAACCCGTACGATTTCGTCCACTTGAATGCCGCGAATTTGAGCGCCAACCTCGATGTCTTTGAGTTTGAGCACGAATTCTCCTTGATTACTGCTCTTCGATCGGGCTGCAATTAGGCAAAAGAACAGAGTATTCTAGAATCTGTTCAGTTGATCTGACGTTGAAGCACGACGAGGTCTTTGTGCGTGCCAATGAATTTATCACTGAATTCATACACAAGGGGGTGCCAACATACTATCCGATTGAGTAGTTGTAAATGGGTTCTAACATTGGTAAGATCTGCTTTCGATGACCAATTCCAGTTTCTTTTGAGTCATAACGGATATGAAGTGATGTAGCTGGCTCTATCATCGCCCTGAGGCCAAACTCGCTAACACCATAGTTTCGAATGATGATGTCCAGAAAACAACCTTGAAAACACGGTGCCACTGTCTTAGTTGAACAAAAATATCACTTATAATCAAAATTTGTTTGCTTTTATTGTATCAATTTTCCTATTCAAGGATTTGAAGCAATCATTGATAGCATTCTTCAAACAGTACCTGACTAACGAAAACCAATCGAACAATCGTGTCAGGATATCTGATTTTTTCCTGCGACTGATTCAATGGACGAACATTCTAATCGCTACCTGGTAACCGGCACAGATACCGGGATTGGTAAAACCATCGTATCGGCCATGCTGGTGCGCGCTTTAGACGCCTGTTACTTCAAACCTATTCAAGCCGGTCTTGATGAAGCGACCGACACAGATATGGTGAAAGCACTTTCCGGGCAATCAGCGGACCGTTTCTTTTCTGAATACTACCGACTCAAGGAGCCCGCATCACCACACCTGTCGGCAGCGATGGAAGGTATAGAGATTGATATTGAGCAATTGCATCTACCCGTAACCGATCGACCACTCATTGTCGAGGGTGCCGGCGGTGTCATGGTTCCTCTGACCCATTCAGTACTGTTTGTCGAAGTGTTTGCCAAATGGCAGTTGCCGGCCATTGTCTGTACCCGCACTTCACTTGGAACAATCAATCATACACTGCTAACTCTAGAGGCGCTGCGCGCTTGGAACATACCAATTCTCGGAGTCATCTTTGTTGGCCATGCTCACGAAGAAAACGAAAGAATTATCCCCCATCTAGGAGACGTCAAACACTTGGGGCGGATACCGATTTTAGCTTCACTCAGCCCGGACTCTCTTGAGCAGGTGTTTCACGACCATTTCAAACGGGCTGATTTTCTCGGTTAGAAAAAGACTAACAGATTTCAATTCCAATGGCGTCACCAATGCAACCAAACACGTCCCCGGTCTGGCATCCCTTTACTCAGCATGCCATATTTCCTGATTTTGTGAAAATTGGGCAGGCGAGAGGCGCTTACCTTTATTCATCAACTGGGCAGAAAATCATTGACGCAATTTCTTCTTGGTGGGTCATTACGCACGGACATTGTCACCCCAGACTGCAGCAGGCGGCCATCAAGCAACTGAACCAATTGGATCAGGTGATCTTTGCCGGCTATACGCACGAGCCGGCGGAACGCACCGCGCAAATGCTGATCGAACTGACTCCGGAGGGTTTGGATTATGTTTTCTTTTCAGACAGCGGTTCGACCGCGGTTGAGGTTGGTCTCAAGATGGCATTGGGTTACTGGCATCATTTGAACATTCCGCGCCATCGAGTCATCGTAATGGAACACAGCTATCATGGGGACACCATCGGCACCATGTCTGTTGGTGAACGCGGAGTGTTCAATCAACCCTATAACCCATTACTTTTTTCCGTCGAAGCCATTCCTTTTCCCAGGCTATCAAAAGAACAGGCCACGCTTGATGCGCTAGAAGCAAAATGTCAGGCGCAGCCCAGCGCGGCGGCTTTTATTGTCGAACCACTAGTGTTGGGTGCCGGTGGTATGCTGATGTACGAACCGGCAACACTGCGCGAAATGAAGCGTATCTGTGAGAAATATGACGTGCTGTTCATCGCCGACGAAGTGATGACTGCCTGGGGTCGAACGGGAACGCTGTTCGCCTGCGAGCAGGCTGATATCGTCCCTGATATCGCGTGTTATTCAAAAGGCATTACCGGTGGTTTTCTGCCACTGGCAGTTACCCTATGCCATGCGCGTATATTTGATGCTCATTATTCAATCAATCGAAGTAAGACATTCTTCCATTCAAGTTCATACACCGCCAATCCAATTGCTTGTGCCGTCGCCGCCGCCAATCTGGAAATGTGGCAGGAAGGTAAAGTGTTGGAACAGGTTGCGTTCACTGCAGACATGCAAACGCAAAAACTCGCCGATATGGCAAAACTTGATTCATTGAACAATCTTCGTCAAACCGGAACAATCGTTGCCATGGACATTCAGGTGCCAGACACCGGTTATTTGTCCGGAATTGGCACTGAACTGTACCTCCGCTTTCAGAAAAGTGGAGTTCTGCTGCGCCCGCTCGGCAACACGATTTACGTCCTTCCACCTTACTGTATGTCAGAGAATGACTTTGATACCGTTTACACTGTCATTGCGGAAACGATCGCCAATCTCGTCAAAAATTGATCTCCATCCAACATCCAAGATGGGCTGGAATTATCTCTAACACACGCCTCATTGCCGCAAATGTCTTCCCGATTGAACGTCGACTTTATCGAGTGAAAAAACTCGCTCCGACTTTGGTTTTCATGCTGATTATTTGGCCGCTGGCCGCAATGTCCGGCGACGCCTCTTCCATGGAAGAACTCTGGCAAGATACCTTGAGCATGGTACGGGAGAAATTCCCACGCGTGCGGCATATCTCAACACAAGAATTTGCCAATCTACTGGCAGAAGAAAGCAACCTTGTCGTGCTGGATACACGCGACTCTGAAGAGTATTTAACCAGTCACATCAAAGGCGCCGTGCTAACGGAAGATATTGGTGATGCACTCAAAGTACTCAAAAACCAAGATCGCAATGCACTCATTGCCGTGTACTGTTCGGTAGGTTATCGATCCTCAAATATTGCCAACAAACTGGCGCGACGAGGTTACTCGAATGTCGTCAATGTTGAAGGCTCGCTGTTCAAATGGGCTAATGAAGGGCGCCCCATATTCCAAGGCGATCTAGCGACCGGCAAAGTTCATCCTTACGATGATGAATGGGGACGGCTGCTGGACCGAACATATTGGCCCTAAAACATTTGCACCGGTTGGTATTGACAGAAAGAATGGATACAGACATCCTGACCTGACCTGATACTAGTGTTCTGAGTAGTCATTCACCATCTTCAAATAGCTTCCGTATGTGGATGGCGTGGTCCGCATCGTGGCAATCACTTCATCTGATGTTTTGACCGGCGGCGGAAAAATCAACCAAACTTTGGCCCTTGATGGTCACTCTCACTCGCTCGCCAGACTGCAAACCAAGTTGTCGCAGTGGTTCGGCAACATAGCCGAGAGATGCCCCCGTAATGGAGGACAAGCTCCACCGTAAAGACAATTTTCGACAGTGAGGCAGATTGTTAATTCGAACGTCCAAACCAGAATCGGGTTCACACCCCAGTGCCTTAGCAAACTCCGGCGGCACTCTGAGCACGCTGTACCCTTTGAAGTAACGTTGCTCTACGACAAAGGTCCAATAAGGTGCTCCATGTTCATCGCGTCCATCAATGACATCGTCAAAGTTCTGAAACTCAATGGATTCCACGCTCGCCAGACTGATGAAACCATGATCAACTTTAAATCGCTGTGTACTCATAAAGGCACGCACGCTATTAACGTTGACATTGAACTTCTGCGGCATTTCAGTCAGCAACCGCTTGACTTCGGCACGCCCTCCACCAGCTTCGATGGACTTGATTATTTCACTGACAATGCCATTATATTCTTCGTCAACCCATTCTCTGAGCCCCCATCGGTTCTTATCAATCCGCACCACATCTGGAATTCGACTGAGTGCCGCACCCACCCGCCTAACCTCATGATTGCACAAGGCTTGAATTTCTTCACGCGTCGCACAACGACCGATAAACATGAGTGCCGCCTTCGCACGGGTCGGGGCCGAGTCTCGGAATGACATCACACCATGGAAGGTGTGCAGTCCACTACGTTCGCGCAACCAAGGCCAAAAAAGTTGCCACTGCTTGTCAGGTAAACTTTTTATCAGTTCCGACTCACGAACCAACCCTAAGTTATCAGCCAGTTCACCGGCCCGTCTCCTGAGAAAGCTAAGCAACTCTACTGCGCTTGAGTCCAGATATACACCATTAATCAGTCTGAACTCCATGCTACGGAGCAGGCACCTTCTCAACAAAGGGTAAACCAACTCTCCTTCATCTGGAACAGTTTTTCGTAACCGCTGATCTAATTCATCAGCCACCATCATTGGTCCGAAATGGCGGTGCAACGTCAGCGCCAGGGTGCGCAAATCTTTACCCAACTCTGCATCAATGTTCTGTTTCATTTTGAACTCTATCTGACGAACGCGTTCACGTGTGAAGCGAACCCGTCGCCCAATTTCGGCCAGTGTTACCGGCGGCTCATGAATCAACCGACCTTGAACAATTGTGAGTTGTTGAGGTGTCATGTCGTCCAAAATAGAACGCAGGCGCTGCGCAACGCGCGCCGCAAGAGTCAATGCTTGTTCATACGTCTCGTGTTGATCATTTGATTCGGTTGTCAATGCCATCTTACTTCATGAGTTAGGAATGTGTGATTGCGACATACGGAATTTTGACAGCGTGTGTTTCAAACACACTTGATGCTCAGGCCAATCGCGCATCTGCACGTGAAAGGTGGTCAGATGTTGGAATCTTGCTCAACTCAGTCACCAAACAGACACCATGGCCACTTGCCAGAATCTTCCGCGACCAACCGTTCGGATAAGACCGCCACGCGCGGTTCATCCATCGGTGCGCTTCAGGAATAGGTCGGTTATCACCGACGTGCGTCTACGAGTCAGCGTCAATTCCATATCAGGCTGCCATTATAATAGGCAGACAGTTCCGCTTTCCATTCGCAACAGAACCTAGCATCAGACCATTCAATGCCCTGGATTTCCTATGGCAGCCCTGGTCCCATTAGTTGCATTTAAAATTGTAGGATGGAATGATCGACACTACTGGCCGAATCGTTGTTAGAAGAATTGAGCAGCTGATTAGTTAACGCCAGTTGCCAGCGATTGTTTAAACACCCACCATTCTCGCATCGGACCCGCTTTCAGTAGAGATGGCAAACTTAACCGGTTCTCTCGACATTCGGCCTTCAATCGCTCTCATCAGTCTGACATACAACCAGCGCTCGCGCTTCCAAAAGAACTCAATATGCTTAGGTGAGTATTGTCCATCTGCCGCCAGCCGCCGTACCATGCTGTTCAAGTGCCCCTGTTCTTCGGCCAGCAGTTTCTTAAGGGAAAAGTCACACTCGGCTTCGGTAATGCAACGGTCAAGAATTTCATAAGCCCAGACCGCTCTGAACTCAACAACCAGAGACATGTAAAGGTAAATTGTGCGGTAGTTGGCCTGCGACCCGAAATATCGAATCATGGAAACTTCAAGCGCGGAAAAATAACTGCGGGCATAGGCGGGTGCAATCAGTGCCGACTGTTCATAGCCCAGTTTTTCGTTACAACATCTCTCGGCCTGGCGTTTGAACAATACCGCGTGTCCGGTTTCTTCATGTAAATGTTTCAACGTGGCATAATCAATGATCCGGCGCTTTTGCGTCGCCATAATCTTGCTGCTGCCGATATGCTCCATATAAGACAGTGTGTTGAAAAATTGCCATCGCAATGGATCTTTCCATAGCAGTTGACCGAACATCTGTTCGGTCCACTCAACCAAATCTTTATTATTTCGAGTGAACTCCTGAACGAGTCGTGATACGATAGTCATCGCGATGCCGCCTCCTGTAGCACCTGAGCACCATCGTCATTCGGTAACATATCTTCCATCCCTAGCTTTGCGAACAGCGCAACGTCTTGATCGTATTCGACATTATCAGTGGTCAACAGACGATCACCGACAAAAATAGAGTTGGCCCCGGCGAAGAAACACAGGGCCTGGAGTTCTTCTGACATGCTCCGTCGCCCGGCCGACAGCCGCAGTACCGATTTTTTTAACACAATTCGCGCGACAGCGATGGTACGCACAAATTCAATGGGCTCGACCGGCTTAGTATTCTGCAGCGGCGTACCTGGAATCGGCACCAGCATATTGATGGGTACGCTTTCCGGTGGCTCTTCCATATTGGCGAGCACCCGTAGCATGCTGGCGCGGTCCTGCATCGTCTCGCCCATACCAAGAATACCACCACAGCACACTTTCAAGCCGACCTCACGAACATGCTCAATCGTCTGCAACCGGTCGGCAAAGGTTCGCGTGGTGATGATTGCTTCGTAATATTCCGGTGAAGTATCGACATTGTGATTGTAATAGTCCAAACCGGCTTCTTTCAACTGTAATGCCTGAGCTTTATCGAGTAGACCCAGCGTCATACACGTTTCAAGCTCCAGTGCTTTCACTTCGCGAATCATTGAGCAGAGTGGCGCCATATGGCGAGGCTTCGGACTGCGCCAGGCCGCACCCATACAATATCGGGTTGCACCGTCCGCCTTGGCGGCCTTCGCATCGGCAATGACCGCTTCAATCGACATCAACTGACTCGCGTCGACGTCGGTTGCATAACGAACCGACTGACTGCAGTATTTACAGTCTTCGGGACAACCGCCGGTTTTAATGTTCACCAACCGGCTTTTCTGCACTTGATTGGGAACAAAGTTCTGTCGATGGACGGTCTGGGCCTGATACAGGAGTTCATTAAAAGGCAAATCAAACAAGGCCTGCACCTGCGCCGCGGACCACGTTGTCTTTTGTTGGGAGTGAATCATTGGCTCAATGGAATGCTGAATGATTGATGGTTGGATATCCAATGGACGATAAAGTAGTCAATATACATTATGACTTCAATGACCATGAATAGTAAAAATTGAATCGCATATTCGCGAAATCTGAATGGTGATTAAAAACAAGGCAATTGACGACTAGAGTAACTGTCAACAGTGCACCGTAATCATGCGGTATATTTATACTCCCTGAACTTTCCAGATGAATCTTAACTGCCAATTGGATCACACGCGGCAGATGCAGCCACTCAGCCATTCACCACGCCAGGAAGATTTTCGCCTACTGACCGGCGGCGGTCAGTTCGTCGACGATCTGCAGCCGGACCATGAACTGGCAGGCTACGTAGTTCGGTCGCCTTATCCACACGCGGCCATTCGCCAGATTGACACGGCTGCGGCCCGCCAATCAACGGGCGTGAAGCTGATTCTCACGGCCGCCGACCTCGCCGCCGATGGTATTGGTGGACTACCCTGTGTTTCGTCGTTTGCCACCGAGGAGGGGCCGCCTATCATCAAACCGACGCGCCCCTTATTGGCCACTGATCGGGTACGTCATGTCGGCGAACCCGTAGCCTTCATTGTCGCCGACACCCTCAACCATGCGATCGATGCGGCAGAGTGTCTCGACATTGAATATGAAGCATTGCCATCAGTCAGCGACGTCGAGAAAGCACTCGCCGGTGACCTGCAGATTTGGGATGCGGCAGACCACAATCTGTGTAGTCAATTCAGCCGCGGAGATGCAGCTGAGGTGGAAAGGCAATTCGCTGCATCAGCACACGTGTGTTCAATCAAGGTCTACCACCCGCGCGTGGCCATTACACCCATCGAACCGCGGTCCGCCGTCGCCCATTTTGATACCACCGCGCAACAGTGGGTACTCAACGTACAAACTCAAGGAGTACACATGATTCACCGCGTGTTGTGCCAAGACGTCCTGCATCTACCGAAAAACCAGCTGCGAGTAGTTACCAATGATGTCGGCGGCAGTTTTGGTGTAAAAATTTTTCCTTATCCTGAATACGCGCTCGTTCTGCTTGCCGGATTCAAAACCGGGCGGGCGGTGAAATGGACTGCGACCCGCGCGGAGTCCTTTCTCTCGGACTGCCAAGGTCGAGCGCGGGTCGACTACGCCAGCATCGGCTTTGATGAAAACGGTCGAATTACCGCTTATCAGTGCGATTCGATTGCTGACTTGGGGGCCTATCTCAGCTATGTCGGCCCATCCATTGCTTCCGTGTACGCTTATACCGTGGTCGGTCACACTTACAAGATCACGCAGATGCACTTTAGAAATCGTGGTGTTTTCACCAATGCCACGCCGACCGATGCCTATCGCGGAGCCGGCAAACCGGAAACAGTCTGTACGCTTGAACAGTTACTGGATAAAGCGGCGTTCGAAATGAAGGTGGACCGTCTGGAACTGCGCCGAAAAAATTTGGTGCGGCCGGCAGACCTGCCATACCGGATGCTGAATGGGCAGACCATTGACAGTGGTCATTTCGAAGCACTGATGGACCGTGCGATTGAACTGTCGGCTTGGCATGATTTCCCCGCCCGTCGAATGGCAGCTGAAAAAACTGGCCGCTTGCGCGGTATTGGACTTGGAATGTACATGCACTCAACCGGCGGTTCAGTCGCTGAAACCTGTCGGGTTGAGCTCGCCGCCGGGGGATTGATTCGAGTCTTTACCGGCACTCAGACTGGTGGTCAGGGACACGCCACTGCGCTAGCCACGCTGGTCGCTGAGGTGATGGAAATCAGCCCTGCCAAAGTCGAAGTCACCCAAGGTGATACGGCCAAACACGCGATGGGTAGCGGCACCGGTGGATCTTCTCTGGTCGCGATAGCGGGAACCACGGTGACGCGCGCGGCACGTGACCTGTTAAACAACGCCCACCAAGCCGCCGCTGATTTGCTGGAAGCTCGCGTTGATGACATCGCGTATTCCAGCGGAGAATTTTATATTGTCGGCACCGACCGACGACTGACCTTAACACAACTGTCCGCCAAGTTGGGAACCGAACCGGGGGCGCCAGCAAACTGTGTTGGGCAAATGAAATTCGACGGTGAAAATACGACGCACCCCTGTGGCGCCTACGTGGTGGAACTTGAGTGCGACCCCGAAACCGGTGAACTGCGGCTCGTACAGCTGGTTGGGGTCGACGACATCGGTCGCATTCTGTTTCCCCAGCTGGCCGATGGTCAGTTGCATGGTTCTTGGGCACAGGCGATCGGTACATCGCTCATGGAAATTGTGCGCTTTGATGAAGATGACGATGGTCAGCTGCTGAGTGGGTCACTGATGGATTACCAGCTGCCGCGGGCCCTGGATCTACCTTCCTTAACACTGGACAAACTGTCGACTCCATGTACAACCAATGCGATGGGCGTGAAAGGTGTGGGTGAAGTCGCCAGTCTCGGAGCACCGGGCGCCATTGGCAATGCGTTGTCGGATCTGTTGAGCACTGCGCAGGAGTTCGTGGTAGTCAAACCGCCGGCGACATCACACTCACTGTGGATGGCTTTACAAAATCATACCTTGATCAACTGATTGGGTTGGGTGGTTCATTCGTTATCGAGTCTGGCGATACGACCGAGGTAGCCACCGTGGTGACGCAGTCCGTACTGCTGTTTTGAAATGCCCTTCTGCTCCATCAGTGCGAGCGTCACTGCATCAGCAATAGCATTCATCACGGCGATGCTGGCGGATGGTGTCAGACCGAGTGGACACGGTTCCTGAATCACACCCATTTCCAAAATAAGGTCACAGTAATTGCGTAATTCAGAATCGGCATGCGAAGTAACGCCAATGATCTTGCCCAGGCCAAGGTGCTGTCCTAAACCAAGCATCTCAATCACTTCACGAGTCTTACCACTCGTTGAAAATGCGACCATACTGTCAGTTTCGGCAATGACACCTAGGTCACCATGTGCAGCTTCGCCGGGATGAATGTAAATTGCCGGTGTTCCTGTTGAACACAGTGTCACGGCAAATTTTTTCGCACAGATGCCAGCTTTTCCCATCCCGGTGGTCAATATTTTGCCATTACAGGATAGTAGCAGCCTGACCACCTCTTCATAGGCCGGGGTAACTTCAATTGATTGAATGGCCTGCGCTTCGGCGTCTATGACATGGCGAATTCGTTCAGCGATGTTCATGCATGTATCCAAAAAATAAAAGATAATGGTTCATTATCCCATAACGACCGCCAAAGTGCTTAGCCATACTCCGACCATCGACGTGATGATCATGACCGATAGGTATCGATTTCCGCAAGTTCAACTTAGTCAAGGAAAATATGCTAATCCAGACGACCCTGAAGTTGAGCGGCGTACCGTTTGACAGTCAACCACAACCGTGTAAATCAGTATTATCCCATAGAGTTCTTGCTGCCATTGAAAACGATTTTTTTACAGGGTAGGTAGAAAATGAGACGGCGAGCGCTATAATATCATGCAGATTTACCGTTCAGCCAACTAGATATTTTTTTCCAAACGGATCGATTCAGCATCATTTCCAATTTTCTATTCTGGTAAAATTGGTGTTGACATTTCTTTTGAAGCCAGCCATTCAATCGAAATGCTGGATTGTCGGATTAGTAAATACTGCATTTTCACCTTGACAAGCCAACGCAGTTGAAGACGGATACAATATCCATTCCAGCCGAAATTAACTGATCGCAGTGCAGATGAACGCGAGAACCAACTTTTTAGTGAGCGCCCATGACAGATTCGATTATTCACGTCACTGATGCCAACTTTCAGGACGAAGTATTGCAAGCGGAGTTGCCGGTCATCGTCGATTTTTGGGCCGAGTGGTGTGGGCCATGTAAAATGATCGCCCCTATTTTGGCAGAAGTAGCCGGCGAGTGGCAGGGCAAACTAAAAGTTACCAAACTGAATATTGATGAAAACCCGCAGACGCCATCCAGTTATGGTATTCGCGGTATTCCAACATTAATGATTTTTTTGAATGGCGTTGTCGAAGCAACAAAAGTTGGCGCCGTTTCCAAGTCACAACTGACTACCTTTATTGATGAAGCCATTCGTCCTTAGTTCCGGAGTAACCCTGATTCATTGAGCACCCGCTGAGGTGCGTATTCACTTCCTACCATACCTTAATCGTACCTATCCATTCTTTACGGTTGCCTAGTGGCACCGATCCAGATACAGCCGCAACAGAGGCCACATTTATGGGAATTAGTCTAACTGAACTCAAAGCAAAGTCACCGACGGAACTGGTCGACATTGCGCACCGCGCCAATATCAATGGGGCGGCAAGAATGCGCAAACAGGATCAGATTTTCGCCATTCTAAAAGCCGAAGCGCGCAAAGGCGGAAAAATCACCGGTGAAGGAGTCATGGAATCACTACAGGACGGGTTTGGTTTCTTGCGCTCGCCCATGGGTTCATATCTCGCCGGCCCGGATGACATCTATGTTTCACCCAGCCAAATTCGGCGATTCAATCTACGTACCGGCGATACGGTTTCAGGGTTGGTCCGACCACCCAAAGACTCTGAACGATATTTCGCCCTGCTCAAAGTCGAGCAGATCAATAATCAGCCCCTAGATCGAGTCAAAGAGAAGGTGCTGTTTGAAAATCTGACGCCGCTACACCCTGATGAACGCATGCGCCTAGAGCAGGGCAATGGCAGTTCAGAAGATCTGACCGCCAGAATCATTGATCTGGTGGCGCCCATCGGCAAAGGTCAGCGGGGCCTGATCGTCTCATCACCTAAATCCGGTAAGACCGTCATCCTGCAACAGATTGCGCATTCGATTGCGGCCAGCAACCCGGAATGTGAACTCATTGTGTTGCTGATTGATGAGCGACCGGAGGAGGTAACTGAAATGCAACGTTCAGTGCGCGGCGAAGTCGTTTCGTCAACTTTCGATGAACCGGCCGCCCGGCACATTCAGGTCGCTGAGATGGTGATCGAAAAAGCCAAGCGACTGGTCGAGCACAAACGTGACGTCGTTATTCTATTGGATTCCATCACCCGTCTCGCCCGGGCTTACAACACGGTCGCCCCGGCCTCGGGTAAGGTACTTACCGGGGGGGTCGATTCGAATGCGTTACAACGGCCGAAACGCTTCTTTGGGGCGGCGCGCAATATTGAAGAAGGCGGCAGTATCACTATTTTGGCGACCGCCTTGATCGAAACCGGTTCCAAAATGGATGAGGTCATTTATGAAGAGTTCAAAGGCACCGGCAACATGGAAATTCACTTGGACCGCCGGATCGCTGAAAAACGGGTCTACCCGGCCATCATCATTTCTCGTTCCGGCACCCGCCGTGAAGATCTGTTGACTGAACCGACGGAACTGAAAATGATTTGGGCGCTACGAAAATTGCTGCACTCCTCTGATGACCTGCAGGCCATCGAACTGTTGACCGAACGCCTGAGGGAAACAAAGACCAATACCGAATTTTTCGAATCAATGAAGAGAATTTCCTGAATCAAAACCGTCTTTCACTCATCGGGCGAGTAATTGGTCTGAATCGGTGGCATTGCACACGGGTTGATATTCCAATTTCCCATCACTTAAAATAACCACTTCGTTATATTCATTCTCTCAGTAAATCAAATTTCAAAGCATCATGAAAGAAGGCATTCACCCACAATACTCAACCATAAAAGTGACCTGTGTTTGTGGAGCTAGTTTCGAAACACGTTCGACGCTGAAAAACGATCTCAACATTGAAATCTGTTCCGTCTGTCACCCATTCTACACCGGCAAACAGAAGATCGTCGACACCGCCGGTCGAGTCGGAAAGTTTAAACAAAAATACGGCTTGTAAGAGACCGCCTCACGCAGTATCAGTGATTCACTGACTGCGCAACCGGCGGTTCCATTCCGCACTAATGGCAAAGTCTGTCCATCCGTACACTATTCGAGATTGTGCGGTGTGGGCAACCCAGCGATTCGAAGATTCGGATGTATTTTTCGGTCATGGCTGCGACAACCCGCGCGATGAAGCCATTTGGGTAACCCTGCAGGTCGCCGGTCTCATGAACCGCAGCTATCATGAAGTGGCGGATTATCCAATCACCCAACAGGAAGTCGCTACCATTGATAGCTTAATCCAAAAGCGCATTACCACCCGTCAGCCACTCGCCTATCTGCTACGGGAGTCTTGGTTTGGTGGCTACAGTTTCTATATTGATGAGCGCGCGATCGTACCTAGATCACCCATTGGCGACCTAATACAGGATGGCTTTGCGCCTTGGATTGAGACGCCGACACTGCACCGTGCCCTCGACCTGTGCTGCGGTAGTGGGTGCATTGCTATCGCGCTCGCGTTAACATTCCCGCATTTAAAAGTAGATGCCGCCGATATTGATTCGGATGCATTGGCAGTGGCCAGAATTAATGTCAACCGCCATCAAGTGAGTCACCGCGTCGCGGTGCTGCAAAGTGACCTCTTTGAGAACCTGCCCAACTGCATCTACGATCTAATTGTGACCAATCCACCTTATATCGCCACACCGGACCTTAATGACCTGCCGCAAGAGTATCAACACGAACCGCGTGCCGCGTTTGCCGGCGGTGAAGATGGACTCCGATACGTACGTCAGATCTTACGTCAGGCCGGTCGCCGACTGTCCGACAAGGGACATCTTCTCATTGAATTGGGCGGTAGTGCCGGCGCGCTGGAAGCAGCTTATCCTGAGATACCTTTCCTATGGCTTACCGGTCGCAATGAAGAGTCCGTAGTGGCATTGCTGAGTCGGCGGGAACTTGCATACTACAATTTCGTCTGATTTCGGTAACCCGCCAAGCGCCACTCACCACCGCTAGATTTCGAGCATATCGAAATCTTCTTTGGCGGCAAAACAGTCAGGACACTGCCAGTTTTCCGGCACATCTTCCCAACGGGTGCCGGGTGGAATGCCTTCTTCCGGTAGGCCCTGTTCTTCTTCATAAATGAACCCGCAAATCACGCACATGTAAGTTTTGTAGTCTTCCATCAGACAATGTTTGCGCTCATTGAGTTGATGTCAATCGTCGTCACTGTTGGGTGGCTGAAAACCGTAAAGTTTCAGTAATTCCTGTTGCATTTCGTTCCAACGATGAAGGTTCTGCTGAGTCAATTCACTGAATGAGGTCATTGAACCGCTATGTAACATTTCCTGCCACTGCTGATGATAAGCCTGTTGCTGACTGTTCAGCATCTCGACAGTTTTACCCAAGTAATCGGTGAATACACTTTGAAACGCACCACCGTAGAATCGTATCATCTGGGTTAGCAGCTCTTTGGTGAACATCGGCTGCCCGCCGGCTTCCTGTTCGAAAATAATCTGAATCAAAATCTGCCGGGTAATGTCTTCGCCACTGACCACATCAACGACCTGTATTTCCACACCGCTGACAATCAGTGTGCGGACTTCAGTCAAGGTTACATAGCGGCTTTCCTCCGTATCGTAAAGCCGGCGATTCGAATATTTCTTGATGGTGCGAAAATCAGCCATCGCAATCAGTACATGTGTTGACCACCGTTGATGTCAATCGTTGACCCGGTGATGAACGACGCGTTTTCATCCACCAAAAACAACACGCCACGCGCGATATCCTCGGCTTTTCCGAGTCGACCCACCGGAATCGTGCTGATAATTTTTTCCAACACCTTCTCGGGTACCGCACGGACCATATCCGTATCAACGTAGCCGGGCGCAATGGCATTGACCGTAATACCCTTGCGGGCGCCTTCTTTAGCTAACGCCTTGGTAAATCCGTGAATACCGGATTTCGCCGCTGAGTAGTTGACTTGACCATATTGACCGGCCTGTCCGTTCACCGAACCGATATTGACGATACGACCAAATTCACGCTCGCGCATGCCATCAATCACACAGCGACACATATTGAAACAGGAAGATAAATTGGTCTGTAGAACCGTGTTCCAGCTCTCAAAATCCATCGTATGAAGGGTACGGTCGCGAGTGATGCCGGCATTGTTAACCAGAATATCGACGACTCCCAAATCTTCGGTGATCTGCTTTACGCCGGCCTCACATTGTGCGAAATCACTGACATCGAATGCATAAACCGGAATTCCAGTTCTCTCACTGAACGCTTGAGCGCGCGCATGGTTACCGGCATAGTTGGCCGCCACTCGGTAACCGGCGCCGGCTAGGGCGATGGATACCGCCTCACCAATGCCGCGGGTGCCTCCCGTAACAATTGCAGTATGTGATTTCATAACTGTTCACCTCTCGGTTGGTTAGATTGTGCAAAGTGATTTTACACACTGCTAATAGTTTCGTTGATGCAATCTTAATTTTTGCCACTGTCGGTCAGATGGGAACCGCAGATCAGCGAGAATAGTCGCGACCGGTTTAGAGTTTTTAGAAGCCATCGGCCATCTAATTGAATCTGCCAACGCCACTACGGTCGAAACTTCCTAGAGATTGGAAAACATACTGAGTGTCCGGAGTCCAATTTCCTACTCACAAGATGATATGATATACTGTATTCAGTATGATTTTCGGTCTGCTAGAAGAATTGACATCAACTCAATAAAATTACACATCCAAGCACGTTCCAAGAGGATGAGTTAAATGTATAAAAAGTTAAAAATACCCTGCCGGCCCATCACTGCACCAGCAACTCATGCGGACCGTTCGGATACGAGACAAGGTGTTTTACCCCGGCAGTCTCTAGATTTTCTGGGGGGGGGGTCATGCCACCTGCGGACGGCATTCACTGCCTTACTTCTACTGACCTTCGCCGTCGCCCTTGCGCCACCGGCGCAGGCACAGGTGGCGACATCCATCACCCTGACCGCCACGGCCGGAGACCGGCAGGTGACGCTCAATTGGACTGTGACCGCTGATGACAACGGTGGCGCAGCATGGCAGTACCGGCAGAAAACCGGCGCGGCCACCTACGGCGCATGGCAGGATATATCCGACAGCACTAATGCGACTCGAACTCATACCGTGACCGGCCTGACCAACGGCACCGTTTACAAATTTAAGGTCATCCGTATCACAGATTCACCAACGCCCAACCCGCGGATCACACCGGAATCCAACGAGGTGACGGTGACGCCGGTCCCACCCCCGGGCGGTCCCGCCAGTCTGACGGCGGCATCCGGCAACCGCCACGTCAAACTCACCTTTACTAAGCAGTCGGGAGATACGGTCACCAAATGGCAGTATCGGCAATGGAAAGATGTCGGTGGCAGTCCAGTTTGGGGGGCATGGCAGGACATGACCGGGTCGACCGGCACGACGACCTCGTATGCCGTGCGGCATCTGGACAACGGGGCGAAGTATTGGTTCCAAGTCCGGGCGGTCAATGACGCCGGCAATGGTGCCGGATCGACGTCAGTTTTTGAGACACCGGCGGCAGTGGCGCCGGTGCTGACGAAGGCGGAGATGCATGGCAATGGACTATACGTCAGGTTGGAGTGGACGCATCCCGGCGGTGCCTGGGACAACTATGCATACATACCACGCGGCCAATCCACAGACAATTTTGGTTTCACTTGGTTAGCAAATTATCGGCTAAAGGGTGAGACCCAGTGGCACGAATGGGATAATCCTAGTCTGGCGAGTAAGGCGGACCGGACCTGGGTTGATATGTTGCCGGACCAAAATTCGGGGTATTTTTCCGGCGCCGTGATGGAGGTGAAGGTCCATGTGAAAGCGGACGACACCAGCGGTGGCAACCGGGGGCCAGACTCGAATGTACGGACGGTCACGTATGTCAATGCAACCCGCCCGCTGCTGGACCGCAGTCGTGACAAGATGGTCATCCGGCCCAACACTAGTCAGACCTATTCGGTGGCGCTGAACGCGGCACACCCGGGGCGGTTACTGCTGTCGAGTGCCGACACGTCCAAGGCGACGGTGTCGCCGGCATACTTGGATTTTACGGCAAGTAACTACAGTACGCCGCAGACGGTGACAGTGACGGCCAAGGCCGGGGCGTCGGGCGATGTGAACATCAATCATGCGTTTCGGTGGGGAGCGTCCAATACGCAGGCCTATCCGGACGTGGGGACAGTGGCGGTGAAGGTATCTTCTTTGGCCACACAGCCACCGGCCAAGCCGACCGGATTCACGGCGGCGCCGGGTAGCGGGCAGGTCACGCTCAACTGGGATAATCCCAATGATGCCAGCATCACCAAGTGGCAGTATCAAAGGTATGGATCAGCCCCGCCCTTTGGCGCCTGGACCGACATTCCCAGTTCCAGTGCCACCACCACGAGCTGGATGCAAACCAGCCTGACCAATGGTTTGGTTTTCGGTTACCGAATCCGCGCGGTGAACGGCACCGGCAATGGTGAGGTGTCGGACATCCGCACGGTCACGCCGGGGGCGCTGCTGGCGCCGACATCGGTCTCGGCGACGGCCGGCGACAGGCAGGTCATGCTCACTTGGATGGCACCGGCGACGGGAACACCCACCGGTTACAAGTATCGGTACAAGAAGACCGCGGCGGGTCATTACGGGGCGTGGAGTGCTAAGATTGGCGACGGTTCAATGACTTCGACTTCGTACACGGTCTCGTCACTGGACAACGGTGCGGAGTATTTTTTCGAAGTGCGCGCCGTCAGTGCCGGTGGCGACGGCATGGCCTCGGCCGAGGTGTCGGCGACGCCGAACGTACCGCCCGCGGCCCCCACGGTGACGGCCAGTGCCGGCAATATGCAGGTCATCCTGTCGTGGTCCGATCCGAACGATGCGACCATCACCGGCTGGCAGGTTCAGCAGAGAGCTGGGTCCAGCGGCAGTTATGGTAGCTGGACGACGATCACCAGTGCCACGGCCACCACCACCCGCCACACCGTGACCGGCCTGACCAATGGCACGGAATATTTCTTCAAGGTGCGGGCGGTCAATCCGGCCGGCAACAGTGCCGCGTCGAATGAGGTGTCGGCCACCCCCAATACGGTGCCGGCCGCGCCGGTGGTGACCGCCACCGCCGGCGATGCCCGGGTCACGCTGTCGTGGGCCGACCCGGGTGATGCCAGCATCACCAGATGGGAGTACCGGCAGAAAGAAGGCACGGCCGGCACCTGGGGCGAATGGACGGCGATTTCCGGAGCGGATGCCACCACCACGGCGCACACGGTGACCGGGCTGACCAATCGCACGACGTATTTCTTCGAGGTGCGCGCGGTCAATAGTGAAGGCGATGGCGCTCCCTCGGTCATGGTGCGAAGCACCCCGGCCACGACCCCGGCCGCACCGGTGGTGACGGTCACCGGCGGCGATGCCCAGATCACCCTGACCTGGACCGACCCCAACGATGCCAGCATCACCAGCTGGGAGTACCGGCAGAAAGAAGGCACGGCCGGCACCTGGGGCGACTGGACGGCGATTTCCGGGGCGGATGCCACCACCACGAGCCACATGGTCACCGGACTGACCAATCGCACCACCTATGTGTTTCAGGTGCGCGCCGTCAATGCCATCGGCGAGGGTGCCAGCTCCGCGGCAGTGTCGGTCACGCCGGCCCCGGCACCGGCCGCGCCGGTGGTGACCGCAACGGCCGGCAATGCGCAGGTGACACTGGCCTGGACCGATCCCAACGATGCGTCCATCACCGGCTGGGAAGTGCGGCAGAAAGCCGGAGCGGCCGGCACCTGGGGTGAGTGGACCGCGATAGCGGGAGCCAATGCGACCACCACCGCCCATATCGTAACCGGGCTGACCAACGGGACCGAATATTTCTTCGAAGTGCGGGCGGTCAATGGCGCCGGCAAGGGTGCGGCTGCCACCGCCGTGTCGGCCACACCGGTGTATACCGGTCCCACCGAAGCGGAACGGGCCGATACGGTGAATACCACGGTGCTGCCCCACGTCGCGGCAGCGATGCTGTCGCAGACGCTGGCGGTGGTATCCGGACGCATCGGTGCGGTGGCCGCCGGACAGGGAGTGGAGACTTCCATGACCCTCGGTGCGGCACCGGCAGTCCTCACCGAAGACCGCTGGGCGGCCGCCCACGAGCGACAGGATGACCGACCTGCAGTGCACGAACTGCTCAACGGTGCCGCATTCAACACCCCGGCCGGCGCGGCGGCCACCGGTCTGGCGGTGTGGGGTCGCGGCGAACGGCTGTCGCTGTCGGGCAGTGCCGGCGACGTGTCCTGGGACGGGCATGTCAGTGGCCTGCATCTGGGCATCGATCAGTCGATGCGCAGCGACCTGCTGACCGGTCTGGCCCTGTCTTACTCGCGTGGCAAGGTCCAGGCACAGACGACAACCGGCAGTACCACGGTCGACAGTCGACATGAGACCTCCCTCACCTCGCTCAGTCCGTATGTGGCCTGGCTGGTGGCCGATGGGTCGCACCTGTGGGGCAGTCTGAGTTACGGCACCGGACGGGTGCGCATTACCGAAGTGGGGAGCACCACTCGGACCACCGACCTGACCCGCTATGGACTGGCACTGGGCGGTGAACACGTGCTGCGGGTGGATGGGACTGACCGCCTGGCAGTAAAGGGCGAAGCGTCGGCTTCACGCCTGAAAGGGAAACAGTCGGCCGGGCTGACCGCCCTGACGGTGAACACCACGCGCCTGCGACTGGCACTGGTCGGGTCGCGCGAGTATCCGCTGCGCGATGAACGCACGCTCACCCCGGCGGTGGAACTGGGCCTGCGCTACGATGGCGGTGACATCGGTGCCGGCACCGGTGGTGAAGTCGGTGCCCGGCTCACCTGGCGCGACCCGGCGGCCGGCCTGACCGCGGAAACCGGCATCCGCTATCTGGTGACCCATGCCCGCGACCGCAAGGAATGGGGCATCGATGCCCTGGTGCGACTGGACCCGCAGGCCGATGGTGCCGGCACCTATCTGAATGTGCAGTCCACCCGCGGGATAACCGACAGCGGTCTTGATGCGCTGTTCACCAGCGACCTCAACCCGCAGTCGGACACTGCCCCGGGGACGAATGCACTGCGTAGCACTGCCGAAGTGGGCTATGGTTTCGTGCTGCCGGGGGCGGGTGTATCGGCCCTGCTGACCCCTTATGCCGGCGTCAGTGCGGCCGGGGGCGGACATCGAACCTGGCAGTTCGGTACTCGCTATCGACTGGGACGGCAACTCGAACTGGGCCTGGAGGCACAGACCCGCACCGACACCACCGCCATTGACCGTCTGACCCTGAGCGGCGCCCTGTACTGGTGATGCAACCGCCGGTCGCGGTTCACCCGGACCGCAACCGGCCAAACCAGCCGATGGCAGCAGTGAGTTCCGCGGCGGATTTCGATATTACCTACCAACAACTGGGGGTTCGCACTGTCACCGCGCAGTCTCAGGTCGAATGCTGACGTCAAATGGACTAACTTCGCCTCACGCGCGTCTTCGTTCATGCCCATCATTGCTCATTCACCTGCGCCACCAGTTCCCTGTGGCTCAGTGGTTTACCCTCAAGTCGCTCTACAATTGGCACCATCTGCTCAATCGTGTCCAGCTCCCGGATGTTGTGTCAACTGGCAAATTCGTTCACATACTCTCTCATGCCCATGCTGAACGAATGGGTGGTCATGGTTTTCAACTGGCGATAGGGCTTTGAAATCATCCGGATAGACCAGCGTAGCGGTTCTTTTCAACACCACCCATGAACGAGTCTCTTGTTCCACTTCCACTGAACCACCGAACTGAGAAATGCTACGATAATCCTGGCAACGATGCAGTAGCGGCGTCGACCATTGGTCACTTCGTATGTGTCAGTCCCTTGGCAGTGGCGGCAGACGGCTTTGCCATCTGTCCAAATGACCGCTTTCAGCCAACGCCATGCTGTGTCTTTGTCCTTGAACCTCTCCATCAGTTCAATCACGCCGATGCCCGGTGCGTTTTTGTTGTGGAAATCAATGGTTCGCTAAACTGTCAATAAAAAATATTTGCAACTGTTTAGTCAAGTAATATACCCCCATGGCATACGATAATGCCAACCATCAGAAACAAACCGATATCACCTGATTTTCTGTCTCATAATTACTGACCCGAAACACTTTTATTTCTATAATGAGTTTGAATTGTCCTTAATAGATCATGCGGAACCAACTGGTGAAAAAAGTCATGAATAAACCATGCCAATTATTACTGCTGGGATTGCTAGCAACCTTGTTGTCGACAACTACGGCCAACGCTGACCACCACACCGGCTATGGAAAGCAGAAAGTTGTTTATCATATCAACTACGACAATCCGAAAGCGCAAACCGGCGCCCTCCGGAACATCCAAAACCATATCAATGCGGTTGGTGCGGAACATCTGGATTTGAAGGTCGTATTACATGGCAATGGCTTATCACTGTTGCTTGAACCATCGTCTCTGGACAACGTCAGAAACTTCAAGAGCGCCAACGCCACTGAAAAAATGACTGCACAGATTGCCGGCCTAAAAGATCAAGGAGTTGATTTCAACGTCTGTGCCAATACGGTACGGGGACGCAAAGTAGACTACACGACCGATCTTTACGATGTTGCCGAAGCAGATATCGTACCCAGTGGAGTGGCAGAAGTCGCCCGCCTACAGGCAATGGGGTACTCGTACATCAAACCCTAACCGGCAACTTCTGTTTGTTCGTTACCATAGCCGGTTGTAAGTGGCTATTCTAATACTACTAGTCCATCTTGGAGAAACAGTAGATTTTGTGTTTCTGGCTGGACCAATGGGTAACAACAGTTCCTTGGGATAGTGTTCGTAGGCGAATCGAACTACCGGTCGAGCCAGTTTCACAATCGCCAATGGAATAGTCAGCAGAATGTTCAGTCATCCGTGGTTTAACCCGCCGCAGGCTTTTTCGTTCTGGGGAGCACCATCCAACATGTCGCCCCCGGCCATGCCGCCGGTCTTTAAACAGCTGTTTGATTTTGGCAACCTGATGCAGGAGCTGGCGCAAAATAAAGACACCGATACCCATATTAAGCGACAGCTAGAGGACTTGGTCCATCTGCTTTCATCGACACCCTTCATGTTCGAAGTTCCCACTGCCGCATCTTTCATCGACAATCCTTGGGCGAACCTGTTCAGTGCCAATGCGATGATGCCAACTGGGCAGCTGTCAATGTCGAAGGTCCCGGCACTGGGACTGACGCGCGAATACCAAGAAGAATGGATGGAATTCCACCACCTTCAGCAGGTCTACAGTACTGCCTTGGCCAATTTCAATCAGCTGTTTCGCGAATTCGGGCGACGCGCCAGTGAAGTATTTCTCTCGTTAATCACAAAAACTGAGCAAACTCTGGATTTTCACACCCTCTGCCATCAATGGGTTGACTGCTGTGAAAATGAATTTCAGGAGATTGCGCAAACCGCCGAGTTTGCCAAGCGTTTGGGCGAGCTGATGAATGCCCAGCTTCAACTCGCGCGCCACAGTAATCGCCTGCAGGACCGTTGGAGTGAACTCCAAGGCCAACCGACGCGTGGTGAACTTGATGAGCTGCGACAACATAATTCTGTCACCCAGGCCAAACTTGACGGACTGGAAAAGCGGTTACTTGAATTGGAAAAAAGCCATGCTTCATCCCGGAGAAAACGTCCCCCAAAGCAACGAAAATCGACTGTCTGAACTGACCAATGACGACCGTCAACAAAAATTTCACCAACGATGCCATCGAATTTCAGTCTCGCCTGACTGAAGGAATGAAGGTTCTGTCCACACTGGACGACATCAAAGTTGGCACAACACCGAAAGACCAGATTTTCGCCGTCGGGAAAACCACCCTCTACCGTTATCGCCCACTGGTCGAAACCGAGCGCACCACATCCCCCGTGCTGATCGTTTACGCGCTGGTCAACCGCCCCTACATCGTCGACCTGTACAAACAGCGGTCGCTGGTACGTGGCCTGCTGAAGCAAGGCCTGAATGTCTATCTCATCGACTGGGGTTATCCTAAACCAGCTGACCGCTATTTGGACTTATCCGATTACGTGGATGACATGATGCACCAGTGTGTTGCCGAAACCCTACGGGATGCACAAGCCACCAACCTCAATCTACTGGGCGTCTGTCAGGGTGGTACCATGAGTTTGTGCTACACGGCCATGCATCCGCAACGCATCCAGAACCTCATCACGATGGTAACACCGGTTGATTTTCATACCTCTGATAATACTCTTGCGCACTGGTTCCGTCATATTGATGCCGATCTGCTAGTTGACACCATGGGTAACATCCCGGGCATCCTACTGAACACCATGTTCCTGTCACTCAAACCGTTTCGCCTTGGATTCCAAAAATACCTTGATTTTATTGATATGATTGACCAGAAAGACAAGGTCGAAAACTTCATGCGGATGGAAAAATGGATTTTCGATAGTCCCGACCAGGCGGGAGCGATGTTTCGCACGTTTCTGAAGGAATTCTTCCACCATAACAAATTGATCTCAGGTGGGCTCAGTATTGCTGGACAACCGGTCGAGCTGAAGTCCATCCAATGCCCTATTCTCAATCTCATGGCTGAGCAGGACCACTTGGTACCACCATCGTCATCAAAAGCACTCAAGTATCTGGTCGGCACCACCGATTACACGGAAAAAATCTATGACACCGGGCACATCGGCATCTATGTCAGCAACCGGGCCGGCGGCGATATTCCAGTACGGGTAGCCGATTGGTTACGCGAACGCCAAACCGATTGAGGTGCTACTCAACCACTTGCCTTGATGCGAAAAATCAGCGGCTCCAAGTTTAACTGAGTCTGTCGTAGACGGTCGGCGGCGGCCTCTACCGCCGCGTAGCGCTCAAAAGGCCCCATGCGCACGCGGAAAAAATCACCTCGACCTTCTATGCTGACTTTCTGAATATAGGTGGTTAATCCATGCAGTGCCATGGTGGCTTTAATTCGATCAGCATCGTCATACTTGCGAAAGGAACCAACTTGAATAACGTAGGTGGAATCAGCATCAGCTACCGGCTTCGGTGGTACCGCAGACGCGGCTTCATTCACGGCGGCATTCTGCGCCGGTGCGGCGGCTTTTTTGACTGTAGTTACCGCCGATGTAGTGGGTGATTGAGTGGCGGCTTTCTTTTCGCGTGTTGGCGGCTGCAATACATACTCTTCTTCCAGTAACAGTTCGCGATAATTGAACTTGAAGTCTGAGGCGTGCGGTACCTCGGTCGCGCTGGATGTCTGCGCAGTGGGCGGCCCCGTTCGGTCGGGTTCATTCAGAAGACTGCGCAGACCGGAGCCCACGTCGTTAATCGGTCCATCATCAAAAAATCCAATACCGAGTACCGCACCGATCGAACCGACGATCATACCCATCACAAAGATCCCCAATCCGGACGATGATCGACGATTCTTACGGGTAGATTTTCGGCGCGCACGAGCCATGAATTTACATCGCCTCAGGTGCCGATACACCAAGAATATCTAGTCCGTTGACCAACACCTGACGAACTGCGTCAATCAGATTCAGGCGCGCATCCCGCTGCGCCGGGGCACAGTCAAGAATACGTATCCGGTTATAGAAGGTATGGAAATCAGTCGCCAAGTCGCGCAGATAGTAAGCGAGCTGATGTGGTTCCAACCCTTGGGCCGCACTGGCAATCACCTCTGGGAACTGGGCAATCTGTTTGATCAAATTCAATTCTAACTCTTCATTCAGCAACGAATGGTCACCATTGACATTCCGCTTGATGCCGCGCTTCGTCAACTGATTGAGTACACTGCACACTCGAGCATGCGCATACTGAACATAATATACAGGATTTTCATTGGATCGGGACTTGGCCAGTTCAAGATCAAAGTCCAAGTGCTGCTCCGGCTTTCTTGATGCATAAAAGAAACGCGTTGCATCCCGACCAATTTCGGCGACCATTTCCGCTAGCGAAACAAACTCACCGGCCCGCGTCGACATGGGGATTTTCTCTTTACCACGCCATAAAGTCGCAAACTGGACGATAGTGATATGTAAGCGCTCCGGGGACTCGCCGGCCGCCGCAACAGCCGCCTTCATTCGCGCAATATAACCATGATGATCAGCACCCCAGACATTGATGACCCGATCATATCCACGTTGCAACTTGTTCAGATGATAGGCGATATCGGTTGCAAAATAAGTCAGTTCACCGTTTGATCGGCGCAGAACTCGGTCTTTTTCATCGCCATAATCGCTGGATCGAAACCAGGTGGCACCTTCTTTCTGATAGAGGCATCCACTTTGGTCAAGCGCGGCGAGTGTGGTTTCTAGTTCACCACTGTTCATGACTTGGCTTTCGAAAAACCACGTGTCGTGCAGCACCCCGATTGTTTCAAGATCGGTGCGGATGACGTTGATCATTGCCGTCAAAGCGAACTCTCGCAGCTGGTTGAAACGTGCGCCCCCCAACTCATTTCGAACATGGCGGATGAAGGCGTCCAACAGCTCATCGTCACTACACCCATCCCACTGGGTCATCGCCACTGGCGCACTCACAAAATCCGTCCCGGGTAACGCTCTGAGACGATTGGCGATGGCGATAACGTAGTCACCTTGATAAGCCGCTTTGGGCAGGACTATCGGCACCCCGGCAGACTGCATGTAGCGCACCCAGACACTGACACTGAGAATGTCCATCTGTCGACCGATGTCATTCACATAGTATTCCGTTTCAACGTGATGGCCGGCGGCGCGCAACAGACGCGCCAAGGTATCGCCATACGCGGCCCCCCGACCATGGCCAACATGCAGTGGGCCGGTCGGATTGGCTGAAACATATTCCAGCAGAATCCGTTCAGTCTGATGGACACCGCCGGTACCGTAAGTATCTCGCTGGGTGAGGACTTCCGACACGACTTCAGTCAGTGCCGCCGCGGCGATATAAAAGTTAATAAATCCGGGGCCGGCGATTTCAGTGGCTTCGACCAATGAGTTAGCTGGCAGCGCGTCGCGTATCATCGCCGCCAGATCTCGAGGCTTTACACCCATTGCGCGGGCGCTGATCAGCGCGACACCCGATGCGTAATCACCTTGCCCCTCGCGCCGCGAGCGTTCAACCGGAATGATTGCCGGCAGTGCATGCGCGGCGATTTTGCCATCTGCCACCAACCCTTCTAAGGCCCGAGTGAGTAGCTGTCTAATCTGCGTCTTCATCAGTTGTACTCAAGAAAAATCTATGGGGTCTACATCCAAATTCCAGCGCAACTGACCTTTTTTTGGAATTTTTTCCAGTTGTGGCATCCACGTTCGCAGAAAGCGCTTCAGCGATGCGGAGTGCGCACTGCTAACCAGCATTTGCGCGCGATAGCGGTTTGATATTTTTTGAATGGGAGACTGTAATATATCAAAGACGTGCACCAGTGTGCTATTCTGTTGCTCCGCAATAGCATTCGCGAAGTTCCGCGCTTTCTCCAGGTAATTGAGTTCCTCGCCCGGTTTTAGCGAATTGGCACGCAGCAGTGCATAGTGTGCAAATGGCGGTTGCCCTGCCTGTCGCCGTTCAGTGAGTTCCAACGTCGCAAAACTCAAGTAATCATGTTGACGAATGCAATCGAAGTACTCACTTTCCGGATGCATGGTCTGAATGTAAACTGCCCCTGGCTTGTTCGCTCGACCCGACCGCCCGGCAACCTGTTGCACTTGTTGCACCAAATGTTCCATGGCGCGAAAATCCATGCTATAAAACGCCTGATCCACATTCAGAACGCCCACCAGGGTAACATTCGGAAAGTGATGTCCCTTGGAGAGCATCTGCGTACCCACCAGAATATCAACCTCACCTTGCTGAATACGTTCCAGCTTACGTTCAAATTCCCGATAGGACGTCGTCGTATCCCGATCGATGCGCAGCACTCGTGCACCGGGAATGGCATACTGGAGTTCCTGCTCCACCCGCTGCGTACCCACTCCAAGCCGGCTCAACGCGCCGGATTGGCAATTGGGGCACTGATTCATGACCGGCATACTGCGCAGACACAGGTGACAGTGCAGGCGCTGGTCGGTCTGGTGAAAGATCAGACGCGCATCACAGTAGGCACAGGTTGCGGTCCATTGACAGGTTAAACAGACCACGATGGGAGCAAACCCCCGCCGATTAATGAATATCAGACTCTGCTCACCGGCCATGATGCGATCTTTGATTTGATTAATCAAGGTGACGGACAGACCATTCTGAACATGCTCCTGGCTGAGATCGATGACTTTCACCGTGGGCATTTCAATGCGAGTTGCACGCTCGGACAACAGCAATGCCTGCGCGCGTCCGGTCCTCGCCGCCTGAATGGTTTCAAGCGACGGCGTAGCCGTACCGAAAATCACCGGAACATTTTCGGTGACGCCGCGGTGAAGCGCCACGGTGCGCGCGTGATAACAGACCCGGTCCTGCTGTTTGAACGAGCTATCGTGTTCCTCGTCCATGACGATCAGTTGCAGATCGCTAAAGGGCAAAAATACCGCAGAACGGGTACCAATGACCACCTTGACGTCGCCATTGAGCGCCAGCCACCATGCCTGGTGACGCTGAGTGTCGGTCAGTCCCGAATGAAACTCCGTTACGCGCTCACCCAAAGCCATCTGTACACGCTCAACCAATTGCGGCGACAACCCTATTTCCGGCACCAACATCAATGCCTGTCCACCTCTGGCGATCACTTCGGCAATGACCTGCAGATAGACCTCCGTTTTGCCACTTCCGGTAACTCCTTGAAGTAG
Organism: Arenicellales bacterium; assembly: GCA_965116205.1. Classification (GTDB taxonomy): domain Bacteria; phylum Pseudomonadota; class Gammaproteobacteria; order Arenicellales; family JAJDZL01; genus JAJDZL01. The sequence goes on along the minus strand of OZ220493.1, from coordinate 1,316,493 downwards.
AAAACACTGATAGCGACCCAATGCCGCAATGAGTTGCCGACGCGCGTACGCCTGTTGCTCGGTCAGTTCTTTGAGCAATTGCCCGGGACCGCTGCACCGTTCAAATTCCCGCACTTTTGACTGAATGAGCCCTTTGACTTGCAGAGCTTTCAAAGCATGTCTCCAATTGGGGCTGATCTGCTTGAAGGCAGTCGGCGGTGCACTGCTATTGACTTTCAGCAGTGCCAAAATCTGTTGTTGCACCCGTGCCCGCGCCAGTTGACTGACTTCCGTGGTGCGTCCGGCTTCCGTTAACTGATAAACCAGCGTAACCTTCGGCTGTACCGAGCGACCTAAGCGAATGGTTTTAGGAAGTGCCGCCGAGAGCACTTCACCGATCGGCTGCTGGTAGTATTCAGCCACCCACTGTAGCGTGCGCATCAATGAACGAGATAATGCGGGAGTCTCGTCGAGTACGGTATGAATGGTGCGCAATTTTTCGAGTGGGTATTCGGACGTGTCTGCATGCTCGACAACGATACCAATGAAACGCCGTCGACCAAAGGGAACAACCACGCGGCTACCGATGGCGGGTAGCGGCGTTGCAACATAGTCAAACAGACTCCGATGACGAATCGGCACGGCAACTCGAATGATATCTTTCAAAGGTAAGCCTGCGGCCTGCTATACAATGGTCCATTCATGACGTTGACCGTTCATTAGAGCTGTTTGCGAGCCAGCATGTCGTATTCCGAAGCAACTCATCCACTGTGGCGCGCCATTGCCAATCATCTGGGAAATTCGGTAACGGAAATCACCCCACTGTCGCACAGCAGCTGTGGTCCGACTTATCGAATGTCCTGTGGCAAACAACGATATTTCGTCAAATTCAGCCCCGCGGCCGAGGTCCTGACTGCTGAACAGGATGGACTGTTGGCGCTAGCGGCCACCAATGCCATTCGCGTACCCCAACCCGTTGCGGTCACCACTACGGAGTCCATTTCGGCACTCGTTTCGGAATACATTGAACTGAGCGGAAGTGAGAAAAATTATCCATTATTGGCAACTCAACTATTCACCTTGCATACACAGTACGGTTCGCAGTTCGGATGGCACCGCAACAACTACATTGGTAAAGCATGGCAAATCAACTCACCATGTGACGACTGGAGTGAGTTCTTTGTCCAACATCGACTGCAGGTTCAGTTAGCGCTGGCTGAACGCAATGGCTATGCGACCCGACTCCATCCCCGGACTGACCAGATTGCGGATGCGGTACGCAACATTCTCAGTACCCATCGCCCCGCGCCCAGTCTGTTGCATGGGGATCTGTGGGGCGGTAACCATGGATTTGATCATACAGGCATGCCGGTCATTTACGACCCGGCGGTTTATTATGGAGATTTCGAAACCGATTTGGCAATAACGCGACTCTTTGGCGCCTTGCCCGACGATTTTTATGCCACTTATCAACGGTACAATCCATTGCCTGTCGGCTGGCAAGTACGCACCTCGGTTTACAACCTCTATCACATTCTAAATCATCTGAACATCTTTGGTGATGGCTATCTCACCCAAGCACGATACCTGATGGACTCAATCCTCAACGAAGTTTGTTGATCGGCATACCGACGAAGTATCCAGTACCTCACCTTATAATGTCGCAGACGAATGGTTGATGAGGGGTGCCGGACTGATTTTCGGTAAACTGCTCAAGCGCCGCATGAACGACGGGAAATGCCAGTTGCTGCCAAGGAATTTCAGTTACTGGGAAAAGTTCCGTTTCAAGGCTTTCTTCGCCGGGGGCATGTACCGCAGTATGTAAGTGTGCTTTGAATATGATATACACCTGACTGACATGGGGAATGTTGTATACCGCAAACAAATGGTCGATTTCTACCGCCGCGCACGCTTCTTCCAGAGTTTCTCGGGCCGCCGCTGCGGTAGTAGTTTCACCGAGTTCCATAAACCCTGCGGGAATGGTCCATAGTCCATATCGCGGCTCAATCGCGCGCCGACAGAGCAGAATATTGTCCTGCCAAGTGACGATGCAACCGGCCACAATCTTGGGATTCTGGTAATGCACGGTGCCACACTCATCGCAGACGTGGCGTATGATGGTATCGCCCGGGGGGACGCGCTGTGATACGGTCACACCACAAAGACTGCAATATTTAACGTTGGTGATGTTACTGGCCAAGGGACTATTGTTCCTTTCAGTTGGTTAATGAGCCACAGTTGCCCATTCATTGTGCACTCATGATGACCGCGTCATGACCATCGTTCTGATCACTCTGCCATTTTTCGCGGTAATCGGCTGTGGATATCTAGCAACACGTATCAATATACTAAACTCCGAAGGCCGATCGGGGCTCAATCGCTTTGTCTATTATTTTGCCTTACCGGTGCTTATCTTTTCACTGATGGCGAAAGCCGATCTGCGTAGTGAATTCCAATGGACTTTCATTATTGCCTATCTCTCAGTCGCGCTATTGCTGTTTGCCGTGGGTCTGACCATGAGCAGATTCCTGTTCAAACTGAATTACGACTCAAGTGTCATTTTCTCAACAGCCTGCATCTACGGCAATACCGGTTATCTGGGTCTGCCATTCGTAACCATTGCATTCAATCCTGCGGCGAGTGTGCCGATGGTGGTCTGTACAACACTGGACCTAGCTGTGTTACTTCCCTTGGCATCGGTGCTACTGGAAAGAAATAAAGCGGCAGCTAGCACTATTGTTGACCAAGTATACAAAAAAACCGCGCTTTCCATAGTGCAGAATCCACTTCTCATCGCGGTCGCGTTAGGTGTGCTGTATTCGGTTTTAGAATTTCGGATACCACCGGTTGCGAGTGATTTTTTCGTCCTGCTAGGATCAGCCGCGGCACCTTGCGCCCTATTTGCTCTGGGTTCCAGCTTAGAAACGGAAAAATCTGGATTTCTTCGCGCTGAAATTCTGACCATCAGTGTGATCAAGTTGGCCATCCACCCGCTGCTGATGTGGTTCGCCATGAAGCATTGGTTCTCGATCAATGATACGTGGGCGCACAGTGCCATTCTCGCGGCAGCCATGCCCGTCGCGGTCACCGTTTACCTATTGGCACAGCAACAATCAGTTTATATCGGACGCACCTCTGCAGCAATTCTAATCTCCACTATCATTTCAGTCGCGACGTTGGTGTTCGTGCTGAACCAGATCACCTAGAGATACTCGGTGATGCAACTGCTCATTGACATCGGCAACCAGAACGTGAAATGGCAATTTGACGATCAATGTGGGTCGTTTACCTCACGCAGTTCAACCATGGTCGAAAATTGTGAAACTCATTTTGCTCAGTTGCCGGCGGTTGATGGAGTTGTTTTCGTTAATGTTGCAGAGCTTAGACTGACCGACCAGCTGCGAGAATTTGCCCAAAAAAGATGGGCAATCGAAGCGCATGAAGTCAGCGCTGCTGAGGAACAGTGCGGCGTACTGAATGGCTATCAAAACGTTGAGGAACTCGGTGCCGACCGCTGGGTTGCCCTCATCGGTGCCTGGTCGATTGATGCAACGGCCGCCATCATTGTTGATTGCGGTACCGCGATTACGGTAGATGCACTGACAACACAAGGTGAGTTCATCGGTGGTTCCATTCTGCCTGGCTTCGACTTGGCGCGCGATGCACTCTGGCAACGAACCACCGGCATTGATGAATTTACTGAATTTGTGCCTGAAATTCCATCTCGCAGTACGATCGAAGCAGTTTCAAGCGGAGTGATCTACGCGACCGTCGGCGGTGTCGACCACTTGGTTCACCAATACCGCACTCGGGTAGGTAAGCACTCTAAACTGATTCTGACCGGTGGTGCTTCGCAAATCATCGCACACCGGTCTGCGTACCAGTTTATCTTGGTGCCAAATTTAACTCTAATCGGTCTTGCAGTGATTGCCAAGACCTTGTCAACGCTCTGACCGCCAACTGTGACCGGCCATCAGTCTCATTCAACCGGTGAGCATTGACCAGACCGGATTTCTATCGGTCAAATATAGTAGCGCACAGTAGGTCATAATCATCAGAACACCTTGGTGACAACAAGGTGTTCAACATTCACTGATACATTTCAATTGATGCGCCAAATCCTTCAAAATAGCAATGAAGGGAAATACGGAGTGCAAGTTCATTAAAATTATTGATAGTCGCTTTAAATAAGATATTTAAGATTTAAAATAAATTTCTGGTTCAAGGCCAACCTTGACTTCGCGCCAGATTTACGATCGTTACCGGTAAAGCGAATGAGTACCAAAATCAATCTCGTATTAAAGAAGTTACCATACGCCACCGTAGCAACTTCACGTTGGCTGAATGAACAAGGTGTGGACCATCGTCTTGCTGACCAATACGTTCGCTCCGGTTGGCTGGAACGCATCGGTCATGGTGCCTACATACGCGCCGGTTCATCGGTTGATTGGGCTGGCGGCGTTCATGCCCTACAAACACAGTTGGGACTCGACGTTCATCCTGGGGGAATTACAGCTGTGGAACTTCGCGGCTATGCTCATTACCTACCACTGGGTAAACGCCTGGTCATACTTTTTGCAAAACCTGGGGTGTCCCTACCGGCCTGGTTCGTACGTTATCAGTGGTCGCACCCGGTTAAATTGACGACCTGTGGAGCATTCAAAGAATCTGCTACATTCACCTCAACAGTTAAGGTGGGCAGCGTCGAAATCGCCATTGCCACCTTGGAATTGGCAGCTTTTGAAATGTTCTATCAAGTACCGAATCAGCAGTCTTACGAGGAGGCACTACAGGTGATGGAGTCCCTAGGCACGATCCGCCCAACGGTTGTTCAACGACTTCTGGAGGACTGTACATCAATCAAAACCAAACGTCTGTTTATGCACGCTGCCGAGCAGGTTGGACACTTGTGGCTGGCGCATCTTGATCTGTCAAGTGTCGAATTCGGTTCCGGGCGCCGAAGCATTCACAAAGGTGGAAAGTTGAACGCAAAATACAACCTAGTTGTAGAAGATCCAATTCAACGATAAGAGGCCAAGAATGGAAATTTCCGAATGTTATAGAAATTCCATGGACCTGGTTATCCGCTGTCTTCCAGCGATGGCGCAAGTTCCAAGTTTTGCATTACGGGGCGGAACTGCGATCAATCTGTTTTATCGAAATCTGTCAAGAGTATCGGTAGACATCGATCTTACGTATTTACCAATTACCGATCGACAAACGGCACTTGACTCCATGCGCTTGGGGATGATGGAGATCGCGCAGAAAATTAGCCAGTTAGTTCCACAAACTAGGATTCAATTTCTTGACGATGCCTGGAAACTGCAGATTTCCTTACGCCACGCGCAAGTTAAAATTGAGACCAACACCATCGCACGCGGCAGTTTGTTAGCGCCGGTCGAATGTGACCTTTGCGCGGAAGCTCAAAAACAGTTTGAACAGTTTGTTCGAGTTCGCCGATTGGCAGTGGCGGAACTGTACGGGAGCAAAATTTGTGCGGCATTGGACCGTCAACATCCACGTGACCTGTTTGATGTCATGCTCCTCCAAAGAGAAGGCATCATTCAAGACGACATTCGACAAGCTTTTGTCGCCTATCTCGCCGGACATAATCGTCCCATTGCCGAACTTCTGGTGCCGAACCGAAAACCACTTGACAATCTATTTGCCCAACATTTCTCTGGCATGACTGAACAGCCGATTACATTAGAAGATCTTGAGTCGGCAAGAGTTCAACTCTTTGATTGGGTAACCCGCGCACTGGCGGAAAAAGAGCGTCTATTCCTACTATCGATTAAACGCGGTGAACCCGACTGGACACTGTTACCATTCAAGGGACTTGACAAGTTACCAGCCATTCAGTGGAAGTTGCACAATATTCGACAGATGCACGTGCGCGCCCACAATTCCGCACTCCATCGATTGCGAAAGATACTTGAAATATAAGCCTGGATCAATGCTGCAGAAGCAGGACTATAAACTGACGGTTGCATTTGCATTTTGTCACCCCTAACCTGCACCTTTCGTTGATTAGATGTGAAGGCCAAAATCCTGCTCAACATGGTCAGCGGCGGACCGATCTTTGGGCACCTCACCGGTAGCATTTAGCAACCACGGTGCTCGCATCATCACCGAATTTAGTATCGATGTCTAGACTGAATCAAATCCGCCGCACACTGAAACTTAGCAGGCGGAACGTTTTGGCGCCCAGTTTTTCAATCAGCGGCAGAGCATTGTCAACCACTTCTGCAGTCAAGTAAAGGGAATTATTCTGGCTATGAATCCGACAACATGATTGAAATTAATGGAGTTCATCAATGCTTCAGGTCTCGGCAGATACCACTACTATCCATTCATCAACACGAGACGGAAACGATAGAAACCATACCGGATCAATAAACTGAGCAGTCGTTGGAAGCCGTTGAAGTGGTGCCTTGGGGTACCCCGGTTGCTGACCCTCAGGCCGGATGAAATCTGTATTGATACGGTTTCCCAAAAACCGGCGAATTTCAACCCGGTGGTTGAGTTAAAATCAATAGTATTCGGAAGACCATTCGTTTCCTACTCAAAACAATATAGGAATATCGGAAGACCATGATCATGTCAACGCAGTTCACTCGCCGCAACCTCCTTAGAACTGCAGTCGCCAGCGGCGCGGTTGCCGCCACCGCGTCATTTCCTCTGCTGAATTCAGCTTTTGGTACGCAACCACTGTCTGTTGTTGACTGGGAGGCACCTTGGATTGACAATGCTAAGAAGATAGCCGCAGCATGGGGCAAAAGCGATATCAACTGGACTTTGCATGCCGGTAGTGCCGCGGCAATTCTACCCGAAATCAAAGCCGCTTGGCCAAATCCGCCTTATGATATCGTCAATAACTGGAGCCCGGCATTTCTGTCAATGATGCGGGAGAACTGGGCCGAAACAGTAACGTTGGATGACTGTCCCAATCTTGCAGATGTTCCAGAAGACTTCATCACCATGGATGGTGGCGGTAACTGGAAGAACATCCCGCGCGGAATTCGTGGCGTATTCTTTACTTACGCACCGGACAACTGTCCGATTAAAATCAATTCAATTGAAGATTTACTGGACCCAAAACTGAAAGGGCAAATTGTGTGGCCCAATCCAACATTGAACACTAACCTTCAGGTCGTGGCTCTTGCCACCGCCAGAGGTGGCAACGAATACAACCTTGAACCCGGCTGGGAATTTTTAGCGGAAATCGCGTCTTCCGGCAACATTGGCCGAATCTCCGCCAGTCCATCAGATGCCATCTCGTCGCTCGACAGCGGAGAAACATCAATTGGTTTTGTTGATGGAGATACGGTGACCAACATCAAAGGCGCCAAACTCAATCATCTGACCAAAACAGATACATCGTTCAAAACTTTTCTATCTGTTAGTGGATGGGCGGTACTGTCCAGCTCTGAAAACAAGAAACTGGCCTTTGACTTCGCCAACTTTACCATCAATCGGGAGAACAGTGAGCTTTTTTATCGGGAAGTGGGAGAAATACCAGTCAACAAAAAAGCGAAACATGGTGCCGATCATCTCAGATTCTCTGCTGCAGAGGCTGACGACTTTGTGGTCATTCCGGACTGGGATCATTTAAGTGTGGAATTAGACAGTTCCAATGAAAGGTTCGAAAAAAACATCGTCCCCCTGCTGTAGACAAAAATAGTCGACTGTCCGTCCCTACAGTCGTTGTGATTGACACTGGGGAGGAAGCATTTCTATCAATAAGAGATGATTCTTCATTACACCGATACCGGGGCCGACGAGTGGATGGTAACGTCTGCCCATAAAACTCAATCGTGGAGCAGTTCTACTGTTATTACTCGGCCTCAGGATTCTGATAAGTTATCTGAGATTACCTGCTTACCAATGTCATCTACAGAGAGTAGTCGGTAGTAAAGCCCTGCCGGGTGGTTGCATCAGTGTTGCTAATCGCCCTAGCACGCACCTGCCAGCTACGTTCAGGGCGATCACACTGCGCTCGAGTCTGGTCTTGATCCTCATATTCATGGCCGGTAGATTATTTGAAGACTGTGGTTGTGCGGTCTTAGAAACGTTGGTGGTTACGGATTACAATGATGAAAGACTTTATGACCTAGAACGGAACTTGATCACCATTGTGTAGACTTGAAAATTCATGAAACAGAATCCACTAACCCCCACCATACCTTTAGACCGAGATGGTTCACATCATGGTTTTCTGAAGCTACCGCACAGTCGAAATGACTCCGCCTGGGGTGCTATCCTGATCCCATTCAGCGTCATCCAGAATGGATCAGGGCCGACGGCATTGTTGACCGGCGCCAATCATGGTGACGAATACGAAGGGCCAGTCGCTCTGCAGAATCTGGCGCTAACCCTCAAACCGACTGACATTCGCGGCCGGGTGATCATCGTGCCGGCTTTCAACTACCCGGCTTTCAGGAGTGGTAGTCGAAACTCTCCTATTGATGATAAAAATTTAAATCGAGTTTTTCCGGGCGACCCGAATGGTTCAGTCACTGAAAAAATCGCCGATTATTTCATGCGTACGCTGGTACCTCACGCCGATGTGATTGTTGATATTCATTCGGGTGGCAAAACACTTGAGTTTGTACCAATGGCGGCAGCTCATGTTCTTGATGACAAAACACAGCAGTCCGCCTGTGTCGCGGCCATGCAAGCCTTTAATGCGCCTTACTCCGCCCTGCTGGTTGAAATCGACAATACCGGAATGTACGATACGGCGGCGGAAGATTGTGGGAAAACATTCGTTTCAACCGAGTTGGGCGGTGGTGGCACCACGCGCTCTACTACCGTTAGACTGGCCAAAAAAGGAGTGCGCAATATCCTGATTCACGCCGGGATTTTGAATGCCAAACCGATGATTGAACCAACGGTCAATGTGGAGATGCCGGATGCCGATTGTTTCATCATCAGTGAACATGACGGACTTCTGGAACCGTTAATTGACCTCGGCGATACCGTGGCGAAGGATGTGGCCATCGCGCAAATTTGGCCACTGGACCGTACCGGCGTGAAACCTGTTGTTCTACACAGCCAACGCGCGGGTGTCCTAGCCGGACGCCACTTTCCCGGATTGGTGAAGTGTGGCGATTGTATTGCCGTGCTAGCCTCCGTAGTTTGATCCATTCACTCTATCGTGTAGCATATTTACTGCGCCTTGAAGTCTACTAGAGAAACTTGTTTTCAGTGACTCCGGAAGAACAGATTGCCTATATTGCAGGAGAATGATGTCGATTCTGCTCACCCTCTGCGCCTATGTAGATCTACTGAGGTAAACATGGGTCTTTATCCTTGAACATCTCCATCAGTTCAATCATGCCGACGCCAGACTTGGGTTTCACCAGAAAGATGAGGTAAAGTCTTCGCTAGCGGCGGTTGAGTTCAACTTGGACGAAGCCACCTCGGCCTGCGTTGCACTGGTCCGGCGGGCTACCGGTCGCGTAGCCGAAATCGTCGCTTGCGACGAGACCGATGCAAGACTAGCGATCGTTCTTTCAACGCCATCACCGGCATACCTCTGCCGGGCTTGCATCATCAGGAGTGCTGGCTGAAATTCGAGAGATGTCTGTCAAGCCAGTAGACCATGCAGAAAACGACAAGCAACTGTGGACTTGCGGCGATCCCGGTGTTTCGCTGACGATGCTGACTCCTGCCAACGGTGGCGCAGTGAGCGCTGGTGCCGTAAGGCAGGTGTAATAACCCTGCAAGCGCCCTGGAACCGCTTCGACAAGATGGCTGACGCGTGATCTATCAAATAGAACCTCGTAAAATATTTACAGTTGTATAGTCGAGTATATAATGCCCATTATTTATTCGTTGAATGACTCAATCTGTGTAAATCATGTCTGATCATCAGCGCCGTTCCCGCGCTTCGTCTCCATCCATGGTGTCACCCACTGCGTTGACCATTGCGGAAGAAATTCTGCTGCTGATCCTGGATGGCGAAAAAGGCGAATTCCGAATCTCGCTGCCACCCCATTCCCGCGATATCGTCATCGCCGGGGCAGCACTCATGGATTTAACCTTGGCCAATCGCATCGACACCGATCTCGAGCAGCTGGTCGTGGTTGATTCTGCGCCTATGAATGATGACCTACTGGACCCTATTCTGACTGACATCGTCGCCGCGCCGGAAGCACGCGACACCGCCTTCTGGCTGACGCAGATCGCCACACGGGGCGAGGAACTGCGCAGTCAAGCCATCGCCCGGCTGGTCAAACACGGCATTCTGGAAGCCGAAACCAACGGTCTGGTATTTCTCTCGCGCTTAGTCGCCCGCGCCCGCAAATATTCCATCGGCAACGATAAAACGACCGAAGAAGTTCATTTTCGCATCATGCGCACGATCTACAGTGATGAGATTCCCGACCCCCGGGATCTGGTTATTATCAGCCTGGCTTCGGCCTGTGGCGTATTTAACAGCATTTTTCCCGCCGATGAACTCGCCGAAGTCAGTGACCGCATTGAGCAGCTCGCCAGGTTGGACCTGATCGGTCGTGAAGTGGCCCTGGCCGTCGGCCGCATCAAGTCTGAACCGCCGAAGCAGGTCGCGGCACGGCCGCATGAAGAGATACCGCTAGCTCGGGGATGGCCGCTGGCCGGCAGCGCTTTCGAAATGAATCGGGACATTGGCAAATTTCTCACCACTCAATACCTGAAACTCGGTCCGGTATTTCGATGTCAGGCTTTTCACCAACGCTTCACGATCATTGCTGGCCCCGAGGCGGTCACCGACCTGCCGAAGCTGATGAACACACACATGCGCTCATACGACTTCTGGCAAGATTACATCAGGTCCACCGGCACCGCGCGCCAAACGGTGAACATGGATGGTGAAGAACATCTGCGCATGCGCAAGTTTCTGGCGAAATCATTTACTCCAAAATTTCTTGAAGGTCGAGTCGACCAACTCATTGAGCTGACCCGCGCCGTCACGGCCGAGTGGCCGCGTCATCAGCCCATCACAACCATGCGGGCGATGCAAAGCATTATTTCTGAACAAATGGGGGTTTTGTTTGCCAGTGCCTCGCCACGTGAACATATGGATGAATTGTCATTTTATTTGAAAACGAAGCTCATGATTCACGTTCTGCGCCGCTGGCCCAAACAGATGGAATGGCTACCGCGCTACCGGCGGGCCGAACGGACCGTGAAACGCCTGTGTGCCGAGACTCTTGCGGCTCACCAGCCAGAATTACGCGAAGGTGTCCCCCCGGACCATGTTGATGAAGTACTGGCGATGAATCGAGAAGATCCGCAATTTATGCCCGAATCTGACTATCAGATGCACATTATTGGACCGTTTTTCGCAGGTCTTGACACGACTGCAAGCACCTGCTCGTTCATACTCTACAATTTATTAAAACATCCGGACGTCCTGGCGCAGATGAAGGCTGAAGTTGATGCCGTCTTTGACCGTGGCACCCCCACTGAAAAAGAACTGCGGTCACTTGACGTTACCCGCCGCGTCTTTCTTGAAACGCTGCGCCTGTATCCGGTAATTCCGGCGATCCTCCGCAACGTCTGCAACCCCTTTGAGTTCGGTGGTTACAAAATTCCAGTTGGCACACAAGTACTGGTCGGAGCTACGGTAGCGCACCATCTGCCGGAGTATTATCCAGACCCGGAACGTTTTGACATTGAACGTTACCATCGCAATCCGCCGGAGCACCGGGCTCCCGGCGCCTACGCGCCCTTCGGCCTCGGTAGACATCGCTGCGCCGGCAGTGGTTTTGCAGAAGTTCAAGCCATGGTCACAATGGCCACTCTCATCCACGATCTAGACTTCAAAATCGACCAGTCGCTGCCGCACTGCAAAGTCATCAACTCACCGACTGCGCAACCCGATCAATCGTTTACTTTCCAAGTGACCGCGAAACGCAGTGCGACCGCATGACTGACTACTTGACATCAATCTCTAATCCGGCTGACATAACCGTCAAACGGGGTACAGGAGGTCGCGACCGCGGTAGGAAAATGGATATACCGCAAATGGAGTGAATCACTGTTGAATCAATCGGGTTAGACACTCACTGACTGCGCAGGCTTTTGCGTTGCCGCCGGTACACCCATGAACATGCCGCCTCGGGGCCTCTGCGCCGGTCACGATTATGCTCTACTCAGCATCAATACCCAACCCCGGAGATTTGCAAAATAGCTCATACTTGATGATCGTGAGTTAGGTTTCTACCAGCGTGTGGTTAAGCCACTCCAAATAGGTTCGCCGCTTTCACCGTGCCCCAAAGTGGATTTATCTCACTGTCACGATGGTCGCTTTCGAGTGCCGTTAAGCATGCGACCAATGAAGGTATACCGTACGCCCTTAGCATAGGTTGCCAGCCCAACCGCTGAGACGATGACTATGACCAGGAAGAATTTCACGTGGTGATATATCGGTAGATAAAAGACTGCGCATTGTGCCAGTATCACAACGGGTAGATGCACAATGTATATCCAATATGCTGAATCGGCCATATACTGCGCCATTTTCTTCATCCGTTCACCACCAAACTCAAAAAACCAATGGAATAACCCGATCAGCGCAAAGGTCATCAACCAAGTGAACGATGTTTGGACAATACCACTACCGATGGTAATCGGGTCAGTGAACAGAAACTGAGTAACCCGTTCGCTTTCGCCCCTTGCTGCCGCAATCTTTTCCAAGTGGGTGTCTCGATACAATTGAATGAACCACCTTCCTAAAACATATAACGGCACCGCCGGCAGCAGGGCGAGCATCCACCAGCGGCGACCCTCAATTCTGCGCTGGTAAAAATGCACCCCGAGCAACAGAAAACATAGGTAGTACAGGAGTATCGGCAGCTCCGGTATCAAGGCTCCCGAATGATCCGACCCGAACGTCAGCGGCTGTTTCATGAACAGCTTGACAATGAATGAAGTTGGGATAAGCAACCACCAAAATCTGCTCTGAAACAGAAAGCCAATTTTTACCAGCCCAATAAAGATAAATGCAATAATTAGCAGATACCAGAGAAACCAGAGGTGCACCATGCTTCCAAAGAACAAAAACGGCGTTATCATTAACGTAATCTGATCATAGATTGCGGTGTAAGCGTTTTGCCAATTAGCAACTGCTTTTAACAACCAAATTGTCAAAGGAATAACGGTCAGACAGCTGATCAACCATGGAATACCGACACGCTTCAACCGCTGTTGGCGGAACGCTACGATTCCACGGCGTTGCCACAGCATAGCACTGAAGAACCCACTTAACAGAAAAAAGACCGGTATGCGAAAACCGTGGATGATTTCCACAACGATCTGGTAAGTTTGTTTGCCCTGCATCGCCACCTCGTGTAGCGGCCAGCGCCACTCGTCGGTTTCCGGTAGCATGAAAAGCGCGGCATGAATGACAATGCCCAGTAGCATTGCCATCGCTCTCAATCCGTCGAGGTGGTAATATCTCACCATTTGCTTGTTTGTTTGTATTGCTTGAATTCAGCTGTCTGTTGCACCCTGACTTCGGTACTGGTAGGTAACTACCATACCTTAACTCGAGTACTTCTTCGTGTTCATCCCTTACAGCTTTGATACCTGGGAAGGTATTTTATTGTGCTTTAATCCATCAGTAAAAAGAATTAAAAATCAAACTGCTTTCGCAGATAATTGAACTTAAATTGGGTAACTGATTTAGAATATCCCGGTATACCATCGAACCGCATAGCTGGTAGAATACATTCCATAGTGTACTATTTCACAAACTATGATTGTCTTATTTATAATAAGACACTTAATTTATTCGTTGAATGACTCAATCTGTGTAAATCATGCCTGATCATCAGCGCCGTTCCCGCGCTTCATCTCAATCCATGGCATCACCCACTGCGTTGACCATTGCGGAAGAAATTCTGCTGCTGATCCTGGATGGCGAAAAAGGCGAATTCCAAACCTCGCTGCCACCCCATTCCCGCGATATTGTCATCGCCGGGGCAGCACTCATGGATTTAACCTTGGCCAATCGCATCGACACCGATCTCGAGCAGCTGGTCGTGGTTGATTCTGCGCCTATGAATGATGACCTGCTGGACCCTATTCTGACTGACATCGTCGCCGCGCCGGAAGCACGCGACACCGCCTTCTGGCTGACGCAGATCGCCACACGGGGCGAGGAACTACGCAGTCAAGCCATCGCCCGGCTGGTCAAACACGGCATTCTGGAAGCCGAAGCCAACGGTCTGGTATTTCTCTCGCGCTTAGTCGCCCGCGCCCGCCAATATTCCATCGGCGGCGATCAAACGACCGAAGAAGTTCATTTTCGCATCATGCGTACGATCTACAGTGATGAGATTCCCGACCCCCGGGATCTGGTTATTATCAGCCTGGCTTCGGCCTGTGGCGTATTTAACAGCATTTTTCCCGCCGATGAACTCGCCGAAGTCAGTGACCGCATTGAGCAGCTCGCCAGGTTGGACCTGATCGGTCGTGAAGTGGCCCTGGCCGTCGGCCGCATCAAGTCTGAACCGCCGAAGCAGGTCGCGGCACGGCCGCATGAAGAGATACCGCTGGCCCGGGGATGGCCGCTGGCCGGCAGCGCTTTCGAAATGAATCGGGATATTGGTGAGTTTTTCACCACTCAATACCTGAAACTCGGCCCGGTATTTCGATGTCAGGCTTTTCACCGACGTTTTACGATCATCGCTGGCCCCGAGGCAGTCACAGACCTGCCAAAATTTATGAGCACGCACATGCGCTCATACGACTTCTGGCAGGATTACATCAGATCCACCGGCACCGCGCGCCAAACAATGAACATGGACGGTGCCGAACATCTGCGCATGCGCAAGTTTCTGGCGAAATCATTTACTCCAAAATTTCTTGAAGGTCGAGTCGACCAGTTCATTAGCATCACCCGCAGCGTTATAGCTGAATGGCCGCGTCATCAGCCCATCACAACCATGCGGGCGATGCAAAACATTATTTCTGAACAAATGGGAGTTTTGTTTGCCAGTGCCTCGCCGCGCGAGCACATAGACGACCTGTCATATTTTTTTAGAACGAAACTCATGGTTCACGTTCTGCACCGCTGGCCAAAACTGATGGAGCGGTTACCGCGCTACCGGCGAGCCGAGCGGACCGTGAAACGCCTGTGTGCCGAAACCCTTGCGGCTCACCAGCCAGAATTACGTGAAGGCGCCAGACCTGACTATATCGACGAAGTGCTGGCGATGAATCGAGAAGATCCGCAATTTATGCCCGAATCTGACTATCAGATGCACATTATCACACCGTATTTGGCGGGTCTTGACACGACTGCAAATACCTGCTCGTTCATACTCTACAATTTATTGAAACATCCGGACGTCTTGGCGCAGATGAAAGCTGAAGTTGATGCCATCTTTGACCATGGCATCCCAACTGAGAAAGAACTGCGAACACTTGACGTTACCCGCCGCGTCTTTCTTGAAACGCTACGCCTGTATCCGGCAGTCCCCAATGTCCTCCGCAACGTCTGCAACGCATTTGAGTTCGGCGGCTACAAAATTCCGGTTGGGACCGAGGTCATTGTCGGCACTACGGTAGCGCACAATCTGTCGGAATACTATCCAGACCCGGAACGTTTTGATATTGAACGTTACCGCCGCAATCCGCCGGAACACCGGGCTCCCGGCGCCTACGCGCCTTTCGGCCTCGGCAAACATCGTTGTTCAGGCAGTGGTTTTGCAGAAGTTCAAGTCATGGTCACTATGGCCACTCTCATCCACGATCTAGACTTCAAAATCGACCAGCCGCTGCCGCACCTCAAAGTCATCAACTCACCCACAGCTCAACCCAACAAACCATTCACTTTCCAAGTGACCGAGAAACGCGGTGCGACCGCATGACTGACTGCTTGCAATTAATCTTTAATCCAGCAGACATAATCATCAACTGGATACAGGAGGCGCACACTGGAATGTCACTGTGACTCACACGTTTTTAGTTTAAAGCTCAATGGGGTGTCCAGAATACCCGATTGAGGTGTCCTACAGTTGAACCCACATGCCATGAAAACGCAACTGCTATTCACCGATGCGCCACTCCCGTTTGATTGCCGCAAACGCCACTTCGCCGACCAACCTCTCGCAAGTGCCACCCACCAACTGTTTAACGCCGTACCGGATGGCATACATTCAAAATAACTAGTTGACCTACGATTCCAATGGATGGGAATGGCATGTATTCACTTTGATAGTTATTTTTCTGCCGCAGATGGCATAGACAATGGCAGTTGAGCTGCGAACCTATAAAAATGGTTCGTAACTGCAAAGTAAACCAAGACTGAATTGCTGAAGTCTGAAATAACCACCAATTTCTGGAAGAAAAACGATGGGAACAATCAACGAACGATATTATGATTTGGCTATTGTCGGCGGCGGTCCGGTTGGCAGTGTCTGTGCAATTGCACATGCCCAAAAAGGCGCCCGGGTTGCTCTTCTTGAAGCAAACCCGAAAGCTGCTAATCGGCTAGCGGGTGAATGGTTACATCCACCGGCTGTTAAAATCCTGCAAGATCTTGGCATTACATTCAATATCAACGAAGAATGTGTCATTGGCAAGGGGTTTGTGGTGACCCCAGAAGACCAGTCGAAGCCAATGGTGCTCCCCTACCCGAACGAATCCCAGGGCATGGCTCTGGAGCATTCCAAGCTCATTTCCCGTCTGCATGAAGCAGTGAAAAAGGAGTCAAATATTGATTTTTTCATCCCGGCGCGAGTCCGAGCCATTGAGGATGAACAGATTATTTTTTCAACTGATAGATTTGAAAATTCCGTAACTGCAAAGCGAATCGTTGGTGCCGATGGTCGCGCCTCTTTGGTGCGAAGATCATTGGGATTGTCAACCAAGCTGGAGACTTGTTCACGCATGGTGGGAACGGTTGTGCAAGGGATAGAGCTGCCGCTTAAGGGGTACGGACATGTATTGCTTGGTGGCCCCGGCCCTATTCTCATGTATCAAATAGCGGATCAGCGCATTCGCGTGATTACCGATATTCCATTGAACCACTGGATACCTCGCAACCGCATCGAGCTAATCGCCGAATCATACGCCAAATTTATGCCTGAGGAAATTAGAAACATGTTTGTTGAATCGCTACGGAGTGGCGATTTCCATGCCGCTGCAAACGAACTTAAACCGCGCAACAACTATGGCAACCCTAAATGCGTCCTGATTGGAGATGCGGCTGGCCATTACCATCCCATCACCTCAGTGGGCATGACGCTCGGGTTTGGAGACGCGATTGCACTGGCCGAAAGCAAGAATTTTGATGAATTCAAAACCCACCGGTTTCTGAATACGCGCGCGCCTGAGTTTCTCGCCATGGGGATCTATGAAGTTTTTACCGACTACCGTCTCGAATCAGTAGCCCTCAGGCAAGCAATCTACCAGACGTGGCGAAGTAACAAAAAACTACGCGACCAAACGATCAACTTGATCGCCTGTGAAGATACTTCAACTGTCAATTTCGGAGTTGCCAGTTCCTTCGTAATCTTAAAAGCACTGGGTGATATTTCGCGGCAACTGTTGAACAGATTCACCCGACAACGGGCTTATGAAATTTTGATGGCTCTCAAAAAACGTCTGACATGGCTGGTCCGTGGCGCACAAGAGCAGAGCCGATTGAGAAAAACCGATGGTGTTAAAGATGCCCGGTCTCGCGAACTTTTAGCCAATGCATTCTATATCTCCATGCCATCGGAAGCGAATCATTACTCACGCAAAATTTCCAAAGAGACTGACTCAATTGATGTCAGTTCCGCATTGATGGGTGCCATTAAACACTTATTGAGTTTACAGGCTGCAGATGGTTCATGGGAAGGGGAGATGGTCTGGAGTCCGATCATAACGGCACAATATGTACTGCTTCACCATATCATCGGGCAACCTATCGAACCCAATCGCCGAAGACTCATTTTACGTCACTTTGACGTTACCCGACTCCATGGCGAATTCTGGGGTTTGCACGAACATTCGTCACCTCATCTGTTCGTCACCACGTTGGTTTATGTTGCGATAAGACTGCTTGGCGTCGCGCCTGATGACCCTCTCATTACCCCGGCTCGGAGATTCATACAGGCCGAGGATGTGTTGGAAATTCCAAGTTGGGGAAAATTCTGGCTGGCACTGCTCAATCTTTATGATTGGCAGGGAATCAACGCTATTATCCCAGAAATGTGGAACCTTCCGAGCTGGTTTGCTTTGCATCCATCCAACTGGTACTGTCACACGCGATTGATCTACATGGCAATGGCAAGCATTTACTCAACCAGATACCAGGTGCCCATAACGCCGGTGATCGGTGCGCTGAGAGAGGAACTGTATCCGCAGGGGTATCAGCGCGTCAGATTCTCAAAAAGCAGAAATCGTTTGAGAAATGAAGACATTTTCGTACGTCCTAGCTCGTGGTTGCGCGCCGGTTATAGGTTGACCAATCTGGTTAACAGGTTTCACAACAAAAGGCTGCGTAGTCGATGCACCAAAGAGTTGATTGGCCATATAAAGTGGGAGCTCCAGACCACCAATCATAGAAGTATTTCTCCGGTCAGCGGCATCCTTAATCTCATCGCCATCTGGATTTCTGATGCAGACGACTCCGACCTCAAGCAGGCATTAACCGAGTTCGACAACTGGATTTGGGAAGATGAGGAAAATGGCCTGCGCGTAACCGGAGCAAGGAGCACTTCATGGGATGGCGGATTCTGCCTTCAGGCATTGGCGACTGTGACCGAGTATGACGGAGTTAAAGGTGCGCTGCACCGCGGCGCAGAATTTCTACGTCAGCAACAAATTACGCACAGTTTTCCAGGATTTCGAGAAAAACACCGAATTGACGCAAAAGGCGGCTGGTGTTTTTCTGATCAATTGCATGGTTGGCCGGTGACCGACTGTACGGCAGAAGCCGTACTGGGCATAATCTCTGCGCACCGCGCAACGGCCGACTCCACCCTGATCAGCAATGCAATCCAATTTATGCTACGTGGACAGAATCGAGACGGGGGGTTTGGCACCTATGAAGCCAGACGGTCGCGAATGGGCCTAGAATGGTTAAACCCGGCTGAGATGTTTGGTGAGTCGATGTCTGAACATTCTTACGTTGAATGTACCGCATCATGCCTTGGTGCACTTGCCACCTGCCGGTCACAGTTCCCACAACTCATAGACGATGCCATCGTTGATGCGATGGCAAAGGCAGAAACCTTCCTGCGGCGCATTCAAAGAAGTAACGGTTCATGGCGGGGGGTTTGGGGGATTCAATACATCTATGGTACTTTTTTTGGTATTAGAGGCTTATTGGCGGCCGGAGCACCATCTGGCGACCCCGCGTTGCGTTTAGCCTGCCAATGGCTACTGGGCCGTCAGCGGCGCGACGGTGGATGGGGTGAACACCACAGTGGAAGTTCGGGCGGAAAATACGTTGAGCATGAAGAAAGCCAGGTCATCCATACCGCATGGGCACTCATTGCATTGCTTGAGTCTGGCGATTCAAATTGGCCGGCGATTATGCGCGGGATCTCTTTTCTGCTCAAAACTCAACGCTCAGATGGCACTTGGCCGAAACAGGACATGGCCGGTGTATTTTTCCGCACCGCTTTACTAGACTATGTTCTGTACCGACAGTATTTCCCCTTGCATGCATTAGGACTTTTTGAGAAACGGCGAAATTCTAGGCAAAATCTGGTCAGTTCCACAATGAATATTACCAATGCCGCGTAATTTAAGGTTACCATAAATTAGTTTTCCTGGCCGGCCGGTTTCCGTGCCAGGAAATAATACAGAGGTGTCATAATTCCTGACACCCCGCCTTCAACCAGTGCAATACCTGCGGTACCCAAAATATTGCTGACTTTAACAGAGCCTTTTGGAGCTATCCGCAATTTTTCACCGACAACCAAAGTTAGTTTAGTCAAAATTCTTCCCAGTGGTGTCCGAGGAATGCTGGATAAACTCAAATCACGACTCTGCAGCGCCCGATACCAAGGTGTCTCCGGGTCAGCATCATGAGCAACATCCCGTGCTTCAATCATTTCAAATCCGGCGGCAGACAGTGCCTCACGAACTTCCCGCTGTTGTACGATATCAGTGGACAGCCCATTGCCCAGTTCAATGTCTGACTTTATTCTCTGGTGCTCTGAGTTCTCAGGGTCGAACAATTCGGTCATGCACCAATCGGTTCCGGCAAAATAGCTGCCGGGACGCAAAAGTCGGAATACTTCCCGAAACGCGGCCGGCTTATCAGGCGCATGACACATGGCTTCAATGGTGAATGCACCATCGTAACTGTTGTCAGCCGCTGGAATTTGCATAAAATCACATTGAATAAACTGACACAGTGAGCTGACATCCTGAGTATGGATTTTTGCGCGTTTAATCTGGTAGGCGTTATTATTGATCCCAGTGATATTCGCTCCAGAATACTTGGCAATAGTACGCATCGGTCCACCAACACCGCTACCTACATCAAGAATATGCATGCCCTCTTTCAGTGACAGATTATCAGCTAGAAAATGTTCGAATCGTATCAGAGAATCTTTAAATTTCTCGCCTTTTCTTCGCGGTGCAAAGTGAAAGGATTGACCCCAACCAAACTCAAAAAAATCAGTTGAAAGGTCGTAGTAGTCGTTGGTAAATGTTTGATAGTTCTCTTTCCTACTATCAGTACCACTTGCGAAGATTTTGGTGTAGTTATCGGCTACGGTATCCAATTCACTGGGATTGAGGTTACCAAGAGTACCGTCTGTACCCAAAAGTTTATCGGGTGTCAGTAGTGAGCGTTTTTTTCTATCCATGATTTCTATCCATAAGTACACTGTAGCGAAATATGCTAATTCCATTTTGTTGATTTAACAATTATAAAGCAGGCCACACTCAACAATTCAAAAAGATGGACAACCCTCACTTTGCTTAATACTTGATCCGTCAAAGCGTGTGCAGTCAATGGCACGCTGCGCGGCATATTCATTCATGACGAAATCGCCCTCAAGAAGAATGCTGACCCGCACATTCGAGTGGCGACCGAGAAGGACACCCCCATCGGCGCTGAACACTAGCCATTGCAATGGGATGGGATCTATGTCTAGGTTCAGTACAATCGAAAAAAGACGGTGATGAAGCGACGTCACCATCAATTACAAAGGCAAAATCTACGAAAGAACCGCGCCCGAGGGGTACGCAAGCCTACCAAGCGAGCTCGCACATACGAGGCCCTACCCTCAGTGCTGTGGAACCTGACCGGTAACTTGGACATCTATCGGCCGGCGATTGACGCCGGTGCGCCGGATCCGATCAGGGTGACGCAGAGCGATGCCATGGCCATCATGGGTGATGACGCTTCGGTCGACTACCACGGTTGAGGGCGCATCAACGGTAGCAGCAGCGAGCCCCGTCTGCCATTTGAGTTAGTGCCCATCACAGCATTTCTCTGTCACCGCTACAAATCTCCCTATCTTTATCAATATTGACTAAAATAATCGAAAACAGAAACATGTAGAGGGATAAAGTGATTCCGATTGCCGGATACGCAGATCAATGGTGTGTCGCGCCTGGCCAGACCATTCAGTTCAAAGTCAGCAGTGAACTCAATCAACCCTATGCGGTTCGTCTGGTACGCATCACCTGTGCCGACCCCAACCCCAAAGGCCCGGGGATCATTGAACACGATCTGAGTTCCGTATTTTCCGGTGAATATCCGTCTAGAAGGCAACCGGTACAATCCGGATCTTACGCATGGATACAATGTGACAATCCACTGCCTCATCATGATCATTACTCAATTTTCGCCAACATCTGGCCAACGCTACTAAATTCGAGGCGGCAATCCATCATTTGCCTGCAAAACGGTGCCGGCGACCACCTACTGGAACTCTACCTGAAGTCAGGTCATCTGGTAGCCCGTATCAATTCTGGTAATGAACTGCGCGTGTCTGAACATCTGCAGGAACGCATCTGGTACACCATCTGGTGTTCGATTGATCTCAATACCAACCAATGCATTGTTGGACAATTGCCTTGCGGTATTCGTGCTGACGATCAAGATCCGGTCAGCACCGTCGGTCGACTCGAAAAAGCACCTTCGTTGGCTACGGTCGCGGAAATCTTCATCGCCTCGTCCGGCACTCTTAGCAACGCCAACCACTACAATGGTAAGATCGAACTGCCTGGGGTTGCCAATCGTCTGTATCAGAAACCCCAAGCTGCTGAACTGGCAGCCAATATGCGACGGCAGGACGATCCATCAATCATCATCCAATGGGATTTTTCCCGCGACATCAGCACCCAGTCCATTGCAGATGTCGGACCGCATCATAAACATGGGGTACTGATTAACTGTCCGACTCGGGCCATGCGTGGTGCCAACTGGAGTGGCCGAGAGATGGCATGGCAACACGCCCCGGAAGAATACGGTGCCATTCACTTTCACGATGACGATCTTTACGACTGTCAGTGGGATACTGATTTTGAGTTTACGGTACCGGAAAATTTCAAGAGCGCCCTGTACTCCATGCGGATTGAATGTGAGAATGAGTATGAAGACATCCCATTTTATGTTCGTCCCAAGACCGGCCGGTCACAATCAAAAATCTGCGTCATCGTGCCCACCTTTACCTATACGGTCTACAGCAATCAGGCGCGCTCGACAGCCGGCCCGGAATATGACGCGTTAGTGAAAAAAATGGGCAATCGTCGTTGGACACCTGATGAAATACGCGATTTCGGACTGTCAACCTACAACCTGCACAACGATGGCAGTGGCATCTGCCTGTCTTCCCGGTTACGACCGTCGTTGACGATGCGACCGCGTTACATGACTATCTTTCGACCCTATGCTGAATCCGGCATGCGGCATTTACCGGCGGACACTCATCTACTAGCCTGGCTTGAACACTTCGGTCATGACTATGACCTAATTACCGACGACGACATCCATCGGGAGGGAATTGAAGTACTTCGACCCTACCGCGTGGTCATGACCATGAGTCACCCTGAATACCATACATCCAACACACTTGATGCCATTTATGAATACTCCCGAACCGGAGGTCGACTGATGTATCTGGGAGGTAACGGGTTTTATTGGAAGATCGGCATCCGTGATGATCTGCCGGGAATGCTTGAGATCCGCCGCGCGGAAGGTGGAATTCGCACCTGGACGGCTGAACCGGGGGAATACTACAACGCACTGGATGGAGAGTACGGCGGCATGTGGCTGAGAAACGGTCGACCGCCACAGCAGTTGGCCGGAGTTGGTTTTACCGGACAGGGGGACTTTGAAGGCACCTACTATCGGAAGAACACCGATCTGCCGGATGAATATGCCTGGGTTTTTGATGGTATTGACGATGAGATTCTGGGCGATTTTGGACTCAGCGGTGGAGGTGCAGCAGGATTTGAGTTAGACCGTATTGATTACGGCCTGGGGACGCCGCACAATACGGTAGTGCTGGCCAGTTCAGAAACCTACCCTGAGCACTTCATACTGGTCCCTGAAGAAATTCTGTCACATCAGAGAACTCGTACGGGCGACCCTGAAGAAAAACTCATCCGTGCTGATATGATCATCTTCAAAACACCAGAAAATGGATATGTGTTTTCGGTAGGGTCGATCACGTATTGCGGTAGTCTACCCTGGAATGAATTCGACAACAACATCTCAAAATTGACGCGCAACGTTCTTGAGCGATTCTTAGAGGAATGATCTGACCCACAATAACCATCAGGAAGAGTAGGTGTTCGCCAAATATTCATTTTCGACCCTGCTATTCTATTCGTTATTGGAGTCGCTGCCTATTTCCTGAATCGAAAATTGCTTCTGTCTGTTGAATGTTCCTTTGACCGGAAATGTCAGGAAAAAGTGCTGATGAGTGACCCGAAGAGTGGCAACGAGAATTCGGCGATATCATTCAGTCTGAAGCAGATGGCAGGCAATTCGTAGCTATCTGAACAAAACGGCTAAGCCCGACAAGGTAAAAGGTGGATATAGCGTTCGCCGTTTTCACATGAACAAATGGCAACATACGAAAGTAAACGAAAACAACCAGTTGAAAAAACGACTAGAATCCATAACGTTCATTTCAATAGATGCGCAACGGAATGTCTATAACGAACTGAAAGAACTATCGTCCATTTATTCAAATGGCAATTAGTTTTAGGATCCTCGTGTACATCATTAGCGACAGCGACGGAAACACCCGAAAAGAAATTAAGAAACAGATCAGAAAATGAATACAGAACACATCATTAAAAATTTCTGATGATGAAATTATTGAAAGAATGCGAGACCAAAAAGCTTCATACGCCGGTTTTCTGGCCGACATCATCACTACAAATCCCCAAAAAAGCCGGTTGAATCCCTCGTGCCTCTCGCAGCAATTGAGGTCTTCAAAAAATTACAGAAGTAAGATTGGCCATGTTGAGTTTATCACCCAACCAAGCTGAAATAGTTAATGCACCTCTTGATAGAGCGATTCAGGTGCTCGCCTCTGCTGGTTCAGGCAAAACTCGAGTTTTAACAGAACGAGTTTGCCATATTCTAGAAATAACTGAGAAAGATGGTGTAATCGCGTTGACTTTTACCAATAAAGCGGCGGAAGAGATGGTGGCGCGCTTGGCTGATTGTAATCAAGGAAAAACTTGGATTGCAACCATTCACTCAGTTGCACAACGTATATTGGAAAAATATGGTCATACCATTAATTTACCAACCAACCTTCATATCTACGACAGAGACAAAGATAGAATGACAGTCTTCCTACAATCGCTAAGAGAAGATGGCATCAATATTGATGAATATCTGGAGATTACGGATTCGAAGGAACAGAAAAACAGAGAAAAGAACCTGCAGGCCTGCATGGGTATTCTTTCCAGAATAAAGCGAGAGCTGCTAACGGAACTGGACGTAGCTGAACTTTATCCCAATAACAACATCTGGAAAATATTTCAAGATTACCAACGTTCATTAATCAATAGTGACGGAATCGACTACGACGATATTTTGGTATACGCCCACAGAATATTACTGACCAACGAATGGATTGCAAACATCTATCGATCTCGGTACAAGCATATTTGCGTGGATGAAGCTCAAGATTTAAATAAAGTTCAATATGAATTTATCAAAGTACTTTGTGGGGATGTCATCCATAGTGTACTGATGGTGGGCGACCCCAACCAGATGATCTATGGATTCAATGGTTCATCGAAAGATTTTCTTTGCGAGAATTTTGTTGCTGATTTCTCTCCGCAGCAATTTGAACTCAAAGAGAATTACCGTAGCACCAAAGCCGTGATCAAAGTGGCGAACAAGTTGAAGCCCGATTCTCAAACGGAAGGTGGATATGCCTTGCAAGGTGCTGTGCGCATTAAAGAATTTGATACTGAAGAAACCGAGGCAGAATCAGTTGTTTCTACCATTCAACAACTGTTGGAATTGAGAAATCACGATGAAATTGAGGGTGATATATCACTGGATAAAATGGTGGTTATTGCACGCAATCGGTTCGTGTTCAGTAAACTGATTGATGTCCTGAAAGCGAAAAACACTCCTTACTTGTTAAGAAAAGGGGAGAGTCCATTAGAACCTTCAACGAAGTTTGGCAAAACTCTAGATTACGCCATACGCATTAAATTGAATCCTAAAGATTGGGTAAACAGTAAGAAACTCTATCAGGAACTGAATATCTCCGAACCGGCAACATGGACTGCAACAGTCTTATCAAATTTGGCTGAGCAAGTCTCGGACCTCAATAGAGAGGGTTCTGAGCTGTTCGCAAAACTCCTATATGCAATTGACCAACTCGAAATAGACAATCCGAAAATACCTAAATTTGTGAAAGAGTTTAATGGGCATCTCACCTCTTCAATCAAGCATCAGAGCAGCTGTTCAAATGGTAACACGGAAGATGTCAAGCTCAGTATCGAAGAACTTGATGAGTTTGGCCGCGCTTGGACACGATTTAAACGCAAGGGATTGGGTGAAACTTTGACCGCATTCAGAAGTGCATTGGCATTAGGACAGGTTTTTGAGAATGGAATGAATGAGGGTCTGACCTTAAGCACCGTACATACGATGAAGGGACTTGAAAAGGATATCGTATTTTTAATTGGCATGTGTGAGGGAGTTTTTCCTGATTACCGTGCCCAAACCCCTAAGCAATTGGATGAGGAACTCAATAACACTTTTGTAGCAATTACAAGAGCAAAACGCTGGCTATATGTGTCTTATCCTAAACAGAGAGTGATGCCTTGGGGAAGTCCTATGCCGCAAAAGAAATCGCGCTTTCTGATTAAAATCGAAAGTTGACAACTGAAAGTTCAGAATGGTCGAAGATTTTCGCGCCCTGTGCGCCATCAATGGCAAAACACTGGTTTCTTTTTCAATAGTTGAGGTGGCCGGCATACTGAGCAGGCGCTTAGAAATAGTCGCTGCATCTTTACCGTAGAGCTGCACCAGATCTTCCAGCACCAAGCCCGTTGACTGCTCACTATCGGTTACCTTGCCATTGACTCTAATACACTTTTCATTCATTCAGGCAATTCAGTACCACGATTCAAGACATCTAGATATTCGGTAAATTCGAATATTCTGTTTCGTTTATAGCCAGTGACCTCGTTAACGATACCTAGTTGTTCAAGGTTGTTAAGTACCTTAACTGCGGTAGATGGTTTGAGTCCAATTTCTGTTTGCAATAGTGAAGAATTAATGATAGGGAATTTGAGCAATAAATCGTATGATTTGTGAGTAGGTGCTACTACTTTATTGCTGTTGACAATTTGTTCTTGATTTCGATTGGACAATTCAATCAGCTGGTCAGCTGTTTCAATCGCTTGATTGGATGTGAAAATAATCGCATCAGCGAAATATTCTAGCCATGCTTCCCATTCACCGGTCAGACGTACTGTATTTAATAGCTCATAGTATCTTTTACGAGTTGATTTGAAATACAGACTAGGGCAGAGAAGTGGCTTGCTGATAACTTTTTCCTCACATAGGATAAGTGGTATAAGAAGACGACCTATTCTCCCATTACCGTCAAGGAAGGGGTGAATGAGTTCAAATTGAACATGAGTTAAGGCAACTTTCAACAATGTAGGTATTGGCGTCGGTTGATTGTTCAGAAAGCACTCAAGCTCGCCCATGCAGTTCACAACCTGATGCGCTGGCGGCGGTACAAACACAGCATTACCGGGTCGCGTACCACCTATCCAATTTTGGCTTTGCCTGAATTCCCCAGGTTGCAGGTTACTTCGACCGGATAGCAGTACACCATGCATTTCCCGAATTAATCGTGAGCAGATCGGTAGCCCTTCATCTAACCAGTTCAAACCACAATATAGTGCTTCAACATGTTTGCTGACTTCTTGGACCTCATCGGTGGGAGTTTTGGCTTTTTGCCCGATTTCAAACAGTAAAAGATCAGAGATAGACGAACGGGTTCCCTCAATCATTGAAGACAATACAGCTTCTTTACGCGCATACATATAGAGGAAAATGGACAGCTTGGGTAATCGTTTACCGATGCCATCTAGACTACCGAGTGCCAGTGTTGCTTTTTCAAACTTGATGCTTAACTCTGGTGTCCAATTTATGGGTGGGTTGGGCGGTAGTGGATTTGGTATGAATGCCCTTATCTCTTCATTACTTGATTGATATGTCGTGTAATTCCCTTGGTCTACTCGTTTCATTCTATATTGGCTGATTTTGAAATATGGATTTTTATATTTCCAAATCTATGTAGTATTGTGAATAAGAAGTCTGAAGAATTTTATCCCAAAGATGGAATTAATATTTCGAATAGCATTAGATCGTGGGGTGACTCAACCCGTTGCAGAAATCCTGATCCCATACAACGTAAGATCGAACATTATCGCCAGATGAGGTTGTTTTGAAGTTTTTCAGGTAGCCAGCCATATCCAACTATGTTTGTAGAAAGCAACGTGCAGTTTTGCCGACGGTATATTGAACTTGAGAACTCTTATATTTCACTTTTTGAAATATAAGAGTTCTTATTTCAAAAATATCCGTATTAGAAAATAAGAGAGCTGTGGGAGATAGTTATGGTCTTATTTTTACTTGCTTCAGCACATAAAACACAAGAAGAATGTTACCCGCGTCTCGTTTTGTGATTGGTAACTAGAACACCCCAATTTAAGGAGTAAAGTAGCATGTCACGATTGTCAGGTAGGGTTTGATTGCCCACAACGTAAAAAACAAATGTTTATAACCTGTTGCCAATCATCCATCACAACCATTTTGGTGCACAGACCAAGTGTGTATGGGGTTACTTCACACGGTCAATCAGATATTGTCGGAACGACGGTATTGGTATGGTCAGTAGTGTATCTAGGCGGTGCACCACCCCCGCAACAATCATCGCCTCAATGAACTCCATCGGTTCCATGTTCTTGGGCATGGTAGAACGAATGCTGTCTTTCAACCAGTGCCGGTCCTCTAGCATTTCTTCCAAATCTGTCACATCGCAACCGCTTGAACCGATCATCTGCGACACTGCTGCCAGCAATTCAGTACACTTGGATACCGGTGAGTTTTCCAGTCTCTCACGGTAATACTCGACACGATTTGCATCTCCACTGGAACGTACCACCGACTCATCTATTCTCGCCAAATCCAGATCGTTAGCACTGAGCTGTCTGGCCAAAGATATCATATAGTGTTCCAGAAATTGCGGCCAGCCATTGCACCATGTATCTATTTTGTCAGGCAAGTCTGAGTTGTGCCGACCTTTGATCTGATACCCGTTCAGCATAGCTCTGACAGACTTGGCCGCCTCGCCGGCTTCAAGTGGGTTGATGGTCTGCACATGGCTCAGCTGGTCGGTTTTGGCAAACCGCGAGATTCTCGCGGCGGCCAACATAGATTCGGAGTAGGCGAGGCCACACAGCAACGCCAATATCGGCAGTCCGTGCTCACCGGTATGCAACTTTCGTAAAACAGGCACATCCTCTGGCTCAAAGAACTGCACCTCATCAATCATCACCACAATGGGTCGCAACTTCGTGCGCTTTGGTGATTTACCCTTCAACAGTCGCTTGGAAACGGTCGCTGCATCTTTACCGTAGAGTTCCGCCAAATCTTCCAGCACCAAGCCCGTTGTCTGCTCACTATCGGTTACCTTGCCATCAGCTCTGATACCAGCATCTACCCCGACGCCAGCTTCAATGGTGCGAACTGTGTTGAGTATTTTCGCGCCTTGCAATGGTATGATGCAGTTAGCAATCATACGCGTGATATTGTTTTCACTTCTTAGGCTATTCGTGGAAATTCTAACTGTCACCGGGCCATTAGCTCTTAATTTCCAGTTGTTCTGCAAATGACTCAGCAACGCTGACTTACCGGCCCCAGGTGCTCCCTGAATTAGCCACGTCTCTTGGTTGGATAATATCGTCCCGGGTTGTAACCCGGAATCAGAGGTCTGTATCTTAATTCTGCTTTCAATGCCAGCAACAGTGGTCTCAATGCCAGCGATGATAGTTTCGCGACCGACAAAGAAGATCGCCTCTTCCTTGTCGTTCCTGTTCCCGTACTGATCTATGGCAACTGACGGTGTTTGATGCATGAGCGACAACTTAGCATTTAACTTTTCCTATTTCCATATCATAACATGTTCCATAATCTGACTTGCCATTGATCTTCAGGAGTTTCAAATGACCGCTTCGGTACTTTGATCAATCAGTGATTAAATCACCCACAGGCATCTAATGATTGTCGCTTTTGAATGGCGGGAATGCAGTAGAAATATGACAGCATTCCGAACCGTACGCTGACCGGCGACAAAATCAACGCAAACACCTGGTGGTCATGCACCGAAAACTTCACAACAGGAAATTTGATGGAACCTATCACTGAGAGACAACGACGAGTTATCAATATTGCACAAGGGACCTTCCAGCCATTGATTGATGATGAAGGCCGGAAAGATGGTGAAGTGTTACAGATTAACCCCAATAAAAAACTGGGGTACGGCTTCCACATCTACAGAATGCCACCCGGACATACGACAACACCGCACGTTCATGAGGGTGATGAAGAATTCTATATTCTTGAAGGCGAAATCATTGACCACGACGGATACCGCTACAAAGCGGGCGACCTTGTTTGGCTGGAGGCTAAGACCAAGCACCATTCGTACTCTCCCGAAGGTGCTTTACTCGTGGTGTTTTTCCGTTGATCATCAAATATTTCAGACTCTATAATTACAAATAAGACATTATGTTGACCAAGGTGTTGCTGGTCACATTCTGAACCGAGATGTCACTGGCGATGGATTATTTTCCCGGTCTCCGTGTGAGTCAACGTGAGTACAGTTCAAATTCCTTGTGAATATTGTTTATGCTATTCGAGTTGAGGGCATATTTGAGGTTTGGAGTAACACACGACGAGACTCAGTGACTATCCAGTTTTTGCACTTCCTGACTTTGTAATGAGCGCACTTCGTTTCAATCATTTTTTCCATGCCGTGGCTGACGCCGGAATGGAATTTCTGCGCATACGTACGCCTTTTTCGAAAGACCGGTCGAAGACACTGCTTGACTTGTGCCACGAACTACTGTCGACACAAGGTGAAGCTTCAGGAATGGCCATTGCGCGCAACATTATCGATCAATATGAAGAACTGGATGATGCGGAGCGTCTGCAATTGTTTCAATCGTTCCACAGTGATTTCAGTGTTGACATGGATGCGGTGCTGACTGCTGCCGAAGCCTTTTGTGAATCTCATAACTCAACTTCACTTCTAACTCTCACAGAAAAAGTTGAGTCCAGGCGAAAGGAACTGTTCAAACGTATCAATATGGCGCCGAATGGCACCGGTACACTGGTTGAAATGCGCCGGAACTTACTTGCCGTAATCAAGGATCAGTCTGAACTTGAGCTGGTCGACTATGATTTGAAACATCTCCTGTCCTCTTGGTTCAATCGCGGATTTCTTATACTTCGGCAAATCGATTGGGAAACTCCGGCTCACATTCTTGAAAAATTGATTCAATATGAATCGGTGCACGAAATGAAAGGCTGGGATGATCTGCGCGGCCGCCTAGCTGATGATCGGCGGTGTTTTGCATTTTTCCATCCCACCTTACCCAACGAACCACTGATCTTTGTTGAAGTTGCACTGACCCAAGGGCTGGCTGAATCCATTGAACCGATTATTGATGCCAATCGTTCAATTCGCAATCCTCAACGCACCGATACAGCGGTCTTTTATTCCATCAACAACTGTCAGCAGGGTTTGAAAGGCATATCGTTTGGAAATCTCCTCATCAAGCAGGTGGTGCAGCATTTGTCTCAGGAGTTTCCAAATCTGAAATACTTTTCGACGCTGTCGCCTATTCCGGGGTTTCAGAAGTGGCTGAGCAGAGTGATGGAGCATCCGGAAAAAAACATGATTTCATCGACAGAACAGGAACTGCTGTTGCC
Source organism: Arenicellales bacterium (assembly GCA_965116205.1). Classification (GTDB taxonomy): domain Bacteria; phylum Pseudomonadota; class Gammaproteobacteria; order Arenicellales; family JAJDZL01; genus JAJDZL01. Next base: position 1,285,061 of record OZ220493.1, on the reverse strand, counting down.
CATGCAATCTGACAACACTTGGCACGAGGATAACAATTATCTGCAGTCCATCAAGCCAATACTGCAGGGATATATGGCGTATTACCTCACTTGTACGAGAAAGAAAGATGAACCCTTAGACCCGGTGGCGCGCTTCCATCTGCGGAACGGTGCCAGTCTGAAACGTATCAACTGGTTGGGAGACCGTTCTGCCAACGGGTTTCAACAATCGGCCGGTATGCTGGCCAACTATGTTTACAATCCAGATGAAATCGTCAGAAACCATGAACGTTATGTAAAGGACCGGAAATTTGCGATTTCCAGCAAAATTCGTGATCAGGTGCCGCAAAACTTGCGCCCGGAATCAAAGAAGAGGAAGAGAACGCCCACAGAGAAATGATATTTGTAACCCTAGTTCAATTGAAATTGTCCAGCCATCTGAGCAGTGATCACAATATTAGCGGGGCTCATAGCGCTGCCAAAGAACTTGAGACGCATTAGTGTACGATACTGCTGTTAACACAACTGCTACCGACAAACCCATCATTTCCAATCATGCTGACCATTCCCAGGTCTCGGACAGTGAAATTGGTTCTGGTAAGCCAACTCCGTTCATTCGCGAAGCATTGAGTGCAGTTTATGTTTATTGATTTGTCGCTTAACTTCTTCAAAAGTACCTCGACCATAGGTATAGGATATCTGCCGAGTTATCGAATTTCGTCTGAAGATAACGAATTCCAGCATTCCGTCACCAAGAAACTCTAAACCTAATTTGTTTCCATCGCTGTCATTTCATTCAACACGAAGGTTGCCATTTTCAAGTAGCACCAAATTGCCTCTTTGCAAATCCGGCAGTGATTCAATAAAGCACCAGAAGTCATCATTCGATTCAACACTTACGGCATATCCATCATCTTTTGCACAGATGTGTAAGTAGTCCAGCCTTTTCGAATAAGCTTGCATTTTCATTTATTTAAAACTATCTCAATCAAAAACAATATTGACGTTGTCTAGATGGTTTTCCGCATCGTCTTCACTCAGAGATATCATTGAATATTCGACATTGTATGCCAGCCGAATTGCTAAACTGAAGTGTAATTACGGCATGGTCTACCTGAACCGACACAAATTCTTCTGAAAATCATACCCAATCCATCACTGCCCTGAAATACGATGGTAAAGAACATTACCAATCTTTCATCTCTCATCTGGTCGTCTGCCGATGATGAATTACGCGGCCTTTTCAAACCCTCTGAATATGGTCGAATCATCCTGCCCTTCGTGGTGATGCGGCGCTTGGATTGTGTTCTAGAGCCCCAAAAGGATGAAGTTTACAACCTCTACCATCAATACAAGCATGAGCTCTCTGATATTTCTCCGGTAATCAGAAAAAAGGTTGGCCTGAATTTTTTCAATACTTCCAAATACGATTTGCTTCGCATAAAGAGTGACCCCACCAATGTATTGATCAACTTCAACAATTATGTTCAGGGTTACTCCAGTAACGTTCGCGACATCATTGACAACTTTTCGATTGAGCCGCTAGTTGAGAAGCTACACAAAAACAACCGCCTCTACAAGTTAATCGACAAATTTACCGAATTCGACCTGCACCCAAAGCAGATTGATAATCACCAGATGGGGTCTGTCTATGAAGAACTCCTGCGTAAGTTTTCAGAGATGTCCAACGAGGAAAGTGGTGACCACTTTACACCTCGCGATGTCGTAAAGCTATTGGTATCTTTGGTTTTCGGCGGAGATAAGGAAGACCTGTCTGGAGAAGGAAAGATACGATCAGTGTTTGATCCCTGTTGTGGAACCGGCGGTATGCTGACTATCGGTAAGGAGTGGATTCTGGAAAATATCAATCCCAATCTCAAAATTCACCTATACGGTCAGGAACTGAACGATGTGACTTACTCCATCTGTAAGTCAGACTTATTGATGATGGATGAAAGCCCGGAGAACATACATGGCCCCTGTTCGTCCATTTCTGATGATCGATTTGAAGGACGAAAGTTCGATTACATGATTACCAATCCGCCATTTGGAGTCAGTTGGAAATCTGAAAAGGAATTTGTGATTGAAGAATCCAAAGACCCCAATGGTCGTTTCTTTGTTGGCACGCCAAGAGTCTCTGATGGGTCGCTATTGTTCCTACAACATCTCATACATAAAATGAACCCGGAAGGATCACGCATCGGGATTGTATTCAACGGGTCGCCGCTGTTCACAGGTGATGCTGGCAGTGGTGAATCCGAGATACGCAAATGGATTATTGAGAATGATTGGCTGGAGTGCATCGTCTGTCTTCCTGATCGAATGTTCTTCAACACTGGGATTACGACTTACATCTGGATTGTAACGAATAAAAAGTCACCTCATCGTAAAGGGCACGTTCAACTTATTGATGGATCGTCATTCTTTACTAACATAAAGAAGAACCTTGGAAACAAGGTTAAGTACATCACAGAAGATCAGATACAGCAGTTGTTTGAGATTTATGAGAATAACAAAGAAAATGAGTTTTGCAAAATTTTTCCAAATCATTTTTTTGGATATACAAAGGTAGTGGTTGAACAACCTTTGATTGAAGATGACACTCTCAAGACCAACCGACAGGGCAAGACTCGGCCGGACACGTCCAAACGTGACATTGAGCGAGTCTCGTTATCTGAGAATATTGATGAATACTATCAACGGGAGGTGAAACCACACTTGCCAGATTCTTGGATGGATCGATCCAAAGACAAAAGCGGGTACGAGATTAATTTCACCAAGTACTTCTACAAATTCACTCCATTGAGAAGTCTAGAAGAGATTGCACATGATCTGAAACTGCTGGATGAAGAAATCAGGCAGTTATCATCGGAGATTCACTGATGAATAGGTATGAGAGTTACAAGGAAAGTGGTGTTGAGTGGATTGGTGAAATTCCAAAATATTGGAAAACCACAAAACTAAAGTACATTTCTTCAGGTGATCCACAGTATGGTTTGAACATTGGATCCGATTCCTACGGTGATGTTGGAATCAGATTCGTGAGAATCACGGACATTGATAACAATCGTTCATTGAAACCTTCAGGTGGCGTTTATCTCGAATCAAAAGATGCTTCACCCGAGTATCAATTACATTCTGGAGACATTTTATTCGCAAGAAGTGGCACCGTCGGAAAGTCAATTTTGATTGAGAACGGTAATATTCCGATGTGTTTTGCCGGATATCTTGTTAGATTTTCTTTCGACAATTACCTAACTTCTCAGTTTATATCTTGGGTGGCCGAATCGGACCTTTATTGGAGATGGATAAAATGGCAAATTGTTCAATCCACTATTCCAAATATAAACGCTCGCAAATACTCAAACTTTATTCTCCCCATTCCAGGCAAAAAAGAAATTAAGAATATTATTTCTCATTTAAGAGATAAGACTGAACAGATTGACCAACTTATCGAAAAGTTGGAAAAGAAAATTGAACTTCTCAAGGAACAGCGGATAGCGTTAATCAACCAGTGTGTTACTAAAGGGCTTGATCCAAATGTTGAGATGAAAGATAGTGGTATCGAGTGGATTGGCGAGATTCCAAAACACTGGAAAATTAGCAAACTAAAGTACTTTGCCTCAGTCAATTTCAGTTCAGTCGATAGGCATGAATTTGATGAGGAGCGAAGAGTATCAGTTTGTCATTATCTTGATACTTACAGAAATGAATTCATAGATCTACTGAAAAAATTTCCGACAGGTACATGCACTGAATCCGAGTTTACAAAGTACTCATTGAAAAATGGAGATATCGTTTTAACTAAGGACTCTGAGACGCCTGATGATATTGGAATTCCAACATTTATAGCTGATGATTTAGAAAATACGGTTTGTGGTTATCATCTTGCTATCGTGAGGGTTCACGACAGTTCGACATTGTCGCAGTTTGTGTATAGATTTATTGAATCAAGAACAACGAGAGACTATTTTCTCATCTGTGCAAAAGGAATTACACGATTTAGTCTTGGAAAAGGATCTATTGAGAGTGTCTACACTCCAAGACCTCCCAAAGAAGAACAAAAATTAATAGTCAATAAAATAAGCTGTTTATCTGAGAATACAGCTGAGTTGATAGAACGCTTGAACTCGAAGGTTCAACTCCTCAAAGAATACCGTCAATCCCTCATATCATCCGTCGTAACAGGTAAAGTCAGGGTCACTGAGGACATGGTATGAGTGGCCTAAATCCTACCGAGGAAAGGTTCGAACACCACATTGAGAGTCACCTTAAATCCATCGGTTACTCAGCCATCCATTTCAGTCAATATGATCGAAACCGGTGCCTGATACGCGAACAGTTAATTGGTTTCATCCAATTCACCCAACACGATAAATGGAGTCGATTGACTGAAATCTACGGCATTGACACTGAGAACAAACTGCTTTCCAGAATATCCTCTGAAATTGCAAAACGAGGGATCATTGGCGTACTCCGAAACCAAGTCGTTGATCGCGGCGTTTATCTCGATCTCTGTTATTTTCAACCCAAAAGTGATCTGAATCCTGAGCACCACCGACTCTATCAATCTAACCGGTTCGCTGTGATTCGACAGCTGCGTTACTCAACCAAGAATGAAAAATCAATCGACATGGTTCTGTTCCTCAATGGCCTGCCCATCGTCACGATGGAATTGAAGAATCAGTTGACTGGACAAAATTTCAGACATTCTGAGAATCAGTACAAAAACAATCGCGACCCCACCAAAGAGGCACTTCTCAAATTCAAAAGGTGTCTGGTCCATTTCTGCGTGGACAACGATAGCGTGTCAATGACCACTCGGCTGGCCGGTGCTCAGACAATTTTCCTACCATACAACCGCGACATCGAAAATCCGCCAGTCGAGCAGGGATACCGGACCGCATACCTGTGGAACGACATCCTGACCCCGGCATCCATATTAGACACCGTTGAGAATTTTGTTCATGTATCAAAGGAGAAGGAATTCATATTCAACGAGAAGACCGAGAAAATTGAATCCAGAACAAAAGAAGTCTTAATTTTTCCACGCTACCACCAGCGAGACCTGATCATGAAGTTCAGAAAAAGTCTGAAAATGGATGGCGTCGGAACAAATTATCTGGTCCAACACACCACCGGTTCAGGCAAGTCCTATTCAATAGGATGGCTCGCTCACACTCTCACCTCTCTGTACCAGAAAAGTGGCGATACTGAACGCATGTTCAACACCATCGTCGTGGTAACCGACCGAACTGTTCTTGATGACCAGCTGCGAAACACTATTCGTGCGCTGGAAAAAACTGCTGGTGTGGTCAGTGGAGTTGAGCAGGGTTCGCAACAACTGAAAGACTTTCTTGAACAGGGTAAAGATATCATCGTTACCACTATCCAGAAGTTTCCGTTTATCTCGGCAGACATCGCTGCACTGGATCATCGAACATTCGGTGTCATCATTGACGAAGTCCATTCCAGTCAGTCAGGCGAACTATCAAAAGAATTGAAGAAATCCCTGTCCAAAACCGATGAGGTGGATGAAGAGGAATTTGACTATGAAGATTGGTTAAGACAGGAATTTCAGAGTCGAGGCAAACAGGAGCATATTTCCTTTTTCGGATTCACCGGCACTCCAAAAGAAAAGACACTTGAACTATTTGGCACCAAGACAACTGAGGGTCAATTCGTACCTTTTCACATCTATTCGATGGACCAATCAATCCACGAAAGATTTACCCTCAATGTGCTTCGCAACTACACCACCTACAAACGCTATTTTAAAATCCATCAAACCAACAAAGTGGACCGGGAAGTCCCGACTGCAAAAGGAAAAAGAGAGTTGATGAAGTATGTGGATGCCCATGCCATGACCATCAAATATAAAGTCGAAATTATTCTCGATCACTGGATTCATAGAGGATCAAAAGAAATCCAGCGCCGCTCGCGAGGCATGATCGTTACTCAGTCAAGAAAACATTGTGTGCTTTATTTCAAGGAAATCAATCGTCAATTGACAGACCGTGGATTGGGATACCGAGCGCTAGTCGGGTTTTCCAATGAAGTCAGCTTTGATGGCGAAAAATACACGGAAACAGGATTGAACCGGACTGTGGGACATGTGGGTGATATTCCTCTAGGTTTGAAAAATCCAAAGTTCCGCTTATTGGTGGTCGCGAACAAGTTCCAGACCGGCTTTGATGAACCTCTAGTCCAGTCTATGTATGTCGACAAAAAATTGGGTGGTGTGCAATGTGTGCAAACGCTTTCCAGGTTAAATCGAACGACACCCGGTAAAACAGAAACTTTTGTTCTGGATTTTGTGAATGAACCGGAAGAGATTCAAAAATCTTTTCAACGTTTCTATCAATCAACCATTCTGGAGGAAGAAACTGATCCCAACCGTCTATATGATCTAAGGCGACAAATCAATGACTATCATCTGTTCACTGATGAAGATGTCAACCAATTCTGTATGGTTTTCTTTGACGTCCGGCGGGATGAAGGAGCACTCCATCCGATACTGGATGCAGTAGTCGATCAATTCAACTCCATTGAGGATGTGGAAGTTCGAGAAGAGTTTCGTTCCCAGATTCAAGCCTATATTCGGATGTATGGGTATCTGTCTCAGATCATCAATTTCGAAGACATTGCGTTGGAAAAATTGTTCATCTTTCTGAAATATCTGAACAGGAAACTCCCCAAAAGAGAATCAGGACGATTAGATTTATCAGATACAGTAGATTTGGATTCACTTCGCATTCAGAAAATTGCTGAACAGAACTATGATTTGACGTCAGAGGAAACCATTGTTGGCCCACCAGAATTCGGAGACAAAGAAATTATTGAACCGGAATATGACCTCCTGTCAGAAATCATCAAACGGATCAATGAAACTCATGGCGTCAATCTGACAGAAGACGATAGAATTGATCTGTCTAGACTCAAGAAACGGTTGGCCGACAGCACTGAGGTCAGGAAATATATGACGGGAAACAGTTCAGAAGAAAACAAACAACGTTACTTCAGAGACCAGTTTAACGAATTCATGATCGACTATGTGAATGAGAGATTCGAGTTTTACAAGAAGATGGATGAAAATCCATCAGCGAAAGATGTCATCTTTCAAGCGCTCTATGCGAATTATCAAGATTCATTGAAACGACCCGACAGCGTGTAAATGGTTCTGTTCGACTCAGAAGTGAGCGCGACCATCAATCACAGTTTTTTGAAAAAGCGATATTGAACGTCAAGCTTGTGTAACATGGTGAAGGTATCTTCGAAATCAACGGAGAAAGCATCACAGACATCAGGTAGTTTGATTTGGTTGCGCGACTCCGGGGATGGCTGCTCGTTGGTTACTATAGTCTTTCTACTAACCATACCGTGAGCAATCAGCCAACCATCCGCACCGCTAGCGAACTTAGCCTTGGCCTCATCATAATACTGTGCGTGACGCGTTACCCAAAGCATAACTTGTCTGAAAGCATTAACAACGTTTTCGTCATTGCAATTGAGAAAGAACTCATTGGGTACGGCCTTACCAACCCACTTTACCAAGTGATCGTCAACGTGGTCACGGAGCAATTCCTCTCTGACAGGATCAATGCTGTGGATGTAACCCAATAAATGGTTATACAAGATGCTATCCAAAACCCCGGACAAATCGAAAATGCATAATAGCGATTCTTCGCCGCGATCAGCACGTCGGAATCAATGAGATAATCAGGCGTCGAATTCATGGTAGCGTAAAGTCGAGTCGACTGGCATACCTTTGAAATGTACCACCGTACAATCCGGTCAGATCATAAGCCTCCTTAAAACCAACGCGCCCCTCTTTGGCGGCTCTGATCAAGTGAGAAGCAAATAACCGCCCAACGCGATTGTTTTGATTATTGTAGAAATCTCCACCTCCCGTTCCGGTTTGTTTTATTCGATATTCTCGTTGCGTATAGTCGTGATAAAAGCTGAAAAATTCTTCACGTTCTATCAAACCCAAGTCCATAGCCCGCCGCCCGACAACCACTGGACTGACTTTGAAGTGTCTAGCTAAACTCTCCAAAGGTGCAGTGCTATCGGCGACCTCGCTCCAAGCAGTTCGAACCTCAACAGAAGGCACCAAGAACTCGGCCGCTGCTCGATCGCAAAATTGCTCTACCTCCCCGTCTCCCGGTTGTAATCCCTCGTACCCGGACAATCCTTCACCCACATCACCCAACCACAAATGCGCCAATTCATGCGCGAGGGTGAACATCTGGGCGGACTTTGCATCAGCCCCGTTGATAAATATCAACGGAGCATGAGAATCACTCAGCGCAAAACCTCGAAACTCTTTCACATTCAGTTTCCGATGGGTATTGTTACCGACGATGCCGTTGATAACTGCCATTACACCGAGTGCTTCGACTGCTTTACGCAGTTCGCCCAATGCGTCTGTCCAAGTCGGTACCCACTTCGCCCAGCCATCAGCTAATCCAAGCATTCGCCGCATTTCTCGACCGATGGCCGCTGGATTGTCGGCTAGCGACGCAGTACCGACGAAACCTACTGACTCCGCTTCAACTTCCATCCGGTCTTCCCGCAACCAGGTTTGCCGCCGCCGCATAAGGTAGATGGTGTCCATCAACTCTGGACTAATTCCCTCAATCCGTTTACTCTCGACCGTGCGGAAATCGGCAATTGGCAATCGCATCACCGACGGCTCTGGTAGAAAAAGAAATCCAAATGGTACTCGCGCCGCTCTGGCAAAATCTTGCAATTGCCTCATCGTGGGCTGGATGGTTGCGCTTTCCCAGTCCATCAACTTCGGAAATCTGCCCTGCAGGTCAGTCAAACTGAGGCCGGCTCGTTCCCGCGCCCAGCACAGTACTGCTGGATTAACTGCTACTCGAGTCATGTTGATTGGCTAAAACTTTACAGAGTTTATCCATTCGATGCAGAACTTCGAACCTCGTGCAACAAATGGAATGCATGATGCAATCTATACACATCACTAGTAGTAAAAAATATTTTTGTGGGAACAGGCAATCTCGTATCTACCGAGATCGGTGGTTAAATTTCAAATTACCATTAAGAAACCACTGTAAAGGCGTGCCGGACAACGAGAACGAATGCTGTTTCTCGTCATGAATCATGTTTGGTGCATCGCAATAATGAACCTCTGACCCCAGTGATGACAGTCATATTCCGGTTCACTTAGTTCGCTGAACCATCTTCATGAATCATGAATCCGCCGCCTCGCCAGATGAGATCTGTATGTTCAACTTTGATGCCAGTTCCGTTCTGATCGCCACCAGATTGTGTTTTTCTTGACTGAACACCACTGCAATATGATGGATCGGCTCATCTCGATTGCGGTATTTGTCCGCATAACCGCGCGCTCGCATCTGCTCCATCGCCTCGTCTACCTTGCTTTCCACCTCAGCATCCGTCGTCGCCACCTTCAGTTCCAGCACGAACACCTGCCTGCCATACAGCAGTACCAGGTCGGCGCGCCCTTCACTCGACACATCTTCCGTCCTCAGGTCCACTTCAAGCGTCTGCAAACACGCATACAGCAGTGACGCATACCACGCCTCGCGACGCGCCAGCTCACCACCCCTGTGCCAGTGATACGGAATGCCCGATAGATAACTATGCAACTGCCGGCCAAAACCCTCAAAATCATGGGCCTTCAACTGCTCGCACAGCTGCCTACCCAGCACCTTCACATCATTTTCCAGCTGATCCAGTTCACCCAACAAACCGACACTCAGACTTTTGCGCACCTCGAAATTGGGATAGTCCAAAATGTAAGATGAGTCCGATTCAATTCGCTTTTTGTCAACAATCGTCAGATAACCCGTCTGAAACAGCAAGGCCTCAGCACCTACCTTGCCGACATCCATCTTTGACACCCGATTCTTTTCGATGATCCGTTTCCTCAGTTCCAGTAGACCAACCTCCGCCTGCCGCAGTTTCCGGTACAGAAACTGCGGTTCACCGGTCTCATACCAGTAAGGTTCAAATACGCGCGTATCAAACAACAGCAGAATGTCGTATGGATTGTAAACCTTGTCTCGATTCCCATTCTCACCCAGCCAGTTATAACCGTTGTACCACCGGCGGATCTTGCGCCGGTCCAATCCTTCCAGTTCCGGCGCGAACACCGTGTCGATGTCTTGGTCAGTGTAGCCACAGATGGTAGCATATCTCGGATCCAAACTGATATCCTTAAGATTGTTGAGTCCCGAAAACAAACTGACCCTGGAAAACATGCTGACCCCGGTGACGAACACGAAGCGGAGGTGGCGGGCACAACCTTTGATGCTACTATAAATGCCGCGCAGATAATCGCGGTTGGTTCGCGCCATCTGATGATCTTCAATCACATCTAGGATCGGTTTGTCGTATTCATCCACCAAGATGACCACCCGCTGACCGGTGGTCCGATGGAGTGTGCGGATCAGCTCCTGAAGACGCGCCGGTGCAGTACGTGACGCCGGTGGTGGCGCCACTCCCGCGACCTGTTCGGCGTCGCTCAGCTGGCTGAACACATGATCATTAAGATTGCCGGGTTCGTCATAGTTGATGTCGAAACTCAGCCGTACCACCGGATGTCGTGCATTCCAGTCCCATCGGTCGTGAATGTGAAGTCCTCGGAACAGCTCTTCATTCCCCTCGAACAGTTCGTGTAGCGTATCCATCAACAGCGACTTGCCGAACCGCCGCGGACGGGAGAGAAAATAGAATTTACCTTTGTCAATCAGCTGTTGGAGATGGTGTGTCTTATCCACATAGTAACAACCATCGCTGCGGAGGCCTTCGAAGGACTGTTCTCCAATGGGTAGTATAAGCCTGGTCATTGTTATTGCTGATCGGCTATTAAAGTGATTCGTATGGTGCGCATGCCGTGGTAGCAAAATTTTGCCACTGTCTCCTCGTAGAGTGGGATAGTTGCGCTGTGCCGGTTCAGTTGGTTCGTTGAACCATCTTCATGAATCATGAATCCGCCGCCTCGCCGGATGAGATCTGTATGTTCGACTTTGATGCCAGTTCTGTTCTGATCGCCACCAGATTGTGTTTTTTCTGACTGAACACCACTGCAATATGATGGATCGGCTCATCCCGATTGTGGTATTTGTCCGCATAACCGCGCGCTCGCATCTGCTCCATCGCCTCGTCTACCTTGCCTTCCACCTCCGCATCCGTCGCCGCCACCTTCAGTTCCAGCACGAACACCTGCCTGCCATACAGCAGCACCAGGTCGGCGCGCCCTTCACTCGACGCATCTTCCGTCCTCAGGTCCACTTCAAGCGTCTGCAAACACGCATACAGCAGTGACGCATACCACGCCTCGCGACGCGCCAGCTCATCACCCCTGTGCCAGTGATACGGAATGCCCGATAGATAACTGTGCAACTGCCGGCCAAAGCCCTCAAAATCACGGGCCTTCAACTGCTCGCACAGCTGCCGACCCAGCACCTTCACATCATTTTCCAACTGATCCAGTTCACCCAGCAGACCAACACTCAGACTTTTACGCACCTCGAAATTGGGATAGTCGAAAATGTAAGACGAGTCCGATTCAATCTCAATCTCATCAACAATCGTCAGATAACCCGTCTGAAACAGCAAGGCCTCAGCACTGACCTTACCGACATCCATCTTTGACACCCGATTCTTTTCGATGATCCGGTTTCTCAGTTCCAGTAAACCAACCTCCGCCTGCATCAGTTTTCGGTACAGAAACTGCGGTTCACCGGTCTCATACCAGTAGGGTTCAAACTTTTTCTTTTTAAACAGCAGCAGAACATCGTACGGATTGTAGACCTTGTCCCGATTACCATTTTCACCCAGCCAGTTGTAACCGTTGTACCACCAGCGGATCTTGCGCCGGTCCAATCCTTCCACTTCCGGTGCGAACACCATGTCGATGTCTTGGTCAGTATAACCACAGATGGTGGCATACTGAGGGTCCAGACTGATGTCATCAAGATTGTTCATGCCCGAAAACAGATTGACCCTGGAGAACATGCTGACCCCGGTGACGAACACGAAATGGAGGTGACGGGCACAACCCTTGATCCCGCTGTAAATACCACGCAGATAATTCCGGTTAGTGCGCGCCATCTGATGATCTTCAATCACATCTAGGATCGGTTTGTCGTATTCATCCACCAAGATGACCACCCGCTGACCGGTGGTCCGATGGAGTGTGCGGATCAGCTCCTGAAGACGCGCCGGTGCAGTACGTGACGCCGGTGGTGGCGCCACTCCCGCGACCTGTTCGGCGTCGCTCAGCTGGCTGAACACATGATCATCAAGATTGCCGGGCTCGTCATAGTTAATGTCGAAACTCAGCCGTACCACCGGATGTCGGATATTCCAGTCCCAACGGTCGTGAATATAGAGTCCTTGAAACAACTCCTCATTGCCTTCGAACAGTTCGTGTAGCGTGTCCACCAGCAGTGATTTACCAAACCGCCGCGGACGAGACAGAAAATAATATCCGGGACGCGCCACCAGATTCCAGATGTGGCGGGTTTTATCTACATAATAAAAATCCCAATTCCGAATATTTTCGAAAGACGATTCTCCAACGGGTAGTGCAAGCTTGGTCATCGTAATTTTTCAATGATGGATAGATGGTGATTTTAGCACAGTCAGGTGAATGACTCGACTGTCCGGTCGGTAAGACCATCTATCGCAACAGGATTTTTCAGCCACATCAATCGTTCAATCTATCAGTGTCGGTCCAAAAGACCAATCGCTTGCGTTTGTAATGACACACGATAAAACTCCGATGATACTGCAACTTAATGAGTCATCCCTAACACGATTCCATTCGAGCATCAATGAGAAGTATCAATAGATTCTCGGTTTGGTAACCATTCAGTTCAATCCCCTTTCCAATGCCATTGTATATGGCTAGACCGAACGATATTTCTCCATCCAATTCAGGCGGCGCAACTCCTATTCCCGATCCCCTCATACTTCCGTGAAACTTTGTGTCTGCTTGATTTGGGCGTGTTTTTTCATACTTGACCGTAGAATTTCCAGAAATGTATGATTTCTGGCGGCCGCATCAGCCACGATGGCATCATAGGACACGATAAAAATTGGCGTTAGTACTTCTTTTCCGGCCGGTTGCCGAGTCCGATATTCTTGATAGTAAACTCTGCTCTTGGAAAATAGCGGCGTAAACTTGAGCTGTTCTAAACTGACTGTCATTTCATCGTTAACCTGCATCACTGCGTAGTACTAGACTCGCTCAATATTTTCGCATTGCGAGACGAGTTTTCGCGCACGACCAAGCAACTGATTGATTGCAGATAAATTGTCTTTTTCTTGGTTGGTCTTTTTCTTGATTTCTATGACTACTACGTCGACCGCTTTCGCATGGTCCGGGTCGGCAGAAAAAATCATAGAAATATCAGGTCGACCTCTTTCCTGTTTGAACTCATCATCAAGTCGGATGGCGTTGATCAAGGCATCCATCCTTTTCTCACTGAGAATGGTTTGAAAAGTCATGAACTTATCGTCCAAAAGCCAAGCATTATTCTGGTAGACGTCGTTGGACAAGTCTTGACCCAAGAACTCTCTGCCACGCGGCACAATGAGGTCGTGAATTTCCTTTTCCGTGTTCTCTTCCGTCAACTCTCCCATTCGTTGGATGATTTTTTCACGATAGAGAATGTATTCTGTCAATGAGCGAGAAGAAAGTTCCAATGAACTTCTGTAATCCTCATTGGACAGTTTCTCACACTGTAAGATCTTCTTTTGCTCTTGAAAGAAACTCTGCTGCGCGATATCCAGTGCATCATTTTCTTCAATCAACCCGACCGTATCGCTCTCAAAATAACCGAGTAGGTGCGGAAATTGATTTTCAAGCTTGGCTTCAGTTTTCTTATTTCTTTCGGCAATCTCCGGGATCTTTTCAGCCAGTGTTTTACCAACCGCTCGCTTCAATACTCGATTCAACCTAGACTCTGATATGCCATCGGGCATGAGAAGCTTTTGTCGTGAACTATCCGCATTAGACGCAAACATCTCCGACTCGAACAAGAATAGACACCGATAGCCTAGCGGAAATGATGACGGTGGCACCAGTTTTACCGGGATAGTGCGATCATCAATATTGACAGCGGTCACGCAACTGCCTTTTCCCACCCCGGATTCGATGTGATAGTACATATCAATCGCGGAGAATAAATCCAAGCCATCAGCTTGAATGGATAGTTTGGTTAATGCTGGTAAATCATCGGCTACGATCGTAGTCTCATGCGAAAAAAGCTCATGTTGTGCATTGCTTTCATCAGTTTTTAAGTTAATGGCTATTTTGAAAGGCTTTTGTTCTCGTTTAAATTTATCGAGCATTGGCAGAAACTGCTCAATGATCTGTGACTTAAGTGCGGCGGGTTTAATATCGTCGTAAGCATTGATTTTATGATTCACAAAGCCAACAAAAGTCAAAATCGTTCTGTTTTCCTGTTCGTTCTCCAGAGCCTGCAGTTTTGCATTGTTATCGAAGCCATTCTTGAAGATAAACTCTCTTCTAAATTTGCCATAAATACTCATGACTTCAACGCGGTCGAAGTATTTGAGAAACACTAGACGGCCGATACCCTTGCGATGCTGATCCCTTGGTTTCAGTAGTGTTTTGAAGCGGTTGAAATTCTCATCAGTGAATCCCTCGCCGTTGTCCGTGACCTTGAGTTTAAGTGTTTCTGGTTGATCAAATCCTTTTAGTTCAATATCAATAAACACCTCTGTTGCCCCGGCGTCTAGCGCATTGGCCAACGCCTCAAAGTACACCATGGTCAATGAAGGATTAGGAAAAAGTAGCTTGATTGCACCTTTGGTTTCAATATCCATCACTATTTCACCACGATTCGTATCTTCACCGAAACGTTGGTGGCCTGTATTGCGTTACCGGCTACAGTTTTCATTCGTAAATCTCTTGTTAATGGGAGTATTTTTGATTCGCGTTCAAAACTAAAAACTCCTGATGGCAAATTTTTTCAGTGCGCAATATGAAACATTGCCGAAATAGAGGACAGGGTACCAATATAACCGATTACCGAAGCAACTTCGCCAGGTATTAGCATCAAGAAAGACCTGCTCAGTCTTGCGTCGGGACGCACACTGTTCCAAACTAGGAGAAAATACCTGACCTACAAGTAAGGTTGGGTAGGTCATCAGGCGAACGGACCATTCCAGATGGAGCAGATCGGCAACCATACCCCAAGACTGAGTTCTACCGAACCCTGATTCGGGCAAAACATTCCCTTTCACTCAGTCGTGTTCAAACTACGGTCCGAAGTATCCGCCTTCAAAACCAACGAGGTTGCCGCATAGCGCGCGATGAAACAGGCCGGATAGAAACTCTCAAAGGCAATAATTACACTCATCAACTGCATTCTTTGATATAAAATTTTGATCAATCACAGCGTATCGGTGTATTCGATTCATTCAAGGAAGTAGTAGCAACAGACATGCCCGAATATCTGACTCCCGCAAACCTGCGCATTTGGCCGAAATCCTACCACCAGATGAGTGCTCAACTCACTGCTGCTCACTGTATCTCCAGCTGACGCCACCTACCCAATCTGATGCGCCGTAGTCCACTTCACGACCTGCATAGGGAACTCGGAGCAAAGATGGGGCCATTCGCCGGTTACGAGATGCCACTTTGGTACCCGGAGAAAATCGTTGCCGAACACCAACATACCCGCTCTCAAGCCAGTTTATTTGACATTTCTCACATGGGCCAAGCCAGTATCGTCGGTGAAAACTCAGCCACTGAACTCGAACACCTGATTCCAACTGATCTCAAGGCGCTACCGGTGCACAAAATGCACTATTGCTGCTTTACCGGTGATAACGGCGGCATCCTTGATGACTTGGTTATCGCGTGCCTTGGCCAGGACTATTTCGTCGTCATGAACGCCGCCCGCAAGGAACACGACCTCAATCACCTACGTGAAAACATCAATCAATCCGCTGTATTGGAGCACACGGAAAATGCCCTGATTGCAATTCAGGGACCCAAAGCCACAGAAGTACTGCGCCGTCTGACACCGGAGATCTGTGCGCTGGAATTTATGTCCATGGGCGACTTCTCAATCCGCGGTGTACCCTGCATCGTCAGTCGCTCGGGTTACACCGGAGAAGATGGTTTTGAAATTTCCATGGCTGCCGAAACAGCAATGAAACTCGCTAAAGACCTACTGAATGAACCCGAAATCATGCCGGCTGGACTGGGTGCCAGAGACTCCCTCAGATTGGAGGCCGGCCTAAGACTGTATGGTCAGGATATGGACACCACGACGACACCGGTTGAAGCCGGCATCCAGTGGACCATCTCCAAATCCAGACGTCTGCACGGCGCCCGCCCCGGCGGATATCCAGGGGCTGAGATCATTCAGGAGCAATTGACTCATGGCACCAGCCGTCGTTTTATCGGGTTACTCCCAGACGGCCGCGCACCGGCGCGTACCGGCACCGAAATCTGTCTTGATGATGGTGCAATCATCGGTCAGGTAACGAGTGGCCTGTTCGCACCGTCGGTTGGCGCGCCGATTGCCATGGGTTACATTAATCGGGAGTACGCTGCTTCGGGTACCAAAATAAATCTACTGGTGCGCGGTAACCAGTTGCCCGCTACAGTTGTACGACTGCCTTTTGTTCAACATCGTTATCACAATACGGTAAAAATACAATCAACTTCCAATGGAGGAAAATCTAATGTCTGACATCCGTTATAGTGCCGATCATGAATGGGCGCGTTCTGATAACCAAGTAACCGCCACCATCGGCATCACGGATTTCGCCCAGGAGCAGCTGGGTGATATCGTTTTTATTGAATTACCCAAAGTTGGGGATAGTTTCGAGATCGGTGATGAAGTCGCGGTCATTGAATCGGTGAAAGCCGCCGCCGAGCTGAAGACGCCGGTCACCGGCAAAGTCATTGAAGTCAACGACAACCTTGAAGACAGTCCTGAAACAGTCAACGAAAGTCCAACAGAGGACGGTTGGTTCTGTAGACTTGAACTGACGGCGCCAGCCGAACTGGACGGACTGATGAACGAACAGCAGTATAAAGACTATACCGCCGATCTTGAATAACACAAAAATGAATATCCGCAATCATGTCTGAACAAACACACCCTCAAAGCCTCAGCGAATTAGAATCCATCAACGACTTTGTTAGACGACACATCGGACCGGGCACCGTCCAGGTTCGAGAGATGCTGGACGAACTCGGCGTTGACCGCCTTGATACGCTCATTGAACAGACGGTCCCCAAACAACTACTCAGCAGTGAACCGTTAGATTTGAAAGTGCCGGTCGGCGAGAACGAAACCATCAGTTACATTCGCCGGATGCGCGAACGCAATCAGGTTTTTACCTCTATGATCGGTATGGGTTATCATCCGACGATTTTGCCAGGCGTGATTCGGCGCAACATTTTTGAAGATCCAGGCTGGTACACCGCATACACACCGTATCAGGCCGAAGTCAGTCAGGGACGTCTGGAGGCACTGCTGATCTTTCAGAACATGTTGATCGATTTGACGGGCATGGAACTGGCCAACGCATCACTGCTGGATGAAGCAACCGCGGCAGCCGAAGCCATGGCCATGTCGAAGCGGGTAACCCAATCCAAATCTGACCGATACCTAGTGTCGAGTGACTGTCACCCGCAAACGATCGCAGTGGTCCAAACTCGGGCTAAGTCGCTTGGATTTAATGTCGTACTGGGCGCGATTGATCAACTGATTGATGAAGAAGATGAATACTTCGGCATCCTCATTCAATATCCTGGGTCAAGCGGCCATATTGTAGACATTGCACCGGTGACTGTAGCTGCCCACTCGAAAAAGGCGATTGTTACTGTGGCAACCGATCTTCTGTCTCTATGCCTGATCAAACCACCAGGTGAATTCGGTGCCGATATTGTAGTTGGCAATTCACAACGATTCGGTGTACCGATGGCTTATGGGGGGCCTCACGCGGCATTTCTCGCGACTCGGTTTGAATACCGACGCACCATTCCCGGACGCTTGATCGGCGTTTCAATCGATGCACGTGGAAAACCGGCGCTTCGCATGGCTCTGCAGACGCGCGAGCAGCATATCCGGCGCGACAAGGCCACTAGTAACATCTGTACAGCCCAGGTACTACTGGCGGTGGTGGCGGCCTTTTATGCCATGTACCACGGCCCGCAGGGGTTACGGGATATCGCCTCCCGGGTGCATCGATATGCACAAATCACGGCGGCGGGACTGCGCCGACTGGGTTACAACATCGTTCACGATGTTTATTTTGATACTCTGACTGTCAACGCATATGGCCAAGCCCGCCGAATTGCCGCAAGAGCTAGGGAAATTCGTATCAATCTACGCGTTGTTGATGCTGACCATCTCAGCATTTCCTTAGATGAAACCACCAAACGTGTTCATCTCGAGAGGCTCTGGTCAATATTTGACACCCACGCTAACTCAAAGATCTCAATTAATGAGATCGACGCCGAACTGGCTGGTTGCATTCCCGACGAATTAAGCCGCACCTCAGCATACCTGACTCATCCGGCATTTAATCTATATCAGTCAGAAACACTCATGCTGCGCTACATCCGGCAGCTCGGACAAAAAGATATTGCGCTGAACCGATCGATGATCCCACTGGGATCCTGTACGATGAAACTCAACTCAACAACCGAAATGACCCCGGTTACCTTTCACAAATTCAGTGCCATTCATCCTTTCGCGCCTTTGGACCAAACCCAAGGCTACCATCAGTTGGTGGAAGAACTGGAAACCATGTTGTGTGAGATCACCGGATTTGATGCGATTTCGTTTCAGCCCAATGCCGGCTCGCAAGGAGAATACGCTGGCCTATTGTGCATCAAACGCTATTTGGAAGTTGCCGGTCAAGGCCATCGAGATGTCTGTCTCATTCCACAGTCTGCTCACGGCACCAATCCGGCCAGTGCTTCCCTCGCAGGCATGCGGGTGGTCGTCATTAAATGCGACGACACCGGTAACGTCGATGTTAAGGATTTGCAGGCCAAACTGGAAAAATATGTCGACACGGTAGCCGCCCTGATGATTACCTACCCTTCTACACATGGGGTATTTGAGGAGGCCGTTGTCGAAATCTGCAACCTGATGCATGCGCATGGTGCCCAGGTTTATCTTGATGGCGCCAACATGAACGCCATGGTGGGTCTGTGCAAACCGGCCGAGCTCGGGGCCGACGTCTGTCATCTGAATCTGCATAAAACATTCTGTATTCCACATGGCGGCGGCGGTCCGGGCATGGGACCGATCGGTGTTAAATCGCACCTCGCGCCGTATCTGCCTGATCATACGGTGGTCGATGGCATCAATCCTTACGCTGGCGCAGAACCAACCATTGGCGCGATATCGGCCGCCCCGTGGGGTTCAGCGGGCATACTGCCTATCTCGTGGGCGTACATTTCACTGATGGGCGGTGAGGGGCTACGCTATGCGACACAGATTGCCATCTTGAATGCGAACTATATGGCACAAAAACTGGCACCTCACTTTCCTATTCTCTATAAAGGCAAAAATGGCCGAGTCGCGCACGAGTGTATCGTCGATATGAGAGACATTCGTAAAAACAGCGGAATTACGGTCGAAGATATTGCGAAACGGTTGATGGATTTCGGTTTTCATGCACCTACCGTTTCATTTCCGGTGGCAGATACCATGATGATTGAACCCACGGAGAGCGAAGCCAAACGGGAAATTGATCGGTTCTGCGATGCCATGGCTTGCATTCGGCAGGAGATTGCCGACATTGAAGCTGGTCAATCAGATCCGGAAAACAATCCGTTGAAAAACGCGCCACATACCTTCGACAAACTGATTGCGGACGACTGGAATCTGCCTTACTCAAGACAGCAGGCGTTTTTTCCACTGGATTGGGTCTGGCACGACAAGTACTGGCCACCGGTTGGCAGAATTGATAATGTCTATGGTGACCGACACGTTGTCTGCAGTTGTCCGCCGCTATCTGAATGGGCAGAAGTCATGGCCGATTGATCAAGGTATCTGGAGATTGAGCTGGGGTTACACTCAACATAACTTGAACGGCGATGGGTTTGAATGGAGATTTTCGACCGGCAGGGTCATCACCCATACTGCTACAGTTCTAACCACTAGGGTATGGTGGAGATCATTCCGCCATGAGTGCCCATAAACTGACTCACATATTCCGGGGATTGCATCGGTTGATGAAGCACCACCGCCTGGGCACCGGGCTGAAACTTCAACAATGATGAAAAACTGATCCAAGCTGCCGACAAAGAGGGGTCAGTACCCCGATACTTAATCCACCCTATTCATGTTTCTGAAACCGATGTAAGTCGTATACCCGACTTCATCAATGAACTCAGTGACTGTTACAGCAACCGGTTTTGGTAAACCTGGTCTAGAAAATGTTCGTAACTCATCACTGCAATGCCATCAACCACTCGATTGACCGGCTCGGCGGTTACAACGATTGATTTGCGCGGACTGAACTGCTCTCGAAATGCCTTGATTGCGGTCAAATCCCGTGACCGAAATCGACTTTTTACTTCAATAGCGACCGCGCCACCACCGAGTACAAAGTCAACTTCAAGTCCATTTTTCGTTCGCCAGAATTCTATTCTACTTTCCCAATCTAAATAGCTGTTTGCGGCGACGAGTTCAAGAAAAACAAAATGTTCGAAACTGCGGCCGAAATTTGTTCCCCGCTGACTCAGCACCGGACTATCAGTCAGATAATTCGCGACACCAATATCAAACAGATAAAATTTTGGCGCTCTTGAAATAGCTTGACGATTGTCTTTTTTGGCATACGGATAGATCAGGTGGCCAACCATCGTATCGACCAGTATGTCGAAATAGGCGCGCACGGTTTTCGCATCAATGGCGCAATCCCGAGCAATAGAGGAGAAATTCAACAGTTCTCCATGACAGTAGGACAGTGCATCAAAAAAGCGAGAAAATGCGGCTGTCTTCCTGATCAAAGCTTCATTGAAGATTTCCTGAGTCAAATAATCTTGGACATAAGCGCGCAACGACCGCCGCGGCTGCTCTTTCGCATACAAACCAGGTAATAGTCCCGTCGACATTGCTGTGAGCAAGTCGAATTCAGGCACTTCGCTCCATGTGAGTGGATGGAGTGTATATTTCCACGCTCGCCCACCTAGTAAATTCACTTCATTTCGTTTGAGTTTCCGCGCACTGGAACCACAAAGTACGAAACTGATGCCGGCAGTTTCTATCAGCCGGTGAACTTCATCAAGCAACGCCGGTACTTTCTGAATCTCATCAATAACGACTGGATGATTCGGCTTGGCGTTACCGAGGGCCGCCAATTCTTCGCCGAGCGCCTTTGGCCTGGACAAGAAACGCAACATGACATCACTGTCCAGCAGGTCATATCGGACACTACGAGGAAAGCACTCTTTAAGCAGAGTTGTCTTGCCAGTCTGGCGAGGACCCCACAGAAAAGCCGACTGACCTGGAGGCAGTGAAATTCTACAGTTTCTTTTATATTGAACGGGAATCATAATCCTGATTAGTTTAACCAATCAGGATTATAACCCCGAAAAACCAAACACCGAACCAGTGCAGTGATCATACCCCTCAAGGTAACATCTGCCGTATGAATTCAGTGTTGATCTGATGCGGCTTACGTCGATAAGTCAATCATGACCTGAGATTTAACTGGCGCCGGGCGCGCCAATACTTGAGTAGTAAACCGCAACCGCTTACCATTGCCATGATCGACCGAACTCAGCGTTTGGATTAATTCACCAAGTCTGATCAATGAGAGACCATCGCCTGCAACAGTTTGTGCAATACCCGATGATTCATCGAAGAAGGTTCAAGTGTTACACCATCTTCAAAGTTGACGAACACACACTGCTCCGTCAGATCCATATCCCGATATTTCAACTGCGTCATCCAAGCCCGCCGGAACTGCTCCACATCTTTGGAACCAACCATCAAACCGACTGACCGGCGGCGTATTTTATGCAACGACCGATTGCCGATCAGGAACATGCTCGGAGATTGATCATCACCCCCTGTTCTCCCGCTTTGCATCCGGAAACTGATGAAACCATTTTTAGGAATGTGCGCGAGATCCGGCAATATAAAGTGGCTACAGCAGACCCCTGGTAAAGTAAACAGGACCGGACAGTTAGCAAAATAGCGAATGCCCACACTCAAGGACTGCTCAATGCTACAGTTGCGATCCAGTAACAGGTAGGAAATTTCGGCACCAACCGAACTACCATCACCGAGCAATGTATGTAGCGCGACCACATTGGCTTCACTGGCGCCAATGAGCACCTGTCGCACTCCCGCTTGCATCAACATGGCCAGCGCAAAATGGATTTTTGGAGTTGCGCGCAGTTGAGCATCAAACCCGGACACTTGTGGCATCGGCAGGTGCGCGTTCGACTCCATTCCCACTGCAAATATCATTCCCTTACAAGTCATACCGATTGACTCGGCTTCCCGGTCAAAACGACTGGAACTAGCGGAATCCCATATAGACGAAAACTGGCTGTTCCTCGGAGAGTCCGGCAAAATCAACGCGTAGCCGACTCAGGTTCGCAACACTGTAACCATCAGTCAGAGTCCCGACCGCCAAAATATCACCGGCGGACAGGTGTATACCGCGCTGTAGCAGAGCATCACGGGTGGCCAGCACGGCATCCAACGGATGTACGGACCGGGAAGCCAAACGTTGCGCCACCAGCTGCTGGTCTTGATCAAGCATCATCACGGAAAAATTGGCCAGCCGGTCAATCCAGGCAGCATCACCATCCAGTTCAAGCGCGCCACCCAACACGCACATACGCACTTCCAGATTAGCCGCGGAGAGCAACGGCCGACCCAATGTGACCGGCTCGTTGAAGCGCGCATCCGAAAGCCGCACACCAGGAATAACGGATTGTAGTGTCATCAGCGCTTCAGTGCGGCTACTGGCTTGATTCAGGTTGGCCGATTTCACCCGAAAATACAATTCCGCGGCAGCCTGCATATTAATGCCGAGTGAACGATTGATAATCGCCCGCGTGCCGGTAAACATATTTTCCAGCAGAATTCCAGTCGGTGGGTTTTCGTCGCCGGTATCTTCATGCGTCGCCTGCGCCGCATAACCGACATCCATCCCCCAAGTGGGTCGGAGCAGGGCAATATAGAACTCCTGCACTGCAATGGCCACGTCAGGATCAATATCCAGTTGTGTTGCCAGTGGATTGGTTTTAGTGAACGACTTAAAGAGCGCACTCGCAGTCTGCTCTACATCAGTGGCATGAGTCACCGCGGTACTGAGGAGTAGGCCGACGGTCAGCAACCAGCCGTAACCGAGACGATAAAAATGCAGTAACCGTGTGTTCAACTCTATAATGCCGGTGCGAAATCGTTCCCGATTCAGGCCATTAATGCACTGAACCGGGTCATACTGTATTGTAATTCAGGTGTACCGTCGATCTGAATCATTCGCTACTCGACGCCATGTTGAGGTTACAATACCAAGTTAATTCTTCGACATCCTTGATGACCACCGTATCCTTTGATTTGCATTTTAGGTATTAAATAGCTTGCTTTCCCATCGCCTTGCCATTCTGGTAATTATTGTCGTATTCATGTCAACCGGGTGCGCGAAAAATTACTCACCGAACGCCTGTGCAGCACTTGATCCCGAGTCATTTGTCGAAACCAAGGACTCCTTTGAATCCTACAACCGCGCCATGTTCAACTTCAACCTAAAATTTGATCGCGCGGTGACCGCCCCAACCGCCTACTGGTACCGCACCAAAACACCCAAAAGTTTGCAGCGTTCCGTGACCAGTTTCTTCAACAATCTCAAAGAACCGCGCAATATTCTCGCCGCCGCAATGATGGGTCAATTCGACGGCGCAACCCAATCTACGTTCCGCTTTATCATCAATTCAACAATCGGACTTGGCGGATTCATTGACATCGGGCAGGCGGCCGCTGACTTGCCATACACCGACTATGATTTTGGCCAAGCTCTCGGTTATTGGGGGGTCGGCAGCGGACCCTACATCGTCATGCCTATCGTCGGACCATCAACACCGCGAGGAATAGCTGGCTCCATGGTTCACAACCGACACACCTACCTCGTTTCTCGCATTAAAAAATCAGAGCATCAGCTTTTCGTACAGAATGCACAGTGGGTGAATCAACGCGCCCGGCTCATTCCATTTACTGAATTGTTGCAAGAGCAGCCCGATCCCTATATCTTTGCCCGTGAAAGCTACCGACAGACGCGCCTGAACAAAGTCTGTTCGCCCTAATTTCAATCAATACAGATCTAACTTGGCGGAGTGTCGTGGCCACGTACGCGATTGGTGATATTCAGGGCTGTTACCAGCAGTTTCTCAAATTACTGAATAAAATCAGATTCGATCCCACCAGCGATCGACTGCTATTGACTGGCGATCTGGTGAACCGCGGACCGCAATCGCTAGCCGTGCTGCGATACGCAATACAATACGAGACGTCCGTCGATATCGTCTTGGGCAATCACGAATTACACCTGTTGGCCGTACTCGACGGCACTAAACCCATGCGCGACGTCGACACCTTTCATGATATCGTTCGTGCACCGGAGCGAGAACAGATTCGACAATGGCTCGGTAGCCGGCCAATGGCCATTCATGACCCAACGTTAAATATCCTGATGACCCACGCTGGCGTCCATCCCGACTGGACTCTCGACGATTGCCTGCGGCACGCACAACAGATTGAATCAATTCTACGCAGTCCTGAGCGCCCGGCAATGCTCCGTCATATGTTTGGCAACAAACCGCGGCGCTGGTCTGAATCATATACCGGCTGGCGACGAACGCGATTCATCATCAATGCACTGACCCGCATGCGATATCTGACCACAACCGGGAAGATGGATTTTACCGAGGTGTGCGCCCCAGGTCGACAGCCAACCGATCTGGTGCCTTGGTTTGACTTACCCACTCGTCGCACCATCAATACGACCATTGTGTTCGGCCATTGGGCGTCGCTGGGGGTGTATCATCAACCCGGTCTCCTAGCCCTAGATTCCGGATGCTGCTGGGGACGCCGGCTGAGCGCCGCACGACTTGATTGTCACCCAATCGAAATTCTTTCCGTTCGATGCAAGAAAAGCAAGGATCAACCCGATCACAATCCACCGCCGCTTAATACCGGATAAACACCGAGTCAACAACCGGGTTAAAATACTCCCTTTACACTAGCACTTAATTACGTGCCCGACGCGATGAACCGGACAAGCCAGAAACACCAACCAACGTGCAGCCACCGATTTCCACCATAGTAATCCTTTCCACATCAACGATGTTGGGTACTCGGTCAGCCTCAAGCGAACTTTATGAAATACGACAACATTCTTGAAACAATCGGCACCACGCCTATTGTCCGGCTGAACCGGTCAACCGCGCCGACAACGGTCAACGTCTGGGTGAAACTCGAAAGCTTCAATCCCGCCGGTTCCATCAAAGATCGACCGGCTCTGCATATGATTGTCGACGCCGAAACACGCGGGTTGCTTAAACCGGGGGATACGATCATTGAACCGACCAGCGGTAATACCGGCATCGGATTGGCGATGGTCGCCGCCTGTAAGGGTTACCGGGCGATCTTCACGATGGCTGAAGACATGAGCGACGAACGCAAAAAAATTCTGCGCGCCTTCGGCGCTGAAATTGTCTTGACACCAGCAGCAGCCGGCACCAAAGGTGCCATTGATCGAGCGCGGCAGCTTGAAAAAGAACAAGGATATTTTTTCGTTGGCCAGCATTTTAATCCGGCCAACCCACAGTCTCATCAACAGACTGCCAATGAAATCTGGGAGGACTTTGGTACGGACCTCGACACATTGATCTGCACCACCGGCACCGGTGGCACCGTTACCGGCTTACATCACTACCTCAGAGAACGTCATCCGACACTCAAAATCATCGCCACTGAACCGGCAGACTCACCCATTCTGTCACAAGGCATCGCCTGCAAACACAAAATAATGGGCACCGCGCCCGGCTTCATTCCACCGATACTGGATACTAGCGCGTATGACGAAATCATTCAGATCACAACGGAAGAAGCCTACGCAACCACTCGCTATCTCGCCAAAAAAGAAGGTATTTTCGCCGGCATTTCCTGCGGCGCGGCGACCTGCGGCATGTTGAAAATCGCGGACCGACCTGACTCGCAGGGCAAAACACTGCTGGCGATGTTACCGGACACCGGGGAACGCTATCTCAGTACGGAGGTCTGGGACTGATGTATTACGATCGCGTCACTGGCTCTCGGTGTTGATACAATAACCGTCGATCAATCAACTGAAATATTATCGTAAAACTGCATACTCACCTGCAAATACCGCGTTGGAAAAAAAACTCTACATCAAAACTTTCGGCTGTCAGATGAATGAATATGACTCGGACCGCTTGGCCGAAGCACTGCGCGAAGCGCATGGCTTTCGCACCATCGACCGACCTGAGGAAGCTGATGTGTTACTGCTCAACACCTGCTCCGTACGTGAAAAAGCGGCGGAGAAGCTGTTTTCTCAGTTGGGGCGATGGCGACCTTGGAAGGTGCTGAATCCAGAACTTTTAATCGGTGTCGGGGGATGCGTCGCCAGTCAGGAAGGCGACGCCATCCTGAAAAAAGCACCGTATGTTGATTTCATTTTCGGCCCGCAGACGTACCACCGAGTCAGTGAACTGATCGAACAGACCATCACGACACGTCAGCCAAAGATAGATATCTCGTTTCCGGAAATTGAAAAATTCGACTGCTTACCGCCACGCCAGGTTACCGGACCACGAGCTTTCGTGTCCATCATGGAAGGGTGCAGTAAGTACTGCAGTTTCTGCGTCGTCCCCTACACCCGCGGGATGGAGTATAGTCGTCCCTTTGACAGCGTCATCACCGAGATCTATGAACTCGCTGAACAGGGGGTACGCGAAGTGACTCTACTCGGACAAAACGTCAACGCCTACCGCACGGTGAATTACCAAGGCCAAACTGTTGATTTCGCCAGGCTACTCAGATATGTCAATGAGATCGACGGTATCAACCGGATTCGCTATACCACCTCTCATCCGCTGGACTTCACCGATGAGCTGGCGCGCGCCCATGGCGAAATTCCGACCCTGGCGAAACACCTACACCTGCCCGTGCAAAGTGGCTCGGACAAGATATTGGCACGCATGAAACGTCGCTATACTCGCAAAGACTATATCAAGATCATTGAAATGGTACGTTCATACTGTCCGGACATTTCCGTCTCGTCAGATTTCATCGTCGGTTTTCCAGGTGAAACCGAGCTTGATTTCCGGCAGACGATGGCGCTGATCGACGAAGTGAAGTTCGATCATTCGTTTAGTTTCATCTATAGTAAGAGACCGGGTACCCCGGCCGCAGTACTGCAGGATGACACCGATCTGGCTGACAAAAAAGCAAGACTCCATGAACTACAGACTCACATCAACTCACTGGCAACCACCATCAGTTCCACAATGATTGACACGGTTCAGTCGGTCCTGGTCGACGGCGTGGCGCGCCGGCGGCGGCAGATCTGTGGGCGAACGGAGAACAACCGGGTGGTCAACTTTGATGGACCGGAATCCTGGCAGGGACAATTCGTTGACGTACTGATCACCGAAGTCATGCCCAACTCATTACGCGGTGTCCATCACCACCAACGGCAAGGCTCTGCATCCCACTGAATTGACCGAGCATACGAACACCGCTTCCGTCACCAACATTTTTTCGTTGAACCCGGCGGACAGCAAACGGCTAGCCCAGCTGTGTGGCCAGTTCAACACGAACATCAAATCCATTGAACGACACTTTGACGTGCGCGTCGCCAATCGCGGCAACGTGTTTCAGATTGATGGTGATCCGGTTACCATCCATAACGTTGAGGCGTTGCTCCGGGAACTGTACGAGCGCAGCGCACACAGTGAGATGATTGGGCCTAAAGACATTCAACATGCCATCGCCGAATTGCAGTGTGATACTGACTTCACCGATGCAATTACCCTAAAAATCCGTAAAACAATCATTCGACCGCGTTCAAAAAACCAGCAAATCTACCTCAGCAGTATTGCCAAAAAATCGGTGACGATGGGCATCGGCCCCGCCGGCACGGGCAAAACTTACTTGGCGGTTGCCAGTGCCGCTCACGCATTGGCGAACGACTGGGTTAGTCGAATCGTACTGGTCAGACCGGTCGTTGAAGCCGGTGAACGCATCGGCTTTCTACCCGGCGATATTGAGAAAAAGGTCAATCCCTATCTTCGGCCACTCTACGATGCGCTCTACGAAATGTTTGGCTTCGAACGGGTCGGACGACTACTGGAGCGAGGCACGATAGAACTGGCTCCCTTAGCCTTCATGCGCGGTCGAACACTCAATGATGCATTCATCATTCTTGACGAGGCGCAGAACACGACTATCGAACAGATGAAGATGTTTCTAACCCGTATCGGGTACAACTCACATACCGTTATTGCGGGTGATATCACGCAGATCGATCTGCCGCGTCAGGTGCCATCCGGACTCAAACACGCGATACGGATTCTTGCGCCGGTCAGTGACATCGGCATCGTCAAGTTTGGAAATCGGGACATTGTGCGTCACCCGTTGATTCAAGCCATCGTTGACGCGTACGCAAAAGATGCATTGGAACAGGATGCACGGTCATGAAGATCACTGCAGAAATTCAGGTAGCGAGTACAGTTCGAGAACTGCCCAGTGAAACCGATATTGAAGATTGGATACGCGCGACACTCGGTGCGAGCGGGCGTAACGGCGCTGCATTAACAGTCCGGATCGTTGATGAAGCCGAAATCACCGCCCTGAATCACCGCTACCGCCAGCACGATGCACCCACCGACGTATTGGCGTTTGCCCATCAACTGCCCGACGCGATCGCCGGTGACCTGATTGGTGATGTGATCGTCTGTGCCGGGGTCATCAACCGCCATGCTGACCACTTCCAAATTGACCGGCGGGCGCACTGGGCACGCATCATCAGTCATGGCATTTTACATCTGCTGGGTTATGATCACGACCGGTTACCGGCAACACGGAAAATGGAAAAAATGGAAGGTGCGATTCTACACCGCCTCGGCCTCCATCACCCGGAACTCCATCACCCGGCATCATGAAACTGATTGACGTCCTACCCAAATCCTGGGCGCGGCGGATGCGCCGCTACACCGCGCGCTCCCTGTTACCACCTTTAGGGTGTACGGAAGATCTGATTGACGAGTTGCGCGTGGCCGAACAACACGGAGTCATCCGCGGCGAAGATCTGAACATTGTCGAACGCGTACTGCAGGCGTCCAAATTGAGAGTCAGAGATGTGATGGTGCCGCGCGCCAAAATGGTTACTATTGACCATGAATCTACATTAGAGGAGATTCTGCACTGTGTGACAGAATCCGGGCACTCAAGATTTCCAGTCATCAATGATCATGCGGAAAACGAAGTGCGCGGAATTTTACTGGCCAAAGACATACTACACCATCGCAGTGATAATGGCGAGCAGGAGTTTAACCTGTTCGATTCAATGCGGGATGCCATGTTCGTGACCGAAAGCATGCGTCTCCACTCCCTGCTCAAGCGATTCCAGGACCGGCGCAGCCACATGGCCATCGTCGTCAACGAATACAAAGGCATTGCCGGATTGATCACCATCGAGGATGTATTGGAACAGATGGTCGGCGATATTGAAGATGAGTCGGACATTGAAACGGACGACATGATTACCGAGCCGACCGACAACCTGTTCAGTGTCAATGCGCAAACCGACATTGAAGAATTCAACGCGCGCTTTGCCGCCGATTTTCCCGACGACGTCGATACCATTGGCGGCGTCATTCTGAAACTGGCCGGCAAGGTACCGGACATCGGTGATCAGTTCACATATCGAGGCTTTCAATTCGAGGTCACCAACGCCGACCGACGCCGCATTCTACAGCTACACGTTACGCCACCCGAGCAACTGACTTCAACTCATTCAGTGTGACACCAAGCTTGAGCTTCCTGGGCGAACATTGACCCGACGCATAATTCAGCTGCTGCTCGCATTGACCGCGGGATTGCTCACCAACGTTGCATTTGCTCCCTTTGGCTATGCGCCGATTGCAGTTCTGACCCTGGCACTGCTGTTTCGACTGTGGGATTCGACCGCGCGTCAGGCGATTTGGCTTGGCCTAGCTTTCGGTCTGGGATTTTACGGGGTCGGTGTCAATTGGATTTATATCAGCGTCCATGAATTCGGATTGGCTTCACCCTTGTTGGCGACCGCCGCGCTGGTTTTACTGGCCACTCTGATGTCTTTTTTCGTTGCCCTTGCCGGTTACTTGCAGGCCAAGTTTCGCACTTCGCCCGGTTGGCATTATCTGGTATTGTTACCAGCTCTGTGGACGCTGACTGAATGGTTACGCGGCTGGCTGTTCAGTGGTTTTCCCTGGCTGTACCTCGGTTACAGTCAAACGGACACTTGGCTGGTGGGCTGGGCACCCCTGACCGGAGTGCTCGGCACCAGTTTCATCGTCTGTATCCTCGCCGGCGCGCTAGCCGGGCTCAGCCGCGGTATCCGACTGGTACCATTGGGTGTCGCCCTACTGGTGATCGGGAGCGGCTGGCTGGGTAGCCGGATTGATTGGACTGACCAACACTTTGCACCGCTTCGCGTGACGGTAATACAAGGTGATGTCAGTGTCCTGCACAAGTGGGACCGTCGTTATGCCGTGCGCCTGCTGGACTATTTTGTAACCCAAAGTCAGGCGATCGAAGCTGCCGACCTGATTGTATGGCCGGAGATCGCGCTACCTTATTCTGATCTTCATTTGGAAAAACTCCGACTTTGGGATCGACTGAAACGACACCCGGCCGACTTTCTGGTCGGCACACTGGAACAACAGCAACACGAAGAGGTTACTCGCTACTATAACAGTGCCTACGGCATCGCTGGTGACCGTATTCAAAAATACCGTAAGAGTCAACTGGTGCCATTCGGTGAATATACACCCTTTCGTCGCGCACTCAACTGGCTGCATGAGTTCGTCAATTTGCCCGCATCAGATATGATGGCTTTTACCGCACCACAGCCGCCACTGGTACTGGCCGGGCACGCGGCCGGGGTGACCATCTGCTACGAAGATGCCTTCCCCCGTGAGGTGGTCAAAACGCTTCCCGCCGCGACGTATCTCATCAACATTAGTGAAGACGCCTGGTTTGGCGACCGACTAGCCCCCCACCAGCGTCTCCAGATGTCAAGAATGCGCGCGATCGAGACGGCACGACCGGTGGTGCGGGCTGCCAATAGAGGCATTTCGGCATCCATCGACCATCAGGGACAGGTGATTGATCGGTTGAATCAGACCGACGGAAAAGTACTCAGCACCATGGTCACACCGACTGGCGGCGTTACGCCATTCGTACGTTATGGCTCCACACCGTTGGTGTTACTCTGTGCCGCGTTATTAGGGATGTCAGTCATTCAACGACACCGACGACGAACCAACTAAACCAGTAACAGCGCGGCGATTCCTAGAATGGCGAGAAAGCCAACCACATCCGTAACGGTAGTCAGTGAGACACCGCCGGCCAGTGCCGGATCAATACCCATCTTATGCAAAACTATGGGTAGCAGCACGCCGGCCAAGGCTGAAACAATGATATTGACCAGCATAGCTACCGCGACAATAGCCGCCAATAGGTAATTCTCATACCACACGATGGATACGATCGCCATCACCGTTGCCCAAATCAAGCCGTTAAGACTGCCGACAAGCAGTTCTTTTTTCAGTACATCGAAGGCATTGGCCAATGAAATGGTACCGACACCCAAACCACGAATAACTGTGGTCAGGGTTTGCGTTCCGGCATTGCCCCCCATGCTGGCGATGATTGGCATCAGCACTGCGAGTGCCACTAGTTTCTCAATGGTTGCTTCGAACAAACCAATCACGATGGAGGCGACCACCGCGGTCACCAGATTGACTCCCAGCCAAAGCGCCCGGCGTTTTGCCGTATAAAATACCGGTGCAAAGATATCATCTTCTTCGTTCAGGCCGGCTGGTGCCAATAGATTCTTGGCGGCTGTATCTTGAATCAGGTCCACCACATCATCAATCGTAATTCTTCCGAGCATTCGGCCATCACCGTCGACAACCGGCGCCGAGGTCAGATCATAGCGTTCAAAGACCTGCGCCACCTGTTCTTCCGAATCGTCCGGCGAAAAACGAAACAGGTTGGTATCGACACACTCATCAATCGGCATATCCAAGCTTGTGGTAACCAGATTACGCAGAAGTACGGCACCGCGCAGTTTACCCTGGCCATCAAGCACATAAATCTTGTCGGTATATTCCGGCAACTCACCAATCACTCTCAGATATCGCATGATGACCGCCACACTGACACCTTCGCGCACCACGGCAGCATCAATGTTCATCAACCTCCCGGCGGTATGTTCTCGGTACGACAGTACGGTATCCAATCCCTTGCGCCGTACTTCATCCAATGCAACCAGCACGTTCGCTGCTACCTGCGGTGGCAATCGCGGCATTATTTCAGCAATCTCATCAATGTCTAACGTCTTCAGAACACGAACCAACATATGTGGGTCCATTTCCTGCAGTAGGGTTTCCTGCACTTGATCAGACAGCTCGATCAGCATTTCTCCCATGTCGACTTCGGACACTTCATACCAAATCAGACTACGAGGTTCCGGCGGTAGGCTTTCAAGTATCGCGGCCAAGTCTGCAGCATGAAGATCATGAATGAACTCGCGCAGTTCGCTGGTTGTCCCGTGCTCAAGGAGCGCCAGTAAAGTTTTACGGATATGGGTGTGATCGTCAAGCGCCATGCAATGATCCAAGTGCGGTTCCAGTAATCGGTGAGCAGTCGCTGAGTGGCAACAATAATATGTTACCACAAACATAATTCCACTTATTTGAATACTGACCGACGTACAACGATGGCACGCCATACTCGCCGGGAGAAAAAGACTATGTGCCAGCGGTGCAGTCATCTCAAAAGGAGCTAGGCCGCCGGGAGTTCATCCTCACACAGACCTTCTGACGCCGTCCTGAGGCACCAGTTCAGTGCCCCATTCTTTGTCGATCAGGGCCTGGATAGTGAACGCAAGGTCCGGACGATTGGAGTGGGTTCGCTCACCAATCAGAGGTCATGAATTTACCATGCCCTGATCCCGATCTGCCTGACCCAAGACAAAACTATCAGACTTGCACACCACTCAGCACGAAACATAGGCAGCCGGCCAAGTCATTACAACGGCCACCACCAACTTCAGAGCTGGGTAGATACGGGTGCCGCTGCGTTGAGTGCATTCAGCAGTTCTATCCGGCGAGCCGAATCCGAACAGGACATAATGTCATCAATCTGTGAGCGCGTACTCGCCACATGACTTTGTCTGACAATTCTTTTAACCTCAGGAATCGCGCCCGGGTCCATACTGAAAATTCTCAATCCCATGCCCAACAGAAGTCTGGTGTATCGGCAGTCGCTTGCCATTTCGCCACACAGTGAAACGGGTTTACCGGTTACCCGTCCCGCGTCAAGAATGTTCTTGATCAAGCGCAGAATGGAAAGATGCAATGGATCATACAGATAATTCACTTCATCATCAACCCGGTCAATGGCCAATGTATACTGAATCAGGTCATTGGTACCAATGGACAGAAAATCCAAAACCCGCGCAAATTCATCAGCCGTCACCGCTGCCGCCGGCACTTCGATCATCCCACCGATCGGCACGGCCGGATCAAAAGCCACATTTTCTTGGCCCAGTTCCCATTTGACTTCGTCGATGATGGCGTTTACCTGTTTTAATTCATCTAGATTGGACAGCATCGGAATCATGCATTTGACTTCTCCGAACGCCGAGGCACGGTAGATAGCCCGCAGTTGGGAACGAAAGATATCCACCGAGCGCAGACAGAAACGCACGGCGCGCAGACCCAGCGCCGGGTTGATGGCCACTTTGCCCTGCTGACGACCGCCATCGACCTGTTTGTCCGCACCCAGATCCAGCGTACGAATCGTTACGTTTTTTAATGCGCGAACAGTGTTCACATAGGCTTGAAACTGCTCTTCTTCCGTTGGTAGTTGCGAACGATTCATAAACAGATATTCAGTTCGATAAAGACCGACCCCCACCGCTCCACAATTCAGTGCATGATCAATATCTTCCGGTAGCTCGATATTGGCCAGCAGAGTGACCTCTTGACCTTCCATCGTCACGGATGCCAAATCCTTGAGCGCCAGTAGCGCGTGCTGATGACGTTGGTATTCGGTGCGGCGGGCCATGAGTTCAGCGAGTGTTGCCTCATCCGGATCAACAACGACGCTTCCCCGGCTGGCATCCACGGCGATAGTCGCTCCATTAGCGATGTGTCGAATGGCGCCATGCAGACCAACCACGGCCGGAATCTTAAGGCTTCCGGCCAGAATGGCGACATGAGAAATGGGACTACCGAGGTTGGTGACAAACGCGCTGATGTTCATTTTCATGAATTGCACGGTGTCGGCTGGCGTCAGATCGTGGGCTACCAGTATGCAACCCGCAAAAGCGGAGTCGGACTGACGAGGTTCACAATGTTCACGCATCAGCAACTGTTGGTGAATCTGCTGAATGACCTGGTCCACATCGTTTTGCTTACTGCGCAGATATTCATCCTCCATTTTGTCGAATACCTCCGCCAACTGATTACGATACATGAGCAGGGCGGATTCGGCCGCTAGTTGATGTTCCCGGATGATGTTCACCGTCGCGGTCAACAGTGTGGGGTCGTTGACCATCAGAATATGTGCATCTAGAAACGACGCGATCTCCGGTGGTGCGGCCCAATGCACTTCATTGCGGGCGCTCTTCAAGTTTTCAGAAGTTTTGTCGAGAGCATTCTTCAGCAGTGATATTTCATGGTCGATTTCATCATTGCCAATCCGTCTCACCGCGCCACCGATGACGGACTGATGGATGACAACGGCCGGACCAATCGCGATTCCAGAACCAACTCCGGCGCCCTGCAGTTGGATCAATTACTCGTCCTCACCGAACCGCTGATTAAAGATATCTTCAATGGCATTGAATGCGTCTTCCGCATCTGGTCCTTCAACTCGCAGGTTAAGGATCGTGCCACTGGTCGCCGCCAACATCATCAGCCCCATAATGCTCTTGGCACTGACTTCTCGCTCACCATTGCTAAGCAAAACATTACTGGCAAAACCGGCAGCAGTGCGCACCACCAGCGCGGCGGCTCTGGCGTGCAAACCCAGCTTATTCGTTACGGTCAATTTGCCGACCATCATCGTCAGGCGATTTCACTATGACGTTTCTGAATGAGCAGACCACGGGACTTAAATCTCTCTTCCAGTTTTTCGACCACGTAAACGGAACGATGTCGCCCCCCGGTACAACCGATAGCAACTATCAGATAGGGGCGACCGTTGGCATGGAACAGGTGCAGCCAATCACTGATGAAGGCATCAATCTTGTCGATCATCCGTTGCACCTCAGGCCGGGTGGAGAAAAATGCCTGCACCGGTTGCTGCGTACCGTTGAACTGTTTGAGTTCCACGATCCAATAGGGATTAGGCAGACAACGCACATCAAAAACATAATCCGCATCCAACGGCGCGCCATACTTGTAGGCGAATGATTTCAACTGCAATATTTCGCGCCCGACATGAAATTCGGCAGCATCTTCCTGAATCAACGCGCGTAGACCATGCGGTGTCAACTGTGTGGTGTCCAAGTGTTTGACTGCACGTTCTGACAGAGGCGCCAACATCTGTCGCTCCAGCCTGATGGCATCCAACAGCGACACGTCGGCACCCATCAGTGGATGGATTCGCCGCGTCTCGCTGTAGCGCTTGACTAAGATTGCTTCTTCAGCTTCTAGAAACATGAACTCAAGATAAACCCCCATCTTTTGTACCGCCTTTAGGGCATGATTCAGGTCACCGAGATAATTTTGGTTGCGCGAATCAATGCTGATTGCCGCTCGCTCGATCGGATTATCTTCGCCAACCAGTAAATTACGGGCAAAATCAACGAGTAACGGAATCGGCAGATTATCCATGCAATAAAATCCGAAGTCCTCCAAGGCGCGTAGGGCGACGGATTTACCCGAACCTGAAAGACCACTGACAATTTTCAGATGGCCCGTACTGTTGGCAGTCGGTTTGATTACTTAAGTCCTAGTGAAGTCAGTTGTCGTATAGAGTGCTTCAAGTTTGATGGGCTGCAGTATTGTCGAGTACCAATCATCGCCGCGGCACATCCAATTGCATCAGCCGATCGAATATCTCCGTCTCATCCTGTGCTTCTCTGAGTCGCTGATGAATTTCCGGCTTAGCAAAGCCTTCCGCCAATCGTGCCAGAATCCGGATATGCAAGTCTGAGCATTCAGCCGGCACCAACAGTCCACAGGCGAGAAAGACCGGCTGGTTATCGTCTGCTTCCACCGCTAATGGTGTTGTGAGATGCACGACGGCACCAAGCGGTGCCGACAACCCATGCAGACGACTGTGTGGAATCATCACGCCATTACCGACACAGGTACTGCCGAGTTGCTCCCGTTCCAAAAGTGACCGAAACACCGTATCCTTATTCATGACCTGTTGACTGCCGTCGACAAAAAGCTTGGCGATGATTTCGAACAGACGCCTTGTGCTGTTGACCTCGACGTTGATGCGAATTCGATCGCTGGAAAAAACCTCGGTGAGTCGAACCTCTGTCTCCGCCGTCCCGACTCGCGACGAATGGTCGGCGGCATTACTCACGTTCAATACCGGATGATGGGTTCACCGCGCCCATTGATTCCATGATTGGTCAGCCGTTCTTTGTGTTTGATGACCTGACGGTCCAGCTTGCTTGACATGGCATCAATTGCCTGAAACATGTCCGTCGACTGTGAGTGAGCATGAATTGACATCTTTTTGCCATGCAGAGTTGCTTCAAGATGATAAGCATCGTGCTCCTTGTGCAGAACAATCTCGACACTGGTCGGTTGCTGAAAGTGATTGGCAATTTTTTTCAAACGCCGATTCACATACTCGCGCACCGCATCGGAAACGTTGATATGGTGGCCGGTTATTGATATATCCATCACACTACCTCTCTTTGGGGTTGATTGATTGCCGGTTTCTGGACACCCGATGGTTCCTGAAATTCTGAGTTGAACTTGATGACTGACAACGTTGCGTTTGGACCGTTACACGTCAACACCTGGCAGCTGTTCACCAATCTATTCGTCATTGAGGGAGAACATCGGTCTTCCTGCACAACGGGTAGCGAACTGGAGTCGGCTCGGTGGCGTTGACTCATCAGGCCTGAAAAGAGTGAAAATTGGTAAGGAAAACGGTCCATTCACTTCGCCGGTGTATCTTTGGATAACATTATATAGCGCCTGATAAACTGGGTCGACAGCTGCGTGTGACTATTGAAAGATCAATCGACTCGTATGAACTTCTCAAAAGGCATGCACTCTTATTTCGGCATCAAACTGTGCAATTAAGCTCTGCCAGACTCGAATGATGACACCGCATCATGCTCGAAAAGTTCTGATCAGCAGTTGCCGTTCAGGATCATCTTTTCTCCAGTGATGACAGCTGCCGAACGGTAAAACGAATCAGTTCAAACTTCAGACTGCCGATCTGGTGTATTTCATTCTACAACAACTCAGATTCAAACATCCCGACCGTAACCACAATAACCGACAGATTATTGCTCGTCGGATAGCACTTTTCATTCAGTTCAGTTACCGAGGTTACCGGTCACCACACCAAGGTAGTTGGAACGAGACTTCCTGTGGTTACTCGTCGGTCTGTTGATAGATGGCAGTCTCCCACCCGATGGTGGATGCTATTACTCATCGAACTTGAGCGGCTGTAGCTTGCAGAACCATGGGTCTGAGCATGGTACGAAAAATACCCGTTGAGTCTGTTTTTTAAATGACCCACCCACCATACGCTTCAAGAGGGTGAGGCCGACACCAAAAATTCCCATGCCAGCGACCGCTTCTCAACTGTGACAAATGATGGGACTGCTCGGTCGTACTGCTATCTCAAGAACTGCAGGATCTTAGCTTCGGAAGAAAAAGCCGCATCACACGATCCCGGTACAATCAGCGATGATCCGTCCGGCAAGCCGGCCGCTGGTTTTAACGTCAGAAGATGCTGAAGTTGCCGACAAGTTTAACCTTGCCGGCTTTGACTGAGTTTTCTAGACACTGAATGACTTACCGAAATAAATACGTCTTGCTTCATGGTCATTCATAATCTCCTGCGCCGTACCTGATACCAGAATTTTTCCCTGGTGCATAATATGCGCCCGTGTGCAGATACGGAGTGTTTCACGAACGTTGTGATCGGTAATCAACACCCCCACCTGCCAACTCGACAGCATGTGAATTAAAGAGATGACGTCATCAACGGCGATGGGGTCCACACCCGCAAATGGTTCGTCAAGCAGAATGAAGCGCGGTTGCAACGCGACGGCACGCGCGATTTCGACCCGCCGGCGCTCACCACCCGACAGGGTGGTACCCAACTGGCCGCGTAGTTCTTGGAGTTGAAAAATCTCCAGTAATTGCTCCAAGAAAGTCTGCTGCTGAACATAGTCCAATTGCTTTTGAGTTTGCAAGATGGCGCGAATATTGTCTTCCACATTGAGTCGACGAAAAATGGAAGCTTCCTGGGGCAGGTAGCCTAATCCAAGTTTAGCGCGCGAATAAATCGGCAGTTCCGTAATATCTTTGCCGTGAATAAACACCCGACCACGATCGCACGTTTCCAGTCCCACAACCATGTTGAAGCAGGTTGTTTTACCGGCACCATTGGGGCCGAGCAGTCCGACTATTTCACCGCGGTCAACATGAAAACTGACTTCGTCGACGACCGGTTTAGAAGCAAATGCCCGGCTGATTTTCGATACTTCCAGCCTAGAGCATGCAGCGCTTGACCCACCAACTGCGGAAACATCCAACTGACAGAAGTCAGGAAAGGGGGAAGTAAATTTCGAATCAGTGGTCATTGATGGGATTTGTCAATGTCGATCGCTCTTCTGAGGTCGCTGAAGGTATGTCATCAAATGTTTTCTTTTCACCGGTTCTCATGTTGAAGCTAACCCCTTGCGCGCGTAATGTTGTCTGCTCGTAATTGAGCACGGCATTACCAATCAACTGCAGCTCTTCAATATCAAGGTCATACCGAACCTGGTCAGCCGAACCCTGTGTCACCGAGCCGCCCGCCGGTGGCTGGTAAGTGATTTGCACCGGTTGTCCATTGACGACGATTGATTCACTATTCGGTGCATCGTTGATATGCTCAGCGCGATCCGCATTGATTTCAAGCCCTTCTCGGGCAATGTAAACGTTACCCTCTAAAATGCTGACACCCGTTTTAGAATCGTAGCGAATGGTATCGGCTTCAATCGTCATCGGACTGTTTTCAGCCTGGACGGCAGTGCATAGCAACAGTCCCAAGAACCAAGAAGAAAACCAAATGTTCTTACTATTCATTACTCAAATATCCAATCTCTGGTTGATTATTCTGCTCAAAAAGTCAGGGTGAGCCGGTTGGTCTTCATGTGGACCGTCCCCAGTGATGCAGACGGTCTGGTTTCGACAACTTCGACACCGCCTTCGAGGGTAATGACATGGTCACGTGCCAAGATGACCCCCGTGCGCGCCCTAGTCACCCGCGACCGGCCGTCGGCATACTGTTCAGTCAATACGGGCGCCATCAGTTCACTCTCGGCTCGCTCAGGATACTGCGTGAGTTGAACCGTTTCAATCCTATAATTTATACGCAAATCGGGTCTGCTTCGGATGATTTTCAAGTTTTCCATCACCTGTTCACGCTCGCCGAGCAGCGAATGAGAAAAAGACTGTCTTTCTTTCTCACTGAAGGCCCCGCCAATCAATGCAAACGCACAGATGGCCAGCAGGGCGACAGTCAACCCCAAGGCGATGAAGAATGGTGAATTAGGAATGGCGCGACGCCTACTGAATTGAATAATGTCTACCACCAACTGAGTGATTTAATGCCCCCAAAGCAACAACTAGTGGTCACTATTGAAGCGGTTGATTTCTTCTATGGTCGGAAGAAAGTTCTTGCCAATGTTAACATAGAAATTCCTGCACATGGCATCAATGTCATTATGGGGCCCAGTGGCTGCGGAAAATCCACGCTGCTGAATCTGATTTCAGGGCGCTATCAACCCACCCGCGGCCGCATTCACGTATTCGAAAACGAGATCAGTCGACTCACCGAAACTGAGCTCTTTCATCTGCGGCGGCGGATGGGGATGATGTTTCAATCCAGTGCGCTGCTGACCGACCTTAACGTTTTTGAGAATGTAGCATTCCCCCTCCGCGAGAATACTGATCTGCCCGAGACTCTGGTTCGTAAATTGATACTGATGAAACTTCAGCAGGTCGGGCTGCGCGGGGCACAGCGACTCTCACCGGCCGAATTGTCCGGTGGCATGGCCAGACGGGTAGCATTGGCCCGGGCGGCCGTGATGGATCCCGAGCTGCTGTTGTTTGATGAACCTTTTACTGGATTGGACCCCATTTCTCTGGGTGTCATTACCAAACTCATCCACGAACTGACCCAAGCGTTGAATACGACTTCAATATTGGTAACGCACGATGTCGAAGAGGGACTGAGCATCGCTGATCGAGTCTTTCTACTCGGCCATGGCACCGTTCTCGCTAGCGGTGCGCCCCAAGAACTGCTGGACAGCACGCAACCTGAAGTTCGGCAGTTTCTGCATGGCTTACCCGACGGGCCGGTACCGTTTCATTATCCGGCGCGTGACTATCGAGGTGATATTCTTGAACAAGGCTAACCCGACACTCTGGGTGCAACGCATTGGTACCGAGACCATCGACATCATTGGTCGTTTAGGTCTGGCAACCCTGTTTCTGCTGAAAACCGTAGGTTATTTTTTCAGTCTCGTCCGCCGGCCATCGCTGGTGGTCCGACAGCTGTATTCAGTGGGTGTTCTGACTGTGTCAATTACCGTAGTAGCCGGCGCTTTCGTTGGCATGGTACTGGGCTTTCAGGGTTACTACACACTCGTTGACTTCGGGGCCGAGAGCTCTTTGGGATTGCTGGTTGCCCTGAGTTTGACTCGGGAACTGGGACCCGTGCTTTCCGCGCTGCTCTATACCGGTCGAGCCGGCTCGGCACTAACCGCCGAGATCGGACTGATGAAAACGACGGATCAGCTGGCCGCGCTGG
Organism: Arenicellales bacterium; assembly: GCA_965116205.1. Classification (GTDB taxonomy): domain Bacteria; phylum Pseudomonadota; class Gammaproteobacteria; order Arenicellales; family JAJDZL01; genus JAJDZL01. The sequence goes on along the minus strand of OZ220493.1, from coordinate 1,243,749 downwards.
AAATGATGGCCGTGAATCCGATTCAGCGGGTGGTTGCACCACGTCTGCTAGCCGGCATGATTGCCGTACCTCTGCTCTGTGGCATGTTCACCTTCGTTGGCATATTAGGTGGGTACTTTGCCAGCGTCATTCAACTGGGAGTCGATGCGGGAGTCTTCTGGTCATCAATCGCCGATGGCGTTGACCTACAACTTGATGTGTTGAATGGGCTGATCAAAAGTGTAGTATTTGGTGTGTTGGTCACTTGGATCGCAGTATTTGAAGGCTATGACACGTATCCTTCAGCCGAAGGGATCAGTCGGGCGACAACCCGTACCGTCGTACTGGCATCACTGGCTATTCTTGGCTTTGATTACATTCTGACCGCACTGATGTTCAGAGGGTGAGTGAATAAGAGTACTGGATTGGTATGGCACTGCGAGCGTAGACTACGTACTGTTGCGTCGGCATTTTACAAAACCAGTTTACAAACAAAGTTCAACGAAGGTCTGACGTCCACGATTTGTTCTTCTAGGCCATACCGGGAAGCACCAATTTTCATTCACGGGTTGCACACGAGTAAAAATGAGACGTATTCGGTGATGGCAGAACGCTGTGAACCAAGGTGATTCTGTGTGTTTTCAAGCACGTGTCATTCACAACATCTTCCATCACGGACTTTCAGTGCGGAAACTATTCAGGTTCTATCAACTGTCAAATTCTCCTGAGATGGGTTACTCCAGTACCGCTCTGGCAGCATATCCTGCACGATGACTCTGGCACCCACAAGATTGGATGTAATGCTTGGGTGCATGTCGAGTTTTTTCACCATATAACAACGCTGAAAATAACTGAGACTTTTTGTTACCAAGTTCCGCGCTGACTTTGTCAATTTTCCGGCAGTAAAGTACGCAGCCGTAATGCTTGATTATCAAGGTCTCATAAATTGGTGCGCGACAGACTTAACGCTACAGACAGACGATGGGAGTCCATCAACTCATATCTTCTTCACCCAATTATTTTCTGCCCATTCGATGAAAAACTCGGTAACTATTCCATATAAAATCACTACAAAATATATTATCTGGTTTAATACGCTAACAGTTTACATAACACTATGGTTCGTGTGAAAGTCGCGCCTGAACTATTGATTTGGGCTTGAGAACGCGCTGACATTGCGCAAGAAGATCTTATAAAACGAAATCGTTTGGCTCATCTTTCTAGATGGGAAAGCGGTGAACTACAACCCACCTTAAGACAGTTGGAGCTATTCGCCAATGCTGTTCATGTGCCAATTGGTTACTTGTTTCTCAAGCAACCCCCATTAGAGCCATTGCCGATATCGGATTTTCGAACCTGCTATGGAAAAGACATTCGTAAACCAAGTCCCAATTTATTGGACACGATTTATGCGTGCCAGAATCGACAGGATTGGTACCGTGAATTTTCAATTTACCTGCAAGAATCGAAACATGACTTTGTCGGCCAACTCAATTTAGCCATTCCACAAAACATGCTGCAACGCTGATTCGTAAAACTCTGAGATTCGACCTAGAGCTTCGGCAAAAATGTACAACACCGGATGCCGCCCTAAGATTGTTGATTCGCCAAGCGGAAGCAGTCGGCATCTTGGTAATGGTTAGTGGCGTTGTAGGGAACAACAACCACCGACCGCTTAATCCAAAAGAATTTCGTGACTTTGCATTATCCGACTCTTACGCCCCATTGATTTTTGTAAATGGTGCCGACGCTAAAGCTGTGCAAATATTCACCCTCGCACACGAACTCGCGCATCTGTGGTTAGGAGACTCTGGACTGTCGAACTTTGATGTCAATAGCAGTAATAATGCGCAAGAAACAGAAATATGGTGCAATGCCGTAGCTGGCGAGTTTTTGGTACCGACTGAAACTCTGAATGAACTATTGAATAACAGTCATTTTTCGATTGACGAAGTACTTGGCCAAGTAACCAAACTGGCACGTCACTTCAAAGTCAGTACACTGGTAATTTTGCGCCGTTTACTTGACACGGGTTGGTTAAACCGAACGACATTTGAGGATGTATGGACCCAGGAACACGGCAGGTCTCAAGCGGCATCACAGAAAAAACCGACCAGTGGCAACTTCTGCAATACTGCACTATCTCGCGCGGGTCGTCGATTTGCAAATGCATTGATGGTAAGCACTTTGGAAGGTCAGACACTCTATCGGGATGCTTTCCGAATGCTGGCTATCGAAAAAACAGCCACCTTCAACAAACTCATTCGCCAGCTGAACTTAGCAATATGATTCGTTATCTACTTGATGGAATTATTTTTTAATCGAAGCCAAGAATTAGTAAGTAATATAAATTTACATCTGGAAAAGGCAGTGTACATTCCAAATCTTATATATGACTCTTGAGATGTTATTGGATTCGATTAATTTCTGACACCATTGGTGTTTCACGCCGATGGACAACCGACGCGACCAATGGCCGCCTCTGCAGTCGAGTTGCCGTTATCAATCGTTGAGTCGCAGGAGCATTGATCTACGAGTACAGATACACCATAAATTTGATAAAGCCATACATCACGATACCCCATACACCCAACACAATTAGGGTACCAACTATTCCTATACCATCGCTTTCATTACGTTCCTCCGTATGGTATGATGGACTCGAACAATTTAATTGATCATCTTTCTTAAAACTATCAATTAGTTTTTGCTCCTATATAAGTATTCGCATAATTCCGAACATACCGGCCTCCTGTACTTGACAGTCATTTATAAAGGTATGAATTAGTATGTATTTTTGGACAATATTCAACCTGACAAGTTCCACCACTGAGACAGATGAGTCTCACGTTCACTCCTTTGCCAACCTAGCCATATACAAACGCAATCCAATACTTTGGGGGCAAATTCTGCATCCACAGCACCGCACCAACTGTCTACATGTAAACAACAAAAAAGCCCTGCTTCCGCAGGGCTTTTCTGTACCGAGTAACGGTTGATGATTACATCATGCCGCCCATATCCGGGGGCGGTGCCGCCACCGGCGGCTTTTCTTCCGGAATCTCTGCAACCATGGCTTCCGTCGTGATCATCAGCCCGGCAATGGACGCCGCATTTTGCAATGCTGCACGAGTTACCTTGGTTGGGTCAAGAATACCCATTTTCATCATGTCATCGTACTTGCTCGTGGTGGCATTGTAACCATAGTTACCTTTGTTTTCAGCAACCTTATTGAGCACTACCGATGCATCCTCACCAGCGTTGGCGACGATCTGACGCAATGGCTCTTCCAGTGCGCGCCGGACAATACGAACACCAACATTCTGATCATCATTATCGCCTTTGACTTTATCGACTTGGCCGATGGCACGAACCAGAGCAACACCACCACCAGGCACGATGCCTTCCTCAACGGCGGCGCGGGTCGCATGCAGAGCATCTTCAACTCGGGCTTTCTTTTCCTTCATTTCGACTTCGGTCGCGGCCCCGACTTTAATGACGGCAACACCGCCGGCCAGCTTCGCAACACGTTCCTGCATCTTTTCACGATCATAATCAGAGGTCGCTTCTTCAATCTGAGCACGAATCTGATTCACGCGGGCAGTGATATCGGCTTTTTTGCCGGCACCATCAATCACCGTCGTATTTTCCTTAGTGATCTGCACTCGTTTGGCAGAACCCAAGTCATCAATTTTGGTATTTTCGAGGCTCATGCCCACTTCCTCAGAGATGACTTGACCCGCCGTCAGAATTGCAATATCCTGCAACATAGCCTTACGTCGATCACCGAATCCTGGGGCTTTCACACCGCACACCTTGACGATGCCGCGGATGTTGTTAACCACCAGAGTGGCCAACGCCTCACCTTCAATGTCTTCAGCAATCACCAGCAACGGCCGACCAGCCTTGGCGACGGCTTCAAGCAGTGGCAGTAGATCACGAATATTCGAAATCTTCTTATCGTGGACCAGAATCAACGGATTTTCCAGTTCCACAGACATGCTGTCCTGATTGTTGATGAAGTAGGGTGACAGGTAACCACGGTCGAACTGCATACCTTCGACGATATCCAGTTCATTTTCCAAAGTTGAACCTTCTTCAACCGTTATCACACCTTCCTTACCGACCGTCTGCATCGCTTCGGCGATGATGTTGCCGACGGCTTCATCGGCGTTCGCTGATACGGTGCCCACCTGCGCAATCTCCGTGTGGTCTGAACAGGGTTTTGACAGTTTCTGCAGGTTTTTGACTGCCGCACCGACACCTTTATCAATGCCGCGCTTGAGGTCCATTGGATTCATACCTGCCGCAACAGCTTTCAAACCTTCACGAAGCATAGCCTGTGCCAGCACCGTTGCCGTAGTCGTTCCATCGCCGGCCACATCCGATGTTTTGGAAGCAACTTCCTTCACCATCTGCGCCCCGATGTTTTCAAACTTGTCTTTCAGCTCAATTTCCTTGGCAACGGAAACGCCATCCTTGGTGACCGTAGGAGCACCAAAAGATTTTTCCAAAACAACATTTCGGCCCTTCGGACCTAAAGTTACTTTGACGGCGTCAGCCAGCACGTTGACGCCACTTAGCATCATTCCACGTGCACTTTCACCGAATTTAACGTGTTTTGCAGCCATTAGTTTTTCTCCATTATCCTATTGCTTACGATTAACAAAATTATTCAATGATCGCCATGATGTCGTCTTCACGCATCATGAGAACTTCTTCACCGTCTTGACGGAACTCGGTGCCGGCATATTTGCCAAAAATTACCTTGTCACCGACTTTAACGTCTAACGGGCGGCGATTGCCACCGTCTTCCAACTTGCCATTACCGACGGCAAGTACTTCACCCTGCATGGGTTTTTCGGCAGCTGTGTCGGGAATGACAATGCCACCTGGACTTTTGCGTTCGTCTTCAGTTCTACGAACGACAACTCGATCATGAAGTGGGCGAATTTTCACGCATACCTCCAATATACTGATTGCAGACAAAAATGAGAACACACAGTAAAAATGACCATGTGCATTTACCTTTCAAATTCCTTTCGAACCTCAATCATTGAGCCGCAAAATCTATAAAAAAAAACAGATACTTTAACGCTCATTTGACGTTGAAAACGGAAATTGTTAGCACTCGCCACAAGCGAGTGCTAACAAAATTATAGGGGCTGATTTACAGATTTCAACTGTAAATTGAAAAATTTTTATGGATTATTTTGGAACCGTTACGCCAATACCGCGGTAAACCGCACTTACGGTGAATACGGCCTACCACATTTTGCATTCGCGCTGATCGGTTACTGCTTGCTTCAGGTCAGGCATTCGCTCAGTGCGGAAATCATATTTCGCATTAAATCAAAATAGGCATCCGGCCCCGCTTCAACCTCGGCGCCAAGTGGATCAAGCATGCCAATTTTAAGCTCAATGCCCTCATTCACAACATGCAGAATGCGCGGATTAAACTGAGGTTCGGCAAAAGCGCAGACCGCATTGGTATCGTGTACAACTTCTCTCAGCTCGTTAATCTGCCGAACACCTGGTATGATTTCAGGATTCAGGGTTACGGCAGCCACACTATTCAATTTCAACCATCGCTCAAAGTACTGGTAAGCATCATGAAACACAATGTAAGGTCGGTCGGCAATCGACTTGGCCTGATTTTCCAGTTCACCTCCCAGCTCATCAAGTTTCAGCAACAGCGCACCTAGATTGGCCTGAATGGATTTTTCAAACTGAGGGTCAATTTCGATCAGTGCCCGCGCCATCGCAATCGACATCAATTTCACGTTGTTGACATCCAGCCAGACATGCAAATCAAACTCACTGTGATGATGGTCGTCATAGTGGCCTTCGTCATGACGTTCATCATCGTGATCATCAGCTGCGTGCTCCGCTTCTTGGTGATGCCCCTCGGTTTCGTGTCCATGTGAGTCTTCGTCTTCAGCGTGTGAGTCATCGTGATGCTCGTGTTCGTCGTGCGAGTCCGCCTCTTCGTGAGCATGATGTTCCTCCTCTTCATGCTCTTCATCGTGGTGATCATGAATGTGTGAAGTTCGATATTCGTATAACTTCAACCCGGAAATTTCGGATAATTCGAGATGGGTACCATTTTGAGGTAGCGTGGCAATAGCCGTACTCAACGACGATTCAATATTCGAACCAACCCAGACGATTAAATCAGCATTTTCGAACAGGCGTGCATCAGATGGCTTCATTGAGTAACCATGCGGCGATGCAAAACCCTTAACAATCAGTTCCGGTTGGCCAATGCCATCCATGAGCGAAGCAACCAAACTGTGGATTGGTTTAATAGTGGCGACCACGCGCATTTCTGCAGATGCCAACGGCGGTAGCCAAACTAGAAACATGAATATCGTGCCAACGGCGGCCATACATTTCTTTATCATTACGGTATATCCCTCTATTGATGATAAGATTGAATGTTAAAATGAAATGTTATAATATAACATTATTACGATGGTATTGTCTATGTTTTTTTCACTGACTGGATACCAGCGACACCAATTTATTTGCAATTGATAATTGAGAAGTGGTAGGTCTGAACGAATTCAGTTGACACCCGACTTTCCATTGACAAAAAATAGCAGTAGCCAGCATTGACATGATTAGGGTAGATTTGTTAATGATGATGCCGGCCCACTCAAGATTGACAGGCGCCAAACCATGCTGGCGATTGCAATAACCATAGAGTTTTTTCAGACAAGCGAAGATTAATAGTGGAACAGCTGACACCTAGACTGCAGTCGGTCTACGACTGCATCAAGAACTCCACGATACCACTCGGAGCTTATGACCTCTTGGACTTGTTACGAACGGAAGGATTCAAGGCGCCGACCCAGGTATACCGCGCCTTAAACCAACTGCTCGAAATTGGCTTAATTCACAAAGTCAAATCGATTAACGCCTTCATTGCCTGCGACCAGAAGCATCAGGATGGTTTATCAATTCTAGCTATTTGCGACATTTGCGGGACTGTGAAAGAGCTAGCGTCAACGAAGTTTGCTGAGGAAGTCAAGGCCTTGAGCAACCAGTATGATTTTTGCTCCAGAGAACTGACGATTGAACTGAAGGGACTCTGCTCGCGCTGTGAGTAGTCCGCACCGTTCGCATCCCTACAGGTTCGTCGTTTTTCATTTCGCGACCGTGCTGAGATATTTTTCAATCAGCCATTGGACGGGTTCCAGTTATATTGAGACATTGGCAGCCAATACTCACAGGTTGACTCTCCACGCTGAATTACACCGCAGTCATCGCGCCGGTCGACGAAAAACGTACCGAAGTTGCACCGTCATTGACGTCAGCAACAACATTCAGTCGGCCGAACATCAATAAAATTGTTGATGAAAAATGATAAACTCTTGAAATGATGAGACCTGCTCAAGTTGATTACCGTGCAAGACTGGAGACCCGGTCAAACTGCCTGAAAATCAGCGTAATGAGTCACTTTCAAATGATGGAATCGGGCAACTCAAGATTGAGTATACCCGCTAACCATCCCATCGAATGAACTCAACGGGATGTACCAATATGAATACGATACACCAATTTTTCAACGACTCTCACTGATGCCATCACCTCAGTTATGAAAAATCTGCTGATTCTCTACTACAGTCGTGACGGGAGCGTCTTACAGCTCGCGAAAATGATTGCCCGCGGGATCAATAAAGTGGCCGGATGTGAATCTAAGATCCGCCGCGTGCCGCCCGTTTCGGCTACCACAGAAGCAATAGACGATGAAATACCATCGGAAGGATATCCCTATGTCCTGCTTGAGGATCTGGAGAAATGTGATGGTCTGGCCCTCGGCAGTCCAACACGTTTCGGCAATATGGCAGCGGCACTCAAATATTTTCTCGATTCGACCGGTTCGCTTTGGATATCAGGTCAACTCGCCGGCAAACCTGCCTGTGTTTTTACTTCCACATCCTCTATGCACGGTGGTCAGGAATCAACACTGCTATCAATGATGGTGCCACTTTTACATCATGGCATGCTGATCACCGGGATCCCTTACACCGAACCGACCCTCACTAACACGGTCACCGGTGGAACACCGTATGGCGCGTCGCATTTTGCCGGATTTGATGGCAATCCCGCTCTCAGCAAAGACGAAGAAAAATTATGCCAGGCGCTGGGGGAACGCCTGGCACGACTGGCCCTAAAACTCACTTAACCCCTGAACTTTGAAAATAGTACTAAAGTCCGGCGGCATTCTGTAACTTGGGTACCGAATCAATACTGCGCATGTCATTGATACAGCTGTTATAGCATGCTGACTTCATCAGCCATGTCTGAGCTGACTTTGACGGTTTAGCGCCTGAAATCGCCGATCGGAGTACCTGAAGGCCTGATAAATCAACCCTTTCATCGGTGAACAATCGTCCAGTGGCGTTGTAGTGCCTCAAAGGCACTTTTTTCTTGATTTTCTCGAAAAAAGCCCTATAATGAAGGTCATGTTCATTCGCGTCAAAACAGTTCCCGGCCGAACCCGCAAGGCGGTGCAGCTGGTGGCATCCATCCGCACCGGCAACCAAGTGCGCCAGACCATCATCCGTCACATCGGCACCGCCGAAGACGAAGCGGAACTGGAACGCATGACAGCCCTCGGCGAGTTCATCAAAGCCCAGCTTCAGGCCGACGTCCAACCCCAGCTGTTTCCACCCGAGCCGGTCGCCGAGCCGGTCATCGCAGGTCGCCGGCAACGTGATGACCGACCGTTGCCGGTGAACCTGAAGGACCTGCGCGAAACCGCCCGCATCATCACCGGCATTCATGACGTGTATGGTCAACTGTATGCCGAACTGGGCCTGGATGAACTGCTGACCGCACAACGTTATCGGGCATCCAATCGGGCGCTGTTCCAGTGTGTCATGGCGCGCCTGGCCCACCCGCGCAGCAAACGCGGCAGTGTCAGTGACCTGGCCAGCCACTTTGGCATCCGTCTCCCACTGCAGCGGGTCTACCGCCTGATGGATCATCTGGATGAACGGTTCGTTCGCCGCCTGCATCGGGTGGCGAGCACGCGCGCCCAAGCCCTGTTCGGCGATACTCTGCGGGTACTGCTGTTCGACTGCACGACGCTGTATTTCGAATCGTTCACGGCCGACGAACTGAAACCGCCGGGCGACAGCAAGGATGGCAAGTTCAAGGAGTGTCAGGTGCTGCTGGCCCTGGTGGTCACCGATGCCGGGCTGCCGATTCACCACCTGGTTCTGCCCGGCGCCACCTTTGAAGGACATAGTCTGGTGCCGGTGGTTGAGGCGCTGAAGACCGAACACCACATTCGCGAGGCCATCGTGGTGGCCGACCGGGGGATGATGAATGCGGCGAATCTGCAGTCGCTGCGCGCGGCCGGGCTATCCTACATCGTCGGGGCCAAACTGCGCCAGCTGCCGGTCGGTTTGCGTGCACAAGTGTTGGACCGCAACGGCGGGCAGCCCTGCGGTGACCAGGGGGGCCGCGTGAAGACGCTGTCACATCCGGACGGCGTGCATCGGCTGGTGGTCAGCGACTCGCCGGCCCGCGCCCATCGGGACCGTCAGGAGCGCGAGCGGGCGGTGACCCAACGGTTGAAAAAACTGAACCAGAGCAACAACCCCAAAGACCTGCTCAACACCCGGGGACCCGGTCGCTTCATTCAGCTGGACGGCACTGCAACGCTGTCCGTCAATGAAGACAAGGTGGCGCGCGAGGCACAGTGGGACGGCCTGCACGGCGTGCTCACCAACCTGCCCGACACCACCGCGGCCAGCACCGTCCTGCAGCACTATCGGGGACTGTGGCAGGTGGAAGAGACCTTTCGGGTGAGCAAAAGCGACCTGAAAGTGCGACCGATCTTCCACTGGACCCCGCGCCGCGTGCGCGCTCATCTGGCCATCGCCTTCATGACCCTGCTGTGCGTGCGCCATCTGCAGTACCGCAGTGCCCTGCGGTTCGGCGACCGGCATTCACCCGAAGTCATGGCCACCGCTCTGACTCAGGTGCAGCACAGCGTGCTGGAAGACCGGCACACCGGTCGCCGCTATGCCCTGCCCTCCCACCTGAATGAAGTGAGTCGCAGACTGTACCGGGTGATGGGACTGACCGTCAATCTGGAGCCGTTCGAACTGAAGTAGCTCTGTCACCTTCCCCTCGAATACCCAACTGAAAGTATGGGTGAAATTGTAGTGCCTCAGGGCGTGTTCACCATCAATAAAATCAATGATTTACAAAAATGAACCGTCGAAGTCAGGTCTGAGCTTGCGGGCAAGGGAAGTTACCGGGTTACGTGTGTCATAGGAACTGACTGACGATTCGCACATTATGGACCTCGACCAGAGCTCCATCGTCTACCGTGGAGTTCGCCAATGCATGCATCTGGTGACTGCGGCAGTGAATTTTTCTACTCGATCTTCCTGAACCCTGGTGGGCCGGTAGCGCTGTTTACGATTTTTACCTCGCTCAACAATGATACGGCCGGCGCCCGCCAGTTGGGCGGTACCGACGGCCGTAATTTCCGGAAAAGAGCTCACGGTAACACTGATGCCTAAGATGTCAGCTAGAAACTGACAAAAATAAGGGTTGACGGAAACACCTCCATCAATGGATATTCCATCATTGATCTCGACGAATGATGCCATGGTGCGAATGACTTCTGCGGTACGCAGGGCAATCCCTTCAAGTAGCGACTGCATCATATCCTGTCGATCAGTATCCAGCGATAGTCCTATCCACAAGCCGGCTGCCTGACGATCCCAGTGTGGACAGGCCAGACCGGACAATGCCGGAACGAAAATCAGATTTCGATCAATCGCGGCCGGTCGGTCAAATGAGTTCAGAGAAGAATAGCAGTCAAAAAGTTGCAGACCGCGCGCCCAGTCTACCGCCGAGCCGGCACAGTAAACCCCGCCATCCAAGGCATATGCCGCAGGGTGACTTTCGTGTTGCCACGCCACAGTGGGAACCAGTCCCTGATCTGACGGTCGCAGCAGCCGATGACCGGTCACCATCAGTGCAAAGGCACCGGTACCGAAAGTGATCTTGGCGTCACCCATCTCTCGACATCCGTGACCATACAACGAAGCCTGCTGGTCAACCACACTGGCGGTGACTGGGACGCGGCGACCCGATATTGCAACGGTTCCAAGCATCCCGGTGGTGGGTACGATTTCAGGCAACGCTTCCATGGGTACACCAAAAAGTCGACACAGGGTTTCATCCCACTGTCCCGTTTCAAGATTCATCAACGAAGTGCGGGACGCCGTGGTGATGTCTGTCTTGAACTCACCCGTCAGTTGGTCCAGAAAAAACGCATCGGTGGTACCCAGTCTGAGCTTCCCTTTGTGCAATAATCGTCTTGCTTCAGGCAGCTGGTCGACGATCCACGCCAGCTTACTGGCGGAGAAGTAGGCATCCAAAGGCAACCCGGCGCGTTCCATGACCTCCGTGACCATACCATCCTGTTTGAGTCGTTCCACAGTACTGGCAGTGCGATTGTCCTGCCAAACGATGACTGGCGATACCGGTTCTCGGGTCTCAGCATGCCAGGCAAGGCAACTTTCCCCCTGATTGGCAATGCCCACGGCAGATATCTGGTCCACCGACTCAAGCGTCGTCCTCAAATTCCGTAGCAGTTCTCGCGGATCATGTTCCACCCAACCGGGTTTCGGATAATACTGTCGGTGTCGACTTACTGCAGCGATCGTGGCACCACCATCAGGGAATACGGTCAGTGCACGGGTGCTGGTGGTGCCTTGGTCAATGGCAAGGATGGTCATTGAGCATCAAAAACGATCAAACGTTAAGCTTAGGGTTTCCGCCGCGGGTGGCAAAATATGGTTTGGAACAGACAGAACCACCTGCTTTTCCGGCCGCGCACGGACTGATTTAGCAAGGATGGGGGCTTGGTCGGCCCAAAGGCGCAAGATCCCTCGACTTTCGCCGGAAAATCGCACTTGCAAAGGGACATCAACACCAGACCGGTGGTCGAGAATCAGTCGTTGAGGAACAGTGTAACGAATGATGGAAGACATTGGTAAAACCTGGGCCGGAGCGCTGGACGCCGGTAGATCATCGGTAAGAGAATGGATGATGTTCTCAGCCGTTTGCACTCCGTCGCGCCAACAGCGACCGGAAGAATCGGCCGGATGCAACATATTTCCTGCCGCAAAAAAATCCCGATCAGAACAGCGACCAAATTGATCGGTAAGCGGATTACCAAGGGTTGTATTCACTTCGAGATGTCCAGTGCGTACCAAACCCGATTCAGGAACAAACTGTCCGGAAAACACGACACCATCGCAGGTGATTTGTTCTGCGCGCCCAGATTGATGCCGGACAACCACCCGATTCACTCGATGCTTACCGTCAATGGACAGCAATTCTGTCTTCGTCAACAGACGAATCCCACGTAGCATCGGGTAGCCAGCCGCCGCCCACCCGACTGTGGGCCGATGCTGCTCTTCAATCATTGCAACGGGTCGAATGCCGGCATGCCGACAGGTGAGCAAAGCTGAAAACGAGACCCATTCGGTACCCACGATGAGTGGGCGGAGAAAGGGGATACGGGATTTAAGGTAGACCATGGACTGTAATGCGCCGGTAGTCAGCACCCCCAAGGGTCGGGTGCCGGAGATCATGCGTGTCGAGCGAGGGGTTTCTCGTACACCGGTGGCTAAAAGCACCCGCTTGGCGTCAACCTGCGCCAAGCCGGCCGGCGTCGATACTCGCAAGACTGGACCTCGACGAAGGCTAATGACAGTGAATCGGGTAAGCACTTCCACCCCGGCGGCTACCGCCGCTTCTCGGAGCCTTAAGGCGTATTCCGGACCTTTGAGAATACGATGAAATTCGCGCCACCCGAATGGAGGATGACCGCAATGTCGAGGGATTCCTCCCGCCACAGGCTCACGTTCCAGAACCATCACGCGTTCAACACCTCTTCTGCGCAGTTGCGTTGCCGCGCTGAGACCGGCGGGACCACCACCCACCACAGCCACGTCGCAGTGGATAACCTGCTCATTCATACGGTCGGCTGCCGATTTGGCACATCTATGGGTAAATTAAAATGACCGGCAGTGATCTCACTCAGTTCCGCGCTGCAATAAAATCCTTGACACGGGCCCATGGTAACCCGGGTTCGACGTTTGAGCCCACCTAGCGACTTGGCTGGAAGCGGTCCCTGAAGAGCATTGTCTATTTCTCGCCGGGTAACCCGTTCACAATGACAGGTGATGCCGCCGTTGCCGGGTAACATCCAGTCCCGTACTCCGGCCTCACTGATTTGCGGTACAGTGGGCCACTGAACATGCGCCGGCGGCGAAATTCCTACTGGGTCGGTACCGATGGTCTGGGAAGCTAACTGCGCAATGCCCAACGCGGCACTCAGTCCCGTTGAACGTATGCCACCGAGGCAAAGATAATGTTGTTCTCGATGAGTGACGACTTGATAGTCTCGGGACGCAGTTGCCGGACGGATACCGGCATAGACGGCGGTCACCGTATGTTCTTTCAGGCCGGGCAAGATGCTCTCGCCAATTGATTGCAATCGTTTTAAGGTGACCGCGTCAACGCTGGCGTCGTCGCGTTGGTTCTGATTCTGAGAACTGGGGCCAACCAGCAGCGTACCGAAGACCGTGGGACATACCAAAATGCCTTTGGATTGTTCTGTAGGTACGGGTAACAGTATGGTATCGGTCAGTTCATTGGCCGGCTGTCTGTACACTAGAAACTGCCCTTTGCGCGGCTGAATGTGGAACAAAGGTTCCCCGATCAGTCGCCGGTGCAGAATGTCACCGTAGAGACCGGCGCAGTTGACCACCCAACGTGCCGACAATGCGCCCTGGGTAGTGGACAACTGCCAGTGATTTCCCTCGAAACACCCGGCGTGCACTTCACAGTGGGTTAGTACTTTAGCGCCATGGGCCAACGCTTGGAGTAAGTAAGCCAAAGGTGTCGACCATGGGTCCACCAAACATTCGCCGGGGATGCTGACTGCCGCCATGACTCCAGGTCCAAGAGCGGGGACGCGAGCACGGGCCGCTTCAACATCAATGGCAACAACATCCGTCACTCCATTGACATGGGCTTTAGTGACCATGTCATCGATTTTTGTGGCCTGTTCATCGTTCCATGCCAACACCAGGGCACCCGTTTTCAGCAGAGGGAGGTTGAAGCGCTGGTGAATTTCCTTAAATTCCCGATATCCGGCCGCGATACAGGTCTGCTCGATGGATTTCGGTGGCGCATCAAAGCCGGTATGCAGGATGGCACTGTTGCCTTTGCTCGCCCCCGCCAAAATATCCTCGGCCTTTTCCACTAGGATGACCTTTGCACCATCTAGCGAGAGCTTACGGGCTACGGCACAACCCACAATTCCGCCGCCGACCACCAATACGTCGTAGATTGTGGGGGATGTTACTACCGGCGAGGCGGATGCCTTTGCATTATTCAGAAGTTCGCGCACCTTCAAGCTGATCGCCCCTTACCTGAGCAATTGGACAAACGAGTCACCCATCAATGACAGATCCATTAAAGCACACCACTGAGGTGCTGGAAGAAATATTTGGCGAGATTTGCTTTCCCTAACCGGAGCAAAGGCTTTTTCCATGAAACATCCGATACTGCGTCCTGATGTGAAGCATGTAATGGCGACTGTGTTAGCACAAATGACCGGCTATCACCGGTTGCTACGACACATCCTTCCCATTCTTCTCCAACCCGGCGTCGCCGGATCCGATCATCGTTGGTCTCTCAAGTGACAGTCGTAAATGCCCGCTCTTATGACGAGAAGCAATGCGGTTTCATCAACCAACTGAGATTGCAGATGTCAACCAGGTTCTATCTCAGAGCTCGGGTACTGAACTCAAATGAAATTCCTCAAGCTGTCGACCGGATGAAATATACCATGGCAAATTGGTTCGGAGTTGGCTTACCTGAATATGAATATAATCAACTTTTAATTCACTTGATCCGTGCGCTGCCTTTCACCCATTGTGGTCACTCATCTCAACAGTCAACCGAACAATTTCACACTGCCCCCATCCCCTGAAATGCCTTCCTTTGTTGTCAAGTATGTTCGCGCGGTAGATTACGTTTCCACCCGCTTCGGCCGTATCGCGATGTATCTCATCTTTCTCATGATCGGCACCCTGCTGTTAGATGCCATTACCCGCAATGTCGTGAATATTCCGCTGTTTTGGTGTGTGGAACTGGCGCAGTTTACCCTAGCCGCCTACTACATCATGGGTGGTGCTTATTCCATGCAACTCGAAACACATGTCCG
The DNA here is from genome assembly GCA_965116205.1 of Arenicellales bacterium. Classification (GTDB taxonomy): domain Bacteria; phylum Pseudomonadota; class Gammaproteobacteria; order Arenicellales; family JAJDZL01; genus JAJDZL01. Next base: position 1,228,490 of record OZ220493.1, on the reverse strand, counting down.
TATGGACCTGATCTATGATCGATTATCAGTTCGCAACAAAGCACGAATGGACAGTTTCACGGCGATTTTTCTGGTGACTTATTTAATCGTGCTGCTGATCGGCTCCATCTCCAGCACCATTTATGCCATTGAAACCAATCAGCGGCTGTTTTCCATGTGGAATCCGTCAGTGATTCCGATCAAGATCATTATGGTACTCGGAATCTTGCTGATGCTGTTGCAGGCGTTATCCACCTTTTTCAAAGACTTGGCCAAGTCGCGAGGAATGGAGTTAGCATGAGTTACGAAGCCATTGCCATCATCATGTTTGGTTCCATGCTGCTGATGTTGCTGACCGGTCAACGGGTATTCGCCGCCATTGGTATCGTCTCCACTGTAGCCGCACTGCTACTCTGGGGGGAAGGCGGAGTGGAGATGCCATTTACGGCGGCTTTCAAGTTGTTTAAATGGTATCCGCTATTAACCCTGCCATTATTCATCTACATGGGCTATATCCTGTCCGAATCGGGCATTGCCGACGATCTTTACCGAATGTTTCATGTTTGGTTCGGTGGTCTCAAAGGCGGACTTGCAGTCGGCACCATCGGATTGATGGTGGTGATTTCCGCCATGAATGGGCTGAGTGTCGCCGGGATGGCGATTGGCGCCACCATCGCGCTACCTGAAATGTTACGACGAAATTATGACAAAATCATGATCACTGGCGTCGTGCAGGCTGGCAGTTCACTGGGCATTCTGGTGCCGCCTAGTGTGGTATTGGTGCTTTACGGCATGATTGCCCGAGAATCAGTCGGCAAACTCTGGCTCGCCGGTGCCTTACCCGGGTTGATGATGGCCGCGCTATTCATCATCTATATCATCATTCGTTGTCGCATACAACCACACCTGGGGCCGACAGTGAGTGCGCAGGAACGAGACCTGCCGATGAAGGAAAAGTTGCGACTCCTACGCGCTGGAATCATCCCCTTTCTCATTTTCTTTTTCATGACCGGGCTGTTTGTCATGGGCGTTACCAGTTTAGTGGAAAGTTCCGCCGTGGGGGCCACCGCCGCCACTTTGGCAGCACTGGTGAAACGGCGTCTCAATCGTCAAGTCATGGAGGAGACGGTGCGCAAAACCTTAGGCATTTCCTGCATGTTCATGTGGATCATTTTGGCCGCCCTGTGTTTTGGTGCCGTATTTGATGGAATCGGCGCGGCCCGGGCCATTGAAACACTGTTTATTACCAATTGGCACCTGACGCCCTGGGAAGTGTTGATCATGATGCAACTCTCCTATCTGTTCATGGGCATGTTTCTGGATGATACGGCAATGCTGGTGATCGTCGCCCCGCTGTATGTTCCGCTGGTGAAGATATTGGGGTTTGATCCGGTATGGTATGGCGTGCTGTACACCATCACCTGCCAGATTGCCTATATGACGCCACCATTTGGCTATAATCTGTTTCTGATGCGGGCGATGGCACCACCAGAGATCACGCTGGTTGATATCTATCGTTCCATCTTTCCATTCGTATTGGTTATGATGGTTGCATTGATTCTGGTGATGGTTTTTCCACAGATTGCACTGTGGTTACCAAGCCAGATTTACACCCGGTGATCAACCGATGTTGTTCTGATGATCGCCACCAAAAGACCTAGGAGAGTAAGACATGGTAAAAAATGATAAACCCAACCAGCCGGCGAGTAACGAACGGCGAGACTTTGTTAAGAAACTCGGCACTGGAACTGCCGGCATAGCCGGCATTCTTGCCGCGGGCACCGCACCTTATGCGTTTTCCCAAAGTAATCCAATCAAATGGCGCCTACAATCCTATTCCGGCGCGCCGCTAGGTGCGCATGTGGTATTGCCACAGATTGAAGCTTTCAATAAGATTGCGCATGGGCAAATGGAGATTGAACTGTATTACGCCGACCAACTGGTGCCCACCGATGAACTGTTCCGCGCCATGCAGTCTGGGGCGCTGGATGCGGTGCAAAGTGACGATGCCACCATGGCATCGCCGGTGGATATCAGTGTGTTTGGCGGCTACTTTCCCTTTTCCACCCGTTACAGTCTGGATTTACCGGTACTGTTCAAATATTACGGACTGGACCAGGTTTGGGCGGAAGCCTATGGCGAGGTAGACAATGTTGAATGGATCAGTGCCGGTGCATGGGACCCGCTCCATATCTTCACCCGAGACCCCATCCGTTCACTGGCTGACATGAAGGGCAAGCGCGTGTTTGGCGTGCCGACCGCCGGCCGATTTCTTTCGCGCTACGGGCTGATTCCGGTCACTCTACCTTGGGATGACATTGAAGTGGCCATCGGTACCGGTGAGTTGGACGGTGTCGCGTGGTGTGGTTTCACTGAAGCTTATGAGGTGGGCTGGGCCGATGTCTGCAATTACGCTCTCCTCAACAACGTCACTGGCGCCTGGTGTGGTTCCTACTTCGCCAACACCAAGAGTTGGAATGCTCTTACGCCGCAACTTCAAGAGCTGTTTCGAATGTCCTGTAATGACTCACATTACTACCGTCAAGTCTGGTACTGGGGTGGTGAAGCGAAGCTCAGGGTAGAAGGCGAGAAAATGGAACTCACCACCATCCCGACGGATGAATGGGATCAGGTGGTCGAAGATTCCAAAGAATTCTGGGAAGACCTGGCTTCCATCAGCCCGCGCACCAGAAAGGTGGTGGATGCATTCCGCCAGTATTCAGAAGTCATGGAAAAGGTAGGGGTGCCTTATCGTTATAGCTAATTTCTGACCGACGATCGTTATTGCCCTGGAGACTGCCAAACCATCTTCAGGGCAATAACTGCGGCGCACACAGTCTACCGATTGCCAGTCGAAATACCGCCGACCGACCATTGCCGCATGACCAATGTTCGGCCAGCACAACTTCAGAAACCAAAGTGTACTAGACTTAGTTTCTTGAGAACCACAAACCGCGTGACATCTTTCTCAGGTTACCCGTATTGGTGTGCCAATAGAAAGAGCATTCCATCCCAGCTCTTTGGTGGCGTCACCTATTCCCGTTCTTCATCCGTACAAGGTCGGTCCTCCGGAGTAAACGGCGGTTTGCACTTAACCTTCCAAAACCGCTGACCATTGAACGCGCAAGAAACGGTTGTCGTTGGCATGTCCGGCGGGGTTGACTCGTCGGTATCAGCCGCCATTCTCCTGGAACAAGGGTTTCAGGTCATCGGCCTTTTTATGAAAAACTGGGAAGAAGATGACGATGATGAATGCCACGCCGCGCAAGACTTAGCCGATGCTGAAGCCGTTTGTAAGTCGCTTGATATTCAGCTTGAAACCATCAATTTCTCTTATGAATACTGGGAACGGGTCTTTGTGAGATTTTTAGAAGATCTCAAAGCCGGTCGTACCCCCAATCCAGATATTGTTTGCAATGTTGAGATCAAGTTTCGAGAATTCCCGGCATGGGCCAAGAAACTCGGCGCAAAATATGCAGCAACCGGGCACTATGCTCGTATTCATCGAAACGGCGGCAGGCCGCACCTGTTGAGGGGTGTCGATGAAAAAAAAGATCAATCATATTTTCTGCATGGTATTGACTGTGCCGCTCTTGATCGCGTCATTTTTCCACTGGGTCACATGTCGAAGACAGAGGTTCGCCAGAAAGCTAAACAGCTGGGTTTAAAGAATTATGCGAAAAGAGGCAGTACCGGTATCTGTTTCATTGGTCGACGCAATTTCAGCTCTTTCATTCAGCGCTACCTCCCGGTAGCAGATGGACCCATTACCAACGAAAGCGGTACGGCGTTAGGTCAACATCAAGGTGCGTTTCTATATACTATCGGTCAACGTACCGGTCTTGGCATCGGCGGGCCAGGAGACGCTTGGTATGTCGCCAGAAAAGACATTCCATCCAATACCATCGTTGCGGTTCAGGGCCACGATCATCCACTGCTGTACAGTCAAATTGTCATCGTATCTGATATCAACTGGATATCTGAAGTGCCGCGATTCCCGCTGGAAACGGCAGCCAAGATACGCTATCAAGGCACCGACCAGCAATGCATCGTCCATCAGACCACCGGTGGTTTCCGAGTCGAATTTGCTGAACCGGTCAGAGCGGTCACACCGGGTCAATCCATCGTCTTTTACCAAGGTGACATCTGCTTGGGTGGCGGCGTCATGGACGCGGCACTGCCTTAGCCCATCGGTACTCTACAGATGTTGAAAGTCGGACTCACGGGTGGCATCGGCAGTGGCAAAAGTAGTGCGAGTCGACTTTTCGCAGAACTCGGCGTGCCGGTCATCGATGCCGATATCATCGCCCGAGAAGTTGTTGAACCGGGCACGCCGGCTTTGACTGAGATTGAAACGGCTTTCGGTAGTCAGGTTATCGGGAACGACGGGAGGTTGGATCGAGTCGCACTTCGAAAGATGGTGTTTTCGAAACCGGAACACCGGGAAAAGCTCGAGAGCATTCTGCACCCACGCATCCATGCAGAAATAATGCGACAGATCAACGAACTTTCGACACCCTATTGCATTGTTGTCATCCCTCTGCTCGCGGAAAGCAAAAGTGATTATCAGTTAGATCGAATATTGGTCATTGATTTACCTGAAGCCATGCAGCGGGCACGCGCAGCGATTCGCGACCAACGATCCGAAGAAGAAATAAACCATGTCATTCAGGCGCAAGCATCAAGAACAGCACGCCAGAAAATGGCAGATGACCTTGTTGATAACTCCGGCACGCTCGAAACACTGATCGAACAAATTCACGCACTGCATAAAAAATACCTGGCGTTGGCAGTCGGTGCTCAATAACGACGCTGAAGGCCCGGGTTCATCAACTCAATATGGCACAGGCAGAAACTTTCCTTAAATTAGGTGAAACCATCGCCCATGAGTTGGTTGAGCGGGTTGAACTTCTTGAGATCAATGTGCCGGTCATTGTCGCATTGGATTTTGCCAACAGCTGTCTCAACGAACTGCTCCATGATCGATTCTCCAATTCTCTGATCCACTCGATTGACCATCCATACAGAAAATCTACGGAGTTGGAGGCGACTGAACCCGGCGCGGATAGCATCCACTCCATGCCATTCATTCTACCTTTAGAATCGAATTCAGTTGATCTTGTCATTTCCAACTTAGCAGTTACATTTTTTCCATCGCAGGAATTTGCCGCTGAGTGTTTTCGCGTTCTCGGTGATGATGGAATTGTGCTGACATCGGCATTCGCTCCGGGTGCTTTTCAGGAACTGAGCGTAGCATGCGCAGCAATGAATGCATCAACGTTCATGGCCGACTTTGTCGACATGCACAACTTCGCAGACCTGCTCCTCGCCACCGGCTTTACCAACCCGGTGGTTGATGCTGAACATCAACAGTACTGCTACGCAGACCTCAATTCGCTACTCAGTACATTCATTGACGGCGGACTGGCAGATGGACTGTTGGACAATCCCGAAGTACTCAAAGACCGCGAATTCATCACCCGACTGATGAGCAGTTATCCGAGAAGTCCAGGCAACCCGACAAAATTTATGCTAAGCATCGAATATTTCTTTGGAATTGCTTGGAAGAAAACTCGACAGAGTCATTCTGCCAAGGTGCAGTTTCGTGCAGAATAATTGCGCCAGAAATTGACGAACAAAGTCATCTGCAATTCATTATGGTAACAATATATCTATAAATAACAATATTTATTTGATTATTAGAAATATTATCTATTATTTTGAATAAAGAAATATAATAAATGTTTTTCTGTCAATATCTCAGTTTTATAATTAATTTTGTTGAAAACAAACGTTTTAGAATGCCGCCGCGCTGGTTATGCGTATCTTTTAGACTGGCTGGACGTGCCGGGCATACCCCATTGGCACACCTCTTGGATATCCTTGTCTGGAACTCGCCGGTCGAAGATTCAGGATGGTGTGGTGGAAGATGTATATCCGAAGCAGTATTGGCCCGGAGAAAAAATTAGCGACCACCTTGAGTTCGCGTTGAAGTATGACGGAGTCAATCTCGGATTACTGCATCGAATCTTCGAAAAAGTTCCTCAGACAGATCTCACCGAGTACATTCAATCCAAGCCAACGGGAAAGTATGCGCGGAGGATTTGGTTTTTCTATGAGTTTCTGATGAGCCAGCAAATGCCGGTCCGTAACCTCACTTCCGGCAACTATGTCGATGCACTGGACTCCAAAAGATATTACACAGTTCAGACTGGAGATAAATCTCCTCGACACCGCATCGTCAATAACCTGCTTGGTCCCAGGGCATTTTGTCCAGTCGTCAGACGAACGAAAAAACTGACCGAATTTGAAGCATCCGACCTGCATAAGAGGTGCGAACATATTTTAACCGCATACCCTTCCCACCTTCTTCGGCGAGCGTCAAGATATCTCTACCACAAAGAAACAAAGTCATCATTTGCGATTGAACATATCAAACCTGACTCTTTACGAACAGAAACATTCATTGCCGCCCTCGAGTTCGCTGAACAAGAAGATTTCTGTGAAAAAGAAAAACTGATTGAGTTACAGAACCACATCGTTAACCCGCAATTCAAAGATCAAGATTACCGGAAGACTCAAAACTATGTTGGACAGTCGATGGCTCATCAAAGTCAGATCGTACATTTCATTGGCCCGAAACCTGATGACCTGCCGAGTCTGATGGAAGGACTGATTGATTGTCACCAACGAATGACAGCGGGCCAGGTTTCACCAGTCATTCATGCAGCGGTCATTGCCTATGGTTTTGTTTTCCTGCATCCATTTGAGGATGGTAATGGCAGAATCCATCGGTTCCTGATACACAACATTCTTTCACTACGGAAAATGGTGCCACGTGGACTCATGTTTCCGGTTTCAGCAGTCATGCAGAAAAATCCGATGGATTACGACACATCATTGGAAGCCTTTTCAAGACCTTTACTCCGACATATTGATCATCAACTGGACGAAACTGGACGAATGACGGTCACGAATCAAACCGCGTATTGGTACCAATACATGAATATGACGACTCAGGCTGAAGCCTTATGTGACTTTATCATCAAGGTCATTGACGAAGAACTTGTCGCAGAACTTGGTTTTCTAACCAGCTACGACAATACCAAGAGGGCAATACAGGTGATTATTGACATGCCCGACCGCCTCATTGACCAATTCATTCAGTTCTGTCTACAGAACAACCACAAATTGTCGACTCGAAAGAGAGTGAGGTGCTTTTCTTTTCTGACTGATGTGGAACTGGCGACCATGGAACGAGCTGTAAAAGAGGGCTATAGTAGAACCAATCTGGGATGATGACAAAATAAAAATCCAAAACAGTTCTCGCCACCGCTCTGAGACAAATGTTTGCGTACCAATGAAAACATTCTTGGGAGGAAAGTCGTCAATGTAGCGCCGCAAAACATAGGGTAACTATCTCACATTTCAATGATGTCAGGAGTGCTATATCAGCCTGTCTGAATTTTTACTGCAATTGAGCTCACCAACCAGCAAGCAGTTGCTTAAATGCAGTGGTTTCATTGAGAACTTCTTCCGTCGCATCCCAATCTTCCTCTATAAACTCGGCAGTCTCCTTGACGTGAAATGGATTTTCCTGCTGATCAGAGATTATGGTCAACAAGGTGTTCTCATCCCATTCCTTGTCATCCAGCATATCTTGGACCCATTCATCGACAATAAAATCCGGGGTCGTACCGAAAATTGCAGTAATCTCCTGAATCCGTGCAGAAAGTATCTCAAACAACCTTTGTTCCACACCCTTGTCATACCGCATGTTGTAGAATGGAATACGCTTAGCGATGGTTCCCCGTTGCACTCGCCCCTTCCGCTGCTCGAGTACAGTGGGATTCCATGGCAGATCAAGATTAATCAAACAACCAAGACGCTGCAGGTTAAGCCCGGTGCTCGCAGCATCTGTGCCAACCAATAATTTCAAACGGCCTTGTGTGACTTTTTCCGTTAGCAACCCGCGCTCAACACTATAGATCTCATCGTATTCGAATAATTTGCTCGCACTGGAGTTGGCGTATAGACCAATTGGTTCCTGAATATGCTGAGACAGGTATTCACAGAGCGCATAAGCCGAGTCGTAGAACTGGCTGAAAATTAGCACGCCGCGGTCCAACCAAGACGAGTTTTCAAATTTTTCGAATAATACTTGACGGACCAAATTGAACTTAGGGTCATCTTCGCGCTCAAGATGGCGCGCTAAGTGTTCTACCAATCTTTGTAGCAGATTGATTTCTGCTTGAGTCAATGGATATATTGACTCGGCGTCTTCGTGAGGGTCTTCGTCTTCACCCATCTGACCGCGATTCAGCATTTTCTGAGCAGTTTTGAGACCTGCAACAAGTGAACTTCCGACGCGCCGCTGCAACAGAGTTTTAATAAATCCGCTCGCTTTTACTCGGTGGTTGAGCGCTTTTGCGAAATCTGATGCCAAATCGAAAGCCTGTTCCATGCTATGTGTGCAAAGTATTGGCTTGTCGTCTCCAAAGGACTCCATCTCAATCTTTACCAGTTTTCCTTCCTCTTCAAGGCGGCTCCTGGTACGTTTGATCACGCGTTGTGTAAACGGATTGACTTCTCGTAATTCAAGAAAATCGAGAGACTGTTCTCTTGACGAATCCAGATTGTCCAAGTCTGCATTAGTGGCTTGGTCATCTGTAAGCGACAACCCTAAATCATGCCGTACCCAGTCGAATACCTGCGTCTTGGTATCCAGCGGTGTTGGGAGAGGGTTGCGCCAATACCGCCACTTATCGTAGAGGCTTTCAACTTCTATGCGGCCGGCAATAATATCGAATATTTCGGGCCTGTCCGCCACACGCCATAAAGAACTTTCACCGCCCAATACCTGTGGATTGTCCGCTGAAAGAATATACAGAAGATCCCAAAGTTCCATCGGATGCAGTTGGACCGGCGTGGCGGTCGCAAAAAGCATCGTCTTGGTCCGGCCACCGAGACGTTCCGCAAACTGGTAAAGCAGTTTTTTCTCAGGATGGTTATAAACGTTCGTTGAAGCGAGGTTGCCTCTTCTGATCTTATGTGCTTCATCCCAAATCACGCAGGAGAATCGCTCTTTCGTGAGTTGCTCAACCAATGTTCGGTTGGTGGTGCTGTTGGGGGCACTTGTAATTGCTGACGTGGATACAATCCCGACTTTTCTCGGGCAGTTTGTGAACTTGTCTGACAGTGCTGGATGATATTCATCTCGTTCCGTAATCCATCCACCTCGATCCCATCGTGCAGAGGGAACATTGAGCTTGTTTAATAACTCTTCCTGCCATTGTTCCTGCAATGGCTTTGGCACGATTATCAGTATCGGCAATGAGTCCAGTATTCCAATTAATTTTGCCACAGCTCCCAACTGCAGAGTTTTGCCAAGGCCCACACCGTCACACAGAAGAAAACGTGCGCCCCGATGCGATTCTTCTCGGTACTTCAAGTGCTCCTGGAATGCCAGATGAATGAAGTACTTCTGATGATCCCAGAAGCCGAACAACTCGGTTGCCGTGGGTACCTCTGCAAGTAGAGGTTCTGGTTTCGGGTTCTGTTGCCAAGACTCTACATGCTCAACCACAGTTCGCCTGGAAAGGCGATCAATCTGTTTGACGATGAAATCAGAGAGCGTAAATGCCTTCTCCCAGAGCGCGTCAAACTCATTCTGGAGCCAATCTACTCCTACTTCACTATCGTCTTCCCAGACCAGTTCGTAATTTTTGGTCCACGCACGGGCACTATCATTTACACTACCAATAAAGGATGACTTCCCTGAAGAATTTTCAATTATTCCACCTTTGCCATGGATAAAACCAAATTCCGAATCCGGCACGATACGAATTTCAAATTGTCGACCCTGATGGTCTGATGCAGTAATCAGGTCGTGAAGTATGGAAAACCGCGCCTGCGCCGCATGCCCATGAACATCTATGAAGTGGGCAAAATGCCCCGAGTTCCAAACCAGTCTTAACAGGTTTTCCTCAAGTTCTTTTCTACGATGCCCGGTTGCCATACGGACAGTTTTGACATCATCCGGATTGACTGCGGTGTTACAGACAATTCTAACTTTAGGGACTTTAACGAACTCTTCGGCAGCCAACTCGAGCAGACTACTCTGAAAATACCCAGCAATTCGATCGTAGCGATGGGCACCCTGTAGGCGCTTCTTTAAGAACTCCTCATATAGACTACCGCGACGGGAACTGTATCGATACAGACTCATACAGAAATTCTACCTGTCAGTCCAAGAGAAATCTTAGCAATAGAATCCACTTCGCTGTCGTGACAATGAGTGCGTCAATTATGCTCTGTGGTGTTCCACACCAATTTCCAATGCCGTAAGTAGATCTTGGTAGGTCTCCCAGTGAGGAAGGTTTGCAGTGATTTCTTTCAGGTAGGCAATAATGATTGCAAGTCGTGTGGTGCGGATGTTCCAGAAATCAGTACAATCAACGAGATGTTTCACTGCACGCTCAACATCAGCGCCACTTTCCAGCAAATTCAATGCATGGTAAATGTGTCGAGTTGGTGAGTGACGCCATTGTGAACGTTCCTCTGCCGGCACGTCCTCGTAGCGAGTCGTGTCAATATGTTGTAGTTCCTCAGGTAGCTTGGTGCGGGAGTCATTCGCCTTTGGGGGCGGCATTAGACTTTCATAGTCTGATAGCCCGTAAGCGCGCCCCAGATCTTGGAAAGATTTGATAGCAGAAATCCCGTTAGCCTCTTGCTCTAAACCCTTCAGAATAAATTTCTCTGCAACATTGAATTCGCGCCAAAACTGGTAGGCATTCACAGTGCTGATCTTTTTCAATGCTCGATGCATGGCCGGTGGCACGAGGAAATCGGTCGCGGTACGCTTAGCATTCTCCATAAGTGACCGAATTGCAGAATGACCTCGGACAGCATCGAACTTACGAAGTTCTGCGTCTAGATCGATTCCATCAATGTTGGCATAACCGGTCACCACCTCCACTGCCACAGCCTGGGCTGCCAGTAAATAATCGGTATCGGTGTAACCACACTGAACTAAACCACCTTCAATCTGTTTATCGCGCATAAGGGAGACTACTTTTTCGACCCGCTCATTAACCTGAGGTGTAATAAAGTCGGAAAAGCCGACTTTATTACCAATGCGCTTTCGAAGCACCATGTTGTAGGTTGCTTGAACATAATTTCCCGATTTAATGCCTAGACTAGCGGTCTCTGTAGCTATACTCCATACCTGTTTAACTTGGAGTCCTGCCGACCACATGATCAGCGAGAGATCTTCCCATACATCTGTTGACTTATGAGTAAACATCAAGATTTGCAATCCATCATCTGGCATCTTTTCCGCTAAACGGCGATAACAATCCGCCATAGCTATACGGAACGAAGCATCTTTTCCTTTTATTGCCTTGGTTCGCATGGAGTCGGTATACCGACCGGGGAGTACGGCCTTCAAATGGGGCGCATACCAAGCTAGAAAGAATTCAGATAATTCTTCATAGTTTACTGCGTCAGCATATGGGGGGTCGGTTACCCACAGGAGGCACTCTTCTTTTATTTCCCTAGCATCTGAAAGTGCTATTGTTTTGCTACCATCACAAGAATTGCTTCCATGCTCTGTTAGTAGTTGGGCGAATAAACCTGGTAACGCCCTACCGGCATAGTTGGGAAATGAAATTAATGCTTGCTTATAAAAAACTGTTTTAGTAACACCTGTTTTTTCCCAACGACATAGTCTTGCATTTGCATCCACAAGTCTGCCCAAATTAAGCAAAAGCGCAACACGCACATCATCTTCACACGTAGCAATTTTCTGTGAATAAAATCCGGCCATCAATAACTGTCGAGGGGTAAACAAATGATGCCAATGTGTCCATCCCTTAGTGCGAATAGGTTCATCGGTCTTTTCACCCGGTTCTATCCGCCAACTAGGTATCCAACCATCCTGTTGCCATTCATCAAATACTTCCATCAGTTTATCCACCACCCTCTGTTCTGTATCTAGGTCGTAGGCACGAGGTTCACGGTAAACGCGTTTACCCTTCCGTTCCACGCCGTGAGAATCCACCCAATTCGGTTTACGCCAGCGTATGCAGTAAAGTCTCTCCTGCAGCATATCTCCCTGTCGATGTCTAAAATCAGACTTCTCCCATCGTCTTAGTCCACCTGCATTCTGGATCAACTGATTGTACGGAATGCTGGGTAACATCAGTTGAAGTCGCCCGTCACGTTTGAAAAGTTCTCGCAACGGTTGCGGTAGAACGACGTCTCTTTCTTGCTTGGTACCCTGGCTCGCCTGCTCATAACCCGCACCACCATTGTGTACTCGAAATCCGAAGCGTTTTTCCTCTTTGATGGGTACAAGCTCAATCCAAGTTTTTGTTTTTGGTGCAATCACCCAGTTCGGGCAGATGGGGATGCGCCACCCATCCCATTCCGGAACTTCAATTTCCACGCAATAAAGATAAACCTCGGCGCGCCATCCCTCCTCACTGAATTCAAAACCATGATGCCGAATCCAAATATCTATCTGTTTATAAATACGCTTCTGTTCAGAGTGGACTTTAGCGCGATATTCGTCTGTTCCGCCAACTATATTGAGTGCACCCCAAGTCAATAGATGGGCAACCGGATTGAGATCTGATGCATAAACATCACAGCCAAGTTCTGCCGCTTCGAATGGGATTGAACCCAAGCCGCTGAAGGCATCGCCAACCTTTAGGCGCTTTCCGAATCGTTGTTCAGACAACTGTTGTACAAGCTCGGATAAACTTGAAGCTGATGTGTTTAGGTAAGCATTGATTTCTGACCAAGATTTTTCCGTTGGCCCATCAATTTCTTCTACTCGGCAACAGTATTCACGTTGAGCAGTATGTCCTAAAGCATCGAACACTTTTTTCTCAAATTCTGTTTTTCGGGTACGGTCTACTCCACGCCGCCATTGACCTTCGCCGGCAAAAAGATTTCTTTGATCTTTAGATTTTGCGTGTGGATAACACAGACTTGCTGGCAATGGTTTAATTTTACGTTTCCACATACCAGCATCATCAAGGCACATGCACTTAAGAAATATACCTAGATCACTTTTGGGATCATTGGAAGCAGGGAAAACAGTGCCTAGAATTATGGCACGAATGAGCACTAACGGTTTTGAACCCCACCATTTACCCAAAGAAGAAAGCGCTTTAGACGCACCAGCAGAGCGCTCTTTGTAACTTTCTAGCGAAAGAGGTGCGACCGGGAATTGAACTTCGATAAACGATTTTTTGTTCATTAGAACAGTTCCGCTTGCACGCCCTCTTTGTCTTCTAGCGCATTATCTTTGATTCCCTCTCGACGCCGTTTTGTTTGCATCCCGGCATCTTTCGTGCCGTATTGCACTGGCGTTTTGATTTTGCTGAGGTCGGATTCCACTCGGCTATCATTACTGTCTTCCTCTTTTGATTTTTCCTCACCATCACACAGTTCATTGGCTTGTTGTACGACCGTTTTTTGTTTTGAGGTTGAATTTTTTATCTTTCTTTTCGCGATACTGTTCACTGATGAATGAGAGTCATTCGGCTCAGATAATCCGTGGAAAATCGCTCGCCGCCAACCTGAACCAGCACGCTGTCCAGGTGCAGTAACCTTTGCAAACAACCACCAGCGTTCCTCCCGTGCTAGTTCACGCCAGCCACGCAGTATTTCCTCAACACGTTTTTCACCACCTTCTTCCATCAGTGTGATTAACAATACCGCCAATTCCCGACCAATCAGTGGTCCCAGTCGGTTGCTACCAACTTTTATGGCTGGTGTTTTACGAGTGCGTTCCTCCTCACCCATACCGACGAAAAGCTCCTGCACTACACGCTTGCTCACCTTGCGCCAAAGCGCCGTCGAAATGGTGGCTCTTTCGGTACGTTCAGTCCGGAGTTCAGTTTGGTTCACCGTTTCAAGTCGACACTGGGCCTCTCGACCAGTATCGTAATGAAATTCGAAGGTATCGCCCTGTTCATCAACAACGCCGAAATCATGCAAAGGATGTTTACTCATTGCGTTATCAGTTCCAGCTTGATTTTGATGTTGGTTTCTGCCTGCCACCTTAGTAAATCCCTGCCTGCGGCGAAGTGCAGTTGATCGAATTGCAAGAACCAATCACCTTTTGGCACCTCCGTGTCAAGATATTCAAAGGCTGCTCGAATTCGAGCCGGACTCAAGAGAATCTTACGATCCCAAGTAAGAGTAACCATCTCACCCGAGCTAGGCGAGGTCACTTTAGCTTCTGCAAACTGAAGACGGACGTCTTCGGGAAGATCATTTAGGAATTGGTAGCAATTTGAACGGCTAACCAAGTGCTTGAATGCCTTGCCTCTTACTCTCACTGGTTTAGTTGGATCAATACCGCCACCATTTGTTCCACTTCCTTTAGGCACTGGAATTTCAATTTCTTCATTCACACCGCCCTTTTCCGCATATAAGCGAACTTTACCCCCTTCTCGAACTTCAATTCCTCCAGGCGCCTGGTAATGCTGACCATTATTGGCCGGGTCTGACCCATCAATGGTATATAGCAGATTAGACCGTGGTGGAACGACTCCAACTTTCAAGAACTGATGGTTAGAATTCTCAGATGGAAAAAAGTCATGAGTTAGGTCTATCCAATTCTTGATACGATAGACTTCGCCTTCCTTATTCTCACCCTTTGAATCAACCGCTTTGAACTCAAGATGCATGGCGTCGGTAACTACCGGTTCTTCGGCACTGATGGCTTCCCACTCACCGGCATCCTTGCGTAAAAATAACCGATCGGCATTAATGAGCTTGATATCGGTGGTGGTAATCTCACCGGTTTCTCTGTCTCTTGAGTGTTCGATAGCAACACCGGTAACTTCTTCAAATGGTGGTTTTTGAATTTGGCCTGCATCTTCACGCCATTCGCCCGCAGTGATTAAAGCATCACGCATCTGTTCGAGAGTGTTAGGTTCGGTCCAGATGATGTGGCCGCGCGATGCTGCACCATCCTTGATCTGTTCCCATGTCGTTCGGCCGGTAGAAGGAAACAAGAAGGTTTCGAGTCGAATTCGCAAAGGTTGATAAATTTTGATCTTGTCCCTGTCGGAACTGGTTACAAACTCTTGAAATTTACTGGTATCACGAAGTGTTGCCTCAACAACGAACTCACCTTTGGTAGCATCCTCATTACGGTACTTGATGATGTTTCCGGTCTTTTCATCCTTATAACCATCAAACAAAGTGGTGGATACAAGAGCTGTTTCTTGATTATTGGGGTCAATCACTGGATAATAAAATTTATTGAACACTCCCTTCAATGCAATAAAAAGATCGGTCTGACATGCAGTCAGAGTTTCCTTCGCTTTTCTGTACTGAGTATCTTCTGGAGTGAGGTCTTTAACAACCTCACCTATAGCCCACAGACGTTCCGCATTCTTGTTCACATTAAACAGTCCGGTTTGATCGATGGCGGTCAGGAAAGCCACCCGATTCTGGTACTTTTCTTTAGAAAAATAATTCTTGAAATCGGTGTCCGGCTTACAGACCACCAATGTTGTCCTGTCACGTTCCAAATGAACCTCATTAAGAGCTGGCAGGACAGCCACCTTCTGGTAACAACGCTTATCCTTGGGTTCAAACATCTCAGTAAGTTTGATCGCAATTTGCTCATCTCGGTCCTTTGGTGTGCAACGCTTGGCATAATCATTAATTTGCGCGTTTAGGTTCTTCTGCCGATGAAAAAGGTAGCGGCTCGATTGGGTTTGTTCGATATACCAACAGGCATCGTAAATTTGCTTTAGTGCATTCTGCAACCCAGTAATGGGTTGCCTAGGCGCGATCAAATATTCTGCCAACTCCCGGTCCGTAAGTCCGCGCGGTCGAATTTCAGAAAGCGAAGCAGTGTATATCCAGCGGGCACAGCGACTGGCCAAGCCTTCTGTTTCAGCATCTAAACTTTCGCAGTGAGAGGTGCCGGCGTTGGCGATATCAGTTTGGAGAGCATCTCGTAGAGACTTTTTGATCTCAATAAAACGGCTGGCCACAACGGTGTCATTAAGATCTGCCATTTCAAATGAAATGAGCTGGTGTTGGCTTACCACGCTCTCACCTTTTTTCCAAAGGCTACAAACGATGGTTGCCATCAGCCGTATTACATCTCTTGTCTTCTGAAAACCCGGATTGTCATTGAACATTCCGATGAGATGTTTGGTAGAAAAGTGGAATGGATAAGAAACCAGAATCTCTTCGCGGACTGACGCGGCGGTGCTTTCAATCACAGCACTCGCGGTCTTCATTTCCGCCCTGTAGGCATCGGCCACCGCCTTGATGTCGTTTTCAGATGCCTCGATCTTCTGGAACAGGCGTTTTCTAAGAATCGCGTAGAGGTCGTCTTTGGTGTTGTCCACTGGCGCGATCGTCTGTGCACCTTTGGACATCTCATTGTCGACGCTACCAACTGTGCCAGCTAGCGTTGGATTGATTTTCAGAATCCGATTGAGCTCTTCAGCACCCTGTTCCCAGTCTTTCTGCAGATCAGCGATGATGATGACGCAACGCCGACATTCTTTGTAATCCCTGACGGCGCCGAATAGATTTGTTAATGCGATGCCGGCTAATGTGGCCGCACGCGAGCCTTCTTCTTTGCTACCTTGACTTGCCTCATGAACAAGGTAGAAGGCCAGTTCATCAAGGAGGATGAGTGCTACACGGTCCTCAAGCAGGTCCCGCCACTCTTTCTCAGAGGGTGCTCGGTCTAAATGTAGTGCCCCCCCCCCCGAGATTTTGAGCTAAGCTCACCCAAACTTTTTTATTCGTCGCGCGGCCGGAAAATGAAGCGACAACGTCTGGTTTGACGTTGGGTAACGATTTCTGGAACGGGATCATTGAAGCGAGATGAGGAAACCGGGCAAGAATTCCAGCTACAATCATGCTTTGAGTTTTGCCGCCACCCATGGCTTCCGAAAGTTTATAAATGCCACTTGCGTAACTTGCCCCATTGAGTCGTGCGAAAACCTGTGAGAGTAGCAACTCCATTCCTGAAGTAAGCACATTAGAATCCAGAAACTCTCGTGCTCCGTCTTCGGTGAGACTCGGCAATTCGGTAAGATTGACGACAAAATCAGCGTCACCATCAAGAACAGCCTGGCGTGGTTTACAGGCTTGAAGCGTTACCATGTAGTGTTTACCCTCATTCAGTTTGAGTCGAGAAGCTGCATGACCACTCAGCACTGCTCAATGGTTGCTTGGTTAAATTAGTCAACGGTTTATCTCTCTAGGAATACAGCGCTTGAGTGAAAATCCTTATTTTCTCACTTTTACTTCATATTTTCAAGTGAATTGTCCGGTTTCCTCAGTGTCTGAATTGTCGAATTAACAATATAGCATCCCAGCTTACTAACAATTTCAGACATCCTAACCTTAAAGCACATTGGCTTCACCACTGATCTGAACAGGAGTAGTGCTATCAACAGGTTATCGTTGGATTGGTGAGCATCCCACAGACTGTCTATTGAACGCGGTCGGCGACCACATCGGGTCAACTGAAGTTCTTCAGTGTGAAGGGGTGTGCTGGTAATGGGTTACCATGAAACCCTGACGCTCTGGTTCCTCACCTGATCAGTCGTAATCAGTGCATAGCGGTGGTGTGACCCGATGCGAATGAATGGACAATCGCCTCGAATGGCAAATTTAGTGTTTTGAAAAGGCTGAATACTATAATGTGCCTCAGAAAAAGCTCCTGACTCGGGAGCGAGGTGCAACTGGAATGTGCGGCGAAGGTGTCCACACATAAATGCCACCATCGGTTTTTGATGGTCATTGTCGGAACAAAACCTTGATAAGATCATTTCAGTTGTGTTTCATGTTACTATTAGAGAGGTGCAGATATGAGTAAAGTTGAATCTTATGCGAACACGGATGGTGGATGGGGACCTCAGCAACCTCAAATGACCGACGGTAGGAAACAGTCGGTTGAAAAATTGGGGGGGGGGCACTCACTTAGCCAACTGATTTCAGCAGGTGCTTTTGCCACCCTGTTAACCTTGACTTCATGCCCGGCGCGGGCGGCAAATGAATGCGGAGCCGTTCCCGCCAGCGGCAGTCCACCAGAAGTCGTCTGCGATGCCGAAGATGACGATGCGCAAAAGACCGTTTTCAAACCCGACCCAACTGGGAAATATAGGGCAGCGATCATTCAATATGACGTCCATAAGCCTAGAAAGAACAGAAGCAGACGCGGGCTGAAGATAACCCTCAGCGATGATATTGAGATCTTGCCGAGCTCTGGTCCGAAAACTATTGTTCCAAGCAGTTACGGGCTCGCCGTGTACGCAACCAGAGCTGCGCCGGATGGCATCATTATCGAATCCAGTGCCGATAATACCGGCAGTGGTAGTCCCATTGGCGGGTACGGTGCGGCACGTTCGGCGATTCTTGTTAGTACAGATCAAGATGGCAGAACAGCTCCCATCACGATCAATGTTCGCAAAGGCATGTTGGGGACGTATGGGGACCATTCCGCCGGCCTCGGTCAAGCCGATAACCGGGATGGTGTCATTTTGGTGGATGACGCAGGAAACGATGGTGACATCACGGTGAATTTTGCCGCGGAGATACGCAATGTGGGGGTTTCGGGGCAGAACGACGGCATCCGGATATACCGGGATAGTGCTGAAGGAGGAGACGTTGCTGTGACGCTGGAAGAAGGTTCACGGATCGCCAGTAAAATTAATGACGGCGTTCACATCCATGACGACTTGGCAATCGATGCGCCAAGCAATATTCAGGTGACGGTGGCAAAGGGTGCACTGGTCGGCACCGCCGATGACCCGGTGAAGAAGCAGGGGATTCATGTTTGGGTTCATCAGAACGAGCAGGTGGCCGCAAAAAAGGTGACGGTCACGCATGCGGGAACGATCCATGCGCTGGAGAATGGCATCTACATCACCTACACGACGGGTGCCAGTCATGGTGGCGGTGTGGCCGAAGTGACCATTGCTGAGGGTGGTCTAGTGTCGGCCGGCAAGGATGGCGTGTACATTAAAACGAAGACCATGCAGGCGGCGGCAGATGGCGGTCGCCGCGCGCAGACGGTCACCGTAAACGGCGAGGTCCGAGGTGGTACCGATCAAGCGGCGGTGCATCTGTTTGGCGGTGGCACGATCACTCTCGGGGAAAAAGGCAAGCTCGTCCCCAAAGGCGATGCCGGTCGATCCATCAAGGTCACCACCCCGGACACGCCGGCCGACGGCAAACCCAATCTGCTGATCAAACTGGACCGCAATTTCGCCGGCATCAAAGATATCGAAAACCCCAAGGCCACCACTGGCTTTCAGTACCGGGAGACCGCCGACGGGACTTACCAGGATCTGGCAGTGGGTGCGAATCCGACGACCTTCGAATCATCACTTGATTCGGTGCCCTGCGGGGTCTACAATGACTGCACGGCGACGGAAGTGCTGACGCCGAAACTGGAGGACCATGCCAGTGCCAGCGGGGTGTTTTCACTGACCTTCACCAGCACGCTGAAAAAACTGACCGCCGCGACTCCCGCGACGGATGGGGCTGACGGGACCACCAAGGCGCGTGCGCCATCGAAACGTGGCCGGGTTTATGAAGCCGTGCCGTCGGTGTTGTGGGACCTGACCGGCGCCTTCACGGATGGTTATGTGCCAACGCTGATGCCGCGCGGCGGCGAAGTGCGCGTGGCACAGAGTGGCATGATGACCCTCACCCAGCTCCAGGCAACGGTCGACCGGAGTGGTTGGGGCCGCATTGAAGGGGGCCGCGGTGAGCGCCGCGTGCAGCGCAAATCGGTGGGCGATGAGCTGTCCTACCAGCTGTCCCACTCGGGCTTTGCGGCCGGTGTGGACCTGCCGGGTGGACCGGGGCTGGTCTACCGGGTCGGCCTGCATCGCAGACAGGCCAAGACACAGGTCGCCGATGGGGGCAGCGTTGAGGTGACCGGCACCGGGGTCGGCTTCGGCATGACTCGGGCACTGGGCGCCGGGCTGGCGGTGCATGGCGCGCTGGATGCCACCCGCTTCGACGACATCGAAGTGCGGTCATCCGAAATGTTGAATGGTAAACTCACTGATACGAATCAGACCAGCAAGGGCACCGGCTATGCTTTGAGCCTGGGGCTGTCGAAGCGGCTGGAATTCGGCGGCCTGGCCCTGACCCAGCGCGGTGGTCTGCAGTGGTCCTCGGTGTCGATGAAGGATTTGACGACGACGAATGATGTCGCGGTAACCAGCACCACGGGACAGGCGTTGATGCTGTCGACGACGGAGACCGTGACCTTGAAAAAGGATTCCGGGTTGACCGGTCGCTATGGCGTCATGCTGGAGGGTGAGTACGAAGATGCGTCCGGGGCCTGCTGTCGGCTGTTCGGTTCCTTGGACCTGGCACATGATTTTCACGGCAAACGGCAGGTGACGATTGCCGGTAAAGTGGCCGATCAGGCCTTTTCAGACGAGCATAGGTCGGAGGTGAAACCGACGTCGATGCGGCTGGGTTTCGGTGGTTCGAAGAGTTGGAATGGTGGTGAATCGGCCATTTCAGGGGCGGTGTATCACACCACGGCGGGCCGTGGCAACAGCACGCTCAGCGGTAGCGTCGCCGTGTCCTTCAGATTCTAGTCAGTAGCAGTGATGAGCTGCTCAAAATATTCTCAGTACCGACCGGTACGATCGCACGACGCAGCAATTGGGCGCGCTAAACCGTCATCTTGATCGTCTGACGTTAACGCACATTGGTTTCACCACTGATCTGAACAGGAGTAGTGCTATCAACAGGTTATCGTTGGATTGGTGAGCATCCCACAGACTGTCTATTGAACGCGGTCGGCGACCACATCGGGTCAACTGAAATTCTTCAGTGTGAAGGGGTGTGCTGGTAATGGGTTACCATGAAACCCTGACGCTCTGGTTCCTCACCTGATCAGTCTTGATCAGTTACATAGCGGTGGTGTGACCCGATGCGAATGAATGGACATCGCCTCGAATGGCAAATTTAGTGTTTTGAAAAGGCTGAATACTATAATGTGCCTCAGAAAAAGCTCCTGACTCGGGAGCGAGGTGCAACTGGAATGTGCGGCGAAGGTGTCCACACATAAATGCCACCATCGGTTTTTGATGGCCATTGTCGGAACAAAACCTTGATAAGATCATTTCAGTTGTGTTTCATGTTACTATTAGAGAGGTGCAGATATGAGTAAAGTTGAATCTTATGCGAACACGGATGGTGGATGGGGACCTCAGCAACCTCAAATGACCGACGGTAGGAAACAGTCGGTTGAAAAATTGGGGGGGGGGCACTCACTTAGCCAACTGATTTCAGCAGGTGCTTTTGCCACCCTGTTAACCTTGACTTCATCACCGGCGCGGGCGGCAAATGAATGCGGTGCCATCCCTGCCACCGGCAGTCCGCCGGCAGTCGTCTGCGAGGCCAGTGATAAAACAGCTGCTGACACCTTTACCAACGATCAAACCGGCGTATTTGGCAATTATCGAGCGGCTGTAATTCTATACGAGATCCATAAGGATAAAGAGAACCGAAGCGGGTTCAAAATAACGCTCAATGAGGATATTGAGGTATTGGGTTTTCAACCACCCGGTGTTTTAGTTTATCCAAGCAATTTCGGGCTCAACGTGTTAGCCACCCGCAGTGCGACCGATGGCATTGTGATTGATTCCAGCGCCGATATCACTGATCATGTACACTCCGCCATCAGGGTGAGCACGGACGCCTCGGCAGAAGGCAATGTAACCGTGCCCATAACGATCAACGTCCTGAAAGGCGTGCTGAGTTCGAGGAGTTCAGGTACAACTGGTGTCATTCATATTCCTGACGATGGCAACCATGGTGACATCACCGTGAATTTCGCCGGCACGATACGTACCACCCCCAGACTGGCGAAGTCTGCTCCATCGGGTTCGGGTATTCAGGTGTACAGGCGTTATCCGCAAGGGGGAGACGTTGAGGTAACGCTGCAGGAGGGGTCACGAATCGGCAGTGCACTTAGCTATGGCGTTTATATTCATGCTGAATGGCCAGAGACGGCGGCTAGTGAAATCAAGGTGACGGCCAACAAGGGTGCCATCATCGGTACTGCAGAGGTGCCGATGAACGAGAATGGCATTCACGTTTTTGTTGATAAAAACGCGCAGGCGGCGGCAAAAAAGGTAACCATCACGAATGCGGGGGTCATCCATGCGGCGGGCAATGGTATCTATGTCACCTACACCACGGAAAGCAATCATGGCGGCGGTGAAGTATCCGTCACCATCGCCGAGGGGGGTCAGGTGTTGGCCGGCAAGGATGGCGTGTACCTCAAAACGAAGACCATGCAGGCTGATGAAGATGGCAGTCGGCGTGCGCAGACGGTCACCGTAAACGGTGAAGTCAGGAGTGGTGCCGGCAAAGCAGCCATCCATCTGTTTGGGGGTGGCACGATCACCCTCGGGGAAAAAGGTCAGCTGGTGCCAGACACGGAAGACGCCGCCAGTCGGTCGGTGAAGGTGACCAGTCCGGACACCATCACTGGCAACAAACCCAATCTGTTGGTCCGGCTGGATCGAAACTTCAAAGGCATCAAGAATATCGAGAATACCAAGACGACGACCGCCTTCCAGTACAAAACCACAGCCGATGGAACCTATACCGACCTGCCCTTCGACACGCCTTTGCCGCTGCCGGATGCCTCGCTTAGTTCACTACCGTGCGGTTTCTACAATGACTGCACCGGTACGGAAGAGGTCACGGCGAAACTGGAAGATCATGCCAATGGCGTGTTTTCGCTGAAATTCACTAGCAAACTGAAAGAACTGACGGCGCCCATTACCACAACGCCGCGCCCGGCTTCGAAACGTGGTCGGGTGTATGAAGCCCTGCCATCGGTGCTGTGGGACCTGACCGGAGCTTTCACGGACGGTTATGTTCCACCGGTGTCGACTGACCCGGTGCGCGTGGCGCAAAGTGGCTCAATGGCAGTCACCGGTCTTGGGGCGATGGCAGAGCGCAATGGCTGGGGCCAGATGGAAGGTGGTAGCAGTGAACGCCGCCTGCGCCAATCGACGGCCGCGGACCTATCCTACCGGTTGTCTCACAGTGGCTTTGCGGCCGGCGTGGATCTGTCTGGTGAACAGGGTGTGGTCTACCGCGTCGGTCTGCACCGGCGACAGGCGAAGGCGCGGATAACCGATGGCGGGAGTGTGGAAGTCGCCGGCACCGGTGCCGGTGTGGGCATCGCCCGGGCCCTGGGGGCCGGGTTGTCGGTGTACGGTTCGCTGGATGCCACCCGGTTCGATGACATTGAAATCGTGTCATCGGAGATGGTGAACGATAAGTCCATTGACATCAATCCGAAAAGTAAGGGTACCGGTTATGCTTTGAGCTTGGGAGTGTCCAAACGAATGGAATTCGGTGGCATGGCACTGACACAGCGTGGTGACCTGCGGTGGTCATCGGTGTCGATGAAGGAGTTCACAGCGGCGTATGATGCTGCGGTGAAAAGTAGCACCACGGGGCAGACGAGGACCGAATCGGCAACCGAGACCGTAACCATGAAAAAGGATTCGGGGCTGACCGGTCGCTATGGGGTGATGCTTGAGGGTGAATATGAGCATGCCTCGGGGACCTGCTGTCGACTGTTCGGTTCGCTGGATCTGGAACATGATTTTCACGGCAAACGCCGGGTGACGATTGCCGGTACGGTGGCCGATCAGGCATTTTCGAACACCGTCCTGTCGGAGGTCAAGCCGACGTCGATGCGGCTGGGTTTCGGTGGTTCGAAGAGTTGGAATGGCGGTGAATCGGCGATTTCGGGGGCGGTGTATCACACGACCGCAGGCCGTGGCAACAGCATGCTCAGTGGCCGCATCGCCGTGTCCTTCAGATTCTAGTCGGCCGCGGTGATGAGCTGCTGAAAGCCAACATTATCAGCATCAATCCGTACAGACCGGCAAGTGACGACACTGCTGACCGAAGTGCGTGCCGAAATGCATCGCTACGACCACCGTCAGCGACGGTAGCCTGTGTACACCAGACTCGAGGAGATTGGACGCTATACCGTTTCATGAGTTGCATATGTTGATCTAGTTTCGTCAATACCGGCATCACCTAATTGACAACATGGCTTTGCGCGCCGAATTTTTAACCGGGTATATTTGCCGCGGTTCGAACAGAGATTCACTCAAATTCTGACTTACTATTAAAGATTGACTGGCCCGCCCAGAATGCTCATATTCAATAGTGCAAAAATGACATCACTTAGAGTATCCTAACTCCAGTCCGTAACCGCGGTAATATTTCTCGCGACAATCGACAGGGATTGAGTCCCGGTGATTCAATCAGAATGATCGGGTCAGCAATGGATGCGAAATCAGCCCGGAAATGAACCGTACTCTTGATGACCAGTATGGATTTTTTTGCCGGATCAATATCAAGATGCGTGAACAGCGCCCGATCCAAACACTGGATTCGCTCGCTGGTAACCAGTACGACTAGCCCTGCATCTTCATTGATAATCTCCAACGCGGCAGTTGGGCCGATATTCGCCGTGACCCCACGCATCATCTCGCCTTGAAACTCAAACCGGCCATCACTCAAACCCACCACTTTGAAAGTTCCTTGATATGGTGGTGGAAAACCCACTCCCTGATATTTGCCACCGAGTCTACAACTGATGTATTCGTTGTGACCAGCCTTATGTGCCAGTTCTACCGCGTACGCGTCATGGAGGGCACCCAAAGCACAGTTTCTCACCCCATGTTTCACCAGCGCATGCAATAGACCAGTAGTGTCAGACGTCGCCCCGGCACCAGAGTTGTCCTGTATGTCCGCCAGTAACACCGGGCGAGCAGTGCCGGCACTCGCCAGCGCCAGTTCGATGCCATCATCTTCTTGATGAAGTGGTTCGGTAAAGTCAGATTCACTTTGTAGAAAAACGCGCTCGATCTGCTTGGCTTTTTCGACTGCCGCAGCTTTGGAAAAGCTGTAAACCACGATCGCCGGACCACTCTCGGCAATATCCGCCGGCGGAAAACCCATCGCAATATCGGCGTGAATATTATTCAGTGAATCGGCGGTAACCACATTCTGGTAGATGGAACGAGTCGGTTCAAGTTCCGTACATTGAGACTGTAACGGAATCAGTAGAGGTAATTTTCGAAATTCACAGTACGGTTTTCGCGCGCTAGACAACATCTCAGCAAGAAGTACTCCAGCTCGACGCCCGGTTGCTGCCATATCAAGATGCGGATAAGTTCTGAAGATGGTCAATACATCCGCCATACGTATCATCTGTGCGGTGACATTGGCGTGCAGATCAAGACTCACCGCCACCGGCACCTCCCTACCAAATCGAGCTCTCAGGCGAGTCAGCAGTTCACCTTCACCATCTTCGAAAGTTTCCGTAACCATCGCTCCGTGCAGATCGAGGTAAATCCCATCAATCGGCAGTGCCGCTTCAATCCCATCCAGAATACGGTCGCAAATTTCATCAAAAGCGCCATCTGTCACCAACCCACCCGGTTCCGCGCTGGTCCACAGAATGGGGACGATCTGATAACCACCCGCCGCCCATTTCAAAAATCCACCCAACGGAATGTTCATCGCCGGAAACACTGCAAAAAGATCGCTACCGGTGGTCAATCCAGGCCAGCCATCCTCTTTTTCGAAATCGGCTAAAGTCGTCGGATAGGGACCGAAACGATTGGTCTCGTGCTGAAACCCAGCCACTGCAATTTTCATGAACTTTTCAACTTTCTCGGGCATCTCTTTCAACAAAGTGGCTTTGGTTCACATACCATGATGGATGTGTATCGGCATCACATCAAGGACCATCAAAGCACCAATCACAGATAAGGTCAAACCGGCCACCACCTTCAACCAAACGACTCGCTTGAATTTCTCCAACTGTTCGGCCAATACGCCCATCATCAATAGCATGGGCAAAGTACCGACTCCGAACGCGGCCATGGTCAATCCGCCGCCGATCGGATCGGCCGCCGTCGCTGCCAGCACCAGCGTGGAATAGACCAATCCACACGGGAGCCAACCCCACAGAAGTCCGCCGATGATGGCGTGTCGATACATTCTCGGCGGCAACACTTTGGTTAATTTGGGTACGATCTTCTGCCATACGCGGCCACCAGCCGCCTCCAGTTTAACCAACAAATGCCACCACCCGGCAACATGACCACCCAGAATGATCAGAAATACTCCGGCGATCATGGCACCGATGACGTGCGCGCGATGCATGGGAAATAGTCCACTCACCTGGCTGCCGATGCCACCGACGATAACCCCGGCAATGGTGTAACTGATGATCCGCCCGGCGTGATACCCGCTCCAGTAAACCACTGCTCTTCTCGCCGAAGTCTTCATCGCTGCGGAAACCACCCCAACCAAGCCACCACACATGGCCACACAGTGCAGTGATCCGACGAATCCGGCAATAAAACCTGCGCCGACGATCCACTCACTGAATAACATTGATCGGCTGTGCGGCCCGTAACCTGAATCCGTCACGGTCAGGATAGAATAACGTTCCAGTCAGCCGCCACCGCTCGTTACCGGTAACGACGTTCCACTTTCCGTATTGAAGGCCGGGGACCCCGGTTGAGTACTCCCCAGATCCATCGTGTTCCAAATTCACAATGACATCTCGATTAGCCACAGTCGGATGATAAAAACCCAACTGCAGAATTTTGGGCCACTCCACATCTGCATCACTTCTGAACCTGACTTGTAACCGCTCTTCACTCATGGATACCGAAGCAGATAGATTGATCTCGTCGGCATACCGGTCGCGCGCCAGATCACGATTGATTTCAATCCCTCGCCGGTAGTAGTCGTCCACCACTACGCCATCAAAGGTCTGCACCGAGATCCAGACGAAGGTCAGCGTGGAAACCACCGAAAATAGTGGAATTCCGATCACCATCCATACCATTGGGATCTGGTACCAACGGCGACTGGCAACAGTGGCATTCATCTTCGACCCTTGATCATTCAGCGAGTTGTGTTCCCTAGTTCAGAATAACAGCCACCTAAGGCACAAAAAATGTCGTTGCCTTCTCAGCACTGATATTTGGATCCTCTTGCGCGACAATTCGAACTAATATATCCCGACTACCCTTAAAATCCACTTGCGCGCGAACTGTCAATGCCACGTCAGCAACGCCACCCGCAGGGACCGCCAGTTGCCGCGCGTCCAACAGCAGTTCCGGACTCTGCAGCCCCTCAATGGTCAATTGGTACACGCGATCATTCTCCTCCTTGTTGAGTATGCGCACCGTAAAAACGTTTTCTATACCGCCGGCAACTTCACGGTACAGTACATTGCGATCGCGCAGGACATCTACTTCAACCAGACTGCGACTAGCGATGCCATAAGCCACACCAGCAATCAAAGTCATCAGCACCAGACTGTAAGCGATACTCCGCGGGCGGATAACTCTTGAAGCCCTGTTGTTTAGAATATTTTCGGTCGTATAGCGAATCAGACCTTTGGGATAGTCCATTTTCTCCATGATGTCATCGCACGCATCAATGCATGCTGCGCAACCGATACACTCATATTGCAACCCATCACGAATATCAATGCCAGTTGGGCAGACCTGCACACACATGGTGCAGTTGATGCAGTCACCCAACCCCGCAGCTCGGTGGTTGACGTCCCGTCTGCGTCTGCCACGCGGCTCACCGCGTGACTCGTCGTAAGAAATAATCAGCGTATCCGGGTCGAACATGGCACTTTGGAATCGTGCATACGGACACATGTACAGACAGACCTGTTCACGCAGCCAGCCGGCATTCAAATAAGTGGCGACCGTGAAAAATAAAACCCAAAACAACGGCCAGGGGTGCAGACTCAAGTCGAGCAGTTCAGAGCAGAGC
The DNA here is from genome assembly GCA_965116205.1 of Arenicellales bacterium. Taxonomy (GTDB): domain Bacteria; phylum Pseudomonadota; class Gammaproteobacteria; order Arenicellales; family JAJDZL01; genus JAJDZL01. Next base: position 1,200,623 of record OZ220493.1, on the reverse strand, counting down.
TGGTCAATCGGTTTGAAATAACCGACGAAAGTGATGGCAGTCACCAGCGACACTATCAACCAAGCGGCATGCTTGAGTAGCTTGCGGCATATCTTATCCAATGAAAGAGCAGCTTGGTCAAGCTTCATCTGCTGTGCGCGGTCACCTTCAACTTTTCGTTCAATCCACAGAAACACCTCGGTCCAGACGGTTTGCGGGCAGGAATAACCACACCAAAGGCGGCCGGCCACTGCGGTGAACAGAAACAGCGCAATCCCCAGAATAACCAGCAGTACTGCCAGAAAATAAAGCTCCTGCGGCCAAATCACTAGATCGAAGACGAAGAATTTTCGCTCTGGTAAATCAAACAGAACCGCCGGTCTGCCATGCCAGTCCCACCATGGCATGAGGTAGTACAGGCCAAGTAATCCAACCACGCCAAGCATCCGAAATAAAGCAAACTTCCCGTGTACGGCACGGGGGTAAATCTTCTCGTGATGCAGATACAGCTGGTTTTCGGATTCACTCACAGTTGGCCACTCTAGTGTTGTGAACGACGCATTGAAACTGCACTCAACGGCGTCCCGTTACAGCAGCAATGAAAGTGACAGCAATTTTCAGTCGGAAAAACTGAGTACATAACCGGCCAGCAGCTTGGCCTTGGTTTCACCTAACATATCCCGGTGGGGTGGCATCTGGTTAACGACACCATCGGCGACAACTGCAACGATCTGTTCAAAAGAACCACCATGCAACCATATTCGATCGGTAAGATTCACCCCACCTAACAATTGGTTACCTTTGCCATCCACCCCGTGACATGCGACACAGAACGTCTTGTATTTTTCGGCGCCGCGTTTAGCGCTCGCCGCATTGACCACTTCGCCACTCAACTGGATAACGTAATTGGCGACATCTTCCGTAGCCGCACGGCCACCGAGCGCCGCTTCCCAACCTGGCATCACACCATTTCGGCCTTCAAGTATGGTAGTCAGAATGACTGATGCTGAACCGCCGTAAATCCAGTCATCATCCCGCAGGTTAGGAATCCCGGGGGCACCGCGGGCGTCGGCCCCATGACAGAGGGCACAATTCTGAGAGAAAAGACGTGCCGCTGTTTTCATCGCCAGTGGGTTATCTTTCAATTCTTCCGGCGTGGCTTGAGCGTAACTGGCCATGGTTTCCGCGTACGCTTGATTCGCTGTTGCAACTTCCTCCTCATATTGCCCGATCTGCGTCCATTTCAGTAGGCCGCCATTGGGTAGCATACCGGGATACAGAATCAGATAAACCGCACTGAAGATGATCGTTATAAACAGTAGGTACAGCCACCACATCGGCAGGGGATTGTCATATTCCGTCAGATCTTCATCCCAAATGTGACCGGTCGTCTGATTGGCACCTGAAGGGCGATGGAGGTTGCGATAGGCCAGCACTGCTACGAACAGCAGACTCAGGACCGTTGACACCAGAATAAAATAAATCCAGAATTGACTCGTAAAATCCATGGTCATTTCACTGGCCGCCGTTGCGGGTCTTGATCATCGTCGAGAGGAATTCGGGCCGCTTTTTGAAACCGTACTTTCTGTCGACCACTCCAGGCCCAGACGATGATGGCAACAAACGTTGTCAACAGCAGGAGCGTCCAGATGATATGCATCCAGATCATCGTTATTGATGCCGGCTCAATAGCGTGCCGAGGCTTTGTAAATAAGCAATCATGGCTTCCATTTCCGTCCGGTTTTCCAGTTGTGAAGGCGCGTTGTCGATATCTGCATCGCTATAAGGGTGACCTAATTTTCTCAGCGTTCGCATATTTCCAACGGTCGAGTCGATATTCACCATGCGTTCATCGAGCCAGGGATAGCCCGGCATAATGGATTCCGGCACGACCGTACGCGGATCAATGAGGTGCAGACGATGCCATTCGTCGCTGTAACGACCACCGACGCGCGCCAAATCCGGACCAGTACGTTTGGAACCCCACTGGAACGGCCGCTCGTAAACGGATTCACCGGCTACGGAATAATGTCCATAACGCTCCGTTTCAGCGCGCAACGGTCGGATCATCTGGGAGTGACAGGAAACACACTGTTCACGAATGTAAATATCGCGGCCAGCCAGCACCAGTGGTGCATGCGGTTTCAAACCGGCAATCGGCTGTGTAGTGGAAATCTGAAAAAAGAGGGGAACTATCTGTATGATCCCACCGATACTTGCTAGCACGAGTACGAACACAATCATCAGGCCAATGTTTTTTTCACTGTTTGACAGCATGATCTTACGCCTCCACGCCCACCGGTTGCGGAATCGGCGCGTCGACCGCACTCCCAGACTGGATGGTTTTCCACAGGTTGTAAGCCATCAGTAACATACCGGCGAGAAACAGTGCTCCACCGATGAAGCGGATGACGTAAAACGGTGCCATAGCCTGCACACTTTCAACGAAACTGTAAGTCAGGGTGCCATCCTGATTCACCGCGCGCCACATCAACCCCTGTGTGATCCCAGAAACCCACATGGACGTTGCATAGAGCAATATGCCGAGACAGGCAATCCAAAAATGCGTTTCGGCCATTTTTATGCTGAACAGAGTTTGCCCGTAGAGCCGCGGAATCAGATAGTACAACGCACCGATCGAAATCAGGGCAACCCATCCCAAAGCTCCGGCATGGACATGACCGATCGTCCAGTCCGTGTAATGCGATAGGGAATTGACGGTTTTGATGGACATCATGGGGCCTTCGAAGGTGGCCATACCATAGAATGAAATGGACACAATCAGAAACTTTAGAATCGGGTCTGTGCGCAGCTTTTCCCAGGCACCAGACAGCGTCATGATGCCATTGATCATGCCACCCCAGGAAGGCGCCAGCAGGATCAAAGAAAACACCATGCCCAGCGACTGTGCCCAGTCCGGCAAAGCCGTATAGTGCAGATGATGCGGTCCCGCCCAGATGTAGGTAAAAATCAGCGCCCAAAAGTGCACCACTGAAAGACGATAGGAATAGACTGGTCGATTGGCCTGTTTCGGCACAAAATAGTACATGATGCCCAAGAATCCAGCGGTTAGAAAGAAACCGACGGCATTGTGGCCATACCACCACTGCACCATGGCATCCTGCACCCCGGCGTAGACCGAGTACGACTTCAGCAATGAAGCCGGTAAGGCAGCGCTGTTAACGACATGCAACACGGCCACCACTAGAATGAATGCGGCAAAGAACCAATTCGCAACGTAAATATGTTGAATCCGACGGCGCATGATGGTGCCCAAAAATACCACCGCGTAGGTTACCCACACCACAGTAATCAGAATATCGATCGGCCATTCGAGTTCGGCGTATTCCTTGGTGGTGGTAATACCAAGCGGCAGCGAAATGGCGGCCAATACAATGACAGCCTGCCACCCCCAGAATGTAAATGCAGCCAACCCATCGCTGAGCAAGCGCACGTGACAGGTTCGTTGTACGACATAGTACGAGGTGGCAAACAGTGCACAGCCACCAAAGGCAAAAATAACCGCATTCGTATGCAATGGCCGCAGTCGACCATAGGTCAGCCAAGGCGTATCAAAGTTCAAGGCCGGCCAAACTAACTGCGCGGCAATCAGGACACCGACCAGCATGCCAACAATACCCCAGACGACCGTCATGATCGCAAACTGTCGTACAACTTTGTAGTTGTAAGTCATCGGTTCACTTGCCATCTCACTCACCCAATCGCCATCAAATTAAAAACCCGGGTGCCAAGCCAATACTCCATAGCGTCACCGTGGCCGCCAATACACCCACCAAGGCAATCAAACAGACGGCGAGTATGGCACTGGCCATCAAAAAAGCCCGCTCACGCGGCAGTTCCATCATGATTTCCGTACCCAGATAAAGCAGATAAATGGAGTAAGCCAGCGCTGGTAACCCCATCAGATAGTTCAACCACAGAGCCGGGTAGAGCTGTACCACGCCAACCAACAGAATGGGGGTAGCCGGATAAGCGGCCAGACTGATGCACCGGTGAAGCGATTGATTGGCGCCATAAGTAACGTTCATCCAATGAATGACTCGCCCGAGCGTATAAATGCTGACCAAGATCACCAGATAATAAATCAACGAAATAGGGAACGCGCTAGCGGTGGTGAGCCGCACGGGGGTGGAATAACCGACCGACCAACCCACCTCAGTGGTGCCAAAATAGGCGCAGACCGGTGGAATCAGTCCAAGAACAACCGTATGTCCAAGGAGAACACTGACTGTTCCTCGCTCATCTTCCCTGATTTTCTGCCACGTTGATTTGGGGTTGATCAACAGAGCCAAACTTCGATTCACTGACATGGTAATCTTATCAAAGTACAAAATCTAGATTGTCTATTCTATCTTTATGATACAGCGTTTTGCTAACGACGCGATGAATGCTATGAGCATTTTGCGGTCTTGTTGTACAATAAAAATCAAAAACTAGTGAAAATAGTGTCTCCAGACCACGCCATAGTTGAATCTATTCTATCATGTCCATATCAGTACTCACCGCTACCAAGTATCTGGGAATTTGTCAGGTTGGTCTAAAACTAATCTTGAACTTCAGAAAATCCTGTATATTGCGCACATGATTCATCTGGGGCGGGAAAACGTTCCCTTAATCAACGAGAAGTTTGAAGCGTGGGTTTTTGGCCCTGTAGTGCCTGAGTTATATCATCAAGCAAAATATACGGAGCTGACCCCGTGCAAAATATATTTAACAATGTTCCCTCTATAGAAGATGGCAGCTTGGAATCAAATACACTGTCGATGACTTACCACAGAACAGACAGTTTTTCAGCATCTCGATTGATCGCCATTACTCACTGGGTTGATAGCGCTTGGGTAAAAAACTACAACCCCGACAAACCGAACATAGTGATTCAGGATGAAGACATTCTTGATGAATATAACAAACGCGTTGCGAGGGCAGAGAGAAATAAAAGAGAATGAACAGTGAAAGATAATGACTTTGATTTTGAATCATTGTTCGAAGAGGATGCAGATTGTATATTTATATTTATCGCGATGCCAGGATCACTCTTGGGGCCACTTGTCATCGGAATTTTTGAAGCGGTTGCATTGCTTTTGATTGCGCGTAAATTGGGACTGGAAGAGATTATCAAAATGGTTGATGGACTAATCGCAAGGCTCTATTCTAAAATTGTATGCGCAGAGAACATCAATGGCTCTATAGCCTTGAAATAAAACGATATTTATTGTTCCGTAAGTATCTGATTCTATGTTCACGTGCACAATTTTGGAATAGAGCCAATCGCAAAAACTAGTCGTCGTTCATAAAATTAAATTCAACGCAAAATCATTCTACCGTTGCGCCGCAAATCAAGACGAAAGGTACTCGAAACTACCTGAGACTTCGGCCACTCGCTATCATTCAAGATTAGTCTGCTTACCTATGAAGTGGATTAAAGACGATTGACCAAGTAACAAGCCTCCTTTCTAGACAACAGAACCATCACACTGATAACCCTGTCACCACAACATAATTTGCGATTATGTTGTTCAGTCCATATCAGATGAAGGCGCGGTCACTTTTATATTGACCCATGAGGAGATGGTTGCTGAGATGGAAATAGTTGGATTTCAGTCAGTGCATTGAGAAAATGTTAGAAATGAGAATAGAATGACATTTGATGTAGGCTCCGAACACTGGCAGAGGTGGGTTGAAAAATATTACTATGTTGAACCAGAACCATTTCACTGATTAGGCATTCAGGCATCAGCGCAATAGTAAATGGACATCTCAACGTCAATGCCTTGTCCATAACAAATTTATATTTGTATCTTTTGTCGCCAGGTAGTTTGACTTATTCTACCAGCTTAGAAAAACTCATTCCTGCTCAAACAAAAACACCTGTGAGTACCTGTTTGATAGGTTGAAGACACCCTGACTTTTCAGGGTAAATTTCAGCGAGAACCACACCAATCCATGCGCCATCTGTTGCCCATATGACCGACTGTTACCACTGCGGCAGTCATGTCAATTCCCGTTGCGCGGTAACCCAGGAAATCGACGAAAAAAGTCACTCATTTTGCTGTCCTGGATGCGCCACTGTCGCTACCGTGATTCATGAAAGTGGGCTTGAAGTTTACTACAAAAAACGGACCGCACGACCATCGCCAATAGATGAGACAAGACAGTCTCTGACTCACACCTACGCTGAAATAATTGATGACCCGGCCATGCATCAACAATTTGTTGCACACCAGGATGACTGGTGTACGACCCACTTCATCGTTCATAACATGCATTGTCCGACCTGCGTCTGGCTCATCGAATCCCGGTTGAACTCACTCCCTGGCATCCGTCGGGCCAACGTTAATTTTCGCACCCAAACGCTCAAGGTGGAGTGGCAACCCGACCAAGTCAATCTGTCTGCCATCGTTACGTGTGTACAACACCTAGGTTACGGATTAGTACCCTACAGCAACACTGCCTTATCGGTAACCATCCGCATGCAGCATCAGGAGCTGCTCAAGCGACTTGGCGTGGCGGGAGTTTTTGGCATGCAGATCATGGTCATTGCCGTTGCCCTTTATGCTAGCGCATGGACCTCCATCGCAATTGCTTACGAAGAACTGTTTCGCCGTCTCAGCCTGCTCTTTATATTGCCCATCATGTTTTATGCCGCGGCACCGATTTTCACCGGCGCGTGGCGCGATTTGAAACAACACATGGCCACCATGGACGTCCCCATCGCACTGGGACTGTCCATTGCATTCGTCGCCAGCGTCGCCGCCACGATGTCTGGCACCGGTGAAATCTACTACGACAGCATCGCCATGTTCGTTTTTCTGCAACTGATTGCCCGCTACTTGGAAAAAGGCGCCTATCGCCGCATGAGCGACCGCATCACCGGTCTGAGTGCAGCAGCGCCCGGCCATGCCAACCGGCTGCAGAGTGCTCACAACATTCGTTCGTTTGAAATCATTCCCGCACTGCGCCTGTCCACCGGCGACTTGGTGCTGATCAAACCCGGTGAGGCGGTGCCGGCAGATGGCATCATCACTTCCGGTTCTACCAGCATTGACGAATCACTGCTGACCGGAGAATCCCAACCGATCCAACGAAGTGCCGGTGATACCCTGTTTGGCGGATCAATCAATATCGGCAATGCTGTGGTGGCGCAGGTTGTTCGACCGAGTTCGGCGTCGGCCTTGGCCAGCATCGTGAAACTGCTGGAAGACTCAGTCTCGGACAAACCATCCAACCGACGTCTGACTGATCACTTGGCCGGCTACTTCTCAATTGGCGTGGTGCTAATTGCCATCGGTGTTGCCGTATTCTGGTCTACCCTGGGCAATACCGACTGGATTGCTTACACGGTCGCGGTACTGGTCGTTGCCTGTCCCTGTGCCTTGGCTTTGGCGGTGCCCACCGCGCTGACTGCTACCATCAATTCGGCGGCCAGAAGTAACATCCTGATTGCGCATCCTGACGCCGTTCAGAGTCTTGCCAAAGCCAATACGTTCGTGTTTGACAAAACCGGCACCCTGACCCAGGCGCAGGCGCATCTGCAACATACAGAAACTTTTATTGACCCGGTGTCAACCGCACCAACCATACTTGATGTGGCCATCTCGCTGGCTCGTTTTTCGGATCATCTGATCTGTAACGCACTGACTCGCGCATCACCAAGTATTGAGTTAACGGTGGAAAATGTGGTAACCACGCACGGCGGAGGAATTCAGGGAACCGTGGATGGAAAGCGGTATTACTTCGGTTCGCGCGCCTTTGTTGAAGCCATGATTTCGGCGCCCTTGCAATCCACCCTGGAAGCATCGGAACAGGCCGGACTCGTCGCTTATTTGAGTGATGACATTCGTATTCTGGCCCGATTTCAATTTGACAATCCGTTGCGCGACGAGGTTCGGCAAATGATTGCTCAACTGAAAGCCATGCCGGTACGACTCGCGCTGGTCAGCGGTGACCGGCAGTTTGAAACGGAACAGATTGCAAAAGATCTGCATATCAGAGAAGTTCACTGGGGATGCTCACCCGCAAATAAACTCAATATCATCCGTCGACACCAGCGCCGTGGTGAACGGGTGGCGATGGTGGGAGATGGGATCAATGATGCGCCGACCTTAGCTGTAGCAGACGTCTCCATCGCGCCCGCCCGCGCTCAACATATTGCCAAAGCTCATGCAGACATCCTCTTACTTGACGATCAGCTGGGGCTGCTCATCACGGCCCGCCGACTGGTTGATTTTGCCATGACCATCATGCGCCAGAACACCATTTGGGCAATCGCATACAATTTAATGGGTATTTCACTGGCCGCGGCCGGTTTGGTTCCACCACTTGCCGCTGCAGTCGGCATGTCGGTCAGTTCGATCCTAGTGGTTGGCAACTCATTGAGAATTTTGTCTTATCAGGAAAACAGTGAAAAGTAATGTGATGGAAATTCTGTTTCTACTGTTGCCGATTACTCTACTCGTATCAATGGTCATCGCCATCTTTTTCCTCTGGACGGTCAACAGTGGACAATATGAGGACCTTGATGGTGAAGCGCATCGCATACTGATGGATGATGATCAAAACCAATTGATGGTTTCAAAAGACACTGATTCGTGAAGCTGATGAGTTCCGAAGCTGGCTGTAAGTCAGCACATGAGTAGGGACTTGTGATACAGCTGATGAAGCACGGGATGGTCAATTTCTTTACCTCAATCCATTCTGCCAAAACGTGAATGGTCAAACCGACGATGGGCCTGAAAATAGCAGCACCGAATCAATCTTTGTTCGACAATTGACCATTCAGTTCCTCCAGTCGCTGCCGGATATCGTGGCGGAGCAGGGCTGACACCGGCAGCTGCCCAAAACCAGTCACACTGGCCTCTTTAAAGAGCTTCAGTGCCGCATCATCTAGCGCGTGGAGATTGTACTGATCGCTGAGTTCGGCGATATAGCTGAGGTCCTTAAATGCATTATCAACACTGAATACATAACCGCCATAATCATCATCATGCAGAATACCATCAATCATGCGCTGCAGAGCGCCGGAATTCGCCGAACCGCGCCGGATGATTGTGTAGAACTTTTGCCAATCAATGTTCAGCGCATCGGCCGTATGAAAGGTCTCAATGATGAGTCTCACCATACCCAACACTAGGTAGTTGCTGATCAATTTGGCACGGCTGCCAGAGCCGACCGGTCCAAAGTGCTGTACCGTCGCACAGAAATGATCGAGCAGGGGTTTCACCCGTAGAAAGGCCGGGGCACTGCCACCGACGAATGCCCCCAATTCAGCTGTCGCCGCCTGCGCCTGACCACCGGCCACCGGTGCTTCAACAAACTCAATGCCGCGCGATGCAAGACGGGTGGACAACTGCATAGTTCGCGATACCGATGATGTTCCGGTATCTACGACAAGGTGTTGCGCAGTCAACGTCGCCCAAATCTCGTCGATCGTGCATTCGACGACGTCTGAATTGGGCAGACACAAGATGACCACGTCACCCGCTTGCACCGCTTCCGACTTCAATGGATAAAGTGTTGCACCGGCCGCAACGAGCCGGTCAACCGGGGCAGGGTTACGGTGCCTCGTGACGTTCACCAAATGTCCGGCACGCAGTAGATTCGAGGCTATGCCCTCACCCATGGCGCCAAGTCCGAATATCGTAACGCGCTCCATTATGAACCGCTCAGATCGTCCATCCTCCATCAACCACGAAAAACTGACCGGTCGCTGCCTTGGATTCATCCGCGGCCAGATAAACGACTAGCGGTGCAATATCTTCTGGATGAGTGATTTGACCAGTGGGCTGACGTGTTAAGATTTCCTGATAAGCCTGCTCATAATCACCCCGGGCGCGCAGCCGAGCTTGCAGGGATGGAGTCAGTACGGTACCGGGACACACGGCGTTGCAACGAATACCCTGCTGGACGTAATCTCTGGCGATGGCTTTGGTCAATCCCATGACTGCACCTTTGGTTGCACCATAAACACAGCGGCTGGCGGTGCCGGTAATTGCTGAGGCGACGCTTGCCATATTGATGATTGAACCACCACCATTGTCAATCATGTGCGGCAGGAACGCCTCAATGATGCGGGCATGACTACGAACATTAACGTCGAAAGATTGACGCCAAACTTCGTCATCCGCGTCCATCAACGTTCCGTCGTGAACATATCCAGCACAGTTGAACAGCACATCGGGTACCGGCAACTGGCCAGGCAGTTCTCGAATTGCCTCAGCATCCGTGACATCCAATACTAAGGGAACAATGTTATCATTTTCCTGGGCTAAACTCTGCAGCGATGGAAGATCAATGTCTGATGCATAAACACAGGCGCCTTCACTCGCCATCGCAATGGCACTAGCCCGTCCAATACCCATACCAGCCGCCGTCATGAACACCGTCTTGTCTACCAATCGTTTCATGATCTTTTTTCTGTTCTATTCCCTCGCGCGTTGTTGATAACGTCCTAAGCCGGCAACATTGAGACTAAAAATAATAGGATTGACCGGTTGGTTGTCAATAGTTGGCATTATAGTATTCCTGAGCATCATCGCCCACGACCCACACCATGAATCGCTAAATCTGTTGAACACCGGCTTGGATATCTTGACGTTCATCGGTGCAATGCCAATGTGATGGCGACCATGCCACCTTCGCGAAGGTATGGGTCATCCAGACTCACAGCTGGGGTTAACGATGCGCGTGCGCGTCTCTGGATGCAACTCGCCAGACCCCTCCCCCTCAACATTCGACCTAAGGACTGAATATAATAAGCGACACGCCGACAACATTGTTATGCCCTCTGAATGATTGCCCAATTTCTACCCCATTCATGACTATAGCAAATCAATCTTGAGTCGACTACAGGTCAACGCTTCCGCCGATCCAAACAACGGGTTCCTACCACATCCCTACTGAATTCGATTATGCACTGGTCAAAATCCGTTACCATGGTGGAAGCCCACGCCGAGGGTGAAGTGGGCCGCGTGGTAACGGCCGGCATTTTAGACGTGCCGGGCACGACCATGGTCGACAAGCTCCGTTATATGAATGGCGACGGTGATGCGCTCAGAAGATTCCTAGTGTTTGAACCGCGCGGTTGCGCACAGATGAGTACGATTCTGGCTCTGCCTCCTACCCTACCGTCGGCGCATGTCGGGATGCTCGTATTGCAGGGTGACAAGGCGCACGCCATGTCCGGATCAAATGCCATTTGTACTGTTACTGTACTGCTAGAAACCGGTGTCTTGGAAATGCAGGAACCGACAACTACTGTGATTCTTGATACTCCGGCGGGACTCGTAACCGCCATGGCGCAATGCACCGATGGGAAGTGTGCCAGCGTGGAAATTGAAATGACTCCGTGCTACGTGGATACGCCGGAAACCGTTGTAGCAGTTGACGGATTGGGAGAGGTGAAACTCAGCGTTGCGTTCGGAGGTATCTTTTATGCACTATTGGACCCGCATCAGTTTGGTCTGCGCATTGAACCCGCGGCCGCCCGTACCCTAGTTGACGTAGGCTGCCGCGTACAACGCGCCGCCAATCAACAGCTGCAGATCATCCATCCTGAACATCCGGAGTTGAATGGACTATCCTACGTCATGTTCATTTCAAAAACTGCAGAGGGCACGTTGAAGGGGGCGACAATTATGCCTCCCGGTAGAATTGATCGTTCCCCCTGCGGCACCGGCAACTCAGCGCGCCTGGCCCTGATGCACGCTCGCGGCGAGATCCAACTGCACGACTCGTTTCGCGCACTCTCCATCATTGACAGTAGTTTCGAGGTGAAACTGCTCAGAACGTCGACTATCTATGGTAACCCTGCCGTAGTGCCAAGCATCCGCGGGCGAGGTTGGATTCACGGCATCCACCAGATTGGCATCGACCCATCCGATCCCTACCAACAGGGCTACTGCGTTGCCGACTGCTGGGGTGACGGATTTGATTTGCTGAACTCGTAACCTTCAGGCACCAACTGACGCCCTGACCACCTTCACCCATGCAACCAACCGATGTGGCCTGAACAGCGCCGCATCAACCGGTGGGATCCAATTCCGGCTCATCATCTTCGCTGTTCTCCTTTTTCTTGTACGTCAATCTGGAGAAATAAAGCCCGATCTCGAAGAGAATCCACACGGGAATGGCCAACATGGTCTGGGAAAACACATCAGGTGGAGTAAGAAACATGCCGACTACAAACGCACCGACAATAATGTAAGGCCGTTTTCGACTCAGACTTTTAGGAGTGGTGGCACCGGCCTTGACCAGCAGTACCGTAGCAATTGGCACCTCAAACGCGATGCCGAAGGCAAAAAACAGTTTCAATACGAAACTCAGGTAGGAGTTGATGTCAGTCATCACTTCCACGCCCTGCGGCGCCGTGCCGGTGAAGAATGCGAAGATAATCGGAAACACCACAAAGTAAGCGAACGCGACACCGAGATAAAACAGCACGCTACTCGACACTAGCAGCGGTAGTACAGCCTTCTTCTCGTGTTTATAAAGCCCAGGCGCCACAAAGGCCCACAGTTGATACAGCACAAATGGAATCGTTACCCCGAAAGCGAACGCGAAGGCAAACTTGAAGGGCACGAAAAAAGGACCATGTGGCTCGGTGGAAATCATGCTATTGCCTTCCGGCAACGCCGCCATCAACGGTGCCGCCAGCTGCTCGTACAGCGTATTGGCGAAGGGTGCACAGATGATGAAAACACCAAGCACCGCGAACACGCAGCGCATCAGCCGCTGACGCAACTCAACAAGATGCGATATGAAAGTCGTGCCCGGCGCATTAGGGTCGTGTTGGTCGGCGGCTTTCATCGTTATGCGACCGTTTTGGATTCGCCCGCGACCGGTGCTTTTTCTGCCCCATCGAATTTCGGGGACGAAGATGCCGGTTCGGTCATTGTCTCATTCAGGGTGGTAGCGGTCTCTTCAAGGGCGGATTTCGCTTCATCTAGGTCCTGCATCACGGCGGCCTCCTGGAACATTTTCTTGGAATCCTGCACCGTGTCTTTAACTTCGTCCTTGATTTCCTGAATTTTCTTAAGATCGGTCGCATCAAGTTCTCGATCGATATCTCGTTTGACTTCAGCCAACATGCGCCGCGCTTTGCGCACCCAAATACCCAACGATCGCGCCACCCGCGGCAATCGTTCCGGGCCGAGGATCATCAGCGCAATCAGACTGATCAGTGCGATTTCCCAGAAACCGATATCAAACATCCGCTGACAATCTCTAGTTCAACCCGCAACAGACATTACGTCTTGTTTTTCTCAACCTCAGACTCAACATTATTCACCACCGGTGCAGCGTCGACATCGTCCTCCGTCACCTCGGTTTTTTCACTGTCTTCCTGATCTGTTTCCTCTTTAACTGATTTTCTGAAACCTTTGATGGCCGAACCTAGATCACTGCCCATCCCACGTAATTTCTTCGTGCCAAACAGCAGCAATACGATAATGAGTACGATCAACAACTGCCAAATGCTTATTCCTCCAGGCCCAAACATTGTCCCTCCTCTTAATTCAATTGAGTTGAAAATACTGGTATAAATTTCTTTGGTTGCCAACCACCGGGATTGCCACACTCAACGCGAACTTTTTTCCACGATGCCGGAAACGCCAAACCGCCGATCAAGTTCCTTGAGCACATCATCGTGATTACAATCCAAATAGGACAGCAATACCAAATTATGAAACCAAAGGTCAGCCGTTTCATAGATGACTTGATTCACGTCGCCCGATGCAGCTGCCGCACAAATTTCCTGTGCCTCTTCGGTTACTTTATCGCTCATTCCAGTCACCCCTCTGGCCATCAGCTGCGCCACGTAAGACGCATCGCCACCCGTCTGTTTGCGCTGTGCAATGACCGTATCCAACGCGGTGAGAACATCATTTTTTGTCTGCATGACTGGGATGATAATGGCCTACGATTGATAAATTTCACTGGGTGATTTCAGTACGGGCGCCACCTCCTGCCACACACCATCGATCAACTGTCGATAAAAACACGATTCTCGACCGGTGTGACAGGCGATTCCACCATGCTGTTCAACCTGCAATACGATTGTATCGTAATCGCAGTCAACGAGCACTGCGCGCACCGTCTGCACATGCCCGGATTCTTCACCTTTGTACCATAGCTTCTGACGCGAGCGCGACCAGTAGACGGCACGACCGGCTTCCACAGTGACTCGCAACGCTTCGGCATTCATCCAGGCCATCATCAAAATCTTGCCGGAACGCGCGTCCTGCGCAACCGCCGGCAACAGTCCATCAACGGGCCATTGCAATTCATTCAACCAGCTCATCTGCAGGTTTAGATTATCTCGCATATTTCAATACCCCGACTTTTCATATGTGCTTTGGCTTGGGCGATCGTATATTCACCAAAGTGAAAAATACTGGCCGCCAGCACTGCATCAGCCTGGCCGAATTCAATGCCATCGGCCAAGTGCGACAGTTCACCCACCCCACCCGATGCGACCACCGGAATCGTCACGGCGGATGACACCGCACGGGTCAGTTCTAAATCAAACCCATTTTTTGTACCGTCTCGGTCCATACTGGTCAGCAATATTTCACCGGCCCCGGCCTCACACATCTGTCGACACCAGGCCACTGCATCAATGTGGCGCGGCGTTCGGCCGCCATGGGTATAAACCTCCCATGATGGTGGGTTTATGCCGGGCACTTGACGCGCGTCCACAGCAACAACGATACATTGAGAACCGAATCGGTCCGCGGCCTGCTCAATAAATGTCGGATTTTCAACTGCCGCCGTATTAATCGATATTTTGTCAGCACCGACATTCAGTAGTCGATGAATATTGTCAACACTACGCACCCCGCCGCCCACCGTCAGAGGAATGAAAACCTGTTCGGCAACTGCTTTAACGATGTCCAAAATAGTCTCTCGATTGCTGGAACTGGCCGTTATATCCAAAAAGGCCAATTCATCTGCTCCCTGTCGATCGTACATTTGCGCGACTTCTACCGGGTTGCCGGCGTCACGAATGTCAACAAACCGGACCCCTTTGACAACCCGTCCCTCATCCACATCCAAGCATGGAATAATTCTTTTCGCTAGCGGCATGGCCAATCACCTCTGTGATCCCTGATGCGGCCACTCGTCAATCATCTGCATGGCTGAACCATAATCGAGAGAACCTTCGTAAAGCGATTTACCGGCGATGACACCCATGATCCCAGCTGCACGCACGGCCAGCAGTCGTTGGATGTCAGTAAGGTCTCGAACACCTCCCGAGGCAATGACCGGAATACTGAGGTTCCCGGCCAATTCCGTAGTTGCCTCCACGTTGAGACCGCTTAACATGCCATCACGCTCAATATCGGTATAGACAACGGCCGCCGCTCCTGCTTGTGCCAGCGCGACGGCCAGCCGTGTAACATCGGTACGTTGGGTACCAACCCAGCCCTCGGTAGCCACTTCCTGGTCGCGCACATCAATGCCGGCGATCACCGTGCCTGGAAATCGGGCCGTGATTTTAGCGACAAATCCTGGGTCTTGCACCGCCCGGGTACCGAGGATAACATAATTGACCCCTTCGTTGAGGTAGCGTTCCACCGTCTCAATGCACCGAATGCCGCCACCGACCTGAATTTCAGTGTGCGGTAAGCTACTGGCCATGCGGCCAATGATTTTTGCATTCACCGGTTTTCCATCAACGGCACCATTGAGGTCTACCACATGAATTCTTCTGGCGCCGGCGGCAACCCACTCAGCGGCCTGACTGACTGGGTCTCTTGAGTAAACTGTGGCTTTATTGAGGTCACCTTGCACTAGGCGAACACAGTGTCCATCCTTGATGTCAATGGCTGGGATGAGCAACATATTCGATTAAATTTAGGAAAAAGTACAATCAATTATAAATGTGACGGGTTGCGCGGCGCGCTACACAGCGATCGCAACATTCAAAGCAACCCATCCCACGTCAGAAAATTGTCCAATAACTTCAACCCTGGCCACCGACTTTTCTCAGGATGAAACTGCACGGCAAATAGATTTTCCTGCGCCGCCGCACAGGTGAACTCCAACCCATAATTTGTGACCGCGGCAATTTCAGATTGATGGGTGGCATGGACGAAGTAACTGTGCACAAAATAGAACCGCGCGTCCTGTGGGACTCCCAACCATAATGGATGGCGGCGCACTTGGTGGACGGTATTCCAACCCATATGCGGAATCTTGATGGGCCGACCGGCATCAGACAGTCGGTCATTAAATTTTTTCACCTGACCTTCGAGTACACTGAGGCATTGGACACCGCCACCTTCTTCACTGTCATCGAAAAGCGCTTGCAGACCTAGACAGATGCCGAGCACCGGTTTGGTCTGTAGCGCTTCATTGACCGCGCTTCGAACTTCATCGTTCTGAAATTCCGACATCCAGGTGCTGATCGATCCCTGCCCCGGTAGAATCAACCGGTCCGCCTGGCGGATTTTTCGTGCCGACCGAGAAGCAATGACTGTGGACTTGTCACTGACTTTCTCAATGGCGGTGATCACCGAGTGTAAGTTACCGGTACCAAAATCTGCAATCAGTACCCGGCTCATTACAGGTTGTCGACTGGGTCCAGTACCACTGAAAAATTCAAACTAGAGAAGCCCTTTAGTCGATGGAATGAGGCCCGCAGCGCGCGGGTCCATCGCCGTCGCCATGCGCAACGCGCGACCGAAAGACTTGAAAACGGTTTCAGCAATATGATGCGCGTTTCGACCACTCAGGTTGGTGATGTGCAACGTAATGCCAGCGTGATTGCACAGTCCCTGAAAAAACTCGCGCAATAAATCCACATCAAAATCACCCACCCGCGCGCGCGGATAAGTTACCTCGTATTCGAGTGTGGGGCGGCCGGAATAATCGATCACAGTACGCGACAGCGCCTCGTCAAGGGGTACATAGGCATGTCCGTATCGTACAATGCCAGACTTATCACCGATGGACTTCGCGATGGCCTGGCCAAGAGTAATGCCAACATCTTCCACCGTATGATGGGCATCAATTTGTAGGTCACCCTGCGCGATGATTTCAAGGTCAATCATGCCATGGCGCGCGACCTGTTCCAGCATATGTTCGAAAAATGGCAACCCGGTTTCCAACTTGGCCATCCCACTGCCATCAAGATTCAGGCGGACCTGGATATCCGTTTCCTTTGTGGCCCGGCGAACCTGTGCAACTCTGTGTGAATCAGTCATCGGTGTGGACTCTTTTAGCAATGTTGTGTATCGATCATGGTATGTTTTGGCCTGTTCTTCACCAAACCATGTCATCGGTAAGGCGATTCAGGCGCACAGCACCTCAGGTAAAGCCGTCAGCAGTGTGTCATTCTCATGCGGTGCTCCCACCGAGATGCGTAGACACGACTCCAGCAGGGGATGCATCCCCACGAGTTTTCTGATCAAGATGCCTTTTTCTTTCAAATCTTCGAATACTCGAATAGCGTCTCGACCTATGACGCGCACCATGATAAAATTTGTTTCTGATGGATAAACCTCCAAACCAGATAGTCTTTTCAATGCCGTACCGAGTCGGCGCCGTTCAGCCAGAACGCGCGCCATGCCCTGAACCATTTGCTCCCAGTGCTGTAGCGCAAATGATGCACAAACTTGATTATAAACACCCACATTGTACGGCAGTCTGAGCTTTTCAAACTCCGTCGCCCACTGCGGGTGACTGATCAGATAACCCAACCGGAGTCCGGCCAAGCCACTTTTTGACAATGTTCTGATCACCGCCAGGTTGTCATGATTGCGCAGGGCCGACAACATGCTTCGTGCGGAGTAATTGAAGTACGCCTCATCAGATACCACCAGTCCAGCAACCCGCCGGGCCGTCTGTTCAATCAATTCCGCATCGAACAGGTTGCCAGTCGGATTGTTCGGTTGGGCAAAAAACACACACGATGGCTGATATTTCTCCACAGCGTTCAACCAATGGTCTCGGTCCAGCTGAAAATTCTCATTCAGATCAATACCGACGAATTGCGCGCGCGTGTAGCATGCAATGATTTCATACATTGAAAATGTCGGCTGCGGTGCCATGATGGTTCGGCCCGGTCCACCCAGCGCCAGTTGAATCATTTGCAATAGCTCGTCCGACCCGTTACCTAGGGTCAATTCATAGGCCGCGTCAATCTGAAAAGTTTTTCGCAGCTGCTGTTTGAGTAACGCGGCGCTGGAGTCTGGATATCGATTGACCGCAACACTCGCCAACTGTACCTGCAACTCGGTCTGCAGGGTGTCCGGAATGCCATAAGGACATTCCATGGCGTCCAGCTTGACGGGGCCAGTAAACGGTACGGTTTGATAGGCATTCAGTTGACGAATCTGTTGATGAATCCGATCATGCATTACAGATTAACGGCCCACCGGTTGCTGTTTGCGCAGGTCTGCCGCGCGGGCATGCGCCGGCAACTGCTCTGCCCTGGCCAGCTCGCCGGCAACCTCAGCCAGTTGGCCGGCGGCGCGCGGTGAACATTTGAAAAAGGAGTGTTGCTTGACAAAATCCTGCACTCCTAGTGGCGAACTGAAACGCGCTGCGCCAGAGGTCGGCAACACATGATTCGGACCGGCACAATAATCACCAAAAACTTCCGCACTGTGCTGCCCGACGAATATGGAACCGGCATGCTGAACCTGCTTTAGCAACTGATGCGCGTCAGCCACCATCAAACCAAGATGCTCCGGCGCAATTCGGTTAACCAATGCCACCAGTTCGTCACGATCTCGAACACAGATCAAAGCCCCCTGATTCGCCAGCGAACGAGCGATGATATCACGCCGTTCCATTTCCGGAAGCAAAGTCGACATCACGTTACGCACTTCATTCATTTTATCCCGACCGATGGACAGTAAGATGGACTGCGTTGATTCATCATGTTCCGCCTGCGCAAACATATCCATAGCCGCCCATTCGGCATGCGTACCATCATCACAGGCGACTACCACCTCAGACGGTCCGGCGATCGTATCAATACCAACGTGACCAAAGACCTGCCGTTTCGCGGCGGAAACCCAAATGTTACCCGGGCCCACAATCTTGTCAACTTTAGGCACCGTCTCGGTGCCGTAGGCCAAGGCGGCGATGGCCTGTGCACCACCGATGGTGAATACCCGATCAACGAAAGCCATTTGTGCGGCCGCTAATACCGAATCTTTCACCGTACCGTTGGGCGCCGGTACCACCATGATGGTTTCCGACACCTCTGCCACAAAAGCTGGCGTCAATGTCATCAATACGGTTGATGGATAAGCAGCTAAACCACCCGGTATGTAAACACCCACTCGCTCAATCGGCTGCGTTTTTTGTCCAAACAGCGAGCCCTCGCCATCCATCTTATGCCAATCCCAATACATATGGTCAGCTTGCGTATAGTGAAATTCCATAATCCGGTCGTGCGCGGTGAGCATCGTCTCTCGAAGGGCCGGAGACAGACGTTGATAAGCATTTTCCAGTTCTTCGAAACTCACTTCCAGTTCGGCAACCGACGCCGCCAAATGGCCATCATGCCGCTGAGTGTACTCGAGTAGTGCCGCATCACCGCGGGTGCGCACCGCGTGGATGATCTCTGCGACGGCCGCATCGACGGCCGGATCAAACTCCACACCGCGCGCCAACAGTGCCGCAAACTGCTGTTCAAAATCTTTGTCGGTAGTGGAAAGTTCTCTGATTTCAAGTTGCATGGACACATTCCTTCACGTTAATCTCCAAATTGTGGATAATGCGCTTAACGGCTTTTTCCTTCAATCGCATGGCGGCTGGGTTGGCAATCAGCCGCGCACTGACGTGCGCAATGGTGGCGACTTTCTTGAGCCCATTGCTTTCCAGCGTCGCCCCGGTCTGTGACAGATCGACGATGCGATCAGCCAGATCAAACAGCGGCGCCAGTTCAACCGAACCACTGAGCTTCATCACCTCAGCATGGACCTCTTGGTCGGCAAAATATCGCCGAGTAATATTGGCATACTTGGTAGCGACGCGGGCTTGACGGTCCACATCCAAAGTCCGTTCGTCCCGCGTCTTTTTTTCCGCGAGCACCAGTTCACATCGGGCGACGCCCAAGTCCAGCAGTTCATAGTATCCTTCATCATCCAATTCAAGCAGTACGTCTTTGCCAACAATGCCGAGATCCGCGCCACCTAGACGAACATAGGTGGGCACATCGGCACTGCGTACAACGAGTATCTCAACATGTGCGGCCTGCGTCTGAAATACCAGCTTGCGTGACTGGTACAAGTCGGCCAGCGGACCGATGCCCGCGGCTACCAGCAATGGCTGTACGGCACGCGTGATACGGCCCTTGGCAACCGCAATGGCGATACGATCGTTGCGTAAATTCATAGCCAATCATCGGTCAGTAGGCAGGAATTGTCGCCCCACCGGTCGAACGCCCGCCGATCGGGTTGTTGTCGCATGGCGGTTTTGGTACTCAGGCGCATGGCGTATTCACGGTCGAAACTGACCGGCCGCCATGATCGTGAACGCGAGTGATATCCGCGCCCAACTGGCTGAGTTTTTCTTCAATACAGTGATAACCCCGATCAACATGATGGATTTTCTCAATGACCGTCTCGGCGGTGGCCACCAACCCGGCGATCGCCAAGCAGGCCGAAGCGCGAAGATCGGTTGCCGTCACCCGCGCCCCATACAGTGTATCAACCCCGGTTACATAGGCCGTGCTACCATGCATGGCAACGGACGCGCCCATACGCTTTAACTCCTGAACATGTTGAAAGCGGTTTTCAAAGATCGTTTCAGTGATCGCGCCACTGCCCTTTGCAATGCAGTTCAGCATCAGCATCTGTGCCTGCATATCGGTTGGAAAGCCGGGGAAAGGCGCAGTTCTGATATTGACACTTTGTGGCCGGTTACCCTTCATTTCAAGACTGATCCAGTCGATGCCCAAATTGATCTCCGCCCCGGCGTCGTTGAGTTTCTCCAAGACTGCGACCATGTTTTCCGGTTGTACATCGCGCACTGTCACCTGACCACCGGTGACCGCGCCGGCCACTAGAAAAGTACCCGCCTCAATGCGGTCAGCAATGATCGTATGATGATGGGCATTCAGCTGCTCCACGCCGTCAATGATCAGCTTACTGGTGCCGGCACCGGCAATGCGCGCGCCCATGCCATTCAGGCAATTGGCCAGATCGACCACCTCCGGTTCCTGAGCAGCATTTTCAATGACTGTCGTACCCATCGCCAAAGTGGCAGCCATCATCAGATTCTCAGTGCCGGTTACCGATACGGTATCCATAAAGATATGTGCACCGTGTAATCGGTCGGCAGTCGCCTGAATATAACCGTCGGCAACCTTGATTCTCGCCCCGAGTGCCTTCAGTCCGGCGATGTGGAGATCAATGGGTCGCGCACCGATGGCGCAGCCGCCGGGCATGGAAACCTGTGCTTCACCGAAACGCGCCAAGAGCGGTCCCAGCACCAGAATCGACGCCCGCATGGTCTCGACCAGTTCGTAAGTCGCACAGAAATTGCTGACCTCTCGGGTACAGACGACGATATCCGTGGTTTCATCCAGTTCCACCGCAGCACCCAGACGGCAGAGAAGGTCCAGTGCCGTCGATACGTCCTGCAGATAGGGAATGTTACTGATGCGTAATGGCTCTTCGGACAGCAGCGACGCCATGAGCATCGGCAACCCTGAATTTTTTGCGCCAGAGATGCGCACGGTGCCGTGCAACGGAGCACCACCCCTGACAACTAACTGATCCAAGACTAACTCAACAATACTATGCACAACCCAGGGCGATTGCGCATCAGTGGTTCAATTCGCCAGTTTGAGTTTTCCCTGTAGTTGACCATCCTGGTACATGGACAGTAGGATATCGCTACCGCCAACGAATTCGCCATCAATGTAGACCTGCGGGATAGTTGGCCAATTGGAATACTGTTTGATGCCTTCCCGGATATCCATATCGCTCAGTACATTGACCGTGACAAATTCAGCGTTGCAGGCCTCCAGAATCTGTACTGCACGACTGGAAAAACCACATTGTGGAAATTGCGGCGTGCCTTTCATAAACAAAACGATGTGGTTATTTTCAACTGTGTTTTTGATGCGTTCTTGAGGTGTCATTGTGGTGTTATCTCCGTGTTCAGTTACAGTAGTTCATAATTCGTGGGGTTAAGTGCCATGTGGCGATTGTTCAGGGGTGTAAGTCTTCAACGACAACGCATGAATGACATTCATCTTGTCACCCAGTCCGGCATACACCATGCGATGCTGCTCCAGCATCATTTTGCCGTGGAATTCAGCGCTGACGACAACAGCCTCAAAATGCCGTCCGTCGCCAACCACTTCGGCCGATGCGCCGCGCAGTCCTGCTTCAATCCAGTGTTTGACGTCTTCCGGTGTTGGCATGCGTATACGTGAGATTTTTGGTTCAGTATGATGGGTTAAATTTTATCACATGACAAGCGCGACATCGTACTGAATGTACCATCATCCCGGCAAACCATGGTCGCCGTGCATCACTCACCCATGAATTGCACAACCAACTACCCTCTTGCCGGCCGATGCGATATCCCTATGCCACCTCCGGCTCGGCAAACAGGTCCGCCACGTGATTCAGTTCCGCCAAGCGTCGCAGCTTTTCGGGAACTCCTCGAAAGGCTATGACAATCGCCCGGCTTTGCGCCCGACTGACCCACTCCAGACAGAGTGCCAAACCGGCACTGTCCACGCTCTCAACGGCACTGAGGTCAATCAGTACACGTCTATCTGGCCATTGATCGAAATTGAGACTGTCAACCAGTGCTGTCACGGTATCAAATTGCAGTGCACCCCGTAGCACAACCGTTCCATTACGCTGTTGGTCCATCGTGACCATCGCTATTGCGCGTCGCTACTCTTCGGCACCCTGACGCACCAAAAAACCGCCCACCAGGTCTTCGAATCCAAGTGCTGACTGCGTAAACTCAATGTAGTCACCCTCATTGAGAAAATCATCTTCTGCGCCTTGTTCGAGGCCGATATATTGTGCACCGAGTAGACCGGCGGTCAAAATCCGGGCGCTGGTGTCTATCGGAATACGATCAAATTCCTGCGCCATCTCCAGTTCCACCCGCGCACTGAAATCTTCCATATTCACCGAAATGGCCGATACGCGGCCAATGGTCACCCCAGCGATGGTCACCGGTGCTTTCACCCGCAACCCGCCAATGTTGTCGAACTTGGCATAAACCCGATAGTTCTGTTCCATCAGAAATACGCCAGCGCCATCAACACGAAAAGCCAGCAGGGCAATCGCCAGTACTCCGCCAAGCACAAACAGTCCAACCCAAAACTCAGTCAGTGAGCGAGACATCATTCAACGACTTTTCCGATGACGGTAACTATGTATCTTAGCCGTGTCGGTAAAATCCTGACGCGCGGCAGTGAGATGATGCAATCACCCAACCCATGGCCTCATTGCGGAATACGTTGGCATTATTAATCATCAGTGACCAATTTGGCATTGTGCGCAAAAGAAAATCAGTTAACGGTTAGTATTGGACAGGACTGTTCATGCATCTGACCGGGTCAGAGAGTACCACGCCATTTCAGTGGATCAATTTCTGTTGCCGGATTATATCAGGACGTTAGCGCGGCGGCGGCAATTGTGGGTTGAGTATTGACGCCAACGCAATGGCCAAGCCATGCTCGCGAATTAATTTCCGCCGTATTGCCAAGTCCGGCGACCTTTTATTCATTGCGCAGGTAATACAGCGGCCGATGCCGCAGCGCACGCCAGATGCCGAGCATCCCCAAACTCAAGGCAATCGTCAAACCAAATATGATGGTGTTGATTGCCGACCATGGCATGAAATACCAATCCCACCCCATCAATCGCTTGATGACAGCCCAAGAGATCAATGAGCCGACCAGGATGGCTGCCAGCGCCGCCACCACCCCCTGGATGAAGTACTCAAGCGAAAACGTGGTGAGGATGAAGCGGCGCGAGGCACCGATCGTTTTCAGTAGGACGCTTTCATACGCGCGACGGCGATTTTCCGATATTACGATGCCCGCCAGTACCAGTATGCCGGCAATGATGGTTACCACACTGATGGATTGAGCTGCAGTCCGCCCCCGACTCACCAATGCACTAACCCGGCTGAGTGCTTCTTTAACCCGAATCACGGTTACATTAGGCATCTGCCCGGCGATCAAATCCTGTACGGCAAACTCAGCATCAGCATCAACATGCGCGGTGGCAACATTCGAATGCGGTACGGACTGCAGAGGCGCCGGGGACAGCATAATGGCAAAATTCAATTGCATCGAACGCCATTCCAAATCGCGAACATTGTGTACGCGCCCGATAATTTCCCGACCCAGAATGTTCAATGTTATTTCGTCACCGATGGTCAGTGCAAAACTATCGGCGACATCTTTGTGGATGGAAAGCAACGGTGCACCCTGGTAGTCCGCCGGCCACCATTCCCCAGCCACCATGCTCACGTTGTCCAGTGGCTCAGCCGTATAAGAAAATATGCGCTCGCCGCCATCATCAATCAGCCACTCACCGGCTTCATCAACCAATGCATCGTAGGGATCCAAACCTTTGATACGAGTGATCCGACCAGGAATGAAAGGCCTGGTGTTGAGTTGCGTTACCCCACCCGACTGCGCCAATAAACTGCGAAACTGCGCCATCTGGGTGGATTGAACACCAATGAAAAAGAACGCCGGGGCACGTTCGGGAATCAGGTCGGAGATCTGTCGGTTCAGATTAGTGGACACCATCGCCGTCGCAATCAGTACGGACAGGCCCAGGCCGATAGCCAACACCGTATCTGCCGTGGCCGCGCCGGGGCGATGTAGATTCGCCAAGGCTAGCCGAATCACCGATGAAAACCGTCCGCCAGCGAGTTTTGCCAGTTTCATCATGGCGATACTGATGAGGCGAAAAACGAGGAACGCGACGGTTACGCCGATTACGAACCATATCGCGAATGATTTCTGTTGCGCGTTGTAGATCACGATGCTGGCCAACAGCAGGGCAATCACTGCCGTGGCAACGACAACTTGCCACCCCATGCGCGGCCGCTGCGCGGCAATAAAATTCCGAAACAGGATGGCTGGTGAGGTGTTCAACGCCCGAGTCAAAGGCCACAACGTAAACAGCATTGCCGTCAACATGCCATACGTGACGATAATGACCATCAGTGCCGGACGCAAGGTCACATCAAGTGGTACCGATAGTAGCCGTTCTACAGCCACCGAGGTAAACAGCGCAATGACAATACCAATCAGGAGACCGATCAGCACGCCGACAGCTGACAACAGCAGCATCTGGAACAGGAAAGTACGCAAGACGAAACCATGGGACCCACCGATACACTTCAAAATGGCAATCGTTGTCAGCCGCGTCTCCAAGTACGCCCGCACTGCATTGCTAACCCCGACGCCGCCGATCAGCAGCGTCGTTAAACCAGCCAATGAGAGCAGGACGCCGATTCGATCGACAATTTCCGAAAGATTGGGAGACGCGTTGTGGAAGTCACGCACATTTAGTCCCGGGAACTGGCTTTGTAACTCAGCCACAACCTCGCCTGGATCGTTCTCAGCTACCAACTTAGCTCGATACTCAAAACTGCTCCGGCTACCAAAGCCTAACAACCCCGAGTTGTCCAACGCGTCACGATGCACGATGACGCGCGGCCAAAAGGCGAAGCGACCGGCACTGGCCATCCGATCCGGCTCATCATCAATGATGCCGGTCACCCGAAATGAGTTGGTGCCAAACCCCACCTGATCACCAACTTGAGCGCGCCCGGAGGTAACAATGAAGGGGTCAACTAGCGCACCCCACGCGGCGCCATCCCAAGCAATGGCGTCGGCTAGTGTACTGCCATCCTGAATTTTCACCGTGCCATAAAGCGGATAGGTGTCATTCACCGCTTTGAGCGATACCAAAATACTGTTTTGGGTGTCGGTGGTGCGCAACAGGGTGGTCAACTCGACAAACTGCGCCATTTCGACGGCGTATTCGTTCAGTGCTGCAAGCGGTTCGTCAGTCAGTTCGCGAAACTGCTGCTGCACTGCCAGATCGCCGCCCAGTATGAGTTGGCCATCTCTTTGAATGCCACTAATCAGTCCAGACGATAAGATGGTAACCAGGGTGATGGCGGCAACGCCCAATGCCAGACAACTGAAGAAAATCCAAAACCCACGGTAGCCATGCCGCAGGTCGCGTAGTGCAACTCTGACGACCCTGGCCAGCATGGATCAATCCGAAATACCGGTGGAATCGATAATTTTACCATCCGACATAATCACCTGCTTCTGGCAGCGGTTGGCCAGATCACTTTGGTGAGTGATCAGCAGAAGCGTCGCACCACTATCACTACAGAGCTGAAACAGCAGGTCCATGAGTTTCGTGCTATTCGCGGCATCTAAGTTACCCGTGGGTTCATCGGCGAGAATCAAATCAGGCTGAGTGATGAGTGCACGCACGATAGCGACACGCTGCTGTTCACCTCCCGATAATTGGCTGGGATAGTGATACCAGCGTTTCTCGAGGCCCACATCCGCCAGTGCTTGACGAGATCTTTCCAATGCATCGGACTGACCGGCCAGTTCCAGTGGCAAGGCGGCGTTTTCCAGTGCAGTCATGGTCGGAATCAGGTGAAAGGACTGAAACACAATACCAATTCGTTCGCGCCGATATTTTGCCAAGGCGTCCTCAGTCAATTGATTGAGATGGTTACCGGCCACTACCACCGCTCCGTGAGTGGCTCGCTCCATACCACCAATAATCATCAGCAGGCTAGTTTTGCCGGCCCCCGAACGACCGGAAATGCAGAGACTCTCGCCGCCTCTGACATGCAAGTCCACGCCGCGCAGGATCTCAACCGGACCGGCCTGACTCTGCAGAATCAACCAGATCTGTTGCAGGGACACGATGTTATTTTCACTGTTTAGCACTGAAGATGAATGTCTCTGGCTGGCGGATGTACGAGGGGGATAGCCATGGCAGACCTGCCCATGTCAACCAATTGAGGGATACCCGTCGCGATTATTTAGTCCCGAACACGCTAATTTTCCATATATATGTGGATTCAATGAAAATAAACAAGTATTTTCTGTTATAAATGGAACCTAGAAAATGCGCGTTCGTATTCTTGCAACTTGATTGTCGTGCAAAATTCGACCTTCAGGCAACATCAGTTCTGTTTCAAGAAGCGACCTCGGGCACTCATATAACCATCTTTTCATTTCTCAAAAGGAGGATAAATATGTGGTCAATCCCGCTTAAGTTTGTCCGATTTCGATTGGTTTTTCCAGCCGTATTCAGTCTACTGATGGCTGGATTCACGAATACGGTACTAGCACATTCCTACGAAACGACGTTGAACGTAGTCAGTTATGGGGGCACTTATACCAGGAGTCAGATGCTGGCTTATGTCAGACCTTGGGAAGCGACCAGCGGCAAGGTCATCAACATGATCGATTATGCTGGCGGCCTTGACGAGATCAAGAGTCAAGTTCAATCGGCGAATGTTAAATGGGACGTTGTCGATATGGAACTGTCGAGTTTAATTTCCGCCTGCGATGCCGGCCTGCTGGAACCCACCGACGCATCGCTCATCACCGATGGTGCCGATGGCACTCCGGCGAGTGAAGACATTCCGGCAACCTATTGGCATGAGTGCGGCTATCCCAGTGTCATCTGGTCGACCGTCATCGCCTACCACGAAACCGCCTTTCCAGATGTCCAGCCAACCAGCATCCGGGATTTTTTCGACCTTGAAAAGTTTCCCGGCAAACGTGGTCTGCGGCGGACGCCGGCCGGGTTGCTGGAATGGGCGTTAATTGCCGATGGCATTGCACCGCAGGATGTGTATGCCATCCTTTCGACACCTCATGGGGTTGCGCTGGCGTTTGACATTGCCACCCGATTAAAATCCAATATCGTCTGGTGGACCGATGGCAATGAACCTGTAGAAATGCTATTATCCGATCAGGTATCCATGAGTACGGCTTGGAATGGGCGGCTCTATTCACCCATCGTTAATGATGGTCAACCGCTCAGCATCATTTGGGATGGCCACATGGTCGAAGTGGAATATTGGGCCATACCCAAAGGCTCTCCCCGTCTGGAGAATGCCAGGCAATTCATCCAATTTGCGACGCAGACCGAAAACATGGCGAAGCAGACCCAGTATATTCCTTATGGGCCAGTTCGCAAGTCAGCGCAGATGCTGATTGACGAAACCATCAAACCCTACCTACCCACGTCGAATCTTGACACCGCATTTCAGGTGGATTCTCAATGGTGGGCACAGAACATGGAGCATATCAGTGTCATTTTTGAAGAATGGCTCGCCCCGAAACCGGACGAACTTGAGCGACAGGTTCGCTTCTAAACTCAGGAGGTTCAACCAATGAAAGGTCCAAAAATAGATAAAACCATATTTTGGGTGTCACTGATCGTCATTGCCGGATTGGTCATCCCCCTAATCACAGCACCTGAAGCCGGTCAAAATTTTCTGGGTATGCTGCTTGGCATCACCACCGGCAAAGTGGGCTGGGCTTATCTGTGGTTTACCATCGGTGCGTTTGGCATTCTGGTCTACTTTGCCATGGGGCGGTTCGCCCACGTAAAGTTCGGTGGACCGGATGCGGAGCCAGAGTTCGCACTGCCCAGTTGGATCGCCATGCTGTTCTGCGCGGGAATCGGTGCGGCCGTATTGTACTGGGGGACGATCGAGTGGGCGTACTACTACTCAGGGCCACCGCTGGGCATTGAGGCGAAGACTCCGAAAGCGGCTGAATTCGCCGCCATGTATGGTATGTTTCACTGGGGATTTACCGCATGGGCGGTTTACTGTATCCCAACCCTACCGCTGGCTTACCTCTTGTGGAATCGAAAGCGTTCCGTACTGCGACTGTCTGCTGCCTGTGAAGGTCTCATTGGCGAAAAGGCCG
Source organism: Arenicellales bacterium (assembly GCA_965116205.1). Taxonomy (GTDB): domain Bacteria; phylum Pseudomonadota; class Gammaproteobacteria; order Arenicellales; family JAJDZL01; genus JAJDZL01. The sequence goes on along the minus strand of OZ220493.1, from coordinate 1,171,681 downwards.
CCCGCGGACCGATCGGGAAAATTATTGACATCCTCTTTATGTTTGGCTTGATTGGCGGAGTTGGCACATCCATGGGACTCGGAACACCGATGCTTTCAGCCGGCATTGCGGAATTATTCAATGTTTCTCGAACATTTAAAATTGATGTAATTGTCGTGATCATCTGGGCCATCATTTTCGGTGCGAGTGTGTATTCCGGACTCGAAAAAGGCATCAAGCGTCTCAGCGATCTTAACCTGATACTCATTATTTTGGTGCTGGGATTCACTTTTCTGTTCGGCCCGACCGTTTTTATGATCAGTTCATTCACCAATAGTGTCGGACTGCTGATCCAGAACTTTGTGCAGATGAGTTTCTGGATGGATCCGATAGAAAAAGGGGGGTTTCCAGAAGGATGGACAATATTCTATTGGGCTTGGTGGATCGCTTATGCACCATTCATGGGGCTTTTCGTCGCGCGCATTTCAAGAGGGAGAACGATACGCCAACTGATCGTTGCCGAGGTAGTTGGCGGTACGATGGGCTGCTGGATATTTTTTGCCATTTTAGGAAACACCAGCATGTACTTCGACCTCAATGGAATCGTACCCATTTCCGATATTCTTGCGAATACCGGAGCGCCTGAAGCGATCATCGCAACCATCACCGCACTGCCTATAGGCATTGTCGTACTGATTGTGTTCGTCGTCCTTGCGTTCATATTCGGTGCAACGACACTAGACTCATCAGCTTTTACCCTGGCCGCCGTCGCCACAGAGGAGCAGGAAGGTGAATTGCAGGAACCGGCGCGTTGGCATCGACTGTTTTGGGCATTCGTCTTGGCCGGCGTGTCGCTCAGCCTGATGTATCTGGGTGGTCTCAAACCACTACAGACAGCATCAATCGTCGTTGCACTGCCACTGATGGGCGTATTGATCGTTATGGTCCTGTCGTTTAAAAACTGGCTGGCAGAAGACTATGGTGATGAATTGGGTCGCAAATCAACCATCGTGGTTGACGAATCCAGATCCGAACCTTAACCCACTGGCAGCGTTTAAACACCGTTGAATGTGGTGATAGACTCAGGGCACCGTCAATGCGCATTTTGATTATCGGTACGCCGGCCATTCTGCGAACTGGTCGTGAACCACACTTTGCTCTGGATGGTTGACTTCTTTTGCCCAAATGTGTGAGTGAACATCATCTCAGGTAACTTTACAGAGCAATGAAATGCGTTTGACTGCCGGGTCACCAAACGACTGATATTTTGATCACGCATACGATCTTAAAAAATTACCGGTCGATTAGACCAGCGGTACGCCGGTCGCTTGGGGCACCGCACCCATTCAGTTCTGTAGTTACCGGTTGTCTACTGCTACTGGTTACCCATAGTGTATGCGGCAGCAATACCGTTAATCTGGTCGCGGTCGGTGACAGTTTGATTGCCGGTTACGGACTGGCGGTTGAAAATGGATTTGTAACTCAGTTGGAAAACGCACTGCGGAAAAAATCATACGATATTCGAGTTTTCAATGCCGGTGTTTCCGGCGACACGACACACGGTGGACTCGCGCGCATCGACTGGGTACTGGCTGACAACTATTCAGCCGTCATCCTACATTTGGGGCACAATGATGCGTTTCGCGGCATTCCAGTGGAACAGGTTCGGCAAAATCTTGATGAACTGATTGGCAGAATCAACCGCCGCAGTCTTCCCATATTATTGGCCGGTGCCATGGCACCCAGAAATTTAGGCCCTGATTATTACCTAGCTTTTGATGCTATTTTTCCACAGTTGGCGGAAAAATATGAACTGCTTTTTTACCCTTTCTTTTTGGAAGGCGTGGCGACGGAGCCCACCCTCAACCAAGCGGATGGCATTCATCCAAATGCGGATGGTGTGGCGCTGATCATCCAGCAGATGCTTCCTCATGTAGAGCAGCTGCTGAAGCGAGCGGTGGACTGACACGAGAAAAACAAAAAGCAGAAGAAATTGACCGACTTGACAGAAAATGGTCGTATATAATCAAGTTTCAAATTTCAGCATCTCACTTAACCAATTCAATTTACTCTCTTCCGTTTCAGGTTAGCAATGCGTTTACTGTTTACTCGTTCTCGACCATCTGTTTCTATATTCATCGTGGTTCTAAGCGGTTTTTTGATTTTGGCTACCGGCTGTGGCGGCCAGAAAGCCGACACGCCGCCTGGACCTCCCATTCCCGAATCACCCAGGACACATACCGGGCCTGGAACACCATTGAGATTTCTTGGTGCAGGCGGGAATAAATTTAGACCGGGCGCTGACGACCCTGAATATCAGGAATATCTACTCTGGAAAGAGTGGAAAGAATATCAGCGATACCGGGAATTTCAACAATCAATGGAGCCAAGCGAAGGCACCGGCGAGAGTCAATAATTAGTGTTTCAGCTTCATAGCCAGCTGCTCGACGGAATCAGCCCGGCTCCATCTAATTTGATTGACGGCGCGGATGAATGCAATGGTTTTCTGTGCCACAGTCAGTGAAGATGGATCAAGCCCCAAGTCAACGTTAGCCGGGCGGTAGCCGTCGGTAAAAATCCGCCGCAGTGCGCTTGAAGTGGGACACAAAGATGGGGAGCATCGCCCCAAACAAAAAATGACACCGACCAGTCGTCGGTTTATACCATCAGCGATGAGTAACTGGTACGGCTGGAAAAGTCCACCTCGCTGAACACATAACGTGTCATTCAGTTCAGCAACCGTCGTCGGTTGCCACTCGGACGGGGTCGTTGGCACGAATCATTATTTTGTCAGTCGTGAGTCTGTTGATAGGTGGTGGTGTCTCACTCATTGTCGGAGGTGATGGCTGTAACGCCCAAAACCAGCTGTCTGAGCATGGCGCTAGATAGATCTCCGTTGTCTCATTTGTTCATCAATTTACCATTCATGATGTGTTTCGAGAAGTAGTGTAGAAACAAAAAACTTGACACAGAACACTGGCCGATTGGATTTCACGGCTAGCCACCCTGTGAAGAGTTTCAGGACTCATGGTCACAATGAAAAAGATGCGCCACACATTCCCTGAATAATGGATTGTTGTATCCAAACCGTTTTAAATACGAGAAACCGGTCAATTTGGCTCTAATCGAAGATTAACTGCTGAACAAAGAACACCTCTACCGATTAATGACCGGGATGATTCAACGGCATAAAAATGTAACCAAATTCACCCGGCAAGCAATAGGAAACCTCCATTACACCGGGACTAAGAGACAGACGAGTTCCCTGTTACTAACACCCAAACCCTGGACAACTCAATCGAGTCGGCTGCAGACCGGACACCACCCATGACGAATTTGCACGTCAATGTGGTGGCGTCCGTTCAGATGGAGATGAAACAGAAATCCGGTCAAAATCTCGAATAAAAATATTGTCGAAACCCACAGAAACCTCAATCATTTTCGGATGACCACCTGAAAGATATCTTCTACACCCATTAATTGAGTTCATTGTTGTCCAGCTCAACATGCTTAAATTCTCAAAGGATGTTGAAATCTACCATCCATGGCGCATCAACTGTTGCTTTTCTGCCGAGCCGTCTAAACTGTGAGTCGCTCATAGATGATCAGCAGTACATTCCGCTCAGTTTCCATGTTATCGGTGCGGTCCGCTCCTTCACCGGCATACTTAACCGAAACTTCCGTATTGTCACCCTGTTGTTTGACAAACACCTGGTACTCATTCTGTGTCGGAAGTTCCACGCTCTTAGGTCGCCAGAACTGCCACCTGAATTTTCTTTTCTTTTTTTGCTTGGAACTGCCACCAAAACTGACATAATAAACGCCCTCGCTACGATTCATATCTTGAATGCCGGCCCCGGCGCCCTGCAGTGTCCGACCCACTTTAGCCCAGACCGATTCAAAGCGGTCAGCCACCAGAATTGACTGTTGTCCATCCGCCCCGGTAAGCATCCATTTGCGAACTTCATTCTGGCCGCTTTGTGTATAAGTTCGGCCGTCTTCATTTTCATATCGGGTAAGCAGATAGAACCGTAAGCGCCCAAAAAACTCGCGGCCCGCTTCTGGATTGACCAACACATCCGTATCGGTTAATCCGACAATCTCCGTCTGTTCCCCATCAACCGACCGTACACGCAACTGATCAATACTACCTGAGTATTCCTTCAATCTGAATCGCTGTGCCAGTCTAAACTGTTCTTTCGCACCCGTATTGCCTACGAACATGGTTCGTTCTTCGTCGATCACTCGGGAGATATAAACATTCATATCGGCCAGAACGGATGGTAGCATATTCCAAACTGTATCCACATCGTCATACACCAAGAGTCGGATGGTGGGGACTTCAAGATCGGTAATAGTGGAGATTTTGAACAGCCCTTCGCCACTCATTTTTGCCATCTGATAACCTTCTGGCGTGAGGCCCGCACCACTGACCTGTTCTTGATATTTCTTGAACTCTTCGAATTCCAACCAGATCTGGTAGGCGCGTAACTGCTCCGGTCCCAAGTCAGGAGGTCCGGATTCACTGGCCGCCAGTTCACCAGGCACAACAAACTGTTCAGGTTCCGGTAGGGGAGATAGCCCCGGTGGAACTTCAAGCGGATCTGTCAATTTCGTCCGAGGGATCAGCGATACGCTCCGGTCCCCGATTTGTGCGCATCCGGTAACTAGAAACCCTGTCACCATCAACGGAATAATGATTGGATAGTACTTCATCAAGTTTTTATTTTCGATAGTCATGTCAGTAATCTGCGTGATTCATTGGATAGTGTCGACAGGCCCTTTCAACCGATACGTTCAAGAACGCCTTCCAGTTCTTCCAGGCTCTGATAGTTGATTTTAATATGACCTTTGCCCTTTCGGTCATAAATGGAAACTTTGGCAGTCAGACGCTCAGACAGTTTTCTCTCAAGGCGTGCAATATCGGTATCTTGTGTCGTATTGGTCTCCGGGGGTTCAGGTGAAGGCCGCGACTTCCAGTTCTTAACCAACGCTTCGGTCTTGCGTACGGACAGTGACCGTTTGACCACAAGGCGCGCCGCGTCAATTTGATCTTCGCCGGTCAATGCTAATAGAACTTTTGCATGTCCGGCCTCAAGCTGATTTTCGGCGAGCATTTCGAACACCGGTTGAGTGAGACTCAGTAAGCGAATGAGATTGGTTACGGATGCACGCGATAGACCGACGCTAGCGGCAATTTCAGCATGCGTCAATGCAAATTCATCAATCAGTCGTTTCAGCAGCTGCGCCACTTCAGTAACGTTCAGGTCTTCTCGTTGAATGTTCTCAATCAATGCCAGGGCCATCGCGTCCTGGTCGCCAACCGTCCGGATAATGACCGGCACCTCGCGTTGTGCGGCCAACTGCGCCGCTCGCCAACGTCGTTCACCGGTAATGATGTCATAACTGCCGTTACCGGCAGCACGAACGACAATGGGCTGAATAATGCCATGCGCCGTAATTGAATCGGCCAACTCTCGAATAGACGATTCACTGAAACGGGTGCGCGGCTGAAAAGGGCCGGGCTGGAGTTTTTCAATGGCGACGGTACGAATGGCCTTCGCCTCTGCACCGACGCGTTCGGTCTCCAGTGCACCGAGTAACGCATCAAGACCTCGGCCTAATTTTTCAGCACCACTCATTGGCCATTATCCTGATTCAGCAGTTCACCGACAAACGCCATATAAGCCATTGTTCCTATACACTTTTTATCATAATCAATGATTGATTTTCCATGTCCGGATGCCTCTGCAAGCCGCACATTTCTAGGAATGATCGTACGGTAAACCTGATCCCCCAAGTACTCGTTCAGTTGATCTGATACTTCCCGGCTCAACTTATTTCTCTTATCATGCATAGTACGGAGAATACCATCAATCTTCAGGTCGGTATTGAAATTCTGCTGCACCCGTTTAATGGTGTCCAGCAATTCTACCAAACCCTGCAGTGCAAAATATTCACACTGAGTTGGGATGATCACGCTATTGGCGGCAACCAGCGCATTGATCACTACAATGTTGATAGATGGCGGACAATCCAGTAACACCCAATTATATTGACTACACATTCCTTGTATTGCATTCTTGAGCTGATATTCTCGCTGTTTAACATTGAGCAGCTCTAACTGTGCTCCCGACAGATTACGATTGGCTGGAACAACATCAAACCCCGCATCATTGGCCACGGCGACTTCGTCCAAAGCCGCCAGCCCTAGAATGACATCGTAAATCCCCCGAGTATTGACTTGGGGAGTCATACCGACCCCCGACGTCAGATTGGCCTGGGCATCCAAGTCAATCGCCAATACCTGTCGTTTGGCACGGGCCAACAGTGCCGCCACGTTGATCGTTGTGGTTGTTTTACCAACCCCACCTTTCTGACTGGTAACTGCGACAACGCGGGTCATGCTAAAGATATTGGTTCTCAATCAGGATGTTGTAATATGACGGTGTGCCGCTCGCCAACTAGATAAGGCACTTTGAGATTCCGCACGGTAACCTGGCATGTGCTTGGTAAAGCAGCCAGTTCTTGGGTTGGGAATCTTCCTTTCATCGCGATAACACGGCCTTGGGAGGCAATCACCGGCAAGGCCATTTCGGCGATAGTTGCCATCGCCCCCAATCCTCGCACCATTGCCGTATCGAATTTCTCATCCATTGCCAACTGCTGAATACGTTGATGGACCACCTGCACGTTGCAAAAACCGAATCGGGCAATCGCATGGCGTAGAAACTGTATCTTTTTCGAATTACCATCCAGTAACCAAACATCTAGATCAGGCCGCGCCAATGCGACGGCAATACCGGGAAATCCGGCGCCACTCCCAATATCAATGACGCGCGTTCCCACAACCTGGTCGACAATCGCCAGACAATCAATAAAATGTTTAATTACAACGCCTTGTAAAGTTCGAATGCCCGTGAGATTAACGCACCGATTCCACTGTAACAGCAATTCTGCGTAAGCAATGGCATGCTCAATCTGGTCGTCTGACAGCACCACACTCATCGCCTTGGCGGCCTTGCGCAACCGACCGGCCAGCTCTGTTCGTAACACCAATTCATCACTGGGGACCGCTACAGCGGGTAGCGATCGCTGGATAGGACCGCCAATGGGCTTGCTACGATTCATGTCATCGGTCGTCTACTATTCTGCCAATGCCATGCGTTGCAGGGACTGTTTTTTCAGGTGTACGGCTAGGGCTGATACTGCGGCTGGCGTGACTCCTGGGATGCGCGATGCCATACCCAGAGTTTTCGGGGAGTGCGCCTGCAGTTTCTGGCGAGCCTCGTTCGACAGGCCATGCACATTGGTAAAATCAATCGTTGGGGGTAATACAACATTCTCCAACTGTTGCGTGCGGGACAACGTTGACTGCTGTCGTTGAATATAACCTTCATAACGCGCTTCGATTTCCAGCTGTTCACCGACGGCCGGGTCCGCGACGGCAATGCCCGCGCCGGGGAACTTCATCACTGCTGGGTAACTGACCTCCGGGTCTCGCAATAACTCAAATAAAGTGGTTTCGTGGGCCAATGGCCGTCCCATGATTTGCTCACTGAGCATCTGTGTTTCATGCTTAGGGGTCACTCTGATGGCTTTCAGCCGCGCGCGTTCCCGTTCAATGGCATCTCGTTTGGTACAGAACAATTGCCAACGATGATCATCAACCAAACCCAGTTCGCGGCCCATTTCAGTCAGCCGTAGGTCGGCGTTGTCTTCACGCAACAGCAGTCTGTTTTCCGCGCGCGAAGTGAACATTCGATAGGGTTCATCCGCACCCTTGGTTACCAGATCATCAATCAACACACCCAAGTAGGCTTGCGTGCGACGTGGCCACCAAGCCTCCAGCTGTCGTGCCTGGCGAGAAGCATTGAGACCGGCAATCAAGCCCTGACCCGCGGCCTCCTCATAGCCCGTCGTACCGTTGATCTGACCGGCAAAATACAGTCCACTGAGTGCTTTCGTTTCAAGTGAGGGATACAAATCGCGCGGATCCAAAAAATCATACTCAATGGCGTACCCCGGTCGAGTGATCCGCGCGGTCTCGAAACCATCAATGGAATTCACAAATTCACACTGCACATCATAAGGTAGACTGGTTGAAATACCGTTCGGGTATATTTCGCAGGTATCTAGCCCCTCCGGCTCGACAAATATCTGATGCGCAGTTCGCTCCGCAAATCGAACGACCTTGTCCTCCACAGATGGACAGTAACGTGGGCCAACAGAGTCAATGGCCCCACCATACATTGCTGATTCCTTGAGGTGCCGGCGAATGATATCGTGTGTTTTTTCGTTCGTGTTGGCGATGTGACAGGACACCTGTCGGGGGTGCTCGGACTGCGCACCGATAAATGAAAACACCAAGGTCGGCTGATCGCCCGGCTGTTCAATCAACCGGGTATAATTGATCGTCCGTCCATCTATACGCGGTGGCGTCCCGGTTTTCAGACGTTCCACGTGGAACATCATCTCCCGAAGTCTGGCCGCCAACCGGTTAGCCGGCGCATCACCCGCGCGCCCGCCGCGGCGCTGTTGCAGTCCAACATGCAACACACCACCCAAAAAGGTGCCGGTGGCCAAGATCACACACGGGGACTGAATGCGCATGCCTAATGTGGTAACGACACCATTGACTTGGGCACCACTCACCCACAAATCTTCCACTTCCTGTTGAAAGATGAACAGATTCTCCTGCTGTTCCAGCATCTTTCGTACCGCAGTCCGGTACAGTGCCCGATCCGTCTGCGCCCTAGTCGCGCGCACCGCCGGACCTTTACGGACATTCAGACGCCGAAACTGGATGCCACTCCGGTCAGCAGCGTGCGCCATCAAACCGCCCAACGCATCAATTTCCCGAACAATGTGGCCCTTGCCGATGCCACCGATAGCCGGATTACACGACATCTGACCAATGGTATCAATGTTATGTGTCAACAATAACGTGCGACTGCCAGTGCGCGCCGCCGCTATCGCGGCTTCTGCACCAGCGTGGCCACCCCCGACAACAATTACGTCATAGATCATCATTATTCATCCAAGCGCGACTCAGATTAACCGGCGGTGACTGTTGATTTTCCAAACCATGCGAAGTTTATTGAAATTTTGGCTTACCAGAAAAAACTTGGTAGGTAACCCAATAGGCTGGGTTGGTGGCGGTTAACACTGACGTTATTGGCATCCATTAATCGTTGCATCAATAGGAAAAACTGCCATGACCCCATACTCTTGCCATTCATTATCCCACATTGTCGGTTGATTAAAACGTAAATTTGTAGAAGATTTATGTGGTTTATGTAGGTGTGTCGCCTCAATGGACACCGCAAGAATGATTCGATTCTACCTGGCCAACTCCGCCACGCGACTGCCAATCGAACGCTCTCGCCAATATGCAGATTTTTTAACGCCAACGTAAGGATTGGCATGGTTGCAGGTCTTAGTTATGGATTGGCATAATAATCATAATTGGATTGGATGTATTCGGTGAACTCCCATGCCTCCCCAAACGTCAATCGCTCTTCATCAGGAATGATCACTCGGGTATAAAGACCTTCTGGATGTTCAGCTTTGAGTCGCCCAAGTATCCTGTCCAATTCTTCTCGCGACACTTGAGTCGCCGACTCCTGCTCTTGATGACGGTACTTGTAAATCGGCTCACCTACTGGTGATTTACTGAAGGAAACCTCCACAAGAAACCGATTGAGTGGGCTACGCGCCGGCCGCAACATCAGTGCGTGATCTTCTTTCAATTCAATGAGTTCACTCTCTAGCTGTTCTACTTCATCGTTTCGCAATGTGAGTGTGGTCATCAGATTTTTCAATTCAGCGATGCGTTCCTGGTAGGCTACCCGCAGTTCAGCCATTTCCTGTTCGCTGCGCATCTCCGTTTCTAGTAACCGCGCCTTTTCCACCTGCAGGCCTTCCAGTCGCTCGTCGCGCGCCTGAAGGTCGAGACTCAGTTGCCCCATCACTGCCTGAAGGGTCTCAATCTGCTGTTGACGGTCTGCTTGCAAGCGTCGACTAAAATCAAGTTCGCGTTGTAAATCGGTATTTTCACGAGTCAACTGCTGCAGGCGCTGTTCAAGCTGCGTTAACTGTTGGCGTTGTTTTTCAACCATTGACGCGCTCTGTGACTGCGCTGCTGTCAGTCTGGTGATGGTTGCCTGCTGCGTGTCACGGGCTTTGACGCTGGCGATCTGTACCCGTTGCAATTCCTCCAGAACTTGATTCAAACGCGCCCGTGTCTGTAGCCATTCAGATTCCTGTTGGGCTAATTCTGCCTGCAACTGCTGGTTTGCGGTTTGCTGCGCGGCATCTTGCGCGGTCAACGTCGTCAGTTCCTGTTGCAATGTCTCAATCGTCCTGCGGTTTTCAGTCTGACTGACCAACGCGGCTTCCAACTGCGATGACAAATTCTGGTGATCGACCTGCAGATCGCTCAGTTGACGGGAGCGAGTACTCAACAGCTGTCTGAGGTCCTGTAACTCCGCATCATTCAATGCGAGGGTTGCGCGTAGTTGAGTCTGTATCTCGGTCTGGCTTTCAAGCCGCTGACTCTGCTCAGTTTTCTCTGTCTGCAACTGCGCGATGACGCCTTGCAACTGTGCACGAGTCAACTTCAGTGCTTCAAGTTCAACCGCGCGACTCGCCAATTCGTCTCGCAAAGCGGCGTTGGATGCCGTACTTTCCCGATAAGATGCCTGCAGGGTGTTCAGGTCACTCAACCGGGTGCGCAACTCCATACTCAACTGCTGTTCAGCATCTGATAATTCAGCAATCTGCGCCAGTTGTGCGGCGGATACGACAGTCAGACTCTCAATTTCCAGTTCGCGGTCTGCCTGACCCTGTTCGAGTAGCGCAATCTGTATGCGTTGATCAGACTCCTGAGCGCGCAGGTCCTTCAGGGTCACTTGCAATTGGGCAACTTCTGCTGTACGTTGCGCCAATTGATTCTGCTGGTCGGCCAATTCGGTCCGCAACAGACTCAACTCATCATTTCGCTTAATAATCAGCGCATTTAAATCGGTGACGGTTACATTCATGGATTGAATGCGTTGAGTCAACGCATCACGCTGCTCGCGCAGGGTGGCGAGATTTTCCGTGAGTCGCGCCACTTCGGAGTCCAACTGCTGTTGCGTCTGATAGAGCTCGGCAGTCTGTACTTCGAGTTCGGATATGCGCACTCCGCGCACCGTCGACAATTCCTCAAGTGCTGCTTTCTGGGTCTCGGTGAGATTCAGTTTTTCCCTAGTTTGGGCAATAATTTCAGATAGATATAAAACTCTCTCGCGTAAAGTTTGGGTTTCTGTCAAGGCCTGCCGCTCAGCCAATGAAGCCTGCTCTATGTCTTCTCCGAGCTGAACATTTCGTAACATGAAAATGACCGCAGCCATGAGAAATATCATCACGACCACCATCATGATATCAGTAAAGGATGGCCAGATGCTGTCGTCCGAGTGACTACTCTCTGTCGCACGATGGACGCGCAGGTCAACGAAACCGCCAATATTGTCTTTCATGCTGACCCAGCCGTGCGTCTAGTCGGTGGTTGATTCGTCCCGCAGCCTGAATCCTTCGCGCAAAATGGTACGAATGTCACTCAGCATTCGCATGTTCTGGTCAGTCAGCTGTTCGAAGTTGTCAAGCACCTGGTTTTGAGTCGCGCCTAACGACTGAATCTGATGAACGAATGTATTAAAGTTCTCCACCGTCTCCGCCATGCTGGTCAACATCTCATCCAACGCTTGTTCAGGTGAGCGGGTGGCCACTTGATAGCGGGGAATCAGCTGAGTTGCGGTTTCGTGCTCCACCCACCCCAATATGTAAGACTGTGTGTCCAGCAGTTTCAGATAGAAATATCCAAACAGAAAATACGCGACGATGGCGGTCATGGTCGTCGACAGTGCCGTGGACATCCCATGAATGACGATATCAATACCGCGCAGACTGTCGGTCGCGGACATCGCAGTTGAGGCACCCAACAGCGCAACGGTCAATGAGACGATCGTACCAAACACCCCTGTTAAGATCAATATGTTATTGATAAATTTAGGAAAACTTGTTTTACTTGCTTCTTTCGCCAACAGCGTTGCCGCCAGCGCATTGTGATTGATTTCGGTGCGCGCCTTGAAAAATCCGGCGATGGTCTGGTAACGCTCACTGATAATGGAAGGGGTTGCCAGCGCGTCACTAAGCTGACCATCGTCACCAGAAGCTAGGGCAGCAGAAAAATCGTTCAGCGCCTGCTCCTCTAGGCGATACTGCAGAAACAACTGCACCAGTCGCCCCATACCCAGCACGAACAGTAGCAGAATAACACCATTGACTACCCATCCCACCTGCGTCAACTGATTATTGATGTACAACTCAGCCAGGTAGTCGTGCTGCCAGACCGCGACTACCAAAACCAAGCCCAGCACGCCAGCTACGTGGAGCAGAATTCGTTCGGATTGGTTTTTTTGCATGATGCGTTTAACCTGGGACAGTACTTCGAATGACAATAGAATAGTTTACTCGCTAATATATACGTACGGTGGCTATTTACCGATGCAGAAATGGGCGAATATCTCACCTAACAGTTCGTCCGCATTGACCGTACCGACGAGTTGCCCCAGTTCATCCATGGCATCACGCAAGTCTTGCGCCACCAGTTCACCAGCCTGGCGTTCGTCTAGTTGGAAATGCGCCTGCTCCACATAGGTCAACGCGTTTTCAAGCGCCTCAAGATGACGTCGCCGCGCCATAAACAGCCCTTCACCACCGGTTGCTAGGCCAGCTGCCGCACGAATGCATCGGCGAACATCATCCATGCCTATCGCCTGTTTAGCTGAAATAGACACCTGCGCAAAGGTTAACTGTGCGTCGACGGTGTCTTGTCTTGCCACCAAATCTATTTTATTCCACACAATCAATATCTTATGGTCTTTCAACTCAGTTAGATTGCAATGATCGGCATCCCTTAGACCTTGGGTAACATCAATTAGATAAAGCACCAGGTCGGCTTCTCGGGCGCTGTTCCACGCGCGCTCAATGCCTTGCCGTTCTACGGGGTCAGCACTGGTGCGAAGCCCGGCGGTATCAGTCATCCGTACTGGCAAGCCATCCACGTCAATCATGAGATCAACGGTATCCCTAGTAGTACCGGCATACGGGGTAACGATTGATCGTTCTAGTCCGGCCAGCTGATTGAGAAGACTGGATTTTCCGGCGTTAGGTAATCCGGCAATGACCACCTCGAAACCCTCGCGCAATACGCGTCCGTGCCGTGCCGCTGCTATTAGTCGCCGGAGTGCCGTACGCAGACTCACGACCGACTCGACTATCTGTTGTTCGTCGAGAAAGTCAATCTCTTCGTCGGGGAAATCAATGGCCGCTTCCACATAAACACGCAGCCGTAGCAACTGCTCCATCAGTTGGTTGACCTCTCTGGAAAACTCACCCTGCAGCGAACGCAGCGCACAACGCGCCGCCATCTCAGTCGAACTGTTGATGAGGTCAACGACCGACTCGGCCTGCGTAAGATCCATCTTCCCATTCAAAAAGGCACGCCGTGTGAACTCACCCGGTTCGGCAGTCCGCGCCCCTAAGCTCAGCGCTCTCGCCAACAGCATGTGCAACACTATCGGACCACCATGACATTGAAACTCGACCACGTCTTCACCGGTATAGGAACGTGGTGCGGGAAAATAAAGTAGAATGCCTCGATCAATTTCAGCGCCATCCGCGCCGCTAAAGGTACGGTAACCGGCGTGCCGTGGTGCCGGAATGGCACCGGCTAACTGAGTGGCAATCGCCGCGGCGGCACTGCCGGACAGGCGTACGACACCGATCCCGCCGGTACCCGTTGGTGTCGAAATCGCAGCAATCGTATCGTCGTCTCCGATATTTATTCGGTCATCAGTTTGCGCGTGATGTACCACTGTTGTGCAATCGAAAGAATGTTATTGACCAGCCAGTAAAGCACAAGTCCGGAAGGAAACCATAGAAAGAACACGGTAAATACGACCGGCAGTGCCATCATGATGTTTTTCTGCATGGCATCCAACGGGGTGGGATTAAGAAACTGTTGCGCAAACATGGAGGCACCCATGAGCACCGGCAGGACGAAGTACGGGTCTGCCCGCGACAGATCAGTCAACCAGAATATGAATTCAGCCTGACGCAGTTCAACGCTTTCCAGCAGTACCCAGTACAGTGCGATAAACACCGGAATCTGGATCAGAATCGGCAGACAGCCACCCAACGGATTGATTTTTTCTTTCTTGTAAATCTGCATCATTTCCTGATTGAGTTTCTGCTTGTCGTCGCCGTATCTTTCTTTCAGGGTTTTCAGCCGTGGCTGCAGTTTTTTCATCTTCCCCATGGATTTGTAACTGGCCGCCGACAGTGGATAAAACACGATTTTCACCAGCAGAGTCAACAGAATGATCGACCAACCCCAATTGTTGACGAAATCATTGATCTTGTCCAAAATCCAGAACAGTGGGGACGATACCGGCGTCAGCCAGCCATAATCGACGGTCAGGATCAGGCCCTCAGCCGGTGCCTTGATCCGCTCCTGTTCTTTGGGTCCAACATAGAGTTGCGTGCTTAACGTCGCAGTGGCATTGTTGGCAATCGTCGCCGGATTCAATGTTACATAGCCAACTTGATAACGCGTATTGACTCCGACACTGTTCAGTGGCCGGGTATAGAGCCGGAAAGGCGCATTCTCTACCGGCAGCCAAGCCGTAACGAAGTAGTGCTGTAACATCGCTATCCAACCCGATTCAGTTTCAAATGCCGGGCGATCATCCCGAATGTCGCCGAAGCTGATTTTGTCGTACTTATCCTGCTGGGTATAGATGGCTGCCCCTTGGAAGCTGGGTAATGCACGTAGAAAAAGAAAACCCTCACCCTCCACTTTCTGTTCAGTGGCGGCAAACTGACCATATTGATAACCCTGCCATTGACGACCGCTCTGATTGGTCACCCGATATTCGATGTCGATCAGATAACTGTCGCGATGAAAAATAAAAACTTTCGTGTAATCAACACCATCGGGCGATTGCCAATGTAAAGGGACTGCCATGGACCGGTCAGTTGCGCCGAGCGCATAAGAGGGCGCCTCAGCCTGATATTGAGTTTGGTGGTTGGGAAATTCAAAGTCATTGCCGACCAGCCCAGACTGTGCGATCAGCACGTCCACCGACTGATCTTTCAGTAACGTGAAGGGATCATCGGGCCGGTCCACTTCAACGGGATACTGAAGCAGCTTGGCTTCTTTCAGTTGACCGCCGAGTGGATCAATTTGGACTTTCAGTAAATCAGTTTCAACCGTAATCAGCGTCTTAGCCGGCGGTGAAGCGACGGTGGGCAGGTCTACGGTCACCGGCGCCGGGCTGTCCGGCGCGGTTGGCACGGTCGGCAACTCGACTGTCGTTGGCGCCACGGGAGGTTGAGGTAATTCAGTTTCAGCCGACGTGACAGGCGCATCGAGTTCGGCATGCCAGTCTTGTTGGAAATCAATCCAGGCCTGCCAGATGAGCAGTAAAATCAGGCCTAATGAAATGGCCAGCAGGGCTCGCCGAAAATCCATCATTGTTGATTTGCCGGGCCGGGTACGGGATCATAACCGCCCGGATGCCAGGGATGGCAACGGCTGATGCGCCGCACCGTCAGCCAACAGCCTTTCAGGGCACCATGCCGGTCAATGGCCTGTATGGCATACGTGGAACAGGTGGGATAAAAGCGACAGCACGGCGGCACTAATGGGCTGAGCACATAGCGATAACACCGCACGGCAAAAATCAACAGTTTTTTCATACTTTGAGTTTTTTGAGGAGATTGACAAAGGCTCGGTAAAGCTCTGCATTGGCCGCTGATTCACAGCTTCGATCAGCAATGACAACGAGGTCCACACTGTTCAACTTCTGCCGATTCTGCCTGAACGCCTCGCGCAACTGGCGTTTAATTCGATTCCGCTGCACCGCGCGCCGCGAGACCCGCCGCGAGACAATGATACCGAGGCGCGCGTCGAACGGGTCGTTACGGTAATGAACCAGCAGGCGAAAATGACGGTCGGAGAACTTTCGATGCCGTCGAAAGACGGTAAGAAACTGTTCGTTATGAGTCAATCTGCAGCGGCGCGGCAACTGCAAATCGAACTTGGGCTCGATCGCATCATGCACTGAGCCGCGTGCGCCCCTTGGCGCGGCGAGCATTGATGACTGCTCGGCCACCGCGGGTGCGCATCCGACGCCGGAAGCCATGCTTACGTTTTCGTCTCAGGTTGCTAGGTTGAAAAGTGCGTTTCATAAAAAATTAACCGGTTTTATGTGTATATTGGATGGCTTGGGATCGACAACCGAAGTTAGCACGGCACATTTCGATCAGGCGTACAAACAGAGTGCCCATTATAGCAGACGAAAAAATCACCAAGTGAGTGAATTTTTTACTGTCAGCATGATGCATTTGTTGTAACATAGTTCTGTTGACGAACCTTCACTAGGGTTGGCGCTACACCGGCCAGCCCACGTGTGGACTTTGAGACAGACGCCAACCGAACGAATAACAAACAATAAACAATCATTAAGCCGACAAGACCGATGGTAGCTGTGAATTTATGGGACAGCATCCTCAATCAGTTGCAGCAGGAGGGTAATGAACGCGACCTGCACGCCTGGTTGCGTACATTGAGTGTTGACTCAGAAAATGGCGCGCTGGTGTTAAAAGCGCCCAATTCCTATGTGAAATCCGGTATTGAATGTAAGCTACTGGATCGGATTACTGAACTGGCATGCGCCTATCAAGGTGACCGGGTCGCGGTCAAAATCGAAGTGGAATCCGTGAACTGTGCAGGGAGTTCAACGCGGCTCGGCAAGCACAAGGCGGCACAGGATCGCACAGAATCAAAGACCGGCGGTTCCAGACTGCAGTTCGGATTCAGCCAACTGAATCCAGAATTCACCTTCGAACAACATGTGGTCGGCGAATCCAATGAACTGGCGCGCTACGCGGCGGAAGCGGCCAGCCGAGAACCTGGGCAACGGGATTACAACCCACTGTTCATTTATGGCACTGTTGGTATCGGCAAAACACACCTGATGCAGGCGGCCGGGCATGCGATGAAAGCAGCCAACGCGCAGATTAAAGTCGGTTATGTGAATGCGCAGAATTTCGTGCAACATTTCATCAATGCCATGCTCAACCGTAATAACACCCTGACCGAACGAATGAAAAACGCCTATCGGGAACTGGATGCGCTACTGATCGATGACATTCACCTGTTTTCCGGGAAAGATGCTTCGCAGGCGGAATTTTTACAGACGTTCAATATGCTACTAGAAGGTGGCAAACAGATCATCATCACGAGTGACCGCTTTGCCAAAGATATTGATCGGGTGGAAGACCGGATTAAATCCAGACTCAGTCAAGGATTAACGGTGCGCATCCGCCGACCGGAACTCGAAACCCGACTGGCGATTCTCGAAACCAAAGCGAAATTGCGCGCCATGCGCCTGCAGCCGGAAGTACTGCGCTATCTGGCTGAGAATATTACGGCAAGCGTGCGGGAACTCGAAGGTGCCCTCAACAAATTATCGGCGTTTCACCGACTGACCGGCAACGCCATCACTATCAGTTTTGTCAAAGACCAGTTAGCCGACTACTTAGAATCCGACGCGCGCCCGATCAGCATTGAGATGATTCAATCGACTACGTGCCGTTTTTACGGTATTCGTCTAACCGACATGCTGTCAAAAAGTCGGCGGGCAGACTTGGTGTTGGCACGTCATGTGGCCATGAGTCTAGCCCGCGAATTCACCAATAAGAGCTTACCGGATATCGGCAAGGAATTTGGTGGAAGAAATCATGTGACGGTGCTACACGCACAGAAAAAGGTTCAAGACCGAATGGCCCAGGATAAGCGCTTCAAAGATGAGTACAAAACACTTCAGGATGTATTCGGACGATGAACACATCACCCGACCGCAACGCGCATCGGCCAGGATGACCCCGACACCACCGTTAAGAAAATTTGCAAATTATTGACAGACTACAGTGTATAATCTGTGAAATGGTGTTAATAACCAGCGACGAGTCATAATCATGTTGAATTTCATTGACACGCTCTCACTTTCGTTTCACAGATTAATTGACAGTTCTGGTTGACAGCATCTGTTTGATAAAGTTAGATATAACGAGGTTGTAGACACAGTTTACAGACCTAATACTCATATCAAATATTAATGATTGATTGACTATGCAATTCCTAATCGAAAAAGATGCTCTCATTGACCCGTTGGGTCGCGTATCGTCGGTGATTGATACCGGACCGACCATCCCAATACTGGCGCAGGTGCTGATCGAGTCAACTGATGATGGCATCCGCTTATGCGGCTCAAATATTGATATGGAAGCCAATGAAACCATTGACAACGTTGACATTAGTGAAGGCGGTAGAATAGTCTGCAACGCACAGTTGCTACTTGAGTACTGTCGCCAACAGCACGCCGGCAGTCGCCTGAATTTCTCTCAGGTCGAACAGCAGCTGACCGTTGAGAATATTGATGCAAAGGCGAGCAGCCGACCGAATAACGCCAATGGTGATGCAACAACGGACAGTGAAGGCTTCAAAAATGCGCTGACTGAGACGTCTCTTGATGCAGATGATTTCCCGTCGCTCAACGTCAGCGACGATGAGTGGATTGTGCAGTTTGATATTGACCGCTTTGCGCTACGCAACATCCTCAAACGTACCGAGCATGCGATGGGGACCAATGAACCGCGCATGTATCTGAATGCGACGCTTCTGGAAATCTATAAGAACTTGGTGCGCGCTGTGACTACGGATGGCCATCGCCTGGCTTTCAGTGAAACGCAACTGGATGCTGATTTGGGGGAAATTGAAGAACGTCATCGGGCGGTGCTACCCAGAAAAACAGCATTGGAACTCAGTA
This sequence comes from Arenicellales bacterium, assembly GCA_965116205.1. GTDB lineage: Bacteria > Pseudomonadota > Gammaproteobacteria > Arenicellales > JAJDZL01 > JAJDZL01. The sequence goes on along the minus strand of OZ220493.1, from coordinate 1,152,761 downwards.
AGGTGCTCGGTTCTCTGACCTCCAGAGTGACAGTGAGAATAAAAAATACGCACATTCAGGTTTTCACCCCCCACTATTCTTTTACTTCAAAACTGCTGGAAGGCGCTTTTCCCGACTGGCAGGCGGCCATCCCCAGCGAATTAGAACTAGCCTTTCGAGCCGAACGCAGTGAGTTTGCCAAAGGGTTGAAACAGATCGGCATCTTGGGTTTGGCACAAAAAGATATCAGTCGTGCTCCCATTGCGGCAAAAATCCTGGTGAATCAGGGCCGCTTGGATATGCGTGCCGATAACGTGCAAAAACAAGTTGAACACACGATGCTTGTTGATGAGAATCAACAGCGGCACAAGTTCCAAGCCAATTATCGCTACATGTTGGATGCCTTGGAAGCAATGCCTGATTGTGAAACAGTCGATATTTATCTGAAAGAAACACACTCCGCCTGTCAACTGAGATTTCCTGAGGATGCGTCGACCAGTTTCCTGGTCATGCTGCTGAAAGATAATTAGCAGGTGCCCGGCGGCGCGACCGACTCCGCAAACTCACCCATGCCAATGCGCGCCGGGTCAATGAACGTCCCGCGCAACTCAAGCGAAATTACCGAACAGTCAATGAGATGAACGAAGTCAACAACCGTAACGGCAGTTCCTACGATTCCGATGACATTGAGGTGCTCGTTGGACTAGAGCCGGTGCGCGTCCGCCCAGGTATGTACATCGGTGATACCGAAAACGGTGACGGACTGCACCACATGATCACCGAGGTGGTCGACAATGCCATTGACGAAGTTGCCGTCGGGGGGTGTACGCGAATCATCGTCACCATTCATGCAGATGGCGCAGTGTCGGTCGACGACAATGGACGGGGTATCCCCACTGGCATCAAAAAAGGTGCTGGACCGAATGGCGAAGATTTGCCCGCCGCGACGGTGGTGATGACCGTCCTGCATGCTGGCGGCAAATTTGATCAAAGTTCTTACGGACCGACGGGTGGATTACATGGGGTTGGCGTATCAGTCGTCAATGCGCTGTCGGAATATCTGCAGATGACCATTCACCGGGATGGGAAAGTCTACTACCAGGAATTCGCCGCCGGTGAACCCCAGGCGGACCTCAAGGTGACTACCGATTCTGAGCGCACCGGCACGATTATCCGTTTCAAACCATCCGACCAGTATTTCACGCTGGTTACCGAAATTAATTTTGATCGCGTGCGCAAGCGGTTGAGAGAACTGACCTACTTCAACCCCGAACTGCAGATTGACCTTCGCGATGAACGTACCGGGCGCAAGGAAGTAATGCGCTGCGATGGCGGCATTGCGCAATATGTGGCCGACTTGAATCAATCCCGAGAACCCCTCAACGAAGAAGTTGTCTCAATTGCCGGTGAAAGCAACGGTGTCACCGTCAACGTAGCACTGCAATGGTGTAACAACTATTTCAAGGAGACCACCCGCAGTTACACGAATAACATTTTTCAGGCCGATGGGGGCACGCATACAACCGGCTTTCGGCGCGGTCTGACCAAGACGATAACCGACTATATGCAAAAGAACAAATTGAGCGGCAAAATCGACATTAGCGGTGAAGACATCCGCGAAGGCCTGACGGCCATATTATTGATCAAAGTGCCCGATCCAAAATTTTCTTCTCAGACTAAGGATAAACTGGTGTCGTCAAGCGTCGAAGGTGTCGTCAGTTCAGTGCTGACTGAAGGACTCAGCGACTACCTTGAGAACCACCCCAAAACCGCCCGCCTGCTCTGTGACAAAGTCAATAAGGCGGCCACCGCGCGCAAACGTGCCAAGCAGGCGCGCGAAACGATTCGAAAAAGTGGTTTTGAATCCACGGCACTACCTGGCAAACTAGCTGACTGTCAAGAACGGGACCCACAAAACAGCGAAATATTTCTGGTTGAAGGTGAATCAGCCGGGGGCTCAGCCAAGCAGGCGCGCGACCGTAAGTATCAAGCGATTCTGCCACTTAAGGGTAAGATACTCAATGTGCATAAAGCCACTCTCGACAAAGTCGTTGCTTCTGAGGAAATTCAGACCCTGATTACCGCACTCGGCGCCGGCGTGGGGCAGGACTTTGATATCGAAAAGTTGCGCTACAATCGTATCATCATCATGACCGATGCGGATGTGGATGGCTCCCACATTCGGACACTGCTACTAACCTTTTTCTTTAACGAAATGCCCCAGTTGATCGAAAAAGGCCACCTATATATCGCCCAACCTCCGCTCTACAAGGCGAAATACAAGAAATCTGAGAAATACCTGAGCAACGATAACGAACTTGATGCTTATGTACTGGACAATGCGATTCAGGATGTAAAAGTTGAACTGAGGAACGGCGCGGAGAGTGAAGCGCTCGTCATTCAGGAAAGTGCGCTGAAAAAACTGTGCAATGATCGGATTGAAGCCCGGCAGGGGATGGCAAATCTGTCGGACCGTATTGATCCCCAAGTTCTCTCGGTTTTGAAAAAACTGGAAACCCCTGACGCAACACGATTTGACGATCTTGGCCATCTTGAGGGCTTTGCGCAGAAACTAGCCGACGCGCTGCGTGCAGAAGCCGGTACTTATACTGTGGAAGTGGTTCCTCACAATGGGGATGGCGCTGCCGCCGGCCATGCCATCAAAGTGACCAAAGAACACATGGGTAACCATACGGAATCTATTATCGATGAGATGATCATCCGTTCAAAAAGTTATCGATCAATGACCGCCTTGGCGGAACAAATGCGCCGTGACCAAATTTCAGCAGTCATCGTCTGCCGGGGGGCGAAAGCTGAGCAGCATGTTGATCTCTATGACGCCGTGGATTGGTTGATGCAGGATGCGCGCCAAGGCATGACTATTCAGCGCTACAAAGGCTTGGGTGAAATGAACGCCGATCAACTGCGTGAAACGACCATGGACATGAAGGAGCGCCTGTTACGGCAGGTGAAGATTGACGACGAGGTGAATGTTGGCAAAACCTTCGATGTGTTGATGGGTGATAAGGTTCCGCCCCGTCGCGCGTTTATCGAAAAAGAAGCATTGTCGGCGAAGAACATTGACATCTAAGCAGTTATTGTTATCAATGCAGAATTCGCTTAGCGGATAACACAAACTGCGGAATTTCTGCAGCGAATGACGTGCCATCGTCGGCAACCATCTGATAACTCCCCTCCATGGTGCCGACCGGTGTTTCTAGCACGGTGCCACTGGTGTACTGGTAAGATTCTCCCGGCAGCAGGTGGGGTTGTTGACCGACGACACCATCGCCGCGCACTTCCTGTACGTTTTCGTCACTGTCTTTGACGATCCAGTGGCGGGTCAATAGCTGCGCACCAATGGCCCCGTGGTTGGTGATGGTGATGGTATAGGCAAATACGAAGCGCTGGTCAAGCGGATCCGAACGCGCCTCCAGGTAGTGGGTCTGCACGCTCACGTCAATATCGTAATTTTCTGGCATTGTAGTTCACTCATTGATTCTGTTAACGATGACTTAAATAAAAAGTTTGCTGCCATCACCGGTTTTTATCTGTAGTCGGAGGTTGCGATAGCGGGTACGGTGATAGTCGGCATTACCAAATAAGGTGGTTAGGGTGAAAATTCGCTTAAGATAGTGTCCGACTGGCATATCGTCCATCATGCCCATTGCGCCATGCAACTGGACCGCTTCTTCCGCATTGAGCAGCGCGGCTTGAGCAATCTCACACTTGGCTGAAGCAATGATGAGATCCTGCGTGACTGCAGAGGTAGAATGGCAGGCACTGGCCGCTTCCTGACGCATGGACTCTGCCAGTTGACAGCGTATATACATATCAACCACACGGTGCTGTAGTGCCTGAAAAGAGGATAGTTTGCGGCCAAATTGATTGCGGGTCTTGAGGTGCTCTACAGTCATGTCGAGTGTCGCCTCCATCGCGCCAACCAGCTCGGCGCAGATTAATGCGTTGGCGACATTGGTTGCGTAGTTGACGAGGGCTCGGACCCGGTGACCTTGCGCAAGCAGTCGGGTGCGGCTTACGGTAACCGCGTTGAGCTCCAGCTCAGACACTCGACTTCCATCATGCATCCGGTAGTGAGTCATGGATACGCCATCGTGATCGGCCGGCACGAGACACAGCGCTAGATCAAGGGTTTCGGTTGTCTGTGACCCGATGTGAGTCAGTACAAGAAGTTCAGTGGCAACGTTGCCATAAAAAACCGCCGATTTTCTGCCATTCAGTACGACCGCATGGGGTTTTGCGGTCGCGGAGGTGGCTATCTCATGCAGTGCATAGCGCGCTTGTGGTTCAAACATTGCCGGTGCCACAATCGTGTCACCCGTGCCGATTTCGTTGCGCAAGTTGGCAGCGAAGGATGCGGGGTCCGACTCATTGATTAGGTGTGTCGCAATGACTGCACTGGAAAGAAACGGGCCCACATACTGGGCGCGGCCGAACTCCTTGTGCATTGCCGACAGGAGATGCATATCGCCTCCCCAGCCGCCATGGTCAGCCGATAGCGGCAACTGCATCCAACCCAGGTCGGCCATGGCGCGCCATTGTTCGGTAGAATAACCGGGTTCTTCCGCGATGAGTTGTTGACGCACGGCAAAGCCGTAGTGATTTTCGAAGAACCGTCGCGCACTGTCAGCAATCAGTCGCTGTTGTTCGTAGACTGAGTGGTCCGACACTACGATAATCCCAGCTGCGCTTTCGCAATGATATTGCGTTGAATTTCATTAGAACCCGAATAAATCGGCGTTTTACGATAATTGAAGTAATTTCTCGCCGCATCGCTGGGCTGATAAGGCTGATTTGGATCGAATTCGGTATGGTTTTGAGGATGGTTGATGGCGGCGAAGTGTATGTACGCCTCGGCGGTCAGGCGGAAAACGGCCGATTGAACCTCGGTCCCCCTGATTTTCAGCAGTGAGGCCGCAGCATCAGCTGATTCGGTCGTCGGATTGTCGAGAAGCAGACGCCTTTCAGTGGTTTCAAGCGCATGCAATGCACGTTCGATAGTACAGAAGCGCTCGGCAAAATTGGCCTGGTCGATCAACCGCGTGCCGTCCGGTTGATGGGTAAACGCCAACTCAGTGAGACGGTTCAGGCTAGCCATGGTGCGCGACACCTCAGCGGTACCGAATCGCTCAAGACTCAGTAGGTATTTACCAATTTCCCATCCTTGACCCTCTTCACCGACCAGATTTTCTTTCGGCACGCGCACTTGGTCAAAAAACACCTGATTCACCTCATGCGTGTGCTCAAAGATTTTGAGTGGGTGAATGGCAACGCCGGGCGAGGTAAGATCGATCATGAGAAAAGAGATGCCTTGTTGTTTACGGCCCCCAGAACTGGAACGGAACAAGCCGAAAATCCAGTCGGCGAGGTGCGCTTCGCTAGTCCATATTTTTGAACCGGTGACGACATACTCATGGCCAATGTCCTCCATCCGGCATTGTAGGGCTGCCAGATCGGAACCGGCATCAGGCTCGGAAAACCCTTGGCACCAAAAACAGTCGGCATTCAGAATGTCGGGTAGAAAACGCTCTTTCTGCTGTTGGGTGCCGTAGTGGAATAGAGTCGGGCCCAGCATACTAACCCCGTAGATCATCAATCTTGGCGCATCATTGAGCGCCAGTTCTCGTTCAAAATAGTACTGTTCCGTATCACTCCATTCGGGGCCACCATATCTTTTCGGCCAAGAGGGACAGCACCATCCTCCTTGATCGCGCAGGAGTCGATGCCAACGCACCTGAGCGGCGCGTGGAATATCCATCCGTTCGCGAGACACCATCTGGCGAATGTCAGCAGGTAGGTTTTCTCGAATAAATTGGCGTACGGTCCCGCGAAAATCCTGCATCGCGGCATCGTTCCAGCCATGGTTAAGCATAGATCATTCTGTGCGAATATTCAATGTTGCATGTAGGGATGATTCACTCTCGTTATTTTATTACAGACGATGGGTTCAATGCACCGTGGCTTGGAGTTTGCCCACCAAGTCATGAATGCGTTCGCAGGCGTGGGCCAAATTAACGTCCGATTCGCCGATGCAAATGCGTAGAATGCCGGTGCCGCTTGGACCGAAAGCGGTACAGGGGAGCACGGAGACCGCATATTCATTCAACAGGCGCCAGGCGAATGCGTTGGCATCAATGGGTAACCGACGGACGTCAATCGTTACGAACATACCAACCTTTGAGCCGCGAATGGTGAGTCCGGGGATTTTCTGCAACTGGGCAATGACAGCATTGCGTTTGCGGTTGAGTTCACCGCGTACTAATGCTTCCGTTGTCGTAGCGTCGGTCAGTGCGGTGGCGGCAGCGTCCTGCGTAAACATCGGCAGTCCGTAACTCATGCATAACGACAGATTGAACATTCTGTCAATCAGTTCTTCCGGGGCAATGACCCAGCCAATGCGCCAGCCGGTCATGCGATGTGATTTGGAAACGCTGGACACGGTGACGCAGTTTTTAAATGCTCCTGGCAGTGATGCCGGGGAGCGAAACTGACCCGGTTCGGCCAGGAATGCGTAGACTTCGTCACTGATCAGCCAGAGGTCTCTAGTGACACAGAATTCAACAATGGCGTTGACAAGTTCGGCGGGATATACCATACCGGAAGGATTGTGTGGTGAGTTGATGACAATGGCACGGGTGTGGTCGTTTATCACTCTCTCAATGTCATCCATCGTTGGTAGAAAATCAAGTTCGGGGCGCGTCGGTACCAGGCAAATTCGGGCACCGCCGACGGAGAACGTTGCGGGATATGTCGCATAATAGGGTTCGATGATGATGGCCTCGTCGCCAGGCTCAAGAATACATAAAGAAGTTGCAAAAAGTGCATTCTGCGCCCCGGACATGATGGAGACGTTGGCTACTGAGATGGCTTGATGCCATTGTGCCGTGTAGCGGTTAGCCACCGCTTGACGCAAATGGGTCTCACCGCCAATTTCACTGTAATGATGGCGGCCATTCTGAATACTTCGCACGGCGGCGTCGGTCACTGCCGGCGGTGTTGGTTCGAGCATTTCCTGACCGATTGATAGAATGATGACTTCATCTCCTTGGCGTTGACGTTCGACCGCGGCATAGTGCACTTGCCATGCGTCGGCGCCGGCGCCACCGACGCGTTCAGTCAACTGTGAAAATTTCATCTCTTTCAATTCTCCATGGCTCCATGGGCCATTCATAGTTGGTGCAGATGTCGAAAAGTTAAGATACGAGCACTTAGTGCTTTCTCTTTCGGCGGGTTGAATTGGTATCGGTTATTGATACCAGTGGAGAAGCATGTTTTTCGTACAGCATGAACAGATGTTCGATTCTCTCGCGTTCGGAGGCAAAACCTGAGCGGCGGTAAAGTCGATCAACCGCGCGGTCGAGTGTCTGATGGGCTTTGCGTAGATTGCGCGGCATAAGATTCGGGTCATAAAGATCAGCCAAGGTTTCTGCCGGGTGTATGGCCCGCGCATCCAGTATGGCTTGGGCCAGCGGTTCTAGCTTGGAAAGGTTGTTATTCTCGGTTGGCGGTGGAAAGGTGTTATAAACAAGACCGCCGGAGTAACTATAGCCGCTACCAAGCCGACCACCGATATAACGAAGCCACGCCATGTGCATGGCAGAGGTGAGCAGTGCGAACTGCCACAGCTCGGCGTCTTCAACTACGAGTAATTTATTGCTAGGTATGATGGGTGGGGCAAGCCAACCGATTGGCACATATCGGCGGTGTTGCGAACTGACTTCAGGAATCACCAGAAATGATTGCTCTGGAATCACGGTTACGTGATAGTTGGCCGGTTGCTCTGCAAGCGAGGCACCAAGATTTCCAGCTTCTTTGATTCGATATTGTTTGACTGCATTGATTCTCTCCACAACTTTTGGCAAAGCACGCAGTCGTGAAGCCGGTTCGCCAGCAACGTGCAGAATCCAGCGCGGTTGACTGTTAATATACTCATGCCCACCGATAAATGGTCGCATCAAATTGGCGGCGCCGGGTTCCTGTTCAATGAATGAATCTTTTTCTGTGGTTGTGAAAAGGTAGTGTCCGCCATCAACCGGCTTGGTGCCAACCATAATGGGTGGAAACTTGGCTAGAGGCGTATTCCGTCTTTGTACGACGAGGTGAATATTGTGCAACGGAGCGGCGTCGAACAGGTATGGACTAATGGCTGACACCTTGACTTCCTGTGCAACGTCTGAATGCTCTTCGTAGGCAAACAAACGTTTGACACTAGGCGACGATTTTCGATCATACAAACCTAGAATCACGACATGAACCTGCGCCATACCACGGGCATCGGACTCCCAGGTGAACGCTTGGTGCGCAAAGGCGATCTCAAGAGCATAGCGGTCGAACAAAGCGGGCCATAATTGTGCTACCTGTTCGCCTTGGGTGATGGAATTCGTTGCCACGAACGCGATACGTGCTCTTTTCCGATGAAAATAGTTTCCGGCCTTCAAAAACCATGCTGCCACGTAATCCAGTCGCACTCCCCGCGCCCCTAGTTGTTTCATCAAACATTTCGCCTGTTTCTGCTTGTCTTCCGCGCGCATGACAAATCCACTGAAAGGTGGATTGCCCAGTATAAAGGAACATTTCTGGGGTGGTAACAGAACTTTCCAGTCAACCTCCAATGCGTCCGCGTGGACGATATGGGGTGACTTCTCTAATGGGATGCGCACGTAACTCTGCCCCAGCTCAAGGCTCAGGCGGCTGTTCATGATATGGTCCATCATCCAGAGTGCCGTCTCGGCGATGCGCACTGCAAATTCGCCGATTTCGATGCCGTAAAACTGGTCTACATCCACCAGCGAACTCCAGGCGGCATCCAACACCGTCTGTGTCATTTTGGCGGTAGCGTCCCGAATCTCATTAATCACTTCAATTTCCAGCGAGCGCAGTTCTCGGTAGGCGATGATGAGAAAGTTACCACAGCCACAGGCCGGGTCAAAGAATGTCAGATTCCCCAGTTTTTTCTGGAAGTTACGAAGGGCGGTCAGGCGACTTCGATTTCTTTGCCGCGCTCGCAATCGCGAAAACTCAGCGCGCAGGTCATCCATGAACAGCGGTTCAATGACTTTCAGGATGTTTTTTTCACTGGTGTAATGAGCGCCTTGAACCCGCCGTTCGACCGGGCTCATCACCGACTGAAACAGTGCACCGAAAATCGCCGGTGAAATCGCCGCCCAGTCAAATCGACAGGCATTCAGCAACGCATCACGTAGGTGGGCATTGAACGAAAAGATCGTCAGGCGTTCTTCGAAAAGGTCACCATCAACATAGGGAAATCGGTTGAGATCCTCATCTAAGGTCGTTGGGCGCTGATTTTTTGGAGTGTTAAGCACGTCGAACAATTGCGCCAGCCAAAGTCCAAGGTCGGCGCCATCTGCAGTGGTTCGCGTCTCGATGAAGTCAAGAAAGACATCGCGCGCCTCGAATACACCGGTGTCGTCGGCGAACATGCAGAACACGATGCGCACCAGAAAGCGTTCCAAATCGTGGCTCTGGTGTCCAGCATCGGCCAGTGCATCGTACAACTTACCCACCAATTCGGCGGCTTTGATGTTGGCCGGGTCGTGGTCGCGAAATGTCCGTCTCTGTATGCCAAGAATGAAGCCGAACGATTCCACATACGTCGGAAAATCTGCGAGCGGGAAAGTGACAGTCTGTTGTTCATCCAGATCATGCAGTTCGAAATTCTGAAAGTCGCTGACCAGTATGTAACGCGGCCGATCGTGGTCCGGTAACGCATCGAAATATTCGCCGGCCTGTGCGTAGGCAGATAGCAGGTCGCGCCCGGCACTTTTCTGTTCGACGAGCAATACCCCGGGCCAGAACAAATCAATGTATCCGGCGCGGTTATCAATTTTTGCCACCCGCTCTTCGAACCGTGCGACGTTACGCCGTTGCACACCGAACACGTCGAAGAAGGCGTTATAAAAACTGTGCGTCTCACCCTTTTCGTATTTGGCATCCTGCCAGTTGCTAGCAAAAGTGGCCGCGCGTGCGCGCACCTCGTTCCAGGAGAGTCGCATCAGTTATCGTGTCGAGCGGTGTCGGATAAAGAATGGCATGACATTCACCGAAGGCAGATTTAATCGCTCTCAGTCTTTTTGAGCTACTTTTAACATGGGATTATAACCCTCACCACGTGTCGTCGCGTATTGGCTATCCATCATGTGGTCGATTGAGCTGTAGAGTGTAGTCAGACTTAAGTTGATTTTTTATCGTCAGTTGATGAGCACAACCCTTTCATACTGTCTTCAACCAAGGTCGTGCCGAACTAGGGTCAGGATTGAGAATGGTGGCTATGGGTGGACTCGAACCACCGACTTCGGCATTATGAGTGCCGCGCTCTAACCAGCTGAGCTACATAGCCACTTGACATCTTAACGAGTGCTTTGCTTGACCAGCGAAAATGACAGCAGTCAGCCAACCCGGGTTGACTGCGTAGAAGGTCTATTGATCGGATCAATATTTAACGTTCAAATTGTATTCAATGCAACGCCGAAGAGACGGGCGAAATTGGTATTTGAAGTGCGCTTTTTTTGGCCGATGATGTCAGTGTTCTAACTGACTATGAATCTTGATGCCTAGTTTGTATGCTCGTCAATCTTCTGATGATTTTAATGCATGGTAGGCAACATAGGCGCCGAGTATCAAGCTGTCGAAATATGTTGCTATGACGAAGTGGACACTTGGTTATCAAGTAGAATAAAGTGATTTGTGACATGGGGATTGGGCAATTGACAATGGTGACGATGGTCGTCAAGTTCATCAAAAATTCGAACCATGGCAAAATTGTCCTCATACCATTGATCAGTAAGGATAATAGGTAGATGATTCATCCTAGTGAATGTAGTGCAAAAGAAACAGTGCTCATTTGTCGGCAGGCACAGCTTTTTTAGGCTTCACTGTTGAAAGCGATGATGCCCATTTTACCCAGCTCTATCTAGAGGAATAGCCGTGATCATAACCACTTGGAACGTCAATTCGCTCAAAGTCCGATTGGCGCACTTAACCACCTGGGTACAGCAGCAGAACCCGGATGTGATCTGTCTGCAGGAAACCAAAACGGTTGATGAACACTTTCCGGTCAACGCTTTGCGCGACGCCGGCTTGAACGCCATTTTCTTCGGTCAGAAGACCTACAACGGTGTCGCCATACTGACCCATAGTGAAGTGGTAGATGTAGTACGCGGCATGCCAGGATTCAATGATCCTCAACGGCGGGTGTTGACGGCAACCATCGGCGGCATTCGCATCATCAATGTCTATGTTCCCAACGGACAGGCGGTTGGGGCAGAAAAATATCACTACAAACTTGATTGGCTCAATCACCTGCGGCAGTTTGTCGAACACGAGTTGACGCGTCACGACAAACTCATCATCGTCGGAGATTTCAATATCGCGCCGGCGGACATTGATGTACACGACCCCGAAGTCTGGCGCGACAAGATTCTGTGTAGCCAACCCGAACGCGAACAGTTTCAGAATCTTCTTGAACTGGGGTTAAGTGACGCATTTCGACTATTTCAACAGCCGGAGCGGAGCTTTTCGTGGTGGGATTATCGGGCGGCCGGTTTTCGTCGAGATCTGGGGCTTCGCATCGATCACATTCTGATCAGTGAAGCTCTGCGTCCGCTTTGTACCCGCTGTGTGATTGACCGGCAACCGCGACAGTGGGAACGGCCATCCGATCACACCCCGGTGGTGGTCGAGTTGACTGACTGACGCTAAGCGCAACCTTTGCTATTCGGCCAAAGCTGGCCTTCGGTCACCCGTTCCAGTCCGGCCAGGTCTTCGGCGGTGCTACAGTTGGTAAACAGACTGTTTTGGAATAGCGTGCGAACGACTTCGCCCTGCTCGTACCCGTGTTCGATGATCAGCCAACCGCCGGTTTTCAAATACCGCTGCGCGGTGGTGACGATTCTGCGGATGGCATCCAGTCCATCACTGCCACCCAATAACGCTGACTTCGGTTCAAAACCCATCAACCGGTCGTCGAGGCAGGGGTCGAAGTCGGCGATGTAGGGTGGATTAGCGACAATGATGTCAAACTGCCATGCCGGTAACGCCTGAGTCCAATCACCTTGACGAAAGGTAACATTACTAAAACCCAGCGTTTGACAATTCTGCTCAGCGACTGCCAGCGCGTCGGCGCACCGGTCGGTTGCCACAATCACCGCATCGTCAAGTTCATCGGCCAGCGCCAGGGCGATGCAGCCGGAGCCAGTGCCGAGGTCGGCAATCTGTGGATGTTGGCGGCGCTGAACGTGATGGAGCGCTCGTTCCACCACCAGCTCGGTTTCCGGACGCGGCACCAAAGTTGCTGTACTGACCTGCACCTCGAGTGTCCAGAATGCTTTCGACCCGGTGATGTAGGCTACCGGTTCACCGGCCATGCGTCGCGCCAGCAGCTGTTCGAATGCCGATTGCTGAGGCATATTCACCTCGATTGCGTCAAGAGTGTCCAAGCTACCGCGCGGGATTGAGAGCACCGCCGCCAGCAGCAGGTCCGTATCTATTGCCGCCGTGTCGGTCACCGGGCGCAAAGCTGCGCGGGCCGCGCGACGGATGTTGCCGATGCTAGTCGCTGATTGCAGTGGCATTACTGAAATCCACTCATGTCGGCCATTAGTCCAGCCTGATGTTCTGCTGTCAGAGGCGCGATGAGCAGGTCAAGGTTGCCGGTAATTACTTCGTCAAGACGGTACAGGGTTTGATTGATGCGGTGATCGGTAACTCGATTCTGTGGAAAGTTGTAGGTGCGAATGCGTTCCGAGCGATCGCCACTGCCCACCATCAGCCGCCGCGCTTCACTCTGTTCAGCATGCTGTTTTTGGATTTCTGCCTGCAGTAGCCGCGCCTGCAGCATCGCCATGGCCTGCGCCCGGTTTTGATGCTGTGAGCGCTCGTTCTGACACTCTACGACGATGCCTGATGGCAGATGGGTGATGCGAACTGCCGAATCGGTGCGATTGACGTGCTGTCCGCCGGCGCCCGACGCGCGGAACGTATCCACTCGCAGGTCTTTGGTCTCAATGGTTACGCCATCAATCTGCTCGGCTTCGGGCAGAATCGCGACCGTACAGGCAGAGGTGTGGATGCGCCCCTGAGTTTCAGTTTTAGGCACCCGTTGCACCCGGTGAGTGCCTGATTCAAACTTGAGCTTTGAATAGGCACCGGTACCGGTGACTCGTACGATGATTTCCTTGTAACCACCGTGTTCGCCTTCGTGCTCACTGACGGTCTCATCGCGCCAACCCTGATTTTGGACATACAACTGGTACATACGTGCCAGATCACCCGCGAACAGTGCGGCTTCATCACCACCGGTGCCGGCACGAATTTCGAGAAAAACATTTCGACTGTCGTTCGGGTCGCGCGGTAGTAACTGCTTCTGTAGAATATTGAGCGTTGCGGCGATGCGCTCACTAATGGTATTGACTTCCTCAGCGGCAGCATCGCGAATCAGTGGGTCATCATCATCAAGTAGTGATTTCACTTCCTCAAGTTCGACTTCGAGTGCGCGAAAACTCTCGTAGGTCTGCACGACATTGGCAATTTCTGCATGTTCAATGGACAATTCGCGAAACCGATTCTGCTGCTGCTGAATATTGGCATCCGCCAGCAGCACGTTGAGCTCGTGGTTTCTGTCGACGAGCACTTCTAATTTTTCTCTCAATGTGTTTTGCATGGGACGATTTCGATATGAAGCGCGATTTGGTACCGCAGTGGTGGAGGTGCGCGACGAAATGTCAGGCGAGATATTTTGCGATGATCCATTCAATCAAACTACAATTATAATGAATGATAGTCTGTTGCTCGTTCGTTGCTCATGCCGTCGTTGCCGGCAGAGTGAACGAGGTAATTCCCTAGGCAAGCAGACCAATCGTACATCATGTAGCGATACCGTATCCATTTCTGCCGATTTTATGACAGGTTCCATGTTTAAAGACATATTCCACTCAGTGAGCCCAGTGTCCTTGGTTCTGCTCGCATTGATTATGCTAGTATTGAGTGGCTGTATTTCGGTACCAATGGCACCGACCGAAGTCGAGCCATTGACCGAAGAAGTTTCGCCAACCGAGCCTGACATTAACCTGCCCGCATTGGATCTTTCTGCTGAATTATTACGTCAGCTGTTGACTGCGGAACTTGCTTACTACCGAAACGACATCCTGACATCACTGGAAATTCTGGAGAAACTAGCCTTCGAAACCAGTGAACCACGCATCGTTGAGACCGTTTCGTTGCGCGCCATCAGTCAAGAACAGTATGACGTCGCTTCCAATACTTCCGATCTCTGGGTCACCCTACAGCCCGCATCGGCCGAAGCATGGTTTGCCAATGCGGTGTCCATGGTCGCTACGCAGAAGTATGAACGTGCTGTCGAAGGATTTCAGAAGACCCTGCAACTGACTAAAGAATCACCGCAGACGACCATTCAGAGTATCGGTCGAATTTTGAGCAGTGGCACGCAACCGGAATTGGCTTATGAACTGTTCGAAAAAGTCATTGCGCCAATACCAGAAAGCGTATCTGGTCGACTGCTGCTCGTTGAACTGGCGATCAATGCCGAACAAAGCGACGCGCTGATCGATGGACTGATTGCTGATGGCATGACTATGCATCCAGACTCTGATGAGCTAGCAACTTCGGCTTTTTTGTGGCGCCTGCATCGTGAACGCGATACCGACGCACTGAACTTTGCCAATGATTTTCTAGCCCGCTATCCTGAATCTCAAAAACTGCGGCACAGTCTGGCACAGTATTTGGCCGATGCGGGTCTCAACCTTGAAGCGATCGCGCAGTTTGAGGCAATCGGTGATGCTGAATCCGTGTATCTGCAGGGCACACTGTATGAGCGCGCCAACTATCTTGCGTTAGCGCGTGAAAAATTCGAGACGTATCATGAACTGCAGCCGGACAACCAGCAGGTGTTTATCAACCTCGCGGAAATTGCGCTTGACCAGCAACAGTTTGACGAAGCCGGCAATTGGATCAGTCGCATTACGAATCGCAATCTCCTGTTCAGTCGGTTTCTGTTAACTGCCAAATATATTGCCAACACGCGCGACACCGAAGAAGCGGTAGCCATGCTGGAGGAATTTCAAACCGATTCTCAACAACAGCGCATTCGCGTGCTGCTGGTCATTGAGGGTATTTATCGGGAAGCTGGGCTACAGGAACAGGCGATGGCCGTGTTGGAAAGCGGATTGCAGGAGTTTCCCGGCAACACCACGCTACTGATTGCCAAAAGCTATACCGCTGCCGAACTCAAACTGATTGATCAGGTGGAACAGGTGGTTGAGGAAATTCTCGCCCAGCAGCCGGATAATGCCTTGGCGCTCAATGCGCTCGGCTACACGCTGATCGATTTGACTGACCGTCTGGAAGAAGGCACTGAGTATATTGAAAGAGCGCTGGCGCTCAAGCCCAACGATCCCTACATACTGGACAGCATGGGCTGGGCGCATTTCAAACGAGGTGACTATGAGTCGGCCATTCGGCTGTTGGAAACTGCGCTTCAGCGGCGCGACGATCCGGTAATGGCCGCGCACCTCGGTGAGGTGTACTGGACCTTGGGACAGACCCAGAAAGCCCAGCAGATCTGGAATACGGCGCGCGACAAATCACCGAACAATGAAATTCTTGCTGAGACCATCGAACGATTGACCAGTCAATGATCGCACGACTGCTATTGGTTGCGGTTCTACTTGGCGTGGTCGGTTGCGCCACACAGCAGAAAATGAGCCAGTCGTTCGATACGGCGGTGCGTGATGCGCATTTACGAACGCTGGTCGCGATCGACACTTGGAAAATCAAGGGTCGACTGAGTGTTCGGACCGACCAGGGTGGGCACATCGGTCGACTACTGTGGACTCGGAAAGGTAGCATCCATCAAATTGATATTTATGGGAGTTTGGGGGCCGGGCATGTTCGCATTGCCGCCCGCCCCGGGCTGGCTGAATTGACGGATTCAAAAGGCCACTCGCTCAGTCGACCGACGATGCAGGCGGCGCTTGAGGCCTATGTGGGTTGGTATTTCCCCGGTGCTGAGTTGGCAAGCTGGATTGTTGGTGCCGTTGCCCCGGGTTCTGTGGCGCGACAGGAATGGGATACTCTGGGGCGACTTGGACTGATTGAGCAGGCCGGTTGGCAGGTTCGACTGTCAAAATATGATAGCATTGACCCATACGAACTGCCGACGCGGATTGACCTAGTGGCCGGCGACCAATGGCAGCAGGAAATGACGGCTCGCCAACCTGCCGGCGATCGTCCGGTACACATCAAGCTGGTCATCAACAGCTGGGGGATTCACTGATGCACGAAGGGTCGACACTGTGCTGACTTGGCGCGCACCGGGAAAAATTAACCTGTTTCTGCATGTGGTCGGGCGACTTAATGATGGCTATCATGAATTGCAGACGGCCTATCAATTGTTGGACTGGTATGATGAATTGGAGTTCGAGTTGACAACGGATGGTCGCATTCACCGCGGTGGCCCGATTCCCGAGGTTGCCGAAGCGGATGATATCACCCTGCGCGCGGCCCGCCGGTTGCGAGACTTGCGTCCGGGTACTGAAGGCACCATTATTCACTGTCACAAAAATTTGCCAGTGGGTGCCGGTCTAGGTGGTGGCAGTTCCGACGCGGCAACGACTTTATTGGCTT
Source organism: Arenicellales bacterium (assembly GCA_965116205.1). Classification (GTDB taxonomy): domain Bacteria; phylum Pseudomonadota; class Gammaproteobacteria; order Arenicellales; family JAJDZL01; genus JAJDZL01. The sequence continues at coordinate 1,136,102 of OZ220493.1, read as the reverse complement.
TGAACGAAATGTGGAATCTAGCAATGGACGTGTCCGAACTGGTGGACCTTGGTGCAACGATTGGCGCCGATGTGCCCGTGTTTATCCGGCGTCGAAATGCTCTAGCAGAAGGGCGGGGTGAAAGACTGGTAGATTTTTCCATCTCAGAACAGTTGTATCTTGTTGTTTACCCCGGTTGTCTGGCATCGACTGAGCAGGTGTTTCGAGCATTCATCGACACGCCGTTTAGAGAACGGATCACCATCGAAAAGTTCTACGAATACGAACTGTACAATGATCTTGAGGCGACCACCTGTCGACTTTATCCCGAAGTTCGCGCGCTGATTGACTGGCTGAAATCGTGGGGCACGCCGCGCATGACGGGTGCGGGTAGCGCGGTCTATCTACCCATTGAGAATCGTGAGATAGGGACGACAATTCAGCGGCAATTGCCGACCCGATGGATCAGTCGGGTGTGTGTGGGACAGGGCAGTTGAATGGTTATGCTGAGTCGCTCAAACGCGCCGTGTTTAATCCGTCGCATGATGCAATCGGAGTCGCTTGGTGATGATGAAATAGGGCAGAATCAGAATGACCGCGGCAGTAATTTTCACCACATAATCACCCAGTGACCATGTCAACCAAGGCAGTCCGGTGCCAGCAAAGGCGATGCTGTAGAACAATACGGTATCAATGGTTGAGGCAATACTCGACGACACCAGCGGCGCATGCCACCAGTTTCGATGTCGCAACTGATCGAAGATGGCGATGTTGATGAGCTGCCCAATGATGAACGCACTGCCGGAAGCCAATGCAATACGGGGTGTCGCTAGCCAGAAAGATAGCACAACTGCCGCTGCAAATCCGCAATAAGCCACCTGACGTGCGCACCATGCTCCTAGTCGGCGATTGATCAGATCGGTAATCAAAAACGTGACCGGGAAGCTGAAGTGTCCCCAAGTCAACCAGTCGTTGATCGGATAGCTCAGCAGAACGTTCGATGTCGTAATGACCGCCGTCATGGCGATGATTCCCAATAGCAACCGGTATCGGGAATCAGGTGATTTCAACACGGGAGGGCTTATTCTGCCGGTTCAGGCATGTTGTCCATCAGCAGCTGCGGGTCAAGACGGACGGAGAATAGATTGAGGCGCCAGTCGAGATGAGGGCCGGTGCTGCGCCCCGACGAGCCAACGGTGGCGATGATCTCATTCTTATGAACATAAGCACCTTCTGGCACCAGCATTTCATCGAGATGTAAAAATGCTGAAGATAGTCCATGGCCATGGTCAAGAACCATGGTGGCTCCGGAAAAAAACATATCCGGGTGTGCCACCGTCACCACGCCACCCGCCGGCGCGCGTACCGGGGTGCCAAGTGGCGCATAAATATCAACCCCATAGTGTGGGCGCCGCGGTTCGCCATTTAAGATGCGCTGACTGCCATACACCCCGGTGATGGTACCGATGACCGGCCAGTCGAACGGTTCCAGAAAGTCAAGTCGATCAGCATCCACAGTGCGCGCCTTTTGAATGATCTTCACATCTTGCCGGATGCGCCGGAGATTCTCGGCAGATGGTGTGACCTGGCTAGGTGGAAGTCCATCAATCCGTTGAATATTGTATTGGCGCGCGGTAATTTTGATGGGTTGCGAGTAGGCACTGCCATCGGAGTGTTCAACGACGAGTTGCCAGTTGAGCTTAGCGTCGCGGCCGAATCCCATCAGAAAATTACCGGCACCTGAAACTCGAATTTGACGGCCATCGACAAACACCTTGCCCCCTGGGACCGTGGTACCCAACAATAATCCCCCCTGTAGGAAATCACCTTGGAGTTGCGTGCCATCGGTTAATTGAAGCACCGTACTGGAGTCGGCCGAAGCGACCATACTCAACAGGTAGAGAAGTATGTTGGTGGCTATCGCCGCCATTGACGTAATAACGAGCTTGATCATCGCGTCAGGATTAGCGTCTTGAGCTGTTGAGGATGATTGGCGATGCGTCGGTAACGCTCCGGCAGGTCCATAAGGTCTCTAAGTCGGGTTGGCATGGGTACCGGCACCTTAAGCGTGCGCTTGATGATGTCAGGAAACTTTGCCGGATGCGCCGTGGCCACCACTACCGTAGGTATTGTCTCGTCGGCGTCCGGCGGGTCAATGGCACTGAGTGCGACGGCGGTGTGTGGGTCAATGATTTCACCGGTGGCTTCATAGTGGCTAGAGATGCCGGCACAGGTTTCCGCGTCGTTTACGCGCCGGGCGTAGAAATGTTGATGCGCCAGGTGAAGTTTACGCGAGTCTATTTTAAATCTGCCAGTGCGCTTCAAGTTTTCCATCAGCTTGGCAATCTGGGTGCCATCGCGAGCGTACAGCTCAAACAGAAACCGCTCAAAATTACTGGCAATCTCAATATCCATGCTGGGCGTAACGGTTTTCTTCACGCCCTGTTTTTTCATTTCGCCGGTTTCGAAAAATCGAGTCAAGATGTCATTGGCATTGGAGCAGACGGTGAGCTGTCGTATCGGCAGCCCCATTTTACGCGCGGTCCAAGCGGCGAAAACGTTGCCGAAATTGCCAGTCGGCACAGCGAAACTGACTGTCGTATCCGGAGCTCCGAGTTTGAGTGCCGCATAGCAGTAGTAGGCAACCTGCGCGGCGACCCTGACCCAATTGATGGAGTTGACCGCACCGAGGTCATACACTCGCTGCACTTCTCGATCGCTGAGTAAGTTTTTAACCATAGACTGACAGTCATCAAAGTTGCCGTCCACTGCATAATTGTAGATATTTCCGGCCTGATTGGTGGTCATCTGCCGGCGCTGAATGTCAGAGATGCGCTGGAATGGGTGTAGCATGTAGAGATCAATGTTGTGGCGACCGGTGATAGCACTGATCGCAGCCGACCCGGTGTCGCCCGACGTGGCCCCGATGATGGTGAGATGTCGGTTACGCCGTTTCAGACTCCAGTCCATCAGCTGGCCGAGAAATTGCAGCGCGTAATCTTTGAAAGAGAAAGTAGGTCCGTGGAACAGTTCAAGCAGATATAACTCGGTGCCAATTTCGCGCAGTGGCGCGATGTCGGGGTGGTGGAAATTGGCATACGCGTCGGTGACTGCCTGTCGCAGCGCCGCCGGTGGTACGCTGTCGCCGGCAAACTTATGTAGCACGGCGAAAGCCACCTCGTCATACGCGCGGCCCGCCAGCGATCGTAGTTCAGTTGGGCTGAAGCTGGGCCATTGCTCAGGTACGTAAAGGCCGCCATCCATCGCCAAACCGCAGGTGGCGGCCTGTTCGAAATCAATCGCCGGGCTATTGCCGCGCGTGCTGATGTACTTCATCGTGTTCAGGCCGCTGAAATTCAGTCGAACGAAGGATTCAAAAAGTTCTCGGCACCGGCGAGCGTGAGTGTCGTGCAGCGCAACGCATGTTGCCTCATGGAATATTTTACAGCATCAAGGGAGTGAAAATTCCTGTACTGTGGCAACTCAACTGTCGCCAGTCGGCGCGATCGCTCCGCCGCCGTGTTCTGTTGGTGGATTAGTGCTACTGAAAACGAAATCCAGTAGTTGACATCATTGGCCGGTCCAACCCTCGCAGCCCGGCGAGGAGCGACTGAAACCATGTAACTATGCGGTTCGACACCAGTATACAGAAACTGAATTGGGCTACCAAATCAATAGCTTTTGGGTTGGTTTGGGGCAAATTGGGTCAATTCACAAAAAAGAAAATCAATTCAGTTATTTTGATACAATCAAAAAATTGACAGATTCATGAATAAAAGGAATCTAAAACACTAAGCCATTAATGTCGATCTATCGACAGTTTGGTGGAAAAGTTCTGATCTAAAGGAGGGATTTATGGAACAACTGAATTCAATTATCAGTTCGATTAACGCTTTTGCCTGGGGGCCACCCATGCTGGGCATGTTGGGGGTCACCGGTGTGTTACTGACGCTGGGACTGGTTTTTATGCCTTGGCGCAAGGTGGTCTACGGCTTCAAGCTGTTGTTTTCCAAGGACGCTGCTGAAGGGGAAGGTGAAGTCAAGCCGTTTAATGCGTTGATGACCGCTCTTTCGGCAACAGTGGGTACCGGAAATATCGCCGGTGTTGCCACCGCAATTGCGCTAGGCGGCCCCGGTGCAATTTTTTACATGTGGTTGATTGCCCTGTTCGGGATGGCAACCAAATATGCTGAAGCGGTCTGTGCCGTGAAATACCGAGAGGTTGATAAGGATGGTAAATATGTAGGTGGACCGATGTACTATCTCAAAAACGGCGTGGGTGAAGTGGCGCCGGAGTTAGGAAAATATTTGGGTCTGGCCTTTGCTATTTTTGGTGCGGTGGCGGCGTTTGGAATTGGCAATGCGGTACAGGTCAACTCAATGGCGGCGGCGCTAGATGCAAGTTTCAATTTGCCTACCTGGGTCACCGGCACGATTGTTGCTGTGTTGGTTGGTTTTGTCATTCTCGGCGGTATTCGTCGGATCGGAGATGTGGCCGGAAAACTGGTGCCAGCGATGATCGTACTCTATGTTGGTGCCTCGATCATCATCATCTTACTCAACATTACCAAAGTACCGGCCGCATTTGGTATGATTTTCACTTATGCGTTTAATCCAGTCGCAGCGACTGGTGGCTTTGCCGGTGCAGCAGTTGCGGCGGCCATACGCTTTGGCGTCGCCCGCGGCGTGTTTTCGAACGAATCCGGACTAGGTTCCGCGGCGATTGCTCATGCCGCCGCGCAGACGAACAATCCGGTTCGGCAGGGCATCATCGCCATGCTCGGTACGTTCATTGATACGCTGATCGTCTGCACCATGACCGCACTGGTAATTCTAACCTCCGGCGCGTGGACGCTGATTGCCCCGGAAGGGGGTGGTTATACCGGCGCCGTGCTGACTTCACAGGCCTTCGACATCAGCATCGGCGGTGGACAGTACATTGTTACCATTGCCTTGGTGGTATTTGCTTTCACCACTATCTTGGGTTGGTCTTATTATGGAGAACGGTGTTGGCAGTATCTGTTCAGCGAAAAGAGCGTGATGATTTACCGTGCGTTCTGGGTTTTGGCGGCACTGTCTTTTGCCAACGTCAAGGTCGACTTTGTGTGGAATCTATCCGACACACTGAATGGTCTGATGGCAGTTCCGAATCTGATTGGCCTGCTATTGCTGGCGCCTATAGTCTTTAAAGTTACACGCGAGTATTTTGAAGAGCAGGGCACTCCGCTGAGTCGGAGCAAATCCGTCGGTTCATAATTGCGCTGACTAGACGGTTCCCAAGCGACTCAATGAATGAATCCCTGAGTCGCTTGGATCGGCGGTCGTTTGATCGGTCCAGCCGGGGCGACGCGCGTGCGGAGTCATACCGTTGCCGCGTCACCCGCCTAAAAAGAGTTCTCCTACTTTAGGGTTGCTGAGGAGGTCAGAGCCGCGTCCGGCGATGGCCAGATGACCGGAAACCAGTACATAACCGATATCGGCAAATTCAAGCCCTTTTTTAGCATTCTGTTCGACCATGATGATGGTCTTACCATCTTTGTGTTGCAGTTCATCAAGAATTTGGAAAACCATGTCGATGAAACGTGGTTCCAGGCCGATGGATGGTTCGTCGACCAACAGCACCGACGGTTCCATGACCAAGGCTCTGGAAATTTCCAGTAACCGTCTCTCGCCCCCGGACAGTACTTTAGCCGGATGCTTGCGGCGGGCCGCTAGCCGGGGGTAGCGGTCAAAAATACGTTCAGCACTCTGTTTGGCCTGACTTGGATGAGCTTTCAAAAAGCCGCCCATCCACAAGTTTTCTTCCACCGTCATGCCCGGAAAAATAGATTTGTCCTGCAGGATGTAGGCAATGCCGGCGTTGGATAGTTTCTGATTCGGAGTCAAGGTGGTCACGTCCATAGGCGTATCGTCTGACTGGATGGTAATTTTTCCTGAATAAATCTGCGTAAAGCCGAAAATGGAGTGAAGAATGGTAGACTTACCGGCGCCATTTGGACCGATCAGGCACAGCGACTGTCGGCGCCCTACCCGCAGGCTGAAGTCATGCAGGATTTCCATTTTTCCATACCCGGCATGCAGATGATCAATAGTGACACAAGGTTCACCGTCAACCCATTGATCCAGTTCTTCGATCGAGATGTGTTCTGCAATCTCGGCCACCTGGCGGGTCACTTCATCCACTGAAATGATGGCGTCGACATCACCGCTGCCATAACCTTTGATGCGGTCAGGTGTATTCGGTGAGTTCATGGTCGGGATTGTCGTCTGGTTGAGTGTGTCGCTTCAGTGGGCGCCGAGATACGCATCAATGACTTTTTGATTCTGTTGGAGCTCTTCAGGTTTGCCGGCCGCTAGCAGTTCACCGTGCGCGAGACAGTAAATCCGGCTGGCCAAGTTCATGATCACCCGCATGTTGTGTTCGATAACGAATAAGGTGATGCCAAATTCGCGATTGGCGCGTTTGAGTCGATCAATCAATCCGTTGATCAACGTTGGGTTGATACCGGCGGTAGGTTCGTCCAATAGCAGTACTTTGGGTTCATTCATCAGAGCCATGGCGAATTCCAAGAGTTTCTGCTGACCAAATGACAGAGAGCCAGCATTTAGGTAACGTTTTTCGTACAGACCAACAAAAGTCAGCAGCTGATCTGCTTTGTCGTAGTCCGCGCGAGTGTTGCGACTCAATGATTCGAGAAACGTCATTTTACGATGCGGTAGAGAAACGAGCATATTCTGTACGCAGTTCATCTTACTGTAAATTCGCGTCTGCTGGAAGGTTCGAATGAGTCCCAGGCGAGCGATGTCCTGTACTGATTTGCGCGATATTTCCTGTCCGGCAAAGCGTATGGAACCGGAATCGATCGGATGGTAGCCAACAATTGAGTTGAACAGTGTCGTTTTACCAGAGCCGTTCGGCCCGATCAGGCCGGTGATTTCGCCACTTTCGACGCCTAGACTGATCGCATGATTGGCCAGCACGCCACCATAGGCTTTGGAAACGCCGGCCAGTTCGATGATGTTGGTCACGCCGTCATCTCCGGTCGCTTGGTTTCAATACGGATGCCGAACCACTCCGGTCGGACATGCATCAGCCATCCCATGATGCCATCTCTGAAGTACACGACGGTCACCACAATCAGCGTACCGAGTGCGACCCATTGCCAACCTAGCAGGTAGTTCCAGGTGACTTCCTTGAACAGGTGAAATATGATCGCACCGACCACCGGTCCCCAAAGTGTTCCTTTGCCACCGAGCAGTACGCAGACCACCATGAAAATACCGAGGTTGATCGTTTGATAAGCCGTTTCCAGTGGTTCAAAGTGAATCAGCTGAAACGCGGAGATGCCACCGGCAATGCCGACGAAGAAGGCGGACATTGACCAGGTGGTGAGTTTGTAGCGCAGGGTGTGAATGCCCATGGCTTCAGCCTTTTCTTCATCGTCGCGAATGGCGTTGATGGCCGCGCCAAAGCGCGTGCTGTACAGCCACTTGGCAAAAATGAATGCTAGTACCCCGGTGCCGGCAAACAGATAATAGAAAAACACCTTGCCGATTTCCAGATCGTACGGGAAAACCGGCAGTGAAATGCCTTGCCCGCCGCCGACCCAATCCCAGTTGGAAACCAGTTCGCCGGCGGCGATGGCGACGCCCAAGGTACCAATGGCGAAATACGGGCCGCGCAGGCCAAAGGTGATATAGCCGATAATCAGTGCGCAGAGCGCACAGAAAACGCCGGCAATTAGAGTACCCAATAACGCGCCGACAAAGTACTGTGCCGCAGTAAAACGATAAACGGTGTCGCTGAACGCATTGGTGTAGTCGCCGACGTCAAAGGGAATGGCGATGGCAACCACCGCCGCCACATACATCCCGGTGCCGTAGAAGAAAATATTGCCGAGTGAGTTGTAGCCCATCTGTCCGCCGGTCATATCCCAAGTGATGGCGACGATGATCATCAACCACAAGGTGGCCAGTTGAGTTTTGAAGTCGGGCAGAATCAAAGGGGCCAGCACCGAAAACGCAATCAGCAGTGAATATAAGATGACCTGTTTTTTGTGCATGACGTGGGTTGACTGCCAGTTTCTACTGCAGGCTTTTGCGCACTCTTTTCTGCTGTAGCAGACGCACCAGCAATACCAGCAGGAGGAGCAGTACCGCCACCGCCTGCTGATAACCAATGCCGAAGATGTGCGATCCGTACTGTTCGAGTGCACCGATTCCCAATCCGGCGGCGATCACCCCGGGCAAGTTGCCGAGACCGGCCGCGGTAACGATGACGAAAGCCCGGATAGAGTGAGTAATACCATAGAAAGGTTGAATCACCCAGACCATCACAACGATGGCCCCGGCGGCGCCGCAGATGGCAGCATTGAGTGAGAAAGTAAAGGCATATACCTTCTCAGTGTTGATGCCTAGCACGCGGGCCGCTCGGGCGTCCTGCGCAGTGGCCCGGATGGCCTGACCCATGCGGCTGAACTTCATAAAGAGAACTACACCGGCCGCCAGCGCCGAAGCCATCAGCACGCCGAGCAGTTTGGCGATGGGTACGTCGATGAAACCATTCATGAAATAGAGCGTGTCATATTCAAGGGCAATGCTCTGCGTGTCGGAACCGAACAGCAGGTTGAGCACCTGGGCGATGATGATGGCCAGCCCAAAGGTGGCGAGTAACGAGGTAAACAGATCACGTTCAATCACCCGGGTAATGATCAGCCGGTAAATGATCCAGCCTAAAATCCATAGGACTACAAAGGCGCTCGGCACCCCCAATAATGGATGCACTCCCTGTTTGGCCAGCCACCAGGCGACGTAACCGCCGGTGATGACGAAATCGCCTTGCGCGAGGTTTTTGACATTCATCACTCCCCAAACCAGCGCCAGCCCGTACGCTGCGAGGGCGAATAGAGAGCCAATCATCACCCCGTCAAGGATGATCTTCAGGTTGACGACCGGAAATTCAACCAGAAGTGCGGCGTTGCTGAGAAACTGTTCCATGCGCGTGCCGTTGCTTCGACGATCAGTCAGTGCTGAGAATGGGCTGGCAGGTGGCGGGCGTTAACCAAGCAGTTGACCGGTCGCATGATGCGACCGGTCAAGCCGTTTTCCTGATTGATTCAGTTCAGTTTCTCGGCCAGTTCAGTGCATGTGAAGCAAAGGCGGATGGGGCGACGACATTGTACTGACCATCTTGGATCTGTCGCAGTACCATGGGCTTTGCTATATTGTTACCGGCTTCAGAAAACCTGATCTGACCATAAAACGTAGACAGATCAGTAGCTGCCAATGCGTCCCGCACTGCTTCCTTGTCAAGTGTCCCAGCGCGTTCGAAAGCATCTTTGAACACATAGACTGCGGCTGACGCCTGGGCGGTCTGATAGGGCACGGTTTTGTTGGCATATTCAGGAAATGCTGCTTTAAATTCCTGTTCGTAATTCGCCGCACTGCCAAAAATCTCATCACTGTAAGTGAGGGTTTCCGCCCATTGGGTTGAGCACAGTATGTCGTTGGCCGCATCGCCAAAATTACCGACGACGTCAGCAGCTTCGCAGTGAGTAATGGCGATCATAGGCACTTTGACATTCTGTTCCTCAATCTGTCGTACTGCGGTTGCCGCGCCCTTGGAGTGACCGCTGACCACCAGCAGGTCGGGTTTCAGCAGTTTGACTTTGGTGAGAATGGCACTCATGTCGGACAGGTCGCGTGGCAGTTTTTCGTCGATGACGATATTCATGTCGTGTTTGGCGGCATCTTCCAGCACGCCCGCGCGAATATCAAGTGAAAACGGATCATTTTCTACCGCGATGGCCACCTTGACATCATTCACTGACATACCTGATTCGGTAGCCTTTTCCGCCGCGAGGATGATGGCAGAGGCCAGGTACTGCTCGGATGTTGACAGCACGGCGAACAGATACCGGTAGCCCTGGTTGAACAGTGAACGGCTGGCACCTTCGGCTTCCACCATTGGGATTTGATATTTTTCGGTAACCGGGGCAATGGCTTTGGTCAGTCCGGAAGAATACGGCCCCAACATGTATTGGACTTTATCCTGATTGATCAGGCGCTCAGCGAGCGTGGCGCCGCGATCACCTTTAGACTCATCATCGTAGTAAATCACGCTGAAGTCATAACAGTCATCGCCTATTTGTACACCACCCGCTTCCTTGATTTTCTGGATGGCGAACTCGTAGCCATTTTTCGCATGGACGCCATTGGTCGCGTACTTACCGGTAAGCGATATGGCGGAGCCCAGCACCAGTTCCTTACACTCGGCCTGGGCAGTTGAATGTGCTAGGAACATGAGTACACCTGCAGTCAGCCAACTGAGCATATTCTTAATTTTCATTATTACCTCCTCAAGGTTTTGCATTGATTCAGGCGCTGGCGCCTGATGATAACGATTGATCTCCAAGTAGTCTTATCAGTATATACTCATACTCAATCATTTTTTTCGTGCAACGTTTCATTTCATTATTTTCGTCCGGTCAGAGAGATCTGTCGACCAATCCAGTCCGGATGAGTGGTCACCCGTGCATTTTTCAGCATGGTCTGGGTTGCCTCAGGCATGGGTGCTGGCTGAGACCGCCGGGTATCGTAGTGTAGCATGATCATTTCGGCGGTTGCGCAACAGGTGCCGTCAACCATCAGACGGTGTCCGCACCAGATTTTTTTGATGTCAGAGCCGAGAATGATGGTGTCAACATTGAGCTGGGCTGGTGTTCTCACCTCTTTCACATAGCGAACATGCGTTTCGAGGGTGTACAGTGCACCGCCGGTCTGTTGGTAGTAAGACACGCCGATGTGGAAATGCTCCTGCATGGCCCAATTGGCGTTGGTAAACGGTACCAGATAGTAGGCTTCATTCAAGTGTCCATAGTCATCAAGCCATTCGTCTCGTAGGGGTTCTGAGTGAAAATGAAAAGATTTCATATGATCGGTTTGATTGGCTTAGACAGAAGTTAGTGGTGATCAATCTAGAGGACGTTACAACATAGCCATCAATCTTTGATTACCTTAAGAGCTTTTGCCAATTCAACTGAAGTTAATTTACATTAGATTGATCGAGTCTTTGTCGGTAGTAGTTACAACCTCAGATTGATAAATTGACCGCTTAGACCGCTTAGGAAAGCAGTCGATCAGGGTGCCAAATTATTGATGCCAATCGGCAGTAGAGTTGAGATCTTTTTGCTAAGTCTTCTTTGGTGAAGGTTATATGTGCTTCACATGGCAAATTGTGTTTTTCTATAGTTTGTTTAAATCCAGGATTGTTCTGATAACACGATTCATGCAGAGATTTGGCGAGTAAGTTGTACTTAATATAATGTGGTAACTTCTCTTCGTAGGACATGTCGTTCAAGCTGGCATTGATCTTTTTTGGCAAAAGCAGAAGCCCACCAATTAAGTTACGGTGATCATCAAAGTCATTTTGCTGGTCGAACTCTGCTTGGTGTCTTTCGTATTTGTCGGCCCAAATATGTTCAACTTCATAGGCATTTTTTCCGGACCTAATAATGTAGTCTTCGTATTTCCCGGGCTCCCCTGACTGAGTTTCCAGCCAATCAGAAAATCGGGCTAACTGACGGTGAACGGCTTTCGAAGTGAACTGATTAAGCCCAACGGGTTTGGTAAAGTCATAATCTTGCAACTCAACAGTCAATCGGTTGAACAAAGTAGTACGAATTTCTGGTAGTGATTTACCTCTGATATTGCGAATAATCGTGAAGATTGCATATTCCATTGTTGAATAGCTGTTAGATTTGTTATTCCACAGCCGCAAGTTCAACCAACTATCTAGAAAATTAGTGACGACCCCGATTTTTTCAAGTGTTGTCTGCCAGTCATCGTTTGGATTTATTGCCGCAAGGCTAACATGGTGTTGCCAAGTAAATCCCGCATCAGCGTTGTAACGTACACTTTCAAGCCCATCCGTTCGTTTCATTGATGCTTTAAGTAAAGTCAAATATACCGATGCAAAATAGTTTAGGTCTCTAACTACGAATTGGTAAAAATCGTCGGTGCTAACCAATCCAATTTCTTTGTGATTGGCGCGGAGCCATCGGTGATACTCGGTGCCAATTAAATTGAAATCTTCAGGTGTGGCATTCTTTTTCCGTTCCCTGATTTTGTGGGCGTACTGGGACCGAAGCCATGCTTTAAAAAAATCTGACTCCGTTTCTTTTCCGTATTCCGCAAAAACGCTTAAATATTCTTTTATTTTTTTGTTGGCTATATGTCGCTTTTCAGAGTCATCGATTTTGGCCAGAATGTAACCTTTTAGCATATCAGTCGGACTCAATGATAGTCCCCGGTCATTCATTGTTTCAAAGATAGTATAGGCATCCTCATCCGCGTAGGCCGTAATCTCAATGAGTTTAACTTTGCGCGTCAGCCAATAAATAAATAATGGAAGAGCGGCGTCTTGAATTTCTGCCGGGAGTATTTCTCCCAAGTCATAGTAGCGCGATGCTAGGTTCCGAACTGACTCAGATACCTCTTCTGTGTTGTATGGCTTGTTGTTGTACAGAGCTTCCATACAATCGTTTCGTTCAGGTACATTTAGATTGAATTTTTTCTCACCAAAGTAGTCATCGTAAATTAATGCTTCGACGGGAACTGTTTTAACTCGGTTTTTTTGAAGATAGTTTAAATACATAAGTAAGATGGAGATGGAAGTTAATCGCTGTTGCCCATCCACAATGTATCGGATGTCACCTTCGTGGCTGACTACAATTGAACCAAGGAAGTAGTGGCTATAGTTGGCGACGTCTTTTCCGTTATGTTCTGGTTGGTAGTTTTCAAGGAAGCATCCTGACAAGTCATCTACAAGTTCTTGAAGTTGTTTTCGCCCCCACTTATATTCCCGTTGGTAATAGTCAATGCCGTAGCTTCTGCCAGTTAGCAGATCTTGAATTGAACGATCATCACCTTTGATCTCTTGCATGTAATCAATACCACAAAGCTATTTTGAACAAATGATCGACGATAAAAACTTGGTGTGTACTATTCAACAGAGGCTTGGAATTTAATCAATCTGGTTCTGGAGTGACAAATAGAGATTTTGAGAAGTGATTTTTCGTCTGTATCTTCAGTATTATAACTGTACGACTCATCCGCCTTGACCAAACTCTCGGGCACTATTGGCGACTGTTCCGCTACCTTCGTGAGACGGCGTCGCCAGCGAAATACTGTACCACGTAATCTCACGATTGCTTACTGACTCCTCCACGGTCTCCTAGCTTGACGCACCGCGCGAATTTCAACCAATGTCCCTGGTGATGCAAACCCTGCAGGGGCATGCCGGTGGTGTCGTCGTTGAAATATTGGTCGCGGGATTTACACTGATAACGCCGCAAAACACTCCTGCGGCTATGCGACATGGCACCCAGACGGTTACAACGCAGGTCGGTGCGGATCTCGTCTAGTTCGAGCTCAATGGCTTTCAACGACGACTCTGCCTCATATTGTTGTTGAAACACCGGCATGACTTGTTGTTTCTAGCGCTGATGTCAGCTGGCTGAACTGGAATACCCAATCCCGGAGTCTTTCAAGTTTCATTTGACCCGGCCGCTTACCAATTTTTGTACTATTTTCAACTCGCTTTGATATACTACCGCGCGATTTGCCAAATGATTGATAGTAGCAGAAAAAAGGGGGATGCAGTATCCTATTGAGCGGTCGCTCGGTTAACCAACGCGCCTGAAGAAATTGGGTTGACTTCAAGGCAGCGTCGACTGTTTTCAGACCATTAGCGTTGCACAGTTCAACCGCTCTTCAGCGTGCTTGCATCAGATTGACGAAACCGCTTCGGAAAATTACTTCAGTTGAATAAGAAACAGACACAAATGGCAGCCGGATTCAGAATATTGGTGTTGCAACATATTGCCTGTGAACACCCGGGCATCTTTCGTCAGTTCATGGAAAAAGATGGCATCCGGTGGGAGACCATTGAACTGGATGAAGGTGAACCGATTCCGCGCCTCGCGCCCTACGATGCGATGATTGTCATGGGCGGTCCGATGGATGTCTGGCAGGAGGATGAATTTCCTTGGTTGGCGCCGGAAAAAGAAGCCGTTCAAGAGATGGTGCGGGTGCGAAAACGACCTTTTTTGGGTGTTTGTCTGGGGCACCAGTTATTAGCGGAAGCGGTCGGCGGCACAGTGGGCAAGGCTAGTACGCCAGAAGTTGGAATGTTGGACGTTGAACTGACGGACGCTGCCGTCGAGCACCCGTTGATGAAGGGATTGCCACAAAGCTTCAAAACGCTACAGTGGCATGGTGCTGAAGTCAAATCGGTGCCGGAAGATGGGGTGGTGTTGATGTCTTCGTCGGTTTGCGAGGTGCAGTCTTTTGCAGTAGACGACATTGCACTAGGCATTCAATTTCATGTCGAAACTGAACCGCACACGATTGACGAGTGGAATGCGGTGCCGGCATACGCCATGGCACTGCGCAATACGTTTGGAGAAAACGGGGCGGTGGAATTAACAAAGAAAGCCCAGAAATACGAATCTGAGCTGTCGGCTACTGCTGCAATACTGTATAGAAATTGGGCGCAAATGCTGTTAAAAGAAGATATTTGATCGAAATAACAGAGTGCTAGACATGGCTGTGGTCATCAGTCATTGGATTGGTCGGATTGTTTTAGTGTGATTCTAGCAAATCGGCGTTTACCAACCTGAAAGACATGCGGGTTGCCGGTGGTAATGGCTTTTCTCGAATCACTGATCCGGTCACCGTCCATGCGCACGGCGCCCTGTTTGACCAGCCGATGTGCCTCGGAAGTTGAATTGACCAACCGGGCGTCTTTCAGAAGATTAGCCAGTGCAACGGAGTCCTGTGCGGTGTTGAGAGTCAATTCTTCAATATCGTCGGGCAATCGACCTTGCTGAAACTGCGCCACAAATTTCTGTTGCGCGTTTTTGGCTGCCTGCCTGGAGTGAAAACGTTCCACTATTTCTTCAGCCAGGAGAATTTTTACATCACGTGGATTCAGTCCGTCGGCGACCTGTTTTTGAAGTGCTTGGATATCGGCATTACTGTGCGCGCTTAAGAGTTCAAAATAACGCCACATCAGGTTGTCTGAAAGTGACATAATTTTGCCGAATATCTCTGCGGGTGGCTCATTGATGCCGATGTAGTTGTTGAGCGACTTCGACATTTTTTTCACCCCGTCCAAGCCTTCCAAAATAGGCACTGTGATGACAATCTGCGGCAACTGCGAATAATTTTTCTGTAGTTCTCTACCGACCAGCAGATTGAATTTCTGGTCGGTGCCACCGAGTTCCACATCGGCCTGCAGTGCAACGGAGTCATAACCCTGTACCAACGGGTAGAGGAATTCATGAATGGCAATGGACTGCTGATTGTTGAGGCGAGTGCGAAAATCTTCTCGTTCCAGCATTCTGGCAACGGTATGTTGTGCCGCCAGTTGGATCATCATGGCCGCGTCCTGATGTTGAAACCACTCGGAATTGAATCGTACCTTCGTCCTGTTGGGGTCGAGCACTTTGAAAACCTGTTCCCGATAGGTTGCCGCGTTGGCGACGATGTCGGTTTCCGACATGGGTGGCCGGGTAGCGGATTTACCGGAAGGATCACCGATGCGGCCGGTAAAGTCGCCAATCAGGAATGTTACTTCATGTCCCAGTTGCTGAAACTGCCGCATTTTTTCGAGCAGGACGATATGCCCGAGATGCAAATCCGGTGCAGTGGGGTCGAACCCGGCTTTGATGCGTAGCGGTCTTTCCAGCTGGAGGCGCTCTTTGAGTTCGGCCTCAAGTAGTATTTCGTCGGTGCCGCGGCGAATCAGAGTGAGTTGTTCTTCAATCGAAAGGGACAAACGAAGGCCTGCTTTAGTTCAAACTGTGTTCAGCAGAATGGTTGTTCATCGTATTTGCGAGAAATCTCAATCTGCTATGTTTCGTCGATTTGACGAGTTGCTATTTTATCCGTTCTCTAGACGGTTTTAGCCCTATCACAACGCTATAACAGATATTCGGTCGAGTATTTCATGATTGTTGTTACATGCGTGAGCTCTCGTACCCAAATCGGTAGATTCGTATAGTCGTGGATTGATGTTACCTGTCCTTCGCGTTGGCCTGGTGTGGGTTAGTCTGGTCATGCGACTGTTCGAGTGATTGCCTGTGTTTACAGTTTTATTCTGGTTATCGTCACTGATCTCTCCGGTTGCGCAGCAGTCGGCGGCATTGCTCATTTCTAGAACCGACTGCTTTTGGTTGTTCTTTGTTGTGTGTGGCCAGCGCTCTTGTGCTTTATATCGTGACTGATGATATGATACAATGTAGATCTTTATCTATATGTAATGAAAAATGGCATTGAATATTCGTAATTTTGAGATTGAAGAACTGGCAAGAAAGGTTGCTGAACTGACTGGAGAAACGAAAACCCAGGCAGTCAAGGTTGCGTTGAAAGCACGACTAGACCACATTCAGCGACAGCGATTCAGTGAATACCGAATTCAGGAACTTAAGGCCATTGCAGTGCATTGCGGTTCGTTACCAGTTTTGGATGACAGAAGCACTGAAGAAATTTTAGGCTACGACGAAAAAGGATTGCCGGCCTGATGGTGATTGATACCTCAGCGATCATTGCTATACTGAGTAATGAACCGGAGCAGCAGAATTTCATTGAAGCCATTGAGCGCAGTGAGAGCCGTCTGATTTCATCCGCCACCTATCTTGAGGCGTCCATTGTGCTTCTCCACCGCTTTGGTGAAGAAGGATTAAGAAATTTCGACTTGTTTATGATGAAAGCCGAGTTCAGCATTGAACCGGTCGATGTCAAACAAGTTTACATAGCCCGGCGGGCTTACCAAGAATTCGGAAAGAATCGACATCCAGCAAATCTGAATTTCGGTGATTGTTTCGCGTATGCCTTGTCCAAGCTGATGGGGCAGCCATTGCTGTTTAAGGGGAGTGATTTTTCGGAAACCGATATTGTCGCCTATCTGGCTGCATGAATCATTGGGACCAAGTGGCTAAGTAACCTAGTCTGCGGATGCACCGCGTTAGTCAAGAGATCACTTCGTTCCAGATTTGGCGGCGGCGAACGCGATAAAATTTCATTTCCGCTTGACTCAGGATACCAAAGAAGTGAGGTGACGGAAAGAATTCGCCGCGCACTTGAACCTACAGAGTGTCATTCGGTTGCAACTCATGCCATGATTTGGCTACCCACGCTGAATGTTTTTTGTACCAACGAAAAGTATTTGCCAAACCCGCGCTCCGCAAACAACTTAAAATATAGAAATAATTTTTTCTCCTCTGTATTAACCGATATTCTGTCAATGTTTAAGAATGATGAACAGTGGAATTGACCGGGCTAGTACTACGGTTCGTCAAAAGGTCCGAAGCACGTATAGGCGCGTTGTCCGATGTGTGTTGCAGTTCAGCCATCTGCTTTACGCCTCTCGAAAAGGCCGAACTTTCCTGGTTTCAATGGCCATCGCCTATCTAGTAGTGTTACATGCCATGCTGTTCCTGCCCACTGAGGAAAACAATTCGACCATCAGACCATCTCCACCCCCTGCAACATCTTTCATCTCACCCACTTCCATCATTCACCCGACATTACCAACTGAATCGAAAGAAGGCAATAAGTTACGTCTGGCATCGCCTATTGCGGAAGCCCGTGCGAAAGATACACTGCAGGTGGTTGAAGTAACCGAACTCCAGCCGGATGAGCAGGGTTTGGGAGGTGCGATCAATGATTATGAGCAGGCGTTTCAGGTGGACCAGTCCCCGCCGCCGAAAGAACAATCAGCGACCACCATACTGGAATCTGTAACCGAGAAAGAAACTTTGGTACCCATCGGTGGCACCAAACCGACTGCTGCATTGGCAGTTGATCTGCAGTCTTTGGTGGGTTCACCGGTGGTGTTGACGAAATCAAGTGTTAGCGTCGGTGACTCGTTGAGTCGCATTTTCAAGCGCAACAATCTGCGCCCGCAACTGGCATTCGAGTTATTGAATACAGCGGGCACCAAGGCGGTTTCCGTACTCCACCCTGGCGATCTTTTCAAATTTGTATGGAGTGATGATACGTTCTTGGGCATTGAGTTACGCCGGCAAGGAAAAATTGTATTGATGGCTACCTTTGCAGGCGGTCAATTCAGTGTCATTGATACGGAAGCTGCCCAACGGGTGGGCTCTCTGGTGAAACTGCTAGAACGCAAAGCTGAGTTGGCAGAACGAAAAAATCTCTTTGATTTTGAAGAACAATATTCTCAACTGAAGAACGCCAAGTTGGTTTGGCATAACGTTACCGTGAAACGCAGTGACACATTGAGTCGAATTTTCCAACGGGTTGGACTGACCACATCAACCGCGCTCGCAATCGCCAATTCCCCCAACAACCATTGGTTTGCAACCAATCTCAAACCCGGACAACAACTGGATATTGCAGTTTTTGAAGATGGTCAATTCGCCATCTTGGAAGCGCCTGAAACAGCAACCGCAAAAGTTCGTCTGGTGTTTCCTTTTGAAGACGGTTACTTTGCCGGCTATAAGAAGGTGCAGACTGAGAAGCAGGATCACTATGCCTGTGCCGAAGTCAAAAACAGTCTGTTTGCGGCGGGACGGGCGATTGGCATTCCTAACGAAGTCATCAACAAATATGTAACACTATTCGATTCGCGCATTGACTTCAGTCGACAGTTGCGGCGAGGTGATCAGTTCTGCATCATCTACGAACGCAGTTACGTGAAAGGTCAACCTCTCCGGGATATTCGCATCAAAGCGGCCTCGCTGATTCAGAACAAATATGAAGTGCGCGCCTTTGAACATATTGACGACGATGGCCAAATTGCCTACTATGACAGCCAGGGGATCAACATGAAGGGGCATTTTCTGCGCTCACCGCTCAAATATGCCAGAGTAACTTCGACCTATAGCAAAAACCGTTTTCACCCCATACTTAAAAAGCACCGTCCCCATCTTGGGGTGGACTATGGGGCAAAAACCGGCACTCCCATTCGCGCGACCGGGGCGGGTAAAGTGGTTAAACGCGCCTACTACAGAGGGTATGGAAAAATGATCGTGCTGCAACATGGTAGTCGGTATCGCACCCTTTATGCACACATGTCTCGCTTCGCCGAAAATACCGCCCTCGGCAATTTTGTGAAACAGGGGCAGGTGATCGGTTATGTCGGGTCTACCGGCCTGTCAACCGGCCCGCACCTGCACTATGAATTTCATGTCAATGGCAAACACAAAGATCCACTGACCTATGACATGCCCAAGGGTGAACCGATTCTAGATGAATATCGGGAGGCGTTTCAGATGGTGGTTGACGAATACAGTCAACGGCTGGCAAGCATTGATGCGCCCCGGGTTGAATATCAATCGCCAGCTGTACAAACCGCTAGCGCACGGTGAGCGTACAACGGCTTGATGCCGCGGCTACGATTTCGTAGCTTCCCCAATGACCGAGCTCTACGCCGGCCTGATGTCCGGCACTAGTTTAGATGGAATTGATGCGGTGCTCGTCTCGTTTGACTCCTCGCGGCGCGTTGACATCATCGACTCGGGTTTTACGCCCTATTCGAGCGGGATGCGCGAGCAGCTGTTGGCATTGATTGACAATCCGCATCAAGAGCGTACGTTGATTCGGCAAACTGAAGCTGAATTAGGTGAACTTTATGCCGATGCGGTGTTACAGTTGAGCACGGGTCTGCGAGCATTGAGAGTCCGCGCCATTGGTTGTCACGGTCAGACCATATTACATGCACCGGATGCACATCCACCTTTCAGCTGGCAGATTGGCAGTGCGGACGCACTGGCAAAACGAACTGGCATGCCAGTGGTCAGTGACTTCCGCCGTGCCGACCTGCTACATGGCGGACAGGGAGCACCGCTGGCGCCGGCCTTTCATCGTTATGCTTTCGGTGACAAAGATGCATCCATTGCCGTGGTCAACATCGGCGGTATTGCCAATGTTACCCATCTACCGGCGAATCACCTGGATCGGGTAACGGGGTTTGATACCGGGCCGGGTAATGCGCTATCCGACCGGTGGGTCCAAAAGTGTAGTGGACGAGCTTATGACAAAGGTGGCGTCTGGGCGAGTTCTGCAGAGCCGGATGAAGATTTGCTGACGGCTTTCTTACAGGATGATTACTTTCAAGTGTCACCACCGAAAAGTTTGGATACTCGATTTTTCAGCATGAATTGGCTATACGGTCAGTTGGGTGCCGCGCAGGCTGAACTCGATGCGGCGGTCGTACAGAGTACGATTGCCGCGTTCACTGCGGAGTCGATCTGGTTGGGTATTAAAAGGTGGATGCCGCCAGTAGAACGAATCATCGTCTGTGGTGGCGGCGCGCACAATACCGCAATGCTAAACCGCCTCAAGCAGAGGTCGGGTCTGATGGTGACAACGTCGCAGAGCTTTGGCATTTCACCGGACGATGTGGAAGCCTGTGCCTTTGCTTGGCTGGCCATGCGCCGGATCAATGGATTGTCTGGCAACCTGCCATCCGTGACCGGCGCGGCAAAATCAGTCCTGCTCGGATCTATCACGTTGCCTCAGCAAAGTTGATGCTATTTTAGTGGTATGGATTTCAGGCGACCGGACATCGCATCGAAACATTGAAGTGCTACCGTTCCATCATATAGGTGTTTTCAACTCGTTACGAACAATCATCACCTAAAATTTCGCATTGCATACCAGAAGTCAGTCACTTGTTGTGGCGAGGTGCATGATATCCGCCGAATCAATACCTCGGCGAATGGCTTCGATTTCATGTCTTCCGGTACGGTTGGATCAGGTCTGTCCTCCACATGGTGGCATCTGCCCAGCATCGCATCACTGATCTGGCGCACCTCAGCTTCATTTTCTTTGCTGGAAGTTCCCGAGTTAGGCATCAGACAGCGACAATAACAATTCAGCTAAGTTTCTATCAATTTTGTTAAAATTGATAGAAATGCAGGTTGATTAGTCCAACCTATTCATCAATTGGTCTGTATAGAGAACTCGCAGTGCAAAAAATACAAACCGCGCCAAAATTTCAAGAACTCATTGAAAAATATAAAAATGATGCAAATCTGATGGCTAGAATACTGAGGGTGTCCGCGGAGCCAATCAGTGAATATCAACATTGGCACAAATTTAAGTATCGGCAACATCCTCCCAATGGATTGGACTCAGAAACGTGGTGGATGGCAACCAAGATTGCTAGAAATTCCTCAAAAAGAATGTTGCCTTTTGAAGATGCTCAAGGCAATCAATTCAGCTATGTGTTAACCGATATCATCCTTGAGAAGCTGCATATCATTGACGGTGATGCCAAAGGTCCATTACGAACAAAGCAAGAAGGTCAAAATGAGATTGGTGACCAATACATGTCTATGTCGCTGGTTGAAGAGGCCATCACTTCCAGTCAATTGGAAGGCGCGCTGACCACCAGAAAAATTGCCAGCAACATGCTCCGTAGCGGTCGTTCTCCCCAAAACAAGCATGAGCAAATGATCTTCAACAACTACTGCACAATGACGCACATTCGTGACACTATTTCTGAGCCGCTGACATTCGACCGACTGATGGACTTGCATACGCGTTTAACACAGAATACGTTGACTGATGCTAATGATTACGGTCGCATTCAGACCCCAAATGAAAAGCGTGTTGTTATTGCCGACCAAACTGGCAAAGTGTTTTTTTACCCGCCTCCAGCCGAGCAGTTGCCAAACAGACTGGAAAAACTGATTGATTTTGCCAATCAATCTGCAGTTGGCCAGCCATTTATCTATCCGATCATCAGAGCTATCGTTCTGCATTTTATGATTGGCTTTAATCATCCATTTGTCGATGGAAACGGCAGACTAGCAAGGGCCATATTCTATGACTCCGTACTGAAAAGTGATTATGACGCGTTCGCTTATATTTCCATTAGCCAAGCTATTCTGCAAGCGCGGGTGCGATATGGCTATGCGTTTCAATTTGTTGAAACCGATGAGAATGACATGACTTATTTCATTCATCATCAATTGGACATCATCTGCAAAAGCGTTGCCCAATTAAGAGAGCACCTCGCGAAAAAACGAGAAAAAATCAATCAAATTGGGATTGAATTAAGAAAACTACCATTGAACTACCGGCAGCTTGCACTACTGAGCCATGCTCTTAAACATCCGGGTCACGCCTATACCATCAATTCTCATAGAAACAGTCACAATTGCGCTTATGCCACTTCAAGAGCGGACTTGTTGAATTTGGTCAATTATGGACTCCTGGAGAAAATGTTCATTAATCGTAAATCTCTCGGGTTTGCCGCACCCCATGACTTGAACGCAAGAATCTCTCAATTAGCCCAATCAAAGTAGGAGTACGAATGGCTTCATGTGGAATGTAACTAGTGAAGAGTGACTCAATTTCAGACCGACTCATCCGACCATTGGAATATGTATCAATTTTATGAAAATTGATACATATTGAAGTGCATTTATCAATTTTTGATAAAAATTGGTTACTGAAAATAAGACCTTATTGAAAACGAAAAGTAGCAATCAGTTTGGTCGGTGAGCGGGTATCGTGAAGCAAACAGCTGGAACAATGTTATTAGTACACAGAGCTGTCGAGATGCCGGCAACTGAATTTGCTGTGGAGTGCATACACTGCCGCCATCCTTTGATCTAGACCACTCGACTCCGTAGCAGCTCGGAAACGTGGCCAACTTATGTTGGTTGATCTCTCAACCTTAATCAACTGCGCTAAAAACAGTAAATGTCAAATTCGCCGGTTCGTTGCCAAGGCATTCAGACACTCTGAAAATGGTATAGTTACAACGCCAATTGAGAACAAGTTGGAAATGTTGGCCAACTGGAACTGCTGCATCTACAGAGAGCCCTTTTCGGGAAGTTGGCAATGATCATTACTCGAGTCGTAAGGTATAGTGGGTCAGCGCTCATTGATGTTAGAGTAACCACACCCGATAGGAAAGAGAGTCCACATGGTTCAAAACCATCAGAAAAAACAGCCTAGCGCAACACCCGTTAAGCCAAACAGTGCCGCAATGATCGGCTACGAATCTGAGCTGTGGCAAATGGCTGATGAATTGCGCGGGTCGATGGATGCGGCCGAATACAAACATGTGGTGCTTGGTTTGATCTTCCTGAAGTACATTTCAGATGCGTTTGAAGAACGCCGCGCGGCGGTGCTAGATCAATGGGGTGAAGAAGCGGCCGAGGATCGAGATGAGTATACGGCGGAGAATGTTTTTTGGGTCCCAGCTGAAGCGCGTTGGGAACGTCTGAAAGAGCAAGCACGTCAATCGACTATCGGTCAGACGGTTGATGGGGCGATGGCGGCGATTGAACGCGATAATCCGGTGCTTAAACAGGTATTGCCGAAAGACTATGCTCGCCCAGCGCTCGACAAGCAGAAACTGGGACAACTCATCGATCGGATCGGTAATATCCGAGTGGGTGACCAGGATTCACGGTCACGCGATGTGCTGGGGCGAGTGTATGAGTATTTTCTATCCCAGTTTGCTAACGCCGAAGGCAAAAAGGGCGGTGAGTTCTATACTCCGCGATGTATCGTTCGATTGCTCGTTGAAATGCTGGAACCGTATCAGGGAAGAATCTACGACCCCTGTTGTGGGTCATCTGGCATGTTCGTTCAGTCGGTCGAATTTATCCGCGCGCACGCCACCGGGAATGGCAATAACGGACGTGCCAGTCGAGACATTTCCATCTATGGTCAAGAATCGAACTATACGACTTGGCGGCTGGCGAAAATGAATCTCGCTATTCGAGGGATTGAGGGTCAGATTGAGCATGGTGACAGTTTTGGTAATGACCGACATCCTGACCTGAAGGCCGACTTTATTCTTGCCAATCCGCCCTTCAATGTAAAAAGTTGGGGTGGAGAATTACTGGCTGATGATCAGCGATGGAAGTATGGTGTACCACCCAAGGGTAACGCCAACTTTGCCTGGGTACAGCACATGGTGCATCATTTATCTCCGCGCGGCGTCGCTGGTTTCGTGCTGGCCAACGGTTCCATGTCGTCTACTCAATCAAATGAAGGTGAAATCAGAAAAAACCTGATTGAAGAAGACCTGGTAGACTGTATGGTTGCCCTACCTGGTCAGCTGTTCTACTCAACCCAGATACCGGCCTGCCTGTGGTTCATAGCACGCAACCGTGGTGGTAACAAGTTTCGCGACCGACGCGGTGAAATACTGTTCATTGACGCTCGCGAGCTGGGACAGTTGGTTGATCGTACCCACCGTGAATTAACGGACCGCGAAATCAGTCGCATCGTTGACACTTACCACGCTTGGCGCGGTGAGAATGGCGCAGAGCAGTACACCGACGTACCGGGCTTCTGTAAGAGCACATCTTTGGAAGAAGTCAGTCAACATGACTATATGCTGACGCCTGGACGTTATGTCGGCGCACCGCCGCAGAAAGATGAAGGTGAGCCATTTGAGAGCAAGATGAAACAATTGGTCGCTGAGCTACGTGAGCAACAGACTGAGAGTGTCAAATTGGATGCACAAATTGAAGAAAATCTCAGAGCACTAGGATTTTGGGAGAAAGAGACGTGAGTATGACAGTCCATGAACGGAAAAATTCGCTCTGATATCATTCATGCACTTATTTTGGTTAATACCTGATCGCTACCATCGGAAACTTGATAATGGAATTTCGAGAATTGACGAAATTCTTGTTTTGCGTTGATCATCTCAATGAATTTGTTGTATGAAGGTGAATTTTGATCGACTACACCAAATACCATTTATCACTGAAGCGGTTGGAAGAGCAGTACGCCAACTATCAGCGCTGCAACCCTGCACTATCTGATTTAGACCGCGAAGGGATTGCTGAATCAGTCATCCAGCGCTTCGAAACCTGCTATGACTGCATGTGGAAAGTACTGAAGCGATATTTGATCGAGAATTTAGGTATCGCAAACCCACCCAACAGTCCTAAGCCAGTCATTCGGATTGCACATGAAAATCTGCAGTTTTCTGCGTCGTTGGAACAATGGTTGGCCTATGCCGACGCTCGTACCAATACATCCCACAATTACGATGGTAAGAAAGCTAAGAAATGTCTACAACTCGTGCCGAATTTCATCGTTGATGCTATTGAACTTTACGAATCCATGAGTGGAAACTCATGGAGATGAATCAGTCCATAGACTTAACCGCCGAACAGCGAGTGACAGTGCAGGCATTGCTTGCTCAGCATCTGCCTAATACTGAAGCTTGGGTGTACGGTTCCAGGGTTAAATGGACTTCCCATCCATCATCAGATCTTGACATGGTTGTGTTTGCGACGCCAGAGCAAAAGTTGGCTGTTGCCGACCTCCGTGAAGCCTTTGAAGAAAGCAATCTGCCTTTTCGAGTAGATCTATTTGTTTGGGATGAATTATCGGATTTGGTTCGAGAGCAAATTGAACGCGAATACGTGGTATTGAGCAAAACCAAATCAACAAATTGCACTAGGAATTGGTCTAAGGTAAATCTTGGAGAATGCATCAAGATAAACCAAAGCACATATTCACCGAGTGAACGATGGTCATTTGTAAATTATCTTGACACAGGTAGCATTACAGATAATCAAATTGAGGAAGTTCAGCGTCTAGACCTGAACAATGACAAACTACCAAGTCGTGCCCGTCGCAAAGTTCAGCCCGGCGAAATTGTATATTCAACTGTACGGCCTAACAAAAAGCACTTCGGGTTGTTGCGTGATATACCAGACAACTTCCTAGCGTCAACTGGTTTCGCGGTAATTCGTGCAATTGAGGGTGTTGCTAACACGGGATTCATATACTGGTTTCTCAAACAAGACCGAATTATCAATTGTCTTCAAACTATTGCCGAACACAGTACATCAGCGTACCCATCAATCAAGCCCAACGATATTAATAATTTGGAGATTGATCTTCCACCTCTCAAAGAGCAGAAAGCTATTGCCCATATACTCGGTGCGCTAGACGACAAGATTGAGTTGAATCGGAAGATGAATCAGACCTTGGAAGCAATGGCGAAAGTCATCTTCAAGGATTGGTTTGTCGATTTTGGACCGGTTAAGGCCAAGATGGAAGGAAGCAGTCCATACTTGCCTTCTGAAATATGGGAACTATTTTCTGATGCTTTTGACGACGAAGCCAAGCCGATTGGGTGGAAAATCAAATCATTAAGTGAAGTTGCTAGATTTCTTAATGGTTTGCCGCTTCAGAAGTTTCCTGCTTCCAATCCTCAAGACAGTTTGCCGGTGATAAAAATTGCAGAGTTGCGAAATGGAATAACAGATAGGTCAAACCGCGCCTCACGAAATATTCCTCAAAAATACATTGTCAAAGATGGTGACTTTCTATTCTCGTGGTCTGGAAGTTTAGTTGCTAAATTCTGGACAGAAGGTGATGGAGCATTAAATCAACATTTGTTTAAAGTTACATCAAACCATTATCCATCGTGGTTTTTCAGTCATTGGGTTTATCATCATCTGAGAGAATTTCAATCTATCGCAGCAGCTAAAGCTACAACTATGGGACATATCCAGCGAGTTCATTTGACCGAAGCCGCGGTGAATTGTCCGCCTGACAGATTAATGTATAGGCTTGGTGAGTCAATAGGACCACTCGTGGAACGATCCATTAACAATAATATTGAGAATCGTAAACTAATTGAAATGCGGAATTTTCTACTTCCTAAGCTAATCTCAGGTGAAATTCGTCTTCGGGATGTCGAAGACGGCTTTGAAATCAATTCGATTGTTGACTGAGGTTTCAACAGATGACTTCTATCAACTTAACTCAAATGGAAGCTGACGCACTACTCGAAATGGAAAAATCTCGTGTCGATTCTGACATGTGGAGTTTTCCAGATTTTGGAGGATCTGTACAAATACCTTTAATTTCAGTCGATAGAAGTGAGCATTTCATTCTTGATCTTTGGCGTACGGAAATTAGTTTCCAAAGAGGTAAAGGTACTTTTCAGAATCGCGGACGACGAACCATACCTCTGGCTAGACTAGATTTTGGTGGCACGCCACACCGTAACCCAGATGGTGCAGAAATTAAGTCTCCTCATCTGCATCTCTATCAAGAGGGTTTTGAAGACGGGTGGGCATTTGTGGTTCCACCTGATAGTTTCTCTAATCTTGAAGATGTGTGGCAGACACTGAGTGATTTCATGCGGTACTGCAATATCACCGAACCACCTATTATCCAAAAGGGACTGTTCACATGATCCAGACTATACAGAATTTGTTAGAAAACTACTCAACCTGGCTGCAGGATAGAACAAGTTTTCGGGAGTTGGACGATTCCATCGAAATTACCACACCTTATTTGGACCGGCACAACGACTACATACAGATTTATATTGAGTTTAGTGAAGACGAAATTCTGCTGACCGATGGCGGATATGTTCTCGAAGACCTCGAAATGTCTGGATACAAAATAGATGGCCCCAAGCGCCAGACCATGCTCAACATCACATTGAATGGATTCGACGTGCAGTTGAACGGTAAAACGCTTGAAGCCAGGGCATCCTCGAGTGACTTTTCTCTGAAATTGCACAATCTTGTGCAGACTATGCTGGCAGTCAACGATCTCTACTACCTGGCCTCTCCTAGTGTTGTCCCTATGTTCGTAGAGAATACAGATGGTTGGCTTAATCACCACAACATCACTCATTCATGCAAAATCAAGTATCCAGGTAAAAGTGGTTTCGAACATGAGTTCGACTTCGTCATACCTCAAACGAGAACTCACCCCGAACGTGTCCTGAAAGCAATCAATCGGCCAGACCGAGGCACGGCGCAGAGGATGGTGTTTTCCTGGCTTGACATCAAAGACGCTGTTTCTTCTGGCACCTGCGCCTACGCGATTTTGAACGATTCTGACCAGGAAGTACAGGGGAGCGTGATGGATGCCTTGCACAATTATGACGTGCGAACCATTCTGTGGTCGAACCGCAACCAAGCGTATGCGGAGCTGGCCGCATGAGTCGAGTTGCAGAATCAGATGTCGAAATTGCCGCTCTTGAATGGTTGTCGCAACTGAACTGGGCAGTCCGGCAAGGATCAGACATTGCGCCTGACGCTCCCGATGCCGAGCGTTCAGACTACACTGAAGTTGTGTTGCAACAGCGTCTGCGCGCCGCACTTTCCCACCTCAATCCAAATCTTCCGCTGCCGGCGCTCGATGATGCTTTTCGCCAGTTGATCAATCCGAAAGGTTCGACACTGGAGAGCTGTAACCGAGAAGTCCATCGTTTACTGGTCAATGGTGCGACGGTTGAGTACCGCGATGCTGACGGTGAGATCAAAGGTGCGCAGGTGACAGTCATTGACGCCGATGACCCCGATCGTAACGACTGGTTGGCAGTCAATCAATTTACAGTGGTCGAGAATCAGCGCATGCGGCGACCTGATGTGGTGTTGTTCATCAACGGGTTGCCGCTGGTCGTCATTGAACTCAAGAATCCAGCCGACCCAGATGCAACAATCCGAATGGCATGGCGGCAAATCCAAACCTACAGATCCGAACTGCCCTTACTTTTTGCCTACAATGCGATACTGATCATCTCAGATGGAACTGACGCGCGCATGGGTACGCTGACTGCTGAATGGGAGTGGTTCAAGCCGTGGCCGACCATCACCGGGGAAGCACTGGCCGATAACAGTGAACCACAACTTCGAGTGATGCTGGCGGGCGCGTTTGATCGAAGTCGATTTCTCACCCTGGTCCGCGACTTCATCGTCATTGAAGACGATGGTAGTGGCCGGCTGAACAAGAAGATGGCCGGTTATCATCAGTTCCATGCCGTCAAAACGGCAGTCATTGAGACGCTGCGCGCCGTGAGTTCACATCACTTGACCCACACTCATGAAGTGTCAGCACATTCTAATTCGAGACAAAACCCGGGTGGCCAGCCAGGTGACCAACGCATTGGTGTCGTTTGGCATACGCAAGGTTCAGGCAAGAGTCTGACTATGGCTTTTTATGTAGGTCTCGTGGTGCGCGAATCAGCGATGAAGAATCCCACTATCGTCGTATTGACCGACCGAAATGATCTGGATGACCAGCTCTTTGAGACGTTCGCGCGTTGTCAGGACCTGATACGGCAAACACCGACACAGGTCGACAATCGAGCTGATTTACGCAACCAACTCGCGGTTGAATCGGGTGGCGTGGTGTTCACTACCATTCAGAAGTTCTTTCCCGACGACAGGAGTGACCGATATCCGCAACTGTCGAATCGACACAACATTGTGGTGATTGCCGATGAAGCCCATCGCAGTCAATACGATTTCATCGACGGATTTGCCAGTCACATGCGAGATGCATTGCCGAACGCGTCGTTCGTCGGTTTTACCGGTACGCCGATTGAACTGAAGGATGCCAATACCCGCGCCGTATTTGGTGAATACATCAGTATTTACGATATTCAACGCGCAGTGGATGATGGTGCGACAGTACCAATCTATTACGAGGACCGTCTGGTTAAGCTGGTGCTCAATGAGGAAGAAAGGCCGCGGATTGATCCTGAATTTGAACAGGTGACCGAAGGCGAAGAATTCGATGACAAGGAGAAACTGAAGACGAAATGGTCGCAGCTGGAGAAGATCGTTGGCGCTCCGAAACGGCTGTCGATCATTGCCAAAGATATCGTCGATCATTTCGAACATCGGTTAACGGCGATTGAAGGTAAGGCCATGATTGTGTGTATGAGTCGCCGTATTTGTATTGATCTTTATGCTGAGTTGGTTGGTTTGCGACCGGATTGGGAACATGACGATGATGGAAAAGGCGCGCTCAAGGTGGTGATGACCGGGGCAGCTTCCGACCCGCTTGAGTGGCAGCGGCATATTCGGAACAAAAAGCGGCGAGAAGATTTGGCGCGGCGCTTTCGTGATGCCAATGATCCGTTTCGCATCGTGTTGGTCAGGGATATGTGGTTGACTGGATTTGATGCGCCGAGTCTGCATACCATGTACATCGACAAACCCATGCGGGGACATGGATTAATGCAAGCGATTGCACGCGTCAACCGAGTTTTTCGAGACAAGCCGGGTGGTTTGGTGGTTGACTATATTGGTTTTGCGCACGAACTCAGACAGGCCATTGCTGACTATACAAAAAGTGGCGGCGGCGGGAAAACGGCAATTGACCAAGCTGAAGCTGTGTCGGTGATGCAGGAGAAGTGTGAGGTCTGCCGGAACTTATTCTATGGCTTTGATTATCGTTCCTGGCTTGATGGCCCATCCACAGAGCGTGTGAGTCTGTTGCCGGCGGCCCAGGAACACATTCTGTCTTTGGAAAATGGCAAGGACCGTTACCTCAAAGCGGTACAGCAGCTCTCTTTGGCTTTTGCCTTGGCCGTTCCACATGACGAGGCGCTGGCGATTCGAGACGAGGTGGCTTTCTTTCAGGCGGTGCGCGCCGGATTAGCCAAACGCTTAACAGGAGTGGTGGGGCCGGCAGAAGAATTGGAGTTGGCCGTGCGGCAGATTGTTTCGAAGGCGGTAGCATCGGAGGGTGTATTAGACATCTTTGCCACCGCCGGACTTGAAAAACCTGATATCTCAATACTGTCTGAGGAGTTTCTGGCAGAAGTCAAGAACATGCCGCAACGAAATCTTGCCGTCGATTTATTACAGAAACTGTTAAAGGATGAGTTGACGACGCGGCGGCGTAAAAATGTGGTACAGGCGCGTTCGTTCGCAGAAATGCTGGAACAGACGCTCGTCCGTTACCGAAACCGGTCAATTGAGACCGCGCAGGTGATTGAGGAACTGATCGGTCTGGCGCGTGAACTACGCGAGGCTAACGCTCGAGGTGAGAAACTGGGACTGTCGGAAGATGAAATTGCATTTTATGATGCACTGGAAACCAACGACAGCGCGGTGCAGGTACTGGGTGATGAAGTGCTGTGTAATATTGCCCAAGCACTTGCCCAAACCATTCGCAACAACATCAGCATTGACTGGACGGTGCGCGAAAGTGTTCGCGCCCATCTCAGAAGATCAGTTAAACGCGTATTACGTGATTATGGATATCCTCCAGATAAACAAGAGAGCGCAACAAAGACTGTATTGGAACAGGCAGAATTATTGTCGACTAATTGGAATGAGTAGATACACTTGGCTACAGTGACAGATTAGTTTTCAAGTTTGTGAGTGGTGTTGAAAGTGTATTTTGAACAGCTACCAAAACTCATTTCGATTGCAATGATCTGCAGTCCAATTAAGAGCGCGGTGCTCAATGTGACATGATGCGCGTAGCCATCAACCCCCCGCTGGTCCGATGGGCGCGTGAGCGTGCCGGGTACACACAGGAACAGTTGACTGAAAGGTTTGCTAAACTGCCAGAATGGGAGTCTGGTCAGACGAATCCGACGCTTCGTCAGTTAAAGTCATTGGCGCGCATCTGTTATGTGCCGATTGGGTATTTTTTCCTCACTGAACCGCCTGAAGAGTCCATACCCATACCAGATTATCGTCATTTCTCTTATGGCGGCGGGCGTCGGCCCAGTCCGAATCTATTGGATACGCTTCATACATGCCAAGATAGACAGGAGTGGTTTCGGAACTATGCTTTTCTATCCGGATACCCCCAACTCGCTTTTGTAGGCAGCGCGACAGTCGACACATCACCGGAATACACCGCAGAAGAGATTCGTGTGAAACTGAATTTTCAACCTCATCAACGCAGCGAGTGTCACACCTGGGCTGATGCAATGAGACAGTTCGTCCGACAAGCTGAGGAAATAGGTGTTTTGGTGATGGTGAGTGATGTGGTTGAGAGTAACAATCATCGCGTTTTGGAACCTGAAGAGTTTCTCGGGTTTACGCTGTCAGATTCGCTGGCACCATTGATCTTTGTGAATGGCAGAGATACCAAGGCAGTCCAAATGTTCACTCTGGCACACGAAATCGCGCACATCTGGCTTGGCGCTTCTGCTCTGTCGAATCTCAGTGCATATCCAAAACCAGGGTTCCGGCGCGAGGAAGTATGGTGCAACGCAGTAGCAGCAGAGATTCTTGTGCCACTGGATTCACTGCGCGTCAAACTTCGAGTCAATGAATCTCTATCAAATGCCCTTTCTAGGCTGTCACGCTTATTCAGAGTTAATCAACTGATTATTTTACGCCGCTTATTGGACGCTGAATGGATCAGCCGGAGTCGTTTTAACAGTGAATGGAATGTGAAAGTCAAGCACCTGACCAATGTTTCAAAGCGCGATAAAAATAGAAGTAAAGTCTATCAAAAGACTCTTTCCCGCGTCGGAAGCCGCTTTGCACATGCACTGATAGTAGATACCTTGGCAGGACAGACCCTCTACCGGGACGCACACCGGATGCTTGGCATAAAGAAGGCGGCGGTATTCGACAATGTCGCGCGGGAGATTGGTGTCATCGATTGATATATGCTCTACATCTCTATTTGATTTGGGGTGGTAATAGGCACTATGGATGCTATTTCTACCTGGCTTGATAAGGAATGAGTGCAATGAGACCGGGGGTACTGCAAAGGTAGTAGCGGTGAGGCAGGTAGGCGCCGCGGTATGGTATGCTCACAAAGATACGTCTACATAAGGGTAGCTTAACGCAGGGTGGCATTTTTAACTCCGCTGATTGCCAGTGGCTCAAGTTCCGACCTTTTGAATGGTTCTTATGCAGTTAAAGAGAGTCTGGGATGTATTCCATTGTCTTTGTGATGTTGCCGTCACCTCAACCCGGCTCTGGTTTTATAAAAATTTTCTTATTTTCCATATTTTTCTCACTTCATCATCAAATTAAGTTAAAATTACAAAGTCTGCCGTGATGTCAGTAGAGAATGACCCCCAGTACTACCGGTAGCAACATTATTTAATAATGTTCCGCCGAAATTCTCGGAAGCATTGCGGCAGACGACTCCATAACAGTTCCTATCCACCGTCTAATTCACTCAGAATGCGTTGATCTTCTTCGGTGGTTTGTTCGGAAAATTTGCTGACTGAAGTTGAGGTTTAGAGCGGATCGTGATAGGATAGCAAATCGAACCGTTTGCGTTACTGCTACCCCATTGTCTGTGGTGCACCCAATATTCCATTCCAGCCGCCGCCTCATAATTCCAGTTTCACCAAGACTATCCCGGTTACTCTGACCTGTTTCTAGGTCGAGATAACTGTTGTGGTTATCCCGTGTCGGAATTTAACGTGTTCGGGACAACACAGATCTGGCTAAATCCACTGTCTGAAATACGAATCAGCGTAAGGCGTCAAAAATATCCGTTGATGCGTGACTACACATCATTCACAGTCGTACTGAGGGATTTTCTGCAGTTGATTCTGGACCAGTTGCACTGGACATCTTGTCAGAGATTAGTGTAGCACGACAAAGACTGTAGCATATCGTGCAGTCTGCAGACTGCACGAATTCAAGATGCATTCATGCACCGAATTTTCTCAGATTATCAGGTTACATTCAAACTACAATGGAAACCGAGCATTTGCCAGAATCATGCCAGCAACCAAACGTAAACTTCCAATCGGTACCGCGGCCTTTCGAAACATTCGGAATCGAGGTTTCTATTATGTGGACAAGACGCCCCACATATGGAAGCTGGTTGACGAAAGTGAATACTATTTTCTGTCCCGTCCACGGCGGTTCGGTAAGTCGCTGCTGGTTTCCACATTAAAGGAACTGTTCGAGGGCAATGAGGCATTGTTCCGTGGTCTTTACATCCACGACCGTTGGGACTGGGAGGTCAAAAATCCGGTGGTGCGATTGAGTTTTGGCGGCAGTTTCAACCGACCGGGACTCGTAGAAAGCCGAATCATGAGTCAACTCTCGAGGACTGAGAAATTCGCTGGCCTTGAATCGCCAACGCCAGCTGACAATGGCCCGGATCGTCTGTGGGAACTCGTTCAAGATCTCTACCAGTACACTGGCCAGCAAGTCGTAATTCTAGTGGACGAATATGATCGACCGATTCTGGATGTGATTGAGGATGAGGTGATGGCGCGAGCGAACCGTGATTATCTGCACGGTATATACAGCATCATCAAGGACTGTGCCGAGCAGCTTTGCTTCGTATTCGTCACCGGGGTGAGCATGTTTTCCAAAGTCAGTCTGTTTTCGGGGCTCAACAATCTCAAGGATATCAGTCTGCATCCGCAGTATGCCACCATCTGTGGTTATACGGATGATGACATTGATACGGTGTTCGCCCCGGAGCTGAAAGGACTCGACCGTGCGGAGATTCGGCGATGGTATAACGGTTACAACTGGCTCGGTGAACATGGTGATCGCGACAAGGTCTACAATCCATACGACATTCTAGAGCTGTTTGAAACACGCGCATTTGAACCTTACTGGTATGTGACCGGTGAACCGCAGTTTCTGTACCGGAAACTGCTGCAGTCGGGTGTAGGTCTGCAGGAACTGCAAAGGCGAGTGATTGAAAAGCAACGGGTGTCGAAGCTGGATGTGGGACAGGTGGGTGCCGAGGCACTGCTGTTTCAGGCCGGGTATCTGACGATCGTCGATGAGCGGCGCATGGGTTCGGATACGTCGTACGTTTTGGACTATCCCAATTTCGAGGTGCGCAAGAGTCTGAGTGCCGGGCTATTGGGACATCTAAATCTGTTTGAGAATGATGTGAAGGTACTCGGTTGGAAGATGTGCGAGCAGTTGAAGGCTCATGATTTTGAGGGATTTGGTCGGCGGTTGCACAGTTATCTGTCGGGCATTCCCTATCACTGGCACAAGAGTGATCAGTTGGCGCGCCTTGAGGCATGGTATGCGTCTCTGCTGTATGCCTGTTTTCAAACGACTGAAGTGGAGCTGCGGACCGAGGATGTGTCGAGTGAAGGGCGCGCCGACTTGGTATTGCTGTATGGCGGGCAGGTGTTCGTACTGGAACTGAAGGTGGCGGTGACGAATGCTGAGGTGGAAGGTAAGGTAAATGAGGCGATGGCGCAGATGCGCGAGCGCGGTTATGCGGACAAATACCGCAATCGCGACGAACCCATCCATCACATTGCGGTGGTGTTCAGTCGGAAAAAACGCAATCTGGCCGCCATCAGAACTGAAAAAGCTCAAGCTGGCGGGACAATTGCTGAGAACGAAGATTAGTAGTGGTCTTGATTTTAGAACACCGGATAGTGGTCAGGCATTTGATAAGACACGACTACCGGTCTAGTCAATGACCTCAAAATGACCTCGAATAGATTGCCATTCCAATTGTCGTCTAGTATTACTTGCGGCGGGTTGACAGAGTCTTTTTCAACTTTTGAATAGTGGTGGGTAGTTTGAACTGCTGGGTTCGCTACGGCAATAGAAAAATTCTGTTCAGGAGGGAAAATCTTATTTTCAGTTCTGAATGGAGTGGTTCAGTAGCAATGATGCCATGTAACTTGCGACCGTGTCACTTCAATGGCAGTCAATGCGTTGTTCTGCGGTTGAGAAAATAAGACACCGACTTGCTAACTGATTAGCAGTCCAGTGTATTGTTTCGCTCCCAGCTGGACACATCCGCACAGTACTGATTCCAGTTCTGTAGCTTCAATTTGCAATAACTGTCAACATTGGCTTCACCTAGCGCACTTCGAAGTACGGTATTCGATTCAGTCAAACGTATGGCATCAAGCAGGTTTAGGGGGAGTTTCTTGACTTCGCCGGCGAGCTCCGGATTGGCATACATATCAATATCCAGCCGTGCTCCCGGGTCTCGTCCATGTTGCATCCCATCCAACCCGGCTGCGGCGATTCCAGCCTGCAACAGATAAGGATTCGCGGAACCGTCCATCAAGCGCAATTCAAAGCGTCCGGCATCGGGAATACGGATCATGTGTGTTCGGTTGTTGCCAGTATAGGTCACCGAATTCGGTGACCAGGAAGCACCGGAGCGCGTGCGCGCCGCATTAATTCGCTTGTAACTATTGACGGTTGGATTGAAGATTGAGCACAACGCATCCGCACTGTGAATGATACCCCCTAAAAACTGATAAGCGAGCGCGGACAGCCCCATCTCTTCAGACTCATCCAAAAACAGGTTCGTGTCCTCGTTAAGGTCCCAGAGTGATACATGGGCGTGACATCCGTTGCCGGTGAGGTCGGTGAAGGGCTTCGGCATGAAGGTGGCACGCTCGCCATTGCGTTCAGCAATAGTTTTTACCATGAATTTGAAAAACGTATGTCGATCGGCCGTGGTCAGTGCGCCGCTATAGTCCCAATTCATCTCAAACTGCCCGTTGGCATCTTCGTGATCATTCTGGTATGCACCCCAACCCAATGACACCATGGCATCACAGATTTCGCCAACAATATGGTATTTTCGGAGTAGTGAAGACTGGTCGTAGCAGGGTTTTTCCTGAGTGTCCAGTGAGTCACTGAGTGCCGCACCGTCGGTGTTGAGTAACATAAATTCGCATTCCACGCCAGTTTTCATTATTAAGCCTTGGTCTTGCAGTCGGGCGAGTTGCCGCTTAAGCATGATGCGCGGGCACTGCTCTACTTCTACTCCACTCATCCATAAATCCGCCGCTAGCCAACCGATTTCAGAATTCCAAGGCAGTTGGATGAGGCTGTCAGGATCTGGAATAGCAAGCATATCCGGGTCAGCTGGAGTCATGTCAAGCCAAGTGGCGAAGCCCGCAAAACCGGCCCCGTCTTTCTGCATGTCACCGATGGCGCGGGCTGGTACCAGTTTCGCCCGAAGCACTCCGAAAAGGTCGACGAAACTGATTAAAAAATACTTGATGCATCGTTCTTCTGCTACTTTTGCAAGATCAATAGACATCCGTTAACCTCCATAAAGGGTGATGAGTTTTCATATTTGGGATCAATAGTCCGGTCGGTTTGCTACTGCTCGAACCGGTATCGGTTATGCTCAGTTGATACCATCTGAATTCGAATGACAGTTCAAGAATCAGTTCCGCCGGGAATCCAATTGGTGCCGGCCAGCGGCACCTGTGCCATCGCGGCAGCTTCCACCGTGAGTGCAACCAGGTCCTGAGGCTCCAAATTAAGTACATGGCTCTTACCACAGGCTCGTGCCAGCGTCTGCAACTCAAGTACCATCGTGGTCAGGTAATTCCTAAGCCATCGCGATCCTTGTTCAGGTCTGAGACGGGCCTCGAGTTCGGGGTCTTGGGTGGTGATGCCAACCGGACAACGTCCGGTGTGGCAATGATGACAGAACCCGGGCGCAGTGCCGATGCTTTCGTAATCCGCCGTGTAAATCGGGCGATTGCAACCCAATGCGACCATTGCCGCGCTGCCGATCGAAACCGCGTCGGCACCGAGCGCCAAAGCTTTTGCGACGTCGGCACCGCTACGAATGCCACCGGAAACGATCAATTGAACTTTGCGGTGCATATCCAGCTCCACGAGTGCATGGACTGCTTGCCGTATCGCGGGTAGCGTTGGTATCCCGACATGCTCGATGAATACATCCTGAGTGGCTGCGGTCCCACCCTGCATACCGTCGAGCACGACAGCATCGGCACCGGCTTTAACGGCTAAAGCTACATCGTAAGGAACCCGAGTTGCACCAATCTTGATTAATATCGGAATTTTCCAGCCCGTAATCTCCCGTAGTTCCTGAATCTTGATTTCAAGATCGTCAGGGCCGGTCCAATCGGGATGGCGGCAGGCACTTCGCTGATCAATTCCCACTGGTAAATTACGCATGCCCGCGACTCGCTCGGTGATTTTCTGACCCAGCAGCATGCCACCACCGCCCGGCTTTGCACCCTGTCCGACGACTATTTCCAACGCATCAGCACGGCGGACATCGTTTGGATTCAGACCATACCGTGATGGTAGTACCTGATAGATTAACGTTTTGGAAGCGCTGCGCTCCTCATCCGTCATACCTCCATCCCCGGTAGTTGAACTGGTACCCATCTGCGACGCAGCGAGCCCTATGGATTCTTTGGCATTGGCACCCAGAGCGCCAAAACTCATACCGGCAATCGTAATTGGAATCTTGAGTTGGAGCGGCTGTTCGGCAAAGCGGTCACCAATCACAACCTCGGTATCGCAACGTTCACGATACCCTTCGAGTGGGTAACGTGACATTGAGGCACCGAGAAACAGTAAATCGTCAAAAGTGGGGATGGACCGCTTGGCACCGAAACCTCGAATCTCGTAAACACCTTGATCCGCAGCGCGATGTATTTCCGCCAGTACGTGCGCCGGGAACGTCGCTGATGCGCGTTGATTTCGGGGATCAAATTTCGCCGTTGTCTGATCAGATTGCATCGGCATTATCTATGGTAAAGTTGTAGAGTTGTCGTGCTGAGCCATAGCGCCGAAACTGGCTGGCCGGAATATCAAAGCCGGCAAGTCTAAGCAGTTGGTCAAGGTTCTGTTGGTGTTGGGGCTGCATTTCTTTTTCGACACAGTCCAATCCCAGGCTTTCAACTTCTCCGCGCACAAAGATCTGCGCTTCGTAGATGGAGTCACCCAGATTACCACCACAGTCACCGGCCACCACCAGTCGCCCGGACTGTGCCATGAACGCACCAAAGTGCCCAATGGAGCCACCCACAACAATATCAATACCTTTCATGGATATCCCACAGCGCGAACTCGTATTGCCTTTGATCACCAGCAGTCCACCGTGACCTGAGGCGCCAGCATACTGAGAGGCGTTGCCTTCCACAACGACGTGTCCCGACATCATATTTTCAGCTAACCCCGGACCGGCGTTGCCGGCGATCACGATGTTGGCTTTTTGATTCATGCCGGCACAATAATAACCGACATGTCCGTCAATGGTAACCTTCACTGATTGATTTAACCCGACCGCCACTGAATGGGTGCCTTTAGGATGTTCAATCAAATAGTCCCCGGTCTCACCAGGTACCATGTGATGCAGCGCCGCATTAATTTCACGAAGCGTGTGAGTCGCCAAGTCAAATCGCACGGGCATTTCCCAATTCTGTTCCATTTCGCTCCCAACTGTATATCTGCGCCGGCGCCGGTTCCCAGATGTTGGAGTGTTTTGCATCCGGGAGTCGCGCAATCGCTCGATATTCGGATGACATGGCGACCCAATCATCGTTTTCTGCCAGTACGGCCGGCTTGCAGGCAATGGGATCTCGCAACACCGAAAACCCATTGCTACTGCCAATGGCAAAAGTATAGAATCCATCAAGATTCTGAATCGCTGATTGCAGCGCGTCAACAACCGATTCTCCGAGTGACAGCCTCCAGGTCAGGTAACCGGCCGCCACTTCGCTGTCATTGTCGGTCTGAAAACGACCCCCCTGACGGGTAAGAAACTGTCTGAGGCGATTGTGGTTGGAAAGCGAGCCATTGTGCACGAGGCATAGATCAAGTCCGGTTGAGAACGGATGGGAGTGTTCGGTGGTCACCGCACTTTCCGTTGCCATGCGCGTGTGGGCCACCGCGTGAGTACCGGAAAAATTCTTAAAATCGAAGCGCTCGGCCACTGCTTTAGGATGGCCTTTTTCCTTATAGATTTCAATACTGGTGCCAATGCTCATGATCTGCAGCTCGGGCCAGTGGTCAGCAAGCCAGCGTTCAACCTCATCAACCGCCGCCGCGCTGGTTAGGATGGCGTGACTGGCGTGCACTTCAAGACTGAAATCCAGCTCGAAAGACTGACTGATCCGATCAAGCCGCCGTGGCCAATTTTCAGATGTGTTATCACTGAACAGAGATACTTTGGAACCCCCGTCGGGTGCTGGATTTCGATAGATGGCAACGCCGGCGCTATCCGGGCCTCGATCACCCATCTCCTCAAGCATGTCGGCGACAAATTCACCCAGCCTGGATTCAAGTTCAGGTTTCTTTAGATATAGCCCGACAATACCACACATGGTTGACCAAAAGACTCTGTTGATTCGTCATATTGATGTACTTCAATGAAGTTCGCATTGATGCATTATTTTCTTTTATTTCTCGCCATAGAAAGCCAATTTTCCATAATTTTCCCGTATTTTCACTGTAATGAGAGAAGATTAGTCGAGATTTTCTAGGGGTATGTACCTACGTCCTTTGCCTGTCAATAAATATGGTGACTATCGCATAAGGTGTGGGAGTGTGGCACGAGACTCATCTCAACCTCTGTTCAACAAAGGCCATGCCAAATTGGGTGGTTTATTAAAAACTAACCAAGTCGACGGCGAATTTCCATAATCTCAATCGGTGAAACCAAGATTGTACTAGGTGACAGAATGTCTTACAATCGCGTTCTAGAACCAATTTCGCAGAAAGAAACAGTTGTCCACCTACATTTGGACCAGGGTTACTATAAGTGCCTCGGTAGAATGTGACGGCGCAGTTTCACATCACCGGATCATTCTTTCGCCGAGTTTGTGCCATCGGAATTTGGTTGCGAAAGATTTGCATTCTGCCCATTCGTTGTTTACAATGGCGTTTTTTGATATAGAAATGTACTGGATGGAGAGATTTAAGAGCCGCTCGGTTTTGAGATTCATTCGGTTCGCATTTTACCATTCACGCCGGAGGAGAAAAATGGATCGCTTTCAATTGGACTCACCCCCCCCCCCCATGATTTAAAAACATATCATATCAATCATTTAAACATGCTTTTTTCCACTGCTGTCGGGACCGCATTGACTGCGGTTTTTTTGTGTCTGCTGGCCGTGCCGGCGGTGGCCCAGACTCCCAATCCGATCTGTTCGGCGGTGCAGCGTGGCGTGTTCAATGATGCCAGTCAAACGTTTACGCGCAGCAGTTCGGGCAACGATTACCTGTTTGAATGTGCCGGCGATGGTGCCGACCTTGACGATGCCAAAGTCGAAGAGCTGTTCGAAGCCGCGCTGCGGGATGCGTCGTCGGATGCCGTGGATTTCGGTCCGGCGAGTGCGCGACTGATTCTGAAAATCAGCAATGCGTCGGTGGACGTGGACGTGGAGGACGCCTATCCCAATGAAGATGACCCGAAGGGCGGTTATGTGATTGATGGCAGTGGGGTCAAGTTCTATGATCTCAATTTTCCAGGTGAGTTGACCGGCGACCTGAAGATTGACAGCCATGCGACGGTGGTTGCGGGTGGCACCAAAGGCGGCATCAAACTGTGGGTCGAGGACGATGTGACCGACCGCAAGGTGGTGCTGCGCAATTACGGTCAAGTGACTACGAGTGGCAATGACTCGGCTTTCGATGGCGTTGAAGTGGGTACGGAGGATGCTGATGTGGAAGGTTACAACGAGAGTGGTGGCACCATCAGCACCACGGGTCGGGCGACCCGTGGTTTGACGGTGTTTTCAATCAGCGATGATGACATGAATCCCCACGATGGCAGTGCGCTGGCGGTCAATCGGGGGACGATCACGACTGCCGGTGATGCGGTGGTGTTCGGTGACCCCGGTGAGAAGTATCTGCGTCGTGCGTATGGTGTTTATTCGCTGTCTGAAGCGGGTGATGCGGACCTGCAGAATTATGGCACGGTCACTACGACCGGTACGGCGGCGCGCGGTCTGAATGCTTATGTGGAGTCCGGTGACGGTTCGGCGTCGATCCGGAATTATGGCACGGTGACGACCCGCGGGAATGCTGTCAATCTGGTTGATAACAGCATCAATTACCGGGGTGCCGCGGAGGGGGTGCGGGCCGGCACCGATGGCACCGGGGATGCCGATGCGGTGAATGAGAGTACCGGCACCATCACGACGCAGGGTCTCGGAGCGACCGGGCTGGCGGCTTATGCCAAGGTTGCCGATGCGAATGTGGTGAATCGCGGCAAGGTGAGTACTGCAGGTAAAGTATTCAAGGTGAGAGGCGAGGTGAAATATAAGGCGCATGGTCTGCATGCGAACGTCTGGGAGGCGGCCGGTGCCGGCAATGCGGCGGCACACAACCATGGCACGGTCACCACGGGCGGCACGGGCGGTCGCGGGGTGGTGGCGGAAACGCAGAATGCCAGTGGCACGGCGACGGCGACCAACCGCGGTACGGTGACCACCACGGGTGGGGCGGACCACGATGCGGATCAAACGGCCACGGCGGATGGGGTGGTGGCGTTCGCCAAGGGTACGGGAGATGCGCTGGCGACCAACGAAAGTGGTGGTACCATCACCGTTTCCGGTCAAGGTGCGAAAGGCGTTTGGGCGGCGGTTTACGATCAGGGTGCGGGCGGTGCCACGGCGACCAACAAGGGTACGGTGACCACCACCACCACCACTCCCAACAAAGCCTTTTATTTCGCTGATCGAAGCGGCACCGATGATGATTTTTATCACCTGGGTTACGGAGTCGCATCCTATACGGATGGTACGGGTGCATCCACCGCAGTGAACGCGGCTGGTGGGATGGTGACCACGAAGGGTGCTGGAGCGATCGGTACATTCGCCTGGGCGGATGGTAGTGGCAACGCCATGGCGGAGAATCGGGGTACGGTCAACACCACCGGTGACACCATATACAAAACCATTTCAACTAAGATTTTCAGATTCAGTGCCATGGGTATTTTCGCCTTTGCTACCGGTGGTAATGCGCAGGCCACCAACCGGGGTACGATCACCACCACGGGAGTGGGCGGCATTGGCATGCGTGCGGAGTCGGAAACCACGAGTGGCACAGCAACGGCGGTCAATCATGGTGCGATAGCCACCACGGGCGGTAAGGAGGACCAGGGCACCGATGAAAACGTGGCCACTGCCGATGGTGTGTTCGCATCGGCCGACGGTTCAGGTACAGCAACCGCGACCAACGAGCGGA
Source organism: Arenicellales bacterium (assembly GCA_965116205.1). Lineage (GTDB taxonomy): Bacteria > Pseudomonadota > Gammaproteobacteria > Arenicellales > JAJDZL01 > JAJDZL01. The sequence goes on along the minus strand of OZ220493.1, from coordinate 1,093,431 downwards.
CCGGGACAATCAGTGTGGCCGGTGATGGCGCCAAGGGTTTATGGGCGGCAGTGTATGGCGGCGGCGCGGCCACGGCAACCAATCGAGGCACGGTGATCACACGCGGTGACCTATATTTTCTGGATCGTGGGAGTGCCGACTCCTACCGCAGTGCGAGTGGCGTCGGCGCCTATACCGAGAGCAGTGGTGATGCCATGGCGGTCAACGCGGCCGGGGGCACGGTCACCACGGAGGGCACCGGGGCGGCCGGACTGATCGCCTGGGCGGCGGGTGCGGGTGGCGATGCCATCGCGGAGAACCGCGGCACCATCCGTACGACGGCCAAAACTGACCCCGTTGTGACCGGTGCGCAATGGGCGTCGACGTTTTACGCGCCGGCGGCCAAGTCGCATGGGGTGGCGGCGGTGTCGGAACAGGGCAATGCCGAGATCCGGCTGGTCGGTGGTACGGTGGCGGTGGCCGGGGAAGCCAGCGGTCTGTTTGCGATGACCGCCGATGATGCGGCGAAGACCATCACTGTCAACATGTCTGGTGGTGCCAAAGTGATCGGGGATACCGCGGCGCGCTTCGTGGGTGGACGCGCCACGGTCACCCTGCAGGATACGGGCAGGCCAGCCGATAAGAACGTGCTACAGGGTAATGTGTATTTCGGCGACCGGCGCGACCGGCTGCGGCTGCGGTACGGTGAGATTCACGGTGATATCAATTTCGGCAAAGGTCGTGACCGGTTACAGCTGCATGCCGGGGCGGTGATTCAGGGCGACATTGATTTCGGGGCCGATGGCGGTGGTTACACCACCCTGGCCCCGTCAGATCCGGACTATCAGACGATCGGCTGTCATCCGGTGGATGTCGATCCGACGGATGACACGAAAAAACCGCGTGGCGACGTGCTGCTGATATATGTAAATGAACGGAATGCACCGACGGTGCGCATTGAAGGTGCGGTGCGCAATGTCAATCGGTTCTGCAAGCGGGGCAAGGGTGCCGCCTATCTGCAGGCGGGCATCAATTTCAAGGGCAGTCAGGCACATCTGGAAGATGGTCAGCTGATCCTGGGCGGTCATATGGATCTGGGCGACACCGGCACGCTGACGGTGAAGGACCGGGCGGCACTGATCTTTCAGCTCGGGGATCTGAGCAGTGACGAGTATGGTAAGGTGACGGCGAAGACGGTGACATTTGAAGACGATGACAGTGATGCGGATACTGAGGCGACGCCGACGGTGCAGATGACCCGAAAGAAAGGTGTCAGTCTGGATGCCGATGATGTGACGGCGGTGAAGGCCATTGAGTTGTTCAATACGGGTAGTCTGCTCCAGAAGCCAACGGGGAGTGCGGCCAAGGCCCTGACCGGGCTGTCGGTCACCACGGTGGCCGGTGAGGAGGTTGGCACCATCACGCCGGTAACGGTGCCGGGTGACAGTCCGCGGACCAAGGGTCAGTTGGGCGATGATTTCGATGGCACCAAGATTGGCATGATTACGGAGACGGTGATTCGCGACACGCCGGTCGGCATGAGTGGTGGTGACACCGCGGTCGGCGGTAGCGGCGGTGGGGGTGGCAGTGGTGGCATCGTGGCCGTGGGTGGTCTGGCGCTGCTGGTGGCCATGCTCAATCCGGGCGGTGCCGTACTGGATCCCGGCGACGGGTTGGATCCGACCGGTGAAGAAGAGGAGTCGGCGGCCGAGCTGGTGGTTACGGCGGTGGACCCGGTGCATCGTTATCGGGTACGTGACGGCGACCTGGAATACCAGGCCCGGTCGTTTGAGGGTGGCCTGCCGACAGCACAGGTTCCGGGTTTGCGGGCCTCGGCGGAAGGCTGGTCATTCGGGGTCAACACCCGTCGGGACAGTGGTTTCTGGGCCGGTTTTTCGGCCGCCCCGGAAATCTCCATGGCGGCCGTCGGTGAGTCTGCCGACCGGCCCGCCAACACGCGGTTCATCGGTAACAGCCGTGCCCTGCACGGTGGTTATCGGGGCGAGACTTTCTTCGCCCGGGCGACGCTGGCCGAAGGCGTTTATGACGCCCACAACGCACTCGCTGACCCGATGTCATCGGGCATGGTGGCCGGGGTGATGAAGGTTCGTCACCGGCAGTCAGAACTGACGCTGGGTGTGGTCACCGACTTCGGTCAGTTGCGCGTGGTGCCGAAGGTCAGCTGGTTCAGCGGTCGGCTGGCGGGCGGTGCGTACGAGGCGACCAATGCACTGATGCGTACGGCGGTGCCGGCTACCATGCACACGTACCGCGGTGTCGGTGGCAGTTTAAGTCTGGCCTCGCGTGGCTGGTTGCAGACCACCGATGGTGCCTGGCGCTGGCGACCGCAGTTGCAGTTGACGGCCCATCGGCTGCGGGCGACCGGCTTTGCTACCGGTGCGCCGTTGCACTATGCGGACCATCGCGGCATCACCAGCTTTCGGGTGCCGGCGATGGCTACGGCACTGCCACGCTCGGTGATGGGTCTGACGGCGACGGTGGGAGCGAAACAGCGCCGTGCGACCGGCTGGCGGGTGAAGATGGGCTACGGCGGCGTGGCCGTCGAGGGTCAATACTACCATGGAGTCGTGTTCGGCGCCCAAAAACGATTCTGATCTCTGTGGTAGAGCCGGAATTCCGACCCGCGGCCAGTTGCGGCGGGGCGGAATTCCCGGTCGTTAGTTTACCGACTGCCAACTCATTGTTCACTCAGTAGATCCCTGACGGACCAGTCAAATATTGAAACATTGAAAGCTCAGGCTAACTGAACTGCCAGTCTGATTGCCAACATTTGTGTGATCGTACCGCAAGATTGATGATGGCAATGCCCTCATACAAGCAGCTTACGATCCCGCGCGGTAACCTCCCAGGTTGTGTAAACCTGTTGCTCTCTGATGACCCAAGCCTGTGCGTGAAGTGCAGATGTGGGGCAGATGTGGGTTGGAATGGCCAACTCGACGTCACCGGGTTGATAGTTCGTTGCTTTAACAGTCTCAACGACCAGATGTTCTTCATTCTGTAGGACTTCTTTGGCGTCGGGAATATTCGGAAAGCGTAACCGGTTGCCAGCCGGTGGGTCGGCAGCACAGGCTTTATACCCCAGATCGAAAGTCAACCGGTCGGGTGCGGGTTTACTGATGACTCGGGTCAGGATTAGTGCCGCCGGAGTGAATGGACTCTCAGGAAATAATTTTTCATAACCGGCATCCTGCAATACACAGGTGCCCGGGCTCAACTCAATAGTCGGGTCGTCTTTACTGGCATACAGCGGAAATGTACCCGTGCCGCCAGCGACTATGGTTGGCACCGCAAGTGAAGAGTTCTGAAGATTACTTTTCAAATGTTGGACTCTGGCCCAACATTGCTCAACTGCGGCGCGTCGTTCTTCTAGTCGACTTTGGTGGTTTTGACCATCATAGACATGCAGTCCCGCCGCATTGAGATGACTTGCCGCATTGATCTGTTCGTAAAGAGTTTGCGCCTGGTCTCCTGGTACCAGTCCAGTTCTTCCCAGTCCCGTGTTGATGTCGACGAATACATCAATCTTCATGCCGGCCGCCGCCATGGCTTCATTGAGCGCCTGCACCGGTCCAGGATGGTCGGCGGTAACGGAAAATCGCACTTGTGGATAATGATGTTGATATTGAACAGCGCGCGCGATATTGGGTCCCACCGGATTGTAGGCAAGCAGTACATCCTGCGCCCCACCTATCGCCAGCATTTCCGCTTCGGCGAATGTTGCACATTTGTGCTTGAGGATGCCCATGCTGACTTCCAAGCGGATAATGTCAACCATTTTGTGAGTCTTACAGTGGGGCCGCAGTCGCCAATCCTGACCAGCAATTGATTTCATCTGCACGATGTTGTTGTGCAATAAGTCTTCGAAGATCACCAGTCCCGGTGAAATAATTTCATCAGAGGTATTGATCAGGTAAGAATGTTCCAAATTTTCTGTTACGATCATTCTGCGTCCGCCCCAAAGTTTCAAGAATCAAGTGACGGATGGGCCACAATGGGCCAAATGTCACGTTCCAATTTCCGGTACCTTGTGGTGCGCGGGTTGTGAGGATACGGGGCACCGCTATCAACATACAGAAATTGATTGCTCAGTTTCGCAAAGCCGGCGCGAAAGTGGTTGGTAGATTTCACCACCAACAGATGTTTTTCCACCGGCTTGATGCCAACACAGGTGAAAATATCCGGTGTGTAAGCTTGTACTCGATTTTCTGACAGAACGATTTCCACCCCTTCGTCAAGCCGAATCGCAGCGCATCGGCCGAGCTGCGCCACGGAGCCACCAAAATGCATGGTGCCCTGCTCACTCAGACCGGTGATCGTTACAGTGGCATCAACGGGTTCACCGAGTCCGGGCCCTGACTTGGCACCGAACCGCAGTGGTATTTTCGCTCCCTGGCCGGCGGCAAAGCAGAATTGCACGGCAATCGGATCCCAGATGCTCGCTACTGCCGCGTTGATTTTGCGGTCCATGATGGCTCGTAAAATGACGGTTGAGTCACCGGCCATGCCACCGCCGGGATTGTCCCATACATCCGCCATCACCCACGGTCCGTGTCCAGAATTGGTCTGCAGGCGATTCAGTGCTTGTTCTGGTGTCAGCAGTTCCATACGAGTTGTGCCGCGCATCGCATAGAGTTCCATACCCAACTGACGTGCCAGAAGTTCACCTGCAATTGGTGCATTGTCGGTGACGACAATGATCTTGGTGCCCATTTCAGGGACATCGCCCGCTAGGAATCCATGTACGATGGAGATCGACAATACCTGCGGCATTTCACGTTCCAGCGCGGAAATGCGGTCAACAAATGCCCGAATCGACTCTTCTGTGGTTGGAAATACGTCGATCATCTTACAGTCGAACAGCGATATCTGGGGATTCACTTCACGTTGCGCGGCCTGGGTTACAATCTTGATCAGTTCTCGCGCTCGATCCATCATATCCGTGTGCGGAAATTCTTTGAATGCGATGGCTACATCTGCCATCTCCGCGCAGGTTCGAGTGAAATGACTGTGTGGATCAAACGTGGCACCGACCACTGTCGGGTGACCAACGATTCGCCGGATTTCGGTCAGCAAATCGCCTTCGCAATCGTCGAATCCCTGCGCGACCATTGCGCCATGCAAGCCAAGTACGACCACATCCACCGGCATGGCGAGTTGCAACTGCTCGAGAATTTCGTCGCGCAAATGGAGGTAAGCTGTCCGACTGACAATGCCCCCGGGTTCGGCCCAGGCAGCGGTGCCTTCAATGACCTCAACCGCATTCGAGCCCTTCTTTTGGTATTCGCGCAGGGCGATAAAAGGCGCACTACACAGCGAGGGAGTATCCGGATGCGTCCCGGGAAGAAAATAAAAATTGTTCTGAAAATCACGCAGGTCGGTAAACACCGGTGAAAAGGTGTTGGTCTCAGTCGCAAGAGAAGCAACAAACAGTCTCATGCCTGGTGCCCCATTATTTTGTCGATGTGTTCAGCATGGTGACAGGCAATCTGGTGATTGTCGTCCATGTGCCGTACCATCGGGTTTTCGGTTTGGCAGATTGAGGTTGCGTAGCTACATCGGGGGTGGTAGCGACAACCGGTCGGCGGCGCAGTGGGGTTGGGTGGTTCACCCACGGGTGATAACAATTGGATCGGTCGGTCTGGATCAGGGACCGGTGAGGAAGCAACCAGTTCCTGGGTATATGGATGGCGTGGTCCCCCTAGCACCGTTGCAGTGGTGCCACTTTCGATGAGTTGGCCAAGGTACATGACTGCAACGCGGTTGCAAAGGTAACGAACTACATTGAGATCATGCGAAACAAACAGTAGTGCAAGTCCGAGTTTGCGGCGCAGTTTGGCGAGTAGATTCAGAATCTGTGCCTGCAGGGAAACGTCCAGTGCGGACACCGGTTCGTCAGCGAGGAGTAATTTCGGCTCAATCGCCACCGCGCGGGCAATGGCAACACGCTGTCGCTGACCGCCGCTGAACTCGTGCGGGTAACGATCAGCATCTTCTTCCGCCAGTCCCACGTCTTCCAAAACATTCAAAATACGTTGCCGGCGCCATCGGCGGTCTTCTATACCATGGATTTCCAGAGGTTCGGCGATCAGTTCACCGGCCCGCATTCTTGGGTTCAGAGATCCACCGGGGTCCTGAAAGATCATTTGCATGTTTCTACGCACCGCGCGCGACTGTTTGCGATCGATAGAAGACAGATCTTCACCATTAAATCGTACCGTCCCACCGGCCACGGCAACCAACCCACAGATCGCTCGACTGAGTGACGACTTGCCACACCCCGTTTCACCGACGAGTCCGAAAGAATCGCGTCTACCGATGGATAGACTCACTCCGTCGACCGCCGCGAATTGACGCGCGGGTCGAAACAGGCGTGGTGCCGGCAATTTATAGTTAACCGTCAAGGTGTCGATTTCTAGTAGTGGGGGATTAGCGGTCTGCAACGGTTTCATGACGCGCTGATTTTTCCAGTGTGATGACAGTGGGCAACATGCGTAGTCTTGATCACCATCGGTGGTGGTAAGATACGATGGCAATCGTGATCAGCAAGTGAGCAGCGCGGCGCGAAACGACAGGCGGTTAGCGGTTCGGTGGTACCGGGCAACTGACCGGGTATGGCGATCAATTCTCCATTACTTCTCAGTGCATTCGGTACACATTCAAGCAATCCGCGGGTATAAGGATGCCTCGGCGCACGAAACAGTTCATGCACCTCCGCGGTTTCCGCTAACTGACCGCAATAAATGATGGCTACCCGGTCAGCGATGTTGGCGACGACGCCTAGATCGTGTGTGATGAACAGCATCGCCATCTGCAAATCACGCTGTAGGTTACGGAGTAGTGCCAGTATCTGTGCCTGTACCGTTACGTCCAGTGCCGTTGTGGGCTCATCGGCGATCAACAGTTTAGGCCGACATGCCAAGGCCATGGCGATCATCACCCGTTGTCGCTGTCCACCGGAAAGTTGATGTGGATAGGCCCGCAGACGCATGATGGGCTCGGGGATGCGGACTGCTGTCAGCAGTTCGGCCGCGCGCGCCCGCGCGGCGCGGCCACTGACTTTTTCATGCGCATGAATCATTTCCACAATCTGCTCACCAACCCGCATCACCGGGTTGAGCGAGGTCATCGGTTCTTGGAAAATCATGGCAATATCATTGCCGGCGATCTGTCGCCGCTGGCGCGCCGACAGCGTCAGTAAATTTTGACCGGCAAAGTTGATTTTTCCTTGGTCGACCTTGATTTGAGACTCGGGCAGCAGGTCCAAAATTGCCAACGCGGTGATACTCTTCCCACTACCTGATTCACCAACCAGTGCGAGTGACTCCCCTGCCGTTATCATGATGGACAACCTATCAACCAGAATTCGTGAACCACTGGTTACCTGCCCAATCAACGTAAGATCTTCAATTGACAACAGTACGTTCATCAACGATCACGTCCACCAAAGGCAGCTTGCAGGCGTGGATCAAGTCGATCTCGCGCGGCATCACCAACCAGATTAAGGGAAAAAGCGGCGAGTGCGATCATCAGCCCGGGAAACAAAAGCAACCACGGTGCCTTGGTGATATAGATTCGCGATTCACTGATCATGTTACCCCAGGTGGGAGTCTCCGGCGGCACTCCCAGCCCTAGAAAGTCCAACGATGCCGCCTGCAGTTGTGCAAACGCAAACACGAAACTGGCCTGAACAAACAGCGGTGACATTAAATTGGGTAGAATGTGACGATAAATGATCCGGAAAGTATGGGCACCCATGGCGACTGCCGCATCAATCCAAGCTTCAGATTTCAGGCGCAAAGAAACCCCGTATACGATGCGCGCTGTGGTAGTCATGTATACGATGCCAATGGCCAGAATCGAGTTTTCCACACCGCGTCCCAACACCACGATCAACGCGAGGGCGAGGAGCAGTGCTGGAAACGCCATCATGATATCAACACAACGCATCAGTAACAGTCCGAGGCGTGGAAAAATGGCCGATAGTACGCCAAATGTAACACCACCACCCAGTGCGATCACCACGACTCCGATGCCGATGAAGGCTGCCATACGTGATCCGTGGATGACGCGCGACAGGGTGTCTCGGCCGAAATGGTCGGTACCGAACCAGTGTTTTTCATTGGGTGCCGATAAGCGTGAGAGTGGGTTGATCTCAATGGGGTCCATCGGTGCGAGCCATGGCGCAAACAGCGCACAGATTGCCATCGCCATGATGATTAGTACACCGACGAAAGCAAGTTTCTGCCGCCCGAGTGTAAGACTGGCTAACATTGTCGTCATTGCAGTTTTACCCTTGGGTCCAACCAGGCATAGAGGATGTCGACAATGAGATTGATGGTCAGATAGAGTAGGACAATCATCAGTATGGTACCTTGAATGACCGGATAGTCGCGGCGCAGGATCGACTGCACGACCATGCGCCCGACCCCGGGCAGTGAAAACACTGTTTCCGTTACCACCGCCTCGGAAATTAGCGCGGCAAGCGTGAAGCCAAAAGCCGAAACAACCGTAATGAGTGCATTTCGAAAGACGTGGCGCACCACCACTCTTAGGGGGTGAATACCCTTGGCTCGGGCAGTGCGCACATAGTCCTCACGGTAGACATCAAGCATACTCGCCCGAGTTAGGCGAATGATGAGGGCGGCATTCGGTGCTGCCAGCGCAATGGATGGCAACAGTAGATAACGTAAATTAGCCACTCCACCTTCGCCAAATATTGATGGATAACCGGAGCTCGGTAACCAGCCTAGGATAGCCGCAAAAATCAGGATCAGATAAAGACCCACCCAGAACGTCGGTATGGATGCGAGAAACATCGAAATGCCCGACAGGCTTTGATCCACCCAACTGCCGCGCCGCGCTGCCGCAAGCATACCGATAGGCAGTCCGAGAGCGACGATCCAGAGCATGGTCATCAGTGCCAGCAGAATACTGGTTTCAAGTCCGTCAATAATCAAATCCAGTACTGGCACCTGAAAGAAAATGGATTCACCCAAATCACCTCGCACGACGGCCGATAACCAATTCAAATACTGTACCGCAAGAGATTCTTCCAACCCCATTTCGGTCCTTAGCGCATCAATGGCCTCCGGTGTTGCTTGATCGCCTAGCATGATCGCGGCCGGATCACCTGGTATTAATCGGATGAAGACGAAGATGAGGAACGAGGCCGCTAACAATGTCGGTAAGAAAACTCCGATCCGGCGAATCAGATAACTCAGCACTATCCACCGCCGGTGCCGTTGAGATGGTTGTACTTAGTGGGGGTCAACAATGCTCGAAAGGTTGTTTCATGCCCATCGGCAAGGGCACCGGCACCCGGTCGATGACCGGGTGCCGGCCCATGTTTAAAGGGGTTATTTGGAAACACCCCAAAAATGTGGCCAGATGAGTGTGCTGGCTTCAACCCCGGAAAGTTTGGGTGAGGCAATATTGTAAGTATAAACATCACCGGTTTTCATGGTGGGTACTTGGGTGTAAATCAGTGATTGAATCGCATCCCATGTTGCCTTGCGATCGGTTGGATCGTTGGTTGCCGTGAATGCGGTCTTGAGGTCCTGCTTTTCCTGGGTGACCCACCAACCCGGATAATTGTCGTTCATCACGGAGATCAGAATGGGGTCCGGTACAAAACCATGGTGTGTGAAAAACAGATCCCATTCTTCAGGTTGTGCCCGTTTTTTGATCAGTGTTGCCCAGTCAACCACAACCATTTGAACGTTGATTCCCGCCTCCAGCAGCTGTCGAGTAAAAACGACTGCCTGATCGTAGTGAAAAGCATAGTTGGTCGACACCAGTAACTTAATCGGCGTACCATCGTACCCGGCTTCTGCGGCTAGCATCTTAGCTTTTTCAGCATTACCTTCACTGAAGTGTTCAGTACCGGCAGTGGAGTACCAGGCGTTCCCCTTGGGCAGAAAAGAGCCATTGGCACGCCATAGTTTTTCCGGACCGATCGACACACGCAGTGCAGCTTCCTTATCGAGTGCGGCCTGAATGGCCTGCCGCAGTTTGAAGTTGTCCATTAACGGACCGGCTTTTGAGTTCATGAATACCAGCCCGAAAATTGGCCCACCATTCAGCACCACCTTGGAATCTGCGCTCATATCCAGCTCATCAATCAGGTCGCTCGGCATGCTTTCGGCATAATCGTAGTCGCCGGCTCTGACCCCGTTGACTCGGGTACCCGCATCCGGTACCGGGATGAAATGCAACCGGTCGAAATGTGCGACGCGTTCGCCGGCGTAACCGCTGGCGGCCTGGGGTGAGCTACTGTAGTCGGCGTATTTCACGAGTTCGACATGGCGGTTAGGTTTCCATTCAGAAAATTGGTAAGGGCCGGTACCGATGTAGTCCTGAACATCAATCGGGGTACTACCAGCACTGGATGCGACCCGTGCCGGATAAATTGCCGGTCCACCATTGATGAACGCCATCAGATTTTTCCAAGGCCCGAATGGGCTGGTGAAACGTAGCGCCACGCTATGCGAATCAACCGCGGTCACGTCGGCAATGTTGGCAAACAGCAATTTCCCCCGCGACCCATGTTCACCCCAGCGCTTGAGGGATGCGACCACATCGGCAGAAGTCATGGCCTGACCATCATGAAATTTGACGTTCTGGCGCAGTTTTATGGTGATGGTCATGCCATCTTCGCTGACTTCCTCACCCGAAGCGAGTAAAGGTTGTGGTTCGTAGTTGCCATCAAAGGTATAGAGACCTTCGAATATATGATGGGCAATCGTCGTGGCGAGGTCCGAAGTGACCACCTGCTGGTCAAGGCTCGGTGGTTCACCGACAGTCGCGTAACGAAGCGTTCCGGCCGCCTGTCCCGGTAGTGGCATAGCTAAACTGAATAGTAGCGCCGTAGCTAAAGCGACAACGTAAATGGGAGCTCGAATAATATTCATGGTTACTCTCCTAATTGAAAAAATGAATGATTCATAATGGCGAATCTGAAATGATATTTATAATGCCATTGTAATAATAATTTTCATATTATGCAAAATAATACATCTATAGTCACAAAATATGGTAATTATTTTCATAGTGGGAAGAAAATCTAGTTTGCCAGGTTTGGAATCTAGATATCGCTTTGAGGAGGTAAATTGACTGATAGTGATAAACGCATTTCCGAAGATCTATTGCCGCGCATCGTACGGCTCAGCCCCAGTATGAATCCAGCTGAGCGTCGCGTTGCCGACTTGGTGCTTGCCGACCTGGACTTCATCATTCATGCTCGAACTACGGAAATAGCGTCGCGGGCCGGGGTAAGTACGGCTTCCATTACTCGATTTTGTCGTAAGGTCGGGTGCAATGGTCTGCGCGATTTAAAACTGGACTTGGCTAAGATACTGGCGATTGGCGACCGTTACCTGCATCCTCGAATGGTACCGTTGGGCGCCAGTGAGGCGATGACGGAAATCGTCTCACTGATTCACAATTCCCTGGATTCTCTGGTTACACAGGTTGCTGACGAGACGCTGAGACGGATCGCGAAATCGATAACTCGCGCCAAACGGGTCATCATTTTCGGCGGTGGCGGCGGTTCCTCAATGGTGGCAATGGAAGCGGAAAATCGTCTGTTCCGACTCGGTCTGCATGTTTCTTCGTGCAACGATGCACAGCTGCAACTGATGATTGCGGCGACGCTGAAAGCCGGCGACGTACTGTTGGTACTGTCGATTACTGGTGAGTACGAACCGATCATCCAAGCCGCCGAAGTAGGAGCTCAGTACGGTGCCCACACCATTGCCGTAACCGCGCCGGATTCCCCGTTGGCGCTTTCAGTTGCCGATATGGTGACCTTTCGGACGTTGGAACCAGAGAGTATTTTCACCCCTACCCCAGCCCGTTACGTTATGCTGGTCATCATTGATATTCTGGCTTTTGAAGTGGCTAGAATACGTGGTAGTGCGGCGGTGGAATCCATGCGCCGCATCAAATACCAGCTGGTACACACCCGAGACAAGGATGATTCGAAGCCACTGGGGGATTGACGCTCTTGCATGGCAAAATTGGCTGCTACGCCTTCTATTAGCCAGAGTTCAGATGATCATGTCAGAATCCACCCGCTATGATAATCGGCGCCCGGTCGACATGAATTGCAGTGATGCTCACGTTATTCTTTTGATCGACTACCGAGTTAACGTTCATGTCTGAGCGATTAGAGTCTGTCTATAGACAGATGGGCATAGCCCGAGTCATACCCATTCTAACCTTGGAAAGCAGTGATTCAGTTGTCCCCACTGTAACGGTTCTCCACGCAAATGGTTTACCCATCGTTGAAATCACGTTCAGGTCTGAGTATGTGACGACTGCCATTCATATCATTCGTGAACAGATTCCGGAGCTGTTGATTGGTGCTGGAACGGTGTTGAGTGTAGAACAAGTTAAATCCGTCCATCAGGCGGGTGGTCAATTCATCGTTTCACCTGGCTTCAATCCTGCCGTCGTAGAAGCAAGCCTACAGTTAGATCTACCCATTATTCCGGGTATCAATAATCCGACGGGAATAGAGCAGGCGATGAGCTTCGGACTTGGAGTGGTAAAATTTTTCCCAGCGGAAGCTAGTGGTGGTGTGTCGTTTTTGAAGGCGATGTTGGGCCCTTATCCGACCGTTAAATTTTTGCCGACCGGCGGTATTTCATCTGAAAATCTGACCAGTTATCTGGCCTTGCCCAATGTTCTCGCCTGTGCCGGGTCCTGGATTACTGCTTCGTCCCTAGTGCGCGCTGCACGGTTCGACGAAATAGCGCAATTGGCTACTCAGGCGATTCAGCTCGCGAGGCGCGGCGGTTAGAACAGAGATGCTCAGCGTTGTGTGGTTGCTGATTCCATCTGTTTCATTAGTCTCTGAAAAACGTGTTGCGTTCATCAGTATCTCAGACACTTCCCGCGTCACTTCAAACTGAAATGAACAACTTGAGAGAAGTCGGCGATTTGTTCGGACGATCAATCACCTTCAGCAACTGGGCTATCTCCTGCCTTCACCTAGATGGGATAGTTGGGTTGCCAACATTCCATCGGCGCATCGTCACTGCCGAAACGGGCAAACGACACCCGTCGGCAGTAGGAAAATGTTACCGAATGCCTGCCCCCAGCTCCAAGACATAGAAAGACTTCGCACCGACCAGCCGCGCCACCCGGAAAATCGGTGTCAATCGACCGGTCCATCCAAACCGCAAGATTGAGGGCGATGCTTTTTTATGACTTTTGAATATTGCTGACTGATTATCGAATCGAATTAGCTATTTTGTTTATGATCAGGATGTCTGATGCTCAACAATTGCACCGGTCCGGGAAATGACCTCAGTGGCCAAATGGTGTCCGGCGATCATTGCTTTTCGTTGATCGGCGCCTGAATAAAGTGCGGCCAAATAACCACCATTGAAACTGTCTCCGGCGGCGGTTGTGTCAACCACAACTTCGGCGACGGGGTAGTCGCTCTCACAGAATTCTAAATCGGTCAGTGACAAAGGTCCCCGGGCACCGCGTTTGAGAGCACCATGATGCAGTCCATAACCCTTCAATCGCTGCAGCACGGCAGTCTCACTCCGGTCTTCGAACAGCGCTAATTCATCATCAAGCGACGGTAGACCGATGTCAGCGCGTCGCCATGCTCGTGAGGTTGATCGTCGTGCCGAAGCGGCGCTCTGCCAAAGGTGTCGCCGGTAGTTCGAGTCGAATACCAGCGTACCCTCCCATTTCTCCAGCCATTTCAGCAGTTCGGCACGTACTTCCGATGGCAAAATTGCCAACGTGATGCCTGATAGGTAGATTACGTCAAAGGTATTCAGGATGCTGAAACCATTGGTAAATAGTGTGCGGGCGGCGGAATTGTCTCGCCAATAGTGGAATGACCGTTCTCCAACCGCGTTTGTGTTGATGGCATAAAGGCCGGGTAACTTTTCCGAATGTCGGTCAATAAATTGGGTAGAAATTCCTGCGGCGTCAATGAAGGTCAGCATTTTTTCCGACAGAGGGTCGGTGCCAACCACTGAAACGAAAGCAATTTCATGTTGCTGTGCGGCCAGTCGACGCAGGTAAACGGCGGTATTCAAAGTGTCACCGCCAAAGCCGAATTTAGGTTGATCGAGGTCGAAAGACAACTCAATCATTGCTTCTCCAATGCAAGCGAATTTTAGCGAAGATTGAACCAGCATGATCCTTGGCCGGGTCGCGGAAAGAGGCACTTTTTCATCATTGTTCCGGCTGGCAGGTCAATATCGTCCATGTCAACCTTTGTGCTTAACCATCAGTTTAGAATGATCCGTTGGGCGGCCAGCAGAGATGTCGAAGATAATGGCCGAATATGGTTTTGAAACTAGTGAGTTCACGTGTGTCGTCCAGTCAGGGATTCACTTTCACCACATGCTCCAGGTCACAGTCTGCATCTTTAAGTCTGGCCATGATATTATCCCCAATATAGAAAAAATGACGTGTAACTTTAGGCATTCTGAAATTAATGCTAGCTCAATTCCACTGGTGTTCTGAACAAGTGTAACGGTTTGCACCATTTATCTTGATATGCTTCACAAGTTAAAACATTGCTTCATGACATTTGTATCAACGGTAGATTGGCGCGGATGACAATCCAAGTCAAAAATGACGAACATTTCTTACCCATCTGACTGTGGTCGGAGGCTCACTTGACGCAGGTGCCATGATGATAAAAATTTTGAAGATGGCATTGTTGTATTTTTACAATCTCACGAATCTGTCTTTCCCACCACCATGCAGCTGCCTGCACGAGTTTCGACCAACTGAATGCAGACGTCTGTCAATATGCGAAGCCTACGATTTTCGAACGATTGAGCTTCATGGAATGGTGTTGTGCGATATAAACTCCGTCAAAGTCCATTGTTCATCTTTTTGCTTTTCCAACGACTATGAATTTTGTTGATCAAAAGATTGAAGCTTACGCGCAGGAGCATTCCGAACGTAGTTCGCGCCTCACCGCAGAAATTCATGACTGGACCGTCGAAAATTCGGCGGATTCCAGGATGCTGTCCGGTGAACTGCAGGTCGCCGTTCTGCGGCTGCTGGCGCGAAGCATAGGTGCGCGGCGGGTGCTGGAAATCGGTATGTACACCGGCTATTCAGCGCTAGCAGTTGCTGAGGTGTTACCGGACAACGGGCAATTGATCACTCTTGATATTGAACCGGCACGTGAAACAATTGCGCGGTGCTTTTTCGATCGCAGCCCCCATGGCAGCAAAATTGAAATCATGATCGGTCATGCTCTAGATATCATCCCGTGTCTCAATGGTTCGTTCGACCTGGTTTACATCGATGCTGACAAGGAAAACTATATCCAATACTACGAAGCGGTCATGCCCCGGGTTTCAAGCGGTGGATTGATCGTTGGCGATAATGTCCTTTGGAGCAGTGAAGTACTGAGTCCGGCAAGCCCGGCGGCGACCGCATTGAATGTCTACAACAAACATGTTCAAACAGATGGACGCGTTACCAATACACTGTTACCGATTCGGGATGGCTTAATGGTGGCTCGTAAGGTCTGAATTACTGAACACGTAGGGTCACCGCTGGTGCTAACCTAAGGGCAAGTCAAAAAAAGAATTTTTTCTCTAGATGTTGTCGCCGTGAAGCAAGGTATGCAGCTCGTATCCAGTCATCAGAAATATCGGCACCCAACTGATCGTATTCAGTTCGCGCCCAATCCAGGTCATTGAAATGGAGTAAAATGCCTTCCACCCAACGTAGTCGTTCAGTGGCAGATGAACACTTGTTGCCGCCTTGTCGATAGATGTCTTTACTTTGTTGGCGCCCGGCATCGCTGGTTTGCAGACGATTGATCAGTCTGGATAAATCATCCATGTTTTGGCATTGATCAGTCGCCGCCAGATAGAATTCCTGTGCCTTCTGCTGAGCGCCAATGCGCATAGCAAGTTCAGCGATTTCAATCAGCTCCAATACGGTTGGTTGGGTATTAGGCAACGCGTCCAGAATTCGGTTGACCCATACCGGGTCACCAGCGATGGTCAGCACGGCCTTAGCCAGCTTGATTGAATCTGCAGCAGTCGCCAATCGTGTTTCCCAGGTGGAAAAAATGTTTCTGATTAAATCGCCCCGCACGGATTCGTCAAGCAGTTCATGCAATTTTTGCACTAGGATAAATGCGCTCGAAAAATGGGTGCAGGCGGTCGCCGCCGCGCTGGAAATTTGCTGCACCAGTTCAATATCATCAAGATCAGATGCGGCGATATCAATGGCCATCAGCCAGAGTGACACATCGAAAACCGGCTCGGTCATTCGCCCGCGCGCTTCATTCAGCAGGGTACGGGCATAACTGGCATCGTCCAATTCAGCCACAGCCCGTTTGGCCAGTCGCATGAACGACAATGATGAACGCGCCAGTTTCTGCTGCGCTTCAATTTCAGCATATTTTGCCTGATTGGCCTGCCGCCGGGCCAGCTTATCGGTCAGTTTTGCAAGCCACTCCTCTTCATCTGGAGCAACCACTTGGATTGCCGTGATAACGGCCTGCAAATCAGCTGGACTAGTCGATAGGTCTTCAGCGGCCGAAAGGATGCTTCGGTAAAAATCGGCATCCGGCGGCAAACTGTCACGCGCCAAATTGAATATGGTAATGAGTTCCGAACAATTAGCGGCTAGAGACTGCATGCGAGTGAGGAGTTCTAAGGTTAGTGTGGCGTCATTCAACAAGTTCTGCTGACTGGTGAGCAGACGTTCTAGACCCGCAAAACTATCGACCAAAGCTCCGGCATCGACAAAAATCGAACGAACCCACTCTTGATCGTTAAGGGTGCGCATGATGGCTTCTGCCAGAGTCGCCAGATCGCTGGCATTGGCCATTTTGTTTTTGGCCGCGATGAACTGCTGTTTTGTGTACTCCGGATCTTGGAGGGTGTCCCAACTGTCAGCCGCCAGCTTGACGAGGTCGCTTGGTGTAGTGAGTTTAGCGGCAATTTTTTCATAACATACACGCGCGAATGGCACGTCATTCAATTGAGTTGCGGCGACCTTGGCAATGGCCTGCAACGTACTACGTTCACTGATATCGGCAACCGCCTGCTTGAAATTTATCAGTGCGGTTGCCGTATCATTCTTCAGCTCCAGGTAGCCATAAGCAACCTCTAGAAATTCAACACCCTCCATCGCAACATCAGCGGCCTGCGCCAATAGCTCGTCGATCTGCTCGTCGGCTGCCAGAATTTCTACAAACCCTTTGGCCAGGGCCACGTAGTCAGCTGGGAACTGACAATCTAACTCGGCATTTTCCAGTAGTTGTGCTACCTGCTCCCGGTCGGCAAACAGCGCCAAATGAGCTGCAGCAAACTGCACGGTTTCAGTAACGGTCTGAATATGACGCGCTGCTGACTTGAGCACCGTCTGTGCGGCTTCAATACTGCCAGCGTTGGATAACTCCCGCGACCGTTCCAAAAACTGCTCGAATTCCTTAAGGTTCTGGGTGGCTTGATTGAGCAATACCGCGGCAAGTTCGTTATCCCCCGCGTTTTCGGCATAACCGACAAGTCTGAGCAAATCTCCTTCTGACGCGGAGTCAGCTGATTTTTTAATCAGATCGATGCCTTTGTCGGTGCGGTTGATGAGCGTTACGTAGGCACCGCCAACTTCGGCATACTCCATCGTATCAAAGCAGGCATCTTCTGCCTGTTCGAGCAGTTCTTCAGCGTAATCCTGGTCGGTCAGTTGACGAACATAGAAAGTGGCCAGGGCGACATAATCGGCGGGTTCCTGGCAGTTCATTTCAGCCTTGCCAGCCACTTCGACTGCGTAGTCCCGGTCAACCGGTTCTTCTAGTGCGCGTTGTGCCAAGCTGAGCCAGTCTGCAACGGTGGCACATGCAGATTCCAAATTCTGTAATTCAGATTTTACTGACATAGAAATTTAGTTCAAGGATGGTTAAAACATGGTATTATGGAGTTCATTATACGGATACCTATCCGTATTACAGTCCGGTTCCCAGCGAATCGGTTTTTTATTTGATCTGCTCACTTGTTTATATGAGCTTCTTATGGCAGTCTACTTTTTACTGAAATCAACTCCAAGCGGAACGATACTATGAAGATTTGTATAGTCGGCGCAGGGTCCATGGGTGGCATGATGGGTGTGAAACTGCACAATTTGGGCGAAGAAGTGACCATGATTGCGCGAGGAAAGCATCTCAGTGCCATGCGCGCGAGCAAGAGGATTAAACTGACGATGAATGATGGCACGGAGGAAGTTGCCGAACATGTTTCAGCAACCGATGACATGCGTTCATTGGACCACCAAGACCTAGTGATTCTGGCGGTTAAAGCTCACCAGATCGCCCCCATCGTCGATGATATTGCCTCTTTATTGGGGCCGGACAGCATGCTACTGACCATTCAGAATGGCATCCTATGGTGGTATTTTCAACGGCATGGCGGTCCGTTCGACAATCACGTGCTACAGACCGTAGACCCGGGCGGCAAACTGAGCACTACACTGGATCCAAAGAAAATCATTGGTGCGATTGCGTATCCAGCGGCAGAAATCAGCGCGCCGGGTGAAATTACCCATATTGAAGGCTTACGCCTGCCCATCGGCGAACTCGATGGCGTTGAAAAAGCGCGGACTAGAGGATTGTCCGAGCTACTGAATCGGGCGGGATTCAAATCACCGATTCTGGAAGATATTCGTGCAGAAACCTGGCTCAAGGTATTGGGTAATCTGAGTTTCAATCCGGTCAGTGCATTGACCCATGCCACACTGGAGGATATTTGTCGCTATCCACCGGCACGTGCGCTCATTGACAGAATGATGACGGAGTGCCGTGAGGTGGCGAGAAAATTGGGTGTTGATATACGACTGTCCAATGAACGGCGTATCGCCGGCGCGGAGCGAGTGGGTAAGCACAAAACCTCAATGCTGCAGGACATAGAAATGGGTAAAGCCCTCGAACTGGAAGGTCTGATTGGTGCAGTGATTGAAATGGCACAACTGACCGATACGGATGTGACCTACATCGAAGCGGTTTATGCTCTGGTTAGACTGCTGGACCACACAGTACAGACTGGTGAATTATTCATTAAGGCACAGTCGGTTCAGATTGGTGGCAAGACCGGATGAATGTTCTAATCGAATTCTCAATGCTGGTGAAGACTTTCCTACAACCAACGATAGCATTGTTATTCTTCATCATCCAAAGTGGTGAATTCTTCCAGAACAGCCATTGATGATCTAGATCGTTCTAAACCGTTAGCTTGGTCATGCTGAAAATTAACAGCCATTGAACAGAAGAAGGCTTGTTAAAGTGCCGAAATTTTGATGGCTGATGAATCGATAGTGGTGTTGGATGCCATCAACCGGGCATGGTACCTGCTTGGATGAACGGGACACGATTTCGTTTTTTTGTAAAGGACGCGTTTCGAAATATTGAATGAACTGGTCGACTTTTTCAGCCGGCCGGTAAGTTGCATCTAGCCAAGTGTCGTCGTCAGACATCCATTGAAACCGCAAGTAGTGCCCTGCCCAAGCTGGTTATGGTACAGTTCAACCCGGATGCCATAGAATGTTGAGCGAGGATCACTTGAAAAAGCGCGGTGCAGGTCCTGATGTGTGATAGCGGACGTCATCTGAACCATCAAATGCCCGGCAATACCGAACCCGAGTAGTTTTGTTGATCACTGGCTAATTCAAGGCCAATCTCAGTGCCACATTCGCATTGTTTTTAGGGTAAAATTTTGTTTTTTCAGTTACCCGTGAGGATTGGGCCATGAGCATTTATAGAGATTTTTCAGAGCGGTTGCAGGCGCAACTTGGATTGCCTCACTCACCCGTCGCCATCACTTTTTGTGATTCTCAACCGGAGAATATCGCAGCATTGCAGGCCGAATATCCATCGCCAACGGATGATGGTCGAACCGGGGCAGTCGCGGCAGGTTGTGTTTTCTGGACCAAAGCGAGTGATGGAACTTTCATGACCTTGCCTGCCGATCATGGCAACTGCAGTGTTGGCAGTTTAACCCATGGGTTCATCTCTTTGGAGGAGGCGGCCGGGCGTGCCGATGTGCAGGCCATCTGTGAAGCAGAGTGGGTTAACCCTGAAATATTTCCACACATCCCAACCCTGCAGAGACGCCCGGAAGCCATCGTTTATGGCCCGCTGGCCGAGTCAGTTTCCGATCCGGATATCGTGTTTTTGCGACTGAATGCAAAACAGGCCATGCAACTGCACGCGGCGGTTCCAACAATGCGTTTCGAAGGCAAGCCGCAATGTCACATCATTCCCATCGCCAAGGAACAGAGTCAACCTGCCATCAGTGTTGGCTGTACGCTGAGTCGGGTTCGCACCGGCATGGGAAACAGCGAAATGACGTGTGCCATTCCATTCGCGCAGCTGGCAGGCATGATTGAGCAGCTGGCCAAAGTTTGTGAAGCTGACCGACAGGTGGCTGCCTACGCCAGTCAGGATAAATCAAGGTTCAACTGACATCTCGTCGGGTGTTGGACTAAGCGGTTTTTCATCCATCAATTCTTCGTTTCATCCGATGAATGATTATCCACTCATCCGGCAGTGTGGCGCATATCGGCACTACGTCAACCGGAGTTATTGATTCATCATCGTACATGTCAGAAATTGCACAGACTCTGGAGAACGAGTGGGGCTTGACCTGTTCTCCGATTTATCACAATCTCAGCAAGCTTGAACTTTTTCGTGCGGCGCGCCAATTTGATGTCGGCCGTATTCGCCGGGATGGGGGTTACCAGGAACACAAAGCTTACGCTACGCAGCTGGGAGAAGCCGGACCGTTGGTTTTTTTGACCGACCCGGACTGCACCGGCCGTCCGGTTGACGATACTTACGCCGTTGCTTGGCCCGAGGTTGAAGCGGATATCTGGTGGAAAAGCAGTTTCAAAAAGTATGATCCAGAGCAATATACTCAGCTGCTAAAGCGCGTCGTTGTCCATTTGAATCAACGCAACGGCCACCTTTTCGTACAGGATGTCACCGCGAATCACGATGCCGATTATTCGATTCGCTATCGAGTCATCAGTCAATATGCGACCCACGCTTATTTTACCCAGAACATGTTTCTGCCGGCCCGTGGTGCAGTGACAGACGATGGCCGGGCTACGAGCTGGACCATGCTTAACGTACAGACCTTTCGGTGTAACCCAGAGCGGGATGGCTGTCGTTCCAATCGAGTGGCTGTGCTGGATTTTCGCAATCGCATCTGCTTGGTGGCGGGCCCCGCCGATTACTGTGGGCTGCTCAAAAAGTCAATTTTCACGGTTATGAATTTCCTGTTACCAAAACAGAATGTTCTGTCCATGCATTGCTCAGCGACGATCAACAAAACCAGTGGTACGAGTATTCTGTTTGGGTTGTCAGGGACTGGCAAAACCACGCTCTCAGCGGACGCCAGCCGTCAGTTGATTGGTGATGACGAAATTGGCTGGTCGGATTCGGGAGTGAGTAATCTCGAAAACGGATGTTATGCGAAACTGATTGACCTTGACCGGCAGGCTGAACCTATCATCGCCGCGGCGTTGGTGAAACCGGGTACTTTGATTGAGAACGTGCCCGCCCCGCCCGGACAGACCTATGACAACCTGCATCCCGAAAACCTGGACCTTTTCGACCGTTCGATTACCGAAAACACCCGCCTTTCTTATCCACTCGACTGCAATCCGAATGTTGCCGATGGTGCACAGGGCGGCCCGCCATCAACCATCGTTCTGTTGACTGCCGATGCGTTCGGTGTACTGCCACCGATATCGGTTTTGGATGAGGACGATGTTATGTATCACTTCGTGCAGGGATTTACGGCGCGGATTGCCGGCACCGAGGTGGGTCTGAAATCTCCAGAGGCGACTTTCAGTTCATGCTTTGGTGCCCCTTTCATGTCGCTCAAACCCATTGTCTATGCCAAGCTGCTACAGGAGAAAATGCGAACCACCGCGGCTCGTTGTGTGCTGTTGAACACCGGCTGGACGGGTGGGTCAGCCGCCACCGCGCCACGCATTTCGCTATCGGTAACGCGCGCGCTGCTGAATGCGGCGATGGAGGGCGTTCTGCATCGTCCTGATTCCGGCATTCAATTCGAAATCCATCCTCAACTGGGTTTAAGATATCCAACATCCTGTCCGGGTGTGGATGCCGGTATTCTCAATCCAGTAGACAATTGGGGTGACCGATCAGCGTACGAGAGTGCCGCCGCACACCTGCGCAAATTGTTTCAGCAAAATTATGAGGATAATGGCTTTCATAATGATGGCATACCCAACGTCCTCTGAATCATTCGGTTCAGATGACATCGGAAACAAGGATTTGATTGATTGAATTGACAGCATGGTCCAAGACCCGACCAAAGAAAGCCGTTACGAAGAACAACGCCGCGCCATGGTACTGACCATTGCTGCGCATGCGGCATCCTGTGGTGCAGCCACCGGTCGACCGGTTCTTTCAGAGTCGGTGATGCAGGTTATGTTGGACACTCCACGGCATCGATTCGTGTCCGCCGAAAACCGCGCCAGTGCTTATGAAGACCGGCCATTGCCCATCGGCCATGGCAAGACGGTTTCACAGCCTTTTATCGTCGCACTGATGATTGATCTGCTGGATGTGCGAAGTGATGACCGTGTCCTAGAAATTGGTACTGGACTGGGATACCAAACTGCGGTTCTAAGCCAGTTGGTTGAACAGGTGTACACCATTGATATCATTGAAGAGCTGGCCAATCAGGCCAACCAGACCTTGGCCGAACTCAACTATAATAATGTGTACGTGAGAACTGCGAATGGCGCCCGCGGTTGGAGTGAGCAGGCGCCATTTGATAAGATCATTGTTGCGGCATCCGCCGATGCCGTACCCCCGGCGTTGGTCGATCAGCTGAAATCCGGTGGGCGGTTGGTGATGCCGGTCGGGCCATCCGAAAATCAGCACCTGATGTTGGTGCAGAAAGGTGAGCGTGCCGCACACACCGACGAAATTCTCCCGGTGATTTTCTCACGCCTGGTCACCGCCCATTAACTTGAGATCTGGAGCGGTGTGGGTTGGTGCTACGGTTGGGCTCAGAAATTCCAGTGCTTCTCGATTTGCTCAGCAAGTCGCAGGGTGTGGTTCCGAACCAGCGTCTCCGCCGTCTCCGCATCGCGCGCCTCAAGGGCCTCAATAATGTGGATGTGGTCAATGATGGAGTGTTTGGCGCGTTCTGGATCGGTGATGCTGCGCAGACGAATGGTTTTTAGATGCAAAAACAAGTTCTCCGCAATTTCCATCAGCGGCTGACAGCGGCTCATTTCAATGATGGTACGGTGAAACTCAATATTGGTTTCAGAGTATTCATTGATTTTGGCCTGTGATTTGGAGCCTTCATACGTTGAAAACAAGGCCCTTAACCGACCAATATTTTCGTCGCTGGCGCGAATCGTCAGCAATCTTGCGGCCATTGACTCAAGTGCAGCCCAGACATACACCATATCAAGAATCTGCTCCAGGGATTTACGTACTACAAATGCTCCTTTGTGTGGCACTGTCTTAATGAAACCTTCGTTTTCCAAGCGGACCAAGCTTTCTCGGATTGGTGTGCGACTGACGCCCAACTGTTCGGCCAGTGAACGTTCGTCCAGTCGCAGATCAACCCCCGGATCATAAACGTCCAAGGAGGAAATGGCTTCTTTTAACGATCGGTAGGCCCGGTCTTTCAGTACTTCTGAGTTTTTTAGCCGATCAACGGATAAATTCATTGGTAAAATTAATCTGCCTCAGAAAAAGATGGGTAAAATGAAACTAATGCCCGGCTGACTGCTATATTGCATTGGTGCTAAACCGGTAACGCGCAACGAAACCCATCAATGCGCATCGCTGATTATATTCGATTTGATCAGTCTCAGTTTGGGTTGGAAATTCAGCTGTGGCCGAAGCAGTTTACTTTCTAACTATGGTAGCCCTGGTACTGTTATTTTGTCTCGCTACAGAAATGTTCGGAGAACGTTTGCATTCGATGAGAAAGAAGAAAAATAAGCCATTTGGCCAGTACGTCAAACGCTTGCTCAAACAGTATTTCGCAGATCTTAACGGGACGGAACCGACAGAGTTGTATCCACAAATTGTCGAAGAATTGGAACGTCACTTGTTCAAGTACGTCATATCGCACACAGATGGCAACATCTCACGGGCCGCAAAAATTCTGGGCATCTCCCGCGCGACGCTGAGAAAGAAGATTGATCAATACGATCTCGCCTGACTTAATCAGGCTATCTCTTGGACTGTAATGGTTTTGCAACGAGTACACCCATGACTATCATCAGACCGCAGTGTGCCCTGCTCAGCGTCTCGGACAAACGAGGCATCGTTGAATTAGCTCGTGCGCTGGTTGAATTCGGTACCCAAATTCTGTCAACCGACGGTACTGCTCGCTTACTGATCGAAAATGGAATTGAGGTTGTTTCGGTTGCCGAATACACCGGGTTTCCAGAGTTGATGGATGGTCGATTGAAGACTCTGCATCCGAAAATTCATGGTGGGATACTGGCGCGGCCGGTGGTTGACCAAGAAGAAATGCGAGCCAATGACATTCAGTCGATTGAACTGGTCGTGGTCAACCTCTACCCCTTTGAGCGCGTTGCGGCGGACGCTAATGCCGCGCGGGATACGGTGATTGACAACATTGATATCGGCGGCCCGGCAATGATACGGGCTGCTGCTAAAAATTCCGAACATACGGCAGTCATTGTTGATCCGAACGACTATGCGGCGGTGTTAGCAGATATTCGGCAGTCCGACGGGATTCGTCATGCAACCCGCGCCGAGTTGGCGCTGAAAGCCTTCGAGCGAACCGCGCAGTATGATGCCGCCATCGCCAACTACCTGGCCGGTGTAACCGCCGGAAGCGTGCCCTACACCGATACGCTCAAGCTGTCGTTACGGAAGGAGCTGGACCTGCGCTATGGGGAGAATCCACATCAGTCAGCCGCGTTTTATGGGATAAAAGATGATGATCGCAGTTGGTTCAGTCGGTCGGTCATCCATCAGGGCAAGTCACTGTCGTTCAACAATATCGTTGATATTGATGCCGCCTACCAGGCAGTTTCGGAGTTTACGGAACCCGCCTGTGTTATTGTCAAGCATGCGACGCCCTGTGGTGTGGCGGTCGCTGATGATATCGCACAGGCCTATGGACTTGCTTACCAGACTGATCCGACTTCGGCTTACGGTGGAATCATTGCCGTAAATCGTGCATTGGATGAAGTTACCGTAGCACAGATTCTGGGCAATCAGTTTGTGGAGGTAATCCTGGCGCCCGGCGTGTCAACGCCAGCATTAACATATCTGCAGGACAAACAGAATATCCGCGTATTGGAACACACCGAGCAGTATGCCAGTCCACCGCCCCGGCGTTGGGTTGCCGCCTGTGGTGGACTACTCGTGCAATCACCGGACATCAGTCTACTGGCCGGCGATGAACCGAAGACAGTAACGCAGAGCAGGCCTACCGATGAGCAGCGAGAAGATCTCCTATTTGCTTGGACGGTGGCTAAACACGTTAAATCAAACGCGATTGTATATGCCAAAGATCGGCGAACGATTGGCATTGGTGCCGGACAGATGAGTCGCGTAGACTCCGCGAAAATTGCCGTGTTGAAAGCCATTGATGCCGGCTTGAATGTTGCCGGTGCGGTGATGGCATCGGATGCGTTCTTTCCATTCAGAGATGGGATTGATACGGCAGCTGAGGCCGGCATCAGTGCAATCATCCAGCCCGGCGGGTCGGTGCGCGATGCACAGGTCATTGCAGCGGCTGATGAATATGGTATGGCCATGCTGTTCACCGGAATGCGACACTTTCGGCACTGAACGAATGATGAAAGTGCTGATTGTTGG
The DNA here is from genome assembly GCA_965116205.1 of Arenicellales bacterium. Taxonomy (GTDB): domain Bacteria; phylum Pseudomonadota; class Gammaproteobacteria; order Arenicellales; family JAJDZL01; genus JAJDZL01. Next base: position 1,067,570 of record OZ220493.1, on the reverse strand, counting down.
TGGTGGTGGTCGGGAACATGCGCTGGCATGGAAAGTTGCAGCTTCTCCAAAAGTTACTGAGGTTTATGTTGCACCGGGCAATGCCGGGACGGCAGCGGAACCGAAAGTGACCAATGTAGCCATTGGTACTGAGGACATTGATGCGTTGTTGGGCTTTGCCCAACAAGAACACATAGACTTGACAGTCGTGGGTCCGGAAGTGCCACTGACACTGGGAATTGTTGACCGATTCAAAACCAGCGGACTGCCATGTTTCGGACCGTCACAGGTGGCCGCGCAGTTGGAAGCGTCCAAGAGTTTTGCCAAACAGTTTTTGGTACGACAGGGGATCCCCACAGCTCAGTTCAGGAGTTTTGAGGACGCTGACGCCGCCAATCGGCATATTGACGAAGTCGGTGCACCAATTGTCATCAAGGCGGATGGACTGGCCGCAGGCAAAGGGGTGACCGTCGCCGAAACGGTGGCACAGGCTAAACAGGCCGTCGGTGAAATGTTGCAGCAGGGACGCTTCGGCGCGGCTGGCAGTCGGGTGGTGATAGAAGAGTATCTTGAAGGGAAGGAAGTCAGTTTTATCTGTATCGTTGATGGTGAGGATGTTGTGCCGCTAGCGACGGCGCAGGATCACAAACGCGTGGGGGATGCAGACCAGGGACCGAATACCGGTGGTATGGGTGCTTACTCACCGGCGCCGATCATTGACTCCGCAATGCAGTACAACATCCTGAACCAAATTATTCACCCGACCGTGCGCGGTCTATTGCAGCAGGGCATTCACTACACCGGGTTTCTGTATGCCGGCCTGATGATCAGCCCACCGGGCGTGCCGCAGGTATTGGAATACAACTGTCGAATGGGTGATCCGGAAACACAGCCCATTCTGATGCGGTTGCAATCGGATCTGGTCGAACTGATGGAAGCCGCGCTACAGGGACGACTCAAATCGGTTACGGCCCATTGGAATCCGCAGACTGCACTCAGCGTGGTGGCGGCGGCCGGTGGTTATCCCGGGGTATACGAGACGGGTGCGCCAATCACCGGTTTACAGAATGCAGACATGGAATACATCAAGGTATTTCATGCCGGCACAGCAGCTGGTGATGATGGTGAGATTGTCGTGAGTGGTGGACGGGTATTGTGTGTTACGGCACTGGCCGATAACATTGCTAAGGCGCAAAGTGCAGCTTACCAGGCCATGACGGACATTCACTTCCGTAATATGCACTATCGCAAAGATATCGGCGCAACGGCGCTACACCCCATTGAAACCAACACCTGAAGAAGGAGGTTAATATTGAAGCATAAATTTGTCGCTATTCTACTGGGGTCCGATTCGGACCTCAAAGTCATGCAAGCAACGCTGGATACGTTGGACAGCCTGGGTGTGCACTGGGAGCTACGTATTCTCTCAGCCCATCGTACGCCGGATGAGGTGCGAGAATACCTTGAAGAATCATCTGGTCGCGGCTGTGAACTGTATATCGCCGCCGCCGGACTGGCCGCGCATCTGGCTGGTGCGGTGGCCGCGCACACACTCAAACCGGTGATCGGCGTGCCGCTGGATGCTGGCACCATGGGAGGCATGGATGCGCTCTTGTCCACAGTGCAGATGCCAGGTGGAGTGCCGGTTGCCTGTGTCGCCGTCGGCAGTCCCGGGGCGAAAAATGCCGCGTTTCTAGCCGCGCGTATCCTAGCACTCGGCGATAATGAGATCGCGGCGGCACTGGTCGAATATCGAAGTTCAAATCGAGCGGCAGTGCTAGCCAAGAATCAGGCAATACCTCAGTCGAGCAGGCACTGAAATCAGTCCATTGAACCGAATTGATGTTGCCATCGGCGCCAAACTTATTGTTAGGGGAGCAGTCATCGCCTATCCGACAGAGGCGTGTTTTGGTATTGGATGCGATCCGGTCAATGAAATCGCCATTCGGCGGGTGATTCGGTTGAAGAATCGACCACGAGGTATGGGTTTGATTCTGATCGCCGATTGTATTGAAAAACTGCTGCCGTTTATGGCGCTCAACAATGAATCCATGCTTGATCCGGCCATGGCCAGCTGGCCGGGACCGTACACGTGGATTTTTCCTGCCAGCGAACGGATGCCCATCGCCCTGCGTACTCCTAGTCACACCGTCGCGGTGCGGGTCACCGCGCATCGGGGCGCCGCCCAATTGAGTCGTCTCGCCGGTTGCGCGATCGTGTCAACGAGCGCCAACCGACATGGGCAGATGCCCATTCGTGACCATCGTACGGTTTGGCGGTGCCTGGGTGATGCTTTGGATTTTGTAGTGCGCGGGCCATTGGGAAAACAGAAAAGTCCCACCCGCATTACCGATGCCACAAGTGGTCGAGTTTTACGGTCAGGTTAAGGCGGATAATTGTACCATGAGTGCAAAAGTGGAATCCGTTCCCGTGGTTGACGCGAAATTAGTCGAAACCTACCTCAGAAAACTACAGCAGGACATCTGTCAAACGCTCGAATCACTAAGTCCATCTGATCAATTCATTGAAGATCCGTGGTCTTATGCCGGGGGTGGGGGCGGGGTGAGCCGAGTGCTTGAAGATGGTGCGTTATTTGAAAAGGCCGGGGTGAATTTTTCCTCCATCCAAGGTGTCAGGCTACCACCCGCGGCCACTGTAAAGCGTGCCGACCTCAAAGATCAACCCTTTTCAGCAATGGGCGTGTCACTGGTACTGCATCCGTTGAATCCGTATGTGCCAACCACCCATATGAATGTGCGATTCATTCACGTTGATGATGAAATCTGGTGGTTTGGCGGCGGCTTTGACCTGACTCCCTATTACGGTTTCGTTGAGGATGCAGTGCATTGGCATCGCACGGCGGCGCGCGCCTGTAAACTATTTGGCGAAAATCTATACCCCAGGTTAAAAACCTGGTGTGATGAGTATTTTTTCTTAACTCATCGAGCTGAAGCCCGCGGGATTGGCGGAATATTTTTTGATGACTATACAGAGGGCGGTTTTGAGGAAAGTTTTCGCTTCATGAAGAGTGTCGGTGAACATTTTCTGCGGGCCTATTTGCCCATCGTCGAGCGGCGACGAAACCATCCGTATGGCAAGCGAGAACGTGAATTTCAAAGCATGCGACGCGGGCGATACGTAGAATTCAACTTGGTTTACGATCGCGGTACGCTCTTCGGACTGCAGTCCGGTGGGCGAACCGAGTCCATTCTGATGTCACTGCCACCCAAGGTCAGCTGGCGATACAACTGGCAACCTGAACCCGGTACCGATGAATATCATTTGACGGATGAATATCTCACGCCGCGCGACTGGTTATCGGCTTCGAGCATCTCAAAAGATAGAGTGTAATTTCTGTCATCTGACTTCAAGGTAAGAAGTCAACCTGCGGTGAAGTTCCGCATTGAGTGATCCCAATAGGTGGGTTCAACGACCGTTGTTAAATAGTTGATTTACAAAATCGTGCGTATGAACGCAAGATCAGATACTTGCTGAGTAGCCCAATTCTATTTATTTCAATGTTATACAGACACTTATGTTTACGTTTCTAGAAAGATACCTTATAGTGATGAGACTTGCGCAGGTATTCTAGTGTTAAGCAAAGTTGGAGCGCCTTGTGTTCTTCAATGTAATTCTGAGCCAGCAATATTGGGTTTAGGATAAGCTAAAATCAATTTCGTTCTGATCACGTTCGATACGGCGGAACATCGAAAACCAGGGAGGGTTCAGTTCTGTTGGTGACTTTCCCACACCTATCGAATTATGCATCGGTCACCCAGGATGGCTTCAGCACCGGTGGCCGGTTGCGGTCCGGGTGAACCGCGACCGGCGGTTGCATCACCAGTACAGGGCGCCGCTCAGGGTCAGACGGTCAATGGCGGTGGCATCGGTGCGGGTCTGTGCCTCCAGGCCCAGTTCGAGTTGCCGTCCCAGCCGATAGCGAGTGCCGAACTGCCAGGTTCGCCTCCCGCTACCGGCCGCACTGACGCCGGCATACGGGGTCAGCAGGGCCGATACCCCCGCCCCCGGCAGCACGAAACCATAGCCCACTTCGGCGGTGCTGCGCAGTGCATTCGCCCCCGGGGCGGTGTCTGACTGTGGGCTGAGGTCGCTGGTGAACAGTGCATCAAGGCCACTGTCGGTTATCCCGCGAGTGGACTGCACATTCAGATAGGTGCCGGCACCATCGGCCTGCGGGTCCAGTCGCACCAGGGCATCAATGCCCCATTCCTTGCGGTCGCGGGCATGGGTCACCAGATAGCGGATGCCGGTTTCCGCGGTCAGGCCGGCCGCCGGGTCGCGCCAGGTGAGCCGGGCACCGACTTCACCACCGGTGCCGGCACCGATGTCACCGCCATCGTAGCGCAGGCCCAGTTCCACCGCCGGGGTGAGTGTTCGTTCATCGCGCAGCGGATACTCGCGTGACCCGACCAGTGCCAGTCGCAGGCGCGTGGTGTTCACCGTCAGGGCGGTCAGCCCGGCCGACTGTTTCCCTTTCAGGCGTGAAGCCGACGCTTCGCCCTTTACTGCCAGGCGGTCAGTCCCATCCACCCGCAGCACGTGTTCACCGCCCAGTGCCAGTCCATAGCGGGTCAGGTCGGTCGTCCGAGTGGTGCTCCCCACTTCGGTAATGCGCACCCGTCCGGTGCCGTAACTCAGGCTGCCCCACAGGTGCGACCCATCGGCCACCAGCCAGGCCACATACGGACTGAGCGAGGTGAGGGAGGTCTCATGTCGACTGTCGACCGTGGTACTGCCGGTTGTCGTCTGTGCCTGGACCTTGCCACGCGAGTAAGACAGGGCCAGACCGGTCAGCAGGTCGCTGCGCATCGACTGATCGATGCCCAGATGCAGGCCACTGACATGCCCGTCCCAGGACACGTCGCCGGCACTGCCCGACAGCGACAGCCGTTCGCCGCGACCCCACACCGCCAGACCGGTGGCCGCCGCGCCGGCCGGGGTGTTGAATGCGGCACCGTTGAGCAGTTCGTGCATCGCCGGTCGGTCATCCTGTCGCTCGTGGGCGGCCGCCCAGCGGTCCTCGGTGAGGACTGTCGGTGCCGCACCGAGGGTCATGGAAGTCTCCACTCCCTGTCCGGTGGCCACCGCACCGATGCGGCCGGACACCACCGCCAGGGTCTGCGACAGCATCGCTGCCGCGACGTGGGGCAGCACCGTGGTATTCACCGTATCGGCCCGTTCCGCTTCGGTGGGACCGGTATACACCGGTGTGGCCGACACGGCGGTGGCAGCCGCACCCTTGCCGGCGCCATTGACCGCGCGCACTTCGAAGAAATATTCGGTCCCGTTGGTCAGCCCGGTTACGATATGGGCGGTGGTGGTCGCATTGCTCCCCGCTATCGCGGTCCACTCACCCCAGGTGCCGGCCGCTCCGGCTTTCTGTCGCACTTCCCAGCCGGTGATGGACGCATCGTTGGGATCGGTCCAGGCCAGTGTCACCTGCGCATTGCCGGCCGTCGCGGTCACCACCGGCGCGGCCGGTGCCGGGGCCGGCGTGACCGACACTGCCGCGGAGCTGGCACCCTCGCCGATGGCATTGACGGCGCGCACCTGAAACACATAGGTGGTGCGATTGGTCAGCCCGGTGACCATGTGGCTCGTGGTGGTGGCATCCGCCCCGGAAATCGCCGTCCAGTCGCTCCAGGTGCCGGCCGTGCCTTCTTTCTGCCGGTACTCCCAGCTGGTGATGCTGGCATCGTTGGGGTCGGTCCAGGTCAGGGTGATCTGGGCATCCCCGCCGGTGACCGTCACCACCGGTGCGGCCGGGGTCGTGGCCGGGGTGCTTCGCACCATGACCGAGGGAGCGCCATCGCCTTCACTATTGACCGCGCGCACCTCGAAGAAATACGTCGTGCGATTGGTCAGCCCGGTCACCGTGTGCGCCGTGGTGGTGGCATCCGCTCCGGAAATCGTCGTCCAGTCGCTCCAGGTGCCGGCCGTGCCTTCTTTCTGCCGGTACTCCCATCTGGTGATGCTGGCATCACCCGGGTCGGCCCACGACAGGGTGACCCGGGCATCGCCGGCGGTGGCGGTCACCACCGGCGCGGCCGGCACCGTATTGGGGGTGGCCGACACCTGCTTCGACGCGGCACCGTTGCCGGCCGGATTCACCGCCCGCACCTTGAAGAAATATTCCGTGCCATTGGTCAGGCCGGTCACGGTGTGGCGGGTGGTGGTGGCCGTGGCACTCGGTATTGCCGTCCAGCTGCCATAACTGCCGCCCCCGGTCTTCTGCTGAACTTGCCAGCCGGTGATGGTCGCATCGTTGGGATCGGACCACGACAGGATGACCCGCCCATCGCCGGCACTGGCCGTCACCGTGGGGGCCGCGGGCGGTACGTTTGGCGTCGCCGACACCTCGGCCGAGGCCATGCCGTCGCCACCGGCACTGACGGCGCGCACTTCGAAAAAATACTCCGCACCGTTGTCCAGTGACGAGACCGTGTACGAAGTCGTTGAATCGTCGCCAATCTTAGCACTCCACGCCCCGTAATGACCCGCCGCGGTCTTCTTGTACCGATACTTGTAGCCGGTTTTCGTTCCCACCGGTGCCGTCCAGTTGAGCGTGACCTGCCTGTCGCCGGCCGTCGCCGAGACCGATGTCGGCGCCAGCAGCGCCCCCGGCGTGACCGTGCGGATGTCCGACCCCTCACCATTGCCGGCGAGACTCACCGCGCGGATTCGGTAGCCGAAAACCAAACCATTGGTCAGGCTGGTTTGCATCCAGCTCGTGGTGGTGGCACTGGAACTGGGAATGTCGGTCCAGGCGCCAAAGGGCGGGGCTGATCCATACCTTTGATACTGCCACTTGGTGATGCTGGCATCATTGGGATTATCCCAGTTGAGCGTGACCTGCCCGCTACCCGGCGCCGCCGTGAATCCGGTCGGCTTGGCCGGCGGGAGCGCCACCGAGGTGGACACCTTCACTGCCACTGCCCCCACGTCCGGATAGGCCTGCGTATTGGACGCTCCCCACCGAAACGCATGATTGATGTTCACATCGCCCGACGCCCCGGCCTTGGCCGTCACTGTCACCGTCCGCGGCGTGCTGTAGTTACTTGCCGTAAAATCCAAGTATGCCGGCGACACCGTCGCCTTGGACGTGTCGGCACTCGACAGCAGTAACCGCCCCGGGTGTGCCGCGTTCAGCGCCACCGAATAGGTCTGACTAGTGTTGGGCCGGATGACCATCTTGTCACGACTGCGGTCCAGCAGCGGGCGGGTTGCATTGACATACGTGACCGTCCGTACATTCGAGTCTGGCCCCCGGTTGCCACCGCTGGTGTCGTCCGCTTTCACATGGACCTTCACCTCCATCACGGCGCCGGAAAAATACCCCGAATTTTGGTCCGGCAACATATCAACCCAGGTCCGGTCCGCCTTACTCGCCAGACTAGGATTATCCCATTCGTGCCACTGGGTCTCACCCTTTAGCCGATAATTTGCTAACCAAGTGAAACCAAAATTGTCTGTGGATTGGCCGCGTGGTATGTATGCATAGTTGTCCCAGGCACCGCCGGGATGCGTCCACTCCAGCCTGACGTATAGTCCATTGCCATGCATCTCCGCCTTCGTCAGCACCGGGGCCACTGCTGCCGGTGTCTCAAAAACTGACGTCGATCCGGCACCATTGCCGGCGTCATTGACCGCCCGGACTTGGAACCAATACTTCGCCCCGTTGTCCAGATGCCGCACGGCATACGAGGTCGTCGTGCCGGTCGACCCGGTCATGTCCTGCCATGCCCCCCAAACTGGACTGCCACCGACATCTTTCCATTGCCGATACTGCCATTTGGTGACCGTATCTCCCGACTGCTTAGTAAAGGTGAGTTTGACGTGGCGGTTGCCGGATGCCGCCGTCAGACTGGCGGGACCGCCCGGGGGTGGGATCGGCGTCACCGTCACCTCGGTGGATTCCGGCAAGACCTGTGGCGGTACTCCCGATGGTGGGGCAAGTTTGCGGATGACCTTAAATTTGTAAACGGTGCCGTTGGTCAGGCCGGTCACGGTGTGAGTTCGAGTCCTAGCAGCGCTACCGGATATTTCCTGCCAGTCGCCGTAGGCGGCCGGGCCGGCTTTCTGCTGGTACTGCCACCCGATGACTCCGATGCTTGAGCTGTCGTCATTGGCCACCGTCCAAGTGAGCTTCACCTGCTGGTTTCCGGCCGTGGCGTTCAGGGTAATGGAAACCTGCGCCTGCGCGGCCTGCGGCGCGAACGCGCAGGTCAGTAGAAGTAAGGCAGTGAATGCCGTCCGCAGGCGGCGAAGAGGCGCCCCCGGCGCGTCAGGTGGCATGACCCCCCCCCCCCAGAATTTTGCCACCGCGGCCGGTGGCATGGAAACAAGGTTCGGTCGACGGTAAAATGTCAAATCGTTGCAATGGAATCATGATAGAATGGGACCCTAATCTTAACTGGTGTTGGTTAACGATGCATTTTAATTTTGAAATTAAATTTTCACGTATCCAATTTATAGCCTATAAGCCTATAAGAATATCCTCATGAGATTTCCTTACGTTATCGCTGATTATATTGCTTCTCCTGAGGAGAATACGGAAACTTTCAACCACGGGTTCAAGATCTCCTAATCACTGAGTTCACAGCTCTCACCTCTGCCTGCATTAACACAGGAGTAGCGGTAAAAGTGTCTCTGCGAGCCGCATTCCGTTTCCGTCGGAGGGAAGAAGTCCTCGAAGCGTTGATTTGTCAGTGAACAAGGCGACAATCATTTTAATGAAAAGGTGAGTACAAAAGGCTCGCACCTTCTTGATGAACAAAAGTCCTAGGATGGTTGCCGAGAAAATAGAAATTCTATGGTGACCAATTGATGATCAATCAACGGTGCACCAAGTAATAAGAATGCCGCAAAATCAGCAACTATAGCAGTCGAGTTTATTCGAACTAGTGCTACCTATATTTAGTGTTAACGGAAAACACCTGCCGGTAGTTGATGGCGACTCACTCGCTAGGAAATCTCTTTCAATGAAATTTGCGTAATTTTTGTCCATATTTCAGGGTGGCATAGACACTTCGTAATCGTTTTTTTCAATGCTCAAAAGTTGTCAACCTATAGCATTACCTTGTACGAAAAATGGACTTTGAAGAAAAATTGCAGTGGCGAGTGATAGTGATTGATAGCCGGCAGAATGCGCAGTGCCGGTCTTACACAGTATTTACCTGAACGAAAGCAAGACAAAAATGGGTGCGTTGAGAGGTTCCAATCAGGTTGCCAAGGGACGGGTATATTTTTTCATCTATCGGATTTTTTGTTATCTGCTGTTGCCGGTTGTGTTGGTTCACTTTTTGATACGAGGTTTGGGCAACCGCGAATATCGCTACCGTTTAAGTGAACGCTTCGGGTGGATTCCGTCTCATGTGTGTGCCGGCTCCATCTGGGTTCATGCAGTATCGGTTGGAGAAGTTAATGCGGTGCGACCGCTTGTGGAACATCTACTTGATCGTTATGAGGTACCGGTGCTTCTGAGTTGTGTGACTCCGACCGGCTCAGCGCAGATTACACGGCATTTTGGTGACCGGGTTTCACAGGTCTACGCGCCAATTGATGTTGGCATCTTTGTGAGACGGATGTTGCGAGCGGTGCAGCCGTGCTCACTGATCATTGCCGAAACTGAACTTTGGCCCAATCTTTTGCACGTTTCACACGCAAGCAATGTTCCGACGGCTTTTGTCAATCTTAGAATTTCAGATCAAACGTTCAACCGCGCGTTGTATTTTTCATCACTGTGCCAGTATGTTCTTAAAGATGTATCTTCATTTTGTGCACAGACAGCGTTAGATGCGGAGCGAATTGTTGCGCTTGGGGTGGCACCGAAAAAGGTTTCCGTCACCGGCAATCTCAAATTTGATATGGCAGTTCCTGAAGGTATTCAGGATAAAGCGACCGACTTGAGAGAGCGGTGGGGTGGCGAGAAACGTCCAACTATTGTGTTAGGAAGTTCTCATGAAAATGAAGAAATTCGGTTCATGGAGGTGGTGATGGAACTGCGAGTGCAGTTTCCTCAATTGGTTGCTCTGATCGTGCCGCGTCATCCGGAACGTTTTGCTCGGGTCTATCGGCAGATATCGAATTTTGGATTGGTGGTCGTCCGATACAGTCAGGGACAAAAAGGTGAGATGGTCAGCGCCGATGTGATTCTAGTTGATGTGATGGGCCAATTACTGGAGTTCTACGCAGCTTCCGATGTGGCAATTGTCGGTGGTGGTTTTGCTACTCAAGGTGGTCATAATATTTTGGAGCCAATATTGGTTGGCACGCCACCGGTGTTCGGTCCGGAAGTGTCAAATTTTCGTGAGATTGCGCAATTGGTACTGGACAACGATGCCGGTGATATGGTAGAGAATTTCGATGAACTCAAGGAGACGCTATCCAAGTACCTGGCAGATTCACAGGCCAGACAAGCGCGTGTGCAGAAAGGTCATCAGCTCCTAAACGCAAACCAAGGTGCTTTACAGCGAGCCATTAAGGTTTTGAATTTGCTACTTGAGTAGTATTGCCACAGAAAACTCCTGAAACCCCTGACCCGTGGCCGGACAAGCATGGTGGTTATGGCTGTTACGGTGACATTCTCAAGTTTGCTGCCGGCATGCCATCACAGAAGCAGGCGATTTAAGGCTTCCAAGTCCCGTCTTTCAAGTGTTCCTGCAATCTGTTTGAGTGTAGTCAGGTTTCGAATATAGTCATAGCGAACCTTGAGTAGGTCGCGTTGCGCTTCAAACAAATCCTGTTGGGCATCAATCACTGCCAGTGAAGTAATCAACCCCACTTCGTAGTTGGTTTCGGTCAAGGCAAAGGCGCTCTTGTTGGCGTCCACTGCCAACTCGAACGCCTCAATTTGATCCATCAGACTGGTCAGATTACGATGAGTGCTGGTGATACGGGTTGTCGTTCGAACTTTAATACTCTGAAGTTTCTGCAGTTCCGCCTGATGCTGAAAAGTTGCTTGTTGTCTCTGTTTGGTGGCCAATCCACCCGCTGAAAATGCTTTTGAGAACGTTACTTCCGCCGTAACATGATTCGCTAATGGATCTGATCCGCTGAGCTTATCATCCACCCTAATTCTTAAATTGGTGACAAAATCAGATTCTGCCGTCGCCAGTTTGATGGCGTAGCTCGCAATGGAAATAACAATTTGCTGAATGGCAATATCAGCGTTGCTTTCAAGTGCAGTATCAATCCAATACTGTAGCTCCTGGGGTTGCAACCGCGGGGTGGGTACGTTTTCATTCAATCTCTGCAGTTCAGTCGGATAGTCACCAATCAGTTCGGCTAGTTCCAGTTTGGCACTTTCAAGGGAACTTTCGGCGACAATGACTGCTGCTTTAGCTAGTGCCAACTGCGCTTCAGCGATGCGCACGTCAGTTTCAGTACCGACTCCAGCATCGCGACGTACAACCGCGTTATCAAGTACAGTTTGAATGGAGTTGATGTGAGTCTGTGTGATCTCAAGTTGATCCTGAGCGGCGAGCACGCCAAAATACGTATTAACGACCTGCAGGGAAATGTTTAGCTGCGCTTTTTGGTATTGCAAACCGGCCAAAACTTCCTGCTGTTCAGCTGACTTTAGTCCAGAAGAAAGCGAACCGCGCCACAATGGCTGAGTGATTGTTACTCCGCCCTTTTGTAGACTGCTACTCGCCCCAACGTACTTGTTTTTATATTGGGTTGAAGCATCTAGGGAAATAGTCGGGTATACTTTTGCGGTCGCGATGTCATGACTGAGTTGGCCGGCTTCAGATGTAGACCGGGCCGCAGCGAGGTCCGAACTGTTTTCGACTGCCAGCTCGAAACTATCTAGGAGATCAATGGAATGGGCGGACGGAGATACGACGGTGGCCAAAGCCAATAACAATATAGAGAACGGTTTCATAGATATAGAAGTTTTAAAGGATTACCGATCAAAATTTGAAGCGATCAGGTTGCTTGATGTTGTCCAGCGGCGGCAGCAGCGTTTCGAAAAGGTATTCGGTTTTCCAGTTTGCTACATCAATCCGGCGAACAGCGATGGCATTCATCACCGGTTTGTTGCCCGTTACGGCCACTAGACGTCCGCCAACGCTCAACAGCTCAAGATAGCTGCGTGGTAGTTCAAAGAGCGAACCAGAAACGAATATCATCTGATAGTTAACATCTGCATACCAGCCTCTTCCGGCGTCACCGTGCATCACTTTAACGTTGCGGATGTCATTTGCTTTGAGATTCGAGTTGGCCAGTTCAACAAACTGTTTGCGGTACTCAATGGTATGCACCTCCTCAGCGGTTTTTGCTAGTAGCGCGGCCACATAGCCGGTACCTGCACCAATTTCAAGTGCCAAATCGGCGCCTGTTGGTGCCAAGGCCTGTAGCAGCCTGGCCTCCACTTTCGGTTGCATCATCACTTGCCCATCACCAATGGGTATCTGCAGGTCAGCGAAGGCTAGGTGTCGATACGTGCTTGGAACAAAATTTTCCCGCGGAATAGCCGCAACCGTATCAAGAACCGACGGGCTCAGCACGTTCCAAGGTCGAATCTGCTGTTCGACCATGTTGAATTTAGCAAGTTCCAAGTCCATGTGAGAGTTTCGGCGATGCTCAATAATGCGCTGTCCGAGGACGGCACGGCGCAAACTGAATTATAAAAATGGATTGTATTTGTAGCCAGGCTTTACGCGAAATTTATCGTTCTTCGACGGGGTGACCGTATTGTTCCTGATATTCCTTCGCCAGCTGCCCAGCTTCTCGGAATTGATCGGGCGGCAATTGATTGGCGATCTCCTCTTTTTTTACCCAATCAGATTCGTTGAATTGATCGCCTTGGGCCGTCGCCGCACTGAGCCAAGCATAAGCCTGCACGTAGTCTTCGGATAGCCCCGTGCCCGTGTAGTATCCTAAGGCGAGATGATATTGAGCGGCGGAGTTGCCTCGAACCGCCGCATGACGAAACCAGCGCATCGCTTCGCCATGGTCCTCAATCACCCCTTCGCCGTTGGCATACATCGTACCAAGTTTGAATTGGGCCAATGCATCACCATGTTCGGCCGCATTGCGAAGCCAATAAGCGGCTTTCACATGGTCTTGCGCCACCCCTTCACCCTTGTAGTACAGCAGACCGAGCGCGCGTTTCGCCAAAAAATGATCCTGTTCCGCTGCTTGTCGCAGCCAGTACGCCGCTTTCGCGCCATTCTTGGTCACCCCTTCGCCATTAGCGAATTTCAAGCCGAGAGAGTATTGTGCCGGTGCATGTTCCTGCGCGGCTGCCCGGCGAAACCAGCGAACTGATTCAGGCTGATTTTGAGCAACACCCTTGCCTTTCGCAAACATCATGCCGAGCATGAACTGAGATTTCTGATCACCCTGTTCTGCGGCTTTCTGAATCCAGAATGCGGCTTGAGAGTCGTCCTGTGTTACGCCTTCACCACTGGCATACTTCAATCCAAGACTGTGCTGTGCCAGGATATTGCCCTGCACCGCCGCTTTGTGGAGCCAGCGCACAGCTAGAACTTGATCTTCAACGACGCCATCGCCGTGAGCATACTTCATGCCCATCGCAAATTGAGCGAAAGCGTGGTTCTGATGCGCGGCCAGCAGTAACCATTTTGTTGACTGTTCGTCATCTTGCGGCACACCGTCGCCGAACAGGTAAGCCATGCCCAGTTCAAACTGTGCTTCCGCTACATTGGCCTCGGCTTGCACGATTAAATCATCAATTGCATTGTCAGCCTGTGCTGTATGCGACAGGAATAACAGCAGCCCCAACAGAAATCGAGTCATAGTCAATTCACTATGGAATGTATTCGGTAGCATCTACGGGTCAAACCGTAGATTTTGTAGCGCCAAGGTGCTTGGAAAAATACTTTCGCTTGAGCTATGCCGCATAATCTAATCTGGGTTGATTCACCGGTATATTTCGGGGTACAGCGCCACCTTCATTTTTTCACCACCGACTGATATTTGTCTGGTGATAGCGAGCTGGTGAACTATCGTCAGTTGCGAAAATTCCAGCAACCCACATCGCGTTATAACAATTACAATATTCGCCCGCGCGTTGAAAAAGATGGATTGAGTTGGCAGTAGCGGCGGTTTAACCGGTGCCTTCGAAGCCAAGAGAGAGGAGAGGACCAACGGTCGGATTAATTGAGGCGGTGGGAATGGATGGTATATTCCCCATCCTGTAACCCGCCAAAAATTTCATTTAATGCTGGATGTTCAACCGGCCCGCCGGCCGCATCGGGAACCAGATTCTGTTCTGATACATAAGCGACATAACTGCTTTTGTCGTTTTCCGCTAGGAGGTGATAGAAGGGTTGCTCCTTATGCGGACGAATATCTTCGGGAATGGATTGATACCATTCTTCCGTGTTATTGAATTCAGGATCGACATCAAAGACAACGCCACGAAAAGGAAAGAAACGATGTCGCACGATTTGACCAATTTTGTATTTTGCTAAAGTCTCCATCGGACTATGAGATGGTTAGAGAATAAGTCTGCTGAATAGATAGTCTTAATTTGGTACTTTTTCAAGATCTATGGAGAAAAATCGCCTTTGGACATTGTGTTTTTCGGATAATTTGCATTCGATTATAGATTGAGGAGCCATTGAGTTTGGATGATATTTCAGCACGTCTCGCCCGCTTAAATTCTCCACAGCGCGAAGCGGTAACCGCACCCGAAGGTCCGTTATTGGTGACCGCCGGTGCGGGAAGCGGGAAAACTGCGGTATTGGTCAATCGTGTTGCGTGGTTGATTGGCGTCAGAAATATCGCACCCCGGCGCATCATTGCGGTAACGTTCACCAACAAGGCTGCCAGAGAAATGAAGCGCCGTGTGCACGACCTGCTTGAAGGAGAAATGGACAGTCCGGTCGTGGGCACCTTTCATGGGTTGTGTAATCAGTTCCTACGGATTCGATACCAAGAAGCCGGATTGAATCAGGATTTTCGCATTATGGATCAGGATGATCAGTTGGCATTTATTACCAATCTGATGAAGGAACGGCACCTGAACCGCTCGGAACTGACGCCTAAAAGTGTTGCGTCATACATTAACAAATGTAAAGAATCAAAAAAACGTGCGCGAGAAAATGAGGTACGTAGTCCAAGATATGAAATGCTTGAGCGGGTCTATGAGTCATACGAGCAGGAATGTGAAAGACAGGGGCGGATTGATTTCGCCGAACTGATTCTCAGAACTGTGGAAGTCATGGAACGTAATGTTCAGGTGCGTGAAAAAATTCAGGAGCGATATCTGCATGTTCTGATTGATGAGTTTCAGGATACTAATGAACTGCAGTATCAGTGGATGGAACTGTTTGGTGCCAAACACCGAAATATTACGGTAGTCGGTGACGAGGATCAATCTATCTACAGCTGGCGAGGGGCACTGGCCGGCAATCTGAAACGTTTCGAGAGAAGTTATCGGGATGCACTGGTGATTCGACTCGAACAGAATTATCGATCCACCAAATCAATCCTAGATGCCGCCAATGGATTAATCAAGCGCAACCGCAACCGTTTCGAGAAAAAACTCTGGACCGGTAAAAAGGACGGTAATCAGATTAAATATTACAGTGCCAGTGACAGCAATGCAGAAGCTCGATTCGTCGCCAACCAGATCAAACAGATGGCGCGGTCGGGTCGCCATCTGTCAGAGTTCGTCGTACTCTATCGAACCAACGCACAATCTAGAAGTTTTGAAGAAGTGTTGGGCGCAAAAGGTATCCCTTTCCGAGTTTACGGTGGCTTACGATTCTATCTTCGCCGGGAGATTAAGGAAGTGTTGAGCTATCTACTCCTAATTACCAATCCAGCCGCCAATGAAGCATTACAAAGAGCCATCAATAGTCCGCCGCGTGGCATTGGTAATGCGACCAAGCAGGCGATTGCTGAACATGCTGCCGCACGGGATATTTCACACTGGGCGGCTACCGGCGAGCTTGAGCAGTCCGGTGGCAGTTGGACCAAACTGCGCCCTTTTGTTGATTTGATCAACGAGCTTAAGACATTGAGTAAAACGCAATCATTGAGTCAGCTGGTTGAAACCACGATCAGCCGCAGTGGTATACGACTGTACTACCAACTCCACAAGGATTCGGCAGAGCAGGAACGGGTTGAAAACTTAGACGAACTGATAAATGCCGTCACCGCCTATGAACAGGGGCGCGAAATCGATGCGAGCACCAAGATTTTAGGTGATTTTCTGGATTCCGTAGCGCTGGACCCAGGGGATGTGCACAATGATGATCCGGGTGAAAAAATTCAATTGATGACTTTGCACTCCGTCAAGGGGTTGGAATTTCCGATTGTATTCTTAACCGGCCTGGACGAATCAATTCTGCCACATTTTTTTTCCATTCAGAATAAGAGTCCATTTGCCAGGCAGTCAGAATTGGAAGAGGAAGCGTTACAGGAAGAACGGCGGCTGTGCTACGTTGGCATCACACGCGCCGAAGAACAGTTGTTTCTGACGCGCGCCAGTCGCCGTATGGTACGCGGCGGTTGGGAGTCATTTCATCGCTCCAGGTTTCTGAGAGAAATCCCCCATCACCTCCTTGAGCCGGTTGGGGTTGATGTTAAATCGGGTCTCTTTGAACGGGTTGGTAAGAACAGCAAGAATGATAACGCGGGTCGGTTAGATTGGTTGGGAAAAGCGGTGCGACATAAGCAGTTTGGCTTTGGTATGGTTACCAAGGTTGAAAATAACGGGAGTGATTGCTACCTGACTATTGAATTCGGGTCAGTTGGCGAGAAAGTTATGATGTCAGAGTACGTTACCAAAGAATACGAGAGTTAAAGTGAGTTTAGCCAAAATTTCGAACAGAGTATCCATGCGTTTGGGTGAGTAGTTTGAGTTATCTGCATATTGGGTGTGCGGTAAGTCCGAGGAGCCATCTACTTTCGCTCACTGGTATAATCTTGTCTACTATGGATGAATCAGAACACAGGTCGACTGGACTATGATATTTTGGTGCAGTCTGCAGTTATGAAAATGGCAGAAAAGACCGTTAGCTTCGTGCAGATGAAGGATGGAACTTACGAGGATTATCAGTTGTTGCAGGGACATGAACAGGAGTTCATCGCCGGCACCGCGGACCGAGTTCTTAACCACCTGCTCAGTTTGGCAAACAGCCTGGGCGGATATCAGGTCTCACGCCTTGAACATGCTTTGCAATGCGCCACGCGCGCTTGGCGAGATGGGGCGGGCGAGGAGATGACCGTGGCCGCACTGCTCCATGATATAGGTGATGAACTAGCCCCTGAAAACCATGGTGAACTGGCGGCAGCGATCTTACGTCCCTATGTCGGTGAAGAAACTTATTGGATACTCAAGCATCATGGTATTTTTCAAGGGTATTACTTTTTTCACCACCTCGGCGGCGACCGCAACGCCCGCGAACAGTATCAAGATGCCCGCCATTATCAGGCCTGTGTTGATTTTTGTGAAAAATGGGATCAATCGGCATTCGATCCGAACTACGACTCATTACCGCTTGAATTTTTCGCACCGATGGTGCGGCGCATCTTTGCACGCCAGCCGTTTGGAGATTACTCGGCCTGACTGGACTGCCAAGCGTTTTACATTCTTATTCAACTCATTTCAATCATCAGCAGATCAGCATTATGACAACATCCTTCAGCGATAGAGACGGTTTCATCTGGAATGACGGCGAAATGGTGCCATGGCGAGAGGCCACCGTTCATATTCTTACCCATTCACTGCATTATGGTTTAGCGGTATTTGAGGGAGTACGCGCGTACAAGACCGCGCAGGGTACGGCGATCTTTCGACTTGCGGATCATACCAATCGACTGTTCGAATCTGCCCATATACTGCGGATGAAGATTCAACATGACCGGGAGACCATCAATCAGGCGCAGTGTGAGGTTTTACGTGCCAACCAGCTGGAAAATGGTTACATTCGCCCGATCGCATTTTATGGCTCTGAAGGTATGGGAATACGGGCCGATAGTCTATCGACTCATGTGATGATCGCGGCGTGGGAGTGGGGCGCGTATCTTGGTGCGGATGGCATCAAAAATGGAATTCGAGTCAAAACATCGTCGTATTCTCGACATCATGTCAATGTTTCCATGTGTCGCGCCAAAGCCTGTGGTCACTATACGAACTCAATTCTGGCCCTGCAGGAAGCGATTGAAAACGGTGCGGATGAGGCGTTGTTACTGGATACGGATGGCTATGTGATGGAAGGTACCGGGGAGAATATTTTCGTTGTGAAGGAAGGTGAAGTAATCACTCCGAATCTCACCTCGGCGCTTGATGGCATCACGCGGCGTACCGTGTTTACTCTAATGGGTGACATGGGATTGAAGGTGAAGGAGAGAATGATGACACGGGATGAAATCTATATTGCCGACGAAGCCTTTTTCACCGGCACGGCTGCTGAAGTAACACCGATTCGTGAACTGGATGGCCGCCAGATTGGTGATGGCACGCCGGGGTCGATTACTCGTGAACTCCAGCGTCGGTATTTCGATGTCGTCGAAGGAAGAAATGAAGCGTACCGCGACTGGTTGACATTGGTGTGAACGTCAATGATGAGTCAGCCGATGTACCAACCGAAACGAGGTGACACACCGAATGACCAAGTGGAAGTGGAGGTGACTGAGAGCGATATTCCGTTGCACTGTCCACTGGAGCGGATGCGACTTTGGGATTCTCACCCGCGAGTCTATTTGCCGATCGAAAAAAGTGGGTCGGCATTATGCCCTTACTGCGGCACTCGCTACGTACTGGTGGATCGTCTATTGACCGATTAACTTAGGTTGAACAATCGCGCACGGCAACAGGTCATCCGTCAATTTCATGGGCGGGTAAAACAGCAGGGTAAGACTCATTTTCTGACAACACTGTTTTGCGTGGTGGTAATCGCCAGGGCCTGGGTACCGCCAGGCAGAATTAGTTTAACCCTTGCATATACAGTGCCAGATCTTCAATCTGCTGCGCCGACAGGCGAAAGGCAATGGTGTTCATTTCTTCATTCACTCGCTTGCCGGATTTGAACTCCGTCAGGGTAGTGACAAGATACTCTCGATACTGTCCGGAAACTTTTGGATAACGAGATGGAATGCCATGTCCCGCCGGTCCATGACAGGCCATGCAGGCGGGAATGGAAAACTGAGTCATGCCCCGTCGGTATATTTCTCGGCCGCGGTTGGCAGCTGTCACCTCGTCCTCCGCTATGCTACTTGGGCGTGCCGGGAACTGGGCATAGTAGGCGTCAAGGTCCAGCATATCCTGTTCAGTCAGGGTGATCACCATTGATTTCATGACAGCATTATCGCGCGCCCCGGATTTGTAGGCGGCGAGCTGAGCGGCAACATAGCCCGGAATCTGCCCGGCAACATTTGGAAATGCGGGAGAACTGCTGTTCCCATCCGGTCCGTGACAGGCGGCACAGACGGCCGCCTTGGATTCACCAGCGGCGGCATCACCGGCACTGAACGCCGGTCCGCTCACCATGGTCATGTAAAAGCCCAAAATAGGGCTGATCAGGATCAATTTTCGAAGAGTCAAGTCTTGCATAGATTTCGTATCCAAATAAAGCAGCTGGAAATAAAGTCACCGAGTCGGTTGGAACAGCATTAAATCTACTCGATTTAGAGTGGTTTCGTTCGTCCCAAGTCAGCAAAAATGAGACAAAAACTCCCTAATTGCTCATCCTGCCGAAACCTAAATTATAGTATACAATATGGGTAATTGTGACTTGCTATTTGTAGAAGATCACCGCATCTCCTCTTCGTTCGAGTGACCGTATGGCCTCTTCAATGGCCAATGTTAGCCGATTTACGGGCCGCAATTCTGTGGTCCGATCAGCGAGTGTGGCGTATTCACTTTGAGTCAAATACACTCCACCCCGCGACCGCAAAATGAACTTAAAGCATTCACAGAAAATCTAGGTCAATTCATGATTGGGCAAAGAATACGATGGTTCAGTTGAACTCGATTAATTGTGTAATGGTTGAGAATAGGCTGATTTGATAAACTGTGCTGATGGCTAATTACATTAAGGAGAGCTATCATAAGAGAGGGGGCATGGGTACCGCAGTTGCTATTCAAGATGAGGAATTTGTCGTTACAAACCAACCAGTACATTCATTAAAGATTATTCCATACATTGGATGTAAAGCTGGTTTCAAAAATATTTTTGATCAAATCATTCCTGATAACCTTGATTGCCACATTTATGACGTGTTCGGCGGCGGTGGATCTTTTGCGTTTTATGCTTGCAACAGATTTGGTTCGCGTCAAGTTACTTACAATGACAACAACCCGGTTGTTACAAATCTAATTGAACAAGTCCAGCGCAACCCTAAAAGGCTATGGGAGTTGTACAATCAACACTATCACAAGTCGTCTGAGTCTTATTATTATGAAGTCAGAGACCTGGCATTGGATAACGGCGTCAACAGCGCGGCGAACTTTCTTTATCTTGCGAAAAACGCATTTTCGGGAAAGATCAGATTTAATTCTAAAAATAAGTTTAACTCGCCTATCAGAAAGGGAAGCACTTGCCCTAAACTGAGCCTTGAACTGCTCACTCAGTTGAGTTCAACCATTAGCAACTTGACCATTACGAACAAAGACTACACCAAATTCTCGAATGTGCAGAATTCATTTCTGTATCTGGATCCACCTTATTTCAACAATACCAATGGACATTACAACGGGGTTTTGGGGTTAGATGAATTCAAAAAGTTTCTGAGAACTATTGAGGGTGGTAATAAAGTAGTTCTGTCCGAACAGAACCCACCGGAAATATTCCAACTGCCTGGCTCATATACCGTTCGCTCAATAAGATTACAGCGATCTTTACAATACTTCACTCAGCGTCAGAGTGAAGAAATTATTGCCTTCAACTATTGAGCTGAAGTAATGACCAACTGATGTGTTACCATAAACGTAGTAGTATGTGAATGTTTTTTGGTAATGCCTTAGTTTGTATGAATTTTGGGGCAACAGTGAACTGCTTACAAATCTCATATTCTATAACTGAAGTTCTTTGGTTTGAGTTGACTGTCGCAAACTTCACTGACACCCGAACCGAGACGTCCTGAATCAACCAAGAAATTCCAATTGGCTTAGGGCAGTTAAACAATTCCCGTCACTGTAATGTTGCTAATGCCAGTTGTGGGTAGAACCTTTGTGAAAACAGTGAAATGAATCTACCACTCAGCCGCGCAAAGTTCGTGCTCGCGGCGCATAAACCTACCCAGTGGATGCACGATAGTGGTGGTGAAGTGGCGTTTGCCGGCCGCTCAAACAGTGGCAAATCTAGCGCGATCAACGCCATTACCGGGCGTAAAGGACTGGCAGTTGCCAGTAAAACGCCGGGCCGTACGCAGCAGATAATTTTCTTTGCGGTGACCCCCGATCGCCGACTGGTTGACCTGCCGGGCTATGGCTACTCAAAAGTGCCCAGGCAAGTCCGTATCCACTGGTCCAGCACCATTGAGCAGTATTTTCAGGTCCGACAGAGTTTACGTGCCCTTTTTTTGATGATGGATATCCGCCACCCGCTGAAATCGTTGGATCATCAGATGCTCGATTGGTGTCAGAGCGGCGCTCTACGGGTGCATATCCTGCTGACCAAGGCAGATAAGCTATCAAAATCCAAAACTCTGGGCACTATAGCCGAGGTCAAACAGCAGCTGATCCATCAGCCCAATGTAACTGTTCAGGCTTTTTCAGCGCTCTCAGGACTGGGTGTGCCAGAGGCGCGTCAGCGAATCAGCGAGCTCATGAGTTAGCCATGTGCTTGCGCCCAGTTGTCGCCGGTGGCGGCATCGGCAACCAATGGAATCTGCAGCTGCTTGGCATTTTCCATGATGGTCTTGACTTGCTTGAGAACCGGTTCGGTTTGCGCATTCGGCACCTCCAGTACCAATTCATCATGAACCTGAAGGATGATCCGGGCACCGCTGTTCGAGTTCAGTAGCCATTGGTCTACCTCAATCATAGCCAGTTTCATAATGTCGGCAGCTGATCCCTGTAGTGGGGCATTGATGGCCGCGCGTTCAGCATGCTGTCTTTGTCCGTAGTGTTTTGAGTTGATCTGCGGCAGGTAAACCCGCCGCCCGAAGAGTGTATCAACATATTGTAGTTCTCGTGCCTGCGCCCGAGCACGTTCCATGAACTGTCGCACTTTGGGGTATCGGTCAAAGTACTGGTCGATATACGCCTGCGCCTGCGGCACCTCAAGTTGCAGATTACGTGCCAATCCATAAGCAGACATCCCGTACATCAAGCCAAAATTAATAGCCTTCGCCTGTCGTCTTAGATCGGAGGTGACCTCTTCCAGTGGACAGGCAAAGACTTCGGCAGCTGTTGTCCGGTGTACGTCTTCACCTTGGGTAAACGCCTCAAGAAGCCCCGGATCATCCGATAGATGGGCCATGATGCGCAGTTCAATCTGTGAATAGTCAATCGACAGCAGAATGGCGCCGGGGTCGGCGATAAATGCCTCGCGAATTCTTTTGCCATCCGGTGTGCGGATGGGAATATTCTGTAGATTGGGGTCCGCGGAGGACAGTCGACCGGTGGATGCAACAGCCTGATTGAACGACGTATGTACACGACCGGTTTTCCGATTGATTAGTTTGGGTAGTTTATCGGTGTACGTTGATTTCAGCTTGAACAGACCTCGATGTTCCAATAGGAGTTGGGGCACTTCATGATGGTGTGCCAACTCAGTCAGTACGGACTCTGACGTCGACATTTCGCCCGAGGAGGTTTTTCTAGAGGTCTTGAGGCCCAGGTGATCGAAAAGGACTTCGCGAATCTGTTTGGGTGAAGAAAGATTAAACATGAATCCTGTGCGCCGGTAGATCTCATCTTCAATGGCTTGGATACGGGATTGCAGATCGGCACTTTGCCGCTGCAATGCTGTCTCATCTAATCGCACCCCATGGTCTTCGATCCGCATCAGAACCGGCACCAGCGGCATATCAACGTTACTGAAAACGTCCGGCAAGCGCGGTTGCGGTTTAATTTTGGGCCACAGGATGTGGTGCAGCCGCAGTGCAAGGTCGGCGTCTTCTGCTGCATACTCGGTTGCTTGTTCAATATCGACCTGATCAAAAGTAATTTGATTTTTGCCCTTACCGACGATGCTTTCGTAAGGTGTCGGCGTAATGTTCAGATATTTCTGCGCCAATTTTTCAAGACTGTGCTGGGCTACGGCGGAGCTGTTCAGTACATAAGACTCCAGCATGGTATCGTATAGCGGACCGCAGACTTTAATACCTGACTTGGCCAGCACACTGGCATCAAACTTGAGGTTGTGCGCGATCTTAATCAAAACAGGGTCTTCGAATAGCAGCTGGAGTTTACTGAGTACCAGCTGTTGGTCCAGTTGGGGTGGCACACCCATATAAGCATGCGCGATCGGGATGTAATAAGCTTCACCTTCTTGAATGCTGAGCGAAATACCGACCAATCGATCATTGTGCAGGTCCAGTCCGGTCGTTTCCGTATCAAATGCGACCACTTGTTGGGTACGAATTCGCTGAATTAATGTATCCAACTCGTCTTCATGCAGAATGGTCGAATATCGCCGTGGTTCAGTATCCACTTCAGAATCAGGTTCATCAAGCGTATTCAGCCAGCTCGTGAACTCCAGTTGGTTATACAATGCTCGTAATTCGTCAGTCCGTTGTGGCGCAATGATGAATGATGGAAAATCGGTTTCGACATCAACATCAAGTTTCAGAGTAACCAGTTCTTGGGTTAACTGCAGTTGCGGAATGGCATTACGAAAGTTCTCACCGGCTTTACCCTTCAGCGTGTTAGCGATTTCGACGATGCGTGCCACCGAGTCATGTTCCGTCAGCCACCTGGCGGCCGTTTTGGGACCCACCAAGGGCACGCCGGGAATGTTGTCGGAACTGTCCCCTACCAACGATAGGTAATCGATCATCTGATTTGGCCGAACTCCAAATTTCTGGTGCACTTCATCGGGTCCCATCCGCACACCTTTCATATCATCAATGATGGTAATTCGATCATTGACGAGTTGCGTCAGATCTTTATCACTACTTGAGATGAAGGTGTCAAGTCCGGCGTTGTAAGCTGCCATGGCCAGCGTACCAATGACGTCGTCCGCCTCAACGCCTTCGATTGATAGGTATTTGATACCCAGTGCGATCACCAATTTTCGAATTTGCTCAGACTGACTTCTTAAGTCATCTGGCATAGGCGGACGGTTGGCTTTATATTCCGCGTATCGTTCATGTCGAAAAGTCTTGCCTTTTGCATCAAACACAGCCACCAGATAATCCGGCGAGTGTTCGCGAATAATTTTTCGGAGCATGTTGCCAACACCATAAACCGCGTTGGTGGGCTCACCCCGCGAAGTCGCTAGATTAGTGTTGGCGTGGTAAGCACGGTACATGTACGAAGAACCGTCGATCAGGTATAAGTTTTTGTTCTGGTCATTCATGGATATGGGTGATTGTTCATGACTCGATCGGGTAAAAGAAAATTCTATCTTTTGTTAAACGATAAAATGAAGCATATTGAACTTAACTTGGGTACAAAATTGATGATTGAGGTTGCCGGTCTCACTAAGTGTTTTGGCAGTACCATGGCGGTGAATAATCTTTCGTTCAGCGTTGGTCAAGGTGAAGTGTTGGGTATTTTGGGCCCGAATGGCGCCGGGAAGTCAACCACGATGAAAATGATCGCCGGATTCCTTACCCCCGACCGCGGTACAGTCAGACTGGGTGGTGTTGACATTGAGAAAGAGCCGCACCGCGCCAAGTCTGCACTCGGTTACCTGCCGGAGGGCATGCCGCTGTATGCAGATATGCCGGTGCATAGTTTTCTGGCCTTTGTTGGCCAAGTTCGTGGCCTTCGTGGTGCGCGACTAGTTGAGAGTATTGCGACGGTGGTCGCTGAGGTCAGGTTGACGGAAGTACTGACTGCGCCGATTGCCAGTCTTTCCAAAGGTTACAAGCGGCGCGTGGGTATTGCGCAGGCACTGCTGCATAATCCCCCCGCGCTGGTACTTGATGAGCCGACTGATGGACTGGACCCCAATCAAAAAGATCAGGTGCGCGCGCTGATTGAAAAAATTGCCGGCAATACAGCAATTATTTTATCAACTCATATATTGGATGAAGTGGATGCGGTATGCTCTCGAGTGCTCATCATCAATCGCGGCGAGATTGTTGTAGACTCCGATGTAACGGAACTTGCGGCTCGCTCTCACCAACACAACGCGGTGCACCTGAGATTATCAGGTATCAATACTGATATTGTTAAACAACAACTCGGTGCAATCCACGGAGTGCAAAGCATACAATATAACGAAGACGATGATATTTTTGAAATTACGGCAATGAATGGCCAAAAGATCATTCATTCGGTATGGGAAAAGGTGAACGCAAATGGTTGGGAAATTCAAACAATCTCAGAAAAGAAAGGACGACTTGATGAAGTTTTTCGACAGCTTACGCAAAATACTTCCTAGACACCGTAAGAGTTGGCTAGTCAGCAGGTGTCTGACTATTCCTTGTTCAGCATTGCTGATTCTGGTCAGTGCTGAGACCGGCGCGCAGACCGTCGTGGAAGAAGTTGAATTACCCAAGCCCGTCGTTCTGCAGTCAGGGGTGCCCATTCCTCAGCTTCAGGACGCCGCCCGGCGGGCAATTTCGACTGAATCTTTAGAGCAGCCGCAGCCGGCAGATACGAAGCTGCGGGAGTATCAGCTCGGCACCACCAAGGTCCGGGAAATTCGGGTCGGCCGGCATCTGCAGCGGGTGGAGGTGATCAGTGAGTTCGGGTCCACTTATGTGGTCGAAAATGATCCACCACAGCAGTCTGAAACCCGCCGGCCGCATTCAGGAATCAGGATTACCACCTGGTAGCATGATGACTGGCGACCATTCAGGTGTCGGAGTCTATATCGGCGATGGATTGCGGCAGTATGGTTTCGGCGATGGTCATCCATTCGGTACGGACCGACTGGACGCATTTTGGGACGAAGCCGTTAAAACTGATCTGGCCAAGCGGGTTCAGGTTTTTGAACCGGTGTTCTGTGCTGAAGGTGACCTTGAGCGATTCCATGATGAAGAATATGTTGCGTTTCTGAAAGAAAAATCACGTGCCGGCACAGGCTTCCTGGATGCCGGCGACACGCCCGCCATCGCCGGTGTTTATGAAGCGGCGTCATTCGTGGCGGGTTCAGATCTGGATGCACTCGATCGGATATTTCGTGGTGAGCTGAGTCGAATTTTCATTCCCATCGCCGGGCTGCATCATGCCGGCCGGCGGCAGGCGGCCGGTTTCTGTGCGATCAGCGATCTGGGCATTCTGATTGAAACTGTGCGGCAGAAATACGGTGTCCAGCGCATTGCTTATGTTGATATTGACGCCCATCATGGCGACGGCGTCTTTTATGCTTATGAAGCTGACCCAGATGTCATTGTCGCCGATATCCATGAAGATGGCCGATTTCTTTATCCCGGGACGGGATTTGCTGACGAAACGGGCAAGGGGGACGCGAAAGGTACCAAACTCAATGTTCCGGTGCTTCCCGAAAGTCGGGATGATGTATTTTTCAATGCCTGGGATCAAATGGAGGAATTTATTCGCACCTACGCCCCGGAAATTATTATCCTACAGGCCGGCGCGGACAGTATTGATGGTGACCCGATTACTCACCTGCGATTTTCACCTCAAGCACATGGTCATGCGGCGAAACGGCTCTGCAGACTTGCAGAAGAGTTTTGTGATGGCAAAATCATCGCGACGGGTGGTGGTGGGTATAACCGTAAGAACATCGCATTGGGCTGGTGTGAAGTGCTGAAAGCAATGATCGAATCGGCCTGAAAAAGAACCAAGTTGATTAATGAGCGGTTGATTGGTTCCGTTTAACGGCTTGGTATTGACTGGCTTTGTGCCGACAAATCACACCATCCGGGTTCCGCTGGTTACTTGAATTCTGAAAAGTAACCGGTACAAAAGGGGTTTTGACTCAGTCCGTCTTCGGGTAGATCTGTTTTTACCGATTTCTGATGGTAGAGCGATAGTAGAATGAGTTGCCATGCGGTTTCTGGCATTGGGTTACCAATTCTTCAGCAATGTCAAAATCCAATAAAAATAGATTGAGATTTTGACTGTTTATTTGGTATTATCTAATAATCTAATCAAAACTCTGTTGCGGCTAGTGTCGATCGCAGAGTCTTATCAATATTTCATGAATGGAGGGCTGTGTTTCGATGGAACGTAGACAATTCTTAAAAACTGGTGCTGTTGCCGGTACGGCCGCCGCCGCTACAACTTTGGCGGCACCGGCGATTTCACAGAACATGCAGGAACTGACGATGGTAACCTCATGGCCGAAAAACTTTCCCGGCTTAGGCACTGCCGCGGCCCGCTTTGGTGAGCGCATTACCCAGATGTCGGAAGGCCGCCTGACCGTTAAACTGTTCGGTAGCGGTGAACTGGTTCACCCACTCAAATGCCACGATGCGGTGCAGGAGGGCACCGCCGACCTGTATCATTCGGCCGAGTATTACTATCTAGGCAAAGCGGTCGGCTATGCGTTCTTTGCCTCGGTACCGCTGGGCTTGACTGCTGGTGAAATGGATGCTTGGCTTCATCATGGTGGTGGGCAGCAACTGTGGGATGATTTGAGTGCCCAATTCAACATTAAAGCATTCGCCTGCGGTAATACCAGTTCGCAGATGGGTGGTTGGTTCGCTAAACCCATGAATTCGCTGGAAGACTTTAAAGGTTTGAAAATGCGCATCCCGGGATTGGGTGGACGTTTGATCGAAGCCTTGGGCGGCACCACGGTAACCTTGGCTGGCTCCGAGGTTATGGCGGCACTTCAGGCCGGTACGATTGATGCGACCGAGTGGGTCGGACCGTGGAATGATTTGGCTTTTGGATTTTACAAAGTCGTCAAGAATTATCACCATCCAGGTTTCCATGAGCCCGGTACCGTTCTGAGCTGCGGCATCAACAAAGCCGTATGGGATGGAATGAGCGCCGGAGATCAGGCGATTATTGCGCACGCCGCGATGGCGGAAAACAACTACAGTCTAGCGGAGTTCAATGCAAACAATTCGGCGGCGCTGCACACACTGGTGACGGAACACGAGGTGAATTTAGTTGAGTTCAGTGATGAAATTTTCGCGGCGGTCGCTGAAGTCGCGAAAGACGTTCTTGCTGACGTGGGTAACAGTGATCCGGAAACGAAGAAAATTTATGACAGCTTCATGGCGTTCAGAAAAGATGTTACCGGTTGGGTTAAACTGTCCGACCAGGGTTATATGAACAAGCGTAACCTGGTGGACTTCCACAGTTAATTGTTGTTCTCAGCAACCGCGGCAAAACAAGAATGATGGACTCTCGTCCACTATTTTCGCTGTGTCGAGACCATCATTTCTTGACTGCACCTGCATGCCATGACTGTCGTTAACAGCACGCAATCGACTCCGGCAGCAGATATGCACCTTCAAGGCAAAAGCAAGGCATCGCTACTTGAATATTGATCTAGTCGGTTTGTGGCATGCCTTGGAACGATTGCCGTTTCTGTTCAGCATTACGGTATTTGGACTGGTTCTGCTGACCATTGCGGCATTTTTCATTTTTCCTGCTTATCTCCTGTTCCGCGCTGAACCCCGGCAAATTTTCCAACTGCTCCGCCACCATTCTGTTGCTCCGCCCGACAACTTCGGCTGGCGCCGAATACTGCAATCCATTGCCAATGGATTGACCGCATTCAATACGGTGATCGGTCATGTTACCGCATGGTTGATCCTGTTCATGACGTTGATGCAGTTCGTGGTGGTGATCATGCGTTACGTGTTTGCTTATGGTTCCATCCAAATGCAGGAATCCATTTGGTACATGCATGGTGTACTGTTTATGCTGGGCGCCGGTTATACGTTGGTGAAAGATGGTCATGTTCGATTGGATGTCTTTTACCGCGCGGCATCGGCACGGACCAAAGCGTGGGTGAATCTGCTGGGCGCGGTCATTTTTCTGTTACCGTTCTGCATCCTCAATTTCGAATTTGCTTGGTCACTGGTGTTGCACTCGTGGGCGGTTCGAGAGGGCTCCACCGAAACCACCGGCCTGCCTTATGTCTATCTGTTTAAGACGGTTATTCTGGTGTTTTCGGTAGTGGTTGCGATGGAGGGTGTGGCTTTGGCGCTCCGCAGTCTATTGCAACTGACTGCTCGCACCTCGGCAGAATTAAAGGCCGAGGAGTAGTGCTTATGGAATTGCTAGCTTCTGCCGAATTTCTCTGTGGAGCCCTGTTCCTGTCGGTCATCGTATTGCTGGTGTTTGGGTTTCCGGTGGCATTCACGTTGGCCGGCGCCTCACTGGTATTCGCATTTCTAGCGAGCGCTTTCGGGCATTTTGATGTGGCATTTCTGTCGGCTTTGCCGCAACGCATTTTTGCCATTATGCGCAACGAAGTGCTGATTGCAGTACCACTGTTCGTTTTCATGGGAGTAACTCTGGAACGCTCCAAAATCGCTGAGGAACTGCTCGACAACATGGGCAAACTCTTTGGCCGACTCCGCGGCGGGTTGGGTTATTCGGTCTGTCTTGTCGGTGCACTGCTGGCGGCATCGACCGGGATAGTCGGTGCGACCGTTGTCACGATGGGTCTCCTGTCGCTCCCGACTATGCTCCGGCGAGGCTATAGTCCATCGCTCGCCTGTGGTTCAATCTGTGCCTCAGGTACGCTAGGTCAGGTCATTCCACCATCGATTGTTCTGGTGCTGTTGGGTGACCAGTTGTCGACTGCCTTCCAGCAAGCACAGTTCGCGATGGGTAATTTCTCTCCGGATGCAGTTTCAGTGAATGATCTTTTTGCTGGCGCGCTGTTCCCGGGGCTGGTACTGGTGGGTCTGTATATCCTTTATCAGATCGGCGTGGCCATTTTTCGCCCGACCGCGAGCCCGGCTATTCCTATGGAAGATTTGGCGCCCGGTGAGCACCATCGCTCATTGGTATGGTCAATGATCACGACGTTATTTGCTCCTCTGGCGTTGATCGTAGCTGTCCTTGGCTCGATTCTAGCGGGTTTGGCTTCACCGACTGAATCAGCGGCTATGGGTGGTAT
The DNA here is from genome assembly GCA_965116205.1 of Arenicellales bacterium. Classification (GTDB taxonomy): domain Bacteria; phylum Pseudomonadota; class Gammaproteobacteria; order Arenicellales; family JAJDZL01; genus JAJDZL01. Next base: position 1,037,469 of record OZ220493.1, on the reverse strand, counting down.
TGGTGCCCTGATGATGGCTGGCTACCGCGCTAACCCCCGGCGCGGCCGGCCTATTCTACTGGGTCTAGTCTGTCTGCTCGTCATGTTACTCATGACAGTTTTGTTTGACCTGCGCATGCAACGCGACCAAATTGCACCGGTGGAATGGGCGGCCATCTTCCTAGCGCTGGTTTGTGCGATCGGCTTGGTTTACGGCATCGCGACAGCGATTTTCAGAGTTTATTCCACTCGAGATGATCGAGGTGAATCCATTCTTCCACAGATCATGCGACAGACATTGCTGGTGGCCACGATGGTTTTTGTCATCCTGATCGGGGCATCAATGTTTTCATTGGTGTTCCGTGGATTGGATGGGGATGCAGTGGTGGAAAACATACTCCATAACCTGCCTGGCGGCACGCTGACCGTACTTCTGCTGGTCATGCTAGTGATGTTTCTGCTAGGCTTCATTCTTGATTTTCTGGAGATCATATTTATTGTCGTACCTATCGTTGCACCGGTGCTGCTGCAGATGGAAATCGCCCCGGGTGTCCCCATGAGTCCGGTATGGTTGGGGGTAATGATGGCAGTGAATTTACAGACGTCATTTCTCACTCCACCTTTTGGATTTTCGTTATTCTATTTACGTGGGGTGGCGCCGCCAGCGATTCGTACCATTGACATCTATAAAGGGGTTATTCCTTTTGTCTGCATTCAGGTGTTCATGCTGGTGGTGCTCTGGTTCCTTCCTGAGCTCGCCACTTGGCTACCACTCGCAATCTATGGTCCGTGAGAGACAGCTGGTAGCATCCGAGCAGTTTCGCACCACCGCCCAGGCGCGCTGACGTTCGCCGCGCACTTGGCGAGCATCGATCATACCTGTGTCAGGTTACGCTTCTGCCGGATAGCTTTCCGCCGGTTGAACCGGCTAATGGTCAGAAAAGAGGAGCGTGCGTGGCGACCAGCGCCACCTGAATTTCTCGAATCATCTTGGTGGTGGCCTGACCGATCAGATCAAGTTTTGAGACATCTGAAATTCTACCGCGCATGCGGTTGAGTTCCACCGGTCCTAGTAGGGTGCGGAACATGTCGCAGGCATCCATGAGACAGAAAATCACGACATCTCGCTGATCGGGAATTTCATCACTGTACAGAATGTTCATGATTCTGAGTTTGACCTCCCGTTCGACAGCACCGTCGACCATTGGATAGGCACGTGTTTTCATGACCCACAAAAATCGCTTTTCTGATTCGCCCAGAACACCGCGCTCCACCAAGCTTTTGAAACCGAGGTCAACGATCGTTGACCCATCATCGGCAATGGCGTTAATCCAGTATTTCACGTCCTGCTGGTCGGGGTTGTGACAGATTTTACTGAGATATTGATCCAGAATTGGAATATTCAGCGGTTCTTCGCTGACGATTTCAAGGGTATCAATATGATTATCAATGCGATTGTTAATCGCCAGTTCCATCAATACGCCGCCCGCCAGGACGAAGTGCAGGGTCAACTGCGGTACGGGCGGTAAGGTGCCTTTTTCGTCATCCAGTAGAAGTAGCAGTATTTCTTCAACAAGTGTTAAACTCATGTATTTCGTTAGTTATTGGTTTTGATTATTGATGATCATTTTACGAGCATTTGCCGTCGATTTGCAAATAAGTTACCGATATTCGAACGGCAAGGTGGCTATCCATGGATGGCAGAAGTGAATTTTCTGGTGATTTATACTGATTAATGGCAACCAATCTTCACTCCGTTAGCTTAACCGATCGCCAGAATGCCGGTGGGTCATGCCAGCGCCGACAACGTTGTCTGACGGTTTCACACGACCACCATTGGTTGCGGCAATCTCGCCCTGAGGATGATGTAGGCTCACTCGGAACATCATGTCATTTCCACCGGAAAGGTCAGCACCGGCCGCGAAACTGTTATCAACTGAATTGTGCGGGGGTCCATTTGAGGCCTCTGTCGCTATCAAGCATATTTCAGTTTCCATCATGCCGATTCTCGAATTCTCCGTGGCCGCCAGACCGTTACTACAAGTGACTGCTAAACTCAGCTGCTCAGTCAAGGGATTCAGGCGACGCACACCATCAACAAACTCATCATAATGAGGGTGAGGATGGTTTTAGAACATTGTTCCATCGCCGATGCAAACTCAATAGGGTTCGTCGGGTTGAATCAGTTAGCTAATCTGTCACATCGGTCGCACGGCGATGGCTACACAATTACACAATGAGGTGACTTGCCGGACTAATAAGGGAGTCACGGTGATTCATTGATCGACATGCTTCGGGGGCGTCAAAGGCAGAGCTGGTTGAGCGCTGGCCCGGTACGCAAAAACCGCCGATCAATGACGATCAATTGGTGGAGACACCGGCAGACCGGCTCCGGTCACATTGGTGGGTCGAACGCAGTGCCGGTCTGCAGGTTATCAGTCGCTGTTCCGGTTTAGAATCTTACCGAAACCGCAATGTTGCCGCTGAGCATGTTGTTCCCACGACCGGCCGTGGAATGATACACGGCCGCCGATATCGCCGACTCACCGTTATTCCAACTCTTCGAACCACCAAAACCCAGTCGTATCGACGTCGGTTTGCTTTTCGATACGTCGGCTTGATCCGGAAACCCCGTGCCGGAAATCGTCACCCGGCGTTTGGTCTGAAAGTTGTGCTCGAGGTCCAGCGAACCGAACAGACGACAACAGGTGCCAGATGCATCTTCATATTCGCCTTCCAACATCACTCCGTAGCGACCGGTCAGTCCGGACACTTTTTGCATGGCAATGGTCTCCTGCTGTTTCACGCCGGTGGTCTGCCCCGGGACAGTGGATTGCACTTGGGCGGTATAGGAGGCGATGAAGTCCTTCATGGATACCGAGGACCACCTCAGGTCGCCGCGCTGCGTCAGTGCCAGTCCCCCGAAGGCCAGCTGCTTCGAAACTCCCAGGCTCAAACTATAACCGGTGCCTTTGCTGGTCTCATCGATGTCAATCTTATTTTTCGTATCGGACGACATCACTTCGATGTCATTGAACCGGGTGGCCGCCAGCCAGCCATGCACCGTCAGACCGTCAGCCAAGGCACGGGCGATACCCACGCCGGCACCGATGCCAGTGATTGCCACGCTTCCGCCATCGGTGATCTGTGCCTTAGCCTGTTGTCGATGCAGTCCGACCCGGTAGACCAGTCCTTGTTCAGCCGGCAGATCCACCCCAGCGGCAAAGCTACCGTGGGACAGCTTGTAGGACAGGTCGTCGGACGTCAACTGACGCTGCAGGCGGCGTTCGCCCCGACCGCCTTCAATGCGGCCCCAGCCACCCCGCGGTGCTGAAGTGTTCAGTCCGGTCGGCGTCATGGTGCCGCTCTGGGCGACACGGACATCACCCGCCGGGGTTGCCGCCGGCACATAGCTGCCCGTGATGGCGCCGACAATGTCCGACAGCACCGCCGGCAGACCCGCATACACCCGGCCGCGGCGGGACGAATCACGTGTCACTGCAGTGTCTTCGGTCCCATCAGTTCCATCAGTGGTGGGTGCGGTCCGGGTGACGTCAATTTGCGACTCAAAATTCACCGAAAACACACCCGTGGTGCTATCCGGGTCGGTAACCTTGGCGACGATGCTTTCCGTCGACACGCAGTCGTTGTAAATGCCACAGGGCACGCCGGTCACCGGCTCACTTTCGACCACCTTGGTGCCGGTGGGCATCGCCGCGTACTCGCCATCGGCCGTATTTCTGTACTGCAGGTTGGTTTTAGCCTGGCCATTGACACCGTTATCAATATTCCGGAAGTTTTGCCAGTGCCGATCGAACTGAATCACCAGATTCTTGAACGTATTATCGCCATCGGGAGAAGTCACCTTCACGGACTTATAATCGTCACTCGCACCGCTCGGTACCAGCTTGGCTTTCGGTCCGACGGTGACGGTACCGCCACCCTGCAACTCAATGGCACCGGCATTGTTGCCACCGTACACCTGGCCATGGACGGTAACACTCTGCTTGCGCATGCCACCGGCCGAAACGGTGTCCGGCGTGTTGAGGAAGATACCAAAATTTGAGGTTCCTGTTGCCTGCACCGTCACCATGCCATCGTCGCCAATGGTGACTGCGGCTGTACCCTTACCCCCGTTATTGTTGCTCGGCACACCGCTGCCGCCATGCTCAACGATGATGCCTTTGTTTTTCGCATAGATCTTCCCATTGTGGGTGATGGTGACATCCTTTTTCGCATTGGTAGCCCGGTTGTACTGGAGCCAGACCCGAATCCCATTAAAATTGACCGGTACGTTGTCAGAGCCGATAGTCGTATCCTTCTCCGTGACCACCTGCATGGTTGAACTGCTACTTGTGGTGGGGGCATACTCATCATGAATGCGTACGCCATTGTTAATGCCGTATTTCTTGTCGTCGAGTCCCACAATTTTCGCCCCGTTTTTTAGGGTAATTGCGACATTGCCCCGCGCCGAACCACTCCGGTAAACCTCGACGCCGGTAAATATTGTGTTGCGGCCTCTTACATTGTCGGTAACCGTTCCAGCAAAATTGATAGTCACATCACCTTGCTTTCCACTCACCTTGACCGCGGAACCGCCGGTGACCTCAAACAGCCCGGACAGGACATCAACGGTGATGGGTATGTCACCGCTGCCTGTGGATTTAACTTCAATCCCGCCTGAGGAACCCGATAATATATTGGCGTCGGATACCACCCAAATGCCTTTTGCCAATGCTGATTCTTCTCCATTAGTCACATAAAGACCATTATTGAAAACCGGTCCGTTGGCGGAAGGCCATCCATGGAGGGTTATTCCTTTGGCAAGGGTTACTTTCAGTCCGGTTGCACCACTGGGCACATCATAACTGGCTATCGCCCCAAGCACTGTGAGACCGGCTGAATGGGTGGCATAGGTCAGATCATCGTCTTCGTCACAGGTTACTTCATGGGCAGTCCACTCGGTTGAGGAGTCAATGGCTGCCGTACCACATGCATTATCGGTGGCTTGCGCCGGTAATGGATGGAAGGCCAGTAAGCCGGCGAATGCGGTCAAGACGATTAATATAAGCGAGAGTGGGGATGACATTATTTTGCACCCCCCCCCCAGAAATTCCGGAGGCGTTTGCTACTTCACCCCTAAACACAACTGATTCGGCCATTTTCAGTAATTGATATCTCTTCAGCATTTTCGATGCTCCTGTCAGTTAATGATGAATGTACTTTTTTGCCATTAGTCATTATATCAACACTTATGGCGGTGGGACTGCTTCCCGCGCCTGAATCCCAGAGTCATGACACAGCAATAACCAGATGCTCATTTTACCCTGACTTGTCAACAGACGGTCGTCAAATTGAATACATTCCAGGCTGGGCCTCTCAATGGTTGTAGAGGTGAATGTGTTAAGTGGTCTCGCCGGTTTCGGTCACATCTTGAATGAGTTCAGTCTCCTAATTGAATTGCACCGACTCAAGTGGTATCCGGTTAAGCATCAGCTGTACGTACCGAACGGCAGCAGCTATTTCAGTGACGATGTTTTCCCCTGACGAATAAATCAGGCTTGCTCTTGTCGAGAATTCTGGAAAATTCAGTTAAAGCCATGAACTTAGGGCATTATTCTCCTGACTTCGACAGTTGAGCATCTGGAATCGTCGAAGTCAGGAGATATGGCGATCAGCTTATGGAGGTATCGGCAGACCAGCTCCGGTCACACGGGTGTGTCGAACGCAGTGCCGGTCTGCAGGTTATCAGTCGCTGTTCCGGTTTAGAATCTTACGGAAACCGCAATGCTACCGCTGAGCATGCTGTTCCCACGACCGGCCGTGGAGTGATACACGGCCCCCGATATCGTTGACTCACCATTATTCCAACTCTTCGAACCACCAAAACCCAGTCGCATCGACGTCGGTTTGCTTTTCGATACATCGACTTGATCCGGAAACCCCTCGCCGGAAACCTTCACCTGACGTTTGGTTTGAAAGTTGTGCTCGAGGTCCAGGGAACCGAACAGACGACAACAGCTGCCCGATGCATCCTCATATTCGCCTTCCAACATCACCCCGTAGCGACCGGTCAGCCCGGACACTTTTTGCATGGCAACGGTGTCCTGCAGTTTCATTCCGGTGGTCTGCCCCGAGACACTGGATTGCACTTGGGCGGTGTAGGAGGCGATGAAGTCCTTCATGGATACCGAGGACCACCTCAGGTCGCCGCGCTGCGTCAGTGCCAGGCCCCCGAAGGCCAGCTGCTTGGAGACTCCCAGGCTCAAACTATAACCGGTGCCTTTACTGGTCTCATCTATTTTCATATCGGACGACTTGACCTCAATGTCATTGAACCGGGTGGCCGCCAGCCAGCCATGCACCGTCAGACCGGCATCCAAGGTGCGTGCGATGCCCACGCCGGCACCGGCACCGGTGATTTCTACGCTCCCGCCATCGGTGATCTGCGCCTTGGCCTGTTGCCGATGCAGACCGACCCGGTAGACCAGCCCCTGTTCAGTGGGCAGGTCCACCCCGGCGGCAAAGCTACCGTAGGACAGCTTGTAGGACAGGTCGTCGGACGTCAACTGGCGCTGCAGACGGCGTTCGCCGCGACCGCCGTCAATGCGACCCCAGCCACCTCGCGATGCTGAAGCGTTGAGTCCGGTTGGCGTCATGGTGCCACTCTGAGCAACACGAACATCGCCGGCCGGTGCCGGTGTCGGCACATAGCTGCCCGCTATGGCGCCGGTGATGTCCGACAGCACCCCGGGCAGACCCGCATACACCCGTCCGTATTGGGACGGCTCACGGTTCACTGCAGTTTTATCGGTCCCATCCGTGTTGGTAGGGGCAGTCCGGGTGACGTCAATTGACGGCTCAAAGTTCACCGAAAACACGCCCGTGGTGCTATCCGGGTCGGTAACCTTGGCCACGATGCTTTCCGTCGACACGCAGTCGTTGTAAATGCCACAGGGCACCCCGGTCACCGGCTGGCTTTCAACCACCTTGGTGCCGGTGGGCATCGCCGCGTACTCACCATCGGCCGTATTTCTGTACTGCAGGTCGGTTTTGGCCTGGCCATTGACACCGTTGTCGATGTTCGGGAAGTTCTGCCAGTGACGATCGAACCGAATCACCAGATTCTTGAACTGCGCATTGCCATCGGGGGAAGCCACCTTGACGGTCTTATAACTGTCACTCGCACCACTCGGCACCAGCTTGGCTTTCGGTCCAACGGTGACGGTGCCACCGCCTTGCAATTCAATGGCACCGGCATTGTTGCCACCGTACACCTGGCCATGGACGGTGACACTCTGCTTGCGTATGCCACCGGCCGAAACGGTGTCCGGCGTGTTGAGGAAGACACCAAAATTTAAGGTTTGCGCTGCCTGCACCGTCACCATGCCACCTTCACCAATGGTGACCGTGGCCGTACCCTTACCCCCGTTATTGTTGCTCGGCACACCGTCGCCACCATGCTCAACGATGATGCCTTTGTATTTCGCATAGATCTTCCCATTGTGGGTAATGGTGACATCTTTTTTGGCATTGGTAGCCCGGTTGTATTGGATCCAGACCCGAATTCCATTAAAATTCACTGGCACGTTGTCAGAGCCGATCGTCGTATCCTTCTCCGTGACCACCTGCATGGTTGAACTGCTGCTTTCGGTGGGGGCATACTCATCATGAATGCGTATGCCATTGTTAACACCTAATCTTTTGTCGTCAAGCCCCACAATTTTCGCCCCATCTTTCAGGGTGAGTGCGATATTGCCCCGCGCCGACGCAGTCCGGTAAACCTCGAAACCTGTAAATGTTGGGTTGAGGGCTCTTTCATGGTCGCTAACCGTGCCGGCAAAATTGATGGTCACATCACCATTCTTTGAGTCAACCTTGACTCCGGAACCGCCGGCGATTTTGAACAGACCGGATAGGACATCAACGGTGATGGGTTTGGCGCCGTCACCCCTTGTTTTAACGTTAATTCCGCCTGAGGAACCAGCGAATATATTGGCGTCGGATACCACCCAAATGCCTTTTGCCAATGCTTTTGAGTTGGTGGCGTCAATTCTAAGTCCATTATTAAAAACCCCTGCGTCGCTGGCACCGGGAGGCCATCCATTGATGGTTATTCCTTTGGCAAGGGTCACTTTCAGTCCGGTTGCGGCTCTTGGCACAATATAATGGACTACATCATCACCACTTGGATTAGCAGTCAAATTACTTGCATAGGAGTCCAGATTATGAGTTGCGTCGCAGGTTGCTTCATGGGCAGTCCACTCTGTTGAGGAGTCAATGGCTGCCGTACCACATTCATCATCGGCTTGTACCGGTAATGGATTGAGAGCCAGTAAGCCGGCGAATGCGGCCAATGCGATAAATATAAGCGAGAGTGGAGATGACATTATTTTGCACCCCCCCCCCCAGAAATTCGGAGGAAGTCGGCAGAATGAGGAAGAGCGTCCGCTACTTCACCGGATCTTTTCATTTTCAGTATTTTCAGCATTTTCGATTCTCCTATCAGTTAATGATGAGTTTTCTATCAGTTATTGTATCAACACTCATCGGTGAAGGCACTTCTTTCTGCGGCTGAATCTCAGAGTAATGACACAGCAACAACTAGATGCCTAGGTTACCCTGATTTATCAATAGACAATAGTCATCATGTTGCAGGTGTGTTCAAAAGTCATGAAAAAGTATCGCGCTAAATTTCGTGATTTGGATTGACTGGCAGTTTAGCACCGGTTTTCAAGCGACTGTTGGCACCCGGGCGGCGTGATTTGCAGGTGCGAGGCCTTTCAGTGCCTCGGCTCCAGCTGTCGGTCGTATGATGGCCAAGAGTCCGGTGGTTGCAAGTTGCTGGTTTCGGCGGTTGCGGGCCACAGCCGGCCCTTCGCACCCGGCGGGTGCGTTACTCGCGCGGCTGGCGAAAGTCAGACCTGCCCAGCCCAGTGGTCAGGCACCGCGTCGCCACACAGCTTGTCTGGTCCATTGTCCTTGAGTGACAACACAAAAACGGCCTTCGGTCGACCATGTTAGAGCCCGGTTGCGGAGTGTCTCGAACGGCGCGAAAAGCCACGCGTGGTGCCGAGATGCAACCTTTTTGAAGTCCGGTAGCAGGTGCCGGTGAAGCGGACCGAATCAACGAACGTCTCCGCCAGCCCACCCGCGCCAGCCAAGTCTCACTGTGAATGGCACTTGGCGCAAGGCCTTGCCGAACAGATGGTAGTAGGACAGGTAATAATGGCGAGTCACCCGCGCATCCCAGCGCCGACGCTCATCGGTCGTCGACACCAGGCGAACTTCAACGGCGTTCAAATCAAGCAACAAAGCCATTCACTTTCAACACCATGATGTTGCCCACGATAGCAAAAAGAGTATTGAAAGTCCAGCGCGGCCAAGGTTTGATTGGATCAGAATCGCACGTGAACAGGTTGTTTGACAAAAAAAGATACAATAACAATAAAATAAGTGTTCATGACTTTTGGAAAATCTTAGATGACAATTAAATGGTCGGCCGGGAAGCATTGACGACCGCGACATGGGCTTTGTTCCATCGTCTCGAACAGTAATAGTAATTCACGGTTGGACCCGACCGGGATGTATGAACATAGGAAAGATATTCAAGTTTTCATGTGAGTGAATATTGTGATGTGTGGACCTGAGGCTAGTGATGATGCAGTAGACAATGGTGCGGTCGCCGTATTCAACGGCGAAAAACGTATCTTTTATTATGGTTATTGGATTCGCTATTACGAACCACCGGCAGAAACGCTGACGGCCAAAAAAAACCTGATTGCCGGACTGACTCGCCGAACGTTCCACCACACGGAGTCGGGCATCAACACGCCAGGTGAGAACCTTGATCTGGCGCGCGAGTGTTTTCAGCAGGCGGACAATGAGCAGGAAAAACGTGTCAGTGGTGCCATGCTTGCCGGTGCACTGTTTAACCGTGCTACCGATATTTTCACCACCGTTGTCGAACTTGAAGCTAAGGGGGTGCACATCAGCATGGAAAACGAATTGATGAAAGAATGCAGTGAGTGTCTCGAAGAAGCCATGGAGTTGGGTAAGTTGGTTCGCCACGTCAGTGGGGTGGAGGGGATTGACGAGCTGTGGGGTGAACCGCTTAAAGCATTTTCCATGCCATTGAAAGAGTTTTATGCAACTCGCTACGTCAAAATCAGTCTAACGATGCGCGACATTGATCATATCGTATCCATGCTACGCGACTGCTTGGTCGAATACGCTGAGTTTGAACCGTTGTGGCCCATTCTTGAGCGATTTTCCAACTATGCCAAGCTCAACTGCGAGACCAATAAGCGGGACTGCCGCTGGTTTGACATCTGGCCGAAATTTGTTACCAATGCGGAAAATATTGCTGCACTGGTCACTACCATTCGAGAGGATGTGGCAGCGCGGTCGACGCCGCATCTAATCGCTGGCTGCAGCTTAATCGACGAGGGAAAAAGTCTGATGACCTATATCTCCGGTGCACGAGTGCCCATGCCGGATACCGCCCAGCGCTTCATTGAAGAATGTGAGCGGTTTAACGCCGAGTACAAATCCGCTGACTTTAATGACAATGAATAACCACACAGAACGTAGTACCGCAGTCAAGGCGACGGTCAATGCCATTCGCAACATCGAAGCGGCGCACGGAGTTACGCAGTTTGCACTGACCGAGATCAAGTCACTGTTGATGCGGCTTGCGGCACATGTCGATTGGTTTACTGAGGCAGAGTTTCCCGCCCCGGCCCGCGCGCGAGGTGACTCCTCTCATGTCTATCGGCTGTCTCAAGATGAGCTTGATGATCGATTTGCTCTGTACGTGCAGTCGGCCCGCGCGCCGACTCATTCGCCACCTCACAATCATGACACCTGGGCGGTCATCACTGGAATATTTGGCAATGAGTTGAATCGTTTCTATCAGCGCACCGATGATGGCATTGCGCAAACCGGAGACCAAGTTGTTCGATTGGGTACGGGTGTGACTTTGCTGCCCGACGATTTACATTCCATTCATATCACTGATGCCAATACAGTCATCAACTTTCACATGTATGGTCTGGCCTTGGAACGTCTGACTGACCGAGTCTACTACGACCGCAAAAGCAGTGGTTGGAAGCCATTTCACTCCGCCAGCCATATCATTGACGCAACCTATGTAACGCAATGAATCGTGAAATCAGTGCGGTTGAACTGAAATCGCTGATCCTTGGACGGTGCGAACATGCCATTCTTGATGTTCGCGAACAGGGTATCTATTTCGACGGTCACCTGCTTTGGGCAACCAATCTCCCCTTGAGTCGTCTTGAACTTGAAGTCCATGCACTTCTCCCGCGCCGTACCGTAAGTATCACCGTTTACGATAGTGGTTCGGTGGGACAGGAAATCGTCGCCCGCCGCGCACAAAATCGGTTACAGGAACTTGGGTATACCCATGTTGCCATTCTCACTGGTGGGGTGAAGGCTTGGCAAAGTGCAGGGTTTGAGTTGTTTACCGGACTGAATGTGCCCAGCAAAACATTTGGTGAGTATTTACTCCAAAACTGTCAACCCCCCGAGATTCGGGCACGGGATCTGCACGCGCGGTTACAGCAGCGGGACCAGGTGGTGATATTGGACAGTCGACCGCTGGACGAGTACCGCGCGATGAGCGTACCGGGTGCCATCAATGTGCCGGGTGCCGAGCTGGTGTATCGGGTATTTGATATTGCGCCTGATCCACAAACCGATATCGTTGTCAACTGCGCCGGCCGGACGCGCAGCATTGTGGGTGCCCAGTCCCTGATCAACGCTGCAATCGATAATCAAGTCATGCTCCTTAAGGATGGTACCATGGGCTGGCATTTGGCCGGTTTGACGTTGGAACATGATCAGTGTCGAGTGGCGCCGGAGCCGTCGCCAGTCAGCTACCGAAAAGCTTGTACTGCCGCCAAGCGAGTGGCCGAGAAGTTTGCTGTTGCATCAATCGATCATGCGACTTTGTCTGATTGGCGAGCAGATGACACGCGCACGCTGTACCTGTTTGACGTGCGTACCGCGGAAGAATTTGGACGCGGGCACCTGCCCGACTCTCATCATGCGCCAGGTGGACAGTTGGTGCAGACAACGGATGAATTTGTAGCGGTACATCATGCCCGCATCGTACTGATTGATGATCGTGAGGTGCGGGCGACAATGACTGCGTCTTGGTTGATGCAGATGGGACATCGCCATGTCTATGTCCTAGATCAGCCGTTTGTAGGCGTGGCGTTGGAAACCGGACCGGCACCACATCGCATACTCGGTTATGAAGAGTATGAATCGGTTACTCCGGGTGAACTCAAAGCCGCATTGCAGTCCGGCGAACCTATGATGCTGGTCGATCTTTCGTTAAGTCGCAATTTTCGTGCTGCGCATATTGATTCAGCGCATTGGTGCATCCGTCAGCGGCTCGAGGCGTCTCTCGCGCTGCATCAACCCATCGGCCTATTGGTGCTGACTTCAGAAGATGGCGTACTCGCTCATCTAGCGGCAGGCGATTTGATGCAATCGGCGCCGCGTCAGCTGGTGCGGGTGCTACAGGGTGGCAATCAGGCTTGGCGCTCCGCTGGATATCCACTGACTGCCGGTCAGGAACCCCGGCTCACGGAAATGGATGATATCTGGGAACGTCCTTACGACCATGAATTGGGTCAGGAACAACGCATGAAAAACTATCTGGAGTGGGAGGTGCAGTTGCTGGCCCAGGCGCAGCGGGATGGCACCATTGACTTCCGTTGTTGAGCAATTACTGGATGCCAAGCAGTCCGGGGCATGAGCGGTTGGTCATCAACCCGCCGATACTCATATAATCAGGTCACCGGATAGCGCTTTGCACCGTCAGCACGAACGAAGAAGTTTCCAACGAACTTGAAGTTAGAAAAATTAACCATTTGGGGTTTATATCCATGAACATTTCAATCAATTCACGATTTTCGGCAACTGCAATCGCCTTGGCGATTCTCATGACTCTACCCATGCACCGTGCTATTGCCGACGCGCAAAGTCCGTTACCACTGAATCAAATCTCCACTTTTGCCAAAGTATTTGAGACCATCAAGAATCAATACGTCGAAGAAATATCCGACGAAGAACTTCTACAGACCGCGATACGTGGGATGTTGGCCGGACTGGATCCCCATTCGTCGTTTCTCGACCGCAGTGGAGTAGACGAGTTGCGCATCGAATCTTCAGGGGAGTACGGTGGACTTGGCATTGAAATTACTAAAGACAGTATTGGGCTACGAGTGATTTCTCCCATTGATGACACCCCGGCACAGGCGGCCGGCATATTGCCGGGCGATCTGATCGTACGGATCGACGACCGACCGGTCAGTCGCTTGACACTGACTGAGGCGGTGGGGATCATGCGCGGTGAACCGGGCACCGACATTACCTTGACGATTGTGCGACAGGGGTCCGATGCACCACTGGTTATCTTACTGACTCGTGCAGTGATTCAAATCAGAAGCGTTCGCAGTTTCTTTCTTGATGCAAATTTCGGCTATCTTCGCGTGACACAATTTCAAAATCCAACTCCTAACTTGGCACGTCAGCAGTTACGGAGTCTGTTCGATTCTGCTGAATCGCTGAATGGCATCGTTCTTGATCTGCGCAACAATCCAGGCGGTGAATTAAATAGTGCCATCGGGGTTTCCGATCTGTTTATTGACCAGGGTGTCATCGTGAAAACCCGCGCGCGAAACAATACGAATGAAGAAGTGTTTCGGGCAACCCCCGGTGACCTAGCCAAAGGCGTTCCTATAGTCGTATTGGTCAATGAAGGTTCGGCATCGGCATCCGAAATCGTTGCCGGCGCGCTGCAGGATCATCGTCGAGCGATCATTATGGGAACGAAGACATTTGGCAAAGGTTCCGTGCAGACCATCTGGCAATTGGACAAGGATACGTCGCTCAAACTAACTACCCATCGTTACTACACGCCGTCGGATCGGTCTATACAGGCTTTGGGTATCGTTCCAGATATCATCGTCGAAAGAAGAGAGTTTCCGCAAGCGGAAGATAATGAGGTGGAAAGATTACGGGAAGCGGATCTCGAAGGCTCTTTGGACAATCAGAATCAAAGTAATCAGCAGAATGGCGAAGAAGACTCTGCCATCAATCCAATGGTCAAGCAGGATTACCAACTGCAGGAAGCCTTGAACCTTCTACGCGGATTACATATCGTTCAGCAGCCGGTGGGCTAGCGCCGGTCTGACGATGTTCGCAGACTAGGCCTGGTCAATCGATATCGAGCTGGCATGGGACTTGCTGAACCGGCTGTCAGCCGGTATTGACATGGCATGAAAAAGAAAATCGCGGTGTGGTACGTCAGGGAGATGCACTTTGGGTCGCCGGTTTTTAGTTGCACCGGCTCTCACCACTGATGACGTTGTCCACCATCGACAAAATTAATCACGGCCCGGTGAAACGCCGAGCGAATGCTTGGCGACGCATGTTATCTTCTACGATAATGAGTTGATGTCCGGCGAAATATGGCCAGCGAGTTGACGAATAAAGCACTGGTTTTGCACGAATTGGGGCCGCCACAAAATATGCGGTGGCAGGATTGGCCGGTGCCCGACCCCGAGCCCAATGAAGTTCGCCTTCGACACACCGTGATCGGGGTAAATTTTGCTGACACCTACCATCGGGGTGGCGTACCACATCCTTGGCCGGTGCCGCCTTGTCCGGTGGTTATTGGTTTCGAAGCTGTGGGAGTCGTCGAAGCGCTCGGTAGTGCGGTAACCTCTTTCGCTATCGGTGATCGCGTTGCCTATGCCATACCGCCGCTTGGCAGTTATGCCGAGCGGCGCAATTACCCGACCAAACACTTGGTGTCGGTACCCGATGATCTAACCGACCGGCAGGTCGCGGCGCTACTGCTCAAGGGTATGACTGCGCACTACCTGCTACACCGCACTTATCACGTTCAACCCGGTGATACTATTGTTGTGCATGCCGCTGCCGGGGCCATGGGTTTGATTCTCTGTCAGTGGGCGACGGCTCTAGGCGCGACCGTAGTCGGTACCGTCAGTACTGAGGAAAAGGCCGAGCAGGCTCGAGCATCCGGCTGTCAGTATCCGGTGGTTCGTAGCCAAGAAGATTTTCGCACCACAGTGCGCGCTATCACTGACGGTGAAGGCGCTGCAGTGGTATACGAAGCTATTGGTAAAGCGACATTGCAACAGTCACTCGACTGTCTGCGGCCGATGGGTATGTGTGCCGCTTATGGTCATGTTTCCGGTGCTCCCGACCCCGTTGACCTCATTCAAGATCTCGGACAACGCGGTTCACTGTTCATTACGCGGCCGGCGATTATGCATTATGTAGCTAAACGCGAGGACTTGGAAGCAACCGCGGCCGGTTTATTTGATGCTATTCGCTACGGCGTGGTCACCGCTCAAATCAACTACGAATACGCGTTGCAAGATGTCGCGCAAGCGCATCAGGCGATTGAAAGTGGTAAAACCACCGGCGCCACCATACTGATTCCTTAACTTCTGTCAGTTGGATTTTTAAAGCATGAGTAACTCATACGGCTGGTAAAGTAACAGCACTTAAATTTGCCTGTTGCAGCGCAGTCGGTTCAGCACAGCAGTACCACGGTTCTGACATTTGCGGGGCATGAGGTTGGTTGCCTAAAACTAGCTCAGGTATTTCTACGCCGCCCGTGTGGTGCGCTAAGTCCCATATACCTTGAAAAATCGACTGCCGGTCAAGATCTTGCTGCTCAGCTTCCATAACCCATTGTTGTACACGTATCTGCAATTGATCCAGCACAGGGTTGGTATGAACCCACTGGTATCCCAGCTTGGCCGCGTCAAACTCTCTCAACCACTCATTCTGACCATTATCATATTGCAATAATCGCGTGCCCTTCGGCAACAGGAGTCGTATGCTCAGTTGTACCGGCGCGATGCTGTTGACCAGCTTGAGGTGAACGATTTTTTTCAGCAGTCGCAGATAACCAGCCATAGTTGTCCAGGGGGTGAACGGCACGAAAGTGGGTAGCATAGTGATGTCCAGCGTGTGCAAAAATTCCAAAGCCTGATAAAAGTCTTCAGCCGTGTGCCCTTTTGCCAGTTTTTGCAACACGAAGTCTTCGATGGACTCGACGGCGCTAGTAATGAATAGACAATGGTTGTCCGCGAATTTCTCAATCTGTGATGGATGTTTCAACAGATGTTCGATTTTGATGGTGGCATCCCAGGTGACCCCGGGGCATTCATCCTGAAAACGCCGGATAATGCGCCAGGCGTGCCCAGGACCATTGAGAAAATCGGGGTCGCCAAATGATATGTGTTGTGCCCCGGCCGCCAGTTGCTGATGAATGTCAGCCATCACCACATCCGGCGAGATGACGCGGAATACGCCGGCATAGACTGGCACGATGGGGCAATGTCGACACAGATGCTTGCAACCGCGGGTGGTTTCGGCAAAACCGACGGTTTTCTGTGTACCATCCCTCATCTGTAGTGAAGTGTATTGATTGAGCGCCGGCAGACCGGACCGGTCTGGGGTCACAAAATTCAGTTTATTCAGGGATTGGCGTGTTGTACGAAACTCTTCGGTATCCTGTCCGTCTCGCAATACCCGGCATAACGACAGTAGATCAGCTTCCGATTCGCCACCAAAAACGTACTCACAACCAAGCGAACGAAAATAATCGGCATTGACGGATGCATAAAGGCCATAGACTAAGATGGATGTCTGCGGGTTTGCGGCGGCGATGGCGGGAATGAGTTCCGCGGCGAGTCGCGCACCGGCATGCATGATGAGGTGAATGGCGACTAGCCGGACGTCGAAAAACTGCGCCTCATCAAACGGTTGATTGGCCAGATCGATACAGGTGACCTTAAAACCATCGCGGTTTAGCCAGGCGGCCGGTTCTGCCAGTGCAAAGGGCTGTCGCCCGATCTCATAAGGGCTGACCAGAACGACTTTCACGGCCGACCAAGGTAGGTGTTACAGAAGGCCCAGACTGAGTAAGGCGTCTTCCGTCATCCGTGCTTTCGTCCAGGGTGGATCCCAAACGAGTTCGACATGCACGTCTTTCACACCGGCAACACATTTGACCGCGCATTCAACCGTACCTGGAAAGGTCTGTGCAACCGGGCAGCCTGGGGTGGTCAGCGTCATTTCAATGTGCACACATTGCTGAGGGTCGATGTCAATTGAATAAATCAGTCCGAGATCGTAAATATTGATCGGAATTTCTGGGTCGTACACATTTCTCAGCGCATCAACGATCTGCTGTTTCAACACCATATCGGTAATGGATTGGGGCGCGGCACCATCTGTCTGGTTCATTTCCTCAGTGCTGAGTGGGTCAGATTGCAAAAAATCGGCGAGAAACGTGTCGATTGAAACCTCAGATTCACGGGGCGGCGGCTTGTTTCCGGTCATGGGTACTTACTCCTCAGTCGTTACTTTTTCTTCACTGCGGTTGATGGCCGCGAGTGCAGTGTGCCACGCCAGCGTCGCACATTTCACACGCGAAGGAAAGGTACGCACGCCGCTCAGTACCTCGAGCTTGCCGATGTCAACAGCATTCGCGTCGCTTTCACCCGTGACGCGTGCTCTGAATCGCGCGAATAATGTTTCGGCTTCGGTTTTGGTCAGGCCTTTAAGCATCTCCGTCATCATGGATGCCGAGGCCATGGAAATGGCGCAGCCATGTCCCACAAAACGTACGTCCTGAATGACTTCCTGATCATTGAGGTAACATGTCAGAGTGAGTTCATCGCCACACAGTGGATTGACGCCTTCGGCTGAGCAGTTGGGATTCTCCAGCGTGCCGAAGTTGCGCGGATTGCGACTGTGATCAATAATCACTTCCTGATAGAGTGTATGGAGATCGTCCATCAGCAACCAAACAGTTTTTTGGCGTCGGTCAGTGCTTCAAACATGCGATCAATCTCCTCATAGGTGTTGTAAACGGCAAATGTTGCCCGTGCAGTTGCGGCGACATTGAAATGTTGCATGACCGGCATCGCACAATGATGGCCCACGCGAATGGCGACTCCCTTGCGGTCTAGAATGGTCCCGACGTCGTGCGCATGAATATCATTCAGTGTAAATGCGAAAACTCCGGCTTTGTGTGCGGCGTTACCAAACACCCTAAGGCCGCCCAGGTCACGTGCCTTACGCTCGGTGTATTCAAGCAGGTGACACTCGTGGGCTGCCAGTGCGTCCATCCCAATCTCCCACATAAACTCACAGGCGGCAGCCAAACCTACCGCATCAGCGACATTCGGTGTGCCGGCTTCAAATTTATGTGGAATTTCGGCATAGGTGGAACCGGCAAAGGTGACACGCTGAATCATCTCACCACCTCCTTGATAGGGCGGCATGGCATCAAGGAGCGCCGCCTTGCCGTACAGTACACCAATACCGGTCGGTGCGTACATTTTATGCCCGGAAAATGCCAGAAAATCACAGTCGAGATCCACTACATCAAGTTTCAGGTGTGGTGCCGCCTGCGCAGCATCGACCACCACTACCGCACCGGCCGCGTGGGCCATCTCGGTCATCTCTTTAATCGGATTGACCGTGCCTAGAGAATTCGCGACATAAGAAATGGCAACGACGCGTGTTTTGTCATTCAGCAGAGCGGAATATTGCTCCATGATGATTTCGCCACGGTCATTCATGGGAATCATTCTAACCACACTGCCGGTACGCTCGGCAATGAGCTGCCAAGGTACGATGTTGGAGTGATGCTCCATTTCGCTTACTAAAATTTCGTCACCAGCCGTTAACCGATGACGGCCATAGGCTTCGGCCACCAGATTCAGGCCTTCAGTTGTACCCCGCACGAAAATAATCTCTTCAGGCTGTCGCGCGTTGATGAACCGGCCGGCAACTCGGCGGGCATTTTCGTAGGCTTCCGTCGCCCGGTCGCTGAGCGCATGTACGCCGCGGTGGACATTGGCGTGCTGAGTGGCATAGTAACGTTGCAGTGATTCAGTGACCTTGAGGGGCTTTTGAGAACTGGCGCCATTGTCTAGATAAACCAGATCGTGACCATGTACCTTCTCTTGCAGGATTGGAAACTGCGCGCGGATGGCACTCAGGTCAAGCGGGTAGCCGGTGGAACTCGGCAATGATGTGCTCAGTACTGGTTCATTCATGCTGCCGCCTGGTAGTCGTCAATACCGGTCAATTTGTTTTTCACCAGCGCCAGTAGATGCTCCTTGACCGGTGGTAGATCAATGGTGTTTAGAATGTCGGCGGCAAATGCTTCCGTCAACACAGTGCGGGCTTCAGCTTCGCTGAGCCCCCGACTGCGTAGGTAGAATACTGCTGGTTCTTCTAAGTAGCCCACTGTTGCGCCGTGTGAGCACTTGACGTCATCGGCATAAATTTCAAGTTGTGGCTTGGTCGCCGCTTCGGCTTGCGTAGACAGTAGTAAATTCTGATTCTGTTGCTGTGCGTTGGTGCGCTGAGCATCAGGGTTGACGCGAATTCTACCGTGAAATACGGCGCGGGCACGGTCATCGAGAATGCCTTTGTAGTATTCAGCACTGCTGGCGTCGGGTGAGGCGTGAATGACGGTTGTATAGTTATCGATGTGCTGCTTTTCTCGACCGATATACAATCCCTTCATGTCACAATGCGCGGCGGCACCTTCAAGCTGCATCTTGGCTTCATGCCGATCCAACAGTGCACCCAATGCTATTGAGAAGAGTCGGTAGTGGCTGTTGGAATGGAGTCGGGTGGTCGCGTAGCCCAAGTGCAGTGCTTGGCGGTTGTCATTTTGAATGCGGTGGTGTTCAAGTACCGCCGAGTCGGCGAGCTCAATGTCAACTGCAGCATTCGTCATGTGCATCGTTTCGGCTACAGTAGCATAACGCTCGATTAAGGTCAGTCGGGCGCCAGCATCAAGCGCAACGAAGTGGTTGATATTATTGAGTCCATTTGGAGTTTGGGTGATATGCAGTATTTCCAGCGGCTTGTCGAGTTGTACTCCAGCCTGCAGTCGCAGCACGACGCCATCAGCAGCCAATGCCGCACTCAGCGCGGTAAATCCGTGTTCCGCGTGGACCGCCTTCGCCTCTAACTGTTGCAACACATCGGAGGGGGTATCATTAATCAGCACATCTTTGAGGCGAGTGCAGTCCACGCCAGGGGGCAAGTCGTCGAGCATACTGAACTGTTCTTGTAGCCAACCATCCACCAGTACTACACGATAGCGGTCAAATGAAGGCAGTTCCAATGTTGCCAATTGCGCACCAGACAGACTGGTCGGTGGGTCGGCAACCGGTTTGAACTTGGTTTTTGCAAACGCGCGCAGGTTGGTATAGCGCCACGCCTCGTCGGTTATCTTTGGTAATCCGCCGGCGCGCAATTGACTGAGTGCGCGTTGCCGCAGACCGGCGGCCGTCGTACGGTCGGCACCGGGCAGGTACGGCGCAATGGTTTCCGCTAGGGTCAGCAGATGATCAGTCAGGTGGAATTCTTTCATGCAGCAGCCGTGGCTTGTGGGTTCATTTGTTCAGTCACCCAGGTGTACCCATGTTTTTCGAGATCATGAGCGGTATTCTTGTCACCTGAGTGAACAATTTTTCCATTCAGAAGTACGTGAACGTAGTTGGGAACGATGTATTCCAGAATGCGTGGAAAATGAGTGATGATGATAATTGCGCGACCGGCATCGGCGAGTGAGTTGACGCCGCGCGCAACAATTTTCAGTGCATCAATATCCAGTCCGGAGTCAGTTTCATCCAGCAGTGTCAGTTGTGGTTCGAGCATGAGCATCTGAAGAATTTCATTTCTTTTTTTCTCACCGCCGGAAAACCCGTCGTTAACCGATCGATATAGAAAAGATTCGTCGATTTCGAGCAGTTGCATTTTTTCTCGAATCAGCTTCAGAAAATCAAAAGCATCCACCTCCGGTTGACCGCGGTGCTTGCGCAATGCGTTGACGGCAGCCTTAATGAGATAAATGTTGTTGACGCCGGGGATTTCAATGGGATGTTGGAAGGCGAGAAAAACGCCTGCTCGCGCGCGCTCCTCCGGAGACAATTCCAGCAGGTTTTTACCTTGGTACTCAATGCTGCCAGTAATGTCTTCGTCGAATTTACCAGTGATGACGTTGGCCAGTGTACTTTTGCCCGACCCATTGGGTCCCATAATGGCATGGATTTCGCCGGCATTGACGGACAGCTCAATGCCATTCAGTATGGTTTTATTGTCGACTTCGACTTTCAAGTTTCGTATAGACAGCATGGTTGATTGAACCTCAGGTCTGATTAATGGGGGTGCTGGTGTGTTGGTCGTTCGTTAGCCGACCGCGCCTTCCAAACTAATGCCCAGCAGTTTTTGCGCTTCCACGGCGAACTCCATCGGTAGTTCTTTGAATACTTCCTTGCAGAAACCGTTGACGATCATGGAAACGGCATCTTCTTCGGATAGGCCGCGTTGCTGACAATAGAAGAGCTGATCCTCGCTAATGCGTGAGGTTGTCGCTTCATGTTCGACTGTGGCGCTAGGATTCTTGACTTCAATGTACGGAAACGTGTGGGCGCCGCACTGATCGCCCATCAACAGGGAGTCACACTGGGAATAGTTACGGGCATTGTCGGCGCCTTTCAGCATCCGCACCAGACCGCGATAAGAGTTCTGTCCCCGGCCCGCCGAAACTCCTTTTGAAATGATGGTGCTCGAGGTGTTTTTGCCGATGTGTATCATTTTGGTGCCGGTGTCGGCCTGCTGACGGTTGTTGGTGAGCGCTACCGAGTAGAATTCACCAATGGAGCGATGCCCTTCGAGCAGGACGCTGGGATACTTCCAAGTGATTGCGGAGCCGGTTTCAACCTGAGTCCAGGATATTTTGGCATTGTCGCCGCGACAGGCACCGCGTTTGGTTACAAAGTTATAAATGCCACCGCGGCCTGCCTCGTCGCCGGGATACCAGTTCTGGACGGTGGAATATTTGATTTCAGCATCTTGCATCGCCACCAGTTCAACGACCGCCGCGTGCAGCTGATTCTCATCGCGCATCGGTGCCGTACAACCTTCCAAGTAGCTGACATAACTGCCCTCGTCGGCCACGATGAGAGTTCTTTCGAACTGACCGGTGTTCATCGCGTTGATGCGAAAGTAGGTGGATAGTTCCATGGGACAGCGCACTCCTTTAGGAACGTACACAAATGAACCGTCGCTGAACACCGCTGAGTTCAAGGCGGCAAAATAGTTGTCCCCGGATGGTACTACCGTACCGAGGTACTGTTTCACTAGTTGCGGGTGTTCCTGCAGGGCTTCCGAAAATGAACAGAATATGACGCCGGCATCGGCCAGTGTTTTCTTAAATGTGGTCGCCACCGAAACGCTATCGAAAACTGCATCGACCGCGACGCCGGCTAGCATCTTCTGTTCGGTCAGTGGAATACCGAGTTTTTCGTAAGTTTCAAGTAACTTCGGGTCCACTTCATCCAAACTCTTCGGACGGTCGGCATCGGTTTTTGGCGCCGAGTAGTAACTGATGGCCTGGTAGTCTATAGGCGTGTATTGCACCTGTGCCCAGACGGGTTCCTGCATTTTTTTCCAGCGCGCATAAGCTTTCAGTCGCCAATCGCGCATGAATCGGGGTTCATTTTTCTTGTCTGACAAGGCTATGATGACGTCTTCGTCAAGACCTGGGGGGAAGGTATCGGATTCGATATCCGTCGTGAAACCTTCCTTATATTCGCGGCCGACAAATTCACTGATATTTTGGGTGGTTGATAAACTCATGGTGTAATCTTCGAGAACTTCGGTGGATTTAAGTAAATGATACGCGCTGTGTGCTTGGTGCTTCGGTGCAGCGCATCGACTGTCGTTCTGCCACTTCACGCACCCGTGGGGTCTGGACAATGTCGCCGAGTTTGAGTTGGTCGAGAAAAGTCGCAATCTGTTGACTGAGCTTGGACCACAGTTCATGAGTCAGGCAGACCTCACCATCCTGACAGTCTTTTCGGCCATGGCAACGAGTTACATCAATGGGTTCGTCGACTGCTTCAATAATTTCAAAGATGGAGATCTCCTGCGCCGAGCGTGCCAGTCGGTAGCCGCCATTCGGTCCACGGGTGCCGCTGACCAGTCCACTGGCTTTCAGCTTGGCAAATATCTGTTCCAAATAAGCGATCGAAATCTCCTGATGAACCGCGATGGTTCTGAGCGCGATACGTTGGTGGTCTGACTGATACAAAGCCAGCTCCATCATGGCGGTCACCGCATAACGGCCTTTGGTGGTTAATTTCATCTTCAAGAACTCAAATCAAATTCGAATACCAACTATTTTACTTGGTATTTAACTTAAATGCAAATATTTTTGTGAACCAGCAGAAAGTTAAACTTGCCGTCATCTGTTGTTTGGTGGATGGCAAGCTGGCAAAAGTCGCCCGCGAGTCCATTCGGGCGGCCATAGGCTGTGCAGACCTGAATGCTCAGGTCGGTGATGACCATGCCATACGTTGGACTGTCGAAATGGAAATATGGTTCGTTCGGTGTAGTCTATTCGTGGTGATTTTTCAAGTAACTTCTGTTCCTGAAGCGATGGTCAATACCATCCATCGGCAGTCGTGTCTTTCAGCATCCTGCGGTACATGGTTTTCATGGCAGTGCGCTGCCGAGCTGAGATGGATTAAACCTAACTTCACATGTTAAAAACAAAAAAATAATATGTTAAGTCTATGATATTGCTGATCATTATAACCGGAAAACAGGATTTCAACCTGTCCTTCTTATGGGAACAGGTCAAGCCGGTCGGACGTCGAGGAGTTCAAAGGCCCGCTGTTGCAAAGGCGTCGGTTCAGTCATGATGGTCAGTTCCGCTGGACAGGTGCCCGGCAGCGTGACCGTGTTCAGTGCCACGCTGGACAGGTCGTCCAGCAGGGTGCGGAAACTGTGCAATGGAAACCCTTCCGCGGTGCGCCGGGTGGCCAGTTTGCGGCGGGTGGTGGGCGACCGTTCAGCCGGGGCGACGGGGGTGGTGCGGGCGTGGGCGGCGGCCGGCCGGTCATCGTCTTCAAACAGCAGCGGTGCCAGCCGGCGGCGCAGGTGCCATTCGAGATAATACGCCAGCATGCACAGGAACACATGGCCGCGGACATGGTTTTCGGTGTAGACGAAGATGGGGCGCAGCCGCAGTTCGGATTTGGTGGTGCGGAAGGCGCGTTCGACGGTGGCCAGGCTTTTGTATGCCGCCACGGTGGCGTGGGCATCAAGGGCGTTGGCCGGCAGACTGGTGCGGATCACATACAGGCCGTCAAAGCGGGCTTCGTCGTCAATGTCCTGGTGGCGGCGGGTCCAGTGGAGGGCGGTCGGTTCAATGGTGATGTCGAAGTGTTTTTCGACCTTCCAACGGTTCACTTCGCGACCGAGCCGGCGGCCGATGTCAGCCACTCCGGACAGCCGACCGGTGTGTACCGCGGTGGCGATGCGGGCCAAGGCGGTCTCGGTGGCCTGTAGCAGCTGTTCGCGCTGGTGGCGGCGTTGTTGACGCAGTCTGGGGTTGTAGCAGACCATCAGTCGTTCACCGGGGAACTCGACACTGGTGATCTCTGCCACCGCATCGGGTTGCAGGGCGGGCGGGGGGAACGCGGCGGCGGCCGATTCTGTGGTTGCCGCCAGTCGTCGCAGGTCAACGGTCCGCAGGGCGGAAATCCAGTCCAAGCCGGCGGGCTGGAGATCGGCGTGGATACGGGCGGTGGTGAGCAGGCCACGGTCGCCGACCATGGCCAGCTGGCGGATGCCGAACCGGGTGCGCACCTTGTCGACCTGGTTGGCCACGGTCTGCGGATCGGCAGTATTGCCGGCAAACAGTTCCACGGCGAGCGGGCAGCCCTCGGCACTGCACAGCAGTCCAAACACCACCTGTTTTTTACCGGTCTTACCATCGCGGTTGTAGCCGAATCGTGCCAGTGGGCAGTGTTCACCCTCCAGATAGGTACTGGATACGTCGTACAGGACCAGGGTGGCGTCGTGCAGATGTCGGCGCGCTAATGAGCGTTCGATCCAGGGCTGTCGGTCGCGTAACCAGTCAAGCATGGCCAGCATTTCATTGCCACTGACTTCGCCGAGGTCGAGCAGGTGGCCCAGACTGCTGGTGGCGGTGCGGGGCGACAGGCGGCGGGCGGTGGCGAGTTTGGAATCCGGCATCAGCACGCGGCTGATGATGGCGGCCAGGGCCAGTTGTCGTGCGCGGCTGCGCTGGCGGTGCAGGAGGCGGTCGAGGTGCAGTCGGCGGGCGGTGCCGAGCACTGCCAGGACATGCCCGTGAGCCAGCGAGCGCCGGATGTCGACCAGTTCGCTGAGGTCTTCCACCGCCACGCCGCCTTTGAGAATGGTATGAAAGCCATCAATGATGTCCGCGGGCAATTTGGACAGGTTGGCGATGGTTTTTTTGCGGATGCGGTGGCCTTCCCGCCACGCCTGGCGCAGGAGGACGGCGGGTTTCCCGCTCTGATTGGGGACGTATTCGATATTGAAGGCCATGGCGTGTCATTTGTTATGGGAACATTAAAAGGGCAATTATTGGATATAAAAGTATTATAGAACATGAAGTTAAGAAATATTGAAAATATTTTATTCGGTTATTATTATGGGAACAGATATCCAGTTATTGACCCTGTTTTTACATGGTTTTCTCGGTCATAACAAGTACTTGCAATATAATGCTGTCCGTGAAGTTAGGATTAAAATAGTTACCCGCGGCGGATGGTACTTTGAACTGTTTTCAACGCGATTGGGTTGTCCAAATTTTAAGTCTGGCACACATTCCGCCCCGCGGATATGTTATCTGCAGAATTGCAGTTCATCCGGATCCGGTAAAATGGCGGTATGACTGAACTTGATAATATTGTCGTCCACCCAGATACGTGTGGCTGTTTCATAGATTCCTAAGCCTCGGAGTCTTTATATTCTGCTTTAGCACCACGCCGGTGCATCGGTTGCCATACCGAAAACGCGGTTGTTTACTCCCGCTCTAGATTGTCTGACATGCTGTTTGAATTATCGCCATGGGTGATTGCCTGGTGCGCGCTGGCCATGGTCTGTGGTGGGTGGATCAAAGGTTTACTCGGCATTGGCACTCCGTTGCTCACCGTGCCGATGTTATCGTTGGCCCTGCCAGTACACGATGCCGTGGTGATGATGGCCATCCCGGTCATCGTGGCTAATCTCTGGCAAGTCTATGATGCCGAACAGCCGGTCACGACAGTCAAACGTTTTTGGCCAGCCTTCATTGCGCTGCTGCTAGGCACCTGGGTTGGGGTAAATATTCTGTCAGGTATTGATGAGAAAACACTACTGTGGGTGGTTGGTATTCTCGTGATCTGCTTTACCCTGGTGCAAGGTTCGACGCGTAAAATAACCATCCCATCACGTTTGGAAAAGCCGGCCGGTGCAGTTTTCTGCGGAGGCGCGGGAATCATCGGTGGTCTATCATCCATGTTTGGTCCGATGATCATCCTTTACCTGGTATCGCTGCCGAATCTCGACAAGAACCGGTTCGTCAATACGATCAGTTTTCTGTATGTCGGAGCAGTGGTGCCCTGGGTCATCATCCTGATCATGGTTGGTGTGCTGGATGTTCGCCTCGCCATACTTTCTGCGGTGTCGGTCATCCCGCTGGTCGTTGGATTGGTGGTGGGCCGAGCCATTCGCAAGCGAGTTGAAGAAACCATCTTCTATCGGTTGGTGTTGGGGGTGTTGATTTTCTCCGGGGTCAGCATGATGTGGCGCGCCTGGCAGCAGGGCGCAAGCGCCGCCGTAACCGGTTAACTGTTCTCATCAACCGCAATCGGTAGACTTCAGTTACCATGGTGAGCACGCGTCAGTGGTGCGATGCCTTGTCTCTTTGCACCACGATCGAGAGCAGTGCCAATAACCCTGACCCCGCCATGAGAAAAAATGACACAGCATTCAGCACCGGCGTGGAGCCAACTTTGTGTACCCGATCAAACATGGTGATGGTGAGTGGTGATTCGGAACCGACTAAGAACAGTGTCGTGTTAAAGTTTTCAAACGATACTAGAAACGCAACGATCCCTGCAGCAATCATTGCTGATCTGAGAAAGGGCAAGGTGATGGTGCGCAGAACCCGGACTGAATTCGCCTCCAGATTGGCGGCCGCTTCTTCCATGGTGATATCAAATTTCTTGAGTTTTGCCGCAATCACCAATGACGTAATGGTTGTAGTAAATGAAATCTGCCCGAGAATCACAAGAAAGATGCCGGGCCGCAGCAGTTCAATCTCCAATGCGAATTGATTTTCCAGGCTATTGGCGACTGAACTCGCCAGTACCAGAATGGAGATACCAAGAATAACCCCCGGAATGACCAGCGGTACGATCATCAAAATGTAAAAAAAATTCTTACCGGGAAAATCTTGGCGCACGAAAAGGAATGCGTTGCACGTGCCGATGAACACCGTCAATAGTGAAACCATGATGGCAATGATGAATGAATAGTACAGTCCGCTCAACAGGCGGCGATCGTGAAACATGCCGAGTTTGGGTTCCGTATCACCAAAAAACCAACTCAGTGTGAAGCCCTGCCAAGGCAATGCTGGAAAAAGTGAGTCGTTGAACGCGAAGGTGCCGGCCGCAATCAATGGTGCTGCTAGGAAAATAAAAAAAGCAAGAACGTAGGCTCGATACCCCCACAGTGCCGCGTCCAAATTTCGTCTTGATGACAGCATCAGTATCATTACGTTTTGGTAACAGTGTTGGCCAATGTCTGACCGGTGATTTTCAGCCCCAACCAAACCACAACGGAGGTAAATGCAAGCAATAGCATACCGAATGCGGCGCCGGATTCCCAGTTGTAGCGGGTAATGAACTGGTCGTAGATCTGTTCGGTAAACCAGCTGGAGTTTTTTCCGCCCAGCAGAATCGGTGTAAGATAGCTGCCGGCAGTCAGCATGAACACAATGATACAACCTGATGCGATCCCGGGCATGGCGTAAGGTATGATGATCCGTCGCAATACCGTCAACCGTCGACCACCGAGATTGTAACCCGCTTCAATCATGGCATTGTCCATTCCGTCCAAGGTTGATGCCAGTGGTACGATCATGAACAGGATGACGGTATAGATCAGGCCAATAATGACGGTGATGTCGTTGTAAAGCAGTTCTACCGGGGTGTTGACGATTCCCATCCATTGCAGTACTCCGGAGACCACCCCGGTTTCTCGCAGTAGCAGTATCCAGCCAAACGCGCGAATGAGGTCGCTCACCCACAGTGGGATCAGACAAAGTAGAAACAGCCCCCCACGGACCCGCGGACCGGCTAGCTTGGCAATGTAGTAGGCAATGGGAAACCCGATGATCAGCGCAAGTATTGTTACCAGTAGGGACATTGAACCCGTCCTGAGCAACGTATTCCAGTAGATGGGTTCGTTGAAAAAATCGAGATAGTTGGCGAATCCATATTCGTAGATTCGTGGTGCGACCTTCTCACGCAGCGACAGAATCACCATACCGACATGCGGCAGTAAAATCAACAGTGTGATCCAAAGCGCAAAAGGAGTGAGTAATAGAATCAGCGACAGTCGTCTGAGGTCTTTTTTCATACCGGAGACATTAAGCAGCAAAGCACATGGTTTGCTCCGCCGACCAGCTCAGTTGTACGTTGTCTCCCGAATGTAGATCATCGCTACCGCCAGTGAGCACGATGTCAGCTTCAATCAGGAGGCCACCGGTACTGCGTACCAGAGCGCGGCTGTTTGCGCCATTGAACAATAAGCTGTCTACAGTACCTTGCAGGTGATTTTTACCGGGTTGCAGAGACGAAGAGACGGCACCGACTCGCTCAACATGGATGAACTCCGGGCGAATAAATAGGCTCATCGACTGTCCGTGAGTCGGGACCTGCGTGCCGTAGGGAGTGGCCAACAGTTCCAAACCTTCATCGGTTTTGATTTTGATCGCCGACCCTGCGGCATCCATGGCGGTCCCTGACCAGTGATTGCTGTCACCGACAAAGCCGGCGACAAATGCGGATTTGGGATGGTGATAGAGGTCTTGCGGTGTGCCGACCTGTTCAAATCGTCCTTGATTCATGATGGCCACACAGTCCGACATGACTAAAGCTTCGGATTGATCATGAGTGATATAGATGAAGGTGGTGTCGAACTGGTGCTGTAGCAGTTTCAGTTCGATTTTCATCGCTTCGCGCAGTTTCAGATCAAGTGCACCGAGTGGTTCATCTAGGAGTAGAACATCGGGGTCCAGGACCATGCATCGGGCTACTGCAATGCGCTGTTTTTGGCCGCCCGATAGCTGATGTATTTCACGGGCACCTACATCGGGCAACGCGATACGCCGTAGCACATTGTTCACCCGTTGGTCAATGTCCGCTTTACCCATACCGCGGCACCGCAGACCATAGGCGATATTTTCGTAGACATTCATCATGGGAAACAGGGCTAGATGCTGGAAGACCATCTTAACATTACGGCGGTTGGGTGGCGTAT
Organism: Arenicellales bacterium; assembly: GCA_965116205.1. GTDB lineage: Bacteria > Pseudomonadota > Gammaproteobacteria > Arenicellales > JAJDZL01 > JAJDZL01. The sequence continues at coordinate 1,008,012 of OZ220493.1, read as the reverse complement.
TCAGTACGGAATGTTCTTTGATGCGAATGTCACCAGCATCAGGCTGTTCAAAACCGGCGATCATACGGATTAACGTGGTTTTGCCACAGCCGGATGGCCCTAGTATGGAGAAGAAACTCCCGCGGGCAATTTCGAAAGATACCTGGTCGACGGCCAACACCTTCCCGAAGGTCTTGGAAAGGTTGATGCATTCTAAGTCAATGGACGTTAACTCAGACATGCGGTGCTCACCGGTAAAGATAAGGCATAAAAAAGACGCATTGTACCGACGAATGATCGATCGGGTACAATGCGCCTAAAGAATGAGTTGAAGATGGTTAACCGCCCGTCGCCGCCTTGATCTTCTCTAGAGCTTTGCCCTCCATATCTTCGATGCCCGGTGGAATGTTGGCAAAGAATTTCAGGTTGGCAACATCTGCTGGTGTAAACGCGGCGTTGACTGCCGCTTTCTTGTCCGGTGGTAACAGGTCTTGACCATTTTTAACTGCCGCAATGGCACCGGTACTGGCAGACATGAGGGTCACATTTTCCGGTCGGAGAACAAAATTGATCCACTTGTAGGCGGCGGCATCGGCTTTTGCTTTGCGCGGCAGGGTAAAAGTGTCAATCCACGTCAGTGCTCCGGTTGACGGTGGCACGAAGACGATATTTGGATTTTGCGCATAGATTCTGTAGGCGGTAGAATCCCAGGTTTCTGAAGCCACAATTTCTCCTGACAGCATCAGCGCGGCGAGGTCATCGCCGCCCTTCCAATAGGCTTTGATATTCTCTTTACAGGCAATCAGTACGTCCACCACTTCGTCGAGGATTTTCTGATACTCGTCTAAGTTGGCATATGCGGCAAATGGATCATAACCCAGGGAGAATGCCGTACCCAGCAGAATCGTTCGCTTCAATCGCATCGAAGTTTTACCTTTGTACATGGGATCGCAAAGATCCGACCAGTGTTTGAAATCCGGGGCTTTGGATTGGTCTGCCATCAAACCGGACGTTCCCCATTGGTGGGGTACGGAATAAACCTCACCGTCAATGGTGGTATTCGCCTTGACGCCTTCGAGGTGCACTTCCGACATCACCGACGTATCAATCTGCGATAGGTCCATGGGTTTGTAGATGTTGTACTCCAATTGGGCCGCATGTATTCGATCATGACTGGGTTGCGCGAGGTCAAATCCAGCACCGCCGGTGGCGCGTAGTTTGGCGATCATTTCCTCGTTGTTCGAAAAGGTAACTTCGACATTGATATCGGGATATTCCGCTTCGAACTTTTGAATCAGTTCATCGGGAGCGTAGGACCCCCAAGTGAGCAATCGTAACGTTGTTTCAGCGTGGGCCACCGACACCACCCCCAAAACCAACGCTGTGGTTAAGCCAAGTATTAAAGTTTTAATGTTCATCGTTACCCTCCGATTTCAGAAAATTATTGTGGTATTGATTTCAACTGGACCGTCAAAGACAAATCCGTTACCCGACCCACAGCAACAGACATCAAAGCCGATTAGATGGATGATTCTCTATGGATCAATTCAATTGTAGCACCATTGGGTTACAGCGGTACTGATTTATGGTCGAGCACATGTTGGAATATCAATGCCATGAAACAGTCGGTAAAAGTGGCAACTGCTAAGTTTTAGATTATGAATTTGATGCAGGTGTTCTCTTCTATTGAGTGAGTACCGGCATTTGCCGAGGGGGCGACCGTCAGTCGTTACAAGCCGCCAACAACGTCGTGCATTTGATGGTCGGCCACGTGTGGCAACTGCACGATATAGTGTTGTGTAACAATTTTCGCGCTAGGGATTTTCACTGAATCTCTGAAAATCTGACTGGGTCACCGGTTGCAATGATGGAATAATTTGAACACTCTTCGTTAATGAAAAAGTTCATCGCAATGCGTGTTCGAATGCACACCCGTTGCGAGTATGATAAGCGAAGTTGATGTATGATCCATCCTAGACAAGTTCTCAATACCGGTTGATTTTTACTACCGAAGTATCGTTCTGCGTTAGATTGGTGAATAGTGCTCAAAATGAAAATATTTCGTTGATTGAATCTTCAACGCGACATGTCGGAACCCGAAGGAATGATTGGCCGCCTTCTCACTGAGCATTCGTGGATGAATGGCAGTGAATACATGAGTGGTTTGACAGTTTAAGGTAGAATTGGAGAGCTGCTATCGTAAAATGTTCAACGATAAATGATACGCGACAACGCAATAGTACTTTGACCAACACAACTCATCGTCGTCCTGAATGCAGTTAATCCTCACCAGGCATGCAAAATCAAGCTGGGACGAGTCCGGGCTCAGCGACCACGACCGTCCACTTGCCAAACGCGGCCGTCAATCAGCCGATGCCATCGGCCGATGGCTTTTGACAAAAGGTTATATTCCGCAGATCATCCAGTGCTCGACTGCAAAAAGAACCCAAGAAACTTGGTTAAGAATCGAAAAATTTATCGCTCAGTCTTGCCATGTCAGTTACCAACCGGGTCTCTACCATGGCCATCCAGAATCAATACTGCAGTGTTTAATCGGCGCCGCTGGCTCACCGGTCATGGTGATCGGGCACAATCCAGGTATTGGAAGCTTTGCAGAGTCCATCGTGCAGGAGGTGCCATCACATCCGGCTTTTTTTCAATACCCTACAGCCGCCACCCTAGTTTGCGAATTCCCGGTCAACCGTTGGTCCGAGATTACGCTGGGTACCGCTGAGGTTTTGGATTTTGTTGTGCCGCGCGAGTTGGTTTGAGATGCAGAACCCGGGGTGAGTAATATTCTCGATCAGCTGATGGCCATTAACCGCCCTCCCGCAGCCAGTAAAATGTTCGACTTTCAATGCTAATCCGACCGGTACCGAATGAAAATGGGTGAAGAACTCGCAACTTGGGAAATGCTTGTGGTGGGTGCGCTCGCCATCGGGTTGCTAATCTTTGCGTTTCCTAGTTTGAAACGAATCAGTGAAGAGGCGCGTAATGCTGAAAAAGACTGGCCGGGTTTTCTGTTACCCATTGGTGCAGTCGTGTTGCTGGTGATTGTGCTGATCATGCTCGTCTGAGTCGAGTGCCCCCTTATCCACTGTTCCATCGGCGGATCAATAGACGTTTGTTTGAAGTACTAAAGAAGGCAGGTTCATGTCCAAGAAAATACTGACGGTTCGGCATATGGAAGAAAAACGCGATGACTATGTGGCCAGATTCCTAGACCAAAATGGTATCGCGCAAACCCACGTCAATCCAGCGTGTGGTATTCCCATGCCCGATAATCCTGATGCATTTGATGCTCTATTGATCTATGGTGGTATTCAGAGCGCCAACGATGGAGATCATCGGCCTTACATCAAAGATGAACTGACTTGGCTTTACCACTGGCTGAAAGAGCGGCGGCCGACTCTCGGTATCTGCCTGGGTGCCCAGTTAATTGCCAAGTCGCTAGGGGCAACAGTCGCACCGCATCCAGATGGCCTTCTTGAGGTCGGATTTCGCCAGATTACGCCGACAGCTGCCGCCGAACAATTTCTACCAGCACCAGCCCATTTCTATCAGTGGCACGGCGAGGGGTTTACCCTACCGAATGACAGTGAATTATTGGCTGTAGGTGAACAGTTTCCCAATCAGGCTTTTTGCTATGCTGGCAATACTTATGGTATCCAATTTCACCCCGAAGTTACCCGACCCGTGATGATGGAATGGCTGACGCATGGATGTCACTCACTGGACGAACCCGGCGCCCACTCAGCTGAGCAACAGCTGGAAGACGAAGCGCAGTATGGCGAACAGATGGGTCGTTGGTGTCAGGAATTTGTCAGCCATTGGATGGAGAAATGGTGAGCTTTGCAGTATTCATTTTCTAGACACCGGTGGCCGTCGACCTGAACTGGACAAAGCATCAATCCATCAACTTACCATTTATTTCAGCCTGTGGTCTGAATCGGCACCTCAATGACTTCACTAGGGCGTACTGACATAATCGCGTCAGCCACTCTTCGTACATGAAGTCGGATTTCTGGCCAATTGGCAGCAAGCAGAACGACAATACCGCTGTGCCGATGCTCCAAATTCTGTTGATAACGCGGAGATTCTGATCGGTGGTGACCAACACTTCATAGCCTTCCTGTGCTGCCAAGTCAAGTAGTTCTCCATGGTCCTTTTCGGACCAGCCTTTTTCTACCAGCGTATCTACGACGTGCGTCAGTAGATAGGCGCGCAACGGGATTGGCGTTCCTTGATCGAACAGCAGTTTCAACGCATCAATGACGTTTTCAGCGACTGGGCTTCATACTCCAGTACGGAACGGACCTGTTTCTCGTTTATCCCTGGGAACCACTCGACGAATTCTTCAATCGTCGCTCCCCCGGCGAGATTTTCGTACCAAGCAGATAACGGAATTCGCGTGCCGACAAAGACCCATGTACCACTGACTTTTCCTGGTTTACGTTCCACGGCTGGACACGCTTCCCAATTTGTCACCTCGCTTACCTCCGGTTAATCTGTATAGTTGTTTCACTTCACGTTGTAAAACCAACTTCGTCATGCAGCGCCTTCACCCGGCGACTGACATCAATCTGTCTGCTTTGTAGGTGTTGGCACAACCTTTGTCAGTAAAGGTACGACGGCTAGTGTGAGATTTACATCCGAGCGAAACTATTCTCAAAGTTCATTGCCATCCACAGGGTTCCGGCATGAAGATTGAAAAAGGGGAGCAATCTCTCCCCTTTTTTTAACTTACTATTACTAGTTGATCCACTGATTGACGGTGTCCATGTTGGCTGCAACCCATTCTTCGGCGACATCCTGTGCATCTTCTTTATCGCGGCCGATTCTGAGAATCCAACCGTTGACCACCGCCGGGTCAAGTTTGATATTGCGCAAGAATTTTGCCGCCGCTGGATTACGTTGTTCCAGCGATCTTGAGTGGGCAACGTAAACCAGCGCATCGTTGTGTTTGCATTTGAATTTGGATGCTTCAAGCCAATCTTCCTGATCCAGCTTGAGGTCCATGCAACCTTCGGTAAACGCCGGTTCGTCGATGGCAGTAAGCTCATAAGCTGCGTGTAGCCATTCGGGGCTCCAGTAATAGAACAAAATTGGTTTCTGCTCGGCATAAGCGGCTTTGAGCTGCGCTTTGAACGTCGCGTCAGAGACAATTTCAGGTTCCCACAGTTCATTCAAACCATAATCCTTGAACTTGACTTGCCACATTTTGGTTGATTTCCAACCGGCGTCACCGGCCCAGTACTCACCTTTCCCGTTTTTGTCCTTATCGAACAGTGCGGCAATTTCGGGGTTGAGCAAGTCTTCAATGGTGGTCACTTTGTCGGTCATATAAGTGGGCAAAAACATTCCCTGCGTACCTTTATAAGGTTCATTGTGTGCAACACTTTTGGCCTCAACAATGTACTTGTCCCAAATGGGTTGCTGATTCGGCATCCACATATCGGTGTAGACATCGACTGAACCATCACCTTTGTCCATGCCTTCGGCAACAATCTGCTGGTCGCTGAGCCCCTCGACGAATTCAGCTTCGGAACCGAGCGGACCATCAATGACTGCTTTAATCACATAGCCGATGGCTTTGGCACCGGTCCAACTCAGATCAGATATTCTCACCTTCTCTTGTGCGATGGCATTGGACGCGCCAAACATCAGTACCAATGTTAGTAAGAATCGCAGTTTAGTTTTCATAATAACTTACCTCTTAATTTTCTGATTTTTATTACATTTCAGGAGCTCGACGAACGTTGATTAGCTTTCTGTACCAGACGGTCTATGATCATCGCGATGAGTGCGATACCCAGTCCCGCCAACAGCCCGCGTCCCACTTCCGTCTGCCCGAGAGCATCGACCACAATAAAGCCCATGCCGCCGGCGCCAATGATCGCCGCAATGACAACCATTGACAGACTCATCATCACCACCTGATTAACACCGGCCATTATAGAAGGAAGCGCTAACGGTAATTCCACTTTACGCATCAGTTGTGCCGGACTCGCCCCGAAAGCCAGCGCCGCCTCCTTGGTGCTTTCCGGCACCTGTTTGATTCCTAGCGCCGTGAGCCGTACCATTGGCGGCATGGCAAAAATCACCGTCGCCAGAATTCCGGGTGGTTTACCAATGGAGAAAAACGCCACCGCGGGCAACAGATAAACGAAAGATGGTATGGTCTGCATGATATCCAGTACCGGGGTGACCAGCGCGGTGCCAGTCCGTGATTTGCCCACCCAGATTCCCAATGGCAATCCGCCGGCCACACAGATGATCGTTGCCGCCATGACTAGCGATACGGTAGACATAGCCGTTTGCCAAAAGCCGAACAGGGCGAGATAAATCAAGGATGAACCAACGAATATACTAATGCGAGGTCCCCCCAGTCGGTAGGCAATGGCGACAAACATCACCGCGGTTACCATCCACGGAGTGCCCACGAAGACCGCTTCGATGGCTAACAGCATACTGCGTATCCAGTCCGTAATGCGATCGAATATCCAGCCATAAAATGCTTTCAGGTAACCGATACCCTGATCAATGTACTCTGAAACATAAGTGTTGAGATTGACCGGACGTTTGGCGGTTGATTCTCTGATTTCAATACTGCGGGTGCCGTCATCATTGCGGGGAAAAGTGTATTGCGGTGGCCGCTTCAGCCAGATCAAGGTCGGAAATTCGGAAATGGTCCAGCAGTCAAATCGAGCTTTGAATGCGACGCTTTCACCATCTTGAATCTGGCGGGTTAATTTGATGCAGCTACGTTCATCGGGGACAAACTGCGTTGCCCGGTACAGGGTGATCGGTGCGATTAAAGAAGTGATCACCAAAGCCAGCACCAAACCTCTGAATTGGGTGCCGGAACTCTGGGTTCGCCCCATCCGCCAACTGCAATATTGACGGTAGTAGAGTCGGTCGGCCAGCCACGCGACCAGCAGTCTAAACAGCACAATGGCGATCATCGCCGCCAGCAGATGATTGTCGGTCCAAGTCTCGTATCGTTCGACTAGAAAATCCTTGCCATCGACGGCAGCCTGTGCTGTCGCCGAATTGAATTTATAGGCCAATGCCAAATTGACCGCGGCGATCATGTCACCGGCAAAGGCCATCCAGAACAATATCCAATTGTTGCGCCAGGCGGCCCAGATAAAACCGCCGCATAAAGCCGCTTTGTTGAGATGATAAGGCGGCAGCTCGGCGCGCTGGATTCGTAAAAAGATTCTCCGGTAGTAAGACGCGCTGACCACCGCGAACGATTCAAATGATGCCGTAGTCTGTGCATCCACAGCGGCTTGTTCCTGGTTCATTATTCTTCTCCTCTAATACCTTTCAAAAGCGCATCTTTGGTTACCACACCGACTGGTTGGTTGTCACGTTCAACGATCACCGGATGTTCTTGACCAATGGATCGGCTGACCAGCGTGTCTAGGTCTGCATCATCCTGCGCCCGCGGCCAATCTTCGAATCGCAATTCATCACCATGCTGTTGACGGAACTGGTCCAATGGAATCATGACGGTGTGGGCAAACACCAGTTTCAGACGGGAAATGCCTTTCACAAAGTCGGCAACGTAATCATCAGCCGGTCGGGTTACAATCTCTTCAGGTGTGCCAATCTGCACAATTTCTCCATCTTTCATGATTGATATGCGCGTCCCCATGCGGATTGCTTCATCCAGATCATGGGTGATGAACAGCGTGGTTTTTTTCAGGTTATTTGATAATTCCAGAAATTCGTTCTGGAGGCCACGCCGGATCAATGGATCTAGGGCGGAAAACGGTTCATCCATTAGTAAAATCTCCGGGTCGGCAGCTAGCGCGCGTGCCAAGCCGACGCGCTGTTGCATGCCACCCGATAGTTCACTAGGCATTCGGTCACCATAACCCTGTAGGTGAACGGTGTCGATGACTTGGTCGGCTACCTGGTTGCGCGTATAGGCGTCGATGCCGCGCAACTCAAGCGCGAATGCGATGTTGTCGCGGACGGTGCGGTGCGGGAGCAAGGCCATATTCTGGAACACCATACCAATCCGTTTGGCGCGTAGTAACCGCAACTCTTCAGCTGACAGGGCACCGACATCCTCACCGCGGATGAATACTCTACCAGCGGTTGGTTCGATCAGACGGTTGATGTGGCGCACCAGCGTGGATTTACCTGAACCAGACAGTCCCATGATGCAGAATATCTCACCTTCATACACTTCAAAACTGGCATTGCGAACGCCCACGACGGCTTCAAAGCGCGTCAGCACTTCGGCTTTGTCAATGTTTTCACGTTGTACCGCCTGCAGTGCTTCTTGCGCTTGATGGCCAAAAATTTTCCATAATTCTTCCGCTTTGACGATCGGTTGGTGATCAGTTGGTATGGTCATGGAGTTGTCCGTTCGTTTGGATATTGGTCGCCGCTGGCGTCAGTAATTGTAATCGGGTAGAGCATAACCCATTGCATAGGTCTTTATTATGGACTGTATCGCCTGTTTTTGACTCAAACTCGGCGCGAAGCGTTGCGGGTGAACCGCCGGCAGTGCCATCGGCGGTCGACCATTCACCAGCCAGTCGCTGATAAAGCTACCCGCGCCACCGCCGGTACCAATGCCAATGCAAAAACCAGTGGCTAGCCACAGTCCGGGCAGATGTTCCACCGGACCCAACAGCGGCAAACCATCTGGAGTGTAGCAGATGGGGCCGTTGTGTACCGCTTTGATACCGGCTTGACCGAATACCGGGAGGCGGGCGATGACTTTTTCCAGATGGGGCGTAAGTCGGGGCAGATCGTTTTCCAACAGCTCCTCCCCGAAATCAACCGGGATGCCATCCAGTTGCCAAGGTCGGGGATTAGCTTCATAAACTCCACACAGTAGGCCCTGCCCTTCCTGACGAACATTGGCCGGCGCGCCAGGGTCGCGGACCGTTGGTAATGCCTTTTGCAGGGTTGCTATTTCGGCAATGGATTCGGTGATGATTTCATGATGTTCCAGTGCATAAACGGGTAGCTTCAGGCCGACGGGCTGTAACAGTTCCCGTGCCCAGAAACTGGTGGCAACCACCACATGGCCGGCTCTGAAATTCGCATCGGTGGTAGATACCAGCCATGTTCCATCAGCCTGTCGATGTAGATTTTCGACGTGACAGCCAGTTCTGATTTCGGCACCATTCTGTCGTGCGGCTTTGGCCATTGCGTAGGTCGCGCCGACGGCGTCGACATGCCCGTCCCCCGGGGTATAGGCCGCGCCTTTGATACCAGAGGTGTCCAGTAGTGGATGCAACTGGTGAATTTCTGCTTTCTCGACGATGGAATATTTGATGTTCAGGGTTTCATAAAAAGCAGCCAACCGTCGGTAATAACGCAACTGCGCGTCATTTTCTGCCAGCCGCAGACTGCCCGTTGCATGAAATCCGATATTCTGTCCGGACTGCCGTTCGGCAGCCAGGTAAGTGGTTACTGAATCAATGTACAACCGAGTGATGCTGGGGTAGTGGCCAAAATAGGTGACATTGCCAGCCGCATGCCAGGTCGACCCGGAAGTCAGCTTGCGGCGTTCCAATAGAACACTATCGCACCAACCGCGCCGGCTCAAATGATAAAGAATACTGCACCCCACAATACCACCGCCGATGATGATGACTTGTCGTTTATCGGTCACGTTACCAAGGCCTGCTGTTTGGGTAAGACCAGACGAATGGGATATTGTCTGCGAATCTTGGTATCGACCTCAGTACCGATGTAGTCTGGATGATGAGTATCTAGTATTTTTTCGACTACCGTCGTCGCGCGAGTCAGTAAGTCGGCGGTTCCGGAATGCTGCCAGTCTTCAGGGGACTGACGATCAGCGAATTTTGGGTATTGGTACTCGGATTCCATCAGTTTGATGGTCTGTTCATGGCCAAGATAATGACCAGCGTTGGCCACCGTTTCACCAATGGTCGCGACTGAAAGCGTGTCATCTGTGACTTCAATGCCCCGGCCAATGCGCCGAATAGCAGACAGGAGTTCATCGTCGATGACCATTGATTCGAAAGAACTACCCAATAAACTGCCTAGCATACCGGCGGATTCATAGACGAATCCGCCACCGGCCAAAGCGGCTAGAGTCAAGCTGAGCGCTTTTTCGAAACCAGCCTGGTAGTCGGGTAGTTTGGCATCAGACATACCGGCACCGAGTCCACCGGGGATGCCATAAAACGCCGCCATCTGTCCGGAAGCGGCCCCCAGTAATGCCTGTTCGGGCCCGCCGCCACTGAACGCTCCGGTGCGTAAATCAGACACGAATAACCAGTTGCCGAACACGACGGGGTGCCCGGGTTTTAATAGGTTGATGACTGACAGTGAGGCGAGACTTTCGGCACAGCCCTGCACCACGGTGCCGGCCAGTGCCGCGGGTGCGGTGGCGCCGGCCTGCGGCCCAGTCTGACAGTGGATTGGCATACCTATGTCTATTGCCGCGACGACTACCTCCAGACTTTCCATAGCAAATGCCAGGGGTGAAACAACGGTGGTCGCGTGTACCGTACAAAAGGGTCGTTTGGCGAACTTGCCTTTACTGCCTGACAGCTGGTCAAGCAGTGGGACGATTCGATACAAATGCTCAGCTTTGGAAAAACTGGTCGCAATATGCTTAGCGGTGCCGGCCGCACAGGCATACACGGTGTTGATATCCAGTTCATAGGGGTCTTCAAGGTCCGTTGCAACGACTGGCCGCGTAAACCACTGTATGTTTTCGAGACAATCGCAAACGCGGGCAAGATCGTATATGTCTCGTAGCATACTCGGGCGATACCGTCGCGATTCCAGGTCAAGCATGGTTACTGCCGCACCCCCAGTGCAAAAATTGACGGTCCCCTTCAGCGCCTCAAAATCGTAGCGCGGATTTCGCCCGAAGACGGTGAACTGTGTTGCCGCTTTGGCCAACAGGTCCTCGACCAGTGAAGCGGGAAACAGCAGTCGACCAGCATGATTGAGCTGACATCCGTAGTCAAGGGCGACGTCGACAATTCCCGGGGTTGGATTGGCCATCCCAACCTCTGCCAGCAACTGCAATGCGGCCTGGTGAATGCGGGTGATCTGGTAGTCAGTCAAGGGTTGGAATCGACACTCGAGTGGAGTACCTTGACTCATCACCGACGTGGTGTTTTCAGCCCGGCGTTGCTGGTGCCGTTTTTGGCGTGCAGTTGGATTCGCAGTCATAGGTTAACAATCGTGTCAGAGACATCAGATAATTTCACCACTCCGTTGGGCTGAAAGCATAGATCGTTGTGGGCTGATAGATGCTGATATCCAGATGGTTGATCATTGTAGACAATTTATAACCGGAAGGAAGAGTGGCAAATTACGACGAAGCATTGAGAACGATGACCCTTAATCGGTCAAAGCTAGGTAAAGTTGGTGTGTGATACATCCTTCTCTGCATGGGAAACCAGCCATGACCAGGGTCTGAGTGTCATCGGCTGCCTGACTTTCTCAGCAAGTTGTACAGGAAATCGTGTACTCTTCAATCAGTTTTCTGTCATAGGGAGTTGAGAGGGCGACCGCGCGGGTAGTTCGTAGCCATAGACAACTTATAATGCCCATTTTGAATCAAGACACTGCGGGTCTGACGGCCCTCTACGGGATATAGAACCTAAACGATACCATGCGCCCTGAACAGGTCCGACGCACCTATCTCGCGGATTACCGAGCACCATCATTTTCCGTTCCTGAAGTCACTCTGGAGTTCTACCTTGATCCGGCGAACACCCGGGTCCATTCCAAACTGATCGTCAGGAAAAATTCTGGTGTCAGTCCCACAGAAGCCTTTTTTCTCAATGGTGTGAACCTTAACCTGGTTTCAATTGAACTGAATGGTCGAGAACTCAATGATGAAGACTTCGAGATTGGAGAAAAGGGATTGTCCATTACTGATCCACCGGCTGAATTTGAACTGTGTATTGACAACTCGATCGATCCGGCCAGCAACCTTGCGCTGTCTGGTATGTACCTGTCAGGCGATATTCTCTGCACTCAGTGTGAAGCAGAAGGATTCCGCAACATTACCTATTTTCCAGATCGGCCGGACATTCTGAGTCGATATACCGTCTACATTGAAGCACCAAAACAAGATTTTCCAGTCCTGCTTTCGAACGGCGAACGGGTTGCGGAGGGGGATCATCCCGGTGGCATTCATTTTGCCAAATGGCACGACCCACATCCCAAACCCAGTTATCTGTTTGCGTTGGTGGCCGGCGAGCTGGCTATTCTGGAAGATGAATTTCATACGCAGTCACGAAACCCGGTCAAACTCCAGTTCTATGCTAAGGAACAGCATCTGGACAAATGTAGGCATGCCTTGGCCTGTCTGAAAAAGGCCATGGCGTGGGATGAGCGTGTCTACGGACGAGAGTATGATCTCAATCGCTACATGATTGTTGCCGTTGATCATTTCAACATGGGGGCAATGGAAAACAAAGGATTGAACATTTTCAATTCAAAGTATGTTTATGCACGACCGGAAATCGCCACCGATCAGGATTATCAGGCGATTGAAAGCGTCATTGCGCATGAGTACTTTCACAACTGGTCGGGTAATCGGGTAACGTTGCGAGACTGGTTTCAACTCAGCCTTAAAGAAGGGTTCACCATTTTCCGCGACCAGCAGTTCAGTGCGGATATGGGCTCAGCTGCGGTACAGCGGATTCAGGATGTCAACTTGGTGAAACTTCACCAGTTTCGCGACGATGCCGGTCCCAAGCGCCATGCTGTGCAGCCGGATTCATATCTCACCATTGACAATTTTTACAATATTACCGTTTACAACAAAGGCGCCGAACTTATTCGTATGCTCCACCTCATATTGGGTCACGCGCAATTTCGCCGCGCGACTGATCTTTACTTTGAACGCTATGATGGCTGTGCGGTTACCGTTGAAGAACTCATACAATCCATGGAAGCAGTTGCCGGTCGCAACCTGCAGCAATTTCGCCGTTGGTATCACGTGGCTGGCACGCCTAAAGTTCGAGTGACACGCTGCTACGATGCGGATGCTCACACGTTTCAGTTGACCCTGAAACAAATCTCTCCGGAGCGGGTTGGTGAAACATCTGATCACAGCATGCACATTCCGATTCAATGTGCTCTATTAGGCGACGACGGGCGACAGCAATGCACCTTGGTAGACGGAAATGCCGCGGTGCCGGCCGATGAATTTCTGCTTGAACTCACTGAACCTAGCCAGACTTTTGAGTTCAAAAATGTCAAACAATTCCCGGCGCTGTCCCTGTTGCGCGGTTTCAGCGCGCCGATTTTGATCGAAGACCCACAGTCGGATGATGAACTACACTTCGTGTTGGCGCATGATGATGACCCTTTCTGTCGCTGGGATGCTTGGCAGCGCATTGCGAAATTCGAGCTCCTGAAACTCGTTGATTGCTGGCAACGGCAACAGTCACCACTGGTAGCCGAGAAGTTTTTAGCCACTTATGCGACCCTGCTTGATGACGTGTTGGAGGATCCGCAGTTCAGTGCCATGTTACTGGACCCGCCTTCCGAAATTGCGATTGCGCAGGACATGGACGTCACTGATCCAGTTGCCATTCATCGGGCGCGAAATCTGTTACTACAAACCATTGCCGAGCAGTTCTTCGAACGTCTCGTTGAGTTATATCAGCGTCTCAATCCGCCGGCGACTTTGGAAGCGATGGCCATGGGGCAGAGAAGCTTGCGTAACCGGTGCCTGAATCTGCTGATGGCACTGGATACCGAAGTGGTACACCAACTGGCGGTCGACCAATTTACCCACAGTCGCAATATGACCGACCTCGTCGCGGCACTGATGGCGCTGGTGAGATCGACCAGTACTTATCGTGAAACGGCACTTGACTCGTTTTATGAAGATTGGAAGGAAGAATCAGGTGTGGTTGACAAGTGGTTTCGAATTCAGGCCACAGCGGCGCGCGACGACACCTATGAGAATGTCATTCGACTGTCTTCACACCCAGCGTTCAGTTACCATACACCAAACCGCATTTACTCCCTTATCGGCGCATTCTGTCATGCCAATCCCTACTGCTTTCACGCCGCAGACGGTAGTGGTTATGAGCTGCTGAAAAACAACATTCTCAGTATTGATCAGTACAATCCACAGGGGGCGGCACTGCTAGCTGAAGCATTTGCGGAGATTCATCGCTACGACCATCAGCGACAGCAGGCAGTCTACGTCAGACTCGAAGAGATTGTGTGCGTCAAAAATCTCTCGATCAATGCGTTTGAAGTCGTCGATCAGATTCTGAAGTCCAGACCTCAAATCACTGGCGATGCCTGTGCACCGGCGGTATCGGGAACATGAGTCAAGCAAACAAGAAACAGCTGACCACGTCGTCAAGTTCCGAAGTGGATCAATTTCTCAAACAGGTCGAAATGGCCCCTCGACCGATGGCCAGCAGCCATCGCGGCCGGCTGATTTTCGGGATGGATGCCACCGCCAGTCGAGAACCCATGTGGGATCAGGCTTGTCACATTCAATCGGAGATGTTCGCCGCCACCGCTACCCACGGCGGTCTTGATGTGCAAATGTGCTTTTACCGTGGATTCCACCAGTTCTTTGCCAGTAAGTGGGTCGGCTCAGCAGAGGCGCTGCATCGACTGATGAGTAGTGTCAAGTGTATCGGTGGGCTCACTCAGGTTGAGCGACTGCTTGATCACACGTTGCGCGAGAATCATAAACGGCGCGTCAATGCGCTGGTTTTCGTTGGCGATGCCATGGAAGAGAACATTGATCGGCTGGCCGACAAAGCCGGGCATCTGGGTCTCAATGGCGTACCGGCGTTTATGTTTCACGAAGGACATGAGCCGAATGCGCAACGGGCGTTTCGAGAGATCGCTAAACTGAGCGGTGGCGCCTACTGTAGATTTGATGCGTCCAGCGCGCAGCAGTTGAGAGATCTGTTGGCTGCGGTTGCTGTCTATGCGTCCGGCGGCCGCCGCGCCCTGTTGCAACTCAGCAGTCAGCGTAAGGGGGTGATTGCACAACTGACGCATCAGCTTAAAAATCAGTAATGCCGGCATGAGTTTTTATGATGAAATCCTCTTCGTGTGCCGCAAGATTGTCATGATCAATTGGAATCAATGAAAGACGTTGATTTTTAGAATGCATGCAGATACTCTGATCTGGGGCAGAACAGTTAACAACCGTCGATTAAGCGGAGCAATTTGAAGTGCTTCAGCGCCGTGCTAGGAACAGCACGTGGCGCCACGCAGGGTGCGGTAATTGAGTCGGTGCGGTATCATCCATCGTCAGCAAAGCTTACAGACCACTGCTTTAGCGGATAGTAAATTACGCGCGGTAACACAGACGTCACGCAAATACAAATAGTCAGGCATTGAAATTCACTTGGCACCGTCGGCACCATCGGAAGCGATGGCACAATGAAGTGCGATTGCAGTGTAGTGGTGGTCTTAAGTTGGAAAGAATAAAAATAGTGAAAAACATCAGGTACTTACAGGACTCTAGAATGGGATTATGGCACTATCTAAAGTGCCGGCGGTCAATTTCAGACCGTCAGACGGTGCTTTTTACCGGCCACCGGTGAGATGCCGAGTGCCTCATAAATGGCCCGCTGCTTCGGTTCGGGCGTCGATGACTGGCGGATGTGGGTGGTGTGACCATCTTCGTGGGGCAGCACGGTGGTGAGGCGCGTGTGCTTTTCCAGCACGCCGCGCAGCGTCCGCCAGTTGCGGCGGTCACCGGCGTCGCGCAGTTTCACGCGGATATACTGCACCAGCTGATCAGCGAGGACGGTGATGAACAGATGACCTTCGGCACGCACCTCAGTGTGATGATCATTGGGGCGCAGACCGAATTCAGACTTCAAACAGCGAAACACGGCTGCTAAATCAGTCAGCATCGTGTATGTGTGCCACAGCGTCTCATCGTCCCAGTCGGTGAGATTGGAACGCAGGGCGTAAACACCGGACGGCGTGGCCCGGGTGTCCGGTTGCGGTCGGTACTGCCAGGTGACGGCCGATACCCGACTGGTGGCCGGGTCGACGGTGACCTGGATGTCGTAGTGCTGTGCGACACCGTGGCTCTGTTCCTGCCGGCGTCCGATGCGCCGCCAGACGTCGGTTTCGCGGCGCCGGGCGCGCGGTTTGCTCAGGCCTTGATGCAGGGCGCGCAGCTCATCTTCGAAGCGTTGCTTGACGCGCGTGTTGATGGTCTGTTCTTTCTTGATTTTACCTGGGGAGCGGCAGCCGATGAGCAGATCGCCAGTGACTTCATCCACCGACCGACACAGTTCGATGTCGGCGCCGGCGTGACTGCAGATCTTGATAGCCGTCGATACATCAAAAGATTTGCGACGCGCGCGGCTGACTACGATGTAGTGGTAGCCTTCCTGGCGCAGCCAGGCGAGGTTGGCCGCCGTGGCCACGCCGCCGGCCATCACCACCAGGGCTTCGGTCGGGATCTGCAGTCCGCGCAGCATGGTCTGTAGGGTGGTGCCTTCCGAGACATGGCCTTCGAACACCTGCGAACGGCGCACGAACCCGCTGCCATCCAGCACCAGGCCAAGAGTCAGCAGCGGACAGTCGCTGCGCTGTTCCTTAGCACGGCCGCGCTGGGACTTGGACTGCTGTGCCGCCCGTCCTTCAAAATAAATGTTGGTCAGGTTGAACAGGGTGATGGTCGGCTTCAGGTCCAACCGGCTGACCGCCTGCTGATACAGATGATCTTCAATCACCTGGCGATGTTGATACAGGGCGTCCGCGGCCCGATACAGGCACATGTGGCTGCGGCGGGTGAAGTCCACGTCCAACAGTTCACCCATCGCGCTATGCTCGCACAGCCATTCATAGGTACCCAGCTCGGAAGCCGGCCGGGCCAGGCGGGCGACGATGGAAGCCAGGGCATTGGCTTTGGCATTGAAACCGAGGTGGTCAAACAGGCGATCCAGCCCCAGTTCACCGGCCGCCCACAGTCCGACATGTTCGACTCCGACCGAGCGCGGCTGGCAGCTTTCCAACCGCTTCGTATCGACCGACTGGCAGTCGGTTGCCGCGGCGTGCAGCGGACCGAGCTGCTGGTAGAGGCGTTCCGCTTCGCGCTCGAGGGCCGGTGGCAGTTTCAGCGACACCAGGGGTTCGGTCTTGCCCCGCACGGCCAGTAGTTGTTCGACGCGTTGACACAGCACCGGCCAGTGTTTTTTATCAATGGGATAGTGGTCACCGAGATTTAGCAGGGTGCGCTGTTTTACCTGCTCGCCGACGTGCACCGAGGTGACCAGACGGTAGGAGGTGTAGTTGCCGCCATCAACGCCCGGGCGCCGGTCTTGACCTGCCGAATATGCATGACTGATAGTTTACCACCGCGGCCGGAGGATTTCAGGGTGATTTCCGGGGAATTTGGACATAGTCTCGTTAATAATAGGTTAGAACTGTTGGCGATATTTTCAGTTCAAATCTCAGATTGCATGAAAAACATCCTCATCAGTTTAGGAGACCATGAAAATAAAGACGTATAAGGCTATTGGGTACGATATGTTTTTGTTCTCAGGCTTAAAATTGTTTATACTAGGTGTTAAGATAAGCACTTAAGAACTAAAGGAGAACACCGCCATGAGTGACGTTGTATTCGATACCTACGAAGCGGCGCATGCCTTGCGCGAATCCGGCTATGAAGAACAGCAGGCTGTTGCAACGGTTTCAATGGTTCGCGACGCTTTACTCGAAAATGTAGCTTCCAAATCCGACCTGCGCGAACTTGAAACGCGCTTGACGGCAGACATGAGCAAACTTGAAACGCGTTTGGAAGCCAACGGACGCGAACTTGAATCACGCCTGAAAACCAGTCTGCGCGAGCTTGAAACGCGCTTGGAAGCCAACATGAGCAAACTTGAATCGCGCCTAGAAGCCAGTCTGCGCGAACAGGCACATGGTCTGAGAGTCGAGACTCTGCAGCTCATCAATGCGCAGACGACGCGCTTCTATGCCATTGCTCTCGGCATCGTCATCGCCTGCACTTCACTAACATTTGGCTTGATTAAACTGTTTCCCTGATGCCTTTCGAGTTGTGGGGTTAGGTGTCTCACAGAGGTGCTCGTCCGCTTTCAGCATCAGTATGCACCCAGTACCCAATTGACTTTCGTTTCCCGACCGGGTCAAATTCATGATTCCGTCCCTCGAGAGTCCTAGGTGACGCTGGACTGAAGTACGGGTGTGGAGCATCGCAAGGTCATTAATACTGATGTCAAAACCCACCGGAAAATCACTTAACCCGGATTCTTAAATCCCAATATCTTGCAGCAGATCCTGATGACGATTACACGGTTGACCTGAGATGCACTAATGACTGCGGGCCTCTGCACAGTTCCATCATCTTGAACAGCAAAACCATTATTGACCAAGATCAGCATGCCTGAGCTTTCCTTTTACCCGAATCTTTGTTCCATTGCCAATTCAATGAGATACGTTTTCGATCCAATTCCCCATACTGGTAGCATGTCCATCAAGAAGAATTCAGTGTCGTTGGTTAAGAGTGATGGAATGAACCGAAATCTTGACCATGGCGCGACAGCGATCGGTGGTGTTGATGATCGAAATTCTGAACACCGTGTGCTGTTTGAGTATTATCCATGGTCAGGAAGATTTGGCATGGACGATATTCTGTTAAGCTTGATCTTGACAAGACTCCAGCCCCTAAATCTAGTGCCCCGGCTACTGAAGCACAAACGTATCGGTAAGTGGTGCCTCCGGTTAGCTTGCCGGTGAAATCATCTGACCAAAGACCGGATGGTACGGCAACCGACTGCCATTCCACCGGTTGAGTCTGAATCGTAAAAAATCAACTGACTGTAGTTCAGACGTTCTTGATTTGGGAAATATAAACTTAACAGGGTCAGAAAAATGTGCGACAACGAAACTTTTCTGGCAAGTAGAATAATAATGGTGCCATGTTCGTTCGCTTCTTTCTGATACTTGTCGTCGTGATCGGTCTAATGTGGATCGTCAGTAAAATCGGCAGTGCAAGCAGTCAGATCAATCGCCAGAAATATTTCAAATTGGCGCTGCTCTATGGTGCGGTAGGTATCCTGCTGGTACTCATCCTGACCGGTAAACTGCCGGCAATATTCGCGTTGGCGGCTGCCATCGTTCCTTGGATACAGCGCATTATTATGTTGCGTAGTGCCTTTAACATATTCCAGTCATGGAAAGGTGGACCGGTCCCCGGCTCCAAACCTGGTCAAGCTTCGACTGTGAAAACCAAGTTTCTGGAAATGACACTAGATCATGACAGCGGTGAAATATCCGGCAGTGTCATTGCCGGTGATTTCAAAGGTGAAAATCTTGATGACCTGCGCATGGATCAGTTGGCAGAGTTACTGAACGTGTGTCGTAGCAAAGATCCACAATCCGCATCCATTTTGGAAACTTATCTGGATCGTATGCGCACTGACGATTGGGCTGAATATGCGAGTCGTGAGTCGGTTGGGGACGATGAACCACCATCAAACACCGATGACATGACGCGCGGTGACGCTTTGCAAATTTTAGGACTTGATGAATCCGCAACCGAGCAGGACATCATTGAGGCACACCGCGTTCTGATGCAACGAAATCATCCGGACCGGGGGGGCTCTACGTGGCTGGCTGCACGTATCAACCGCGCCAAAGATATACTTCTGTCATGAGGTGGCTGCTAACATTTAGTTTATTCCTGCTGATGAGTCTAGGCTTCAGCACCGGCGGCTTCGCGGCTGCAATCAGTTTGCACGAGCAGAAGCTCTCTCATCCTGGGACTGGTTCAGTTACAGTTCACGTGCCAGAAGGTTATCAGCTTGAAATTCTGGCTACCGATCTGGACCATCCACGGATGCTTGCATTTGCGCCCAATGGTGATCTGTTCATTGGTTCGGCACACAGTGTTTACAAACTCAGTCCACCTTACACTCGCGCCGTGCGGTTTCTGTCACTGCCAACTTATCCGCACAGTGTCGCCTTGCGTGACGATGAACTGTTCGTTGCTACCACCCCACAGTTGCTTCGACTGCCGTATGAACCCGAACAGCAACGCGCCGACCCGGCAGCCATGCAGCTGGTGGCGCCACTGCCCGGTGGATTTGGTCATTCTTCTCGCACGGTCAGAGTCGGTCCGGACGGCGCACTGTACGTCAGTGTAGGTATCTCCGGTAATTGCTCCGATCAACTGCTCGCCGATGCTTATCCACTTCGACACCGTCGAGGAGGAATTTTTCGGGTGGATGAGTCCACGCCAGTGGCTCGTTTGCAACCTTTCGCATCGGGGTTAAGAAATCCGGTTGATTTTGCCTGGCATCCGACCACCGAGTTAATGTACGCGACCAATAATGGCCCGGATCACCATGGTTTTGATTTACCACCTGAATATTTCTCCAAGATAACGGCCGGTTCGTTTCATGGCATGCCTTGGTATCAGTATGACGGAAACCGCGTGACTCGAGACGATTGCATTGACTCCACTCCGCCTTTCCCAGCTGACCAGGTAAAAATTCCGGTGGTTACATTTTCCGCGCGAAGCGCGCCACTTGGTATGACCTTTTTTCCCGCCGGAGCAATGGATCATCGTTTTTCAAACAGCGCTGCGGTGGCTTTACATGGGTCTTGGGCGACTCAACCGGATGGTGGTTTCAGTGGCGAGCGAGCCAGTCGCCGTCCGCCGGCCGTGATGTTGGTACGTTTCGTCGATGGTCAAGCAGTGACCGTGGTCCCCATGATTACTGGATTTCAGGATGACTCCGGCCGCCGCTGGGCACGTCCGGCGGGAGTTGCGGTGGGGCCGGATGGTTGGCTCTACATTACCAGTGACGGAGGATCTTTCGAAGGGTTGATGCGACTGCGCGCATCCCATCAATAAGCGCATGAGCTCCATTGCGTTACCGTTGAAAATTACATTCACCAAAGAGAATAATCACGGTCAATCGTAAGATAATAGCCATCGGTCACTAGCAGAAAACCACCAGAATGTCCAATCCAAACCTTCATTTCACCCAAGCCGAATATGATGAACGTATTCGCAAGACCCGCGCGGCTATGGAACAGGCGGGCGTCGAACTTCTGCTCACGGTGGACCCATCGAATATGGCATGGCTCACCGGTTACGACGGTTGGTCCTTTTACACCCCACAGTGCGTACTATTGACACTGGCAGATGGACCGCTATGGTATGGCCGCGCGATGGATGCGAAGGGTGCACTGCGCACTGTTCACATGTCGGATGCCCATGTACTTTCTTATTCTGATGACTATGTCATGACACCACACCGTCACGCCATGGACCGGCTGGCGCAGATTATCACCGACCGAGGTTGGGGAAAGTTACGCCATGGCGTGGAAATGGACAACTATTACTTTTCTGCAGCGACGCTGCACGCTCTGCAGAAAGGTTTACCCAACGCCACGTTCATTGATGCCAACACACTGATCAACTGGCAACGCACCGTTAAATCAGCGCAGGAACTGGTTTATATGAAACGAGCCGGGCGTATTGTGGAAGAAATGCATAGAAAAATCTATGAAATTATTGAACCCGGCATGCGAAAAAATGAACTCGTCGCTGAAATCTATCACACGGCTTTGGTGGGTGCCGATGGCCACGGTGGTGATTACCCAGCTATCGTGCCGATGGTGCCTTCCGGCGTTGACGCCGCGGCGGCACACCTGACCTGGAACGACCTGCCGCTTAAGCATGATGAAGGAACGTTTTTTGAAATCGCCGGTTGCCATCGCCGGTATCACTGCCCACTATGTCGAACCATCTACCTCGGCCAACCACCCGACAAATTTCTTAACACGGAACAAGCAGTTCTTGATGGTATGGCGGCAGGTCTTGAGGCCGCTCGCCCCGGCAATGTGGCAGAAGACATCATCATCGCATTCAACAAAGCACTGAACAGACATGGCATCAGTAAGGATGGCCGTTCCGGTTACCCGATCGGTCTCAGTTATCCACCCGATTGGGGTGAGCGGACCATCAGTCTGCGCTTAGGTGACCGGAGTGTACTCAAGGAAAACATGACGTTCCATTTCATGACCGCGATTTGGGCTGACGATTGGGGATTTGAAGTGACCGAGAGTTTTGTCATCAAAGCGAATGGACCGGAACTCCTGGCCCATTATCCGCGTAAACTATTGATTAAGAATTGATGACACTAGTACTAAGGTGAAAGCATGACTACCGCCAATCTGCAGCTTTATACGTGGGGCACTCCCAACGGACGGAAAATATCCATTGCACTCGAAGAGATGCATCTGACCTACCAGGTTCATGAAGTCAACATCGGTCAGGATGAGCAATTTGCTGACTCATTTTTGGCCATCAGCCCGGGCAACAAGATTCCCGCCATCATTGATCCTACCGGCGACAACGGCGAGCCGCTGTCAATCTTTGAATCGGGTGCCATCCTTGTCTACCTTGCACAGAAAACCGGTCGATTCTGGGATGCCGACGTCGCTCAACAGTCCATCATCCTGCAGTGGGTCATGTGGCAGATGGGCGGTTTCGGACCGGTGCTGGGGCAACTGCATCATTTTCGTCGATATGCCGAGATGGAAGTGCCCTATGCCATTCAACGCTTTGATGATTTGGCTGATCAGGTCTATGGAGTTTTGGATCGCCGTCTGGCAATGGTGGAATTTGTCGCCGGTGAATACTCGATTGCCGATATGGCGATCTATCCATGGGTAGCTCGTTTCGAGTGGCAGAACATAGATTTGCGCGGCTACCCCCACGTCAAGCGCTGGTTTGATACCTTGTCTAGTCGTCCAGCCGTGCAAAAAGGTATGAGTGTACCGTTTCTGAGCTGACCGAGACGGCAACCGACATGGCGGTCGATGGTGTTAGCCTGGTTCTCTTTGGTTCACTCAGTCGGTTCACCTTTCTCACCCTGCAGGAGCTGCTCAACAGACAGCTGCCACCTTACGGTATTGTCTTGGCGGCGCATCCGCCCGCACCTCGCCATTCGCCAGTAAGACTTTACGATTCTCCTCAGCACCCCATTGCTGAGCTGGCTGGCGGCTACGATATTCCAATCCATTTTTTTAGAGGTGACATAGCACCGTTAATCACTTTTCTACGGGCGCAGTCGGCCGACATATATCTGCTGTCCTGTTACCCTCGCCGACTGCCACTGTCGATTACTCAATTGGCCAAATACTACTGCATTAACATTCATCCGTCGAGACTGCCCCAACACCGAGGTGCCGACCCGCTATTCTGGCAATTGCGGGGTGGAGAAACCGAGACGGGCGTCACGTTGCACAAAGTTTCTGAGCTCCTTGATGGCGGCGATATTCTGACTTTCTTACCCATTGCCTACCCGTGTGGCGCCAGACTGACAGATATTCAATCCGTACTTCTCAAAGGTGCGGTTTTCAGACTGGAAGAATTACTACATACCCCGTTGTCAAAGTGGCATTTCACCCCTCAAGGTCACACCCAGTCCAGTGGATGGCCGCCACCTTGTGCAGCAGATTTTGTGATCAACACCGATATCAGTGCACAAGTAGCGTTCAACTTTGTGCGCGCCTACTCCCACCTGCAATGGCCCATCAAGGTGGTAGACAATCAAACCATCTACTTAGTCCAAGATGCAATTCGTTATGAGCTGCAACCGATGAGTATGGATCGAATCGTCAAAACCGGTTTTGTGTCGATAGAATTTTGCGATGGAATAGTTGAATTTTTTGTTACATAGTGAGTCAGAATGAAATACAATTTTTTACATTGAATCAACTAAACCACCGGAAATTCAATTTGAGTTTTTGATCAAGCGTTCCACATGCCGCGTCATCGTCAACAAAACTCACGAGTGTGGTCGAGTCGTATTCAGCCATATCACTCGCCTCCAGCTCCAACGACCGCTTCGCGGTCACCATTGTCGGTATTGCTGGAACTGCTCACCAAAGTATTTTTTGCCAGTGTCGTTTTTCTGGTGTTTCTACTTTTTCCCGATTCCAGATTGGAAACCAGCCATGATCATGAACAGATTTGGGGGGTAGAAAAGCAACACTTAGCACAGTCGATTTCTGAAGGTGTTCTTAACAATGAGTTTCCTAATTTGATCAGCGTGGCCAATGACAGCTACAATTTTGATGCCATCGTTCACTACAATCTTGAACCTGATTTTAATGTCTATATTGATGAGCTAGTCACCCGCTACGCACCGGATTATGCCGCGATTGTTGCTCTACAGCCCCACACCGGTCGGATTCTTGCGATGTCCAGTTTTGTCAGAGATAAAAGCCGACAGCAGAATCTAGCGGTACATTCTGGCTTTCCCGCAGCTTCCATCTTCAAGATCATTACCGCGGCAGCAGCCATCGGTACCGGAGTAGCTAACCCTAATTCCATTTACCCTTATAATGGCAAGACAACGTCGTTGTACAAAGCCAACGTACTGCGGCACAAAAACAATAAATGGACCCGCAACACCTCACTTAGCCGCGCTTTCGCCCTGTCGATCAATACCGTCTTCGGTAGAATTGGTGTTTTTGATGTCGGCGCCAAGAACCTGCAGATTTATGCTGACCTGTTTGGTTTCAATCGTCCGGTGCCGGTGGATTTTTCCATTTCGGCAAGTAAAACAGGATTTCGTGCGGATAACGAATGGTCGGTAGCCGAAGCGGCCTCCGGTTACACGCGCGAAACCACCATTTCTCCGGTACATGCGGCTATGCTGGCCGGTGTCATTGCCAACGACGGCGTATTGATTGAACCCAACCTGATTGATTTTGCCGTCGATCTGTCCGGTCCGCTACTTTATAAATCTGAACCGGCGGCTACACAAGTATTGGATAAGCAGACTGCTGATGATCTGCGGGTGTTGATGAGAGCAACCGTAGAACGGGGTTCTGCACGAAAACACTTCAAATCATTTTTCTATAAACAGAATGAAAATATTGAAGTCGGCGGTAAAACGGGTTCGCTGACCGGCACTGATCCGCGGGGTCGAACCGAGTGGTTTGTCGGCTACGGAGACTCCGGCACCGACAAAATCGCGGTGGCTTCGGTAGTTGTTAACAAAGAAAAGTGGCGAGTCAAACCGGCGTATCTGGCCCGCAAAGTGATCGAAGAATATTTTAACCGGCGGGTTTCTCAAAACGGATAACCTTCACCTTGGTAAGGTTCATTGACGACAATCTCCTAGGCAATACGCAGAAATTAATGTTGACGAGTGAGTCTCAGTGAGGTACATTTACATCTCTCTTTCACACTTGGCGTTTGCTACGCCATGTTGAATTCAGCGTCTGCTGACGGCGTACTGAAACCGGCATGAAACAGTATCTTGATGTCGTACGACATGTGTTGCACAACGGTCGTCGGAAGGAGAATCGCACTGGCATTGATACCCTGTCGACGTTCAACTACAACTATGAAATTGACCTGCGCGAGGGTTTTCCACTACTGACGACCAAAGAGATCTGCTGGAAAAATATTGTCGTCGAAAATCTCTGGTTTCTTTCTGGAAGAACGGATATTGAACTGCTCCGCCGCCATGGTTGCCAGTTTTGGAATCCTTGGGCCAACCAAGAAGGACACGTACCGAGTGCATACGGAAACTTCTGGCGCTTTTTTCCGACGCACGATCATGCCGGTCAAAAAACCAACGATCAGATTGCTTGGGTACTGAGCCAAATCAAGACCAATCCGATGAGCCGCCGCCATGTCGTTTCCGCCTGGGCACCAGCCAATGCCCAGAACAGCTACCTCCCCCCCTGTCATGCATTCTGGGTGATGAATGTCCAGTTAGACGAGTATGATGACCCCATTTTATGCCTACATCTGACGCAACGTAGCGCCGACGTCGCCATCGGTGTTCCGTATAACATTGCCGGTTATGCATTGATTCTTGAACTCTTCTCGCACCTGACCGGCATCAAAGCCGGCAAATTCGCTCACACCTTGGTGGACGCCCATGTTTACACCGCCAAACCGGATGGTTCAGATGCCGAATTTGATCATGTTCCGGGTTTGCAGGAACAGCTCAAAAGGGCGCCGCGCACGTTACCTAAGCTCAAGATCTGCGATACCATTCGATCGCTGAATGACGTTGAAAAAATTCTTGATGCATCAACCGAGCAGATTCTGAACGTATTTCACATCTCCAACTACAGTCCGCACGGAGCGATTAAGTTTCGCGTGGCAGTTTAACTGAAAACATCCAGTGCAACCACACTGTAGCATCATCGTGGCTTGGACTGCTGAGGGGGTCATTGGACTGAATGGCGGTATTCCTTGGCATTATTCCGCCGACTTGAGGCGCTTCAAAAGGTTGACAGTTAACTCAACCGTCATTATGGGTCGCCGGACTTGGGAGTCACTTCCAGTTCGGCCATTGCCGAAACGCCAGAATATTGTGGTCACCCGAACCAGTCAGCCCCAAACGGAATACTACCCGACACTGGAACAGGCACTGACGCACGCCCATCACAAAACGGTCTGGTTTATTGGCGGTGCTGAACTCTATCGGGAGGCAGTCAATTTTAGTGAAACGCTAGATGTTACTTTTGTGCCAGACAAAATTGAGGATGCGGCTGCCATTCGGTTTCCAACCATCGACTGGTCACTTTGGGAGGCTGGCCCTAAAGTATCATTCGATGATGATGCATGCCTGTATCGACGGCAATATACGCGAATTCATTCTTCATCACCAAAGCAGAAAGGTCTGATGACCAGTACCCCAAGATTGAAATAAATCCATGAAAATCGAATCAAATGGCATCGTGACTCATTACGAGCTGACCGGCAACGACGCCAACGAAACCGTCGTACTGAGTCACTCACTGGGTTCTAGCCTGATGATGTGGGACTCTCAAAAAGATCTGTTGGCAGAAAACTACCGCGTCCTGCGTTATGATACGCGCGGACATGGACAATCCACCGCGCCACCGGGGGCCTATACGATGGATCAGCTCATCAACGACGCAGTCATTCTATTGGACACGCTGGAAATTGATCGCGCACACTGGGTTGGACTTTCTATGGGCGGCATGATTGGTCAGGGACTCGCTTTGACGGCCCCTGACCGATTGTTAAGTCTGACGCTTTGCAATACCCTGTCGGTCATTCGCGATGAAATGAAAGAAATGTGGCAGAATCGTATCCGTTCCGGTGATCGATTCGGGATGCATCATCTGGTGGATGCCACGATGGAACGGTGGTTCACTGAAATTTATCGGATGAGAGAACCCGACGACTATCGGTTGATTCGTAAACAGTTCTTAGAAACTCCTGTTTATGGTTACGTCGGCTGCTGTCATGCCATCTATCATCTGAATTATGTTGACCAGTTGCATCAGATCGCCATACCCACGCACATCATTGCCGGCGATCAGGATTTTGCCACCCCGGTTACCGAGTCACGCGTTATGCATGAACGGATTGCCGGATCAAATCTGGATATTATTATCGGCGCGGCGCATCTGTCAAATATTGAGCAGAAAGAGCAGTTCAATGTGTCTTTGACGGGCTTTTTGCACTCGCTTTAGACAACTGTCTGAGCCAACCTCATCGCATGCACTGTCGGTCAGCTTTGTTTGGGTGTTAACCTACTCTTCAATCTTTGTACTTACGGTCACTGAAAAGTATTCAATATGACTCCAAAAATTCTCGCTTTCGCTGGCAGCACCAGAGTGGGATCATTCAATAAGATGTTGGTCAGTAACGCGGCACAAATGGTTGAACAGCAGGGTGCTACTGTATCTTTGATTGATCTTGGCGACTATCCAATGCCTTTGTACGACGGCGATCTTGAAGCACAGGAAGGGGCGCCGGAGAATGCACTCAAGCTGCGGAATGCTATGCGCGACCATCATGGGCTACTGTTGAGCTGTCCGGAATACAACAGTGCCATCAGCGCCGTACTGAAAAATGCCATTGACTGGGTTTCCCGACCGATTCCCGGTGAACCATCACTGGTTGCGTTTACCGGCAAGACCGTGGCGCTGCTGGCGACCTCGCCCGGTGCGCTCGGTGGCCTGAGGACCTTAGTCAGTGTTCGCACCATTCTCGGAAATCTGGGGATGATCGTGCTACCCAAACAGTTTGCCCTGCCAAAAGCCAGTCAGTCCTTTGACGAAAATGGCAGATTGATTGATGAAACTGCCAGACAGCACGTGGCTGAAGTGACCAAACAGCTGGTAGTCACCACCACTCGCCTGCATCAGTAATCCAACTGCTGTTCAATGACCGCCGCCATGCACACCAAGTTTGCCAGTTCCTATGATGAGCGCCGCGGTCGACTGGTGCGGCAGATGGAGAGTTCCGCCACTGCCAAAGTCCGTCTGAAAAAGGATACGTCGAATCTTTTCCGCGACCGCCAAGAAGGACCAAACCAGGGATTGTCGGTGCGTGACTTTAACCATCTGCTTGAGATTGATGTTGAAAACCAAACACTGGTATCCGAAGGCATGATTTCGTATGGTGAACTAGTAGACACCACACTCCAACATGGTTTAATGCCGCTGGTCGTTCCACAGCTCAAGACCATCACCATCGGTGGTGCGATTGCTGGCATCGGTATCGAATCCACTGCCTTTCGCTATGGCCTGCCGCACGAAACGGTGATTGAAATGGAAGTACTTCTGGCCGACGGGTCAACAGTTCACTGTACGCCGAGAAATGAGCATGCTGATCTCTACTACGGTCTGCCGAACTCGTATGGCACCTTGGGGTATGTGCTGAAACTCAAAACCCCGGCACTGCCGGTCAAACCTTATGTGAAACTGACTCATACCCACTACCAAGACATGGAAGAATTTTTCTCAGTCATCCAGGCATTGCGACAGTCCAACGTTGATTTTCTGGATGGTAGCGTATTTGGGATGGGTGAGTACTACCTGACGATCGGTCAGTTTACCGACGATGCGCCATCGCTGAGTGACTACACTTTTCGCAACATCTACTACAAGTCCATTCCGCAGAAACAAACGGACTATCTGACTACCAAAGATTACCTTTGGCGATGGGATACCGATTGGTTCTGGTGTTCGAAAAATCTATACGTCCAGAATGACTTAATGCGCCGACTGGTGGGCAAGAAATGGCTAAATTCGCATACCTACACAAAAGTCATGCGCTGGAACGCACGCTGGAAAGTAACCCAACGGCTTAATCGACTGCTCGGATACCATCCTGAATCCGTCATCCAGGATATTGACATTCCAATTGAACATGCGTCGGTTTTCCTCAAATTTCTACTGCGGGAAATTGGTGTATTGCCCATCTGGGTGTGCCCGGTCGGGACCGGCGAACATGCGGACCGGTTCCCGCTTTTCTCCATGCGACCGGATACGACCTACATTAATTTCGGTTTCTGGGATTCCGTTAAATCTCGTCAAAAACGTCCGCCGGGACACCTGAACCGCAAGATTGAAGATATCACTGCGGAATTGGGTGGCATCAAGTCTCTTTATTCCGATGTCTATTATGCAGAGGACGAGTTCTGGAAGATTTATCGCAGTGAGGACTACTGGGCGTTAAAAGAACGATACGATCCGAACGGTAAATTTCTTAATCTGTATGAAAAGACGGTGCTTCGACAATAAAGGAGCTGTCATAGGGACGGTTGCTTTTCTGATCACATTTCTGATAGCCGCCATCACACAGGGCGCTACATTGAAGGTTGGTACGCACGAGCTACGAGCACTACTTGACCAAGGCGTACCGGTCATTGACGTGCGAACCCCGGAAGAATGGCGCACCACCGGTGTCATTCCAGGCAGTCACCTACTCACGTTTTTTGACCGTAGAGGTAACTATGATCTTGATGATTGGCTCAACAAATTGACTCAGATTACTGCACTCAACGAACCGTTGGTCATCATCTGTGAGGTTGGTAACCGATCGCAAGTCATCAGCAACTTCTTATCAACGCGCCTCGGTTACCATCGCGTCTATGATGCATTCCGCGGTATGCAGGAGTGGGTTTCACTGGCTATGCCGGTCCATCCGTGGCCATAGTGTTAATTTCATCAATACGGCGCACATCATGGTTGGACAGTTGCACATGTACAGCATGAGCACTGCTGATGGCACTGGACATGCGGCTGGCACCGGGGATGGGTAAAATATTTGGACATTTTTGCAGTAGCCATGCCAGTACAATCTGGTAAACCGTGGTCTCGTATGTTACAGCGAGTCCGGTGAGTGGTGAAATGTTATACAGTTCAGTATGCCGACCACCGCCACCCATAGGGCTGTAGGCAATGTAGGTTATGGAATGCTGATGGCAGTAGTCGACAAAACCGCTGGTCAGGTCGTCGCGGTAAAAGATGTTGCAACGATTCTGAATGGCGACAATAGTGGTAATGTTTATGGCCTGTTCCAGTAAATCCTGCCCGACATTGGACAATCCAACATGCAGAATTTTACCTTCGGACTGGAGTCTGGCCAGCTCTCCGACGGAATCTACAAAAGGCACCTGCGGATCAGGGGCATGCAGCTGGTACAGCGTAATGGCCGCAACGTTGAGGTCTTTGAGACTCTGTTCACAGGCACGGCGGAGGTGCTGGGGCGACCCCCGGCGTTCCCAGCGTCCCTGCGGGCGAATCAATCCACCTTTGGTTGCCACGACAATATCATTACCATTGATGGATTTTAAGGCCTGTGCAATCGTGCGCTCATTGAGCCCAATGTCCCGATCATCCGTGCAGTAAACATTGGCCGTATCAATAAAATTGATGCCCGCGTCAACGGCGCAGTGAATGACGTCGATTGAATCCTGCAGAGGTGGATGGCCGCGTATACCGAGTGGCATCGCACCGAGTCCAATGGGAAAAAGTTCTATATCTGTGTTGCCGAGTTTTCGTTTCATCTTGATTAACACGGTATGATCAATGCGATGTGCTAATGTTATCTGATTGGTCATCTAGTTGCATGGGTAAACTTCATCTGACGGAGTTTTCAGAAAATGAGACGACTGACTCACCGACCTACCAACAGCAATTCTATAATTCAATGGATATCATACGATAGCGAGAAGCGATTCCAGAATATGTCAAACATTTACGCAGATGATTTCCAAGATCTACCCTACTGGTGGGAAGCGGCTCCACGCCGAGCATTGACGGAATTTGATTTGCCACGAACGGTGGATGTTGCTGTGATCGGGTCTGGTTACACCGGACTGAATGCTGCACTGCAAACGGCGCGTGGCGGTCGTTCAACATTGGTGTTGGAAAAAGATTCAGCTGGATACGGCTGTAGTAGCCGGAATGGTGGACAGGTAGGTACCAGTTACAAACCGAAATACAAGCGGCTGGCAACAAGGTTCGGAGCGGACCGAGCACTGTTGATGGTGCAGGAAGGGCACCGCGCCCTGGCGTACCTGCGAGATTTGATTGCTGAGGAACGGCTCGACTGCGATTGGCAACCCAACGGACGGTTTATTGGTGTTCATTCCAAAACAGCTTATGATCGGTTAGCACATGATTATGCGACAACGCCCCAACCGATTGCCTTTGAATATCACATGGTGCCGCAAGCGGAACAGAGTAGTGAAATCGGCTCGGAACTCTTTCATGGTGGCTGTGTGCTACCGGCGCATGGCAGTATTCACCCGGGTAAATATCATCTTGCGCTGATGAATCGGGTTACACAGGCCGGCGCCATGATAGCTGATCACTGTGCGGTTGAATCTATCGAACGACGGAAGAGTTCGTTTCGACTTTACACCGAGCGAGGTACCGTCGATGCAACCGCCGTGGTGCTGGCCACCAATGGCTACACCAGTCCGAAATTTGCCTGGCATGAGCAACGCATTCTGCCTATCGGCAGTTTCCAAATCGCCACGGAAATTCTACCGGACAGTATCAGCCGGACGTTGATTCCCAAAGCGCGCGTGGTTTCCGATACGCGTCTGATTGGCAACTACTTTCGTTCATCGCCAGATTTGAAACGTTTACTATTTGGCGGCCGCGTCACCTTTACCGAAGCCAATTCCAGAAGTGGCGCCGAGACCCTTTACCAACAGATGATAAAAGTGTATCCACAGTTGGCCAATACGAAAATCTCTTTTGCATGGATTGGATACGTAGCTTATACAACCGATATCAGTCCACACATCGGGGTTCAGGATAACCTGTACTATGCCATGGGGTACTGTGGTTCCGGAATCACATTATCCAGTTATTTCGGGATGAAGGTCGGTCAGAAAGTGTTGGGCAACCGCGAAGGAAAGACTGCATTGGATGGCCTGTCATTCAAACCCTGGCCCAAAATGATCAAGATCTCAAGGGTTCTGTCTGGGGTTACCAGGTTGGCACGACTGGCTGAGAGTCTGGGCGCTTAAGTACCCAAGATGGGCCAGTCGGAAGTTTATTGTGACATCAGGAGGCTAAATTCGGTCTTATTCCCTGAGTTTGGTGTCGAATGATTCTGCCACCTTCTCAATGCCATGCTGCTTGATTTCGGAGTTCAATATAGCCCGATAGTTGATCGCAAAACTGACATCCTGAACAATGACATCATAGGCTCGCCAAGTACCGTTTTCCCGGCCCATGCGGAAGTCAAGATTGATGGTTGACTGCGACCCAGTATCAACCGTGACCGATACCATCGCCCGATTTTCATTACGTCCCGATCTTGCTTTCATCACGTCAATATTGTCCTGATAGGAAAGGAGTACCTGGCGATGTTCCAAGATTGCTTTGGTTAGAGTTCTAAACAGATAAGCTCTCAGTATTTCGGTAAAACGCTGCCGCTGTTGTACCGACGCCTTTTTCCAATGCGAAGCAAGAATCAGTCTGGTAAACTTGTTAATATCAAGGACCGGCGTCAAATGCCGATCGATACTTTGTTCGATACTGGCGCGTAAAGCATCGTCAGAATCATAATCCACAGCAATATCACCGTAAATGTTATTGATCGTCGTGACAACAACGTCGTGCGCACCCGAGACATCGGCTTGAAGAGAATTGAAACTGCCGAGAGAAAATGAGAAACAGCAAAGTGCAACCAACCGGATAATTTTCATGAACACAGCCCTAACAGATTTGAGATGAGTCTTTATTATGTTTGAAATTCAACAGGATGCCAATAAAGATCAGCATAGTATGTATGGCAAATACTTGACCCTGCTCAGCCTGGTGTACGAAATGCAGTCATCAAATGATGGCATTTCGTACGCCGACATTCAAGCCAGGCACGGAGTATCGCGCCGGACTGCAGAACGTATGATGAAAGCCATCATTGAGTCGAATTCGGATGTCGAAGTGATCAGTCATCGGCCCAAACGGTGGCGAATCAAACAGTCAATTGAAGCACCCAGTCCCACTCTGGAACATCTGGCAATGCTGGATACCGCCGCGAAGATGTTCAAACGCAGTGGTATGGAAGATGAATGCCGGCACGCGCAGGAATTGAATGAATTTTTTAAGATCAAGATGGAGCACAGTCGATTGACGCGCCTTGATGCTGACTTGGAAACCCTGCAGGATGCTGAGGTTTTTTCGCATCGGCCCGGACCGACACAAGTCATTCAATCTGGCGTGCGACAGGGCCTGCGAGATGCCATCAAAGGTGCCAATAAAGTGAGTTTTGACTATGCGCCCGCTACGGGTAAAACCAAGCGCTGGTTTAATCTGCATCCGTATGGATTTCTGCATGGGAACAATACCCGAAGCTATCTGCTGGCTTTTTGTGAACATCCGAAGATCAATGAACTGCGGTCCTTTACCCTGACGAATATTTCTAGACTGGAGGTTTATCCAGATCAGTTTTTTGAGCGGCAACCGGAACTGTCTGTTGAACGCTATCTCGAAAACTGCTTTGGCGTGTTCAAGGAAGATAAAACTTACGACGTCATCTGGCGGTTCAAAGAAACATGTGCGGACCGCGTCAAAGCGTGGATTTTCCATCCGTCACAGACACTCAAGACACTCGACGATGGGCGAGTCGAAGTGAGTTTTGCGGCGTGTGGACTCTTTGAAATGGCTTGGCATATTGTTACTTGGGGCGATTTGGTTGAGGTGGTCGCCCCCGAACAGTTGATCGACGCACTACGGCAAGTTAAGCATTCAATCTGCGTACTAGATTGAAGAAAAGAGAGGAGTGTTCCTGTTTCCGGCGCACTTGGCGGTGTATTCTGTCTTCCTGTTTTATACCTTCATCGTTGTGAATGAAGAATCAAATATGATGCTTACTGATGATTTTCGTAGGTCATTAGCGTGTACCATCTGTCATTGAGAATGGCACGTGATGTGCCATGCGCAAGATTGACAGTCAGAGCTGAAGTTTGAGACTTGAGTAGGTGGTTGGTTCCACCAATTTACTTGTGGTTTCCGCCTGCCGGTATGGATTGACCAAGCGATCGCTTCTTTGGCAGTCTCATAGTGCTTTTACCATTCGTCGATACTTGTGCAGCAAAGATTCGGTGTAACCGTTCGGCGACCTGATGCCTTCATAAACCAATGCCAGAGCGGCCTGAAAACCCATACTGGAATCCCAATTTTCGGCCATGGGGCGGTAGCTCTCCGAGGGTTGATTCTGCTGGTCAACAATAACGGCCATATGCTTGAATATTTCCAGCACCTGTTCGCGCGTCGTCATTCCATGCCTGATCCAGTTGGCGAGCAACTGACTGGAGATTCTGAGCGTCGCTCGATCTTCCATCAAATTGATGGCGTTGATATCCGGGATCTTGGAGCAGCCGATGCCCTCTTCAACCCAATGTACCACGTAACCCAGAATGCTCTGCGCATTGTTTTCAATCTCTTTAATGATTTCTTCACTTGGCAGTGCTTCGCGCAAAACAGGAGGTTGTAATAGGGTATCCAGTTTGGTTTTCTGCGTGGAAAGTTTGGCGCGCTGGATGGCATGAACATTGATGTCGTGGTAATGCAGCGCATGCAGTACGGCAAGTGTCGGTGATGGCACCCAGGCGGTATTGGCACCCGCCGTCAGATGTACAGATTTTGTTTGGTACATCGCTTTCATCCGATCAGGCATAGTCCACATGCCTTTGCCAATTTGCCCGACACTGTAGATCCCGGTATTGATGCCAACTTCAACATTCCAGTCCTCGTAGGCCTGCAACCAAGCCTCCTGTTTCATGCGATCTTTGGTCGTTGATGGGCCAAGATTCATCATGGTATGAATTTCATCGCCGGTGCGATCTAAGAATCCCGTGTTAATGAAGATGACGCGATTGCGCGCCGCGCGGACACACTCCTTGAGATTGATGGTGGTGCGCCGTTCCTCGTCCATGATTCCAATTTTGAGCGTGTTTCGTCTCAGTTCCAATGCATCTTCGACGCGCGCGAAAAGTTCGACCGTTGCGGCCACCTCTTCGGGGCCATGTAATTTAGGCTTAACGACGTAAACACTGCCGTGGCGACTGTTGGAATAGGATTTCGCACCCTCACCGGACAGATTGTGCTTGGCGCAAAGACTGATCACCATCGCATCAAGAAACCCTTCAGGGATTTCGTCACCTGATTCAGTCAGCACCGCGTCGGTGTACATGTGCATGCCAACGTGACGAACCAGCATCAGGCTTCTAGCGGCAACGGTGGTTGGCAGGCCGTAGGAATCGGTAAATTCGAAATCTTGATTGAGAGCTCGTTTAATCATTTTGTTGCCTTTCTTGAACTCAGCAGTCAATGTGCCTTTCATCAGCTTCAACCAATTGCGGTAGGCATGAGTTTTGTCTTGCGCATCCACTGCGGCGACTGCATCTTCAAAATCCTGAATGGTGGTAACGGCCGCTTCCATCCTGATATCACTGAGTCCCGCCGAGTCTTTACTGCCGATTGTAGAGTCACGATCAAACTGCAGACGCATCAACAGACCGTTGTTACAAAGTAGGATTTCTGCAGGATTGTTCATCATGCCTTTAAATCCAGCGAATTGTCTCGGTGACTTAAGCGTTGTACGGTCGCCATTTTGCAAGATTGCCTGTAGCTCCAACTGCCGAGGGCCGGTCGAGGCAATGGCGTACTGTACGACATCGGTGTGGCTGTTCTGCTTGAGAGGTGCCGCTCGATCTAGAAAATCTCGAGTCCACTGAATGACGTGATGCGCACGCGGCCAGTCAAATTTTGCCGGCGCAGCAGGCGGTTCATCCTCCGGTTCGGCTACTCCGGCAGCATAAAGTGCGTCATAGAGACTTCCCCAGCGCGCATTTGCCGCATTGAGTGCATAGCGGGCGTTATCAATGGGTACGACAAGTTGGGGAGCATTGATATCTGAAATTTCTGGGTCAACGTTTTCCACTGCCACCTTAAACGCCGATCCTTCTTGAACCAAGTAACCGATATCGGTCAGAAAATTCTTAGTTGCGTCAATACTCGCTGATCGACCCTTGTCAGAGGAATACCAGTTGTCAATTTCCAGCTGTAACTGATCCCGTTTTGCGAGCAGTTGCTTGTTTTTTTCTCCAAGATCCTGAACAATTGCTGTCAGTGAATCCCAGAACGTTTGAGGCCGGATCTCGGTTCCGGGTATGATTTCTTGAGTAATCAGCTCATGCAGGTAGCGGCTGATTTTCAGTTTTCCTTGTTTTATATAGGGACTTTGGTTTTGGGTCATTGTGCCTCAGTGTGTTCGAATATGAAATGATTGAAGGTTTGCTCAGGGCAACAGTTTATGCCTTGGTATGCCAATATGATGGTGAGGGGGAACCTGTTAGACTAGAATCGTCATGTATTTTAACTAACTTTTAGATTTAGTTATGGAGTGTACTCGCTGACATCGCTGAGCGGTTATAATTTCAAAAGTGAAAGCACTCCGCAGTTTATTTGGGGAATGCAAGTCGAAGCGTAAAGTCTATCCGATCAGTGCCATCAAATGATATAACCTTAATATTATCCAAATTGGAATATATGTAGCGGTAATAAAGGTATGAATATAGTGCAGACAGCAGTGGTTACATTAATTTCCGTTGGGTTATACGCAGGAGGTGTAGCATTGGGGCAAGAAGTGTATGAAAATGCAGTGAAAGAATATGAAAATGCAGTAGAAAAATTCACTGAATGTGTGAGTAATAACGACAATTGGGAAAGTTGTTTCAATAACCGAAAATTCGATTTTGTCTTGCCTGAAAACGATTTGTCACAAGTGCAAAAGAGGTCGCCACCGAAATTCCCGTGGTTTGACCTTGGTGGATTATGGTTGCCATCGCCATGGGATTCAGTTGCATTGGATAAATCAAAGTTCTAGTGGAATGTACTCACTTTGACTCATAATCTCATGCTTTACAACTGACATGACTGAAACTCGATTATCGGACATTGTAAAACCCATTCTCTTTGAACCTTGGGAGGAACCAACGCAACACTGGGATTTCTCAGTAGATGCGAAGTCACCGTTGCTTAAAAACTTTCGACGTCCGAGTCAACCGAGCATTGCGATTGGAAAATTGAGCGTGTCATCTTCACTACTCCCCCCAGTACCATTTACAGCACCTGCCCCCCCCCCGAAAAATAATCAACCATATCAAACAATTAATTGGATTAGAGATAAGGTAGCCGTTTGGAGAAAGGCTAGCTATTCCGGGTCTTCCGTAAAAAAACTTCTAACTAGCTGGCACTATCGTTCGGTGCAAGATGAGGGTGATGAGCGTCCTTTCTTCTGCCAACGAGAAGCCGTAGAAACCCTCGCGTGGCTGTTTACCTGTAAGCACCAAACAGCGGTTCAGCAGGTTTGGGATCACCTCTCAAAAGTCAACGCTGAATGGAACGATGGTTTGAATCGCATTGCCATCAAGATGGCAACCGGTGCGGGGAAAACCAAAACAATGGCCATGTTGCAGGCTGTGCTTTCAACCATGCATCCGAATGGTTGTCAAATCCTGATCATCACCCCCAATTTAACTGTTCAAGGGCGTTTGCAGGAACTTCAAAAGGATAGGCATATCGTATCCGTCGACTACCCAAAGTCAGCTCGGTTACTAATTGTAAACTTTCAAAAATTTCACCGTCGAGACAATACTTTCAGTGGCCTTGACGGATTGACATCGATGCATCGGAAGGTACTTCGCACGTCGATTCAACAGGAATCTTCTGAAGAGATGATCGACAGAATTCTTACGGTTGACGATAAAACTCAACCGCTTTACGTTTTCCAAGATGAAGGCCATCACTGCCGGCGCGACCAGGTTACCAATCAAAACCTGAAAGATGAGGAATTAGACAATAGTGGCCAATGGTATCAAACTCTACTGGCACTGCAAGAGTGCCGTAATTTACAAGCGGTTATTGATTTTTCAGCCACCCCATCTTATCTCGTTAAACCAAAAAAACTTAGTACCCCGCTTTTTCCTTGGTGCGTCACCGATTTTTCCGTGGAAGACGCGCAGGAATCGGGAATATGCAAAATCGCCAGACTGCCAGTCAAAGATGAAGAGGATACAGAGATAGACAAAAGATTGACAGACCTTTACGGCTACTGTCAGGGACAGGGACAGGCGACAAAATGGGGTTCCGAGCCGCCACCTGATGTGCAGGAAACATTCCGTGCGCTGGCTGGAAACTGGAAGCATCGCTTATCTGAATATGAGAAAGTCAATCGAACGCCAGCACTGATTGCTGTTGTCAATTCCATTCATAACGCTAGAGTTCTGTATCAATGGCTTGCCGGTTCACGTAACAATGAAGGTTGGCAGGCGGGGGCGATTGAGGAATTTTCGAATATTGATCAGTTCACACTCCAACCCAAGGCAGACCTGCCCACTTTAGTTGTTCACTCCGACATAAACAACAGCGATGAACTCAATGCAGATTCTAGAAAGGTGGTTGATGAGCAGCTGGAATTACGCGCGTCCGGTAAAAAACGTCCAGAAGCTTTGAACACTATTCGAGAAATTTTTCAGACAGTGGGAAAGAAGGGTAAACGAGGAGAGAAAATTCGTTGTGTGATATCTGTGGCAATGCTAAGTGAAGGGTGGGATGCCAAAACTGTCACTCATGTATTCGGATTTAGGAAATTTTCCAGTGTATTACTATGTGAACAGGTGATTGGTCGTGCTCTTCGGCGCCCATCGTTGGATGAGCCCAATAAACCTGAATACGCTGAAGTGGTTGGTATACCGTATCCTGGTCTGATTGCGCTCAAAGACCTCAACGGAGACTCCGACCCACCGCTACCACCTTACGAAGTCTTTAGTCTGCCAGAAAATCAAGATTATCGACTGTACTGGCCAAGAATCAAATCCATTCATACCAAACCAGCAGAAGGCCAACGTTATCAATTGGAGCCAGCGCTTGTTAGGGAATGGAAGCCGAAAATTCCTGCTCCAGTAGTTACGGATATGCGAGACCCGCTATGGCGAGGTGAAATGACTGTCATAGATTCCAGGTCGCTTCTGGATAGAAACCAAACCGCACTATATGCATTAGCGAGGTTACTCACCAATAAATGGCTTGTTGCCACTGAAAAATCAGATACTTCATTGATTCGCCAAGGGGTATTGTTTGTAGATGCAGTCAAAGCAATCTCCGAATGGTGTCGTCATCCCAGCATTCAAATATTCAATCTAGCGCCATTGCAAAGTCTGAGCTGGCGCGAACAACTGGTGAACGAAGTTGCACTAGCGTGTGTAAACCAAGAAGGGGAAAGATCATCCATAGAG
The DNA here is from genome assembly GCA_965116205.1 of Arenicellales bacterium. GTDB lineage: Bacteria > Pseudomonadota > Gammaproteobacteria > Arenicellales > JAJDZL01 > JAJDZL01. The sequence goes on along the minus strand of OZ220493.1, from coordinate 968,461 downwards.
CCGGTCTGGGATCATCCGACTAATTCAAAGTGTGAAGTGTTTTCAGATACCAGTAAGATAGATTTTGAGACCACACTGAAGCACAGATATCCAGATAACGAAGAATCAATTTGTCAATCTTCAGAACTCAATCGAGCTGCGTGTCATTCAAAGGCAGAGGCGGATATCGCCGCATGGTTGGACTCTTCTGAACTTGTCCGTCATTGGGTTAGAAATTTTCACTTGGGTTGGCGTTTGCCTTGGTGGGACCCAGCGACTATTCAGTGGCGGGAATACGAACCAGATTTTCTCGTCGAGCTGAATACTAAAGGCAAGTGCTATGTCGTCATAGAGATGAAGGGCATTGAAAATGAGAACAGTCAAAACAAAGAGATAGCAGCGACGCGTTGGTGTGAATTGATATCCCAGTTGAAACATCGAGAATGTAGAGGTGATTGGAAATATGTTCTTGTTACCAACCCTCAAGAATTAGACAACAAACTTCAAACGATAGGGTCTATCCATGTCTAAGAGCAAGAAATCTCCTGAATCATACGAACACAAAAAGAGTAAACGTTCTAACAATCCAACCCAGGAAACAGAAAAATTACTAGATGATGATGCTAAACGAGTAGTACAACTCGAACCCAATATTCGGGAGGCGGAAGCACCTTTGTTGGCTTGGCAAAGATCCAAGCCGGATATACCTGCCAAGAAGGCAGGTCCTCTATACATTCATGAAAAAATAGATCCGTCAGTATTTCTTGAACAGCTAGAGGGTGAAAAAGAACAGCGAAGTATGAAATTAACACTATTTCCAGATCTCCCAGACAGCACCCAGTACGAGTGTTATCAACACTCAGGTGGCTGGTCAAACCGGTTGATTCATGGCAATTCTGCCCAAATCATGGCGTCACTTGCAGCTAAAGAAAATCTGCGAGGAAAGGTGCAGATGGTCTATTTTGACCCGCCCTATGGTATTTCATTCAATTCAAATATGCAGATACAAACTAATACTACGAATTCTCCAAAAACTGGAGTAGCAAGCATATCCCCTGAACCTGAAATGGTTCGTGTTTTTCGCGACACCTATGAAAATGGTATTCATGATTATTTGGATGGAATTCGAGAAAATGCCATTTTAGCGAGGGAATTACTCGCTGAATCAGGCAGTTTCTTTCTACAGATTGGCAAGGCAAATGTGCATCGCTTGGCAGTTGTGTTAGACGAGGTTTTCGGAGCAGAAAACCGAATGGCAACCATCACTTTTTGTAAGTCTGCGGCCTCTTCTGCGTCGACACTGGCCGAAGTTGCAGATTACTTGCTTTGGTACGCAAAAGACAACGATAAAGAAAAGGTTAAATTTCATGGTTTATATAAACATTTAGATAATCGAAAAGCTGTCTTGGATTCCATGGTTTCGTACGCGATGGTAGAAGAGGAAGATGGTTCTGCACGAAATTTAACACCGAAAGAGCGAAACGACCCAAATGCTCTAGATAAGTCTCTTCGTCTGCTTCGAAGAGTTGCACTGACTTCACAACATCCTTCCACTACAGGTAGGTCCGAACCTTTCACATGGGAGGGAAAAGAGTACACACCGAATAGAAATCGCCAGTGGACTGTAGATCATAAAGGCCTTGAGAGACTGGCGGAAAAGAAGCGATTGGTTACAGCGATTTCAGGTGGTGAGTTAACATGGAAACAATATGAAGACGAGATCCCCGGACCGAAGTTCAATAATATTTGGTACTCCAATCATACACCGAAAGATATGCACTATATAGTCGAAACTGCAGAAAAGGTGATTGAACGTTGTATCTTGATGTCTACTGACCCCGGTGACTTGGTTTTAGATATCACTTGCGGTTCGGGAACTACTCCCTATGTTGCTGAAAAGTGGGGACGTCGATGGATTGCCACTGACGCATCTCGTGTACCAATTGCACTCACTCGTCAGAGAATTCTGAGTTCAATACACGACTGGTATGTGTTGAAACGAAGCGGCGAAGGCCGAAACCTTGAACTCAAATACGATACTTCACCATCCGAAATTTCGAGTTCTGGACTTGATGAATCTAAAGATCCAGAATCTGGATTCGTTTATGAACGAATTCCGTTTGTAAGTGCAGCAACTTTAGCTTACGATGAACCACCTAAGTTTACTTACCTCGTTGACCGACCTCACAAAAAATCAGGGGTGAAAAGAATCGCTAGTGCTTTTACAGTTGAAAGCCACAGTCCATATAGAACAGTGTCTCCAGAGAAGTATCTACAAGAAGACATGAGTCTTGAATCTCAGGAGAACATAATTGAGGCACTTAGAACAGGTGGTCTCCGACTACACGGAGGACACCGTTACTTGGTGCAGGACATCGAAAAAGTATCCTATCCTGGAGACGACCATGGATACCTGAGTTTCTTGTGCAGTATTCGTTTGGAGGATAACGAGTATACGGAATTGGAGCCCGTCGCTCTTTCAATTCTGCCAGATGATGCTTCCTGCAGTCAAGCTTGGATAACGCAGGCGATACGTAGGACAGGAGTGCTCCCAGAACACCCTAAAAAAGTACTTATTATCGCCTTCAATTTCGATTCAGATGCTCTGGTAGACACACCCACCAAGTTGGGAAGTGTGTCAGCAATTTGTTTACGTGCCAATCGTGACCTGATGATTTCCACTCTGGAACATACCAAGTATGACAGCGCATTTGTGCAGATTGGTGAACCTGATGTTGAGATTACGGATGTTGGAGAAGATAATCTCACGGTTGAAGTGAAAGGTTTTGATACTTTCGATCCACAATCTGGCAACTTAAAAAGCGGGCAGGTGAAAGATATAGATTGCTGGATGCTAGATACGAATTACGACCAAACAGCGTTCATGGCGAGACGTATACATTTTCCAAATGGTGCGAGCGAGCGACAATTGAAAAGATACAAAAAGGCACTATCATCAATCATAAAAGAAGACGAATGGGATTCTATGCTATCCGCCAAATCATCACCATTTCGCAAACCTGCAACAGGTCAGATTGCTGTCAGAATTATTACGACCACCGCAGTTGAAATGACCACCGTTAAAAGCACTTAAACTCGTGAACAAGTGTTCGATGCTTCCAACTGATGTGTTACTATAAACATTCACATATTCTCAAGAGCATATAGATGGTGACAAAAACACACGCATTCAGCCTGGACTATTTGGTTCCACCGGGATGGTTACTTGAGGAATGTCGAGCACCGATGCGGTCAGTCTCCTAAATTGATCAAAGAGATTATCGCGGGTAAGGCACCAATCAATCTTGAAATTGCTGCGCATTTCGAAAGGATACTTAGTCTTGAATCCAGTATTTTTGGCTTGGGATTGAATCCGACTACCAACGCCATCTACAACAGGAAAGAGGAGGTTAGAAATCTTTTGTCCGCTTCCACCTAATGGATCAAGATATCAAGTATAAATACAAGTGGATGGGTCTGCGTGCTTTCTGCAAATTTACCTCTTTCAACTCCGATGGATATGTTTTTGACATAATAAGCACTTAGAATGAGTATAAGCAAATGCATTTCAGCTTCGAATTATTAATACCCGTCGGGCTCCCGACTTGCTCAACTTGATTTATCTAGCCATGAATACTACCATCTGTAAATTCTTCCTGGTTACAACACTCTTTCTGATTGGCGAGCTATTTACTGAGGATGCCTTCAGTTCCCATTATTCCAAGTTGAGTAAAAAAGAACTTGAGGTTAAACAACAACAAAGATTCTCCTATTTTTCAACATGGGAACCAAAAATCACCATTCGTCCTAGCAGCAGCCCGCGCATACTCAATCATTCACCGACGACACTCCCCAAAGCCATTAAGAAGCGGATAAATCAATCCGCTATATTTACACTGCTTTATTTTGATGGAAAAAATGTCGTATATGACTGGAAAAAAGGATATCTCTCCGAGAGCACACCCATTTACGGTATGTCAATGTCCAAAAGTATCCTTTCTTATCTGCTTGGTAAGGCCTATTGTGATGGTAGGATAGATTCTCTGACCGATCCGGTGGGAAAATATACAGACGCTTTCAATGACTCTTTCTACCGTAACGTTCGAATTATTGATGCACTGAACATGGCATCGGGTGACCAAAATCTCTACTCCAAAGGTAAATCACGTGAGGGCAGATGGAAGTACTACGTTTTACCCATTTGGGAAGAAAGGTTAACTGTAAAACAGGCAGTTTCAAAGCTCGGAGATAAAAAATCGGCTAAGAAAAAATTTCACTACACCAACGCCAACACCGATGTATTGGCGAGTGTACTTGTGTCAGTCTTACCTGAAGGTTTTTCTGAGTTTGCTAGTGTTCATTTAGCAGAAGTCGCCGGGTTTGCGCATGAATCCTATTTTTTAGCTGATCATGATGGAGTACCACTTGCACACGCATATTTTAGGGCGGCGCGTTCCGACTGGCTGCGAGCGGCGATAAAAATTGGCGAGGACTTCCACTCTACGGAATGTATTGGCGAGTATCTGAGAAGTGCTGTTAAAGAGGTAGTTAAAACAAGAGAAAAACATCAGCATGGACACACTCGATACGGTAAGTTTTTCTGGTCCAGAGGAATTCTGAAGAAAAAGCAACCTCATTTGGTGATGAAGGGACATGGTGGAATTCGGGGATATATATTGACGGAGACATCAACACCCAAAGTAATTTTTATCCATTCGGTTCGTGCTGACTATGATGAAAGTGTCTTGATAAAGAAGCTTCTCAAATAGTTGATCGGCGCCTCAGACTCAACATTCTGGCCGCAGATGGCTTCAACCTGAAAGCTTCGCTGTTGATCTCGTTCACCCTTACCGGCTAGTCTTTGAAGTTGACCACGAACCGATATCTCGTGTAGAAAATAAGGGAATTGATCCCAAACGAGTGACAGCGATTAAGATTCTTAATGTGATAGACTATCACTGATGGCGATCATATAGATGTTGACAAAAAAACACACATTCAATCCGGATTATGTGGTTCCACCGGGATGGTTACTTGAGGAACGTCTTGAGACCAAGGGAATGTCGTCCACCGAATTCGCCCACCGATGCGGTCAGTCTCCTCAATTGATCGAAGAGATTATCGCAGGTAAGGCACCAATCAATCCTGAAATTGCGTTGCATTTCGAAAGGATACTTAGTCTTGAATCCAGTATTTGGCTTGGAATTGAATCCGACTACCAGCGCCATCTACAACAGGAAGAGGAGGCTCGAAGTGTTTTTGCCGCCTCTGCCTAATAGGTCAAGATATCAAGCATCAATAAAAGTGGATGGGACCTGTGTTGCTTTCTGCAAATTTATCTCTTTGAGTTCTTATGAATATATTTTTGGCATGATAAACACTTCTTGTGCTCAGTTTAATTCAGCATGAGTCTCAGCGAAAATTCATTTCACTCATTCAAATCCAACTGCCTCCTCAACTCAGAAATTACCACCGACGCTTACGAATTCTCTTGGTCGCCGCCTCGCTACCATCATGAAATGAACCAAACCAGCGATCCCACGGCATTTCGATCGTCCCATAGTTACACTTGAAGTGCTTGTGATGCAACTGGTGAAAAAACACCCCGAGTTCAACTCTTTTTTCACCGCGCACTTTCAATCCTTCAAAACCGCTGTGTGAGATGGTGGCACCCGCGGTCTGGTAATAGGTATGGAATAAAAAATGCAATGGGTGTGAAACAACGACAAAGTGGATCAATAGACTGGACAAATAAATCACATGTTCGATGGGATGCATGGAGATCCCCGACCAAGGGCCGATATTGACGTTGCGATGATGTAGTGCGTGTGCTAGGCGATAAAGCGGCGGCCAATGTAGAAAACGATGAATCCAGTAAAAATGCATCGACGACCAGAGGGGTATCAGAGCAAATAGGATGACGAACCAGACTGGGTGATCCGAAATGGCGAAGGTGGGTAGATGTCCGTTGGCACTCAGCCAGAAATAGAGAATTTCATAAACACTCCAAATCAGTACGCCACTGCCCAGCGTCCAGAACATATTGTCCAATATCTGGTTGCCGAAGTTGTGAACCTTGCTGTTGCGGTCTTGATCGCGTTTCTCGTATTTGAGTTCGTTGCCCTGTTTCTTGAGTATGTAGAAATAAAAGTGCAATGCGCCAGCAACCATAAAAATTATGAGTAGATTACGCAACCAGATTTGTACCATCCACTCCAATGACAGTGTTTGCATTTCAGCCGCCGTCGGCTGCAATAGGAAATAGACAGTACCAGCAAGGGTCAAGCACAGCAGGTGTGTACCGATGGCAAGCCATGATGCCATCAGCCAGCGAATCACACCGGCAAGATTCGGCGGCCAGCTGAAAAACGGGTTCAATTGAACGGGAAGTTCTGGCGTGTGTTGGAATGATGCACCGCCTTTTGATGATGTTACGTCCATTGTAGTGTCACCGCCACAGATTGAAGTTGAGTGTTGCACCGGAACATATGACTAGTATGTTGGGGGAGAGTGATTGTAACCAAAGTAAACTGGATTGCGTGAGATTTTTTGGCGAATTGGGAAGCAAGCGACCGACGACCACTGAAATTGAAGTCGGGGAATGATCATCTTCGCAACCTCAACTAAACCTTCTACACGCGGTGATACGGATGGTCGCCAAAATCAATGCCCGGCAGTACCTACTTTCACACGGAATTTCTCCGCACTATCATCGGCGCGAAACGTTTTCACTTCTGAGTTCGAGATGGATTCAGGTGGTACCCATTTGCTATGGCCGCCGGGCAAATCGGTTGATCCAGCATTGTCTTGAAATGTCTGAATCAAAAATAAATTGGTAGTCAAAGTGCGGTATGCACTTGTGAACATATAGCCACTCGAACAGCTCGAGTGTTATATGGTCAAGCCTCACGGGTTATTAGTACGGGTTAGCTTAATGCATTACTGCACTTCCACATCCCGCCTATCAACGTTGTAGTCTTCAACGACCCTTCAGGGACCTCAGGGGTCCAGGGAGACCTAATCTTGAGGGAGGCTTCCCGCTTAGATGCTTTCAGCGGTTATCCTGTCCATACATAGCTACCCAGCAATGCCACTGGCGTGACAACTGGAACACCAGAGGTATGTCCACTCCGGTCCTTTCGTACTAGGAGCAGCTCCTCTCAAGTCTCCAGCGCCCACAGCAGATAGGGACCAAACTGTCTCACGACGTTCTAAACCCAGCTCGCGTACCTCTTTAAATGGCGAACAGCCATACCCTTGGGACCGACTCCAGCCCCAGGATGAGATGAGCCGACATCGAGGTGCCAAACACCCCCGTCGATATGGACTCTTGGGGGGTATCAGCCTGTTATCCCCGGAGTACCTTTTATCCGATTAGCGATGGCCTTTCCATACAGAACCACCGGATCACTAAGACCTGCTTTCGCACCTGCTCGACTTGTCTGTCTCGCAGTTAAGCATCCTTATGCCTTTACACTATCCGCACGATTTCCGACCGTACTTAGGATACCTTTGCGCTCCTCCGTTACTCTTTGGGAGGAAACCGCCCCAGTTAAACTACCCACCACACACTGTCCCGGATCCGGATCACGGACCTCGGTTAGAACCCCAAACACATCAGGGTGGTATTCCTCATTTTGGCTCCACAGAGACTAGCGTCTCTGCTTCTCAGCCTCCCACCTATTCAGTACAGATATATTCAAGATCCAGTATGAAGCTGTAGTAAAGGTTCACGGGGTCTTTCCGTCTAGCTGCGGGTACGCTGCATCTTCACAGCGAGTTCAATTTCGCTGAGTCCCGGGTGGAGACAGTGTGGCCATCGTTACGCCATTCGTGCAGGTCGGAACTTACCCGACAAGGAATTTCGCTACCTTAGGACCGTTATAGTTACGGCCGCCGTTCACCGGGGCTTCGATTGGAAGCTTCGCCCTAGAGCTAACCTCCGCACTTAACCTTCCGGCACCGGGCAGGCGTCACACCCTATACTTCCTCTTGCGAGTTTGCAGAGTGCTATGTTTTTAATAAACAGTCGCAGCCACCTCTTTGTTGCAACCCCCTTCCGCTCCGGCCGCAGGGCCTTCACGTAACAGGGGCACACCTTCTCCCGAAGTTACGGTGTCATTTTGCCGAGTTCCTTCACCCGAGTTCTCTCAAGCGCCTTGGGCTTCTCGCCCCGCCCACCTGTGTCGGTTTGGGGTACGGTCGCATACAACATAAGTTTAGAGGCTTTTCCTGGAAGCATGGCATCAATCACTTCGCACGCAATGTGCTCGTCGTCACGTCTCAGAATAAACACCTCCGGATTTACCTGGAAATGCTTCCTACACGCTTAAACCGGGATGTCCAACACCCGGCTGACCTAGCCTTCTTCGTCCCCCCATCACTGTTGTACACGGTTCAGGAATATTAACCTGATTCCCATCGACTACGCCTTTCGGCCTCGCCTTAGGGTCCGACTCACCCTGCGCCGATTAACGTGGCG
>OZ220493.1:0-955000 GCA_965116205.1 Arenicellales bacterium | reverse complement strand
AACTTCGTAGCCACAATGCCGATTTCCAACACGGAAACGACGATTACCGTACTGAGCAAAAAACCGGCACCATAGATTAATGCAATACCCAGATAGATGTGCACCACCCACCAAAAGTCCCACCAGATGTAAGTGTCAAGTGAAACCCCTTCATACAGAGCCCAAACGATGGGTAATAGCCACTTGATCGCCAACGTCCAGGCGGCCAGCACCCACAGGAAATGAGCGAAGAAACGTCTCACGCGTGGCCAAATCGTCGTGCGGCATCCCGGGTCAGAGCGGCGATGGGTATATGGTTCGGACAGGCGGACAGACAGGGTTGGGCGCGGCACTGCAGACACGGTTGTGCATTTTGATCAAGATTTGTGTAACTTGCCAGCGCCAATGGTCGATCTTGATAATCAACGTCATACATGCGTGATCTGAGTACATCTGAGATTGGCACGGCAAACGGGCAGGAATCCGCACAGACTCCACAACCCTGCTGACAGTAACGAGACCCCTGTAGAATGACGTATCGAGTCAACACATCCAGGTCCAGTTGCGCCACCGATGGTGCACCGGATGCCATAAGAAATTCATCAATTTCAGATTCATCAGTCATGGAGATCAGCGCGACATCAACATGACCACTGTTGAGAACCCATCGCAATGCCAGCTGCGCGAAAGTTGCATCCGGATGTTCATACTCGCGTATATCATTCAATCGGGCACCCATCAGTGTTTTCATCGCCGCGATGCCAACTCCCTTGGCACGGGCTTTTGTCAGTACGTCAATCAAACCCGGTTGCAATGCCACATAGTGCAAAGTGTGACGTATCTTGTCAATGAACTGTGGGTCTTGAGCAAAGTTGTAGGCAATGAGTATGACATCAACCAGATCATGGTCTAATGCATAGTCAAGACAGGCAACCAAGTTTGACCCATGCCCGGACATACCGCGAAATCTGACTTTTCCCTGTTCGATGGCGCGGTCCATAAATTCATGCCATTCTGGGTTCTGGATTCGATCAATGCTATTGACTGCATGCATGTAGTAGAGGTCGACATAATCAGTTCGAAGTCGTTTTAGAGAGGTTTCGAGAGCGTTCATAATCTGCATTCGGTTATGCCCGGTTCGGGCGCGGGTTTTCGAAGCGATGATGACCTTATCCCGAACAGTGGAAAGGGCAGTTCCGATCGCGGATTCGGAAGCACCGCCGCGATAACTTTCTGCGGTATCAAAATAGGTAACGCCGCGCTCGTAGGCATAGCGTACCAAAGTTGGATTTGACAACCGACTGCCACCGAATGAGATGTCAGAAGCGCGTAAACCGGTTGCCCCTAGTGATACATAACGTTGGATTCGTGGAGTGCCGCTTGAACTGAGCGCAAAGGCTGGTCCAGAGGAGGCAGAAATAGTACCGACGGCGGCGCCCAGTTTGAGAAAGGAGCGGCGTTTCATGTTATTGCGGAATTTTCTCTACAGATGTTCGACCATCGATCGGTAGTTTCTTGAATGTTATGAATGAGTTTGTGATATGCAGAACCGTAAGCATAACACAAACAACCGGCGCAGATGCAACATTCGGACATTACAATTCACTCACTCAATGTCGGCATCAACTGCTTCCGCGCACTTCTAAAAAACGGCTCTCACTGGTTAGCCAATTTTCCACCTGTTCGATCAGTTCATCGACTGCAAGTCGACCTTTCCCTCTCATACTGCATTCCCATACGATCAGCATGCGCCAATGATGCTCCATCAGTAGTTGTTTAGTTTTGGCATCACGGCTTCGGTTGGTTTCAATTTTGTTTTGCCAGAAATCCCGATTGGAAGAGGGGATTTTAAACAGGTGGCAATCATGCCCATGCCAAAAACAGCCATTGATGAATACGACAGCCTTGAATCGGCGAAAAACCAGGTCAGGTGTCCCCGGCAATCTTTTGTCGTGCAGTCGGTATCGATAGCCTCTTTGGTGCAAGCATTTGCGGAGGAACATTTCTGGAGCTGTGTTTTTCGCCGAGATCGAAGCCATGATTTCTCTACGCTTCTGAGCATCAAAAATGTCAACCATAACTTCGAAATTTTTGTTATCGGGTTATATAAATTCGCTATATTAGAATATCAATGGATATAAAATTTCTCAATGGAAGAGTTTTTATAAGAGATTGAGGTTTGCCCTCATTCAAAATTTTGCTGACATCTTAATGAAATTATTCTGCTTAGAAAATTGAGTTGATTAAACCCATCCACTCTCTGGAGATGCTCCTTTAAATTTTATTATTGGTTTTCATGAGTTCAAGCACAAAACAAGACAATGATATTGGCTGGAACTTTCCACCTACAGGTGGAGGTGTTCAGGATGGATTGAATAATCCAGGAGCCGCACACTTTAAAGGCAACAGACTACATCATTTAGCGAGAGAAATCCTTCAGAACTCTCTTGATGCTAGAGACAATCCAAATGCACCGGTATCTGTGGTGTTTGAACTTGTGGAATTGGATAGAAAAGCAGTGCGAGGAATCAGTGAATTGGTTGAACATATCAATATTTGCATCTCGGAGTGCGCATCAAGTAAGCAGACCGAATTCGAGAGTGAATTAGTTCGTGCAAAGGAAATTTTTGAGCAAGAAAAAATACCTTTCCTCAAAATTTATGACAAAAACACGACAGGGTTAATCGACGAAAATTGGAATGCGTTAGTCAAAGGATCAGGTACAAGTATCAAAAACGACGATGTTGCCGGTGGTTCGCATGGAATTGGCAAAAATGCAGTCTTCGTCATTTCTCCCGCTCGTACCGTCTACTACTGGACAGCATTTAAATCATCTAGCCGCCATGGTCAACAATTGACTGAGAAATTTCAAGGTAAAGCAGTCCTAATGCATCACACATTTGAAAATGAGGATAGGCAAGGCGTTGGTTTCTGGGGAAAAAGAGAAAATTGTACAGAACTGTCAGCGCAGGAAGTGCCAAAACAATTTCGGGTGGTTGACAGGCAGCAACAACCTATTCAAGGCACGGCCATTTGGATCGCTGGATTCAAAGGGGAAATAGACTGGCAGAATCAGATAGCGAGTCTCGTTATCAATAATTTTTTCCATGCGATTAATGAACAGTTTCTAGATGTAACTTTGGAACCGGAGTCCAGCAGTGATGAGTTTTCAAGAGGCGACGAACTTTTTGAAATCAACTCTTCCACTCTTAATGATTGGTTAGACAAGCTTGATTTATATTATTTTTCAGACTATTTTGGATCGCAGCTTGAAAATTCAAATCCAAGTACCATAAAAAATATTCAAATCTATTTGAATTTCCTTAATGACCAATCATCTGCTATCGAATTGGAAGATGAAGATTTAGGAAAATGTAAGTTGTGGGTTGAATTCGGAGAAAATTACTCGAGAGATGTTGCTCTGGTTAGAAACACGGGAATGTTAATCACCGCGAATCAAAAAGGGCTTACTAAAATTCGTAGCGGCATTAGCTATGTAGCTCTCTGCTTATTTGAAAGTGCGAGTGGAAACAAACTTTTACGTCAGATGGAAAATCCTCAGCACGATCAGTTTATGCCTGATTTTCTACCTGAAAATGAAAGAGAGAAAGGTCAGAAGGCGCTAATCAGAATTACTGATAAGATACGCAAAGAGATAAGAAATCTGGCGAAACGTAAGAAAGAAGGGAGTTCTGATCAGCTTTCTGAACTATCGAAATATCTACCATTACATCTCTCGGACGGTCCTTTAGATTTAGCAGATGAAGGTGAGAAATCATTCGGCGAATACGGTCCAATCAATCTAAAGCCGATAAAAACAAAAAACTATCCATCGCTGGAATTAGAATCGGGCGCTGAAGACAATGCAGATGATACGGGATCAAGCTCTACACAAGGCTCCGGGGAAGGTAACGGAGAAATCAAAAATGGGTCTGCTGGTACTTCGTCAGAAAATGGAACAGATCAAGTTTGGAAAAACATCAAAATTTCTGATGTACGGGTGTTGCCGGTCCGTAATAAACAGGGAACCTATAGATTGAGTTTTATCCCGGATGAAACAGCCGAAATTAAGCTTCATATTCAAATTGCTGGTGATCAAGGTGCAGAGAATCGTCACTTCGTAAACTTAAACGACAGTTTTGAAATTGTGGATGAAACAAAAACATACTCTGTCGAAAAGGGCTCACGAGTGACCACCCAATTTTCTGACACTAAGTCTATTCAAAATTGCGCGTGGGTTGTAAAAGCGACTCAAGTAATTCACAATTCTGACTAATTTTGCAGTAGCCCTTTGAGACACGACTCGCAAAAAGCCTTTCCTCATCCAGTTTTGAGAGAAGGAAGTAGTGACTATCCAAACGATAAGTTTTCGACGAAAGTACGTGTCGTTCGAACATCTAAATCAACAGCACTCAAAGTTTCAGCAAAGTTTCATCTTACAAATACTGTCCTAACCGAACTCGTTTCTCAGCAGAGGGCTAGTTTTGTTCTGTTTATTCGAAGTCCGATTACTTTTTTTAGGACTGTGCAAAAAAGTACGGACGACAATGTTGAACTGAATTTTTCAAATGGTGAACTAGCTGGTCAGATTATACTGAATTCTTATTTGATCGCAGCAACTACCTTTAGTCATTTTAGATGTGATTCATGGCACGAAGACTATTCGGGTTCTACTTTTGATATTCAGCAAGGTTCAGTTTTAGCGATCGGGGAGTCGGTATCAGTCTCAGTTGACCTAGCCGAAGAATCTTCCGTTGCATCCATCTTTCGACTTTGCGAAGATTCTGAACTAGAAGACGGAATGTGGTGTTGCGACTACGATTCGGATGATAATCAGGTTACCATTAACTTATCTTCTTTTGATTGGCATCGGGTTAAGCGCTTTCGAATCAACGCCGAAACAGGAGAACCCAATGAAAGCCTATTGAATGGTTTGTATTTTCCCGCATTAGCATGGTTATTACAAGAGTGTGACCAAATCGCGGGGGCTAACAAGGCTACCGATTATGTTCATCTTATGTGGTACAGGTCTCTTGATAAGAAGCTAGAGGATGTAAAGTGCAAGAAGCTAGGCGAGGGAACTGACCGACTTCGTGATGCGCAAAAGATCTTAGCCTATCCATTCAGAAATCTTCCTCTTGAAGAAGGCAGTCCAAATTTGGATGGTTAGTTTAGCTTATCTCACCTCGGAAGGTGTTAGGGACCTAACAGACGCAGTTTCCATTCATCTAGATTGGTACTATAGTCTGACTATGAATGACGAGGAACATCCTCTGATAACTGTGGAAAAAGTTCGATATCAAACAAAAATTCAGATTGAAACACTTCGAGACAGACTACTCATAAAAAAGCAATCAGAAAATGATGCGAAGAATGCCCTTGCTGTTTTTGAGACGTTGAGAGTCTTGACTCCGGTTCAGGCAACGGATGAAAGACTGTGGGTATATCTGTGTCACACTGAATGCAGAAATTATGTGGCGCACCGTTGGCTTAGCAAAGAAAAGCCAATAGACAAGAAGGGTCAACAACGAGAAATTACTCACTTTTTCATTCCATCCAGTTCAAAACAGAGAAATCTATTCCGACACAACGCTGTGTCTCGTCTATGGTGGATGGGTTATATTGCCGATCAGATATTTCCTGATGAACCAGATCAGTTTTTGGAAATATTGCTATTTCGTCAAGATATTGCAAATCAAGTCCTTACGCGATCTTTCACGCAAAACAAAAGGATTCTCAGATCAATTTTCGAAATTCTGAAAAAAGATTGGCACGATGGTAAGGGTCTATTAAACCGAGATGTTTTTCGAGAGTGGATGTCTCAGATAAATCTGTATGGTGGCGTTGTACTTCTTGATTCACTATCGGTTGAACATTTAAACAGAAAATTACTTGAATTCTCTGAGATGGCTCTTGATTCAACATGAGTTTATCATTTATTCATCAAAAGTCATTCAATGATTCCACACACCTCATTTTTCTGGCCACGTTTTTTTATTTACTGTCAATGCTGAAATCCAAAAAGTAGTTATTATCATCAACCTTCGAGATATGAACATCAGTTCTTCCGTATTTTAGTAAGTCTTCCTTTTTTACAAATTCTCCAGAACGAACACCAATTCTAGCTCGAAAATACAATCCCATCAAGTTATTGCCTAAAGGAGTGTGCAGAGCCTTACCATGTTGTTGCGCCCTGGCAAATATGAACATTTCGCCATCATCGGTCAAAACGTTGAATCGTTGTTTTATTGGCGGAAAAAAATCTGATTTGTAAATTTTTGATGGGACCGGAAGATACGCTTGATTGGAGTCTCTTTTCTCTCGTTGCCCCCAATTCAATCCTCCCGCATTGTGAGTTTCATTCGTTTGTGAATCAAGTAATGAAAGTGTAACCGTATTGAGTTGTAGAAGTTGCCTTTGTGTGCGGTGCTCAATTAGGTTAATCTCTTCTTCAATTTTCGGATCTTTGCATGATATTGAATCTTTGAACATCAGGTTGAAGAAATTTTGGGCGTCAATCGGGTTGCATCTACATAAGACCTCCTGCTGGTCCCCACTAAACCCATTCAAAGTGTAGTTTGCAGAACCCGAATATGCCATAACTGGTTTGTTTGTTTTCAGCCAGACAAATACTTTCGTATGAACGGGTTTACCTTTCGCAATATATCGACAATCAAAATTATACTTATTGGTTGCTTCTACAAATGCTAAGTGCTTTTCTTTGATTATTCCTTCTTTTTTTGTCATCCCAACAATCAGATTCAAGTGCATTTCACAGTCATTTTTCGCTATTTCTTGAAAATGCCAGTCAACCATGGATGGTGAGGCATATCCACTCACTATGTTTAGGTGACCAGAACCCAACTCAACGGCGGGTTGTATTAGCACTTCACCAAATAGATCATTAGTCAACATGGCTCTATCTCAAATTCCAATAAAGTTGCTAGAATTTTTCGGAAAATGATCTCAGCTCCTTTTGGTGGAACTGCCATTCCAATTTGTCTTCGCACGGATTCTTTACTGCCTGAAAATACAAAAGAATCTGGAAATGTCTGAAGCCTAGCTCTTTCTCTATTTGTTAAAGCTCGGTTTTCATTCCAATGATAAACATGCGTCCCCCCCCCCCCGGAACCTGTAACTGTGTAAGATGGTTTGTTTGGATCAAGTTTCCTGTAAATCTGACTGATGCAAGCTTTGCTCTTCATATTCAACCTGAGATGCTCAGGCAGATTCGCTGTAAATGCATTTTCTCCAGGTTTTATGTAACTGAGCCTCTCAATCACAGTTTGAGATTGAATGGTTTTCTCATTATTTGCAACATTAGCTGGAATTTTTTGAAGAGCTTGACTAGCTGAGATTCTTTTTCCGTTCCCTAAGGGGTGATCAAATTGAACCCTTAAGTTTTTTCTAAATCCAACGATAATCATGCGATGCCGGCTCTGAGGCACACCGTGTTCTTCGAATTTGTAAATTTGAGGAAATACTACATAACCAGAATTTTTTAGCGACGACAGAATAGTCTCCAAATCATTCTTACCGTTGCTATGAGATAATCCGGTTACGTTTTCGGCTACAAAGAATGATGGTTTTAACTCTTTTAACGCTTTAACACCGTATCTGTAGAGTCCTCCGAATGGTCCCGAAATACCTTGTCTTTCACCCACCACACTGAAATCGTTACAAGGAAATCCGAAGCATAGTCCATCAACTTTCGGCAAATTCTTGAAATCTAATTCAGCGACTGAGCAACAGTAGACTTTATTTTCCGCAATTGGAATATTCTGTTTTAAGGTGTTGCAGGCATCTTGGTTAATATCGTTAGCCCACGACATGGAAAATTTATGCTTACCAACCCTTACTTGATTAGCACCAAAAGCCATTCCGCCAGCTCCTACAAAGAGTTCCCCCAATTTATATGGCCGCTCACCGGTTAGGTTTTGGATGTCATAATTCGGGAGATTATTCATTGATATTCACGCTGTGGGTCAAAATAGATTAAGCTAGTCAAACTAGTTGGCTAAAATTGAACAATTTCAGAATTGTATGCAGATAAGATTTCGCTACATAGACCAACGGCGGTAATTGCATTCAACAGAGAACCACAATGTTCTCCTCGCCAAACTTCAAAGGCTCGCTGGTCGCGCAATTCAGTTGGCAACGCATTTCCACTTTCACTCAGAATCAGTTTTCAATCAAACATCACAAGAATTGACAATGTTACATTTAACCTTCTTCGGTCAAGAAATTCGCCCCATGTAACTCCATATGATTAGAACGACTCTAATGCAATTTACGCAAAAGTTCGTAAAAAATATTTGAATTCTATTCCACAATAAGAACAGAGACTATGCGCTTTACGACAGTCTATTGTATAGTTATATGACCACATTTACATCACAGTAAACGAGGGCAGGGTTTGAATTAGTAGTGATTCTATCATTACATGTCAGTATTTGTCGCATTACATCAGGATTGTTCGGTGCATTCAATGTGAGGAACTTTCTGACGACTCCGGAGCATTGAAAATTTCTCCACCAAGCATTTCGATTTCAGTTGTGTTGGGAACAAATGATGGGTTCATATCCGGAATCCACATTCCATTTGTTAAAATAAACGCGTCAGGAAACAATAAAATAATCCTGTCTATTCACCGACCTCGGACTGGAAACGCGCCGGAACAATCAATAACTTCGAATATCAAATACTCAACCAGTTTTCGTTGGGGTGTAGCCAAGCGGTAAGGCACCGGACTTTGACTCCGGCATTCCCAGGTTCGAATCCTGGCACCCCAGTCAACTAAAGTGTGCATCAGCATGGCGACCAGTCACCACCACAGTCATCCATCATCTACAACATCATTCGGAGCTCGCGTGGCATGATTGATAACATGATGATCTTGGCTGGTAACGCCAATCGAGATCTGGCCCATCACATCGCTGAATATTTGGCCGTGCCCATCGGTAACGCCACGGTCGGACGATTCAGCGATGGCGAAATTTCCGTCGAAATCGGCGAAAACATTCGCAATATGGATGTCTTTATCGTTCAGCCCACCTGCCAACCGACCAATGACAATCTGATGGAACTGCTGGTGATGATTGACGCTGCCAAACGCTCGTCGGCTAATCGCATCACCTCAGTCATTCCCTACTTGGGCTATGCTCGCCAAGATCGGCGGCCACGCAATTCCAGAGTGCCCATCACGGCGAAATTAGTCGCTTCCCTGATCAATACGGCCGGTGCTGATCGCGTGCTGACGATGGACCTGCACGCCGACCAGATTCAGGGCTTTTTCGACATTCCGACTGACAATGTCTATGCCCGCCCCGTCATCATCGGTGATATCTGGAAACAGCGACCTAAAAAACTCACGATCTGTGCGCCGGATGTCGGCGCTGTCGTGCGCGCCAGGTCCATTGCCGAACAGCTGGAAGCCCAGTTCGCGATCGTCGACAAACGACGCCCGCGCCCGAATCACGCCGAAGTGATGAATGTCATCGGTGACATTCAAAAGCGCACCTGCGTGTTTATTGATGATATTGTTGATACGGCGAATACTCTGTGTCAAGCGGCGGCGGCACTGAAACAACGTGGGGCGCGCGCGGTCATGGCCTATTGTACGCATCCGGTACTGTCAGGTCGTGCGGTCGAGCGGATCAAAGATTCCGAGTTGGACGAATTGGTAGTCTGTAATACAATAGCGTTATCTGCATCGGCGTACCATTGCAAAAAAATCCGTCAGCTTGATGTTTCACAGCTGATCGGGGAAGCCATGCGCCGCATTTCTATCGGCGATTCTGTCAGTTCAATTTTCGTCGACTGATTGATAATCAAGTTTATGGCTTAGGAGAGCAACACCATGAGCACCAATTTTTCAATTGATCTTACCCTCCGCGAGGAGTTCGGTTCCGCAAGTAGTCACCGGTTAAGGCGCCAGGGACAAGTTCCGGTCGTGGTGTACGGGGCGGGCCAAGACAACGTTCACTACAGCACCAATCACAACAGCTTAGTCCACAATCTCGCAGTTGAAGCCTTTCATTCCGCCATTATTGATATCAAAGAGAATGGTAAGAAACAGGGAACGATTCTTCGTGAAATTCAGATGCACCCCCATAGACCGCAAGTTCTGCACGTTGACCTGCAGCGGGTGAAAGCCACAGAACAGATCACCTTACGGGTGCCACTCCATTTTGAAGGAGATGAACATGCTCCGGGTATCAAGTTGTCCGGTGGCATTCTCACCCGGTTAATCAATGATGTTGAGATTCAATGCCTGCCCAAAAATCTACCGGAATATCTGGTTGTTGATGTCAGTACCCTGGAAATTAATGAATCCGTTCACCTGTCGAATATTGATTTGCCGGCAGATGTTGAGCTGACCGCCATGTTACACGATGCCGATGACTATGCTGTTGCGTCTATAACGCCTTCAAAAATTTCGGCAGCGGCTGACGATGAAGAGCTGGAAGCTGACGATATTCTGGAAACGGAAATCGAGTCTGAAGAGAACGAATAATCATTCCAATCGCGTCGAGCTGCCATCCGGCATGGCAGCGCAGTAGCTACCCCAATTCGCAATCCTTCTGCCGAGATGAGCTGTGACGGATACGCGTGCCATATTTGGACTGGGCAATCCCGGCTTACAGTATCGAAACACCCGCCATAACTGCGGTTTTCGATTCGTCGAAAGGGTTGCACTGCAATACCACAGGCAACTGAAATTCAATGCACGATTGCAATCCAGTCTAGTACGTGTCACCATCAACGGTGCATCGGTCTGGTTGGTGCAGCCCATGACGTTTATGAATCGAAGCGGTACGGCATTCAATCTGGTCAACCGATACTACGGGATTGATCCCAGTCGAACGATTATTGTTTATGACGATCTCGACCTCCCGGTGGGTAATATTCGCATCAGATCAAGCGGCGGGGCCGGCGGTCATAATGGTGTTAGCGATATCATTACGAATGGTGGGTTACGGGATTTTCTTCGCATTCGCCTGGGTATCGGCCGCCCCCATCGAAACACCAATACCATCCCTTATGTGCTCAGCAATCCATCAGCGGCTGATCAGTTACTGATTGATCAGGCCATTGATGATGCGATCGACGCACTGCCTGAACTGCTGACCGGCAATGTTGAAAAGGTGATGACGAGTTTGCACAGTCGGGTCACCGGATGCATCTGAAGGGTGACCCTTCCACTTGAGCCCGTGGTTTGAACCATGACCATTCGGTGTGGATTGGTTGGACTGCCAAATGCTGGCAAATCAACTCTATTTAACGCTCTCACTCATTCGAACGTCCCGGCTGAAAGCTTCCCATTCTGCACGATTAAACCCAATACTGGCAGTGCGCCGGTGCCCGACGATCGCCTACCGGCGCTCGGGAAAGTAGTGGGTATTGACAATCTGCAGCCAATGATGCTTGAGTTCGTTGACATTGCCGGTCTGGTCGAAGGCGCGTCACAGGGCGAGGGATTGGGTAATCGGTTTCTGTCTTACATTCGCGAAATGGACGTGATCGCCCATATTGTCGGATGTTTCGACGACCCATCCAATTGGCAGGCAGATATTGAGCTGGTTAACCTTGAATTGATTCTTGCCGACCATGCAACGGTCACCAAAGCGCTGGAGAAAGCCACCAGACGGGCACGAGTCGGTGACAAGAGTGAAGCCTTGACAGTCGCAGTGCTTTCGAAAATCAAACGGGTTTTGGAGACAGCTGAACCCGTCAGTGCGCTTCAGTACGACATCGAAGAATATGATATTGTTAAAGCCTTACATTTACTGTCTGCTAAACGTAAAATCTACGTTTTGAATATGGCCGAGAATGGGCAGGATGCCAAAGAAAATTTCCTTGATGACTCCCAAAGTGCAGTGCCCACCATCGCAATCTGTGCGGCACTCGAAGCTGAACTTACGGCGATGTCTGAAGAAGACCAGAGATCCTTCAGAAGGGAAATGGGTTGGGTACGGGGTGCCATTGACCAGGTCACGTCGGCTGTCTTTTCGGTGCTGCAACTCATTACTTTTTTTACGTTTAACAAAACTGAAGTGCGCGCATGGACCATCCCCAAAGGAACGTCTGTAAAACAGGCGGCCGGGCGCATTCACACGGATATGGAGAGGGGATTCATTTGCGCCGAAGTAATGGCATGGAAAGACCTTGTTGAATATGGCAGTGAACAGGCGGTCAAAAAAGCCGGCCGACTGCGCATTGAAGGTAAGACATATCAACCACAGGACGGTGAAATTCTCCGCATCCGTTTTTCCGACTGAATTCTGATACCTCATGCCTGAAATGCCAGTGCATCCCGAACTGCAACAATACAGAGAGCAAATCTGGAAACATCAATGCGTCCCGGAAACGGAAGTTGTAAATACACTGCTCAATGAATTTCGATTGTCATCGGATCGCCGCGCTCAGGTCTGCGCTGACGCAGTCGAAATGGTGCAACGCGTCAGACAATGTCAGCCATCCGGGTTGATGTCTCCTTTCTTAGTTGAATACGGCCTGACCACCGACGAAGGTATCGCTTTGATGTGTCTGGCCGAAGCACTGTTGCGAGTGCCGGATGCTGAGACGATTAATGCACTGATCAGCGACAAGTTGGTTGCCGCAGACTGGGGACGCCATCTTGGGCACTCATCATCTTCTCTAGTGAATGCATCTACTTGGGCTTTGATGCTGACTGGCAAAATATTGAAGTACGACCGAAGTGACGAGGTCGCATGGACTATGCGACAGGTGTTGAAACGACTGGGTGAACCGATGGTGCGGGTGGCAGTGGCCAAAGCCATGCAACTGATTGCCGAGCAGTTCATCCTCAGCCCTGACATTCAGTCTGCTGAATTCCGCGGTCGCGAGTTCGTCGAGCGGGGTTATCACTACTCCTTCGACATGCTCGGTGAGTCGGCGCTCACCTGGTCGGATGCCCAGCGCTACAAAGCCGCCTATATTCGCGCCATTGAATTTCTGGCCACTCAATGTCATGCTGACGACGTGCAGCACAATCCGGGTATTTCCGTCAAACTGTCAGCTCTCCACCCGCGCTACCAAACCCTAAAGCGAACCGTGATTCTGCATGAACTGGTTGCATCGACTTTGGAGCTGGCTAAGTTGGCAAGGGAAGCCAATATGGGGTTCAACATTGATGCCGAAGAATCTGAAAAATTAGATCTATCCCTAGATGTAATCGAACGAGTGCTGTCGGCTTCTGAGCTACGGGGGTGGGATGGCTTGGGCATCGTCGTGCAGGCCTACGCACCCCCCGCACTACCAGTCATCGAATGGGTTTACGCATTGGCGAAAACAATGAATCGCAAAGTAATGTTGCGCTTGGTCAAAGGCGCTTATTGGGACACCGAAGTTAAACGCGCGCAGGTACTGGGACTTGCAGAATATCCTGTCTTCACGCGGAAAAGTTCAACAGACCTTTCCTACCTGGTTTGTGTACAACGACTCTTTGCACTGAATGATCGAATTTACCCACAGTTTGCAACTCACAATATTCACACCATTCGCTCCGTACTTGAAA
This sequence comes from Arenicellales bacterium, assembly GCA_965116205.1. GTDB lineage: Bacteria > Pseudomonadota > Gammaproteobacteria > Arenicellales > JAJDZL01 > JAJDZL01. Next base: position 941,481 of record OZ220493.1, on the reverse strand, counting down.
TGGCGACGGAGGACAACGAATTTGAATTTCAGCGGTTGCATGGAATGGGCGTAGAAGTCTACGAAGAAGTCCGGAGAAGATTCACTTGCCGGTGTCGGATTTACGCACCGGTTGGCGCCCATGAAGATCTGCTCGCTTATCTGGTTAGACGTATTTTGGAAAATGGCGCAAACAGCTCTTTTGTCAATCAGCTCATGGACCGACATACTCCGGTTCAGCAGGTTGTGTCTGATCCTGTTGATCATCTGGCACACCGAGTTGACGCCATGCGAAACGATGCCATTCCACTACCAAAATGGATTTATGGAGAATCACGCCGGAACTCGCTAGGGATAGATTTGGAAAGTAAGTTGGAACTCACTCGATTCAGAAAAGTAATGGATGGTTTTCGTGACTGCCATTGGACTGGGTTACCTTCTCAGTACGACCATGGCCAGTTAGTTGACTTTATAACAAAAGTCAATCCAGCCAATATCAACCATCCAGTCGGAAAGATACTGAACACGCCATCGGGTTCAATTTCAGATCTGATCGCTTATGCGGTGGGTGGATTCAACAGCTGGCAGCAGATTTGCACCACCGATCGCGCCGCTGTTCTGCGCCGGGTGGCTGATGAGTATGAGAAAAACCAGGTTGAACTGATTGCGCTGATGGTGCGAGAAACTGGCAAAACGATTGTTGATGCAGTGGCAGAAGTACGAGAAGCGGTTGATTTTTGCCGTTACTATGCCAATGAGGCAGTTCGTCTTGAGCAGTTGTCGCATCGGGGCCGGCCGCGCGGCGTCATCGTGTGCATATCACCTTGGAACTTTCCACTCGCAATTTTCACTGGACAGATTGCCGGTGCTCTCGCAGCCGGAAATTCAGTGATCGCTAAACCGGCGGAACAGGCCCCACTCATTGCCTGTCGAGCTGCTGAACTGATGCACCGGGCCGGCGTTCCTATGGAAGCCTGTGTTACGGTCAACGGTACTGGAAAAATGGTCGGCACCGCTTTGGTCGCCGACCCGCGCATCGCTGGCGTCAGTTTTACCGGGTCCGTCGAAACGGCCCGGTTCATCCACCAAACCATGGCCAAAAAAGGCAATCCTTTAGGAAAACTGGTTGCTGAAACCGGTGGTGTCAATGCCATGATTGTGGACTCCACTGCACTGCCGGAGCAGGCGGTTCGAGATATTCTTGTTTCCGCATTTCAGAGTTCCGGTCAGCGCTGCTCGGCGTTGCGTATCCTATACATACAGGAAGAAGTGCAAGAGCGAGTTTGCGACATGTTGTTCGGAGGTATGGAAGTTTTGACGGTCGGTGACCCATGGAACGTTGAAACAGACATCGGACCGGTGATTGACGGTTGCGCAAAGCAGACCATCAACGATTACATTGAGCAGATGAAAGTTAAAGGAAGGTTACGTTATCAGACCCCGTTGCTAGATGGTCTGCATGGGCATTTTGTGGCGCCATGTGCCATCGAGGTGTCAGGAATTGAGGATCTGCCAGGTGAAGTTTTTGGTCCGGTGCTGCATTTTGCCAGTTTTCGTGCACCGCATTTACCTGATGTCATTGACGCAATCAACAGCTCGGGGTACGGACTCACATTTGGCATTCATTCACGTATCGACCAGCGCGTACAACAGGTCACAACGGCCGTCGATGTCGGCAATATTTATGTCAATCGCAACCAAATTGGGGCGGTGGTGGGATGTCAGCCATTCGGTGGTAGAGGTCTATCTGGCACTGGCCCAAAGGCCGGTGGGCCACACTACACGGCAAATCTCCAGGCATTTCGTGATGATGCAGATACCATCTGTAGCGGCGCATACCATAAACGGGGTGATGTGCGTGAAGAACTGGAGCAACTCACTCATCTACAAGCCGCATGGCGTCAATGCGAGGATCATGCAAGCAGACTCCAAGTAGTGGTCCAGTACGACTCGAATTTATCACAAATTCTCAGTGACACACTGCAACTCATGCAATCACCGGTGGACCTTGATGCACCGACCGGCGAAAGCAACCGTCTATATTTCCAACCCAAGGGTATCTTCGTCTGCATTGGTTCCGCGAAACACGTGATTCAGGCACTGGCCGGTGGTAATGCCGTATTAGCCGTTGGCGTCAACTCGACCTTGACAAAAAAGCTCATGGCGGCTGAAATACCCATCATTACCAGTCCATTCGTGCCCGATGCTATAAGTCTTGCTTCTAGTGCGGCACTGGCTGGTATAACGTTTGAGTATCTGGAACACAATCTTACCGTTGAACTTCGTTGCGACTTGGCCAACTTGGATGGCCAAATCGTTCAGTTCATTACAGATGCTTGGGTGCCTTGGCAGTTCGTGACGGAAAAAACACTGTGCATTGACACCACCGCGGCCGGCGGTAACGCCCGTCTGCTGATTGAATCCGGCTCGTGACCATCTTGCAACAACATTCATACTCATAACAACGGCTGAACACTTTCGGGTTTTAAGGAGAAATAATGAATAGACCATTCGATTTAATCGTCATTGGTGGTGGCAGTGGCGGTTTGGCCACTGCAAGACGGGCTGCCGAATACGGGGCAACCTGTGCAGTGATTGAAAGTCACAAGCTCGGCGGCACTTGTGTCAATGTTGGCTGTGTTCCCAAAAAAGTCATGTGGACAACTTCGCGCATTGCTGAAACACTGCATGATGCACCAGACTATGGATTTGGTGTTAAGGTGGAAAGCTTCGATTGGCGCAAAATCAAACAGGCTCGTGATGAGTACGTTGCGCGCTTGAATCGGATTTATGAGAGCAATCTGAACAATGCCCAGGTTACTTATATTCCCGGACAGGCCAAGTTCACGTCAGGCACCGCGATTCGGGTGGGTAAAGAGATATTGGTGGCGCCGCACATCCTGATTGCAACGGGCAGTCGGCCCATTGTTCCAGAGATTCCCGGTGCTCAATTCGCGATAACCAGCGATGGTTTTTTCGAAATGGAGCGACTACCAGGCAAAGTTGTCATCGTGGGCGCCGGGTATATAGCAACCGAATTCGCTGGCGTGCTACACGGTTTGGGTAGCGAAGTAATCATGGTGCTTAGAAAGGATCAGCTGCTACGCGGCTTTGATCATTCCTTGACAGCAGTGGTGATGAAAGAAATGGCACGCCATGGCGTGCAGTTTGTATTGCACAATTCAGTAACCCAAATCAGCAAAGAAGATTCAACTTTACGCGTTGAACTCAGTCATGCGAGTGCTATTGAAGGGGTTGATGAATTTATCTTCGCCATCGGTCGAAAGCCCAATACCAAGGGCCTTAATCTAGCGGCTGTGGCTGTTGAGGTTGATGCACGAGGGTACATTCAAACAGACCAATATCAGGCAACTTCGAATGAAAACGTCTATGCAGTCGGTGATGTGACCGGTCGAGTTGCCTTGACGCCGGTCGCCATCGCCGCCGGCCGCAAACTGGCTGATCGGCTGTTTGGCGGACAAAGCGGGGCATATTTGGACTATGACAATATTCCGTCGGTGATATTCAGTCATCCTCCCATCGGTACAGTGGGTCTCAGTGAATCAGCGGCACGGGAGAAATTTGGTAATGACGTGAAGGTCTACACCAGTGAGTTCAACAATATGTACTATCAGGTCACCGGGCGAAAATCTCCGACGTTAATGAAGTTGATCACCACCGGACCTGACGAAACAGTGGTTGGTTGTCATGTGGTCGGCGATGATGCTGACGAAATGATTCAGGGATTTTCCGTCGCCGTGAAGATGGGGGCTAGAAAACAAGATTTTGACAATACCGTGGCTATTCATCCGACCGCTGCAGAAGAATTGGTGACCATGCGTTGAGTGTCAATTTTGACATCCATCGTTGAGTAAAAACGGGTTGCATAAGTTGCAAAACGAAGGTTTGTGTCCTTTTCGACACCGGCTGTTCAAGTCATTTCACCGGAAAGAATTTCCCAAACTCTCTGGTATTCTTTACCAGTCAGCGATGCCCCTTTGGGTGTTACGCTATTCCAATCATTGATGTGAAGTTCCTGCAGGAATCTTCGCGCATCCCCTACAGAGTATCGTTGCTCTTTGATTCCGGTGGACTCTTGATACAATCTGCCTAGCGCCTCTGCCGCGCTTCTCGGAACTGAGTTCATCCGCATTAGTACAGCGTGTTCGCTATTCACACCGTGATAGATCATGGCAGGCAGAACATTAATGCGTCTTTTCTCGGCTTCTGAAAGTGTGTCGAAGTCAAGTCCTGACACTCGGCTCAGAGCTGAAACCCCCCATGTTCCACTATTCACTATGGTACGATAGATTGCTTTACATGTTTTTGTTAATGCATCTGTACCTTCATCATCATCCTTGTCGTTACTGAAATACTTCTTGGCGATGACTTCCAGCGGTTCTCCATTCACCCAATCATTGGTAATCTCGGATATCTGACGTCCGTCAGGTGCATTACTCCCTGAATTCAAACTTTCTAGGTCTCGCTTGAGTTGTGGTATCCGCAACATAACCCCAAAAAGATCAGCCATTTTTCCGGCGGCACTAAAAAGACTCTCCGGTGCCCAGTCCGCTACGTTTAGTCTGTTCTTTAGGTTCGTCATTCCATGCATTGCTGTCTGAACACCTTCGGGTGAAAATCCGGTTGAATCTGCAAGTTCTGCAATACCGGGGCGCATATCGGCCAGTTGGTGCGCATAACTTCGTGTTGCACTCAGTAGCGCATCCGCTTTCTGTCTCTGCTCTGGGTCGTTTCGTAAGGAAACATAACCGAAAGTCTGCCTTAATAGTTGCTCAGAGTCCGAGAGTACTGCGTCCAAATTCTGTTTTTGCGCCCATAAATGGTTGATATAGCATCGAAAGTCTTCCCATTGATCTTTCCAAAGCACTTCTGCTAACTCTGCTAACGTCCCCTGTTCGGCAAGCTCGTCAAGCAGTACTACTAGACGTGATACAAGTGCACCGGTGTTTTGGCTGACAAACCGGATCATTGCCTCACGGTCTGTGCCTTCCGCCAGACCAATCACCCCTACGCTGTCTTGACCGATGCGACCGGCACGTCCGGCGAGGTTCCAGAATTCCCGCGGATTAATTTCCGCATTTCTATTCCCCTGCCAAACGGACCGCGAAGACAGGAAAACCGACGACACTGGGAAGTTTACGCCTTGTGCGATTGTCGAAGTGGCACACAGCATTCGCAGATGACCGGTCTCTGCAAGCCATTCCATCAGCGCCCGGACATCGTCCGACAACCCCGCGTGGTGCACACCAATACCTTTATCAAGCATGTTCACGAGCTTAAAATCGGCGCTGATCTCGGTGCGCAGGAAGTCTTGAACCAACTTGATATCCTCCGAAACTTTATCCATAACCGGGAGACTCCGGGACGCTTCCTCAGCCATCTTCCAAACGGTGGGAATATTGTTCGCCACTACAATGCTCGTGCCGCGCTTCGACATCACCGTACCGATGGCAGCCGTCTGTAACCCTAATCCCTTCTGTTTATCTTTTATCAGCACTTTGCTCTTCGGTACGTCAATAGGCTTCACGCCTCCCACGCGGTGCGTTCCCTGAATCGGCATTGCCATCTTGGGTACGGTTAACGTTTCGAAGACAAGGTGCCACCCACCCCGAACGCTGTCATCGGCAACTGCACGATACAGACCAACGATTCTTTCGTTCGGTTTCCACGGAACAGTACTTAAACTGATTGCCTTACCAGCGTTGATGTCCTGCGCCAGCCAGCGTGCGACAGAATCTGATTCCTCTACATAGGGCATCAGTAGTAAAAAGTTAGTGTGAGGACAGTCGCGTTTAACTGTTGCTAAAAAAAGTTCGATTCGCAACCCCCGCCCACTTGCTTCTGTGTTGTGTGCCTCGTCCAGTACGACCAGCGCCAGCGGACGTTCCACCTTTTGGTTGCGAATGATTAACGATAGTTTTTCCGGAGTTGAAACCAAAATGTCAAAAGGTTGTTCTTTGTCGGCAAGAAGTTCTTCTTCGTACGCGTCTACCTCTATGGCGGTAGTTAACTGCTCGACTCGTAGACCAATCGGTTCAAAGTCTGCACGCAGGCGCCGCATGATCTGTGACGACAACGCGCGGGTAGGAGTAACATACGCTACCCACCCTTTTTGAGGCTGAAAAAGATTCAATGCCTGAAGGATGCGAAACTGTGCTAGTAACGTTTTCCCGCCGGATGTAGGCATGTCAATCACAATCGCGGTCTTTGCCTGGTCCAGTAGTCCCTGTTCAAGTAAAGCCGTCCGTTGTGGTGGCAGCAACTCGAACATTGCGCGGTGTTGCCGGTGTGTTAGAGATTGCACGAACTGCGATGTTTGCGAGTTGACTGTTCGTGTTGCCCACCACAGCGAGTTCGTAACCATAATTCGCGCCGCGGCGTGTAGCCATCTCAGCACCACTTCATATTGAGCATCTCCCGACCCAGCTGCTGCCTAGATACCAACCTCAAAGTGCTTATCTAAGGCGCTGAACGGTTCATTCGGCTCTCCCTGTAGAATATAACTCGCCAGCGTCTCGGTTGCTTTCGCCCAGTTGTAGAGTGCCGCTAGTCGCAGGGCGATTGCCTGATCTAGTGCCGGTGAGCCATTATCTAGACAATCGGCTTCATATTTTGCCTGGTCGTTGCGCAGTTCAGCAATAATCTTATGAATCTCGTTGAGGTCACTCCAATTTTGTTTACGAAACAGTCGTATCCAGCAATCGAATAGTCGGTGCAGGAGTCTTCGGTCCCACTGTACTTTTTCACCAGAAGGCATTCGAATAACATCTTCCTTTTCTTGATACCATTGCCAAAGGTCAGACCAGCGATCACCACAATAGGCAATGGCAGACAGTTGCAACACGAAATACAGGTGGGCATTAGGCTCACCCGGAATCGAAAGAAGTCGACGAATTTCGAAGGCTCGGAAGGCTGCTGCGACAGCTTGGCTACGTAAATCGTGATTTTCACCGGCTGGTCGACTTAGTTCGTCAAGACCTTCAATAGCGGCGAGCTCGAAGGCAAGAGCCACTCGCTCCAACAGTGAGTCGTCCTGTGTATCAGCCGCGAACGAAAACTCTATCTGCTCACCACGGGCCTGCATCGCTAGTCTCTGGTGTACGAGGGTGTCGGCTCGTTTTTTATCTTCGGTGCTAATGGCACCGACTGCCCAATGACTGTCTAACGCTTCCAGTGCTTTAACTGATGCACTCATTGTCCACTCTTACTCGCCGAAAATAAATTTTCGCCACTTTCCAAGCAATTCTGCGGCAGATAAAGTGCAAGGAGTTCGATGCGCATTGTCTCTGGACGCCCGGCGTTAAGTTCTATGACTATCTTGTGCAGATCATTCTTCCAGGCTGTACATCGCGGATTAGGATCCCGTAAATCTGCACGTCAGAGGTGTTATTAATATATCTCTTTGTCGCACTCTTGAATTGTGTATGCCAGGTGGCGTGTTTAGCTCGGTGACTGAGATACAACACAAGATCACGACGAATTTCTTCGCTGTCTCGCAAATTTTCCAATTGCTTCTTGAGTCCTGTGTAACCGTATATTACCCTCGGTGGGTATTTGTCTTCTTGAGAAGTTTTTACCTCACCAAATGCAAAGCAATCCCCATTGGTGTCTCTTCCGAACCCGACGAGGTCGGCACCGGGCATGCTTGCTCCTCTCTTTTTCTCATCCCAAGCAGTCATCCAAGGAAAGCTGCACGAACGATGATCAGTCAGGTATGCCTGGGCGGTCGCTTCACCGATGCGCCAAACATCAACTTCCTTGATGCGCTCAAATGTACGCCGCAACTGTTCTTGAGAAAAATCCGTTCCAACCAAACCAGCAAGGATATCATCAATGTTTGCTGTACCCTTATCATCAAAAACTATGGCGGCTACTCGCTCGTCCATTGCATGGTTCAATTCGTCATTTGACCATTGCAGGCCAACCCCTGAACAGGGAATTTTGCCTAAACTGTAGACGACCATTCCCGCACTGACTTTCATTCATATCCTCCTAAAATCGTGATCAACTCGAAAACCATTTTTCGAGTTTACCTGCTTTGAATGAACCGGTGTGTCGCAAGTCTGGCGCGGTGAACATTCACATGTTGGATCAAGTAATTTTATGCACCACGCGCCACAAGGCCAATTGAGTAACCACGAAACTAAACCTCTTATGAGTTAAGGTATTAACAAATCTTTGCACATGTACCATCAAGAACAATCAATGATTATAGGTTCTATCTCGTACTCGGTTCGGGCGATACATGAGTTGCGGACACCTCCAGCATTTGATTCAATTCATAGATCAACGAGAATACTTGTTAGGTAAATTAGGAGTCACAAAGCTCAATCTGTCACTTGGCAATAGAATAGAATCTACTCACTGAAGTATGGATGATTGAATGAAACTGAGTTTCTCAATCCGCCGGCAGATCACAATGAGAAAATAGCAGTGACCACCAAAACTAGGCAAGTCAATGGCTGAAGAATCGCCAGAAATCACCGATGTAACGGATGAGCTAATCGCTGAACGTCGTTCTGGTGACCTTTCTAACTTACCCAGTGATATGTCACTTTGGATGGCATTCCTGATTCGCTGGATTGATACGTTCAGTCTGTGGGTTGGGCGGGCAGTCTGTCTGCTGACTATCCCGCTATTTGCAGTGATGGTCTACGAAGTGTTTATGCGCTATGTATTCTTGGCGCCGACCGCGTGGGCTTATGACCTGAGCCGAATGATGTCCGGTGCATTGTTTATGCTGGGTGCCGGTTATGCACTGTCCAAGGGTGTTCACATCCGCGCCGACTTCATTTATCGGAACTTTTCCATCAGAACTCAGGGCATCGTCGATGCCAGCCTATACATCATTTTATACTTTCCTGGTATGTTAGTTTTCTTCTGGACTGCACTGGATTTTGCCGGACTCTCATGGGGCCGGCTGGAAAAAGGCATGGATACCGCTTGGATGCCTCTGGTTGCACCGATAAAGAGCGCGCTTCCGATCGGTGTATTTTTTCTGATCATTCAAGGCATCTCTGAGCTGCTGAAGAGTTTCTACGCTGCCACCCGCGGACGTTGGCCACTTTCATGACCCCTGAAGTCCTTGGACTGATATTGATCGGAGTCATGCTGCTGGCGATCTTCGTCGGATTTCCGATTTCCTTCACCCTGATTTTTCTGGGTTTTGTTTTCGGTTACATCGGATTTGGGCAAGTCGTCTTTTACTTAATGACTTTTCAGTTCTACTCCGTGATGATGGAGCAGACACTGGCTGCGGTGCCGCTATTTATATTCATGGGCATCATGATGGAGCAAGCTGGGCTGATGGAGCGCTTATTTGCGTCCGTACAGCTGATGCTGTCGCGGGTGCGTGGTTCACTGTTTGTCGCAGTGCTGTTCGTCTCCACCATTTTTGCCGCCGCCACTGGCATCGTCGGTGCCTCGGTGACCATCCTGGGGATCATGGCGGCAAAAACCATGAACCGTTCGAACTATGATGTTCGACTGGCCTCGGGCACCATTACGGCTGGCGGTACACTCGGCATTCTGATTCCGCCGAGCATTATGTTGGTCGTGATGGGCCCGGTGATGGAAATACCGGTTACCGAGCTGTTTGCCGCTGCCATTGTCCCCGGCATTCTACTGGCATTGATTTACACCGGGTACTCTCTGGTGCGCTGTTGGCTCAATCCTGAGTTGGGTCCGGTACTTCCGGAATCAGAGCGACCAACGAGTATGGCCGAGGTGTGGAGAGAGTTTCTACTCGGTTTGATCCCACCTTCCGCGCTGGTCTTTGCCGCCTTAGGCAGTATTATGTTCGGACTAGCCACGCCAACCGAAGGTGCCGCCTGTGGTGCGATTGGCTCACTCGTTCTGGCACTTGCCTATCGCAAACTCAATTGGCAGCGATTGTTTAATGCGCTGATCAAAACTTTGGAAATCACCGCCTTGATCATGGTGTTGGTGGCGGCATCCAACTTTTTTGGTGCGGTATTTTCGCGGCTGGGTACCCCATCCATGCTGACTGACTTTCTCTTGGCATTGGAAGTCAATCGCTATGTCGTGCTGATTATGGTGATGGCGTTGATTTTTCTGCTCGGCTGGCCGTTAGAATGGGTACCCATCGTGCTGATCATTGTGCCGATACTGATTCCGCTGATTGATCAACTGCAGTTCAACCTGACATGGTTCGCGATCTTAGTCGCGGTTAATCTACAGACGGCATGGTTATCACCACCCGTGGCGCTATCAGCTTATTTCCTGAAGGGTGTCGTCCCGGAATGGGATTTAAAAGATATTTATTTTGGCATGATGCAGTTTATGGTGCTGCAACTGGTCGGCCTGACCTTGATCATCCTGTTTCCGCAGTTGGTGCTGTGGTTACCGAACCTGATTTACGGAAATTAGCATGATGAATGTTTTGTCGCCAGTTCCTTCAGCTTAGCATTCATGCGACTTTTGAGTCGAGCGGCTTTGTTTTTATGCTGCAGTTTTTTGCGCGCACTTCGATCAATCTTTGCACAGGCGGTGCGAAAATTCTCCTGCGCTGCTTCAAGATCGCTGGCTTCAAGTGCCTTGTAGAATTTCTTGATATGCGTGCGGACTGCGGCCCGTTCACTCATATTCCGCGCGCGGTGTTTTAAATTCTGTCTAGCTCGTTTGCGAGCCTGCGGAGAGTTAGCCAATGTAATATATCCTGGTAATGGGGTTAGCAATGCAATCAACAACGCACACTTTCTGCTACTGTGGTGTGTGCGTTAGGTCAGTAAGAATGCTTCAGATTACTGACCAACCACTGATCTGATAGCTCTATTATCACTTTTTTACCGGTGACTTGCAACCATTCAACGCATGGGGAAGATACGTCTTTTGGCAGTGTCAATTCAATACCCGACCTTCGACCAAATCCAACTGTCGAATAAATCAGCAGTGTGATTATCGTCTTTAGAGAAATCATCGACTGAATACCACATAAGAACCAGTGTCAGTCTGTAGCAGACTGACACTGGTTCTCCCTTGAGTGATCGCCAAACTGCAACGCAAGCAGTTTAACTGAATGATTCTACTGCAGTTGTTTTGCGTAAGCCTGACCCAGATTTGCATTCGTGGTCTGCGCGCCGGCCCAGAAGGGCACGGCGATTTGCGCGAATTCTTCCAAAGAATTCCAAACTTCCGCAAAGAACTCGTTTTCAGCCTTGTTCTTTTCCATGCTGTTTAACACCGCATTCATGTATTCAGTGAAGTAGTCTTCCGGTGTGTCATGGAGCACGACGCCGTGATTATCGGTCAGATCTTTCAGAGCTTTACCGTTTTCATAGATTCGATAGGACAAAGACTGGATCAGTGAAGCATCTGCTGAAACTTCCATGGCCAACTGCTGATGTGGGGTTAAACTGTTCCAAACATCTTTGTTGATGTAGACGTCGGCATTGACGACCACCTGGTGCAGGCCCTGCAGGTAGTAGTGTTTCAGCACCTTTTGGAAACCGAATACTGAATCGGGTTTCGGACAACACCATTCGGCCGCATCAATGGTGCCTTTCTCAAGCGCCGGTAAGATGTCGCCGCCGCCCATAGCGACCGCTGCAACGCCGATGTCATTGTAAGTTTGTCCTGGAATTCCCGGCGGTGCCCTAAATCGGTATTTGCGAAAATCATCCATGCTGTTGATCGGCTCCTTGAACCAGCCTAGCGCTTCAGGCCCGACCGGCTGTAACATCAGACCTTTGATGTTCATACCCATCTCATCCCACAGTCGGTCGTATAGTTGACGACCGCCGCCTTCCATGTACCAGGCGACCCAGGCCAGATTGTCTATGCCCAGACCGGCACCGGCAGTTGGTGAGCCAAACAGCACGGCGGCGGGATGGTAGCCTGACCAATAGTGAGTCCAGGCAAATCCACCTTCCACAAGTCCGGCATTCACGGCTTCCACGATTTCTGTCACGCCAACAACGGCACCCGCAGAAAGAATTTCCATTTCGACTTCGCCGTTGGTTAAAGCATTGACGTTATCTGCGAATCGACGCAACATGACTGCCTCGTCTGCAGTTGCAGGGGTAGCAGACTGGATACGAATCACAGTCTTTGCGCTAGCTAGTCCCGGTAAGAACAGGGCGCAGGACAGTACGGCACAGGCCACTAAATTTCGATTAAAAAACATTAACAATACTCCTACTAGTTTCGTAGTTATTAAAAATTAGAATGCTGTATTGTATCAATGTAAACAAAATATTTTAGAAAATTCACGTAGATACAACTGGAGTTGCGCATTTTAAAACCTCCATTGTTATTTTACTCATCTATGCAGTGTAATCTAATGGCTTGCCGGAGGACTAGTCAATGCGATCGAACTGAATTAACATCTGATTGATAATAAAGAGCTATAAATTCTGTATCATTTTCTAGGTTAACAGATGTTCAGCAGTAAAAGTTGTCTCTTTCGTTAATTCGGCCGGCGAAACCGACTCAACTGCACTCATCGACGTTGACTACCATATGACTGGAGAAAATTCCACTTGCTAGTCTTGTACCTTTATCATCAGATCAATGGCCGGCGGTTGCCGCCGCGTGATTGAACTTTGCGTACCCGTTGCATCTTTAATACTCTGTTGCCGTGAGTCCAGATGAATTCATCGATCAGTTGCAGACGCTCAGCTTTGATAGGGTGTTCAATCCTTATACCGAACGCTGTTCGTATTTCGATCGTGATCAGGCACCGCAACTGCGTACCCATGCACTGCGCGAGATTCTCACGCGCGCCAGTATGACTGAACTTGATTCACTCTGGCTGGGCCGCGAACTTGGCTACCGTGGCGGTCGTCGAACGGGTTTGGCATTTACTGATGATTTGCATTTCGCCACCCACACCCAGCGTTGGCATGTTGCGATACAAAGACCCACAAGAGGGGATTGGGTCAAGGAGCAGACGGCAACTATGATCTGGAAAGTGCTCGCGCCGCTTGAAAGTCAAGTTTTTCTTTGGAATGTCTTTCCACTGCACTCGCACCATCCGGGCCGGCCATTCACCAATCGTGCGCACAACGCCAAGGAGCGGCAAGTGGGTACCGAAATATTGATGGATTTGATCGCTCTGTTGCAGCCCAAGCGCATTTTGTCCATCGGTAAAGATGCCGCCCTAGTCGCCAAGCAAGTTGGCGGGTCTCGTAAAGTGTATCCCATCCGTCATCCAAGTTACGGCGGCCAGCGGGATTTTCTGCAACAGATGTCAGCGCTCCTGAACCACAGTAATGGCTAAACGTCACGATTCCGGTTCGTCAACCGCAGCGCGCGACACTCAAGGTTTACTGCAGTCTACCGCTGCCTTCGGATCGATGACGGTCATTTCTCGCGTGACCGGCCTACTCCGCGACATACTGTTCGCCCAGCTGATGGGTAGCACGCTAGTAGCGGATGCATTTTTCGTTGCCTTCCGAATTCCCAATTTCTTTCGCCGAATTTTCGGTGAAGGTGCATTTTCCGCCGCTTTCGTACCGGTCTACACTCAGCAGAGACTAGCCAGCAGTACTGATGAAGTGCGTGGCTTCGTGGATATCGTGAGTGGTCGATTGACGCTGGCGCTCGTGATTTTGACTGCAGTCGGGGTACTGTTGGCACCGATCTTCATTACCTTGATTGCTCCGGGGTTTCGTGCCGATGTGGATAAATTCGAACTGACTGTCCGCTGCCTCCGATTAACTTTCCCTTATGTGTTCTTCATCTGTCTGGTTGCATTGAGTGCGGCGCTCCTGAACGCGCATGGTAAATTTGCTGCGCCAGCAGCCACCCCGATCCTGTTGAATGTCGTCCTGATTGCGGCGGCGCTGTGGATGACCCGCGTCGTCGGTAATGTCGCCATGGCCATCTCCATCGGCGTGCTACTCGCCGGTTTAATTCAATTGGCTTTTCAGTTTCCGTTTCTGAAGCGAGAAAACATTATTCCTCATCCCAAACTCAGACGGAAGCAGACCGGCGAAGCAGAATCGGCGGCGAAACAAGTCTATCGTCTGATGTTACCGGCGATATTTGGTAGTTCAGTCGCCCAACTGAATCTGATCGTCAATACGTTTATCGCTTCCTTTCTAGTCACCGGCAGTGTTTCTTGGCTGTACTACTCTGATCGGCTGATGGAGTTTCCGCTCGGCGTTTTCGGCGTTGCGCTAGGCGCGGTGCTTCTTCCACGACTCTCAAAGGAACATGCACAGCTGGACAGCAATGAGTTTTCGAAACTACTGGACTGGGGGCTTCGCTGGTGCATGTTGATTTCGCTACCGGCAACTGTCGGCCTGATCGTCCTGGCGGAACCGATGGTGGCGACGCTGTTTTATCACGGTGAATTTACCCGCACTGATGTCGTCATGTCGGCACGTGCACTAGTGGCCTTCTCGGTTGGACTCACTGCGCTGGTCGCAGTGCGGGCGTTGGCACCTGGATTTTTTTCCCGCAACGACACCAAACGTCCGGTCAAGGCCGGCATCTATGCGATGGTGATCAATACTATTTTGGCCATCGCTTTGGTCTTTCCTATGCAGCATGTGGGTCTCGCCGCCGCGACCTCGTTGGCTGCATTTGTCAACGCCGGCCTGCTACTCGCCTGGTTGATCAGAGATCGAGTTTTTATCTTTCACTGGAATTGGTTGCCGTTTTTAATCCGCGTTATTTTGGCGACATTTATAATGGGTTATGTTCTGGCTGAACTTCTCGTTCCGCCACTGGAAATCTGGCTCGAAAATAGTGTTCTGATGAGAGTTCTGTTGCTGTTCGGTTACATTCTGGCCGGCGCACTGATTTATGGAGTCTGTCTGCTCGCCGCCGGCATTCGCGTGCGACAGTTTATTACACGATGACATATTTGGAAGACAAACAAAACAAAATTGTACAAATCGGTTTTCACGATGCACCGCGTTGTTTCACACTCAGCGAGGCTCGTGATACCTTACAGCTGGTCAAACCGATTACCGCTCAATCACATCAGGAACTTGAAGAAATTAAATCTCGTCTCCACCGCCTGCTACCGAGCGACCCTCGTATCACATCGGTTGAACGGGAATACGAAACCGTGGTGCGCAAGTGGATTTCCAAAATGAATCGACTCGGGTTGGTGGCGCGCGGGCTGTGGCTGTTGGACTTTGATTGCGGTGATGGTTATTTCTGCTGGAAGTACCCGGAGTTGACCATCAATCATTATCACTCCTACAACGGTGGCTTTGTTGAGCGGCGACCGATCACAGAAGTCATTGAAGAAATGCATCCGGACTGGGCGGACGTGGAAACAGACTCAACTGGTAAAAATAAGGCAAAGAAAACGCCGGTTTCCAAACAACGTTCATAAAGACCCCGGGCCGAGTCAGTGGAGTTTATTCGCGGCGAGTACAACATCGCAGCCAGACACTATGGATGCGTCGCGTCAATTGGCAACTATGATGGTCTGCATCCCGGTCATCAGCAGGTGATTGATGCACTCGTCTCGCGCGGTCGAATGTTACATTTGCCGGTCGCCATCATCAGTTTCGAACCCCATCCAATGGAATTTTTTGTGCCGGATGCGGCGCCGCCAAGATTGATGACTGTCCGGGAGAAATTTACTACCATGCAGGAATTGCATGTTGATCGATTCTGCTGTCTCCGCTTCAATCACCGATTGGCCAACACAGAACCAGAAGCTTTTATTGAGGAGCTGCTGATCGCTAAACTCGGTGTGCAATATGTGGTGGTCGGTGATGATTTTCGCTTTGGCAGAAACCGGCGTGGGGATTTTGCGATGCTCAATACCATCTGCCGGTCGCACAACATTGAAGTTGATCGAACGCAGACGCTTGAAATGAAGGGTGAACGGGTGAGTAGCAGCCGTATCCGTCAGTACCTTGAGGTCGGACAGATTGCACAGGCTAATCTGCTGCTAGGACGTGACTTTTCCATTTCTGGTCGCGTCGTACGTGGCGATGGCAATGCGAAAAACTGGGGGTTTGCCACGGCTAATGTACGCATTGAAGTACCGAAACCGGCCGTTACTGGAATTTTCATCGTCGAAGTAGACTGGCCGGATGGGGAAAGTTGGCCGGCAGTGGCGAGTTTGGGAACGCGACCGACGGTGGGTGGCACCAAGTCGGTGCTCGAAGTTCATCTGCTGGATTTTCATGCTGATCTGTATGGGCAGCGACTGCGCGTCCGTTTTCAGCAGAAAGTGCGCGATGAAATCAAATTTGCCTCCATTGCAAAGATGTGTGAACAGATACAGCAGGACATTGAACGGGCGCGGGAATATTTCAGGTGCCGGCGTTGATCAGTACACACGTGATGTGGGCACTGTTGCCGCAACCATTTCAGAATAAAATAACCGGATTGAGTTCAAATCAGAACACTGATACTCAGCCATTCTGGCCCAGCTGCGCCGTTTTTTCGTTCTTCAATCGTCGACAACTATGGTGATTCCATGATCAGCTATAAGCACACCATCAATCTTCCTAAAACGACGTTCCCAATGCGGGCGAATCTTACTCGGCGCGAACCGGAAACTCTGAAGTACTGGAATGAGATTGATATCTATCAGAAATTACGGCAGGCCGGGAACGGGAAAGAAAAATGGGTGCTGCATGACGGACCACCCTATGCCAACGGCGCCCTGCACATTGGTCATGCGGTGAACAAAATTCTTAAGGACGTCATTGTCAAGTCCAAAACCATGACTGGCTTTGATTCACCCTACGTACCAGGTTGGGACTGCCATGGACTGCCAATTGAACACGAAGTGGAAAAAAGACTAGGCCGCAAAGCCTATCGCAGTGACCCTTCCGGGTTTCGTAAAGCCTGTCGTGAATTTGCCGCTCAGCAGATTGACCTGCAGCGGCAGGGATTCATTCGCATGGGAGTAATTGGTGACTGGTTCAATCCTTATCTCACGATGAATTTCAAAACCGAAGCCAATACGGTTCGCGCGTTGGCTCGAATTCTGGAAAATGGTCATATGATGCACGACCTGATGACGGTGTATTGGTGTGCAGACTGTGCCTCGGCACTGGCGGAAGCGGAAGTTGAGTATTTCGACAAGGTTTCCACGACGGTTGATGTACGCATGGAAGCCATAGATCGAGCGGTAGTGCTTGATGCCTTCGGGGTGAAATCTGCAGCGGATGATGTACGGGTGAGCTGTGTCATCTGGACGACGACTCCTTGGACATTGCCGGCCAATCGGGCAGTTGCGATTCACACATCATTTGAGTACAGTCTGATTCAATCTCCGCTCAAGTCGGGCGGTCATGAGTATTTGATTGTGGCGACCGAAATGGCCCAATCCTGCTTTCAGCGCTATGGCATTGAGCAGTATGAAACGGTTGGCCGCATCGAAGGTCGGGAGCTGGTGGGCCTTACATTTGCTCATCCCGTCGACGGGAACGACCGACCGGTGCCGATGATTCCAAGTGAACACGTGACGCTCGAAGCGGGTACCGGATTGGTGCATACCGCCCCCGGGCATGGTCACGAAGACTTTGCATTGGGTAAGGAACATAAACTCGAGATCTTCAATCCCGTCGGACCGACTGGCCGTTTTCTTCCGACCGTGCCACACGTCGGTGGTCAGACGGTGGATGAAGGTGGCAAAATTCTGATTGAACTGTTGGAGTCACGGGGGGACCTTGTGGCCACAGATGTCATCGAACACAGCTATGCCCACTGCTGGCGGCACAAAACACCTATTCTCTATCGGGCGACGCCGCAATGGTTCGTCAGTATGAACAGAAAGGGGTTGCGAGACCGGGCACTGCAGGCCATCCAAACCGTTCAGTGGGTGCCGGACTGGGGGGCGGCAAGAATTGATGGTATGGTTCGTAATCGGCCGGACTGGTGTCTGTCCCGGCAACGCGTCTGGGGAACACCGATCACCCTGTTTACCCACAAAGAGACGGGTGAACTGCATCCGGATACCTTGGAGATTTTTGAAAAGGTGGCACAGAAAATTGAGCAGGAAGGTATTGATGGTTGGTTCGATACCGATCCGGCGGAGTTCATTGGTGCCGATAGCGAAGATTACGACCAGGTTACGGATGTACTGGATGTTTGGTTTGATTCCGGGGCGACGCATTTCAGCGTATTGAACCGTCGCGGTGAACTGACCAATCCGGCCGGCATGTATCTGGAAGGTTCAGATCAACATCGTGGATGGTTTCAGTCCAGTCTGTTGGTCAGCACGGCGATTACCGGCCACGCACCGTATCGTTCAGTATTGACGCATGGGTTTACCGTCGATGGTGAAGGTCGAAAGATGTCCAAATCAATCGGTAACGTCATTCACCCGCAGGAA
Organism: Arenicellales bacterium; assembly: GCA_965116205.1. GTDB lineage: Bacteria > Pseudomonadota > Gammaproteobacteria > Arenicellales > JAJDZL01 > JAJDZL01. The sequence goes on along the minus strand of OZ220493.1, from coordinate 923,202 downwards.
ATCATTGATACATTGGGTGCCGATGTCCTGCGACTTTGGGTGGCTTCAACCGAATATGAAACTGAGATGGGAATTTCGAAAGAGATTCTGACTCGCACCACTGATTCTTATCGCCGTATTCGCAATACGGCACGGTTTCTGGTGGGCAACTTGGATAGATTTGCGGTGCCGGAATGTCTGCCTTGGCAACAGATGTTGGCCCTAGATCAATGGGCGGTGTATACGGCAAAGAAACTGCAGGATGAAATTGTTACGGCTTACGAAAATTACCGATTTCATCAAGTCTGTCAGAAAATTCATCAGTTCTGTATTGTGGAAATGGGTGGGTTTTACCTGGATGTCATTAAAGATCGGCTGTACACGATGCCGCGTGCAAGCCGCGGGCGGCTGTCCGCACAGTCAGCCATGTATCACATTTTGAACGCCATGGTACGGTGGCTGGCTCCGGTCTTGAGTTTTACCGCCGAAGAAATTTGGCAATACGTTCCGGAGAAAGTTGAAGAATCAATTCTACTGACGACCTGGTACGATGATTGGCCAGTGGAGTGTGTGGAAAAAGGAGCGGTCAATACTGACTTCTGGTCACCGGTCATCGCGGTTCGCGAACGGGTCAATCGGGAAATTGAAGTGCAGCGCAATGCAGGAGTCATCGGTTCGTCACTTGACGCTGATGTTACGCTGTACTGCGTCGATTCAATGCGTGAGTCTCTGGGATGGCTGAAAGATGAGCTGAAGTTCATCACCATTACTTCCAGTGCACAACTGAAAACCATAGATTCGGTCGCGCACATGGACCGGGATGCAGAATCCACAGACCTAGTCATTCGCATCGAAAAGTCGAAACATCCAAAGTGTATTCGCTGCTGGCACCGGCGCGCTGATGTGGGTACGAATCCCCAACATCCGGAAATTTGTTCCCGATGTGTGGATAATATTGAAGGCGCCGGTGAAGCGCGGCAATTCGCCTGATGCCCGGGTGCCGGTCTCCAGCATTGCATGAAAACAGCTAACCATGCCTAAACGCAAGCCACTGCATGCTAACGACCCGACCGTTAAAATTCAGTTGGGTACCGCGTTGCTTATCGTCATCTTTGATCAGATTTCCAAGTGGGCCATACAGTCGAATCTGCATCCGTATGAGGTGATTGAAGTTACCGGTTTTTTCAATCTGGTATTGGTCTACAACAAAGGTGCGGCATTTGGTTTTCTAGCCCAATCTGAGTTTGATGTTAATCTTTTTTTTCTGCTGGCCAATCTTGTCATTCTCGCAATACTGATCTACACACTACGGGTGTTGTGCCCACCTCGAAGTCAGTCAGCAACTGCAATCTGGTTGATTGTCGGTGGCGCGGTCGGCAACATCATTGATCGTATCATGCACGGTCATGTCATTGATTTTCTGGATTTTCACTACGCCGGCTGGCACTACAGTGCATTCAACATCGCCGACTCTGCGATAACGATTGGAGCAATACTCATTGTTATGGATTTATTCGGCATGCGCGTTTTCTTTCGTCACAGTCAAACACCGAATTCAGACTCCATCAGAAATTGAAGCTCAGCGCGATGGATGTAGGTTTGTACCGATTTTCTGCCATCAGATTTACCAAACTGAGTGCGATTTGGCTCTGTTGTACTCTCTTTATTGTTCACCCGATTTCTGTTGTCGCGCAACATGAAATGGTGCCGGGCAACCGATTCATGGTTGCTGCAGCGCACCCACTGGCTGTTCATGCGGGTTTGGCAACCCTTGATCACGGTGGTTCCGCTGTTGATGCGGCGGTCGCTATACAAATGGTACTGAACCTAGTTGAGCCCCAGAGCTCTGGAATCGGTGGCGGTGCGTTCATGTTGGTGTTCGAGCGGTCAAGCGGTGAAGTCATTACCTATGATGGTCGCGAAACGGCGCCAATGAGAGCAACATCCAACCTATTTCTTGATGGTCAGGGTAATCCGCGAAAATTCTCTGACGCGGTCGTGGGTGGGTTATCCGTTGGTACGCCGGGCACGGTCGCACTGCTCGCGCGGGCACATGAGGATCATGGGCAACTACCTTGGTCCGATCTGTTGCAAAGTGCTATCGCGCTGGCTGAAGATGGCTTTACGGTGAGTCAGCGCCTTGCATCAATGTTGGTTTCGCCACTTTCTGAATCTTTGAAAACCTTTCCAGCCGCGCGCCATTACTTCTTCCCCAATGGAAAACCATTGCAAGCTGGCGCAATCGTTACCAACCCGGCGTTTGCCAAAACACTGCGGGCGATCGCCCATCTCGGTGCCGCTGAATTTTATCAGGGTGACACGGCGAAAGCGATTGTTCATGCGGTACAAAACGCCTCCGATCGTGAAGGTCGTCTTGATCTTGAGGATTTACGCCGCTATCAGGCCATCATCCGCGCACCGATCTGCCATCCCTATCGCCATTATCGTGTCTGTGGTATGGGTCCTCCCAGTTCCGGCGGTATCGCCGTCGGCCAGATACTGGGTCTATTGGAGAATTTTGATCTTCAAGCCCTAGGAGTCAAGCACCCCATGAGCTGGCATTTGCTCGCGGAAGCGTCAAAACTCGCATTTGCCGATCGAAATCAGTATGTTGCAGATGCAGATTTTGTCGACGTGCCGGTGGATGGATTGTTGAATTCTGAGTACTTGCGCCATCGAGCTAAGCTGATCAACATTGACACCGCGGCACCAACCCCCGTCTCATATGGCATTCCACCTGGCCACTTGAACTCACCGTACCATTCGGATGCCTCTATTGAACGTTTCGGTACCAGCCATTTTTCCGTTGTGGATGAGCAAGGTAATGCAGTTTCCATGACGACAACCATTGAAGGCCCATTTGGGTCGCAGCTCATGGTGAATGGCTTCATGTTGAACAATGAACTGACCGATTTTTCGTTTACTCCAGAGATTGATGGGAAAAAAGTAGCCAATCGAGTGGCGCCTGGAAAACGGCCACGCAGTTCCATGGCGCCGACCCTGGTATTCAACGCCGATGGGTCGTTGCGTCTGATTGTCGGGTCACCAGGAGGTAGTCGAATCATCGGCTATGTCGTCAAAACTCTGGTGGCAGTACTCGACTGGAATTTGACTATTCAGGAAGCCATTGATCTTGGCAATGTAGTGAATCGAAATGGTGCAACAGAGCTGGAGAAAGGTACCAACGCAGAATTGAATCTGCGCGGCGAACTATCTGGAATGGGGCACGAACTGAGAGTCGGAAGCTTGGTCAGTGGGCTACATGGTATCGAAATTATCAATGGTTCACTGCGCGGTGGTGCCGATACTCGGCGAGAGGGAATTGCACTCGCCCGCTAGAACTATCGGTGGGCATGAACAACCACCCGTAGCATCAGCAGCGAAGGTATCAAACCATAGAGTTATCACCACTACCGAGTTGGTAGTGTCGATTACGTTCGGTGGCCAAGAATGAGCGTCTTATGATCGGTCGTTTTGATTCGACAGCACGTATTCCAATTGATCCTGGTATCCGAATATGCTGGGCGAGCCACCCGTATGAATGAAAAGTAGATTTTTCGCGGTAGCTGTCATGTTGGCGCGCTGTAGGAAAGCAGCTATTGCTTTCCCGGAGTAGGTGGGGTCAAGAAGTAGTGCTTCTTTCTGTGCTGCAACGACTATACTCTCCCAAACTTCAGCGCTAGCTATGCCATACCTGGGGGCCAAGAGTTCATCAGTCAGGATAATATCCGCATCCGTAACTTTTGATTTCACATCCAGCAAATCAGCGATTTTCAAACATTGATGGCTGATGCGTTCCTTTTGCAATGACGCGGCTCGGCGGACACACACGCCAACGACCTTGATTGGCAGGTCAAGTGCACGCAGTCCAAATAATAGTCCGGCATGCGTGTTGCCGCTCCCGGATGCAACATATATTTCATCTACGTTCAAGTCTGATTGACGCAGCTGATCTCTCAGTTCAAGCGCCGCGCGCACGTAACCCAAAGCACCCAGCGGTTGATGACCTGGCGACAGAGGTATGACGTAAGGCTTACGCCCTGTTGCTTTGAGTTCTGTGGCGATTTCATGAAGCCGAGCGTCGGCCCCGGGTTCGTCCTCGTCTTTCTCATAGTAATGCAGATTGGCACCCAAGAGACGATTCAGCAGTACGTTACCGGAGGTCTGGTAATGTTGTGATTGATTGGCTACCCGAGACTCCAGTTGAACGTGGCATTCCATGCCTAGTTTGGCAGCTAATGCTACCGTCATCCGAACAAAATTCGACTGAGTTGCACCAGTGATCAGAATGGTATCTGCATCGTGCGCCAATGCGTCACCGAAATAATATTCAAGCTGTCTGACTTTATTGCCGCCGAATGCCAGACCATTACAGTCGTCCCGCTTGACGTAAAGTCGCGCGTGTTCTGACAATGCCGATAGGTTTTTGAGAAACTCAATGGCCGTTATGCCGTCAAAGGCTGAGACACGAGGAATGTCTGCAAAGCGACCAAACTTTGCTCTATCAGGCGGGGCATTCAATTGAATCACCGAATGACATGAAGTTCAATTGCAAACCAGTATAACCCTGATTAAAAACCATAGCGTTTAGAAACGCGCCAAAGAAGTATCGCCGCACCATTTTCACCTGCGTCACTAACGCAAGGAGCATGCTGTCAAACATTGACGAAAACAGCGCTTTGAGGAACGGCGTTAAGCAGTAGATGTTCCCAACTGAAATTTTCGTCGTTTTTGAATCAGAATGACGATTGCCAGCACGAATAGCGCCGGAATGTAAAAGATTTCCTTCGGTAAGCGCTCACTAGGTTGTTTGAGATGATCAATGACTACCGGCTGGTCGGCATAATAGTCAAACATATCGCCGATCTTAATGAAAAGATCGGTGCCCACGAACGGTTCCTCAATCTTCATCTGTCCGTCCTCAGCAATAACTGTTAATCCGGCATCTGCCAGCCGCTTTTCTGCTTCCGGTTTATTGCTCAGCGGGACAAGCACGGTCGTACTGGTTATCTCACCGGTGTCAAAATCAGGTCCGCTCACAACGATGGTCATCACACCGCCTTGAGGAGTGTTATCCACAATCTGATAGACCTTGGTCGGCTCAATTTCTTCGAAAGGAGCTTGAAATTGATCCAGCCAGAACCCCGGACGAAACAGTGTGAATGCTACCAGTAGCAGTAGCGCCGATTCCCAGAAGCGGTTGCGAGTCAGTAGAAATCCTTGAGTGGCTGACGCGAACAGCATCATCGCGATAACGGCCACAACAAACACGATAACCGCTTTACCAATGGATACGTCGATCAGCAGCAGGTCAGTATTGAAAATGAACAGAAAAGGTAACAGCGCCGTACGAATGTCGTACGCGAAGCCTTGAATTCCAGTTCTAATTGGATCACCCTTTGAGATGGCGGCTGCGGCGAAAGCGGCGAGGCCAACCGGTGGTGTGTCATCCGCTAAAATGCCGAAATAAAACACAAACAGATGCACGGCGATGAGTGGCACAATCAGGCCGTTCTGGGCACCCAGTAGAAGGATGACGGGTGCCATCAGGGAGGATACCACGATGTAGTTGGCAGTGGTGGGCAGTCCCATCCCTAGGATGAGACTCATTACCGCAACCAAAAGCAACATGACAATCAGACTGCCACCGGAAAGGAATTCGACAAATTCCCCTACCACCTGATGGGCGCCGGTCAGTGAAACGGTTCCCACGATGATGCCGGCGGCACCCGTGGCGACCGCGATCGCCACCATGTTGGTTGAACCACCAATCATCCCGTCCTTCCACTCCATCAGTCCGGTGCGAAATTCGGCGCGGTAGTGGCCGGTTTTTCTTATGAATGCCTTAATCGGGTGTTGTGTGAGCGCAATAAAGGAAATGGCAATCATCGCCCAGAAGGCTGAAAAAGATGGTGACAAGCGCTCAATGACAATGCACCAGATCAGAATGACTATCGGGATGACATAGTAGAGTCCGGTGATGGCAGTTTCGCCGGCACGCGGTAACTCGGTAATCGGCGCATCCGGTGCGTCAACTTTGAGATCGGGTCGTTTTGCCGCAATCCACAGTAAATATAGGTAGATGCTGAGTGACAAAATCACGACGATGGTGAACGCGGCAGATGGAAAGACCACTTTGATCCAACCCATGCCAAAATATACTGCCAAACCAAGTATGGCAATGCCAATGAATCCACCGAGAAAACCAATAATTTTTCTCGCGAACGTGTAAGAAGAGGGCGCTTTAGGCAAACCTTTAAGATTCAGTTTCAGGGCTTCGAGATGGACGATATAAACTAGGGCGATGTAAGATACCAGTGCGGGTAACAGCGCATGTTTGATGATCTCGGTATAGGAAATGCCAGTAAATTCGGCGATCAGAAAGGCTGCTGCGCCCATGACGGGTGGAGTTAGTTGACCATTAGTTGACGAGGCTACTTCAACTGCGCCGGCTTTCTCGGGTGTCAATCCGGTGCGTTTCATGAGTGGAATGGTAAAGGTGCCGGTGGTAACGGTATTGGCGATGGACGAGCCGGAGTACATGCCGCTCATCGCTGAAGCCATGACTGCGGCTTTGGCCGGTCCACCGCGCAGATGGCCCAACAGCGCAAAGGCAACTTTGATGAAGTAATTGCCGGCGCCGGATTTTTCCAAGATTGAGCCAAACAGTACAAATAGAAAAATCAATGATGCTGAGACTCCCAATGCAACGCCAAATACTCCTTCGTTCTGCATCCAATAATGCCACATGGCTTTGCCGAATGAAGCACCTTTCCATTGCACGGAGTCAGGTAGGAATTCAGCATGACCGAAAAAAACGTAAAGCACGAAAACACTGGCCACCACCAGTAGTGGAAGTCCCAGAGCACGATAAACGGTAATCGCCAGCATAGTCATGCCAATGGACGCAATGAGCAGGTCGCCCGTTGTCGGTAACCCGGCGCGAATGGCGATTTCATTTCTCAACACCACGATATACAGACACGATAGTACTCCAAGAACCATGAGAATCCAGTCGTACCACGGAATATGGGTTTTGGAACTAGACTTCAGCAGGGGAAATGACATCGTTGCCAGTACGAACGCGAATGCCAAGTGGATCAACCGGGCGTTAGCGCTGGTTACCACCAGCGGCAGGCCGGTCACTTCGGTCACAAAAAATGGTATGTTCGATGAGATATAGATTTGAAATAATGCCCATATAAAGGCAATCACCAGAACCAGGGTGCCCTGCCAGCCCGCGGCGGTCCGTGAACCGGTATCGGCACTGGCCAGAAGTTCTGCTGCTGACTGTTGATTGGCTGGCTGCTCACTTTTCATGATTCATGTACCAGAACAGTTCAAGAGCAATGAAGATCAGGTGGGAATGACTGAGGGAGAGGTACAACGACTCTCCCTCAGATCATTAGATGCTTGGATTACTTACATCCAACCTCTTTCTTTATAGTAACGCATGGCCCCTTCATGCAGGGGTGCGGACAATGAATCAGCAATCATTTCTTCCGGTTTAAGATTGCCAAAAGCAGGGTGCAATTTTTTGAAGTTGTCGAAATTGTCAAAGACTGCCTTGACGACCACATAGACCACATCGGCAGGTACCTCTGCGCTGGTTACAAAAGTCGCGCCCACACCAAACGTCTGAATATCGTTTTCGTTGTTGTACATGCCAGCTGGAATCGATGCTTTTCGATAGAAGGAATTGTCAGCAACCAACTTGTCAATGGCATCACCGGTTGCGTGTACAAGATGCGCCGAGCAGGTGGTTAATGATTCCTGGGTCAGTGCAGATGGATGCCCAACCAGCCAGAAGTAGGCATCGATTTTCCGGTCGCAAACGGCCTGACCGGTTTCTGCCGATTTCATTTCGGCAGCCAGTTTCAGATCACTGCGCTCCCAACCCAGAGCTTCTTCAATCACTTCCCAAGTGCTGCGTTGACCGGAGCCCGGGTTGCCGATATTAATTCGCTTACCCTTGAAATCCGTAATGTTGTCAATGCCAGAATCATCGTGTGCGATGATGGTCACCGGTTCCGGATGGACTGAAAATATGGCCCGAAGTCCTTTGAATGCACCTTTGTCGGCAAACTTTGAAGTCCCATTGTAAGCATGATACTGCCAGTCAGACTGCGCCACACCAAACTCAAGTTCGCCGGCGCGAATCGTGTTGATGTTGTAGATTGAACCGCCGGTCGATTCCGCTGAACAACGGATGCCGTGTTCTTTTCGATCTTTGTTGACTAGCCGGCAGATGGCACCACCCGTCGGATAGTAGACGCCGGTAACGCCGCCGGTACCGATGCTGATGAATTGCTGTTGGCTTTGTGCAGGCATTATGCCGCCGAGCAAAGTTACCAGGCAGGCAGATACCAATGCAATCAATGTTTTTTTCATGATTTGTTTCCTCAGATTTAGATGTTTACTGAATAGGTCGGTAGTAAAAGTAACTATAGCAATAAAACGTTGATTTGTTCTTGGTTAATCTCATGCAATACGAATATTTTGATTATTGGATTTGAAACTGAAATCCTGTCAACACTCTGATCGAACTACCTTCATCCAATTCATGCAAGCACATGATATAGTCCACATACCTAATCTAATCGAGCTTGGTCGACGAGCATTACGTTGTTACCCGGCGCTAGTCATTGAAGCATCCTTGGTGAATCCGACTGCGTTCGTAATCGCGGCTGATTGAGGATGGCTTAGATTAAATCAGCCTTGCACACTTGTAGGTTATCAACTTCTTTCACAATGAAACATAGTGTAAGTGCTTGATGAAATTGATGAATAAGTTAATTTTTACGTGCGCATCAAGAGAGAATCAAGTAGCGAAAGAACAATAAGATATTGATTGACTTACTCATTCTGGAGATGAATCTCCTTTTGCTTTCTTTACCACAGGGAGAAGACAGGCTAAACCCTCGACTAGTGGTAGTTCGAATGGCAGTTCAAGTGTATCAAGCCCTGACTCAATATATTTTCGTGCATCTTTCATCAGTTCCAAAACGTTACTGGAGGTAGAGTTGATATTAGTAAGAGTTAGACTTCTAGGCTTATCTGCTAACGGGTTTAGAATCTTAATCAGTTCCCAATCACGAATGAGTTTCCAAGCGCCCCCTTCTTCTTTAGTTGCTACGATTACAGTCCGAATTGGACCGCCGGTGCCAGTAATACGATCTCGGATGGAAAAGACGAAAATTGAACTCTCCAATCCTCGCACGGCTGTGAATGTTGCTTCTGTATTCAGAGCATCACTAATCGCCCTGTCTACAACTCTCGAACCAACGCCTGCAATATCTGTCTTTTTCTCATGCCGGTCGGTACGCGAAAAAAGCAAGTTGTAATTCTCGTTAGTGGCAATGGTGAAATCATTTTTCCACTCTTTTGGTGGGCGGAACTGCAAATGAGAAGTATCTATTTGTTTGAATCCACGTCCTTTAATACTGAGAAACGTTTTGAAGAAAGGAAGCAGGTCAGGTAGATCAACACGCGGAATTTGCCCTTCTACCTCACCGAAGTCAAAGCGTGCAACACTGCGAATAATCTTCCTCACAGCGGTCACCACATCGTCGCCACCAAAAGTTGCCGTTTCTTTCTGAAACCAATCTTTCAAATTTGGTCCACTGATGTTCGGATCGGGTTCGGAAAATAATTTTGGGAACATGCTAGGTGAAGCCGTTCCGAGTACCAATTGACGAATGTCCTCAGGATCATCCATTGATCCCTGAAAAGCGACGCTGATGCGATCTAGTTTCTCGTCAAGAAGTTCCCAAATTCGACTTTCAATGGTGTCCGGATTTCGTACTGATACGACATCAACAGGGTGCTTTTGTCCATAGCGGCTTAGGCGTCCAACACGTTGGTGTAGTCGCATTGGATTCCATGGCAAATCCACATGAATTAAAGCACTACAGTGCTGTTGAAGGTCTATACCCTCTCCAGCCGCTTCTGTCGAAACTAGAAAACGAACATCGCCTCGGTTAAATCGTTGTGCAGCATCTTGTCGTTTTTCTGTATGATCCGAAATCATACCATTTGTATTTGCAACACCTTCAGCAATATTATCGCCGTTAATAAACGTTACACAACCATCACCATAACGCTTTTGAAGGGCACCCATAAGTAGTGATTGCGTTGCCTTATATTCGGTGAAGAATAGTACTGATCGATCAATGGATAATTCATCAACCATATCAAGAATGCGCGTTATCTTTGACTCTTCGAGAATTTTATTTGCAGTCTCAAGCAGCTCCTCAAGTGCTGGTATCTCGTTTGGATTTAGCTTGACACTTTCTACTATCCTTTCTTCAAGGCGGCTGATTTCGTCTTGATTGGCCACACCGTCTTCATCTTGTAATTCTTGTAGACGTTTCAAATCCCTTTTCTCTTTATCTAGTATGACGTCAGCATGTCGAAGTCGATCAAGTCGTCGTTGAAGTGCTCGTCTAACTGCCGCCACAGAGCTTGATGCTAATTTCTGCATTGTGATCAGAGTCAGAATAACAATTCGCTGGTCTCGCTGAGAATTGATATTGGCGGCGTGCGTTTTACCAGTCTTAATGAACTGCGTGAGTTGGTGGTAAAATTGATTTTCTTGGGGAGAATAAGTGTACGTTTCAAGTCTTGATTTAACAGGGGTGAACAACAGCTTTCCTGCCATATCCGTGACCGACTGTTTGTTGTTTCGAATCATTGCTGTGTGGAGTTTTCCGACTTCCTCTTCAAGAGGTTTTTCGGGGTCGAAGTCTTCAGGTCGAAGTAACTTTAGGAGAGATAGAAACGCCTTATCTCGCCCTCGATGTGGTGTGCCTGTGAACATGACCAGGGACTGGATGTGTCCACGTTGCTGAAGTTTTTCCACTAGTTGATAAGACAACGTACGGTGGTCTTGTTCGTCTACGTTCATATGATGTGCTTCATCCACGATGACCATATCCCAAGGCTTGGAATTGAGTAAACGTTCCCATCGACTAGCCTTGTTAAGGCGCAATGTATGCGCGGAGCCAATCACTCGGTCTTGAGTGTTCCAGAAATCAGAGATGGGAGTATCTATAGAAGAAGCGTAGTTGGTGAGTCGAATATCAAACATTTCTCTCAACCGTAATTGCCACTGTCCAACTAAACTGGCGGGAACTAGTATGAGCAGTCGGCGCACGCGCCCCGACGATAACAGTGGTGTGAGGATGAGTCCAGCTTCAATAGTCTTGCCAAGCCCCACGTCATCTGCCACCAACCATCGTGTCGGCCAAGACTCAAGAACGCGTTTGCAAACCCATAGTTGATGGGGTAGTAGGGCAATACGAGACTGGGAAAACATCCCCCACGCATCGTTAACTGAACGAATGCACTCACCAAGAACTCGTGTTACAACATGGGTAGGTGGGTCGTAGCGGTTGATGGAGATTTGCTCGGACAAACTCTCTACAGCATTGATATCTTCGACTAAGCACTCCTCTATACCGTGTTCGAAGCGTACGACAACACTCTCTCCTTGATCTGTTATAACTTGACCATAACCAAAACTAGTATGTTGAACCGAAGAGTCTTTATTGAAGGAGGTCATCGCTGATTATTATTCAAAGCTTTCTTGTAATTTCGGATGTAATGCTACATGTCGGAGAGGTAAGTCAAACATACGGTGAAGGTTTGAAGCTTCCGTTTCTAATTTTTCTGACATAAAATCAAAAATTACATGCGCTTTTTCTGAATTGGATCTGTCTTCGATTTGATCTCTGTCTAAGCCGTATTGATTAAGTAAGTTGAGCACTTGTTCCGACGGAACCCAGCAGTCTGGGTACAGGTGTTTACCATCAATAATTTCAAGGCGAACGAGTTCTCGAAGGATCCAGTGAATGCCTATGCCAAATGGATCAGGAGGCGCATCAAATTGCACACCTGCGCCTGTGAGTGTCTCATCGATGCGTGGCTTAAGGATAGTGGTGATACGAAAAGGTTGCCTATTTTCGGCGGTCTTTAATAATCGAGCATATACCTTCCAAAACCGACTGAGTTGATGAATTGTGGGAAATAATTCCATCCAACGCCGATAGCGAAGCTCATCCAATGCGTCGTCCTGCCAATTTCGCAATTCATCCATCCAAGCATTTTTGTCGTCTGGATTCTTGAACACAGTCCACCATTCTTGACTGTGCGCCCATTCAAGAAATTGGCAATGATGGCCATCTTTTACTCGCCCTATACTTTGACACGCCCCCAAAATCAACAACGCCAACCAATGGTCCTCTGACTCCATTCGCAGACTTGTCGCTAAATCTTCTTGTCGAAGCCAATTTGGCCATGTGCGCTCCTCATACTCAGAGACAACCTTTCCTCGTGTCTCATCATCATTCCACCATTTGTCAAGATTCTTGAAAAATTCTGTCGAACCAACCGGCATTCCATTCTTGGGGGGAGGAAAGCGACTAGGAAATAATGCGGCCAAAACTGACTGACGCCGCCAATAGTCTTCAGTTTGCTGATTCACCAATTGAAAAACTTTTTCGTAATCAGTAAGCCAGTGTGGTGGAACATCCATGTCAACCAATTCTTGCAAAATGTCATCTCTCAGATTGCCATGCAACAGATATCGAATCGCCGCAGGTTGGAGGTCCTCAGATAACTCAAACATCCATTCAGTGATTTCTGAAACACCAATTTTGTGTGCGCCGCGAAGCCATTGGTATATTCGCCAGTCATTGGCGCCTTCAATATAGGTTGAATCCAGAAGGTGTTCATCGGGTGCAAAAGCACTCCTTAAGAGTTCATCTTCGATATTATCAAAATACTCAAATCGATTTTCATTTTCAGCATCTTTCAGTAAAAGGCTGGAAAGTGGTTTCAAATATCCTTCTCTGGTTCGTGCTTCTAAACGCCTCTTCCAAGATTTGCCACGTAGAGCGTTTCTAACAATGTCCCACACAGATTCTTGAACCAATGGTCGCAGGGCATGTAGTCGCTCTGGCGTCAACTGGTAATTCCACTGTTCGAACAATTTGGTTAACAGATCAGGTACTCGAAGATGATCAGGAACGAAGTCTTCAAAGAATGGCAGGAGAAGTTGCTCAACCTCTCTGGACACTATGCATCGGTTACTGACCAACTTTTGGAAATCTCGATCCTTATCAACCACTTTCACAAAGGCAGCACAGAGATGATCTTCGTCAATTCCCTCGGCGACATCCCAAGAGTCTACTGTTCTCAGAGGGGGGAGGATCTTCGGAAACGGTGCTGGCAAATCGGTGGGTATAACTGAACGCACAGTCATCCATGCCGACACTCCACGGTTGCCCCCATGCAATTGGTCGAGAAAAGCTTTACGTAATTCGTCGGAATTGTTTCTGCCAGATACGAGAACTTTCCATAAAGATGAAAGAAATTCTTGGCTGTTGCATCTAAACACGGGATGTTGGCTAGCATCTGATGTGTCAGACAAAGCATCTTGCAACTGAATCAAACCTTTTCCAAGATAGTCTCCTAAAATGCGAATGGTTTGGAGTGTGGCTTTGTCATTGAGAGATATGTGAGACCGTCCGGGATCTAGTTTGAAAGGTCCATTGATAACGTATCCACAACCCCAACTCTCACTCGTCGGCACGACGTTCCATACAAAAGGAAAATCTGAATTGAAGGCAGTTGGCATCCCGTTTTTTAGTCCGACCACCAAGGCTATCGTTCCCATTTCTTTTTTTCCGGCATCTGCCGGTCGAAAGCGAAATATTCGCCACTGTCCATCGTGATCGGGTAACATCATCTCATCACCAACTGACCAGCCCGGCGCTCCTTCTACTGGGGCACCCCTATAAGTGTGAATACCGGGATATAGTCCACCTTCTACAATCACCTCACGCACTTCTCTTGCGAATACCGGCAACAGGACTCGTGCGTATGAAAATCGACTGAACATTGACTGAATCAGTTCGTCTTTTTTTACGTCTCTCCGCAACGGTAATCTAATGCGAGTTGCTGGATTGTCACCACCTTCTAAAGAATCAGCGTCGTCTGGATCTTTTTGTTCTTCGGGTAACAACCCTCCAATAATTGAAAAAGCGATAAATCCGCTTACTACTGAAGGAGACGACGATACGAGGTTAACAGATTTAAATCCGAGGCCAAAGCGACCGGTAGTCGAAGAAGATGATGCTTCTGCCGGCACTTCGCCTTGCTTGTTACTAAGGTTCATAATCATCATGCAGTACAAATCTTGATCCCACTGATGCTCCCGTCCCGCTGGAAAGGCGGAGCCACCGGTATCGTTGATCAGACGTCCCCAGTGAAAAAAATCCACGGTGCAATGATCTGTTTTATCGTGCACTTTAATTAAAATTCGACGACTGTTCGGATGTATATTTCCATTATTGATTTGGGCTGCCTGCGCAAGCGCATCATCGGCATTCTGGGAAAGCTCCAATAGTACGCTGTCTGGTCTATAACCATGGTTATGCATCAATTCGTTGACGCGTCGCCAGAGAAATTTCGCATTTTCAGGTTTCTTTATGAGATCGTTCAAACAATCCAATGCTTCCCGCTCTTTCATATCGGTCGATTCGCTATAGGATAACTGTTCTCGCTCTCTTTGAGCCTTCTCTGCTTTTTTGAGAGCATCGTAAATCTCCTCGTTATCCTCAACATTCAGCTGTCGAAGGGTAAGTGGTAAATGTGCTTTGATGGAAGCGAGCACCGGCCCTAAATCTGCTTGTGAACTCTCAGTCCATTTAGACCACCAACGAATTACATTTTCACGATTAAGATTAAGAAATTCAGCCGTCCATTTTTCGACAGTATTGCCTAGTAACATTTGGAGTTCAGACGAGCTTAGATTCTTTGGATTAATTTCACGCAGTTTAATCTCCCAGAATCTAGCGCCAGGGGGAATGAGTGGTGAATTCCAAGCAGGACGATCATATAAAACCGGAGCAGTGGTGAATAGCGTCGAATTATCACTTTCATCGACGTCCATTTCCACAGTTTCGCCGAGAATATTAATTGCGATAACGCGGTTATCACAAATTTTCTCTGTTACGACAAGTATATACACCTCCGCGCAGGGATCAATTTCGTTGGTGCCGATTAACTCTTTACGTACCGCTTCAATACTGTTGTTTTCACTGAGCCATTTTTTGACGAGCTCAGCAATTCCATTGTCCTTGCCACTCACCAAAGAACTGAGAAACAAACCTACTGCGGCCGGACGAATTTTCCCTCGCCAAGCCTCGAAATACTTCTCTAACGAGTTGACTTGGTAATTTATCTTTGGACTTGCTCCTGGTTTTATGGGTAATCCAACTTCAATGTTTAGAATAGAACGAACTTCCGATATTAGGATGTGACGCCGAGCAACTCCAATTTCTGATCGTGCGATCTCTTTACTTGAATGCCAATGGCCATCTTGCGTCGGGAGGTTGATCTTTGGTAGAACTCCATCAAAAAATTCTTCTGACTCTACGAAACATTCCAAAAATTTCCTAAACACTATTCCGCTATCAGAGTCTTTTTTTGGCTTGGTTTTAGCAAGGAAATTCAGCGTTTCAACCTGACGTTCCGGAGGTATGGGTGCGCAGAGTTTTTCGACAAGATTCAAAACGAGATTTTCATCTTGACTTGTATCTTCTTTGAATTGTAAATTTTGCTTGACTGTATGTACGAATCTCCATCCAGGATGTACACTTGGAAGGATTGTATTGAGTGAACGTTCAACTATTGATTGATCTACTAACCATGGATCCGGCATAACAAGCCACTTACCATCATCCACTTTTGCGATCTGATCAGTATTCAATGAATCAACCATCCGTTGCAATTGACGATTTCGACTCATACTCCCTAAAATGTCCCGAACTACGGTTTCTGCTCTTTTCCATACCTGTGGATCGACGGCATCTGGAAGTCGTTTGTCTCCAAAGGCATCAAAGTTGGCAAGTTCAGTGACAGCATTAAGAACTTTTTTTGGAACGATCAATATAGAATTCGGCGCAAGTCCCTTATCTTCACAGTCGGGTAACCAAGGTTGATGTCTCAATAACTCTCGAAGACTGGAATCTGTAGGCAAAGAAATTTGACTATTAGGGCGAACACATGCCAATATGTCTTCCGAGTATTTCCATGGTTTTGAACTCTCCAACATCAGTCGAAGAATTGCATCTTGGCTTAATGGCGGAATGAAGTAGTAAAGATTAAAGATTCCAGGTTCCGGATCTAACAAACTAATACTCTCTAGGAGGTTCTGTGGACAATTAATTTCTTTTTCTACCAAATACGTTCTCTGGTCGTCGTTATTAAAATCTACGCGATTTCCGTTAGCATCTCGGTGTAGCGGAATCTTGCACCAGCGTTTGATCTTACCCGGTTCACTGCTGTGAAAGTATTTGAGTAATTGAATGGCTTCTTTATCAGTTGCTGTCGTCCAATCAACAGGTCCGTTTCCATCCAAACAAATGGCCAGAATGTGATCTAGTGCTTCATCGTCCTGACAGACGGAAAGTGTTTTATAGTCGTCTTGTGAAATTAATCGTTTCAGTTCCTTTTCAACTACCGTATAAGAACGATTAAGAAGTCGCAAAAGAATTCGTAGCTCATATTCAATGGAATCACGAACATCAAAAATTTCAATCTCAGATTTAGCGAAATCAGCAGTGCATCCAGTCAAAAGCCTACGTACGGCTGAACGAATACTTGCATCTAGACCAATATTCGGTGTGAGACGATCAAGCAATTTCATTCTAAGAGTTGGCTCGGCCAAGTCGTTGGCTCTCAATACAGAAATTGAGAACTCCATTGGTGTGGTTTGCGGAATTTCGATAGTAGAGAAGGCAATCACCCTGCCATTAACAAACCAGATTGGTTGACTAAGGGCGTTCGCAAGTTCTGTGGTGGCGATCTTCGGATTGGTAAACTTTTCAAATTGTGTTTCATTTTCGCCACCGTCATGCAGAATCTCGGGGGCAGGGCTAGCAAAGACATGGTGACACTTGACTTGGTAATGGAGATCGTTAATAGACCAAGCCTCTTCTTTATCTACTGGCAATCTGGTCGCTCGAATTAGCGGTAGTTCGGAAAATTCAATAAATTTACGACAAGGGTCAATTTTTAGATTGGTTAGGAATTCATCTGCAAGAAGAAGTCGAGAATGTTTAATTTCTTCGGATTTGTTTCCGACTTTTAACTTTCTTCCCAAGCAGAATAGCGCACTAATCAACCTGTTCTGGTCAAGATTCAAAAAGTCTGTTGACCGGTTCTTTTGTTCACCTATGGGTATGGGTAATAGGCCATATCCAATCTGATTATCAACCGCAAGTTCAACAGCTGCTCGTAAACATTCAACCGGCACATACACTACCCCATCCTCTGATAAAGCCACACACAGTTCCCTCCATGCAATGCGAAGCACTTCACGTTTCTCTGGAGGTATGGTGCGTCGAACTGTTGGATTGAGTGCACCTTCCCCAATCTTTCTTGCTATCCATTGAGCAATGACTTTAGTGAGCTGATCTTTGTTACAAGTTTCTGGGTCTAGAACGTGGGTGACGAGTTCTTTTATCCATTTTAGAGTTCCCGGTAATCCGAACTCTTCAGTTGAAATGCAGTTCAAAAGCTGTTCGAGCCATTGGTCAGTCCAGTCGTTGCTTTTACCTTTGAGACTCGGTGAGTCGTAATCAATGAACACAACGTTTTTCGCGTCGTTAGTACATCTTGAGAAGAATTCCTTCTGAAAGTTATCTGGCGCTTGACTCCATTGCGGTATTGATAGAACAATCTGCTCTGTTGGTCTACGTGTTTCGAATTTCACTCCCTCCGCAGCAACGATCGGTAGAAGCCAATTACGTTGTGTAATCTTGGTCAAGCGATTTTCAAAAAAATTGGATTTAACAACACTCTCCAACATCTTACTTGCTTCGGTCTGTTCAACATCAACAGCCGCCCACGCGAGAGCGCTCGGAAGCAGTGGGAGTAAAACTTCTTCACACAGCATGCGATTCCAACGGTTGCGCATATCGTCGCTGTCGTTATTTGGGTGATTTTCATCGGTACTATCAGTGACACCAGGGATTGACCTTCGATCTTGGGATGGCCAAAAATATCCATGTAAAATGATTTCCCATGCAGGCACACGGCCGTCACAGTCGACTATGGAGCCGGTAATTGGTTTTGGATTGTCATCCAGTGGCAGAAACACAGCCCAACGTAAACGTGTGCCGCTCATTTTTCGGTTAGGATCAACTGGTCGTAGTACCGTCACAGTAGCATGAGCAATTGCTTTCCGTGGTATCGTTGAGTGGTGGTTGTTGTTCCATACTGAAGATTTCGGCCAGTCAAGGTGACCGCGGAGTTGTCGCAGGCGCTCACTTCCAAGAGATTCAACTCCGGCAACAGACCAGTTCACAGTTTTGGTTAACATGCTTCCTCGGAAAAATTTCTCGGTAAATGCTGAGGAGTCATCCAAATATCGTCCTACCCATCCTGTGCCTGTGACCTTCCGCGATACTTGCATTATCGTTCTGCGGTCACTCAAGTGATCTGGACTATTGGCGCTGCCAGCATCAATAGTTTGGAGATTTCCACACTGTGCTAAAAGTAATGCGGCAGAAATTTCGCAATTAATCCAAGAATGGACATCATCCAGCTTAGGAATGTAATTTCGCAGTCCGTATTTTTCACCCTTCTCCCCGCGGTCCAAATGTGGACCTTGCCGCAAAGGTATCCACAGCAAAAAACAGTCGTGCGTATGACCAAGAAGTTGTTGTGCAACGGAACGCATCCAATGAGGCCATGTCTGCTCGCTATCCCAGTCAGGATGTATTGGGTCGTTGTTGCCGTCATCGCCAGTGCCGGCCCACGGATTCAATACTCCACTCCGCCATACTGCGTTTGCTGCTCCGATATAAAGGAATGCTTCACATATGTGGAAGACACTCTTCAACCCAACGCCGAACGTGCCTATTTTGTTCACTTCATCTTTTTTTGATCCTCCTACGGCCTTAGGCAGTGCTCTGTGGTCTTTTTCAGTAAATTTTCCATCGTTTGCTACAACCAGTGCTCGTCCGCAAAGTAGACTATTTTGGGAGTCGTGCCAACCATTTTCGAATACAGTAAGACTGAGTCTCCGTGCTTCTGCGTCATCGGCATTCTGGAGGAGTTCTCTGAACAAAGTGCGCCCATCACCAGTATCCTTGTAAACGTCATCCAGAAGAGTTTGAATAGCTTCAATCTCATCAACTCGGGAGCGCACAATACCCGATTGAGGCTGTGATATAAAGCTATCTTCGCTATCTCTGTTGATCATCAAGTTGCGCAACTTTCAATTTGTCAAAAGGTGATGAAAATCCATTTCCTAGTGCAGCTAAGAAAGAATTATTGTACTTTCATAGTGATAATCGAATAATAAATTACCAATTTCAGGATTAAAACTGTCTAATTTTCAACAAACCACTTTTCAACCCACATGGTTGTAGTTGATGTATTGCCAGTTGGCTGAATGCCTTTTAGCCACTTTTGGAAAATAAAAGGACTAGAGCGATAGTAGAGTGGAATCACCGGCAGGTCACGCACATATAAATGTTGGATTTTGGACCACATTGGCTGCCGCTTCTTTGGATCCAGCGTAACTTCAATCCGGTCGATCAAGTCATTCATTTCCAAATTACGATAACCCGGATAATTCGACCCTTGCCAATTGTTTGCAGCAGTCGGTATCTCGTGTGAATGTAAAGTCGTCCGCGGCGCACTCTCCGGGTTGCTGAGCCAAGCATACATGACCAGACCGGAAAATTTACGTTTGGTGACGGTTTCACCGAAAAACACTCTCGCCGGTTCGTTACGAATTCTGACGTCGATACCTACTTCCAACCACTGCGCCTGAATAAACTGCTGAACAGTTTCCCGGACTCTTGACCCCGCAGTCGTGCCAATTTCCAAAAGCAGTGGTTCACCATTGGCGTTGTGACGTATGCCATCAATAATGTTATTCCAACCTGCTTCATCCAACAATTGCCGAGCTTTGTCTTGATCAAACGGATAGTGTGGAACCGTACTGTCGTAGACTGAGTCTAGCGGACTAATGAATGAGTGGGCGACTGGTTGTCTGCCGGCAAACAGTTGATCGCTGATTGCCTGTCGATCAATCGCGTGAATCAGCGCCTGTCGAATTCTGTGATCTGCCAGAATCGGATTGTCGAGGTTTACGTCAATATGCTCATAATAGAGCCCTGGTTGATAAAGAAAATCGAAGTCTTGAGCATGTCTTTTTTCCATGGTGATCGCTTGATTGAGCGTCACACCAATGGTTCCGGCGATGTGGTCAATTGAACCGGAGAGTAGATTCGCCTCCAAAGCTGAAGTATTACCAATGGTTCGAATCACGATTTTTTCAAAAGCCGGAGGTTGCCCCCACCAAGTTTCATTTCTGACAAACTCCACATGCGAACCCAGGACTGCATTCACGATGCGATAGGGACCGAAGTAAAGCCCCGGATTGTAGGTATCGGTATCGTAAGAATTCCGGTGACGGTATTGACTGGGTTCGGCAAATGCTGTTCGGTCGATATGTTCGGGAATCAAATATAAGCCCAGTTCGTTGTACTTGAATTCCACTCGATCCATGTGTAGGGTGAAGGTTTTGTCGTCAATCGCGTCGACAGATAGAATGCGTCGGTACACTTCTGCACCGATAATCCCACTCTCTGGGTTTTTGCCTATCTCTATCGTGTATTCAACATCCCTGGTCGTTACGGGGGTACCGTCACCCCATGTTGCCTCAGGGTGGATAGAATAGGTTACCGAAATTCCCTTCTTTCCCTCTCCGAGATCGGTAACGACGGCACCGCCATTTTCGATGGTCGGTAACGAAGTGCATAGCATGCAAACCAGGTCCCAGTTTGCATCGTAGGTTGTAAACGGTCGCATAGTCAGATTCAATGCGTAATACTTGGCGAGCATTGACTCGAAATTTGGATGAAATGATGCCGGGAACTGGGTCATGCCAATGACTAAGGTGTCCTTTGCATGCGTTGCAGTGGAGAATGAAATGATTGACAGCAGGATAAAGGTTAGAATACGTTTCAACATGGTTTTCCTCCAGTTATGCCTGAATCAGTACAGTCCTTGATTTTTCAAGACATATAGTGCTTTGTTTGAACATGATGCGATGGCGCAGAGAAACTAGATTTAATCCGTACACAGTTCAATATGACGCATTTCCACCATACTTAAGCATGTTCACGGGACCTGTTGATGCAAAGGTCATATATCTGAGTAATAGCATTGTAAAAAGGGACCAAGGTTCTCTGGCTGGATAAGAGGAAATTCTACTTTTCGAACTGGGTAAAAGATCAATTGAACGATCCCAGGGAATACCATCTTCGTAAACTCCTCCACAATTCAGTAACGTGTTCTTCTTTTCTTCAGTTACCTGCATAGCGACGAAAGTGTCAATCCGTAGGTGCCACTCAAGGTTTCTTTCCTTAACTATTTCATTGTAGGCTTCTGCTAGTTTACTTGTGCACACACTTTCCTCAGCAATACAGAAGAAGATAGATCGCCAGTGACAAGCTTCTTCTCCAAATAGAGAGTAAGTCTTGGAAATGGGAGAGATGTCTGGGTAATAAGCACAACGTTTTAAATCTTTGTAACTCAGACACTTTTCGAAGCTGTCTTTGAATTCCTTGACATTCATTTGAGTCTTGATTTCTCCGCATGCGAATGTTGATTCGACGGGAAACATTTGGGCACCGGGGCTAGTAAAAATTCGTGGTGTGTTCAGACGGTCATACAGAATGATATCCATCTGCTTCGAGACTTTTCCATGCGAATCCACCACGAAGCCATGTGAAACTCTCACTTTCTCCGGCAAAATCTGAGAAATTTGTTTTCTAAAGACTCGCTCAACAAGGTCTCCTATTTCTCCAGTATGTGAGAGAGATTTTCGAATTTGGGAAATTTCGGCGGATATCTGTTTTTGTGCTCCTACCAGAAAATTAAGATATGGTGTGGAGGATTTGTTGGTGGGCATAAAAATTTCAAGTTTTAAGGTTTTTGCAAAAAATCAACAGGATGTTTCAATCAACTGTGTTTTATCCGAGCAAAGGTTCACTGCAATGACCGCGCTAAACAAATTCGACGACGCTTGAATTGATCGCAGAACTCTTGCTAAATTTTGGTTAGTTGCCTTTCCGTAAATCACTCCTCTTGGAGCTTCGGATATTATCCAATAATTTAAACAAATTCCCATTTGAAGTAAAATCATTTGATATGGACCCACGACCTTTTCCAAAACCACCGCCGGCAGACCCATTGCCGCTTGATGATTGGTTGATCCGGGTGGACCGTGCCGAAGCGGGACGCGAGGCTTTCTTTCGGGGACGAGATGCAGAATACGAGGTTTTTCGTTCGGCATTAACGAGTTTCAGTAAGGGAACGCTGGGTGGCGGCACGATGGTTTTTCAAGGTGCTCCGGGGGTAGGGAAATCAGCACTGATGCAAGAATGTATGGCCGCGGTTCGGTTGCATTCGACACCTGAAGCACCTTGGGTGGCTGTGTCCATCAATCCCGATTCTCTGCAATCTCCCATTGACGTGATTGTGCTTTTGGTCAATGCGGTCAATCTGGAAAGTGAACGCTTGAGAGAAGTAAGTGCGGGTACGGTTACCACAAACACGTTGGATAGCTTAATTAACAGGAGTAGGAAGTTCTACCAGGAACTGTTGGAGCGGGGAGGTGGGGCATTTGGACTCTCTATAGGTGGACGCCGGAATGGAGGCGTTACGGCCGGCCGCGTTTTTCAAAACGCGGTTTCACTGTTGGGAAAGTTCCATATCGTGGTCTTCGTCGACGAAGCTCAGAACACCCCTGTTTTAGACACAACTCGCGGTGTTCTGAATTGTCTCCATCAGGCTTCTGATGGTATTCCTCTGTTGGCGGCTTTTTTCGGTCTCAGTGACGCCAGTGATGTGCTCCGCCGATGTGGTCTGTCAAGACTCGCGGATGAACGAATAGTGGATCTTGAACCGCTTCACTATGATGATGCAGTCGGTGCTATTCAGAGTGTCTTTGATGCTTATCAATTCACGGGGAGTCCGGCAGACCGCACCAAATGGGTGGAGAGTCTGGCTGAGCTGTCCCAAGGCTGGCCACAACATGTCAATCGAGTGTGTGTGGCAGCAGCTCGAGTGATACGAGAGCATGGTGGGCAAATCAATGATGAGTTGCTTGAGCAGGCGCTGGAACGGGGGAAAGAAAGTAAAGACCGATACTATGCTGCCCGGCTGACCGCCGGCTCCAATCGGGCTTGGGTGTACAAGGAGTTGGCGCTGGCTGCTGAGAAAAGGGGTGGTGCTTTGTCTTACGATCTGATTGATTCACTGACCGAAGGCGCGCGCAATAAGTTGGGAGAAACGCCGGCTGAATTCCTAACCAATGCCCTGCACGCCGGGTTGCTGGCCCCTGCCGGTGGCATCCCCGATCATTATCGAATTCCAATTCCTTCCTTTGCAGACTATCTGAAGGCGTTGCCAGTGACACCGACATGAGATGAATTCAGTGATCTGAACCGACAGATCATTCATTTTCACTGATTTTCGGGCTACTGAGTTTGCCGAGAATTACGATTTTGAACTGACCCTAGACAAAGGCGGGATGCCAATCGAAAAGATTGAGATATGCCTTCGTTGGTCGGATGACATATCTAAAAGACTGCGTGGCGTAAGATCTTTACTGTAACCAACGGTTGCGCGGTCGGCTGTTCACTCTGCTGGCGGTAAATTTATCACTGGAGCGTCACGTCGAGGAATAAGCCAAGGTCGTTTGACCGAAAGTGAGTGATTTCTATCTCTATTTTTATTTTTACAGAGTGACGCAAATATGAGCGCGCGGGTATCAACGATCTGTTGAGAGTTCTATGGAACTATGATATTGCTGAGGAACCAGCATAACGGTGAGCATCGCAAATGGAGATGGGGTAAAATCACTGATATGGACCAACGACCCTTTCCAAAACCACCGCCGGCGGACCCCTTACCGCTTGATACTTGGTTAGGGCGGGTAGATCGTGCCGAAGCAGGGCGCGAAGCATTTTTTCGAGGCCGTAATGCCGAATATGAGGTTTTTCGTTCGGCATTAACAAGTTTCAGTGAAGGAGCGGTAGGTGGTGGCACGATGGTTTTTCATGGTGCGCCGGGGGCGGGGAAATCAGCACTGATGCAAGAATGCATGGCCGCGGTTCGGTTGCATTCGACACCTGAAGCGCCGTGGGTGGCCGTGGCTATCAAATCTCGCGCTCTGCAATCCTCTATTGATGTCGTGGCGACCATGGTCGATGCAGTTCAGTCGGAAAGCGAACGTCTGAGAGCGGTAAGTTCCGGTATAACTGCCACACAGACCTTCGATAATTTACTTCACATAGGCAAAAAACTATACCAAGAGTTGTCGGAGTATGGGGGTGAGGCATCCGGACTGTCTGTGGATAGATACCGTAGCGGGCACTTTACAGTTGAGTACGTTTTCCGATATGCTATGCCACTATTGAGTAAGTTCCATATCGTAGTGTGTGTTGACGAAGCACAGAACATACCGACCGCGGAGACAACATGTGGCGTGATTGACATTCTTCATCACCCTTCCCATGGTATTCCTCTATTGGCGGCTTTTTTTGGTCTCAGCAATACCCAGGGTGTCCTCCGACGATGTGGTATTGAGAGGCTTGCTAGTGGCCGAGTCGTAGACCTTGAATCTCTCCCCAATCATGATGCAGTTGGTGTTATTCAGAGTGTCTTCGATGCTTATCAATTCACGGGGAGCCCGGCAGACCGCACCAGATGGGTGGAGAGTCTGGCTGAGTTGTCCCAAGGCTGGCCTCAACATATCAATCAAGTGTGTGTGGCCGCGGTTCGAGTGATTCGAGAGCATGGTGGGCAAATCAATGGTGAGTTGCTGGAGCAGGCGCTGGAACGAGGGAAAGAAAGTAAAGACCGATACTATGCTGCCCGGCTTGCCGCGGGTTCCAATCGCGCTGGGGTGTACAAGGAGTTGGCGCTGGCGGCAGAGGAAAGGGGTGGTGCTTTGTCTTACGATCTGATTGATTCACTGACCGAAGGCGCGCGCAATAAGTTGGGAGAAACGCCGGCTGAATTCCTAACCAATGCCCTGCACGCCGGGTTGCTGGCCCCTGCCGGTGGTATCCCCGATCACTATCGAATTCCAATTCCTTCCTTTGGAGACTATCTGAAGGCATTGCCAGTGACACCAACATGAGATGAATTCAGTGACCTGTGCCGGCAGGTCATTCATTTTCACTGATTTTCTTGTTGCTGAGTTTGTCAAGAGTTACGACCTTGAACTGACCTCAGCTATAAAGGCCATACGCCAATCGAAAAGATTGAGATTGACCTTCGTGGGTGGGATGACATATCTAAAAGACTGCGTGGCGTAAGATCTTTACTGTAACCAACGGTTGCGCGGTCGGCTGTTCACTCTGCTGGCGGTAAATTTATCACTGGAGCGTCACGTCGAGGAATAAGCCAAGATCGTTTGACTGAAAGTGAGTGTCCTTCGCTTGCCGTTTCCGAAGCAAATGATTTCTATTTTTACAGAGTGACGCAAATGTGAGCGCGCGGATATCAACGATCTGTTGAGAGTTCTATGGAACTCTGATATTGCTGAGGAACCAGCATAACGGTGAGCATTGCAAATGGAGATGGGGTAAAATCACTGATATGGACCAACGACCCTTTCCAAAACCACCGCCGGCGGACCCCTTACCACTTGATGATTGGCTAATCCGGGTGGACCGTGCCGAAGCGGGGCGCGAGGCTTTCTTTCGGGGGCGAGATGCAGAGTATGAAGTTTTCCGTTCTGCATTAACGAGTTTCAGTAAAGGAACGTTGGGTGGAGGTACGATGATTTTTCAAGGTGCGCCGGGGGCGGGGAAATCAGCACTGATGCAAGAATGTATGGCCGCGGTTCGGTTGCATTCGACACCTGAGGTGCCATGGGTGGCGGTGGCCATCAAATCTCGTGCTCTACAATCTCCGATCGATGTCGTGGCGACCATGGTCGATGCACTCCATAAGGAAAGCGAACGTCTGAGATCTGTAAGTTCCGGTGTGGCTACCACAAAGACCTTCGATAATCTACTTCAAATGGGTAAAAAACTATACCAGGAACTGTCGGAGCGTGGAGGTGGGGCGTTCGGACTGTCTGTGGGTGGACGTCGCAGCGGGGAGTTTACGGTTGAGGGCGTGTTCAGAAATGCTGCGCCCCTGTTGAGTAAGTTCCATATCGTAGTCTGTGTTGACGAAGCGCAGAACATGCCGATCGCGGAGACAACACGCGACGTGATTGACATTCTTCATCAATCTTCCCATGGTATTCCTCTGTTGACGGCTTTTTTCGGTCTCAGTAACACCCAAGATGTTCTGCGCCGATGTGGTCTGTCAAGACTCGCAGATGAACGCATTGTGAATCTTGAACCACTTCACTACGATGATGCGGTCTGTGCCATTCAGAGCGTCTTCGATGCCTATCAATTCACGGGGACTCTGGCAGACCGAACTGCATGGGTGGAGAGTCTGGCTGAGCTGTCCCAAGGCTGGCCGCAACATGTCAATCGAGTGTGTGTGGCAGCAGTTCGAGTGATACGAGAGCATGGTGGACAAATCAATAGTGAGTTACTTGAGCAGGCGCTGGAACGGGGGAAAGAAAGTAAAGACCGGTACTATGCTGCCCGGCTTGCCGCGGGTTCCAACCAAGTTTCGATCTACCGGGAGCTAGCGCAGGTTGCCGAGGAAAGGGGTGGTGCATTGTCTATCAATGAAATCAAATCAATCGCTGAAAGTGCGCTGGATGGCTGGGAGGAAACACCGACTGAATTCCTCGACAACGCCCTGCATGTTGGGTTGCTGGCACCTACTCGCGGCACTCCCGGTCACTATCAAATCCCGATTCCTTCCTTCGCTGACTATCTCAAAGATTTGCCAGTGGCACCGACATGAGGTGAGCTCAGTCATCTTCCGGTAGGTTGCTGTCAGAACTAAGATCGACAATTTATCCGCGGTTTTCAATCATCTTCTTTCTGCTCAGAGTGCTATGGAACCCAACTTTGAATGGACTCCACCATTGGAAAAATTGAATCTGACGTTATGACGTATTTTCGTGATGACGCTACTCCTAAGAGGTTTGAGACGTAGTGTCGACCATCTGCAGGACCAGGTCAACTATCACGGTGCAATTCAGTTGATGCTCGGTCGCACTCCCGCCCGATATTTGACTCACAATCCCATACATACTAAGACCGTGAGCAGGTCATTGACCACGTAAATGAATTCATACCACAACTGTTGGACCAAGTGAGAGCCATGTTGAAGGTTGCGCTCATAAACCGATGGGTTGGTGGTCGGATGAGAGCATCATTTGAATACTGCGACTCTTTGGTGCTCCAAATCGAATTTGAATTTCTGCCGGCAGGAAATCACTTCTAGACAACCTGAACACTGCCCCTCAGATGGGATCAAGCATCGCCGGCCCAGGCATAATCACAAACGTTCTGAGCCATTGTTATCATTCAGATTCATTGTCTTTAGTGCTATCGGTAGCTGATTTTCCAATTCAACTAGATGCTGAACCAATGGCGAGATACCTAGTTCAGTGGCGAGTGCCAGCGGTGTGCGACCGCGCATATCGGTCGCCTGAAGCAACTCACTTCGCTCTTTATCATTCCCACACAGGTTAAGTGCATGGTCAATATCCGCTGTATTGTTATCTAGTACCGCTTCATGTAACGAGCTGGGTGGGAGTGTTGCCTTGGCGGCAACATAGCTCGCAAGCGACGGTATTGGACAGGTCAATTTATCCTTGTTGATTTTTTGGACGAGGCCGGCATGCAACATCTCTTCGAAAAACTGCTGAGCCGTCAGGTCTTCTGGCAGGGAACTTCGACCCAAATCCCCGGGCAAACGATTCTGATTCGCCTGATCAATGACAAAAACGAGCTGATCTTCTTGCATTGATGACACTCGTTCCATCTCCTCGAGAACCTTTGAGATC
Organism: Arenicellales bacterium; assembly: GCA_965116205.1. Classification (GTDB taxonomy): domain Bacteria; phylum Pseudomonadota; class Gammaproteobacteria; order Arenicellales; family JAJDZL01; genus JAJDZL01. The sequence goes on along the minus strand of OZ220493.1, from coordinate 895,196 downwards.
AAGATATACCGATTCTGCAGAATACCTTGCATTCGGTGTGCGTAGTAACTGAAGCGTAACTGCCGAGCACAATTAAGAACTGCATCAAAGTCAATCGCCGTCGGTCGCCAGTCGTTCACTTTAATTTCCTTGGATAGCGAAATTAGGAAATTTATGCAGTGCATCGGCCAGCCCTGACAGTCTCTCCGCAGTGCTACACTCCAACTATTAACAGTGGATTTTGAAGGTTGCGCCGACGCCAGGTGTTGTTCAACATATCGCACCAAAAGTTCATCCATTTCGCCAGCGCTGAATCTCGGCAACGTTAGTTCCGATCCACTGGCAAGGCGCGTCAGACCGGCAGCACGTAACAGGTCGGCACTGTTGGCGAGGCCGCCGTAAATCGGGAATAAGGGCGCGTCATGCTCGCCAGTGTGGAGTAGTTCTATATTTTCAGTTATCCGTTCTCTTGCTTGATCCGTTACGTTACCCGAGAGAATGGTTTGTATCTCGTCAATTAATAGGACTACCGGAGTGAGTGATTTTCCCGTCAACTGAGAAGCGTCCATGTCGACGGTGAAATCAGCCATTCCAGCTAAGTTAACGGTCAACGATTTGAACCGCGCCAGAGTTCGCTTAATACCATTATCTTTGCCGGCTTTTCTGGCGATGATTTCAAGTAAACTTCCCATTGGCAGTTTCAGTGAACTGGCGGCGACGCTGATTGCCGCCGGCTTATCTTTAGCTCCCAGTGGCCATTCTTCGGCAATCTTCTGGAGGAGCGCTGACTTACCTGCACCGGGCGCACCTTGGATAACCATCGTCAGGTCGGCACCCGGAGCACTTTCACCGTCACATAGGCGTTCAACGAGCAGCTCAATCCGACCTTTAATGGATGCTAACTCCGTGTTTCGTCCAACGAATATCCCGGCTCGACCTCGATCACCCATTCTGATGAATTTAGTTAACGCGGTACGCTGTTCATCGTTCAGTTGTCTGTCATCATCTGCCATAGTTTCAGTTTAAACCAGGGATTAAATCAGTAGCTTGAGTAAAGCTCCAAGTACAAATTTCTACTTCTTCAGATTCAATAGAGTTCGTGAGCAAGATCATTCGTTGCGGTCAGTTAGCTTAAGCTATGTAATTGAAACGACTGTACTCTTGGTATTGCCTAGACAACGCCTTTATGCCACTATAGGAGGCATCGGGAAATTCAGTCTATATCATTCAGCACTACACCGGCATGATGAAAATCAATGGGTTCGAAATAGTTGAAGTAGACTACCATATCTCCGTCGCAGGCCCACGAAAAGGGGGTATTACCGATGGGAACAACAAACATATTGTTCTATTGACTGTGTCAGATGATCTGAGAACTGAGAAGTTGATGATGTAAAACTGAAATTGTATTGTATGGAACGAACTCATTGGGAAAATTGAGTGGTTCATATGCGTAACTAGGATTTGCAGTCGGTAAGCAACCAACCAGCTGATAGCTCCGCCTGCTTGTCAATTTGAAATTAGAATTGCTTTTGTAACGATCAATAGCTCACTTATCTCCAAAAATCAGGCGCCAATCTTAACCCATTGCTAACGAGATTTTGTCCAGATACGCCGGAAATCGCCCATTTAGCTCCCCGGTCATCCTGTAAATCATTGTAATCATTACGGGTGAACATTGTTGTTTTGAGTGTAGCGCCATAATTCTTTAAATCACCCTGAAATCCTCCGGCCGTGGTGGTAAACTATCGGTCATGTATGACCATCATCCTGTTCGATCTGGCCAACACCTATTTTGAAGGACGTGTGGAATAGCAGCCCAAGGCACAGCACGGACGTTCTAAGGAAAAGCGTAGCGACTGTCTACTGCTGACTCTCGATCTAGTGCGGGATAGCAGCGGGTTCGTGCACCGTTCGCAGGTATTTTATTGAAACACTGAGGATGGCCCAGCGAAAAGTCGGATGAACCATTAAAAAGCAATGATCAGCCGCTATCATCAAAATTCAATGCAAATCTTTTTCAGTATGGGTACGATACTCCACCAGTGCAGAACCTCCGATTATGTCAATAATCGTCACAGATAACTCAAAGCCGCATGCATCGGTCAGTCTCAATGGGTTGCCCAAGCGAAAATGCACCGGTTGCGGTCGACCACCTTCAATGGTAATGTTATCGGCATACAGATAGGTTCGATCCGCTTCATCTCGTATAGGATTCAGAGACCCCTGCAGGCCGGGGAGATGGCCGGTCTGCTGATGAAAAATGATGGCACCGCCATCTGATATATTCTTGATGGCAATGGCTAAGCCTTCTTCCTTTGGCATCCACTCTCGTTTTATCCCGGCACTATAGCCTTGTGCGGCAATATAGATGGTTAATGGTTGGTTCGTCCGGTATAGATCGAACACTGCTTTGCCAGCTTTATCAGTTGTTGCTCGCACCGCAGTTTTGTTAGGAAAGATGGCCAAAACATCAACTCCCGATAAGGTTTTTCCTTCGGAGTAAACTGTTACTGTGGTGTCTGCAGGATTCAATTCCAGAGTTGCCGCGGGGATGGTTAACACGAGGTTCGATTCGTCAACAATCTCGTAGCGTGGTGAACTACCGGTGAGTTCTAGAGTCTTCGTTTTGATAATGGGTACTCCATCTCCTCGACGTTCCATTAAATATGCACGATGGTCCGACCCAAGGATATCACCGACCGGAAATCTTCCAAACACGGAAGCAATGACTTCATTACGCGTTGCTTGGCTGGCCTCCATGTGTTCTATGGTCATGCCGTTGGGAGGTGATCCTGGGGAGTCAATCTCCAGACGTCCCTCGAACATTGACAATCGTATTCGACGGGAAAAATTAGAGTAATCTCGGTGCGCGACTGCGTTGACTACCGCTTCGAATACGGCGGTGATGCTGTATTGTGGTAAATTCATACGTGCCGGCGTCTTGTGTGCTGCGACGCGCATGTTGCGTACCACGAATTTCACCGCATCGGCGATCTGAAGCAGCAGCGGTCCGACAATTTCCTGCGCATCTAACTGACTTGCGGCACGGTCTGCGCCTTGGTAGCAAGTGGCTATGATCGTAGCCTGCGGCAACCATTCCTGTGGATTTTCGGTGCAAAGTAATACGCCGGCGACCGTCGCGCGAACCGTGCCGAATTCATCTTTCGCCAACAGCCTGAGGTTCATCAGGCCTCTAAGAGGATTTTGTGCTCCGGCAACACTCAGTAGCGGTTCCCACAAGCGTTCATCAAGAGTACTGAAGCCAGTATCAGGTATGATTTGTCGGTCGTACCACAGACAACGACTTTGCGTCCGGTCCTGGGTTAATCTAAGGCGGCGATCGCCTTCCAAGCGCCGCTTGGTGGCACCGGAGCGGATGAATGCGCGACTGCCTCGTTCGTGAATGGCATATCCGCGCGGCACTTCGGCGAGTACGAATAACTTGCCATCCAGTTCTCGATGATGTACCTCAATTTGTAGAGCAGGTTGCACTACATTCTCACTGGCTTCAACTAACAGCTGGCCAACTGCGACCGCTTGTTTCGGGGAAAAGCCTTGAATACAGCCATCGTCAGTAACACCACAGAGTAAGATACCGCCGCGCGCATTTGCAAAAGCAATGATCTCATCTGCTAAATCATCGCGGCGCGGACTGGTCGGATGGTCGCCGTTAAAGTCTACCTGCTTAAATTCCCAAGTACTATCCTCACCGAAACGTAGGCGATCGCGGATTACATCGTCGCTAATCAACATCGCCCACCTTCAAAATCATCACACGGAGGCCATCGGTAAAATAAGCCATATGGATTGAGACGTGGTTCATGCGATAGTCATTACTGCACCGTTTATTTTCGTACTGAAGAATAAGCGGTTCAGCGCAACAGGTTTCTTACCTTTTTCTTGAGGTGAATCTGTATTGGGTAACATTAAAAATCAATCTGAATGGATGTTGATACATTTTGATCATCAAATATCACTGTCAAGTTTGCCTGGCTGATCATAGCCGACATCGAAACTGAGCCGGATGACCGGATATTTGATGTCCCAATGCCATTGATCATGGATGTGCAACCCCCGGAACAAACTCTCATTGCCCTCAAACAGCTCCTTCAGAGGTGGAAATCAGCAGAGACTTGCCAAATCAGCGAGGATGCGACAGAAATCAGTACTTACCGTCATCAATCAACTGTTTAATATGCGGTTTTTGTCCACATAATAACAACTGAGTTTCCTGATTTCCGGGAAGGATGATTCACCGATTGGCAGTTTGAGTTTGCTCATTGTCATTGTGTCAGCCCAGTATCATTGAAATTGTAGCAGACACCGATTGAATTGCTACAGTTAAGCGCGCGTATGGTCTGGATTCACCCCGCGAACGTACGACCGCATACAGTTGCCAGGTCTCACTCCCCAGTCCCTTCAGCCGCAGTGCATCCTGGAAAGATACCGGTCCGTCTGCATTTCATGCACTCGGCTGATCGTTCGCTCGAATTCCTTGATCAAACGCTTGCCTGTGTACAGCGAACCAATAGCGCTACGTGCGGAAATGACCAAATGTACGCCGCGATCATACAACTCGTCGACGAGTTCAATCAGTCGGCGCGTCTGATTTTCGTACTCCCAGGTCAAGTACGGAATGTTGGAGATGATCACCGTACGATAGAGGTTGGCGATTTCGATATAGTCCGCTTTTGAACGCGGTCCGTCGCAGATGTGAATGAACTCAAACCACACCAGACTCTCGGTATAAGCGACCGTTTGAATAGAACGGTTCAGTATGGTCAGTGCACCGGTGTGTCGCGGCGTGTTGGCTCGCCAACGTTCAAACAATTGATGCAGTGCCGCATCGGTAGCGGCTGACAGATGGTCATAATACAGTTTTTGACCGGTTAGAGATTGCAACCGATGGTCTTGTCCATCATCTATTCGGATGACCTCCATCCGGGTTTTGATCAACCTGATTGCTGCCATGAATCGATCGCGTTGAATCCCACCGAGATAAAGATCTTCTGGTTTGGTATTGGACGTTATCACCATGACTACGCCATTAGCGAGTAAAGAATGGAGCAGACCGGAAAGAATGACGGCATCGCCAATATCAAGCACAAAGAATTCGTCAAGGCATAAGAGTCGGCACTCTTTAGCGATCTTTCGGCCGATCTTCGATAAAGGATCTGACGTATCCTGCAGCATTTTCATTTGTTGATGAACCGATTGCATAAAGCGGTGAAAATGGGTCCGTTTTTTGGAGGAGACTGGAACATGGTTAAAGAACAGATCCATCAGCAGCGTTTTGCCACGGCCGACTCCACCCCAAATATATAATCCCTGTTTCCGCTCGTTGTCGACTCTGAGAATTCGCCTCAGCCATCGATGGCGTTGTAACAAACCGGTGTTGAAAGAATGGTCGTATGTAGACTGTAAGTGTTTGATGGCCAGTCGTTGACTGGCATCATCCTGTAGACCATCGTGGCGAACCGCCCGTTCGTACAGTTCAATCAGGGACAGTTCTGACACCGATGGTTATCCGTACAAGATGCGAATAAATTGCCCACAGCATCGCAAACTCCAACCATGATCACATATTTACCGATAAAATGAACAAAATTCTAAATATTTGAATTGCAATAATTATATTTCTCATTATTGAGGTCGCAATGGCTCGAATCAATTGGTCGGTGAATACTCCCGGTCCTTTGATTCCAACACTGAGTGGAGTGTGCCGCAGACCGGGTTAGAAAAGTGAGAGTCTAAAAGGAACCGTATGTCAATAGCCGATTTTAATGTGCCCGCGCGCCAGGTTGTAGATATTGCAATTCGTGCTGGACAAGAGATTCTCAAATTCTATAAATCAGACTATGATGTGCGGAGAAAGTCCAACAACAGTCCGGTAACCGAAGCCGACGTTGCGGCCAACGATTTAATCCAGTCCGCTTTAATTGAACTGACGCCAGATATTCCAATCATCTCTGAAGAAACGGTACTGCCAGACTTAGCGGTGCGCTCGCAATGGTCCCAATTTTGGTTGCTTGACCCACTGGACGGCACTCGATCATTCATCCGCGGTGATGACGAATTTACCGTCAATGTCGCACTCATTAGTGACGGTTATCCAGTATTCGGTGTCGTTCATAGCCCGATTGAACAGAGTGCGTATTGGGCTTCGGTTGGTCATGGTGCCTTCCGAATGGCAGGTACAGAAAACGAACCGCGGGCGATCCGCGTTAACCGCTCAAATCATCACCCGGTCCAAATCATCGCCCCCAAAACCCGAACTCTGTCTGCCGTACAGGAATTTAGGAACAACCTTGAATCCAACTCAATGGCCTGTGAAATTCGTTATGCTTCCAGTTCAATCAAGTTTTGTCGAGTTGCCGAAGGTGTGGCTGATGTATTCCCGAATTTTGGCCCGACCTCCGAATGGGACACGGCGGCGGCACAATGTATCGTCGAATGTGCCGGCGGTTCGGTTACTGACTTGATGGGCAACCGCGTCCGCTACAATAAATCCGATCGCACCATGAGAAACCCTCCTTTTCTGGTAACCGGTATGGACCCACTTGATTGGCAGCAGTTTCTGCCAAAAAATGAGCAACTCAATCACCATTTGACTTGATGCTCATGGTTCATCAGTCAGACGCACAGCAAACTCAAAGTTCTCAGCACCCACATCCGCGATAGAAATACCGGTTTTTTGAGTGTGTCGCGGTTGGCTTATCCCTTCAGCACTTTGTGCAAAAAAGCGATGCTACGGGCATCGGCTGTTGATGCTGATGGTTCATGAAAGCTGTCGCGTCCCGGTGTTGCGAAAGCATGATCAACGCCCGGATAATTGTAGATTTCGACCTCACTACGATGTTTGAAAACGTCGGTGATCTCGGCAACTGCTTGCGGTGGTACAAATCCATCGTTGGCAGCAAAGTGCATCACCATGGGGCAGTCAATGTGATTGGCTTCATCCAGTGACTTTTCGATGGCCACGCCATAGTAGCAAACCGCGCCGTCGACATCGGTTCTGGCCGCGGTCAAATAGGCAAGATTGCCGCCCAGGCAGTAACCCAGTGCGCCAATCTTACCATTACTACACGCTCCCATTGACCGTAGCGCAGTGATAGTGTCCCCCACATCTTTGATCCCCTGGTCGACATCGAATCGTCCGTAGTAATCGAATGCCTTCGCCAGGTCTTCATCATCATAGCCCAAGACTATCCCCGGTTGCATGCGCCAGAAAAGATCCGGCACCAGTACCACATAACCCTCCGCAGCAAATTTTCTCGCCATACTGCGAAGAAAAGGGTTGATACCGAATATTTCCTGCAAAATCACGAGCCCGGGTCCGGCACCGGTGATCGGCTTTTCCATATAGGCATTGAATTGTCCGCCATCAGTAGTGGTGATCGTGATCATTGTGCCAGACATTATTTCTCCTGTCCAATCTTAATCCGGTTAACTCATTGCATTGAACGCATTATTTTAACGTTTGCTGGCTGATATGGATAACAGACTTGCTACGGGTAACGTTGTCAGTTTTCTCGAGGTAATGTAGATCGAATCACCAGCATTCAGATATCAATTTTGTTGAATGAGTGAACCATCAAGGTTGTTGTTTTACAATTTTGGCGTGGGTATTATTGGGCAGATAGGATAGCAAGAACAGTGGTTATTCATTGGGCTGGTGGTTCCTAGCTGCAGTTGATTCCTATTTGGTTGTCAGGTGACCGAATGATTGGTGGGGCTCGCGGCAAATCAGGTTTAACCATCCGTCAAGCTCTGTATCAATAAAATAGTCAGGATGTTTGTATGATCGATGAGAGATATATTCACCCTGAGCGGCTCATGGATGCACGTTTTCTTTTTCTTTTGAAACGGTGGATCAGGAAACGCGAACGAACATAGACTAAGCGTGCGAATCGGTAGTCGGCAGACAGTACAATAAGTCCTAACGGAATCATCCAGAAGCCGATGATCGGCAGAAAACCAAGAACCCCGAGAAAGATCAGCGAAAAGCCAATCAATTTTCTTAGCCAAGATGGAAACGAGTGAAGCGCGTCAATAAATTTCTTGGTTCGAGATGCTGACATAGCTCAAATGTTCTGGCAATAGATCAAGTTGATGTTCAAGTTCACGAAAATGCATGCATTAGGTAACGATTTTGTGGTGATCGATGGTATTGAGCAAGTAGTGTCCATGACATCGTCACTGGCAAAATCCATTGCTGAGCGGCACACCGGGATCGGATGTGATCAAATTTTACTTGTGAATGACTTGGGTGCGAACAGTTTTGCCTTCAGGATCTATAACGCGGATGGCTCAGAAGTCTCTCAATGTGGTAACGGCGCGCGTTGTGTCGCCCGCCTGCTGTATGACCGCGAATATCCCATGGGGCAGGAATTTACTCTACAGACTGAGGCCGGTGAATTGCATTGTGCGGTGCATGGTTCTGAGATTACTGTAGGCTTGGGTGTTCCGCAGTTCAATCCACCGGATATTCCCTTCGACGAAGCGATTGAACGGGTGACCTATGACCTACCGGTCAATGGTGAAACAATCCGTATTTCGGCATTATCAATTGGCAATCCCCATGCGATTATCCTAGTGGATGACATTGATCAGGCGCCGGTACTGCAGACTGGCCCGTTAATCGAGTCCCATCCGAAATTTCCGGCACGAACCAATGTAGGTTTTCTACAGGTCGTTGCACGGCACAAGGTACGCCTGCGGGTTTATGAGCGCGGAGTTGGTGAAACGTTCGCCTGCGGCAGTGGCGCGAGTGCGGCGGTTGTCGCCGGGATTCGGCTGGGGTTGTTAGACAGTTCAGTTGAAGTCATGCTGGCGACCGGTTCTTTACGGGTGCAGTGGGAAGGTGCGCAGACTTCAGCATTACTCTCCGGTCCGGTGACCTATGTTTACGAAGGTCAATGGATTCACTGATCGCCTTAGAGTGATTAACTGAGGCTGAAATCATGCCAGAAAAAAAGTTGATCGAGGCGTTCACGCAACATCTGGAACATGAGCGCCGGTTATCTGCGCATACCGTCTTCAACTATCGTCGTGATCTGGACAGTCTAAACGATTATCTAGAACATCACGGCGTTAGCAGCTGGTGCGAGGTGCAAACGGTACTGGCCAAGGGGTTTACCAGTGAAAGCTACCGACGAGGGCTTTCCAGTAATAGCATTGCCCGCATGCTGTCAGCGGCTCGAACTTTTTTTCGCTACCTGATGCGTGAACAGCATGTTCAAGGCAATCCATTCGATGGTGTTTCCGCGCCTAAAGCCGTGCGTAAACTGCCGACCATACTGACGGTTGAACAGGTCATCAAACTGATCAAAATACCTGGCGATGATGTACTGGCGGTTCGCGATCGCGCGATTCTTGAGCTGTTTTATTCATCAGGAATTCGATTGCAAGAACTGGTCGGACTCAACCTGACCGACGTCGATCTTCGGGAGGGTCTCATGCGGGTGTTGGGCAAGGGTTCGAAAACGCGGATCATCCCCATCGGTACGTATGCCGTGCACGCCTTACAGGACTGGTTGACAAAACGTGACAAGTGGGCAGCAGCAGACGAAATCGCTTTCTTTGTCACTCAGCGGGGTACGCGACCCACGACGCGGTCGATCCAACAGCGCGTTGAAATTCGAGCCATACAGCAGGATATGCCGATGAAGGTCTATCCGCATATGTTGCGACATTCATTTGCCACCCACGTGTTGGAATCAAGTGGTGATATTCGCGCAGTTCAAGAGTTTTTGGGTCATGCCAATCTGTCAACGACACAAATTTATACACATCTGGATTTTGGCCATCTGTCCAAGGAGTATGACCGCGCCCACCCGCGTGCCAAGCGCGACGAAAAAGAATAATTCGATTGGGTTCATTATCAAAGTTGAGTTTCGAAAATTTTCGCTTTTCAGATTCGTCCCTTGTTGCGGTGGGACCCATGGTGCAAAGATTATTTTTCCAGACCTATGAATGAAGTAATGATACAGTGTAATATTACATTAATCGGTTAATCCATGGCTACCATCTGGAGTATGGTTCAATTGATCAACCATATTTTCAATCATGCTCGGTTATTAGGTGGGTAAACAGTGAACGATGATTTCATCCGGGTAGTGTGTATGACACACAAATCACCAGGGTTTGGAGGAAAAAATGAACATTAATGCAGAGCAGTTGTTGCGCTCGAGTTCGGCCGCAGCCGGTCGGTTACTCCCAGCCTTGTTCAATATTTTTAGTTTATGGAAACTAACCAATGCTCAGCAAATGATTCTGCTGGGCCTTAGCAATGAAAAAACGCTTTACAACTGGAAGCGACAGCCGGCCAAAGCCAAGCTGACCCGAGATACGCTTGAACGCGTGAGCTATATTCTGGGGATCTTTAAAGCTCTGCAGATTCTGTTGCCTGATACCGAAGTTGCCGATCAATGGCTGTCTACGCCTAATGACAATCCGCTATTTCATGGCACCGCGCCGATGGATCGATTGCTGGCCGGCAAGGTGGTCGATCTGGCTATCGTGCGGAATTTCCTTGATGCGCAGCGCAGTGGCGCATGATTGATATTGGCCATCTGCCGATCAGCAATATCAATGAATCGGTTCTGCGTATCATCCCGTCTCGCTACCCGCAAATCGATGTTTTCGACAGAGTAGCAGACGCCGAAGACTGGGAAATACTATATGCATTCGAGTCATGGCTCAATCCCCGATTACGGGATCAAGTGAGTGATATTCGTCTGGTTAAGCCCGAAGATCGGGTGTACGGATCTGGGGCGTCTTGGATCATGGCGGCATTCACCCATCTACCCGTTGATGGCCGCGGTGGACGATTCAATCGAGATTTTGGCATGTATTACTGTGCGGCTCAGCAGGAAGTGGCCATTGCTGAATCGATTTTTCATCAGGAGAGATTTCTGCAAGAATCAAGCGGATTACCGTAGTGATGCGAGTCATTCGCGCCGATTTAGGACCGGTGCCGTTACATGACCTCCATACGCTTACCGGGCAGTCTATTTTTTCACCGCAGTGATTATCAGGCCGCCCAACAGCTCGGAAAAGCGTTGCAAACCGCACAAAGCTGGGGTGTCTATTATCCAAGCGTCAGAGCAGTGAGGTCGTGCTTTGGGATTATGCATCCCAAAGCGCTGTCTAACGCCAATCATTGGCGCTACTTGTACTTTCACTACGAGAAAGGGCGGGTGCTAGAAGTGTCAAAAGTCCACTGATTCTTAACCTGCATTCGATTGTTTTTTTTGATTGCCAACTGAACATCGTGGAATCCATCAAATCGCACTGCAACATTGGCCCTGACTCAGGGTAAAATATTATCCCTACAGCCAACCGTGCCAAAACAGGAACGGGATTTAATTTCGCCGGTCACACACTCTACAGTCATGGCAGAACGATTGTTGTTCTCCACCTTGGTGGAGTTGTGGCGGCATTTTTTATTAACACACGCTTGAGGAGACTCACATGATTGTCGGGAGTTGGATTCCTGTTATACTCGGGATACTCGGATTGGTATCCGCATTCATCATTTTCAATGTCGTAAAGCGCTATCCGACCGGGGACGGTAAAGTCGTCGAAATTTCCGACGCCATTCACAAAGGAGCGATGGTTTTCATGCGTCGCGAATATACGATTCTCGTCATATTCGTCCTCGTCGTGGCGGTGCTGATCGCGCTGTCCGACCTTGGCTTTAATACCATGTTCGCATTTCTACTGGGCGCGCTGTGTTCCGCCGGTGCCGGCTATATCGGTATGTATACCGCTACCAAAGCCAATGTACGAACCACCACCGCCGCGAATACTCAAGGCGCTTCACAGGCATTGACCGTCGCCTTTTACGGTGGTTCCATTATGGGACTCACGGTGGCGGCTATGGGACTGTTTGGATTGGGGGTACTCTATCTCTACTTTGGTGCCGACCCAGAATCGGCGCACGCCATTCACGGATTTGGGATGGGAGCTTCTTCGGTGGCACTGTTTTCTCGTGTGGGTGGTGGTATATTCACCAAGAGCGCTGACGTCGGCGCCGACCTGGTCGGTAAAGTTGAAGCCGGTATTCCGGAAGATGACCCGCGTAATCCCGGTGTCATTGCCGACAACGTCGGTGATAACGTGGGAGATGTAGCCGGGATGGGTTCTGATATATTCGAATCCTACTGTGGATCAATGATTGCCACCATCGCCATTGCTGCCACCTTGAGTGACTCGGACATTGGCGCCCAGCACGTGTTGATGTTTCTGCCCCTGGCACTGGCATCAACCGGCATAGTCTGTTCACTGCTCGGTATCATTCTCGTTCGGGTATTTACCGGTCGTTCAGCCGAAGTTGCACTCCGCATCGGTACCATCAGCGCATCCATTATTTTCATCGCCGCGGCCGCCGCGGTGATTGCCTGGGTTGGTGTGAGTCTGGCAGTCTGGGGTTCGGTGCTCGTCGGTGCGGTCGGCGGGATAGTCATCGGCCTGGTTACCGAATACTACACGGCCGGCAAACCTGTGCAGAAAATTGCCGAAGGAGGTGAAACCGGCCCGGCCACCGTCATGATCAACGGCCTGTCCGTCGGTATGCAGTCGGTAACGGTGCCCCTGCTGATGCTCTGTGTCATCATTTTCGTCGCCAGTTCGCTGGCCGGCCTGTACGGTGTCGGTATCGCGGCGGTGGGCATGTTGGCAACAGTTGGCATGACGATGGCTATTGATGCTTATGGGCCGGTTGCCGACAACGCCGGCGGCATTGCCGAAATGGCTGGATTGGGCGAAGATACGCGAGAAATTACCGACTCACTCGACGCACTGGGCAATACCACCGCCGCCATCGGTAAAGGTTTTGCAATTGGCGCGGCGGCGCTGGCGGCACTGGCCATCATTACGGCATTCATCGAAACGGTAACGCACAACAATCCTGATTTTTCCCTCGAAATAAACAATCCACTGGTTCTGGCTGGTATGTTCTTGGGTGGCATTTTCCCTTTTCTAGTCAGCAGCATGACCATGACTGCCGTCGGCGACGCCGCATTTGACATGATTAAAGAAATTCGCCGGCAGTTTCGAGAAATTGATGGCCTGCTCGAAGGGAAGGCGGAGCCGGATACCGAACGCTGTGTAGATATCGCCACCCGCGCGGCGCTGCGCCGAATGATCCCACCGGGCGTTCTGGCGGTCGCGGCGCCGGTTGTGGTTGGGTTTTCACCGCTGGGCGCCGAGGCACTGGGCGGCATGCTTGGCGGTGCGTTGATTGGCTGCGTACTGCTCGCCCTAACCATGGCCAACGCCGGCGGGGCTTGGGATAATGCTAAAAAATATGTCGAAAAAGGCAACTTGGGCGGTAAGGGATCGGAGGTTCACAAAGCAACGGTGGTCGGTGATACGGTAGGCGACCCATTCAAAGATACGTCAGGCCCGTCGATGAATATTCTGATCAACGTGATGGCCATTGTCAGTTTGGTGATTGCTCCCCTGCTCTGAGGCAGCTATTGCGATCGGGAGTCAGCGTTCCGGTGGGTTGACGTTGGCAATGAATGTCAACCCACCGGATGATTCAATCATTGCCTGGAGTGTTTAGCGGCTTGCCCGGTTCGATCTGGAAGATCTGGTCAAGATTCAATTCGGCAATCAGGGCGTCGGCCGCCGGGATGCCATGCTCGCGTTGCACGTCGGCTAAGATCATGCGCGCCGAATTGCGGTTGTAATAACCGCCGAACTTCAGTTGCACCTGTAGCAGTTCCCGTGCTCGATCAATCGTCATAGCCAAGTTACTGACTCCCTTGGTTCCAGTCGGTCGGTAGTTGTTGGGGTGCCAGTTCATTTTTGAGCCGGACATACTGGGGCAGGCCGCGGGCATAAGGGGGATACGCCTCACCTTCAATCAATGGCTGCAGGTAGCGGCGCGCCTGTTCGGTGATGCCGTAGCCATCTTGGGTGATGAAGTCACGCGGTAGAGTTTTTTCCACGTTGGCCACCTGCTGGAGGTCAACCGGCACAATGTCCCATGCATAAGGCGCGTCGGCGAGTCGCCGGATGGCCGGCATTAAAGTCGTCTGACCGTCGACGGCGTACTCGACGGCGCGTCGGCCCAGCGCCATGGCCTGTTCAAAGTCAGTTTGCGAAGCAATGTGGCGTGCCGACCGTTGCAGATAATCGGCAATCGCATAATGAATCTTATACCCCAAATGCTTGCGGACCAGGTTGGCGACTAACGGGCCAACCCCACCTAGCTGGGCATGCCCAAACGCATCGCGAGTGCCCTGTTCCGCTAGGAACCTGCCATCAGCATAGCGCGCACCTTCGGACACCACTACCGAAGCATATCCGACCGAGTCAACGCAGTGGCGCACGCGCTGGAGAAAATGCTGTTGCTCGAATGGAATTTCTGGAAACACAATGAGTAGCGGAATTTCGGTATCCGCATCGGCGGCCAACCCGGCGGCGGCGGCAATCCAGCCGGCATGTCGTCCCATGACCTCAATGACAAACACTTTGGTGGAGGTTTGCGCCATGGCCGCTACGTCAAAACTGGCTTCCCGGGTTGAAGTGGCGATATATTTGGCCACCGATCCGAAGCCCGGACAACAATCGGTTAACGGTAAATCGTTGTCCACGGTTTTGGCGATGTGATTGACCGTCATTTCCCGGTTGCGCGCCTTGGCCTGTAGCGCCAGCTTCAGGCAGGTGTCCGCTGAATCGCCGCCACCGTTATAGAGGAAGTGACGAATATTGTGCTGCTCGAATACTTCAAAGATACGAGCAAACTCCCGCTGCTGACGGTCGACGTCCTGTAGTTTATAGCGGCAGGAGCCAAATGCTCCGCCGGGAGTATGTCGCAACGCACGAATGGCGTCGGGCGACTCGCGCCCGACATCGATCAATTCTTCATTGAGCACGCCGAGGATCCCGTTCTTGGCAGCATAGACGCGGTCAATGGCCTCCGGATGTTCGGCAGCGGAATCAATGACTGCCGCGGCGCTGGCGTTGATTACCGACGTTACGCCGCCGGACTGAGCGTATAACAGATTTCCTTTAACAGTCATGGCGTTGTTGGTTCAGGTCAGGCATCCAGTCAATCAAAATCGGCGGCAGTCGTGCCTGACCGGTACCCCTGTAATTCACCCACCTGATCGGCCTGGTGTTGTAGGAGTGCGGTGACACAATTGATCACATCGGCGTACGTCTGTTGGGCGCCAGCAAAGTGCTCGTCGGGTTGATAAAAATAAAATCCTTGAAACTGCTTTTCGGCCATTTTAATCAGTACGAAATTACAATCAAGCGCGCTCCAGAAAATTGCTGGTCGTTCAACGCGTTCAGCTTTTTCTTTATCCGGTTGCACTTCACAATCAGCCAGATGAAGGTCTACCGGCGTTCGGTAGCGCGCTTGTAGCAGCTGTTCAACCGATTGCAACTCTTGATCTGTGTAATCCAGCATGGAGAGAAATTATAAATTCGTCACAGTTGAGGTCAACTGCAGTTGATTGAATGTGACTGCCGCGCAGATGGAGAATGCGAGCGCAGGTGGTTGATCAATCTGTCGTTTGGTCACTGGATTATGGGTAAAATGAACACAGTGAGTATTGATCATTGGAGAGTGGCGAGTAGCACATGCTGAGATTGGTGTTTCTGGGTCCGCCGGGGTCCGGTAAAGGCAGTCAGGCCAAATTTGTTGTTGAGCGTTATGGTATTGACCATATCTCAACGGGTGAACTATTGCGTATTGCAGTGCGCGAAGGAACCAGTATTGGCAATCAGATTACTGACATCATGCAACAGGGTAGCCTCGTACCGGATCAGATTGTACTGCAACTAATATCCGAGTATCTTGATTCGTGTGAGCTGTCGACCGGATTTCTGTTCGATGGATTCCCCAGAAGTTTGACGCAGGCGGAACAGCTGCAGACCATTCTTGCTCAGCGCGAAGTGCCCCTAACATTCGTACTGCATCTGCATATCGAACCGGTGGCGGTCATTCGTCGACTGTCCGGTCGGCGAAACTGCGCGCAATGCGGGCGAATTTATAATATTTATTTCGATCCACCGCAAGTGGCAAATCAATGCGATGCCTGTGGTGCCGGCAGTGCGTTGATCCAGCGCGCCGATGATAACGAAAAATCCATTGAGCATCGACTGAGTGTCTATGAATCTGAAACGCAACCACTGCTCGCATTTTATGAACAGGCTGGCCTATTGCGCACCGTTGATGCTTCCGGACCGCTGGTCGAGGTTGCTCATGCCGTGGATCGAGTCCTCCAGACCGAACACCAGCAAACCTGACATGATGGAACAGATTGCCATCGGCAAGACGCATTAGCCGTAAAAATCAACCATGCCTAATCCGCACTATCCGGTCACTCGCATGCGGCGCATGCGAAAATACGAATTCAGCCGCGCCTTGATGCGTGAGTCACTGCTCACCCCGGCGGATTTGATTCAACCGGTTTTTGTTTGTGAAGGGTCCAACAAAGCGGAACCGATTGCGTCAATGCCGGGAGTGGAGCGACTCAGTATTGATCGGTTGATTGCACACGCCAAACACCTCCGCGAACTGGGCATTCATGTGTTGGCGCTATTTCCGGTGGTTGCCAACGAAAAAAAGTCAGCCGACGCCGCGGAGGCGTACAATCCTGATGGTCTGGCGCAACGCGCCATTACCGCGTTGCGCGACGCGGTGCCGGAACTGGGGGTGATGGCTGATGTCGCGTTGGACCCCTTTACCCTTGACGGTCATGATGGGATTACCGACGAGGCCGGCTACGTACTCAATGATCAGACACTTGAAGTGATCACCCGCCAAGCTCTGTCCCAAGCCCGCAGCGGTGTATCTATTGTGGCACCGTCTGAGATGATGGATGGCCGTATTGGCGTCATTCGTCAGGCCTTGGATACCGCCGGCTATGCGGATGTTCTGATCATGTCCTATGCGGCGAAGTATGCCTCGGCATTCTATGGACCGTTTCGCGATGCGGTCGGGGCGGCCTCGGCGGGGGTTGGATGTGATAAACGAACCTATCAGATTGATCCGGCCAACTGCGATGAAGCCCGACGCGAAGTAGATCTGGACATTACCGAAGGAGCCGATATGGTGATGATCAAACCCGGTATGCCGTATCTTGACATCGTGCAGCGCGTTAAGGCTGAGTTTTCCATGCCCACCTTCGTTTACCAAGTGAGTGGTGAATACGCCATGTTGATGGCCGCCATTGAACGACAATGGCTGCAAGAAAAGCCGGTGATACTGGAGTCACTGATCGCTTTCAAACGGGCGGGTGCTGATGGTGTACTGAGCTATTTCTCGGCGCGCGTCGCCGAGTGGCTGGCGTAGCGCGTCAAGTAGGTTAAACAATTCACCATGAACCGCCGGACTCGACCGACCGAAATCAAACTGCACCAGCAGTCCCGGATGATTGAAATTTCATTTGACGATGGCCATACGTTTGAACTCGGCTGTGAATATCTGCGTGTCTATTCACCTTCCGCGGAAGTGCAGGGACATGGCCCGGGACAGGAGGTTCTCCAATATGGCAAAGAAGACGTCAATATTTGGGCGATTGAGCCGGTGGGCAATTATGCGGTGGTGTTCAAATTCGACGACAATCACGATACGGGCATTTATTCTTGGGACCTGCTGTATGAACTGGGTATGAACAAAGAAAAATACTGGCAGGCTTATTTGACTCGGCTGCGCGAAGCGGGTTATCAACGTAAAGCAACGGCGGGCCGTTAAAGACGGTGTCCACTGACGAACAGCGCAACGCGACCACTCAGTTCGGTTTTCGCCGGGTCTTGGAGTCAGACAAAGGGCGACTGGTTGGGCAGGTGTTTGATTCGGTCGCCGAGAATTACGATCTGATGAATGATCTGATGTCGTTCGGTGTCCATCGTTTATGGAAACGACTGGCAATTTCACACCTTGGCATCCGTCACAACAGTCAAGTTCTGGACGTAGCCTGTGGCACTGCCGATCTGAGCCTCGCCATTGCCAGAAAACTCGGGCCGCAAGGCAATCTGGTGCTGACCGATATCAATGCATCCATGTTGAAACTGGGGCGGCAGCGGATGCTTGATCGCGGTTATCTGGCGCAGTTCAGCTACGTGCAGGCCGATGCGGAACGGCTGGCCTTCGCGGATGGCAGTTTCAATCGCGTGGTCATTGCATTTGGACTGCGTAACGTTACCCGTATTGAACAGGCTTTGGCATCCATGTATCAGATCTTGCAGTTCGGTGGTAAACTGCTGGTGTTGGAGTTTTCCAAACCGGTTCTGCCCATTTTGGAGAAAATCTACCGTGAATATTCATTCAAAGTGATACCGGCCATTGGCGAGCTCGTGGCCCGCGATCGAGCCAGTTACCAATATCTGGTGGAATCCATCCGTCAGCATCCGGACCAGGATACGTTGGCAGATCTAATGGTGCAGGCAGGATTTGAACGCGTGGAGTATGTCAACTTGACGGGTGGCATTGTGGCGCTACACCTAGGCTGGAAACTGTAGGGAGGCAGACTTGCATCGAAACCCCTACGTCAATCATCTCAATGCCGAATTTGCCGAGGCTTTGAGCCACGTGCTGAATCGGGTGGCGAGTTCATCAGCGGCGGGGCGTGAACTGCTCGAGCCGCTTGAAGATAAGTCCATCCGTATACAGCTGACTGATTACAATGACCAGTTCATACTCAGCGTGACGGATCAGACGGTGCATATTGACCGTGAAGCCGACGGTGCTGAAGACGTAGTCGTTCGAACTACGTTGTCTAAATTGTTCCGCCTCTTAATTCAAGGTCGTCCCGGCCCTGACCGCTTGCAGGATTTCGACATTGTCGGTGATGTAGTGCTGATGCAAAAACTGTATCAGGTGTTCAGCACGGTTCAGTTGGACTGGGAAGATGAGCTCGCCAAGTGGATGGGTGACATCCCGGCGCGACAGGTAGGCAATGTTCTGCGCTGGAGCCGACGTCAGGCGGCCGACTGGAGTGAAACCATCCGCACCAAGGTGCGCAATACGTTGGTTGATGAACAATATCTGATTGCGGAAAAAAGTAAGGTCGACCATTTTCTCAACGCTGTCGACACCCTGCAGGCCGATGTTGATCGGCTTACACAGCGAGTCAGTCGATTGGAGCGGCTAGGGCGTCCATGAACCTGTTTGCCCGCACTCAGCGGCTTTGGCAGATTGCCAGGACTGCACATCGACATGGACTTGATGAAGATCTCGAACCTTATCTGAAGTTCGACATCATCAAACAAGTGTTCAACCTGCTTTTTGGTACTCCACAATATGAACTCGACCGGTCTTATGGCGCACGGTTGCGCGATGCATTACAGGAACTTGGTCCTATATTCATTAAGTTTGGACAAATTATCTCCATGCGCCCGGATGTGTTTCCTGAACACATTGTCCGTGAACTGCGGCCATTGCAGGATCGGGTGGAACCGTTTTCCAGTCAGGCCGCCCGTTCCCGTATAGAAAAGGCGCTAGGTCAGCCCATTGCGGAAATTTTCAGTCAGTTTGATGACATTCCGGTGGCCTCCGCATCGGTGGCCCAAGTGCACTACGCGGTGTTGAAGTCGGGTGAAGATGTGGTGGTTAAGGTATTGCGTCCGGGTATCGAAAAACAGGTTCGTAGTGATATTCAGGTCATGCGGACTTTTGCGAGACTGTTCAGGATATGTTGGCCGAAAGCGAAAAACTACAACCCGGTTGAAGTGGTGCAGAGTTATGCGAAGACGATAACGAACAGTCTTGATTTGACGGTCGAGGCGGCCAGTTGCAATCGGTTCCGAGTTCAATATCTCAATGATGCGTTCTTGAGTGTACCGCGCGTTTACTGGAAATACAGTCGCGCCGAGGTGATGGTGATGGAGCGGGTACATGGTATTCCCATCCGTGAGGTTGATGCACTGAGAGAAGTCGGGGTTGATTTAGGTCAACTGTCCGAAAATTTAATCAAAATGTTTTTCGTGCAGGTGTTTGACGATGGTTTTTTTCACGGTGACCTGCATCCCGGTAATATGTTTGTTTCTGAATCTGGTGTACTGAATATCGTGGATTTCGGGATTACCGGCAGTCTTTCGGACTTGGATCGAAATTATCTGGTCGACAACATCACTGCCATTCTGAATCGCAATTACCGCGCGGTGGTAGAGGCACACATTCGTTCCGGTTGGGCGCCGCCGGACATTTCACCGGAACGTTTTGAAGTGGCGATTCGTACGATCTGCGAACCATTCAATGACCAGTCGGTGGGTGACTTATCCTTCGGTACACTGATGGGGCGGCTGTTTCTGATGACCCGTGAATTCAATATCATCATCCAGCCGCAGCTGCTACTGTTTCAAAAAACCTATTTAAGTCTGGAAGGTCTGACGCGGATGTTGAACCCGGAATTGAATATTCCAGACACGGTTCGCCCCATCTTGGACAATTGGGTGCGAGAAAAATACTCTCTGCGTAGCATGGGTCAAAAATTCAAGTCTGAGGTGCCGCACTGGATGACTGACGCCCCAGAACTGCCTCGACTGATTTATCAGGTGCTGAACAACATGCGTTACCAGCAGTTACGAGAATTGAGTGTGAAAAATACCGGTCGTGCCAGTGGCCGTGAGCGCGCCTATCGAAAAATGTTCTACCTGGTACTGGGTGTCAGTTCATTGATGGCCGCGTTGATTGAATGGAATTTGAGTGGCGTAAGTCTGTTGAGTGTGCTACTCATCGTCGTAGGTGTCGTGTGTTTGGGAGAAGCGCGGCCACGCGACGACAAATAGTGCATTGATTCAGGGTTGGAAGCGCCGTAGTCGCAGCGCGTTACCGATGACTGACACCGACGACAGGCTCATGGCTGCCGCGGCAATCATCGGTGACAGCAAAATACCAAAAATCGGATACAGCACCCCAGCTGCAATGGGCACTCCGATCGCGTTGTAGCAGAACGCGAAGAATAAATTCTGTTTCACGTTGGCCATTGTCGCTTTGGCAATGGTATGGGCGCGAACAATGGCTTCAAGATCCGCGCTGGGAATGGTTATACCGGCAGATTCCATTGCTACGTCCGCACCACTGCCCATGGCGATTCCCACATCCGCTTGCGCCAGTGCCGGTGCGTCATTGATGCCATCACCGGCCATAGCGACTATTCCGCCGGCGTGCTGGAACTGCTTGACGAGTGCCATCTTTTCCGCCGGCGACAATTCAGCATTAATCTGAGAAATGCCGCACTGTTCGGCGACGGCTTGTGCTGTAGCCTCGCGGTCGCCGGTTGCCATGACAACCTGCACACCGCGTTCGAGTAATTGTTTGATAGTGGTCGGGCTGGAGGGTTTGACTTCGTCGGAGAGTTCAATAGCCGCTACCAACTGGCCGTCTAGCGCCAGATAAACTAGGGTATTGGTGGTTGTTGTCTGGGTTAAAGCTGGAACTGCTGACAGATTGTCGACTGCCAATGTTTCCATGAATGGCAGATTGCCCACTGCCACGGGTCGACCATCAACTCGCCCCAAGACCCCCCGGCCGGCAACGGACTCGAAATCAGTCGCCGCGGGTATTGATGCGCGGTGTTGTTCCGCAGCAGCAACGATGGCAGCTGCGAGCGGGTGTTCACTGAGAACTGCAATGGCCGCCGCATAGGTCAGCGCCCTTTCCGATGATAGATTGGCACCGTGAACGTTAACCACAGAAGGTTTACCGGTGGTGAGTGTGCCGGTTTTATCGATAACCAGGGTATTGATCTTGGGCAGAGTTTCAAGTGCCTCGGCCTCTTTGATCAAGACTCCCGACATCACGGCCTGCCCGACGCCGACGGTAATCGACATGGGGGTGGCCAGACCGAGCGCACAGGGGCATGCGATGATCAGCACTGAGACGAAGGTGAGCAACGCTAGATTAGCGTTGCCTACCGGATCTAAAGCTAGCCAGCTGAGTAGTGCCACGACTGCCACTATCATTACGATAGGTACGAACCAAGCTGCAGCACGATCAGCGGTTCGCTGAATAGGTGCCCGGCTGAGCTGGGCCTTACTGACCATGCGAATGATCTGTGCAAGCGTGGTATCTGCAGCCGCGCTATCCACCTGCATATCGAACGCACCACTGCCATTTAATGTTCCCGCGCGCACCGGGTCACCAACTGTCTTTTGAATGGTCAGCGCTTCTCCGGTCAACAGTGCTTCGTTGACGTCTGATTGACCTTCGATCACATGCCCGTCTAGGGGGATGTGGTCACCGGGGCGTACGCGCAATCGGTCGCCGATGCCGATACTGTCTAGCGCCACTTCTTCCAGTTTCCCAGATGTAGTCAGGCGCATTCCGGTATCGGGAGAAAGTTCCATCAAAGAACGAATGGCCTGCCCGGTTCTGTCGCGACCTTTCAATTCCATAATCTGTCCAACCAGAACCAAAACAATAATGGTAGATGACACCTCGAAATACACGCCCAACTGCATTGCCGTATTGCTAAAAACTCTTTCGAACCAATCGGGAAACAGTACCAGCATGACACTAAAAACATACGCAGTGCTGGTGCCGAGGGCTATCAGACTGAACATATTCAAAGCTCGGTTTCTGATTGAGGACCATCCGCGCTGGAGAAATGGCCAGCCGCACCATAGAAAAATCGGAGTGGAAAGTATCAGCTGGAGCACATTTGAAACGTTCTCGTCGATCACTTGATGTAGTGGGATACCAAGATGTGGCAGCATCGCAAGTCCCAGAACTGGCAGTCCGAAAACCAGACCGATGCGCAATCGTCGAGTGAAATCAATCAGTTCATGATTGGGTTCATCAGCGGACTGTAGCGGGTCCATCGGTTGCAGCGCCATGCCGCAGCTAGGGCATTGACCCGGACCGATCTGTATGATTTCCGGATGCATCGGGCAGGTAAATTGAGTGCCGGGTGACACTGCTACCGATTCACTCGCCGCATCGAAATCAGGATCCAGATATTTTTCAGAGTCAGTTAGAAACCTGTTCAAGCATCCGCGACAGCAGAACCAGTAAGTTGTACCGTCAACCACACAGTGATGTTCGGATTGTTGAGGGTCGACGCGCATCCCGCATACCGGATCAAAGATTTCAGTTTCGGATTGAATATCAGTGGTCATATTTTCCATTGGGGATTGCTCAACTGAGAATTAGTTAAACCTTGCATTTAAATCAATGAAATGGCGCAGTATCGTGGTCGACAATTGGAGAAGAACATTGCGTTTCGACTATTTTTGCACGCGTTGGATAGTCCGGACCTGCCACCATCTGACCCATTGTAATAATCATTGCTCTTTAGCAGAGGTGCATTTTATTGAAAAACTGCTGATTCGACTTTGGAGTATTCTGTTGGTAAATCCAGCATATGGTGTGCCACTGATGGTGGGGTGATTACCGCCTGCTATTCGCGCGCAGTCAGTCATTCAATCAACATGGTGTTTCAGCACTCACCTCGAAGTAACCGTTGCCGGTGACGAACCAGTTGGGGTGAGTCAACTCAGAACTTCATCGCCCGATGGCTCCTTCTCAAATATTATGCTATTGAAGATTGATATCGAAAGATTTGCATTCTGCTCATTCGTTGTTTACAATGGTGTTTTTTGATTTAGAAATGTACTGGATGGAGAGATTTAAGAGCCGCTCGGTTTTGAGATTCGTTCGGTTCGCATTTTACCATTCACGCCGGAGGAGAAAAATGGATCGCTTTCAATTGGACTCACCCCCCCCCCCATGATTTAAAAACATATCATATCAATCATTTAAACATGCTTTTTTCCACTGCTGTCGGGACCGCATTGACTGCGGTTTTTTTGTGCCTGCTGGCCGTGCCGGCGGTGGCCCAGACTCCCAATCCGACCTGTTCGGCGGTGCAGCGCGGCGTGTTCAATGATGCCAGTCAAACGTTTACGCGCAGCAGTTCGGGCAATGATTACCTGTTTGAATGTGCCGGCGACGGTGCGGACATTAACGATGCCAAACTCGAAGAGCTGTTCGAAGCCGCGCTGCGGGATGCGTTGTCGGATGCCGTGGATTTCGGTCCGGCGAGTGCGCGTCTGATTCTGAAAATCAGCAATGCGTCGGTGGCCGGAGACGTAGAGGATGGGTACCCGAGTGAAGATGACCCGAAAGGTGGTTATGTGATTGATGGCAGTGGGGTCAAGTTCTATGATCTCAATTTTCCAGGTGAGTTGACCGGCGACCTGAAGATTGACAGCCATGCGACGGTGGTTGCGGGTGGCACCAAAGGCGGCATCAAACTGTGGGTCGAGGACGATGTGACCGACCGCAAGGTGGTGCTGCGCAATTACGGTCAAGTGACTACGAGTGGCAATGACTCGGCTTTCGATGGCGTTGAAGTGGGTACGGAGAATGCTGATGTGGAAGGTTACAACGAGAGTGGTGGCACCATCAGCACCACGGGTCGGGCGACCCGTGGTTTGACGGTGTTTTCAATCAGCGATGATGACATGAATCCCCACGATGGCAGTGCGCTGGCGGTCAATCGGGGGACGATCACGACTGCCGGTGATGCGGTGGTGTTCGGTGACCCCGGTGAGAAGTATCTGCGTCGTGCGTATGGTGTTTATTCGCTGTCTGAAGCGGGTGATGCGGACCTGCAGAATTATGGCACGGTCACTACGACCGGTACGGCGGCGCGCGGTCTGAATGCTTATGTGGAGTCCGGTGACGGTTCGGCGTCGATCCGGAATTATGGCACGGTGACGACCCGCGGGAATGCTGTCAATCTGGTTGATAACAGCATCAATTACCGGGGTGCCGCGGAGGGGGTGCGGGCCGGCACCGATGGCACCGGGGATGCCGATGCGGTGAATGAGAGTACCGGCACCATCACGACGCAGGGTCTCGGAGCGACCGGGCTGGCGGCTTATGCCAAGGTTGCCGATGCGAATGTGGTGAATCGCGGCAAGGTGAGTACTGCAGGTAAAGTATTCAAGGTGAGTGGCGAGGTGAAATATAAGGCGCATGGTCTGCATGCGAACGTCTGGGAGGCGGCCGGTGCCGGCAATGCGGCGGCGCACAACTATGGCACGGTCACCACGGGCGGCACGGGCGGTCGCGGGGTGGTGGCGGAAACCCAGAACACCAGTGGCACGGCGACGGCGACCAACCGTGGTACGGTGACCACCACGGGTGGGGCGGACCATGATACGGATGATGTAGCCACGGCGGATGGCGTAGTGGTGTTCACCAAAGGCACGGGGGCGGCGCTGGCGACCAACGAAAGTGGTGGCACCATCACCGTTTCCGGTCAAGGTGCGAAAGGCATTTGGGCGGTGGTCTACGATCAGGGTTCGGCCGGTGCCACGGCGACCAATAAAGGCACGGTGACCACCCGTGGGAGCTTTTATTTCGCCGATCGGACTGTCCCGGCCGAAGATGCGTGGCGGACGGCCAGCGGGGTGGCCACTTATACGGATGGCACGGGCGTCGCCACATCGATCAACGCGGCCGGCGGGACGGTCACCACAGAGGGCATCGGGGCGTTTGGAGTCATGGCTTGGTCAGATGGCATCGGGGGCCGTGCCGTGGCGGAGAATCGGGGTACGGTCAGCACCACTGGGGGTACGGCGTATACGGCGGAGCCGCGGCTCAGTGCGTCGGGTACGTTTGCCTATGCCAGCTTGGGCCATGCGCAGGCCACCAACCGGGGCACGATCACCACCACGGGGGTGGGTGGCCTCGGTCTGGGTGCGGAATCGGAAGGTGCGAGTGGTACGGCGACGGCGGTGAACCATGGCACGATCACCACCACGGGTGACGAGATGATTCATCCGACTGATGAAACGGACGATGACGTAGCCACGGCCGATGGTATGTTTGCGTGGACGGCCGGTGCGGGGGCGGCGACCGCCACCAACGAGCGGACCGGCACGATCAGCGTGGCCGGCGAAGGTGCGAAAGGCGTGCGGGCCGAAGTACATGGCAGCGGTGATGCCACGGCGACCAACCGCGGCACGGTGACCACGACCGGGGATCTGTATTTTCTGAATCGGGCCAAAGCGAATGCCGATTCTTACCGCAGTGCGAGTGGTGTGGCGGCCTGGGTTGAAGACGATGGCGGTGATGCCACGGCGGTGAACGCGGCCGGGGGCACGATCACCACGGCGGGCACCGGAGCGGCCGGGCTGATCGCCTGGGCGTCGGGTGCGGCGGTGTCGGATGAGGGTGGCAATGCCATCGCCGAGAACCGTGGCACCATCCGTACGACGGCCAAAACTGACCCCGTTGTGACCGGTGCGCAATGGGCGTCGACGTTTTACGCGCCGGCGGCCAAGTCGCATGGGGTGGCGGCGGTGTCGGAACAGGGCAATGCCCAGATTCGGCTGATCGGTGGTACGGTGACGGTGGCCGGGGAAGCCAGCGGTCTGTTTGCGATGACCGCCGATGATGCGGCGAAGACCATCACCGTCGACGTGTCCGGCGGAGCCCAAGTGACCGGAGATAATGCGGCACGCTTCGTGGGTGGACGCGCCACGGTCACCCTGCAGGGTACCGGCACGACCGCCGGGACGAACGTGCTGAAGGGTGATGTGCATTTCGGTGACCGGCGCGATCGGCTGCGACTACGGTACAGTGAGATTCAAGGCGACATCAATTTCGGCAAAGGGCGCGATCGGCTGCAGCTCAATGCCGGGGCGGTGATTAAGGGCGACATTGATTTCGGGGGCGATGGGGGTGGCTACACCACCCTGGCCCCGTCAGATCCGGACTATCAGACGATCGGCTGTCATCCGGTGGATGTGGATCCGACGGATGACACGAAAAAACCGCGTGGCGACGTCCTGCTGATCATGGTGAGTGAACGGAATGCGCCGACGGTGCGCATTGAAGGTGAGGTGCACAATGTCAATCGGTTCTGCAAGCGTGGCAAGGGTGCCGCCTATCTGCAGGCGGGCATCAATTTCAAGGGCAGTCAGGCACATCTGGAAGATGGTCAGTTGATCCTGGGCGGGCATATGGATCTGGGCGACACCGGCACGCTGACGGTGA
This sequence comes from Arenicellales bacterium, assembly GCA_965116205.1. GTDB lineage: Bacteria > Pseudomonadota > Gammaproteobacteria > Arenicellales > JAJDZL01 > JAJDZL01. Next base: position 868,234 of record OZ220493.1, on the reverse strand, counting down.
AGGATCAGGCGGCACTGATCTTTCAGCTCGGCGATCTGAGCAGTGACGAGTATGGCAAGGTGACGGCGAAGACGGTGACGTTTGAAGACGATGCCAGTGATGCGGATACTGAGGCGACGCCGAATCTGCAGCTGTCGAAAAAGGCCGGTGTCAGTCTGGATGCAGAGGCGGTGAAGGGCATTGAGTTCATCAAAGCGGGAAGTCTGCTGGGCAAACCGGCGGGGGCGGCGGCCAAGGCGCTGACTGCGGCGCTGTCGTTCACCAATTCGGCCGGTGGGGAGGTTGGCACTGGTACGCCTGAAACGAAAACGGAGGGTCAAGGTGACAGTCAGACGACGAATACCATTGTGAAATTGGGGCAATTCACAGACAATGTCAATGAGCAGCCCATCATTTACACGCCGGCCGGTCCGAGTGGTGGTGACCCCGTTGCCGGTGGTGGCGGTAGCGGTGGCGGTGGCAGTGGTGGCATCGTGGCCGTGGGTGGTCTGGCGCTGCTGGTGGCCATGCTCAATTCGGGTGGTGCCATACTGAATCCGGGGGACGGGTTGGACCCGACCGGCGAAGGTGAGGAGTCGGCGGCCGAGCTGGTGGTTACGGCGGTGGACCCGGTGCATCGTTATCGGGTGCGTCGGGGTGACCTTGAATACCGGGCCCGGGCGTTTCAGGGTGGCCTGCCAATGGCACCGGCGCCGGGCTTGCGGACCTCGGCAGACGGCTGGTCATTCGGGGTCAACACCCGCCGGGACGGTGGCTTCTGGGCGGGTTTTTCAGTCGCCCCGGAAGTTGCCATGGCGGCGGTCGGTGCGTCGGCCAACACGCGGTTCATCGGTAACGGCCGTGCCCTGCACGGTGGCTATCGGGGCGAAGTGTTCTTCGCCCGGGCGATGCTGGCCGAAGGCGTCTATGACGCCCACAACGCCCTCGCTGACCCGATGTCATCGGGCATGGTGTCCGGGTTGATGCAGGTTCGCCACCGGCAGTCGGAACTGACACTGGGTGCGGTCATGGACCTCGGTCGGCTGCGCGTGGTGCCGAAAGTACACTGGTTTCAAGGTCAGCTCAATGGCGGTGCGTATGAGGCGACCAATGCACTGATGCGCACGGCGGTGCCGGCCACCACCCACGCGTACCGTGGCGTCGGTGGCAGTATGAGTGTGGCGGCACGTGGTTGGCTACCGACCACCGGCGGGGCCTGGCACTGGCGCCCCCAGTTGCAGCTGACGGCCCATCGCCTGCGGGCGACCGGTTTTTCCAGTAGTGCCCCGCTGCACTATGCGGACCATGGTGGCATCACCAGTTTTCACGTGTCGGTGATGGCATCGGCACTGCCACGTTCGATCATGGGTCTGACGGCGACGGTGGGGGCAAAACAGCGCCGGGCCACCGGCTGGCAGGTCAAGCTGGGCTACGGCGGTGCGGCGGTTGATGGTGAATACTACCATGGCGTCGTACTCGGCGCCCAAAAACGATTCTGATCGGCAACCATATTGGAGTAGAGATTCTGGCCCGTAGTCACGGGCTGGAATCTCGATGCATCCAGACCCGAATGTATTCCGAGCATTCCGGTGCAAGCAGATATTCATCTTAATGCTGAGCGCAGACTTTACGGTTGTCTGGGATTCGGTAGAAAAACAGAGATACCCCCGAGCTCGGAAGCCAATCGCTGATTCTATCAAACTCAGTCATCCGGAAACCTAAAACTGACCGGTTTGATTATTGATCTGAACTGATGCCATTATTTCAACAGTTTCTCCCAGATCATGACTGATTTCACTGAATTCGCATGTCTAACGAGACTTCACACAAACATAGTTGTGTGGTGATCGACGACAGTGACTGTCAGTATCGTTACTATCTGAGTGAGTATGCGGATCTGTGCTTCGGCTACCGACGTGAGCATTGCGCCGAGGACGGCTATGATATCAGGCACACTAATCATGTACTAATTCACCAAATAACCGGCGAACCGGAACCTTCCATCGTTGAGTATTGGATACGGACGGTAATTGAGCATCGCACCTGCCTCACCGAGTTTGTGTGCTACTGTTGAGTGATTGTTCCAATATCATGTCCAAAAACTAAGACGGAGTTGGCTTATAGGTTCGAATTCTCAACCGGGCTGACCAAGTGATTGGATCAGGTTTTCAAGGCGCGGTGATTTCCACAATCCTTGATTTACAACATGAATGGCAAGTTGGTTTCCGGTCCAATGTCAACTGGCTGACACACTATCGGGACGTAGAGTACAACACATCTTGACTGATTCAACACGCATATGTCATCCGTGTTGATCATCATGTTCCGACTGCTGACTGAGCAGTGCCGGCAATCCCCTGTCATTGTCGCCGGACGGACAACCCATCAATTCGTCACGACCGAGATCGCTTTTTTCTTACCTTTTTCATCACACCGGTGGTTTACTGAGGCCTTACATCCCGACGCAAAGAGTCGCATGACACAATGCTGAAGGAATTGACCTCAATTGGACACACTGGAGAAACTCCCATGCCCAAGCTACCAACAACATCACCGCGCATCAATAAAACACCGGTGCGCGGCCCCTGGCACGATCACTACTTCAAAAGCAGTTTCCAAACACCTACACAGCTCGGCCATCTGTTACGGCTGGCCTTCGATGACCAACAACTGGCACTGTTCGACCTTGATACGCTGCGCATTGAGTCCAGTCATCACCCCGGTACGGATGACCTCAGTGAAAAGATTTCCGACCGAGTGATCAGTGTGGCACTCAAACCGGGCAAACGAGTGGATGTCCATCTGCTCATCGAACACAAGAGCAGTCCGGACCCCAAGGTACTGCATCAGTTGCTCGACTATGCGACCCGACTGCTGAAACAGGGTGCCGGCTCAGTCATTCCCATCGTCTTTTACCATGGTCGACAAGACTGGCGTCCGGCTTTGACATTCGCCGCCGGTCAATACGCCGAGTATCCCGATGAATACCGGCAGCTGTTCAACCGCGTGTTGCTGCACTTCGGCATGTTTCTGATCAATGCAAGCGCTCGGTCGCTGCAAGCACGACTTCAACAGCTGCCACCCGAGGTGGCACTGGTGCTTGACATCATGGTCAACATTGTGGATGCCGATGCCTCACGTTATGTGGAGTGGCTACGGCAGGCGGCACGTTTGGAGCAGTCGGTGCGCGGGCCGTTCATCGGTCGGTTGAAAGATTATGTCTGGAAACAGCGCCCCTCCATTACAATAGAGAGTGTCAGACAGTTACTATGGGCCGGTGGCCCGGGAGATGCAGTCATGCAGGAAGCCATTGATATCTGGGAACAGCACCAGCCGGACTCGGGACAGGAGATGTGGAATCTCGCTCTGGAACAAGGCGCGCGAGAGAGAAGCTGTCAAATCGCCATCCGAATGATAGGTGAAGGCTACAGTGATCGAGAAATTGAAATGCTAACTCAGCTGTCGTCGACAGAGATCACTCAGCTGAAAAATGGAGCGGAGTGATTCAGAAGCATGAAGTATGAGATAGATCATTATCAAGCGGAATAGCAGAAATAACTGGCGCAACTTTTGCTGAAATGGGGGTGTTTACCTGGTAAACACCCCCATTTTCGCAATATCCCGACTGTGTGTAGCTGGCGTGGTCATGTACTAATTCACCAAATAACCGGCGAACCGGAACCTTCCACCGTTGAGTATTGGATACGGACGGTAATTGAGCATCGCACCTGCCTCACGGAGTTGGCTTATAGGTTCGAATTCTCAACCGGGCTGACCAAGTGATTGGATCAGGTTTTCAAGGCGCGGTGATTTCCACAATCCTTGATTTACAACATGAATAGCAAGTTGGCTTCCGGTCCAATGTCAACTGGTTGACACACTGTTGGGGACGTAGAGTTCAACACATTCTGGCTGATTCAACACGCATATGCCATCCGTGTTGATCATCATGTTCCGGTTGCTGACTGAGCAGCGCCGGCGATGTCCTGCCATTGTCGCTGGACGGACAGCCCATCAATTCGTCGCGACCGAGATCGCTTTTTTCTTACCTTTTGCACCGCACCGGTGGTTTACTGGTACCATATTGCCCGACGCCAAGGGTCAAGTGACACGGCGCTGACGGACTTTTATGTCACAACCACACTGGAGAAACTCCCATGCCCAAGCTACCAACAACATCACCGCGCATTGATAAAATACCGGTGCGCGGCCCCTGGCACGATCACTACTTCAAAAGCAATTTCCAAACACCCACACAACTCGGTCATCTGTTACGGCTCGCCTTCGATGACGAACAGCTGGATCTGTTCGACCTTGATACGCTGCGTATCGAGTCCAGTCATCATTCCGGTACGGATGACCTCAGTGAAAGGATCGCCGATCAAGTGGTGAGCGTGACACTCAAACCAGGCAAACGAGTGGATGTCCATCTGCTCATCGAACACAAGAGCAGTCCGGACTCCAAAGTACTGCATCAGCTGCTCGATTATGCAACCCGACTGCTGAAACAGGGTGCCGGCTCAGTCATTCCCATCGTCTTTTACCATGGCCGGCAGGACTGGAGTCCAGCCCTGACGTTCGCCGCCGGCCAATACGCCGAGTATCCCGACGAATACCGGCAGCTGTTCAACAGCGTGTTGCTGCACTTCGGCATGTTCTTGATCAATGCAAGCGCTCGGTCGCTGCAAGTTCGGCTCCTGCAGCTGCCGCCCGAGGTGGCACTGGTGCTTGACATCATGGTTAACATTGTGGATGCCGATGCCTCACGTTATGTGGAGTGGCTAAGGCGGGCGGCACGTTTGGAGCAGTCGGTGCGCGGGCCGTTCATTGGTCGGTTGAAAGATTATGTCTGGAAACAGCGGCCTTCCATTACAATAGAGAGTGTCAGACAGTTACTATGGGCCGGTGGCCCGGGAGATGCAGTCATGCAGGAAGCCATTGATATATGGGAACAGCACCAGCCGGACTCGGGACAGGAGATGTGGGATCTCGCTCTGGAACAGGGGGCGATGCAGGGTTGGGAGAAAGGTTTGGAGGAAGGTGTGGAAAAAGGCGCGCGAGAGAGAAGCTGTCAAATCGCCATCCGAATGATGGACGAAGGCTACAGTGATCGAGAAATTGAAACGCTAACTCAGCTGTCGTCGACAGAGATCACCCAGCTGAAAAATGGGGTGGAATGATTTAGAGGTATGAGATAGATCATTATCAAGCGGAATAGCAGACATGATCGGCACAACTTTTGCCGAAATGGGGTGTTTACCAGGTAAACACTCTCATTTTCGCGCCATTTTCACAATATTCCGACCATGTGTAGCTGGTGCGGTGAGTTGTTAACAAATTCCGGTTTCCCGATCTTAAATTCAGTCATCGGTTTGATGCTTGATCTGAACAAGCATCATCATTTCAACAGCTGATTCCCTATCACCGGCGGTTTCACCGATAGTGTTATTATATTTGAGTTAAATACAACACTCACTTAAAGTCTAAGGCTCTATTCTAAAATTGTATGCACAGAGAACATCAACAGGTGTATAGCCTTGAAATAAATTGATATTTACTGATTCCTAAGCATCTGATTTTATGTACATGCACACGATTTTGGAATGGATCCAAGTCTAATACGTCCGGCGGGAACTGCTACCGGGTGCGCGTAGACAACCTGCTCGCCAACTCAGTCATCTCCATCATTCGTTTGGAAGGAAGTTTTCCCACATGCAATATCGTATCTAAACTAAGGTGGATTCTGCCTACAGTTCTCAAGTCTCAATCTGTTGACAATTATGTTTTACCTGTTGACTGAACACGCTGGTGATGCCCTGCCATTGTTGCCGAACGGACAGCCCATCAATTCGTCGCGACCGAGATCGCTTTTTTCTTACCTTTTGCACCACATCGGTGGTTTACTGGCACCATATTTCCCGACGCCAAGGGTCAAGTGACACGAAGCTGAAGGACTTTGATGCCACAACCATACTGGAGAAACTTCCATGCCTAAACAACCCATCATGCCACCGCGCATCAATAAAATACCGGTGCGCGGCCCCTGGCACGATCACTACTTCAAAAGCAGTTTCCAAACACCCGCACAGCTCGGTCATCTGTTACGGCTCGCTTTCGATGACGAACAGCTGGCACTGTTTGACCTTGACACACTACGCATCGAGTCCAGTCATCACTCCGGTACGGATGACCTCAGTGAAAGGATCGCTGATCGAGTGGTGAGCGTGGCACTGAAACCGGGCCACCGAGTAGATATCCATCTGCTCATCGAACACAAGAGCAGTCCGGACCCCAAGGTACTGCATCAGCTGCTCGACTATGCGACCCGACTGCTGAAACAGGGTGCCGGCTCAGTCATTCCCATCGTCTTTTACCATGGTCGACAAGACTGGCGTCCGGCCCTGACGTTCGCCGCCGGCCAATACGCCGAGTATCCCGACGAATATCGGCAGCTGTTCAACCGCGTGCTGTTGCACTTCGGCATGTTTCTGATCAATGCGAGTGCCCGGTCACTGCATGCGCGACTCCGGCAGCTGCCACCTGAGGTGGCACTGGTACTCGACATCATGGTCAACATCGTGGATGCCGATGTCTCCCGCTATGTGGAGTGGTTGCGGCGGGCGGCACGTTTGGAGCAGTCGGTGCGCGGGCCGTTCATCGGTCGGTTGAAAGATTATGTCTGGAAACAGCGGCCCTCCATTACAATAGAGAGTGTCAGACAATTGCTATGGGCCGATGGCCCGGGAGATGCAGTCATGCAGGAAGCCATTGATATATGGGAACAGCACCAGCCGGATTCGGGACAGGAGATGTGGGATCTTGCTCTGGAGCAGGGGGCGATGCAGGGTTGGGAGAAAGGTTTGGAACAAGGCGCGCGGGAGAGAAGCTGTCAAATCGCTATCCGAATGATGGGTGAAGGCTACAGTGATCAAGAAATTGCAACGTTAACTCAGTTGTCGTCGACAGAGATCACCCAGCTGAAAAATGGGGTGGAGTGACTCAGAAGCATGAGATAACTCATTATCAAGCGAAATAGTATGACATAACTGGCGCAACTTTTGCCGAAATGGGGTGTTTACCAGGTAAACCCCCCTATTTTCACGCCATCTTCACAATATCCCGACTGTGTGTAGCTGGTGTGGTCAGTTGTTGTAACAAGTTTTCAGTCTCCTGATCTCAAACCTAGCCGGCTTGATGCTTTATCTGAACAAGTGTAATCATTTCAGCAGTTGATCCCATATTACCGACGATGTCGCGTGCCCAAATTGTTTTTGATACAACCATTCGTCTTTCACCGATTGTTTCGCGCGTCTTTTTCCACCACAACCATGCGATTCGTCGTCGCATGATCAGCGGACCCGTGTCGCTATGGCTTTATTTAGATGGCTGAAGTTCGATTCCGCTTTCATGGTCTTGGACAATGAGTTGCGGTTTGCTTCTTTGGCAGATATCGACAAGATTGGCATTAGTTTTGACATGTCTCGCATCTACCACCCCGGACATACAGAGTGCACCAGTGTGCCCCGCCTAAACCATGAATGGCAATAAACCTCTGCCTAGTTTTCCACCGTGGTTTATCAATGGATGATTGGTAAACACTCTTTATCAATAGTCATTTTCTATAATCACTATTAGTGTTTGATGATTTATTTTTACCTCAACAAAGGTACCAAATGAATGGAGTGTATTTCTCACTTTGTTATAAAGTGAGTACGCGCTGGTCGGTTGTTTTCCAAATATACCATACCAATACCCAGTGAATCATTGAAATTATCCTCACATGGTTACTTCCAGATTTGATGCAGACCGGCGCCGGTTTTTAACCGCATCGACAGGTGCGGTGGCTATGTTTTGCTTGTCGACACAACGAGGATTTAGTCATTCCAACCCTCAACGTCTGGTGGCATCACCGGTCAGTGCCCCTCTCGTCATGGAGCAAGGGCCAGCGACCCAGGTTTGGGCTTTCAATGGCCGTGTACCTGGTCCAATGCTTCGCTATCGGCAGGGTGATAAGTTACAACTAAAGGTTGAAAATCAGTTGCCACAGCCGACGACCGTACACTGGCATGGACTTCGTGTTCCAATTGGTATGGATGGCGTTCCGCATCTCAGTCAAGCACCGATCAATCCAGGTGAGTCCTTTAACTACGAGTTTGTGCTCGAGGATGCTGGGACATTCTGGTATCATCCGCATTTTCTCAGTTCCGAACAGGTGGGGCGAGGCCTCCATGGTGTGCTGATCGTCGACGAGGAAGAACCAATATCAGTGGATCGGGAGGTTGTCTGGGTGTTGGACGATTGGCGGCTTGACGAGCAGGCTCAGCTCATTCCTTTCGCGCTCAACATGCGTGATGCCAGTCACAATGGACGGCTCGGTAACGTCGTAACGGTCAATGGCAATATCAACGAAACATTTGTGGTTTATACTGGCGAACGTCTTCGTCTCCGTCTGGTGAATGTTGCGAACGCGAGAACTTTTGCGCTTGAATTTCAGAACCTGACCCCCTGGGTCGTCGCGCTGGATGGACATCCGGTTGAGCCGAATCATCCCAATGAGAATTTAGTGGTTCTCGGCGCCGGCCAGCGTTGTGATTTGATTCTAGACATTCCCGAGTCCGCCGACGTTGTCAGTTCAGTCATTGATCGCGCCTACGCTCCCAATTTTGCCTATGAACTCATGCGGTTGGTCCGCAGTCAAGGAGTCAGTTCGGTCGACCGCTCCATACCGATGCGCCTTGCCGCCAATCCGGTAGCGCAACCTGACCTGGCGCGTGCACAACGGATTGCAGTCTTATTTGAAGGAGGTGCGATGGGTTCGATGACGAGTGCAATGACAGTTGATGGAGAACACAAAACCCTTCGCGAATTGGTGAATATGGGTAAAGCCTGGGCAATCAATGGAGTCGTTTCGAACGATGTACATTCTGAACCACCGATGTTCACACTGAAGTTGGGTGAATCGTATATTTTCGTATTGGAAAATCGCACGGCATGGGAACATCCGGTGCACTTGCATGGACACAGCTTTCAGATCATCAGTCGCAGCGAAAAGGTGTTAAAAAACCCGGTCGTACGCGACACGGTTCTATTGCAACCGGAAGAGCGGGTGGAGATCGCTTTTTTAGCTGACAATCCTGGTCGATGGATGTTTCACTGCCACATTTTGGAACATCAGGCGGCAGGAATGACAGCGGTTGTTAAAGTCGTCTAGAAGAAGTGCCTGACTTGGTTATCTGAGGTGCAAAAAAATGGTCTGCCATCTAAAAAGATGACAGACCAGACCAAAAGGAGGAGTATGAAATGAAAAGATTAAAATTTAAGCAGCTTTGACTCGCTTGGTTTCGCTAGTCGGCGCAGCCGGCGTGATGGTTTTGTTCCACAGCCCCAGATAAGCTGCATACGCTTCATTACCAAAATCAATGGCAGATTGAGCTGATTTTTGTGCCTGTTCGACAACAAACGCATTCCAAGAGTTTTGCTTAACGACATAGTCATCAAAGTTCTTGATGCCTGTCCAGTCGACTACCTGAGTCGAAACCTGCTGGGCAAAAGATTGACCGGTTTCGAAACTCTGCTGCATGGATTTGGATAACAGCCCGGTATTGATGTTGACCGCTTCGTTAATGAGATTGATGAATTTGTTTTGCATAATGGTATTTCTCCTAAAAATAGTGTTATGTTGCAGTGCAATATAAATCATTTTTTGAAAAAATCAAGTCTTTTTTTGCAAAAATTTTCAAAAATTGATAACTTTCTCAAGATTTTGTTAAAATATCGTTTATAAACAATAAGATAAGAAAATTATTATTTTTTAATAAGTAAAAATAATTTTTTGAAAAGTTGGCTGATGACTCTATTCTGGTTTTGAAAATATTATATTGCTACGCAAACAAAAAGTGGTGTTAATCGGCTCCTGTCAATGACGGATGACCAACTGTGCAGGTCGGTCATCGGTTTGACCCCAATTTGGCTATCAATAATAGTGCACTCCATCTCCCTGTAATGAGTGGTTGATAGGCATACTATCCTGACTCCAGGGTGAGCATAACCATTAACTTCTCATCCACCCATCTGAACAACTCGAACTTCGTGTCATGTTGAATTTTCAATTCATTCAGTTGTTTAACTGAGAGAGTGATTTATAATAACGCCAATTCGGAATGGCTCATGGATGTCAATTTTCTGAATCAGTCATACTCATTCAGCAATCTGGTCTGTGTATCAGGGAGACTTATGAAGTGAAATTTGGCTTTGCCTATCGTATTGCACTGATGCTCGCGATAACACTGGTCGCCGGGACAGCACTGACAAGTGTGCTGAGTCTGCATAAATTTGAACGTATTCTTGCAGATTTGCTGACTTCCAGGTTCGAATTCGTCGCCAATAATCTGCGTAGCAGCGTTGAAACTCAGATGGACTTGGGGTTGTCGCTTGAGCATCTGGAAAACATCAATGAAGAGATGGAGGCGCTGAACCTCAATGACGAGCAGATTCTATCCATCGAAATATTCGATGGAAATGGCACCGTCATTTTTAGTACCGACCCGAGTTTCATCGGTGACCTGGTGGCGGAAGACTGGATTTTTTCTTGGCAGGTCAACCGCGGCAAGTCTTCATGGTCAATGCTGGAAAGAGATGCTGGTGTGGTTGGAGTGGGTCTACAGAATAATCTGAATCAGGATGTCGGTTCCATCGCGTTACGTTATTCGCGGAACTTTCTTGACCAGAGCGTGACCGAACAGCTGGAGCGTTTATTGCTGCTTGTCGGCATGGTTGCGCTAGTGATGACGGTACTGAGTATCTTAGGCTGCACCACACTGCTGAAGAGTTATTTCCGGGATTGGCATAACATGCGCCAAGCATTGGCAGACATCAGTATGCAGAATCGCGCCAGTGAACGTTTGCATGAAGCGAATTTACGGCATCCGGAATTCGAGAATTTTTCCACTTCGACTTTCAACGCCTACGACTCGCTTGATTCAGCAACTGATGAACTCAGAAAGTTGGATGAGGAAGCAGTTTGACTTCGTCATCTAGCACATCTGGCCAACATCCTCGTAAGGGCGCGGCGATCGCGGGTGTCTTTCGTCAAGGGCAACGTACCCTACTGGTCCGTTTGGTGTTATTGGCAGTTTTCGTGCTGGTTTTGGGACAGTCAGCTGTTTCATGGTTTGCCTTGGATGGCTTTGAAAAGAAATTGAACCCACAACTGCATCAGAAAGCGGATGCGGTGGGTCAAGCCTTGGCTAGTCAGTTGCATTATGCAGTGGGTGAACTCGAGATACCGCCAGCGAAATTGGTCGGTGTTGAGGAGTATTTTCAGAGAATATTGTCAACCAACGAAGATATTGAGTATCTTTCGCTGATTGATGCCGCTGGGGTACCACTTTTTGTCAGTGGCATTTCGCGTGTGGCAATGACCGACATCAGCCAGGCACGCCAGCTTGATAACCGCCAAAGTGATTCAGTCGTTTCTACGACTGAAGACCAAATTAACCATGAGTTTGTGGTCGCCGATGGAGTTGGTGGCTCTGTCGTTTTGCACGTTGGTGTGAGTAGCGAGCGGGTACGTAGTCATTTACGTGAAATATTCTGGGAAGTGCTGACGATCGTTATCATCTGTTGGATTGTGACGTTTGAGTTTCTGTTGTTCTTCATCGTCGCGCGGGTCGAAAAACCCATGGAATCAATCTGGCGAATTATGTCCAAAGGTGCCAAAGGAAATTTCTCCACCCTGCTACCGACCAAAACCAGCGACGAAATCGGTCGGCTGATCGCCAGCTTCAATCGAGCCTTACACGACATCCGCCATCGTTACAGCGACTTTGTTTTTGACGTCCAAGAAGCGCAGGACGCACAGATAGACCAAAAGGTCGCCCAAAAAATTTCCGCCGTTCATCAGCGCATACGACAACGTTACCAGTTTGATGAAGGTGGAGTTCTGCAGATTGAGACGGCCGACCGCATTCGGGTGCCACTTTTTTTATTCATTTTTGCTGAGGAACTGTCACGCTCTTTTCTACCTCTATTTGTTCAGCGATATGCACCGGCAGACTTGACCGCAGCATCCAACGACGTCCTGATCGGCTTGCCAATTACGCTGTTTATGATTGCGGCAATGATCGCAACACCCGTCGGTGGGGGATTGGTGGACCGGGTGGGGGTGAAAAGAGTTTTTCTAACCGGCATCATTATCGCGTTCGTCGGTTTCATCGGGAACTTCTACACCCAGGGTTACTATGACCTAGTGTTTTATCGTATTCTGACCGGCCTCGGTTATGGCTTCGTCTTCATCGCTTCGGAAAGTTGGGTGTCACAGAATGCCCGTCGGCATCGACGGGCCTCGGCGACGGGTGTATTTGTCGCTGCAGTGTTTGCCGGCATCATCTGCGGTCCGCCGATTGGCGGGATTTTTGCCGACCGTTTTGGATTTGAAGCAACTTTTCTGTTTTCGGCGGCATTGGCACTGATTTCAGGATTAATACTTTTTCAGGTTTTTCGCGCCACGGTGTCCCATGATGAATCATCAGAGTCCAAAGCCAAACGTGCGGGACTGATGTTGGGGGTGCGCGGCTGGGTTACCTTACTTAAGGATCTTCGATTTGTTTCAGTGTTGGTGTTTGCGGCCATTCCGGGAAAAATGATGGTGGCCGGGTTCATCGCCTTTTTGGTGCCGCTATATTTGAATGAACTAGGGCACAACCAGGCATCGATTGGACGGATACTAATGCTTTATGGCATTGCCACATTGTTATGCCTGACTCTCGGTGCCCGCTTGGCAGATCGTACTGAAAAATATGGAGTCATGGTGGCGTTGGGCACCATGGTTGCCGGATTGGGCTGTATGGCAGCATTTTTATCGAATTTATTTGGCGACCCATCTATAGCGGTCATTCTGGCGATTGGTTCACTTGGTGTGGGACACGCACTGACCCTGACATCGCAAAATTCGATTATTCAGCAGGTTGCTGAAGGCTATCAACATACTCTGGGGCGGGCGTCGGTGATCGGTGCTTACCGGCTTTGTGAACGGTTGGGCATGGTGATCGGGCCGCTGGTCGGAGTTGCCCTCATTGCAGCATTGGGGTATCAAGGCGCCATTGTCGGATTTGGTGTGATACTGATCGGGCTGATTGGTGTGTTTGTTGTCACTCATTCGACGGGAACTCAACATGCTACTGAGGCGGAGGCAGAATTGATCAATGAATAGATATGAAATGATGCTCCGCGCCATACAGTCCGCGCTAGTGTTAATGGTGGTGACTGTTATCGCCTTACCTAGCGCCAAGGCACAGTCAGAATTAGCGGATTACATGCGACCTTATGAGATCTTTGCGGTGCTGTGGCGTGGCGAGACGGAGGTAGAAGCCGGCTTTCGCGATTATCTGAATCAGCGCGGCATCCCATTCAGGATGACGGTCCGGAGTCTTGAACTGGATCGTAACAACGCACCGCCAATCATTGCAGAAATTCGCCAGAAAAAGCCGGATCTGGTTTACACATGGGGGACTGGTACCACCCGCAGTATCGTTGGTCCCCTTGATGCGGAGGACCCCACCAGATTTGTTCAGGGTATTCCCGGCCTTTTCGTACTGGTGGCCTATCCGATCAGTGCCAAAATTGTACGCAGCTATGAAGCGACCGGGCGGCCGATTACTGGTGTTGCATTTTTGGCGTCTGTGGAGTCACAACTCAAGGCGATTGTTGATTATGGTCAATTTAAAACGATCGGGGTGATTTACGATCAAACCTCCAGCAATTCCAGAATCAATGTCGCTTCATTGGAAGAAGCGGTCGGTCCGCTCGGACTTGAATTGATTATTCTACCCATTCCGCTTGGCGACGATGACAAGCCTGATGCAAATATGATTCCCGAGCTGATACGGACTGCTAAAGCACAAGGCGCGGATGTGCTGTATATGGGACCTGATTCGTTCATCACCCGTCATGCTGCTACCTATACTTCAGAAGCCATTGCGGCCGGACTGCCGACCTTTGCATCGACCCAGGCGCCGCTCATCGGCTCGCGGGCCATGTTTGGGCTGGTTTCCGATTACTATACACTCGGTAAACTGGCCGCGGTTCAGGCTGAAAAAATTCTAGTGGACAAGCAGAAGCCGGAGGATTTGCCGGTGGCCAGTCTGTCGCGTTTCAAACTGTGGATCAATATTGATGTGGTTCGCGAAGTCAAGTTGTATCCACCCATGAAGATGATTGCGATCGCCGACTTTAAGACTACTTCGGGGCCTTGAATCAAGTGATTCGTAATTACCTCAGTGGACTAGGTTTGCTCGGTTTCGGTGCAAAAAGTCGATGCTGTGCTACGAGTCAGTTATTCATCAAACCGGTAAGGCAGTTCCTCAATGTCGGCAGACCACTGGAAATGCCAGTCAGAATTTTAGTCTGTGGGTCGATCAATCAGGTTATCGCTAAAGCAGGACTGTTCAACTCAAATTCATCGGGAGAATGAATGTGAAAGTGATGGAAATAGTTAGAAAGTACCGAGACAATATTTACTTTTTGGCTCTATTCTAAAATGGTAGAGAATATCAATAGCTGTATAGCTTTGAAATAAAGTGATATTTATTGATTCCCAAGTATCTAATTTTATGTACACGCGCACGATTTTGGAATAGAGCCTACTTTTTTGATATGTTGGCAACATGAATCGTGTTCCTGGCGGCTTAATACTGCGCAATATGTGTGTCAGAACTCAATCTATTTGTTAGGATGTGAATTAAGATCTGCTGAAGATGCCGGGCCTTGAAACCAAGGAAGACGCCGCGAGGATTAAGTCTCCAGTTTTGCCTGAGACCTTCTTTGTAGTTGAGTGGTTCATCCAGAAAATGAGAGCTAGAACAGATGAGATTGGGTTGCTAACGTAGAGATGGCTGAATAGTAAGTGAAGTTGGGCTGTCCGGCCTACGAATGTGACTATTGATAAGAGCGGAGCAATGAAATGTTGACGTTGTATCACAGTGAAAAATGAATGTAGTGCTGAGCCAACCATAATGAGTATGGATGACGGACGATGAAAATAGCGAATTTCAAGAGTCAGACGATATGGACAGGAGATAACCTTGAAATTATGCGCGGCATGAACTCAGGGAGTGTCGATTTAATCTATCTCGATCCTCCATTCAATTCGAAAACGAACTATGCGGCACCGATTGGCAGCGTGGCAGCCGGTGCCGAGTTCAAGGATACTTGGACGCTGACTGATATCGATACCGAGTGGATCAATCTGCTGAAAGACAAGCAACCGGCGCTCCACCGGGTTCTGCTCGCAGCTTCGGTAGACAGTGACAAATCTTATCTGGTATATATGGCAGTGCGTTTATTGGAAATGCACCGCCTGATGAAGGACACCAGTAGTATTTTTCTGCATTGTGACCCAACAATGAGTCACTATCTAAAACTGGTGATGGATGCCATATTTGGACGATCGAACTTCAGGAATGAAATCATTTGGTGTTACGGTGGAAGAGGAATGTCAAAAACTCGTTTTCAGCGCAAGCACGACATCATTTTCTATTATGGAAAAAGTAAAAAAACTTACTTTAATGTTGAAGGAGCGTCAAGGCCGGTGGCGAAAGAGCATGTGGGAAGATACAACAAGGTGGACGAAGGTGGTCGTCGATTCGCCAGAGTAAAAAACAGAGACAGCACCTATTCGGATATTTATTTGCAAGAAGTGGTTAGAGAGGACTGGTGGGAAATACCGTTTGTAAGGGGTAAAGAAAGTACCGGTTATCCCACACAAAAGCCATTGGCACTGTTGGAGCGAATCATCAAGGCCAGCACTAATGAAGGTGATATGGTGTTGGATCCGTTCTGCGGTTGTGCAACTACATGCGTATCAGCTGATGCCCTGAACCGAGGTTGGGTTGGTATAGATATATCCGCCAAGGCGGCTGAACTAGTCGCCAAACGGATCGATGACTTATACCGCAAATTAATCCATCGAACTGACATTCCCGAGCGAACGGATTTGGGACCTCTACCTCGATACAATGCGCGAGAGAATCGTACGAAACTCTACGGTGAACAGCAGGGTAACTGTAATTGGTGTGGTACACACTTTGAAATGAGGCATTTTGAAGTAGACCACATCATCGCCAAAAGTAAGGGTGGTACTGATCATATCAGTAATTTGCAGCTACTGTGTGGAAACTGCAATCGTCGTAAAGGTGATCGAGGTATGAAATACTTGAGAGACACACTAAGCCTCGATCGTCTCAAGAAGTAAACTGATGAGTGAGGTAAAAAGACCAATGCGGCAGAATTACGTCAACCCTATCACTGGGTTGCTATTTGGAGAGTTGCTCGGGTTGTCTGACGGACGTTACTGCAATGATTGATCGAACGACGTGATAAATGTTCAGTGAATATGGAAAGCAAAAGACCGCAGTTATGTTCAGTAACCTCATCTTTTGGCCGGCGAAGATCTAAGCATCATGCAAATTAGAACTCGCGTCAGTCTCCTCGCCGTTTTGGTTACTCTTGTCGTCGGTGCAGTCATCGTTTTTGCCGCGATTCAGCGTGAAAACCTGATTGGCAAACGTTTTTCGAGCCAGATCATTGCCGATCAACTGATTCTGTGGAACAAGATCAAGGATGGCCTGATTGATGACATGGAAGACCTGGCTTGGGTGGTCAGACAGAACCGCAGTCTTGTGAACGCCTTGGAGAGTGGCGGATTGGTCGAAATTCAACGCGTCGGTCGGCAGATCAAGGCACAGTTCGAAAATGAGCCGGCCGTCGATCGAGTGGACATTATTTTGCCGGATGGTACACTGGCATACTCGTCACACACCGCGGTATTTCGCAGTGCGATCGTATCGAACGCGGTGATTGAAGAGGCCTTTGCCAGCGAACAAGAATTCAGAGGGGTGGGCAACGACAAACAACGCAATACCGCCTTGGTGTATGGGGCGCCGATTTATGCTGACGATGGCAGTGTACTAGCGTTGGGGATACTGGGCCTTGATATCGTCAGTGCACTGGTTGAATTGGAAGAGATTAATTTATCGTCGGTTGTTATCGTCAATCGCCGTGGGCGACTGTTAGCATCAACCGGCGACAATCTATGGAATCGTTTCAGCGAGCTGATTGATATTGCCGAGGCCAACAATCTACATACGATTGAGGATGATGATCGATACTATTCGGTCATCGTTCTACCGCAGATTGCCGAACTGGGCGGACTGGTCGGTCGCATTCTCAATATTCGAGAAGTAACCGAACTGGTACAGCGCCAACAGCAAATCAGTCGCAATACGGCGATTGGGGTGTTCGTATTTCTCATCTGTGCAATTATCGGTATCTATTTATACTTGGCGCATGCCTTTACTCCATTGCATGAAGGAGTGCGCGTGCTGAGTGCACTGAGTAAGGGAGACCTGCGGTCGCAGATTGAACGCAGTACCGGTAACGATGAAGTGGGAATGATCGCCAATGCTGTGAACGTGTTTCGGTCCAATCTACTCACACTGAACCGAATCCGCCGCTCTCGTGAACGACAGCATGATCGACAGCAGCGATTTATTTTCCGAGAGATGCAAACCTTAGCTGATACCTTGGATGGTGACGAACGCAATGAACTCCTGCATGAACTCCACGAATTAGGCAATCTGGTAGAACAGAAAACAAACCAGAAAGATAAGCAGTTCAATAGTTTACATCATGATGATGCTGATGGCGGACCGCCGCGCGACGCCGACAGTCTAGCGATGCTGGCGGCTGCCTTTCAGAGCATGTCCAATCGCGTACAAAATCAGCATCAACGATTGAGAGAAGCTTTGGCCACCAAGGAAACACTGATTGCACTACGTAATGAACTGAACATCGCGACTCGTGTGCAGCAGTCTCTATTACCGAACAATGTAGAAATATCAAATACTTATAACATTTGGGGAGGCATGTGGCCGGCTAAGGAAGTGGGTGGCGACTTCTATGATTTTTTCCCACTGGATGACCATCGCATTGCCATCGCAATCGCTGATGTGTCCGGGAAGGGTGTTCCGGCGGCATTGTTCACCGTCATGTCTCGTACCATGTTGCACGCGACTGCCACGTTCTTAAATTCACCGGGCCGAGCCCTGTCGCTTATCAATAACTTTCTTGAACGAAACAACAATGAGGGTTTGTTTGTTACGGTGTTCTATGGAATTCTTGATTTACAGACCGGAAAATTCAAGTATGCGAATGGCGGGCATAATCCGCCCATTGCTGCAGATAGTCAAGGGGTGCGTCAGCTGGATACCACATCGGGATTGGTGTTGGCAATGTTTCGCGACATCGTCTATCAAGATCGAGAAATTGATTTGCAACCGGGTTCGCGTCTAGTGATGCTCACTGATGGAATTCCAGAAGCATTTAATGGTGACGGTGAAGCATTTGGTGACGACCGCCTGCTGCAGACCATTGAGATTTTACCTAACCAGAGTCCGGAGCAGGATGTCCGGTTTATTGTTAAAACCGTCAACGACTTTGTGGGCGACGCACCACAATTTGATGACATGGCCTGCGTCGTACTCCATTTCAAAGAGTATATGAAAAGTAAAGTGATGAACGATGAAGTGGCCAACATGGGCTCAACTGCAACCTCTACGGAACTCATAAAAGAAGCTTCCACCTTAATTTTGTCGGTAGCAAACAACCTGACCGAGCTCGCGCGCATCGCCGATGAAATCAAAACACACGGAAAAAAACTCAATTGGCCAAATGAATGGATTTTCAACGTCAATTTATCACTCGACGAATTGATTACCAACATTATCAATTACGGATACGTAGCCGGGAAAGATACCAAGAACATTCAACTGACACTGTCAGTGAACCAAGAAAACCTGGTCGTCGAATTAGTCGATGATGGAGTTGAATTTGATCCATTCAGTGAGGCGCCAGAACCGGAAACCTCGGCGCCGTTGGATGAACGCAAAATTGGTGGGTTGGGCATATTTTTTGTTAAATCTCTAGTCAGTGAAACCCGGTATGAGAGAAAAGGTGGGAAAAATCACACGATTCTGGTGTTGTACCCACCCGCTTAAAATCACGATTGCGACCCATTGCATTTCGTACCGATTTTGAAATGGAACAGTCATCCGCCATCAGGGCTGATCTGGCTCTCCGGGAGTGGTATGCATCACAGGGCTCGCCGAATATTGACACTTTGCATTGGCATCAGTATGATGCGATGCTTCAATCTGTTTGGGACAGCAGCCACGGTTGGCCTAAGAAACTGGGTTTCAGGTACACCCATCCCGAGGCGCTACAGGATCATCAATATGGCCTCGGTAAACCTTATACCATTCCGTTGAACGCATCTGACGGCGGAGGTGACGGCGTACCCGTTATTGCTGTCGGTGGGTTGATCAATGTCGCCGCGAGATTTGATTTCATGGCGCTGGATGTGCAACCACAAATTCGTCTGATCAGTCTCGAGTTCGCCGGGCGTGGGCGTAGTGGTTGGATGATTGAACAAGGCGACTATACACTAGATTCGTATGTGGAACAGTTGCGGCAGTTTATCAGTTTTCTCGAGTTGGAGCGATGTATTTTGTTGGGCTCGTCATTGGGAGGTTCAGTCGCATTGCGTTTTGCCGCCAACTATCCGGGGCGAGTTGAACGAGTAATTCTCAATGACAGTGGCCCCTTTATTCCGCTGGCGCGACGTACCCGTCGCGCGTTGGCAGTCGGACGTCATTATGTTTTCCACACCCCGGTCGAGCTACTGCGCCGCACCGGCGCTGCCACGCGCCCGGTAGGTCCGGCCGCCGATGCGGTACTGCTTCACAATTTTCACCATAAGACGCGCTGGTCAGAAGATGAGGGAGGGCGAATCTATCGCCATGATCTCCGCGCCACGCTCGCTTATCGAGCCGACGCAGTTCAAGATTTGAATTTATGGGATGAATGGAGTCGACTGACCTGTCCGGTACTGTTGCTTCATGGTACCGAAAGTGATGCCACCTCCTACGAGACCATTGAGCGTATGCGAATCCATCCGGAATTTTCTGTCATTCATGTGCACGGTGCTGGACATACGCCGTCACTCAGTGACTACCAGCTGATGTTGTTGTTGGCGGATTGGATTTTTTCAGATCGTCCGTTCCGCATCGATCGCAATTTTAAGACTGCTTACAATCCAGTCCGACTGTTTTATCCTGATGGCCGCCGAACCGGGTAAATCGGTTTCTGGATTCGTTTTCCTGCGCCATGGCGAAACCTTGGCCAATCAGCGAGGTGTTGCGTGTGGTGGTGATCAGGATACTGAAATGACTGATGCTGGACGTGAGCAAATTCGGCGGGCTGCGGAGATCCTCAGAAGCCACAGTTTTTCACCACACTTGATCATTACCGGCAATTTGGACCGAACGGCCGAAAGTGCCCGGATCATGCAGCAGGAATTGAATCCGACGCCCCGGATTCTGATTGATAGCGATTTGAATGAGCGCTATTTGGGAGACTGGAACGGTCAGAGTCACCACATCATCAATCCGTTGATGCTGGCTGGTAAGACTGCTGATAATGGGGAGAGTCGGAGTGATTTTCGCAGGCGGTTAATGGGCAGTTTCAATCGGCAGTATCAACATTTTGCTGATTGGCCATTGATCATTGGCAGTCGTGGCATGGCACGTGTATTACTGGAGGTGGTTCAGGACCCCGAGGCGGCTTTTTTCCCGAATGGCAAATTGCTGAAAGTGTTCATGGCTGACACCGGCAACTTTACCATTAAACATATTATTCGATTGGAAGCATGCTGAAAGTTGATGCTCCTAGTTTCTCAGGGATATAAATCAGCGCCACCGTCTACTGATCTTAGTCATTAATCTGCCGACTGAAACGCGTTCGTCGGTTGCGCCTCAATGAGACTGATCGCTGGCGATGCTAGATTTTTTCAAGCGCTTGCGCACGGGTATCGTGAATGTCAATGATGTTGCCGAAGCCACTAATTTCAAACACTTCTTTAACCGCCGGTGCGATGGCACAGATCGAGAAATGAACGTTTCTGTTACTCAATGTTTTGGCTAACAGCAGAATGACGCGCAAGCCGGCGCTACTGATGTAGTTCAATTGGCTCAGTTCCAAGATGACCGGTTGACTTGATTCGCCAATGGTCTGATCAATGGATGCCTGAAAATCAATTGCATTCTGGCCGTCAATGCGGCCACTCGGCATAAGAACGATGGCACCGTTTGCTTGTTCTGTCGGAATTTCCATTCAATATCCTCCGGTTTCAGGTAACTTGGGGCGCGCCGCAGGCCTGCGGCGCGCCTATCTTTACATATTTTACTATCAGTTTACTGTGTCGTGGTCGGGCATAATCATAAATTCGGGATATGCTTCGATACCCAGTTCAGCAACATCCTGTCCCAGTTCTTCGACATTCTCTGACACCCGCGCTTTCATCGTCAGGTCGAGAAATTTCCACAGGAGCAACGAAGAACCGAATACAAATACGCCGATTGCCAGCACCCCGACCAGTTGCACCCAAAGTGATCCACCGGCCGCAATACAGACTGCAAGCGTACCCCAGATACCGGCGAACAAGTGGGCTGGAATTGCGTCGACGACATCGTCAATTTTCAGTTTCTCCAACAATTTAACGCCGGCGGTACAGATTAAACCGCCGATCCCACCGATCACAATCGCCCATTGGTGGGTTACGATGTCCGGCCCGGCTGTAATAGCGACTAATCCAGCGATCGCGCCATTCAGACAGGCGAGTAAGTCGACCCGTCCCAGTATGGGTCGTGAGACGAGCATGGCAACCATCACACCGGCGGCGGCGGCTAGATTGGTATTAACCAGAATAATGCTCATGGCCACGACATTGACGGCGGAATCCATCGCCAGTTGTGACCCGCCGTTGAAACCGAACCAACCCAACCAGAGGATGAATATGCCCAGCGTGACGACCGGAATGTTTGACGGTGGAGTATTCTTAACCGTGCCATCTGGCCGGAATTTTCGCGCTCTAGCGCCAATCACTATGGCACCGGCTAACGCCGCCCAGCCGCCAGTTGAATGAACAATGGTTGAACCAGCAAAGTCTTGAAAGCCGAGTTCAGCGAGCCAACCACCACCCCAAGTCCAGGCCCCGACGATCGGGTAGATGATAGCGGTCAGTATTAGAATAAAGACAAAAAACGTCCACAGCTTAACCCGTTCGGCCAACGCGCCGGAAACGATTGATGCGGTAGTGGCAACGAACACCATCTGGAAGAACCAATCCGACATGGTCGAGTAATCTAATTCTAGAACTGAAGTCAGCGCCGCACTGTCGCCATCCAACAGGGCAAATTCGGCTGCCGTTGACTCGTAGAACAGTTCGAATGTTCCAATCAAGCCGGTTACGTCCAAATACATCAAGTTGTAGCCGATGGTGTAGTACGCCAGTCCGGCGATGGCATAAAGCCCGATGTTCTTCAGACAGATGACCGAAGCGTTTTTGGTGCGCACTGAACCCGATTCCAGCATAGTAAACCCTGCGCACATCCACATGACAAGTGCTCCCCAAAGTAGAAACGAAAAGGAATTGAGAACAAATCCAGTTTCACCATCAGGTGCCGCATGAGCGATGGGTGTTAGTAAGAAGAGAGTCAGCGTCGCGATGGCTCCGCTAGTGAATTTAAATGAGTGCATGAGCTCCAAATCCAGTCAAATAAATTATCTTCAAAGACGATGTGAATGTCTTGATCAAGGCCAAAGACAGGTTCAAACTATAAATTATAGTCACTGGTTTCATAGATCGGCAGTAAAAAATTTTATTCCACTCAGGTTTTCCGGTCGTCTGGCGCGGGCAGGTTTTGGCATTGGCACCGAGCGACTATGGTGCACACCTGAAATTTACTGAACGATACGAGACCGATAAACAGCGCGCTGCTGGAAATTCTCCTGGTTGGCATCTGCTAACTGTGTTCTTTATGGTGGTGGCTGATGCTGAGAATTTGGCAACCAGGTCACCCTGAGCATGATCACCAGCACGGTCAGCACCAGCACGAACCCACTTTGATGCGCCAGTGCGATCGGCAGGTGAACTTGACTGAGCAGTGTTGAAATGCCGAGTCCGAATTGAATCAATGTAGTCATCAATGCCAGATCAGCGAGTCGCCGTAACCATGCTTGACGAGTACGGAATCGACCGACCCAAAGCATCGCGATGGCCAACACCGCCGCGACCGCGCTCCAGCGGTGAATGAACTGAATGGTGACCACGTTTTCGAACGGATTCCGCCACCAGGGTTGCAGTGCTCCCATCATTGAAGGGATCAGTTTACCATTCATATCCGGGAAGGTATTGATCACGAAACCGGCATGAGTTCCCGCCATAAAGCCACCACTGATCTGCATCAGTACGATCAGGATGAGACAGACTATCACCGTTTTGCAAAAATAAGGTGTGCTAGGATCATCGACTGCTCGTCGTGTCATCATCAGGCCGGTACCCAGCCATAAGACGTAGCCGTAGAGCAGAATTGCCATTGACAGGTGTGCAGTCAATCGATATTGACTCACAGCTGGATTATCAACCAGTCCGCTAGCCACCATATACCAACCAAGCAACCCCTGAAAACCACCCATTAAAAATATGGCGGTCAGCCTTAACGTCATGGCGCGCGTGAACCAGCGGCGAGCGAGAAAGTAAAGAAAAGGAAGCAGAAAGGCCAGCGCCACCAATCGGGCCATAAGACGATGCAGGTATTCGATCCAAAAAATGCGCTTGAACTGATCAAGTTGCAGATTCTGATTGACGAGCTGGAATTCGGGGTACTGTTGGTAGTGGGCAAACTCCTGTAACCAATCCGCGTGGGTGATGGGTGGGATGATCCCGGAGAGCGGTGCCCAGTCGACCATGGACAGCCCGGATTCCGTCAACCGGGTATATCCGCCAATGGCGATCAGTATATAGATCAGGGCACCAACAGTGAGCAGCCAGACGGCAATCGGCCGCGGACTTCGGTCAGGGAGCACCAGCATGAGGTGACTGTGACGCGCGCGGGTGCAACTCAATCGGTGACACGTTGCATCACTAAAGTGGCATTCGTGCCGCCGAAGCCAAAACTGTTTGATACGGTGACATCCAAATTGACATCTTCCATCAACTGCCGCACGATTGGGAAGTTTTCCGCCGCCGGGTCGAGCTGGTCAATGTTGATTGAGGGACTGATAAATCGTCCCTTCATCATGAGTAGAGTATAGATGACTTCATTGACACCGGCCGCGCCCAGCGCGTGGCCGGTGATGGATTTGGTTGAACTGATGAGTGGAATGTCGTCAAACACCTGGTTGATTGCTTCAAGCTCTTTCATATCGCCGACCGGCGTGCTCGTGCCATGGGCATTGATGTACTGCACCGGTCGGTTGACTTGAGCGAGTGCCAACTGCATGCAGCGTACGGCACCTTCGCCAGATGGTTGAACCATATCAAATCCATCGGAGGTGGCCCCATAGCCAATCAGTTCCGCATAAATTCGCGCCCCGCGGCGGATGGCCGAGTCCAGCTCTTCCAACACGACGACGCCACCGCCGCCGGAAATGACAAAACCATCTCGTCGGGCGTCAAAGGGTCGAGATGCTGCTTCGGCCTGGTCGTTGTAACCGCTCGACAGCGCGCGCATGGCATCGAATAACATAGTCATCGTCCAATGCACTTCGTCACCCCCGCCGGCAAACACAATATCTTGTTTGCCGAGTTGGATCTGCTCCATGCCGATACCGATACAGTGCGCGCTGGTGGCGCAGGCAGAACTCACGGAATAGTTGACTCCGCGAATGCCAAACAGCGTGCTGATGCCTGCCGAGTTAGTACTGGACATCGTGCGGGACACCATGTACGGGCCGATGGCTTTAGCGCTGCGAGAGCGCAATAGCTGTACCGATTTTTCTAAATTTTCTGTGGATGCACCCCCCGAGCCCATGATACAGCCGGTGCGGGGATTGGAGACGAGGTGTTCGGGCAGTCGAGCATCCTGCACCGCTTCCTGCATAGCGATGTAGTTGAACGCCGCCCCATCACCCATGAAGCGGCGGGCTTTGCGGCTGATAACCTGGTCAATCTCCAGGTCAATACTACCATGTACCTGACTACGCAGTCCAAGGTCTTTGTATGCTGGGACATACACCACGCCGGAACGACCCTGTCGCAGTGCTTCAGTCACTTCAGCGCAGTTATTGCCGATGCTGGAAACGATGCCAAGTCCGGTTATTGCAACGCGTCGCATGACTATAGATTGAATAGTCCGACGCGCAGGTCGGTACCGGTATAAATCTGCTGCCCATCGGCTTCCACCACACTGTTGGCAAGTCCCATAATCAGTTTTGATGAAATTATTCGTTTCACATGAATGCGGTAGGTCAACACGTGGTGTTCCTGGGTGACCTGACTGGAGAACTTTACATTGCCCGACCCCAAGGCGCGCCCGCGCCCCGATTTGCCCAACCAGCCCAGATAAAAACCAATCAACTGCCAGCAGGCATCTAGACCCAGACATCCGGGCATCACCGGGTCTCCTAGAAAGTGACAGTCGAAAAACCAAAGATCGGGGTGTATATCCAATTCGGCGACGAGCAGTCCTTTGTTGAACTCTCCACCGTCGCGGGAAATGCGCGTGATGCGATCAAACATAAGCATCGGCGGAAGTGGCAACTGCGCGTTGCCTTCACCAAACAATTCGCCGCGTCCACAGGCTAGCAGGTCCTCGTAATCGTAACTTGATTTTGGCACCAGGTTATGAGTCATGAGTCATTCGCATCACGGTTGGACGTTAGCGGTTACGATGCCAATCAGGGCGTACGGGAGTCGACGATGACTGCATGCAGGCGGCGCGGTCCGTGTGCGCCGTATTGAATGGTCTGTTCGACGTCCGCAGTTTTCGACGGACCGGTAATCAGATGAATGCCGCGCGCATGACCGGTGATTTTCTGTAGGTTCTGATTGATGACATCATCCAGATGTCGGACTAACTGCCTGCTGTCCATCACCACCACGTGATTTTCCGGTAAGTAGCAGTGCGTCGAGGAGACCTGTGCTGAGCTGGCCATCAGAAAAGTGCCGGTTTCAGCAATGGCGCAAACGGTGTCGGTCACTGCGATACGATCGGTGCGCACTGCCGTACGGTGTTCGATGCACCAGTCTGTTGGCCATTCGATGCCATTTAAGAATTCGGTATTACTCATGACCATTTTGGTCGGCAGTTCGTGGGCATTGAGAAAATTCTGAATGGCGTCAGGGACCTGCGCACACTGGGCGACGAGCTCATAAGTCCCGGTAACCGCAGTGTGTTTCTGGATAAACCGTCTCACTAGCGCACCATCAACGGTCGGGCGGAGCGTCGCTACAGCGCTCGCAGTCTCATAACGGTGCTGGGCCGTAGCACGTTCGGCGGCGGCGAACTGGGTCAGCGCACTCCTAATGTTACTCAGAATCTGCGATTTAATCGTGTCAGATTGGACCGGCAATGTTAACTCTCTGACTGGTGGAAGTGAATGTTGAGCATGCGTGCAGTGATTATAAACCGGTTCAACGATTGCCATGCATCACCAGGCTCGGTCGGCGTTCAGACGGTTGATCACGCTGGCGAGAGATTCATCTGAATGAGCATTGAACCAGTCTTCAATGAGTCGGTAGGCGATGGACAGTGGAGTCGGCAGGCGGAACTCATCGCGGGCGAGCCCGCGTACGACATCGGCGGTGGTACGCCAGTGGGCTTCCTGTAGTTCACCATCATTCAGATTGATGTCCTGGCTCGTCGCCATGGCGGAATAGCCGAGCATGATGGAGCCTGGAAATGGCCAAGGTTGTGATGAGTGGTAGTAAATTCGATCAATATCAATATTGGTTTCTTCATGAACTTCGCGCGCCACTGTCTGCTCGATACTTTCTCCAGGTTCGACGAATCCGGCAATCACTGAAAAACGTTTCGGTGGCCAGGATGACTGGCGGCCAAACAGGCAATAGCCATCGCGGATGACTGAGACGATGATTGCCGGATCGGTTCTAGGAAAGTGACTGGTGCGACAGTCAGTGTTACTGCATTGACGGAGGTGGCCGCCTTGGTCGGGCGAGGTGTCCGCGCCGCAGACGCCGCAGAAACGATGTCTGGCGTGCCAGTTAAAGATCGCTTTGGCATAAGACAGCATCGAAGCATGGTGCGCGTGCAGTTGACGGCCCACTTCTCTGAGCCCCAAAAACTGGCATGTCGCATTACCCATTGACGCGGCGAGCAGCTCATCCGTGACCTCGATCGCGAAGTAGTGTTTATACCGTCGCGAACCTAAGAATATCACGGCATCCAATTCACTCTGCAGCGGCTCAGCGGCCGCAGCTTTCAGGAAGTAAGGTGTTACTTTCGGGCGAGTCTGAAGTAGAAAGCGGTTTTGATGGAAGACCAGATAGCGAGCGCAAGGCGCCGATTGTAAGGCGCATAGTTCAGCCTTGTTTTTTCGGTGCCTGACTTGTCGATCCAGGTCACTGTAAGTGAACACATTCAGCAGTGATCGTTGGAGCTCATCCATTTATCGGCACAGATGCGAACTGACGAATTGCTTCACGTTTTTGAACCGCTTCGTCGTAGGGATTTCTGCCGGCAGGCGGGTGATTTGACGGCGGTGATTCAGCCAGGCGATCGCCGGTTTGTGGTATCGAACTGCCAGTGCTGCTTCGGCGGCGGTGCCCAAACGACCGGGTAAAATCACCAACACATCGCTGCTCAGTACATTAATGTGATTTCTAGACGTCCACTGCATACCCATTGCTCCCGAATCCGGCAAATGAGTCAACAATGGTACTTCAATCCAAGGATTGGGGTAACCCTCAGGGGTCGCGTAGTTACCATTATTTTCGTCTATGCAACCGGGGATGATGCCGATAGTCATGCCCTTTCTACTCTCGACCCGAGCGAAGGCCCGGCTGACCGACAGCATCACGCCATTGCCACCGCCGCTGAGTAAATGCACTTCCTGAGCTGCTAGCCAGGCACCCAATCTTGCGGTGCGCCGGGTGTGAAGCTCGGTGCCGGAGCCGAGAACTCCGACAATCGGCAACCGGGCCGGTGAGTTGGATAAGGGGGTGAACAAGTGGGGCATAATGGGATACTTAAGCACGTTGCGCAGACGCCAGATTGGCTATGCGTACGTCAGATCATTCAGCTATTTTTCCGTCGATCGGGTGAACCGCAAATCGTCCATCGGATACTGAGCAAAGCATATACAATTTGCGGCTAAAAATTCAAATTTACAAAAATAAACGGTTGATAAAGATTTAACATGGCACATATCATTGATGGCAAGAGCATGGCGGCTAAATTGCGCGAGAAAGTGACCAGACAGGTCGCGCAACTTCAATTCCAGCGACAAATCACCCCGGGTCTCGCCGTGGTGCTGGTCGGCGAGAACGCCGCCAGTCAAGTGTACGTTAAAAACAAAATTATACAGACCACCAAGGCCGGGATGCGCTCCTACCATCATGAACTGGATGCCGCGACCTCAGAGACCGACCTCCTTAAACTGGTTGAGCAGTTGAATGCCAACCCGGAGGTGCATGGTATTCTGATCCAGCTGCCACTGCCGTCGCACATTGATGCTGACGAAGTGATCAGTCATATTGATCCAGATAAGGATGTTGATGGATTTCATGTCATCAATGCCGGGCGGCTCGCGGTTGGTCAGGAAGGGATGGTGCCCTGTACACCACTAGGTTGTGTGTTATTAATTCAATCGTATCTGCCCGATCTGAGTGGTGCGCAGGCAGTGATCGTCGGTCGGTCAAACATTGTCGGTAAGCCACTCGCCGCCCTGCTATTGCGGGAAAACTGTACCGTTACGGTCGCTCATTCGCGGACCCGCAGTCTGGACCAGGTGTGTCGCAGCGCAGACGTTCTAGTCGCCGCCGTCGGGCGCGCTGAGATGGTGAAAGGGGATTGGATTAAGCCGGGCGCCACAGTTATTGATGTGGGCATCAATCGTGCCGTCAGTCCCAATCATCCGCCTCGAATCATCGGCGATGTAGAATTTACAGCGGCTGAGAAAGTCGCGGGTGCCATTACTCCAGTGCCGGGTGGGGTGGGACCGATGACGATTGCCTGTCTGCTCCAGAATACCATTTGGGCGGCCTGCCGGCAACACCGACTTGCCGTTCCGGCGGGCTAAATCCGCCGTTACCAGACGTAGGCAGCCGCGGGAAACACGTCGGCCTTGGCGCCGCGTGGATCATAACCGGCCTCCAGCAGTCCGGTTTCGGGGTCTCGTTCAATGCCCAGCAGAAAACCTTCGGTCCAGTCGGGCATCACCTCCACCTGATGTCCGCGGCTCGTTAGATTGTCGAAAATGGGTTGACCGATCCGGCGTTCCATTTGCACGCGTTGAGGGAATCTTTCATGCGGAGCAAAAAACCCGGGCACATGCTGACTGGAGAACTTTGGTGCTTCAATTGATTCGGTCATGGTCAACTCAAAAATGACCCGGTTCAGGATAAATTGGAGCATCCATTGATCCTGCTGATCACCTCCCATACTGCCATAAACCATCCAAGGACTGCCATTCCGATAAACCAGTGTCGGGCTGATAGTGGTGCGCGGTTGCTTTTTGGGTGCCACAATATTGGGATGATGCGCGGGTTGCAAATGGAACGTCATCAAGCGATTGCCAAGTGGTACGCCGAGGGCGCGGACCACTTCTGAGGACTTAAGCCAGGCGCCGCTGGGGGTTGCGGCCACCATGTTGCCGGCGCGGTCGACAACATCGACATGAACGGTACCGTGGCCCCAAGACTTCCCCCCGACTCGCATGTCGACCGGGAGCAGCGCCTGACTGTGGGCTGGGTCACCGGGCCGCACCTCTGGATGTGCTTGATGTCGGTCAATTAGCTGGGCGCGCATTGTTCCATAATCATCATCTAGCAGGGCATTGATGGGTACGTTGACGTGCGTTGGGTCACCATACCATTGTTCACGGTCGGCAAAGGCCAACTTGATGGCTTCAATGACCAAGTGTAGATAATCCGCTTGATTATGACCCATCGTCGCCAAGGGAAAATTGTTCAGAATGGACAGTGCTTGCAGCAGTGCCGCCCCCTGATTCCACGGACCGCATTTGAAGACTTCGGTGTTCGCCAGCTGAACTGAAACGGCGGATTCAATACGCGTGGTAAAAGTTTCCAAATCGTGCCGCGCCAATAACCCGTCGCGTGCTGTTGAATGGCGGATGATTTCGGTGGCAATGTCACCTCGGTAAAATTCATTTCGGGCCGCGGTGATGCCATTTTCACGATCGCCGGGCGCGGACTGTTCAGCAGCCACTAGAGTTTGCAACAGATCGGCAAGTCCTGGATTGCAGAGTAGTTCTCCAGGGGTCGGCAACACGTGCGTAGGCAGATAGATGGCGGCCGTATTATGCCAGTGCTGGCAAAACAGTTGGATATTGTCCACCAAGCCGAAGTCTGTCATGTAGAGCAGTCCGCGATGCGCCGGAAATCCATCTCGGGCCAGGGTCAGGGCACCACAGCTGGTTTCTTCGAGTGTCATCGTACCGTACTTCTCCAGTGCCGTCGTTAGGGCACCGAAGGCCGCCGGCACGCCGGCGGCGAGGATGCCTCGCTCGGGAACATCGTGTAGGCCACGCTGTCGAAAAGCGGCGACGCTGGCGGCTGCCGGGGCGATAGTATTCCCATTGATCACCACCGGTGCACGGTGTCCGGTCATCTGAATGATGAGCGGGCATTCACCGCCGATGGTGTGCTGATGTGGATTGACGACGCCTTCCACGAAGACGGCCGCTACTGCCGCATCAATGGCGTTACCGCCGGCTTTAAGAATATCAGCGCCGGCATTGGCAGCTAGGTAGTGCTCGCTAGTCACGGCACCATTGGTACCAAAAAGGCGCGGATGGAACGCCGCTGAACGAATTTTTTCTTCGTCGTTAAATCGGCCCGCCACGATGTGCTCTCGAATGGGCGCTGGGCGCGTCAGAACAAGCCTTCGATCTGATGCCCGCGACCGAGTCGAATCGAATTCGCCGCCGGCACCCGCGGCAGTCCGGGCATGGTCATGATGTCACCGCAGATGGCGACGATGAAGCCGGCTCCTGCGTTGAGTCGAACTTCACGAATCGGGACGACATGCCCCTGTGGTGCGCCGACTAACGTCGGGTCCACGGAGAAACTGTATTGGGTTTTCGCCATGCAGACCGGCAGATGGCCAAAACCGCTGTCCTGTAACTGAGCTAGAAAAGTGGCTGCTTTACGGTCGATCGCAATGTCAGCGGCGTGGTAAATCTCTTGCGCAGTGGAACGAATTTTTTCTTCAAGTGGCAGCTTGTCGTCGTACAGAAATTTGAAATTCGCCGCGCCGGAATCGACCATTGCAACGACTTTGTGGGCCAGTTGCTCAGCACCGGCGCCACCATCGGACCAGTGCGTACACTCCTCAGCCTCTACACCCAGTTGGGAACATTGCTGTCGGACGACGTCGATCTCGGCATTGGTATCGGCGACGAACCGATTGATGGCCACAATCGCCGGCACACCGTATTTCTTGAGATTGGTAAGATGCTGTGCCAAGTTTGCACAGCCAGCTTTCACGGCAGTTAGGTTTTCTGATTGCAGGTCAGATTTTGCCATACCGCCGTGCATCTTGAGGGCGCGAATGGTAGCGACAAGTACGACCGCGGATGGTTGGAGTCCGGCTGAACGACATTTAATGTCAAAGAATTTCTGCGCCCCGAGGTCGGCACCGAAACCGGCTTCGGTGACCACATAGTCCGCCAGTTTGAGTGCGGCGCGCGTGGCGATGACAGAATTACAACCATGCGCGATGTTGGCAAAGGGGCCGCCGTGAATGAAGGCGGGATTGTGTTCCAGGGTCTGTACCAGATTGGGCGCGAATGCGTCTTTCAGCAACACGGTCATTGGTCCTTGAGCGGCCAGTTCATTGGCAGTTACTGCAGTGCGGTCGCGGCGATAGCCGACATTGATTCTGCCGAGTCGATCTTCGAGGTCGGTGAGGTTATTGGCGAGGCAGAAAATCGCCATCACTTCACTGGCAACGGTGATATCAAAACCACTCTCCCGAGGGAAGCCATTCGCGATGCCCCCCAAGGAACAGGCAATGTGTCGCAGGGCACGATCGTTCATATCCACGACCCGGCGCCAGGTTACTCGGCGACTGTCGAGTTGAGTATCGTTACCCCAGTAAATTGCATTGTCAATGAGGGCGGAGAGCAGATTGTGCGCGGTGCCAATGGCATGAAAATCGCCGGTGAAGTGCAGGTTGATGTCTTCCATAGGTACGACCTGTGCATAGCCACCGCCGGCGGCGCCACCTTTCATACCAAAGCAGGGTCCTAAGCTCGGTTCACGTAGACAGATCATGGCGTGTTTCTGAATGCGGTTCAGCGCGTCACCCAGGGCGACGGTGGTCGTCGTTTTTCCTTCGCCGGCCGGGGTGGGTGATATCGCGGTAACCAGCACCAGTTTGCCGGAGGGCTTCTCATTGAGTGACGCAAGGTAATCTAGGTCAACTTTAGCTTTCGTGTGGCCGTAGGGAATCAGAGATGCGTCGGGGATGTTCAGCTTCGCGCCGATTTCACGGATGGGTTGCATGGTCGCCGCGCGGGCGATTTCTATATCACTTTTTACCTGTAACACTGATGTTTACTCCTCGAATCGTTTCCCGGGTCTGGTTGACGTCATCTGTGGCTCAGCCAATTCGGCAATGGCGCGTGCATGCTGCACCGGTGTGACAATTTCTTTTACTGGTTGCCGTTTCATGCAAGTGGTCGCGCTCGCCACCGTACCAGCAACGCTCGTCTACTCATGTCCATCGGTAGCGCCTGACAGCAACTGAATTTGGCGGATAATGATACCACATCAATATCGTCAATCGGTGCGCTGTTTTGCCGACCGATTGATATCGTTTTGGTTAGCGATCCGATCAGTTCGGCCGATGATGTCAGCTGCAATGAGTACCGTGGTCGGCATCGTATACTGCCGCTTGAGAAGAATCAACGGCGTTGAAACATTTGAATCATTGCGTACTACGCACTGGACGTGAACACGTTGACGGCGCCGGACTGCCAGGCGTAGGTCAACCAATGATCATCACTCAGCAACGCTGGGCACCATTCCGGCGCCGGTGAAAGGAGTTGGTCTATAAGCCGGGTTCTGTGTACGATCATTCGATCGATGGCAGTCATTTATCTAGGACTGACATTGCTGTGAGCCTCAAGCGACCTACCCGAATCCAACGAGGGCTGCGTTATCGGATTTCTATTTGGTCTTGCACCGGGTGGGGTTTGCCATGCCAGAATCGTTACCGATTTCGCGGTGCGCTCTTACCACACCATTTCACCCTTACCTGCTTGGTCAGTCAAAAAAATTCAACAGACTGGACAGGCGGTATATTTTCTGTTGCACTTTCCGTCGACTTGCGCCGCCCAGGTGTTACCTGGCACCGTGCCCAAGGAGCCCGGACTTTCCTCCTGACAGTAAATTCAGGCGACTGCCCAACCAACTCATTTCACCAGCCTGTATTTTACTGTAATGGTGTCGGGATGGATAGTATTCGCAGGGTGAAATGGATGGGTGATGAAGTGACCGGCGCGCCAGCGTCAATCAACTGCGCAGATGGAAGTCGTACTTTTATGATGGTGGTTCGGCATCGTCGGGCGACTCATTTTGCCATGTCAGCACCTGTCGGTAGACCAAGTTACGCCGCAGGCCAAAAATCTTTGCCGCGATTGCCGCGGCTTTCCGCGGTGATAATTCTTCGCTCAGAATTTTTATCGCCTGTTCGACTTGTGGAGTGATGACGTGTAGTGGCGGCTGGTCC
Organism: Arenicellales bacterium; assembly: GCA_965116205.1. Classification (GTDB taxonomy): domain Bacteria; phylum Pseudomonadota; class Gammaproteobacteria; order Arenicellales; family JAJDZL01; genus JAJDZL01. Next base: position 834,425 of record OZ220493.1, on the reverse strand, counting down.
GGTTCGACGATCACGACAAATTCGCCTTTACGTTGCGGTTGATTATTCTGTGTCTGGCGAACCAGCTGGGCAAGACGGTCCACGCGTACCGTTTCATGAATTTTAGTCATTTCTCGTGCCAGACAGGCCAATCTTTTGGCGCCGAACACCTGTGTCATATTGTCAAGCGACTGTACGATGCGATGTGGTGCTTCAAAGAAAACCAGCGCGACGGTCAGCTCCTTCAGCTGTTGCAAACGTCGAAGGCGCTCATTTTGGCGAGCGGGTAGAAATCCCTCAAAGTGGAATCGTCCAATGTCAAATCCACAGATTGATAGAGCGGCGCTCAGTGCGCTGGCGCCAGGAATGGGAATCACTTGGATACCCTGCTGGTGCGCGTGTTTGACCAGTTGCGCGCCGGGGTCGGCAATGAGCGGGGTACCGGCGTCCGTAACCACAGCAACGCTGGCACCCTCAAGCAACTGTTGAATCAGTTTTTTTCCGCGTTTGGATTGGTTGTGCTGATGATAAGCGACCATGGGTGTGTTAATGCCAAAATTGTCCAGCAGTCGGCGACTGTGGCGCGTGTCTTCGGCGGCAATGAAGTCAACTTCGGCCAACACGGTCAGTGCCCGTGTCGATATGTCCTGCAGATTACCGATGGGGGTGGCAACGATATACAAGTTCCCGGGAGGTGTCATGGCGAGAGGGAGCAGGTAATATAATTGGGATGAGAAATTTTTGCCGCGAAAACACACATGAGTCTCAGAGATCTTGACCTTAACCAATAATTCTGACCTGTTTTTTTACTTTTCGGTGCCTCATTTTATACTGATTCGGTGCTGCGGTCGAGGCCGCATTGGTGGTGGCCTGAGGCGTGGCGGTGCGTCAGCGTAACAGTTCATAAACCATCCGCCAGTCGGTGCCCGGATAGACGGTGGCGGTACGATTGAGGGCCTCGAGCAGGGGCTGGAACGACTCATCAACGCCGTGGCTGCCGAGGCCGAGGAGCTGCACCCGCAGCTGCCGGTGGTGTGGCTCGGGGATGAGGTTGGCATCGGTCTGCATGAGGGCGGCCAGACGGGTGCGTTCGTCGCCACGCGGTGGTCCGTCGGCGGTCAGGCCGTTCATCATGGCGGTTTCGGCCCGATAACACAGGCTGCGGATGGTGTCCAGAAACAGGCGGGTCGGCCAGGGCAGGGCCTGGGGCTGCTGGTCGACCGGCAGGTCGCCGACGCGGACTTTGCGCGGGCGGCTGCGGCGCTGCTCAAGGAGCTGGTCGAGCGTGGTCTGCAGGTGCTGGAGTTCGGCGGTCAGGGTGTCGGTCGGTCGCCGGGCGGCCTGCACCTGGCGGCGGTGGAGCAGTTTACGCTGGCGGTCGATGGTGCGCTGCAGGTCGCGATAGCCGGGGTCGACCACCAGCTGGTCGGGATGGACCGGGGCCAGGGTGTGTTCGGTCAGGGTGTCGAGCTGGAAGTGCTGTTTCATGTATTTGAAGTAATTTTCCTGATTCCAGCGCGACATCATGGCCCCGGCGACCTGGGTGGCCGGCAGGCTCGGATGCGTGGTGATGAGCGGCATCTGGCGACCATCGGGCATCAGCCGGCGCAGCTGTCGCACCGGCAGGCCGTTGCGCAGGCGCTGTGGTTTTTCGGCCAGCAGGATGGTGTGCGTGGTGGTGTGCACCGGTCCGTACAGAGGTACGGCACCGGGTTTGAAGTCGGTCACCGGCCAGTCGGCACCCTGGTGGTTCTTATGCCAGGTGATGCAGGCCACGCCCTGGGTGGCGAGGCGGGCGAACAGGTCGGGACTCCAGCCTTCGCGGTCGAACACCAGGGTGGCCGCCGGCGGTGAGTGGCGGTCGCCGGTGGTCGGCACCACGCCCAGGCGGTGCAGGGCCGGCAATACGTCATGTTCGAGCACCTGCACCAGTTTGGGGTCCAGTTCCTTATGGATGCAGATCAGCGGCGAGCCGTTCAAGGCGTTGACCCAGTAGCTGACGCTGGCCGGCAGACAGACTTTCTGGCGCGAGACGAAGTGTTTGGGCAGCCGTCCGCGGCGGCCACTGTAGACTTTCACATGACCGTCGACCGCCACCGTCAGCCATTCATCGGCGACCCCGGCGAACCATTGCCGGGCGAGGCGGTCATGCCACTGCTGGAGGGTCTCGGGGGCGGCACACAGTGCCTTGATCTTGCTCCGCAGGGTCTTGACTTCGGGGCAGCGGTCCAGGCCGAGCAGTCGCCCCCACTCGCCGGGGGACTGGTGGCGCAGGGCTTCAAAGCTGCGGGTCCGGGTCAGGGTGAGGAACGCGAGCAGCAGCAGGATGGTGGACAGGCCATAAAAGCCGGCCGGCAGTTTGAACAGGCCGTGAGTGGCCGACAGCAGTCCTTCTTTGAGCAGCATGGGCAGTGCCGTGAGTACGCCGCCGTGGGTCACCGCCCGGGCCGGTTCGTCAAAACGTGGCACCGCCGCGTCCAGCAGGCCGACGGCCGCCAGCTGGCGGCGTTCCGAATCATGGCAGGCCCGCCCGGCGGCCGGCTGTCGGTCGGCCTGCGACCGGGCCGACGGTTCACTGACCGGGGGCGGATCATCGGTCGGTAGTGGGATCACGCCGGCCCTTAGATTGTCATTGAACGTACTGGTGGCGATACCCAGTTCGGCCGCACATTGGCGCCCGCTGAGTCCTTGGGCCAGCAGTGCGGTCGCCTGTTCGGCCTGTGCCGCAGTGACCACCGAACGACCGCGTCCGGCACTGGTGCGAGGGGTATCGAAACTCTCCTCGCCCTGCTCCTGCCACTGCCGGATCGCGCGCACGATGGTCGAACGCGACAGCGGCAGGGAAGCCGCCAGATCCCGGATGCTCACGTGGTTGCAATGATAAAACCGGGCGGCCTGCTTTTTCATGGCGTTGGTATCACCGTGCCGATGTTGGGTGATGAACTCCAGCTGGGCAAAATAGGTGACCGTCTCGCCATCGGTGGTCCAGGTGAGGACGCCGGTGATGGGCGTTGCCTCGCCCGGCGTCAGGTCCAGTTCCGGGGCGGTGCGCGGATTGTAGATACTGGTCATCGGTGCTTAATCTCCGGGGTTTATTTGCATATATAAGTCATATCCTAATTATACACACAACGCAAGGCACCGGGTCAGTTTTTTTCTGTTTCGAAGGTGTTTTCGGCGGCTGAATGAAGACGGTCACCGGGAGTGCCCCGGCGTCATCTCCCCACGGTGACGGCCCCCTGCAGAACCGTCATCAGTCCGTGCAGCACCGGCTTCAGGAGGCGGGCCGAGCCGGCCGAAAAGCAACCCGGCACCGACCGCGACGGGCGGTTTTTTGTGTCAACCCTATATGGGACACTCCGCACCGATGAATGAAGGGCGAAATGGTGATAACCGGTTGATATAATGACTGTTGCTCAGACCTATCATGCATCGCAGTGGGCTTTTAGGTCAGGATCTCTGAGTCTATGCAGTGATTTGCCCCAATTATGGGGTGAGTTAGATAATTTTCAAAGAAAAGGTGGCCGATTGAAGAACTTTCGAAAATTTGTGATGGTCATATTATGTTTGCTAGTAGCCAACTGCGGAGGCCGGACATCGACGCCGGTCGAGGTGAACCAAGTCACCATTGAGCCATCAGCACCTAGGGTAGAACCGAGCATTACAGAACCGACTTTGCCAACTGAAGAACTGATTTCGACAGTGGTAAGGGTTGATTCCGTCACCCCACCGGCAGATGACTCCCCCCCGCTCGAGCAACCTGACGCATGGCAACTACTTGTCGAAACACTAGATGACCCAGACCACAGAAATCCCCAGCTACTCAAAGCGGCCATTGATCTAGTTGCCAAGCGTCGAAGTTCCGAAGCTGAATCGCTTCTGGAACTGATTGATGTTGAGTTATTGAGTGAAGTTGAGCGCGTTGAGCGACGCATGCTGGCGGTGCGTCTGGCACAGGAAAAAAATCAGCATCGACTGGCGCTGCGCCAGTTGGCGCGCTTGCAACGAAGTGCCGCGTTGGATTTTGAGCAGCGAGTTCGGATTGGCAGGCTGAAGGCGTATTCTTATTCCATGCTGGGTCGATCGATTGACCTGGCGAATGAGTTGGCGCAACTTTACTCACTGCTGTCTGCGGAGCGAAATTTACAGCTCGCCGTGGGGCATCAGTTGTGGGCGACGCTCTCTCGCATGACGATGGATGATCTGCGGCGTGCTTTGCAAGAACAGAAAGATCCAATCGCTCGGCAGTGGTATGTTCTCGCTTTGGCATTGGGACTCGATTCGGTGCGTGCCGATCCCTATCGGTACAGTTCAGCATTGGCTCATTGGCAGCGAGAAAATCCGGAGCATCCGGCGAACGAGTTGATTCAGGCGGGTTTGGCGCCGGCGTTGAATAGGCACTCGAAACTCGTGTTACTGTTGCCTTTGACATCAACTAGTGGAACTTATGTGCAGGCGTTACTTGACGGATTTATGGCACAGTATGAAGCGGATACGAATCCACTCAAGCCGCAGGTTGACGTGATCGATGTGGGTAATCAACCGACCGACGCAACATTGTTTTATTACCAGGCGGTCAACCAAGGTGCGGATTTCATCATTGGTCCGCTGGGCGTCAGTTATGTTGATGAGATGGTGCAGTATGTCGACTTTATCGTTCCGACACTGCTACTTGGCGAAGTGGCCGGGGCCGAACTGCCGAATTCGGTTTTTCAGTTTGCCCTGGCGCCGGAGCACGAAGGGGTGGCGATTGCCCGGCGTGCGCTACAGGATGGTCATATTACCACAGTCGTGATCAAATCTTCTCAGCCATGGTCAATGCGGGCTTTTTCAGCATTCCGTGAGGAGTGGGAAAGACGGGGTGGGCAGCTTCTTCAGATTGATGACTACGAACTGGATCAGGATGATTATTCAGACACTGCGAAGCGGGTCATGTTGGTCAATTCAAGCGCTGAGCGGTATCAGTCGGTGCGGGCGATGACCGGAGAGAAGATTAAATTCGTACCGCGCCGCCGTCAAGATGTCGATTTCATATTTTTGGCGGCGGATGCGGAACATGCGCGATTACTCAAACCTTATCTTGATTTTGTCAAAGCGCATGATCTGCCGATTTACGCAACGTCTCATGTTTTTTCGGGCGAGGTCAATAAAATCAGAGATCAGGATTTAAGCGGCATTCGGTTTGCTGATATGGACTGGATAATTGAGCGAAGCCAAAAGATGGCTGACCTGCGCGCCACGTTGGAAGGTGAAAAATCACCGGGGTGGCCGCGCGCGCGGTTATTTGCCATGGGGGTGGATATTTACGGATTGGTGGCACGTATCAACACACTGAGTACTGATCAAACGGCACGATTTCATGGTGTTACGTCAATTCTGCGCATGACCGAGGATGGTCAAATTCGCCGCGCGATGCAGTGGGCGATGTTTAATGATGGTGTACCGGAATTGATTCCGGGTATCCCGCCACCAGAGCCGCTGGGGATGCCGTATTTTAGCTTGGTCAACCAACCGGTACCGATTGGGGTTCGACCCGAGTAATGACCATGTCGGCAATCCAAAGCCTGATGCAACTGGGTTTGCATCTAGGCTCATACTTCAAATTCAACTAGTGAGTTCGGTTATGAAATTTGCGAATCAACTCCATCAACAAATGCTGGCAAAGATCTGTACGTTTGGCGGTGCGTGGCTTCTATCCCTGTTTCTGCTGGCACACTCCAGTGCAGTAATGGCGCAGGATGGCGCACCTATTGAGTCTATTACGCCGGTGGTGCAAAAACGTGGCGTGATGCAGCAGATGCATGACGTTTCTACCACCTTCCAAGTCAACAATATGATAAAGTCGGCGCCGGCGGTCAATAAAAAAGCAGAAATCAACGTCACGACGGTCAATGACATTGTCCTGTTAACTGGCAGTGTCAAGAGCGCTGAGGATAAACGGTGGGCAGAGGAAACTGCGCAACGTCATCCGCGAGTGTTGAAAGTTATCAACCAGTTGAGTGTGCGTAGCCACCGTACCTTTGGCGAAATCTTGGGAGATAAGCGGTTACAGATTTCAGTCAAAGCGCGATTGACGAAAGCGTTAAAAGATAAATCATCGACGGTACATACGGTGGTCTATAAAAAGGTTGTTTATCTAATGGGGGTAGTCACTCGAGCCACCGCCGAAACTGCCGCAGAAGTTGCGAGTAACACGAGGAAGGTTGAGCGGGTGATCACCATTTTTCAGATTCATGAGGGTGATGGCGCCGGCGCACCGACGAATGCGGCGTCGTAATTCGAAGGAGCACTAGCGAAGCTCAGCTTTTGGTGGCCGGGTGTTTTACCCCTTTGGAGAGACTGGAGCGGACGATGGGAATCGAACCCACGTTATCAGCTTGGGAAGCTGAAGTTCTACCATTGAACTACGTCCGCTGTTCCGGACAGCGAAGTGGCGGCTCAATCCACTTCCAGTGCGCGGTGCACCTGCCGACAATGCATTGCATTAATTATGCAACTGATTGATGTAGGGTTCAAGCTCCGTGAGCGCCTGTCGGTAAACTGCCCGTTTGAAACTGATTACGTGGTCGGCCGGCACCCAGTAATTTACCCATTTCCAGTGATCAAATTCAGGCCGGGCGGAACCGTTCAGGCACAGGTCCGATTCATTGCCGATGAGTTTGAACATAAACCATTTCTGCCGCTGGCCTTTGATTTTTCGCCGACTGTTCATCCGGTGATATTTATGCGGTATTTCGTAGGTTAACCAATTCTTAGTTGAGCCGATCAATTTGACATGGCAGGGTTTGAGTCCAAGTTCTTCTTCCAGTTCCCGGTAAACCGCGTCCAGTGTTGATTCATTATGATCGATACCGCCTTGGGGAAACTGCCAGCCATCCCGACGGATGCGGCGCGCCCACAGTACCTGAGCGTGATCGTTGCAGATGACGATGGCTACGTTCGAGCGATACTCGACGAGGTTAGGCAGAGAAATAAAGTTTGACATTGACGGAGAATCGGTGGTTGAGAACTAAGCAATTGACTGGCAATCGCCGATTAATTGGCATACAAAATACAATATACCATAAGAATTGGATTTTTTTGCTGTTTTTGTTTACTGGTTTAGTCATCGGGTGCACACATCTTGAGCGTCGGTTAATACGACACTGAAGACCATTCAAGTCAATCAATTCATGTCATGTTCAGACGACGTGACTTGCTCTGTATTGGGCCATCAAATTTCCGTCTCGCAGACACTTTTAATTGGAGGTTGGTTCAATCAAGAGGTTCTTCACTGAACACTTGCTCAATTCACTCGTATTCTGAAAAAGTGTATTCGCTTTGACAGTTGATCTATTCTCACCGCGCGCTTATGGGGTTCGGGTGTTTGGCACGATTTGGACATGGAAGCTCATCCCTTACAGATGTGTGACGCATTTTTCTCTTTAGGCACACTCCTGAATCACTGCACACTATAGTCTAGGCAGTGATCTCTCGTCATTCATGGCAGTCGACTATCGGCCCCATTTCAGTTCCTGTGCGATGCCTCGAACCACAGTCAGCGCCGCAAATTATGAGTCAATCACAGCTGTGGCATTTCCAGTCGTATGTTTTTCTACGCGATTCAGTGATTCATTTTTAACGGCCCATCGATCATTGATGCCATGCACTGCCGCACCGCCATCATGGTGCGTACCACCGGCCGCCCGATGGAAAATGCTGCTATTTTTATTCGCGTTCAAGATGCCTGAACGAGCTCCCGGTATGGCATAATGATGATTACCCGTCAATGGAATGATCGGTTTACTTCCGGGAAAGCGGAAGCTGGTCGGCTGAGTCAGGCTTCAATCTGCTGTACTTCTTCCACCGGGCAAAATGCCGGCGTGGCTTGCGAATGCGCTACGCCCACGCATTACAAATCCAAGCAATAGAAGATTAATCCATGGCTAACCGACCGATTCCTATTGATCCCAGGCAACTGGCACGATCTGTTTTTCCGGGCTCATTTCCAGACACCCGACCAAGCGCGAGCACTGATGCAGATTGCTCTGTCGCCGGAACTGCTGGCGCAGTTCGACTTGCAGACAGTTGCGGTCCAGTCAGGTAGCATACCGGATGCGGAACATCTGACCGACTATGTGCCGGATCTGCTGGTCGCGGTGCAGACTAAGGCGAGCAGTTCAATTGATGTCGTGTTAATTTTCGAACATAAGAGCGGCAAAGACCCTGGACTGATGCATCAACTGCAACATTATCTGTCGCAATCGGTTCAGGACCGGGTAAGATATGTTATTCCAGTGACCATTTATCATGGTCGTTCCACCTGGCATGGGGAGAAGCGATTTTCGGCCTTTCATTATGCCGAGGTGCCGGCCGAGCTGCGCCGTCTGTGTCGCGCGATACATTTGGATTTCGGGACGTTTTTTGTGGATCTGGGGGATGCGCAGGTGCGGGTGCGATTGGCGAGTCTGCCCTTGAAAGAAGGTCTGGTGCTGGAGGTGTTAGCCAAGGTCCGGGAGGCCGATGTGCGGATGTATACTGATTGGCTGCTGCGTGCCCGACATTTGGACGCGACGGTAAAACGGTCATTCATTGGCAGTTTGAACGAATATCTGTCGAGAACTCGACCGGAGATTAAAATATCAGAAGTACGTGAATGTATCCAACAGGCGATGGTGCCGGGAGATGAAGCGATGCGTGAAGTGTTACGAGATTGGAACGAGTTTCAACCGGACTCTGCGGCCGAAGCGCGGGCGTTCGGTCGAGGTGAAGGAATTGAGGAAGGTAAAAGGGAAGGTATACAGGAGGGTAAAAAAGCTGGCATACAAGAAACCCGATGTGAAGTTGCCAAACGCATGCTTCGCGAAGGCCTTGCAGACGCGGATGTTGAGAGGTACACGGGGCTCACCTCGACTAAGATTGCGAGACTGAGGAATCGTGGAATCTGAATCAGATGCAGTCAGTCAGATCAAGTACCCTTTATTCGTCCCATTTTCAGCGGAGTTATCTGAAATAAGTAGCCCAAAGCTAGCCAATTGGTCAGTAGCGATGCTGTATTAGCATAGAAGTGTTCATGAAGCGAAAGACATGGTGTTGCATCGCAGACAGCCTGACGTTAATACCGGCTGGCTTGGCAGACGTGCTAAACAAATGATTTCAATTCAACAGTTGATCCCAAATCACCGCTGATTTCATTGAAACTGTATGTGCTAAATGGTTGGGGCACAAAAATCAGTGATACACGGGTTAGGTGGCGCTTGTTTTCCTACATCGTGTTACTCCTGAAGTGCTGGTGCCGGTTATCAGACTATGATAGTCAACCTTTCGTTACTACAGCCCGGCTTCCCCATTTTCGACTCCGACAACGTATGATAGGCAGTCCCATTGAGGGCTGAAATGAAAAAACGGAATTTTCAGTACCCTGCACGAACATTGGGTCGAGCAGGGCTCCGTCACCAAAGTAGGCAACTGAAATTATCATAACTCGTTCTAACCTCTAGTCATTTCACGAGCGGCTACACCGGTTGCTAAACTAACCGGGCGACCCGATGAGCAAGATTGTGTCAGTTATTTTGTTTGTCGAGATATATAAGGTGATGGAACATCCAAAGCCGTTCGCCCCATTTTATTCTATGGGGTGACATTACCCAGTTCGCTTGCTACTCGAATGGTTTTTGGCATCGGAGAAGGGATCAGGAAGACTCGCAACGATATTGGCGGTTTCCACGCTTACATACACGATGCGGCGTAAGGCAGAGATCAGCGCTGATAGACTGCCGAACCAGTCATTCGGATCGTTGGTAATGCCACTCGACTTATCCACGACAACGCGATAACGGTCAATGAACCACTCAAGAGGTGTTCTTCCGTTGACCTGATACTGATGAGCTGCTGACGGAATGCCTTCAAGATGGACTTGATCGTTGATTTTGAGGATGGTTTTTGTATCTTCAGTGAAGCGCATGGCTTTATTGCCAATACGAAATTTCTCCAATTCGAAGCCATCCTTTATATTGACTGCGAGTGGATAAGTCGGACAGGTTTCATAACCAAGATGCAATTCAATCAACTGATGTCCGGCATGAGAGAAAGCTTGGAAATCGGATGCCAATGGGATGCGCGGCAGTTCCTTGGTCAGGTCATTGGCGAAGCGCGTTCGATATTGTGGGGAATGTAACAGACCATAGACATAGTCAAAGATATCATCTTTCGTTATTTTGGGAATATTGTAGTGATCTTGAAAGCTGTGAAGCGCGCGGTCCGTGATGTTGTCTACACGATTGACCTGTGAGACACGAGAATGTGTTAACTCGCTATTGGTTGTAGAACTTGCATCTTGTAGCAGTGCGTAGTTCTCGAAGCGGTAGCGTGGAAAGCACTGGGCGGATGAAATAAAACCTCGATCAGGTATTTTATTCACTACGAGAGCAGAAAAGAGTTTGGTCGAACCAATTCCCGCCACACAGATTACGCAGTTGTTCGTATTTGAATATGGAAAAAAGCTATCCTGTTGCCCCTTAATTTGAGTTAGAACATAATCAACATAACAGTATTGCTTAACGAAAGGACGATATTGAGTTGTCCAAATTCTGTTCCTTGAATAAACAACATTTTTATTTCGCCGCAAGTTATTTTTAAGTTCTCTATCCCAACGTAGATTTTTGGAGTGGGACTGCACGATATCATCAATATTGAGATTTATATTTTTTCCACTTTCTAGCTTCTTTAATGCCCCAAGATAATCACCAATCATTGCCCTGGCATTTGCCGCGCAAGCATCAACTCCAAAATTGTATAAATACGCATCGCGGCCGGTTTGGTAGCCGCTGCTGTACAGCGTGAATATCGTGGTGTCAGACTTCCCAGCTTTTGCCGCCTTCGAGCCCAACGGATAGAGCGCTTGAAAAGCCTCGTCTCGTTGACTAATCCAATCGTAGTGTCGGTCTGGGGTGATGGTTTCCCAATCCTCAATGCCGGCGATTGAAACCCATTCGCGTAGCATTCTGAGTTTTTCTTCGCGGGAGAGATAGTCACCAATATCTCGGTAGAGAATACGACAGCGTTCGTTCTCTGAGTCCGATTTTCTCACCAATAAAGTGATCGTTACCGGTGCTCTAGAACCAGACCCAAACACTTTGCCACCCTCCTTACGCGAGCGCTCACCCTGTGTTCTTTGATTTCCTCGTAGATTAAGAACATAAATCAAGGTAAATTCATCTGCTAAACAAGCGCGAACCCCTGAGTTCGCATTACCATCAATCCACGAACCGTTGGTTACGAATGCGACAACACCCTCTCGACCAATGCGGTCTGATGCCCAACGAATCGCCATTTTGTAGGTATCGTAAAGACTGTTCTTGAGTGTCGCAGAGGAACGCGTCGCATAAGTTTCGGCAACTCGGTTCTCAAGTTTTGGATAATTCACATTGGGGTTGTTATCAGCAGAACTCCGTTGTCCCGCCGACCAAGGTGGATTACCAATAATCACTTCAATTGGTGAGTCCTGTTGTCGCTCCGCCCGCGCACTGTTGCTTGGCAACCATTCCGTCGGGAACCCTTTTCTGCCCGGATGTAAATTGAATGTATCAGTAAGCACAACACCCGAGAACGGTTCATAATCATGCGCTAAGCCGATGCGACCATGATAGGCTTCTTCAATGTGGATGGCCGCAATGTAATAGGCGAGCAAAACCAATTCATTAGCATGTAATTCTTCGCGGTACTTGCGGGATAAATCTTCATTCCCTATCAGCTTGGATTGCAGCAGTCGAACCAAAAAGATACCGGTGCCAGTGAATGGATCAAGCACGTTAACACCGGCGTCGCTGAGCGAGCGGCCGAATTCTTGGCGCAGTATCCAGTTCGCACTGTGTAGTATGAAATCCACGATCTCAACCGGTGTATAGACAATGCCAAGTCGGTCGGCTTCTTTTTTCATGGCCGTTGCAAAGAACTTTTCATAGAGTTCCATCAACAGACGCTGGCGCGCGGCACTGTTGTCCAATCCTTGGGCTCGTAATCGGACACTCTCATAAAAACGGTTGAGGTCGCGAGTTTCGTTTTCAAGCCCAAATTCACCGAAGTCGCCGCGCAATTCATCCAAGGCCTGGGCCACGGGATTCTTGGCCGCAAAGTCATAGCCGTCGAACAGCGCTTCAAATACCGGCCGCGTCAGAATGTGCTGAGCCATCATATCAATGGCACTTTTCAGAGTGATGGAATCGTTGATTGATTTTCTCAATTCTTCATGAAACGCTGCGAACCACTCAATCAGTGTTTCATTCTCGGCGCGGTCGGCAAGCATGTCGTTGATGCGCTGGACGAGAGTGGTAAAAATATTAGCGACATCCTTCGCCCAAGTTTCCCAGTACTTGCGGTCGCCACATTTTTCGACGATCTTGGCGTAAATGGCATCGGAAGGCAGATTCAACGGTGGGAAGGGCAGTGTCTCCGTCTCTACACCATCAATAATGATGATGCGTTCGCTGGGCGACGTGTTCAAGTCAAGCCGGTTGATTTCAGCGTTAAACCGATCATCGTGCGAACGCAACGCCCGTAACACGCTCCAAACCGGCGCAAAACGCTCGTTATCGTCCAAGATCGTTGCTGCGTCGACGTCTTCCGGCACTGCCACCGGTAAGATGATGTAGCCGTAGGGTTTGCCTTCCGCTTTGCGCATGGCTCGCCCGACCGCCTGAACGACATCCACCGGGCTATTGCGCGGTGCCATAAAGAGTACCGCGTCGAGCGCCGGCACATCAACTCCCTCAGACAGGCAGCGGGCGTTGGATAGAATGCGGCAGGTGCCATCTTCAGATCCCTTCAGCCAATCAATGCGATGCTTACGGTTGAGGGCGTTGTCTTGTCCATCTACATGACGAACATCACACCGCAATCTATCCGTTGCTGAGCTTTCATGCGCCAATTCCACGATCTTGCTCCAAAACCCTTCCAGCCGCTTCGACGATTTGATCGTATTGGAGAATGCGATCACTCGACGTAGCGGCTGAACATCACCATTTGATTTTTTCTTATTCTCAGGATTTTCCAAAGCCCGATGACACCCGACAATTGTTGCTGCATCGCTAATCTTGATTTCGTCTCCGAGGGAGGTCAGATGACGGAGCAATTCAGTATTCACGTTGCTTTCTTTCAGACCTAGAATGACAACCTTGTAGTCCGTCAGCAAGTCCTGTTCAATCGCTTGAGAAAACTGTAAGTGATGAAACTCAGGGCCAAAAGTTCTCTCATCATCCATTGAGAACACTTCTATGCTGTAACTCGCAGCTCTAGCCCTCGCTCCTTCCGTAAAGATTCTCGGTGTGGCTGTCATGTAAAGACGTCGGTTCGCGCGAATTTTGTTTGCGTTATGAATCAGCACAAATGGCGAGGTCTTATCGTCCGGCCGTTCAATGCCGGTGGTTCGATGTGCTTCGTCACAGATCACTAAATCGAACGCGGGTACTCCTTTGTCCTGTACCTGTTCAATCAATCGCAAAGACTGGTAGGTGCAAAAGGTAACCGTCATTGAATCTGGCCGGTCGGTAGACAATGCCTGAAAAATACAGTCCATATTCGTGGTGACTGGAATCTCCAGTTCACATAACGACGCGTCCTCATTTTCGTGTCCGGCGCGCGTATCGGAGCAGATGCCGATGTAGGACTGTCTGGTTAACCGGTGCTCTGCCCATTCTCGCATGGACTGTTGAAAGAGTGAGATGGATGGCACAAGATAGAGGACCCGACCACCTTCGCCAGCAACCACTTCGGCAATACGCAGGGCGGTGAACGTCTTGCCAGTGCCGCAGGCCATGATCAGTCTACCTTGATCATGCTTCTTGAAGCCTGCTACAACGTCATTCAGCGCCCGCTTCTGATGGGGTCTCAGGTTATATTCTTCATGCAGTCGAAACAGGTCTTCCGGTTTTTTCTGCACCAGATCTGGCCAATGGATGGGAGATTTTGCAAGATCGCTGGAGTAAAGCACTGAGCAGGGTGATTTGAGTCCCTGAATGGTTTTCACGACATTGACCCCCAATTCACTGCCGGTGTGCACCAACAGGCGCGACACGAATGGTTCGCGCGCCGAAGCGGCAATGAAGGAGTCTAAATCAGACTTCGACAGCCGTGCATCCGCCGCATAGCACTTGCACTGGATGCCACAATATCCACCGTCGTGTTCTTCAGCTACCAGATCGATGCCGATATCTGGTCCGGAGAAGTCGGCACGATGGTCGCACCACTCAGCCCACAGCCAGATCTTCAAGAACCGCGCTTGGTAGATTCGATCGCATTCAAAGTAGCGTTTCATAACCCGCTCAAACAGTCGCCCCTTCTGCGCCTGAGAATCAGCCATGGAACGAATGTGTTCCAGCATCTGTTGAAAGCTGTCAACCATGATTCGATCTTGCTGCATCGGAGTGTAATCGGTAAGATTCTGCTACTGCATTCACATTCATGTTTTGCCTAAAGCGATGAGAGAATTTTTGTTCCTGCTGTGATTCGCGCCAACCCTTGCTAACCATCATTCATTACCGGTAAGAAACATTTTGATCCTGATTTTACAGAGAAACAACTACTCTGGTTTAACCATTTTGAGCACTTAACGGAATCGTTTTCGATTCAGCATCTGACCGGTTGGTGCATCAGACTCTGGAATAAGTGAGTCAAGGCACTGTGAATGAAATGAACGATCAGCCCATTTCTTGCCAAGTGATAAACATCAAACTTGGCGTCAAATTCGAATCATCAGAATTTCATCCATTCATAACAGTAATTTCACCAATAGGGCTTGAAAAATTCTCAAAAGAATTTATATTGACACTATTACTGTATATAATCACTGTTATGAAAGATACGCAGCGAAGATTCACTCTGGATGAGCTGAGTGGTTTAGTCAGCCTGCCACGGCGGACCGTGCGCTACTACATTCAGATGGCACTGGTGGATCGACCTTTAGGGGTCGGGCGCGGCGCCCACTATGACACGCGGCACCTGAACCAACTGCTGGAGATTCGCAAGTGGCAGGACGCCGGCTTATCTTTGGAACGGATTCGGGAACTGTTGCGTGCGAGTGACACCAACCCGCCACCGGTGCCACCTCGGCAGCCGGGAGCAGTGGAAATCTGGAGTCAGGTGCTCATTGATGAGGGCATCGAACTGCACATCAACCCCGAACGGGCACAGCTGACACCTGAGGAAACTCGGGAATTTGCGGCGACAGTGATGGACCTTTATCAACCATTCAGTTTAGCACAGGAGACATAGTCATGATACCAACTACTGCTGCCGTCCTTGAGCCCGTCAACCGCGGACACCGTGTGGCGCTCGAAACGGTTGACGTTCAAGCCCGTCTACGAAGTCTGTTTTCAGAAGTCGTCGTCACCCAGGTTTATCGCAACCTGGAAGAAGCCAATATTGAAGCGGTGTACACGTTTCCCCTGCCGTTGGATGCGGTTCTCCTGGAACTGACGCTGGAACTCAATGGCCAGACCCTGCAAGGGGTGGTGCAACCCCAAAAGGTGGCCGAACAGCGTTATGAAGATGCCGTTGAGGAGGGGGATACGGCGGTACTCCTGCAACAGGTGGAACCGGGGCTGTTCACATTCAATGTCGGCAACATCGCCCCGGGTGAAAAGGCGGACATTCGATTGCGGTATGCCCAAGTGCATCGCTGGCAGGGCGATCGTCTGCGATTTCATCTGCCGACCACCATCGCCCCGCGCTACGGTGCCCCATCCGCCTCAGGACTGGCCCCTTATGCGGTGCCCGAGCATGTGCTGTCGGCCGATCATGGATTGTCACTCAAAGTGAGTGTCGCCGGAACTCTGGCACAAGCTGATTTCGAGTGTCCATCGCATCCGGTGGCCATTGCTTCAAGAGCGGGTGTTACGGAATTTTCTCTGTTCGGCGGCTTTACCCAGATGGATCGCGATTTCGTGCTGGTGGTGAAAGAACCGGCGAATGCCACGCCGGAAGGGCTCTGCACCAAAGATGGTGAAGAGTATGTGACGCTCGCCGCATTTCATCCCACCGGTCCAGAAAATGAGTCACCGGCCCCGCGTTGTTTACAACTGGTGGTTGACTGTTCCGGGTCAATGGGTGGCGAGTCCATTGCCCAGGCCAAAGTGGCGCTGCGGCAAATCATCGACCTGCTCAGACCCAATGATTTTTTCAATGTGATCAAGTTCGGCTCGGGTTACAAAGAGCTGTTTGCCGAACCGGTCGTGGCCAGTGAAGACAACATCAACATGGCCAACAAATTTGTGGCCCAGATGGATGCTAATATGGGTGGTACGGAAATCGGCGCGGCGCTGGAAGTGGCTTTTCAGGTTGGCAGAATGGAAGGCTTATCGTCGGACATTCTGTTGATCACCGACGGACACGTCTGGGGCCATGAGCATCTCGTTGACAAAGCAAAACAGTCGGGACAGCGGATCTTCACTGTCGGTGTTGGCAACGCGGTATCCGAAGCTTTGGTGCGCAGTCTGGCCGAAAGGACGGCCGGGGCGGCCGAACTGGTCGCCCCGCGGGAAGACATGGCCGAACGCATCGTGCGCCATGTTCAGCGGATTGATCAACCCAAGGCGAGTGCCGTACAGGTCACATGGCCGGGTGATGCCATCCGCCAGGTTCCGGAAACCTTGGAAACCGTCTATGCCGGGGACACACTGCATATCTACGGCTGGTTCGAAGAGCGGCCGGTGGGCGACGCTGAATTGACTTTGACTTTCGATGATGGACGGACGGTCACGCAAAAGGTGAGTCTGTCCACCGAGTTTGCGGAACAAGAAACACTGGCGGCTGAATTGCCGAGGGTGGCCGCGCACGCTCGGTTGCCTGCTCTTGATTCTAAAGAAGCGATGGACTTGGCCGTGCACCACCAACTGGTCACCGAACACACCAGTTTCATTCTGGTGTATGACCGGGACGAGAATGAGAAAGCCACTGAACTACCTAGACTTCGAACGGTGCCGCAGGTGGTGCCGGCCGGTTGGGGCGGGGATCATCTATTGGAGAATTGCGCTTATTTCAGTGATAGTGTTCCAGCATCTCTAGCAATGAAAGCAAGGACTACGGGTTGCATAATAAACTCATTCCGTGAAAATAGACAGTATTCTAGCGACATGGACGCAGGAGCATTTGATGATATGTTGGAAGAAGCACGATTCAATTTTGAGGAGGTTGAATTGCAGGAGGAATTGAGAAAACCCGGGCTGACCCATCGCGACTTTAGACGCTTGAAGCAGGGTAAATTCCATTGTGAAGATGAACTGTATCTCCGAGGTTACAAAGTTGACGTTGCAGTCCGTGAATTAAAACAATTCATTCGACAGTCAATTCAGTCTGGCTATCATTGCATCAAAATAATCCACGGCAAAGGGATGCACTCACCTGATGGAATCGCTAGGATTAAACGGGAATGTCAAGAGTATCTGGCACGAAATGACTTCGTGCTAGGATATTGTCCGGCGCTCCATCACGATGGCGGCACGGGCGCCATGTACGTGCTATTGAAAAAAGAGAGTTCTCAACAACTGTCTTTGTCCAATGATTACCGTTAGTCAAGCGGAGGTGTATTCACACTGACAATTCAGTATGATTCTAAGTGAATATACCCCCAATTGATGTGCTATAGGAATATCACAACAAATGTAAACTTTGTAACTTTAGGGCGTGGTGATGTCATGGAATTTTTATTAGTTGCTGTAGTGGTTGTTTTGATCATGGGGTTTATATTACTGTTATCTGGTGTAATCTAAATGTCAACTGACGTAATCACACATAAATTGTCACAGGACTGGCGAAAATCGAGCAGTGAACTATTAACGCTCGAAGTTCGTAACCGGTTGTCTTAAATCGAAACACTTTATTATCGTCCTTTTCGTAACCGCTGAAATGCCTATCGATTGTCTTTTCAGGCAAAAGAGTGGATGAGGAATAACAATATTGTTGAAAGACGAATATTCAAATCGCGGTGTGGCTGTTTTTCCCTATTCAGGCAGTCGTGCTGATGGTTGTGAATCTGTTTTACCGAACTGTTGATTTTGCTAGCAATCAGTGCAACCGGCCATGTCCCACGGCATTGAACGCTGGTCGCTGTAACAGTGATAAATCATCCGTCTGTTATGGGAACTAGAGGTATGCAGGCTATTGCCTCGGCCACGTCCCGGTCAAGGCAGTCGTGCTAAAACACCGGCTGGTGTTGACCGCTACTGTCGTACCTTACCCAATAGTGTCAATGGCCACGAAATTGATTTCTCATCCATTTAATAATTTAATGGCGTTACAATGGATAATCTTTGTCGTCTAGGCTCAGTTCTAAAATACAATCGCACCCGTTAGTTGACTCAATCCTATTAACCGCTTCGCGAAACAGACCTTGCCAATTTGGAATACGTCAGTCTACTTCCATAGCATGAAGTCCAAGTACGGACCTAAAATCGGTGAATTCGTTCGACTCACTCGGAAGTAGCGCTCGCCCATGAACAACTCTTGAAAGCGATTGATGGTAACATGACGCGAGAAGGTGTTCGGTGTGTGGTGATGGTGTTCGAATGCATGGTGGGCCGGTTCAGTCGTCTCAGTTCGTTCCACTGTGCAACTTTTCCATCCGTCTCTTATGTTGGGGTCATCGTTGGCTTCAGTGCGGTTTTTTTGCTCTTGGGACTGAGTGACTCCAAGGCCGACGCCTGGTTAAATTGTCATTCACTCCCGGTTGCTGAGCAGTCTAACGGAATCAGGAACCAAGAAAAAGGATTCGGCTTCCAAATTCAAACCGGCGCCGATGGATTCAATTCCCGTAACCAAACCATCATTGAACATGCTGAATTCATCATTGAAGCAGACACCATACAACAAATTCAGAATGGGCGTGTCATCTCTGCTGTCGGGAAAGTTCGAGTCTTCTCAAACGAGTTTCAGTTACAAGCTGATGCCGTCACGTTGAATCTCGACCAAGATACCCTGATTGCCACCAATCCGCAGTTCAAATTGTTCGGATCAGTTGCTGGTAACGGATCTGTTTCATACGGTAGCGGTCGGGGTGTGGCAGAACTGCTCACCGCCCAACAGCAAACGGTTCAAATGAAGTCAGCTGAATTAACCTACTGTCCGGAAGGTAATGATGACCTCGTCATCTCGGCGGAGGAAATCACCCTAGATGCTGAAACCCGGCAGGGTATCGCGAGAAACTTGACTCTCCAGTTCAAGCGTCGTACTATCTTAGTGCTTCCTTATGCTCGATTTCCAGTCGGTAGCGAGCGGCTGAGTGGTTTTCTCTATCCAAAATTGGGAGTGAGTGGTAAACGAGGCACAACTATAGAGGTACCCTACTACTTCAATCTGGCGCCAAATCAAGACGCGACGTTAATCGCCGCCATTTATTCCAAACGTGGCATTCAGCTTCAGAATGAGTATCGCTTTCTTGGTGTCCATTCCCAATTGAAGTTGCTTAGCGAATATATGCCGCGCGACGATCGCTATCAGCACCGGGAAAAACGCTATGGCGCGGAACTCAACGGTCAATGGCACGATGGCGAACATCTGTTTGCCAGTGTGGATTCGAGTTGGGTATCCGACGAAAACTATCTTGATGATTACTCAGGAGTATTCAGTCAGCGGAATAAGGATTATCTAAAACGGCAGGTGCAGTTCAGTTATGTAGATTCTGGTCTAAATATATCCACTGGTGTAACTCAATTTCTGAGTTCCAAACCCGATACCAACACCAACAATAATGTTGATGACCAACGTGTACCTTATGACCGCAAGCCGTGGTTCACCATTGACTACCGAAAACCCATTGCCGCACACTTTGCGTTGGCTACGAGTTTGGCGGTTGATCATTTTCGGCATGTTGAACGACCCGCCGCCCGCCGCCTGCGCGCGCAGTCCGGATTAAATGCCCGATTGTCAAACGAGTATTCCGTATTTGACTTGAATGTTGGCGTTGAATATCTGAAATATAACTTGACTGAACCGACGGTGAAACAGTCCAACCGAATGTCAGTCAAATCAAGGTTTGTCAGCGCTGATGTAATGTTTTATTTTGATCGATACGGTGGCACCGCACTGAACCGTCGGTGGACGCTGACTCCACGAATTAAGTGGCTCGCGGTTGACCATCCCGAGCAGAACAATCTACCGAATTTTGACAGTACCTTAACACAGTTGGATTCTTATCATCAAGTATTTGCAGACAGTCCTTATGTCGGTGGTGACCGCCTACGCGAAAGCAACCAGATCAGCGTCGGTCTGTCCTTAAACTACGACGATATATTTGATGCAGCACGCGCCGGATCAGTTGGCATAGGACGTATTTTCTATCCCAATGGTCATTCTTCAAGTCTGCCCGATAACGACTCTCAGAATTCTGCATCGGCGACTGAGAGCCAAGCAGTCAGAGACCAATCAGATTTGTATTTGGAAACTCGCATGACTCGAAATCAAACAGAATTCAAATACAGTGCGCTGATTGCCGAAGAAACGAATAAAATAACTAGTTCTACAATGCGACTGACGCATGCGTTATCGGCGCGCGTTCAATGGACCAGCCTATTTCGTCATCGTAAAAATGACAGTTCACAGTGGGGTAATGTCATCCGTATTAAATTAAATAGTAACTGGCTGATGAATCTACAGACGATCCGTGCCTATGACCCCGACCAACTTGAAAATACTCAACTGTCATTTGACTATCAATCGTGTTGTGTACGTGTCGCATTGACTCTTGAGCGAGAGAGGCAGTCGGATAGCACCTACGATAATTCCATCTTTCTAATTTTCGATCTAACTCCTCAATTCTAATGTTAATAAAGTGGTTTTCTGTTTGGGTGCTGGGTAGCACATTTCTCCTGTTGTCGGCGGCACCGGCGGTTCATGCACAGGTTGACCTGCTTGATCAGATTGTCGTTACGGTTGATGGTTCGCCCATCACAGAATCAGAAATTGAGCGCCGTATCCATTGGCAGAAATTTCTGGCCCGAAATGCCGGCCAAGCCAATCGCTCCGCCGAGGTGTTAAGACGTCAGGCTATTGAGTTTGCCATTGATACGCGACTACAGCAGAATCGCGCCGTTGACTTGCAGGTGCAACTGACGGTCAATGAGGTCAACGAAAGGATTGCTTCCATCATTGAATCAAGCAACGTTTCGGAAGAGCAGTTTGTTACCGGTCTAGCGTCGGATGGCGTGAGTCTCGAGCATTTTCAACAGTCTATTGTTGAATCTCTGCTGAACGACAAGCTCACCGAACGGCTCGTTATCCCGAGAATTCGTATTCGCGACGTTGAAATCGACCGATACATTGAAGCCAATCGCAGTGAATTTTTACCGGTGGAAGAATTTGACTTGAGTGTTATTGTTGTTTCGGAATCACTGTCCATGAATTTTGAGCAGAAGCAGCAACTTCGACAACTCGTACTGGAAATTGAGAATGAACTTGACCGGGGTGCGGATTTTGCTCAACTTGCGACTGCTGTTGCTCAGGTCGAGGCAGTTCAGGTGGGAAACTTAGGTTGGGTGCAGAGAGAAGGTTTAGACCCCAATCTTGCCAACGAGTTATCGGCCGCACGAGTGAATCAGATTGTCGGTCCCGTGGTCTCCGGGAATGTGACCATTTTTGCGCTGGTCAAGCGCTACCGCCAAGGAAGCAGTCCCGATTTTCCGGCCATTCAAGAATATCACGTCGCACGAATCATCTTGCAGGCGAGTAATGAGGCCGGTATTAGTGTCAATGCAGAACTACTTAGGTCTTTGCGCAACACCATTTTGAACGGCGGTAATTTTGCGGAGATTGCCAAAGTGTATTCACACGATAACATCAGCAGAAAAAAAGGCGGGGACTTGGGGTGGATTTCTGAAGATGCACTGCCTTTTGAGTATCTCGCGCCACTTGCTGAAATGAACGTTGGTGATGTGTCACCCGTACTGCAATTCGACAACATTGTATTTATCCTGCAGTTGCGTGGCCGTCGCGAAGCCTCACTAGAACAGCGCCGCCGGAGTTATGTTCGTAATCGCTTGCGTAACATCCGGTTGCAGAATGAACACGCCAACTGGATGGATGAACTGCGCGAAAATGCGGCTATTGAGTTTCGCACAGTCTTTTAACCTCATCGCGTTTCTTCGGTTGACTCAGACGGCATGATGAATTCGTCTTCAGAGGTATCCAGAATGATCGAGAATGTCATGTTGACTCTCGGGTCAGTACTGCCGACACATTTACAAGAGGAAGTGAAAGCCAATTTACAACGGGCACTCAGTCATACACTGGAGAACATGGAGATAGTCACGCGTGAGGAAATTGAGGTGCAGGAAACCGTATTGCAACGGGCCAGAGAGAAAATCATCGAGTTGGAAACGCGCATCGAAGAATTGGAAGCGCAACATCGTGAGTTGGCTCGATAATTGTTGGCAGCCAAGTTTTTTATTTATTAGTTATAATAAATCACCAATTTTTTAGTTTGGCCAACCCCAAAGAACTAATAATTTTTCCATCGGGCTGGCTTGTTTTATTTATGTGAGGATTAGAGGACTAGAAATTTATATGGATGCGAAAATAGTCTGGTTATTTGTTTTTGTGATCCTTTATTGGGTCTACTGTATTTATTGGGGCATTCGCGGTGCGATGACTTCACAAACGGCGAGTGATTATTTCATCGCCGGTCGTCGGTTATCAGTTTGGGTGTTTGTGTTGGCTGCTACCGCGACATCATTTTCAGGGTGGACGTTTATGGGGCACCCGGGGCTGTTGTATCGCGATGGCTTTCAATATGCCTATGCTTCCTTCTATGCGATTACCATTCCGTTTACGGGTGTTCTTTTTCTGAAACGCCAGTGGATGTTGGGCAAACGCTTTGGATTTGTGACTCCGGGTGAGATGCTGGCACATTACTTTAGGTCTGATATCATTCGGATTCTAGTTGTGCTCGTTGCACTTTGTTTTTCGATACCGTATCTCGGTATCCAATTGCGCGCTTCAGGTTTTCTGTTCAACGTGCTCACCGATGGCATGCTCGGTGTCAACGTTGGTATGTGGTTACTTTCTGCCGTTGTATTTATCTATGTTGCCTCAGGTGGACTGCGAGCGGTGGCCTATGTCGACACCCTGCAATGTATTCTGTTGGCGCTCGGCATCATCGTGATCGGCATTATTGCCCTGAATTATGTGGGCGGCTGGACCGCGCTCAATGAAGGCATCGCCAATCTTGCGTCGATTGATGAGAAGCGGACTGTGGATGGGTTCAGTCACTATATTGCCATCCCGGGCGTCATACAGTTTGTCTCAAACGGACCATCGGCAGTCGGTGGTGCGTGGACCGGCATCATGATTTTGACTTACATGTTCGCCTTGATGGGTATTCAGTCTTCCCCGGCATTTTCGATGTGGGGTTTTGCGAATGCCGACCCGAAACCTTTTGCACCCCAGCAGGTTTGGGCATCATCCTTAGGTATTGGGTTCATCCTGTTTTTCTTTACTGCCGCGCAGGGTATGGGCGGCCATCTGCTCGGCGCCGATCATGCTTATATGGCGGCTTTTCCAGAAGCCACGAACAACGTTCTTGGACTTGGTCTGGGTGGTAAAGATCTCATGGAATCGGTTGGTAAACAGGGCATGTTGGTGCCACAGCTGATTCATCTGCTACAGGATGCGGCACCATGGCTGGTCGGACTACTATCCGTGTGTGCTCTCGCAGCCATGCAATCCACCGGCGCGGCCTATATGTCGACCGCCGGCGGAATGTTGACTCGAGATCTGCTGAAACACTTTATGATGCCTAACATCACCCATAAGCAGCAGAAGATGTTTGGCCGAATTGGTGTTGGCGTTATTGTTCTGGCGGCACTAGTGGTGGCGACGACGTCAACGGATGCGTTAGTTTTACTAGGTGGATTAGCGGTTGCTTTCGGATTTCAGATGTGGCCATCGTTGTTAGCGGTGTGCTACTTTCCATGGCTCACTCGAGCTGGTATTACCATAGGCTTGGCCGTTGGCATGGTGGTGGTCGTCTGTACTGAAACGATCGGGCAGAACTTGGGCATCACGGCTTGGGGGCGCTGGCCCTGGACGATTCATTCGGCCGGTTGGGGAATTATTTTCAACTTGGGCATTGCGGTCATTGTTTCAGCTATGACACAAAATAGCGAAGACCACGAGCACAAGATGAAGTTCCATAACTTCTTGGCTGAGCACGCCGCGCTGCCGGCTGCCAAACGGGGAATGATACCGGTGGCTTGGATTATCACGCTGCTCTGGTTTTTCTTTGGCATCGGCCCGGGCGCAGTGATTGGCAACACCATTTTCGGTAACCCCAATGATGCGGCGACCTGGCTGTTTGGCATACCTTCCATTTGGGCCTGGCAGATTCTCTGGTGGGCTTTGGGTGTGTTCATGATGTGGTTCCTAGCTTACAAAATGGAGATGTCTACTTTGCACCAGAGTGAAATCGAAGTGTTGCAGGAAGACATTGGTGATACCAAGAAGGACACGTCTGTCACTGTCTAGTGTAGCGATATTTGCCATGTGAAAAAAGGGAGGACAACATCCTCCCTTTTTTCTTAACTTTAAAATGGCGATTTTCACTTAACCACTATCTGCAAGTAAAGGCAATGTCTTCGACCGCTTACTGGCTTTGGGTGATTGCCTTGGCAGCGGCATTGAGCTATCCGGTTTCCCGATTGATTTGGGTCGTCAGTGTCCGCCGGTTGCAGAAGAAACTACAAAAGACGCTGAGCCCGGAAGAGTTGCGCGGGCAGAAAAATCGAGCCTTCCTGATTGGTATTGTGGTTTGCTTCATCTTTGCCATACTGTTCAATTTTCGAATGTTGGGATAGCATTGAATCATTGGACCCACGTCTATATCAGTTTCTGAAATATACGGCCATCACCTTGGCTTTAGTTTGGGTCGTCTGGAGCATTTACGGCAGTTTTTTTGCGTCGAGAATGCCGGGGGACACGGAATATCATGCCGCCAATCGACTGTTTGAAGATGGTGAGTATGAGCGGGCGCGGGTAACTTACCAGAAAGCTCTCGATGAAGACGCTGAGCACATTCATGCGTTACGTGGGCTGGCGCGAACGCTACTGCAACTGGGGCAGTTTGAAGCTGCTTTGGCGGAGTTCAATACTGCCATTGCGATGGATACGGAATTTGCCGGCAGTTATGCTAATCGCGGTATTCTCTATGACCGAATGGGACAACATGAGTTGGCGCTGGCAGACTACCGGATGGCACTGCAGCTGGACCCGGAAATCGCTGAAGGGCCGCACTGGTTGATACGTTTCTTGAGAAATCAACCGGAACGTCCGCCGGGCATTGCTGAGCGGGCGGCGTATCTCACCACTGAATTACAAAAGCCAGAAGCAGAACGTCTGACGACGGTCGCTGAGATTGATGATGCCCAACGCAGTTATAAGAAGTAGTGTGATTTTTTGCGTCAGGAGGTTATCTGATGTGTTACCGAAAATTTTTACTGAATCAATGCCTATAAGTTTGCTTGATTAGGACGCTATAGATGAGTTTTGAACCGCCAAAAACAGATTCCAAATCCTATTCTGAACTCATCAATGAGATAAATAAAGGAATCATTAAAATTCCAAAATTTCAGCGAGAATTCGTCTGGGATATTGATAGGACAGCAAAATTATTGGATAGCATTTTGAAGGGCTATCCGATAGGAACATTTATTCTTTGGCAAACTCATGAGTCTATGAGTGGTATCAAAAATATTGGTGACCTGCCGCTTCCGGATACTCCAGAAGGTATGCCAACTCAATACGTACTTGATGGGCAACAGAGAATAACATCGCTCTATGCTGCGTATTGTGGAGCTAATATTTCAAAGGTGGGCAAGAAAAAGAAAACAGATTATTCCAGCATCGTCGTAAACCTTGTTAGGAATTCAAGTGAAGATGATGATCTTCAAATCCTTACCGCGAAACCGACTGGTAACAAACACATTACTCTGCTTAATGTTTTGAAATTCAGTTACAGTGATACAATCAAGTTGGAAAAGGAAGGTTATCAATTCAGTAAAGAAGATTTTATTTTGATCGATCGCTACCGTCAGGCGTTTCAAAGTTATTTATTTTCTACAGTCCTTCTACGCGATGAAAGGATTCACTCCGCTATTGAAGTATTTACTCGTATCAATACGGCTGGACAGACGCTGACACTCTTCGAAATTATGTCTGCCAAGACCTATGACGAAGAACAGCGATTTGATATGCAGGTCAAATGGAAGAATTTCATAAGAGAATTGAAGAGTGTCAATTATGAAAGTGTATCAAACTCAGTCATTTTGAGTTTGTTGTCATTAATGTTAAGCAAACCACGTGAATGCAAGCGAAAAACAATTCTGGCTCTTGATAAACAGGAAATTATCAACAGTTGGGAAGATGCTGTGTCAGCTTTGAAGGATAGTATTGATTACTTTCGTGTAACGTATCGAATTCCAGTTTCGCAATTGCTTCCGTATGACTCACTGTTAGTACCTTTTTCTTTTTTCTTTTATCGCAACAAAGACAAGCCAAATTCAGACCAACAAAAATATCTGGAAGAGTTCTTTTGGCGAATGTCTCTATCTAATCGCTACTCAAGCACACAGGATACACGACTTGCTAAGGACGTTAAAAGGATGAAGGAGATTTTGAAGAATCGGCGTCCAGATTACAAAGAGATTAAAGTTGACCTAGATTCTCCACAAGAGCTGATCGACACCAATTTTAGGGTTGGTAATAGCTATTGCAAAGCGGTGCTTTGCTTATTGGCGCAGCAAGAACCCAAGGACTTTCAAGATGGAGCAAAAGTGATTCTCGACAATTCATGGTTAAAAATTGCGAGTAGTAAGAACTATCATCACTTTTTTCCAAAGAAGTTTCTCAAACGCAAAAATCATGCAGATGCGAATAGCAATAGTATTGTTAACATCACCTTCGTTAGCGATCGTTTAAACAAACGCGTGATTCGAGACAAATCGCCATCAAGTTATATCAATGCTTTCAAAGATGAAAACCCAGACATCAACAAGGCACTCAATTCTCATTTTATCGACATTGATGGCTTTGGTATTGAGGATGATGACTATGAGACTTTTCTCAATGCTCGTGCAGAACTTATTTTTCGTGAACTAAAGGAGCGTGCCGGCATTCACGATCAGGAAGCGGCAGAGGGCGAGGTTCACGATTGGAGTGCGTCAGAGTTCCAAGATGAAATCCAGAGAATGCTGGGTAAATTACAATCGAAGTAGAATGACCGCAACATGATTATGGTATGGAAATCTGCATTACAGACTGATAGAGGAGGCGTTGTGCATACAGATTGATGAGGAATATCAACATTCTATTCAACCTGCCGGGTGAGGAAGGTGGCTTAAAGTCATGTGAATTTATCCAGCAATTTTTAGACTTGACTACACCCCAGAAACACCCGGCGCCAAACAGTACCAGTTCAGTTCCCTCGGGATAAAATTCCATTAATCTTCGATTGCTCACATAGTGAGTCAGGGATGTTTCTATCGCGGTATCGCGTCCTTGGAGCGCTTCTTGTGGCGAGGGCATGGAACTTTTTCTGTTGAAAACATGGTGATGGTTTATTGATCTAAGCGTTGATTGAATGATGATGGCAGTTGATTTGTCAATGGTAAACTAAGGCGGAGTTGGCTTATAGGCTCGAGGCCTCAACCGGTTGCCCAAGTGATTGGATTAGGTTTTCAAGGCGCAGTGATTTCCACAATCCTTGATTTACAACATGAATAGCAAGTTGGTTTCCTGTCCAATGTCAACAGGGTGATACACTGTCAAGGCCGCAGAGTTCAACACATTCTGACTGATTCAACACGCATATGCCATCCGTGTTGATCATCATGTTCCGGCTACTGACTGAACCCGCCACCGATGCGCTACCATTGCTGCCGGACGGACAACCCATAAATTCGTCGCGACTGAGATCGCTTTTTTCTTACCTTTTTCATCACACCGGTAGTTTACTGAGGCCTTACATCCCGACGCAAAGAATCACATAACACAATGTTGACGGAATTGACCTCAATTGACTACACTGGAGAAACTCCCATACCCAAGCAACCAATAACACCACCGCGCATCAGTCAAATACCGGTGCGCGGTCCCTGGCACGATCACTACTTCAAAAGCAATTTCCAAACACCCACACAGCTCGGCCATCTGTTACGGCTGGGGCTTTCGATGACGAACAACTGGCACTGTTCGACCTTGATACGCTGCGCATCGAGTCCAGTCATCATCCCGGTGCGGATGACCTCAGTGAAAAGATTTCCGACCGAGTGATCAGTGTGGCACTCAAACCGGGCAAACGAGTGGATGTCCATCTGCTCATCGAACACAAGAGCAGTCCGGACCCCAAGGTACTGCATCAGCTGCTCGACTATGCCACTCGTCTGTTGAAACAGGGAGCCGGCTCAGTCATCCCCATCGTTTTTTATCATGGTCGGCAGGACTGGCGTCCGGCCTTCACGTTCACCGCCGGTCAATACGTCGAGTATCCCGATGAATACCGGCAGCTGTTCAACGGCGTGTTGCTGCACTTCGGCATGTTCCTGATCAATGCGAGTGCCCGGTCACTGCATGCGCGACTCCGGCAACTGCCACCCGAGGTGGCACTGGTACTCGACATCATGGTCAACATCGTGGATGCCGATGCCTCACGTTATGTGGAGTGGCTGCGGCGGGCGGCGCGTTTGGAGCAGTCAGTGCGCGGGCCGTTCATCGGTCGGTTGAAAGATTAGGCTCTTTTCTAAAACTGTATGCGCAAGGGCTATCAATGGCTGTATAACTTTGAAATAAAACGATATTTATTGCTCCGTAAGTGTCTGATTTTGTGTTTACGCGCACGGTTTTAGAATAGAGCCAAAGATTATGTCTGGAAACAGCGGCCTTCCATTATAATAGAGAGTGTCAGACAATTACTATGGGCCGGTGGCCCGGGAGATGCAGTCATGCAGGAAGCCATTGATATCTGGGAACAGCACCAGCCGGATTCGGGACAGGAGATGTGGGATCTCGCTCTGGAACAGGGGGCGATGCAGGGTTGGGAGAAAGGTGTGGAAAAAGGCGCGCGAGAGAGAAGCTGTCAAATCGCTATCCGAATGATGGGTGAAGGCTACAGTGATCGAGAAATTGAGACGCTAACTCAGCTGTCGTCGACAGAGATCACCCAACTGAAAAATGGGGCAGAGTGATTCAGAAGCATGAGATAGCTGATTATCAAGCGGAATAGCAGACATGACCGGCACAACTTTTGCCGAAATGGGGGTGTTTACCAGGTAAACACTCTCATTTTCGCGCCATTTTCACAATATTCCGACCATGTGTAGCTGGTGCGGTCAGTTGTTAACAAATTCTGGTTTCCCGATCTTAAACTCAGTCACCAGCTTGATGCTTGATCTGAGCAAATATCATCATTTCAACAGCTGATTTCCTATAACCGGCGATTTCACCGATAGTGCTGTTATATTTGAGTTAAATACAACACTCGCCTAAAGTCTAATACGTCCGGCGGGAACTGCTACCGGGTGCGCGTGGACAACCTGCTCGCCAACTCAGTCATCTCCATCATTCGTTCGGAGGGAAGTTTTCCAACATGCAATATCGTATCTAAACTAAGGTGAAGCCGCCGGCGATGCGCTGCCATTGTTGCCGAACGGACAGTCCATAAATTCGTCGCAACCGAGATCGCTTTTTTGTTACCTTTTGCACCGCACCGGTGGTTTACTGACACCATATTTCCCGATGCCAAGAGTCAAGTTGACACGACGCTGAAGGATTTTGATGTCACCACCATACTAGAGAAACTCCCATGCCCAAGCAAACAATAACACCACTGCGCATTGATAAAATACCGGCGCGCGGTCCCTGGCACGATTACTATTTCAAAGGCAATTTTCAAACACCTACACAGCTCGGCCATCTGTTACGGCTCGCCTTCGATGACGAACAGCTGGATCTGTTCGACCTTGACACCCTGCGCATTGAGTCCAGTCATCATCCTGGTACAGATGATCTCAGTGAAAGGATCGCTGATCGAGTGGTGAGCGTGGCACTCAAACTGGGCAATCGAGTGGATATTCATCTGCTCATCGAACACAAGAGCAGTCCGGACCCCAAGGTACTGCATCAGTTGCTTGACTATGCAACCCGACTGCTGAAACAGGGTGCCGGCTCAGTCATTCCCATCGTCTTTTACCATGGTCGACAAGACTGGCGTCCGGCGCTGACGTTCGCCGCCGGTCAATACGCCGAGTATCCCGACGAATACCGGCAGCTGTTCAACGGCGTGCTGCTGCACTTCGGCATGTTTCTGATCAATGCGGGTGCCCGGTCACTGCACGCGCGACTCCGGCAGCTGCCACCCGAAGTGGCACTGGTGCTCGACATCATGGTCAACATCGTAGATGCCGATGCCTCACGTTATGTGGAATGGCTGCGGCGGGCGGCGCGTTTGGAGCAGTCGGTGCGCGGGCCGTTCATCGGTCGGTTGAAAGATTATGTCTGGAAGCAGCGCCCCTCCATTACAATAGAGAGTGTCAGACAATTACTATGGGCTGATGGCCCGGGAGATGCAGTCATGCAGGAAGCCATTGATATATGGGAACAGTACCAGCCGGATTCGGGACAGGAGATGTGGGACCTCGCTCTGGAACAGGGAGTGATGCAGGGTTGGGAGAAGGGTTTGGAGGAAGGCCTTCAACAGGGTTTGGAAAAAGGCGCTCAGGATAGAAGCTGTCAAATCGCCATCCGAATGATGGGTGAAGGTTATGGTGACCGGGAAATTCAAATGTTGACGCAGTTGTCTTGGCAAGAAATCTCCCAACTGAAAAAGAAAAACGGGGCAACCTGATTCAGATTCACAAGAAGGGACGTCTATCATTTATTAAGTTCAAATGATAGTCATGGTGGACGATGAAATCGCAAAATGGGGAGGTGTTTACCAGGTAAACACCTCTTTTTTCGCGCAATTTTCACAAACTTCCATCTTTGTGAGCTGGAATGGTCAGTGGTTGTAACAAGTTTCCAGTTTCTTGATTTTAAACTCAGCCGCTGATTTGATGCCTGCTCTGAGCAAGTGTCATCATTACAACAGCTAATCCCATATCACTAACGATGTCACGGGTCTACAATGCTTTTTACACAACAATCCATTCTTTACCGCTGATCAGCGGGTGGTCAGGGACGTCATTTTCGGTCACCTAGACCGCATCTTCGAACTGCATTACGAGTGGCAAATTGATGAACAAAGGAAAACACTGTCATACTCAGCTCAGTTCACTAGACTTTAGTCACTGAAAGTGGCTATTAACTTCATGCGCCACCGAAGTGGCGCCATGAACCACCACTCAACTAGCGACTGACACACACCATCGTGACTCGTTCCAAAGCCCCGCCATGTGGCGACCGGTGGCATCGGATGCTGAGTGAAATTGTACTAATACGTCAACCCGATTAACAAAAATTGTGCCAGTTATTTTGTTTAAAGTCAAGACATCTAATGTCATGAAAAAATACTTGGCAAAGATTAGAGTTGACTCAATGCGAGGGGAAGATCGGTTGAAACTGAAAAACAACATCTGAGAACTGTTTCGGTCAAATTCGACGAATGTAATTCGGCTTGTGAAATCCACATCAAATGACAGCATCAGGCCGGTGTATAACAGACACCGGTGCCGCCCAGCCCACAATAACCAAACGGATTTTTCGCCAGATACTGCTGGTGTTCAGCTTCGGCAAAATAGAACTCTGAGGCATTCACAATTTCGGTGGTGATCGAGCCATACCGTCGGGTTCGAAGCGCCGATTCATATATCGCCCGCGATTTGTGTGCCAGTTGTGACTGCTCATCGCTGTGGACATAGATGCCTGAACGGTATTGTGTCCCCACATCGTTACCCTGTCGCATCCCCTGCGTCGGGTCGTGACACTCCCAAAATACCCGGAGCAGTTCCTGATATGAAATCTGGTTGGTAAAAAATATAACTCGAACTACTTCATTATGTCCGGTTAATCCGCTACAGACTTCTTGGTAGGTTGGATTCGGCGTGTATCCGCCAGAATAACCCACTGCTGTTACATAGACACCATTGAGTGCCCAAAACTGCTTTTCAACACCCCAGAAACATCCTGCTCCAAACATTGCAAGTTCACTGTCTTCGGGATAAGGTTCGAATAAATTTCGATCGTTGACATAGTGGGTTAGGGAGGTTTCTATCGCAGTATTTCGTCCTTTGAGAGCCTCTTGCGGAGAGGGTATGGAATTTTTTCTTTTGAAAAACATGATGATGGTTTGCTGGTCTGAGCGTTGATTGAATGATAATAGTGATTGATATGTTAATGGTATCGGCGAGGTTCATCTGCTAATCGGTCGTAAATGATGTCATTCAGTCCAACTCTCGCCATACTCGTTGGTTGGTGTTCGCTGATTGTTTCATCCTGCGCGAGATGGAGTACTTGGAAGCCTTCTATCAAAAACAGGTAATCTGCAAGCAGATACCGACTCTCTACTTCAAACTCATCATCACCGCCGATGACTAGGGTCAGCTGTTTTCTTGCCAATGCTGTCAGTTGATCAATGGCGATTTTGAATAAATCCGAGCACATATGTTCAGCAAATCCACGTAATGTCAAATCCAGACTCGTATGGATTGAATGATCGGAAGACATCGGAAACACAGTGAGTTGTCGACCGGCGAGGTGGAGAGTAATGCCATTGTTGTGTAATATTTCTCTAAGTGTGCGGCAGTTTTCAAATGCGTTGACGGACTCGTCCGCACGATCACAGATGTCAACGATAGTTTTAATCCGGTAAGAGCGAGCCAACTCGACGAGCGCCATAGCCGAGCGGTCGTAATAACCCGTCAGCCTGATGACCGGCGGTGTCTTATTCATAACAATGTTCCGGCGCAGGAAACGTAATTGATTTGACGGCATGAACATAGGCGGCAATGGCAGATTGAATATCGGTGCTGTCCGTCAGAAAGTTCTTCACGAATTTGGCCGGTCGGCCAGGATAAAGTCCCAGCAGGTCATGCAGTACCATGATCTGCCCATCGGTATCCGGACCAGCACCGATGCCAATGACTGGTACATCCAATTTTTCAGTGATGGTTTGCCCCAGTTGATGAGGTACACACTCCAGCAGAATAAAACTTGCACCAGCATCTTGTAGAATCAGTGCTTCATCAATCATGGATTTTGCCTGATTGGGGTCGCGCCCCTGTACCCGGTAGCCACCGAGATGATTCACCGACTGTGGGGTTAACCCCATATGGGCACACACTGGAACACCGCGTTCGACTAATCGACGAGTTGATTCAGCCAGCCATGCACCACCTTCCAGCTTGACGACTTGAGCTCCTTCTCGCATCAGTCGAGCGGCGTTCTCCAATGTTGCATTGTTGCTGTAATAACTCATGAATGGCAGGTCCGCCATCAGGAACGCGCCGCGATTGCCACGTTGTACACAACGCACGTGATAGGCGACATCTTCAATGGTGACCGGTAGACTGCTGTCATGTCCCTGCACCACCATGCCCAATGAATCGCCAACCAGTAGAAGTTCAATTCCAGCTTCGCTTGCGGCGACTGCTTCACAGTAACCATAAGAAGTCAGACAGGCGAATTTTTCACCTTTCTGTTTCAGTTCGCTGAATTTATTGATGCTGACTTTCATGGCTCGTTGGATGACCGTGTGAGTTGATGTCCTTCTTCAAGCCAACGGTTGAACTCTAACCAGTCGCCACCCCGGGGATGCACTTCGAACAACGCGACCAGCACATCATGCTCGTGTTTAGATTGGTCGACAATCTCCTCCAGACTCTTGCCGCGCACTCGAGTCCACATCCAAAGCAATATGATTGCCATGATGGGGTAAAGCAGATAGCCAGTCAATATCATCATTCCAAGGTCAAATCAATATCTGGATGTTCAGCAGAACGTGTTCCATCAATGGGATGATTATCGTCTGCATGGTAGGTGAAAACAACGGCGAGTTTCACGCGATCAGTCTGATTTCGTCCGGCACTGTGAATGAGTCGACAATGAAAGAATAAAACATCACCGGCGTTCAGTTCAATGACTTTGGCCGTTTCTGTCAGTGCACGATTTTTCTTTAGGTCAGTGCGAAAAAACAATGCTGCGTCGAACTGTCCACGATCATAAGAACCGAGATGTGAAGCTGGGATTACGGCTAAACTACCATTGTCACGGTCTTCGTGTCCGAGGGCCAGCCATGCGGTAACTAATTCAGGTCGATCAAAGCTCCAGTACCGAATGTCTTGGTGCCATCCAGTTTCACTACCATAACCGGGAAACTTTGTCATGACACAGTTATGATGATTCTGACTGACTTGTAAGCGATCTGTTTCAAGCAGGTTGCGAACATATTTTGTTACTATTTGACTCTTGGCCCAGTTTCTGAATACATGGTCTCTGGCGAATGCGTTTAGCAGGCGTCGCGGCGTATCTCCACCAGGCGCCATGCGCGACGGTGGAGCACCCGGATAATGAACCTCGGCTTCATATTCTACTGGCGCTAGAGCCGGATAGAGTGAGTCTTCAACCACCCGCAGCATGTCAGCGCAGATTGTATCGGTGCAAAGGTTGCGCACCACGAGATAACCATTCTTTTGAAAGTTAGCGCGCTCTTTTTTCTTCATCTGGGGGCGCATGCAACTGAACTTGGCGGCCTTTGATGGAAAGTTTTCTGTTTATTTTTCTGTCTGGCCAATTTGACTTGCCTGAGGCTTGAGATGATTCATTGTCGTCAAGGAAAAATATATACCAATCATGGACTACCTGCCAACCCACACGAGTCTCGAATGTAGTGCATTTCGAATATTGGGCTCCCGGCATGAATGGCTTTTCTCGCGAAGCGGGTTGGCGATTGATCGGTCGGTACTCCGGACAGATTGCGATGCCATTTCAGACAACGAAGTTGGTTATTTTCTTCAAGCGCGTGCGTAATTTGATCAGCGTAATCGCGCGAATCTGTCACAATTAAGATACTGCCGGCCATCGCTAAACGATCGACGCACAGTTCAATAAAATCTGCATTGATCAGCCGCCGCTTATGGTGCCGAGCTTTTGGCCAAGGGTCGGGGAACAAAATGATGAGCTCATTGACTAAATTTGCAGGGATCTGCTGAGCCATAACGTCACGGGCATCGCTGGTCGAGATACGGACATTGTGAATGTTTCGCTTGTGTAAATTCAGCAGGCACTTACCAATACCGGGTCGATAAACTTCAATGCCGAGGTGTGCGGTAGAGGGATTGGCCAATGCCCGCTGAATGAGAGATTCACCATCGCCAAATCCCAATTCAACGGTAAAACGGTCGGCATTCGGAAGAATTTCTGAAATGTTGAGTTTTCCATCAATCAAAGGCAGTTGATATAGCTCCAACAATTCGGTGAGTGCTCTTTTTTGCGCGCGGGTAATGCGACTTTCTCGGCGGACGAAAGTTTTGACACGATGTTGTTTTTTGTGCATCCCGTAGTTGGGTTCTTGTTGCATCTGATTCACTTCTGCCTGATGGATTTCTAAATGATACGGGTCGCAACGCAGGATTCATGATTCATTTTACGAAGAATTTCGCGCCGGTTCTGTGGAACATCCGTGCCGTTTCTCTCAACGAATCTGTTGATAGGCGGCCAGTGCTTTGTTTCTTGCCTGCCTGTGGTTGACAATCGGCGGCGGGTAAGTTGTTCCAGAACTGATACTCAGTTCGGGTGTTGGAGTCTGCCATGGTTTATTAACCCAACGGTTGGAAAATTGCGCAAGTTCCGGAACCCAGCGGCGAATGTAATGTCCTTCAGGATCAAATTTCTCTGCTTGTAATGTTGGATTAAATATGCGAAAGTAAGGTGCGGCATCGGCCCCACATCCAGACACCCACTGCCAATTGCCAACATTGTTGGCTAGATCGGCATCAACCAGAGTATCCCAAAACCAGGCCTCGCCCTGGCGCCAGTGCACCAGCAGATGCTTGACCAGAAACGACGCGACCACCATGCGCACGCGGTTGTGCATCCAGCCGGTAGCCCAAAGTTCCCGCATGCCGGCATCAACCAATGGATAGCCGGTTTGGCCATGACACCAGGCCGTGTAAGCTTCTGAGTTATCCGGCCAAGGGAAATCGTCGAATTCTATGCGCCAGTTTTGTGTTTCCATCTGGGGGTAATGGAATAGCAAGTGATGGTTGAAATCCCGCCATGCGAGTTCTCGGAGAAAAGACATTGCAGCGCGGGCATCAAGTTTATTGTCTGATACGGCGGCGGTCACCGTTTGCCAAATGCGGTGTGGACTAATTTCGCCCCAACAAAGATGCGGTGAAAGCTTGGAAGTCCCGGTTAAATCAGGTCGGTCCCGCGTTGTCGGATAATTGTGCAGTATTGACTCCACACAGTGATTGAATTGCTGGTGGGCAGCTTTTTCGCCGACTGCCCAAGTGCTTTTTAAACCCCCGGTCCAATCCGGTTGGGTGGGTAGAAGTTGCCATTGATTCAACCGATCTGATTTGATGTTTGGTGTCGGTGAGAAGGTCAGGGGAATGGTCGGTAATGCAATTGGAGAATAAACGTCTTGCAGACGATTCCAGAAAGGGGTAAAAACCCGGTACGGTTTTTCCTGCTGAGTGAGTAGATTGTCCGGACTAACTAAGGTTGCACCGTCAAAGAACCGGGTTGAGATACCCTGCCGTCGCAACTGGTGTTGCAACTGAATGTCTTGATTGAATTCGGCGCGAATGAAACTGCGGTTCGAGTAGATGGCACTGGCGCCGGTTTCGGCGATGAGACTTTGCAGTACTTTTTCAGTTGCACCGCGGCGCAATATCAGTGTTCCTTTCCGTTTTGTGATCGAAGTCGACAGCTGAACCAAACTCTGGTGCAGCCACCATTTTGAGGCGCCACCGGGTAATCTGGAAATGTTGGTTTCTGAATCATCCCAAATATAGATAGGGATGGTCGGGTGGTTGGATGCCAATGCTGCACTTAAAGCGGGGTTGTCAGTCAGACGAAGGTCGCGTCTAAACCAGACGAGAATTGGCGATTTTGAGTACGACATGCAACAATAATTAATCTGAAGGTTTAAATTCTGCTCGACAATAGATGGCTCTGAAACAATTGTTTAGCAGAGATGATCGCCGGTGTAGCGTCAAAACAGGGTGCCATGAAGAAGTCTATGGGGTATGAATTGTTCATGTTTCTGTCAAATTGATATTGGCCACCAGGTGGATTGGAAAATTTAACAAAAATCAGCACAGAATGAACCGAGGTTATAGCAGACTAATTGGGGATATTTACTTGACCCCGGTGCCAACTTACAGTCTTTGTGATTTCAGGTGCATTTGGCAGTGCGTTGTAAAGCTCAGATCGCCACAAATATTGGGCACCGTCGAGTTACGTGGTTACCATATAGGCGTGTTAAATTGCGAAAATCAGCGCGGGGCCGCATAAGGATGTCGCTTGGACCAGTTGCCTGGAACAAACAGTCGCCAACGAGTGATCAACCGGTCTTTGGGAATTTGTGGGTCAACTTTTACGTTACCTTGAGTGAGTCGAGCTCTACAGGCTGCAATGAGCAATTCAGTATTGGGGACTGGTTCGGCAAGATAACCTAATCTTTTGAATATGGCGCCATTGCCCAGCTGGTCAGCATAAGCAATCAGTTTCTCATCATCTCGATTTTTTAGCTGCAGATAATTGAAAATACAATCAGAAACAAATCTAATCCCCCCACCAAAGACAGGATCATCCAAGATATCAACTATCGTACGTTCCAAATCCGAAATGAACACTTTTGTCCGTCTTTGCAATCCTACCCATATCACTTTGGTACCAAAGATTTTATTTTCGCTGATGTGTTTAACGGTGTAGCACAAATGATCATGCTTTTGAAATCTCGCCCGCACTACCCGAGTCGTAAAGACAACGGTGTCAATGAACATTTGCTCGGTCAGGTCCCAGTATTCAAGCGCGGTTCTTGAGCCGATGTAGGAAGGGTCGTACAGATTGGGGACAAGAATCCATGGGTCTTCAAGTAGTGTTTCTTCGCCGAGCAACGCGTATTCTACTGGAGCGTAGAGTCCAGGACCTACTCTACGCATCCAGCCTTGCTGACGCCAACGCGATAACAGTTTGCCAGCTTTTTGTCGTTCAAAACCAAGAATGCGCATAACATCTTCGATACGCACTATATCTCCTGATTCTCTAACCACGGCGGCCAGTCTTTGACGACCGATGGGTAAAGTACTTTCTGAATACATAATGCTATATTATAATAACAATAGAACTGATTATATGAGAATATTTGCAGAGATAATGTATTAAACATCCATCGTTGCAATGTCGTATAAGCCGGTGGTTGGGATACGGTTGCTATCATATTCAGCGCTTAGGTGCTTTTTACTCTGGATGGATCGGATCTTGTGTTCTCAGCAGTCGGTCCATAACGGTGTACAAAACGAAAGCACTAGCTAACCATATATTTTTACAAAAAGATCTTGTGCAAGCCACCACGTGTCGACACCGTGATGAGTTCATCTTACCAATGGGTTATAAGATTGAAGAGCCATAGCTAAACTCCACCCTAGTTGAAATACGACATTGCAACGATGATTTAACATTAGTAACTCAAGGCACTGTCCATTGCGCGACGCCTATTCATGACATAGTTCACACGCTGTGCTACGGGGTCCTAATTCCGCGTGGTTGTACATGATGCATGTAATCTCCAACCACTCTAACATCACTCGTAATATGCCCTCCTCATCGCTACACGACAATAGGCTTAGATCCAGTAAACTTATTACGTAAGCAGAATACCAGTTACAGCTGTTGGTGGTATTCCTAGATTAGTTCAACCTTTCTTAGACTTGTAGTGAGTTGGTTAACTCACCTTCATGGGTAATGGTGGAAACTGACGAGGATTTCGCTGTGGTAAATGTTCAAGCAACTACAAAGGAAAAGGGCGGCTCGTCAGCCGCCCTTCCGAGCTCTGAAACAACGGTCAATTGGTTTAGTTCGGCCCGAGCTCCGAGAGAAGGAGTTTCACGCCTCATAGAGGCGGTTTTCCGCTGGCGCCGTGGCATTCCAAACTCCCGCTATTTGCAACAATTGTAACAAAAATGAGAAAATAATTTTCATACTCTATATTTATTTTTCTGAGGTAAGATATTACCTAAATGTTCAGAGCCCATCGGTATTCAGTAGCATTGATGCTGCGCGTTCGCCAATCATCAAACTGGGTGCGTTGATATTACCGTTGGTAATCAGCGGCATCACTGAGGCATCAGCGATTCTCAGTCGGTCCATACCATGAACCTGCAACTCGTTGTCCACCACGGACATTTCATTGGTTCCCATTTTGCAGGTGCCGCATGGATGATAGGCACTGTTGGCGTTTTGTCGAACGTAACCATCAATGTCTTCGTCGGAAATAACATCGGCGCCCGGAGACACTTCCGGCCCGCGGCAAAAATCAAACGCTTTCATTGCCGCAATCTCTCGTGCGATTCGTACACAATGACGAAATTCTTCGACATCATGAGTATTTGATAGCCCATTCAAGAGAATTCTCGGGGCATCCAGTGGATTGGCGGATTGCAGCTTAACCCAACCGCGGCTTTGGGGTCGAACCGGTCCCACATCAAAGCAGTACCCATCTTTATTAGGCGGTGGAGACCAGCCTTCTAAGAAATACGGCCAAAAGTGAAATTGTATGTTTGGATAATCAGCGCAGTTCGACGTGCGCAGAAAACCACCGACTCTGCTGGCCGGTGTCGCGGCTGGACCAGAGCGAAATAGCAACCACTGCAGTCCGGCCAACAACATGCGGTCTTTGCGGAGCAGACGATTTCTTGACAACCCATCCGGACATCGATGTTTAACATGCACTTCAAGATGATCTTGGAGATTGGCACCAACACCCGGCAGGTCGAGAACCGGTTTGATGCCGTGTCTTTTCAGTTCATCTGCTGGTCCAATGCCAGATAGCATCAGGAGCTGTGGTGACTGAAATGCGCCGGCAGAAACGATGATTTCTCGGTCTGCGTAGGCGAAATGAGTTTTGCCATCCTGTAGATATTCGACAGCGGAAGCTCGATTTCCGTTAATGATGAGTCGAGTCGCTTGTGACCGCGGCGATAATTTGAGATTGGGTCTTGATCGTACTGCATGCAGAAGGCGGGCGGTGGCACTGCGAGCACCACCGGCAATGTTGACATCAAATTCGCTGACTCCTTCTTGCCATGCGCCATTGTAGTCTTTGGTGTAACCATAGCCGGCTTGTTGGGCAGCATCTAGGAATGCCTGTTCGATGGGGTGAATGTCGGATAGATGTTCGACATCGATCGGACCATCTCCACCTCGATATTCAGAGGCACCGGCCTGATAGCGTTCCATGCTTTTGAAATAGGGTAGCACCTCGTGATATGACCAACCCGTTATGCCTTCCGGTTGCCATTGATCGTAATCAAGTGGATGGCCACGTACGAAAACCATTCCGTTTAGAGAAGACGAACCGCCAATTCCTTTCCCCCGCGGCTGAAACAACTTTCGATTATTCAAATACGGTTCAGGTTCCGTTTCGAAACACCAGTTGCGCGGTCCACCTAAGAAATTCTGTCGCGCGGCGGCTGGCATTCGAATAGACCAGTGCATTTTTGCAGAACCGGCTTCGAGAAGTAACACGCGGACCGATGGGTCTGCTGACAGTCTGTAAGCAAGCATACCACCGGCGGAACCGGCGCCAACGATGATATAGTCTACTTGGCTGCTGCTATTGGAAATCATTACACCGACTTCTAAGCAGTCACCATTTATTAATTGTGTTGTTTCGGCTGGGTGTCAATTGGCAACCGTGCAAAGTAACAGACACGTCGGTGAACATATGGGTGATGAGATGTCGTTCGAGAACCAATCTGACCTGTGTTCAATTTCTCGATCGGGGGTTCAGCGGTTAGTCTCCATAGTGGATCATTGAACCATTGTTGTTACCGCTAATCTCTTCAATCGCGGTCTCAACATCGCTGATCGCACGTTTCAGGTGTTCGGATATGGTTTGCCGGTCATCAGTATATGGAAGGTTGTCAATCAGGTGTTGGAGTTTACCCATTGACAACCAAGCCTTGTGCCGTGCCCATTCCGTAAATAGAACATGATGCGGGTCAACAACAGTCAAATCTGAAAACCGACAGACATCATCGACCGACGGGCTCAGTGGAACATAACCATTCACCAATGTAATTCTTTCCGCTCGCTGAGTTAATCGGGTGGCCCGATGAACGATTCGATTGCCATGCAGCACGATGGCATAACCCGCCCCCGGAAAATATGGACTGACCGCTTTATCTGTGGGGATTGATTGACCTTGATCAGCCAATTCTTTGGCCTCATCCCGCGTGCCGAGGAAATATTGAAACTCACCACCCTGCAGTTGGGTCGGATCAGACAACATGAGAACATAGTCGAGGTCCAGGGTATCGTGATGCCACTTGTCTACCGCTCGATCAAGATCATTCGGTGCATAATTCAGATGTCCCAGATGCAAGGGCATTGAGTGTGGGGCGACCAGCGTTCCGAATATTTCGCTCACAAATTCGGTTACTTCGTGGCTCATACAGAAGTCCCGCAGAAATTTGGACTGATAGGTGCCACCGCGCACCATGGTTTCAATGCGTTCACAATGGACGGCATGTTTTTTCAGTGAGCGGGCGATGTCAAGCATCACTTCGACACCCTCATCTGATAATAGTCTGACCGCGCTGGAGACGGCAAAATCGGTTGAGCATTGTTCGATCTCACTCGCTGTATAGCCGAAGTCACTCAACCGTAAAATGGATTCGGGTGGTTCCAGTTGCAGATGTTGGGCGGGATCAAATTTGACAGTTTCCTGTTGATAGTGATAACCATCGGGTAATCGATCTGGAAAGGGGAGTGGAGTATTCAGATTTTGCCGGCCCATTTCAAATTTCATCCTCTGATTTGTTTTCATCCCAGTTCATTAGTGTTTTCGCATGGTGTCATTTATTTTTTATCACCATTAAAGCTATTCTTCCATGGCTTTTTGGAAATTTTACCGTCTAATCAACATCAGTCATCGTTTTTCGCTCTCTGATACTAGTAACTCGACGTTTCCATGGGTCTACTGACCAGAGCATTGATCATCTTGCCGTGGCTACCCGACATCAATAGCTCTCTTCATCAACGATCAGAAATGAACTTGCATCTTTACATGACTGGGCAGGATTACAGCACTGCAAAGTGAAATCCCATTGTCATTGAAAAAGTAGCGATATACCGAAGACCGCTCACTTTGCAGGCATATATCTACTCAGATACTACTGCTCAATCTTGTCGGCGTCAGGATGTTTGAAATGAGTGTGATACCAAATAGCACCCATCAGCTCAAATTTGAGTTTATTTTTTTATTATTCTTTTATAATATCAGGCGCAAAAAAATTGATGTGTTCAGGGAACCGTCGTGCGGTGTGGTATCCAATCAATTTTGGGCAGTAGGCCTGCGACAGGTTCGTGGTTGCCGGTGTTCTGATTTCAGAACAGGGTTGTTCTTCAATCTGCCGATGGTTGCTACGCTCGCGCGCGATGCCTTCCAGCTGAAGTTTAAGCCTGAGAAAATTAAAAATTAACCTAAACGTACTCAAATCATTCGAATGGAGAAAAGAGAAAAATGTTGAGAAACCTATCAAGTCAGTATGCTGCTCCTGCTGCACACCATGAAGATGGAGCAGACGTGAGGTTGGTGTCCATCACGTCCCGATCGCCCCTGAAATTTCTGCGGGGGGGGGGGGGCAATGATGCAGTCTCTTTCGAAGCTGATATCAGCCGTGGCGGTGGTTGGACTGCTGGCTCCGCTACCCCTGTCGGCGCAGACGAAGACCTACGTCTGTGGGGCGCCGACCGGGACGCCGCCGACCGTGGTCTGCGATGAGGAAGACATCACCCCCGGTACCGATCCAAAGGTCATCGATCTGCCCCGGATCAGCGACGCGTATGAGGTGACTGCGGAGGGACTGAGTGTGACGGTTGCCGAGGGTGTTAAACTGGATGGTATCGATGTGGGCACCAAAACCATTGGTGGTGTTGCCAACAGTCCATTTTCCCGGTTTCGTACTGGCATTTATATAAAAGCGGATAATGTGGCTTCCGGTGACAAGGGCATCACGGTGCAATCCAAGGGGAATATTGATGCCAGCCTGCCGATTCAGATCCGAGCGGAACGTCATAATAACATCAAAGTTGAGGTGATGGCCGGGTTGCTGCAGAGCAATACCAGTGCGATCAAGATTGATAGCGTGAGTAAGCTCAGTCCTGGCAATGCTGAAACTTTCCCCCGCGGCAATATTGACGTGACTCTGAGTGGCACGGCCGTGGTCCGCGGTCACTCGAAAACCTATAATGAACAGGATGCGACGTTGACGAGGGCGAACTACAGTCCCCGGGGCATTGACATCTACCGGCATATAACTAAAGGCGGGGATATGAACGTGGTGCTGAAAGACACGGCGAAGATTGGCGGTGTGGGCGGCAGCACTGACTATGGCATCTACATTCATGACGACGAGGCCCATGAGGCCGGGGTTCACTCAGCCATCAAGGTGACCACCGGAGCAAAAACATTGATCGGTGAGGATAAGACCAATGGCGAGATCAATGAAGAGGGGATTTACGTGAAGATTGAAGCAAACCGAAAACATCCCACTTTAGGAGCCGCCGAAAGGACGGTGACCGTGGTCCATGATGGCCAGCTGTATGCGAAGGGCATCGGCATCAAAGTTGAACACGTGCCTTTCGGCACTGCATCCAGTGCGGCCGGGGCCACCGCCGACATCACCATTGGCAAGACGGGTGTGGTGCAGGTCTCCGGCGATGAATATGGGATCTATCTCAACACGCCCGATCGGCTGGCGGCCGATGACCGCCGTAAACAGAGTGTCACCATCAAAGGTGGCAAGGTCTGGGGCAAGGCGGCCGGCGGTGGTGCCATCGACCTGCAAGGCGGTGGCGTCGTCACCATTGAGGGCAATGCCCTGCTGATGCCGGATGATGCGACGGCCGCCTATCGGAGCATCAAGGTCAGTGGTGCCGATACGGTCGGTGCCGGCAAGTCCAATCTGTTGATCAGACTGGATCGGATCAACAAGGATTTCACCGGCATCAAGAACATTGAGAACGACAAGACCAAGACCGCCTTCAGTTACCGAAGCAAGGCCGGTGACGATTACACCGATCTGACCATGGGTACGAAAGTGACCGTGACCAATATTCTGGGGTCACAGGTGCCCTGCGGTTTCTACAATGACTGCCTGCAGATGGTGACCGATGAGTTTACCCCCAGTCTGGTGGATGTGACCA
Source organism: Arenicellales bacterium (assembly GCA_965116205.1). GTDB lineage: Bacteria > Pseudomonadota > Gammaproteobacteria > Arenicellales > JAJDZL01 > JAJDZL01. Next base: position 790,061 of record OZ220493.1, on the reverse strand, counting down.
GTGGTGTGTTTTCGCTGAACATCGAACGGGATGCGAATTTCAAACCCACAACCGGGGTGATGGCACCGGAGACCGAAACGCGCGAGCCCTCGAAACGAGGACGGGTCTACGACGCCCTGCCGTCGGTGCTGTGGACGTTGGCCGGGGCCATGGACACCTACCGGCCAGCGGCGATGGGTAGTGGTACTGCCGGTGCCTCCGGCCTGCGACAGGTGGCACAAAACGAAACGTTGATGGCGGCCGACGATGGCCGGTCGGCCGACCGGCGTGCCTGGGGTCGCCTGGAAGCGGGTAGTGGTAAAGGCCGGCTCCAACGCCAGACCGTCACGGACGAACTGACGTATGATACTTCTTATGGTGGCTTTGCGGCCGGGGTTGACCTGCCCGGTACCGATGGCATGCTGTTCCGGGTGGGGTTGCATCATCGGCAGGGCAAGGCCGATGTGACCGATGGCGGTCGGGTGAAGTTTTCCGGCACCGGCATCGGCGTCGGCATGACCCGTGAGCATGCCGGAGGCATGCTGATTGATGGCTGGTTGGGGGCGACCCAGTTTGATGACATTCGGGTTACGTCATCAGAAATGCTCGGTGGCCAGGCTATCAAGGTCGATGCGAAAACCAAAGCGACCGGTTATGTCATCGGTGTGGGCATCTCGGATCACATGGACCTGGGCAGGATGTCACTGACCCAGCGTGGCGGTCTGTCGTGGTCGTCGATGTCGGTGAAGGACTATACGGTGCCGACGATTGCCGGCACGTATGAGCCGGACCAGGTGGCCACGAAAAAAACTGCCGGAGTGACCGGGCAATATGGTGTACTGCTTGAGCAGATGGTCGGGCAACAGACGGTCGATTGCTGCCGGCTGTTCGGTTCGTTGGACCTGGAGCATAATTTCAATGCCGAACGCCGGGTGACGGTTACCAACGGTAACTCAACACCGACTTCGAGCGAATCGGAAGTCAAGCCCACGACGGTGCGGTTGGGCCTCGGCGGTTCAACGAGTTGGGACGCGGGTCAGTCGGTCATTTCAGCGGCCCTCTATCATACCACTTCAGGCAGTGGCAACAAGGTTACCAGCGGCCAAATCGCACTGTCGGTCAGATTCTAACAAAGTAATGTGGTTGATACGGGCCGGGCCTCAATTAGTACGTTTTCGGCTGATTGAGGCCCGGTCCTTCATTGTGTGAAAAAGTGTGTGCGCCTTATCGAAAATAACCTTGCGTCATCAATGCTGACTTTTCAGTAGCGGCCGATCATTTTACCGTAGGCCGCAGTGCGCATCCGTGTCATCTATCATCGCTACCCTAGATAAAACACTCGACGGCGAAACAACCTCTTGAACGGGTATTGGGTTGATCGCACTCTTAATCTTTGGGTAAGTATGTTGACTGCCTAATAGCGAATAGGAGTAGTGTTGGGCATATTGCAAAATTGGACGATTGACAGGCCTGCCCGGTGTTTTGGCATGGGCGATTGTCAATTTATTACCATGCGATAAACCCACTGATATGGCCAGGGACGGTTGACGAAAAGAGTGTTGAATTTGGACCCCTACAGTTTACTCAGGTCAGTATTGGCCGGCCGGGATGCAGAAACTGCCCACCAGCACACGGTTAACGTTTTGAAATGGATATCCAAGCAAAGAACACTACTCAATTTAAGCGAAAAACTCTATGGCAGTCGAGTGCCGGCGCTGCCGGTACATCTTTTCGGCCAGACTCTTAAAAATCCGGTTGGACTGGCAGCCGGATTTGACAAAGATGGCGTGATTTTTCCCGCGATTGCCAGTTTGGGGTTTGGATTCGTCGAGATTGGCACGGTAACGCCCAAACGGCAGCCCGGTAATCCCAAGCCGCGTATTTTTCGTCTGGAAAGTGAGCAGTCCATCATCAACCGACTCGGTTTTAACAGTGCCGGTCTGGATGAGTTCCGTTCAAATGTCAGCAATGTTCATCACCATATGAATGAAGATGCAATGTTGGGAGTAAATATAGGCAAAAACACCGACACGCTGAACGAACGAGCGATTGAGGACTACCTTGAATGCCTGGTGCAGGTCTATCAATTTGCCGACTATATTGTTCTCAATCTGTCATCACCCAATTCGCCAGGACTGGTTCAATTGCAGCTTAAATCGTATTTCAGACAACTGTTGGCGGCGGTTTTGCAGAAAAGAGAGCAGCTCGCATCGGAATATCAAGGCAGGATGGTGCCCATTGCCGTAAAAGTTTCACCCGATCTGAGTATGACTGATCTCCGGCAGGTCGTTGAAGTGGCAGTGGCTTTGTCGGCAGATGCCATTATCGCAACGAATACGACAACCGCGCGGAACGGCAACAGCAGATCTATTCATTTTGCAGAAACTGGCGGATTGAGTGGGAGATTGCTCAACGAGTTATCAACCCATACCATTGAAGCCATTGCAGAAATCTCTGGCGGTGCGATTCCGATCATCGGCGTTGGTGGCGTCAGTTCGGCTGATGATGCCTGGCGCAAACTCGCTGCCGGCGCCACTGCCGTACAACTCTATTCATCAATGGTATTTCAAGGTCCGACCATCGTCAAACAAATTGTTGAGGGGCTCATCAATCTCGGCAGTGAAAAGAAGGCAGGTAATCTTGATGATGCGTTGAACATTCCATGACTGAAAATAGTCGATCTTTTCGATCATCTGATTGAAGGGTAGCTGATTCTGGGTATAAAGTTCTATAATCACAAAACTTACACCTATTCAAATACAAACTGATTCGATATGATTGATGGTCAGTTTTCGCGATAAATATCTCGCTCGGTAAGAATTGATTCGCCATTTCCCGTTGACAACTGACTGTTGTTATCGAAGCGATTTTACCTTCATTCATCAATGACCTATTCAACATCAGTAAGAATCGTGTCTTCCAAACACTGAAATCACTCAATGCTTCAATTAAACAGGCTCGCCGGCCTGAGAGGCGATCGTTGTTTATTCAAGAATCTTTCAGCGATGGTGAACAGTAGTGAACTCCTATTGGTCAAAGGGCAAAATGGTGCTGGAAAAACTAGTCTTTTGCGCTTGATCGGCGGCCTTGCCACCCCTGAAAAGGGTGAAATATTATGGAACGGAGAGTCCATCACCGACATCAGACCTGAGTATTTTGATTCGGTGGTATATGTGGGACACGATAATGGCATCAGCCTTGATCTTACGGTCAGAGAAAATCTCGAATTTCAACAGGCACTCAAAGGCTTACCCTTAATACGATCAATACCGGAAGTACTTGATCACCTAGGGGTCGCACGCTACCTTAACGCACCCTGTCGATTGCTGTCAGCCGGTCAGAAAAGGCGGGTTGCACTGGCAAGACTGGCAATGTCAGAAGTTAAACTAATACTACTTGACGAACCTTTTGCTTCACTCGACGAGCCGGCGTTGCAAATGGTAACCGTACTCATTCATCAACATTTAAAGCGCGGTGGATTAGGTGTGATCACTTCTCATCATACAATTGACTGGCAGGATAGTTCGGTGGCGGAAATACAATTGGAGACATTCGCGTGAGCAGCGCATTTAGAGCAGTGCTTAAACGCGATTTGATACGAATGGCGCGCACGCCGGGTGACTGCACTACACCGGTGGTTTTTTTTGTCGTCTGTACGACATTATTTTCGTTTGCTGCCGGGGCGGATACGCTGGTGCTAAAGTCAATCGGACCGGGGGTGATTTGGGTAGCTGCATTATTGGCTTCAATGCTCTCTTTGGAGGGATTGTTTCGCAACGACTACGAAGATGGTACACTGGAACAGATTTTGATGACTCCTACACCGTTGCCACTACTGGTATTAGCAAAACTGATTGCACACTGGATCTCCGCAGGACTACCCTTACTGTTGATCAGTCCAATACTGGGTATACTGATGAATCTTGATTCATACAGTATGGCGATATTGTGTGTAACCATTGCCATAAGTACCCCTGCTTTCAGTCTGATTGGTGCATTTGGTGCCGCTTTGGTTATCACTCAGAAAAAGATGGGTATGCTCTTGTCACTGCTAACTTTGCCACTTTGCGTTCCCATTTTAATATTTTCAGTATCAGCGGTTTTAGCGGCGGCGGAGCAATTGGCTGTTGGTGGACATCTTACGCTACTTGGGGCATTTTTTGTGTTCGCATTGACACTGGCACCATTTGGCATCGCTGGTACACTTCGGGTGATGTTGGGTAATTGATATGTGGCTCTGGTTTCATCGACTGAGTACAGCTAAGTATTTCTATGGACTGGCCAGCCGGCTCACTCCTTGGTTTGGTTGGTTGGCCGGATTAACCATTGGTGCCGGTCTGTTTCTTGGATTGGTTGTGGCACCGATCGACTATCAGCAGAAAGATGCCTATCGCATCATGTTCGTGCATGTTCCGGCCGCATGGATGTCCATGCTGATCTACACCATGATGGCCGTCAGTGGCGCGATTGGTTTGATCTGGCGCATCAAATTGGCACATCTGACCTGTACTGCCGCCGCCACTATTGGGGCGTCGTTTACACTCATTACTTTGGTGACCGGTGCCATCTGGGGAAAGCCAATGTGGGGAGCATGGTGGGCTTGGGATGCACGACTGACTTCGGAGTTGATTCTGCTTTTCCTTTACCTGGGTTTCATTGCCCTGGAGTCTGCCATTCCAGAGCGTCGCAAAGCACAGCAAGCAGGTGCGATCTTATTATTGGCCGGGGTCGTTAACATACCCATCATTCACTACTCGGTCTTGTGGTGGCATACACTCCACCAGAATCCATCCGTTTCCAAGTTTGGTACACCTGCAATTCATAGCAGTATGCTAGTACCGTTGCTGGTGATGGCGGTCGGCTTTCTATTGTTGTTTCTGGCCATACTGGCGTTACGCATGAGGGCCCTGATTCTTGAAACTGAATACCGGGCTCAATGGCTTCAACAGCTTGAGGAATTGGCATGAGTTTTTCGTCATTTATATCCATGAGTGGTTACGGAGAGTTTGTGTGGGGAGCGTACGGTTTCACACTACTGGTTTTGGCAGTCAACATCGGTAGCGCCATCCGTCGTTTGCGAAAAGCAAAGCGACTGAAAGCGTCCATTGACCAAGGGCAATAATTCTTGTCAAATAAAAGCACTGACCGATCATCTGGTACCTGTCCACATCAAGGTAGCGTGATTCTGCTCGTACAGAAGATCAGACATCAGATTTAAGCGCCTCAATCTCGGTCAACAGTTCGTTGGCTTCAATCATTCCTTTTGTTAGCACTAGAGATTCCAAGGCTCTGAACCAACTCTCGTAGTAGCTCGCTTGATCATTCAAACGAATGGTTTTAGCAAGAGTTTCACTCCACTCAACCCAACTGAAAAAACCTCGTTCGTGGAGTCTGACGGTCAAGGCGAATGCGTGCGCCTCCCATGGTGTGGCAAAAACTGGTTCTTCACCATTGTGATAGAACTTTACGATCTCGGCATGGGCAGACATTAAACTGCAAGCAGGTAAGACTCAAAAAGGTCCACATAAACGGCATCTCGACGAGAGGACGTATCGTTCCAGATTTCAGCGGCTTCAAATCGAACGCTGTAGAGCCGCTGTGCCTCCTTAATACCGTTGGCATGCTGATCTGGAAAGATGAACATTCCTTGATCCGCAGCAATGACTCCGCGGCATCCCTGAACGTACGCCGGTAGACGAATATGACCGGGATGGTTGAATCGTCTGGCAACCACTGCATCTCCGACGGTGAATCTGGCGCCACCAGTGTTTTTCATTCTGGCACTGCTACCCTGTTTTAGAACCGGTCTCACCTGTTCCACTCGCAAAATGTTCATGAATCTATTTCTTCCGAAATTTCAAAAATGCGCTGTTGAATCTCGTTCTCCGTCAAGAGTCCTTTTTCAACCAGTAACAAACTAAGCCCGTAGACCCATTTTTCATAGTAACTGGAAGCCAGATACTCACGATCAGGCATCTGCTCTCTAGCGTATCGAGCCATGTCAAGATTCCACTGCCCTAGAAATCCGCAAGCCACCGTAATGGCAAACGCGCGCCTTTCCCATTCCTCATGGAACACCGGTTCGTTACTTTCCGGTGCGATGTCCCCCACTCCTGTTTTGCCCCCTTGATCGTGTGCGCCTTTCATTGAACTTTATGGAGGTTAGCGATAGACTAGTGTTACCGAACCGGAATTTCCCTCATAGTTCATCGTAACATGTCTGAGAAAAGTTTTACCCAATAAAGCGCTATGAGGCTGTCCGCCTGCATGTAAATGGACACCACAAAATCGGCCATAAATTGTAAATCGTAGCGCCGGTATATGGATCTGTGCTAAATGGACATTTACCTTATTTGCTCCATGTACTCCCGAAATTGATACTTCGTCAACAACTGGTAACCCAAGATTAATAGCGATGCTAGAGTCAATACAACTCTCCATCGCTCCTGTGTCGATCAAAGCAAAATACTCAACAGCTGGTAGGTTTGGAGCACTGTTGTTTGCAGTTTGATAGTTTTGATCAAAGCCAATTTGTACATTTAGAGTGGGTCCGTTAATGATCAACAGTTCCGGACGCTGATTAGCTCCACACTCAATCTGAAGTGAACACATTTTCAGTCACAGGTCTAAATTGAGCTGATGCCGGAAGGGTTATAGGTGCCACCCCAATTTGCCGAATGAGATACGGCCCAATTCCAAAATTTTCGACAGCAGATTCAGCGGCCGATTCAAATGAATCATAAAACCCCTCCAACTTTTTATCGTGAAATACCACCCATTTCCCCAAATGGTCCAGTTCAAGTGATCGTTGCATGGATTCATAAGCAGTGATGTTTTCAGTCAGAGTTGCCATGATTACCTCCCAAAAGTACTAAACGACTGTTTACTATTGTAGCATTAACAATAGGCATTATTCCTGTTTGACTTCAGTGAGGAGCGCAAATACTTTCACCACTTTCTCAAATACATCAGTTAGCCATCAGATCGAGTCTTACTGTGTATTCCAGGCCATGCAGACTTGACACTATCTCCCATTTCATGATTATCAGCCTCCAAAACGGTTTTACAGACATGTGTTGTGGCCATTGCAATGGCTCTTTTCCTTAGATCACTGTTTATGCGTCCCTTCATCTTTGCAATTGTGGTTACATAGAATGAATTAATAAACTGCATCTGGACTCAACGGAAAACCCGTACCAATCATGGAATTACGAGTGACCAGTTTGGCCAGATCGGTTTCCGACAGGTCGTCGGTGCCGGTTGGTCGCATTGGAATCACCAAGTATCGTATTTCAGCAGTACTGTCCCAAACGCGAACTTCAACAGACTCGTCGAGTTGTACTCCGAATTCAGCGAGCACGTGCCGCGGCTCCGAAACTGCCCTGGCCCGATAAGGCGCCGATTTGTACCACACCGGCGGCAAGCCAAGTACGGGCCATGGGTAACATGAACAAAGCGTACAAACAACCATGTTGTGAACCGATGGTGTATTTTCCACGGCGACCATGTCTTCACCCTGCCGCCCGGTAAAACCCAACTCGCGAATGGCTTCAGTGGCGTTGCTGAGCAAACGAGTGCGATATTCTTGATCGTTCCAAGCGCGAGCAACAACCTTGGCGCCATTTTGGGGTCCCACTTGATGTTCGTAAATATCAATTAGTTCATCCAGTGCTTGTGCGTCAACTAGGCCTTTTTCGATCAACAGTGATTCAAGCGCTTTGACCTTGATTTCAATTTCTGAAGGTGGATGTGCGTGTTTATGTTTTGAACTCATTGAGGTCCATCTGGAAAATGAATTGACTGGTAATACCTTAAAACTATGATAACTGATTTAACGAATTAGCCTGCCATTCATGAGTTGATGAGTCACCACAGATTTTATTTTTTTCGTTAGGTGAAAAAGCGTACCACAATCATTGCCCCGCAGACCAGCAGGGCGATAGCGACTGTCCGCTGCATTGAAATCGTGGATATCTTATGCGCAATGCCGGCGCCGATCAGAACCCCGACCGACAGACCGATGGCCACCGGTGTGGCCAGAATCCAGTGAACGGATCCATGCAAGACATGACCGAGCGTCGCAAAGGGAGCAATGGGAATCTGAATCGCCATGCTCAGCCCGACGGCAGCCATGATTGGAAAATTCAGTAGCAACAGAGTGGGAATCAAAAGCAGTGGGCCGCCAGTACCGCTCAACGATGAACCATATCCAACACCCAGACCAACCAATATCAATACAAAGTTGGGAATCCGTTCGAGTCCGGCGCTGCTGTTCTCGTGAGATGACTTAGCCAGTGCACGCAGGCCGGAGCCGATGACGAGTATGGCCATGATGACTTCAAGTACTAGAGAAGACAGTGCCAGCACCGTGATGGACCCCAAGTAAGCACCAGGCGCGGCACCGATGGCCAGAAAAACAGCCTTGTCCCACCGGATCGAACCTCGTTTTGCGTAGGCATAGTTGGCAAATGCCGCGTTGATCACAAAGCCCGCCATACACGCCGGGATAACTGTGTGGATATCAATGTTTGCGATGTAGACCAGGAAGGGGATAATCAGAATGCCACCGATGCCGCAGGTGCCAATTAACACGCCGACTAGAAAGCAGAAACCGGTTGTTACCGGAAAAAATAGTAAGGGCGCGCCGACTACGTCCATTTCCATTCAGTTGTAAGTTTCTGCTCCAGATAGTAGGAGCAGTAGGTAGGGTGTTTTTAGATGGCGAACGACGATCCGCAGCCACAGGTGGTGGATGCATTGGGGTTTTGCACGAGAAATCGCGCGCCCATCAGATCGTCCAGATAGTCGACTTTGGCCCCCATGAGATACTGAATACTGAGCGAATCAACGAGGAGGGTGATGCCATTTTCTTCAATGACAAAATCGTCATCCTGCTTCTCCGTTTCCAACTGAAAACCATATTGGAATCCGGAACAACCACCACCTTCAACATAAACGCGCAACCCGACGTCTTTATCGGACATCAGCTGGGAAACGCGATGTGCGGCGCTCGGCGAAATTTCTACGGGAGTATGGTTATCCATGATTTATCGGCCATTCATTCACAGATTAAGTGATATCGGATATGACTGAACAAGCCATCCCCATTATAATAGCAAATTCTATGACTTCGTGCATTCTCAGCGAATTCCAGCCCTAAGTGAATCAATCAACCACCGTCGTCCCGGCGCTTGCCGTCAGCGACCTAGAAAAAACTTACTCCAATGAACGCGTCGCGCTGAAAGGCATTTCCTTTACCGTCGGTGAAGGTGATTTTTATGCGCTGTTGGGACGCAATGGCGCCGGAAAGTCCACCACCATTGGTATTCTTTGCTCACTGGTGGCCAAGTCAGCGGGAAAAGTACACATTTTCGGCGTTGATATTGATCGGGATTTTGAACTGGCAAAATCATATATTGGGTTGGTTCCTCAGGAGATCAATTTCAATCAGTTTGAAACCCCTTGGAACATTGTCATCAATCATGCCGGCTACTACGGAGTACCCCGTTCGACTGCTTTTCAACAAGCGGAAAAATATCTGACAGAATTAGGTCTGTGGGACCACCGCAACTCGACTTCGCGGCGGTTGTCTGGCGGCATGAAAAGAAAATTGATGATTGCCCGCGCCTTGATGCACGCGCCAAGACTACTGATACTGGACGAACCGACGGCTGGCATTGATTTTGAAACACGCCTGTCGATGTGGGAGTTTCTGCAGGATCTCAATCATCATGGGACGACCATTATTCTAACGACGCACTATTTACAGGAAGCGGAGAGACTATGTCGCAATGTCGGTATCATTGAACTTGGCGAGTTGATTTTGAATATTGACATGAAATCTCTGTTCAAAATGCTCAATCAGGAGACCTATGTACTTGATCTGTCTCAGCCAATTCAGGAGCAGGATTTACCATCCACCTACGGCAACACCATGCGCCTTGCCGATGCCACTACCATTGAAGTTGACATTGATCGCCAAACTAGCATCAATTCAGTGTTTGAGTCACTAAACGAGAACAATCTTCATGTGATTAGCATTCAAACCAAAGCCAATCGATTGGAAACGCTGTTTATGGAACTCCTGAAAAAAGATGCTAAAGACATGCAGACACAGCAGACGAAATGAATCGGCCGCGTTACTTCATTGTTCAACTCTACACTTTGGTGCGTAAGGAAATCACCCGAATCTTACGGATTTGGACGCAGACGATCATTCCTCCGGTCATCACCACATGCCTCTATTTTCTCATATTTGGCAATCTTATCGGGCCGCGCATCGGCTCAATGCAGGGACATGCATATATTGATTTTATTGTTCCGGGTCTGGTGCTAATGTCGGTGATTACTGGCAGCTATACGAATGTTGCCTCATCATTTTTTTCTGCCAAGTTCCAACGATTCATTGAAGAGATCATGGTTTCTCCCACCCCGAGTTGGGTCATACTGACTGGTTACCTTGTTGGTGGGGTATTTCGAGGAGTCTTGGTGGGACTAGTGGTCTTGACTGTGGCCACGCTATTCGCGACGGTTGATCTTGTGTCACCAGTCATGACCCTCGCGGTGATGATAATGGCGGCATTGGTGTTTTCTCTGGGTGGGATGTTGAATGGCATGTTTGCGAAGAGTTTCGACGATGTTTCCATCATTCCCAACTTTGTGCTCACGCCGCTGATCTATCTTGGTGGTGTATTTTATTCAGTGCAGCTGTTACCGGAATTTTGGCAGAATGTGTCGCTGGCGAACCCAATTCTGTACGTGATCAATATCGCCCGCTATGGCATGCTGGGTGCCAGCGATGTCGGCATCGGCATTTCTTTCACCGTCATTTTCATCGCCATGCTAGCCATGTTCATTCTTTGCCTAGTGCTTCTAGAACGCGGTTACGGGATCCGCGAATAATTTTCGGTGCGTTGCTCTGATGACTTTTTCCGCCTCGTGTTCTGTACTGGTGGCAATACCTCGGCAGCTGATCAAAGTTCATCATCAACATCACTAGGTTTGAGTGTCCAACCGGTTGCTTGCTGGGGAACATCCTCTCCAAGCAATCTACCACTTGTCATTGTACTGGCGCGCGATGGGTGGAATTCGGTACCATCTACCTTCATGGGGGTAACGACCTAGTTCTTGATGCGCCATTGGCAGGCACGTGATCACGAATCATTGAATCCGCCATTGACGATCAACGGGGAGTGGCTGGGGAACTAGGATTCGAACCTAGATTGACGGAGTCAGAGTCCGTTGTCCTGCCGTTAGACGATTCCCCAGCGTTTGGTTGTCCCTAACGATTGAACTGTATCTTTCCGGTCTCAGACCTATCGTTTAGAGTACTGCGACCGCTTTCTAGCCTTGCGCAGACCGACTTTCTTGCGCTCGACTTCACGGGCATCACGAGTTAAAAATCCGCCTTTCCGCAAGGCCGCGCGATTGGTTTCGTCGTAATCGACCAAGGCGCGTGCGATACCGAGTTGAATGGCACCGGCCTGGCCGCTCAACCCGCCGCCGGACACATTAACTTTGACGTCGACCGAATTCAGCATGCTAATATGTTCGAGTGGCTGGCGAACGATCATGCGGGCGGTTTCACGGCCGAAGTAATCTTCAATCGGCTGGTCGTTGGCTAAAATGTTGCCATCGCCTTTGGTTAGATAAACTCGGGCCGTCGATGATTTGCGGCGACCGGTTCCGTAGAAAACTTGATTGGCTGTGGTCATGAGTATCGTCTCTAAATATTGAGTGGTTTCGGTGCTTGTGCCTGGTGTGGCTGGTGCGGGCCGGCGTAAACTTTCAGTTTGGCCAGCATGGCTCGACCGAGCGGACCTTTTGGCATCATGCCTTTGACCGCATGTTCAATGATCCGTGTCGGATGTCGTTTGCGCATCGTACTGACTGGAACGGTGGTCAGTCCACCGGGTCTTCCAGAGTGACGATGGTAGACTTTGGCATTGTCCTTGTTACCGGTCAGAATGACTTTTTCGGCATTGATGACTACCACATAGTCACCGGTATCAACGTGCGGCGTGTAGATTGGTTTGTGTTTGCCGCGCAGTCGTATGGCTATTTCTGTAGCCATGCGTCCTAGAACCTTATCTGATGCATCGATCAGATACCACTCACGCTGCACATCCTCGGCTCTTACTGATATTGTTTTCATTGTTTAGTTCTAACCCCAACTTGGTTCTGATTGCTGTATCAGCTAACTAAAAGATTCCCAATTATACAGTTTTCTAATTTTAAGGTATTAACAAAAATACTCGCTCAAAACATACTAAAATCTAAAATATGATTGAACGAATAAGGAAATCTGTATGAGTCAACCGGCTGAGAAGTTTGAAACGCATACATCTGACGCATTGTGGATGCATAACCGCTACTTTGTCGGTGATGCGATAGCATTTCTCAAGAAAATTCAAGGACAGGGAATTTCGGGCATAGCGATGTCGCCACCGTACAACAAAGCATTTAATGGTCGTGGGCGGAAACCGGGTTCGAATTGGAAAAATAGCAAATTAATGGCTGACAATTACTCTCATTTTGAAGACAATCTTCCCGAAAATGAGTACATTGAATGGCAAAAAGCAGTTCTCCAAGCATCTTTAGATTGTGTCGGAGAAGATGGAGTGGTTCTTTATAACATCGGCCGCAAGATAAAGAATCTAGAAGAAGATAGGCGAGAGCGCATTGTTGCCGGCTTTCCGGTTCGGCAGACAGTCATTTGGAACCGGGGCAGCACTCATAATCAAGGTGGTAAAAAACCATCAATGCTACCACCGATTTATGAACTAATCTACATCATTGCCGGCAGAAATTGGAGACTTCCGCTTAAGTACGTTACCGAGTTTCGATATTGGGGTGACGTGTGGAGAATCACTCCTGAAATGAAGAATCCTCATCCGGCACCCTTCCCCCTCGAATTGGCGATACGTATGGCTAAGCTCATCAATGGTCCGCTAGCGGACCCATTTGCCGGCAGCGGTACCATGGGTATCGCAGCAATGGAAGTTGGTGTACCGTACGTTCTAAATGACCTGTCACCAGAGTATAGAGATATGTTTTTTGAAAGGAAGAGTGCCTATATGAATCAACACTCCTTTCAGTTTCATGCAATCTAAAATTGTTTCTCAGTTGGCCAACGCGTCAACCAGCTTCACATCAAATCAGTCTGTTGAAGTATACCTTGATGAACTTTCAAGATGCAAAAGTTCATGTGACAAACCCCATCATTTCGTTAATGAGATGATGGATGCGTATTACTCGAGAAAACCAGCGCCTAATCGAGCTGTGCATGGCAAATATTTTGAATTGGTTATTGGTGAGACACTCGTGCAACAAGGTGTTCAATTTTTGTATTACCAGGCTGTTGTTCTTCACGTTCCTTCAGCTACGTTTGATTGGTTCCTATATCATGAATCACATCCTGTTTCAATTTCCTGCAAGACTAAGCCGCGCGACCGATGGAAACAGGCGGCTTATGAAGCAATGGCCCTAAAAAGAGTTTATTCCCAAGCCTCCAATTATTTGATTATGTTAGAAAAATTAGGAAAGATGGCAGAAAAGAAAAGAGATATACTGCAACCGATTGATCACTTCGTGATGGCGACAGACCCGGAGTTTGACGATGCCGTGCATGAAATTACTCAGCAGAACTATGTCAAAGCTAAGAAGAGATGCCCTATTGTGAAGGGGGTCTCTATTCAGCATCAGTAGCAAGTGCCCTGACTTAGTTCATCGATCTGTATTTTTCATCCATCAGATATATACATCTTCAGTTCACTGATCGGGGTTGGCATGTCTTGATTGACGTGTGACCAATGAAAATCGGCCAAGATGCCAGTCGCCGGCTCAAAGTGGCACTGATTCTAAAGATGGGTTTTGCGCCAATTAACTTGACGACAGACTGATTGCAGTTAGCATTGACCGCTAACCGTAGCAGTTCTTGTCGGGTATCAGTATCTACTAAACGAAGAAATTAATTTGCGTTAACCTTCCTAAAATCCAGTGACTTACATTCCCACTTACAACCGCCTTCCGTGCTTTGGGTGACTCACCGGAAGTCTTCAATTTTCAACAATGGCAACTTGAGCGATAACACATTCAAACTGCCCCTGATGCATGACCTCAGGCTATACGGGCGCCTGCTAAGTTACGTCATGAATTACAAGGGGTATTTCATCTCAGCATTGGCGCTGGTGGTCTTGTTTGCGCTGACGACGCCGGCTATTGCGGCGTTGATGAAGCCATTGCTTGACGGCAGTTTTGTCGAGCGCGACCCTGCCCACATCCTGTGGACACCGATCATTCTGGTCGCATTATTTGCTATTCGTGGGATTGTCAATTACCTACACGGCGTCTGTATGAGCTGGGTGTTGGGTTATGTCGTCTACGATCTGCAGACCGAAATGATTGACCGGATGATTAAATTCCCTACCCAGTTCTATGACGACATGTCCGCCGCGCAGATCATGATTAGAATCTCAGCGGATGTCAATGAACTGACCGATACTGCGTCGACCGTGGTCATCACTATCGTGCGGGAATCACTCACGATTATTGGACTTTTGGTGTGGATTTTTATTTTGGACTGGATGCTGAGCCTCATCCTGTTGATCGGGACGCCGTTGATTGGTGTGGTTGTGGCGCTGGTCGCTCGTCGACTGCGCAAACTGTATCGGCACTTCATGCATATGGGTGCCGAATTCTTAGCGCATCTGCAGGAAGTCACTGCTTACCATCGTCTGGTTAAACTCTACCAGACACAGAACTACGAACGTAAGCGGCTGTACGAATACGCCAACCGAGTGCGCCAACTGAAACTGAAGCAGGCTATTGCCAGCCACTTTACTGTGCCCGTCGCAGAATTCATCACGACGCTCGTGATTGCGTGTACGGTGTATTTCAGTCTAACGCGCGACTTGAGCGATCCGCTGACGGTGGGAGGATTCGTGTCGTTTATGGCGGCGCTGGCGCTGATTTCCAGTTCCATGAAAAAATTGCTCAGTGTGAATGAAATGTTACAGAAGGGACTAGTCGCGGCCGAACGGGTGTTCTACCTCATCGATCAGGAGATTGAAATTGATGATGGCGAACGGCGGTTTACTGAGCGGAAAGTTACCGGTAGGATTGTTTTTAAAAACGTTTCCTATCAATATGCCAGATCGAATGTCAGTTCACTCAAAAATGTATCACTGGATATTGAACCGCATCAGACCATTGCTCTGGTCGGGGCATCAGGCAGTGGGAAAAGTACGTTGACTTCGTTGTTGCCGCGTCTTTATGAACCGCAGGAGGGGACGGTGCTGGTTGATGGTGTGGATATTCGTGATTACACGTTAGCGGAAATTCGCCAGCAGATTGCATTGGTCAGTCAGGATATCTTTCTGTTCAACGATTCCGTCGCCGCCAACATTGCCTACGGGAATATTGGCAATGCAACTGACGACTCCATCCGCGCGGCGGCGAAGTCTGCTTATGCTTTTGACTTCATCGAAAAACTGCCACAGGGGTTTGACACACCGATCGGCGAACGCGGCACGCGTCTTTCGGGTGGACAGAAACAGCGGATCGCCATCGCCAGAGCCTTCATCAAGGATGCGCCGATTTTGATTTTCGACGAAGCGACTTCTTCTTTGGATACCAATTCAGAAGTTCAGGTTCGCCAGGCGCTTGATGCGCTCGGTGAAGGTCGAACGGTGATCATCATCGCCCATCGACTATCTTCCATTGAGCACGTCGATCGCATAGTCGTCCTTCATGAAGGACAGATTGTCGAAGCAGGTTCGCACGTGGAACTGATGCGGCGCAAGGGTCACTACTATGGACTTTATACCGCGTACGGTGGGGATTCTGAGTTGCGCGATACTACCGGCGTCGCCACCGATTAAAACCGGTCAAAATTCGCATGACGCGCTCTGATACCTGTTTTCGCCGCCAGTTGCCGGCGACGAATCTAGCCGATTCCGCCAGCGTTGGATAAATGTGAATGGTGCCCAGAATCTTGTTAAGTCCCAACTTGTTCTGCATGGCGAGAATGAACTCGGTAATCAGGTCGCCGGCGTGCTCACCGGCCACAGTCACACCTAGAATCTTATCTTTGCCAGGCGGTGTCAACACCTTGATTTCGCCATGTGCTTCGCTGTCGGCAATGGCTCGTGACAGGTCTTTAAAATCATAACGCGTCACTTCGTAGGCGATGCCCTGCGCCTGGGCTTCCTGTTCATTCAATCCCACTCGCGCAATTTCGGGATCGGTGAAAGTTGCCCAAGGGATGACCGAATAATCCACCCGTCGCCGAAAGAAAGGTCGCAGTAAAGCATTGGTGGCGGCCGAGGATGCCTGGTGTGAACCAAAATGAGTGAACTGGTAGGGACCGGCAACATCGCCAATGGCGTAGATGTTCGGGTAGTTCGTTTCCAGAAACTCGTTGACTTCAATAGTGCCGCGCGGGGCAATCTCGACACCGAGTTCTTCAAGACCAAAGCCTTTGATTCGGGCGCGGCGGCCGACCGCGATCAGTAACGTATCAAACTCAATTCGAACTTCTGCTTCATTGTGGTCACAGAGTAGAATCTTTTTCCCATCTTCGAGCAGAAACTCCTTGGCTCGGTGTTGCAGGCGTACATCAATACCTTCGGCGATGAAGCGGTCTAGCACCATCTGTGAGTACTCCACGTCCTCTCTCGGCATGATTCGATCCTGCTGTTGAATCTGGATGACACTGGACCCCAGTCGCGCAAACGCTTGCGCCAGTTCACAGCCGATTGGGCCGCCCCCTAAGATTAACAACTGCTCTGGCAGCTCGTTTATTTCCCAGATCGTATCCGATGTATAGTAGCCGGTCTGTTCAATGCCGGGTAGATCCGGCACCGCCGGTTCAGCACCTGTTGCGATGATGATGCTTCGGGTGGTCAGTTGCTGTCCCTGGACATTGACACAATAAGGTGATTCGATGACAGCATGCCCGCTGAAACAGTCAACACCAAGGCCGGTGTACCGTTCGACCGAATCGTGGTGTTCAATGACACCGATGATGTCGTGAATGCGCTGCATGATATCTTTAAAGTCGAATTCAGCGCTCGCCGTATGTACCCCGAACTCGCGACTGCGTTTGATGTGTGACATGAATTTCGCGGTACGAATGATAGCTTTTGACGGTACGCATCCGGTGTTCAGACAGTCGCCACCCATTTTGCCTTTTTCAATCAGCGCCACCTTGGCTTTGACGGCGGCGGCGATATAGGCAGCGACTAGCCCCGCTGAGCCGGCGCCGATGACTACAGTATTGAAATCAAAATTTTTAGGCTTCTTGAATTGACCGAGCGCTTTTCGACTTTTGATGACATCGATGATTTTCTTGGCAATCAAAGGGAAGATGCCCAGCAACACAAAAGAAGCTAGTAGTGTAGGTGAGAGAATGGCGCCCACCGAGTCGATTTTAGCTAGCTGGGTGCCGGCATTGACATAAACGATGGTCCCCGCAAGCATGCCGATCTGGCTGACGATAAAGTAGGTGCCGAGTCGCATGGGTGTCAAACCCATAACCAAGTTAATAACGAAGAATGGGAAGAGCGGCACCATTCTGAGTGTAAACAGATAAATGGCGCCATCTTTGTGAATGCCTTCGTTAATGGTACGCAGCCGGTCGCCGTAGCGGTTCTGAATCGCGTCGCGCAAGATGTGTCGAGAAACGAGAAACGCACAGGATGCCCCGATGACCGAAGCGAACGAAACCAGCACTGTGCCCCAAAGCAGTCCAAAAATAGCGCCGCCGATCAGAGTGGCGATGGCCGCGCCGGGGAGTGACAGTCCGGTGATCAGCACATAGATTCCAAAATAGATGGCTGCGGCACGCAGGGGTGAAGCGTCGCGGAATGATGCAATTCGGTTCTGCTGCTCTTTGAAATAATTCAGGTCAAGGTATTGCCCGAGATCAAGGGCGAAGTAAATGAGAATCAGGCTGGCGATAACGCCGATAATGAGGATTTTTTTCATGGTCAATTGACAGAGTGATGAATGGTCTACCGGTCAGTTTGGCTTTGGACAGTGTTGGACAATGGAAAACCGTCGGTTATCTATTCTTATACTTGAATAATCTATCCGAGATTCGGGTTCGTAATGGTAAAATAATTTTCCGGCAGTGGTATTGTAGTTTGGCACTTATGATATATCCTAACTTCGGCGGAGCAGAAGATTCTTCCATGACCATTGCGAAAGTGCACGAACATTGCATGACAATGCATTGTTCAACGAAGCGAAAAACGCGGAGCAGCGCATAGCTATTTGATGGACACATGAATACTGAGGGAATTAAGCGCGTGTTTTCCAAACTAGTTCCTCCCGCGTTGGCAACAAAAATCTTACGGTATTAGGAAATTTGACGATCTTAGTTTGCAGCTTTCCGCGCCCATTCGGTCGGCTTGATGTCAGGATTCAGAGGTGGCCGGCGTCGCTTATTTTGACAACGGTTCTAGGCTTCACCGACCATCCACCGGTATAGAATGAGTCGGCGTTTGAAGCAATGCTATAATCTGCGCTTAGCCAGCTCGCGCATTGAGTTTGATTCATTTCCCTTTGACATTGTAGATTACTTAGACTCCCTTTTGCATGGTGCCATTCAGGCTTAGGTGTGTGGTTGACCGTTGTCGGCCAGACTGTATCGAATACTATCTCCACTCTGAAAACTAGATTGAGGTTTGGTTGTGTCTTCATCTTTGTTCAATCGAGTGTTGCTGATTGTTCTGACACTTGCTGCGATCAGTGGCTGGATTGCTTTTTGGGTTGCGGGCAGTTCTGATGAACCAGAGTCGAATCAAGCAGCGGTTGATTTGCAGCAGCAGCTGGCGCAACTGCAGGTTGAATACGATGAACTTCAAGCCGACCATGAAGGCCTATTGCAGGAAACCATCGCGCTCCGTACCCTGAGTGAAGAGCGGTATGAAACGGCAACGGATGGCGATCGAGAATCTGCATCGATCAACTTGATTCAAGCCCCCATCAGATGGTTACCAGGCAGTCGGGAACACTACCTTGAAACGCGACTGGATTATGCCAGTGACCAGTTGCGCCGACTGCGCGCGCAACTACGTCAGGATGAGCAGCAATGGAATCAGCCCGACTCGCCGTCGGCTTCAGAGGCTGAATTGGCTGCCAAACTCGCGGAAGTACAAGAAAAATTCGACATCGAACGTTCGTACTACGATCGTGCGATTGAAGGGTTGGTGAATAAACTCAATCAGGCAGTGGCCATCATTACAGATTCCGCCCACCCGAGCACCGAGCAATCAGCCGACCAGCGACCATCAATGGATGTGGCGCCGAAGGCAGAATCAATGGCTACATTGACTGGCCAGCCGAATACCGGTGAACATGAACTGGGTTCTGCGGTCAATAATGCTGTGACTGTCGACTGTGAAAATATGGCAGTGGTAGCTGGTGACCGTGAATATCGGCAGAAATCTGTTGATGTTGCTGATGGACAGGGGGCAGAAGAATGTAGTGCTAACGAACTCCAGATGCCGGCAGCCACGGCATCGCCGGGCATGACGGCAAGCGCTGAGCTGTTGGAATCCTCGCAGTTTGATTCTGTCAGAAGAGATGATGCAATGCGCCCCACCGAAGATCGGGTATTCTTGCAGAACAAAAATTATGAATTGGAGCGGCAGTTGAGTGAACTGCAGGAGGCGCTGCAATCGGCCGCCGACAACAAGGTGGATGTTCAGGAAAACAATCATGAAGCGGTGACTCGAGACCGGCAACTGCAGAACTTACAAGCCGAGAACCAACGTCTACAACAAGGACTGCAGAACGCTGATCTGCGCAATCAGAACATGGAATTGATGGCGCAATCAATCATTGAAGAAAATCAGCGCCTCGGCAACCTGATTGATGATCTGCGCGCCAACATGAATCTCGCCATTGCCGAAAAGTTCGATGAAATATCCAAAATACACACCAGTTACGCGGTCATTGAATATTCGACTGACATTCTGTTTGAGTCCGGTTCAGCCGAACTCAGCGAAGAGGGACAGCAGGCCTTGGCAAAATTTGCGAGCACACTAGATGAGCAAACCATTGACAACCGGATCATCAGTGTCGAGGGACATACCGACAATGTGCCGATTGCCGGTGACTTAACTGTACTGTTTCCATCCAACTGGGAGCTGTCAACGGCGCGCGCCGCGAGTGCCACACGCTTTCTCGTTGAGCAGGGAGTGGCAGCTGAGTTCATCCGCTCGGTGGGTTTCGCATCCATGCGACCGGTGGCTACCAACGATACCACGACTGGTCGAGCGGCCAACCGTCGTATAGAAATTCATCTGGTACCGGATTTTCCGCCGGCAGGTAATTAATGACATCGGTCAACTGCCTCCCATACGACTCCGAAGCAGCGGTTCTGCACCTCAAAAACAGTGATCCGGTCATGGCTGACTTGACTGTTGAGGTGGGTGAGTTCAAGCTCAAATTCAGGGAGGAAAACACGCCATTCGAGGCGCTGTTGCGTTCCATTGTCTACCAGCAGCTGTCCGGGTATGCAGCGGCCAGCATACTGAATCGGGTGCTGACGCTTTACGACGGTGCATTCCCGAAGCCAACTGCGCTGATGGATACACCTGATGAGCAGCTGCGGTCCTGTGGACTTTCCCGATCGAAGATATGTGCCATCAAAGATCTAGCCGAGAAGTCCGGTCAAAATTCATTACCGAATCCGGCACAGATTGCTGATATGGACAGCGACGCAATCATCCAAGCATTTTCACAGGTCCGGGGCATCGGTCCATGGACGGTTGAAATGCTGCTGATCTTCAATCTGGGGCGGCCAGACATTTTGCCCGTAACCGACCTTGGCGTGCGGCGCGGTTTTTCCGTTGCCTATCAGACTGAAGAGCTGCCTAGCCCCACCGCACTCAGAGAGCATGGTGAGTGTTGGAAACCCTATCGTAGTGTGGCGAGCTGGTACCTGTGGCAAGCTGCTGATCCGAAATTTCGCACGCCGGCAGAATAACCGCGGGCTGCTACTGAGCCGACGTGGTCGGTCGCGTTGTTGCGGTCCGCCATGCTCACTCGTCAGTTAATTTTCATCTGTTCAATCAGTGCATCCGCAAAGCCACTGGTGGAAACTTCGGTCGCCCCGTCGGTCAACCGCGCAAAATCGTAGGTTACGGTGCCCTTTTCGATGACCTGTGGGTAGGCGCAATTGATCAGCTCCGCCGCTTCCTGCCAGCGCAGGTATTCAAGCATCATCACTCCGGACAACAGCAGTGAAGAGGGGTTGACCTTGTCTTGATTGGCGTACTTGGGAGCGGTGCCATGGGTGGCTTCGAACACGGCGATGTGATCGGCCACATTGGCCCCCGGTGCAATACCAATACCACCGACTTCGGCGGCCGCCGCGTCGGACAGATAGTCACCATTCAGATTGGTGGTGGCGATCACGTCGAATTCAGCGGGCCGCAGTTGTAGCAATTGAAACATAATGTCAGCGATCCGATCTTTAATGACTATTCGGCCCTGCGGTCGAACGCCATCGTATTGCTCCCAAAGTTCGGCTTCAGAGATAGTGGAGTCAGTGAATTCTTCCTTGGCGAGTTCATAGCCCCAGGCGCGGAATGCACCTTCAGTGAACTTCATGATGTTACCTTTGTGTACCAGGGTTACACTTTCACGACCAGCATCAATGGCATATTCGATGGCTTTTCGTACTAGGCGCTTGCTACGAAACTCGCTGACCGGTTTGATGCCAAGTCCGGCGTCGGTTTCAAATGCGACATTCATTTCGTCGCGGAGGAACTTCGCCAGCTTGGCGTTTTCTGGCGAGCCGGCGGCGAACTCAATGCCGGAGTATACATCTTCGGTGTTTTCGCGGAAGATGACCACATCAACATCTTGTGGACGTTTGAGTGGCGAAGGAACACCGGCAAAGTACTTCACCGGTCGCACGCAGGCGTAAAGATCAAGTGACTGACGCAGTGATACATTGAGAGAACGAAACCCGCCGCCGATGGGGGTTGACAGCGGTCCTTTAATCGCTACCTTCAAATCACGGATGGCGTCTAGAGATTCACTCGGAAAATAGTCTCCATCGTATAGCCGACCTGCCTTTTCTCCCATGTACAGTTCACACCAGTGAATCTGTCGGTCGCCACCATAGGCGAGTTGGATTGCCGTGTTCCAGACTCGCATGGCAGCCCGGGTAATATCCGGCCCGATGCCATCGCCTTCCACAAAGCCAACAATCGGTTGGTTGGGTACGCATATTCCATCGTCATTAAACGTTATTTTCTCACCGCTTTCCGGTATTCTTATGTGTTCATACATTGCTTCGGAATCCTAATCGTGTTTAATTTGAAATTGACTTATCTTTTCATTATCTACTGATTGGCATCATTTACGACCACAATCCGCTGCGCGACACCATCAATGAAGCAAGGAATCGTAACCGCCGGACATCCTCAAACGGCACATGCTGCCGCGGAAATTTTAAAGGCCGGCGGCAATGCGTTTGATGCGGCCATCGCCGCGCTCTTCACGGTCTGTGTGACCGAACCGGCGTTGGCTTCCTTAGGTGGTGGTGGATTTCTAATGGCGAATCCCCAGGCTGGCAAACCCATTCTATTTGATTTTTTTGTGCACACTCCAGGTGTGCGCAAAGCCAGTACAGAGGTTCGATCGGAAGTTTTCATCTGTGATTTTGGTGACACACAGCAGGAGTTCATCATCGGTCCCGGCACAAGTGCGGTACCGGGCTACGTGAAGGGCATATTCGAAGTGGCGCGCCGATTTTCCAAAATGCCCATGAAGGAACTGATTGAACCCGCCCTGGAGATTTTGAAAGAAGGTGTTGTGATTAATGAAATGCAGGCTCATGTCCTGAAGATTCTGACGCCGATTTACTTGTCTGGTAAAGCTGGTGCCATTTTTGCAAGCAAAATCAAACCCGGACACACGGTTCAATGTGGAGAGACAACTTTTTTTCCACAACTCGAAGATTTGCTGGCAACGCTGGCAGTGGAGGGTGATGCTCTGTTTTACCGCGGTGAGATTGCCAAAGCGATTCACGAACTCAGTAGCGATGGGGGGCAGATCACTTACGATGACATGCAGAATTATGAAGTTGAACTGCGTGAACCTCTGCAGGTGTGGTATCGAGAGCACCGGCTGTTGTTGAATCCGCCGCCGGCAAGTGGTGGTATTGCGATCGGTCTCGCCATGAGTCGGTTGGCTTCTTGCCATCTCGCACGACATCAATTTGGTTCTACTGAACATCTCTTGGCGATCATGGACACGCTGGTTCAGTGTGCACGTCTTGAGCAGAACTTTACTCCTGACTCAAAAGTCGGTTTTGATCCGCGGTTGGTAGAAATATACCGGGCTC
The DNA here is from genome assembly GCA_965116205.1 of Arenicellales bacterium. Taxonomy (GTDB): domain Bacteria; phylum Pseudomonadota; class Gammaproteobacteria; order Arenicellales; family JAJDZL01; genus JAJDZL01. Next base: position 766,714 of record OZ220493.1, on the reverse strand, counting down.
ATCAGGAGTGGCTAGCGCCGAATGGTACGACTCACATCTCAATCATTGACCGCGACGGTAATGCAGTGGCCGTATCCGTCAGCAATGGTGAAGGGTGTGGCACCATGATTCCCGGCACTTCAGTTATGTTGAATAACATGCTCGGCGAACATGATGTCAATCCTTATGGCCTAACCGAATGGCCGCTGGCGCGGCGGTTGAGTTCGCTGATGTCGCCGACGGTCGTCACTCATGAATCGGGAATGCAGATTGCTATCGGTTCTGGCGGTTCCAATCGAATCCCCGTCATCATTCAACAGGTATTGATTAATTTACTGGATTTTGAGATGAGCGTCAAGGAGGCGGTCCAGGCGCCACGCGTACACTATCACCAGCAGGCGGCTTATGCAGAAAATCTCTTCGGTAACCAAGCACTCCCTGAAATTCTCCAACGGTATGGTAACGCCACCTTATTCAAGAAAAATGATGTTTTCTTTGGTGGCGTACATACCGCTCGGCAGAGTGGAGACCGGGTGGAGGGTTTTGGCGATACGCGACGTGGTGGAGTCTGGGTTGTCGTGTCGTGAATCATTTTCTACGCGGTCTCATTCCTGACCCGAACCGCCGGCGAATTCTACTAGGGATCATCAGCATCCTGTCCATCTATGGCCTGACAGTCGGATTTTTCTATCCGTTGATCAGCCTTAAAATGGAACTTCGCGGTTTTGCACCGTCATGGATTGGTTTGATGGGCGCGGTGCCTTTTCTGGCGTCCATTGTATTCTCCCCACTGATTCCTCTCATCATGCGATATTTCGAGGTCGGGCGTCTCGTTTTCGTGTCAATCTGTTCAGATATCTTCTTCATCACCCTGATGATCTTCTTTGACAACATTTATCTTTGGTTTATCTGTCGATTCATGATGGGTGTTGCCGGCACCGTTCTTTTTGTAGTCAGTGAAACTTGGATCAATGAAGTGGCGGAAGAACACTATCGCGGACGGGTCATGGGACTGTATACGTTTGTGTTCAGCGCTACCTTAGGGTTGTCGCCACTGTTCATCGTATTCTTTGGTGCGCAGGGCAACCTCCCTTTCATTGTCGCGCTCATTGTCATCACGATCGGATTGATTCCACTGCGGTGGATCCGTGATTCATCACCGGATTTTTCGGGCGGCAAGGTTTCTCATGTGCTGCAGTTCTGTCTGCTGGCTCCCACACTAGTTGGTGCTGCTGCATTGATGGCGTTTGAAGAGTCTGCTGTGGTTACTCTGTTGCCGGTGTATGCACTTCGCAATGGGTTGAATGAGTCCGAGGCGGCTATACTCTTGACGGTTATGGCCGTTGGTTCAATGGCCGCACAGCCACTCGTCGGTCGTCTTGCGGACAGCATCAATCGCTATCTGTTGCTGTTTGTCTGTGCGCTTTTGATTCTTTGTGGAGCTATGTCGTTACCGGTGATCATCAATGTGAGTATTCTGGTTTGGGTGGTGATGTTTATCTGGGGTGGTGCCATCGCTGCGATTTACACCGTTGCGCTGACGATTATGGGGTCGCGTTTTCGAGGCGCTCAGCTGGCTGCCGGAAATGCCGCGTTTGGGCTGATGTGGGGTATTGCCGGTACGATTTCTCCTGGTGCCGGTGGATTGGGTATGACGATTTGGGGACCGAATGGATTTATTTTTGTCTTAGCTCTTGCAGTGTTGGCGTATTTACTTTTATCTATCTGTCGCACCTTATTCGCAAAGCGATGAAGTTCAATCTTCACAAGCAGTGACTAGGTGCAGGTAATCTCGTTCACGACATTGTCATGGGCAAGACTGACCATAATAAACACCAACTCCTGAGTACCGATGTTGGTAAACTTGCAATAGTTCTTGCAAGATATTGTCATGCTCTTTCATCTTCTATTCGCAACCGCTTTCATTCCTAACACCATCGATATGTGAATGACCGAGTTGAACACTACTCCGTTTTCAGTTGCCGAGTCTTAAATCGACTGGAAACACTTCTCTGAAATCCGCAATTCCAGCGCGAGGATTGCATGTGCATCTCCTCCATCATCTTCATACCCTCACCTCTCAATGTTTAATATGGCTCATTGTAAATCGTTTTATCATTATTCGGTAAAGCTTGTGCAAAAGGCAAGTTAATCAATTCACCATTAAGGCATTCACTTGCTTTGATGGTCTTGCCAAGCAGGTGATGAACCAGCTGACTGTTATCGTCCAAACCATGACAGTGTGGATGCACGACGATACGCTTTTCCACTTTTACCATATGCTGGCATCAAGGTCATAGAATTAATCTTGCAATAACTGGAGTTACTACTCAACTGTTCCACTAGACGACCGAAGTGTTTGATAATGTGCCATTCAATACAATCTGAGATTTATGGAATGGAATGCATTAATTATTTTTCCTTACAATTTGATATAATCAAGTGTTCACGAAGTAATAAAGAGGTAACTTATTATGGTAATGCTTGAATCAGTAATTACATCTAAAGGACAGACAACTTTACCCAAAGCCGTACGTGAGACACTTGGGGTTTTACCCGGTGACCGCGTGCGCTACGTCATATTTGATAACAATGACGTCAAAATTATTCCTTTGCGACCCTTATCTCGGTTGTTTGGATTTTGTCAGTATGATGGCCCCCCCGTTACACTTAAACAAATGGAACAAGCTATCAAGGATGAAGCGAGTGGTGAATGAAAGCACTTGATACCAATGTTGTTGTGCGATATTTGGTCAATGACGACCGCCGACAGTCGCAGTTGGCGCGCACCTTGTTTGAAACCTTCTCGGTTGAAAACCCCGGTTTCATTTGTAGAGAAGTAGCTTTAGAGTTGTCATGGGTGCTCCGTAGAGCCTACGGCTTTTCTCGCGACCAAGTCGCGGCTGTTCTGGTCGAACTTGCAACCACTATCGAACTTAATGTCGAAGCTGCCGATGATGTGATTCTAGCGGCAGTGGAATATGGCCGAGGGGGAGCAGAATTTTCCGATAGAATGATAGTTGCCGCCGCAAAGCGGTTTGAAAATTGTTCGCTCTACACATTTGACAAACAAATGGCACAGATTGAGGGGAACCTTCTATTATCGTGAAGTTAATCTTTCGTCCTTCACATTCGTATGCCTTGTTTCAATAAGATTCGCACAACCGGTGCGTCGGCGAGACTGAATCAGGAAAACGATTCAATTAGATTTGTGTGGATGTTGGATCAATGATCGGTGTTCACCGAAGTTTACGCGGCGGCAGAATAGTCAGAAGTTCCGACAGTGAGTAGCAGGGGATTGAGCAGGTATATCCTTCACACAAATACGCAACCGGTCGCGATGCTGATTTTTTCTGTTCTTCTGGAACCGGTTTTGGCATGCGCACTGCATCCGGCGGTACGGGATAGACGATAAGTTTCTGCGACCCGGAAGAAACACAGGTGGTAACCCATTGCTTCAGTTCCATTTCATGGGCGCATACCACCAGAGTCGGACTGGGGTTGAGAAATTCTTCCAGGGCTGTTAGGCCGGAGCCGAACGCCGATGGATATTGAGCAGCGGCAGTCTGCAATGTCTTGATGATTCGGTCGGCCCTGTCTCGGTACCGCAGCTGGCCGGTCAGATAACTCAGTTTTAACAGAACCTGGGCCGCAACACCGTTGCCAGATGGCGTCGCATCATCATAGGTTGGAATGGCGCGGTGAAGCAGTTTTTCATGGTCGTCGGAAGTAAAAAAGAATACCCCCGTATTCAGGTCTTCAAAGTGTTTCAGTAGCACATTGACGAGCTGTTCAACAAATTCAATGTGTCTATCACACCAGTGTGCCTGTAACAGTTCAATAGCGGCATCCGCCACGAATACATAGTCATCCAAGTAGGCATTCAAATGGGCTTTGCTGCCGCGGGCGGTAGCGAACAACCGATTGTTCTGCCACATTTTCTGCTGAATGTAGTTCAGTGCTCGTTCCGCGGAATCAACGAAATCATTCCGCCCGAGCAGTCGTCCGGTTTTGGCCATGGCCTTGATCATCAAACCGTTCCAGGAGGCGAGAATTTTATCGTCACAAAGCGGTGAGATGCGTTGATTTCGTACGGCAAGCATTTTCTGTCGGGCCTGCTCAAGCAGTTGGATGACCTGGTTTCGGTCCTGGCCGGCGCGGTGGGCGACATCATCAATTGAGTGGGAGACGCGAAGATGCCATTTGCCTTCAAAATTGGGTGTACCGCGCAAACCAAATCGAATCGTGATGACATCCAGTTCCTCTTGGCTTAGAAGTTGGCGCAGTTCATCCAGCGTCCAAACGTAGAACTTTCCCTCTTCGCCTTCTGAGTCGGCGTCGATGGCACTGTAATACCCACCGTCAGGTGACTGCATTTCTCGTATCACCCATTCACCGGATTGGATTGCGACCTGGTGAAAGTCTTCACGGTTGGCAAGAAATCCGGCATCCACATACAACGGCATCAGTTGCGCGGTGTCATAGAGCATTTTTTCAAAGTGTGGAATTTCCCACTTGGCGTCGACGGAGTAGCGACAGAACCCACCACCCAACTGATCGTACATGCCCCCTTGCGCCATGGCTTCAAGGGTATGAACTGCCGCATCAATGGCGCGTTTTTCGGTGTGTGGGTCGGTGTGGTGCGCGCGTTGCCAGTAGTTCAGCAGGATTTCAATTTGTGTCGGATGTGGAAACTTTGGTGCCTCACTAAAACCACCAAATACCGGATCATACTGGTTGATTAGATGTTCGACCGCGCGTGGTATCAGTTGGTCATTAACGGTAGTATCCGGTTGCCCAATGGCTGTTGCGAGTTGTGCGAAAGCATTTTTTACACTGCGACTGTGCTCGCTAAGAGAGTTTTTTTGATTCCGGTAGACCTCCGCGACCCTGGTCAACAGCTCACCAAATCCTGGCATACCTTGACGGGGTTGCGCTGGATAGTAGGTGCCGACATGGATGGGAATCAGTTCATCCGGCGTCAGTATGGCAGTCAGCGGCCAACCGCCGCCGCGCTGATTAAACATCTGGTGCGCACTCTGATACACTTTATCAAGATCGGGACGTTCTTCTCGGTCAACTTTGATGCAGACATAATTTCGATTCATGATTTCGGCAATTTTTTCATTTTCAAATGACTCTCGTTCCATCACATGGCACCAGTGACAAGCGGAATAGCCGATAGAGAGCAGAATCGGAAGATCTTCCTTTTTCGCTCGTGTCAGAGCTTCTTCGCCCCAAGCGTACCAATCGACCGGGTTATGGGCGTGCTGTAAGAGATAGGGGCTGGTTTCATGAATCAGCCGATTTGGCTGGTTCGCATGGTCGTTCATTGGTGGTTTCCGAAGGTCGCTTTGGTGTGGTGGTATTCAGTCCCTGTTTCAAGCCTTGATTGGCTTACAATATTTCTGCACGATGGCGCAAGGCTTTTCAGGTCTTTTAGACTGTATGCGAATGAGCGAAGGTGGCGTGTCCGGGATGTTTAACCGGTTCACAGTCGTAACTGATGCAAATCTACCCACTGATGAAATAATCAAAATGCACGTAGAAAAGAAATTCGTGAAATCCATCACGCCACAGCAGCCACCTGAAATTCAAAGTTGTTGCGCAGTATAAATGATTGTGTTACCAGATTTTGACCCGGTTGCCCTGCATCTCGGTCCGCTACAAGTTCACTGGTATGGTTTGGCTTACCTGGTGGGCATCGTCGGCGCGATACTACTCGGGCGTTGGCGGGCGCGCCAACCTCATTCCCCCGTGTCACGTTCCGCTGTATTTGACTTGGTTCTTTTCTGTGCCCTCGGTGCTATCATTGGCGGTCGGTTGGGTTACGTCGTGTTTTACCACTTTTGGGAATATGCGGCCGACCCCATTGCCGTACTGAAAATCTGGGAAGGTGGCATGTCATTCCATGGCGGGCTCCTTGGCGCCATCTGTGGCATTTTGGTGTTCGGGAAAAAGAACGCCATCCCATTGTTGAAGCTGACTGATTTTCTGGCGCCGCTATGTGCGGTCGGTCTTTTTTTTGGCCGCCTCGCAAATTTTGTCAATCAGGAACTGTGGGGGCGTCCAACTGAGGTGTCTTGGGCCGTAGTCTTTCCCGTTGATCCCCTAAAACTGGCACGCCATCCTTCGCAGTTATATGAAGCCGCCCTGGAGGGGCTCATACTGTTTCTGATCGTGTGGATTTATTCGGCAAAACCACGCGTCTCAGGGGCGGTTTCGGGAGTTTTCTTGAGTGGCTACGGCACCTTTAGAATATTCGTCGAATTTTTTCGAGAACCCGATGTGGTACCTGGCTTCGTGATTGGCGATTGGGGGACGATGGGTCATATTCTGTCGGTGCCGGTACTGTTGACGGGTATTGCACTGATCATTACCTCAACACGAAAGCAAAGCGATGCATGAGCGTCAAGAGGACCCGCTGATGCAACAGCTTGAGTCATTGGGGTTGTCCTACGAGATCATTGCATGCGATCCTGAACTGGCTGATACGCAAGTGTTTGCTGAACATTACGATGTTGCTCTTGATGATTGTGCGAATACTATCTTGGTCAAAACCCGAACCGGTGAAGCGAAGTTTGCCGCCTGTGTGGTGCTGGCAACCTGTCGATTGGATGTCAATCATATTATCCGGAAGCGACTAGGGGCGCGCAAAGCGTCCTTTGCCAGTGCTGAAGAAACCACACAGTTGACCGGCATGATGGTGGGTGGTGTAACACCCATCGGGCTGCCGAGCGGGCTGCCACTTTGGATAGACAGCGCAGTTATGCTCCGTCCTTTGATCATCATTGGTGGCGGTCATCGCGCTAGGAAAATCAGTATTTCCCCACAACTCTTTCACCTCACTGCCAACACGGAAATTGTCACAGGTCTGGCCAATCCAATGCCGGCATGGCGCGCTTGATCATTATCAACCGTTGAGGAGTTGATAGAAGAAAGGCAACCAGGCGCCCAGCAACACCAAGAAAGCCAGCCCATCCAAAATTATCATGTGCCGGTAGCGTTGCCGCACCGATGCAATCTGCCCGGACATCATGATGGCGCACATAGTCATATCCAATGGGAGCACGAAAAAAATCATCGGCGCCATGGCCGGTGCGATGAGTGTCGGGAACATCATCACGCCTGATTTTTGCGTGCCCCCTAAAGCAAATACAGCCGCAATGGACAAAATTAGAATGAGGAGATAGAGCATGCCGCGCAACGGCCCCACATATTGCCAGATTTTGGCCATGCGGCGCATCGGCTTCAGCTGGTTTTACCGGCGCGAGCGCGCATTCGGTCGCGGTAGTCAATTATCCGATCAACCAATCCCGGAGTACCGACAGACTCCTTGAGGTCCGCCCAATCAGCTGCACGGCTATCTGGAATCACCACTCCAAACATACGTTTCAAGTATTCGTTGGCAACGACAGTACTGCGCTTTTTTATTGATTCGATGTGTTCGGACCAATGATCAATGGGTGCGATGTCAGTCAGGTAACCCATTTCCAGCGCTTCGGTAGCATTAAACACTCGAGTGTCGGTCAGAACGTTGAGTGCATGATCAAAGCCAATGCGATGCGCCAGGCGGCGAGTACCCAGCAGCAGGCCAAAATTAAGCCCCGGCATGCAGAAACGGCTGTCTTGAGTCGCAATCCGGCGATGACAGCAGCAGACCAGATCGGCACCGGCACCAAAAGCCATGGAGTGGACTAATGCCACGCTCACCAGTGGCGCGTGAAACAGCGCCTGTAGCATACGTTCAATATTCAGCACTTGAGTCGCGACCTCGGCATCGGACAAATGTTCAATTTCATTGAGGTCAAAGCCGGAAGAAAAGACTTTTCCGGCGCCGCGCAGGACTAAGGTCCGTGTACCATCGCGGCTGGAAATTTCAATTTCCTCAGCTAATGCATTGACCAATTCGGCGTTCAGTGCGTTGGCACGATGTGGGCGATTCAGGCACAGCGTCTTCAACGTTTCCTGGCGTTCAACCATCAGCACACTCATGGATTCAGCACCGTTTCAATGACCAGTCGGACACCCTAGACGGATTGGATGTCGATTCTTTGATACAGTCGTGGTTCATTCACTCGTAAAATTGTAGCGGTTTTGCGCGTGCAATAGGTCATTGAACGGTTCGGCGAAGTCAACCAATCCAAACAGTATGGCCAGTTACACGTTGTAAGAGTAGCAATCGTAGGAAAATATGTCGTGCCGGTCGCCAGTAATTTTATGTGATAATGAATACCAGTCATTTTTCATTCATACACCGATACGATAAATCACGAACTCAACTCAACAAGGGCCGAAAATGAGTTCTGAATCAGCCAATCCGATACTGGTCGAAAGTCGGCGCGGCACAATGGTGGAGAGTTTTCATCGGGGTGCTGCCGTGGTTATTGATGCGGATCTTCAAGTGGTTGCCGCAATTGGCAATGTCTCACGTCCGATCTATCCGCGGTCCGCGATTAAACCACTTCAGGCGTTGGTTTTGGTGGAATCTGGCGCACTGGAGCACTACGGGCTGCATGCCGAACACATCGCTCTCGCCTGCGCATCTCATTCCGGAGAAGTCCGACATACTGATGGGGTGCGCCGTTGGTTGGAACAGTTAACATTGGACGACTCCGCACTGGAATGTGGTGCCCAATACCCGGCGCACCGTGAGACTCGCGTTACCATGCTCCGCGCCCATGTCAAACCGACTGCGGTCTACAATAATTGTTCAGGCAAACACGCTGGGTTCATTACGGTTGCGCGTTATCTTGATGAAGCAGTTACCGGTTACACGGCGCGCGATCACCCGGTACAGCAGCTGGTATTGAACACTCTACAGGAGCTGACTGGAGAATCAGTCATGGCCGCCCCTTCTGGACTGGACGGTTGCGGTATTCCGGTGGTCGGTATTTCGCTAACGGGAATGGCTCGTGCGTTCGCCAGACTGGCAAGTCGCCATTTTGTGTCACCGGGGCGCATGATGGCCGCGGACCGAATTGGTCAGGCCATGGCGGAACACCCGGAACTTGTGGGTGGTACTGATCGTTTGTGTACTGCGGTGCCAGTGGCGACTGCGGGCAGAGTGCTCATCAAAGTTGGCGCACAGGGCGTATATGCTGGATTTGTTCGGCAACCTGATCCACTGGGGTTTGCGCTGAAAATTGATGATGGGTCAAGGGTGGCGGCCGAAGTTGCCGTTTGCGGGTTGATGGCTCGGTTTTGCGATTTAACAGCAACGGAAATCGCTGCATTGCAATCGTGGGCGCGTCCCGAAGTCAACACTGTTGGCGGTCGAGTTGCCGGGGTGATCGGTCCGGCCGCTTCATTGATTGGTCAAGGTGAGACCGGCGTCATCAACACGCCAAACAATTAGCTTTGTTATGCTAACTTGGATGAATAGTCAACCATTGAATAAAGAGGAGTTGGATGATGTACGAATACGAAGAATTTCAAGATCCGATACAGCGACCTCGCTATACGGGTATTCCGACGTTCATGCGCGTCCCTTATTCCGAAAATTGGGATGAGGTGGACATCGGTCTGATCGGCGTGCCGTTCGATGGTGGTGTTACCAATCGTCCCGGTGCGCGCCACGGTCCGCGCGAAATCAGAAATCAGTCCAGTCTGATGCGGCGCAAGCATCAGTCTTCCGGCATCTGTCCTTATGACTTATGTCGAGTGGTAGATCTAGGGGATGCATGGGTTCAGAAACCCTTTCATCTGGAAGACAGTCTGGCTGAGATCGCCGAGTTTTTCCGCCGGGTTCATCAACACGGTATCACCCCGATTTCCGCGGGCGGCGATCATTCGGTCACCTTGCCGATCTTTCGTGCCATTGCCGCCGACCGACCGGTCGGTATGGTACATTTTGATGCGCATTGTGATACGGGTGACGATTACCTGGGCTCAAAATTTCATCACGGCGCGCCATTTAGACGCGCGGTGGATGAAGGTTTGCTTGACCCGAAGCGCACGGTACAGATCGGCATTCGTGGGTCCATCAATGATCTTGACATTTGGAAATTCAGTCACGATGCAGGAATGCGCGTGGTTTATATGGAAGAGCTGGTTGAAAGAGGTTGTAGTGCTGTCATTCAGGAAGCCCGGCAGATCGTCGGCGATGGTCCAACTTACATCAGTTTTGATGTGGATGGATTAGACCCGGTTTATGCCCCGGGGACCGGCACCCCCGAAGTCGGTGGATTTTCCAGTCTAGAGGCACAGTTAATGATTCGTGGACTGCAGGGGCTCAATCTGATGGGTGGTGATGTCGTTGAAGTGGCGCCCCCTTTTGATCCGTCAGGCAACACCGCCTTGGTAGGTGCGACGATGATGTTTGAAATCCTGTGTGTGGTCGCCGATTCGCGCAATTCCCACGTGTCCTGATTTTTTGGCCACGAAATAAGCTTTGATGCCATTAACCAAGTTGACGGCGGCGTGGCGGTCAACATCAAGGTGGGTAACGATTCTCATGGTGGCGCCGGGGGTTACCACGATGCCGCGGTCGTGAAGAAATGCTGCCATAGCCTCAGCATCTTCTCCCAATCCCGACACAAAGACCATATTGGTTTGCATGGTCTGATAATTGACTTCAAGTTCATCAACTTGGGTGAGCTGGTCAGCAATCCACTTGGCATTTTCGTGATCTTCAACCAGTCTTTCGACGTGGTTTTCGATGGCATACAGTGCCGCCGCGGCAACGACACCGGCTTGCCGCATACCCCCTCCAAGCAGCTTTCTCCAATGATGGGCTTGTGCAATCATCTCTCGATCGCCGCACACGATGGAGCCGAGTGGCGCGCCCAGTCCTTTTGAAAAGCAGCAGGTTACACTGTCAAACGCTTGGGTAATTTCCGCCACATCGGTGTGATGGAAAACGGCCGCGTTGTATACCCGGGCCCCATCAAGGTGGTAAGCAAGGTTTTCCGATCTGGCAAACTGCGCTGCCCTGTTGAGATAGCTCATGTTCAGAGCTCTTCCGGCTTGAGTGTTTTCAAGGCAGAATAGTCGGGTGTTGGCGAAGTGTGGATCTTTGGGTTTGATGGCTGCTTTAGCCGCGTTAAGATCAATTGAACCGTCAGCAGAAAATTCAATGGGCTGCGGCTGTATGCTACCCAGCACCGCGGCACCGCCGCCTTCATATCGGTAGGTATGTGACTGTTGACCGGCGATGAATTCATCACCGCGGGCACAATGAGCCATCAACGCTACCAGGTTGGCCTGAGTGCCGCTGGTCGTCAGCAGGCCGGCTTCCATACCGAATCTTTCGGCCATCATCGCCTGTAGTCGATTGACAGTCTTGTCGTCTCCATAGACGTCATCACCCACCTCGGCTCGGTACATAGCCTGCCGCATCGCATCGGTGGGTTGAGTTACGGTATCACTTCGAAAATCAGTCATCATTCAAGTTCCTCTGGTTTGCTGCCCATTCAGTTCCAGCTATTTGCCGAGAATAAAGTATAAAACCAAATTCCGTTTTAAAGCGTTTGAAATATGCGCTGAATGATCAAATTTGCCAACTGGTCCTGATGGCCATAGGAGTCTAATTGTGTCCCATTCCGAATCATTCACCATCGGTATTGAAGAAGAATACCTGATTGTTGACATAGCCACCATGAATCTGGTCGCGCAGATGCCGCCGGACCTGATGAAAGAGTGTACTTCAGAACTGGGTAGCCAGGTTACCAAGGAATTCCTCCAATGCCAGATTGAAGTGGGTACCAAGGTCTGCTCTTCAATGCAGGAAGTGCGCGATGATCTGATTAGATTACGTTCTACGGTGTCGCGAATCGCGCGTAATCATGACTGTCGGTTGATGGCCGCATCGACCCATCCATTCTCCTATGGTAACACACAACTGACCGATGATGAGCGCTACCTGCATTTGGCGGAAGAGTTGCGGCATGTCGTTGAACGACTCTATATCAGCGGGATGCATGTTCACGTAGGCATTTCGAATGATGAGTTACGCATTGACCTGATGAACCAGGCAACGTACATCATTCCCCATCTGTTGTCACTGACGACATCATCACCATTCTGGCGGGGTGAAAATACCGGCCTGAAGTCTTATCGTGTATCGGTATTTGATCAGCTGCCTAGAACGCGCCTCCCGCCGGTGTTCAACAGCTATACCGATTACATGAAGCATGTTGATGTGCTGGTGCATTGCGGAGTGATTGAAGATGCGACCAAAGTCTGGTGGGACTTGCGGCCGAGCTGGCGCTATCCAACGTTGGAACTGCGAATTTGTGATATGTGTACCAATATTGACGATACGGTTGCCGTCGCCGCAGTTTTTCGCTGCTGGTTGAGCATGCTCAACCGTCTGCGGTTGAAAAATCAGCGCTGGCGGTCTTACTCAGATTTTCTGATCAAGGAAAACCGCTGGCGGGCACAGCGTTATGGGATTGATACGGGGTTGATTGACTTCGGTCGGCGGCAAATCATCAGTTGTAAAGAACTGGTGGAAGAAATGATCGAACTGCTTGCCGAGGACGCTGAAACGTTAAATTGCGTTGATGAAATACAGCACCTGTATACGATTCTGGAGCGCGGTACCAGTGCGCATCGGCAGATTGCAGTCTATGACGCCGCGCGGAAAGCCGGCCGGCCCGACGCGCTGGCTTTAGTAGATGTCGTGAAATTCATTATTGATGAGACTTTGGTGGGTGTGGATTGAGCTGCCGCGCGTTGCGCAATCAGTGATTTGTCACGTTCAGCCACTGCTGAGGGTCAACCGGTTCGCCATTTTTACGTAGCTCAAAGTAGAGTGATGGCGGGTTGCCATCAACGGAGTCGCCGGTTTGAGCAATGGTTTGTTGCGCGGTCACCAAATCGCCGACTTTAACCTGAAGTTCATCATTGTGGGCGTATAGGGTTACCAGATCGTTGCCGTGATCAATGATGATGAGCATTCCCAAAGTTTTATGCTGCTGGGCAAATTTGACGATGCCGGCTGCCGAGGTGCGGACCGTCTGTCGCGAATGAACGTCGTAAAGCAAGCCATTCCATCGACTGCCATCCTCATCTTTCAGCTCACCAAAATGGTGCTTGATACGGGCTGCAATCGGCGAGTGAAGTTGCCTCTTTTCAAGACTGGTGGTTGTCGCCTTTGATTGGATTCTGGATGGAGTCAGTGGTTGAGTCAGATGATGTTTTTCATTTTGCAAGGTTTGGATTTTTTCGGTCTGTACGCGAATTTCCTGACTCAGGGTCGCGATCTTTTGTGCGGTTTCTTGATGTGCGATTCTCCGGTTAGTCAATTGCTGTTCGAGTGCTGCGTGATCAAGAGTGATCCGGGCGGTGTTGGCACCATCTAACGTTGCGTGATGCAGTGTGTTGGAGAGTTCCTGCAGACGGGAAGACTGAGTTCGAGACAGGTAGTGCAGGTAAGCAAGGGACCGCGACAGGCGATTCACGTCATTGTCGCGTAGCGCCATGGCCATATTACTACGATTAATCAGCTGCCGGTAGGTTGGCAGAGTTGATTGGAAGGCGACGGTTCGCCGTTCAATTTCCAACAGGGTCAGATTCTTGGTTTTTCTCGAATACTGCTCGGTCAGCTGTTGGTTGCCAAGCATATCCCGTATATCGCGTTGTTTCTGCTCGATGGTTACGATTTCCTGCTCGGTCATGGCCAAACGTTCCTGGAGCTGGCCGAGTCTCGTTTGAGATTGAGCCATCGCCGCCGTCCGTTCGGTGATTTGTGAAGTGATGCTGGCAAGGTCTTCGCTATAATTGTCTTGCCCGAATACGGAATTGGACAGCGTCGGCGCCGGCAACAGGAGTACACCCAGAAGCGTAATGAGTGGAACTGTCTTGTTGTTCATGTCGGTTCGATTGGCGTCATTGGACTGCAGAGCCAATCACCGACATTGGCTTTTAACCGGATCATCTTGGTGGACCGCAATGTACTTTGAATTTGTGAAACTCAATTGGCATCTGTTTGCCGCTTTGGCGGCCATTATTGCGCTGCTTGCATTCGAGCCGCTTCGTAAGCGAAGTGGCGGCATTCGTTCAGTCAGCGTCGATGAGCTACCAATGGTCATGCGTGATGAGAAGATCGTTATCCTTGATGTTTCAGAAGCCCGGGAGTATGCTGGCAGTCACATTCCCAAAGCCCGTAACGTTCCAATCAGCCGTCTTGAATCGGACATTCAGACCATTAAGAAATTCAAAGCACGCCCGATAGTCGTCTGCTGCCGTCTGGGAAATCGGAGCGGTAAGGCGGCTAGCATACTGAAAAAGAATGGCTTTACCAATATTCGCACGCTTCAGGGTGGTATGGCGGCCTGGACCAAGGAGAATCTTCCGGTTGAAACCTGATGTCATCTGCCGAATGCAATGGGTGATCGCCACTGACGAGAACGTAACATTCTACAGTCGGCTGGAAATGGTGGAATGATGCTATGCAGTTGCATGAGACCGGCCAATATGAAATGGCGCCAACTCATGGAATGCCCATCAGCATTGTCAAGACTTAATGGTGAGAGTGGCAACGGAAAAATTCTCCAGATCATTTCATTGAACTGGCAGGCAATACCTGTCCAATGCGTAAAATTGATCGTTGCAAAAAATTTTCTCATGACAAAAATGGCATTCTAAGTCGCTTCGTAGTATTCGTTATCATCGCTGTGTTCATTAATCACTTGAAGTATCGCAGTTCATTAATGCACCTTGAGACGGAAGAGTGCTTCAGGATTCCTTAGCCAGTGCGTAAACGGCCCGGTAGGTAGCACCTGAAGCCAATGAATGGATGAGACCATTCCTTCACCGGGCACCTAAAAAATCTATAATAACATGGCTTAAGTTAACATTAAAACGTTAACGTATTGAAGTTTGCCGGACGGATTAATCCAAGAAACATTCTCAGTCTTTATTATATGCTTCCAAATATGGCCATGAGTAAACCTGACCGGTATTCACTCAGTGGCGTGCCGTCGGTATATCATGCGCAAACATTTTCAATTGAATCAGGTGGATGACTCGAGATGAAATATCTGCATACGATGGTCAGGGTAACTGATATTGATGAGTCGCTGAGATTTTACGTTGACTGTCTCGGACTTCAGGAAATTAAACGCATGGATAACGAAGACGGACGGTTTACGTTGATTTTTCTAGCGGCAGAAGGCGATGAGGATGCGCAAATTGAATTGACTTACAACTGGGACCCAGAGGTGTACACCGGTGGGCGCAATTTTGGTCACCTCGCTTACGAAGTCGATAACATTTATGAGCAGTGTGAGCATCTGGTAAAGCATGGCGTCACCATCAATCGACCACCCCGCGATGGGCGAATGGCTTTCGTGAAGTCACCCGATGGCATTTCGATTGAACTCCTACAAAAAGGTGAGCGACTGCCACCTAAGGAACCTTGGCAGACGATGCCGAATACCGGTCAATGGTAGCAACTCCATTCAGCAGTTTGGTGACTGATGGTGTTACCCTATCAACGCGGTCGCGGCGCCGCGAACTCATGAGTTGCCAGGTATAAATCCCTGTTGGCGCTAGGCTTCATAGACAACGATGGCAACGGCGTTCGAAAGATTGATGCTCCGATTCCCGGGCCGCATCGGTAGTGTCAGTTTCGACTCCGCATTGAAGCTGTCGTGAATTGCTTCGGGTAGTCCCGTCGTTTCCGAACCGAACACTAGCAGGTCGCCGGGCTGATAACTGACGTCGGTATAGAGTTTTCGGTAGCGCGTCGAAAATAGCCAGGCGCGGTGCCCCAAGTGGGCACCAAGCAGGTCATCAAAGGTCGAGTAAACTGTAATGTTGACACCCTCTCGATAGTCAAGACCGGCGCGGCGCAGTCGGGTGTCATCCATCTCAAAACCGAGTGGTTCGAGCAGATGTAAACTGCAGCCGGTATTGGCGCAGAGCCGAATAATGTTCCCCGTATTAGGCGGAATCTTCGGCGCAACAAGAACAACGTCAAACAAAATTCAATACAATCGGTGTACACATTCGCTGAATCTTACTACGGAGGACCGTCATTATGCTATTCCGAATGACTGTGGCTGGAATATTTACAACGTTTGCGACGATATTTGCGTCGTCACCGACCCATGCCGGTAGTGCGATTCAACATGTTTTTGAGTTGTTTACATCACAGGGATGTTATTCCTGTCCACCGGCCGAGCGATTGTTGGGTGAAATCGTTGCGCAGAATGAGAACATTTTGGCCCTTGAGTTTCATGTTGACTATTGGGATACGCTGGTCTATGGTGCCGCTGGGCAGTGGCAGGATCCATTTTCATCACCGGCGTATAGTCAACGCCAGCGTGATTACAGTCGACTATCGCTCAGCGGTCAAACCGGTGTCTACACACCACAGATAGTGGTGGATGGCACCCACTCATTTGTGGGCAGTCGGTCCCGGGAAACACAGCGGGCAATGGACCAGAAAGCTAGATGGGTACTACACCCTTCAGCTCGGGTCACCGATGGTGGAAAGTTGACGATACGGGTTGATGGTGAATTTCCCACCGCGGCAGATATTTGGCTGGTGATATTTGATAAACAGCACGTGACCGAGGTGACGTCTGGTGAGAACATGGGAAAGCAACTCCGCAACACCAATGTCGTTCGTCGTCTGCAATCGGTTGGTCAATGGCGAGGGACGCCGGTGGTTCTCACCACCCCAATTGAACCACTCACGGAAAATCAGGATTGTGCCATCATCATTCAGACATACAATGAAACTCAAAATAGAATCACCGGTCCAATCCTGGGCGCCACCAAATGTTTGTCACCTTAGCGTTCACCATTCGTTGTCTCGACTACTTTGCCCGCATAAACATAACAGGGGGCGTTTCCCTAGGCATTAGTAGATTCGCAGCATTTCGGCAATGATGGCGATAAAACAATGTGGTGGAAATCAAATAGGTTTGATCACCACCAGTGCGACGATTGCGATCAGCAGAGCGACCGGCAGTTCGTTAAACAGTCGGAAAAAAGTATGGGAGCGAACATTACTATCAGCTCTAAATTTCGTCAGATATCGCCAGCACCACAGGTGGTAAATGATAAGCATCAGCACTAGTAGTAACTTGTACATCAACCAGCTCCCGCCAAATCCGTAACCCAGCCACAGCCACAATCCCGTACCGAGCGCCAGCAGTGCACTGGGAGTGGTAATGCCAAAGTACAGTTTGCGTTCCATGATTTTGAAACGCGCGTTGCTGATCTCATCTTCAGTCTGCGCATGATAGACAAACAGCCGCGGCAGGTAAAATAGACCAGCAAACCAGGTGACGACGAAAATGATGTGAAAAGTTTTAATCCAAAGCATGTTAATTGTCGGTCAATGAAATTATGTGCGTTCGACACTGTGGAGAATTTGAGTTAATTTGATATACTTAATTCCCTTACGGACAACTTTCTAATGAGGATGAACTCCGCTGTTGTGGCTAAAGAAGATCAAATTGAAATGAATGGTACGGTACTCGAGACTTTACCGAATACGACGTTCAAAGTCCAATTGGACAATGACCATATCATCACGGCTCATATTTCCGGTAAGATACGAAAAAACTACATACGTATTTTACGTGGTGATCGGGTTGTGGTGCAATTGACTCCTTATGATCTGACCAAAGGTCGAATCGTTTACCGGGAAAGGTAGACGGACTCTGGAACTGGCTCATGCTGGATTTTTCTCTGCTTCAGTTGCCGTGGTGGGGTTATGCGCTGATCACCCTGTTGCTAACCCACGTTACGATCATTGCTGTCACCATCTTCCTCCACCGCCATCAGGCGCACAGTGCGGTTGAACTACATCCGCTACTGAGTCACTTTTTTCGCTTCTGGCTGTGGTTGACTACGGGAATCGTCACTCGAGAGTGGGTCGCGGTTCATCGCAAACACCATGCCAATGTCGAGGGCGAAAACGATCCACACAGTCCTCAGCAAGTCGGTATCAATCGGGTGCTTTGGGGTGGTTTGCTTCTCTATCGCCGGGCCGCGCGATGGCCGGGAATCCTTGACCAGTATGGTAGAGGTACGCCAGACGACTGGTTGGAAAACCATGTTTATGCCAAACATCCCAATCTGGGGCTTTTGGTGTTGCTCGCAGTCAACATCAGTATCTTTGGAATCGTCGCCGGACTGTCCATCTGGATTGTGCAGATGCTGTGGATCCCATTTTGGGCGGCTGGGGTCATCAATGGTGTGGGTCACTATCTGGGGTATCGAAATTTTAATCTGCCCGATGCCAGTCGCAACATT
This sequence comes from Arenicellales bacterium, assembly GCA_965116205.1. Lineage (GTDB taxonomy): Bacteria > Pseudomonadota > Gammaproteobacteria > Arenicellales > JAJDZL01 > JAJDZL01. Next base: position 748,516 of record OZ220493.1, on the reverse strand, counting down.
ATTCCTTGGGGCATCATCATTGGCGGTGAAGAGTTGCACAATAATCACCATGCTTACTCGGGCTCAGCCCAATTTTCTGCGCGTTGGTGGGAGATTGATCTCGGCTGGTGCTATGTACGATTGTTAAACAAACTCAGATTGGTGGATATTCGCCGTCGACTGCCGATACTGACTTACGATCAGCACAAACAACATTGTGATTTCGATACGGTCAGGGTATTCGTTGCCAATCGATTTCAGGTGTTATCGATCTATGCCAATGAAGTGTTGAAAGGGGTCTGGCGGGAGGAGATTCGAGCGGCGACCGGTGAAACACGCCGACTGATCAAACAGGCCAAGCGCCTGGTGACGACCGACCATACGACTCTGAGTGAGTTCAAAAAGGAATGGCTCCAGAATTTTCTGAAGACGAATAAGCGATTGGCGACGGTTTATTCCATGAGAGAGTCTCTACAGCACATCGCATCCCGATCGTCGAATTCATACGAACATGTTCGGCAGTCCTTAGAGGAATGGTGTCAACGCGCCGAAGATTCAGGTATTGAAGCGCTCATGCAGTTTTCCATTCGTCTGAAAGGCAGTACAGCCAACTGATGGTTGACTGCAAAAAGGACACCGGGGTTGATCGTGTCTACTTTAACTTGGTTTCTTTGTAGATGACGTGTTTGCCGGCAACGGGATCGTATTTGCGCAGTTCAAGTTTTTGTTCCGTATTACGCCGATTTTTCCAAGTGGTATAGAAGTGTCCGGTTCCTGCCGATGATTCAAGTTTGATTTTTTCTCGCATGATTCAGTTCCCTTCGTTATTTTCGCTCAGATTTTAATACCTTCGGTGCGCAGTTCGGCTAGGACGTGCTCAATGCCTTTTCGGTCAATCGTGCGGACCGCTTTGCGACTGACGCGCAGTTTTACCCAGCGATTCTCACTTTCCACCCAAAACCGTTTACTATGCAGATTCGGTCTGAATCGACGTTTGGATTTATTGTGTGCGTGCGACACGTTGTGCCCGCTGATGGTCTTTTTTCCGGTGATCTGGCAAACTCTTGGCATGGCTGTCGGCACCTGAGTAATTGAAAGTATAGGAATGAAAAGAAACATTTTATACTATTAAACGAAATAAATCAAAGTGAGTTTTAATTGAGGAAAAATATGCGGCGCGCACCGTTGAATGGCAAACACATACTACTCGGCGTGACCGGTGGAATTGCGGCCTATAAATCGGCAGAACTGGTGCGCCGGTTCAATGATGTCGGTGCGGAAGTTCGCGTTGTGATGACCAAAAATGCCACGGCATTCATCTCAAGTCTCACGCTGCAGGCGGTGAGTGGTAAGCCGGTGCGAAGCGATATTTTTGATGAAACTGCTGAAGCGGGCATGGGTCATATTGAGTTGGCGCGCTGGGCGGATGCGGTAATTGTTGCCCCGGCCACCGCCGGATTCGCCGCTAGGTTGGCCCATGGTTTCGCTGATGACCTGCTGACCACACTGTGTCTAGCCACTGAAGTACCGATTGCAATCGCCCCGTCGATGAATCGCGTCATGTGGTCTAACCCCGCGACTCAATACAACATCAGTCTGTTGCGCGAACGCGGCGTCAACGTTATCGAACCCGATAGTGGAGATCAGGCATGTGGCGAGAATGGTCCAGGTCGTATGCTTGAGCCCATGGTTATTGTTGACCATGTTGGCAACCTCTTTGGCAACGCCCTGCTGGCCGGCGTAAACGTACTGATAACCGCAGGGTCGACATGGGAAGCCATTGACCCGGTTCGTGGCATCACCAACCTCAGCTCAGGAAAAATGGGATTCGCCATTGCCGAAGCTGCGGTTCAAGGCGGTGCAGAGGTCACGCTGGTTGCGGGACCGACGACACAGCCGCTGCCCCATTCGGTACACCATGTTTTTTCAATCACTGATGCTCAAGAAATGTTTGCAGCGGTCATGGACCGAATTGATGAGCAGGACATATTCATCGCGGTTGCCGCGGTCTCGGATTATCGACCACGTCAAGAATCAACAAACAAAATAAAAAAAGAGATTAACGAAATTCTCAGTCTGGAGTTCGTGCGCAATCCTGATATTCTGAAGGAAGTAAAACAGCATTCACCGACAGTATTCAGTGTAGGGTTCGCGGCCGAAACCGACAATCTGCTCCCGGCGGCACGGAAGAAGCTGCTGTCTAAAGGTGCCGACATGATTGCCGCCAACTCGGTGATTGGTGAAACGAGTGCACTCGGGTCGGATCGAAATACACTGCATGTCATTGATCGTAGTGGTGTGACTACATTGGGGCCGGCCTTGAAAACCAAAATTGCGGAAAAGCTGGTGGAGGAAATCGCCACGAGATATCATGCAAGAGATACGCTACAAAATTCTCGACCCTAGGATCGGACATTCCATTCCGCTACCGGAGTATTCGACCGACGGTGCAGCAGGACTTGATCTGCGTGCCTGCATTGATTACCGGCTGGTTCTCGACCCATCAGCCTGTGAGTTGATTCCAACCGGCATTGCCATTGATATTGGCGAAACGAACATTGCGGCGATGTTACTGCCACGTTCCGGACTTGGACATAAACATGGTGTTGTATTGGGGAATCTGATCGGTTTAATTGATTCTGACTACCAGGGACAAGTGTTCATTTCATGTTGGAATCGTGGCGCCAAAGCATTCACTATTGAACCCGGTGACCGAATTGCGCAAATGATTTTTGTGCCGATCATTCATCCAAGTTTGGTGCGAGTTGATAAATTCGAACCGACCAACCGTGCGGCCGGCGGTTTTGGTCACACTGGAATACGCTAAGTCAGGAATGGAAAGAGTTGAGATTTACACCAGCCCACTGTGTGGATATTGCCATGCAGCAAAACGACTACTGCGGAAAAATGGCGTCACCTTCAGTGAATATGATGTGATGTCCAGTCCGGCGCGAAAAAAAGAAATGTTGGTAAGAAGTGACGGGAAGAAGACCGTGTCACAAATATTCATCAACGGTGTCAGTATCGGCGGCTTTGATGAACTGACGTATCTGGATTTGCATGATGTATCTGATAAACATCCGATGGCAGATCGAAAATACCAAAAATATGACTGACGTTTGCCGTATTTTGATTCTCTGCTCACCGAACTGTCGAGATGAGCTCCAAACAAAATGGGGACAGTAATGAGATTGATCGGGCAGGAGTTTAGGAACGCGGAACGCAAAATTGTCACCCTGATGGGAATGTCGGGTTGTGGTAAGACTACGCTGGCGCGCAAGCTTCCGTCGACGTCGTGGTTTCATTATTCAGCCGATTATCGAATCGGTACGCGTTATCTGGATGAGCCAATTATTGACAACATCAAGGAAAAAGCTATGCTGGTTGGCTTTCTACGCGACCTGCTACGCAGTGATTCCATCAGTATTCAGAGTGCCATGACATTTGATAATCTTGAGCTGTTGTCCAAGTTTGTCGGCATGCTCGGTGCTGAAGAAAAAGGGGGGTTGCCGCTCCATGAGTTCAAGAGACGACAGGCCCTTCACCGGGCGGCGGAGATTCGCTCCATGTATGATGTTGGCGAGTTTGTTAGCAAGGCGAAGTCAATTTATGGTTACGATCATTTTATTAATGATTCCAGCGGCAGTCTGTGTGAACTGGGGGACGAACGAGTACTTCAGTTGCTTGCCAGTCAGACTTTGATACTGTTGATTGATGTGGATGTAGAACATGAGTCGGAGATTATTGAAAGACAGGTCAGGCATCCAAAGCCACTTTACTACGAAGCTGAGTTTCTTGAGGTGAAACTACAAGAGTATCTGGTCTCAGAAAAATTAGGCGGAGTTGAACAGATTGATCCCTATCGGTTCGTGCGGTGGATTTTTCCACAGTTGGTTCACTCCAGGCGGCCCAAGTATGCACGTATTGCAGATCAGTACGGCTATACTCTGTCAGCTGGCGACATTAATCGCGTTCGGGACGAACAGGACTTTATTGACCTGGTTTGCAGCGTTCTTGATGGCTGAGCCGGTCGCCGTCTGAAGTGTCAAGCTGATTGTATGGTCCTGCAGCGTCATCGTGATCTGGCCTGTTGGATGCGACTTGAGCACGAAGGTGTTCAACTGGCCAATCCGGCACAGACTGTCTCTGCAGACTTACAACAACTGCATATTGGCTTTTTGAATATGATGCCCGACCGGGCGCTGAAGGCCACAGAACGTCAGTTTGTCCGTCTGCTGGCGGCCGGGGCGACTGATTATTCGGTCACCATTCACCCGTTCACCATTGCGGGTTTGCCAAGAGGTGTTGAAGCCGCCGGGTATGTTGCCAAGGCCTACGGATCGTTTGAGGAGATTCAGAAACACCGGTTGGACGGACTGGTTCTGACGGGTGCAAATCCGGGCAATTGGGAAATCACCGCCGAGCAATTCTGGCCGTATTTGGAAGAGGTGGTACACTGGGCGGATGCGAGTGTTCCGACCATCCTATGCTCCTGTCTGGCGTCACATGCCATACTGAAAATATTTCACAATATTGATCGAATGCGCTGCCGGCCAGACAAGCGCTGGGGTGTCTATTCTCACCGGGTGGTTCAACACCGACATCCACTGATGACGGATATGCCGGAACGATATCAGGAACCCCGGTCGCATGTCTTTGAAATGACTGCCCGACAACTGGAACCGAAAGGTATCCAGATTCTTGCCACCAGTCAGGCGGCCGATTTTGGCTTGGCAGTCAGTGCGGATGGGCACCAATGGGTTTTCTTACAGGGTCATCCTGAATATGATACAGTGAGTCTGCTGAAGGAATTCAAGCGTGAAGTCAATCGCTACCGAAACCATGAACGAACTGACTATCCAAATTTTCCGTTGAATTACTTACCGGCATCCGCGCAACGTAAACTACGTAAGTTTGGCAGTGATTTTGTGCGGGCACTGGAACGGTCCGAAGACTTACCAGAGTTTCCAGAAATGGCGATTCTTCCCCAGCTGGTCAACACCTGGAGCCATCACGCTAAAGTGTTATTTCGCAACTGGATGGATTTGGTAGCGGAGCAGAAACTTTGCATCAAGGCGGGACAAGGGAACGTTAAGTCGTGGTGACCCTGTATTAATCTGGTGATGATGGTAGCTCAGTTGATGTTTTGCATTGTGCTATCCGGGATTGATGGCGAACGGGTAATAATGGTCGATGCGGCTTTCGAAAAAGTTGTGGCGAAATTGATACCGGATAGAGAGAGGTTTTTTCTATGCATGAGTGGGCGGTGATTGGGTCGTATTTGATGGTGAAGGGTGCTGTCGTATCGCAGGCTGTGTGAAGGATATATTTCATCCTGTGCAGTAGACAACGTTAGATCCAAGGAAAATGACGATTTTCTCAGTTGGCGTGGAAGAGTCAATGATGTTCAGGCGTTTTGGCGAACTAGACCGGAAATCTAGTGAAGAAAAGCTGAGCGTAGAGGTGCCAGGGAGCGCTTCACATGACAGAATTTCCTAGATTCAGATGCATTGCAGAGCGAGAATCAATAATGGTTTCTGGACGGTGTATGGAGGCTCAAGATGCGATGGTCAAAGAGTTGAATCGTCAGGTCGAGTGAAAAAGTACTCTATAATTTTCCTAATTTTAAGTCTTTTATCTTAAAATTAGTTATTAAACTGAATTGAATAAAATCCGGTTAACCCGGTTGTGTTGTGTTATTGATTTATTCGAATAATTAAGTGATTGTAATATGAAGTCCACCATTCATGATTTTGACAATATCAAATCGAAATTTAATCCTTCAGGTTACAAGGGGAGTATCGCCAAAAGAGCCGATAAAATGATGACGGGCTACCCCCCCCCCTACGGAAGCCGAGCGCGGGGTTGAACCGATGCCAGTTCTCGGTAGAACCGTCCGTCGCCTGTCGGCGGTTTTTTTCAGTTGCTTGGGAGTTCTTACCCTGCTATTCGTGCTGGCGCCCCCGGCCGATGCTAGAATCAGTCTGAGTGCCACCGCCGGTGATGCAACGATAACACTCAAATGGACATTCAGGCACACTCCAGTGACCATCGGAGCCTATTTTCGATATAATTTTTCTCCGAGAGCGAACCCTGATTTCAATAATTGGGTGAACATTCCCGTAGGTAGTGCTAGCAAAACAAACAGCGTCTGGACTGGCTCGTACAGTTTTTCAGCAACCAATGGTACTGAATATGTCGGTCGGATGGATTTTCGGCTGGCCGGCGGCGCTTTCGCAGGCGAATCAGTGGTCAACAATCAGCACTGGGTGTTCGTCACGCCGCGCGGTCAGACTCCGACTCTTACCTCCGATCCAAGTTCCAGCGTGGTCCTGACTTCCGGTGTAACACAAACGCTGAAATGCTTCAACCTGCTGTCGGTCAAGCAGCGCAGAGGGAGTGAAACCCTGATATGGCTGCAACAAAGAGCCGGGGGGCAATCGTACATTAATCGACTTGCGAATCTAAAGGGGAATGGCCGCATTGAGATCACCGCGGCGCCGGCCGGCATCACCAAGGGTCTCGGTGTCAACCTGTTTCCCTGTGCCAATTTGGGTGTCGGCACGCATACCGTCACCTGGAGTTGGAAGGGTCCCAATGGCTCGGCCGTTGTGGCCGGCACCACTTCCACCACGGTCACGGTCACCGCTTCCAGTCTGCCGGCCAAGCCGACCGGTCTGACCGGCACGCCGAGTGCCAACTCGGTGGCGCTCAGCTGGAACAATCCGAACGATGCCAGCATCAGCCGTTGGGAGATTGAGCAGACGCATGGCGGCAATGATTTTCCCTGGCGCGCCATTCGGGATTCCAGTGCGGCCACGACCAGTTACACGGTAGTCAACCTGCCGGCCAGCACGTCATACAGTTTCAAAATCCGTGCGGTGAACGCCGCCGGTGCCGGGCCGGCGTCGGACGTTTATACCGTATCGACGACGGCCCCGCCGGTGCCGGCCAAGCCGACCGGGGTGACCGCCACGGCCGGGGTGGAGTCGGTGACGCTGGGGTGGACGGAGGTGACCGGTGTGGTTAACATCACCCGGTGGGAATATCGGCAGAAGGCCGGCACGGCCGCCTGGGGTGACTGGACGGCGATCACGAATTCCCAGTATGACACGGTCACGCACACGGTGTCGGGTCTGACGGCCGGCACCAGTTATCAGTTCCAGGTACGGGCGGTGAATGTGGGTGGCAACGGGCCGGCGTCGGATGAGGTGACGGCGGTGCCGCGCTCGGCGTCGGGAGCGGCGGTGTCGCCGCTGCGGCTGACGGTGGTGGAAGGTCGCAGCGGCACCTACACGGTGGCGCTGGACACGGCACCGACCAACACGGTTACCGTTACGGTGGGGGGTACGACGAGTGCGGTGACGGTGGACCCGGCGGCGCTGACGTTCACGACTGCCAATTACAGCACGGCCAAGACGGTGACGGTGAATGTGGCGGTTGATGACAACGCCGAGAGTGAGACGGTGACGCTGACGCACAGTGCGACGGGGGGAGGCTACGGTACGGTGGACATTGACTCGGTGCGGGTGTCGGTGACCGACACCACGCCGAAGCTGACGCTGCCGACGGATCCGGTGGCGGTGCGCGAAGGGACGGCGATCAGTCTGACGGTGACGTCGGATCGGGCGCTGACCGGCCCGAAGCAGGTGCGCCTGCAGCTGACCGGGCGGGGTGCGAAGCCGATTGCGGCGGCGGACATCACCGGTGGTCTGGGGCCGCGCGTGTTTGATGCCGTTTTCGGCGATACGGCGAGCACCACGGGGACGGTGTCGATCCCGACGGCGACGGACACGGCTAGGGAAGGTGCGGAGACTTACACCATCACGCTGGATAACGGGCCGCCCGGTTCCAACTATGTGGCGGCCACGCTGTCCGATCTGACGGCCGAGGGCACGCTGCTTGATGGCACTGCGCCGGCCCAGCCGGCCGGGCTGACGGCGACGGCGGGCAACGGTCAGGTGGTGCTGGCGTGGACCGATCCGGCGAACGATGCGATCACCGACTGGCAGTATCAGCAGAAACAGGGTGCCGGCAGTTATGGTGCCTGGACGGACATGGCCGGGTCATCGGCCACCACCACGTCGCATACGGTGACCGGGCTGATGAATGGCAACACCTATGCGTTCAAGATTCGCGCCCGCAATGGTACTGCGAACGGTGCGGCATCGGCCGAGGCGATGGCGACGCTGGCGGCGACGGCGACACTGGCGAAGGGGGTGACGCTGTCGACGGGAACGCTGTCGGTAGCGGAAGGCGACAGTGGTACGTATACGGTCAAGCTGGACAAGGCGCCGAGTGCCACGGTTACGATCACCATCGCCGATGCAGCAGGGGATGATGTGACGGTGGATACTGATACGGGTACGATGGGCAATCAGAACACGCTGACGTTCAGCACCACCAACTGGGAGACGGCGCAGACGGTGACGGTGGCGGTGGCCATCGATGCGGACACCACCGATGATGCGGATGTGACGCTGACGCACAGTGCGAGTTCGTCGGATACCGGCTATGGCAGTTCCCTGACCATCGGTTCGGTGACGGTGTCGAGCACCGACACCACGCCGTTGCTGACGCTGCCGGAGGATCCGGTGGCGGTGGCGGAAGGGACGGACATCACGCTGAAGGTGCGCTCGGATCGGGCGCTGACCGGCACGAAGCAGGTGCGACTGCAGCTGACCGGGCGGGGTGCGAAGCCGATTGCGGCTGCGGACATCACCGGCGGTCTGGGGCCGCGCCTGTTCGATGCCGATTTCGGCGATCCGGCGAGCACCACGGGGACGGTGTCGATCCCGACGGCGACGGACACGTTGACGGAAGGTGCGGAGACCTACACCATCACGCTGAATAACGGGCCGGCCGGGTCCAACTATGTGGCGGCCACGCTGTCCGATCTGACGGCCGAGGGCACGCTGAACGATCCGGCGGCGGAGCCGGCCGCACCGGAGAATGTGCAGGCCACGCCGGGTAACGGCCAAGTGGTGCTGTCGTGGGATGATCCGGGCAATGCGTCGATCACCGGCTGGCAGGTGAAATATCGCAAGGGGAGTAGCGGAGCCTGGCCTTGGAATGACATCGACGGGTCGACGGCGACCACCACGGCGCACACGGTGACCGGGCTGGACAACGATGCGGCGTATCAGTTCAGAGTGCGGGCTAAAAATAACATCGGCAACGGTATGCAGTCGGAAGTGGTGACGGCGACGCCACGGGCCGGGGCGGCGAAGCCGACCGGGGTGGTGGCCTCGCCGCAGGCCGGCGGGGTGCGGCTGAGCTGGGATGCGCAGAGCGGGCTGACCGGCTGGGCTTATCAGTACGGCAGTCGCAGTAGCAGTGGCAGCAGCTGGGGTGCCTGGGGTACGATATACGAGATTGCCGATGGCAGTCGGACGGGGGTGGTGCTCACCGGGCTGACCGACGGTCATGAGTACCGGTTCCGGGTGCTGGCGCGTGCCAGTGGCGGGTCTTCGGTGTGGTCGGACCATGCCACGGCGACGCCGGGGATGGTGGCCGCGGTGGCGGGGGCGGCGGTGACGGTGTCGAGGGCGACGCTGACGGTGGATGAAGGCAGTCGGGGCACGTACAAGGTGGTGCTGGATGTGCAGCCGGCGGGTGATGTGACGATCACGGTGGGCGGTGCGTCGGGTGATGTGACGGTGGACACCAACGCCGGTCGGGCCGGCAATCAGAGTCTGCTGATTTTCACGCCGGCGAACTGGTCGGTGGCGCAGACGGTGACGGTGTCGGCGGGGGAGGACCCGGATGCGGCGACGGATGCTAAGGTGACGCTGACGCATACCGCGGCCGGGGGCGGTTATGCGGCGGTGACGGTGGCGTCGGTGGTGGTGACGGTGCGCGAGAATGATGTGGCGGGGGTGACGGTGTCGCGCCCGGCGCTGACGGTGTTTGAAGAGAGCAGTGGCACCTATACGGTGCGGCTGAACAGTGCCCCATCGGCGAATGTGACGGTCACGGTGGCCGGCACCTCGGGTGATGTGACGGTGGACACCGACACGGGGACGACGGGCAATCAGAACACGCTGACGTTCACCACTGCCAACTACGCGACGGCGCAGACGGTGACGGTGTCGGCCGGTGAGGACGGCGATACGGCGACCGATCCGGACGTGACGCTGACGCACAGTGCGTCGGGCGGTGGCTACGGGTCGGTGACCATTGCTTCGGTGACCGTGTCGGTGGTGGAGATCGATGCGCCGGGGGTGACGATATCGACGGCGGCGCTGACGGTACCCGAAGGGGGCCGTGGCAATTATACGGTGCGGCTGAACAAGGCACCGACGGCGAATGTGACGATCACGGTGGGCGGCACGGCAGGCGATGTGACGGTGGACACGAATAGCACCATGACCGGCAATCAGAACACGCTGACGTTCACGACGACTGACTTTGCCACGGCGCAGACGGTGACGGTGGCGGCGGCCGAAGACGATGATGCGCTGGTCGATGCCGCGGTGACGCTGACGCACAGTTCCAGTTCATCGGACACCGGCTATGGCAGTTCCCTGAGCATCAGTTCGCTGGCGGTGTCGGTGACCGAGAATGACACGCCGGGGGTGACGCTGTCGACGCTGGCACTGGCGGTGGCCGAAGGTGACAGCAGCACTTACACGGTGCGGCTGAACACGGCGCCGTCGGCAGAAGTGACGGTCACGGTGAGCGGTGCAACGGGCGATGTGACGGTGAGCGGGGCACCATTTCGGTTCACGGCGGCGAATTTTTCGACGCCGCAGACGGTGACGGTAGCGGCGGCCGAGGATGAGGATGCGGCACCGGATGCGGCGGTGGTGCTGACGCATGCGGCGTCGGGTGGCGACTACGGGGCGGTGACGGTCGCCTCGGTGACGGTGACGGTGGGCGAAAACGATGTGGCGGGACAGAACGAAATGAGTCTGGCCCAGTCGCAGGCGGTGTTGGCACGGGCGTTTGCCGGGCTGACCGGCGGCATCATTGAGGACCAGTTGCTGGAGAGTGCGCCCGGAGAGAATGCGCTGACGCTGGCCGGGGTGTCGCTGCCGCTGGGCGGTGGTGCGGAGATTCGTGTCCAACGAGTTGCACAGTCGTCCGGGTTGCGCTCGCCACACGATGAGTTTGGCATGCGCCGCATCGGCGTGGCGAATCTGGATGAACTGCTGACGCAGAGTTCGTTCAGTCTGACGGCGGCGGCAACTGGCGGACGATCTGCCCCGGTCCTGCGGCTGTGGGGTCAGGGCAGTCGCACCGACTATGTGCGCGGCAGTGGCGAGCTGTCGGTCGACGGTCATGTGCAGACCTTCGGTCTGGGCGTGGATGTAACACAGGATGACCTGCGCGGCGGGGTGGCGTATTTCCGCTCGAGTGGTACGGCACGCAGTGCGGTGCGCGGCACGCACTGGTATGACACCGAGGTGTCGGGGCTGCAGAGCGTACATCCGTATGTGCGCTGGACGGCAGGTGAAGGTCTGGACGTCTGGGGCGTGCTGGGCATCGGCAAAGGTAAGATTCGCACCGTGCAGGTGGATGCGGCGGCCCCGGCCGATGAGTCGGGTCGCATTCGTCTGCGCACGGTGACGGTAGGGGTGCGCGGTGAGCTGCCGGCGTGGGCCGGTCAGGGTCTGGCGCTCAAGGGCGATGCGACGCGTACACAGCTGCGCACCACGCTGTCGACAGTGCCGAAGACGGCGGTGAATCGGGTGCGGGCGCTGCTGGAGTGGCACACGGCGCTGCCGCAGGCCGATGGCAGCGTGGTGACGCCGCATGTGGAAGGCGGTTTCAGTCGTGATGACGGTGGCGTGTCGGGTCTGGTGCTGGGCGGTGGACTGTCGTATGTGCCGGGCGCCGGCGACTGGTCGTGGCAGGTCGGTGGCAGTCTGCTGCGCTCGCGGTCGGACGAGCGGTTGCGCGAGCGGCATCTGTATGCCCATGTGGCGTATCGGCCGGCGGCCGGGCTCGGAGTGTTCGGGCCGGCACTGACGCTGGACGTGTCGCGCGGGACGGCTGGAGTTGGGTCCGTGGGTGCCGGCACGGATGCGGCACTGACGGCGGCCTTCGCCGCACCGGAAACGGCCACGCTCGGGGCACGGCTGCGGTACGGTCATGCGCTGGACTATGGGACCGGGGTGCTGACGCCGAACGTGTCGGTGGCGTGGCAGGAAGACGGTGGTCTGCCGGTATATGGCACCGGCATGGAATACCGCCTGCGCGAGGAGTATCGTCTGGACCTGAAGTATGAATATCAACCGGGAATAGAGCGAACCAACCGACTCTGGCTGGGTGGCACCCTGAGCTGGTGAAGCACGGCAAGCACAACGAAAACACACAGGATGATGAGGTAGATGGGTGAAGGGATGGTGGACCATCCCTTCACTCCGTCAGACGGATGAACCGGCCGACCGACATCTGGAGGGTGGTCTGTTTTCCAATTTAATCTTGGGTCGAGAATTGATGCAAGGTGGTGTTTCAGCCAGTAATCTTATCGTCATTCAATGGAAATGGATAATCATGCTACCGACTGTTCTCCGGGTGATTATCTTGTTCAAATCGTACCACACCAATCAACAAATGACGGATGGATTCGCTAGCAGGCCCAATTGTTGATGCAGGGCTGTCCAAAAGTCATGAACACTGATGGTATCTTTTTTGTCAGGCAGTTTGTTCACGCGTGATTCTGACCCAACCCAACCTTAACCACGTTGGACTTTCAATACTCTTTTTGCTATCGTGGCAGCATCATGATGTTGACAATGAATGCTGCTGTTGTTGGATTTGAAGGCCGTTGCAATTCGCCCAGTGTCGACGAGCGTCAGCACCGGGATGCGCGGACGGCGCACCATCATGACCTGTCCTACTACCGCCTTGTTCGGCAAGGCCTTGCGCCAATGCCGTTCACGGAGGGACTTGGCTGGCGGAGATTTTCGTTCACCTGGCCCGCTTCGCCGGCATCTGTTACCGGGTTTCAAACGGGTTGCATTTCGGCACCACGCGTGGTTTTTCGCGCCGTTCGGCACACTCCGCAATCGGGCTTTATCATGGTTGATCGAAGGTGGGTTTTGTACTGTCACTCAAGGACAGTGGACTAGACAAGCCGTGTGGCGACGCGGTGCCTGACCACCGTCAAGTCAAGCCGCAACACACCGCAACGGCCACCGCTAGGGAACTGCAAACCCAGCCTGACTACTGGGCTGGCCGGTCTGACTTTCGCCAGCTGCGCGGGCAACGGAGCCACCGAAACCGGCCACTGGCAACCACCGGACCTCTTGACCATGCGACCGACAGCTGGAGCCGAGGTACTGAAAGGCCTCGCACCTGTAAATCACGCCGCCCGGGTGCCAACAGTCGCTTGAAAGCCGGTGCTAAACTCAGCACAGCTTATGGCCAGCAACTGCGGCTGATCAGGCTGGCATTTAAATTACCGTCGTCGATTTCAATTTTGCGATGGGATACGTAGTGCTCCAGTTCCTCAACGATCGATGGGTCAAGTGATGGTGCTTCGTATTCGTTGAGCAGCGACTTCCAGATTCGATTAGCTCGTTGAGAGGAGTACTGCGCACCATCATCATGCCATGTTTCATAGTTTCGCCAATCTGACAGCAGAGAAGAGTAAAAGATGTTCTGGTATCGCTGCATGGTATGAGAAGCATCGAAGAAATGTCCGCCAGGAGGAACTTCCGCAATTGCTTTGATCGCGAGGGTATCCTGATTGACAGGAATGGGTTTGAGTGATTCAGACATCAGCTGTAAAATTTCTGCATCAATGATGAGTTTTTCGAACGAAGCGACCAAACCTCCTTCGAGCCACCCACCACCGTGAAGTAGCAGGTTAGTCTGTCCCATGACAGCAGCCCAGATGGACATGCAGGTCTCGTAGGTTGCCTGTTCGTCAGAGGCATTGGAAGCATTCGAGCCACTGGCCCGAAATGGCAAACTGTAGCGCCGGGCAAGTTGGGCGCTGGCTAGGGTGGTACGGATATATTCAGGTGTTCCAAATGCGGGGGAGCCAGTTGACATGTCAACGTTGCTGGAAAAACTGCCATAGATGACCGGCGCACCTTTTTGAATGACTTGAACGAGAGCGATGCAGGCTAAGGCTTCGGCATTCTGTTGGACTAGGGCACCAGCCATGGTTGTCGGTGCCATGGCCCCCAACAGCGTAAATGGCGTGACTAGAACGGCTTGATTCATGCTGGCAAATTCAATCAATGAATCCGACATGGACTCATCAACCTGTCGAGGAGAATTGATGTTGATATTACCGATAGTTAGGACATCTTTCGACAGTTGATCAAGACTGAGTCCATGCACGATTCCCAGCATTCTCAACCCATCGCATGCCCGATAGCTACCAAGCATGCTGGACATCCAAATCCGGTCATGGCAGGTGATGGCAGCCAGGTATTTGTCAAGATGTCGGGAGTCAGCCGGTAATTCCTGTGGTTCAAATGGGCTGGCGCCGCCGATATGAAAGATCTCCAGCTGATGTACGATCTTGAAAAAATTCTTTAAATCTTGCAAAGTGCCGGCGCGTCGGCCTTTGTCCAGATCAGAGACAAAAGATGGTCCGCCAACCGTTGCAAAATTAATGTGGTTGCCTCCCATCTCAATTGAACGGTCTGAATTTCGTGCTTTGACCATGAAACTAGGTGGCGCACATGAGACCAGTTCTTCGACCATCATTGGGTCGAATCTTATCATTTGGCGCGCATCATCAATCTCCGCACCGGCCATGCGGAAAATTTGGCGTGCTCTATCGCTCAAGAATTTGATCCCAGCATCTCGTAAGACTTCAAGCGATGCTTGGTGTATGGCCTCCACCTGATCTGTAGACAGTATTTCGAGCGGTAGATAAGGACTCGTAACCTGGCGCCATGGCAGTCGCGGGTTGGACTGTGCCTTGCGCTGTTTTCTTTGACTGGAAATGCGTTGTTTTCGGGTCGCCATAATTGAGTGTTCAGGTTTGCGGAAGGTTGCCGCGCAGAATTTCGCGGTATAAGTCCAAATTGACATTTCCACCAGAAGCGATGACCCCGACGCGGCGGTCCGTTAACTGGGATTTCTCTTGGATAAGACCCGCGAGGGCGGCCGCCCCGGCACCTTCGATGACATGGTGGGTGTCAGTAAAGTAAATGCGCATGGCATCAGCAATTTCCCGTTCAGTCACCCTGATGATTCGCATTACATGTTGTCGAATGATGGCCAACGCTTCTGCATCGACGCCTCTCACTGCAATGCCATCGGCAAAGGTATTGGCTGTTGCGGTGCAGACTGGTTTGTCCTGTTCGAAGGAAAGCGCGTAGGCCGGTGCATTGTCGGCGACGACGCCAACGATTTCAGCGCTTAATCCAAGTGCCTCGCGAGCGGCAATCATCGCACATATTTCAGAACCCAGACCGATGGGAACATAAATGATATCTAGGTCAGGGACATGGGTCAGGAGCTCCATCCCACCGGTTGCTACACCAATAACCAGTTGATGGTGAAATGATGGGACAAAATGAAGTTCGCGTTCTTCGGCCAACTGCTGAGCAAAATTGTGTGCTTCTAGAAAGTCGTGCCCCCATTCAATCAAAGTGCCGCCGAAAGCACGCATCGCCGCATTCTTAGTAGTGCTGTTACCTTTGGGTACGACTATAGTGGCCTGTTTGTTGAACAATCGGGCGGCGTAGGCGACTGACTGGCCATGATTGCCGCGGGTTGCACAGATGACCTGGTCGAATTTTTGGTTGGCAAGATAGGTGATCCCGCCTCGGATTTTGAACGAGCCGATTGGGGTGACATTTTCGTGTTTCACCCAGACTTCAGTTGCATATCTTTCGCACAACAGTGGCCATCGGAACTGTGGCGTAGGTGCAACATAGTATCCAATTAATGCGGCCGCATTTTCAATTTCGCTGAGCGTTGGTAGTTGCATGAGAATTTGTTTTCGTAGTAGTTGAGTCAAGGTTGGGGTGGACGATGGGACTCGAACCCACGACGACTGGAACCACAATCCAGGGCTCTACCAACTGAGCTACGCCCACCACAGACTTATCTACTACTTTACTCCAAACTCTTACGCGTACAGTATGTCCGAAGTCAAAAATGCACGCCTGACAGGACTCGAACCTGTAACCTACGGCTTAGCATACTACTACAATTTTCATTGCCCGATCGACATCACCGGTTTGTAGTCTGGACTATATCTTCACCATCTCAGGTGGGGCACGTATAGTCTCTACGGATCCCGACTTGTCGGTTTCCTCGGTGTCGCCATCACCGCGATGTGCTAAGGTTTCACCGATACAGTGCCCTCCACTTTACAGGTTCAATTCCCCGCAAAGGCTCCTGGTCCGAAGGCCGTTGCTCTATCCAGTTGAGCTACAGGCGCATATTGCACTGGTCGGGGTAGAGGGATTTGAACCCCCGACTCCCTGCTCCCAAAGCAGGTGCGCTACCAGACTGCGCCATACCCCGCTAAGTCAGTCGAAACCTGAACGATCTGTAAGTAATAGTAACGGACAGTCACGACAATAGCGCTGATTATATAGAATTTGGTGGGTTAGTCGTACAAAGATGATGCGCGAGCTGAGTAGGTTGCCAAAATGAAGGTCAGGTCTGATTGCTGTCAACTCTACATCTGCTCTAAATCAACTGTAAAGCGAATGGGTCAATATCTAAGTGGGTAGGATGATGGAACTTTTTTCACCCATCGACTCAGCAAGCAGAGCATTGATTCGCCGGACATAATCAGCTGGATTATCCAGTGCCGAACCTTCACTTAACGTAGCCTGATCAAACAGCACATGCGCCCAGTTATCCACATCTTCATCTGCCTTGATCAGATTTTCAATGATTGGGTGATTCGGGTTAATTTCCATGATGGGTGGGGCCTCATATGAGGCCTGTCCGGTTGCCTTTAGAATACGGGTCATATTGCGACTCATTCCGTGGTCACTGACTACCAGGCAAGCGGGTGAATCAGTCAATCTGGATGTCACCTTGACTTCCGTTATCCGGCTACCCAAGGCATCTTTCAGTTTTGTCGCCAGCGCTTCCGCTTTCTCATTCGTTTTTTCTTCAGTTGGACTCTCGCCTTCCAACCAGTCCAGTGACAAATCACTCTTTGCAATTGACTGCAACGGTTTGTCCTGAAATTCATGCAGGTGCATCACCACCCATTCATCAATGGGGTCGCTCATCAGCAGTACTTCAATGTCGTGTTTATTGAATATTTCGAGATGGGGTGAGCATTGCGCCGAAGTGTGACTGTCTGCCGTAATGTAATAAATTGCTTCCTGTTTTTCAGGCATGCGCTCAACATACTGCTGTAGCGACTCACTCTGTTCAGAACCATTACTGTGAGTCGTGGCAAAGCGTAGCAGTTCAGCGATGGTCTGCCGGTTGTCTCGGTCTTCAGTAATTCCTTCTTTGAACGCGCGGCCAAATTCTTGCCAGAAGCTTTGATATTTTTCGGTGTCTTTTTTGGCGACGCGTTTCAGTTCATTCAGTATCTTCTTAACAACACCGGCGCGAATTCGTTCAACCTGTTTGTTTTTCTGCAGAAACTCACGCGACACATTCAACGGCAGGTCATCAGAGTCAATCACGCCGCGAACAAATCTCAGGTATGCTGGCATCAGATTCTTGGTGTCGTCGGCGATGAATACCCGGCGGACATACAGTTTAATGCCGCGCTGCCGTTCGCTGTCCCACAGATCAAATGGCGCGTGAGCAGGAATGAACAGCAGAGCGGAATATTCCAGCCGCCCTTCCACTCGAGTATGTAGTCGAATCAGTGGTTTCTCAACATCGTAGGTCAATGATTGATAGAAATTATCATATTCCTCAGCGGAGATGTCTTTGCGCGCACGAGCCCATAGTGCCGAGCCATCGTTGACTAGCTCCCATTCACTTGCCGCTGCATCCGTCGTCTCGTTATCTTTTTTCTTGGTTGTCGAGTCCGCTTTAAGACGAATAGGGACTGAGATGTGATCGGCATATTTCTTGATGATGCCGGAGACTTTTGTTCCATCAAGAAACTCTTTGGCATCCTTGCGCAGAGTTACGATGATTTCGGTACCGTGCTGTTCCATGGATTGATGATTGATGGTGTAACCGCTAACCCCGTCGGACTCCCATACCACACCCTCATCTTTGGGTGTGCCGGCTTTTCGGGTTTTGAGTACAACCTTTTCAGCAACCATGAATACCGAGTAAAACCCGACGCCGAACTGACCAATCAGGTTGGTATCTTCGGTCTGCTCCCCGGTCAGTGCTTCTACGAATCTTTTGGTACCTGAGCGGGCGATGGTACCGATATTCTCTGCGACCTCCGTACGAGTCATGCCGATTCCATTATCCCTAATCGTAATTTTCCTGCCACGTTTGGTAATTTCGAGTTCCACTGAAGGGGTATGCTCAGTCTCCAGTAGATTTGGATTCGTTAGTGATTCGAATCGGAGCCGTCCACAGGCATCCGAAGCATTGGAGATCAACTCTCGCAGGAACACTTCTCGTTCAGAATACAGAGAGTGAATGACAAGGTTCAACAGTTGCTGTACTTCAGCCTGAAAATCAATTTTTTCGGTGGTATTTTCTTCTGACATCCGGATACTCCAGGTGATCAATTTTCTAGAAATATATGACTCGGCATTTATAGTTAGTGTGTAATTGCAAAAAATCAAGTGGAATTTACCGCTCTATGTTGGAATTGGCAGGTGCTGTGTATATGGTAACCTTATCTTGGCCAAAAGCGTAAAAGCCTAATCCGCCATACACGAGCAAAGATGTTTTAATAGTTATGGGACTGCTATCAGCAGATAATTTGAGTAATGAGTGATTGGATTGGTAAGCCGATTCGGCGCATCGAAGATGGGCGATTACTCACGGGTGAAGGTACATTTACCGATGATTTGCAGCTTGAGGGTGCCACCTTCGCATACTTCGTTCGTAGTCCCTATGCGCATGCCCGCATCATTTCAATTGATGTCGAACAGGCGCAGCGCATTCCTGGAGTGCGGAAAATTGTCAATGGTGAGATGTTGGCAAAAGCCGGGTTACGGCCAATTGACTCGGCGAATCGACATCCGAATTTTCCGGTGGCCAACCGGGATGGTAAACCGTTGCCCGATGTTCGACGGTGGCCTTTAGCCCGCGAGAAAGTCCGGGTGGTAGGTGAGCCGGTCGCGGTGGTCGTTGCTGACAACGTTTTTACGGCACGAGATGCGGCTGAAGCTGTGCATGTGGAGTATGAACCGCTGGTAGCCATCACTAATGTTGAGCAGGCGGTATTCCCTGATTCGCCATTGGTGTGGGATGAACTGAAGTCCAATGTGTGTGTTGACAGTGAATACGGCGATCGTTTAGCAGTCGACTTAGCTTTCGCACGCGCCTTCAAAGTCGTCTCTGCAACGTTTGATTATCCTCGGCATGTGGTCGCGTTTATGGAGCCGAGAACGGTCATCGCACGATTTGACCGGGCTACCGGTCGATATGAAATCACATGTGGAAGCCAATCCGTACATTGGCATCAACAAGGTATTGCCGAAATGCTGAATGAAGCGGTAGAAAAGGTACGGGTTATTTCACCGGATACCGGTGGTGGATTTGGCGCACGTACCTCGCCTTACCCGGAGTTCGCCGTGCTGGCGTGGCTGGCGAAGCAGACCGGTTCGGTAGTGAGATATACGCCGGAGCGGTCAGAAAGTTTTCTCACCGATTCACAATCCAGAGATCATCGTCTGACCGTGGCACTGGCGCTGGATGAGACGGGTAGAATGACCGCTATTCGACTGTCAAGCACCTGGCGGCTGGGTGCCTACCTTAATCCGCGTAGCATTTGGTTGCACGCGTCCTATATGCACCTCGTCAATAGTGGCGTCTATCGAATTCCCGTCAGTCACTTTCAGATCAAGGGTGTGTTTACCAATACCGCGAACATTGGCGCATTCCGCGGCGTAGCCCGCGCCGAGGCATCATTTGCACTGGAGAGAGTTGTTGATAAGGTGGCGCGTGAATTAGGCGTGAATCGGGTGCATTTCAGACAGTTGAACATGATCCAACCCGGTGATATGCCGTGGACCACGGCAAGTGGAGCATGCTATTCGGCGGGGGATTACTCGGGTAACTTTGAGATGTTGTTGCAGCACATTGATTGGGAAGCGTTTGACAATCGACGACGGGCTTCGGCACAGAGCAATCAGTATCGCGGTTTGGGGTTTTCAGTTTATCTGGACAGCGTTGGCGGTGCACCCAATGAATTTGCTGAGGTGATGGTTACCGGTGATGTTGTTGAAGCCAGAGTCGGCACCAAATCTATCGGCGTCGGGCACGAAACTGTCTTTGCACAGCTGCTAGCCAGCCGGTTGCAACTCCCATTGGAACGTATCAAAATTATAGACGGTGATACGGACCTCGTGCGAACGGGAAGTGGTACACACGCATCACGGTCACTTCGTTTTGGTGGTTCTGCCATTTACTTCGGTGCGGAAAAACTTCTCAAGAAAGCTCGCCAGCAGGTAGCTGGATATCTTGAGGTCGCTGAACACGACCTGGATTACTCTAAAGGAGCATTCAGTATTTCCGGAACTGATCGACGCGTCAGTCTTTTCGAAGCTGCCGAGCTGATGTTTGAAAACACCGGGGAACAGCTCGTTGCTGAGCACGAGTACTACACTCAAGGAGCCCTCTTTACCAGCGGATGCCAAGCGTGTGAGGTGGAAATTGATGCCGAAACCGGGGTCGTTCGTATTCATCGATTTGTGATGGTGAGTGATCCCGGCAGAATTTTCAATCCTCTCGTCGCCGAGGGACAGATTCAAGGCGGAGTGGCTCAAGGTATCGGGCATGCAATACTGGAAAAAGCAGTTTATGATGAGACGACGGGGCAATTGTTAACTGGTAGTTTCATGGACTATGCCATCCCGCGCGCTGACGATCTGCCAATGTTCGAGAATATCTGGAACCCGGTTGAAACAGACGAAAACCCGCTCGGTACAAAAGGAGTTGGAGAGTTGGGCATTGTCGGTGCACCGGCCGCTGTAATGAATGCTATTTTTGATGCGCTGCGGCACTTGGGTGTTGACGATATTCAGATGCCGGCCACATCGGAAAACTTGTGGCGAATCATTCAAAATGCGAACAGTTGAAAATTAAGTACGAATCGAATACGACCAACTGTTCTGTTGGTTGACGTTTATCTGAGGAAATATCCATGAAACTTGTGCGTTATGGTGAGTCAGGTCAGGAAAAACCCGGCGTGCTGGATCAAAACGGTAGAATTCGCGACCTGTCTGAACACATTACTCATCTTGACGGTCCAAATTTGGCGCCTGACTGTCTTCAATGGTTGGCTAATTTGGATATCAATGAATTGCCGCTCGTTACCGGGTCGCCTAGAATTGGAGCACCGATCGAGAACATTGGTAAACTGGTTTGTATTGGCCTCAACTACCGTTTGCATGCTGAGGAAGCCGGTCTGCATATCCCAGAGGAACCCATTCTCTTTATGAAAGCAACGACATCCATTGTAGGCCCCAATGATGATTTAATGCTTCCTAAAGGCAGTGTGAAAACGGACTGGGAAGTTGAACTTGCGGTGGTCATCGGTCGCTTGGCGCGATATGTTGATGAGAGTAAAGCGTTCGACCATGTTGCCGGATACTGCATTGCCAATGATGTGTCTGAACGTGCCTTTCAGATCGAAGGCACCGGACAATGGGTAAAAGGTAAGAGTGCTGATACATTTTGTCCGTTGGGACCTTTTCTTGTTACACGGGACGAAATTCCAGATCCGCAGGATCTCAACCTATGGTTGGAGGTGAATGGTAAGCGATACCAGGATGGTTCAACCGATGATATGATTTTCGGTGTGCAGTACTTGGTCAGTTATGTCAGTCGATACATGACCCTAATGCCGGGCGACCTGATCCTGACGGGGACACCGTCCGGGGTGGGATTGGGGCTCACGCCCCCAGTCTTTCTCAAACCTGGTAATCAGGTCAGATTGGGTATTGAGGGGTTGGGTGAACAGCTACAGAATGTGGTTGCTTTTCAGGGGTAGTTTGAACTGACGCTTCAGGTGCCGTGTTGTTCAACTATGGCCACGTACGATCGGATAGTGTTCTCGTAGCCATCAAGTAGGGCTTCAATGGTGAGCGCGTGGCCGATCGAAACTTCAAAAATATCGGGGAGCGTTAAAAATTTTGCCAGATTTTTCTGATTCAGGTCGTGTCCGGCATTGACCCCTAATCCGTATTCTTGAGCCAAGGCAGATGCCTTTCGATATCGTTCAAAAACTCTCTCATGATCGTCGCTATCGTACGTCCGTGCATATTCTTCTGTATACAGTTCAATTCTCTCAGTACCGGTTTCGGTAGCAGAAGGTATCAGCGCCAAATCAGGGTCTAGAAAGATGCTGGTTCGGATACCGTTATGCTTGAGGTCGGCAAGTACCGGACGCAGAAAATGATTTTCTGAAAGAGTGTTCCATCCATGATCCGAGGTGATCTGATCTGGCGCATCCGGAACCAATGTACACTGGTGTGGTTTCGCAGACTTAACGACGTCAAGAAAATCTGCAGTCGGATAACCTTCGACATTGAACTCAACATTCGGGTGGTTTTGACAGAGTTCTGCCAAGTCGAAAACGTCTTGGTACGTAGCGTGGCGCTGGTCAGGGCGCGGATGGATGGTTACGCCATGTGCACCACATTTGATGCACAGTTCGGCAAAGTCAAGGACTTTCGGATAATTCATCCCTCTTGAATTTCTCAACAATGCAATTTTATTGAGATTGACACTGAGTTTGGTCATGGCTGGCTTGAATTTTAGGAGAGTCAGGTTACGTGAAACTACAACTGATTCAGTTGGCCGCACGCAATTGGTTTAAAACATCAATCAGGTAGTCTGCTTTGCCGCCGGTCTTAGATTGTACCATACTCATCGCAAAGATCGGCGCACTCATGCCCACAATCATTATGGCCGCAGTGGACCTCCTGTACGGAATAAACCATAGAATCATGAACAGAAGAGAGTTGGCCTTTCACCGCGAAGTTTAGTGCTACACCCAGTGAAATGGATGAACCCATCAATCAATTGACTGGATTGACACTGGAAATCAGCCATCGTAGGTGATTTGTCCCGAGTCGCGATGCCACAGACGAATCAGGTGGCGTTTCTTGTCTTCATCACAATGGTCAACAAACTCGCTGCGGTAGTGAGCAATGTCAATATTATTCAAGTATTGAACATGACCTCTTTCAATGGGAAGTTCGAACCATAGTGTCGGGTCTTCAGAGATTTCTTTGAGTGCCAGAACAGCGTCTTCCGTGGCGTCGTCCATTGTTATTTCAGCAACTTCATATCCTTTTTTGATAAGACTGGGGTTGGCGCGAGTCCACAGACGATCGCGTTGGTATCGAAAGACGGGTGCTTTCAATACGATTGGTTGTCCCTGAGCGTGTTCCGCCTGTCGGTCCCAATATACCGGTTGGTAGAGACGTTTGAGTTCCGTTGGATATTTTTTCAACATTCGGTTATGTACTGTGTAAAGGCTGCAGAACCGACTGATTCCACCCTGGATTGATGGTCGGATGCACAATAAGCCGACATAATGGGGCAGAGTAACACCAAATGCGTTGTCGTTGTGAAACAGGAGCTCAACACTGGTATAGGACCCGCGCACGCCGTATTCATATTTGGCGCCCGTATCGCGAACATGATAGATCATGGTGCCATCCCATTTTTGTGAAACATTTCGCCCCACCATCTGGCCGATGACCCAAAAGACATCAATCGCCTGCTGTTCAGTTATTTGATCCAGTGGCAGGCTATTGATGACCGCCACACCCGGTGGCATATCCAATCGGTGCTTGATCTCCTGCATCAGTTTAATGGTATGTGGGATGTCGAAATGTGCCGGTTTTCTGAGTAGGGTGGGCAGTGGGTTGGCTTCCATGAGGTCAACCATGTCCATCATTTCGTCGCGTGCGGCAGTATTGAGATTGACAATGCAGTCGGACGGGTTGATCGCATCGCGGGTCCAGGCAAATGAACTGGTGACCTGGTGGTCAAGGTGGTCGACGCTGCATTCATCAGACAGGTCAAGAATTTTCATGCCGATTCTCTGCTTTAAGGTTATTGGTTAATTCTGTAATGTAAATTGAATACTGACCATGAGTGTCTGGCGTTCAGGGTGTCTGAGTTTGTTCCGTGATCAATTGAACAAGACTAATACAACGAATGCGCTCAGCTTTGCAAATAAATGGAATGGCTCTATTCTACAATTGTATGCGCAGAGAACATCAACAGCTGTATAGCTTTGAAATAAAGTGATATTTACTGATTTCCAAGTATCTGATTTTATGTACACGCGCACGATTTTGGAATAGAGCCAATGGAATAGTTGGTTTTTGTAAACTGCCTGCTTTACTTTCTTCCAGTCACAATCGTATGATATGGTTTGCCAGTCATGGCGTAAGCGATAACGAAAGGGTCAGCACCACCTCGGCCTTTTCGAGTATCGACAAGGCGAGGATATTTTTCTAGAATTTCAATGACTTTATTTTGGATGAGGTTGTCTTTAATCTCGACAAATGTGTTTGGGCGTGTCTTGAAATATGCAGTCAATTCATCATCCTTTTTACGAAGTTCATTGAACACTTCTACCGAAGCTTTCAGGCGATCATTCGCAATGAGAGTATCTAGCAATTGCCAGACAGGTCGAAAAATTGATACGGCAATAGGATAAGCTCTGACCCAACCATGAAGCAGGGAACTCGTGTCTATGGAGTAGTAGAAATTGCCGGTCACACTGATCCAAATCCGAGCTTTTATTCAATGGTTGGAACATGACGAACACGGACCCCTAGATACGAAGAGACGTCACTTAATGTAATGAAATGACTGTAGAAAGTATTTAGTACTAGATGAACAAACGGTCTACCCAATTCGCTAAAGACGTCTTGTGTCGGATTCTTCATAAAACTCTGTGGTTTATGCCCAACTTTTTTCCGGTCTTGGCTCTTCTGCCACTCATTGGCGTACTGTTGTTGCTTCGTGCGATAGAAAGTATCGGAGGCTAAATGGAAACCGTTCAGTCGACGCACTACAGCCTCTCGGCTGACACTGAATTTTCTCGCAATCAATTCAATCTGTTGGTCTGACCAATCGTCAATCAACCTTCTTTGGACTATTTCATCACTCAGGAATGATTCGCGTGGTATCAGCACAGCTGCCGCAACTGCGTTGCACCACACTTCTACGCGCTGTTCTTCAGCGGGATGAGTCGTATCAATATCCAGTTCTGAAATGCCACTTTTTCGGAGCATCAGATGAGCAAACTCGTGAAATAAGGTGAAACTTCGTCGTTGAAATGAGGTATCCTTTCTGTTGATCGCGATCACCGGATAGACTTTATAACTGATTGCTAAACCCGACAGTTCATGACTTGATACGCGGGATATCTGAAAAATCAACACGCCTATTTCTTCGACTTTCTCCCGCCACGCGTTAAAGGCGATTCGATTGTTTGACCAGCCAATCTGTTCTTCAGGAGACACCTGCAGATAACTGCG
Source organism: Arenicellales bacterium (assembly GCA_965116205.1). GTDB lineage: Bacteria > Pseudomonadota > Gammaproteobacteria > Arenicellales > JAJDZL01 > JAJDZL01. The sequence goes on along the minus strand of OZ220493.1, from coordinate 722,987 downwards.
GATGCGGGCGCCTATTGCCTCGGGATCATCATCTAGATCTGCGTCTAGTCGGAATACAGTTGGTTTAATCTCAAGGTAGTTAGCGAGTTCCAGTGCCTGCTCGCGTCGCTGATTGATCAAGCGTTGCTCAAGCATGAGCTCTGGAGAATAGTGTCGTGGTTGACTACCGATCGGTTTTCGATAATCACTTAGTACTTTAAAAGTTGGTGGAATCTGTTGAAGATAAAAGACCCCCAAAGGACGCTTGTAGATCTCCGCCATTTTTTGCAGTTGTTTGATGGTTGGACGGTCCTCAGTTTTGTCGTCTTCCCAAGCAGAGATGCGGGCTGTAGAAGTACCAAGTTTCTTCGCCGCGATTTCGATGTTCAGACCTGCCGTCTCCCTTGTCCAGACTAACATTTTGGATTTGACGATGGCTTTCACACCTTGACTCATGTTTAAAACCTTCCCCTTGGACGCGTTGGTCAGTGTCACAGTTGCGATCATTTTACCTTGTTGAGAAATAATCTCAGTCAGGCATTAAATGATGCTGATATGGTTAAATCATATCACACCAGCGAAATGTAAAATGAAAGGAGAAATGATTAGCCTAATGGGGTTGTGTGCAAAGTGATTCGATAGACTTTGATCATTTTGTTGAACGTTGCTTACTTTAATTTTCTGTTTCTGTACCCTGCTATCAGCAATACAACCAATCTTGGACCAACTCTGCCATACTAAACCTACGGAGAACAAATATGAAATATCTTTTAGGAATTATTGCACTGATCGGCTGTCTAGTCTTAGCATCCTTTGATACATTCACCGGTTCGGTATTCATGAATGTGGCTTACTGGGGAGTCGCGATGTCGATTTTGTATATGATTCTATCGGCGATGGAACCGGACGATTCGACTGCTTCCTGATTCTTGAGCAGAACGCCGCTAGAAATTTGTCCACCACGATGGCTGAATTCGATCATTTAGTATGAGCCATTATCCTGAACTTGATTTCACGGGCAAGACAGTTATTGTTGCCGGTGGTACCAGTGGCATTAACCTCGGTGTCGCAGAAACCTTTGCCGATGCTGGTGCCAACATCGGGGTGGTCAGTCGCTCGCCTGAGAAAGTTGCTTTCGCCGTCGATAGTCTGAAACAGCGTGGCGTGAGAGCACATGGATTCAGTGCAGACGTTAGACAATATGACGCGATGGTCGCTGGGTTTAATCAATTCAATGGCGAATTTGGAACATTCGATGTATTGATATCGGGCGCTGCCGGTAATTTTCCTGCACGCGCGACGGATATGACACCGAATGGATTTGCTGCAGTTGTTAATATTGACCTGCTGGGCACTTTTCATGTGCTGAAAGCGGCTTATCCTCATCTGCGCAAGCCTGGTAGTTCGGTCATCAATATTTCCGCGCCGCAGGCATTCGTGCCGATGATATTACAATCGCATGTCTGTGCGGCCAAAGCAGGCGTGGATATGATCACCCGGACCTTGGCTATGGAATGGAGCGGCGACGGAATACGCGTCAATTCAATCGTTCCGGGTCCAATTCAGGCGACTGAGGGAATGAAACGGTTGGCGCCAACCGAGGAACTGCTTGACAAGGTAGTTGAGTCGGTGCCACTCAAAAGACTTGGGCATTCATCAGATATTGGCAAAGCAGCTATGTTTCTAGCGTCGTCACTTGCTGATTACGTGACCGGTGTGGTCTTACCGGTTGATGGTGGTTGGTCGCTCGGTGGTGTTGCCGGTCTGATGGACGAACTCGCTCAGCAAATGGAAGGGAATTAGTCATCAGCTGCTGGCTGAAAGACTGAACGGTAAGTCTCTCGCAATCGGTTTTTTTCAATTTTCCCCATGGCATTTCTGGGAATCTCGTCAACGAAAATCATTTTCTTCGGCATCTTGAAAGTCGACAGGTTATTTTCAAGTGCCTGTCGAATTTGTGCTTCATTTAAATCATCCGACTGACGAACCGCTATTGCGACAACTCCTTCTCCCAAGTCCGGGTGTGGTACTCCGAACACGGCGGAGTCTGTCACCAACGGGATTTGGTTGAGCGCCAATTCAATTTCGCTTGGGTAAATATTGAACCCGGCAGAAATAATCAGATCTTTTAGTCGACCGACGATTGAAATCACGCCGTTCTCATCAATCTGCGCCGCATCGCCGGTCATGAAATAGCCATTTTCGCGAAAAGTTGACTGTGTGGCTTGAGAATTGCGCCAATAACCTTTGAAAACGTTGGGACCTTTAATCTCCAAGGTGCCGGTCTTACCGCGTCCAAGTGGTACGCCATTGTCGTCGCAAATTCGTACACTGACGTTCGGCAGAGGCAGGCCGACCGTGCCACCAAGCCGCACACCATTCAGTGGGTTGGATGTGATCATCTGTGCTTCGGTCATACCGTATCTCTCCAGAATTCGGTGGCCAATACGTTCTTCAAACTCAGCAAAAGTTTCCGGTAACAAAGGCGCCGATCCGGAAATAAACAGCCGCATGCCATCACACAGATTTTTGTTAAACCTTTTGTCAGATAACAGGCGCGTGTAGATGGTTGGGACCGCCATCATCACCGATGCCTGTGGCAGTCTTTCGATGGTCTGATGGACTGAGAATTTCGGTTCAAACAGAATTTTAGAACCAGCCAACAGTGGTAGGTGTAAGCCAACGCACAGTCCATGTACGTGAAAAACCGGCAGTACATGTAGTAGAACATCATCGGGTTGCCAGTTCCATACGTGACTGAGGGAGTGTGCATTGGAGGTGATGTTCTGGTGCGTAATCATGGCACCTTTGGGCTGGCCGGTAGTGCCAGATGTATAAATCAGCAATGCCGTATCATCTTTTTTTCTGGTGACTGTTACAAAACTGTTGCTGAACGTAGAAAGATCTTCTAATAAACTGCCGGCGCCATCTGCGTCAAGGGTCTGTACCAACCTGACCGAGTGTTTCTTGATCAGTTGATCGGCTTCAAGCTTTCGCACTTGTGTACAGACTAAGAGAACCGGCTGGGCGTCTGTCAAAAAGTGGTCCAGTTCATGTAGTGTGTATGCAGTATTCAGTGGATGAAATACAAATCCTGCTCTCAGACAAGCTAGGTACAAAAGGATGGCTTCTGCAGATTTTTCGACTTGAACGGTAATCCGGTCTCCTGGCTGGATTCCAAGTGCGTTCAGTTTATTGGCCAGTTGTGCGGAAAGCTCATCAGCTTTCGAGAAGTCGATTGATTGACCATCTGGTAGTTCTAAAAAAGGCCGGCTTGAAGATTTCTTAAATTGCTGTTCAATCAACGCGAAAAAATTCTGATTCTTTGACATGTGCGTATATATTGATGGGTTATGTTGTCAGTTATGATTGAGTATTTTGATGATTGAGACCAGTTCAGTTGATTCCCTAACTAGACGTGACCGTCTGCCACAGTGGAATTATCAGCCCAAGCTCCCCTTGGCAGTTTCCCCTCTTTTCGAGTGGCCTTGGCATCCCTTGAAAATTATGAACTGGTTTTGGCAGAGTTGGTTTCCCATTTCCGAGAAACTGATTATTGTTTTGATCGCATGGATTTCTTGGACCTACCTACAGCCACCGTTAGAAACATCCAAGGTTTTCGGTTTCGACTGGGTCGCACTGATGTGGTTGCGAAATTTCGTGTTGATGATGGTAGTTGCTGGGGGTCTGCATCTTTACTTCTACGTTTTTCGGTTTCAGAAAGAGCGCTGTCGATACGACAGTCGGGCATTTGGCCGAGGTCGTCCCTATACGTTTCGAAACCAAGTTCATGACAACATGTTCTGGACTATGGTCAGCGGCGTTACTGTTTGGACTGGTTACGAAGCACTACTGATCTGGGGATTTGCCAACAGTCATATCGAAATTCTTCAGTGGTCGCAAAATCCGATCTGGTTTGTTGCCATATTTCTGATTGTACCCATTTGGGAAACTTTCTATTTTTATCTGATTCATCGATGGTTGCATTGGAAACCACTGTACAGGTTAGCCCACCATGTGCATCATCGAAACACCAACGTTGGCCCATGGTCTGGATTATCCATGCATCCGATTGAGCATTTGATTTTTTTGGGATCAGTGCTTGTTCACTGGATCATTCTTTCCCATCCGGTGCACGTTCTCTATCATCTGCAGTATTTCTGCTTGACTGCCGCAACCACACACTGTGGTTATGAATCCATTGCTGGCAACCGCCGAAGGGTGCTTTCGCTTGGCACGTTTCATCATCAGATGCATCATCGATTCGTACACTGTAATTATGGTGGACTTGAATTTCCATGGGATAAATTCATGAGTTCGTTTCATGACGGTACCGTGGAATCACATGTAAGACTAAAAGGATATATGCGTAGGAGGGTGCGAGAATTTAGCTCAAAAAATGGTTGATGAATGACATGATAGAAATTTCAAAGAATCTAACAGCAATTAAAATTTGTTTAATTGATGTTAAAAGACGATAAAAGTGTTTAAAGTACTGTATATCAGTTCACTATTGGCGAGCTTGATTGCCAAAGGAGTGTATCGGAGTGGCGAATATGTCCGGCCTAGATGAAACTTACCAGCCGACTGTTCTGGGGTCAAGTGGAATCGCCGGGATTCGACGCGAATATTCAGATATCCTGGCGTTAAACCAAATAACTGACACATTTTCTGTCGGAGAAAACTTTTGAACTTCAGTTCAGCAGTCTTTGCCACCGTTCGTCACCCGGATGGCAGTGGGAACAAGCGATTATCGTGTCAGTCGTCGGTCTGATGGTATAAAAGCGGAAGCGGTTCGCAGGTGGGCAGCGGTAACTGTACATCTGAATGTCTGAGCAGAATGCTGGAAATACTTGTTTCATCAATTTTTTCAGTTTCTCGCTGAGCAACCATAACGAACGGTTAGGCTTCGCAACTTGGCTACCATGCTGAGAGCTTCAGAGGGGGTGAAGGAAAAAGCGCGCCGAACAGCCCGTGGCGGATGGATTATTTGGTAAAAGCTCATTTTGGATGCACACTAAGGAGGTAGTCCGCGGTTACCTAGCGCTGATTGTTGACTTGACAACAGCCGTAGACCACACTTGTCGGGTCGGTAGCTGATCTTATGATTGGGATGCTGGAAACTAGGTACAACAGGTCTTGCAGGCTATGCGCCGACCGAAAAAAGTGAAAATATTGCGAAAAAGGGAGTGTTTACCTGGTAAACACCTTCGCTTTTGGCGAATTTCGCACCAGTCACTCCATGATTTAGCTTGACAACGATCTTTCTAGTACCACTGAATCAGGCCGCCCCATTTTTCAGTTGAGCGATTTCTGGCAATGACAGTTGCGTCAGCGTCTGAATTTCTCGGTCATCGTAACCTTCAGCAATCATGGACTGAGCGATGGACGATCGGGCGTCTCGCGCACCTTTTTCCAATCCCTTGTCCAGACCCTGTTGAAGGCCCTTCCCAAGCCCTTCGTCCAAGCCTTCTGCACGACCTTTCTCCATTCCTTTCTTCACACCTTCCTCTAAACCTTTCTCCCAACCTTGGTTCGCCCCGTGTTCCAAGGCTAGATCCCACATTTCCTGTCCCGAATCCGGCTGGTACTGTTCCCAGATATCAATGGCTTCCTGCATGACTGCATCTCCCGGGCCACCGGCCCATAGTAACTGTCTGACACTCTCTATTGTAATGGAAGGCCGCTGTTTCCAGACATCATCTTTCAACCGATCAATGAACGGCCCGCGCACCGACTGAGCCAAACGTGCCGCCCGCCGTAGCCATTCGACATAGCGGGAGGCATCGGCATCCACAATGTTGACCATGATGTCAAGTACCAGTGCCACCTCGGGTGGCAGTCGCCGGAGTCGCGCATGCAGTGACCGGGCACTCGCATTGATCAGGAACATGCCAAAGTGTAGCAACACGCCGTTGAACAGCTGCCGGTATTCGTCGGGATACTCGGCATATTGGCCGGCGGCGAGCGTCAGGGCCGGACGCCAGTCTTGTCGACCATGGTAAAAGACGATGGGAATGACTGAGCCAGCGCCCTGTTTCAGTAGTTGGGCCGCATAGTCGAGCAGCTGATGCAGTACTTTGGAGTCCGGACTGCTCTTGTGTTCGATGAGCAGATGGATATCCACTCGGTGGCCCAGTTTGAGTGCCACACTGATCACTCGGTCAGAAACTTTTTCACTGAGGTCATCCGCACCGGGGTGATGACTGGACTCGATGCGCAGCATGTCAAGGTCGAATAGGTCCAGCCGTTCGTCATCAAAGGCGAGCCGTAACAGGTGACCGAGCTGTGTGGGAGTTTGGAAACTGTTTTTGAAGTAATGGTCGCTGAGAAGTGGAAGCAGTTCGCAGGTGAACAGCAGTAGGCCACGCTTGTCAGGTCGGCAATTGTACTATGATCGGGATGCTGGAAACTAGGTACAACAGGTCTTGCAGGCTATGCGCCGACCGAAAAAGTGAAAATATTGCGAAAAAGGGAGTGTTTACCTGGTAAACACCTTCGCTTTTGGCGAATTTCGCACCAGTCACTCCATGATTTAGCTTGACAACGATCTTTCTAGTACCACTGAATCAGGCCGCCCCATTTTTCAGTTGAGCGATTTCTGGCAATGACAGTTGCGTCAGCGTCTGAATTTCTCGGTCATCGTAACCTTCAGCAATCATGGACTGAGCGATGGACGATCGGGCGTCTCGCGCACCTTTTTCCAACCCCTTGTCCAGACCCTGTTGAAGGCCCTTCTCAAGCCCTTCGTCCAAGCCTTCTGCACGACCTTTCTTCACACCTTCCTCTAAACCTTTCTCCCAACCTTGGTTCGTCCCGTGTTCCAAGGCTAGATCCCACATTTCCTGTCCCGAATCCGGCTGGTGTTTTTCCCATATGTTGATGGCTTCCTGCATAAGTTCATCTCCTGGCTCTTCAGCCCATAGTAATGTTCTGACGGTTTCTATTGTAATGGATGGTCGTTCTTTCCAGACATAATCTTTCAATCGACCGATGAACGGCCCGCGCACCGATTGATCCAAACGTGCCGCCCGTCTGAGCCACTCGACATAGCGTGGAGCATCCGCATCCACGATGTTGACCATGATGTCGAGCACCAGTGCCACCTCGGGTGGCAACTGTTGGAGTCGCGCATGTAGTGACCGGGCACTCGCGTTGATGAAGAACATGCCGAATTGCAGCAGCACGTCGTTGAACAGCCGCCGGTATTCGTCGGGATACCCGGCGTATTGGCCGGCGGCGAACGTCAGTGTTGGACTCCAGTCCTGTCGGCCGTGATAAAAGACGATGGGAATGACTGAACCGGCGCCCCGTTTCAGCAGTCGGGTCGCATAGTCGAGCAGCTGATGCAGTACCTTGGAGTCCGGACTGCTCTTGTGTTCGACGAGCAGATGGATATCCACTCTTTTTCCCTGTTTGAGCTCCACGCTCACCACCCGGTCGGAGATCTTTTCACTGAGGTCATCCGCACCGGGGTGATGACTGGACTCGATGCGCAGCGTATCAAGGTCAAACAATGCCAACTGTTCGTCATTGAAGGCGAGTCGTAACAGATGGCCGAGTTGTGCAGGTGTTTGGAAACTGCTTTTGAAGTAGTAATCGTGCCAGGGTCCGCGGACCGGTATTTTATCGATGCGCGGTGGTGTTGGTTGCTTGGGCATGAGAGTTTCTCCGGTGTGGTTATGGTTATGAAAATCCGTCGGCGTCATGTCACTTGACTCTTTGCGTCGGGATGTATGGCGTCAGTAAACCACCGGTGCAGCGTAAAAGTAAGAAAAAAGCGATTTCGGTCGTGACGAATTTATGGGTGGTACGATCGGTGACAATTGCATGGTAAGGCCGTAGGACATGCAGTGCGTTGAAAAGGCGGACCTGGTAGTCCGCTGTTGCGCAGCAACGTATGGTTGGACTTCACAGCTTAACGACCATCTCTCGAAGTTCTGTGCTCTTGGTTTACTGAAGGAATTAATATGCGTCACATAACTCGTGAAGGACAGACTTTTGAGTTACAACCATGTTGGGCGCGTGCCACCGGCGGTGTCAGTCGGTGTTGATGAGGTCTTCGTTATAATATCGCGTGAGGCTCCGGTCATGCTTTGAGCGCATCCTAAAGGATGATTGCTCCCGTTCTACTCAACCGGCAAAAAGTCGTGAATTAATGATTGAATCCCACCTTCGAGATTGGCTTGAACTGTCGCTACGCTGGGCGCATCTGATCGTTGGTATTGCTTGGGTGGGGGCATCTTTTTACTTCAACTGGCTGGAGAATCGCCTCAACAGAGCATCATCAACCGACTCTTCAGTCGCCGGCGATCTATGGGCTATTCATGGCGGCGGATTCTATCATGTGCAGAAATACCAGCTGGCGCCACCTCAACTGCCGGCCCATCTGCACTGGTTCAAATGGGAAGCCTATTTCACGTGGTTCACCGGCCTGGCGCTATTGGCGCTGATTTTTTACCTGAATGCCAACGTTTATCTGTTGGACCCATCAGTGGCACGACTGACACCTTGGCAGGGCATAGTCATCGGCGTATCCTCACTGGTCATTTCCTGGCTCTTCTATGATCTGTTGTGTCGCTCAACGGTTGCGGGCCGGCCGCGTCTTCTGGCATCGAGCATTTTCATTTACTTTGGTCTGTTAACCATCTTCTTGTGTAATACATTCAGTGGGCGCGGTGCATTTATTCATGTGGGTGCCGCATTGGGTACGGTGATGGTACTCAATGTGATGGCGATCATCATTCCATCGCAAAAATCACTCGTTCGTGCGATGCAAAGGGCCGAGGCGCGGGATGCCGCGCTTGCTCAAGCGGCGCTGGTTCGCTCTCGTCACAACAACTATCTGACTCTTCCTGTGCTGTTTATCATGATCAGCGGCCACTATCCATCAACCTTTGGTAGCGACTGGAATTGGTTGATTCTAATCGGTATCGCCGTGGCCGGAGTCATGATGCGCCATTACTTTAACGTACGTCACCTGCCGGGCAGCAAGGTATGGCTTCTAGTGGCTGCCGTCGGCTTATTTGTTACCATCACCGTGCTGACGCTGCCAGCATCTAGATTGACTACGGATGCGGTAAAATCAGTTTCATTCAAAAACGTACGCACCATCATTCACGAACGTTGTAGTGTCTGCCATTCTGCCACACCGGTCAGCCCGGATTTCCACGTACCGCCTGGAGGTGTGATGATGGATACGGATGAACAGATTGAGGCACTTGCGGCGCGCATCTATACCACTGCCGTAGCGACTCGATCAATGCCAATCGGCAACCAGTCCAGAATGACTGATGCAGAACGACAGATCATCGCTGAATGGTACGTACGGACCGTCCGAGGTGAATAATGAATAAATTGACTACGCATGTTCTGGACCTAGTGCGCGGAGGTCCCGGTCATGGCATCAAAATCGAGCTCTTTAAATTGCAGGGCAATGAAATTGCCGCCGGCACCACCCGGGAGCTGGTCGCGTCCCATCGCACCAATGCGGATGGAAGGTGCGATCAACCTCTGCTGGAAGGTGAGGCGTTGACGACGGGCTGCTACGAGATCGTTTTTCATGCCGGGGCCTACTTTGATGCGTTGGGTGAGGTACTGGCAGAACCAAAGTTCCTGGATCAGATCGTGATCCGATTTGGCGTCTCTGATCCGACGCAACATTATCACGTCCCACTTCTCCTTTCCCGCTACGGATATTCAACCTATCGAGGCAGTTGATGCACAATCAGCACTCCATCCGATTTCTGTTGGGTGACGAACGCCGCGAGTTGAGTGATCAGTCACCGACGATGACCGTGCTGGAATATCTGCGGACGATTGAACGCATGACGGGTACTAAGGAAGGCTGCGCCGAGGGTGATTGCGGCGCCTGTACGGTAGTGATTGCGCAAGACGTTAATCATAAACTTCAGTACCGAGCCGGTAATTCCTGCATCATGTTTTTACCGTTTCTGCATGGTAAGCAGTTGCTCACAGTAGAGCATCTACAGGAAAAAAATGGTGCCCTACATCCGGTTCAGCAGGCGATGGTTGAGCAGCATGGCGCTCAGTGTGGATTTTGCACGCCAGGGTTCATGATGTCAATGTTCGCGCTATACCACGATGACTGTGGAACGGATCGACAAACAATTGATGATGGGTTGGCCGGGAATCTTTGCCGCTGCACCGGCTATGCGCCTATTGTGCGCGCCGTCCGACAGGCGATGACAGAACCACGCGCGGATCAATTTGACACACAGGAAGAGCGAACCCGTAACGCGCTGTCAGAACTTGAAGTCACTTCCTCACTTCGCCTGAAATCAGGCACACAGGACTATTTTGCCCCGGTGACCGTGACGGAACTGGCGCAGATTTTGCAAGCGAAGCCCGCAAGTCATATCGTTGCCGGTGCGACTGATGTTGGACTTTGGGTGACCAAACAGCGACGGCATCTTGAAAGCGTCATATCGATCTCTAACATTCGCGCAATGCAGGGTATAACCGTCGCCCAGAACGTCATCAAAATAGGTGCCGCAACCACCATTGCCGACGCCATGCCTCGGTTGTCTGAATATTATCCATCGTTGCATGAATTGTTCCGCCGCTACGGGTCCGTCCAAGTGCGCAATCTGGCGACACTGGGCGGCAATGTAGTGAATGGCTCGCCCATTGGTGATAGTTTACCGGCATTGATTACCTTGAATGCCCGATTAATCATTTCTTGTACTGGTGGTTCTCGCATTCTGCCGATCGAGGATTTTTTCATTGATTACGGGCGGCAGGACCTGCGTACCGGTGAGTTTCTAGAGCGCATTGAACTGCCTCTGCCATTACCTAATCAGGATTTTCGGGTCTACAAGATTTCCAAGCGGTTTCATCAGGATATATCCGCGGTGTGCGGGGCATTCTCGATGACGATGGATGACGGTATCGTGCAGTCGGTACGCATCGCTTTCGGCGGCATGGCCGCGACGCCGAAGCGAGCGCGATTCTGCGAACAGACTTTGATTGGATCATCATTGTCCGGGGCTGTGATCGATCGTGCTAAATGTGCGTTGAAGGAAGACTTCACGCCGTTGACGGATTGTCGAGGTGCTGCTGAATATCGCTCACTCGTCGCTGCAAATTTGCTCGACCGACTAGCGCAGGATCTGCAGAGACGCAATTCGGTCAGTGTATGGAAGACCTGCAATGCTTGACGGTCCTATAAAATCCGAGCGGCTGAGGTATGTCCACCAACCCATCGCCCATGACAGTGCACGACTTCATGTAACGGGTGAGGCCATTTATATTGATGATCTTCCGGAACCGCGTAACCTGTTGCACATCTGGCCGGCACTCAGTCCACATGCGGCGGCACGGATTACTGCTATGGACACTAGTCGGGTGGAAGCATGTCCTGGCGTGGTTACCGTGGTTGATGCGCGTAGTGTGCCCGGAGTCAATGACTGCAGTCCGACGATCGGCGATGATCCAGTGTTCGTCGAGGATCAGGTTGAATTTGCCGGTCAGGTTATTTTCGCTGTGGCCGGGGAGTCTGAATTGGCGGCGCGTTTGGCCTGCCAACACGCTGAAGTTGAGTATGAGCTGCAAGAACCCATTCTAACCATTGAGCAGGCGCTTAAGAGTGAATCCTACGTACTGCCGCCGGCAACCATTCACCGCGGTGCGCCCGCACAGGCGATTGAGAATGCACCCTATCAACTGGAAGGGACATTTCGTTGTGGTGGCCAAGATCATTTTTACCTAGAAGGACAGGCGGCGATGGCCGTGCCCCGTGAAGCTGGGGAGTTGGTGGTTTATTCTTCCACTCAGCATCCTGCCGAGGTGCAACAGCTGGTGGCCAGAGTGCTAAACAAATCACTAAGCGCCGTAACGGTGGAAGTTCGGCGGATGGGTGGTGCATTTGGTGGTAAAGAATCGCAGGCGGCACAGTGGGCGTGCATCGCCGGGCTGGTCGCCGAGCTGACCGGGCGACCGGCTAAAATTCGTTTAGATCGCGATACGGATATGCTGGCCACCGGCAAAAGACATAATTTTCGCTACCACTATCGAGTTGGGTTTGGTGAAGATGGGAGCATTCACGGTCTTATGGTTGATATGGCGTCTCGATGTGGCTATTCCGCCGATCTGTCGCGACCCATCAATGACCGCGCACTGCTGCACCTTGACAATGCCTATTACTTGGAAAATATCATGGCAACAACCCGGCTTTGCAAAACCAATACGGTATCCAATACGGCATTTCGTGGATTTGGTGGACCGCAGGGCATGCTGTGCATTGAGCGAGTCATTGATGAAATATCCTGCTTTCTAGGGTTGGACCCACTCAAGGTGCGGCGTTGCAACTACTATGGCAAGCGGCGGCGGAACTTTACGCCTTACGGCATGAAGATTACCGATTTCACTCTACATGAGTTGACCGCAGAGCTGGTTAAGTCAGCGGACTATCACAGTCGCCGCAACCGCATCCGGAAATTGAATCGCCACCATATTGGTATTCTGCGAGGTATCGCGCTGACTCCGGTCAAATTCGGCATCTCGTTCACCATGACCCACTATAACCAAGCCGGTGCGCTGATACATATTTATACGGATGGTAGCATTCATGTTAACCACGGTGGTACGGAAATGGGACAGGGCTTATTCATTAAGGTAGCGCAGGTTGTCGCCGATGAGTTTGCCGTACCATTAGATACCGTTAAATTGGCCGAAACCAACACCTCAAGGGTACCCAACACTTCTGCCACTGCTGCATCATCCGGCTCGGATATCAATGGAAAAGCCGCACAAGCGGCGGCGAAGACCCTAAAGAATAGGTTAATTGAAGTTGCTGCCGATTCATTTGGGGTCGAAAAAAATGAGGTGGTGTTCTTAGATGGCAAGGTGTTCGTCGGTCACAGGACGATACCATTTCACGAATTAGTCAATATCGCGCACCGGGCGCGCGTTTCATTGTCGGCGACCGGGCACTACAAAACTCCAAAGATCAACTGGGACCGTGAGCGAATGGTTGGTCAACCCTTTTATTATTTCGGCTATGGTGCGGCAGTCAGCGAAGTTGCTGTTGATCGTCTGACCGGCGAGTATCGGATTGTACGGGTGGACATACTCCACGATGCTGGTCGGTCCTTGAATCCGGCGGTTGATCGGGGTCAGATTGAAGGTGGATTTGTGCAGGGTGCCGGTTGGTTGACTAGCGAGGAGCTGTGGTGGGATGGCAATGGCGCGCTTCAAACTCATGCACCTTCAACCTATAAAATTCCTACCAGCGGTGATGTGCCGGAAATGTTTCATGTTGCAATCTGGCCGCGCGGTCGTAATGTCGAATCAACTGTTTATCGATCTAAGGCGGTTGGTGAACCCCCATTGATGTTGGCCATTTCCGTGTTCGGCGCGATTTCCGACGCTGTTTCCAGTCTCTGTGGTTATCAGCGGTGGCCAAATATTGATGCGCCAGCCACCCCGGAACGAGTGTTGATGGCGATTCAGGCCATGCGTGCCGACGAGGGACGGTAGCATGAGTTTACGGGAAGAGTTATTTCGCCAGATTGAAGAACTCGACCGATTTACCGTCATTACACTGATTGAAGTTCATGGTTCTGCTCCAAGAGAGGTCGGTGCGCGGATGATTGTTACTGAACAGATGACAAGCGGTAGCATTGGCGGTGGTAATCTGGAATTTCAAGCCATTCATCACGCGCGGGAACTGCTCGCACAGTCGCAAGGTTGTTTTCGTAAAATCGAATTTGCGGGATTGGGAATCACCCTGAAACAGTGTTGCGGTGGTGCCGTTCAACTGATGTATGAGGTGTTTTCAGGCCCGTGTGCAGTTCAATTGGTTGAAGATGTCGGTCTTGATCTTGGCAGTCGGCCGAGATTTCTGTTATCCTGCGTTTCGGACAATCGGCCGGCCGCGGTGATATCACGCAGAACAGACCTACCGGACCTACCTGACGCGATTTGGGATGCGGCTCAGGGGCTCCTGGCAAACAGCAGTATATCCAGTAGATTGATATCGACCGGTTCGACACAGTGGTTCATTACTTACCTGAATGAGCCGCCGACCAAAGTTGTGGTATTTGGTGCGGGACACGTCGGTAAGGCACTGATCAAGATTATGGAAGAGCTGCCGTTTCAGATTGACTGGGTGGACCAGCGCGACGAAATGTTTCCAACGGATCTTCCAGACAACACCACGGCACAGTCGCCCGATGATCTTTTTGCATTCATTGACCATCAGTCCAGTGATGTTCTGTTCGCGGTGATGACCCACGATCATGGTCTGGACTACGCGTTGTGTCTGCACATCCTGAAACAACAGCATTTCAGCTGGCTTGGTTTAATCGGATCAATCACCAAGCGACGGCGGTTTGAACAGCGATTGCTCAGTGACGGGGTTGATCCATTGACGGTTCAGCGATTGGTCTGTCCGATTGGCCAAGCTGAAATCCGTAGTAAGATTCCGACTGAAATTGCATTGTCGATTGCCGCGCAGTTGCTTGCAGTGCATCATCGACGGCGCGCGGACGCAAGCCTGGCACCGCGAATGCCATCCGCTGAGGGGCAATCATGAGTACGCCGCTGCTGGAACTGAGAGGCATATCCAAAGCGTTCCCCGGTGTGCAGGCGAACGACTCTATAAATCTTTCCATTACTGCGGGGCAGATTCACGCACTGTTGGGTGAGAATGGTGCCGGCAAGAGCACTTTGGTGAAGATCATCTATGGTTATTATGCAGCCGATGAGGGGGCCCTACTGTGGCAGGGGAAATCAATCCGAGTGTCAAGCCCGGCGCATGCCCGCCAAATCGGCATTGGTATGGTCTTCCAACATTTCTCATTGTTTGAGGCACTGTCGGTACGTGAAAACATTGAGTTGGCCATTTCTTCCAAACCAGCCGGTGAAGCACTGTCCCGCGAGATTCAAGCAGTGTCAGCGACCTACGGTCTCGAATTGGATGCAGACCGCGATGTTTTTTCCCTGTCCGTCGGTGAGCGGCAGCGGGTTGAAATCGTACGGTGTTTGTTGCAGTCGCCAAAATTACTGATCATGGATGAACCGACTTCGGTACTCACGCCCCAAGAAGTGGACCGCCTGTTTACAGTTCTGAATAAACTGGCCCACCGTGGATGTGCGATTCTTTACATCAGTCACAAACTGGAAGAAATTAAACAACTGTGCCATTCCGCAACCATCCTTCGACAAGGGAAGGTGGTGGCCGAATGTGACCCGACGAAAGAAGATACGCGAAGTCTAGCGGAAATGATGATTGGAAAATCATTAACACCGCCATCTTACGAGTTGAATAAAACGGGTAAAAAAAAATTTGTCGTCCGTAAGCTATCACGAATGGTTGAAAACGAACGTGGTATTTCACTGCAGAACATCAGCTTTGAAGTTCGGGCCGGAGAGATTTTTGGCATTGCCGGGGTGGCGGGCAATGGGCAGACTGAACTGATGGAACTGCTATCTGGAGAAGTATTGGCAGATTTCAACTCGATGATCAGCATCAATGGTGTTTACTGCGGGCAACAGGGTATTCGAGAACGCAGAAAATTGGGTGTTGCAATCGTTCCTGAAGAACGGTTGGGCCATGGGGTGATCGGCAGCTTGTCACTGGTTGAAAATGTATTTCTGAGTGGATATCGGCGCTTCGCTTTGTCGCGTGGATTATGGATGAATTTCTTCAATGCACGAGCTTTTGCACAGAAAATCTGTGATGATTTCGATGTGAGGCATGCCGGTATTGAGGTGGATGCCGGCAGTTTGTCTGGCGGTAATCTACAAAAATTCCTGATTGGGCGAGAAATACTCCAGGCACCGCTGGTGATGCTGGCATCACAGCCGACTTGGGGTGTGGATGCAGGTTCTCAGCAGGCGATTCACAAAGCTCTGCTTGACCTTGCGGCCAACAACGCAGCCGTATTGGTGATCTCCCAAGATTTGGATGAACTGTTGGGGCTTTGCAACAGGATTGCGGTGATGTTCGCTGGAAAATTATCACCTCCACATCCCGTTTCGAGTTTGACAGCGGAAAAAATAGGCCTGTTGATGGGGGGTGCGTTATCTTGAAAACACGATTGAATTTAGATACTGAAGTCGCGTTGATTGGTCGGTACCGTTTCGACGCCGATGATTGATGAATCACTCACCATACTGTTCGGTTTCACTCCATGGTTGGCTGGCCTGCTTGACACTGGCCAGCCGAACAGATCACGTCACCGGTAAATGACACCACCATGCGCGTCAAACTGTCACCCCGATCGACGCATTCCAAGTTGATGACTTGGTTGACTCCGATTATGGCACTGGGTTTGAATCTGGTGGCAGGAACCATCCTGTTTTATCTGCTGGGCTATCCGCCATTGCAGAGTCTGTATGCCTTTTTCATCAGTCCAGTTAGCGATCTTTATGGTATTTGCGAGTTGACTGTCAAGGCCGCACCGCTGGCCATCATTGCGATCGGGTTAGCTATGGGATTTCGGGCCAATGTGTGGAACATTGGCGCGGAAGGACAGCTCACCATTGGTGCATTGACTGGCAGTGTACTCGTCATTTATTTTCCAACTTCCGACAACATGCTGATGCTACCTACTATGCTAGTGCTTGGCGTTATAGGTGGTATGGCTTGGGCATCCATTCCTGCCTTTTTGAAAACCCGCTTCAATACCAACGAAATACTGACCAGTCTGCTACTGGTTTATGTGGCTACCCTGTTGCTCAGCACCTTGGTGCACGGACCTTGGCGAGACCCGGCTGGTTACGGCTTTCCCGAAAGTGTGCTCTTTCCGGATGTGGCAACACTGCCTGTGCTGGTGCCCGGCACCAGGCTCCATGTGGGAACGATATTTGCATTGCTGATCATCGCGGCCGCATGGGTGCTGATATCTAGAACTCTGATAGGTTTTCAAATCAGGGTTTCGGGAATTGCACCACCAGCCGCTCGCTATACCGGGATTTCTTCAAACCGAATGATCTGGATGGTGCTACTGACCGCCGGTGGATTGGCCGGACTTGCTGGCATTGTCGAGGTTTCTGGACTCATCGGGCAGGTACAACCGATTATTTCACCGGGTTATGGATTTACCGCCATTATCGTTGCTTTTTTGGGGCGGTTGCACCCCATTGGCATACTGTTTGCTAGCTTGGTACTAGCGCTGTCTTATCTTGGTGGTGAATCCGTGCAGATCAAGCTGGGACTGCCGTTGGGTATTGCCGGCGTGTTTCAGGGCATGTTGCTATTTTTTCTGCTGTCCTGTGATCTCCTGATCAATTACCGGATTGAGTTTAAAAGAACCGGCAGCCGCAGTTCGGCGAGGTCAGTTTAATGGGTGCAATAACAACCCTTGAGTTGATATTGCTGACGGTCGTGAGTGCTGCTACGCCTCTGTTGCTGGCCGCGATTGGCGAATTGGTGGTGGAAAAATCCGGGGTATTGAATTTGGGTGTCGAAGGCATGATGTTAGTTGGTGCCGTCAGTGCTTTTATTGCCACGTTGACCACTGGCAGTTGGATACTCGGAATTCTCTGCGGTGCGGCCGCAGGTGTATTGATGGCAATGCTATTTGGTGCACTGACACTTTTCTTTCTGGCCAATCAGGTGGCTTCAGGCCTCGCTTTGACCTTGTTTGGCATCGGCATCAGTGCATTGTTGGGCATTCCATTCGTCGGGTTACCAATCGCCAAACTACCGGCTCTTGATCTACCCATTCTCGGTGATGTTCCCATTCTCGGTGCCTTAATATTCGGACAGGATTTTCTGATTTATTTTTCAGTGATGATGGTTGGGGTGGTGCATTGGTTTCTGTATCACTCTAGACCAGGTCTGATATTGAGAGCTGTGGGGGAATCGCATGATTCTGCTCATTCAATCGGTTACTCGGTGATCAGAATCCGTTTTCTAGCAGTGATGTTCGGTGGTGCCATGGCCGGATTGGGGGGTTCATTTCTTTCGCTGTCTTACACGCCGATGTGGGTTGAGCAGATGACGGCCGGACGCGGGTGGATTGCTTTGGCACTCGTCGTATTCGCCACTTGGAAACCGGGTCGCGTTTTGATGGGCGCGTACCTTTTTGGCGCCGTGACCATCTTACAGCTTCACCTGCAGGGTTTTGGTGTGCAGTTGCCCGGACAGATACTGTCGATGTTACCCTACCTGGTCACCATTCTGGTACTGGTCTTGATCTCAAGAAATGCAATGCGGGTGAAATTGAGTGCACCCGCCTGTCTGGGTCAGGTTTTCCATCCGAAATCCTGACTAGAAAAGTCACTGGTCCAACTACCCAATGCGAATTTTTAGTTCCTCAAAATGCTTTTGGAATTTGTACGGGTTTAGAAATGCTGTCCGATTGATGATCAGGGATGGATCACTTGATTCGACAAAAATTAAGCTGAGAAGATGAGCAGTACACTGTGGTCGTTCAGCAAACCGAATCACTAGCGTTATGACGGCTTGTGGAAGAGCACGGGCCGCGGACCAAGTCGCGTTGATCCGAAGCCCACCTGATAGATATCCTCAATAACTGGATGGTGATTGATGGATAGATACTATGGAGATAGGTCAACCATCTGTGATTGTGGGTTGTCCACAAACTTCACATAGATAAATGCTACCACCACACATCCCACCATCCCAAACTGCCATCTCGACTAGTGCATTTTCAAATTTACAGTGCGGGCAGGTCAGATAGTCTTTCAAGATTTCTCCGGTAGCTATCAATGCGCCAACTTGGGAGGTTTGCGTTGAATTGATTTCGTTTTTCATTTGTTGTTCCTCACCATTCAATTAACTTTATGCGATTTAGACTCACCACCATTAATTTCTCAACTTTAGTTGGACAAAGACAGTTGTTGAGAACTCTCTTTTTTCAATAGCACGTACATGGCGCCCGTGCCGCCATCGTGATGGAGCGCCGGACAATATCCTAGCACGAAGTCATTTCGTGCCAGATACTCTTGACATTCCCGTTTAATCCTAGCGATTCCATCAGGTGAGTGCATCCCTTTGCCGTGGATTATTTTTATGCAATGATAGCCAGACTGAACTGACTGTCGAATGAATTGTGTTAATTCACGGACTGCAACGTCAACTTTGTAACCTCGGAGATACAGCTCATCTTCACAATGGAATTTGCCCTGCTTCAAGCGTCTAAAGTCGCGATGGGTCAGCCCGGGTTTTCTCAATTCCTCCTGCAATTCAACCACTTGGTCAAAATCCAATGGTGCTTCTAAGCTCATGTCGCTAGAATACTGTCTATATTCAAGGATTGAGGGACTAATCGAAAAAGATTTTTGAGAACTTCGAAGTTTTAGACAAGCGCGTTTCCTTAATTCAGAACCCCCACCCCAACCGGCCGGCACCACCTGCGGTACCGTTCGCAGACCAGGCAATTCAGTGGCTTTCTCATTCTCGTCCCGGTCATACACCAGAATGAAACTGGTGTGTTCCGTCACCAGTTGATGGTGCACTGCCAAGTCCATCGCTTCTTTAGAAGCAAGAGCAGGCAACCGAGCGTGCGCGGCCACCCTCGGCAATTCAGCCGCCAGTGTTTCTTGTTCCGCAAACTCGGTGGACAGACTCACCTTTTGCGTGACCGTCCGTCCATCATCGAAAGTCAAAGTCAATTCAGCGTCGCCCACCGGCCGCTCTTCGAACCAGCCGTAGATATGCAGTGTGTCCCCGGCATAGACGGTTTCCAAGGTTTCCGGAACCTGACGGATGGCATCACCCGGCCATTGGATCTGCACGGCACTCGCTTTGGGTTGGTCAATCCGCTGAACATGGCGCACGATGCGTTCGGCCATGTCTTCCCGCGGGGCGACCAGTTCGGCCGCCCCGGCCGTCCTTTCCGCCAGACTGCGCACCAACGCTTCGGATACCGCGTTGCCGACGCCGACGGTGAAGATCCGCTGTCCCGACTGTGTTGCTTTGTCAACGAGATGCTCGTGGCCCCAGACGTGTCCGTCGGTGATCAACAGAATGTCCGACGATAAGCCTTCCATTCTGCCAACCTGAAAAGCCACTTCCAGCGCCGCACCCATTTCGGTACCACCCATGTCGGCATCCATCTGGTTGACAAATTTGCCGGCCATGTTGATGTTGTCTTCACTGGCCACGACCGGTTCGGCAAACAGCTCTTTGTAACCCGAGCCGAACTTGATCACATTGAAAAAATCGTTGGGTCTGAGCAGGTCGATGATTTGCCGCAGCGCCGCTTTGGCCTGGGCAATGGACTCACCACCCATTGACCCGGAACAGTCAACTACCAGTTGTAAACAACGCGGGGTCGGTGACTCATTTTCTGGACCGGTGGGATGAAATGCGGCGAGCGTCACATACTCTTCACCATCTTTGGTGCAGAGCCCTTCCGGCTTGGCATTCGCCGGTTCTTTCACCACCAGCACGAAATCGCGGTCCATCTGGGTAAAGCCGCCGGACAGAGAAAATTCCGTAACACCCGCTCTTGAAGCAATGGCCACCGGATGCGATGGACACTCGAAATCAGCTTGTGCCAGAGTTCCGGCGACACTCACTTTGAGTGACAATCCATGATCGGCCGACAGCACATGCTCGTGCACCGCATAAGGGGCCAGTCCTGAGGCGGATGGGGCACCGTAGCGCGGGGCGACGGTGGTCGGCAGATGAAATCGCAGGCGATCTCCCTGCCAGCGATGCACTTGGGCATACCGCAATCGAATGTCCGCCTTCTCACCCGGATTGATGTTGCCGACATTGAACGTGAATAGACCGGGCTCCACCTGTTGCAGGAGTACCGCCGTATCCCCCTCCTCAACGGCATCTTCATAACGCTGTTCGGCCACCTTTTGGGGTTGCACCACCCCTTGCAGGGTCTGGCCATTGAGTTCCAGCGTCAGTTCCAGGAGAACCGCATCCAACGGCAGGGGAAACGTGTATATCGCTTCAATATTGGCTTCTTCCAGGTTGCGATAAACCTGGGTGACGATGACTTCTGAAAACAGACTTCGTAGACGGGCTTGAACGTCAACCGTTTCGAGCGCCACACGGTGTCCGCGGTTGACGGGCTCAAGGACGGCAGCAGTAGTTGGTATCATGACTATGTCTCCTGTGCTAAACTGAATGGTTGATAAAGGTCCATCACTGTCGCCACAAATTCTCGAGTTTCCTCAGGAGTCAGCTTCGCCCGTTCGGGGTTGATGTGCAGTTCGATGCCCTCATCAATGAGCACCTGACTCCAGATTTCCACTGCTCCCGGCTGCCGAGGTGGCACCGGTGGCGGGTTGGTGTCACTCGCACGCAACAGTTCCCGAATCCGTTCCAAAGATAAGCCGGCGTCCTGCCACTTGCGAATCTCCAGCAGTTGGTTCAGGTGCCGCGTGTCATAGTGGGCGCCGCGCCCGACCCCTAAAGGTCGATCCACCAGTGCCATCTGAATGTAGTAGCGCACGGTCCGCCGTGACAGGCTGACCAAACCACTCAGTTCATCCAGAGTGAATCTTCGCTGCGTATCTTTCATAACAGTGATTATATACAGTAATAGTGTCAATATAGATTCTTTTGAGAATTTTTCAAGCCCTATTGGTGAAATTATTTTTATGGCTGGAATAGCAAACTGCGAATTCAGATCTGTTATCGGGGTGCAATATCAAGCTATGGAGTTGGAATTGAGATCGCTGTATTGCGTTGCACAGCGTAAAAGTGGGTGGGTTACGAGAAGTGTAAGCGTCGGTCGTCGTTCATTATTACTAGGGAAATTTATTTCTTCCACCGTTTTGAAAAACTGATGCGTGATTTCATTGATGCCTACAGGATGTACCGGCTGAGTGATTAATATTACGGTATATGGCGCAGATGCAATACGACGGCAACTGGCGCAGTTTTATACTCGCACCGAGAGTCTTGCGTACTAGTACTAGGTTTGGTGGACGCCCATCGTTTTCTCATCTGCCTTATTTTTTGCTCTGCCTTGCCAGCAACTGTTACAAGAGAATGATAAGATAGAGGTAAAATCAATTAATGAATCGGGTTGTGAATTCGAGGTTCAGAAGTCTTGGCCGCATCAGCAGAAGACGGGTTGCATATTGGGCTTCAATGACAACAACGAAAAGCGAACAGGCAAAATCGCACCACTTATCTTTTTTAGCGAGTATGAATATGACAGTTATTTCATTGCGTAGAGTTGTTGCCCCCGTCATTTTGAGTTTACTTGTCACCGTGGTCGCCAGCTGTGGCGGTGCCGGTAGCGGCGAATCCACCCCTGAGCCGACCGACCTCCTCCCTCTGCCTGAGCCATTAAACAGGCTTCCGACACCACAGACTTTTCAACCTTTCACTCCGCCGCACCGCAACGTGGTCAAGCAGAAGTATCGAACTCACATGTTGTTTCCAAATCAACCGACGTTGGGGTTGATCAACGCTGATGAAACTTACGCCGGCGCGAATAAATCGGGAATCTATGCAGACCGTTGACACCTATGGTCAGTGACAGGTGGATGTTGGGAAAACGACTGCTCCGCTGGAGCAGTCAACCATGACCGAGAGGAGACCAGTCGTCGCCTGCATCACTCAGCACGGGGACTCACTTTAATCTCGATTCGGTATTTCACATCACACGCTGCTATTCAGAACCGGGTTGCCACTGCCGCGTCGTCGTGAACTTGGCTGTTTAGACGTCCTACCAGTGGTGTAGTTGAACCTGAATACGACCGAGCGTCCCTGTGTGGCCAGCAAGGAAGGGCGCCACTTTTGTAGTTCCTATAGACTGTCACAGTTAACTTTCACCGTACATCGTCAGAAGTTAACATCAGATGTGGTGAGGTGCAAGATGACTGTTCAGGAGCGCCTGCTGGTAGTCGTGTAGAACTATTGCGCATCATCGTGCGCGGTGGTTAGGAATTACGTTGTGACCGTGAGACTGCAAGCATAGGATGGCCGGCACACCGGTTCTCGACAGTCGGCGACCAACCAGCTTTGGCTGTACTTTACTGCCTGCACACTGGCGCGTCACCTTTTCGCAGCTGAGTGCATTGCATACTTTATTGCACAAAACACCGTGTGGCTTTGATCTTGGTGCATTTGCTGAGAATCCTATGAATTAAACTACGCGCAAATCAAAGCGAGTACATTCCATTCCCATGGAATACAATTGCAATATGGATAAAATAATGAGTGATGGACGGTGGCATTTCAATTCATCAGTTCTCTTATGTGATTTCTAGACAATGAATCTGTTCACTCGCATTTCGAAGAGTGTAGGCAGAAAGGAAACGTAATCTGTCCAGTTTGCTCCAATCAAGGATCCCGTGTTGAATCAAGACAACAGCTCCAATTGGAAACAACAACCTAGAAATCGGTCGTAATACAATCCAATGGTGTCTAAACCGAATAAAGCCAATTTTATGAAACCTCTACAAGATATCGAAAAGTTGGATGAAATAAACGACAAAGTGCTTACCCAACCTCTTCCAACTGTCTTTTCCAACGCTCGGGAGAAAAGAAATTACGAACCTGCGTTGCCGCCAGACAAATTGCCAGCTAATGCCAAAATAAAAATGGATGGATTGAAGTTTCTCAATTATTTACCCTCTGATTGCGCTTCCGCCGCATTCTTTGATCCTCAGTTTAGAGGCGTTTAC
This sequence comes from Arenicellales bacterium, assembly GCA_965116205.1. GTDB lineage: Bacteria > Pseudomonadota > Gammaproteobacteria > Arenicellales > JAJDZL01 > JAJDZL01. The sequence continues at coordinate 699,410 of OZ220493.1, read as the reverse complement.
GACAAAATGAAATATGGCAATGAAGCTACAAGTAGAAATAATGTGCGCGTGAAGCTTCCACAAATGTCAGAAGATCTGATAGTCATATTTGTTAATGAAATATCAAGAGTGCTAGTCCCTTCTGGTCATTTGTTTCTATGGATGGATAAATTCCATTTGTGTAGCGATTTTCAGAACTGGTGCAATGGCACACGATTGACAGTAGTTGATTTGATCACTTGGGATAAAGGGAGAATAGGGTTGGGTTATCGCACCCGTCACCGAAGCGAATTTTGCATGATTCTTCAAAAAGAACCGCGTCGAGCCAAAGGAGTTTGGACGTTGCGAAACATACCGGACGTTTGGCAAGAGAAAATTACCGAAAAAACACACCCTCACAATAAACCCATTCAACTACAAAGTAAATTGATCGAGGCGGTGACTGCACCTGGAGATTTGGTAATAGACCCTGCTGCTGGCTCATTTTCAGTAATGGAAGCATGTAATTTTATTGGCCGTAAATTTCTCGGTTGTGACATAAAGGGATGAGCCAATGATTCAATTTAGAGATGTCCTCGGAAAATCCATGACTGAAATTCGCAATGGCGCATATTATCGCTGTTTCGGCAACGACGAAGTCGCACAACTCCTGAGTAGAGTTCAATCCTTAATCATTAAGAATGGGTATGAGTTAGAAAACATTGTAATTGAGTTAACCAAAGACAGACATATTGACGACTTAGATGATTTTCTGTCCCACCAGATTATGCCGTTAGGCACATTCTTGGCGACAAAAAAAGTAATTAAAGATAGTCAGCGAATTCAGGGACAGGGAATTGAGCCTGACTTTTTGATATTTCGGCATGAAAAGTCAAGTCAGATGTGTTATGTCATTGAATTAAAAGATGGTCATGAGTTTGATACTAAATCGTCAGCAAAAGAACAAGCTAACTTACACCAATTCATTAAAAGTAATGCAGATGCACTGAAGTTCTTTCAGATTTATGCATATATTGTCGGTTTCAATGCTATCTCAAGAGAGGAAGTTCGGACAGGATTTAAGAACAAAATTGAATTGAAAGAAGCTATGACTGGCGAGGAGTTTTGTCATTTAATTGATCTGGATTACCAAATTATTCGTGAAAAAAGAGCTCAAGATAGGGTAGACAATATGACCATGACCGTTTTTGTTGAAGAACTTTTAAACATTACTGAACTTAGAAGTGCGTTGATTTCTAGAATCAATAGCGAGTGAAGTACATTCCAATCACTTAATTGAAAAATAATCTTAGGAGATAAGTAGCATGCGACGATTCGTTTTCGCCGCCATGTTGGCGGCGCTTTTTGCAGTGGGTTCGGGTGGTGTAACCGCTGACGAACCTTTCAAAGTGGGATTCGTATATATCGGCCCGGTGGGTGATCATGGTTGGACCTATCAGCACAATGAGGGACGTCTGGCCATTGAGAAAGCGTTTGGTGACCAAGTGCAGACCACTCATGTCGAATTCGTTCCTGAGGGTCAGGACGCTGAGCGGGTTATTCGACAGCTAGCCGCCGATGACCACAAGTTAATCTTCACCACCTCCTTTGGGTATATGAACCCCACCATCAAGGTGGCAAAAAGTTTCCCAGATACTTATTTTGAGCATTGTTCTGGATACAAACGCGCGGAGAATGTCGCCACGTATCTGGCGCGATTCTATGAGGGACGATATGTGATTGGTCGCATTGCCGGCGCTATGACCCAGTCGAATACGATTGGCTACATTGCTTCGTTTCCCATTCCAGAAGTCATCCGTGGCATCAATTCTTTTACCTTGGGATTGCGCAGCGTCAATCCGGAGGCGACCGTTAAGGTGGTCTGGGTCAGCAGTTGGTTTGATCCCGGCTTGGAAGGCGATGCCGCGAAAGCGCTGCTTGACCAAGGTGCTGATGTGATCGTCCAGCATACGGACTCCCCGGCACCGTTGCAAGTTGCGGAAGAACGCGGGGCGTGGGCCTTTGGTCAGGCCTCGGATATGGTGGCCTTTGGTCCTAGAGCTCATCTGACTGCCATTGTCAATAACTGGGGACCGTATTACATTGAACGAACAAAAGCGGCGATGGATGGCACCTGGACTTCGGGTGATGTCTGGGGCGGTATTGGCGCCGAAATGATCCGACTGGCGGAATTTAACCCGGATTCTTTACCAGCTGAGGTGATTGCCGATGCGCAGGCGACGGTGGCGGGCCTTCGGTCGGGTGAAATTCATCCATTTGCCGGCCCGATTATGGATCAGGCTGGTAATGAAGTTGTCGGTATGGGCGCCACGTTGACTGATGGTGACCTACTTGGGATGGATTACTATGTAATGGGCGTAGAAGGTTCTCTACCGAAGTAATTGATGCGCGACAACGATGGTTAATGAGCTGAACGTGTTCAGCAGACTGCCAATGAATGGCAGTCTTGGTGTAACCGGCACCTCACGGTCGGAACCATAGTAGCGTCCAAGCGGTTGGATTGATTCTGTTGATGCCAACTTGACTGGAGCTTTGCTGACTGTTTCTGATCAGAATGGCCGTTGCTGAAATGCCTAGCTGCATGATGCGGACACTGGATAGTCTGTCGGTTGGGTTTGGTGGCTCAGTTCTGCGGCAGAGAGCGAAGGACGGTGTGCAGACTGTTGTCAGTGTGATATCCACCAGTTCTGGAGTTCGAGCAGTTCACCCGATGCGGTTGCCATCCATCATTGCAGTCAGGTTTGATGTGATCAAAAGTCAACCCGTTAATTCTATGCCTGATGATTGAGGGGTTCAGACGATTTTATTTTCCTGCACCAATACGAATTGGTCATTTCATTTCAAAAATTGAATTAAGGAGCTCAATAATATGAGACGAATGCTTTCATTAGTTGCTGTCGGCATTATTTTTTTAGTCGCGGTCAGCAATGTCAGTGCGGCAGACCCTTTCAAGGTCGGATTTGTCTTCGCCGGCTCTGTTTCCGGTGATCATGGTTGGACTCATCAACACAACGCTGGCCGTCTTGCTCTTGAGGAAGCATTGGGTGATCAAGTGCGAACAACGTATGTCGAACTTGATGCTGAGGGTGTGGATCCTCAGCAAGTGATTGGCCAATTGGCTGCTGCCGGTCATCAGTTGATATTCACCACCTTCGGTGACATGAACAATACCATCAAGGTCGCCAGGAATTTTCCAGATACGTATTTTGAAATCTGTTCAGGTGCACAACGCGCCGATAACGTTGCCACGTACCTGGCGCGATTCTACGAAGGGCGATATGTGACCGGTCGTATTGCCGGCGCCGTGACCCAGACTGATACGATTGGTTACATCGCTTCATATCCCATTCCAGAGGTGATACGGGGAATCAACTCATTTACCCTCGGACTGCGGCGCGTCAATACGAACGCAACGGTCAAGGTGATCTGGGTCAACAGTTGGTCTGATCCGGAGTTGGAAGGTGATGCGGCAAAAACCTTAATTGATCTAGGGGCTGATGTTCTCGTTCAGCATACCGGTTCCGCTGTGCCGACGCAGATGGCCGAAGCGCATGGGGTATGGGCTTTCGGTCAGGCCTCCGATCTGATGGCCTATGGCCCGAACGCTCATCTGACTGCCATTGTCAATAACTGGGGACCTTACTACATCAAACGAACTAAGGCGGCAATGGCGGGCAGCTGGACTGCGGGTGACTTCTGGGGTGGCATGGATGCCGATATGATTCGACTGGCGGAAATTAACCCACAGTCTGTACCGGCTGCGGTAATCGCTGATGCGCAGGCGACGGTGGCGGGTCTTCGGTCAGGTGAGATTCATCCATTCACCGGACCGATTATGGATCAGACGGGCAATGAAATTGTCGGACCGGGGGTCACGTTGACTGATGGTGACCTGCTTGAAATGAACTACTACGTGATGGGGGTGGAAGGTGTGCTGCCGAATTGATGAATGCGGCAGAACAGCGACAGCGACCACAACTGAATATGCTGAGCCGGTTCATTCACTGACAGTCGTCACTGTATCGTTTGGAAATTTTTCATATTCACGATGTAATCATCGGTGACAAAAACAATTGACAATGATTGACTGGAAGACTCAGACCCAATCGTGATCATTAGAACGGACCGTATGTAATTGATGGTTGGATGTATGAGGGTTGTCTTGCTCATGAACTGTAGGTGGGTCCAACACCATCTACCGGCGCCCCGGTGGCTTTGACATTCTATGGACCGAGTTGAGCGTCACCATCAATGCCTACTGCAGGCCAGGGAACTGGCGCGGAAGTTCGCGCCCAAGGCGGCGGAATGGGATCAGTCCCGAGAATACTGCTGGGAAAATGTTGCCGACCTCGTCAATGCCGGTTTGATGGGCATGACTATTCCGAAGGAGTATGGTGGGCGTTCGGTTTCTTTTTTCGACGTTGTGCAAGTGATCGAGGAAATTGCGAGTAGTTGCGCGCTCAGTGCGCGTATTGTCGTGGAGTCGAATATGGGTGCCATTAGTGCGATCATGGCCTATGGCACGGATTTCCAGAAGCGTTTTTGTGCACCTTTGGTTATTGCCGGCGACAAACCGGCAATTTGTATCACTGAACCGGAAGCCGGTAGTGCCGCAACTGAAATGCAATCGGTGGCGCGAAAAAAAGCTTCAACATACACCATCAACGGGGTTAAACATTGGATCACTGGTGGCGGCATTTCCAAACTGTATTTGATCTTTGCTCGAGTGTTGGATGAACAGGATAACGATCTGGGGATTGGCGGATTCATCGTCCACTATGATCCAAGCAACAATGTAACACCACCGGGGTTTACCATTGCCCGTCGGGAGCGGACACTGGGTTTGTGCGGCATGCCAGAAGCCGAACTGCATTTCAATGATCTGGAAGTCGACGAAACTTTCTTACTCCGGACGCCATCAGGTGTGCGGCGCGGATTTGCCGATTTAATGAATGCCTACAACAGTCAACGGGTCGGTGCCGGAACGATTGCGATGGGTATCGCCGCGGGCGCACTCAAACAGGCGCAACACTACCTTGTCAAAAGGCATCAGTTTGGTCGACCACTGGCAGAATTTCAAGGCTTGCAGTGGATGGTTGCCGAAATGGATGCCGCCGTCCATGCTTCTCGGTTGCTGCTCTACGAAGCGGCGAAATCAGCTGACGAGGGCGACCGACTGTTTCCCGATGCGTTACTCGCCGCCAGAGCGAAACTCTTCGCCTCGGAAACGGCGATCAAAGTCGTCAATGACGCATTACAGATGTTTGGTGCCCGCGGCTACGGTGATCAGGAACCACTGGAACGGATGTACCGCGATGTGCGAATGTTCACTATCGGTGGTGGTACGGCACAGATACTGAAAACTCAGGTTGGCAGTTGGCTGCTGGGAATCAAGGCACCCCAGACTCGCGATGGATATCTGCGCCAATCGCACACCACGTGATTGGCAGAGAGATATGGTAGAGGGCCATACCATTGCTAGAACTGCCTTCTGACGACTGTTTTTAATGGGGCACTGATATCTACCTGAGTCAGTCGAGATGTTTCAACACCACATCAGCATTCCGTTTCAGTCAATGAACTCATTCGGTTGGTGGTCGAACAGTATTGTCTGGCTAGAAATCCTGTATTCTGCCAGTCGAAGTAGCATTCAACTGTCGCCAATCAATCCGGTGGTTCATTGTGTCCACCCGGTATCATGATGTCTACCGACGGGACAAGGTTTGGCATTCGCGGTACGATTTTTGATTTCTTCGCCAATCCAAAGCAAACTTCCAACGCCGTACGGCACTTTGAAGATGGGTTGATGATCATCTGTGCCGGTCGAATTGAAGCGGTTGCTCCGGCTGATGAAAGTTATGCCGCTCTGAAAGATACCATTCCCATTTATGAATATCCCAACTGTCTGATTTGCCCGGGATTCATTGATTCCCACGTTCATTATGCGCAGACGCGAGTCATTGGCTCACCGGCATCCGACCTTCTGGAGTGGCTCGAAAAGTACACGTTTCCTGAAGAACTCCAGTTCATTGATTCACAGCATTGCACCTTGGTTGCCAACGAGTTTTTCGACGAATTGGCGCGTAACGGCACCACGACCGCGCAGGTCTATCCGACCGTGCATGAAATCTCCACGGAAGTTTTTTTTCAGGAAGCACAAGCCCGCGGTATGAGAATGGTGGGAGGCAAGGTATTGATGGATCGCAATGCTCCGGACAAATTGCTGGATGGAAGTGATTGGGGTGAACGCGCAACTGAGCGACTGATTGACCGATGGCATGAAAATGGTCGTCAGACTTACTCAATTACGTTGCGGTTTGCCGGCACTTCAACTCGCGCCCAACTGGATTTGTGCAGGCGATTGGTTGAGAAGTATCCGGAACTGCTGTTTCACACTCATCTTTCCGAAACGGCCGCAGAAATTGAATGGACTCTGCGACTTTTTCCCGAATGTGCGGATTACCTGGGAGTCTATGAAAAATATGGTGTGGTCACCGATCATTCGGTATTTGCGCACTGCGTCCATTTGAGTACAGCTGAGAAAAATCGATTGGCCGATGCCGGAGCGGTGGTGGCGCTGTGCCCGACATCCAACACTTTTTTAGGTAGTGGCTTGGCGCCACTCAATACCTTAGCTGATCACGGCATTGGATTGTCTCTGGGAACGGATGTGGGTGGTGGCACCAGCTTTTCAATGTTACAGACCATGCACGAAATGTACAAGGTAGTGCAACTTGGCGGCGACCGAAGTGTTGATGCATTGGAACTGTTTTATCTCGCCACCTTGGGCGGTGCGCAGGCACTGCAGATTGATGATCATGTCGGAAACTTTGCAGATGGTAAAGAGGCTGATTTTGTGATATTGGATTCTGGTGGGCAGTTATTGATGGCGCAAAAAAGTGAATGGTCACGCTCGTTAGTTGATAAGTTGTTTGCTTACATCATTCTAGGTAACTCAGTGAATATCAAAGAGACTTGGAGCATGGGGCGCTGTATCTATCGACGCGATAAACCGCATTGAATAGAAATGAGGCACCTACTTTGAAGCAGTTATCAGTGAGCCGTCGATTTGATGTATTTGCTCGGCAACGCCGCCTCGACACCGACGACCGCCAGCGCTTCACCCTGTTCAACCATCCCTCGATGACACCTCACAAATGCTATGCCATCCACTGGAAAATCAATACGCACCGGTGGTGTATCAAGATGACTGAGGCTATGGATGTAGCCAACCGGCTGACCTGCTGATACGCGGGTACCCGGGGAAAATACTGGCTCGAACAAACCGCGGTGCGTGGCGTGAATATGTTGATTCATATCAACAATCTCAATATAATCTGCGGGCGTCGTTCTCGGTTGAACGTCACCGGATAGGGCTCCCAGATGCCGTAGGCAGTTGCGCATGCCCTGTTCACCCAGCTGCAGGGTTTCGGGGGCGGCGTGACCGCCGCCGCCAAGTTCGGCGGCAATTGAGGGAATTTGGTTGCGGGCTGCTGCGCCATTGACGCTCCGATCGTCATTGAAAATTCCCATGACCCAAACCAGTGGACAGCCGAAGACTTCGGCAAGTTGAAAAATTTGGTCACGCCGCTGTCGATCTTCATCGTACGTTGCCATCGCACAGGGTGAGAACCAGTAAGCTTTGCCGCCGGCATGCAGATCAATTACCACATCGCAGACCGGCATCACGGCATGTTCGACGAAATGTGCAATCACTTCGGTCGGGGTGCCATTGGGGTCACCCGGAAAGGCCCGGTTGAGGTTGCCATCATCAAGCGGTGAGACCCGGGCGGAGGCGTGGACTGCCGGCGCATTCAGCGCTGGAAACACAATAATCCGACCTTGAACATCTTGGACATGAGTGTCGCGTAGGAATTTAACCAGTGATATTGGGCCTTCGAATTCATCACCATGCACCCCACCGGTCAGCAATACGGTTGGACCAGTGCCATTGATGATGACTCCGGCGGGTATTGGAATGTAGCCCAACGCCGTGTGATTGTCGGAATATTTCAGCCGCAGGTCACCGAACCGTTTTCCCGGTGTTGTAAAGTCGATGGTTGATTGGATGCGAGTCACATCCCATAAGAAATTTTGAAATTGGTTATTCATCAGTTTTCGCGATATGGTGCCGGTGGAGAAAGAACTTTTGTTGGTTCACTCATTGAACTGCTCTTGATTTTACGAAGTTTCGAATACGGTGATGCGGATAACTATTGGATATGGTGGACTTATGGTTTAGGCAACGGAGCAACACCCCCATGCCCAAGATGCTGAAAGGAAGTCTTGAGAGGCGAGATTCTCATTGTCAACGTGCAGTGATACTGCATCGCGACCAACTGTGACGTGATGTTGCCCAGTCGAATTCTCTAGCCGGGAGAACGTCAAGCAAGGTGTAAGATGGATGTGACAGTACAGAGATGATGGATCGAATGATGCATCAGTGGTCAGTAATATCCGATGATGTCACCATCGGTGCTCACCCCCAAACCATTGAGCAGACGATTGACGTAGCAGAAATATCCAATGACCTGATTGAGTTCCAAAATCTCACCATCATTACAGCCGGCTGCAAATAGAGCATCGACATCATTCCGAACGATGTCTGTGACCGCCACGGTCAACTTTTCAACGTAGCGTAGCATAGCCAATTCCTTATTTCGAAAAGCCTGTTCTGGCTGTCGCTGATTCAAAGCTGACATGATGCGCGCGTAACGTGGTTCATCATTCAACAGATTCTTTAAGTTGGAACTGTGATGGGCGACGCTGTAATGACACGTATTCAAAATGCTGGTATAAGTGCCGGCCGTTTCGAGAAACCAGAAAGGCAGGGAATTATCGTTACTGTGCAGTACGCTTCGATAGAGTGAGACATGACCATGCATGGTTTTTGGTCGGAGACTGTGAATGCGCATCACATTGTCGACGGTGCCATGTGGCGTGCGCGCAGTTTCTAAGGCTTCCTTCGCTTCTCCAGTAGCCTCATCATCGGCGAGCATTCGAATCCAAGCAGTCATGATTGGTCTTCAGAATTCAGTGACGATAGGCAAAGGAACGATTGAATCGACCACTGATGTAGGCTTCACAGGTGATCGATTCGAATTCCGCGATGTCACCATCGTGAAGAATGGGATCAATGACAGTCTGCGCATCGGGGTCTACAAATACGACTAGAGAATAGCGCGCCTCACTATTTTTATTGACCACGTAATGGGGAACGGAGCGAAAACGACCGTTGGACCAGCGCGACAGCAGGTCACCGATATTCGCGACGAATACTTCGGGTATCGGATCAACCGTATACCAGTGTCCATCGGCATTTTGTGCAGTAAGACCTGGCCCACCTTGTAGAAGCATGGACAGGCAGCCAAAATCAGAATGCGGTGAAACACCATAGGTGCCGGCATTCTGGGTATTGGCTGGGTAGTAGATTAACGATCCTCTTGAGGTGGGACGAGTAAAGTTCCGGGTGAAAAAATCTGCAGATTCGCCTAATGAAACAGCCAGTGCCCGAAGGATTTTCCAAGAGCATTGGTGCACTTCATTAAAAAAAATATTCAGTACTTCCTGCATCCCGTGAGGTTCATCCGGCCAGCGGTTAGGTGCCAGAAGCGGACTTTGCCCGCAGGATCGGCCATCACCGAGTTTTTCGTCAAGTCCCCAGACAAAACTCTCCTTCTGATCGGCACTGCTATAGCCTTCCATGGTCGATTCGCCAATGGGTAGAAAGCCGCGGTGGGTGTCAACCATCTTGATGCGCGCTTTTTTTTCCGCTGACATGGAGAAAAATCGTTTGGCCATGGCAAAAGTCGCGCCCATGACGTCGGCATCGACGCCATGCCCGGCGAGGTAGAAAAAACCGTCGGTTTCAGCGGCTTGACGGAGTTCTTTTCCGACTGCGTTTAACGCGGCTGCAGATTCGTTCTGCAACGGTGACAGATCAATGATGGGAACTGCAGGCATAGCATAAGGTGGCAGGTTGCAACAATTTGACAATAAACAACAAAGTATACTGTGTTTGATATTCAATATCGTTACCAATTTAGAGAGAGTCAACCGGTCGTGCCCTTGAATTTCAGTGCGACCGGTTGTTTTTGTGTGATGCCAGGCCCAACCACCATCAAAAATGATCTGTCCAGTCGTCTCGCCGGCCAGCTGTTGACCAGCGATTTTGACCGTGGCCGATATGCGACGGATGCATCAAGCTACCAAATGATGCCATTGGCAGTCGTTGTACCGATGCATGAGCAGGATCTTGTGGAAACTGTCTCGTATGCCAGTCAACAGTCTATTCCGTTGTTGCCACGCGGTGGCGGGACCTCACAATGCGGGCAAACCGTCAATCATGCAGTCGTGTTGGATTACAGTAAGCACATGCATCGTATCCTTGAGTTCGATGCGGATCAGCTGCGCTGTCGAGTCGAAAGCGGCATCGTCTTGGATGAACTCAATCGCTTTCTCAAACCGTATGGACTTTGGTTTCCCGTTGACGTGTCAACTGCCAGTCGGGCGACGATTGGGGGCATGGCCGGCAATAATTCATGTGGCAGTCGATCCATTCGTTATGGTCTGATGCGCGATAACGTTTTGGGATTGAGTACTCTGTTACCGAATGGTGAAAGATTTGATTTCGGTGAAACAGACCTTAATGCAAACAGTCTGTCTCCGCTGCTGGAGCAACTGGTTAAAATCGGCCGCCGCGAACGGGCTGAAATTGACAACCGGTTTCCAAAAGTGATGCGTCGGGTCGGGGGATACAACATTGATGCACTGGTCGCGGTGCACGACAAAATTAACTCGGCGCATTTGCTGATTGGTTCAGAAGGCACGCTCGCGCTCACTCATGCGGTTGAACTCAAGCTCTCGCCTCTTCCGCAGAACAAGGTACTAGGTATCTGTCACTTTCCGAATTTCCATGCAGCGATGGATGCGACGCAGCATATTGTCGAACTCGGTCCGGTCGCCGTTGAACTGATTGATCGAACCATGATTGAGCTGTCTAGAGAGATTGGTTTGTATCAACCTACCATAGACAAAATGGTTCGAGGGGAACCGGAGGCTTTGCTACTGGTGGAATTTGCAGAGAATGATCAGAACGAGAATCTTCGCCGTCTTCAAGCACTGCATGAAGTGATGAAAGCTCTGGGTTTTGAATTTACGAATTCGACAAAAACAAAAGGTGGCGTAGTTGACGCGATTGACCGGAGTTTTCAGGCATCGGTCTTTGAAGTTCGAAAAGCCGGTCTCAACATCATGATGTCAATGCGCGATGATCGAAAACCTATTTCTTTTGTTGAAGACTGTGCCGTTGACCTCAAAGATCTGGCGGAATACACGGCCAAACTGACCGAAATATTCAGCCGGTATGGTACTCGAGGCACTTGGTATGCCCACGCTTCGGTAGGTTGCCTCCATGTACGACCGGTGCTCAATTTGCGTGAGGCAACGGACATCAGGGCGATGCGGGGAATTGCCGAAGAGTGTTTCGATTTGGTGTTGCAGTACAAAGGGTCACACTCTGGAGAACATGGCGATGGCTTGTGTCGTTCAGAGTTCCATGAGAAGATGTTTGGTCGGCGAATGGTTGAGACATTCGGGGAAGTTAAACAGTTATTTGATCCCGATGGGATGATGAATCCCGGCAAAATCGTTGATCCGCCGCGTATGGATGATGCGCGTCTATTTCGGTTTCCACCTGAGTATACGGTGCCTGAAATCAATACCGTACTGGATTGGCAGGGTTGGACTGGTTGCGGTGGCGGGTTTCAGGGTGCCGTGGAAATGTGTAACAACAATGGTGCCTGTCGGAAACTCAAAGGTGGAGTGATGTGTCCTTCTTATCGCGTAACACGGGATGAGCAGCATGTAACAAGAGGTCGAGCCAATGTCCTACGGTTGGCCATTTCCAATCAGTTGGGGCCGGATGCCATGTCGTCGGATGAGATGCAGGATGCCCTACGACTGTGCAACAGTTGTAAGGCCTGTCGGCGCGAATGTCCAACCGGCGTGGATATGGCCAGAATGAAAATCGAAGTGGCCGCCGCTCGCTACGACGCCCAAGGTGCAACGACGCATCAGAAATTGATCGCACACTTGCCGAGAATTGCGCCTTATGCCAGTCGCCTGCTGTCGGTCAGCAATCTTTTCTCCACATCGACATGGCTACGGACAGTCCTAGAACCACTCACCGGATTCAGTCGTCAGCGCCCTTTGCCACAATGGCATCGTCAGCCATTTCTAAACACTAAGCCATGTGGACCGCTTTCCGGCAAGCCGGTGGTTTTGTTTGCTGATACCTTCAACCGCTGGTTTGCACCGCAGACTCTGTACGCCGCGCAGGCAGTGTTGATGGCGGCGGGCTATCGCGTACATTGTGCTACCGCTGTTGACGGGCGCTATCCGCTATGTTGCGGGCGAACCTACCTGACCAATGGCATGGCCGTGGAAGCGAGACGGGAGGTCGACCGATTATTGGCGGCGGTTGAACCCTTCTTGGACCAAGGCGTTCCAATTGTGGGACTGGAACCGAGTTGTATACTGGGTCTGCGAGATGAGATTCCATTATTGATGCGTAGCAAAGTTGCGGACCGACTGAAGCAGAATTCGTACCTGTTTGAAGAATTCATTGCACAAGAAAATATTGAAATGAAGTTCAAATCATTAGATCGCAACGCATTGGTGCATGGCCATTGCCATCAGAAATCTTTCGCGCAGATGGAGTGGGTGGAAAATGTGCTGGCGCAAATACCGGGGCTGACGTTCAGTGTCGTGGAGTCGGGTTGCTGCGGAATGGCCGGTGCTTTTGGTTACAGTCGGCAGACCTGGCATGTGGCAGAGAAAATGGCGGAACTTGATTTATTGCCAGCCATTCGTAACGCGGCGCTTGACACTGCGATTGTCGCCGATGGCATCTCCTGTCGACATCAGATTGAATTGAATTCCGGTCGTCAGGCAGTGCATGTTGCACAACTGATGCAGTCCGCTCTGTTGGTCTGAGGCGCGCCTTGAAATAAGTGCTTGGGTAGTAACCTACCGCACGCTAACCTATCAACTAAATTTCCTATTCCTAGGGGGTGTATTGCCGTTCCATACAGCCGTCAAATCCGGCTCCCGAAGAGGTCTGATATTCTTACGAAGCAGGTCATATCGACTGACTCAGAAACGTACGTAATCAGCCATCATGAGTATCGTGGTTGCGTTACAATTGTATGACTTGAGACTAAATACGAACGAACTGAATGACTGAACTTGAACTGCCGATCGGGGAAGCTTCCTTTCAAAAGATTCGAAATTGGGATTTTTACTATGTGGATAAAACACACCATATCCGGAACCTGGTAAAGAGACCCGGATATTATTTCCTATCTCGTCCGCGGCGATTCGGTAAGTCGCTGTTGGTGGATACGTTTCACGATCTCTTCGAAGGGCATGAAAAACTTTTTCGCGGTCTCCATATCCATGACAGTTGGGATTGGAACATCCGCTATCCGGTGGTGCGGCTGAGTTTTGATGCCTATTATGGAGAACCGGGGCACCTCGAAAAAAACATCATTAGTCAACTGGCCACGACTGAGAAGTACGCCGGTATCGAACCGTCGTCCTCAGCGCAAACCGGAGCGGACCGCCTGCGGGAACTGATTCTGAGTCTTTATCATGATACCGGTCAACGGGTGGTAATTCTGGTGGACGAATATGACCGACCAATTCTGTCCGTGCTGGAAGATAAAGAGCTGGCTTGTGCGAATCGAGCTCAACTGCATGGGTTTTACAGCATGATCAAAGGTTGTGCGCGATACATTCACTTTGTCTTCATCACCGGCATCACTATGTTCTCAAAAGTCAGTCTGTTTTCGGGGCTCAACAATCTCAAGGACATCAGCTTGCATCCGCAGTATGCCACCATCTGTGGTTATACGGATGAGGACCTCGACACGGTGTTTGCCTCGGAACTGGAAGGACTCGACCGTGCGGAGATTCGCCGGTGGTACAACGGTTACCACTGGCTCGGTGAACATGGTGATCGCGACAAGGTCTACAATCCATACGACATTCTAGAGCTGTTTGAAACACGCGCATTTGAACCTTACTGGTATGTGACTGGTGAACCGCAGTTTCTGTACCGGAAACTGCTGCAGTCGGGTGTAGGTCTGCAGGAACTGCAAAGGCGAGTGATTGAAAAGCAACGGGTGTCGAAGCTGGATGTGGGGCAGGTGGGTGCCGAGGCGCTGCTGTTTCAGACCGGGTATCTGACGATCGTCAATGAGCGGCGTATGGGTGCGGACACGTCGTACGTTTTGGACTATCCCAATTTCGAGGTGCGCAGGAGTTTGAGCGCTGGTCTGCTGGGACATCTGAATCTGATTGAGAATGATGTGAAGGTTCTCGGTTGGAAGATGTGTGAGCAGTTGAAGGTCCATGATTTTGAGGGATTTGGCCGCCGACTGCACGATTATCTGTCGGGTATTCCGTATCATTGGCACAAGGGTGATGAGTTGGCGCGCCTTGAAGCGTGGTATGCATCAATGCTGTATGCTTGTCTGCAGACAGCCGAAGTGGAACTTCGGGTCGAGGATGCGTCGACTAAAGGGCGGGCGGACCTGGTACTGCTGTATGGCGGACAGGTGTTCGTGCTGGAACTGAAGGTGGCGGCGACTGATGCAGAAGTACCGAACAAAGTGGACGAAGCGATGGAACAGATGCGCGAGTGCGGTTATGCCGACAAATATCGCAATCGAGACGAACCCATTCATCACATTGCTGTGGTGTTCAATCAGGAAAAACGTAATCTGGCGGCGATCAGAGCTGCAATGGCTTGATTTGGAAAGTGGCAAGTGTATCCTGTGATCGATGTTCGATGGGAGTCTCAGCAATGTTTGGTGTTCAACACAATGCGACCGGGATTTGAACAGCATCACTCAATGAGTCTGTTGAGTGATCTTCTTGATTGCGGTGTTCCATCTCCGTTTTGTACTGACATCATTGACTTCATTGAGTGAGCAGAATCCATGCTAAAACTTCGTTGCTACATAGGACAATCGAAATCACTCGCTTCGAGTGGCTAGAGCAATTCAGAGGCGATAACTAATACGCCTTTCTGATGTTAACTTCTCTTTACGAGTGTGAGTTTGTGTCGAATCGACTTTCTAGCCCTCGTGAATTTAAATCGGTAGGCAGTAAACAAATATTACTGTAGTAAATTTCATACGAGTTTCAGATGAATTGAAATGACGATTTTGGTATGTAAAATTTTGCAAAATAATGAGTGTGTCAATTTTTCATCGGACCACGTGCTCCACATCAATCTTAATCTGCTTGACCTATGATTCCTGATCTGCGGCCGGGACTTAAGAAAATAAAGCCACATATGGTTTCGGCGGACCGTTCTGCATTGGCCGCTATTCGCATCAACATTGCTTCCAACGAGAGCGCGTTCGGGTCCAGTGAACAGGCGCTTTCTGCCGCGGCAAAGGCAATCAGAGGTATGGAACGATATGCCGAGGGCGCGGAGACTATATTGTCCGAATCAATTGCCGAGCAGCATGCGCTGCATCCCGAAGGTGTTGTGTGCGGAAACGGATCGGACGATCTGCTGGCCCGCTTGGCCCGTGCATTTCTGCGGCCCGGTGAGGAATTGATCTGTAGCGTTAACGGTTATCAGAAATTTCCCAACTATGCATACGCCAATGACGCAGTGCCCATCCGCGCGCCAGATCGAGACTTTACGGTAGACGTCGATGCAATGCTGCACTGTGTTACATCGAAAACCCGAATCGTAATGCTCGCCAATCCGGACAATCCATCCGGAACGTGGCTACGCAGTGACGAAATTACCAGACTGCATTCCGCATTGCCGCCCGATGTACTGTTGATTCTTGATTCCGCTTATCTGGAATACGTTGATGACGATGAGTTTGGCGACCCGGCGGCACTGGTTGAGGATCATGAAAACGTGGTGATGACCCGAACCTTTTCCAAAATTTATGGACTCGCCGGACTGCGCCTGGGCTGGATGTATGCACCCCCGCCGATTGCCGATGCCATTCGCGGGATCGGTATGACTTTTCCCATCTCGAATGTCGCCTACGCATGTGGCCAAGCAGCGTTGGCTGATCGCGCTCATACGCAAGATGTCTTTGCCCGCAATCGTATCATCCGTGCGCAGTTCACCCAAACTTTGGAAGGTTTGGATGCCCGTGTTTATCCATCGCAAACCAACTTCGTTCTGGCACAATTTTCACCTGAACTAATGTCTGCTTCTACGTTGCACAAAGAACTGTTGACACAAGGAATTTTTACCCGACGGCTGGCATCAGCAGCATTTGTTGATTGCATTCGCTTTACAATGGGTGTCGAAGTGGAAATGGAAGAAGTAACCCAAGTACTCCAACATCTGCTAAGTTGAATTTTTTCCAGCGGTATTGCCAAGTAACCGAGAGCATTATGCTAGAGCCAATCAAGGGATCTTCAATCATCAGTGCTTTTGATGACGCGGGCATCCGGACTGTGGTTGCCTTACCCGACATCGTAACCTGTGAAACGGTGCTCTGGCCGATCTCTTCCCACCCCAATTTCCAATTCGTCCCGGTCTGTAAAGAAGATGAAGGCATTTCAATCTGTGCGGCCCTGTCATATTGTGACCAGCGGGCGCTCCTGTTGATGCAGCACACTGGTTTTTTGGATTCAATCAACGCCATTCGTGCCATTGCAGTGGACTATCAATTGCCAGTATTTATGGTGGTTGGTTTGCAGGGCGCGGAGCCCGACCTCCCTCCCAATCAATCTCAGAGCGTTGGCATTCGTGCCCTGCAACCTATCTGCGACACCCTTGGTCTTCGACATGAAGTAATAACGGATGAAAGAAATGCGAACTCGATCGTTGATCTAATTCAGTGGACGTACACAGAATCCTCACCCTGTACCATTTTTCTTCCCAATTCACCGATCTGACAGAAAGATGATGAAGCGAGACCAGACACTGCGGTCTTTAGCCCGGGTGTACCCGGATGGCATTGTGGTCGCTGTCTTTCAGACCGCATTCGATTGGATGAAGATCAGACCACACCCGCTGAATTACCTGTGTACCGGCGCCATGGGACAAGCTGCGTCTCATGGTCTCGGATTGGCGCTCGGTGCGACTAATGAAAAAGTACTGGTGCTTGATGGCGATGGCAGTCTGTTAATGAATCTTGGTTCGTTGGTAACCGTCGCCAATATGTCCCCTCGAAACTATTTCCATTTTGTCAGTCAGAACAACACTTATGAGGTAAACGGGAAGTTTCCCATTCCTGGCGCTAACTCGGTTCGCTTTGAGCAGATGGCTTTGGCGGCCGGATATCGACATGCCTATTCGTTCGATGACCTCACCCAATTTGATACTGAAATCAAAGACATTCTGCATCTGGAAGGCCCAGTATTTGTCTGCATGCACATTGAGCCCGGTGAATTTTTTCCGCTGGATTACCGGACGCTTCACAGCGAACAATCTCGTGCAATATTTCGAAACGCACTGCGATCTAGGTTACAATCAAAATCCTGAAATGGCTGCCCCACTTTATGTGAGAGTTCTGATCAGGTAGATAGTCCAATCATTCCGCTACATATTCGGCATTTTCGCGCCAGTCAATAAAGATTCAGTAGTTTACATGTCAGTCAATACCGTGAAAGATGGCCAATAAAACTCATCAACACATACCGGCGCACAAGAGCAGACCACCTACACAGAGTTTGCTCTTTACCCGCAAGTCTCCTTTGATTGATATTGCACAGTTGCTACTGCTTGGTGGCCTGACTGCGTGGCTGATCTATACCGGTGCCCAAGCCATGCAGTACAACTGGCAGTGGTACCGGGTCGATCAGTTCATCTACCGGATTATTGACGGTGAACTGATTTGGGGAGCACTGATGAAGGGCCTCATGGTTACCTTTCAGATTACCGCAGTCAGCATGGTGTTATCGGTACTGATCGGATTGGTTACCGCACTGCTGCGGATGTCAAATTCATTTTCCGGTAAGCTCATTGCGAACATCTACCTTGAATCGATCCGTAATACCCCACTACTGGTGCAACTTTTTCTGTTTTATTTCATTGTCGCGCCCATCGTGGGCATTGATCGATTTTGGGCTGGCGTGTTGTGTCTGAGCTTTTTCGAGGGTTCATTTGCTGCCGAAATCATCCGCGCCGGCATCCAGTCGGTTGCCCGCGGCCAACAAGAAGCGGCCAAGGCACTGGGCTTCAATCGCTGGCATACCTACCGGGATGTGATCCTACCACAAGCCATTCCCATTATCCTACCGCCAATGACAGGACTGATCATCAATCTGATCAAGCACTCCGCGATTGTCAGTGTGATTGCGGTTGCCGATCTCACCACGGAAGGTCTGAACATTATTTCGGAAACCTTTATGGCCTTCGAAATCTGGTTTACGGTCGCCGGGATTTATCTGGTGGTGACTGTATCATTATCGTTATTTGTTTCGTGGATGGAATCAAAAGCCATGCGCGGGCGATAACACAAACTTTAATTCAGGAGAACTGAAAAATGCAATTCAAAAAATTATTTGCAACCTTAATGGCGGCATCGGCGCTGGTGTTTTCAGCACTGGCAGGTGCCGCGTCACAGGAACTGGCCAGTGAAAGTGTATTGGAAGAGATCAAAAAACGTGGTACGCTGCGAGTCGGCATGTCCACTTTCGTACCGTGGGCGATGCGTGACAAGCAGGGCAATCTGATCGGTTTTGAGATTGACGTAGCGACCAAAGTCGCTGATGACATGGGAGTGGAAATTGAGTTTGTACCCACCGCTTGGTCAGGCATCATTCCGGCGTTGATCGCCAGAAAATTCGACGTCATCATTGGTGGTATGTCCATTACCCCACAGCGTAATTTAACGGTGAACTTTACCACACCCTACGCACACTCGGGTCAGCAGATGGTAGCGAACAAGGCACTGGCAGATGGTTTTGCCGTGGATGATTTCAATGCCGCCGGGGTAACAATTGCCTGTCGCCGCGGCGCCACGCCTTGCAACGCGGCGCAGAAAATATTCCCGAAGGCTGATTTAGCGCGCTTTGATGATGATGCGCAGGCTTTTCAGGAAGTGGTCAACGGTAACGCGCACGCGATGATCTCGTCGGCGCCAAAGCCGCGCTTTTGGATGAGGAACTATCCGGAAAAACTGTTCATGCCGACTGAGGAAAATCTGACTACTGGCGACGAAGCGTTTGCGCTTCGCAAGGGGGACCCTGATGCATTGAATTTTTTCAGCAACTGGATCCTTGTCAACACCAGTAACGGCTGGTTGCAAGAACGCCATGATTTCTGGTTTAGAGCCCAAACCTGGGTCGATCAGGTCGAGGAGCAATAAATCCAATTGCATGAAGGTGTTTCCCCGGTGTGCCGCCGGGGAAACGCCATTCTCGCAACTGTCAAAGCAGCATGAACGAGCATCGACTGCCTCCTCCAGCTGAGAAAGTCAAGCGCGTCACCAAGTTTGACCTGGCGATTATCGGTGCCCTGCTTGCGCTGCTGACATACGTGTACTATCGAGTGGAACACGTGCTGGTCTATCAATGGGATTGGGAACTCATATTCGAATATGTCATCCGCATTGACGAAGTAACGGGTGAAATATTCCCCAATTTGTTTCTGAAAGGCGTCGCAATGACGCTCCGACTCGCGTTCTGGGGCACTTTGATCGCGGCTGTCATTGGTATTGTCATGGGACTGTGCCGGGTCAGTAGCAATCTGTTTCTGCGATTAAGTAGTCGATTGTATGTTGAGCTCATTCGTAATATTCCGCCGGTCGTTTTTATCTTTGTTTTCTACTTCTTCATCAGCAGCCAGATCATCCCTCTGCTCGGACTTGATCAAATAAAATATCACGCTTCGCCAGAAACAATAGCAGTTCTGGAACTGCTGTTCGGGCCAATCGAATTATTCACCAACTTTCTGGCCGGTCTCATCTGTCTGGCGGTTTTTGAGGGCGCTTACATTACTGAAATTGTCAGAGCCGGTATTCAATCCATTGGCAAAGGCCAGTGGGAAGCGGCACGGGCTATTGGTCTGTCACGCTATCACGTACTGCGCGATGTCATCATGCCACAGGCGCTGAAAACCATTTTGCCACCGCTGGCCGGGCAATTCATTACCTTGGTGAAAGACTCAAGTATCGTGTCGTTGATTTCAGTGCAGGAATTAACGTTTCTGACGCAGGATGTATCCAACACCACCACCCATTTTTTCGAAGCTTGGATCATTACCGCGGTGCTGTATTTCATGATGTGTTTTCCACTTGCAGTACTGTTTCAGCGGTTCGAACGACTCGGATTGGGAATTCAGCGCAATTAGAGGTACTATATCAATGAATAGAGAACAGTCCCATCATCTCGATCCGAATAGTAAAGAACTCGTAAAATTCTGTGAAGTTGGTAAATGGTACGGTGAGTTCTGTGCCCTATGGAAGATCAATCTAACGGTACATGCCGGTGAACGTGTGGTCGTCTGTGGGCCATCCGGGTCTGGAAAATCTACCATGATTCGATGTGTCAATCAATTGGAAACGTTTGAAGCGGGTGAAATTCTGATTGATGGTGAATCGGTTAAGAATGATCCGAAATCCTTGCAGGACATTCGGCGCAAGGTGGGCATGGTATTTCAGAATTTCAACCTGTTTCCGCACATCACCGTTCGTCAGAACCTGATGTTGGGGCCGATGCGCAACTTGAAAGTCTCAAAAAAAGAAGCGGAAGAAACTGCTATGCAGTATCTTGAAAAAGTGCGCATTGCAGAACAGGCGGGCAAGTACCCCAGTCAACTGTCCGGCGGTCAGCAGCAGCGGGTAGCGATTGCCCGGGCCCTGTGTATGCATCCCGAAGTCATGCTGTTTGATGAACCCACTTCCGCCTTGGACCCCGAAATGATCTCCGGCGTGCTGGACATTATGGTAGAACTCGCCGAAGGGGGGATGACCATGATGGTGGTTACCCACGAAATGGGGTTCGCCAAACAGGTCGCCGATACCATGGTTTTTATGGATCATGGTGAGATCGTCGAGGTCGCACCACCCAACGAATTCTTTACCCAACCCAAGAGTGAACGCACCGAACTCTTCCTGAGTCAGATTCTGCAGCACTAAGTACAGTGGCGCCGCAACAGCATTACTCATTTTTCAGTTTGCTTGGCGGTGCCTTTGGCCACCACCGGAACTGGAAACCCGCGTGGCGCAGTCCAACACCAAAGTCACATTACGACGTGGTGATCATCGGTGGCGGTGGACACGGCTTAGCAACAGCCTATTACTTGGCCAAGAATCACGGTATTGGCAATGTGGCAGTGGTGGAAAAGAACTGGATCGGGGGTGGCAACAGTGGCCGCAACACCGCCGTCGTGCGTTCTAATTACCTGCGCGATGCCAGTATTCAATTTTTTGATAAATCTCTACAGCTTTACGAAGGACTGAGCCGCGAACTCAATTACAACATCATGTTGAGTCAGCGCGGCGAAGTTGATGTGCTGCTAACTACCACAAGCATGCGCAACATGCGCAGACGCGCACTGAACATGAATCGTTTAGGGATTGATTTTCGCATGTTGACGGCGGCCGAAGTCCGGCAGCGCATCCCAATACTGGCGCCCATGGAAAACTGTCGGTTGCCAATACTTGGCGGTGCCATTCAGGAACGGGCTGGCATTGCCAGACACGATGCCATCGTCTGGGGGTATGCTCGCGGCGCCGACGCTTATGGTGTCGATATCATTCAGAATGCCGAAGTGACGGCGATTCGTCGGGACCGAGATGGTGCCGTCAGTGAGGTTGACACCAGCCGCGGAAGACTGCATACTAAGAAAGTTGCCATTGTCACCGGTAACGAGAACGCGGCGATGGCCAATCTGGTCGATTTACGGTTACCGCTACGCTGTTTCAATTTGCAGGCTTTTGTGTCAGAACCCATCAAACCGGTGCTGGATGTCGTTGTCAATTGTCCTGATCTCGGGGTATATCTGAGTCATTCCGACAAGGGCGAATTGGTCATCGGTGGAGCCACCGATGCCCAGCAGATTTCGTTTCGAAAAGGAGGTAAATTTGTTACGATGGAAGATACCGTCGCCGGACTGTTGGAACTTTTTCCTGCTTTTAGACGACTTAAGCTGTTGCGACAGTGGGGCGGTGCGCTGGAATTCGCGCAGGATGGCAGTCCCATTGTTTCAGCGACGCCGATTCGGGGACTCTATACCAGTGCCGGCTGGTGGGGTGGCTTCAAGGCGATTCCGGCCGGCGGTCTCACTTTTGCACACTTGATAGCCTGTGACGAGCCGCATCCTTTAGCAGCCGGATATGGTATGGAACGCTTTGCGTCTCTGAATTATCTATTGGAAGGTGGAACGACCGTACCAACCGATTAGATGATTGGATTGAGTTCAGTTCAGACAGCCGAGATGATTTGCAGGTTCATTGGCGTAACGATCCTCTTGAGTTAATGGAAATATTCAACGAATGTTATTGATACCCTGTCCTTGGTGCGGTCAGCGTGTGGAAACGGAATTCAGGTGTGCTGGACCAGTGAAACCACCTCGTAGTGAGTTTGTCAACCACAGCGATGAGATTTGGCTTGAGTACCTCTATCAGGTGAATAATTATCGTGATTACCTGGAAGAATACTGGTGTCACGAAAAGGGTTGTGGTGAGTGGTTTAAACTGAGACGGCATACTGAAACGCACGAGATTACTATTGACGGTTAGCAATCGTGACGGCTTCGAACCTGCGCAGATTACCTCAGGGCGGTCATATTGATCGAGATCAGCCATTAAATTTCCAGTTCAATGGTAGAAGATTCGTCGGGTTTGAAGGTGATACATTGGCTTCAGCACTGCTGGCCAATGGTGTGGATGTCTTATCAAGAAGTTTCAAATACCATCGACCCCGTGGTGTCCAGAACCGTGGTTATGCCGATGTGACGTCTGTGGTACAACTGCATGGAAAAATAGAGTCGGCGAACGTTCTGGCGAGTACGCAATCGCTCTTTGAGGGTCTCGAAGCATACAGTGTCAACTGTTGGCCGAATGTCAACTTTGATCTTGGCGTCATGCTAGGTGCATTTTCACCGCTGTTGGTGGCGGGATTTTATTACAAGACTTTTCTATGGCCGAATTGGCGCTGGTTTGAACCGCTGATTCGGCGTTTGGCGGGTTTTGGTACCGCGCCGGTCAATTCACCGTCTGCTCGTTATCTCAGCCGCTTTGGCCATTGCGATGTTTTGGTGGTGGGTGCAGGTCCCGCCGGGTTGATGGCAGCAGTGACGGCGGCTCGTTCAGGAGCGCGGACCGTTATTGTTGATGAAATGGCTCGCCCCGGTGGCAGCCTCTGTTATAGCCATACCTTAATGGAGGGACAACCGGCACTCACTTGGGTGCGGCAGACAGTCGAGGAACTCGCGTCGATGGAGCATGTAACCTGCCTTTGGAATACCACAGCTTGGGGGTACCACGAAGGTAACATGATTTGCATTACGGAACGTTGTTCGCCGTCGGCTGGAATTTCAGGCCACAACTGGAAACTCTGGGCGAGACAGGTCATTTTGGCCACCGGGGCGATTGAGCGGCCGATGATCTTTGAAAACAATGATCGTCCGGGTGTGATGCTCTGTTCGGCAGTAATGGAGGCGATTGAATCCTACGCGGTTAAACCTGGAAAGAAGGCAGTACTGTTCACCAACAACGACAGTGCCTATCGAATTCTACCCTATCTGAGGCAGGCCGGAATCGAATTAGCAGCCATCGTTGATACGCGGGAAACGGTGCAGTTGAGTAACAGAGGGTTCGCTCATCATTCGACTGCTGAAATTCTGCGAGGAAGTGTTGTCCACAAGGCACTCTATACCCGTCATCGGGTTAAAGGTGTGGTTGTGAGTTCTTCGGTAGGTTTTGACAGAGCTAAAGCCTGCACCATTGAATGCGATCTCATCTGTGTTTCGGGTGGATGGAATCCCAGTGTTCACCTTTTTTCTCAATCGCGTGGCACACTTCGCTATGATGATGTCATCGCAGCATTCGTACCTGACCAAGCAGTGCAGGCGGTGCGCGGTGTCGGTGCGGCAACTGGCAAACTATCGTTGTGTGGTAGTCTTGCAGATGGCGTAAGAGTCGGGTCTGAAGTGGTTTCTGAAATCGGAATACAAGTGGCTTCAGTGAAGGTTCCAGAGGTGTCTGAGGACGTGAATACCGAATATGGGATTGCGGCATACTGGAGTTCTACCCCCGGTGAGCGTCAAGCCAAGGCATTCGTCGATATGGCCGGTGACGTTACCGTTTTTGACCTGTTGCTGGCGCTTCGGGAAGGGTACGCAGAGATCGAACACGTGAAACGCTACACCACCACCGGCATGGGTCTTGATCAGGGCAAAACCGCCAATGTCAATGCGATTGGCATCATCGCCAACTATTTGGACTGTCGTCCAGCTGAAATTGGCACCACAACTTTTCGCCCACCTTACACGCCCGTTGAGTTCGGCGTCATCGCCGGCAGTCAAAGAGATGAAGTCGTGTTGCCCTATCGACATACACCGATGACGGGGTGGCACAAAGCACAGGGTGCGGTCATGTATGAAGCCGGTGCTCGGTGGCGGCGGCCGGGATATTACCCCAAAGTCGGTGAATCCATGAATGATGCGGTCGAACGCGAGTGCAAGGCGGTGCGCGAAAGAGTGGGCATTTACGACGGGTCGCCACTCGGTAAGTTTGTCATTCGAGGAGTGGATGCCGAGAAACTCCTGAACCTCGTCTATACGAACAGTTTTAATCATCTGCAGCCGGGGCAGGGTCGATACGGTTTGATGTTGAATGAGGAAGGATTGATCTTTGATGATGGCGTAACTTTTCGCATTGATGAAGATCAATACCTGCTTTCCTGTTCTACAGGTGGTGCGCCAGCCGTCGAGCGTAAACTTGATAAACTGATTCATGCGGAATGCCCTGAGTTGGATGTTCTTATCACGCCGGTAACCTCGCAGTGGGCCAATGCGACAGTCTGCGGTCCCTTGGCCAGGCCAATGCTCGAGGCAACGGATTCAGATTTTGATTGGTCGCGCAACGCGCTCCCATTCATGCATATGCAGGAGGGTAAAATTCACGGTTTGCCAGCGCGTGTGTTTCGCGTGAGTTTTACCGGAGAACTCAGTTTTGAGATCAACGTGCCGGCTAGGTACGGACTACAACTGTGGCACTATCTGATGGACATAGGACAGGATTGGAACATTTGTCCGGTGGGGTCGGAAGCCAATCATGTTCTAAGAGTTGAAAAAGGCTTTCTATCCTTAGCCCATGAGGTTGACGGATTGGTTGACCCCATTGATCTGGGACTTGAGTGGATTATCAGTCGCACCAAGTTGGATTTCATTGGCAAACGGGCCATGGAAATTCGGCGCAAGCAACATCCGCTACGACAGGAACTGGTCGGCCTGCTTCCGCAGGACACGACCCAATTGATTTCAGAGGGTGCACCCATCGCACCCAATGATGGAAAGACACCGGCGGAGGGATTTGTTTCAGCCTGTGTTTGGAGTGGTTGTTGCAATCGCACGGTCGCACTCGGACTGCTGGTTGATGGTCGTTCCAGAATTGGTGAGTCGGTATTGGCTTGGGATCATGGCAAGCCGATTCCAGCAGTGGTCACGAGACCGATTTTCTATGATGAGAAAGGCGAAAGACTTCGGGGGTAGTGTTGGGTTATACGGTAGAGTTTTCGCGGATGGACCAGGAAGCCATCTTTGATGTACGTTGCATCAAACCTGATATGAATCAATTTTGTGCCAACCTTGGCGTCACAGAGGAAGTTAAAAAAGCGCGGTTGCTTCGATGGCAGAACTTTGAGATTCTACCATTGGGGCCGAGACGAATACTGATTCGATCGACACTTGAAAATGAACAGCAGATTGAGAGGCGATTGAACAGTACTTTTCAAAATAATAGAGAAATTAGTGTTGTCAATGTTTCTGATCTGTTCGCCGGTATCAGGCTTGCTGACGCCGACGTGCTGGAGGTGCTGGCGCAGGTTGTGCCACTTGATCTACACAATTTTCCACCCGGCAGCGTTACGGCGACCGCGGTCTTTTCGCAGTGGGGCATGCTTGTTCATGAGAATGCAACCTCCTGGTCGGTTTATGTTAATCGCAGTTATCTGGACTATGTATGGTGCCGCATTCACGCGTGTGGGTTGAAGATTCCTCCAAGTTGCAGTTAACAACCTTATTCAGTTCAATACGACAGAACAATTATTCGACTTAAATCCTGCAATGAACGCGACCATAATATTCGATTTTGATGGTGTGCTGGTTGATACGATTGAGATCTTTTCAACCGCCGTCAACATTGCCGGTGAACAGCTAAACCAGCCGGTTGATTTTGCACCTGATGATTTACGCAACATCAAACGCATGTCCATTCCGGAGATAGTGGCGGCCGCGAAAGTAGACCCTCAACTTTCACATCAATTTATCGCTGAAATTGAGAAAGTGTTACTTGAACGGGTCAACCAGATTCGCCTGTTCCCGAAAATGGCGGAACTCGTTGAGCAGTTGTGCGAACTGGGTAAACTCGGGATCGTTTCGGCGACGTCCCGACCCGTGCTCTCCCAAGTTTTGCTCAATGAAGGTATTCATCAACATTTCGACGCGGTCATCGGTGGTGATACCCCCGGCACAAAATCTGAAAAAATTCTGACTATCATTCAAAAAAATGGTTCCAGCGCATCTCGGTCCTGTATGATTGGTGATACGGTTAGTGACATAGAACAGGGTAAGGCCGCTGGTGTGATAACGGTGGCGGTCAGCTGGGGTTGGCACGCGATTGATTGGCTCCGGACTGCTACCCCAAATTACCAAGCCAACCAGCCGGAAGATCTGTTTACCATCGTCAGTGATTTTCTCCTGAACAACTGATTCAAGACACTTCGAAATAATGCTATGAAAGACCCTAAAACCATTCTGGCGCAAGCCAATCACTACATCAATCCAGCTAGCGGCGGCATCGTTCCGCCCATTGATACTTCGGTTACTTTTGCCCGCGATGAAAATCTGGAGTTGATTGGCGATTATGTATATGGTCGCTACGCCAATCCGACCTATGAGCAGCTTGAAACCATCATCTGTCAACTGGAAGGTGGAAAAAACGCGCTATTTTTCGCCTCAGGCCTCGCTGCGATAACCACTGTATTTGAAACGGTGAATATGGGAGAGCACATCGTCGCGCCGAAAGTGATGTACCACGGTACAGTTGATTGGTTGAAGCGTATCTCAGACAAGCGCAATATCGGACTGACATTGTTTGACCCGACGGATGCGAAAAATTTATCTCGTTACGTGGTCCCTGGTCAAACTGCAATCATCTGGATTGAATCACCCATCAATCCATCTTGGGATGTGATAGATATTGAACAGGCAGCGAAAGATGCTCATGCAGTCGGTGCGATTCTAGGTGTGGACTGCACGGCGGCATCGCCGATTTCAACCCAGGCGCTGACGCTTGGTGCGGATATCGTGTTTCATTCAGCCACCAAATATCTGAATGGGCATAGCGACCTGAATGCTGGAATATTGGTGACCGGTGAGACGAATGCCCGCTGGGAAGAAATTGATCAGGTGCGACGACTGACTGGGGGCATTCTAGGATCTTTCGAGGCTTGGTTGCTATTGCGCGGCATGCGAACATTAGCGATTCGCTGGGAAAGATGTTCTGAAAACGCCATGCAGATCGCTCAGTTTTTAGATGCTCATCCGGCTGTTGAAAGAGTGTTGTATCCCGGTCTACCGAATCATCCTTCCCATGAAGTGGCCAAGCGACAGATGGTCAATGGTTTTGGTGGAATGATGTCATTGCAGATGAAAGGTGGTGAGGCCGCCGCCCGCCGGTTGACTGCCCAAACGAAAGTCTTTATGCGAGCAACTTCTCTCGGTGGTGTCGAGAGTCTAATTGAACATCGGAGAACGGTGGAAGGACCCCATAGTGAAGTTCCCGTCAATCTGATCCGACTGTCGGTTGGGATTGAGAGTGTGGATGATCTGTTGAGTGATTTGCGTCAGGCATTAGCAGAAGTGTGAATTTGTTGGTTACTGATTTGAAGATTGATTTGGTTTGATAAATTGTGGGTTGGTCAAGGTCATTTGGTTGGAATATGTAATCATAGTCTCTCAAGTTTGTTCACTATTTGAGCAGAGGAGATGATGCAGTTAACTGATTCTCATTTAATTATTGAGTGTCGCACAGTGTTAGTTGACAAAATCAACCCCAAGCTTTTTTAGAATCTCAGGCCCAAATAACAGCACAATGGTAGACAGGGAATTGGCAAAAGTTAAATGATGAAAGGACTATTGGAGTAAGATTGTTAATCTAGCATGGAAAAATTTTCGTCCTTTTGTATGACAGATACTGTCAGATAACGCAGTGAACTATACATACAAATGAGCTAAAATGAGAATTAGTTTGGGTTGTGCATTCTCGAATTAAATATTTGCTAATTATGTCAGTGTATATGTAAATCAGATTCTGATAGCGAGTTAGTTTTGATGGAATTAAACCAATTCAATGCTGGAAATGCGATTGAGATTTTGGCACGTGATTGTCCAGATGATTTTGTTGACCTGACTGTTACGAGTCCACCGTACGACAATCTGCGCAATTACAATGGATTCTCGTTTGATGCGGGTTCGATGCTGTCTTCGATTTATCGAGTGACAAAACCAGGTGGAGTTTGTGTATGGGTAGTAGGCGAGAAAATGAATGGTGGACGAAGTTTGACTAGTTTCAATCATGCTTTCATAGGTCGGGACTGTGGTTTTGTCGTTCATGATGTCATGATCTATCAGAAAAAAAATACGCCGTTTATGAGATCAAATGCCTACACCAACTGCTACGAATTAATGATTGTATTTTCTAAGGGCAAGCCTAAAACTTTTAATCCACTGAAAGAGCCGACCAAACGACATGGTTGGGAAACTGCAGTGTCTAACAAAGGTCCAGATGCCGTAAACAAAAAACGACCTGTTGAGTTGAAAAAAGAAAAAACAAAAACGAATATTTGGCAGTATGCTGTTGGATTTGGCGGCAGTACAACTGACAAAATTGCGTTTCAACATCCGGCTGTATTTCCCGAAAAACTGGCACTTGATCACATCCAGTCGTGGTCAAATGAGAATGATATTGTGCTTGATCCAATGTGTGGCAGTGGGACCACCTGTAAGATGGCGAATAGTGTCAATCGACGATGGATTGGGATCGATATATCAACAGAATATATTGAAATCGCAAAAAAAAGGATGAATCATTTGGAAATGGAAGTATGCTCATAGGGAACTGGGTTTGTTGTCCTTACGGGCGGGGATATCTGCATGAAGATATCAAAATTGGGCATGAACGAGTCAACCCTGATACTATGTCAGTTAGACTTCGTCATTTCAAAGAAAGATCAATTGGTGTCGTTCAAGAAATCAATCAAGATACCGCGAAAATATGGTTAATCGGTATCAATCAAACTTGGCAAGTGAAATTGAGTGAAATCCACGAAATAGACGTTACTGATACAGGCGACAAGAGAAGTCACAAAATTTGTAACATCTGTCACTGTTTGCTACCCGTAGAAAAATTCGCAATCAATCAGAGAAACAAGCATGGCATCATCCGGCGACCTAGTTGCAAACTTTGTCGAACTGATATTGATAAGCGAGCGCCAAAATCATCGCAAGCAAAAATTATGGAAAAGCGTAAACCAAGGGTAGGTAGCGCTTTCAAGTGTCCAATTTGTCAAAAAAGATCGATTGTGGGAGTGACGGCAAAAATCGTTGCTGACCACAATCACCATACCGGTGATATTCGAGACTTTATCTGTGATAGCTGCAATACAGGACTGGGGCGATTCAAAAATGGCAAAGACTGTTTGCGTGATGCGTTAAGGTATATTGAAGAACGCGAGTGTCTTTAACCAAACGCCATGCAGGTCGCTCAGTTTTTGGATGATCACCCGGCTGTTGAAAGAGTGTTGTATCCCGCTCTGCCAAATCATCCTTCCCATGAAGTGGCTAAGCGACAGATGGTCAATGGCTTCGGTGGAATGATGTCATTGCAGATGAAAGGTGGTGAGGCGGCCGCACGCTGGTTGTCCGCCCCAACGAAAGTCTTTGTTCGAGCGACTTCTTTAGGTGGTGTCGAGAGTCTGATCGAACATCGGAGAACAGTGGAAGGACCCCATAGTTGAAGTCCCCATCAACCTGATTCGACTGTCGGTTGGGATTGAGAGTCTAGATGACCTACTGAATGATTTGCGTCAGGCTTTAGCGGAAGTGTGAATTTGTTAGCTGGTGATTTTAAGGATGGATTGGGGTTGAGAAACTAGGGGGCTTGAAAAAGTTATTTGGTTTGAATCTTCCTTCAAACTTTCTCAGGACAGTCATTTTTAAGTAAAAGAACTGATTAATTTCATGCTATCCTGGTTCGCTAGTCAGGTGTTGTTCAATTTGGCGTGTCCAATTGGGAGAAAAGTTATCATTTCTATATTCAGATTTTCTGAACGACCCAATAAGAATAAATACCACAATGATCGTGAAAGATGTTATTGGTGCTATTGCTAGAAAAACAACTATATGACCTAATTCTTTCCATGATTCTAGTTTGGAAAGGACGTACACTTCCAAACTGACGGCGATAAATGAGGCTATAACAGCTATAGTTACTCCAACCCTACGAAGGTTAATGTGGTGTTTTTCTAGTCTGCTTGTCTGTAGAAAACCTTCGGCATCAAAATTTAGAATATCCGGGTCATGCATTGATTTCTGCATATTGTGCTCGTTTAAGTTTATTTTTAAAGTGTTCGGTAATCCATTCATTCGGGATAATCGTACCTAGTTCATTTGGTTTATACGCTCTATGCCACGGGCCACCTGGAATATGGGTTAACGCTGATAACTGATATGCTGACGCATCTTTATACATGTCATAAACCATATCCAAAATGTCGTCAGTTGCAGAGTCAATTTCAGTATCTTTGACGAAATGATAAGTTTTGAGATCATAGACTCCGATTGGCCGAAATGAAAAATAAACGGTGGGAATGACAGGACCATACTTCCACGCTTGAACATATTCATTGACAAGTGGTTCGTCAGTGATTGCTAATGTCCATCCGTGTGCCATGTAAGTCAGTTTTATTAGCCGCAAGATTGACATGGCTTTGCCATTTTGATTGGAAATCTGAATTAACCGATTGCCTATTTTTCGGCTGTCGTATGGTAGCTCAGATTTTATTTTGGTATTCATTGATACTCCTGATAAATTCGAGTGTATAGGCATTGTCTGGAATGGAATGTATTCGTTGAGACTCACACTGTATTTAAACTAAAGCTAATGCCTGCCATGTTACATGTTTTGGTTAACTTCTGCTCAGTTCTTGCGCCATTCGAGTTCCTCGTTAATGCGGCGAATCTTTTCGCGCGCAATGGCAACAGTCACAAAATCGTCTGAGTTTTTCTCAGCGAACTTCAATTTATTCAATGCAATATCAAGGTCTCCCATCTTGAAATGGTAGTCCGCATCAGCCAGGTAAGCATCGCCCATTGCACCGGAATAAGCCGCAGTGTGCGCACTGAGTGCCAGTAATTGAATGTGTTCTGGGTTGGTAGCCAGATGTGGCCTAAGGTATTGATGCGCTTGCTCAAAGGAGTTTAAATTTAATAACGCCTTCGTGTAAAGTTCGACGACGGCAGGGTGAGGTTGGTCCACATTGGCCAGAAGTTTCAGCATGGCCAGCGTGGCTACTGGATTTTCACTAAGTTCGAGCTCAGCCCAGGCGAGCAATATCCAAAGATTGTTGGGTTGTTTGGTAGCCAGCTCTTCCAGCAGCTGGCGTGCCCGGACAGTATCACCATCTCTGGCAATTGACAGCGCATAGCCATATCTATTGGCTAACTGTTCAACTTCAGTACCTTTGGACAATCTTCTTTCAAAATGTAGATGGGTTTTATTGGATTGCCAATGAAAGAGTACTCTATTGCGCGCCTTGAAGAATAGAAATTCAGTGGACAGCGCCGGAAAAGGTCGACCTTCGAAACGGCGAAGTCTGGCACTGATGCTGGCGATTCTTTCCGGGGTGACGGGATGCGTATTGTGAATGTTGGATTGAATTAAGCCACTTTCGCGTATCTCCTGTTCTAACGCCACCATGAAATTTTTGGCATGTATCGGATCGTAACCTGAGTCGGCCATGATGCGAACGGCTGCATTGTCAGCTTCCCGTTCATACGAAAGTGTGTGTTCGATGACCGAGTCAACCTGCGCCGCCTGTGCCCCCACAATCGCGGCCACCCCGGCATCGCCGCCAATCGCCAAGCCTGCCAGTACGGCGAGAAGGGTCGGCACTTGCGTTGATTGGTAGGCGTTTAGGAGACGGTTCAGGTGGTCCTGTTTAAAGTGAGCCAGCTCATGTGACATGACGGCAACCAGTTCACCTTCGTTTTCAGTCAGTTCGATCAGTCCTGAGTTAAGAAAAAAGGTAGCACCCGGCCCGGCGAACGCGTTGGTAACTGGATCCTTAATGACATAATAATGTAAAGGACTGACTTCTATATCAGCGGACTTTGCTAGTTTTTTAGCCAGGTCGAGAACATAAGCATTCATCATCAGGTCATCCGAAAATTGCTTTCCTTCCCGCGCGATGCTGAGGAAATGTCTGGCCTGTCGTTGTAGGTTCTCGGCGGCAATGGGGTTATTCGCAGATGCCGGCGAGTGCAAACTGACCACTGCCGATAGAAGAATAACTACCAAGATGGAATAAGTCAGTTGAATTTGTTTGAAGGGCGCGAACAGCATTGAAATGTTGGTCGTAAACCTGATAGATCTGCAAAGATAGATGTGAAGTGTACCCAAATAAACCGGATCGCATTCTGTATTGTATCAACACACTGCCGCCGCATTAGAGTCAAATTTTGGTTCAGTAGATATTTGAGCTGAAATTTTCTAGGGATCCTTGCCTCAAATTTCAGAAATTCGTTAAAATGGAAAGGTTCGTTTCGCTCCTTGTCGGATAAACGTTACATGCAATTCACGCAATGAAATTCAACCTTTTGGTCACCGAAGGCCCCTATACCCATCAGGCATCGGATACGGCCTTTCACTTTGCTAAGGCGGCGATTGACAGTGGTCACGAAGTGGTGCGCGTTTTTTTCTATCACGACGGAGTTCATAATGCCACACGATTAAGTTTCCCTCCGGCGGACGATCGGAATGTAATTGATCGCTGGATACGGTTGGCAGATGGGCATGGTGTGGATTTGGCAGTCTGCATTGCCGCATCCCTGCGCCGGGGTGTACTAAATGAGAATTCGGCACGTCAGAATAGCGCAATGATGGCTAACTTGGATAGTCACTTTAAGGTTGCTGGTTTCGGCTATTTTATTGAGGGTTCCATGATTGCCGATCGAACCCTAGTGTTCGGTGATTGAGATGGCGGTGGGCGATATTTCCGTACGGAAAAAACTCATGATTGTCAATCGGCGAGCACCATACGGTTCGGGGTACGGTGCCGAAGCACTGGACGCTTTGTTGGCGGCTTCAGCGTTCGAACAGGATTTAAGCGTTGTCTTTTTGGATGATGGAGTGTATCAGTTGAAACGAGGACAGCAACCTGACACTCTAGGCTTCAAGCACTATACGAGAACTTTCTCTGCCCTTGGCGATTTTGGAGTTGAGCGGCTTTATGTGGATAGAATTTCCATGTCGGACCGGGGATTAACGGCTGTGGATCTGATCGAAGTACCGCGTGATGATGGGAGTAATACCGTTACCATAATGTCAACCGAAGATCTGCAGGACCTCATGCACTGCCAAAATGTCATCCTACAGTTTTAGGTGGGCAGGTGCTTCATACCGTCAATAAATCACCCACTGAAAAATTCAGTCTGCAAAGTTGTCTGCGTGTCGCGAAAGCCGGTAGCGACATACTTTTGATTGAAGATGGTGTTTATGCGGCAGTCAGTGGCGCAAAACACGCCAATTTGATTGAAAATTCTTTACATCAATATCAAATTTACGTGCTGAATGCGGATCTTGAGAGTCGTGGCATTGATCGCTCCGAATTAATTGAAGGTGTTGAAACGATTGATTATGCGGGTTTCGTTGCGCTGGCAGTGCGTAATCACGCAGTTCATTCATGGCTTTGAATCAGGGGAATAGAATGGCCATTGAGCTCAATGGAACAGTTTATCAGGCTGATGCTGAGGGCTTTCTGTCGAATCCGGATGAATGGTCGGTAGAACTCGCGACTAAAATGGCGGCCGATGATGGCATTGAATTGGGACCCGATCACTGGGAGGTGATCAATATTCTCAGAGACTATTATGCCCAGTACGCGATTGCGCCACCGATTCGCATTCTGATTCGCCACATGGGACGACTCTTGGGTCGAGAGAAGGCAAACAGTCCTTATCTCTATGAATTGTTTCCATTTGGTCCGGCAAAACAAGCTTGTCGGTATGCCGGACTTCCCAAACCCACCGGGTGCATTTAGCGCCCACAATCGTCTTACGAGTGACCTCGAACGCTGAACGGTAACAGCTCAGTGTCAATCATTTTTGCGATACTCTTTTATTTGGCCGCAATGGTATTCGCGGGTGGAATTCTTTGGAAAGTGCTCACGTACGTCAGAACGCCGGTGCGTAATTTACTGCCGATTGCACCGGCACCCCGAACTTATGGCGGGGTCTTAATGCGCATGGTGCGGGAAGTTCTGTTGTTCGAGAGTCTGTTTCGCGCCAGCCGGTGGACGTGGTTTTTTGGTTGGATTTTTCATTATGCGTTGCTCATCGTATTGTTACGCCATCTATTTTTTGTCAGTGAAACTCTGCAACCATGGATGCTTATGCTATTTTTTCCTGGTGATGTTGCGGCCTGGTTGATGATCGTGTCATTAGTGGGTCTGTTGGGTCGCCGAATTTTTGTGGATCGGGTACGGTTCGTATCCACCGGTTCTGACTATGCAATGTTGGTTCTGATTCTGTTGATCGGGGGTACCGGTATTACTCTTCGATACTGGATACCAGTTGACATCATGGGGACTCGAGGCTTTATGCTGGGCCTGTTGGACTGGTCGTTTGCGGCACTGCCGGACAATGCAATACTCTACCTGCACCTGGCTGGTGTCTTGATCCTAGCAATCGTTTTTCCATTCAGCAAATTGATTCATTTTCCCGGATACTTTTTCAGTTCCAGTCACAATCAGCGATATCCGGCCGATAAAGTCAGCGGTAATTGAGCATGGTAGGTAGGAAATCCATACCTAAAGTTACGCAGCGTAAAGCTGCCGCTGTTAAACCTCACTTTGAGTCTGACGAAGCAGAGGGCGGCGGGTTGATTGACAACTGGCAGGCAGTGGCTATTGATCGGCTGAGGGAAGAATTCCGTACCAATCGCGCTCTTAGGATTTTTCTGGACAGTTGTGTGAAATGTGGTGCCTGTACGGATAAGTGTCATTATTTTCTCGGCGACGGTGACCCGTTGAATATGCCGGTGGCCCGTCAGGATTTGATTCGCGGAGTTTATCGGCGCTATTTCACCACCGCTGGCAAATTATTCCCTAAGTTCGTCGGCGCACTTGATATGACCGAAGAACTACTTGAGGACTGGAGTACTTATTACTATCAGTGTTCTGAATGTCGTCGCTGTTCGGTTTTCTGTCCTTTTGGCATTGATACGGCTGAAATTACGATGGCTGGTCGATCCATACTTGATGCTGTGGGAATGAAGCAGAAATACATTCATACGGTGCTTAACAATGTGAATCGGGTAGGTAATAACTTGGGTATGATTGCTCCGGCGATTGTTGATACGCTGACCGGACTCGAACAGGATGTCTATGACGAAACAGGGGTACGTGTGAAATTCCCGCTTGATGATGATACTGCGGATGTTCTGCTGTTGGTGCCATCGGCTGATTTTTTTGCCGAGCCTCATGTTGATGGTTTAATTGGTTGTGCTAAGATTTTCCACCAGCAGGGCATTCACTGGACACTTTCCACCGAAGCTTCCGAGGCTGCTAACTTTGCGCTATTTATCGGTGATACCGAGCAAATGCAGGTCATGACCGAGCGGGTCAAGGCGACCGCACTCAAACTCGGGGTGAAGCACGTCGTGTTGGGAGAATGCGGGCATGCGTGGCGGGTGGCCAGCAGTTACTGGCCAAACCTGATGACCGGTCAATCATCATCTGCCTCTGCCGGTTTCGAAACGTTGCATATCTGCGAAGTCACTTATGATTTGCTCCGTAAAAATCAGTTGCGACTTGATCCGTCTGTGCATCACGATAAAGTCATCACGTTTCATGATTCGTGCAATGTTGCACGCGGTTCGAGAATGGGTACACACCCTCAAGATGTGTACCGTATACCACGCGAACTGTTACAGGCCGCGTGTGAGAATTTTGTAGACATGGCGCCTGAAACCATTCGTGAGCGCACGTTCTGCTGTGGTGGGGGTGGTGGCCTGCTCACCGACGAACTGATGGAAGTTCGGGTGAGTGGTGCCAAACCGAGAGTTACGGCCTTGGAAGAGGTGATTGCCAATCAAGGTGTGACGCACATGGCGGCCATCTGTGCTATCTGCAAGAGTCAGTTTCGTTCAGTGTTGCCGCGCTATGGCTTGGACATGAACATGATTGTCAGTCTGCACCAGATCATCGGTGATGCCGTGGTGCTGAAGTAAGCGTGAGGAATCACATCTCCGATGCCATGTTGTTTGCTTCGGTAGCAGTCTCATCCCAAGTGTGTCAGTAAGCTTCTGTTGCGCTTTCGTTGCCGACGATCAGTACATCGGCAGGTCGCAAGGCAAAAATACCATTGCAGACGGTGCCAGTGAGATCATTTAATTTTTCTTCAACCCCCGCTGCATTCTGTAGATCCAGCTTGCGAACGTCGATGAGGATATTACCGTCGTCTGTTGAGACTCCCGCACGGAGTTCCGGTAAGCCACCCATTTTGATGATGGCGCGGCTGACCAGGCTTTGTGCCATGGGAATGACTTCAATGGCCAGCGGGAAGTCCCCTAGCACGTCAACCAACTTGGTCTGGTCAACGATACAGATGAATTTCTCGCTGGCGGCGGCGACTATTTTTTCCCGTGTCAGCGCACCGCCGCCGCCTTTCAACAAATGCTTGTTGCAAGTGGCTTCGTCGGCACCATCCACATAGATTGGCAGGGGGCCGGTGCGGTTAAGATCTAGTACCGGAATGTTACGTTCGCGCAGACGAGTTTCGGTGGTGCTTGAACTGGCAACGGTCCCATCAATTTTCCCTTTGACTTTTGGTAGCAGGTCAATAAAAGTATTAGCCGTGGAGCCGCTGCCGACACCCACAACGTCACCGAATTCGATGAAGGTGAGCGCGGCTTCAGCGGCATTTTTTTTCATTTGTTCCAAGTTCATCATTAGTTAACCCCGTTTATTGGACTCCAGTAGATAAAAGTTGTGATTTTCAGTTACCAATCACTTCTACAATATGAAGAATGTGTTTTGCCCTTGAACAGGCGACATAGTTGAATCTTCTTAACCGATCATCTGCTCCATCAAGCGGCGCAGTCAGTATGATAACCACATCGGCTTCAAGGCCTTTAAACCGTGGGTAAGTTTCTATCAAAACGCCTTTACCACTTCGCCAGGAATCAAGGTCGCCGGTGGTACTGATACTCTTGAATTTCGTTGGCCAGTCGTTCTTTGGGAAGGGAGGTACCAAAACCGCGATCTGTGATGGCTTCAATTCACCGGTTCTAGGTTTGGTCAGTTTATGGACTAGTTCCGCAATTTTCTGAAACCCCAAACGACGGGATTCCACCTGATAGACTTCGAGCGAATGAGTGGCATCATCTAGATTGTCGTCGATGATTCGATTGCAATAATCGGCGATTTCAGGTGAGTTTCGACAGTTTCTTTGGAGTACGAATGGGTTGCCCAACTCTGACGGTAAGCTGACTGCTTCGCGAAGGAACAGATTTTGGTTGGGATCAAAATAGACGTAGAAGCACTCCTTATTGTTTGGCTCCTTAAAGACTGAATCCAAGCTATGCCACCACAACTCTTGAAAATCCTGTCCCTCATCTACCACCACTGCATCAAATTTCTTGTTTTCTGGTAACTTGTCACAGGCTTGCATCAATAGATCTGGGGCGTGATTATTCCAAAATTCCTGCTGATCTCCGGTCATGTTCGGGTTGAAGTCAAGTTCTGCGGCAATACAGAATTCGTGTACCAATTCATGATAGGTTTTGATCATTAGTTTCTGCTCAAAATCTATTTGAACAGTGTCATTCAACCAATTGCGCAATGGACGGTTGTAGCATAGTAGTAAGGTGCGCATTCCTGACTGAGCAACCTGTTGCGCTTTTGCCACAGCCAGTAACGTTTTACCGGTGCCGGCGCCACCTTTGATGGCAGCGGTGGACTGTTCCGCCAAAATGTCAAGTAGTGTCCTTTGTTCTTCCGTCAATCTATGGAGTCGACGTTCCTGCTCTTCGAGATTGCGCCACGTGACTGGAACAATGTCAAACTTCGTAAAGAGTGCAGATTCAATACGGTGGATTTCATTTCTGGACAGTGCCGTACTGTTCCGACGCTGGAACAGGTCAAGGATACTGTGTAGACGTTTTTCAGGGTTTTCTAGGTCATGTGCATCCAATATCTGTTTTCTAGTGATTCCCGGCGGCAATTTTCCCTGAAAAATACCATCTGGAAAGATAGTCGCAAAGCCGTAGGTGAAATTCAGAGTAGGAACACCGAGGTGTTCTTTGATATGGTCCAGAATTGAGTGCATATTAGACTGAACCTGTTTGAAGGGATCTTTATTGAGCGCCCTTCTGTTGTTGTGAGGTGAGAGCCGCCACCACTCACCGAGGTCAGTATCGAATCCTAAGATTCCACCCTTCACCTCCACAAACAGTAACCCCTTATTCGGTACGAGGATGACGAAATCACATTCACCTTCAACTAAAACACCTGACCTTCCTTTTCGAACCCAATTTAAACTGTGAATGACTCTGATGTCATCAGACAGATGTTTAGATAGTGTTTCTGCGACTTTCCGCTCTCCTGGATTTTCGATTTTGGTAGGGTCAAGTTTTGGTATGAATGTTACCATGGGCTGATCAGGACAACTGGTGAGTAGGGTGATTGATTCAGTATCTGCAGTGCTTGAAATGATACCTTACGACTGTACATTGTGTGAACACCGCCTAGCGATTGAACATTCAGCCGACAAGTCCGTCACATTTAACAGCAGGAAGAATCACTTTGAATACAATGAATAGTCTATGTTGATTCATTGGAAATAAATTCACTGTATAAATCTTGGGAAATCGTTAATGCGAAATATTTACTGGCTGATTCTCACTCTCAGCATGCCTTCAGCAGCTGTTGCTCAGAATAATCTCAAATCTATAGTTTACCTTTCACCACTTGATCTGTGGGTGATTGCCAGCGCACTTCTGATAGGATTACTGGCTACCGTTGCCAGAGCGATTGAGGAGGACAAACTGCCCGCGGCGGAGAGTCAAGGAAGAGATGGTGAGAATAAATTTGTCCTCGTATCGTTCACCGCGCTCCATGGCTTTGGCTCTTACCTATTGGTTGGATTGGTGCTGGGCATCATCGCTTCATTGACGTTGCCGTATTCCACAGCAATGACACTGAGTGGTGCTGCGATTTTGCTATTCGTAATGGCGCTTTCACTGCTTGACGTAGCGCAATGGCAAACAATCAGCGATACTCGTAGGACGAAGTTTTACGCCAGCTTGCCGACGGGTCTGTTGC
Organism: Arenicellales bacterium; assembly: GCA_965116205.1. Classification (GTDB taxonomy): domain Bacteria; phylum Pseudomonadota; class Gammaproteobacteria; order Arenicellales; family JAJDZL01; genus JAJDZL01. Next base: position 659,606 of record OZ220493.1, on the reverse strand, counting down.
TAGTGCTACTTGTGTCAATTTTAGTGATTGCAATATTGCTTTATGTGTTTGAATATGATGTCGTTGTCAGTGACTTCCAGTTGATTTCTGGAATAGCGATGGGATTGGCTCTCGGAGTGTACTGCGGTCGGGTGTTGTTGAGATCTATGAATCTGAGCACGGTATCTGTGAGTCAGGGTAAAGTCATTCGTTGTCTCGCGGGTGTGGCGATGATTGCGCTGTCGATATTCGTAGTAGGCAGAATTCCACAGGTGCCGGTGATATTCTTCTGGTCGGTATTTCTCATTGTCGTTGCCGTGTATTGTGGTGCGACGTCCAGATTGAAACAGTCGGTTGCCGGTGGGTCACAGATTCTGAAAGGTAGCGGACTTGTTGTTTTGATTTTTGGTGTGATTGGACTCGCCAGCGCATCATTTGGGTATCGAAATATCAGTGAACCATTTGCGAATCTTTCAGCGTTCGTCTCGTCAAATGGTCAGTTTGGTACGGATGAGATAGCATCCAAAAGTACATCCGTATTCTCACATGTCAATTCCATGGGTGAGTTTGATCAAATTCTTATCGAAGCGAGACAGGCAGAGCAACCGGTTATGATTGATTTTTACGCAGAATGGTGTTTAGATTGTAAACGCATGGATCGAACGACATTCAAAGACCCGTCAATCGTCACGACACTCAACCATTCGTTTAAAAGTATCAAGGTTGATGTGACTGATCCAAATGGTGAATTCAGTCGCGCGATACGTAAGCGTTATCAGGTGTTTGGACCGCCAGCTTTGCTGTTTTTCGATAGTAAGGGAGATTTATCACCGTCGTCTCCAGCTTATGGTTACTTGGATGTTGAAGAGTTGACTACGTTATTGACCCAGATACAGTAAGTCCATTTACCAAGGAGTAAAAACCGGATATAACACAGCGTTCATTGTAAGTGATAAGCAGAAGAAAGAGTTGGTCAATGAGGATCCCCATTCGATAGATTTGTTGAAGCCGGTTCTAAGGGGAGCTGATATTGGCAGATACCAAATCAACTGGAAACAAACTTGGTTATTGGACATTCATAACGGATTTAAGTCCAGTACCAACGGGAACTCTTGGGTGCCCGGGGTTGATGTTAACGAATATCCGGCGGTCAAAAAACATCTTGATGGTTTTTTTCCAAAACTGCAGAATCGACAGGATCAAGGTGATACGCCGTATAACCTTCGTTCTTGCGCTTACTACGGACTATTTAATGAGGGAAGGGTCGTATGGTCCGATATCTCAAAAAACCCAACATTTGCAATCTGCTCGGCAGGCATGTTTCTCTTTAACACCTGTTATATGATCAATAGCACTCACAATGAATACCTGTTAGGCGTGCTGAATTCATGTGTCACTCAGTTTATCGTTCCTCGAATTTCTTCAAGTCTTGGTGAAGGAGCAAATAGATATATCAAATATGTTGTCAAGAGTTTGCCTATTCCACCAATCGAAAAGTCAAATCCCTCCCTTGTGTCAAAAATCCAATGCTTAGCTAACACCATGCAAAAACAAATAAAAAATAACAATATAGATGAACTAGGAAAGTTAAATTCCGAAATTGACAGATATGTTTGCGAACTATATCAATTATCTGCTAATGAGCAAACAGATTTGCAAAAATTTATTTCTCAGAGCAAATAAAGTTTTCAAAGTAGTCAACTTCATCCCTAGTAAGCCTATACTCATCATAGAAAATTCGGTTTATAGATTGATTTAGCTCTCGAATCATGAGGGGGGGGGGGGGGATTTGGTTTGTGAGTGTTGAATAGTATGAAGTGTGCAATTTATCTGTCCAACTAGAGATTCGATTGTTTCCAGAGTTGACTTGTTAGGAATTAGTACCGGCACTTTCACGAAATACTCTTTTCCTATCTCCCTACCTTTCTCAGACAAAGTGGGAAAATAGTATTCAGTGAATAATCTAAAAATGTTACTATTCAACCAACCAACTAAATATTTGATATTGTTGCCGGTGATGATGTAGCATGCATTGTTAGTAAAAAACTTCCCTTCATCATACACGAAAGGAAATTTCTGTGTTATATGTGGATAAATGATTTTGCATTTGAGAAATTCCTCGTAGTAAGCGCAAGAACGAAGGTTATACGGCGTATCACCTTGATCCTGTCGATTCTGCAGTTTTGGAAAAAAACCATCAAGATGTTTTTTGACCGCCGGATATTCGTTAACATCAACCCCGGGCACCCAAGAGTTCCCGTTGGTACTGGACTTAAATCCGTTATGAATGTCCAATAACCAAGTTTGTTTCCAGTTGATTTGGTATCTGCCAATATCAGCTCCCCTTAGAACCGGCTTCAACAAATCTATCGAATGGGGATCCTCATTGACCAACTCTTTCTTCTGCTTATCACTTACAATGAATGCTTCATTACAACCTGATGTTATTCCTCGATAAATGGACAAACTCCATTTACCTAACGGCATACCAACGTGTTCAATCTTTTTCTTTAAATTCATTTCATTATCACTGGCGATAATCCACGGACCTTGGCCGAAATCTGGGATTTTCACGCAATTTTTGTTTACATAATCCTGAATACTAAGTGTGCCTAGCCGTAGGTCGCGTATATATTCGCTTTTGAATTTTGCCGCCTTAGGGGACTGAGGTGCATTCGGTTTATTTTGTATGAGAATGATGTTCGTATCGACTGTGGCTGACTCGAATATTTTTACACCTGGAAAATCCAACAATAACTTTGTACAACGATCATTTAAGCACTCTCTCAATTTTTCACCATACGCCGCACGCATCCACTTGTTGCTTGTAATCAAGCAGAGGTGTCCCTCCTGCTTTAGCAACTGTATTCCTTTCTCATAAAACAGACAGTAAATATCACCACTCCTACTAAAAGTAGAATAGTTCGTTTCTTTGTATCTTTGAGCTAATTTACCGCGACCTTTCTGCAACTGGATATAAGGAGGATTACCGATAGCCACATCAAATTTATTTGAAACCCCAAACATGTACCATGGATCAAACCAATTGGCACATTTGTTCTGATTGTAAGGCTGCCATTGCTCAATTTTCTGAGCAAAATCTGTATGAAATCCCGCTTCTGCATTGCGTAGTTGATTCGCCAATTCGGTGCGCAGTTGTTTATGTTTGTTTTGTATGTCTAGCTTTTGGGATCGAGTTCCTGCATGGAAGTGTCGTTCTTGGTTATTTAACAACTCTTGCTGGAGCTGTTCAACATATTGGGTTTGAACTACACTTTGGTTCGTCTGTTCCAGTTGTAATAAAGTGTCTGCAGCTACAAATCGGGTTTCCAAATTAGGAAGTGGCTTGATACCGAAATTTGTTGCATTGAAATCAGTCTCCTGATCAATTATTAATGAAATGAAGAATCGCAGTTTAGCGATCTGACAAGCAATAGGCTGTATGTCCACGCCATAGATACATTTCTGAATAAGATAGAGCTTGCGGCCAAAGTCAGATTTGCGATACTTTTCGAACGTGGTGCTGATCTCTATCTTGGCTCGCGATTTGGCATCTTCCTTTTGAATTTTCTCCCAAAGAACGTTGTCAGGATCAAGACGACGCAGAGCTAAGGTAAGGGTTTGAAGTATGGCCATGGGAAAAGTACCGGAGCCAACCGCAGGGTCTATAGCTCGAATCTCTGAGATAGCAGTAACTACAGATAACTTTTCAGTTAACTCGAAAATTTCTTTGGCATCTTCCATTGCATCGGAATGATTAAGAAGATAGTGTAGTCGTTCCTTCCAGAATGTAAAGTCTCCGTCGTCTGGTTTACTTTTGGTTGCCAATGCTTCAACAAGAGTTTCTCGGACCATGTAGTCAACAATTGGGCGTGGAGTATAGAATGAACCGGTTGTTTTTCGGACAGTTTCACTGGTTTCTGGATTGTAGGCGGCAAGTAAATTCTCGAATACTCGTCCTAGTAACTCTGGGTCAAGTGCGACTTCCTGGTCCAACGGTGTACTCTCCTCAACTGTAAATTTGTATTTGTTGAATAGAGTGAATAATCCATTTTGATTATCGAAAAAAAGGTGCGCTGGTATTTGTAATTCTTCGCGCACATTATGGTCGTCGGTAAAGCAATCTACTAATTTTCGATCTGAACTATGGGTAGCGAAATCATCCAAACAGTCGAACAGCCCACCATTCACGAACGGAACCAAATTCAGTTTTTCGAGCAGGGAATCAGGGTCAAGCATTAGATCGTGGTAGTGGAAATAATTGAAGCTTTGATTTTCCACACTACTACCTGCACCAAAAGATCGCATGTTGATCTCGGTATTCAATGTCGCGAAAAACAAATTCTGTAGTACGACGCGGTAGTAGTTGGTTGACTCAGAAGAGTGATCTCTAACATTCAACCGAGCAAAATTTTTGTCGAACAACTCACCTGGAACCAGTCCTTTTTCCCTAAGAAACCAAGTGAACAGGAGTCTCGTTATCAGTCGTATAACATGTCGTTCCCTATATCCACTGTCAGCTCCATCGTCGGGAAACTCACATTCTTCAATCGCTCGCTGAAACCAGCTGAAGAGTTCCTTATAAAAACGCTTGTTCAATGTTTCAATGTCTAACTTTTGCTCCCAACTTTCGTGTAATTTGTCAAAGTTCTGGACTCCCGAATCAACCAAATTTGTTAGCTCGAGTTCTGACAGAATATCAATATGTGCTCTGTGCGGCTTTTCGATACGAATATCCTTAATCAAAGTCACTTTTTCTAGTACATCTCGTTCATTGTCACGTTTATTCATGCGACGATGGACTGCTGCCAAAGTTAAGGTGGTTCCGTGTCGGAAAAGCACGATAACCGGCATCTTAAAAATAAGATTGACAGCGCGAGTAGTGTTCGCTAGGCAAGTGCGGGAATAAGTTCCTGACTGCATTTCTACGGCGAGAAACAAGAAAGATTGCACGCGCCCACGATCGAATTCAAGGTCGGAAAAAATACTACGTTGATGCTGATGTTGCGGAACATTCATTTCACTGTTCGTAATTTGAAAAACAATGTCTACACTTCGCCAATGGTCAAACAAAGCACGTCTTTTTGTTGTTATTGACTTATTGGAGTCAAAAATTTCCAGAAATTCACTCACACTACCGACTTCTTCTGTTCGTTGACTGTGATAGCCGAGTGAATTAAACAACTTCTTTGAGCCTTCGCGTAGCGACCTAGCATCTCTCAGTGTCTTGAGTGATTCTGTGATTTTTTGAGACAATTGATTGTTCATATTTCTACCCTAATTCTTGTCTTCTGATAATGAGCCATGTCACAAGAGTAAACTCTTGAACTAGACTTGTCTTAGTTGGCTTTATTGTGATGGTGCTACCTCGGTCGGAACCAAGTCCTGCAATCTCAGCCTTCCTGAATGTTCTGGTGACACTCTTCAGAGCCGCATCGAGTAACTTATCATACTCTTCCATGTTTTCGCCTTGCTTGGTTTCTCGATCGAATGCGTTCTCCAGAGTATCTGCGGCTGTAGATTTGCCAGCAGTGAGCGTTCGAAAAAGCGTTAGACACTGTTGGGCTTGTTTAAATGTATAGCGCACTTCGCCATCATCCCTTACATACACCAGAAAATAAGGCCAAAGACGATTGGGAGTTCGCGCTTTAGAATCACCATTGCGTTTTAAACAGAAAATCACACCAAGTTGTATGGTATTCGATGCATTGTTTCCCTCCTTTTGCGCAACACTGTCAACAATTGCATGAATTCCGAATGGTGCGGCTTCAAGTTCCTCTCGTTTTTGCTGAATGTAATGCAATAAGTCAGCAACAAAATCATCAAGCGTCAAATCATTCAAGCTGAAACCACTACCGGTTTCCTCTATGTCAATGATTTCTTCACCGCGTATGCCAATCAACTGTTGTTCCCTAAAACTCAATTCTGTTTGTACAAGTTTTTTCTCAATTTCCTTTGTCTCGTTATTGGGATTAAGTGGATCATCAAAACCGGTTGCGGTTGCATCGGCAAGCGCCATGCGTGCCTCAACGCGACGTTTCAGGTTCAGATAACCTTCCAAATCATCAGTAGGCCAGAAATTGGTCATGGCGACCTGATGGTTTCGACTCCCAAGTCGGTCAATTCGACCAAATCGTTGCATGAGCCGAACCGGATTCCAGTGGATATCGTAGTTCACAACTAAATCACAGTCCTGAAGATTTTGACCTTCCGAAAGGCAATCAGTCGCGATTAAAATATCAATTTCTTTATCAGTACTTTCTTGATCATTAATTTCTGACAATTGAGCTCGCGGAGCAAACCTCGCGAGAATTTGATCGAACCTCGTAGTATCAACGCTACTTCGATTATTGTCGCCGCCTGTAACCAGTGCAATTTCAACACCAAGTTCTTCTCTGACCCATTTTTCAAGATTGTCATACAGATAGCGTGCTGTATCGGCGAACGTTGTGAAAACAAGGATTTTACGATTGGCGTATCCATCTTTGTTAAACGGCGCGTCTTTCACTTTCCGCTGTAATTCTTCCTTCAACTCTGTCAACTTAGCATCGCGTTCGACGGAGATGGGCTTCACCTCACGGTATATTTCACGAAGAACTTTTCGGTCTTTACCCAAGTCCTGTTGCCATTGCTCAACATTTAAGTCTTTCAATTGGTATGTCCGACCTTTACCGACTGAATATTCCTCATCTTCCTCTTCCCAGTCTGGATGCACGTCAATTTCTCCACTCGTTCGAAGCTTCTGCCAATTCTCAATACGTTGATCAATTTCATCAATCTTATCCAGTATTCGTGACATCGTTAATCTAAATGCTTCCACTGAACTTTCCAAACGCTTTAGCAGAGTCATGCGCATCATGCCGATGAGGTGATTTTCTCGGTCACTCTGATCGAAATTTAGTTTGTCCTTCTCTGCCACTAAAATGGATTTATCCAACAAGTACTGCGATGGTTTGTAGAGCGAAAGGTTGAAATCTTCGATTCGTTGATGCAGGTATTCATAGGATAGACTACCTTCGCTATCTGTCTGGGGATTCCGGTTCTTCGGTTTTGCTCTCTTTGGAAATCCGCCGATTTCACTGGTAAATTCCGGATAGAATCGGCGTATATGCTCTCTTGACCGAGCCAATGACACCGCATCCAGAAGGGATAGGAAATCCGCGCCAAGCCTTTCCAGTAGCATTGACTTGTCTAACTTCTTGCCCGCGGGGTGCTCTTCCTGCCATTTATTGAATTCGCGCTGTGCAACATTGAACATGGATTGGATATTGCCAATCCCCAATTCCTGTTTAAAAACGTCTTCGCGCTTTTCGGTCATCAGATAAATCTGATTGCGAAGGTCGCGCAGACTGATATTGACCGGTGTAGCAGAGAGCATCAATACTTTGGTGTGCACACCACCTTTAAGAACTTCTTCGATGAGACGGTTGTAACGACTGCGCCGGATCAAGTTGCCATTTTCATCTTTTCGATCGCGACCTTCGTTACGGAAGTTGTGAGATTCGTCAATGACCACCAAGTCGAACGCACTCCAGTTGAATCGGGCAAGATCAATATTTCCAGCAAATCCGTCGTAGCGACTGAGATCGGTATGCGCACGCACGATGTAGTTCAGACGATCTTCCTCAAATGGATTATTAACCATGTTGGCGGTAGCAGTGTAGCGAACCCAGTTACTCTCCAACCGTTTGGGACAAAGAACTAGAACTCGTTCATTGCGCAGTTCGAAGAACTTGATGACTGCCAGTGCTGTCCAAGTCTTACCAAGTCCGACACTGTCGGCAATGATGCATCCGTTGTATCGCAGCAGACGGTTGATAGCACTCGTTGCTCCTTCTCGTTGAAATTCATAGAGACGTTTCCAAATTTCCGTGTCGTGAAGGTGAATATCGCGAAGTAACGCTTCTTTCTCGCCAAGCTTTTCAAGCCAAGTCTCAAATACATGGAAGAGCGTTTTGTAATAAACGAATTGAGGGGAATAAGGTTTACTCAACCGTTCGAGCGCTGCAAGGACATCATTCTTGGCATCTTCCGTCAGTTCTTCATCGTTCCACAGAGTATCAAACCACTCAAGTAGAGCATCACGGTCTTCCTCACTACGCACATCCAGGTTTAGTTCGACATTGGGTGCCGAACCAAAACCGAGACCGCGCATCGTAAAGTTGGAACTCCCGGCTAATGCTGTAGAATCGCCATCTCGTTCGATATGATAGAGTTTGCCATGCAGAAAATTGGATTGCTTAATCGTCCGAATTTGAACCTGTTTCTTTATCCAGGTGGCGCAGGCTTGTGCCAGTGGCTTTTGGGCCAGTGCCTGTTTCAGTTCCATTCCACCATCTTCATTTAATCTGAAGGACTTGACGTCATTTCCACTGGGGTCTGGTTGACCGACTGCTGCCGGCTCGCCGTAAAGGAAGCGCAAGGGACCAGCTTTTTCCAGAACGTCGCGCATATTGTCGTATGCATAGATTGTGAAATATGCGGAGACGACGGATAACTTTGATTGGTACTTGATTGTTTTGCGCAGGAAATCACCAACCCGACGAGTTCGATTGTCGACAATGACATCTGATTCAACAGATGGTGAAGTGGGTGCCACCGGCTGGTCATTCGGCATGATTGATTCATTGTCGTTGTGTTCGTCAGTCACGTTTCTTCTTATCTCCAATGGGATATTTTGTTACCTGCAATGACCCTGATAGACAGCAGTCTACGTGGTATAACAATCTTACTTCACTGGCCTGAGATTCATCAAGACGTAAAAGTCAATTAAAACATTACGGTTTTTCAATCTTCCGCCTATCAGCAGATCGGTACATTGCAGATTTTCGACCTGTGTGAGCCGCAGTAAGCCGTCACTTATTTGCTTTACAGACTTTCCGCGCTGAACCCCACCAGATTCCGTTCTCCGTGTTCAAATACCATCGCCAGCCGGTGAACCTTACGGCCATCACCTCGATACTTGTCCGCATATTTCTTCACTCGCAACTGTTCCTCGGCGGCACTCAGTGCCGTCTCTACCGCACTTTCACCCTGCATCTTACACTCCAGAATGAACACCTGTTCACCACGGGTCACCACCAGATCGGCACGACCGTGACTGGACGAATCTTCTCCCGTCACCGTAACACCAAGGCTCACGAAACAGGAATACAGCATACTGGCGAAAAACGCCTCATAACGGGCGAGGTCGCTGCTATCATGCCACTGATGCGGAATGTTGGCATAAAACGCATGCAGTCCTGCACGGAAACTGTCAAAGTCATTGGTGTCCAACCGTTCAATCAGCTGTGTACCCCGCCCGGACAGCTCCGTCAGCCGGTTGGCACCGCAGACCGCCTCGAGCAGTTCCTCGTTAAGTGAGATGCGCACTTCATGATTGGGATAGGTCAGGGTATAGCACATTCTGGAACCGCGCAACTGCTGATCGACGATGGTCAGATAGCCACACTGGAACAGCAGGGCATTGATACTGATGTCGTTGATATTGAAATTCGACAGTTCCTTAGCATACATCTCCAAGTTTTCCAGCTGCAGGGTGTTGACACCACCGCGGGCCAGCCGACCATGTAGATAACTGGGCGTGCCGGTGGCATACCAATACGGTTCGAATTGTCTTTTTTTGAACAGCAGCAGGATGTCGAAAGGGTTGTAGACCCTTTCTTGCCCGAGCCAGTGGTAGCCGTTGTACCAGCGCTGCATCTCACTGCGGTCGAGACCGGCCAGTTCCGGCGCGAACACCGTGTCGATGTCCGTGTCCGTATAACCACAGAGGGTGGCATACTCGGGATCCAGACTGATATCTTCCAGATTATTCATGCCGGAGAACAGACTGACCTTGGAATACATGCTGATGCCGGTGACGAAGACGAAACGGAGCTGGTCGGCACAGCCTTTGAGGATGCCATACAGGCCATGCAGATATTGGCGGTTGGCTTCCACCTGTTGCGGGTTGTGCAACTGATCCAAAATAGGCTTGTCGTATTCATCCACTAGCACTGCCACCCGTTGCCCGGTGTCCTGATGCAGTTTGACGATAAGATTGCGTAGCCGACCGGGACCGGTGCGCGCGGTCGCCGATGCGTCTATGTCTGCGTTATCTTCAAGCGGCTCCAGCTGATCCAGCAAATCGTCATGTAGCGATTGTGGCTCGCCATACCCGGTGTCAAAACTCAACCGCACCACCGGATACTTGATATCCCAGTCCCATTGATCGTGGATGTGCAGGCCTCGGAACAGTTCTTCATTCCCTTCAAACAGTTCCTTCAGAGTGGAGATCAGTAGTGACTTTCCGAATCGCCGCGGCCGGGACAGAAACCAGTACTTGCCCTCATCAATTAGTTGCTGAATATGTGGTGTCTTATCAACATAGTAGCAGTTCTGACTCCTAAGTGCTGAAAAAGATGATTCTCCAATGGGGAGTTTGAGAAGGTTCATTGTGGTGCGTTCAAGCGATGATTGTGATTGGATTGTATAACAAAGGGGCAGTCGACACCGCGATTCGCTGGCCACTCGCGGTGACCGAAAGGAAAGTGAATCACTATCACCGCTGATTCTATTGCCAATGAATCTCATGCGACCGCGCCCAATGCATGGCCACCCGCCGATATTTTCAAAAGCTTTCCGCGCTGAACCCCACCAGATTCCGTTCTCCGTGTTCAAATACCATCGCCAGCCGGTGAATCTTACGGCCATCACCCCGATACTTGTCTGCATATTTCTTCACCCGCAGCTGTTCCTCCGCGGCACTCAGTGCCGTCTCTACCGCACTCTCCCCCTGCATCTTGCACTCCAAGATGAACACCTGTTTACCATGGGTCACCACCAGATCGGCACGACCGTGACTGGATGAATCTTCTCCCGTCACCGTAACACCAAGGCTCACGAAACAGGAATACAGCACACTGGCGAAAAACGCCTCATAACGGGCGAGGTCGCTGCGGTCATGCCACTGATGCGGAATGTTGGCATAAAACGCATGCAGTCCCGCACGGAACCCATCAAAGTCATTGGTGTCCAACCGTTCAATCAGTTGTGTACCCCGCCCGGACAGCTCTGTCAGCCGGTTGGCACCGCAGACTGCCTCGAGCAGTTCCTCGTTGAGTGAGATGCGCACTTCATGATTGGGGTAGGTCAGGGTATAGCACATTCTGGAACCGCGCAACTGCTGATCGACGATGGTCAGATAGCCACACTGGAACAGCAGGGCATTGATGCTGATGTCGTCGATATTGAAATTCGACAGTTCCTTTTCATACAGCTCCAGGTGTTCCAACTGCAGGGTATTGACGCCACCGCGCGCCAGTCGACCGTGAAGAAAACTGGGCGTGCCGGTGGCATACCAATAGGGTTTGAACTGTCGCTCGGCGAACAGTAGCAGGATGTCGAAGGGATTGTAGACTTTCTCCTGCCCGAGCCAGTGGTAGCCGTTGTACCAGCGCTGCATCTCACTGCGGTCAAGGTCGGCCAGTTCCGGCGCAAACACCGTATCAATGTCCGTGTCCGTGTAACCACAGAGAGTGGCATACTTGAAATTCAGACTGATGTCGCGAAGATTGTTCATGCCCGAGAACAGACTGACCTTGGAATACATGCTGATGCCGGTGACGAAGACGAACCGGAGCTGGTCGGCACAGCCTTTAAGAATGCCATACACACCATGCAGATATTGACGGTTGGCTTCCGCCTGCTGCGGTTTGTGCAGCTGATCCAAAATGGGCTTGTCGTATTCATCCACCAGCACCGCCACCCGTTGCCCGGTGGCGCGATGCAGCTTGAAAATCAGATTTTGCAGTCGAACTGCGCCACTACTGTTCGATGGTTCGACTCCACCAACCTCCTCAATCTGAGCCAGTTGTGTGTTGATGTGACTGTCAAGTTCGCCCGGCTGACCATAGCCACTATCAAAGCTCAATCGCACCACCGGATACTTGATGCCCCAGTCCCATTGATCGTGGATGTGCAGGCCGCGGAACAGTTCTTCATTTCCTTCAAACAGTTCCTTCAGAGTGGAGATCAGTAGTGATTTGCCGAATCGCCGCGGCCGGGACAGAAACCAGTACTTGCCCTCATCAATCAGTTGCTGAATATGTGGCGTCTTATCGACATAGTAGCAGTTCTGATTCCTAAGTTCTGGAAAAGACGGTTCTCCAATGGGTAGTTTGAGATGGTTCATTGTGGTGCGTTCAAGCGATAATTGTGATTGAATTGTATAACAAAGAGGCAGTCGACATCGCGACTCGCTGGCCACTCGCGGTGACCGAAAGGGAAGTGAATCACTATCACCGCTGATTCTGTGGCCAATGAATCTCATGCGACCGCGCCCAATGCATGGCCACCCGCCGCTTATTTGTTTTACAGACTTTCCGCGCTGAACCCCACCAGATTCCGTTCTCCGTGTTCAAATACCATCGCCAGCCGGTGAATCTTACGGCCATCACCCCGATACTTGTCCGCATATTTCTTCACCCGCAGCTGTTCCTCCGCGGCACTCAGTGCCGTCTCTACCGCACTTTCACCCTGCATCTTGCACTCCAAGATGAACACCTGTTCACCACGGGTCACCACCAGATCGGCACGACCGTGACTGGATGAATCTTCTCCCGTCACCGTAACACCAAGGCTCACGAAACAGGAATACAGCACACTGGCGAAAAACGCCTCATAACGGGCGAGGTCGCTGCTATCATGCCACTGATGCGGAATGTTGGCATAAAACGCATGCAGTCCCGCACGGAAACTGTCAAAGTCATTGGTGTCCAACCGTTCAATCAGCTGTGTACCCCGCCCGGACAGTTCCGTCAGCCGGTTGGCACCGCAGACCGCCTCGAGCAGTTCCTCGTTAAGTGAGATGCGCACTTCATGATTGGGGTAGGTCAGGGTATAGCACATTCTGGAACCGCGCAACTGCTGATCGACGATGGTCAGATAGCCACACTGGAACAGCAGGGCATTGATGCTGATGTCGTCGATATTGAAATTCGACAGTTCCTTTTCATACATCTCCAGGTTCTCCAACTGCAGGGTATTGACACCACCGCGGGCCAGTCGACCGTGAAGAAAACTGGGCGTGCCGGTGGCATACCAATAGGGTTTGAACTGTCGCTCGGCGAACAGTAGCAGGATGTCGAAGGGATTGTAGACTTTCTCCTGACCGAGCCAGTGGTAGCCGTTATACCAGTGTTGCATCTCACTGCGGTCAAGGCCGGCCAGTTCCGGCGCGAACACCGTATCAATGTCCGTGTCCGTGTAACCGCAGAGAGTGGCATACTCGGGATCCAGACTGATATCATCAAGATTGTTCATGCCGGAGAACAGACTGACCTTGGAATACATGCTGATGCCGGTGACGAAGACGAAGCGGAGCTGGTCAGCACAGCCCTTGAGAATACCATACACGCCATGCAGGCACTGGCGGTTGGCTTCCGCCTGCTGCGGGTTGTTCAGTTGATCCAAAAGCGGCTTATCGTATTCATCCACCAGCACTGCCACCCGTTGCCCGGTGGTGCGATGCAGTTTGAAAATCAGGTTCTGTAGTCGAACTGCGCCACTACTGTTCGATGATTCGACTCCGCCAACCTCCTCAATCTGAGCCAGTTGTGTGTTGATGTGACTGTCAAGTTCGCCCGGCTGACCATAGCCACTATCAAAGCTCAACCGTACCACCGGATACTTGATGTCCCAGTCCCAGCGGTCGTAGATGTGCAGGCCGCGGAACAATTCTTCGTTCCCTTCAAACAGTTCCTTCAGAGTGGAGATCAGCAGTGACTTTCCGAATCGCCGCGGCCGGGACAGAAACCAGTACTTGCCCTCATCAATCAGTTGCTGAATATGTGGTGTCTTATCGACATAGTAGCAGTTCTGATTCCTAAGTTCTGGAAAAGATGGCTCTCCAATGGGTAGTTTGAGATGGCTCATTGATATCAAATCAGCGGGATTTCGCTCTCGAAATTTTATCACAAAGCGATGGCATGTCGGCTACGCAGTCAGCTATTTTCAGTCATTCGTGTGACTTCGGAAAGTCCATCATATTCGCTAATACTAGTGAACTTTCGGCTGATGAAAAATCGGATGGTTAGTTCACACTGTTAAGTGACTATCGGCATCCATCTTTACTGTCCGAAAATTACCATGCAGAGGGAAAACGACTCCTTATGCTGCGCTAGTGCCGAAATCTGAAATATGTGGAGTGCTAATTTAACTTATTCCTATTCCAATGCAAGCTCAATCATAAAAAGTTCAATCCAGCATGATCTTTAAACGAGTTGATATCACGTATGTATTTCATCACCGTTGAAGGGTTGCTGTGTCTCGTCACTTCCATGATCTTGTCGAGTCTGGCATTATGAACTGCCGCACTGGTAACAAATCCCGACCGCAGTGAATGGCCAGCATAATCGTCAGGATTCAGCCCAATTTGATTGGCATAGTACTTGACCAGTCGCGGAATATCAGAATGATGCATCGGTTTGCCCTTTAGCAACCCTCCACGCCGCATGGTTTGAAAGAGATATCCTTCCTGAATATTAGCGGCGGTCAACCATGACATTAAGCGACTGACGGGAAATATTCGTTTGCCGTCAACGACGGGAATACGATGGCCTTTCCCGGCTTGATCCGTCTTGGACTTTCTAATGTTGAGGTACATGTACGAACACTTCTGTTCATTGACGCAAGGTGAACCATCAACATTTACAAATTCTACATCTTCAACTGTTAGTGCACACAGTTCTGACCGTCGCAGGGCCGCGGCGAACCCCGTTGCAATCAGAGCCGCGTCGCGCAAACTGATCAGTTTCTTTTTTGATGAGCAACTGACAAGATCGCAATGAGAAAGAATCTGTGCGATGTGACGGTCGCGCAGGGCACTGACTCGGCGAGTTTTCTCACTTCGTAAACGGCTGAGTCCGCGCAGTACCGCTTTGACTTTAGGATGCTGTGCCGGCGATATCTGTCCCCATTGGGTAAATTGATGGCTGATCCCGGCCAGATAGAGCGAAACCGTACTCATAGACAGGATTTTTCCAGAAGCGGGTCCAGGTGTTGTGGCGATGTGGATCAGAAAATTGGCGATGGTCTCCGGTGATGCCTGATGTGGGATCAATTGCTCACTAAAGCAATATTCTTCAAAGCGCAGCCAGCCTTTTTCGTAGGCAATACGGGTATTTTCAGCAAGTGCGCACTGCGTCAGTTCCTCAAACATCACTTGCGTTTTTTCTTCAAAGCAGGTCATAATTTTCCTCTCATTGATATTGATCTAAAGTAAAAAATTCAGAATTATGGTAGGTGTTTTCGTCCAGAGTCAGTTGATGGTCACTCTGTTCAATTGATGAGGAGAGCAATAAGCGAAACTAATTTTTGATCGCTGACTACTTTGTGTTGCTGATTCCTTCGCATCAATTGCTATAATTCCCAACGATCGTTTCACACCCGGAGCCGGTCGAATCTAGTTTTCTGAGTTCCTTAACTCCCCATTGGCTGTCATTCAACTTTAAGCGCCCGCTAGCAGTTTTGGATTCCAATTACTTACAACGCATATTGCAGGCGCGGGTTTATGATGTCGCACAGGATACACCGCTGAATTACGCGGGTAACCTGTCTCGTCGCTTGAAAAATCATGTCTGGTTGAAACGTGAAGATCAGCAGCCAATCTTTTCATTTAAAATTCGCGGCGCCTACAATAAGATGTCGCGCCTATCACCTCAAGTACTGAAAAAGGGGGTGGTGGCAGCTTCCGCCGGTAATCACGCCCAAGGTGTGGCACTAGCCGGTAAGACACTTGGCTGCCCGGTTACGATATTCATGCCAGTCACCAGTCCGGAGATTAAAGTGAAGTCTGTCAAAGGACTCGGTGCAAAAATCAAATTGGTGGGCGACAGCTATGCAGAGGCCGGGGCTGCCGCCAGTGAGTTCTGTAAGCGGCATGGGCAGCGATTAATTCCTCCTTACGATGACCCAGACATCATTGCTGGCAATGGCACGGTGGGATTAGAAATCATGCGCTCGATTTCCGGTCAGGTTGATGCGATATTCGTACCGGTTGGCGGGGGTGGATTGATTGCCGGTGTCGCTACCTATGTGAAAAGCATCAGCAGCAGTGTCAAAGTGATTGGGGTGGAACCGATGGATTCAGATGCCATGACTCAGTCACTACAGGCCGGCAAACGAAAGGTTTTACAAGAGGTGGGCATCTTTGCTGACGGTGTTGCGGTCAAGCAGGTGGGTAAAGAGACCTTTCGGCTGTGCAGAAAATATGTTGACGAGATGGTATGTGTTGATACCGATGAAGTCTGTGCAGCCATCAAAGACATTTTTGAAGATACCCGCACTATTGTTGAACCGTCTGGGGCGCTTGCGGTAGCCGGTCTAAAACGCTACTGCAATCACTCGCAGCAGAAGGGTAAAGGACTTGTTGCCATCAACACGGGTGCGAATATGAACTTTGATCGATTGCGGCATGTTTCCGAGCGTGCTGAAATTGGCGAACGTCGAGAAGCAATTGTGGCCGCGACGATACCCGAAAAACCCGGCAGTTTCAGAAAGTTCTGCCGAATCATCGGCAAGCGAAGTATTACCGAGTTCAACTATCGCTATGCCGATTCAGAACAGGCACACGTCTATTGCGGTGTTCGAATCAGCAGTCGAGAAGAAATCGTTCGGTTACTTTCGATGCTCCAAAAAAATGAATATCCGGTGCTTGATTTGACAGACAACGAGATGGCCAAAGTCCACGTGCGCCACATGGTTGGTGGACGCGCTCCCAATGTGACCGACGAAAAGGTGTATCGATTTGAGTTTCCGGAGCGCCCGGGGGCATTACTTGGATTTCTGGAAAAGATGGGCGCCTCGTGGAACATTAGCATGTTTCACTATCGAAACCATGGTACGGATTTCGGTCGGGTACTCTGTGGCATACAGGTGCCGGCGGAAGAGATGTCCAAATTTCATGAATTTTTAAATGATGTTGGATTTCATTACATCGACGAAACAGAGAATCCCGTTTATCGGATGTTTCTCACTTAATTCAGCAAGCTGTAGGTAGATATGCGAGATACAAAAGAAACGAAATTTGTCGGTTTATACGTCATTCCAGGTGAAGGAACGGTGGCCGCACTGAAATCATCGCGGGAAACACAGCTGTTTGACAAACAGGGACTTGAATGGATCATTATTGAGAAGAAGAAAGATGGCCAGGATACCAGTGTTGAAGAGCAGGCACTCGCGCAGGTTAAACAGAACGACAGTTCGGCAAATGGCTTTTACTGATTAATTTTCGGGACCCGCCAAATGGTTTGCGTCCCCCCTTGGCCACAAGCTTCTGAACCACCATCGCTACAGCCCGGTGAGGTGCATTTGTGGTCGGCCTCGCTCCTGACCAGCCAAGACAGACTACCCGACCTCGAACGTTACTTAGACGAACGAGAACGGGCGCGAGTGAATCGCTATGCACTACAACACTCGCGCGTGCGCTTCGTCTCCGCTCGGGCGACGCTCAAACATTTATTAGCCGCTTACACAGGTTATGATCCCTTCGCCATGCGCTTCCATCTGGGATCCTTAGGTAAACCTTACCTGCCACAGATGTCTGGACTTGTACCTTACTTCAACTCAACTGATACGCAAGATGAAGCCATTTTCGCCTTCTGTCAGGATGCGGAAATTGGGGTTGATATTGAATTTAAAACGCGACAGGTCAATCATCCTATCATTGCTCAACGTAAATTCACGTCTCAGGAACTCGCGCAGTACCATGCCTGTCCAGCTGAACAGCGCCAATCTTTCTTTCTGTCGGTATGGACGCGTAAAGAAGCTTACGGAAAAGCGATCGGCGTGGGCATCAAATACCCGTTGAATCAGGTCTGTCTGGTTGATGACGATAATTCATCCCGGATTGCATTTCGCGACGTGGCGGGGGTCCAGTGGGATATCGTACAGATTGAACCGGCTGACAATCTGGTGGCCTGTGTTGTGACCCAAGGCACTGGCTGGCGTTTTCGCTGCCAGCGACTCGCAGCGGATTGGCTGTAAGAAATTCTACTGGTTATTGTTCGACACCGGCCATCGCGTGAATGATATCCCATTCCTCTGGCGCGACCGGGGTAACGGACAGGCGGTTGCCGCGCTGAAGCACCTGCATTCCAGACAGAGCAGGTTCCGCTCGTAGTTCACTTAAAGCCACGATTCGCGGAAAGACCTGTACCAGTTTGACGTCAACCATCAGCCAGCGCGGATTGTTTGGGTCACTCTTCGGGTCGTAGTAATGTTCCGACGGGTCAAGCGCAGTCGGGTCCGGATACGCTTCACCGACAATCTGCATGGTCCCCACAATGCCAGGGACTTTACACCGTGAATGGTAGAAAAAAGCGCGGTCACCGATAGCGAACTCATCGCGAAAAAAATTGCGGACCTGGTAGTTACGAATGCCATCCCAGTAATCGGTCTGCTCCGGTTCGGCTGCCAGATCATCTATTGAGTAAACCTCCGGTTCACTTTTCATCAGCCAGTATTTCATTTGTCTTTATTCAAAATGTCAAAGTTGTATATGTTTTGATCGGTGACCGCGCCGCGTAGTGGAATGTCCCACGCATTACGACCAATTACCGCAACGCGTTGGAACTCATGGGCCAGTCCTAAGATGCGTGGTCTTTGCCAATTCCGCTCCTGTCGCAGATGTTTCAACGAACGGTCATAGAATCCTCCGCCCATACCAATTCGATTGCCCTGTAAGTCGAAAGCAACCAGTGGCGCCAAAATCAGATCAAGGTGGTTAGCAAACACCCAGCCATATTTTGCGATATTGGGCTCGGGAATGCCAAATCGATTCAGTACCAAATCATCTAATGTGACCACACGACCGAAAAGCAGGCGGTTTTTACCACCGCGGTACAGAACCGGAAGATAACACTGTTTACCCTGCTTAAGTGCATTATTGAGAATGGGGGTTGGGTCGATTTCACCGTCATTCGGTAGATAGAGAGCGAGTCGGCGACTCTGTAAATAAAGTGGCTGCCGGCGCATTTGAGTCAGCAGATTATTGGCCGCATTACTCTGTTGCTGAGGCGTCAATTCTCGACGAGCCATGCGTATTTTTTTGCGGAGCGCCGATTGGCACGCTAGCATTGGCCGCGTACCATCAGTGAAGTTGCCGCCCGCACGTGCCGTACCAGCTTCCATAGCCTTGAACCGCTATGGTAAAGTGGGCAACTGGTGAAACAGCATCAGGTGCATTACGACTGGGCAAGCTCACAACAGCTGAATCAGTTTGTTCCCTAATCAGATATTTAGGTTCGAAGGGAATTAAGCTGATTCGAACACTACAGGCGGCATTCAAACACTGAAAATTATAAAGTCAATCCATCAGCGCAGAATCTATTTTTTCTATCAGTTCTGTAATTCGCTGACCATCTCTTTCGTTTGGAGAGTTTTGTTGCGATTGAGCATCAGATCGTAGACGTATCAACTCGGCGGCGAAATTAAGGGCTGACATGACCGCGCTGGTCTCAAGACTTACGTTCATGTTACCCGGCCCGTCTTGCATACTGGCAATTTCAGAGTTCAACAGGTCGGCAGCTGCACATAGATTGCTATGCTCCTCCGGTTCGCAACCGATCTGAAATTCCCGCCCGCCGATTTTGATATTGAGATTTTGCATAGAGGTTAAGAAATGTAGCCGTAGACCTGTAGATAAGTCGGTTTATTCTGTGGAACAAACGAACAGAAAATCTCAATTTGAGTCATCATCAAAAATACTCGGATTTCTTTAACCGATCAAGATTCAGCAATTCGCCAGAGAGAGTTGAAGTCAGCATCTTTTGCCAACGCTACATTATTTTTCTTCATTTTGTCAAGAATGCTCATGAGAGCTTGCTTGTATGAAGAATCAATGATATTGTCGTCAACAACTTTTAACAGAATTTTCAGTGTGACGGCAGCCGATTCGTTCGTTACGTCTATATTTTCGAACGCGTAGAGTGCACGGCCTTTTGTTGGTTTCAAGTCATTCATAAACCACTCTGCCGCTTCAATGTAAGCAGAACCGCAATTAGCGATGATCTCAAGCATTATTTCTGACATGCGGCGCGTGTTGTATTGGCTTGATTTCGGCCAGTATTCATTGAGCCATGGTTCTATCTTGCGCCGCCATATTTTTGCTCTTTCATCTTTATTTCCAGCGATTCTCTCATTGATATAAGAAAGAACGCTCTCCAGCATTTCTTCCGACAAAGAGATAGATTGTGCGATACGTTTTTTTTCATCTTCATTGAACGAATTCGCAGGCGTATAAAAATATGCTGACATGAACAATTGAGCTAGATATTCGTTAAGCAGGTGACCATGAGCATCGGAGCGTAATTTATCGTTCGACAACATTTCAATAAACGGGTATTTGATTGCTGCGAGTAAATTAGGTCCTATACTCTGCGTCGAACTGTATGCCAACCAAAGTTCCTGTGATTCAACTTTTTCCACAGAAGATAGCCGTGAAATTAAGTTGTCCTGAGTCCATTTTTGATCTGTCTCATATAAGAACAGTAGCTCTGTCGCAAGAATAACTCTGCCATAATGACCATCACTCGCCGCTGCTATTTCATCAAAATATCTCCTTACCTCAATCGGTAGACCGGTTGAATATTGTTTCGGATATTTCCATAATCTGATAAGTGCAGCAACAGTCATCTCACCTGCCAGACTGTTTATTGCTCTGGTTAATAATTCACTATCCCGTTGAAAACGACTGTTCTTTCTATCAATAATTCTCCATACTCTAGACCAGAAATTTGAAAAGTCTTTCTCACGAGTAATTTCGTAATTCTTAGCAATCAGCTTGACATACCGTACTAGGAAATAATTCAATGCTTTTAATTGATCATCGGTTGCCAATTCGAGTGCAACATCAATTTGATCGATGATGTCTTTTTTAATGTTTGTTTGAGGTTTCAGTTCCCACAGACAGATTTCCCAAGCAAGTGTTATCCAAGTATTATTTTCAGCAAGATGACACAGAGCGTTCAGGACTTTCTGTGGATTTCGCAAAAAAGTGTTGCGAAACACATCAACCGTTGTTGCAAGTTGGTTGTTGTTTGTATACAGGTTCCATTGTTCGATGGCTTTTGCTACAGTTTCAATTGAGCTATCAAGCAATTTTTCAGATGCTAGATCTAAATCTTCTGCCCAGTCAGGACCATCGTTCGCAGAAACAACTTTATTCTGGTAGTCAGAACATTCTTCGTTTTGAAAATCGAATTGTTCTACAAAATCCTGTAAGTCTTTATCAAGTTTAACTCCTGATTCAGCCAGCTTTTGTAGGCGTAATGCACCTTCGTGTTCCGGTACTTGTTTGTCTACCTTCATGATATTCATTTTCATCAACACAGGACTGCCTGCTTAAATTCAATCATCAACTAATTCACGGGAATTGCGCCTAGAATCTCTGAGAGTATGTCCTTTGGGATACGTGGCCCTGCTTTTTCCAAGAGTGCTAGTGTTTCTGGTTTCAATTCCTTATCCATTATGCCCGGAACCTCTCCCTCCGGCAGCAGTAATTGTCGGAGGAGTTGCATATCAGCTTTTTTATTTTTAGTCAATGCATGAAGAGCCAGTCTTTTGAAAAGTGGTTCATTGATTTGCACCCATCGATAGAGTAAACAGTCAGCGCGCTTGGGATCTTGTTTCACCAAATTAGAATAACTTTTGCGAACCCAGTCTACGAATTGCATACGTTTATCTTGTAATCTGTTTTGATCGTTTTTGGCTATGAATGGACGGTATATTGAGGAATCAAAACCAACGTTTCTTTCTACTTCTTCACCTGATGCAAACAATTTTTCTTCTCGAATCAATTTGATTGCTCGGTCAAGGTATTCGGTGATTAATTCCGCATGTCGAATCCTGAAATCTTTCTTTTTGAGTATTTTATTGATATCGTCCCATGAGTTTTCTTCCCCAAACACAAGTTTCAATTGTATGTATAAGTCACTATGATGCGTTGGAAGAGGTTTTTCTCCCGAAAAATGTAATTCGAGAAAATTCTCTGTGGGGCGGCATTTGATGTTCAACTTCGGTGCAATGCACATAATGAATTCATTTTCGAGCAAAAATTTTTCATTTTCAGAGATTCCGGGTTGACACAAAGACAACACAACCGTTTCTATGGTTGAGTGACCGGGTAATTCATGGTCTAGTAGGACAATCCAACCACAACGTAGGTGGTTGGGAATTTCTGCGTGGTATTTGATCAGTGCCTCTTTGAATTTATTTCTGTATCTAGAGGGTATCTGCTCAAAGTTGAAACAGACAGATGAAAACACACCTGGGATATGAAGATGTTTAAGTACCCATCGTATCAAGTGCTGTTCTACCTGACCTGAAAATTTGTATTCGTACTCTTTCTTATTTGAATGTTCCTGTTGCAAAATCTGGTTGATTATTTGCGATGCAGAGAAAGCATCATCTTTTTGCTGTCGACCGATGAAACCTTCTTCGAAGAAAATATCCAGCCAGGAGACAACCGCCATGGAGCTCTTTTGATCCTGTTTCGGTGGTTTTTCCGCAAGTACTTCAGCAGCACAAGGAGTATTTTGGAGCGCCCATAGTACTCTGCCAACTGCCGAATCAGTGTTGTCTTTGACGATTTTTTCCGTCTCCTCCAAGACTACTTTCTTCCAATATCCCAATTGGTCTTTTCGAATTGATGCCCATTCAGTTAAAGTCTCATTCAGAGATGAATAATCGTTGTTGCTGTTTTCAAACAAGACAGGTATGACGCCTTTTGACTCCCATTGAATTTGCACTTCTGGTTTGCAACCATGTTTGCCACCAAATGGTGCGAAGGCATAAGCAGGCATGAATTCATTCGTATGATTTTCATCAGAGCTGTTTTCATTAGAACGATTTGTTGCCATTGCATCAAGGAGATACCTCATCACCGTATCGTCAATGCTATATCCGACAAAAACGACGGTGAAATTTCGGAATAGGTCAGTTACAAACTGAGTGGCCCAGCCATGCGTCAAATAGGCCTCACCAAAGTCTGTCGAAGTGAGTACTAAATCGTTCACGTTGGCGGTTGAAATGCTACCGTGTAAGTGAACAAGACTTTTCCATCGGTTGGGTTTCGCTACTGGAAGCCTTGGCGCCGTGTCAATTGGTAGCGCTCTGTCTGTTGCTTGGCAGAAGCGGTTATCAAAATTAGTCGTTACCAAACGAAATTTATTATTGGACTCTGATAAATCAAGTATTGCTTTGTGAATGGGTAAAGGACCTGTTGGCTTTACGGACAACAGTTCAACGACTATTTTTCGTACTTCTTCTTTTCTCAAACAAGATTTCTGTTCCAACAACTGAAACGCTCGGTCGGGGAAGGGTGGTTTCCAGTCACCTTTATCTTTATTCGCCCAATCAAGGACATCTTCTACCAAGAGGTTTGGTTTTTCCGTAACTTTGATATATCTGTCATAGACTTCTTTAATCAGCCTGCTGAAAGTTGGCAATTTGGAGTTTCCACCAACGGATATACCAGCGCCGGCAAAAAACACGACCCGCTGTTCATCTAGTTCATTAAGCAGATGAACTGGGATATTAGGGCCATTTTTGATCAATTCTGGCATAAGGAATTAGTCAGAGTTGTTGATGTGGAAATATAGATCGGTATATTTTTGTGTTCATGAAGGAACTCAAATTTCGTAAATTTGTGTGATTTGCGCGCCCAACCCGTTGACATTTTTTATTTTGACGATGCAGGTGCGTGGGATTTGATTCGCCAATCTTGGCTGATTTATCGAATAATTTTGGTTTGCTACCAATTCGTTGGTTTGTATATGTTGGTACCGGGAATTGGGTCCGGAAGCTGAGAGTGTTTTAAGGTAGTGGATTTGATTTGCCGTACGAGATCTGCGTGTTCTTTAAGTCTATGTGAAGTGCTCCCGTATCCGGGTGTTACCAGTCCGATCAACCTATCATGTTGGTATTTAACGAGGTGAAGAGCTTCGGCTAGATCACTATCGTTGCTGACGATTACCGCACAGTCGTAGCCATTTTGCCAGCAATCATTGAGCATGGAACACTTCGGTTGTGCGCTGACTTCCGACCGGGTTAACAAGCGTCGCTACCTTTTTCCTGCGTTGAAAGTGTCCAAGATGCACCTCAACTTCAGGTCTGTATTGCTGTAATGCGCGAAGATATGTAGCCTGCCGCTGGGGTTTAGATGGGTCGTTCTTTGTCGCGGAGACATGAGCGGTGAAATATCGCACCTTTAGAATATCATGGTGTGTTTTGATCACCTTATCAAGCAATGCTAGTAAGTCTAACCATTTCCAGGCGGTCCCTTTTAGTGCTCCATAGTACAAATTGAAGCCATCAACATAGGTTCGCATTTCTCACCTAGAAAAAGCAAGGGCCTCCGAAGAGGCCTGCGGCCTGCAGTCGAAACCGCAGGGGGAATCAACAATAAGTATACAAAAAATAATTGGAAAATGCGAAAAATAGAGAATTTTCAAAATTCTTCATTCTTTCGTATCAGAGCTAAGGCAAACTTTCTAGTTGGATGGTTACTTTCGCTTGGTTTTTGTAGTGTAGTAACGTGCTAGTTAGTGCCTGCCAGAAAACCCCCATTTTCGCACATTTTGCCAGTTGATGCCAGTCGATGATACCGGTGAATCGCAAAAATCGAGGCCCGAACGGGGCGATTGTCGACAAACCACGCGCCGGCCATCAAAAAGGGGGACAAAAAGGAGGGTTCGGCCCATAGGCGTCCACACCCGACGCGCTGGCCGGGTGCCGTCGTCCTGTGATAGCCCAGTGGTGCCGTCAGGCGGCAGGTTTCAGTCGCTCGCGCTCGCGCAGCAGCTGTCCGAACCGATGAATGTTGTAGCTGAGCACTGACAGGGCCACGGTGCGGGCAAAGCCGGCTGCACCATGGGTGCGCACCCGGTCCAAGCCATGGTGTTCCAGACTGTTGATCGCCGACTCAACCGCCGGATGATGGCGCCGGGCCGCCTGGAAGGCCGGGGCCGACTCCCGCGCCTGGACTGCGGCGGTGCGCCGACCTTTGGCCGGCAGGGCATTGTTGTGCAGCCGCGCATCCAACTGCCGGCGGTTGGCCGGACTGTGAAACCCCCGGTCGAAACTGCAGCCGTGGAACTGCGGATAGCGGCGCTTCGTCTGGTCGATCAGCGGTACCGCCCAGTCCACATCCTCACCGTGCCACATCACTTCATGGTGCAGGATCAGACCGTGTTGGCGATCAATCACCAGCCCCACTGGCACGCCCAGTTCCACCGGGCGGCCGGCTTTGCCTTTGGCACACCAGCGGGTGTGCGGTTCATGCACGGAGAAAATCTTCTCGGCGTGTGGAATGGTTTCCCCGCGTAGCAGGCGGCGGTCGACCTGATCCAGCAGCCGTTCCGCCAAGTCCTTGAAGTGCCTGATTTTTTCACACAGTGGGGTGGTATCCGGCCGGGCTGCCAGGGTGGTCAGCGTGTCCACCACCCGCGCGATGATCGCCGCACTGCGGGTCAGGAAGTTCTTCACCGACTGGCGACCTTCTACCGACGGCCGCCCCCGCAGTGCCTGACGCACTTTGGTGTGCAGTCCTGCCAATCCCTTACGCAACTGTTTGTACTGCCGCCAGCCGGTCACCTCATAACGGTCTTTCGCCACTTTCATCAGCCCGACCAGCCGCCGTACCGCATCGAACAGCAGTTGCGTATCCAAGGGATACTCCACATCGGTCTCCACCACGAAGGAATCACAATGACCTTCCAGTTCGGCCGTCGGGGCCAGCTCCGCCTGGGCCGCGGCCACCACCAGGGCATTGAGTTCGGCGAGCAGCTCGACCTCCAACAGACTGACGTTGTCGATCAGCTGCTGGCGTGAATACTCATGCTCCAGGTGCGGACTCCGGCCGAGCAGGGTACGAATCTTGTTATGTGAGTTGACCTGATCATGCAGATGATCATAATCCCAGCCGGTGCCTTGTTTGATGATGCCGATGACGGCCAGTTCCCACAGGCTCAGCCCCGGGCGCCCGTTGTGCCGGTCCACCGCGGTCAGCAGGTGGGCATCAAGCAGTTCGAACAGCTGCCGGCGACGGGCCTGATCACCGTACAGCGCCTTGAGTGCCCGCAGTAGTTTGGGGACTTCATCGCGACATTGTGGGTTTAATTTCAGGTGCTCAATCGGCGGGCAGCCGAGTTCGTAGTTCAGTTCGATTAGTTGTCTCATGAAGGGCGGTGCTCAACGAAGAATGGTGAAAAACCACGGAATAGTGATGAAATACGCCATAATGATATCATCCGGACTGATTCTTTGTTGAGAAATATCAGAAAAAATCTATATTTATCAAATTGATGGCACTATATTTGACTTTTCGGACAGACACTAGTTAATACCGATTGAAACGACCGGCATAATCCAACAGGTACGTATCTTATTGACAAATACAGGTAGGGGCCTCCGAAGAGGCCCGTGGCCTGCGGTCGAAACCACAAGGGGGGTCAGTAGTAACCATACAACATTTTTTCAACCAAGAGTAAAAAATTAAGTTTTGTTCAGAATGTTAATGGTTCTCAAATTGGAATTAAGGTAGGTGCGTGCAACGATGGCTCAGATGATGAACCCTACTCCGAACCAGTTTGAAAAATTGGCGATTGTGTTTGATGACGTAACCATTGACACAAAAGGTAAAATAGCAGGACATACTATGGACGCTCCGCTATTTTTCGATGCTTTCTCAAAGCAAGTCGTCAAGCGGTGACCTGAAGTACAGTCGTCCCCGTGAGATTCACCAGCTATTCTAGCGTTATATTCATGTTGTTATTGAATTTTTCATCCATGCAAAGAATTCGACCTTATCTGTACTCAATTGCGGTTGGATGGTTGCTTGTTGCTTCAACCGTTCAGGGTGCCGATGGCATACTGAGATTGGCTACCACGACAAGTACTGAAAATTCTGGATTGTTAGCCAAGTTGGTGCCGGGATTTACTGAAAGTCGTAACATTCCTGTTCATGTCATTGCAGTGGGTACTGGCCGCGCCCTAAATCATGCTCGAAATGGCGACGTTGATGTGGTTCTGGTGCACGCAGAAAAAGCTGAATTGAAGCTCGTTGAAAGTGGTTTCGGCATCAATCGTAAGGAGGTTATGTTTAACGAATTTGTCATTGTCGGACCCTCAGGAGATCCGGCCGGTGTTCATGGCCTGACGAATCTTGGTGATGCCTTTCGAAAAATCGCGCAGTCCGGTGAATTGTTCATCTCGCGCGGCGATGATTCTGGTACTCATAAAAGAGAGCTTGAAATCTGGGATAAGACTCAAATTGAACCCATGGGTGAATGGTACAAAGAGGTCGGACTCGGGATGGGCCGGGCACTGCAGATCGCCGACGAACTGCGTGCCTATATCCTCACTGATAAAGGTACTTGGCTGGCACTCAAACGGCGATTGAATCTACCGGTTCATGTACAAGGTGCGGATGATGGGCGGAATGTTTATGGCATCATTGCGGTCAATCCACGAAAGCATCCACAGGTCAATGCTGACGCAGCCCAGGAATTGATTGACTGGATCGGCAGTGATGAAGCGAAAACGATCATTGCAGGTCACCAGGTAGAGGGTGAGCCATTGTTTTATGTGGTGGATGAGACTTTGCATGACTGATATTCTCGTGTACTCGCCAGCATCAGTGCCCGGTATGTTCCAACGGTTGCTCGAAATCTGAGACGAAATTAAATGGATGGTCTCATCGCGGCAACAGTTGAAGCGTTGCGACTGCTGTTCACCGGCGATCGCGAAATCTGGGAAATCGTCGCTATCTCATTTTCAGTATCGTTGCGAGCCATTATCTATATTGTTCCCTTGGCGATACTGACTGCCTTTGCCCTTGCCTTTGGTAACTTCCCGGGGCGCCGAGTACTCATCACCATTGTCAATTCACTGGTTGCCCTGCCGGCGGTGGTCGTTGGTCTGCTACTCTATATGATGCTTTACAGTTCGGGTCCATTCGGGGGTTGGCGCCTGCTATTTACTCAGGGCGCAATGATTA
The DNA here is from genome assembly GCA_965116205.1 of Arenicellales bacterium. Lineage (GTDB taxonomy): Bacteria > Pseudomonadota > Gammaproteobacteria > Arenicellales > JAJDZL01 > JAJDZL01. The sequence continues at coordinate 631,588 of OZ220493.1, read as the reverse complement.
TCGGTCAAATGATTCTGGCCTTTCCGCTGTTGGTCGCCATGATTCACCTTTCTTTACAGAGCATTGATTTGAGTGCATGGCAAACCGCGCGTACGCTGGGTGCAAACCTGTTCCGAGCGATGTTTACCATGATGCGCGAGGTGCGATTCGGATTGATTGCTGCCATTGTCGCCGGTTTTGGTCGGGTCGTCTCAGAAGTGGGTTGTTCCATCATGGTGGGTGGCAATATTCTACATCACACACGCAATATCCCCACTGCCATTGCCCTTGAAACGTCCAAAGGAGAATTTGAACAGGGAATTGCATTGGGTGCCGTTCTCATTACGCTCGCACTGGCACTTAATGTCGCGGTGGCGACGGTGCGTGGACGAGATATGGCTAGAAATTGAAGAAATTCAGAAATGATGAACACGCGCCAACCATTGATCAAGATCAAACAGCTGCAAAAGTCATTTGCCAATCGTGTAGTGTTGGATATCGATACACTGATCGTCTATCAGGATGAGTGTGTGGTGGTCCATGGTTCCAATGGTTCTGGGAAATCAACGTTATTGAAAATAATGGCTGGTCTGATAAAACCTGATCAAGGCGTGATGAACGTTAATGGTACCGACCACTCCTGGCGTCAGGCGATACGCAGCTTTCGAGCGGAGGCGGTGTACTTACACCAGGCACCGTATCTCTTTGACCGATCGGTGGAGAGTAATGTGGCTTATGGTTTGAGACTGAGAGACGGTACTCGCAATGAGATACATCAGAAAGTTGCTACGGCATTGGAGTGGGCGGGACTCGCCCATCTTGCTCAACGCAACGCTCGAGACCTGTCGGGAGGGGAGAAACAGCGCGTCGCTCTCACTCGTGCTAGAATTTTGCAGCCCAAACTGTTGCTGTTGGATGAACCGACCGCCGCCATGGACCGAAAATCTCGACAGCAGACGTTCAATCTGATTCGGGATATTGCGAGTGGTGGTCATGCGGTCTACATCGCGACCCATGAGTCATCCGAACTTTATCAGCCCGACCGAGTAATTACTCTTGATGATGGCAGAATTACTGCATAATTCACGAATCTGACTGTCATGATTGATGCATCACAAATATCTGGAGTCATTCTAGCCGGCGGTCAGGCACGGCGAATGGGCGGTTTAGACAAAGGGTTGGTTGAAATCAACGGCCAGACGATGTGTGAACGCGTGATCAATCTGCTGACGCCGCAGGTTAGTGAGATTTTTGTGAATGCCAATCGAAACCATGATCGTTATCAGACGTTTGATGTGCCGGTCATACAGGATTTTGTGTCCGGCTACTTGGGGCCTTTAGCTGGTTTAATCAGCGGGATGATGGCAGCTCGAACCCCATGGATCATCACAGTACCCTGTGATGGCCCGTTTCTCAATCAGGATTATGTCCATCGCATGTCGCATCAGGTGACCGATGATGTCAAAATCGTGGTCGCTAGGGATGCTGAACGATTACAGCCGACGTATATGCTGGCACAGACTGGATTGGCTGATGATCTGAAAAAATTCTTAGATTTGGGTGAGCGAAAGATTGATCGGTGGTTTGTAAAACATCCTTACGAGATTTGTGACTTTTCGGATGTACCGAATTGTTTTCTCAATATCAACTCAGAAGAAGAACGTAAACAGGCGGAACAACGGATGTTGGCAAATGGGTATGCATAATATTCCAATCGTCGGCTTTGCCGCGTTCAGCGGTAGCGGTAAAACAACATTGGTCAGTGGCGTGATCCCAGTATTGCGGGGCCATGGTCTACGCATCGGGGTGATCAAGCATGCGCATCACAGTTTCTCAATTGATACGCCGGGAAAGGACAGTTATGAGTTGAGAAACGCCGGCGCAGAGCAGGTGCTGATCGCTTCGAAGCAAAGAATGGCATGGGTTTGTGAGGTTGAAAAGGAGCGAGAACCAACGTTGCGGGAACTGCTCAGGATTTACCCCGTCTGGCAACTGCCTGATTTACTCATCGTTGAAGGATTTAAACACGAACAGTTTACGAAGATTGAAGTTCACCGTTCGGCAGTCAAGCGGCCGTTGCTTGCTAGTACGGATGCCAACATCATCGCTGTGGCGACTGATTCACCTGATTCGTTAGACGTTGATGTCAAGACACTGGACCTTGACAACCATCACGAAATTGCCGATTTCATCCTGAAAAGTATGAAGCAGAATACCCTCACGTCCGCTTTTCAAGAAATTTGAGCAAACGGTCCGGATAGTCCGTGATTATTCCATCAATACCGGCGTCGTACAATTCCTGAAAATCATCTTCGTAGTTGACAGTCCAAGCGTAGGTCTTAAGTCCGAGCCGTTGGGCTTCCTGAATTGAGTTCGCGTTCAGAGATTGATAATCACTGTTCCAAACTTCACCGTCGGCAGCGGCAATCATTTCGGGGATTGATCCGTGAAAGTCAGACAATTGAAGACCGAACGTGAAGATTCCATTGAGTGAATCATGCAGCGTATCAAACGAGGGCAGTCGAGAGGTCAGGTGCCAAGCTCTGAGCCCCGGAACACCGTCGCGGATGGCATGAGTGATCTGCCAGTCAAATGAATGGATGATCGAAGTTGATGCAAGATTGAGTCGAACGATTTCATCAACCAAAATTTGCGTAAACTTTTCCAGAGGATGTGTTGATTCTGGTTGCATTGGTAGGTATTTGGCCTCAATACAGAAAATGATAGGTTGTCTATTGGCACGTACTAGCGTGACAACGTCTTCAAGAGTTGGTATGCGGCTGCCATCGCGCGACTGCTGATGTGGAAACTGTCGTTCGTAATCGGTGCCCGGTTTGATTTTTCCGATATCGTAACGCGTCAATTCCTCATAGGTCAAGTCACATATCGCGATCGACTCATGATCAAGCCAGCGTCCGGTAGGATCTCGGGTAATATCTGGATTGAGTGTGCGATCATGATGGACTACCAAGATTTCGTCGCGGGTGATGCCGACATCCAGTTCAATCATATCCACACCGAGCTCCAGTGCTTTTGCAAAGCCTGAGATACTTGATTCTGGTAGTAGTCCTCGAGCGCCGCGATGGCCAATGACTTGTATTGACATGGTCAGAAAATTTTCTTTTAAAAAATGATGGATGTAAAATCAAAGAAACATGAGAGCGAAGTAGAGGAATAGGTTGGCTCCATTACACATTTCATCCGAGAATAGGATTCTTTAGAGACCCATCAATTATGAAACAAACAAGATTATTTCACGACTTCATTGAAGAAATCTGGCAGGAACCCAGTCCCAATAAACGGGGAGAACGTTTTGAGAGACTGTTGGTTCAAGCACTTCCAAAAATTCCACAGGCTGCTGTAGCGAAAGCTTATTTATGGAAAGATTTACCACTCAAAGACAAACTGTTCTTATTTGATGATGACAGCGCTAAGGACAATGGAGTTGATTTGGTCGTAAAGACAAAGAGTGATGAATGGATTGCGGTTCAGGCCAAGTTTTGGCAGAACGAAGTTTCAACTGGAGAAGTTGATAAATTTTTGTCTTATTGCGCCAATCTTGATAATCTGACTTGGCGTTGGATTGTGACTGTGAGCGGTTGGAGCCCAAATGTTGATAAAAAGATGGGAGACAGCCGGAGAGTTTCCATTTTCAATGCGTTTAACGAATGGGGTGAATGCGATATAGCGCATGGTGTTAAAAAACACAAACCTACGCCAGCACAGGAGCAGGCGATCCATGACTGTCTGAAAGGACTTCAGGATCACGATCGAGGTCGGTTGACCATGGCTTGCGGTAGTGGGAAGACGCTCGTTTCTCTGAAGATTGCTGAACAACTCCTACCACGCGGTGGGCGAGTGTTGTACGCGACAAGTGGAATAGGCCTTGTTGGGCAAACGCGACGTGAGTGGTTAAATCAAGGGCAAGATGATATGACATCAATTGTTGTATGTAGTGATAAGGATGCGGGAAAACAAGATGAAAATGCTTTGCGTACCGGAGAACAGACTGCTCCGGTTACGACCAATCCAGAATTAATAACTAATAAAATCAATAACTTCCCCCCCCCCCCTCCCCTCCATTTCTTACGAATGATGTTCGATCTGGAATTCAAGTTGTATTTTCAACTTATCATTCAATACCTAGAATTGTTAAAGCACAGGAAGAATTTGGTGCCGCAGATTTTGATCTACTAATCTGTGATGAGGCACATCGAACTGCAGGAATCGTGAATCAACAGGAGTCCAGCGGCTTTAAGTTGGTTCATTCCAGACTCCGGGCAAGAAAAAGGCTTTATCAAACGGCAACGCCGAGAATCTACACCGAACGATCAATGACCGTCGTTCGAAATAAATCTTCCGATAAGGAATCTTTCCACAAGATCGTTGATATGAGTGATGTGAAGACCTACGGGCCCGAGTTTCACTGCTTGAGTTTTTCTAAAGCTCTAGAACTGATGCCAGAAAGAATGTGCGATTACCGAATCATTGTGATGCTAATGGGTCGACATCATGGCAACGAAGGGATTGAAAAATCGGTCAATACCGCAGAAATTGAAGATCGGAAATCTAATAGGAAAAGAACCAACAGTGCTATTGGGGCACGATTAGCTGCATTGATTAAGACTTTGCATGGTGGCGCTGAGATAGTTTCGATCGACGGTGATACTGTTCAAGGAACTGGACAGTATGTCGCTGATATTAGCAATTGTATTGTGTATTGCAATACGGTGATGCGCTCACGCTGGGTGAGAGAAACGTTAAATGTTGATGAGGTCAATGACTGGGGATTCAAACAAGCTTCTAGCATAAGAAAACGTTCCGAGAAAGCAAATAATCTGAGCAATATTCCAATTGAAGCTGGGCATCTTGATGCAAAGAGTCGATCTTTCGTTCGATTCGCGGAACTTGATAGCTTACGGAACGCTAGAGAAAAAGGTATTCGAAAAGTGTTAAGTAATGTCGGTGTACTGAGCGAGGGGATTGATGTACCTGCGTTGGACTCCATTTGTTTTCTCGAGGGTCGAAAGAGTGAAATTGATATTGTTCAGGCGGTTGGTAGAATAATGCGCAAGCCTTCCATCAGTAATCAGGACGAAAGCACCGGCAAAAAATTTGGGTACATTATTGTGCCGGTCATGGTTGATACACAAAGGGATATTTTTGATCAAATCAGTAGTCGAGAGGATGGTTGGCGAATCCTTGGGCAGGTGTTGCGGGCACTTCGAGCGCATGATCCTCGTATCGAAACTGACTTGCATGAGAGAGTCATTATTGGAGGCGGTGGTAATGGAAATAGTGGAGTAGGTGTTTCTGAGGGATTTTTAGACAGACTCAGAAAAGGTGAGTACGATCAAATCATTACAAGTGTAGTTGCCAGTTCGGGAATGAATACTGAACCGACTGAAGTTGCTAATCTGATCGAATCTGCTGTTTATCGAGCAGCCAGTTATTTGCGAGAGGAAAACTTGGAAGCTCATCTCGAGGAACAATTGGGCATGCAAGGACAAAAAAGTCAGTCAGAAAAGAAGACTACAGATGCGTGCACCGTGGCCGCATTGATTTTGTGCAACGCGATGTTGATGCATCAACGAATTATTCAGGCTAATAGTAGTCGATTTCAAGAACTGGTGAGTGTTGATGCCGTCAGAGCGCATGGCACCCCGGAGGTCGTGTTGACTGATGCATGGAAGCGTATACTCAAAGAAGACTATGAGCCAGTATTCCGGCAGCCGTTAAATTTGTTAGAGAGCTTACATTTTGCTGGTTGGGTTCCAAGTGGTGTGAGAGCTGCGATTTCCACGCTTGCGGAAAATGCCATTGATACTGCAGAGCGCTACGCTCAAATGGGTATGGATCACGCTGGGCCGCTTTTCCAGAAGGTGATGAAAAATAAGGCGGCGGATGGTGCATTTTTTACATTGCCCGTCGCCGCTTCACTAATGGCGGAATTAGTTTGTGATGAAGTTGCCGCCAAGGATGATCTGAGATGGTCGGCTCCGGAAACTTGGGAAAAAGAATCAATACTTGATCCGACTTGCGGTAGTGGTACATTGTTGATGGCCATGCTGACAGCAGTCAAAAGGCGAGCAAGAAATTTGGGAGTGGATGAAAAAACCATATCTGCAATACACAAAAGTATGGTCGAAAACGGGTTGACGGGATTGGATATCAATGCTCAGTCAATCCAAATTGCTGCCTGTCAACAGACAATTGGCGATACGTCAGTGAATTATCAACAGATGGGGCTTTTTCAAGCACCGCATGGGCTTCTATCGGGTAAGTCAAGTCTTTTAGTTGATGAGAACGATGTTGCGTTGGGTTCACTTGAACTTTTTTTGGGTAGCAAATCAAATTTTGTTGTTCAGAGAAAATATGTTCAGCAAACTGTCAACTATGGACAGTCAGAACAATTTGACCAACACACGGTTCAAAAAATGACGCAAATACAGCTATCTGAATCAATTGGTGATTTCAAGAGTGAAAAGTTACAAGATAGACTTAGACGAACGAGCATTGTAGTCTGCAATCCACCATACACAAATAGTGCGGGACGTGCGGATAAATTTACAACTGCAGTGAAAAAAGCGATGCAGTCGAGAGAGGCGATGACCAAGGAGTATCTTGAAGATCATTTGACTGGAAAACAGATTGTTGATTCATCCAGTATAAGGACATTTTTTACTCCCCTTATTGATCAACTACTGAATAAAAGAACGGGTATTGTAGGCAAAGTCATGCCGGCGATTGCCTGTTCAGCTGCTTCTGGTGTAAATGAAAGGAAATTTCTGGCTGAAAAATTTCATGTTTCAAAATTAATCACACTACATGCTTATGGGAGATTTAACTGGTCCACGGAAACTGATATCAATGAATCCATAGTGATTTTGAACAGAAAACTTGATGCGTCAAAACCTACTACATTTGTTGCGTTGAGGAAAAGACCAGAAAGTGAGAGTGAAGCGATTGAATTGGCAGATAGGATACGCGATAAGAATTTGGGCGATTGGGGAAATTCTGTGGATTGGCCCCGAGAGCGCATGCTAGAAGGTGATTGGTCGCCTGGCATGTGGTTTAATTTTGAACTCGCTGAGGTAGCAAGACTGTTAAAATCAGAAGATCAAACGCTCTTTAAAACCCCTGAATTATGGGTGAATATTGGTGAGTATGCGACTGTATTTTCTACCGGCCCAAGTTTGCGAAACAAGAAAAAGTGGCTGGAAGTAACCGAAGGAGATAACGCGAATGTACCAGTTTGTAAAAGTAGTGGTGAAAGTGTCCATTTGAGTATTTTAAGTGAACCAGAGACATTTTATCAAGCGGTTGAATCTAGAAATGGCTATAAAGACATTGCGAATATGAGAAGAAAACGTAGTCGATTGCTTCTGACAGAACGACAGGCTACTGATTCGGCAAGACTATGTGCTATAGCCGTAAAAACTCTATCAGTTGGTAGTGGATGGATGCCAGTTGGAGGAGTTGATGATCGGACTGCTAAAGCTTGGGTGGTGTACCTGAATTCCACACTAGGTAGAATCTCATTGCTTAGCCGAAGGGGAAAGAAACTGACATATCCCCGGTACGCTGTTGAGGAACAAAATAAAGTTTACATACCAAATTTGAATAGTGAGTGTTCATTTGACGCTCTTCTGCTTGCTTTCGAAGAAACGAAGTCAATGGAAGTCAATCAATACCGAGACGGAGACTGTCCAGCTCGTATTATTTGGGATGAGGCGGTTGCCAAAGTTTCTGGAGTTCCGTTGTCAAAAATTGAATATTGGCGAAGTCTATTGAACAGTGAGCCTTCGGTGCTTGGAAATAAAGCGGCACCTTCCAAATGAACTGTGAGCGAGGCATTAAGTTTCTCGAATCACGCGGCATCAACCTTTTCCATGCCTTTGACACTTTGTCGGTATCGGAATTAGTCAGTTCTGCCGCACCTGAAATAGACTTGACTCGCTTTCCCACAACGGTGCTGATCGCCAATGCCGGTAGTGCTTTCTGGCAATCCATGCAACAGGCTGGTGTTCAGGGTATTGACCCGGTTGATCAATATAGCATTTCGCTGGCGCATGAGTTTGTAAAAAAATATCTCCAATGTAGGGTAGAAATGCTTTACCCCTCCAACCATCCAGTTTCACTCATCAGTTTTGGTGTCCTCGCCGGCTGGAGCCTGACGACGCCGATGGGGGTCACCATCCACCCCAAATACGGGCCTTGGTTTGCTTTCCGCGCGCTGTTTCTAGTTGAGAAATCCATTCCGGCTTCGACTCCACTGATGGCCGAACATCCTTGCGAATCCTGTCTTGACAAACCCTGTCAGACCGCGTGTCCAGCCAATGCAGTCGGGGATATTGGCGCGTTCAAACATGAAACCTGCGCACGTTTCCGAATACGGGATGAGTCCATTTGCGCCTATCAGTGTTTGTCGCGCATCAGTTGTCCGGTCGGTGCAGAGTACCGATACGTCGACGAGCAGATGAAATATCATTACCATCGATCGCGCGTAACGATGTTCCAATATTACGGGTCAGACCGGCCAGACTAGCAAAGGTAATCAGTTTAATGTATTTCGAAGACTATCAAGTTGGCGACCAGTTCAAAAGTGCCGGAGTGACGTTCACTGAGAGTGGTATTATCGAATTTGCGTTGAAGTACGACCCACAGCCATTTCATATTGATGTTGAAGCCGCATCGAAGTCTCAATTCAAAGGCTTGATCGCCAGCGGATTTCAAACTTTGGCATTGGTGTTTCGTATGTATATTCAGGATGGTTATCTCAAGCATGGCATGGGTTCGCCGGGCATGGATGAACTGCGCTGGTTACGGCCGGTAAGACCTAGCGATACGCTTCATTTGGAGAGCGAAGTATTAAACACCAGAGCTTCGACTTCCAAAAATGATCGGGGCTATGTCGAAATCTTCTGCCGGATGATCAATCAACGCGGTGAAACTGCCATGACTGTAAGACTAACTCAGATTATTGGCCGACGACCCCAGCAGTAGAGTGGAAAACTTGATGTTCATGTAGGGTCCCGCAATGGAAGAATGACTTTGCTGATGCGAGCCGCAGTACTCCACACTCCTAATTCGCCGCTCATGCTGGAGGAAATGGCCAGGCCTTCACCGGGACCGCATGACGTGCTTCTGCGAAATCTCGTCTGTGGGGTTTGTCGCACTGACCTGCACATCGTTGATGGTGAACTCAGTGTTCCACAACTGCCATTGATTCCCGGTCATCAGATTGTTGGCGAAGTCATGGAATTGGGTGCGCAGGTCAAGCATCTCAGCATTGGTAGTCGGGTGGGCGTACCATGGTTGGGGAAGACCTGTGGCCGGTGTGCGTATTGTGTGAATGACCAGGAAAATTTGTGTGACAATGCGTTATTTACCGGCTTACACATCAATGGTGGATTTGCCGAATACAGTATCGCGAACGTGGAATTCTGCTTTGCTCTGGGTGCCGACTTAGATGATCTTCAGTCTGCACCATTGCTCTGTGGTGGTTTGATTGGTTACCGCGCCTATCGGATGATCGAAAACGCGCACAATATCGGATTTTACGGGTTTGGCTCGGCAGCACATATCCTTCTACAGTTAGCCAAGTATCAAAACCGTCAAGTCTTTGCTTTCACGCGGTCGGGAGATGTCGAGTCTCAGTCGTTTGCGATGCAGCTGGGGGCATACTGGTCAGGCTCTTCGTCTGAATCACCGCCCGAACCATTGGATGCTGCCATCATCTTTGCACCGGTGGGTGAACTGGTGCCGACCGCGCTGAAAGCGGTGCGAAAAGGTGGCGTCGTTGTCTGTGCCGGAATTCACATGAGTGACATTCCAGTGTTTCCATATGAATGGTTGTGGGGCGAACGATCAATCAGATCGGTTGCCAATTTGACTCGGCAGGATGGCCGGGAGTTTTTGACATTGGCGGCAGAAATTCCGATACGTACCAATGTTCGAAGCTACCCCCTAGATCAAGTCAACGAAGCATTGAGTGATCTGCGCGGCGGCCGGATCAACGGATCAGCCGCAATCATGCTGTAGTCGAAAAATTTTAGATGTTCTGGCGGCTCTACGGAAAGAAATCAGCGATCGTGGTCTGTTGAAGAAGTAGTCGTTATACAGTCCGCTGTTGCTCAAATTTGGCGCCGCCCTGGCACAAAGGTGAGTCAACGACTTCGCCGCCACTCGCTTGCCATTCGTCGGGTGTCATGGTTTGTAGGGACAGGGCGTGTACGCCGCCGGCCAACTGTTTCGCTAGCAGAGTATTGATCATCCGGTGGCGGTTAATCAGTGACTGATCAATAAACTGCTCAGATACTGCAACCACCTTAAAATGAGTTTCTGAGCCTTTGGGCACATTGTGCATGCCACTTTCATTGATTACATCAAGATGGGCGAGTCTCAGCGCATCCGAAAGGGTCTGCATAATTTGTTTCTGAACAGACATAACGACACAAATTATATTGCATTATGTTGAACCGGGATTATTCATCAAGGAGTTGTCACAAGGGTTGATGGATAGCTTGGAGAAACTAGCAACGAATTGAGTTCTCCACCAATTGTTCAAATCTTCCATACCAACAGAAATAAAATATTTACATATTCTTGCCCGTTTGAATTTAACGCAATCGTAAGCCTTCGATTGTGCCGCAGCCAAGGAGAAAAAGATGTTCAACAAAACGGATACCATTCAAAACTATGATGACGAATTGTGGGCGGCCATGGCCAACGAACAGGTTCGTCAGGAAGAGCACATTGAACTGATCGCTTCGGAAAACTACACGAGTCCTCGAGTACTGCAGGCGCAGGGTTCAGTCCTCACTAACAAATACGCGGAAGGCTACCCGGGTCGACGTTACTATGGCGGTTGCGAGTTTGTCGATGTGGCCGAAAATCTTGCTATTGAGCGCGCCAAACAGCTCTTTAACGCCGATTACGTCAATGTTCAGCCACATTCCGGTTCGCAGGCCAACTCAGCGGTTTACATGGCACTATTGCAACCCCACGATAAGGTTCTAGGTATGAGTCTTGATCATGGTGGACATCTGACCCACGGTTCAAAGGTCAATTTCTCTGGAAAAATCTACGATTCGGTCTTTTACGGTGTCAATTCGGAGGGTATGGTTGATTATGAGCAGGTTGCTGAGCTGGCCGCTGAACACCATCCGAAAATGATCATTGCCGGCTTTTCTGCCTATTCCAGAGTGATGGATTGGGAACGATTTCGCCAGATTTGTGATGATGTTGGTGCTTATTTCTTTGTTGACATGGCACATGTTGCCGGCTTGGTGGCGGCTGGACTGTACCCCAATCCGGTGCCCATTGCGGATGTCACAACCACCACCACGCACAAGACGCTCCGGGGACCGAGAGGGGGGTTGATTTTGGCGCGTAACAACGAAGAAATTGAAAAAAAACTGGCCTCGGCTGTTTTTCCGGGTGGCCAGGGTGGCCCGATGATGCACGTCATTGCCGGTAAGGCAGTGGCCTTCAAGGAAGCACTGGAACCAACATTCAAAATCTATCAGCAACAGGTGGTGGACAACGCGCGGGCGATGGCCAAAACGTTTATGGAAAGAGGTTACAAAGTGGTCTCCGGTGGCACCGACGATCACCTTTTTCTACTTGATTTGATTGATAAAAATATTACTGGAAAAGATGCTGCCACTGCGCTGGGCGAAGCCAATATCACCGTCAATAAAAATACGGTGCCGAATGATCCCCGTTCACCTTTTGTCACCAGCGGTCTGCGCATCGGTTCACCGGCATCCACCACCCGTGGTTTCAAAGTAGCAGAAATGGTAACACTGACACACTGGATGTGCGACATTCTTGATGACTTGGAAAATCAGACCGTGAATAACGAGGTGAAGAAAAAAGTCAAGGAGCTCTGCGTTCGGTTTCCGGTTTATCGTTAGAGTTTCCGCCGACAGATGATTAAATCGTGTCGAGGATGAAAGACTATTCGATTTTTAACTTGATGCGTCACGCGCTTCGTCGACATAAGAAATGGCCGCGCGCCTGGCGTGATCCGGAACCGAAAACGAGCTACGACGTCATCATCGTTGGTGGTGGTGGACATGGTTTGGCCAGTGCCTACTATTTGACGGCTGAGCATGGTATCACCAATGTCGCCGTGGTCGAAAAAGGTTGGATCGGCGGCGGCAATACCGGTCGCAACACGACCATTGTCCGCTCCAACTACTTGTGGGACGAATCGGCTCATATTTACGAACAATCGTTGGTACTCTGGGAATCGCTATCTCAGGAATTGAATTTCAATGTGATGTTTAGCCAGCGCGGCGTGCTGAATCTTGCCCATACTTTACAGGACCTGCGCGACGTTTATCGACGTTCCAATGCCAATCGTCTCAATGGTATTGACAGTGAAGTCCTGACCCCGGAACAGATTCTGGAAATCGTACCCATTATCAATGCTTCCCCTGCCGCTCGGCATCCGATACTGGGAGCTTCCTTTCAGCCGCGCGGTGGGGTTGCTCGACATGATGCAGTCGCTTGGGGATTTGCGCGGGCGGCCGATCGCAGAGGAGTCGACATTATCCAGAACTGTGAAGTGACCGGCATCATTCGGGACGCGGATGGAGTGCAGGGCGTTGAAACCACCCGCGGCCGGATTATGGCCGGTAAAGTGGGTGTGGTTGCCGCTGGACACTCTAGTGTTATGGCGAATCTGGCTGGTTTGCGCCTGCCCATTGAGAGTCGCCCCTTACAGGCGCTGGTGTCCGAGCCGATCAAACCGGTGCTACATACCGTCGTCATGTCCAACACCGTACATGGCTACATCAGTCAGTCGGACAAAGGTGAATTGGTGATTGGCGCCGGGGTTGACGGGTACCTCGGCTACGGGCAGCGCGGCAGTTTCTCCACTATTGAGCACAATGTTGCGGCCATTGTGGAACTGTTTCCAATTTTCAGCCGCGTGAGAATGATGCGGCAGTGGGGGGGTATTGTTGATGTCTGTCCAGATGCATCACCAATCATCAGCAAAACATCAATACCAGGACTTTACTTCAATTGTGGTTGGGGTACCGGTGGCTTCAAAGCAACACCGGGGTCCGGTTGGGTATTTGCGCATACCATCGCGCGCGATGAACCACATCCTCTGAATGCACCATTCAGTATGGAACGGTTTACTTCAGGCGCATTGATTGATGAACATGGTGCGGCTGGCGTCGCCCATTAGTCATCTGGATTTGAGCAGGAAACTGACGATGTTACTGATTGAATGTCCGTGGTGTGGCCCTCGAGAGGAAGTCGAGTTCAGTTGTGGTGGCGAGGCACACATCGTACGCCCGCTAAAACCTGAAGAGCTAACCGATGCGCAATGGGCTGATTATCTTTTTATGCGCAAGAACATTAAAGGTAATCAATGCGAACAGTGGTTTCATAACGGTGGTTGTCGGCGTTGGTTCTATGCGGTTCGGAACACGGTCAACTATCAGTTTATCAGCACCTACAAACCCGGCGATCCGTTGCCAGAGGAAGAATAGTGACTGAGTCGCGACGGTTACCATCTGGCGGTCGAATAGATCGGACGCGCCCGGTCACTTTCAAATTCAACGGCAAATTGCTGACCGGCTTTTCAGGTGATACGATTGCATCGGCATTATTGGCAAATGATATTCACCTGGTCGCCCGCAGTTTCAAATACCATCGCCCCCGAGGAATCATAAGCAGTGGTCCGGAAGAGCCCTGCGCCATGCTCCAGGTCGGTTGGGGAGCTAAGTCAATTCCCAACAGTAAAGCAACGCAGGTTGAAATTTATGAAGGTCTAGAAGTTACGAGTGTTAACTGTTGGCCGAGTGTTAAATTCGACCTGTCAGCCATCAACGAATTTTTTTCCGCGATTATTCCGGCCGGTTTCTACTACAAGACTTTCATGTATCCCAAGACATGGTGGATGTTCTACGAGAAGTGGATCAGAAAAGCCGCTGGTTTTGGGGTGGCGGAGTCGGAAGCAGATCCGGATCGTTACGAAAAAGTCAATGCCTGGTGTGATGTACTGGTCGTGGGTGGCGGTCCAGCCGGCCTCTCGGCGGCATTGGCGGCCGCCAAGACTGGCGCGCGGGTTATCTTGGCCGACGAGAAATGGGAGTTGGGTGGTGGTCTTCTGCGTTCTAGCGATACCGGCGGTCAGGAGTGGTTACAGGAAACACTTCCTCAGTTGACTGACTGTTCAAACTTGAAACTGTTGCTGCGTACCACTGTGGTGGGTTATTACGATGCCAACTTTTTGGTTCTGAATGAGCGATTGACTGATCATCTGCCGGCATCAGTCGGCAGTCAATCACGAGAACGGCTCTGGCGAACGCGAGCGAAACGGGTCATCCTTGCAACCGGTGCAATCGAGCGTCCCCTTGTGTTTGGTAACAATGATCTGCCGGGAGTCATGCTTTGTTCAGCAGTGTCGGAGTATATCATTCGATTCGCGGTTCAACCGGGAACAAATGCAGTCGTATTTACCAACAACGACAGTGCGTACCAGACCGCTTTTGATATGATGGAATCCGGCATTCAATTGACTGCTTTGGTTGATGTTCGCCGGGACGTGTCAACTGAATGGGTTGAAACTTTGCAAGCGCGTGGCGTTGAAGTAAAACTCGGTTGTGTTGTTGAGAGTGCCAAAGGAAGCCGCCGAATCAGCGGTGTCCGGGTGCGTGAACTGTCATTCAGCAGTGATTCTGTAGCGGGGCGATCAATCACGTTTAACTGTGACCTGCTGGCAGTTTCTGGGGGCTGGAATCCCGCCGTGCATTTGCATGCACAGTCTGGTGGACAACCTCGGTACGATTCTGACAATGTTTGTTTTGTGCCCGGCGACCCGGTGCAGAAGGAGCAGTCGATCGGTGCCGCGCATGCGGTGTTCAACCGTGCTCGCGCCATTCAGGAAGGCACCACAGCTGGTTTACAAGCGGCGGATGCGACTGGTTTCGGGGCGGAGCATTCCAGCGAAGTCAATGCGGTAGCAAGCGTTGATTCCACTAACTGGCTTGGTACTCAACCTCTGTGGCGAGTACGAGGTGCAAACACTTGGTACAAGCAGTTTGTTGATTTTCAGAATGACACTACTGTCAAAGACATAGAACTTGCGGCTCGTGAGGGTTATCGTTCAATTGAACATCTCAAACGATATACCTTACTTGGTTTTGGCACTGATCAAGGCAAGTTGGGCAATATCAATGGCATGGCCATTCTGTCGCAGGAATTGGGCCAGAACCTGACCGAAACTGGTACCACCACATTTCGCCCGTTTTATACACCGGTGACCTTTGGTGCTGTTGCCGGACGCGAAATTGGATCTGAATTTTTTGATCCCATCAGAAAGACTGCCATTCACTCCTGGCATGTTGAGCAGAATGCCAAGTTTGAAAATGTCGGGCAGTGGAAACGTCCTTGGTACTATCCTCAAAACGGCGAATCAATGGTGCAGGCCATTAACCGGGAGTGTCTGGCAGTTAGAAATCAGGTGGGTATCTTGGATGCGTCGACACTTGGAAAGATCGAAATTTTCGGTCCGGATGCCACTGAGTTTCTGAACTGGGTTTACACCAATGCATGGGATTCACTAGCGACCGGTTACTGTCGATATGGGTTGATGTTAGGTGAAAATGGCATGGTGATGGACGATGGTGTAACAGCAAAGTTGGGTGACAATCATTTTTACATGACAACAACCACTGGCGGTGCTGCGCATGTTCTCAGTTGGATGGAGCAATGGCGACAGACCGAGTGGCCGCAAATGCAAGTGTATTTCACTTCCGTTACCGAGCAGTGGTCGGTCATTTCCATCGCCGGTCCCAAGTCCCGTCAACTACTGGAAAAAGTAGTGGGTGGGGTTGACCTTGCCAATGCCGAATTTCCTTTTATGAGCTTTCGTCCGTGTTCGGTCGGTGGAATTTCAGCGCGGATTTTTCGCATCAGTTTCAGCGGTGAACTGTCGTATGAGCTCAACGTACCGGCGAACTATGGCTTATCTGTATGGCGTAAAGTGTTTGAGGTGGGGCAAGAATTCGGGATAACGCCCTATGGTACCGAAACCATGCATGTCCTACGCGCTGAAAAGGGATTCATCATCGTCGGACAGGATACGGATGGTTCGGTCACTCCCGTTGATTTGGGGATGCAATGGATGGTGTCAAAGAAGAAAGATTTTCTTGGGAAGCGCTCACTCAGTCGTTCAGATTGCATCCGACCGGATCGCAAACAGTTCGTCGGGCTGTTGACTATTGATCCTGATATGGTTCTGCCAGAAGGTGCACAATTGGTTGAGGTACCTTCAACCACCTACCCTGTACCGATGATTGGCCATGTAACGTCCAGCTATTGGAGTCCAACTCTAGGTCGTTCTATTGCGCTGGCAGTTGTTCAGGGTGGTCGTGCGCGTTTGGGCGCGAAAATCTATTCGACCGTGATGTCGGGTGAATCGATTCCAGCGATGATATCAAGTCCGGTGTTCTATGATGCTGAGGGTGAGCGACAGAATGTTTGATATGATTCCACAATTGCCATTGGCGGAATTTGCCGGCCAAGGTGATGTTCAAGTGCAATATCATGGTGTTGAGCTTTCACAACTGCCGGTGATGGAGCATTTCAATGTCCGGCTACAACCGGACGATCGCGAACTGATGGATCGACTGAAACACAAACTTGGTTTTAGCTTTTCACTGGATCCGAATACATTCGTCATTCACGAAAATGTCCTGTGTGCATGGCTAGGTATTGATGAGTGGCTGGTGATTGCACCCATGGATAAAGCTGATGTTGTTGAGGAGAAATTGTCCACTGTGTTGGCTGGTCAATTTGCGACCGCGGTCAAACTGGGTAGTGCGCAGACCGTATTTCGAGTGTCTGGAGAGCGTGCAGTTGAATTTCTTAGTCGAGGAATTGCATTCGATCTCACCGCTTCTGTCTTCCGTCCCGGACAGTGTGCGCAAACAGTGATGGCGCATACCCATGTCACGGTTTTAAATCACTCCCAAAATGAACTGAGCTTCGACCTGATTGTCAGGCGAAGTTATGCCGATCATCTTTGGCGCTGGTTGCTTGATGTAGGCCGGGGTGCGAAATTTCATCCGTAGACTCTCATCTCTATTCGTTGAGTTGAATTTAGGTAACTTGAGGATTATTTGATATATTGGATTGTCGTAACCGTAGAATTTCCTGACCCCACACAATATTAAACGGTAGTTTCTGGATTGGATCTAAAGTCTCGAATTCATTACCTAGCGATGGTTTGCAGAGCGGAATGTGGTTGCTGAAACCCCTATGGATATTTTTATTTCAGCATGTCTGCTAATTTCTCTTAACAATGAACCCAATAAATGCTTAAACGATAGTTTTGAATATTCATTTTAAAAATCCGCCAATTCATGAATTGATCATCGGTGTTTTTCTTGACACTCCGGTGAAATCATTTCGGAGTGAACACATTGGCTTACTGTGGTCTCAATTTCGTAGTGAGTTTCCGACAGTGTTACAGAGAGAGCCCATTTGGTTAGGAGATAAAGGAATTCAATTGGAATTGATGGGTGATGGAAATATTTTTCCAATGCCACGTTTCTGGTTTATTTCGGAAGATGATATCAAATTAATTCAGGTTCAAAAAAATGCTTTTATTCTCAACTGGCGGAAGCAGCAAAATGAATACCCGCGTTTCAACGAACATTTGAAACCGTGCTTTGATGAAAAATTTGAAATATTCAAAGATTTTCTGGGTACAGAATTTGGTATGTCAGAAGTAAAGATCAGTCATTGCGAACTAACCTATACCGATATGATAAAACCATGTGAATATTGGTGTGGACCGCAGGACACTTCTAAAGTGATTCCTTTCTTTTCGATGCCTCCAATTGAATCGACCGACGGTGCAGTAGCTGATTTCAGTTGCACTTATCATCAAGATATTGATTCTCACTTGCAGTTGTACATCACTATCCGAACTGCCGAATTGGCTGGGGGTTCCGCGGACAAGTGCTTGTTACTGGATTTCAAGGCAGTAGGTCAACCGACGGGTTCCAGCAAATCAAATGTTGATGAATGGTTTAGTCAAGCGCATAATAGAATAATCAATCAGTTTCTGAGTATGACCGACAAAAGTGTGCAACAGAATTTCTGGTTACTAACAGAAGGAGTTGAATGAACGTTAATTTGAAATTGAACAGTAGTGAGTTCGGCACCTATGCCCCTCAACTATTGCAACTTACTGATTTATTAAAACGTATCGTAACTGCATCTATCGCTGAAAACTCAAGTCAGAAACAAGGATTCGAAATGTCGTTAGGTAGCTTAGATGTCGAGGGTAGAAATAATGAACATTTCATGTGGGCGCTAGCCACACTCAGGGAGACAGATTCTTTAGGCAGTACTAGTAGTGCTGCATTCGATTTTTATGGTCGATTGGACGCAAAGCTTCGAGCTTACTCGGACAGAATAGATTACCTACAAATATGCGCCACGGATGAGGGGTATAAGCTGAATTCGAAGTCAAAGGATGATTTTTGGGACTTTATCAAATCAATGCCGAATTTGCGTAGAGGTGACTTGGTATTACTTGAAAATGGCAATCTACGCGTCATTTGGAGTGACGAATATGAAAACCAAATGGGATTGCAGTTTCTTGGTGGAGGAATGTTGCAATATGTAATCTTCAGGCAACGTCCGTCTGCCCAAGGATTATCACACGCTTATGGTCAAGATGACTTTGAAGGGATCAAGCAGCAGATTAATACGTTCAATCTAGATTCAGTGTTTTGCGAATGACGGAAAGGGATGATTTGCCATCAGACGGTCATATCGTTCGTTATGTTAGCCCAATATTGATCAGAGATAATGGAAAAGTTGCGGGTTCAGCATTTTGCTTACGAGCTGCTAATCAGGGTGAAACGAGTTTGTCAGTCAACTGACTTGAAGTGTTCGGTTTGAAAAAGAGCGTTCAACTATCTGAGGTGAGGCGTTTATGCCGCCTGAATTTAAAAAAGAATGGACGTTTTGCCGAAATGAATATTGGCAAAATCAGAAGCAGAGTATCGCAGGAACTAGCTACGTTGCGTATTGTACACGACCCACTTGAATCAATGAATGGCTACGAGGCTAACCCATCTCACGCGGAAATACGCGGCTTGCCACAGGGAGGGTCAGTTTATTCTGAATATGTGGGCGACTTAATTGCGAAATGCGTGACTGGCACTCACCAAGCGATAATGGATCAGAGTGATTGAAATACGAATCTGCAGGTAGAGTAGTACACTGAGTGGCATTTGCTCACGAGATTCTGGCAATTCAATCTGCTTTTTCCTTATGGGTATAAGGTGTTGGAAGCAATCTTGCATTTAACCAACTGTTCCAATCGAATGGTACAAAACAATCGAATGATTCTAGCAATGACCATTCATTTTACAGTAACGAATTGCACAGAGACTCTGATTGGAAAGTCGAACTGATGTGTAGAATTTCCATACTAGCATTTTAACCCTTAATTCTTATCCCAGCCATATCTAAGATTTCTGGGACTTTATCCTCCCAACCAATCGCCATGATGTGGAGTCCGCCAGCAATACCGTGCAGGTCGCGAGCCAGGTCAGCTGAAATGCGCTGACTGATGGCTACGATACCTTCCTTGTCGTCTCCCTGATCGGCAATTTTCTGAATCAAACGATCTGGTACGGTAACGCCCGGTACTCGTTCATTCATGTATTGCGCCATCTTGACTGATTTGATTGGAATCAGACCGGCTAGAACGGGAACGGGAATTTCTCCAGCATCATTCAGAAATCGGGTGAACTGGACAACATCATAGATGGCTTGGGTTTGCAAAAAAGTAGCGCCAGCTTCAATTTTTCGGTGCAGATTTTCAATTTCAATGTCAGGTTTGGGAGTACCAGGGTTGAATACTGCGCCGACACAAAACTCTGGTGTCCCGCTGAGTTTGTTGCCGGTGTAATCGCCCCCGGCCTGTAGTGCGCTGACTGCCTCAAGCAGTTGTGAAGCGAACAGGTCGAACACGGGTTTTGCCTCGGGATGATCGCCATTTTGGGGTGGGTCACCTCCCATAAACACCAAGTTTTCGACTCCGAGTGCAGCCGCGCCCAACATACTGGCTTGAATGGCAATTCGATTCTTATCTCGCGACGTCATCTGAACAATGGATTCAATGCCTCGGTCCAATAGCAGGTGAGCAACAGCCGTCGGTTCCATGGCCATGCGCGCGGCATGGGATTCAGTCAGATTGAATGCGTGCACTTGGCTTCTCAGTAAATCGGCCTTGTCGAACAGCGGTTGTAGGTTAGTACCTTTGGGTGGGGTCAGTTCACTGGTGATGATGAATTGCCGCTCAGCGATTCTGTGTTTCAGGTTACTCATGGTAAATCTTTCATTGGCTTGTTGGCGTTAAATTAGGCATTTGGTGATGCCGTACGATTTCGACTGTGAATGATCGGTCGCGGTCTAATTGCTCTGCATCTGTTTCCAATTGATGGAATGACCGCGGGACTTCCAATCATACCATGCGCATCTTGGTGAGACACATTGTTAAAGAAAGTGTCTGATGACAATTTCGGCTATAGCATATTGAGCAGTATTAGCGCGCAGATCATTATGACTTAATTTGTCAGGAAGATACTGATTTGGGTGTGATCGGACGTGTCGAATAATTCAGGTTGCCCAATTGTACGACTCAATGAGACGATAGCAGTCGCAAACATAGATGGGTTGATTCATTTTACTGATTCGAGCAACTTGCGAATACAATCAAATTTCAACGATTGAATCTATCGAAAGTTGAGTCGGCAACCTATCCATATCAAGAGCTATGGGTTGTGGTCGGCACCTCCGGTCAACTATGAAAATAAAATCATTGACTTAAATTGTAAATGAAAATCTCACCATGTCTTACGATGACAATTTTGTAGCTGGTCTTGAGTGGTTGTGGGGTGAAGGATTTCTTTCTCCCGGCGGTCCTGAGACCATAGCCGATATTCTGGATGAGACAAGTCTTGTAGATCAATCGGTACTTGATTTCGGTTGTGGCATTGGTGGTATTGACCGATTACTGGTTGAACGCCATGGTGCTTCGAAGGTGGTTGCAGTAGACGTAGTGGACTCCTTACTTGAACGGGCGCGCGCCGACGCTGCAAAGTTTGGTCTCGCCGACCGTATTGAGTACCGGCGAATCGATTCAGGATCGCTGAATTTTGTTGATGGTGAGTTCGATGTCGTATTTTCAAAGGATTCAATTATCCACATCCCAGACAAGCAGAAGATTTTTAATGAGTTTTTTCGAGTTTTACGAAAAGCTGGTGTACTAGTTGGCAGTGATTGGCTGGGTAGTGAAACAACTAGGTTCTCGGAACGTGTCAAACGATGGCTTGATTTTTCAGAACTTGATTTTCATTTCTGTACGGCAGATGAGTTAGAGGATTATTTGCGCTCAGCTGGTTTTGAATGCACTTTTTTACGTGATTGCAACGCATGGTATCGTGATGCGGTTCGAGAGGAAATTGCTCGGGTGAGTGGCGCGAACCAACTGCAGTTTATCCAACTGTTTGGCGAACAACAGGCTGTTGAACGTCTCGAAAGTTCAAGACTCAAGATGAAAGTCGTTGATGCAGGTGAATTGCGTCCCACACTGTTCCGTGCGGTCAAGCCCTGATGTCATTGCTGATGAGTTAGCGTCAGCATCCCACCGTGTATGATCCAGAATTGGTAGAAAATTCAGAATATTAGTGTTGAAAACCGGAACGGAATAGCCCATTTAACCGATACACTTCCTGTAAAATAGATTGTTCTATGCGAACACCAGTTCTTGGGTTTGCGCAACTTCTACAGATTTGAATGCCTGAGGAAAAATGCACATACTTTTTGCCGATAAATTTCCCGCGAATCAGCTACAGCAACTCCAGGATTCCGGGCACACAACTCACTATCATCCTGAACTGCAGGCGGTTGAGTTACCTGAGAAGATTACCGGTCAAGACGTTCTCGTGGTGCGAAGTACTAGGGTTGAGAAAGAAACGCTGCAAATGGCCGATCGACTCCAACTCATCATTCGTGCCGGCGCGGGGACCAACACCATTGATAAAGCCGCCGCTACTGAACGTGACATTGCAGTTTGTAACGTACCCGGTAAAAATGCGATCGCCGTTGCTGAACTGACCATGGGTCTGCTCCTGTCCATCGATCGAAATATCCCCGATAATGTCCGTGAGTTGCGTGATGGATACTGGAACAAGAAACGATATTCCGCCGCCCTAGGGCTGCTGGGACGAACCATTGGTATTGTTGGTGCAGGTTCAATTGGTATGGCCGTTGCAGAAAGAGCCAGCGCGTTTGGCTTGAAAATTTTGATGATCAATAAACCCAATCGTGCCAATGTGACAAGACAGAAGATGCTGGAATTAGAGGTCGAGACGGTTGCGAGTCTTGATGAACTCATGAGTGAGAGCGATATTGTCACCATTCATGTGCCCGCAACAGCATCGACACGAAATCTGATTGATGCAGACTTGCTTTCAAAAATGCGTGACGGTGCAATATTGCTGAACACTTCGCGCGGCGACGTGGTTGATGAATCGGCTTTGCTCGCCGCTTTGGATGATAAATCAATCCGTGCCGGACTAGACGTTTATCCCAACGAACCGGGAGCGGCGGCGGGTGCATTTGATTCCCAACTGGCTAAGCATCCAAATGTCTACGGTACCCATCACATCGGCGCCTCCACTGAACAGGCGCAAAATGCCGTTGCCGATGGTGTATTGGACATCATTCAGGCATTTGAAAAAGGTACCACGCTCAATCGCGTGAATTGAGCAATCACCGTTCATAATCCGTTTCCACATCTACCAACGCATATTAGGAGAATTCAGTTGAATCAGCGTGTCTATAACTTTTGTCCAGGTCCCTGTACCCTACCCCTCGAAGTATTGGAAGAAACGCAGTCCGAGTTAGTGAATTACAAGGGATCTGGCATGTCTATCATTGAGCATAGTCACCGCGGCCCGGAGTACGATGAAGTTCATAACGAAACCATCAGTTTAGTCAGAGAACTGTTGGCTGTGCCGGAAGAATTTACCATTCTGCTGGTTCAGGGGGGTGCCACGATGCAGTTTGCAATGGTCGCCATGAACCTATTGGCAGCGTCGGATAAGGCAGCTTATGTCAACTCCGGACATTGGGCGAAACTGGCAATCAAAGACGCAAAAGTTTATGGTAATGTTTACACCGCTTGGGATGGTGCGCAAAGCCATTACAGCAGAGCGCCACTGAACGATGAAATCTCACTGCAACCCGACACTTGTTATCTGCATATGACTACTAACGAAACGATTGGTGGCGTTCGCACCTTCGAATGGCCGGACCTGGGCGTGCCCTTGGTCGGCGATATGTCATCAGACTACATGTCCAGACCGATTCCATGGGAGCTGATGGGTGCAGCCTACGGTGGGGCGCAGAAAAATATCGGCCCTTCTGGGCTCGCGCTGGTCATCGTCCGCAAATCGCTGCTTGCAGAACCGAAGCGCGAGCTGCCAGCGGCACTGGATTATCGAAAGTACGATGCAAGCAGTTCGCGATTTAACACCCCACCGGTCTTTGCCATTTACGTTGCCGGGAAGGTGCTCAAGTGGTACAAGGAGCGCGGTGGCTTGGCAGCGTTCGAAAAACAATCAATCATCAAATCTGGGCATCTTTATGATGCGATTGATGCAAGTAACGGATTTTATGACTGTCCGGTTAAAGGGGAAAGTCGCTCGCGCATGAATGTGGTATTTCGATTGCCGAATGACGACTTGGAAGCCAAGTTTCTTGCCACAGCTCATGAACAGGGAATGGTCAATTTGAAAGGACATCGAAGTGTAGGTGGTCTGCGCGCCAGCATTTACAATTCCATGCCGATGCAGGGCGCTGAATGTCTCGCTAATTTTATGGATCAATTCCGCGTGGCAAACTCATAAGGCGTGCGCTGCCAGCTCAAGAGTCCGTGCCGCACATCGAAAAATTTGCCGGATATTTAGTCAATCCTCAATGGATTGAACAGGTGGTCACGCCTGCATACGACGCGATGACACCAGCTGAGCGACGCGAGTTTGCAGAAAGCCACCCCAATAGCTACGTCAATGTGATGCGTACGCTTGAGGAATTTGACGGTTCAGGACCAACGCTCGCCGAGATTCTGGCACACAATCAGTCGCACTTGGAAAAATTACTACGTTGCGGTGCGTTTGTTGAAACTCGGATGCCTGCTTACTATCTGTATGAACTGCGTTCAGGCGCGCACGCGCAGACTGGCGTCATCGCCAATATTTCCGTAGAAGAATACACTAGTGGTCGCCTGAAAAAACATGAAGATACGCAATTGGAAAAGGAAAACATGCTGACTCACTATCAGCAGACTGTCGGTGTTACCTCCAGTCCAATCTGTGTTGCGTATACCGACCGAGACGATATAGATGACGCGGTTAACCAAGCGAAACTCAAGGCACCCTGTCTGGAGTTCAGCAGATGGGATGATGTGCAGCAGATGATCTGGCGTGTCGATGACCCTAATATCAGCGAACGATTGGAACACGGATTCAGTCAATTGTCGCACAGTTACCTTACTGATGGACATCACCGTTGTGCAGCTGGGGCGCGCATCGCCCAGGTCAATGGTAGTGATGAATCGAAGTCTGGCGATGCGACTTCGGCTCGACAGTTGTTCGTCGCACTATTTCCAGCTAGCCAGCTGCGCATTTTTTCCTATTTTCGCGGTGTTCGAGATGTCGGTGAAATCAATATTACAGAGTTACTTGATGCCATTCGAGAGGCGGGCTTCGAGGTGCAGGAAATAGTCGCACCGATGAGTGAATCGCTACTGCCTGAGGCAGCTCGGCGCATCACTATGCTCGTCGATGGTCGAATTTTCCAACTGCAGATTCCCGATTCAATGGTGCCATCTGATGACCCGGTGGGTTCTTTGGATGTATCCATTCTCCATGAGCAGATTCTCTCAAAAATCTTGGGCATTCATGACGCGCGGAAAGACAGTCGCCTCAGTTATGTGCCGGGCAGTGAGGGCATTACCGGCTTAATGGCGCACTGTCAACAGGGCTGGCGTTTGGGATTTGCCTGTGTTAACACTACCATGCAGGAAGTGATGGAGGTTGCCGATGCCGGCCGGGTTATGCCGCCCAAGTCAACATGGTTTGATCCTAAATTACGGGCTGGTATCTTTCTGCGTTACTGCTGACTTCTGGCGCTATGCGCCACAAAATGCTATGGTTGACCAGCGATCGTACTATCAATGGTGAGTCCATACCAGT
Organism: Arenicellales bacterium; assembly: GCA_965116205.1. GTDB lineage: Bacteria > Pseudomonadota > Gammaproteobacteria > Arenicellales > JAJDZL01 > JAJDZL01. The sequence continues at coordinate 606,293 of OZ220493.1, read as the reverse complement.
TTTTTCTCGCCGTGATGGCGTGAAGAGGTAGATTTCTTACCCTCTTGTTTGCACGCTACGATTCGGTGAACGGAATGAATTAATGATCGTTTTGTTGGTCGGCGGTAGATGGTCCTTTACCGCGAAATGCCAGCATGATGACGATGCTGATGGCAATCGGTAGAACAATCAGACCAACTAAGAATGCTTCATTCATATTGATGCGTCTGGTATGGATGGTTTTAGAAAATTCAGGTCAACTAGCGCGGCGAAGTAAAGGTGGTTCCATTGCTTTTGACACGGTGTACTTTCGATCATGTTGCAATGCCGGGATCATGCGCCTTGCGCGCTCAACTTCTGACAGTTCAACGTCCGCCATTATATAGCCTCGTCGGTTGCCACCGTCGGCCAAAATGCGTCCCCACGGATCAATAATCAATGAGTGCCCGAAAGTCTTGGCTTTACCATGTTGACCATATTGGCATGGCGCAATCACATAACAACCTGTTTCGATGGCTCGGCTGCGCAATAACACATGCCAATGCGCCTGTCCGGTGGTGTAAGTAAATGCCGCGGGTACAGTAAGCAGTTGGGCTCCCGAATGAGCTAGCGATCGGTAGAGCTGTGGAAAACGTAGATCATAACAGATGCTGAGTCCGACAGTTACCGACGGCAGTTGCGCTAAAACAGCTTGATCACCTGGATTGAAGACATCTGATTCGCGGTAGACTTCACCGTTGGGCAGATTGACATCGAACATATGAATTTTGTCATAACGGGCAATGATCTCACCCTGGGGATTGAGCATGATGGAGCGATTGCGTTTTTTCCCAGTTGCATCAAGTACCGCGATGGAGCCCAGCAGAATCCAGACTTCAATCGTTTGCGCAAGCAATTGAAATGCCGCAAGTGCGGGATGAGTATCTTCTGTATGGGGTGAGACCTGCAGACCACTCTCGTCGAGATGTAGAAATGAGAAAAACTCCGGCAGGCAGATGAGTTCTGCGCCGGCACACTGCGCTTCGCGAGCCAGTGACAAGGTGTCCTGAAGGTTTTTATCTAGGTTATCTGTCGCACAGTTTTGGATGCACGAAATCTTTACAGCCATATTGAACTCATATGATGAAGGGGATACGAATGGTGGAAATTGTATTGTATATTGATTTTGTCAATGGCACTTTGGACGTGTCTTGGTTTGATATGACAATAGAAATCGACATCTATCCATTGTTATAATTCAATCAACATAAGTATGGTATTAATGGTCTAATGTAATGCCGCGATAAATTTAGAATTCAGTTAAGAGAACAGCAATGAAAGTTACCTGCGATTCCCGCGAACTGCATACTTCATCGAATCAAAATCAACTCAGTGACGCTGAAGTGACTCAATTGATCCAAGAGAGTGCTCGACAGTACGAAGAGTATATCCGTATTGCGGAAGTGGCTGACCTGACCGACGAAGGCGAACCCTACCGTCCAAGGTACGCATGGGATAATCCGATAGGGCTTGAGATAACGGAGCCATCAAATACCCAGTTGGGTTGAAATTCACAACGACGTGGAGTGTAGAGCGGGAGGTTGGCAGCGCTCTTGGGAAAATTTGCGCGATGACTGAACAGTCTTCTACTATGCATCTGATTTGTTGTAGAAGCATTGTGTGCCAAGTATATTCACTGCGCTGAACATGATGGATATCAACAGTTTCAGGGTGGGCGTTTATAGTCACGGTCCACATCAACAATTTCTATTGAGATTGCATACGTTGAATGGAATGGTCGCAGCGGCACAGGCAGTCGTCGATGACTTCCGTAGCAGGTATACTATGATTGATATTCTGGTCCCCACGCATGTAATTTCTGCAGGTGTCATAGCCACCCTCGCCGGCGACAGAATGGTAATGGGCTGGCAGAGCTAGTTCAGTACGCCAGAATCTCAACTTCTCGTTAGCAATGGGTTACCTTAAGTCCAAGCGTTTCACCAATCAGCGATTTGAATTGCAAATCCTCAGATCAGGATTTAGTTTCAGACGTTTATTGAGCGAACTGATTCGCATCAGGTAAGAATACGTTGAGAACCATGTGTCAGTTTACTGTTCTGGCTTTGACATGCCATAAAGAAATCTCATCAGTGTGAGACTGACTTCCGTCAAAGGCATTGATGCGCTTAATTTCTGACCCGTCAAACTTAATTTACCGTTGAATTTTCAGCAGCTCATTTTTTCTCTCAATCATTATTGGGGAGAACAGGATTGTGTAATATTGCAGCCCTACGACATGGCAGTGGGTGCGGGAACATTTCATCCGGCGACGTTTCTTGGCGCCATCGGCCCGGAATCCACCCGGGTAGCGTATGTACAACCGTCACGTCGCCCAACAGACGGTCGCTACGGTGATAATCCCAATCGGTTACAGCACTATTTTCAATATCAGGTCGTACTGAAGCCGTCACCTGCTGATTTTCAGGAGCTTTATCTTGGATCTCTGCGAGTACTGGGCATTAATCCACTGCAGGATGACATTCGATTCGTCGAAGATGACTGGGAATCGCCGACGCTTGGTGCGTGGGGCCTGGGATGGGAAGTTTGGCTGAATGGCATGGAAATCACCCAGGTGACGTACTTCCAGCAAGTCGGGGGGTTGGAATGCCGGCCAGTCACCGGTGAGATTACTTATGGTCTGGAGCGTATTGCCATGTATGTCCAAGGTGTGGACAGTGTTTTTGAGCTGGATTGGAACGGTGGTGTGAGTTATGGTGATCTGTATCGGCAAAATGAAGCAGAACAGTCCAGATACAACTTTGAACTGGCTGATCCGGCGACGCTTTTCCAACAGTTTGACGCCAGTGAGGTAGCCTGTAACGCACTCACCGAGAGGGGTGTGCCGCTACCCGCCTACGAACAGGTGCTCCAAGCTTCTCATGCCTTCAACCTGTTAGATGCTCGACGAACGATTGGTGTAACCGAACGCGCCGTTTATATCGGTCGGGTGCGCGCCCTGGCGCGCCAGGTGGCACAATGCTATTACCACATCCGCGAAGCCAAGGGTTTTCCACGACTGACTGAAGTATCCCCAAAGCGGTCAAAGCCCGCTAGGCCAGCAGTTAAGGTCGAGCGAGACAGTTCCACCGTGGCATCATTGCTGTTGGAATTGGGTACTGAAGAGTTGCCGCCGGTGGCAGTAGCGAACCTAGGTGAAGGGTTGCAACGCGAACTGAAGACTGAGCTGGTGCGGGCTGGGCTGGTTGATGCGGCAACAACCGATGTCAAGTGGTATGCAGCCCCGCGGCGCATTGCCGTCTACTTTAAAAACGTTCGTGCGCGCGGCGCCGAGGTTGAGAAGATTCGCAAAGGCCCCTCAGTCAAACAGGCGTTCGAAGCGGATGGCTTACCCACCGCGGCAGCACAGGGATTTGCCAAGAGCTGTGGTGTTTCAGTGAGCGCTCTGGATACCGTGAAAATGCCATCAGGGGAGTTTCTGGTTTTTCGTTTCATGGAGCGTGGCCAATCAATTTACGAACTATTTGCGGACTGTATTCCATCAATGCTGTCGCGCCTGCCTATTCCCAAACGTATGCGTTGGGGAGATTTCAGTCACGAGTTCGTACGACCGGTGCATTGGGTTGTAGCGATGCATGGCGAGTTGGTAATACCCTGCGAAATTCTGGCGGTAGAGTCGAGTTCGCAGACCGCTGGCCATCGATTTCACGGTCCAGCGTCGCTTACACTCGACAGCGCTGACGGTTATGCGGAAGTGCTGTTGACAAAAGGCCATGTCATCGCCGACCGGCACGTTCGCCGACAAACCATCTGGCGGCAGATTCAAGTGCTTGAAGAGTGTATCCAGGGCCAAGCCCGGAAAGACGATCAGCTGCTCGACGAAGTAACTGATCTGGTGGAGTGGCCTTATGCATTTTGTGGAGACTTTAGCGCGGAATTTCTAGCCCTTCCACCGGAGGTATTGATTTCGTCAATGCGAAAACACCAAAAATATTTTCCGGTGATTGATGAACAAGGCGCTTTACTCCCTAAATTTTTTGGCATTGCGAATATTGCCCCGGTTGATGAACATCAGGCGCGGCGAATCGTGGTCGGCAATGAGCGAGTGCTGCGTGCCCGTCTGACGGACGCGCAGTTCTTTTATGAACAGGATTGCCGCGACACTCTCGAAGATAAATGGTCGCAGCTTAATCACCTGGTTTTTCATCGCCAATTGGGTTCTTACGCCCAAAAGACCGAACGCATCGAAAAACTGGCGACTTGGATTGCCGAAGTCATCGGTGAGGATGTTGATGCGGTTCGGCAGGCGGCACATTTGTTGAAGGTGGACCTGGTCAGTGAAATGGTCGGAGAATTTCCTGACCTGCAGGGTGTCATGGGACGTTATTACGCTGAACGAGAGGGTTACGATGAAATGATCTGGCGGGCGATTCAGGAACATTACATGCCGATTGCGGCGGGCGGTGAGCTCCCCGAAACACCCTGTGGGATTATTGTCGCTATCGCGGACCGTATTGATTCTTTGGTGGGATTGATGAGCGCTGGCGAAACAGTAAAAGGGGATCGTGATCCATTGTCTCTCCGGCGCATGGCATTAGCAGTGCTCTGCATCATCATCGAGCGCAAAATTGATTTGGATCTGTTAGCCGCTTTGCAGATGGCGGCCGATACGTACCGACAGCAGGCGACATCAAGTGAAACCTTTCAAACAATTTCCTCCACGCAGTCTACTCTGGAGGGGATTCATGAATTCATGCTCGAACGACTCAAACACTACTATCTTGAGCAGGGCTATGCTGCAGATGAGTTCAATGCGGTCTATGCACTGCAACCGACGCGTCCGCTGGATTTTGAATTACGGTTGCGCGCGGTCAGGCAGTTTCGAAAGTTTGCAGAGTATGCTGATCTGATTGCCGCGAATAAACGAATTCGTAATATTTTGAATCGTGCGGAGCAGTCCGTGGCAGGTAGTGTCGTACCGGCAAAATTTCAGGATGTTGCAGAGTCTGCACTATTCACGCAGGCGAGTGAGTTGCGCGAGCGGCTGGCACCGCTGATTGAGGCCTCTAGACACGAGGATATATTACCACAGCTAGCCGTGTTGCGCGGTCCAATCGATCTCTTTTTCGAGCGTGTCATGGTGATGGATGAAAATCCTGAGTATCGAGACAATCGCCTGGCGTTGGTACGCTTTGTTTACGAGCTTTTTCTGGAGGTCGCTGACCTGTCCAGACTGCAATCCACTCAGGTTAACTGATGAATCAAGATTCATTTGATACGATGCTGAATGCGGTGCGAGAGTTTCATCGCAAGCATGATTTTGCTAACACCGGTGGACATGATCTGAGATATCGTGTGGCACTAATGTGCGAAGAGTTGGGGGAAATATCGGCAGCTGTAACCAAGGGGCATGGCATGGCGCAGGTTGCTGAAGAGTGTGCCGATCTATTGATTCTGCTACTCGGTACTGCCATTGCTGCGGAATTTGATCTGAACCATAGTTTCTGGCTGAAAATGGAAAAAATACAGCAGCGAGAAGGTCGAATGATCGACGGGATGCTGAGAGTCTCTGATTTCGACGGCAAGTCGGAGTGCGAACCCACTTCCTCAACCAATGAATCCATTGTCAGCTAGTGTTCTAGAGTCATGCATATCATTCGCTCAATCATCTTCATGCTATTGTTGATACTGCTGACTCTGTGCTTCTGGCCGGTGGCCATTGCAGTCTATTTCTGTGAAGCGAAGTTTCGATCCCGCGTCATCGGAATTTGGGCGCATAGTGCCATCTGGTTGTTGAAAGTGACCTGTGGATTACAACACGAGGTGAAGGGCATGGAGAATTTGCCAACTCAGCCGGCAGTGATTTTTTCCAAACACCAATCGGCATGGGAGACGATTGCTTATCAAACCATTTTTCCACCCCAAGCTTGGGTGTTGAAACGTTCGTTGCTCTACATTCCGTTTTTCGGCTGGGGATTGGCCGCCACTGCACCCATTAAGATTGATCGAACATCGGCGCGCAAAGCACTCGAGCAGGTACTCAAGCAGGGTGCTCAAGTCTTAAAGGAAGGGCGCTGGGTCGTTATTTTTCCGGAGGGCACCCGCATCGCTCCGGGTGCACATGGCATGTTTCATGCCAGTGCCTCACTGTTAGCCATCCGCGCGGGAGTACCGTTGGTACCGGTGGCACACAATGCCGGGGACTTCTGGCGCCGTCGAGGATTAACCAAATACCCTGGAGTCATCCAGGTTCGTATCGGTGAACCGATTGATGCCAACGACATGAAACCGCGGGAAATGAATCGTCTAGCGGAAGCATGGATTCGCCAGACAATGCCAGAAATCAGTGACGCCTACGTGAAAACTGGATCTTAGTCTCATAGGGGGGTAATGCGGTGGTTAGATAACCGTCATTGGCTGCTAATCTTCAACTCGGTGGCACATAGATTCAACCGGAAACAGTAATTCGGCAGGTGGAATCGCACGCAGGATATATTCTTCATTTTCCAATACATAAATCAAATCAGCCGCTTCGTCGTTGGTTTCGACCACCTGCGCCGCGTCCAGATCCAGCGCAAACCCCGGTGTCAGGTACATGGAAGTTGCTCTCACGGGTGCGTAGCCATCCTGCACGCGTCCAAAACTGATGGACTCGGTAATTTCAAGTGGAATCAGTCGTTCTCGCGCCTGTGGTTTCCAGAGGTATAGAAATTTACCTCGAGTATTCTGATTGGTTCTGAACACGGCAATGCCAGCGTCTAGCCGTTCGCGGCGAAGTTGAAAAGTACTCTGCTGAAACTGGAGAAATTCCTTTCTGGAGATGGCATTGGGGATGCTGCTGACATAGCGTTCCGGATCAACTAGAAAGTTGGCCATCATCAACTGATCGAATTCATCATAGACCACACTGCAGTCAAAGTAGTTGGCGCGTGCAGGTGTGATCATCAGCCACCAGACGGCGATACCCAATACGAGTATGCGATTCATTAACATGTTCAATTGGGACTTTGTACCAAAATCGGCCGCCTGAGCGTCCTATCGACTACTCCCGGAGTCATAAATTTCGTCTGACTACCCCAGCGCCTTATTAGCAGATAGTTCTTTCACGCTCGGCGGCCTGGCGGACCACACAATGAGCCAGGTTCATATAGTGTTCGACGCTCAGGTTTTCTGCACGTAAGCCAGCATCAATGCCGACTTCAAGAAATATCGACTCATCAACGACATTTTTTAACGCATTGCGCAGACTTTTACGGCGTTTTCCAAATGCCAACCGTACTAGATTGGAAAACGCATACTCGGTGGCCGGACTCAAGGTTGGTTTTGATACAGGCCGCATGGCGATCATGGTGGAATTCACCTTTGGTGGTGGAGAAAACGCGCTCGGCGCAATGTTGAACACTGATTCGGTTTGGAAAGCACGTGCCATACTGACCGAGAGTCGACCATAGTTTTTAGTGCTCCGTTCAGCAGTGAGACGTTCAGCCACTTCGGATTGCACCATCACGTGTATGTCTTCAATGATGTCAATGAATTTTACCAGACGAAGCAGTAGTGATGTGGAGATTGAGTAAGGTAGATTACCGACGATCCGCAGTTTTCGATGGGTTGAGTGGATGCTGCGGTAGTCGAATAGGAGGGCGTCGGTGAGATGTAAATGTAGTGAATCAGGCGGACATTTTTGGCGCAGTTGGTGTACCAGGGCCGGGTCGATTTCAATAGCATGCAGTTCAGCCTTGGTACGCGCCAAGTGATGGGTGAGGGCACCGGGACCGGGACCGATTTCAACGAGCATCTGCTGGGCCTTTGGGTTGATCAGAGTGATGATGTCGTCAATGACTTGACGGTCTGTCAGAAAATGTTGTCCGAGTCGTTTTCTTCGGTATTTCGTGGTCAATGGATCGATCCTGCAGCTAGTTGTTCAGCCAGCATCAATGCGCATTGCAGACTGCCGGTGTCCGCCATTCCGCGCCCGGCAAGATCGTAAGCGGTGCCATGATCCACCGATGTTCGGATGATTGGCAGGCCTAAGGTGACGTTGACAGTGGCACCAAAATGTCCATGTTTGATCACGGGTAACCCCTGATCATGATACATAGCGAGGATCGCATCATATTTTACCAAGTGATGGCGGGTGAAGATCGTATCAGCCGGTAACGGGCCGGCCACTTTGATGCCTTCTTGAATTAGGATTTCAATGGCTGGAATAATTTCGGTAATTTCTTCATGTCCGAGTCGACCGCCTTCACCGGCGTGCGGATTAAGTCCGCAAATACCGATCAGCGGTGACTTCAGACGGCATTTTTCAACCAGAAATTGGTGCAGTATACGAGTTGTGGTAATGATTCTTTTACCGGTGATCTGTTTCGGAACCTCACTCAGTGGAAGGTGGGTGGTCACCAAGGCCACCCGCAGGGTTTCGCTCATCAACAGCATCACCGGGTATTCAGCGCCGGTTTTACTGGCGAGGTATTCCGTGTGTCCCATGAAGTCGAATCCGCCACATTGCATCAAATTCTTGTTGATTGGCCCGGTGATCAGTGCATTGAATTCGCCGTTAAGGCAACCGGCAATGCCTCGGTTCAGAGTGTTGATAATATAGTCTGCATGACGATGATCCTTACGCCCCGGGATGACGGGAACCGGGCAGTCGACGTGCAGTATTTCGAATTGGGGAATAGAACAGTCAGGGTGATAAGGTTGGCATGAGTGGTTTAGACCGAGTAGTTCAGCTCGAGTCATCAGCATGTGTTCGTCTGCAAGAACAACAACTCTGCTTGATGTTTCAGAACCGAGTAGGGCAACGGTGAGGTCGGGTCCTATACCCGCCGGGTCGCCAGGAGTTAGAGCGAGCGTTATGGTTTTGTTACTAGCAATACGCAAAGTGGCAAAGCTGTTAAAGAGTTGAATCTGGATTGCGCGTCAGGTTGCAGAATGATGAGTCTCGCAGCAGAAAAGAGATTTTATCGACTTTCTGCTTTCACAAAAATGAGATGTTGGCCATTTGGTGATGTCAACTTGGGTTAGCGTCGTACATTCGGGCCTTAGATGCGAATCATCACTTGGTTTCGAGCAGTAGTGCCGTTTCAAAAGGCAATTTCAGCACGACTAAAGGTGTTCCCATCATATTGTTATCAATTCACTCAATCGGACATTCGAACGCGGAACTATTTTCCTATGTCAGGTGAATATGATCACTTGGTGGTAGATGACGATTGCGTGACACGATCATTGTACGAGGTGATAGCGTCTGAATTTTGGAGCAAACCGCCGCCATAAAAAGTTTGACGCATGATGTTGAGACAAGCTGGAGGATTCGACCAATGTATAGTCCTACTCAGTTTTTTCACAGGCTTTCCACGCTGAACTGTACCAGATTGCGGTCCTCACGTTCAAACACCATCGCCAGCAGGTGAACTTTATGATCGCCGGTTCGATACTTGTTGGCATATTTCTTCTCGCGCAGCTGCGCCACCGCCTCAGCCAGTGCCGCTTCTGCCGTACCATCACCCTGCATCTTGCATTCCAAGATGAACACCTGTTCACCACGGGTCACCACCAGGTCGGCACGACCATGACTGGATGATTCTTCCCCCGTCACCTCGACACCGAGACTCACGAAACAGGAATACAGCACACTGGTGAAAAACGCCTCATAACGGGCGAGGTCACTGCTATCATGCCACTGATGCGGAATGTCAGAGAAAAACGCGTGCACTGCCGCTTGGAATCCATCAAAGTCATTGGCGTCCAACCGTTCAATCAGCCGCTCACCCTTACCGGACAGCTCCGTCAGCTGACCCTGGTCACTGACCGCTTCGAGCAGTTCCTCGTTGAGTGAGATGCGCACTTCATGATTGGGATAGGTCAGGGTATAGCACATCCTAGAACCGCGCAGCGCCTGATCGACGATGGTCAGATAACCACACTGGAACAGCAGTGCATTGATGCCGATCTTGTCAATGTTGAAATTGGACAGTTCCTTTTCATACAGCTCCAGGTTCTCCAACTGCAGGGTATTGACACCACCACGTGCCAGCCGACCATGTAGATAACTGGGTGTGCCGGTGGCATACCAATACGGTTTGAACTGTCTTTTTTTGAACAGCAGTAGGATGTCGAAGGGGTTGTAGACTTTCTCCTGCCCGAGCCAGTGGTAGCCGTTGTACCAGCGCTGCATCTCACTGCGGTCGAGTCCTTCTAGTTCCGGGGCAAACACCGTGTCGATGTCCCTATCCGTATAACCGCAGAGAGTGGCATACTCGGGGTCGAGACTGATGTCTTCAAGATTGTTCATGCCGGAGAACAGACTCACTTTGGAATACATGCTGATGCCGGTGACGAGGACGAAGCGGAGCTGGTCGGCGCAGTCTTTAAGAATGCCATACAGGCCATGTAGGCACTGGCGATTGGCTTCCGCCTGCTGTGGGTTGTGGAGCTGATCCAAAATGGGCTTATCGTATTCATCTACCAGCACTACTACCTGTTGGCCCGTTACGTCATACAGGTTCAAAATCAGCTCCTGCAGACGCTCATCGCCGTAATTGGAAATTGTTGATGGTCTAATACCGGCTAATTTTTCCAGTCGAGCCAACTGCCGGTTAACATGACTGTCAAGTTTGCCCGGCTGATCATAACTGCCGCCAAAACTCAGTCTTATCACGGGATATTTGGCATCCCAGTTCCAGTGAGTTTGAATATGTAGCCCCCGGAACAACTTCTCGTTACCTTCGAACAGTTCCTTTAAGGTGGAAATCAGTACGGACTTACCAAACCGCCGTGGACGTGACAGAAACCAGTACTTGCCATCATCAGTCAGTTTCTGTATATATGGCGTCTTGTCTACATAATAGCAGTTCCGGTTCCGTATGTCCTCGAAGGACGCATCGCCAATCGGTAGTCTGAGTTTACGCATTGGTATAGGTTCAGCGGGATTCTATATCCTATAATTGTATTACAGAAGTGCATTTAACATGACTGGCCATTTGTGATCTGCGGTGATTGGTCGAACGATAAAGAAGCGGATGGCCGACCATCATTTACAGGTATTCCATCGCCAATAAATCAAATGCTACACATTCATCCATCAGTTTCGTACGTCTCGACTTGATGAGTTGATCGATTTCCGCTTCAGTTGATGAACATTTCGAATGGATTCATTATTTTCTTTCACTGGTCTATGTTCAAGATTTTGGAATAAAGTCATTTTTTCATCAATCTGCAGTTATGCTATTCAATTCGTGCCCATTGTCAACTTCAGCTTTAGACTCACTGATTCGCTGTTTTACTCCCGAAAAACTATGGGGTGCTTTGCGCCAAGACTGCCGGATACCGCGCCGAATATGTACAACGCGACTGTCGAACGTAGCGGGTAAGCCACTTTAACAAGGATAGGTGAATCAAAATACGGTGCAACAGAATCTTATGACTGTTAAACAGCCATGCATGAGAAACATTGACGTAACTTTATGATCTTAAAAATAACTTTCATATTGCACGAAATGAGGATGGGTTTAAATAACTTGGTGTTTCACATCAAGAATCAATGACGTTCTGTATCGTTAGCATTTCATCCATGTGAGTTTGATTTAACGGTTCTGAAAACGAACAGTCTGCCATTTAGTTTTCCATTTTTATAAGGTTCAGTCATGACAGAAAAAAACACTAGCCGAAATTTCATTCCAGTATCAATTGCATTGCTGACAATTTCCGATTCACGGAGTGAACTCAATGATAAATCAGGCAAGTTGCTACGTAGTCGAGTGGAGAAGAGCGGTCATTGTGTCGTCAAGCAAACGATCGTTCAGGATGAAATTCACCAAATCAGAGCCCAAGTCTGCCAATGGATTGTAGATCAAGATATCCATGTCATACTGACGACCGGCGGTACTGGCGTAACGGGCAGAGACGGAACTCCAGAGGCAGTTCGTCCGTTATTGGATAAGGAAATTACTGGATTTGGTGAGATGTTCCGATTGCTATCCTATGAAAAAATCGCAGCCTCAACACTTCAGTCCAGAACGTTCGCTGGCGTGGCCAATGCGACGTATATCTTTTGTCTACCGGGTTCAGCCAGTGCCTGTACAGACGCGTGGGATGGGTTGATTGAGTATCAGTTAGACTATCGAACTCGGCCCTGTAATCTAGTTGAGCTGATGCCGCGTCTTCTTGAACATCTGGTCAAGAAGTAGCGGTGGTGGGATGATACAGACTTTATGAAAATATCTTCAGTGGACTGTTATCACTCACTCCAGAAGCGGAGAATGATTGGAAGTTGGCCGGGGCCAGGACATATCCTGTGTCCACAGCTTTTGACGCGAACTACATTCTGGAATTTTAGAACGTTCTCCAGCGATTGCCCAATATGCCTCTTTTGTCGGTAATCAAGGATTTTGAATTAAGCCGATATCCATATCAACAATATATCACTACAATCATGCCTGCAGATTCATGTTGCAAAACCAATGCCGAGCGCTGAAACAACGAACTCCAATATCATGCAATCAGGCAGAAATTACTTGACTCGATCAATGAGGTACTGTCGAAAAGATGGTATCGGCATGGTGACCGTCGTATCTACCTGGTGCACCATGCCCGCAGCAACCATCGTCTCAATGAACTCTGTAGGTTCCATGTTTTTAGGCATGGTGGAACGAACCTTACTTTTCTTCCAGACTCGGTTCTCCAACATTTCTTCCAAATCTGCCCAATCGCAACCCGTTGCGCCGATGGTCCGAGCGACTTCTGCGAGTAAAACCGTACATTTGGATATGGGTGATACATCCAACCGGTCTTGGTAATATTGCACCCGACACCGGTCGCCAAACGAGCGCACGGCAGCCGCGTCCACTCCTGCCAGGTCACGGTCGTTGACCTTGAGCTGATTGGCCAGGCCGACCATGTAGTGAAACAGGTGTTGTGGCCAGTCATTGCACCATTCACTAATCCTGTCGGGCAGGTCGGTGTGGCCTCGGCCTTTGATGCGGTAGCCGTCCAACATGGCTCGTACCGACTCTGCCGCCTCACCAGTTTCAAGCGGGCCCAACGTCTGGACATGACTTTGTCCACTGCTCGTGGCAAAACGCGAGATCTTCTCCGCCGCCAGTTTGGCTTTGGAATAGGCCAGGCCGTATAGCACCGCCAAAATCGGTAACCCATGGGCGCCGTTATGCAACTTGAACAGTACCGCCACATCTTCGGGTGTGAACATTTGCACCTCATCAATCATCACCACAATCGGCCGCAGTTCCGGTGGTTTCACTGAGCCGCCTTTCAAAATCCGTTTAAACACCGTCGCCGCACCTTTGCTGTAGAGCTTGGCCAGATCTTGCAACACCAATGTCGATGACTGCTCGCGGTCGGTTACTTTGCCACTCCCCTTGATGATCATGCTAAAACCGAGACTGCCATCAACCGCGCTCACCGAGTCCAGTATTCTCGCACCATGGTTGGGAATGATACAGTTGGCAATGGTGCGTGTGACCTCAGACTCATTGCGCAGTTCGGTCGGCTCTATCCGGACCACCACGGGACCGTTTTCCCGGGCTCGCCAAAGGTTCTGTAAATGACTCAGCAGTGCTGACTTGCCGGCCCCGGGGGCACCCTGAATCAGCCATGTCTCCTGGTTACATAACACCATCCCGGGTTGCAACCCGGCGTTAACAGTGGCAGCTCTGATTCGGCTTTCGATTTCGGCCACTGTGGACTCAATGCCGGCGATCAGGTCTTGGCGTCCGACAAAGAATACGGCTTCATTCTTGTCGCTCCTACGGCCAAACAGTTCTAAGGGGATTGACGGTTCTCGGTGCATTACAACTTCTCAGGTTTCAGCATTCCCGCATCAATCATAACACATTACATTACGCATCGAAACAGCTGTCCTGGACATCATTTGGTATCCATCGGTTAGAATCCATGCTGTGAAACCAATCTGATCATTGGGTCAGGTGAAGACCGCAGCTCAAAGTGGTTAGAAAATTATGTTTCGTTACCACGGTGTAGTTCATTCAGTTGAGAAGGCTATTGAATTCAACCATCGGCATGGGTGATCACTACAGGTGGAGAAACGGTGCATCTACTTGGTTGCGAATCATCGTTAATGACTGGCTTTTGCCAGCTGAACCGAGTGTTTTATCGTGATGTTGGAAATGACAGTTTTCCATTGCTCTGTCAATTGACCACTACTGGTGTGGTTCTAGGGTGTGGTGCAGAGTCGAAGATGAACTCGGTTGAATGAATCGCTGAACCGGTGTTCTGGATGGAGAAAGTGCGAAGCACCACTCGCGGTGGACAGAATTTCATGTCCAAAGCATTTGACTGACCTGAAATTGGTGAAGTGAGTGGTGTAGTCAATGAATTAGTGCAAAGGCAACACTATTTCAGCACGGTGCAAATGGTGCCGGTATCAAAGTAAGGAGATCGAAGTTATCCCTGACCTTATCAAACTAGTCAATTGTCGTCAATCTTCCAGTGCTCCAAAACTCTGTCACTCATCCGGGTATTAAAGAAACGTATTGAATAACATCCTGAATCGCTTCATTTCTGCCGGCGATGTTAACCACACCGTCTGACGACTTCATGAATCAGACTGCTGCGTTCCACCATTCTGCAAACTGTCAATCTCTGCCAAAGACAGCTGCGTTGCCACTCGCACGTCCGAAACTGCTATACCCTGTCTAAGCATGCGCGCGGCAATTTGCCGGGAGGTTTCCTTACTTCCTTTTTGAATTCCTTTTTGAATTCCTTCTTCAATGCCCTTTTCAAGGCCCTTTTCAAGGCCTTCCGCGTGCGCTTTCTGGCTCGCCTCCTGGCGAACCACGTCAAAAAACTCAGCGGCCGAATTCGGCTGCAACCTTTCCCATAAATCCAAGGCTTCACGCATCGCCGGATCCCCCGGCCGGGTCATCTCCGACAACTCTCTCATCTGACTCATGTTCACCTCCGGCTTCGTCGCCATCAAATAAATGTTCAACAGACGCATGAACTGCTGATATTCCTCTCGCTTAAAGGCCAGCGTGCGTGCCACCCACGCCACATACTGTCGCTCCCTCGCCTCCCAGAGCTCGCCCATCACCTGCATGCCCAGATGCACCGGCAAGGGTCGTTGCCGCAGCTCGGCCAGCACCGCTGCCCGCCGCAGGTTCAACAGCAGCAGACCGAAATTCAACAGCAGATGACCCCAGGCCGCCTGCAGCGGTGCCGACAGGTCAGCATGCTGCGTTTCGTAAAACGACCGCGGCTGCGTCCACGGTCGTTCCCCATGATAGATCACGATGGGTATCACTACCTTGGCCTGCCGCTCATACAGCCGGGCCAGGTAACTGAGCAACTGACTCATCAACTGCACATCATTATAACTCTTATGCTCACAAAGCAGCGTCAGCACGCACTCGCTGCCATCGGTGAGCCGGACTTCCACCAGCAGGTCGGAGACATATTCTTTCAGACCCTGATCAAACAGGCTACTCGAACGGATGACCAGCGAATGGCGATCCAGGGTCGCCAACTGTGGCGGCGTCAGGGCCAGCTCCAGCAGTGCCCAGACCTGTGCTGGAGTGTTGAACAGTGCCTTAAAAAACCGGTCGTGCCATTGGCCGGGGATCTTGGTGTGGGGTGGCATTGAAGCCGCCGGTTCATCAGTCATTGGCTGAACTCCTCGAAGTGAAGTGAATTGGACGGCACTGGTATGTCGCTACGCGATTTACCGTTCCGCCGGGTTATTGTCGCCGGGTCTCTGAACGCCGACACGACATTGCTGATGGCAAGATTATCGGATCGCCTCGCAGGAATGCCGAAAGTGATTGTAACTGCAGACCCTTTAGACTGCAGCTCAGCTGGTAGTATTCAATATGCTCAGCATCCTCTCAGATCCAGGGCGGTCAAACCAGATGACAATCGAAGCCTTTCAAACTGAATGGCGGTCAATGCCTAGCAGGTAACTAACAGCTTTTTCGTTATCAGGTGGAAATTATACTCGATTTTTGTAATTTTTTCGTGGCTGAATCACCCAACCTGATTGTGATATGGCGGTGGACGCGACCACTGACGTCATCTTCATCTCAATTCCATATCCAAGGCACAGCGACCTGAACATCTCCAGCAGGTTACCAGAAAGAGAATTTTGGCATCATCGGCGCAAAACGAATAGTGGTCACACTTGAGGGAGCGGCAAGCACGGTGATAATTTTCACCGCCTAGTGGTTAGTTCGAGGAGTCCATGACGAGGTCGGCATTGAAAAAGTGCGAGACACCACTCGCGGCGGATAGAATTGCGTGCCCCATTCAGCAACTTCAAACCACCTGACGTCTTCATGAATCGAACTGCGGTATTCCGCCATCCTGCAAATTGCCAATCTCTACCAAAGACAGCTGCGTCGCCTCCCGGACGTCTGAAACTGCCTTACCCATACGGAGTAGGCGCGCCGCAATTTTCAAACGGACTTGCTTACGTCCTTTTTCAATCCCTTCTTCAAATCCTTCTTGGAATCCTTTCTCATATCCCTCTTGGCGCGCTTTCTCGTATTCTTCTTGGCGTGCCATTTCCCGAACCGCGTCAAAAAACTCAGTCGGTGAATTCGGTTGTAGCTTTTCCCATAAATCCAATGCTTCACGCACCGCCGGGTCGTCCGGCTGCGCCATTGCCGATAAGTCTTTTAGCTGACTCATGTAAACCTCTGGTTTCGTTACCGTCAAATTGACACTCAACCGGCGCAGGAACCGCCGGCGTTACTCCAGTTCAAATACCAGCAATCACTGTCCAACCCAAATCCCGATTCGACAGTTTGAAGTGTATTATGCATCCTTATTTGGTTGATAGTGGGTTTTTCTCGCTTGCTCTGAGTCAGTCAAGAATCAGCCGCCGACATAAGACATTTCCACTTTTTGGACGCTGGTTTTCGTCGTTGCACGAAGCTCTGAATAACGGTCGGTGCGCTCCGCCCACAATTGTTTGAGCAGTTCAGTTAGTTGCGCCCCATCGACGCCCTCTCGTAAGTATTTGCGCAGATCGAATCCGCAGGTTGCAAACAGGCAGGTGTAGACTTTGCCCTCGGCGGTGAGCCGCGCGCGGTTGCAAGATCCGCAGAAAGGTTCGGTTACCGAGGATATGATGCCAATTTCACCACTGCCATCCTGGTATTGCCAACGCTTGGCTACTTCGCCACGATAGGTCGGTGCCGTCGCCACGATCGGATATTCGCGGTGAATGGTGTCAAGAATCGTTCGCGCTGAAATCACCTTATCCATCTGCCAGTCATTGGTGTTGCCGACATCCATAAATTCAATGAAGCGCAGTATGACACCGGTATGGCGAAACTGCCGGACCATGGGCAGTATTTCATATTCATTCATGCCGCGCGCAACGACCATGTTCACTTTGATGGGAGATATGCCAGCGGCCTTTGCGTTATCAATGCCAGTCAATACACGTTCGACTGGAAACTTGACGTCGTTAATGGCACTGAATGTTTTATTATCTAAAGCGTCCAAGCTGATGGTGATTCGTCGTAGACCGGCGTTATGCAGTTCTTGTGCTGCCTGGCGTGTTAGCAGTGAAGCGTTGGTCGTCATGCTCAGGTCTTCAACCCCTGGAATAGTAGCGAGTCTGGCGATCAGAGTTGAGAGATTTCGGCGCACCATGGGTTCGCCGCCGGTGATGCGCACTTTTTTTACGCCACAGGCCACGAACGAGCGGACTGCTTGTTCAATTTCTTCAAAAGTCAGAAGATCAGTACGTTCCAGAAATGCATGGTTGGAGCCGAAAAACTCCTTCGGCATGCAGTAGACACACCGGAAATTACACCGATCGGTGATGGATACGCGCAGGTCGCGTATCGGCCGATTAAATTGGTCGACTACGGGTGTAGCAGTACTGGAATTCACAAATGTCAATGGTACAGGTCGGGAACATCACTAAAAT
This sequence comes from Arenicellales bacterium, assembly GCA_965116205.1. Classification (GTDB taxonomy): domain Bacteria; phylum Pseudomonadota; class Gammaproteobacteria; order Arenicellales; family JAJDZL01; genus JAJDZL01. Next base: position 588,400 of record OZ220493.1, on the reverse strand, counting down.
ATTTTATCTAACTCAAGACACATTTGTAGACGTTCTGGTGACATCGGAATCAACGGCTAAACAGTAATGAATGAATATTCATCTGAGATTCTTTTCAATGTTTGCTACAATTAGGTTGCCTGGAGTCAGGGCGAAACAAGATACTGTTGATATAGCCAAGATACCATTTCAAATTCAAAATACAGAGAGAAGAGAATGAGTCTCAACTATTTTCTGGATGGCGCTGAGGAGTGGCGCGTGACCTCACGGTTCGAATGGCATCGTCCAAAGAATTTCGATACTCGAACCATGGACGACAAGTCAATCGGGTGCCCCCCAGAGACTTGTAAAATGGTAGGATGTCCCCCCCCCCCCCCCCCCGAATTTTTTTCAAGCGGCAGCAATGCGATCAAAATAACCGACCAATATCATCCCTTGTTGGCATCATGTTGTGGCTACCCCGCTGCTGCTGAAAAGCGGATAACAAAGTTCTTATTTCTGATGACACAGAATAAGAAGTAGTTTCTTTCAAGATAGTCACGTAGTGATGATGACAGCTTTCACAGTACAACCTCACGTTGTGATATTGAGTTGATGTGGGTCGCTCCCAATCTGTACATACCCTTGGGGCATGCAGTTGCTCGGCGCGGTCGTTTATTGATACAACTGGTGCTTCCAGTGGCCGGATAGACTCATGAGATTTACTTGTGTTGCACTCGAGGTGTCTTCGGTATCGGAACATCACCCCAATTTTCCCGGTTCGTTCAAATCGCGAGGTAGGATTGATGGTAACTCTGTGGTGGTTGATGCTTGCTGTTTTTTCAATATACCGATGAAACTCGAAACCGAAGCTTGAAGTCAAATATAGGTTGATGTCTGAGAGCAATTTGTTACATGACGATAATGGTGTAATGACAACCATACAGGCCCTATCCTTAACCACGATAAAAAGGTTTGCTAGGGGGGGGGGGGTGTGAGACATTCTGTAGCGACTTTCGCCACGGTTCTGTTTCTCACCCTGGCAGGTCTACTGATTCCACACTCCGGCGCGGTTGCACAAACAATATGGACGGGGCCGCCTGATGTACCCAGTCAACTGACTGCCGCGCCGGACAATAATTCCGTCCGCCTGTCGTGGTCGGCACAGCCCGGGCAACGTATCATTGCGTGGATCTATCGCTATACAGATGGCAGTACGGAGAAAAGTGTCACCGTTGCGGATCGGAGTGCCACGACCACCGTGGTGAGCGGACTGGTCAATGGCACCACCTACCGATTTCAGTTACGCGCGGTTGGCCAAGGGGGAACCAGTGCCTGGTCGAGTTGGGTGCCAGCGACGCCGGCGCTTCAGCCGCCGGCATCCCCGGTGGGTCTGACCAGCGCAGCGGGAGATGAGCAGGTGACTCTTACATGGTCGGCGGCGGGTGACGCAACGATTACGGGGTGGGAGCTTCGGTATACCACCCGCGCCGTCGGCTGGTTCGGCGCCACATGGAACGCGATGACTGGTGCGGATGCGACTACGACCCGTCACACGGAGGGTGGGCTGGTCAATGGTGAAACCTATCGATTTCAGATTCGTGCCATTAACGCTGCCGGGGCCGGTGCTAACTCGCAAGAAAGTCAAGCGACACCCCCGGGTGCGCCCTGCAGAATTACCATCCGGAATGTCACGGCGGCCAGTGTCGGTCTGTCATTCGGTCTGCAGGTGCCGGGCGACTGCGGAGACATTACGAACGTCCGGTATCAGGTCAAGTCCACCACTCAGACGTGGGCCGACGTGGATTGGGTGGCATTGAAAAATCCGACTTTGCGGATGTTTCCGAACAGCAGTGCCGAGCAGACCCCGGCAGGTTTCGAGTTCGTCGCCGTTGCCGATCAAGGCTGGCACGATATTCGGGTCCGCGCCGGGTACGAAAATCAATGGGGTGCTGAGTCCGTACCAGCTTGGCTGTGGGTGGGTGCGCCCGATGTTCCGACGCGAATCATTGCCACACCCGCCGGCCAAACGGTGCTCCTGACGTGGAGAGCTGCCCGTGTCGGTCAGCGGGTGACCGGCTGGGAATATCGTTATCGGGTGGCGCCGGATAGTTATGGCAGTACGGTTCATCCAATCACCGACGCTAATACTCCTAGATTCTCAGTATCGGGTCTGGAAAACGGAAAAGTTCATTATTTTCAACTGCGGGCGGTTGGTGACGGTCGTAGTGAATGGTCGCAGGAAGTGGCGGCGACACCGGTCGCCGCCACTTCGACCCGTCTGACTACCCGTCCCGGAGACCGTCAGGTCATGCTATCGTGGCCCGCCAGTGGCAATAATGCGATTATCAAATGGCAGATTCGACAAAAAGCCGACGGGGGCAGCTATGGCAATTGGAGCGACATTGCCAATTCTGATGCGTCCACCACCCGGCATACGGTAACCGAACTGATGAATGGCACGACCTACACGTTCATGGTGCAGGGGCTCATTCCCGCCGGTCCGGCCATCATTTCTGCTGAACAGACCGATACGCCGGGAGTGCCCTGCCAGATTGGTGCCGCAGCTGAGTCCATCAGAGCGGCGGGCGGTTTACGAGTGCAGGTTGAACTCAATATTCCCGCCAACTGCGGTTTGATCACGAATGTTCAATATCAAATCAAAACGCCGGCGCAGACTTGGAACGAGGTGTCTTGGACATCAATGGGCGTCGATCTTCGACGTTTTGAGAATCGTGGTTCAGCTGTCACGTCAGATGCTAAGGAAACCATCATACCCAATGGTCAAGGGGCGCGTCAGTTGCGCGTCCGGGCGCTGAATGGGGCGCTTGAGGGACCACCCTCCAATGCGATGCGGATCTGGTACAGCGCACCGGGCCGACCAGCTGGACTGGTGGCGACGCCCGGCAATGAAGCGATTACGCTCAGCTGGCAGGCGCAACCTGATCAGGACCTGCGCGGCTGGAGTTATCGAATTCGCGCAGGAAGTGGAAATTATGGCGCGCCGATATTCGTGTCGGGTGGTGAAACGACGGTGGTAACGATTGACAATCTAACCGGTGGCACTACTTATGGTTTTGAAGTGAAAGCACAACGGGATACAGTGCTCAGTGCGCCGGCCGAAGTCGAGGCGACACCATGGGCGTTAGCGGTTCCCGCGCAACCAAAGGGACTGAGGTCGGTCGGTGCGAATGAACGGGTTACGCTGTTCTGGGATAATCTGCTTGATCCCAGCGTCGACAACTGGCAGTATATGCAACAACCGGATGACACCGTTGGCGGTTGGCACGATATGCTCAGTACCGATGCCGCGACCACCCAATATACCATCTACGGACTCACCAACAGTACGACCTATACTTTCCAGATTCGCGCGGTCAATGCAATCGGCAACGGCGCTGAATCAGCGGCGGTTGAAGGTATCCCCGAGGTCGAACCCTGCCAGATCGGTATTGCCAACGTGCGGACCGGTGCCAACAGTCTCACTTACGATTTGCGCATTCCGGCCAGCTGTGGCACGATCACCGATGTTCAATACCAGGTTAAGTCTGCCGCGCAGGGTTGGGATGAGGTCGAGTGGACGCAACTTGATAATGAACTGCTACGCAGCTTCGGCGACCACAGTATGCCGGTCGTTACCAGTGCAGTGGAGTCGGTGCAGTTAGCCGCAGACACACGCGGTGGTCAGGATTTAAGAGTGCGGGCGCTGAATGGTAACGCACCCGGTCCGGTATCCGAAGTCGTGTCGGTATGGCTCGGTGTTCCAAGTCAGCCGAGTGGGGTGACTGCGACGGTTAATGAAAACACGGTGACTCTGGCCTGGTCGACACAGTCGGGACAGAACATTCAACGCTGGCAGTATCGTTACAAGGTTGGTGACGGGAATTGGGGAGACAACATTGCGGTTGAGAGTGAAACCCTGACAACCGTTACGATCACCGGCCTGCAGGTCGGGCAGCCGCATACTTTTCAAGTCAGAGCGGTTGGGGCAAAAGGCTCGGGACCGTGGTCATCGGCAGTGACGGCAACACCGTCGCCAGTATTGCTCGCGGCACCCACCGACTTAGCCGGGGTACCCGGTGATCAGGAGATCACGCTCAGCTGGACCGCGCCGACCGGCGCCACTATCACCGGCTGGCAACTGCAACAACGGGTGGGGTCGGGCAGCTATGGAGGATGGCGAGACATGGATGGTTCCGGGCCGCGTACTACCGAGTATACGGTGTCCCGCCTGACCAACGGGACGACCTACGCGTTTAAGGTGCGTGCCGTCAACACCCAGGGTGCCGGCCGAGCCTCTGCCGAAGTGACGGTGACTCCCGGTGCACCCTGCCGCATCGGTGTGCGGGAAGCACGGGGCGGTAGCACGGCACTCAGCTTCAGTCTGCGGATTCCACCTAACTGCGGCCCGATTGACCAAGTTCAGTATCAGGTCCGCGCGTCGACTCAGCCTTGGAGTGAAGTGATGTGGCAGGTGCTCAGTCAGGTAGACCTGCAGCGTTTTGACGACAGCAGTGTGGAAATGCTACCGACCGCTCGTCAACAGGTGGTGCTTTCCGAGCGTCAAGGTCTGGTCGATATTCGGGTGCGCGCCATCAATGGGACGGCACCTGGGGTAGCATCCGAAATTGCGGCTGCTTGGATCGGCGCACCGAACATGCCGGCCGGGCTGACGGTCACCCCGCAACTCGGTGCGATAAGATTGAATTGGCAGGCACCGGCGGAGCAGGCAATATTCGCTTGGGAATATCGTTATAAGAGCGGTGCCGACGGTACCTACGGCGCCCCGATTACGGTTTCGGGAGGGACGACCACAACCGTTACGGTACCTGAACTGAGTAATGGTGTAACTTATACCTTCCAGCTGCGGGCTATCGGTTGGGTACAAAGCGACTGGTCAGCAGAGGCCTCGGCCGCTCCCCGGGCCACGGCCCGTCAACCGATTAATTTCATGGTCAGCGCGGGTGACCGACAGTTGACACTGACTTGGAACCATCGCTCGGCGCCGAACATTGCGAAATGGCAGCTGCAGCAGCGATTCGGTGGTTCGATCCAATCGGCCTTTGGCGAATGGTCCGACATTGCGGCCACCCATGCAGCGACCGGCACGCTTAAGATCGGTAACTTGATTAATGGCATACAGTACGTTTATCGAATTCGGTCAATTGATGCAGATGGCGAGGTGATTGCCACATCGAATGAGCGGTGGAATACGCCGAGTCGCCCACCACCCCCGGCCAAGCCGACCGGTTTACAGCTGACGATGGGCGTTGGTGAGGTGCATCTGAGTTGGGACAATCCACAGAATGAGAGCATCACTCATTGGCAGTATCGGATGAATGTGAACAGTGAAGGTTTTGGGGATTGGACCACGATTGCCAATTCCGTTGCCGATACGACGAGTATTACGATTGGTGGCCTGCAGAAAGACAGCACTCATGTCTTCGAGTTGCGCGCCGTGAATCGCGGCGGTCATAGTGAGGAGTCAGACAGTGTGGAAGTTTCAAACCCAGCGCGACCAACCGGCGTCCAGCTGGTGGTAAAAGGCGAACAGATCGCACTCACTTGGAATGACCCGGAGGATGCTGCCATTACGCAGTGGCAGTATCGTCTGAAAGTGGACGATGCCACGACGTTTGGGAATTGGACGGCCTTTGCGGGTGCGGATGCTGAAACCACGACGGGCACAATCACCGGTACGCAGGTCAACACCACTTATGTGGTTGAGTTGCGGGCCGTGAACTGGCTGGGTGCCGGTCCGGCATCGGCTGAGGTGACGACGGTACCGCCCACGTTGAACAGAATCACCGTTGAAACGAGTGACAGCCAGGCCAGAATGATCTGGGTGAAGCCGAACGGCCATACCACAATCACTCGCTGGGAATACCAGTTGAAAGAGGATAAAGGGAATTACGGTGCTTGGACTGCATTCGCCGGGTCGGGGGGTGATAGTATCAGCGCAACCATCTCCGACCTAGATAACGAAAAAAAATATTATGCCAAGTTGCGCGCGGTCAACGCATTCAGTACGGGTGCCGCATCCGGAGAGAAAGAAATCATTTTTGCGACGGCCCCTTGTCAGATCAAGGTGGCCGTAGGATTTGGTTCAAGTTCGTCTGATGGCACCCGCCGTGTACTCTTGAATTTCACTTACCCGGAAGACTGCGGTAAAGTCACCGGCATTGAGTATAAAGCCAAAAGAGTAGAACAAGATTGGGATGATGTCAATTGGGAGAGCTTCTTTGGCCTCAATGACGGTAGTATATATCTGTCACGTGCTGTCGTCAACTTTCGTTTTCGTGCGGTCAACGACCGAGCTGTCGGCCCCCATGTCACGATTGACAAGTCTCCTTCTCCTCCTTCTTCTTCCGGGCCAACTATTCCACCGATTTCTGAGCTGCGCGCGACGATCTCGCGTCAGTCGTCGGGAACGGTTGAACTGTCGTGGAACTCACGTTCGAGGGATGTGCACTACTGGCTCATTCAATACAAGGCAGGTGCTTGGAGGAATGATATCCATTATATCTCAGACCGACCAACTTGTTATGTTCCATCTGGTGATTGTTCATTTAGGGACATGACAATAACAGAAGGGGCCGGTCAACCGGGTAAACATCAAGCGGTCATTTCTGGTTTACAGAATGATGTGGAATACCATTTTCGGGTTTCCGGTCAGAAACGGAAAATTGGCTCTTACAACTTCAGCTACGTCAGTGCGACGCCGCGGGCACCACTGCTGTTGCCATCGGCCCCGAGCGACTTGGCCGGGCGCCCCGATGATGAGCAGGTGGAGCTGACTTGGGCCGAAAGTGGTGTCAACTATATTGACCGGCGGCAGGTGCAATTTAAAGCCGCCGCCGGCGACTGGGAGGAGTGGAGTGATATCGCCGAGATTCCGCCCTCTCGAACTCAGTCGACGCTAAGCCACACGGTGACGGGGTTGAATAATGATACGGCCTACCATTTCAGAGTCCGCGGCGTCAATCAGTTGGGCGCCGGTGTGGCATCGACAGAGGTTGTGGTTACACCCAATCCCTATCCCTGTAAAATTTCAGTGGGAAGTGTCAGTGGCAACGCCGACAGCATCGTTTTTGATTTGGTTGTGCCGCCCCGATGTGGTCCGATTGCCAACGTTGAATATCAAGTCAAGGCATCGACTCAGGAGTGGAGTAGTGTCGCCTGGCAGTCGGTGACGCAGGCGGGACTGCGTCGGTTTGACGATAGTCCCACTACCATACGCACCGCGGGCAGCGAACGGGTAACCCTGCCAACTGGCGCGCAAGGTCGATACGACCTGCGTGTGCGGCCGAGCAAAGGCGAATCAATCGGCCCCGTCTCCGATTCGGTGGTGGTCTGGGTTGGCGCGCCCGATGTGCCCACCGGATTGGCCGCGACGCCACTTGATTCATCAGTGTCGCTGAGCTGGAATGCACTGCCGGATCAACCGCTAGTCGGTTGGGAGTATCGCTACAAAGTCGGCACTGGAGAATATGGACAACCGGTAAAGGTTGCCGGTGGTGGCAAGACTCAAGTTACCATCAGTGGTCTGACCAATGAGACGGAACATGCGTTTCAGTTGCGGGCTGAGGGTTTCGGTTTCAGCGCCTGGTCGTCTGTCGTGAAGGTAACTCCCACGCCTCCACCACTGTCGGTTCCGGCAGCGCCCACTGGTTTGTTTGCCAGGTTGATTGGCGATGGTCTGGTGTTGTACTGGGATAATCCAAACGATGCAACGATCACGGCATGGGAAATCAAAACGCACTTAGTGACTGGAACAGACCCGCAATCCTTCGATCCAATTGATGTGGTTACGGGCGATCAGGTAATCTCTAAAACTTTAACTCTTTCACGCTTAGATGGTGAATACCTGTTACTCGTCATTCGCGCGGTGAATGATACCGGTGATGGTGAAAGCGCCGAAGTCATTGTACGACTGTCTAGTGCCGATGCTGCGCCAGGCGTAACGCTGGGTGCTTCGTCTCTGCGGCTCCAAGCCGGTGACTCGACTCGTTACCCGGTCGTTCTCAATACGCAGCCGGATAACGACGTAACTCTAACACCAGTGACTAGCAACTCAGCTGTGGTCGTATCACCGGCCACCCTGACCTTCACCCGGTCGAACTGGAATATACCCCAGCAAGTGACAGTCACCGCAGTTGATCAGCTCTCCGTCACGGCGTTTGCTCAGGCCGTGATCCCACACACCGTGTCCGGCTATGGGTCCGTTACGGATGGTGGGTCGGTCACCGTCAACGTGCTGTACAAAACCGTACCGCTGCCGGCCAAGCCGACGGGATTGACGGCTACTGCGACCTATCAGCACGTCACCTTGAATTGGGATGACTTTAATAATGAAACGCTACTGGGCTGGCAGCTGCAGACAAAGGTAGTGCCGGATCATTACAACTATGAGCCGTGGGTCGATATTCCTAATTCCGGGGTGGGCACTAACTCCCACGTGGTGTCAGATTTGGTCTATGGTAAAAATTATGAATTTCGCATTCGCGCGATGAACGCCACCGGCTACGGTCCGCCTTCTGAGCCGACGAAGAGGGCAACACTGCTACCGGCCCTCCCGGAAGCACCGACGGTCTTGACGGTAGTTAAAAATGACCGTAGCGCAACGCTGTCGTGGACGGCCGCCGAAAACTCGTCGATTCAGAAATGGCAGGTGCAAAGCAAAGCAGCGGAGGGCACCTTCGGTGTCTGGACCGATATCGCCGACTCGAATGCGTCAACTCGGCAATACGTGGTGACGGAGCTGATCAATGGTCGGAAGTACGCGTTCAAAGTGCGCGCAGTCAATGTTGGTGGTGATGGTGCGCCCTCACCCGAAGCAACTGTTACGCTGGATGGTGCCCCTTGTGCCATTGCGCCCGGCCATGTCAGTGGTGGCGATGCCATTACTTTCAACTTGACGGTGCCGGCGGAGTGTGGAACGATCACCAATGTTCAGTATCAGATCAAAACCGCAATTCAGGATTGGAGCACGGTGTCGTGGGAGTCGGTTACCGAAACGCAACTGCGCAGTTTCGAGAACAGTGCCACTGCCATTCGAACCACCGTCAACGAACGGGTAGCAGTGTCAGGAGCGCGTGGTCAACATCAGTTGCGCGTGCGGGCAGTCAACGGGGTGGCCACCAGTGCCATTTCGGCACCGGTGGTGGTCTGGGTTGGTGCACCGGACACACCGACTGGACTGGTGGCCACACATAAAGACGGTATCGTAACGCTGAGGTGGAATGCGCAGAGGAGTCAACCGATCGTCGGTTGGTCCTACCGCTATAAGGTTGATAGTGGCGAGTACGGCGATTCGGTAAAAATTACCGGCAATGGCAGTACGACGCTGACCACCATTCTGGGGCTGGACGTTACCAAGGTACTCACGTTCCAGCTGCGCGCGGAAGGAAGCCGTTCCAGTGCTTGGTCGGACGCCGTACCGGCTGGCCGGCCAGTGCCGGCCCGACCGGTGAATTTACATGTCGCAGCTGTCGGTAGCAAAGGTTACGTTATCTATTGGAATGATCCTGACGACGATTCAATTACCTGGGAGATTAAATCGAGGTTAGTGGGTTCAACTGACTTGGGTGTGTGGAATGCGTTCAAGCCGGTCAAACTTGGTGGTTTATACTCACAAACTTACTCATCTGCCTCAAGTCTTGCCGGCACGGCCTTCGGTATTGCCATTCGTGCAGTCCGCGGCAAAAAACCGGCGCAGGAAGTGGGTGAAGCAGCTGAGGTCATCGTGTCGTTTCCGACTACCGAAGTCTCGCCAGGGGTATCACTGAGCAAGTCGACTTTGCGCCTCCGTGAGGGAGACACAGCCGATTACACGGTGGTGCTACATACTGCGCCGACGTCCGACGTTACCGTGACGCCGAGCAGCGATGAGACGGCGGCTTCCGTATCCCCCGGCTCGCTGACGTTCACTACCACCAATTGGAAAACTCCACAGCGAGTGACGGTTTCCATACCATACGCGCCGGCCGAGAGCAGAAACTTCGTGGTCGCGACGGTTTCCCATGCGGTTACCGACTATGGCACCGTGGCCGATGGCGGATCGGTTACCGTCAATGTTCTGTATGAAGACGTACCACTGCCGGCCAAGCCGGTCGGCGTGACGGCTACTCCCACAGGTGACGGACAGATCACGCTGAAATGGACCGACCCAGACAACGATTCGATCTCCAAGTGGCAGGTTCAGTACGAGGAGGCCCTGTTCGCTAGCGGAATAAAAACAGTTATTGGCGTTTGGCAGGATGTTCCAAACTCTGATGCCACCACGGTCAGCCATGCCATTTCCGGGCTCACTAATGGGCAAACGTACCGATTTAGAATTCGGGCCATCAATCCGGTGGGCCACGGTCCTCAATCAGACGATGTGGAAGAAAGCCCGAATAAGGACGCAGTACCCGAAGTGACCGAACCCACCGGTGTTCCTCCCTGTCAGATTGCCGCGCGGAATTTAACCGGCGCCGCTGCCCACTTTTCTTTTGCGCTGACCATCCCTGCCAACTGCGGCCAGATCACCGATGTCCAGTACCAGGTTCGGTCGAATGCGCAAACCTGGGATGATGTCAACTGGCAGTCCGTATCGTCTGCCGCACTGAAAACATTTCCGGACAGTACTACGGAAACGCAACCAGCAACCATTCAAAGCACCAGTTATAACCGCAACGGTCAGCTCAATCTGCGGGTGCGGGCGCTCAATGGCAGTCAGGCGGGACCGGCGTCCACCACTTACAGTACTTGGGTGGGCGCGCCAGCGAAACCGACCGGCGTGGTGACCACCGCTGGTCGAGGTTCGATTAAGGTGCAGTGGAACGCACAGCCCGGCCAGGCGATTACAGGCTGGAAGGTGGCCTACAAAGCGTTTTGTGGAAGGTGGCGAATTTGGCCTACAGAGGTAGAGTTGAGCGGCGAAAATACCCTGTCGTTTGTCATACCGGATGTAAGATACTATAACAGATATCGGGTTCAAGTCAAAGCCATTGGTCATGGTGAAAGTCCATGGACGGATTGGACTGCGATCTGTGCCGCTGTGCTAGTGCCAGCGCCGCCGGCACCCCCGGGGTTGACGGCGGTGGCCGAAAACCGACAGGTCACACTCAACTGGCCACGTTTCCGACCCGCTTCATTGGTCTGGGCCCGGTCTCGTCCCGCCAATATCAACGCATGGCAGGTACAGTATCGAGAAGGCCGTGGAGAATACGGAGATTGGACTACGGTTGCCGGTGCCAATGCCGACACCACCCGAGCGGTGATGAAGGGACTCAGAAACGGTGCTTCTTACAGTTTTAGAATTCGCGCCTTAAACAGTGCCGGCGCGGGTGAACCATCGGCCGCGGTGGACGCTACGCCGGTCCCCGTTCCATGTCAATTGTCGCTGCGCGATGTGATCGGCACCGGTGATGCCATCCGCTTCGGCCTGACCATACCGGCAAATTGCGGTCGGATCAGACGGCTTGAGTATCAGGTGCGCAAAGTCGGCCAGAGCTGGAGTAGTAGTTGGCCCCGCATCACGGAGCGCGGATTAGATCGATTTCCAGATGCCGCGACCGAAATTCAACCCACCCCGATCATGAATGTGGAGTTGGAGGAAGGCGCCCGGGGTCGCTACGAAGTGCGCGTGCGGGCGCAAAACGGTGCCTATCTCGGCCCGGCATCTGCTGCCGTTTGGACGTGGATTGGCGCCCCGGATGCACCGAGCGGTGTGACCGCTACCCCCGCTAGTGGCGCCGTACTGCTGCGTTGGAACGCCCAACCCAATCAGTCTTTGACCGGTTGGCAGTACCGTTACCGAAGTAGTGTTACCGAATATACGACACCGGTGATGGTGGATGGTGAGACCACGCAGCTGGTTCGGGTTGCCGGCCTTGAACCCGAGGTGCCCCTGCAGTTTCAAATGCGGGCGATTGGTCCAATCCCTAGTGCCTGGTCAGCAGCCGTATCCGTTACGCCAACGTTACTGCTGCCAACCAAGCCACTCGGACTGACTGCGACTCCGCAGCTGCAGAGCGCAACCCTGAGGTGGACCAACTTGGGAGATTCCACTGTTGAGAAATGGCAGTTGCAGCAGCGGATAGGCACCGCCGGTTATAGCGATTGGACCGATATTGACAATTCCGGCGCCAATACCATCCGTCATACTGTGACTGAGTTAACGGATCGTACGATCTACACCTTCCGCGTTCGTGCTGTGAATGGCGAAGGTGTTGGTCCGGCTTCCGCCGCAGCCACGGTGATGCCGGGCGCACCCTGCCAGATTATGGCCGAGGAGATAGTCGGTGGTCCGGCAGCAATGTCCTTCGGTCTCATGATCCCGGCGAACTGTGGTCAGATTGATGACATTCAGTACCAGGTGAAGACCGACAGTCAGGAATGGAGCGATGTGTCCTGGTCGCGTATCGCCAACGACAGTCTGCGCACTTGGCCAAACAGCAGTACCATCACTCGCTCCACCACTCGAAATATCGTGGCGCTGCCGGGCTTGCAGGAGCGGTTGGAACTGCGCATCCGCGCCCACAACTCCAGTTTGATCGGTGCGGCATCAGAGCCGGCTGAGTTTTGGGTAGGGGCACCCAACACCCCCAGTGGCCTGACCATCACTTCTGGTGATCAGCAGCTGATCTTGAATTGGGCGGCCCAGCCTGGACAGGGGGTGGTCGCTTGGAAATACCGCTTCAGACCGCCGGGGACAGCGAGCTGGAGCAGCACTTACACGGTCGCCGGCGAGACGACGCAGACGGTAACGGTGTATGGACTAACCAATCTGCAGGAGTATGTCTTTCAGCTGAAGGCCGCGGGTTACACCGACAGTGCTTGGTCTACCGTAAAGACCGGGACGCCATTGCCACCGCCTTCCATGCCAACCGGATTGACTGCTGTCGCCGGGGTCGGGCAGGTGACTTTGTCGTGGGCGGCACTGGCCGACCCCAGAGTTGAGAACTGGCAGGTGCAGATGAAAGTCGGTGACGCAAACTATGGCAATTGGACGGATATGCCGGCCGCTGAGGCGACCACCACCAGCCATACGGTGACGGAACTTGCGCATTTCACCGCGCATACCTTCCGCATCCGGGCCGTCAGGAATTCCGTGCCCAGCGCACCATCGGCGGCGGTCACGGCAACCACCCTGCGACCGACCCAGCCTGCTAAACCGAGTGGACTGCAGTTCGCGGTGTTGGATCCACAGACCGTCAGGCTGACGTGGAATGATCCGGCGGATGCCACCATCAGCAAATGGCAGGTACTTCAGGCTATCGGTAATGCAGAATATGGTTTTTGGACAGATATCCCCAACTCCGATGATACGACTACCATGCATGAGATCACCAATCTCATCGGCGGTAACACCTATCGATTCAAAGTGCGCGCGGTGAATGCCGGCGGGAATGGTGCGGCCTCGGAAGAGGTGCTGGTGGCTCCCGGTACCCAGCCCTGTCAGCTCATCATTCGCGCGGTTTCCGGTAGTCGCATTAGCAGTGGCAAAGTCAGCGGCCGGATTTCCTGGACCATTCCGGCGCGGTGTGGAGTCATTTCTGAAGTTCAGTTTCAGGCGAAACGCGCCAGCCAAGCATGGCGCGAGATTACCTCCTGGAATTCCTTTGCATCCAGCGCGGCGGCCGAAAAAATTTCCGAAGTTCGAGTGCCGGCGCGTGACTTTGAACTCTCCGGACTGGACGCCACCCGGGATCGAGGAGTGTGGGATATCCGCATCCGGGCCATCAATGCGACCGGTGCCGGTCCGGAATCAAATTTGATTCAGATCTGGGTTGGTGAACCGGATGCACCGGCCAATCTGCGAGCGAAGCCGAATGGCGCAAGTGTCAGACTGAATTGGGATGCCCCGCCATTACAGCCGATCACCGCCTGGGAGTATCAGTACAAATCCGCCGGCAACGATTACGGTACCCAGTCTGCAGATTTCCATCGCATTGATAATGGTGGAGCGGTCACCGCCGAGGTCACCGGTCTGACGGATGGTACGACTTATACCTTCCGGCTCCGCGCGCTCGCCGGTCGCGCGGCAGTGCCGGGTCCCTGGTCAACTGAAGTGACGGCGGTACCGTTTCCACCCCCGGCTAAGCCGGCGGATTTCACCGCGACGAAGGGCTATCGCTCTGTCAGTTTGACGTGGACTGATCCGGAGAATCCATCAATTACTGAATGGCAGCTGCAGCAGAAAGAGGGTGTCGCGAACTACGGTAATTGGACAACCATTCCCGACTCCACCGCGACCACGGTCAGTCATACCATTACTGGGTTGACCAATGGCACCAGTTACAGTTTCAAGCTGCGAGCCGTGAACCGCATTGATCCCAGTGTGCCTTCCGACGAACAGACGGTCACACCTAGTCGTGACTTGTGTCAGCTGGTGATTCGCGAGGTGCTCGGCGGTTTGATTGTCAGTGGTGAACTAGATGTGCAGCTATCCTGGACGGTGCCGGCCGACTGCGGGTCAATTGACGAGGTTGAATATCAAGTCAAGAAAGCCAGTCAGAATTGGAGTGCGGTGTCGTGGAGTGCCGATATTGACGGTGACACAAGTGCAGTAGACAGTAGCACCGAGAATCAGTTCGATGGCAAAGCAGTTGAACTGACTGGATTGGCCGTTCAGGATCAAGGACTGTGGAATATCCGCATCCGCGCGAAAAACGTAGCGGAGACCGGACCGGCCTCCGTATCGAAGTCGTTTTGGGTGGGGCGCTGGAATGCACCTACCGGGTTCCGGGGGGTGGCCGGTAGTGGTCAGGTCACGCTTCACTGGAATGCACAGCCCAGTTTGCCGATTGAGTCTTGGCCTTACGAGTACTCGTATGGTGATACAATCACCAGCGGTCAGGGGAAGGGCAAATTTTCCGGCAGCGTGACCACCGGCGTGATCACCGGTCTGACCAATGGCACGGAATATACGTTCCGGTTGCGTTCAATCGGCGCATCCGCCACCTATCAAAGTAGTTGGTCGCCCTACATAAAGATTACCCCGATTCCCATACCTGAGCAGCCCGCTGATTTCACGGCGCAGGCCGGCAACCGTGCAGTCACTCTTAACTGGACTGATCCAGAAAACGAGACGCTCAGTGGATGGCAGGTACAGCAGAAGACCGGTGGCGGCAGCTACGGTGACTGGATGGATATAGACGGCGCGACGGCGGCGACCACCAGCCACACGGTAACGAAACTTGCCAATGGCGTGAGCTACGCGTTCAAGATCAGAGCAGTGAACAGTGCCGGTATTGGTGTGGCTTCAGAAGAAGCCACCGTTACTCTTGGTGCGCCCTGTCAGATCGTTGCGACCGCAGCGGTGGATGACAACATCGGGTTGACCATTCCTGCCAATTGCGGCCCGATCACCAGTGTTGAGCGCCAGCTCAAAAAGGTTGGGGAGGAGTGGAATGATGTTTGGACTGAACTGTCCAATCAGGAACTGCTCAGCTTTCCAGCCGGTACCGCGGAATTAACGCCGACTGAGAAAGAGGCGGTGGGGCTGACAACTCCGCAGGGTGGTTACGACCTCCGCGTCCGGGCGCTCAATGGTGGTGTTCCCGGCATGCCTTCTGCACCGGTGCATTTGTGGTATGGCGTACCGAACCCACCAGCCGGACTGAAATTTACCCGCAGTGTTGATTCGGTAACGCTGCAATGGCCCCCCCAGCCGCACCAGTTGATTACCGCGTGGGAGTATCGCTATCGAGTCGGCGAAGAGGAATACGGCGATCCGGCGGAAGTCACCGGCGGCAGTACGACATCGGTCACTGTAACCGGTTTGACTGTGAGCACGGTGCATGTCTTTCAACTGCGCGCCAAAGGTGACGGTACGAGTGAGTGGTCCGATGAGATATCGGTGACGCCGATTGAGTTGCCATCGGCACCGACCGAACTGCAGGTGGAAGCCGGAAACTATGAAGCGACGTTGACGTGGGCGGATGCGATGGACTCCACGATAACCAAATGGCAGCTGCAATTTAAGACTGGTGCCGGCAATTTCAGTGTTTGGGTTGATATGGACAATATTGATGCCACCAACCCCGGCTATCGGGTGGAGGATCTTGGCAATGGTAAGTTGTACACCTTCAGGATTCGGGCAGTGAACGGCATTGGTAACAGTCCCGCATCCACCGAGGTGACCGTCATTCCCGGGCCGCCCTGCAAGATCGAAGTGAACGTGCAACCCACAGTTTACACCGCCGAGAGCACCAGCCTGTCCATGGGGTTGCGCGTACCGGCCAACTGCGGGTCGATTACGGAAGTCCAGTATCAAGTCAAAGCGACGGGGCAGACTTGGAGTGAGGTTTCATGGACACCGATGCAGGAAGAAGGGCTGACCCCGATTGCCGACAGTAGCACACCAGCGATCCCGACTGTCCGGGGGAAAGCGTTGCACAATGGTCGCGGGGTTCACGAAATTCGCATACGGGCCGTCAACGACGTACTGCCGGGGCTTCCCTCTGATGCCGTATCAGTGTGGCTCGGGGCTCCAGACCGCCCCAGCGGCTTGGTGGCCACCCCCGGAAAGGGAACGGTTACCCTCAGCTGGAATGCACAACCCAACCAAGATATTGACAAGTGGAGTTACCGGTACCGCGAAGGCACCGGTAACTATGGCACTGCCGTCACCGTTGACGATGCCGACACCACGACTGCGACCATACTGGGGCTGAAAGGCAGCACGGCTTATACTATTGAAGTCAAGGCGGTTCGAGAACTGGTGGCCGGCGCACCGCGCGAGGTGACCGTTACAACACTCGCTCTGCCTAAACCCAGTCAGCCGCAAGGCGTGCAAATTGCGCCGCGCAGTCGCCAGCTTAAGTTGACTTGGGATGACCCGATGGATGTCAGCATCACCGACTGGCAGGTACGACAGAAAATCGGCTCGGGTAACTACGGCAATTGGTTTAACATCCCCAATGCCGGCGCCACGACGACCGAATACACCGCAACCAATTTAGTCAATGGCACCGCCTACACCTTCCAGCTGCGCGCGGTGAATGCGACCGGTGCCGGTACACCTTCTGCCGCGGTGATGGCCACGCCAGGGCCGGTGGCACCCTGTCAGATCAGCTTTCGAGCCCCGGTTAAATTTGCGCGCCAGCACATCGAGTTTTTCACTATCGCGCCAGCGGACTGTGGCCGCATCACTGATACTCAGTACCAGGTGAAGGCCACCAATCAGCGTTGGCAGGATGTACAGTGGTACACAACTTGGCGGACGTTGCTCAATTCACCGGCGTTACCCGAATTGGTTAAATTCGGCCAAGCTCCTCGGGGTCGATACGAAATCAGGGTGCGGGCGCGCAATGAAGGGGTGGCAGGTACACCCTCGGCACCAGTGTCGGGATGGTTGGGTGCCCCTGACGCGCCCAGTGGCTTCACTGCAGTTCCCGGACTGAGCGCCGGATCCGTAACTCTGAACTGGTCGGCACAACCTGACCAGCGCGTTACAGCTTGGGAATATCGATACAAGGAGGCTGGCGGCAACTACGTTGCCCCCATTGCAGTTGCCGGTGAGAACGCCATAACGGTGACAGTGACCGAGCTGACAGTTGATGAACTGCACACCTTCCAACTGCGGGCGATTTCTGACTTTGGCACCAGCGCCTGGTCAGCGGAAGCAACGGTGACGCCGTTGGCCCAACCGGCGGCAACAAAGTTAACAGCGAATCCGGGTGATGAACGGGTGGAACTCAGGTGGGCACCATTGCAGACAACGGTGACGGGATGGCAACTGCGCTATACTGACCGTACACTGTCTTGGGCTGATGCGACTTGGCAGGACGTAAAGGCGAGTGCCATCCGTAAAGAGCTGGGGTTCAGTATACACACGGTGACCAACTTGACCAATGGCACCAGATATCGATTTCAGGTGCGGGCGGTCAACACCGGGGTGCTCGGCGCCGCGTCTCGACCGGTTGCTGCTGCCCCCGCGGCCGCGCCATGCGAGATTACTACTCGAAATGTCGTCGGGGCCGTACGCGGTATTCTGTTTGGCTTGACCATTCCAGCCGAATGTGGGACGATCACCAACGTTCAATACCAAGTCAAGACTACCAGTCAGGCATGGAGTCATGTGACTTGGGTGACAGTTAGCAATACGGGACTGCAACGTTTTGAAGACAGCGAAACTGTCACCAATCCCACCGGCTTGGAATTTGTATCGCTGACTGGTCAGGGGTGGTACAACCTGCGCGTGCGAGCCCGCAACGGAACCGTCGCCGGTCCAGTGTCAGCGTCAGTACGGGTGGCCAGCGGCAAACCGAACGTACCGACCGGGTTGACGGCGACGCCGGGTGATAAGCTGGTTACCCTGAATTGGGACCCCCAACCGGGAGAGGGCATCATCGGTTGGGAAATTCGCTTTAAGAAAAGCAGTGCGACGGAATATGGCAACCCGGTACGAGTTGGCGATCAAACGACGACTAGTGTCCCCGTGGCCGCCAGTCTAGTCAACGGAGAACGTTATGCTTTTCAGTTGCGGGCCAAGGGCCTGGTTTACAGCGATTGGACCGAGGCGGTTGAAGCGACACCGAAATGGGTGGTGTCAGTGCCGACGAAAAGTGGTGTGGCTGCGGAAGGCCTTAACTCAAGTATCGCGTTCTCCATTACTGTGGGAAAGGTATTTGGGACCGCGGTAGAGTTTCAGGTAACCTATCGAGATGGCACCGCAACTGGAGGCGCCGACCCACCGCCGGGAGACTATGATAACGACGCGGTGACTACAGTAGCATTCAATGCTACCGACAAGACGAAGGTTATCAGAATACCAATCTATGACGATAATGAAGTCGAAGACAACGAAACCTTTACGGTAATCATCACCCCGACCAATCCGCTGCCCACTGATTTTATGATGGGGAATGCGGAAACCTTGGTGACCATTGTCGACCTTGACATCGTGCCACCGAAACCCGCCGCATTGAGTGTGACCTCAAGCACGGGTAGTGTGACGATGACTTGGAATATGGCACCATCCATTGGAACGAATATTAGAATCACCGGCTGGGAATACCGATTCAGATTGCCCGGGTTCACCCACTGGAATCCGGTCAGCCGGCAGACTGTCTCCAATGGGAGCTCGAGTGCCGATTCGATTGCTATCGCGAGCAGTGTTTCGGCTACACGAACTCATACCGTGTCAACAGACTATTATGATGGCACCAAGCTTGAATATCAGGTGCGCGCGGTCAATGCCAAAGGTCCTGGTCCATGGTCGGATTCGGCAGCGGTGACTGTCAGGAGTTCGAATTACATACTCCAGGTCTCCCCATCTCTCATCCGACCGCGCATCAGCAAAAAAGCCACCTACCGGGTGCAGGCGGAGGTGCCGGGCACGGTGACGATTTCCAGTCCTGATACGAAAATCGCCACGGTCAAACCGTCGTCGCTGACGTTCACCGCCGCTGATTTGAATACGCCACAGACCGTTACGGTAACGGGTGTGGCGGCCGGAAACGTAGATATTAACCATGCTTTCACTTGGCAGGGTAGCACGGCCGTGAATGTGCCGGTATCAGAAGTGGTGTTTGTCAGAGTGCCACAGCCGGTTTTATCAGCGACCACTTCTGCTCAGGTTAACGAGGGGGATGATATCGTCGTGCAGATTTCCTCGAATGTGCCGCTGACCGGCACGCGCGACGTCAATCTGACGCTGTCGGGTGACGTTGCTGCCGATGATCTGTCCATCGATCTGAGCCAGACACTCACCACGACAGATTTTGCCAACGGCAGGACCGCAACGGTTACCATCATGACGGTGGACGATCAGCTGGATGAAGACGATGAGCGTTTCACACTCACGTTGCAGCCGGCCGATGATTACACCTTGGGCGGGAGGAAGTCCGCGACCGGGCAGATCATTGATGATGATGCTTCACCGGTGCTGGCGGCCATTGACGACATGGAGATTAATCTGGGTCAGACCGTGAATATCACCGCCACCGCGACCGACATTGATAGTACTGAGATTGCATACGTCTGGGCGAAAGTCAGTGGTCCGGATTTACCCGCCAGCACCGATCTGAACACTGCACAACTTGATTTTACGCCCTCGGTAGTCGGCGTTTATACCTTTACGTTAATTGCGAACGATGGCAATGGTAACATTGATACGGAACAGTTGGTTATTACGGTTGTGCCGGCGGCTACGTTATCCGTGCCCAAAACCCTGACTGTCGTTGAGGATGTCGGCAATGTAACGGTGCCGGTGACAGTGACTGCGCCATTTGGTCAGGTGATCAGTTTAGGTGTCCGTTATAGTGGTACGGCGACCGGCGCCGCTGATCCGGCGGATGGGGACTACGATAACGATGAGACGGTCGCCATCCGTTTCAGCGCCATGGATGACCGGCAGGATATCACCATCCCCATCAATGATGATACGGTAGCGGAATCGTCGGAAACCATTGTGGTGACCATTACTCCAACGGCACCGTTACCTATCGGGTATGTGATGGGCAATGCCGTCGCTACGGTGACCCTGGCGGACAGTGAGACGCCGGGGGTGACGATCACTCCCGACTCCGTGACCGTGACGGAGGGTGCCAGCGTCAGCTACCGAGTCAGGTTGAACAAAAAGCCAACCGGCGTCGCCGGTGTGAGGGTGACCCCGATACACGATGACATTGATGCGCTGACCCTATCGACGACTCTATTTTTCGAGGCCGACAATTGGCAGCAGGAACAGTCTGTCACGGTAACCGGAGTTCAGGATACTGACGCAGCAGATGAAACGATCACGGTAACTCATTCAGTAAGCGGTGCCCGCGAATACTCAGGCATTGCAACCGCTGCGGTGACAGTGCAGGTGATCGATGACGATGCACCGGGAGTGACGGGTACGCCAACTCTACTGAGCGTGGACGAAGGTGCCACGAATCATTACATGTTGCAACTCGCTACGTTGCCAGACGCCAATGTTACCGTGACGGCGGTCAGTGGCGATGAAACCGCAGCGACGGTATCAGGTGCGCTAACTTTCACGCCAAATAACTGGAACGTGGCACAGCGGGTTACGGTGACGGGCATTGCCGATGTTGATGCAGTTGATGATCGTGTGGTGATAAGGCACACGACGGTCAGTACCGACTCAGACTATGGTGCCTCTTTGTCTATTGATGATGCGCCCATCACGGTGCGCGATACCACCCCCATATTGCAGCTGTCAACCGACCCGGACGCGGTGAGTGAAGGCGAGGACATCAGTCTGACGATTTCATCGGACAAGGCGTTGGTCGGTACCTTACCGGTGAGTCTGACATTGGCGGCGCGAGATGCCAGTGGTTTCTCGCGCGATGATATTGATGGCGCACTGGGTCCGAGACTGTTCGATGCCGATTTTGGGGCGGTGGCCAAAAAGACCGGCACCATATTGATCGCGACCAGCCGCGATACCAATGCGGCGGAGAATGCCGAGAACTATCAAATCACGCTGAATGATACCATCGGCTATGAACTCGGTCCAGATGTGACCGCCGATGGTACGCTGAATGATGCGGCAGCGGTTACCACGAAACCCAGTAAACCGACTGGCTTGACGGCGGAGGCATTGGATGGCGGGGTTAAACTGTCCTGGGATAAACACCCTGATAACAGCATTATCGAATGGCGCTATCAGCATAAGTTCGGAGGACGGGCATGGACTCATTGGCTTGCTATGCCGGGCACCAGTGCGAGCACCACCAGTCACACGCTGACTGAGTTGTGGGTTGCAGCTGGTGAGACTTACCAGTCTCTGGTTAATGGCACCGAGTATATGTTTATCATCAGTGCGTTCAATGGCGTCAATTGGAGCAATTATAGAT
This sequence comes from Arenicellales bacterium, assembly GCA_965116205.1. Classification (GTDB taxonomy): domain Bacteria; phylum Pseudomonadota; class Gammaproteobacteria; order Arenicellales; family JAJDZL01; genus JAJDZL01. Next base: position 566,642 of record OZ220493.1, on the reverse strand, counting down.
CGAATACGAACCTAGACACAGCCTCGGAGAGCGTTACTGTCACCCCTAGAGCGCCGCCCTGTCAGATCGAGATTCGAGAGTTTAGTGCGACCGCAGAGACGGCAACTTTTAAGTTGAGAATTCCGCCCAACTGCGGCGTGATTACTGATTTTGAAGCACAGGTCAAAACTGCCAGTCAGGCTTGGAGTGACGTCAGCTGGGCGCGCATCACCGGACACAGTCTGCCGGATTTCACTAACAAAGCGACTGAACAACTGCCAACCGGGACATTAAGTGTTGATCGAATCAGTTCGGCCGATTCCCTGCAACAGTTCAGGTTGCGGGCGCTCAATCAGCAGGCGGCCGGACCGGCGACTTCGAGCAAGGTCAATTGGATGGGTGACCCGTCCAAGCCGACCGGACTGCAGGCTACCACCGGGGATGGTTGGGTACAGTTGACGTGGGACGTTCCTGATCCTGAATACAACGTCGCCGGCTGGTCCTATCGATATAAAGAGACAAGCGCCACGGCGTATTCCAGTCCGGTCAGACAGAGTCGCAGTACGCTCACGGTGGTGAATGGCCGCGCGCAACTGAAAATTCCAAATTTGGAGAATGGTACCGCTTACACGTTCCAGCTCAGTGCGTATCTACCGGGTAATACGGACAGTGATTATTCGGACATTGAGGCAACGCCGGCGGCCCGGCTGGCGATGCCCGCCGGACTCAGTGTCGTGGCGGGTGACCAGGAAGCGACGCTAACCTGGACCGATCCGGAAGATGACAGTATCGAGAAATGGCAGATCCAACAGAAAGTGGGGTCAGGGAGTTATGGTACCTGGCAGGACATCAGCAATTCCGAAGCCGACACGACCAGCCATCAGGTAACAAATCTACGTAACCGTCAACGCTATGCTTTTCGGATTCGTGCCTACAAAAACAACCAAGGCGGCATTAGTTCCAGCGAGATATCCGTAATGCCCGGTCCGCCCTGTCAGATTAAGGTCAGGGATGCGACCGGCAGTGCACCTGTTTCTGGCAGGTATGAACTCAGATTCAGTTTAACGGTCCCAGCGAACTGCGGTCCAATTACCAGCACCGAGTTCCAATGGAGAGATGCGGGGACAAGATGGGATCGACAAATTGCAACTGCGTTGAGAAATTCAGCGTTACAGAGCTTTGAAAATAAAAATACGGTAATAAATCCAGTCGCTGTTGAATCCATTCAATTGGTAGGTCCCAAACCCGGTTGGTTCTACATCCGGGTTCGTGCTGCAAACGGTCCTGTAGACCGGAACGGTAAAATCCCTGGTCCTTGGTCTGAATCTGTTGCAGTTCGCTTAGGACCGCCGGAACAGCCGGCCAATCTAATCGCCACCCCCGGTGATCGGCAGATAACCTTGAGTTGGAATGCGGCGAAGCCTGGGCAGGGAATCACCAAATGGCAGTATCGCTGGAAGTTGAATGCCGAAGGCAGTGAATATGGTACGCCGGTGGATATCGCCGGCGCGGGCGCGACCAAGGTTACCATTACTGAGTTGACCAATGGTGTCAGCTATACCTACCAAGTGCGCTCGGTCGGGCACGGTGATAGTCCTTGGTCCGCCGCGGTGACGGCAACTGCGGCGCCTCCCAAACCGGCCAAGCCGTCAGGATTCACCGCCACGCCGGGTAATGAGCAAGTCACCCTGTCGTGGAACAGTCCGGATAATCCCTCGATCACAGCATGGCAGTTACAGCGCAGGAGTGGTTCGGGAGCCTTTGGGGATTGGACTGACGTCTCAACCGTTGGGACGCGCATCCTCAGTCATACCGCGACGAATCTCAACAACGGTGTAACTTACGGTTTCCGAGCACGGGCGGTGAACATTAATTCGCCAGGGGAAGCATCCGAGACTGTCACTGCAGTACCACGCCGCGCACCCGGGGTGACGATCACACCATCCGTCCTTACGATCAATGAAGGTGAGAGCCGAACGTACAGCATCGTCCTAGATGCCGAGCCCACCGGCGAGGTCTCGATTGCCGTGGGTGGCGTTGCCGGCGATGTGACGGTATCGAACACCTCGCTGACGTTTACCCCTGATGACTGGTCGGTGCCGCAGCAGATCACGGTGAGTGTGGAAGATGATGCGGATATTGAAGCCGATGATGATGTGCCGCTCACTCATCGGGCGACGGGCGGTGGCTACTCGGCAGTGTCCATTGCTGATGTCATCGTCAAGGTGGTGGAGGATGACGCTTTGGGCGTAACCCTGACACCGACTGCCCTCACCGTCCTCGAAGGTAGCACCAACAGTTATACCGCCGTGCTGAACGCGCAGCCGCCGTCGGGAAATGTAACCATCAGCGCGAAATTTGTGACCCCCGAAGGTGATGTCCGCCTGTCGGGTTCGCGCATGACCTTTACCCCCGGAAACTGGAATCGGCCGCAGAACGTGACCGTCCGCGCCGGTGAAGACAATGATCTGCTCACCGATGATGACGTCATTGTGGACCACACTGCCCAAGGCGGTGGCTACGGTGACGTGATCGTCGGTTCGGTCACCGTGAGCGTTGCCGAGAATGACGTACCGGCAGTGGTGGTTACGCCCACTCAACTATCGGTGCCCGAAGGTGGTTCCGAGACGTATACAGTTGTGCTGAGCAAAGTACCGGTGGGCCGAGTGGTGGTTAGCGTGCGCGGTGCATTGGGTGACCTATCAGTGAATGGTCCACCATTGGCGTTTACTACCAAGAATTGGAATGTACCGCAGTCCATTACGGTCACGGCAGCCCATGACGACGATACACAGACCGATGCACCGATGACCCTCACCCATCGTTCCACCGGCGGTGGCTATGATTCGGTGACCATTCTGCCGGTGGCTGTGGCCATAATTGAAGATGATCAACCAGGTATTAGTTTAAGTACCACGGAGCTGACCGTAGTTGAGGGTGGCGATAACCAATACACAGTGAAACTGAACACTCAACCAGCTGCGCACGTGACGGTAACCGTGGGTGGTGCCGCGGGTGATGTGACCGTACTCCCCACCCGCCTGACGTTCAGCGCCGAAAACTGGAATGAACCGCAGTCGGTGACGGTCTCCGCCAGTGAAGACAATGACGGCGATACCGACCCCGGCGTGTTGCTGACTCACCGTGCCATCGGTGGTGAATATGACGGAGCGGAACCGGTGGTACTAACGGTGCTGGTCACTGAGACCGATGTGCCGGCCAAGCCATCCGGACTCACCGCGACGTTGGATCAACAACAGGTAACACTGACGTGGGAGAATTTGGGGGATCGAGATGTCACCAAGTGGCAGTATCAGCAGAAAACAGGTGCCGCCAGTTACAGCAGCTGGATTGATATTGGCGGTTCGACTGCATCGACGACGAGCCACACCATCAGCAGCTTGAATTACGGTGTTACGTACCGATTTCGAGTTCGCGCGGTCAATGCAATCGGTGCCGGTCAGCCATCCGATACGGTGACGGTGACACCGTGGTTGACGTCACTGAGCGTGGCCGACGTGTCAGCAGCAGAAAATGATACGTTCACCTTTACGGTGACAGCCAATCCGGTGCCGACGGCGCCTGTGAACTTTAACTATACGGTGACGGCCGAGGATGGAGATACGGCAACCGCGGACGTGGATTTCACGGCCGTAACCACGGCGATGGCTAAGACCTTAGCAGCCAATGTGGCGACGGTGACCGGTACTGTATCGGTGACGGACGATGATTTGGATGAGGCTGATGAGACATTTACAGTGACGTTGTCGGCGCCGCCCGCGGGTGTCAGTTTAGCCGATGCCACGGCTGTGATCACGATCACCGACGATGACGAAACTCCGGCTCTGAAAGAAATTGCCAATCTTTCATTGAAGATCGGGCAATCGGTGGATATCACTGCGTCGGCAACGGATGGTGATGGTGACACGGTAACCTATACTTGGATACGTGATGCCAGCGAGACGGAACCCGCGCTTCCCGAAGACACGGTGCTTGATCAGGCACGTCTGACGTTTACCACGACTGCAGTAGGCGCCTATACGATGACGGTGACCGCAGCGGACGAACATGGCAACTCGGCCAGCGAGGAGGTGGTGATTTCAGTCATTGAGGCACCCGTGGTCTCCGTTCCGTCAGCGCTGACCATTGCTGAAAGTGGCGGCAATGCGACGGTGACCATCACCTCGGAAGCGGCTTTCGAAACGCCGGTGACCTTCAACGTCACTTATGGTGACAGTTCAGCGGTCGGCGCCGCGAACCCGTCCACCGGCGATTACGAAAACGATCGGGTGGCGGCGGTGACGTTCGGTCCGGCAGATAAGACAAAGGATATCGTTGTACCGATTACTGACGACCAGGTAGATGAGTATGATGAGTCTTTCACGGTGACCATTGCGGCGGCCGCCGAGGGAGGTCTACCGGTGGGTTATACGCTCGGTAATGTGGTGACCACGGTTACCATCACCGATGATGACGAATCCCCGGTGCTGAAAGCAATGAACGATTTGTCAGTTAGAGTGGGTGAGACAGTGGATGTCACTGCGTCGGCAACGGATGGCGATGGTGACGCGGTAACGTATGCCTGGACGCGCGATGCCAGTGAGACGGCGCCGGCCCTGCCGAATGGTACGAAACTCAATCAGGCAAGTCTCACGTTTACCACGACGGCAGTGGGTACCTATACGATGACAGTGACTGCAGCGGATGGTAACGGTAACTTCGCGACTGAAGAGGTGGTGATTACGGTGACCGCGGCGGCTGAAGTATCGGTACCGGCAAAACTGAAGGTGGTCGAAGGTGCCGGCAATGCCACGGTGACCATCACCGCGGAAGCGGCTTTCGGAAAATCAGTAATGTTCAACGTTACTTACGGTGACAATTCGGCGACCGGAGCGATGCTACCGGCGGATGGTGACTACGATAACGATGCAGTGACGTCCATTACGTTCGACCCCCAGGATACGACGAAAGACATTATCATCCCGATCACCGATGATGGGGTGGACGAAGTCGATGAGACTTTCACGGTGACCATAGCGCTGGCTACAGCCGGCGACCTGCCGCCGGGTCATATGCTGGGTGCGGTGGTGACCACAGTGACCATCACCGACGACGACAGTAGTCCGGCGTTGGATACACTGTTGCCGGTGACGAAGAAGCTGGGTCAACAGGTGTCGGTCACCGCCACGGCCACCGACGCTGACCGCGATGCGATCAGTTATGTGTGGACTAAGGACAGCGGACCGGATCTGCCTGCCAACACCGATCTTGAGCAGGCGTCTCTGACCTTTACACCCACCGCACTCGGCACCTACACCATGACGGTGACCGCTAGTGACCCATACGAAAACAAGGATACCGAGCAGGTGGTGATCTCGGTAGTAGCGGCCAACAGAGTGTCGGTGCCGGAGACGATCTTGGTGACTGAGGGGACTGATTCGAGCGTGCGCGTGACAGTCTCGGTCAATGAGGTGTTTGGCCAAGCGGTAACGTTCAAAGTCACCTATGGCGGTACGGCAACTGGCGCAGCGGTGCCAGGCGCTGGAGACGACTATGACAATGACGTGACGATGGTTACTTTCGGTACGAACGATACCTCGCAGGACATCATCATTCCGCTGACCAACGATGAAGTGGACGAAAGTACCGAAACCATCACGGTTACTATTGCATTGGCTGATGGTAGTACACTACCGACCGGTTATCTGTTGGGGCGGACAATGACTACAGTGACCATCAATGACGACGATGAGTCACCAGTGCTGGCTGCCATTCCGAATGAGACGTTGACGGTGGGCGAGACGGCAGATATCACGGCATCGGCGACGGATGGTGACGGTGACACGGTGACGTATATCTGGACCAGAGCTGCCGGTGAGACGGTGCCGGCGTTGCCGAACGACACGATACTTGACACCGCGCGTCTGACTTTCACGACGGCTGCAACTGGCACTTACACGATGACGGTGACCGCATCGGATGGTAATGGCAACTCAGACACTGAGGAAGTGATTATCCGGGTGACGCAGGCAACCGTGGTATCGGTATCGAAACAACTGACGGTGACCGAGGGGACCGATACTCGAGCGCGGGTGACGGTGTCTACGGCTGAAGCATTCGGCAAATCCGTAACCTTCAAAGTGACTTACACTGATGAAACGGCGGTTGGGAGCGGCACGTCATCCAGCGGTGACTATGAGAACGATGCGGTGCTCTCGACTACGTTCAATAGTACAGACACCGAGAAACACATCGACGTCCCACTGAATAATGACATTGTGGATGAGGACAGTGAAACTTTCAAGGTGCACATTGCGCTAGCCGATGGTAGTACGCTACCGCATGGCTTTGTGTTGGGTATTACTACCACGACCGTGACCATCAACGACAACGATGCTTCGCCCACGGTAAGCATCGCTGATGCGATCGCAGTGACCGAGGGCGACAGTGGCGACGTTACCATGACGTTCAACGTCTCACTAGGCGCGGCAAGTGGACGGTCGGTAACAGTCGATTATGCCGTTGATGCCAGTTCAACGGCCACGGTAGCTACAGATTTTACCGGTGGTGTCGGTACCCTGACTTTCGATGCTGGACAGACGCGGAAGTCAATCGCGATCACCGTCAAGGGTGACTCGATTGATGAAAACAATGAGACGGTGGTACTGAAGCTGTCGAATCCCGCCAATGCGACGCTGGTCGATGACACCGCCACCGGTACCATCACCGATGATGACACCGTGAGCACGAGCTGGACGCTGAGCGTGGATCCAGGTACGGTGACGGAGGCGAGTGGTACCACGGCTATGACGGTGACCGCCACCCGAGCCGGCACGGTAACTGCCGCAACACCCACCACCGTCACCATTTCGGTAACCGGTGGTACGGCGACCTCGGGAACTGATTTCAGCACGGTGACCGATTTTGACCTCACGGTGGCCGCCGGGGCGACCTCCGGCGAGGTGGATTTCAATCTTATCGTCACCGCTGACAGTCTTGACGAGATCGATGAGACGATTACGATTGGTGGTACGTTACCCGGCAATAACGTCTCCCCCACCACTGTCACCATTACTGATGACGATGCTGCACCGACGGTGAGCATCGCCGATGCAGTTGCCGTGACTGAAGGCGACAGTGGCGACCTCACCATGACGTTCACAGTCACGCTGTCCGCTGCCAGCGGCAAGTCAGTGACGGTCACGCACGCAGTTGATGCCGGTTCAACGGCGACGGCAGATACGGATTTCACCGGAGGTGCCGGCACGCTGACGTTCGCCGTCGGCGAGGCGAGCAAGTTGATCTCAGTTACAGTTAAGGGTGATGTACTTGATGAAGAAGACGAGACCGTAATACTCAGACTGTCGGAGCCGGGCAACGCCACGTTGGACGACGCGACTGCCAGTGGCATCATCACCGACGATGATGCGTCGCCGGTGCTGAGTTCGATTAACAATGTGACGTTGAAAGTAGGGCAGAAGGTGGATATCACGGCGTCGGCGACGGATGGTGACGGGGACACGGTGACGTATGCCTGGACGCGTGCTACCAGCGAGACGTCACCACCTATTCCGAGTAACACGGCATTCAATCAAGCTCGCCTGACGTTCGCTACAACTGCAACGGGCACCTATACGATGACGGTGACTGCTGCGGATGGTAACAGCAATACGGCCACTGAGACAGTGGTGATCACGGTGACGGCGAAGTCCGTAGTGTCGGTGCCGGCGACGCTGACGGTCGCCGAGAGTGTTGGCAATGCGACGGTGACCATTAAGACAGGGGCGGCCTTCGCTGAGTCAGTTACCTTCAACGTTACTTATGGTGGTCGTTCGGCTACCGGGGCTTCAAGTCCAGCGGATGGTGATTACGATAACGACGCGGTTACCTCAGTGACATTCGGTCCGACGGATACCACGAAGAACATCGTCATACCGATCACCGACGATCAACTAAACGAACCTGATGAAACCTTTACGGTGACCATTGCGGCGGCTGCCAGTGGTGGGTTGCCGGTGGGATATGAGTTGGGTACTGCGGTGACTACGGTGACCATTACCGATAACGATAGCACACCGGAATTGAGCATTGCTGATGCAACCGCGGTCACCGAAGGTGACAGTGGCGACGTTACCATGAGTTTTACCGTCACGTTGAGTGCCGCCAGTGGTGAACCGGTGACGGTTGCGTATTCGGTTGATGCCACTGCTACGGCGACAGCAGGCACGGACTTCACCGGTGGCAGCGGTACGCTGAATTTCTCTGCGGGTACAACGCAGCAAACCGTTTCGGTTGTCGTTAAAGGTGATGAACTCGACGAGGAAAATGAGGCCGTGGTGCTGAAGCTGTCGTCGGCAACCAATGCCACGCTGGACGATGATACCGCCAGCGGTACCATTACCGACGATGATGCCTCGCCAGTGTTGACGGCGATACCGGACGAGGCGGTGGCGACCGGGGAGGCGGTGGATATCACCGCGTCGGCGACGGATGCCGATAATGATACGGTAACTTATACCTGGACACGTAAGGTTACCGAAATGACTCCGGCCTTGCCAGGTGGCACGGCGCTCAATGCGGCTCGCCTGACGTTTACCACAACCGCAGCTGGCACCTATACGATGACGGTGACGGCGGCAGACGGCAAGGGCAACACGGACACCGACGAAGTGGTCATCACGGTGACAACGAAGAACCTAGTGTCGGTGCCGAGGAAGCTGACAGTGACCGAGGGTACCGATACCAACGCGCGGGTGACGGTTTCCACCGCGGCAGCGTTCGGCAAGTCCGTTAAATTCAACGTGACTTACACCGATGGTACGGCGACCGGGCATGGCACACTAACAAGCGGTGACTATGAAAACGATGCAGTGACTTCGGTCACGTTCGGTAACGAAGATACGGAAAAACATATTGATATTCCGCTTAACAATGATGGTTTAGACGAGATCAATGAAACCTTTACCGTGGGCATTGCACTGGCCGCTGGCAGTACGTTGCCAACCAATTTCGCGTTAGGTAACGTCGCCACCACGGTGACCATCAATGACGACGATGATCCGCCGGCGGTGAACATTGCCGATGCGACGGCAGTGAATGAAGGTGACAGTGGCGACCAGACGATGACGTTCAATGTTTCACTGTCGGCGGCCAGCAGTCAAGCGGTGACGGTGGACTATGCGGTGGATGCCGCGTCGACGGCGACCGCGGGTACAGACTTCACGGCGGTGTCGGGCACGCTGACGTTCAGTGCCGGTCAGACGCAGAAGTCGATCACGGTCACCGTCAAGGGTGACACGCTGGATGAGTCGGATGAGACGGTGGTGGTGAAGCTGTCGAATCCTACCAACGCCAGCATTATCACCGCCACCGGCAGTGGCACCATTACCGATGATGACACGCTGAGTACGACCTGGACGTTGAGCGTGGATCCGAGTGCGGTGTTCGAGGTGAGTGGCACCACGGCGGTGACGGTGACGGTGACGGTGACGCGCGCGGGCACGGCGACTTCGACGGAAGCTGCCACCATTGCCATCGCGGTGACGGGTGGCACGGCGACGGCGGGAACCGATTTCAGTACGGTGACGGGTTTTAACATCACGGTGCCCGCCGGGGCGACGGCGGGTGAGGCCGATTTCAATCTCATCGTTACCGACGACAGTCTAGATGAGGTGGATGAAACGCTTAACGTCGCCGGTACGTTGTCAGGTAGCACGTTCACCAGTGCCACGGTGACCATCAATGATGATGATGCGCCGCCGGCGTTGAGTATTGCGGCGCCGAGTGCGGCAGTGACTGAGGGCGACAGTGGCAGTACGAACATGACGTTCAGTGTCACGCTGGGGGCCGCTAGCGGGAAGTTGGTGACGGTGGATTATGCGGTGGATGCTGCGTCGACGGCGATGGCGGGTACGGACTTCACGGATCTGGATGGCACGCTGACGTTCAATGCCGGTGAGACACAGCAGTCGATCACCGTCAGCGTCGCCGGTGATGAGCTGGACGAGGCGGACGAGACGGTGGTGCTGAAGCTGTCGGATGCCACCAATGCGACCATCGGCACTGCCACGGCGACGGGGACCATCACCGATGATGACGCTTCGCCGGTGCTGGCCGCACTTGAGAATGAGACGGTGGCGACGGGAGGGACGGTGTCGGTGACGGCCACGGCCACCGATGCCGACGGTGATACTGTAACGTATGCCTGGACGCGCAAGACCGGGGAGACAACTCCGGCACTGCCGAGCACCACCATGAATGCGGCGACGCTGTCCTTCACGGCGGGCACGGCCGGTGTCTATACGATGACGGTGACGGCCTCGGACGGCAACGGCAATACGACCACCGCGACGGTGGTGATCACGGTGACGGCGAAGGTCGTGGTGTCGGTGCCGAAGACCGTGTCGGTAACCGAAGGGACCGATAACCGGGCACGGGTGACCATTGCCACGGCCACGGCGTTCGGCGAGTCGATCACCTTCGACGTCACTTACACCGATGGCACGGCGACCGGGCATGGTACGCTGGCCAGTGGCGATTATGAGAATGATGCGGTGACCTCGGTCACGTTCAGCGGCACGGATACGGAGCAACACATCGATGTGCCGCTCAACGATGATGATTTGAATGAAGTGAATGAACGGTTTACGGTGGGCATTGCGCTGGCCACTGGCAGCACGCTGCCGGCGACGCATACGCTGGGCAATGTGGTCACCCGGGTGACCATCACCGATGACGATGATCCGCCGACGGTGAGCATTGCCGATGCGGCGGCGGTGACCGAAGGCAACAGTGGCGAAGCGATGATGACGTTCAATGTTTCGCTGTCGGCGGCCAGCGGTCAGGCGGTGACGGTGGACTATGCGGTGGATGCCGCGGCGACGGCGACCGCGGGTACGGATTTCACGGCGGTGTCGGGTACGCTGACGTTCGCTGCCGGTCAGACGCAGCAGTCAATCACGGTCACCGTCAAGGGAGACACACTGGATGAGGCGGATGAGACCGTGGTGGTGAAGCTGTCGAATGCGACCAACGCCAGCATTACCACTGCCACCGGCAGTGGCACCATCACCGATGATGACACGCTGAGTACGAGCTGGGCGTTGAGTGTGACCCCGGCCACGGTGACCGAGGCGAGTGGCACGACGGCGGTGACGGTGACGGCGACGCGGTCGGGGGCGGCGACTTCGACGACGGCCACGACTATCGCCATTGCGGTGACCGGAGGCACGGCGACGGCGGGGACTGATTTCGGTGCGGTGACAGGGTTTGACCTCACGGTGGCGGCCGGGGCGACGTCGGGCACCGTGGATTTCAATCTCACTGTTACTGCCGACAGTCTGGATGAGGTGAATGAGACGGTGGCCGTCAATGGCACGCTGTCGAGCAACACGGTCACCGGCACCACGGTGACCATCACCGATGACGATGCCACGCCGGCGCTGAGCATTGCCGCGCCGAGTGCGGCGGTGACCGAAGGCGACAGCGGCAGTACGGACATGACGTTCACCGTCACGCTGGGGGCCGTCAGCGGCCGGTCGGTGACGGTCGATTATGCGGTGGATGCCACATCGACGGCGGCGGGCACGGATTTCACCGGGGGTGCCGGTACTTTGACTTTTGCGGCTGGTGAGACACAGCAGTCGATCACCGTCAGCGTCACCGGTGATGAGCTGGACGAGGTGGATGAGACAGTGGTGCTGAAGCTGTCGAATCCCACCCACGCAACCATCGGCACTGCCACGGTGACGGGGACCATTACTGATGATGATGCTTCGCCGGTGCTGGCGGCGCTGGCGGCCGTATCGAAGAAGGTTGGTCAGACGGTGACCGTCGTGGCGTCAGCCACTGATGCCGATGCCGACACGATCGGCTATGCCTGGACGAAAGACAGCGGTCCGGCGCTGCCATCCGGTACTAAGTTCGATGTGGCGACGCTGACGTTCACGGCGGCCACGGTCGGTGCCTATGTGCTGACGGTGACCGCATCGGACGGTAATGGCAACCAGGCCACCAAGACGGTCACCGTTACGGTCTCCGCCGCAGACACGGTGTCGGTGCCGAAGCAGGTGACGGTAGCCGAAGGCGGTGGCAGTGTGACGGTGAAGGTGACGGCCAGTGTGGCACTGGGTCAGGCGGTGACCTTCGATGTGACCTATGGTGGTGCGGCCAGTCAAACGGCGGACTACGATGCCACGGCCGTGACCTCGGTCGGTTTCGGCACGACGGACACGTTCAAGAACATCGTCATTCCGATTACCGATGACCGGTTGGATGAGACGGACGAGACTTTCACGGTCACCATTGCGTTGGCGGGCAGTAGCACGCTACCGGCCGGCGTCATACTGGGCAATGCGGTGACCACGGTGACGATTACCGACAACGACACGGTGAGCACGAACTGGGCGTTGAGTGTGGAGCCGGCCACGGTGACCGAGGCGAGTGGCACCACGGCGGTGACGGTGACAGCGACGCGGGCCGGCACGGTGACCGCGGCGATACCCACGACCCTTGCCATTGCGGTGACCGGGGGCACGGCGACGGCGGGCACCGATTTCAGCGAGGTGACCGGTTTCAACATCGTGGTGCCGGCCGGGGCGACGGCGGGTGAAACGGATTTTGATCTCGTGGTCACGGCTGACAGTCGCGATGAGACGAATGAAACAGTGGCCATCGGTGGCACGCTGTTCGGTGCCACGGTGTCCGGCACCACGGTGACCATCACCGATGATGATGCGCCGCCGGCACTGAGCATTGTGGCGCCGAGTGCGGCAGTGACTGAGGGCGACCGCGGCAGTACGGACATGACGTTCAGCGTCACGCTGGGGGCGGCCAGCGGGCAGGCGGTGACGGTGGACTATGCGGTGGCTGCCGCGGCGACGGCGACCGCGGGTACGGATTTCACCGGGGGTGCCGGCACCTTGACCTTTGCACCCGGCACGACACAGCAGTCGATCACCGTCAGCGTCACCGGTGATGAGCTGGACGAGGACGACGAGACGGTGGTGCTGAAGCTGTCGGATGCCACCCATGCGAGCATTGGTAGCGCCACGGCGACGGGGACCATCACCGATGATGACGCATCGCCGGTGCTGGCCGCACTTGAGAATGAGACGGTGGCGACGGGAGGGACGGTGTCGGTGACGGCAGCGGCCACCGATGCCGACGGTGATACTGTAACGTATGTCTGGACGCGCAAGACCGGGGAGACAACTCCGGCACTGCCGAGCACCACCATGGATGCGGCGACGCTGTCCTTCACGGCGGGTACGGCCGGTGTCTATACGATGACGGTGACAGCCTCGGATGGCAATGGCAATTCAGCCACCGCGACGGTGGTGATCACGGTGACGGCGAAGGTCGTGGTGTCGGTGCCGAAGAACCTGACGGTGACCGAGGGTGACGATACCAGGGCACGGGTGACCATTGCCACGGCCACGGCGTTCGGCGAGTCGGTCACCTTCGACGTCACTTACACCGATGGCACGGCGACCGGGCATGGTACGCTGGCCAGTGGCGATTATGACAACGATGCGGTGACTTCGGTCACGTTCAGTGGCACGGATACGGAGCAACACATTGATGTGCCGCTCAACGATGATGATTTGGATGAAGTGAATGAACGGTTTATGGTGGGCATTGCACTGGCTTCGAGCAGCACGCTGCCGGCGACGCATACGCTGGGCAATGCGGTGACCCGGGTGACCATCAATGACGATGATGAGCCGCCGGCGGTGAGCATTGCCGATGCGCCGGCGGTGAGCGAAGGTGACAGTGGTGAGCGGACGATGACGTTCAATGTTTCGCTGTCGGCGGCCAGCGGTCGGTCGGTGACGGTGGACTATGCGGTGGATGCCGCGACGACGGCGACGGCGGGTACGGATTTCACGGCGGTGTCGGGTACGCTGACGTTCAGTGCCGGTCAGACGCAGAAGCCGATTGCGGTCACCGTCAAGGGAGACACGCTGGATGAGTCGGATGAGACGGTGGTGGTGAAGCTGTCGAATGCGACCAATGCCAGCATTACCACCGCCACCGGCAGTGGCACCATCACCGATGATGACACGCTGAGTACGAGCTGGGCGTTGAGTGTGACCCCGGCCACGGTGACCGAGGCCAGTGGCACCACGGCGGTGACGGTGACGGCGACGCGCGCGGGGTCGGCGACGTCGACGACGGCCACCACCATCGCCATTGCGGTGACCGGGGGCACGGCGGCGTCGGGGACTGATTTCGGTGCGGTGACAGGGTTTGACCTCACGGTGGCCGCCGGGGCGAGGTCGGGCACCGCGGATTTCGATCTCACCGTCACCGCCGACAGTCGGGACGAGGTCAATGAGACGGTGGCCGTCAATGGCACGCTGTCGAGCAACATGGTCACCGGCACCACGGTGACCATCACCGATGACGATGCCACACCGGCACTGAGCATCGCGGCGCCGAGTGCGGCGGTGACCGAAGGCGATAGCGGCAGTACGGACATGACGTTCACCGTCACGCTGGGGGCCGTCAGCGGCCGGCCGGTGACGGTCGATTATGCGGTGGATGCCGCGTCGACGGCGGCGGGTACGGATTTCACCGGGGGTGCCGGCACCTTGACCTTTGCGGCCGGCACCGCCCAGAATACGATCACCGTCAGCGTCACCGGTGATGAACTCGACGAGCCGGACGAGACGGTGGTGCTGAAGCTGTCGGATGCCACCCACGCGACCATCAGCACCGCCACGGCGACGGGGACCATTACCGATGACGATGCGCCGCCGGCGCTGAGCATCGCGGCGCCGAGTGCGGCGGTGACTGAGGGCGACAGCGGCGGCACCGACATGACGTTCAGTGTCACGCTGGGGGCGGCCAGCGGGCAGTCGGTGACGGTGGACTATGCGGTGGATGCTACGTCAACGGCGGCCGCGGGTACGGATTTCACCGGGGGTGCCGGCACCTTGACCTTTGCCCCCGGCACGACACAGCAGTCGATCACCGTCAGCGTCACCGGCGATGAGCTGGACGAGGACGACGAGACGGTGGTGCTGAAGTTGTCGGATGCCACCCATGCGAGCATTGGTAGCGCCACGGCGACGGGGACCATCACCGATGATGACGCATCGCCGGTGCTGGCCGCACTTGAGAATGAGACGGTGGCGACGGGAGGGACGGTGTCGGTGACGGCAGCGGCCACCGATGCCGACGGTGATACTGTAACGTATGTCTGGACGCGCAAGACCGGGGAGACAACTCCGGCACTGCCGAGCACCACCATGGATGCGGCGACGCTCACGTTTACGGCGGGTACGGCCGGTGTCTATACGATGACGGTGACGGCCTCGGATGGCAATGGCAATTCAGCCACCGCGACGGTGGTGATCACGGTGACGGCGAAGGTCGTGGTGTCGGTGCCGAAGAACCTGACGGTGACCGAGGGTGACGATACCAGGGCACGGGTGACCATTGCCACGGCCACGGCGTTCGGCGAGTCGGTCACCTTCGACGTCACTTACACCGATGGCACGGCGACCGGGCATGGTACGCTGGCCAGTGGCGATTATGACAACGATGCGGTGACTTCGGTCACGTTCAGTGGCACGGATACGGAGCAACACATTGATGTGCCGCTCAACGATGATGATTTGGATGAAGTGAGTGAGCGGTTTACGGTGGGCATTGCACTGGCTTCGAGCAGCACGCTGCCGGCGACGCATACGCTGGGCAATGTGGTCACCCGGGTGACCATCAATGACGATGATGAGCCGCCGACGGTGAGCATTGCCGATGCGGCGGCGGTGACCGAAGGCGACAGTGGCGAGGCGATGATGACGTTCAATGTTTCGCTGTCGGCGGCCAGCGGTCGGTCGGTGACGGTGGACTATGCGGTGGATGCCGCGTCGACGGCGATGGCGGGTACGGATTTCACGGCGGTGTCGGGCACGCTGACGTTCAGTGCCGGTCAGACACAGAAGCCGATTGCGGTCACCGTCAAGGGAGACACGCTGGATGAGTCGGATGAGACGGTGGTGGTGAAGCTGTCGAATCAGGCCAACGCCGCTTTGGGTACGGCCACCGGCAGTGGCACCATCACCGATGATGACACGTTGAGTACGAGCTGGGCGTTGAGTGTGACCCCGGCCACGGTGACCGAGGCCAGTGGCACCACGGCGGTGACGGTGACGGCGACGCGCGCGGGCACGGCGACGTCGACGACGGCCATCACCATCGCCATTGCGGTGACCGGGGGCACGGCGACGGCGGGCACCGATTTCAGCGAGGTGACGGATTTTGACCTCACGGTGGCAGCCGGGGCAACGTCAGGCACCGTGGATTTCAATCTCACTGTTACTGCCGACAGTCTGGATGAGGTGAATGAGACGGTGGCCGTCAATGGCACGCTGTCGAGCAACATGGTCACCGGCACTACGGTGACCATCACCGATGACGATGCCACGCCGGCACTGAGCATCGCGGCACCGAGTGCGGCGGTGACTGAGGGCGACCGCGGCAGTACCGACATGACGTTCAGTGTCACGCTGGGGGCGGCCAGCGGGCAGTCGGTGACGGTGGACTATGCGGTGGATGCTACGTCAACGGCGGCCGCGGGTACGGATTTCACCGGGGGTGCCGGCACCTTGACCTTTGCCCCCGGCACGACACAGCAGTCGATCACCGTCAGCGTCACCGGCGATGAGCTGGACGAGGACGACGAGACGGTGGTGCTGAAGTTGTCGGATGCCACCCATGCGAGCATTGGTAGCGCCACGGCGACGGGGACCATCACCGATGATGACGCATCGCCGGTGCTGGCCGCACTTGAGAATGAGACGGTGGCGACGGGAGGGACGGTGTCGGTGACGGCAGCGGCCACCGATGCCGACGGTGATACTGTAACGTATGTCTGGACGCGCAAGACCGGGGAGACAACTCCGGCACTGCCGAGCACCACCATGGATGCGGCGACGCTCACGTTTACGGCGGGCACGGCCGGTGTCTATACGATGACGGTGACGGCCTCGGATGGCAATGGCAATTCAGCCACCGCGACGGTGGTGATCACGGTGACGGCGAAGGTCGTGGTGTCGGTGCCGAAGAACCTGACGGTGACCGAGGGTGACGATACCAGGGCACGGGTGACCATTGCCACGGCCACGGCGTTCGGCGAGTCGGTCACCTTCGACGTCACTTACACCGATGGCACGGCGACCGGGCATGGTACGCTGGCCAGTGGCGATTATGACAACGATGCGGTGACTTCGGTCACGTTCAGTGGCACGGATACGGAGCAACACATTGATGTGCCGCTCAACGATGATGATTTGGATGAAGTGAGTGAGCGGTTTACGGTGGGTATTGCACTGGCTTCGAGCAGCACGCTGCCGGCGACGCATACGCTGGGCAATGCGGTGACCCGGGTGACCATCAATGACGATGATGATCCGCCGGCGGTAAGCATTGCCGATGCGGCAGCGGTGAGCGAAGGTGACAGTGGCGAAGCGATGATGACGTTCAATGTTTCGCTGTCGGCGGCCAGCGGTCGGTCGGTGACGGTGGACTATGCGGTGGATGCCGCGACGACGGCGACCGCGGGTACGGATTTCACGGCGGTGTCGGGCACGCTGACGTTCGATGCCGGTGAGACGCAGCAGTCGGTCACGGTCACCGTCAAGGGAGACACGCTGGATGAGTCGGATGAGACGGTGGTGGTGAAGCTGTCGAATGCGACCAACGCCAGCATTACCACTGCCACCGGCAGTGGCACCATCACCGATGATGACACGCTGAGTACGAGCTGGGTGCTGAGCGTGACTCCGGCCACGGTGACCGAGGCGAGTGGCACGACGGCGGTGACGGTGACGGCGACGCGGTCGGGGGCGGCGACGGCGACGGCGGCCACGACCCTTACCATTGCGGTGACCGGGGGCACGGCGGTGTCGGGCACCGATTTCAGCGAGGTGACGGATTTTGACCTCACGGTGGCGGCCGGGGCGACGTCGGGCACCGTGGATTTCAGTCTCACTGTTACTGCCGACAGTCTGGATGAGGTGAATGAGACGGTGGCCGTCAATGGCACGCTGTCGAGCAACACGGTCACCGGCACTACGGTGACCATCATCGATGACGATGCCACGCCGGCACTGAGCATCGCGGCACCGAGTGCGGCGGTGACCGAAGGCGACAGTGGCAGTACGGACATGACGTTCACCGTCACGCTGGGGGCCGTCAGCGGGCAGTCGGTGACGGTGGATTATGCGGTGGATGCCGCGACGACGGCGACCGCGGGTACGGATTTCACCGGGGGTGCCGGCATCTTGACCTTTGCACCCGGCACGACACAGCAGTCGATCACCGTCAGCGTCACCGGTGATGGGCTGGACGAGGACGACGAGACGGTGGTGCTGAAGCTGTCGGATGCCACCCATGCGAGCATCGGTGCCGCTACGGCGACGGGGACCATCACCGACGATGACGCATCGCCGGTGCTAACCACACTTGAGAATGAGACGGTGGCGACGGGAGGGACGGTGTCGGTGACGGCAGCGGCCACCGATGCCGACGGTGATACTGTAACGTATGTCTGGACGCGCAAGACCGGGGAGACAACTCCGGCACTGCCGAGCACCACCATGGATGCGGCGACGCTCACGTTTACGGCGGGTACGGCCGGTGTCTATACGATGACGGTGACGGCCTCGGATGGCAATGGCAATACGACCACCGCGACGGTGGTGATCACGGTGACGGCGAAGGTCGTGGTGTCGGTGCCGAAGAACCTGACGGTGACCGAGGGTGACGATACCAGGGCACGGGTGACCATTGCCACGGCCACGGCGTTCGGCGAGTCGGTCACCTTCGACGTCACTTACACCGATGGCACGGCGACCGGGCATGGTACGCTGGCCAGTGGCGATTATGACAACGATGCGGTGACTTCGGTCACGTTCAGTGGCACGGATACGGAGCAACACATTGATGTGCCGCTCAACGATGATGATTTGGATGAAGTGAGTGAGTGGTTTACGGTGGGCATTGCACTGGCTTCGAGCAGCACGCTGCCGGCGACGCATACGCTGGGCAATGCGGTGACCCGGGTGACCATCAATGACGATGATGATCCGCCGGCGGTAAGCATTGCCGATGCGGCAGCGGTGAGCGAAGGTGACAGTGGTGAGCGGACGATGACGTTCAATGTTTCGCTGTCGGCGGCCAGCGGTCGGTCGGTGACGGTGGACTATGCGGTGGATGCCGCGACGACGGCGATGGCGGGTACGGATTTCACGGCGGTGTCGGGTACGCTGACGTTCAGTGCCGGTCAGACGCAGAAGCCGATTGCGGTCACCGTCAAGGGAGACACGCTGGATGAGTCGGATGAGACGGTGGTGGTGAAGCTGTCGAATGCGACCAACGCCAGCATTACCACTGCCACCGGCAGTGGCACCATTACCGATGATGACACGTTGAGTACGAGCTGGGCGTTGAGTGTGACCCCGGCCACGGTGACCGAGGCCAGTGGCACCACGGCGGTGACGGTGACGGCGACGCGGTCGGGGGCGGCGACGTCGACGACGGCCACCACCATCGCCATTGCGGTGACCGGGGGCACGGCGGCGTCGGGGACCGATTTCAGCGAGGTGACCGGTTTCAACCTCACGGTGGCCGCCGGGGCGAGGTCGGGCACCGCGGATTTCAATCTCACTGTTACTGCTGACAGTCGGGACGAAGCGGATGAGACGGTGGCCGTCAATGGCACACTGTCGAGCAACACGGTTACCGGCACCACGGTGACCATTACTGATGACGATGCCACGCCGGTGCTGGCGGCGCTGTCGGCCGTATCGAAGAAGGTTGGTCAGACGGTGACCGTCGTGGCGTCAGCCACCGATGCCGATGGTGACACGATCAACTATGTCTGGACGAAAGACAGCGGTCCGGCGTTGCCATCCGGCACCAAACTTGATGTGGCGACACTGACGTTCACGGCGGCTGCGGCTGGCACTTACGCGCTGACGGTGACCGCATCGGACGGTAATGGCAACCAGGCCACCGGGACGGTCACCATTACGGTTGCCGCCGCAGACACGGTATCGGTGCCGAAGCAGGTGACGGTGGGCGAAGGTGGTGGCAGTGTGACGGTGAAGGTGACGGCCAGTGTGGCACTGGGTCAGGCGGTGACCTTCAATGTGACCTATGGTGGTGTGGCCAGTCAAACGGCGGACTACGATGCCACGGCCGTGACCTCGGTTGATTTCGGCACGACGGACACGTTCAAGAACATCGTCATTCCGATTACCGATGACCGGTTGGATGAGACGGACGAGACTTTCACGGTCACCATTGCGTTGGCGGGCAGTAGTACGTTACCGGCCGGCGTCATACTGGGCAATGCGGTGACCACGGTGACGATTACCGACAACGACACGGTGAGCACGAACTGGGCGCTGAGTGTGGATCCGGCCACGGTGACCGAGGCGAGTGGCACCACGGCGGTGACGGTGACAGCGACGCGGGCCGGCACGGTGACCGCGGCGACACCCACGACTCTTGCCATTGCGGTGACCGGGGGCACGGCGACGGCGGGGACCGATTTCAGTGCGGTGACCGGTTTCAACCTCACGGTGGCGGCCGGGGCGACGTCGGGCACCGCGAGTTTCGATCTCATTGTCACGGCTGACAGTCGGGATGAAGTGAATGAGACGGTAACCGTCGGCGGGACACTGTCCGGTGCCACGGTGTCCGGCACTGCGGTGACCATCAATGATGACGATGCGCCGCCGGCACTGAGCATTGCGGCGCCGAGTGCGGCGGTGACTGAGGGCGACCGCGGTAGCAACGACATGACGTTCACCGTCACGCTGGGGGCGGCCAGCGGGAAGTCAGTGACGGTGGATTATGCGGTGGATGCCGCGTCGACGGCGACTGCGGGTACGGACTTCACGGATTTGGATGGCACGCTGACGTTCAATGCCGGTGAGACACAGCAGTCGATCACCGTCAGCGTCACCGGTGATGAGCTGGACGAGGTGGACGAGACGGTGGTGCTGAAGCTGTCGGATGCCACCAATGCGACCATTGGTACCGCGACGGCGACGGGAACTATCACTGATGATGATACTTTGAGTACGACCTGGACACTGAGCGTGGACCCGGGCACGGTTACCGAGGCCAGTGGCACTACGGAGGTGACGGTGACCGCCACGCGGGCCGGTACGGTGACGGCTGTGACGGCGGCCACCATCGCGATTGCGGTGACCGGGGGCACGGCGACGGCGGGCACCGATTTCAGCGAGGTGACCGGTTTCAGCATCATGGTGGCGGCCGGGGCGACGTCGGGTGAAGCGGATTTCAATCTCACCGTTACCGCCGACAGTCTATACGAAGTGAATGAGACGGTAACCATCGGTGGGACGCTGTCTGGCGCCACGGTGACTGGCACTGCGGTGACCATCACCGATGACGACGCAACGCCAGCACTGAGCATCGCGGCGCCGAGTGCGGCGGTGACTGAAGGCGACCGCGGCAGTACGAACATGACGTTCACCGTCACACTGGGAGCAGCCAGCGGGCAGTCGGTGACGGTTGATTATGCGGTGGATGCCGCGTCGACGGCGACTGCGGGTACGGATTTCACCGGTGGTGTCGGCACGCTGACCTTTGCACCCGGCACGACGCAGCAGTCGGTGACCGTCAGTGTCACCGGTGATGAGTTGGATGAGTTGGATGAGACGGTGGTGCTGAAGCTGTCGAATGCCACCAACGCGAGCATCGGCACTGCCGCGGCGACGGGGGTCATCACTGATGATGACACGCTGAGTACGACCTGGACACTGAGCGTGGACCCGGGCACGGTGACGGAGGCCAGTGGCACTACCGCAGTGACGGTGACCGCCACGCGAGCCGGTATGGTGACGGCTGCGACGGCGACCACCATCGCGATTGCGGTGACCGGTGGCACGGCGACGGCGGGGACCGATTTCAGCGAAGTGACCGGTTTCAACATTACAGTGGCGGCCGGGGCGACGTCAGGTGAAGCGGATTTCAATCTCATCGTCACCGCTGACAGTCTGGACGAAGTGAATGAGACGGTGGCGGTGGGTGGCACGCTGTCGAGCAACACGGTCACCGGCACCACGGTGACCATCACCGATGACGACGCCACGCCGGCACTGAGCATCACCGCACCGAGTGCGGCGGTGACCGAAGGCGACAGTGGCAGTACAAATATGACGTTCAGCGTCACGCTGGGGGCGGTCAGCGGGCAGTCGGTGACGGTTGATTATGCGGTGGATGCCGCGTCGACGGCGACTGCGGGTACGGATTTCACCGGCGGTGTCGGCACGCTGACCTTTGTGCCCGGCACGACGCAGCAGTCGGTGACCGTCAGTGTCACCGGCGATGAGTTGGATGAGCCGAACGAGACAGTGGTGCTGAAGCTGTCGGATGCCACCAACGCAAGCATCGGCACTGCCGCGGCGACGGGGACCATCACCGACGATGATGCTTCGCCGGTGCTGACCGCACTTGAGAATGAGACGGTGACGACGGGTGGGACGGTAGACTTCACTGCGGTGGCGACGGATGCCGACGGAGATTCTATAACGTATGTCTGGACGCGCAAGACCGGCGAAACGTCGCCAGCGTTGCCGGGTGGTACGGCACTTAATGCCGCGCGTCTGACGTTCACCGCGGCCGTGGCCGGCACCTATACGATGACGGTGACGGCATCGGATGGTAAAGGCAATTTGGCCACCGACGAGGTGGTGGTCACAGTCACCGACGCGAAAAGTTTGACGGTAACACCGGCCGCACTGACAGTGGTGGAGGGTGGCAGTGGTACCTACACTGTGAAATTGGCCGCCCAGCCATCGGCAGATGTGACGGTAGCGGTAGGCGGTATCGCGGGCGACGTGTCAGTGGACACTGCTACCTTGATCTTTACATCCACTAATTACGCCATCGCGCAAATGGTCACGGTTTCAGCAGCAGAGGATCTAGATGGTGATACGGATGACGTGGTAACACTCACTCATAGTGCTGCAGGTGGTGGTTATGGTTCTGTGGCGAATGTTACTGTAGCGGTGACGGTGACTGAGAATGATACGAAAGGATTGACGGTTACACCTGTTGCGCTGACAATGGCAAAAGGAGGTAGCGACACCTATACGGTGAAGTTGGCCACCAAACCGTCGGACAATGTGACGGTGACAGTGGTGGGTGCGGCAGGCGATGTCTCAGTCACCCCTGCTACGCTGACTTTCACCACCAGCAATTACGACACCGCACAGACGGTTACGGTCTCGGTAGCTGAAGACACCGCCGGCGATGCAGTTGCCTCAGTAACGCTGACGCACCGCGCTAGCGGCGGCGGCTACGATCCGGTGATGGGAGGTCCGGTTGTAGTGACGGTCACAGATACGACGGAAGACAAACAGCGAGAACGGGCGAACAGTCAACAGTCTGCGTTGATGCCGAAGGTTGCAGCTGAAATGTTATCACAGACGTTATCGGTCATATCCAGTCGTGTGACAACATTGGCTTCCGGCAACCTAAGTGGCGAGTTTGAGCTGGGTGCAAGTGCCACTTCACTGCCACCGAAGTGGCAGGAAGTTCAGTGGTCTGAAGGACAAAATCGCCTTCATCTGAAAGACATTTTGGATGGCGCGTCGTTTGCTATGCAATTGGATAATTTTGGTATTCGCGAAGGGGCTTCTTCGGTGTGGGGTAAGTCAGACTGGACTTCACTTGCTGGCTCAGAAGACAATGTTTCTTGGGATGGTGGTTTGTGGGCGGTTCACTTTGGTGCTGACATGCGTCTTCGCTCAGACCTGTTAGCTGGTCTTGCGGTCTCTCGATTTACAGGCGAGATTGATACTGAAACTGATGACGTAAAATCTGTCTATAAGACTGAAATGACTGCGATACAACCCTATACAGCCTGGTTATTGGCTGATGGATCAAACCTGTGGACAAGTGTTGGGTATGGTAAAGGAAAAGTTCGCATTAAAGAGGAAAATAGTGCTTCAATGCGCATCACAGATCTGACACAGAGCAGTTTTGCGATGGGCGGTCGTAGCGTGCTTCGGGAGTATCCGGACTTGATTTCAGGGGGCAAGACACGGCTTGCAGTTAAAGGTGAAAGTTCCATAGTCAAGCAGAGTACTTCGGCAAACGATGGTTTGACAGCGCTAACCTTGCAGTCAACTCGGTTGCGGCTTTCGGTTGAGGGCTCGCATGAGCGCTCCCTGACTGATGATCGAACATTGATTACGGCGCTGGAGGCCGGTGTGCGCTATGACGATGGGGACATCGGCAGGGGTGCCGGCATGGAACTTGGCGGCAGTTTGACGTGGCGTATTCCAGCATCTAGGATGACTGCCGAGTTGCGAGCTCGTAATTTGATAAAACATGAACGAAATCGAGACGAATGGGGTGTGAGCGCTCAACTCAATCTTGAATCCAAATCGGATGGACTTGGTTCATCTCTCAGTTTCAAGCTGTCTCAGGGTCAGGTAGCCAGTGGCATTGGACAGCTGTTCGACTATGATGCCTCACAAGGTGGCAGTAGCGCGGGTGATGCCAGCCGTCAAATGGATGTTGAATTGGGTTATGGCTTCGGAGTCGGTGGAACTGTACCGAGTGCACTGATTACACCTTATGCAGGCCTCAGTCTGCCTGAATCTGGTGAAGGAGTTTTAGATTTTGGTGTGCGCTACAAATTGGGTGAAGAACTCAGTCTTGGACTTGGAGCAAAAACCAGATCAGGAATGGAATCGGTTGATAGCATCAAGCTCAACGGGACGCTGAAATGGTAAGTTGAATCTAACAGCCGTGCCAGAGTGTGAACGAACTAGCATAGCAGCATGTGAATCAGATCTGTTTTTTTACAGGAAACTTCAATGAAGTTGGGAAAATTAAGCCATCCAGTTCCCATTCTGAGTTCAACTGTAAATTTTTAACTGACAAAGTCCAAACACTCTGAACCCTTGCCTTTCGTGGTGATGTGTGAGTGATTTTCAATCAATGAAGTTTCATAGCAGTCAGCGTATCGTTAGCAAGCTTCTGAATGGATGAGAGGCTTTGATATTGATACTCCATTCAATCATGGAATGATGCTTCCTTATTAGTGGAAACATCTGTATAGACGATTGGTGGACGATTTTCCATCTGTAGAATCTTGGCAACTGCGTTTCTCTAACCTTTGGCTAATCTAAGAAGGGGCAATTTCTTAGTGTCACGACGATGAGGATATTCTGTCCGGAGCGAAGACAAGCTTCCTCTTATGATACAATTTTGATGACACCTACTTTGTTCATGTGGTAATGAGAAAGTTCAAACTGCCAATCGGCGCTGCTTCATTTGCTAGGCTTAGGGAAGGCCGGATGTTACTATGTAGACAAGACGCCACATATTCAGAAGCTGACTGATGAGGGCAAGTACTGGTTTTTATCGCGCCCGCGGCGGTTTGGAAAATCTCTGCTGATTTCCACTCTGAAGGAACTGTTCGAAGGGAATGAACCGCTGTTCCGTGGCCTGCACATCCACGACCGCTGGGACTGGAACATCAAGTATCCGGTGGTGCGGCTGAGCTTTGATGCCGGGTATGGCAAGCCAGGTAAACTTAACCGCTATATTATCAAACAGTTAGCTACACAGGAAAAAAGAGCTGGTCTTGAATCATCACCACTAACCGGTGATGCGGACGAGCGTTTGCAGGACGTCATTATGAATCTCCATGCTGCTACCGGGCAACGGGTGGTGGTGCTGGTGGACGAATATGACAAGCCGCTTTTAGACCTGCTGGGCAACCGGAAGCAGGCGGAAGCCAACCGCCAGTGCCTGCATGGCGTGTATGGCATCCTCAAAGGCTGTGCCGACCAGCTCCGGTTCGTCTTCGTCACCGGCATCAGCATGTATTCCAAAGTCAGTCTGTTCTCGGGCATGAATAATCTTCGCGACATCAGTCTGAATCCTGATTATGCCACCCTCTGTAGTTACACGGACACGGACATTGATACGGTGTTTGCCCCGGAACTGGAAGGACTCGACCGCCGTGAGATGCAGCACTGGTATAACGGCTACCACTGGCTCGGTCAGGAGAAGGTCTACAACCCTTACGACATCCTGCTGCTGTTCGCCGAGCGACAGTTCAAACCGTATTGGTATACTACCGGCACGCCCAGTT
Source organism: Arenicellales bacterium (assembly GCA_965116205.1). GTDB lineage: Bacteria > Pseudomonadota > Gammaproteobacteria > Arenicellales > JAJDZL01 > JAJDZL01. The sequence continues at coordinate 540,502 of OZ220493.1, read as the reverse complement.
ATCTACATGGCCGGCTGGCGCGCGGTGGTGTCAATACCCTGCAGTTGGAGAACCTGGAGCTGTATGAAAAGGAACTGTCCAATTTCAATATTGACAACATCAGCATCAATGCGCTACTGTTCCAGTGTGGTTATCTGACCATCGTCGATCAGGCGCTGCGCGATTCTAGGATGTGTTATACCCTGACCTACCCCAACCATGAAGTGCGCATCTCACTCAACGAGGAACTGCTCGAAGCGGTCAGTGACCAGGGACAGCTGACGGAGCTGTCCGGTCAGGGTGAGCGGCTGATTGAACGGTTGGACGCCAATGACTTTGATGGGTTCCAAGCGGCCGTGCATGCGTTTTTCTCCGCCATTCCGCATCAGTGGCATGACCGCAGCGACCTCGCCCGTTATGAGGCGTTTTTCACCAGTGTGCTGTATTCGTGTTTCGTGAGTCTCGGTGTTACGGTGACGGGGGAAGAATCATCCAGTCACGGTCGTGCCGACCTGGTGGTGACCCGTGGTGAACAGGTGTTCATCTTGGAATGCAAGATGCAGGGCGATGGTACGGCGGCAGCGGCACTGGCTGAGGTGGTGGCGCAGCTGCGCGAGAAGAAATATGCCAACAAGTATCGGACCGGCGATCATACAGTTCACCTGCTGGCGATGGTGTTCGAACGCGATGACCGCAATCTGGTACAGTTCAGTGTGGAAAGCCTGTAAAGATGAACAGTACTGTTCAGTTCACGTTTAGTGATTTGATAGACAGAATTTTGTTGATTGATGAGTGATGCTTCTAAAATGCCATCCGTTCCGTTATCTTTCCCGGCGGTTATGGAGAGGAGCTGGCGCATGAGTGGGGAGGTCAGATTTTCCCCTGTGATGCAATTTCAATGACACCGCTACTCAGTAACATACGGCAATGAGAAAGTTGAAACTGCCAATCGGTGAAGCATCCTTTCCAGAAATCAGGAAACAGAACTGTTACTATGTAGACAAGACGCCACATATTCAGAAGCTAACTGATGATGGCAAGTACTGGTTCTTATCGCGCCCGCGGCGGTTCGGTAAATCATTGCTCATCTCCACTCTGCAGGAACTGTTCGAAGGGAATGAACCACTGTTCCGCGGCCTGCACATCCACGACCGCTGGGACTAGGATATCAAGTATCCGGTGGTGCGGCTGAGTTTTGATGCCGGTTATGGCCGGCCGGGCGAGCTTGACAGTCACATCAACACACAACTGGCTCAGATGGAAGAGGTTGCCGGAGTCGAGCCAGCGAACAGTAGTGGCGCAGTTCGCCTGCAGGACCTGATTTTCAGACTGCATCGCACCACTGGTCAGCAGGTGGTGGTGCTGGTGGACGAATATGACAAGCCGCTTTTGGATCTGCTGGGCAACCGGAAACAGGCGGAAGCCAACCGCCAGTGCCTGCATGGCGTGTATGGCATTCTCAAGGGCTGTGCCGAGCAGCTCCGGTTCGTTTTCGTCACCGGCATCAGCATGTATTCCAAAGTCAGCCTGTTCTCCGGCATGAACAATCTGGAAGACATCAGTCTCGACCCCGAGTATGCCACTCTCTGCGGTTATACCGATAAGGACATTGATACGGTGTTTGCCCCGGAACTGGCCGGCCTTGATCGCAGTGAGATGCAACGCTGGTATAACGGCTACCACTGGCTCGGGCAGGAGAAAGTCTACAACCCCTTCGACATCCTGCTGCTGTTCAAAAAAAGACAGTTCGAACCGTATTGGTATGCCACTGGCACGCCCAGTTATCTACATCAACGATTGGCCCGCGGTGGTATCAACATCCTGCAGCTGGAGAACTTGGAGTTATATGCCAAGGAACTGTCTAATTTCAATATTAACGACATCAGCATCAATGCGCTGCTGTTCCAGTGTGGCTATCTGACCATCGTGAAACGGGAGTGGCATGCACACAGATGGGTCTACACCCTGACCTATCCGAACCTTGAAGTGCGCATTTCACTTAACGAGGAACTGCTCGAAGCGGTCAGTGACCAGGGTCAGCTGACGGAACTATCAAGTAAGGGTGAGCGGCTGATTGAACGGTTGGACGCCAATGACTTTGATGGGTTCCAAGCGGCCGTGCATGCGTTTTTCTCCGCTATTCCGCATCAGTGGCATGATCGTAGCGACCTCGCCCGTTATGAGGCGTTTTTCACCAGTGTGCTGTATTCGTGTTTCGTGAGTCTCGGTGTCAAGGTGACGGGTGAAGAATCATCCAGTCATGGTCGTGCCGACCTGGTGGTGACCCGTGGTGAACAGGTGTTCATCTTGGAATGTAAGATGCAGGGCGACGGTACGGCGGCAGCGGCACTGGCTGAGGCGGTGGCGCAGTTGCGCGAGAAGAAATATGCCAACAAGTATCGAACCGGCGATCATAAAGTTCACCTGCTGGCGATGGTGTTTGAACGCGAGGACCGCAATCTGGTACAGTTCAACGTGGAAAGCCTATGAAAAAATAGTGTATAGTCATTCGTCTGATGCAGAAACTTTCGATTTGACTAGATGCGCGCATCTTCAGTTGTGAACTGGCAATTCATTGCGCTAGACGAACGCATCAAACAGTTACTTTGTCGTGACTATATCAAAACGAGTCAATTATGTTGCATGCAACATAATTGACTGATCTAGAGGCAGTCTTTCGCGATCTGAACCGATCTCGATCTAAGACGGGTGAAGGTCATCTGTTCATCACCGCCCTCGCTTATCAGCTGGTACAGTCCATTCGAGTGAAACGGCGCAACGCCGGTGACCGGCGCCGCTGACAGACGCTGCGTGCCGTGCTGGAAAAGCATTCGGGCATCACCACCCGTTGTCGGCAACAACCATTGTCTGACGGTCTGAAATCGATCTTGGTCACTTTAAGTAGTGACCTAATCCAATTCTCGAGTCCTGTAAATATCTAATGTATTCATTATTTTTATGTTTTTCGTTAACGAGGGGATAAATTAACGAGGGGATAAATGATCGGTTCAGTCGATCAATAGATTTGGAACAGAGTTACTGGCGATGCATAACGATGCCACAAGTTAAAGATATTGTCGAAGATCTAAGTATGGATATCATGAGCGTCTGATTTGATTTTGACCAATGTTATCAATCTCTGCTTCATCAAGTCTCTATCAGTTGGACCTGTTGGTGAAAATACCTGCAGACCTGCTGATTACAGGCATTGTTGAATTCGAACTCCGCCGATGATTTAATATTTTCGCCGCTCTTTCATTTCATCCAGTACTTTACAATCCAGACACAGAGTCGCAGTGGGTCGCGCTTCAAGGCGACCGATACCAATTTCAACCCCGCAGCTTTCACAATAGCCATAATCACCGGACTCCAGTCGGGAGATGGAGTCATCTATCTTGCGAATCAGCCGCCGCTCCCGGTCCCGATTGCGCAGTTCAATGGACATGTCCGCTTCCTGGCTAGCCCGGTCTGTCGGGTCCGGATGATTGATGGTTTCATCCTGTAGCGTACTAACGGTGCGATGCGATTCATTCAGCAGACTTTGACGCCAGTCCGCTAGAATGTTCATGAAATGTTGCTGTTGCTTCGCATTCATGTACCGTTCATTTTTACCCAGCGAATAGGGAACGAAATTCAAAGCCCCGGTGGGTTCCAGATTTGATAAATCTTCAACCATGGTTGTATGTAGTGATGTAAAATGCAGTTGGCGAGATCGTCGACATTGACTCGTGTCATTGTGAACTAGATAAACAGTTTTTGTACCACATTTTGGCGCTCAATTCAAGATTAAATCGGCGTAGGCCGTATTTTCCTCCACATCATTTCAAGAGATTATGTAATGCTTAAATTGCGATATTCAACCACCTCACCCTATGTTCGTAAAGTCTCGGCAACCATCATGGAATGCGGCCTGGAAAACCACATTCAACGGATTCCGACGAATCCATGGGCAGCGGATACCGATTTGGGTACCGACAATCCGCTCGGTAAGGTGCCGGCACTGACCTTGGGTGATGGTACAGTATTGTTTGATTCACCGGTGATCTGTGAATACTTGGACAGTTTGGGTTCAGCACCCCGATTGTTTCCACCAAGTGGAGTTGAACGTTGGACAGCTCTACGGCAACAGGCAATGGGTGATGGCATTTTGGATGCGGCAGTTGGTCGTCTATTGGAAGGGCGTCGATCGACGGAACAGCGTTCCGAAGTATTCATTAGCCGATATATGGCAGCCATTGACCGTGCCCTGAATGTACTGGAAGATGAATCCGCACAGCTTGCCGAGCGCTGGTCTATTGGTCAACTGACGGTGGCCTGTGCGCTGGGGTATTTGGATTTTCGATTTGCTACCGACGACTGGCGCGACAATCGGCAGCGGCTCGCGGCTTGGTATGAGTCGTTTAAAGATCGACCATCGTTACGCGAAACGGTGCCGCACGAGTGAATTGAGAAAGTCGTTTCTAGATATGAGTCGACGATTAATTTGACATTGTAGGGCTCTGCTGTTTGTACCTCATCAGCATCAAGATCTCAGGTTTCAAGTCGTTTGCCGAACCGGTTACGCTTCATGTTCCGCCGGCACTGAGTGGTATCGTTGGTCCTAACGGTTCCGGCAAGTCTAACGTCGTTGATGCGATGCGTTGGGTGGTGGGAGAATCGTCAGCCAAAAGTCTGCGCGGCGGCACTTTGGATGATGTGATTTTCAATGGCTCGGCACAACGCAAGCCGGCCGGTCAGGCCAGCGTCGAACTGCTGTTTGATAACTCTCTAGGTCGTTGCGGCGGTCAGTGGGAGAATTTTGCCGAAGTTTCCATCAGACGTACGGTCTCTCGCGATGGCATATCGGAATATTTCATCAATGGCACCCGGTCACGTCGGCGAGACGTCAAGGAACTGTTTCTCGGCACCGGCTTCGGTCCTCGATCTTATTCAATTATTGAACAGGGAATGATCAGTCGTATCGTTGAAGGCAAACCGGAAGATCTGAGTGAGTTCATTGAAGAAGCATCCGGCGTGTCTCGGTTCCGTGAAAAGCGCCATGAAACGTTGCTCAAACTGCAACGGGTTGCCTTGAACCTTGAGCGTCTAGATGACATGCGCACTGAATTGGACAAACGTCTCCGGCAGCTGAAATACCAGGCCAATCAGGCGCAGCGCTATCGCAAACAGAAGGAAAAACTGACGGTGCTACAGATTCAGCTACTGGCTTACGCGTGGCAGCAGACAGATCAGCAGGTTGCCGCTGAACAGCAGACCAAATCGGCACTCGAAGTAAAACTGGAAAAACGAACTGCCGAAATCCGTGCGTTGGAGGCGGACTTAGAGGCGGCGCGCGAATACCGTCTTGCTTTGGAAACTAAGCAGACGGATGTGCAGATGGAACTGTTTCGGGTGAATGCCGAGATCGCCGAATGTGATAAGAGTATGGCCCGATATACTGAAGAAATGGAGCGCACACGTACGGAAATTCAGACCAAGACTGCGCGACTAGATGAAACGGAAAGTTTGATTGCAGAACAGCGCACCAAAGCGGAACTTGCTTTGACTGAGCACGAAAAGACTCTCGTCCAGTTCGCGGCCGCAGCCGAGCGACTTAAGGCACAGAAATCATTGCTAAGCGATCAGGAGCATCAGCAGCAGGTGGTTCAGGAAGCGACTGCACAACTGGACCAGCACGTCATTGAGGCCGTGCGCAGTCAAGAATCAGCCCTCGCGGCGCTGACACAGAATCAGCAGGAATTGCAGGCGACGAACGAAGCGGCCGCAACAACCATTCCAGAGATCACTAGATTGGAATCAGCAGTGGCAGAATTGGCTGGGGGATCTTCAGACCGACAGATTACAGAGGTTGAACGAGACTGTGATCGGTTGCGCCGTACCATCGCACACTTGGAAGATGCGCTCATCGCGCAACGCACACAGATTGATGCGCACGTTGAAGAGCTGGAAGATAGCAGAGACAACGCGCGGGAAACATACGTCCAGTTAGCGACTCTTGAACGTAGTCTCGGAGCATCGACGGTGGACGATGAGGAGTATCTGCACTGGCGCGCCGAAAATCAGCTGGCGGACGCCAAAGAACTCTATGAATCGGTAACCGTAGCCGATGGCTGGGAACGGGCGGTAGACCGTGTGTTGGGCGAAAAGCTGTCGGCACTCTATGTTAGTGATCTACAGTCGATCGTCCGAGCGACGGTGGGTCGCCAGTTTACCACTCCCCGATATTACGTCAGTGATGGCAGTCGACAAAAAGCTGCATTGGACAGTAAGCGCTTGGCACGGTTTGTTGACAGTCCCAATCAAAGTGCTGAAGCACTGTTAGCGGGAGTTTATACGGCCAATACTCTGACAGATGCGCTGGCCATGCAGGCACAATTGATGGATGCAGAATGTGTGGTCACTGCTGATGGTGCGCTGATGGGCCCGAACTGGTTTGCTCCTGCGGTCAGTGCTGAGCAGTCTACCGGGCCGCTTGAGACGGTTAATATAATTCGCGAATTGCAGCGACAAGTTGTTGCGCTCAATGCGCTTGAGGAAGAGCGGAAGCAGCAGATTGGGGAATTGCGCGAACTGGTTGTCCAGCAGGAACACCAGCTGATAGATCAGCGTCAGCAGTTGGTGCGGAAGACTGGTGAGCTTGAAGAATTGCGCAGTGTCCGCAAAGAGTCAGAACTGCAGCGTCTACAGCTCGTTACCAAATTGCAAGAACTGGTTGGCAAAGAACAACAGCTGCGGGAGACTCAATCAAGGCTGGTATCAGCACAGGAGCAGCTCAAGCAGACTTTGGAGTCTGAAAATGATAGTTTGGCCACCGTTGAGCAACATCGCCAGGCGCATATGGCGCAGACGAAGGCGCAAACCCAGAAGTCGCGGGAACTGCAGGAGTCAGTTAATGATGCGGTACAACAGTGTTACCAACTGGAACTACAAATTCACCAATACCATTCCGATCAGAAATTGGCAGAATCGTCACTGAGTGAGTTGGAGCAGCGTCGGTCCGCCATTCTTGCTGAAAAGCATGTACTGGAACACCAACAGGCAACGCACAATGATCCAACACAGTCCCTGCGCAACCGATTGGATCAGTACATGGCGCTGAGAAAAGACACCGAAGCGCGATTGAGTGAGTTACGAGAGCAGGTCGGTGAGTTGGAACAGCGTCGCCGAAAAATGGATGAAGCGCGTCTGCACGGTCAGCTTGGAATTCAGGAACTCCATCAGACGTTGCAGGAGCACAATATTACACTGGGTCGACTGAGCGCTCAGTGCGAAGAAATCGGTGAGAAGCTGACCAACCAGAAGGCTGATGCTGAGCGGGTGGCTGCCGATTTGGGAGACTCGTTCGACCCGGTGGAAACGACCGCGAAACTGGAACGTCTGCAAAAACGGTTGGCGGCCATCGGTACCGTGAACTTGGTAGCCGTGGAACAGTATGATCAGGAATTACAGCGCAAAACCTATATGGATGAACAGCACGATGATCTGACGCGGGCGATGGAGACTCTGCAACAAACCATCCGAAAAATTGATAAAGAAGCCCGCCACCGTTACAATGAAACATTCAGTTCCGTGAACTCTGAGTTTCAACGCCTGTTGCCTAAATTGTTTGGGGGTGGAAGTGGGCACCTCGAACTCAGTGGGGAATATCCTGACAACATTGGGTTGCAGATCTACGCACGCCCCAAAGGCAAACGCATTCACAACATCCAGGCGCTGTCAGGTGGAGAAAAGGCACTCACGGCGGTGGCACTAATTCTGTCCATGTTTCAGCTGAATCCGTCACCCGTCTGTCTGCTCGACGAAATTGATGCGCCATTAGATGATGATAACGTTTATCGGTTGTGTGACAGTCTGCACGCACTGTCGGATGCGACGCAGATGATTCTCATTACACATAACAAGATTACGATGGAAGCGGTTGATACCCTGATTGGGGTGACGATGCCGGAACCGAACGTATCTAAAGTTCTATCCGTCGATCTGTTGGAAGCCCAGGAGTTTGCAGCATGATGGTGGTTTATTTAGTCGTTGGCGGGATCTTTCTCTTGTTAATCCTACTCTGTTGGATCATTTATCGACGGACGCAGAATTACGTGCAGAAAAGCTATACACCGCGGGGAGAACATGCGTCTGCTCCGGCCTATTTGGAGGGCGTAGACGAACCCTCGATTTTCCCCGAAGATGTTGCGCGCGGTACATTCGTATCGACAGACGCCGATAGCGGGTTATCGCCTTCCGATGCAGAAGAAGACATCACTCAGTCAATGGCTGGCAACGGTGACTGGGAATGGCAGGATGACCAGGTGGTCCATGAATCCGATCATGGGTCCTTGCCATTCTCTACTGAAAGTTGGGATGATCCGCAGTCAGTCGAAAGCGAAACTGTGACTTGGGAAGATGATGAGAGCATGCAGAACGGAGATGAATTAGTGGAAGATGGCTTAGAGCCTTCTACTGAAACCACTGACGCGTATCTTGAGCCACAGCATCATGAACATCAAGATGCTACAGTCGACGAGAGTGAAACTGTGCATGACTGGGAGTCACTACTGGCGAATCCAAATGATCCCAGCTTACAGGTGACTTTACCACTAGGTTTGACTGAGGCTGGTACGGATATGGAAAAAGCGAGCGAACGCAAGCCGATTGAAGTTGACGAAAGCATAGAGTTTCCGCTGATTAACGGTTCGAATAGTCAGACCATTGATATGCTCGGTTGGGTACCTGGCAATGGTACCGCCGTATCCCGTACCCAACTACTGGCCTTGGTGCGCGACTTTAATGTACGCATTGAGCTACCCATCTCCATTTTTGCCCAACTGATTGACAGTGATGCCTGGGTGAATCTGATGGATGACAATGTTTCGGCACGATTCAGTGATTTGATGTTAACCATGCAGCTGACGCACTTTGGAAAGTCAGTCGATGAATCGAACTGGTGGCGGTTTTACGATTTGGGTGAATACATTGCCGAAAATCTGTCGCGGATTTTCTTGCCGTCCCTGTCGTTGGAATCAGCTCTAACGTATTCAAAAACACTGACGGAACAGGTGGACAATCTGAACATACAGGCAGTTTTGATCCTGCAGTCAAAAGATGGTCGACAGTTATCGGAACGTACGCTGGATTATCTGGCACGCGAATATGAACTCGTCTGGCGTAGCGATGAAGAGTTTGAGAAAATTGATCCGCGATCCACCACTGCAGTACCCATGTATGTATTGACCACGGTGATCCCGCCACCGGCCAACACTGACCATGTAGTTGAGGAAACGGGGTTGGCCCTCTACTGCAATCTCCCGTGCGTTCGGGAGCCACTAGTAGCATTCGATCAGATGGTTGAATTCGCGCACCAGCTGGAAAGCCGTTTTCCATTGACACTGGTTGACGAAGAGCGCAACCGGATTTTCAGTGGTGAAATTCAGCTCATTCGTTCGCAGCTGCAGGATTTCATTGATGACATGGAGTACTGCAACATTGTTCCCGGTAGTAATACGGCGTTGCGCCTGTTCCAGGCGCCGAATGCTGATGCAACACCAAGTCCAATGTCAGAGTTGTCTCAATTTGTTCCAATCCGGTAATCATGCTTTCACCGGATGCAGCCGTTGCGCGCATTAACTCACTTCGTCAGCAGATTCGCGAGCATTGCCGCGCCTACTATGTGCTCGACGATCCGACGATAACGGATTACGATTACGATCAGTTATTTCAGGAATTGCTCGAACTGGAACAGCAGTTCCCGCAACCTGATACAGACAACTCTCCGACACAGAGAGTCGGGAGTAAACTGAGTGGTGCGCTCGCCACAGTGCAGCACGCGATACCTATGCTGTCACTCAACAATGTTTTCAGTGAACCGGATGCACGTGAATTTGACCGCCGTATCAGAGAGGTAACGGGGAATGCCGAAGTTGAATATTTCGTCGAACCCAAGATCGATGGCCTAGCAATCAGTTTGATTTACGAACATTGCCAGCTGGCCCAGGGTGCCACACGGGGCGATGGTGAAGCCGGTGAAGATGTGACTCGCAATGTTCGAACGATACGCAGTATTCCTTTGCAACTGGCATCAGATGTCTCACTACCACTGGTAGAAGTGCGCGGCGAAGTATTCATGACGCGCAGTGGATTTGCTCGTCTCAATGAGCGATTGGTTGCGGAGGCGGCGGAGCGGCTGAAAGTCGCCGCGCACAAAAAAAAGCAACGGTCGAATGCCGATGTCGCAGCTGACGTTACCCAGGTTGACGCGCCGGAAGCTACCGAGAATGATGGCGTTGCCGATGCGGTGTCGACGCATGCGCAAATGGTTGTGAAGAAACCAGCCAAGCGAGTCACCTACATGAATCCTCGCAATGCCGCAGCCGGTAGCTTGCGACAGTTGGATCCGAAGGTGACTAGTGAACGTCCGCTGGATGCGATATTTTATTCGGTTGTGCGCCTAGAAGGGATGATGGTACCTGACTCCCAGTCCGGTCAAATTGATCTCCTGCGGAAACTCGGTTTTAAGGTAGCGCGCGACGTCCGATTGGTGAGTGGAATTGAACGATGCATGGAGTTTCATCAGTCCTTACTGGACCATCGCGATGACATGGATTACGACATCGATGGTGTCGTGTACAAAGTGAACCGCCAGCGTGATCAGGAAATATTAGGCTATATTACACGCGCGCCGCGTTGGGCAGTTGCGCATAAATTTCCGGCCCAGGAACGGGCGACGACGGTTGAGGGTATTGACATTCAGATTGGTCGGACTGGGGCGGCGTCCCCGGTCGCGCGGCTGACACCGGTTGAAGTGGGCGGGGTAGTGGTGGCCAATGCCACCTTACACAATGAAGATGAAATTCAACGACTTGACGTTAGGGTGGGCGATACGGTCATCGTGCGCCGCGCCGGTGATGTGATTCCACAGGTGGTGCGAGTTGTCACGGAACAGCGGCCAACAGATACGGTACCTTACGTTTTTCCTCAACAATGTCCCGTCTGCAGCTCACCGATTGTTCGTGATGAAGCTGGTGCGATAGCCAAGTGTGGCGGTCAACTGATCTGTGCGGCGCAATTAAAGCAGGGCATCAGTTATTTTGCGTCGAGGGGTGCGATGGATATTGAGGGGCTGGGCCCCGCGGTAATCAATGAACTGGTAGACAAAGGACAAATTAAAACGGTCGCTGACCTCTATCGTCTGGAGAATAAAAATATTTTACAGTTGGCACGAAAAGGAGAAAAATCAACTCAGAATCTACTTCAAGGCATCGAAAAGAGTAAGCAGACGACATTGCCTAAATTTTTGGTCGCCCTAGGCATTCCACATGTTGGAGAATCGACGGCGGTTTTACTGACTGAACATTGTGCCACACTGGACAATCTGATGTCGCTTAGCGAGGAGGAACTGGCGCAGATTCATGGCGTCGGGCCGATTGTCGCTCGCGGGATACATAGTTTTTTTGCCCGAGAACGAAATCGCCAGATCATTGACGACCTGTTGCAATTGGGGGTGACCATTGCGGCCCCTAAACAGCATGAATCGGGTGTCCAGAAGCTGCAGGGACAGAAATTTGTGCTGACTGGCACACTCAGGGAGATGACGCGTCCGCAAGCCAAGAAGATTCTTGAGTCGCATGGTGCAAGCGTCTCGTCATCGGTTTCACGAAATACAGATTTTGTGGTGATAGGGGACAGTGCAGGATCCAAAGCAGACCAGGCCCGTGAGCTGCAGATCAAAACTCTGAATGAGCAGGAATTTCAGGAACTGCTCGTTTCTGTCACTTAACCTGTGATGGTGTGCACAATGTTGCCAAGTTTGGATTCGAAACGTAATAATTTGCATCGTCATAAACCTGATAGGAATCAATCAACAGTTCGGTTATAATGCAGTGTAGCATAGTTCAGATTTTCAGTATGATTTCGGTTGTTGTCGTTCTGAATTTCAAAGTACTTTACCTTTGATTTTGAATCAGCGTCATTTCTACGGAGGTTTATTATGGTCCATAAAATTGCTTCGCCATTTGGGGGATACTACATCTACCCGGATGATCCGGAGAATCTATTTCAACAGATGCTGGGTGCCAAACGAACGCCCGGCCATGAGTCCAGTCACGAATTGACTCCCGCCGTGGATATCTATGAAGACAATGCCGGATACTACGTCAGTGTAGAAATGCCAGGTGTTGAGAAAGATGCCGTGAATATTTCATGTTCAGGTAGTACGGTTACCATCAATGCTGATGTAGACCGGATCAAACAAGAAGGTGGGCACTGGGTGCAACATGAACGAAGATTGGGAACTTACCTACGGAGTATTAAGTTTCGGGTGGGAATTCAGGCGGACAAAATTTCAGCCAGTTATCGTAATGGTATTTTGAATCTCAATGTGCCGAAAAAATCAGATAAAGATAAGTCGATTTCGATTAGTGTTGAATGAAAAACGGCTGAAATCAGGTTGCCGGTAGCTTCCGATCTGGAAACTAAAGTAACACCAATAACACTCAGAACCCATTCAATTGAATTGCGACGTTGACCTGCAGAAGTCTCCTTATTGGTATCAGTTGTTTTTGGCAGTCGCTCATCCCTATGCCGAGGGTTAAAATCCTTGACCGACTGATTGCCGCAGATGAGCTTCAATATTCGTGTATATGGCCAGCTTAGGCCGAGCGAATTTTAGCTGAATGCGAGTTAACATGATGACTAGTTTGGTTGCGTGCCAGTAACGCCGGTCATCAGCAGAGTTGACTTGAACTCTAACGAGTGTTTCAACAGTTTTGAGATGGACTATTAATTATTAGAAATGTGGAATACGACTTTTCTCTATTGAGAATTGATTCACCAATCGCGACAATGCCAGGTACGCTCACACATGTTAAACACATTTGATACGCGGTCCACGCTGACAGTGGATGGGAAAGATTATGAAATTTACTCCTTAACTCGCCTGCCACAGCAATACCATGTTGAGTCGTTACCTTTTTCGCTCAAAATTCTGCTTGAAAATCTTCTGCGCCGCGAAAATGGCATAGATGTGACGGCCGAACAGATTCTGTCCATTGCACAGTGGGATGAGGCTGCCAATACAGATACTGAAATCGGTTTCTCGCCGGCGAGAGTTTTGATGCAGGATTTTACTGGAGTGCCGGCCATCGTGGACCTGGCGTCCATGCGAGATGCGTTGGCGACCATGGGGTATGATCCCACAGCGATAAACCCCGTCATTCCTACCGATCTTGTCATTGATCACTCAGTCATGGTTGATCACTTCGGGTCAAGCAATGCAGTCGATTTAAATTCGGCTTTGGAGTACCGGCGCAACACGGAGCGCTATTCTTTCTTACGCTGGGGACAGAACTCGTTCGCACAGTTCAGCGTCGTCCCACCCTCTACCGGCATCGTGCACCAGGTTAATTTAGAATATTTGGCTTCAGTGGCTGCTGAAAAAACAGTGAATGGCATAACGCAGGTGTTTCCGGATACCGTTGTAGGTACTGATTCTCATACCACAATGATTAACGGTATTGGCGTACTAGGTTGGGGCGTCGGTGGCATTGAAGCAGAAGCCGCGATGTTGGGAGAATCCATCGCGATGTTATTGCCGAAAGTAGTCGGCTGTAACCTGACGGGTGCTTTGCCGGAGGGTGCCACGGCCACTGATCTGGTACTGACGGTGGTGCAAATGTTACGTAGCCATGGCGTAGTTGGAAAGTTTGTGGAATTTTTTGGCGACGGCTTGGATCATCTGTCGGTTGAGAATCGCGCCACCATTGCTAACATGGCGCCGGAGTATGGTGCAACCTGTGGTATTTTTCCGATTGACGCCAGTACCCTGGATTACTTGCGACTGACTGGACGTTCTGAAAGAACAGTTGCTTTGGTTGACACCTATGCCAAACATCAAGGCATGTTTCGACAACCAGCCGAACGTGGTGAACAGATTCGTTTCAATGAATTCGTCGAGCTGGATCTCACCACGGTTCAGCCGAGCCTTGCGGGCCCCAAACGACCACAGGATCGATTGCTGTTGAAAGAAGCAAAGAGTCAGGTATTCGATCACATTACTCAACTGCGTGGCGAATCTTCAGGTGCTAAAGCGATTCAAGTTGATATGGGTGAGGAGCAGGTGCAACTTAAGGATGGAGATGTGGTTGTTGCTGCTATAACGAGTTGCACGAACACCTCCAATCCGGCAGTCATTGTGGCCGCAGGTCTGCTGGCGCAAAATGCAGTTCAGAAAGGATTGACGTCTAAACCTTGGGTGAAAACTTCGTTGGCGCCCGGTTCACAGGTTGTAACTGAGTATCTGGAACGCGCCGGCTTGCTGACTCCGCTGGAGCAGATTGGTTTTGCGGTAGTTGGTTATGGATGCACTACCTGTATAGGCAACAGTGGTCCATTGCCGGAAGCCGTTGCTACCGGTATTAAGGAAGGTGAGTTGGTCGTGAGTTCAGTGCTGTCGGGTAACCGCAATTTTGAGGGTCGGGTCCATGCTGCAGTGAAAATGAATTTTCTAGCTTCACCACCGCTAGTTGTTGCGTACGCGCTAGCTGGAACGATGAATGTGGATCTTTATCACGAACCGCTCGGTGTCGGCAAGGATGGTCAAAATGTCTATCTGCGCGATATTTGGCCAAGTGTGGCTGAGATCAATCAGATGGTTGATGCATACGTAACCAGTGAACTCTTTCAATCGAAATATGACAATGTGTTCAAAGGGGACGCGCAGTGGGCCAAGATTCCAGTTGAACAGTCCAGTCAGTACCGTTGGAATCCAGAATCCACTTACATTCGCAAAGCTCCTTACTTCGAAGATATGACCCAGCCTTCTCAACGTCAGAAAATTGGAGATATTCTAAATGCGAGAGCACTGGTAATGCTAGGCGATAGCATTACCACTGATCATATTTCTCCAGCTGGTGCGATTATGCCAAACAGTCCGGCTGGCGAATATCTGCTTGACAGAAGTATAAGAGCGTCCGACTTCAATTCTTACGGCTCTAGACGTGGTAATCACGAGGTTATGATGCGCGGGACTTTTGCCAACATTCGCTTGCGCAATGAATTGGCTACCGACACAGAAGGAGGTTGGACCCGGCATATGCCATCTGGTGAAGTCATGTCGATTTATCAAGCCGCCGAGCAGTATCGTTCAGAAGATGTTCCCCTAATCGTCATTGCCGGTCGAGAATACGGCTCCGGTTCATCTCGAGATTGGGCAGCCAAAGGCCCGTTACTGCTGGGTGTTCGCGCAGTGATCGTAGAAAGTTATGAAAGAATCCATCGCTCAAATCTGGTCGGCATGGGTATCTTACCGTTGCAGTTTCAGAATGGCGATTCGCGGCGCTCACTGGAGTTGACCGGTGAGGAGGTTTTTCATATTAAAGGTCTGGAAAAAGGAGTTGATTCGGTACAAATCGTTAGAGTGAGAAAAGATGGTAGCCAGCATAGTTTTCCAGTGACGGTTCGCATTGACACTCCTAGAGAGTGGGAGTATTTTGAATGCAAAGGCATTCTAAGATATGTTTTGAACCAGTTGGCGGAGCAACCTTCAGTCAGCGCTGTCAACTGAATTTTGAGAGTGACACCCAGTTGTCCGCTTCAACAGTCATAGTTCTCTAGTTGTTCTGATTTGTAAATCTAGATATCCCGATTTTAATCTCAGTCGTTAAGATTATTGATCTGAGTTTATGTCATCAGGTCAACAGTTCATCTCATCTTGTGACTGATCTGTTCAGTCGCACACGTCGATCATAGCTTAGATTCAAAAGTGGTTGTCAGTTGCTGGTGATGGCCGCCGGCATCGTTTGATCGGTTGCATTTGAACAATCAGTGTTGTAGTTAACAACTGAGCAATCGAGTTGTTCGGTGTTTTGGCGTTTGCAGCATTGTGCAGGGCACAGTGAACACTCATAGCATCAGGTCCGTTGACCGATGCATGTTGCATTGATGCCATGACCGGTGGCAGGTCAACGCAGAACTTCTGACTTGATCTGTTTACCAACAAAGTTCGGTCATGTCATCAATATCGGTGATCACATCTACACCCCCGATTGAATGGCTATTCGATGTAGACATGGAGTTGATACTGGTATCTAACCAGCATCGGTTCTACTGCAAGTCACATGCAATTTCAGAGTGGGCGATTGTGAATCTTCGTAACTTGGAAGCTAGACCGGGCGGCATCTGACCATCGAAACCTGCCACTACGAGACATTAGCATTTATCCGGTCGCTACCATCGTCACCTGCAGAGCATTAATTAATTCGTCGCGGCTGATATCGAATTGATCTTATCTTTCACATCGCACGTATGATTTACTGCTGCTCTACACCCCGCTGCACGGTAGCCACATGGTGCCATGCCGACGGGCTTTCATTCTATGGCGATACCGGAGAAACCCACATGCCTAAACAGCCAACAACACCCAACCCCGATCGAAAACCGGTGCCCGGTCCCTGGCACGATTACTACTTCAAAAGCAATTTCCAAACACCCGAACAGCTCGGTCATCTGTTGCGGCTCGCGTTTGATGACGAACAGCTGGATCTATTCGACCTCGACACACTGCGCATTGAGTCCAGCCATCACGCCGGTGCGGAAGACCTCAGTGAAAGGGTCTCCGACCGGGTGGTGAGCGTGACACTCAAACAGGGTAAAAGGGTTGCTATACATCTGCTCATCGAGCACAAGAGTAATCCGGACCCCACAGTGCTCTATCAGCTGCTCGACTATGCGACCCGGTTACTCAGAAAAGGGGCAGGCTCAGTCATTCCTATTGTTTTTTACCACGGCCGTCAGAATTGGCATCCAGCGCTGACGTTCGCCGCTAGCCAATACACTGGGTACCCCGCTGATTATCTACGGCTGTTTAATAGTGTGCTACTCCATTTTGGCATGCTCTTTATCAATTCGAGTTCCCGTCAGGTGCAGATACAGCTCAAAGAGATGCCACCGCAGGTGGGGCTGTTACTCGACATCATGCTCAACATCGTGGTTGCCGATGCCTCACACTATGTCGAGTGGCTACGGCGCGCAGCGCGGTTGGAACACTCGGTGCGCGGTCCGTTCATCGCCCGGTTAAAAGATTATGTCTGGAAAGAACGACCATC
Organism: Arenicellales bacterium; assembly: GCA_965116205.1. Classification (GTDB taxonomy): domain Bacteria; phylum Pseudomonadota; class Gammaproteobacteria; order Arenicellales; family JAJDZL01; genus JAJDZL01. The sequence goes on along the minus strand of OZ220493.1, from coordinate 523,433 downwards.
CATTACAATAGAGAGTGTTAGAGAATTACTATGGGCTGGTGGCCCGGGAGATGCACTCATGCAGGAAGCCATTGACATCTGGGAAAAATATAAGCCCGATTCGGGACAGGAAATGTGGGATCTCGCTCTGGAACAGGGCGCGATTCAGGGTTGGGAGAAAGGCCTAAGAGAAGGACGTGAAGAAGGCATGAAAGAAGGACTTGAAAAAGGTATCAAAGAGGGAGTGGTGAAAGGCCTTGGGAAGGGTATTTTGCAGGGTCTGGAACAAGGAATGGAAAAAGGCGCGTTGAGCGCTCGCGCATCCATCGCTCAGTCCATGATTGCTGAAGGTTACAGCGACCAGGAAATTCAGACACTGACCCAACTGTCCATTAAAGAAATCATTAAACTCAAAAAGAAAAATGGAGCGGCGTGATGCGAATGCACCAGAGATCAATTTATCAGATGAATAATAGTTGGCGAAACATTCGCTGAATTGGAGGTGTTTACCTGGTAAACACCTCCAATTTCGAAGCATTTTCAGTTTATAGTGCTGCGGTCTGTTTATCGCCAGCATCCGCCTCTGAACAAAAAACTTTAACATCTATTCGTCAGATCGGCGACTGAGACAATAATGGTTTGTTTTGACCGTCATAATGGTGGCGATTGGCTGCATCGGCAGCTGAATTGATGCAGAAGTTTCACCCTCAAACCATTGAATAAAAATGGGTGAGTTATTTCTTTAGGTTTGGGGACTCTGAAATGATTGTCTGATTTAAATTTCAATCCCCTTACGTTTTGCGCTCCACATCATTAGAAATATCTGAATGAATGTAAATGCGAATGTCAAGCCCAACACCCCAAATACCTTAAAGTTGACCCAAATTTCTTCGCGTTCAGCTGCGTCCAGATGTAGTCCATAGAAAAACGCAATGTAAATGTTCAGCGCACCAATAACTAGGAAGAAGTAGCCCCAATTCAGATTGAATGTTCGCCATGCTTTGCGAGGCAGGTTAATCTTTGCTTTTTCACTGAACAGTATTTCTGCAATGGAACGCTTCATAAAGAAATGCGAGTAAAGAAGAATGGCGGCAAAAATCCAGTTAACGATGGTTGTTTTCCACTTGATGAAAACCGGGTCGCGTAGTAATAACGTCATGCCGCCAAAAAGCACTAGTGCGCCCAGTGTGATCAAATGCATGTTTTCGAATTTTCGATGGCGTAGCCAAATCGCAGCAATCTGGGCGAACGAGGCGGCAATTGCTACGCCGGTCGCTACATAAATGTCGTAAATTTTGTAGGCGACGAAGAAGAGAATCAGTGGCAGTAGGTCAAATAAAAACTTCATTTTGGATTGCAATTGAAAATGGTGCCGGAGGAGAGACTCGAACTCTCACGGTGTCTCCACCACCGGATTTTGAGTCCGGCGCGTCTGCCAATTTCGCCACCCCGGCAAGACAGGATATTGACGATGAGTCATTTTACAACAACACTGCTTAGTTTCACTTTGCGAGTGGTAGACACTTTACAGTACTTTTGTAGTAGTTAGTCCGGATGTGCCATCTGTGACTTGGTCCGGTCAAATGGTGTTTGGTAGGTGTCCCGGCTATGGTGCGTAGAGGGAATAACTTCACGGATGAATATCAGCTAAAGTAGTATGAGTGGTCGTGCTCAAGCAGATTCTGAATTTTAAAGACAATCGCCGGCTACATCGTCAGGTACTCAATCTGACGTGGCCGGTGATCATTGCCAATCTGAGCCTACCGTTGGCTGGAGCGGTTGATACGGCGGTTGTCGGCCATCTGCCGGACCCCGTGTATATCGGTGCAGTGGCACTGGGCGCACTGATTTTCAGCACCCTGTATTGGCTGGTTGGATTCCTTCGTATGGGTACCACCGGATTTGTCGCGCAAAGTTACGGTGCCGACGACTATCCGGAAATTGTCGCGGTGTTTCTTCGTAGTCTGGTCATTGCTGCCGGTTTCGGTGGCCTCATCATCGCGGTGCAAGTACCCATCGGTCAAACAGTATTCTGGTTTTTCGAAGCGACTGAACTTGTTGAAACCTCTGCTCTTGAATATTACCGCATTCGTATTTGGGGTGCGATCTTTGCTATGTTCAACTTGGTTGTGTTGGGGATGCTGTTCGGCCTCCAACGTATGAAAACAGCATTGGGTTTACAGCTGCTGTTAAATGGCATGAATATCGTCTTGGACCTGCTGTTTGTCGTCGTCTTTGGCTGGGGTGTGTCAGGTGTTGCCGTAGCGACGGTGATCAGTGAAACAATAACCGCGCTGGTGGGGCTGGTCATCTGTTGGCAACTGTTGCAAAACTCCGCCGCTCCGGTGACATGGTCGAATGTCTTGCGCCGGGCGAAAATGGTACAACTAGTGCAGGTCAATGTCAACATACTGATTCGCTCGCTGTGCCTGGAAGTTGTGATCATTTATTTCATGTGGGCCAGTGCTGGACAGGGTGATATAGTTCTAGCCGGTAACAGTGTGCTGCTTCACTTGCTACATTTTCTGGCCTTTGGGTTGGATGGCTTTGCTCATTCTGCAGAAGCATTGGCGGGAAACGCGTATGGAGCTCGGGACCGCCGACGGTTAAACCGAATCGTGGCGGCTACGTTGATGTGGTCATGCATCATGGCCATTGGCTTTTCCTTGATTTACGCCTTACTGGGCGACTGGATCATTGGGTTGATGACTGGTATTGATAGTGTGCGGGCAACGGCAGGCAACTATTTGATTTGGATGATTATCGCACCATTTTTCTGTGTTTGGCCATTTCTGTATGACGGTGTCTATATCGGTATGACGCGTACCGTTGAAATGAGAAACTGTCTGATGATTGCAATGGTGTTGTTTTTCCTGGCCGTGTTACCCAGCGCACATTATTTCGGCAACCATGGGTTGTGGATGGGCATCATGGTATTCATGTTGGCTCGTGGCCTGCTACTGGCCGTCTGGTACCGGAAAATAGCGGCACAGGTGCCAGACTCTGCGTAAAATAATAACTACTTTTCTGATGTACTTTGAGGACTTTTATGTTATCCAATCCCCTTATTTCAGCTGATGATGCATGTGGATTGCTCGGTGAGCCTGACATTCGATTCATTGATGCCACTTGGTATATGCCCAACGTACCTAGCGATGCGTATGAAGCCTATCTGCTGGAACATATCCCGGACGCGGTTTACTTCGACATTGATCAGGTAGCCGATACGTCTATCCAACTGCCACACGTTTTTCCGACTTTGGCGATATTCGAACAGTCAGTTGGTACCCTCGGTATTTCGAGTGACAGTCGAGTTATCGCATATGACCGGGGCAATTTTGTTGCATCGGCGCGGGCATGGTGGATGTTTCGAGCCTTCGGTCACGAGCAGGTCAACGTCCTAGATGGTGGCCTGAGCGCTTGGCGGCGTGTGGGTGGTCAGTTGGTCGACGGGGCAGTCGAAGTGACACCACAAAACTATAACGGCCGTAACGGAATGCAAGCGGTGGTCACGTGGGAGGAGGTGAAAGACAGTCTGTCTGACAGTTCCATTGCGCTGGTGGATGCTCGCTCACCCGGTCGATTCAACGGCACTGAACCGGAACCGCGCCCAGGGCTCAGAGGCGGGCATATTCCCGGTAGCAGGAATCTGTACTACGGTGATGTTCTTAATGTAGATGGTACGATGAAAAGTGCTGATGAGATTGCCGATATTCTCCATTCTCGGTCCATTGAACCAGACCAGCCGATCATCAGCACCTGTGGTTCAGGGGTAACGGCAGCGATTCTTTTATTGGCCATTACTCAACTGCGTCAGAGTGACTTGCGTCTGTACGATGGGTCTTGGACCGAGTGGGCGTTGCATCCAGATAGCCCAATGTCGCGTTGATTACCAGCGGCGAACAATCGACAGCAGAACTTACTCTCAATACGTTTGATTTTCATCTGCCGAGTGAGTTGATTGCACAGCATCCGCCGGTTGAACGAGACCAGAGCCGGCTGTTGATTGTGCCAGCGTGTCGGGCGGATTTGAGAGAGATTAAGTTCGCTGAACTTGGACAGTTGCTCAATCCGGGTGACCTACTGATCTGCAACGACAGTAAAGTCATTCCCGCGCGTCTACCGGCGCAAAAACCCACGGGTGGTCGCGTTGAAATTCTAGTCGAGAGATTGGAGAGCAAGCATCGCCTACAGGCTCAGTTGAAAACCAGTCGCGCGCTCAGAATTGGTGATTCAATTTTCGTGGATAGGCACCGATTGACGGTGACCGGTCGCCGCCGAGAGTTGTTCATATTGCAATCAGCGCCGAATGTTAATGTTCAGGCGATCATTGATTCCTGTGGCACCATACCGTTACCGCCTTATATCCGTCGCCCGGTTGAAAGTGAAGATCAGCGTCGTTATCAGACCGTGTATGCGCGGCATGAAGGTTCAGTCGCGGCGCCGACGGCGGGCCTCCATTTCACCAATGAGCTGTTGCAAAGCCTCGCTGAAGCTGAGGTCGAAGTTCAGTATGTAACACTGCACATCGGCGCCGGAACGTTCGCACCGGTACGCGGGAGTGACGTTAAGCAGCACAGTTTACACCGTGAGCGATGCCATGTGTCTCGGCAAGTCTGCGATGCGGTCGGTCGAGCGAGGCGGCGAAAAGCGCGGATTATCGCGGTTGGCACCACCACGGTTCGAGTCCTTGAAACAGCCACTCAGAATGGTCAGTTGCAACCTTATGACGGCGAAACCGAGTTATTTATCAAGCCGGGTTTTCGCTTCAATGTGGTTGAGGGCATGATCACCAACTTCCATCTGCCCGGCTCAACCTTGCTGATGCTAGTTTGTGCGTTTGGCGGTCTGGAGCGAGTGATGGATGCCTATCGCTATGCTGTCCAGCACAAATTCAGATTTTATAGTTACGGCGATGCGATGTTTCTGACTCGAGGTGTGGATGAATGATGCTATTCGGCGCCGGAGAATAAGGTACGTACAAAACACTCGCCAAGATGGCTACTGGCGAAGTAGCTAGAACATACGATTGATGAAGTCAATCATTGCATGGTGTGCCTCGATGAACCACATTGAATGACTACCGTGTACCATTCAAATATAATGATATCCAATGCATCGCTGACCGGCGAATGGCAAGCGCCGTATCAACTGACTAGAATCGGCTGATACCGTACACCATATAAGCGAGCTACACAAGAACAGGTGGTGTTGTGCTTTGGGATAGTGAAAAATTGTTGACGCGACTTGCGCTGGGTGAGGATAGCCACCACGAGTTCAAAGAGATCAAATTTGCCGGCCGGCATGTAAAATCGCCTGAACGCAATAAACTCGCCGACGAGTTGGCCGCTTTTGGCAACTCCCCCGACGGTGGTACATTGATGTTCAGTGTGTCGGATGCCGGTCAGGTACGAGGCATGAGTCGGCAACAGTTGGATACACTCGAACGATTGATTCGGGAAATATGCGCCGACAGCATTAACCCTCCACTTTCAGTTATCATTCAAAAATTACCGCTGCCTGACCATCCCGCCGTTCTGGTTGCTTGGGTTGCTCAGAGTCCGTCAGTGCACAAAAGCCCCGGTGGATATTATGCGCGCCAAGGCAGCTCCAAACGTGAATTGTCGCCTGCTGCTTTGTCACGTCTTTTCCAACAGCGCCGTAAATCTGAACAATTGGGCACTGATCAAGCCATCGTCGGACAGTCTGGCATTAGCAGCTTTGACGAACATTTGATTGCGCGCATTCTCAGTTCGCGCGTCATTGAAAGCAGGGAAGATCAACTGATAAAGTTAGGACTGCTACGTTTCGATGAACAAGGGGTGCTCCGCGCCACCGTTGCCGGTGTAACCATGGGTGTCGCCAGTCAACTGGATGCGAGAACCATCACGGGGTCTCTTGATCAACAGATCCGAGATGCGGTTAATTTCGTCCGACTCAATACCAAAGTTGCGGCGCGGAAGACTCCGGCTCGAATCGAAACACCGCAATTCAGTTCACGCACGGTGTTTGAAGCCATTGTCAATGCAGTGGTCCACCGGGACTACTCACTCGAACATACAAAAATACGTCTATTCTTGTTTGATGATCGGTTTGAATTATATTCACCGGGAAATCTGCCCAACAGTTTATCAATTGAGGCCATGCGTGCCAGACAGGTCACTCGCAATGAAGTACTTGCTTCTATTTTGCGGATGATCCCGGTTGGCGATATATTTGGCGCCGGCGAACGCTCGTACATTTTGGAGCAGCGGGGCGAAGGCGTACCGGTGATTTATGAGCAAACTGTGAGTCTGACGGGCCTTGAACCCCAGTATGAGTTCCTTGATGATGTGGAACTGAAATTGACCGTGCCATCGGCCAGACCGTCAGCCGAGGGCCTTGAAGGTGGAGTGTCGGTGTCCACCGATGATCGACAACTGTCAGACGTAGAAGTGGTCGTACTCTACCCCAACAAGACTTATCTGCGGGAAGTGACCGATGTGTTCGGTCAAGTGTCCTTCAATTTTCATGCTGAATTACCGATGACTGTGTTTTGTGCAAAGGCTGGATACAAAGGACAGGTAATTCGTCAGTGGTATCCACAGTCTCCACTAGCCATTCAGTTGGATGAGCTGCCGGCGGGTGGTTCCATGACCTTTACGAATCGCTGGATTGATTTGCCTGGTCTGACTGGCCGGCTGAATCCAAAACTTGATCATTATGACCGGATGTATTTGTATACGGATGGTCAAATCTCTATTGACAGAGGTAAACGGGAACCAGTTCACTTCAAGCTGAATCAGCGGCTACTCTTGGAGGATGCCAATGGCTCTGCAAGGGTCGTGCGGTTCATCGAGATGATCGGCCAGTCCGTGTTGTTGGAATATGAGGTGCCTGAACATCAATGATCCTGCTGACGACTCAGATTGATCGGCGCGTGGCTGGCAGATTTTTCTGCCGGCTTGAAATCAGCGGTTGCGAATGACTGGTCATTCAAGTTAACCATCACCTCAGTTCATCGTACATGCCAGCGGTCTTATGACTCTAAAAATGTTTGAAAAATAAATTTTTTTCAGGTAAACTGATAAACTTTCATAATTGTTTAGGTAAGATATCTTCAATGCTCTGTCACCATTGAAGATTTAGTCTGGAAATGAAGTTAGACCCAACATCAGATACGTTTCCGAAACTCCTGTTTAACCGCCAATCATTGACCCCACATCGCCCGGCCATTCGTGAAAAGGATTTTGGCATCTGGCAGACCTGGACTTGGGGGCAGGTGGCTGACGAAGTGCGGAGTTTAGCCGGTGGCCTGGCCGCGGCCGGGTTTCAGCGCAGCGACAAACTAGCCATCATAGGTGATAACCGCCCGCGCCTGTATTGGGGGATGGCGGCGGCGCAGTCACTCGGCGGCATTCCGGTACCACTGTATCAGGATTCCGTGGCGCAAGAGATGGAGTATGTCATTAACCACGCTGACGTTCGATTTGCCCTAGTCGAAGATCAGGAACAGGTGGATAAGCTGTTGGAGATTTCCGCGCGCTGTCCTAATCTTGAATTCATTTTCTATGATGATGCGCGCGGCATGCGTCATTATTCAGTCGATCGATTGAGCAGCTACGATGTCCTGCTTGAATCCGGCAAACGCTTCAACGCTGAACACCCGAACTATTTTGACACGGAGTTGCAACAGGGCGGTGAACACGATGTTTCAGTGATTTTGTACACCTCGGGCACGACAGGCTATCCGAAAGGTGTGATTCTAACGTATCGCAACGTTCTGGTCACCGTCATCAACTCGATCAAATTCGATAACTTGACGGAGCAGGAAGAATGTATGGCTTACCTACCGATGGCTTGGGTCGGTGACCATATTTTTTCGTATGCACAATCCTATGTTGCGGGATTCTGCGTCAGTTGTCCGGAAAGTGGGGCGACGGTCATGCACGACATGCAGGAAATTGGTCCAACTTACTTTTTCAGTCCGCCGCGTATTTTCGAAAACATTCTCACCACCGTGCTGGTGCGCATGGAAGATGCGAGTTGGATCAAACGGAAAATGTTTGACTACTTCATCAATGTCGCCAAACACTGTGGCATTCGCATCCTGCAGAAAGAATCCGTGGGGGTTATGGAACGAGTGCTTTATGCGATCGGTAATATCCTGGTCTATGCACCGCTTAAAAATACCATGGGCTTCAGTAGAATTCGCATTGCTTATACCGCCGGTGAAGCCATCGGTCCGGAAATTTTTGCCTTTTTCAGAGCGCTGGGCATCAATGTCAAGCAGTTGTACGGTCAGACCGAAGCGTCGGTCTACATTACCGTACAGCAGGATAATGATGTTCAACCCGATACCTGTGGTATACCGTTTCCTGATGTCGACGTGAAAATATCAGACGCGGGTGAGATACTCTATAAGAGTCCGGGTGTTTTTCAGGGATATTATAAAAATCCTGAAGCGACGCGCGATACACTCTCCAGTGAGGGCTGGGTATCCACCGGTGACGCGGGTTTTTTTACTGCTGCCGGGCACCTGAAGATCATTGATCGGGTCAAGGATGTCGGTCGTTTGAATGACGGTACGCTGTTTGCCCCAAAATTCCTGGAGAACAAGCTGAAGTTCTTTCCACAAATTCGTGAAGCGGTGACCTTCGGTGACGGGCGTGATTATGTCAGTGTATTCATCAATATTGATTTGGATGCCGTCAGTAACTGGGCGGAACGCAATAATGTTGCATATTCCAGTTACCAGGAACTCGCCGCTAACTCACAGGTTTATCAGATGATCAACCATTGCATTGAACAGACCAATGCGGACCTCGCTAAAGATAGTGAAATCGCCGGATCGCAAATCAAAAAATTTCTGATTCTACACAAAGAACTGGACGCGGATGATGGTGAACTGACGCGCACCAGAAAAGTTCGCCGCCGTAATGTTTCGGAAAAATATGTGAGTTTGATTGATGCCCTTTACACCGATGCCACGCAGGGACACATTGAAAATGAAGTGGTTTTTGAAGATGGGCGAAAAGGCATGATGGTGGCCGATCTCGAAATTCAGCAGGTTCGATGCTTCGCGCCGATGCGATTGGCAGGGTAAACGCGGCGATGGAATCCATTCAGACTGCTACTTCAGAAACGATGCGGCGGGAGTTCACCAACGTCACTCTGGAAGTGAATGACGTCTCAGTCAATTTCGGTGGTGTCAAAGCCCTGCAGAAGGTTGGATTTTCAGTGTACCAAGGCGAAATTTTTTCGATCATCGGACCGAATGGTGCGGGTAAGACGTCGATGCTGAATGTAATCAGTGGTTTCTATAAGGCCAGTACAGGGAGCATCCGGTTCGAGGGAATCGATCGTACGTCTGCTTCACCCGAGCAGGTGGCGCGCCTGGGGTTCGCCCGAACATTTCAGAATATTGCACTATTTAAGGGCATGTCGACGCTTGACAACATCATGACCGGGCGAATTGTCAAGGTAAAGAGCAACTTTTTGCGCGAAGCACTATATTTTCCCGCCCGCCAGCAGGAAGTGCAGCAGCGGGAGTTTGTCGAGGGCATCATTGATTTTCTTGAAATTCAGAGCATTCGCAAGACCCCGGTTGGCAAACTACCCTATGGACTCCAGAAGCGAGTTGAACTGGGACGCGCGCTGGCGATGGAACCCAAGATTCTTCTGCTTGATGAGCCGATGGCTGGTATGAATCTGGAAGAAAAAGAAGACATGGCGCGATTTGTGCTGGATGTCAATGACGAGTTTGGCACCACGGTGGTGCTCATTGAGCATGATATGGGGGTGGTTATGGATATTTCCGATCATGTTGTGGTGCTTGATCATGGCGAACGCATTGCGTACGGGGTGCCTGACGAGGTGCGCACGAATGACGCGGTGATTCGCGCCTACCTGGGTGAACACTGACCGTTGCAAGTGAATCAGTATGGATTGGATTGATTTTTTATTTTTTGTTGAAGTTCTGCTAGGCGGTCTGCTATCGGGAATCATGTATTCCTTGGTGGCGCTTGGTTTAGTACTGATCTACAAAGCGTCGTCAATATTCAATTTCGCGCAGGGTGCCTTAGTATTGTTTGGCGCACTGACCTTTGTTCTGCTCACTGAGCTGACCGGTGATTTTTGGATGTGGACCGGCGGATTGGCGATTGGTTTGGCTGGTGCGGCGGCCGTAATGTTGTTATTACAACAATATCGCGCCGACGGCAGTGTCATCAAACGATTTTCCGACCGTTATCTGCGGCGGATTCCGCTGTTTGTGACGGCGGTGTTGATTTTGGTGCTGGCATTTTTCGTCGATGGTGGGCAGAATATGTGGCGCGCCGTGTTTGTTACGATGCTGTTATTTCTGATGCTGACGACGGCGGTGCATTCCCCGAAATGGGCAGTTGGTGTGCTATTGGGATTGGCGGTGGTGGCGCTGTTTGGTGATGGTGTGATTGCTTATCGGGCTTTTGCAGTATCACTGGTGATCGTTATTGGCATGGCGATCGCAATCGAGCGGGTGGTACTACGTCCCATGGTCAATCAGGAACCCATTATTCTGTTCATGGCCACTATTGGCCTGAACTACGTCATTGAGGGTGTTGCACAGGGGGTGTGGGATGCTGATGTGCACGCGCTGGACATTGGCATACCCGATGTACCCTTCAATATCGGGGGTGTCTATCTTAGCCAATTTGATCTTTATGCAGGATTGATCGCGGCCGGCCTGGTGACCGCGCTAGCCATATTTTTCCAGAAAACCCGCGTCGGTCGGGCGCTCAGAGCAGTCGCCGATGATCATCAGGCGGCGCTGAGCGTCGGCATTCCATTGAAGAACATTTGGGCTGTTGTCTGGGCGGCGGCCGGCATCGTCGCGTTGGTTGCCGGTCTCATGTGGGGTTCAAAACTGGGTGTGCAGTTCAGTATTTCTCTGCTGGCATTCAAGGCTTTGCCGGTCATCATCATTGGTGGATTCACGTCCATCCCTGGGGCAATTGTCGGCGGCCTGATCGTCGGTGCCACTGAAAAGGTCTTTGAAGTTTTTGTGGGTATTCCTTACCTTGGTGGTGGTACGGAGAATTGGACGCCGTATATGCTAGGCATGATATTCCTGATGTTTCGTCCGCAAGGTCTATTTGGCGAAAAAATTATTGAACGGGTTTAGTCATCGGAGCCATATTGATGTTTTATAGGGAAGTCGGCCAGTACAAGTCTAGTTATCCAGCCGACCAGGCTATTTTTCCACTGACCAATGACCGTATCGGCATTATGGTCATCCTGTTGATTGCCTTCGTCTGGCCGCCGCTTTCCGGTAGTCAATACCTGATGGGACCGATCTTGACACAGTTGCTGGTATTCGGTTTAGCGGCACTGGGTCTGAATCTGCTCACCGGTTATGCCGGTCAGCTGTCATTGGGTACCGGTGGTTTTATGGCCGTGGGTGCGTTTGGTTGCTACAATTTGGTGTTGCGGGTGCCGGAGATTCCCCTCGTCATTGATTTCATTCTAGCGGGTCTCATGGCCGCCGCAGTAGGGGTGCTGTTTGGTATCCCTTCCCTGCGCATCAAGGGATTTTATCTGGCGGTTGCGACTTTAGCGTCGCAGTTCTTTTTGTTGTGGATTTTTGACCATGTCGGTTGGTTCACCAATTACGACCCGGCCGGTGTCGCTTCGGCGCCCACACAGACACTATTCGGCGCGCTGGCACATGAAGGTCGGGCGCTGGATTTTCTGGCCCCGATTGACGTGGTCGTTTCCGGACCGAATGCCACGCCGGAGGCCAAGTACATCTTGACCTTAGCAGTTGTGGTAGTGCTGGCGCTGATGGCGAAAAATCTGGTGCGCGGCATGACCGGCCGGTCATGGATGGCGATTCGAGATTTTGACATTGCCGCAGAGATCATCGGCATTCGCCCACTCAAAACAAAACTGCTTGCTTTTGCGATCAGTTCGTTCTATTGTGGAGTCGCCGGGGCGCTCTATGTGTTTACTTACGTTGGTAACGCTGACACTGAGGCGTTCGATCTCATTCGCTCATTCACCATCTTGTTTATGATTATCATCGGCGGCTTAGGTTCAATTATGGGCTCCTTTTTAGGGGCGGCATTTATCGTACTGCTGCCGCCATTTTTGAATATTCTTGCGTCCAGCTTGGGAGAAGGTACGCTGTCAGGCGCCGCCTTGGCGAATCTGGAATTAATCGTTTATGGTGGCACCATTATTTTCTTTCTGGCCGTTGAACCGCTTGGATTTGCGCGCATGTGGCAGATTATCAAGGAAAAACTTCGTCAGTGGCCTTTTCCCTACTGATGGTACAGGCTATCACCCGGATATCAAATCACGCAAATTTCTTCAGGTGGCAGTGTTAAACTATTTAGCTATAGCATTTCTTATTCTATGTTTCACTAGTATGGGAGGTAAAATCCTATGAAAATTAAAACCATTGTGCTGTCGCTGATTGCGACAGTGGTGTCTGTAGTACCTTACTCCGTTTCTCAGGCCGAGGAGATGGAGCAGTTCATACCGGCTTTAGTCTACCGAACCGGTCCTTATGCGGCAGGTGGTTCCGGCTTTTTTGGTGGCTTTGAAGACTACATGGCGATGTTGAATATCCGCGATGGCGGCATCAACGGCGTCAAGCTGGTTTGGGAAGAGTGTGAAACGGCTTACAATTCAGACCGCGGGGTTGAATGTTATGAGCGCCTGAAAAACAAAGGTGAACATGGCGCCACCGTGGTACATCCACTCAGCACCGGTATTACCTATCGATTGATTGAACGGGCTACGGCAGACAAAATCCCAATCATCTCGATGGGTTATGGACGAACCGATGCCACCAATGGCAAAGTGTTTCCTTGGGTGTTTCCGCTTATCACCAATTACTGGAATCAAAATACTGCCAAGATCAAGTACATTGGTATGCAGGAAGGTGGTATGGAGAATTTGCGGGGTAAGAAAATCGCCAATCTCCATCATGAAAGCAGCTATGGTAAGGAAACCGTACCGGTGTTGGAAGCCCAGGCTGAAAAGTACGGGTTTGAAGTCAGACACTATCCGGTGGCACATCCGGGATTGGATCAAAAAGCGGCGTGGCTTGAAATGGCACGACGTTATAAACCGGACTGGGTCATCCTGAGAGGTTGGGGTGTGATGAATCCCACCGCGCTGAAAGAGGCGTCGCGCGTGGGATTTCCAGCCGACCGAATTGTTGGAGTCTGGTGGAGTGGCGCGGAAGAAGATGTGATTCCCGCGGGTAAGGCGGCCATTGGTTATGTGGCGGCGGGTTTTCATCCGTCGGGTGCTGATTTCCCCGTTGTGCAGCAGGCATTGGAAGTCGTGCATGGGGTCGGACAGGGTAATATTTCTCCGCAGCGCGTCGGCACGATTTACTACAATCGTGGTATTGTGGCGGGGATTGTAACCACCGAGGCCATCCGTACCGCCCAGACCAAGTTCGGGGCGAAAGTACTGACCGGTGAAGAGATGCGCTGGGGGCTGGAAAACCTCAATATCACCGCCGAACGCATTGCCGAGTTGGGCGCGGAAGGCTTGATGGCACCCTTACACATCACCTGTGCTGACCACGAGGGCGGCGGGCCGGTGAAGTTCAGCCGTTGGGATGGTGCCAAATGGGTTGAAGTCACCGACTGGATCGAAACCGACCGATCTCTCGTGGGGCCGATGATCATGGAAAGTTCAATGGCGTACGCCGCCGAAAAAGGCATTACACCGCGAAGCGGTATGGACATGGGGTCCGACTGCGGTTAATACCTACTGAGTACTGGTTTACATCAGTCCGATCATGAATGAGGTGACCCCGTCAGTTGCCAAAAGTGGCGATTCGATCATCAGTGTCAATAACATTGAAGTGATCTATGATCGGGTTATCCTCGTTCTGAAAGGTGTTTCACTGGAAGTTCCCGAGAAGGGGATTATTACCCTTCTCGGGGCCAATGGTGCTGGCAAGACAACAACGCTGAAAGCCATCTCTAATCTGTTGCGCGCCGAGCGCGGCGAGGTAACCAAGGGCACCATCATTTACCGTGGTGAACGAGTGGACGCTCTTACACCATCCGATCTGGTTATGCGCGGCGTCACTCAGGTTATGGAAGGGCGGCACTGTTTCGAGCATTTGACCGTTGAAGAAAATTTGCTGACTGGTGCTTACACTCGTAAAGATGGGCGCGCCGCCATTCAGGCTGATCTTGAATTGGTTTACAGTTATTTTCCGCGGCTCAAGGAACGCCGCAATGGTGTAGCCGGGTACATTTCGGGTGGTGAACAGCAGATGACCGCGGTGGGTCGGGCATTGATGGCCAAGCCCTCAGTCATACTGCTGGATGAACCGTCGATGGGGCTGGCGCCGACTCTGGTGGAGGAAATTTTCGAAATCATCAAGCGGCTAAACGAAGATGAGCAGGTTACCATTCTACTGGCTGAACAGAATACGAACATGGCGCTTCGATATTCTCAGTATGGTTATATTCTAGAAAATGGCCGCGTGGTGATGGATGGTGAAGCGGCGGATTTGCTACAGAATGAAGATGTCAAAGAGTTTTATCTTGGGGTGAGTGGTGAAAATCGGAAAAGTTTCCGTGATGTCAAACATTACCGGCGGCGCAAACGCTGGTTATCTTAGACATTATTCCAATTGAAGATGATACGATCTCGAAATTGGTCGATTCGACGCATTTTGAGATTACCCTACAAAATCCACCGGCACACCTGATGTTGGTATTTATTCGTGGCTACTGAATATTTCGATGCATTGGAAATCCGGGATCCGGAGGTGCGCGAACACGAGCTTTTTGCGGCGCTTCCTGAACACCTGAAACATGCAGTATCGAAATCCACTTTTTTCAGTCGGCAGTTGGCGGACATTGATTTGGATTCCATCAATACGCGTGATGCGCTGGTCTCGTTACCCCTGCTTCGTAAATCCGAACTGAGCGACCTGCAGCAAAGTGCGCCACCCTTTGGTGGATTGGCGGCGTTTGCCCCGGATGCTTTGATGCGAATTTTTGCCTCGCCCGGACCGATCTACGAACCACAGACCCGGCGTGCGGATGGTTGGCGATTGTCAAGGGCGCTGTTTGCCGCCGGCATTCGCAAGGGAATGTTGGTGCACAACACTTTTTCCTATCATTTTTCGCCGGCCGGTATGATGCTCGAGAGTGCAATCACTCAGTTGGGATGTGTCGTTTTCCCGGCCGGTGTTGGACAAACTGAATTGCAGGTGCAGGCGATTGCTACACTTCGTCCGCAAGCTTATACTGGCACCCCTTCATTTCTCAAGATTATCTTGGATGCTGGAACAAAATCGGGTGCTGATCTAGCTTCGCTCAACAGGGGTGTGGTGTCGGGCGAGGCCTTACCACCGACGCTAAGAAGTGAAATCAGTGATTATGGTGTTGATTTGAAGCAGGCTTACGCCACTGCAGATATTGGCTTAATTGCCTACGAATCAGAAGCTATGGAAGGATTGATCATAGATGAAGGTGTGATCGTCGAAATCGTGCGACTGGGGACCGGGGACCCGGTAGATGAGGGAGAGGTTGGAGAGATTGTGGTAACGGTATTCAATCCGGACTATCCGCTGATTCGCTTTGCCACGGGTGATCTGTCAATGGTGATGCCCGGGCCAAGTCCATGTGGCCGTACTAATATGCGCATCAAGGGTTGGATGGGTCGCGCCGATCAGACGACGAAGGTGCGCGGTATGTTCGTACAACCGGCACAAATTGCTGAGGTCGTCAAACGATTTACTGAAGTTTCTCAAGCCCGGCTGATTGTGAGTAGTGAGAACCATCAGGATCAGATGCTGCTGGAGTGTGAAGCAACGGATCATTCAGAGGAGCTGCGACAGAGTATCGTTAAATCAGTCAGAGAAATTTGTAAATTGCGTGCTGAGGTCAAACTTAGAGCACCGGATTCGTTACCCCGAGATGGCGTGGTGATTCAAGATGCCAGGACCTATGATTGAGTGTGTTGAAGAGTTGATTACTATTGCGGTTTGAGTAGAAAAGACAGTTTTTTTGAACAACAAATACTGAGAAATTTAAGATGACAGCATTAGAGAGACTTTGGAATGTATTCGCTGAGACTCACACTGAATTTTCATAATCTCAGATCAAGTTGGGTAAGCATACAGTAAACTAAGTGAGATGCCACATCAATTCTAAGTCGTGACCCAGTATGGAGGATACCGATCAATCAAAAATTGAGCATTTGAAACTGGTGCAGGGTGTTATTTCCCGCATGTCTCAAAACAGCGCACAAGTGAAAACACTCGCTGTATCACTGGTTACTGCGGTTTACATTTTTTCCGGGCTATCCGATGACCCACACTGGTTCATCGGTGCCGGTGGCGGTATTGCTGTATTGTTCTTTTGGTACATGGACGCCAGATATCTTCGACTGGAAAGATGTTACATAAAGTTGTATGAAGCTGTTGTAAACGATTCATCAACCGTGCCTTTCGATTTGAACTACCGACCGTATCTCAAAGAAGTTGATTCTATATGGAGAATTGTTCGTTCATGGTCGATTTTACCGTTTTACTGCCTACTCCTCTTTGCTACCTCTTTACTTACAACATTTCTTTTGTAAATATGGTGAAAAATAATGACACGACGAATTTTTTATAGTTTTCATTACAAACTAGATAGCTGGCGCACCGGCCAGGTTCGAAATATTGGCTTTGTTGAAGGGAATCAACCGGCATCAGATAATGATTGGGAATCCGTAAAAAAGGGTGGTGATGCAGCCATCAAGAGATGGATTGCTGACCAAATGAGTGGTCGGTCTTGCACGATAGTTCTGGTCGGTGCGCAGACAGCAGGGCGAAAATGGATCAACTACGAAATCAAGAAATCTTGGGAGAACGGAATGGGAGTGGCTGGCATCTATATTCATGGTCTCAAAGACGAAAACAAGAGGAAGTCGGAAAAAGGTGCTAATCCATTTGGAAATCTACAGTCTATTGTCAATTGTTATAACCCACCTGTATTTGATAGCAAACAAATATACAGCTGGATTCACAGATCTCTCCCTAACATCATTGAAGAAGCGATTGACATAAGGAATCAACATCGAAATCGGTAGAACCGTCGAATGTGCTTTGTTAAGTCAAAAAGGTTAGTTTGATTTCTGATGATCAAGAATAGCCAGTTATGACAGTTGAGACAATGCAACCTGATTTAGATGGTCTGCTTAGATTTTCACATGCGCCTGACAAAATGGACAAAGAACGGACATGGTTCTTTGTGGGTAGAAACGAAATCATCAACGCAATTAACCAAACGGTCTGCAGGCTACAACAACAAATGGAACGTCGGCCGGTGAATGAGGTTGATTTTGGTGAACAAACCTGGTTGATTCAAGGTGCGCCTGGCGCGGGCAAATCGACATTGCTCCAGCGACTGCGAGAACTATGGAATGAACAGCCTGGCGCGCCAATACCAGTTGAGATACGACTAAAACAGTTGCGAGAACAGTCGAAACTGACTGCATTTATTGCTAATCAGATTGTTGCTGACGGCTCTAGAATACTGAACAAGATTCGGAATATTGAGATTTCTGGCGAATTTGATTCAGAACAATTGCGGTCGAAGGGTACGGTGCGCGAGTCTAGACAACCGGGCACACTGACCATTGAAGATCTATCCCAACTTTACGATTCGAGATGGCAACAACGACTTCAAAATAAGTTTCCGAATCTGGCAAAGTTGATGAGCAGCATCAACAATAGACGGATTGTGGTGTTAATCATTGATGAGATACAGACTTTGTCTCCCGAGAGTGAGGAATTGTTGCAGGCTTTACATATCGGTATGCAAGGCTTATTGATTGTTCTATTGCTTGCTGGATTGGCTTGGTCTCGATCAAGATTAGTAGATGCGGGAATATCTAGATTTTCAGATGATGAGTTGGATCACGTGCAAACACTCGGATGCTTAGAAACTGGAGAGTCAGTACAGGCAGTAAAAATCATGTTGACCGAGTTTAATATTGATGCTACCGCAAGAGCTGATCTACCTGAAAAGATAGCTGAATGGTCAAATGGGTGGCCGCAACACCTGCATCACTATCTCCGTGCTCTAGCGAGACAGTTGGCTGCGAATCAAGGTATGCTGACTGCAGTTGATGAATCCATTATTCAGCAAATTGGTAGCCAAAAAAGAAGAAACTACTATCTGGATCGTCTACAGGATAAGCGGATTGGAATCAGTTACCGATTACTTGCCGAGGTCGCAAAGTTCATCGGGTCTGATGGCTGTCATCACAGTGATCTGCTTGATTTGCTAGACAGTTGTGAATGGTCCAAAGGCAAGCCTACTTCATCCGTTATGCCAAGAGGTATGGGTGCGGAAGAATTCATCAACGTTATGGTACGCACCGGCGTGATACACAACGTGAACAGTTTCATTACGATTCCCATTCCATCGTATCGACAATTCTTGATTGATTGGTGCGAGGAGGTCGATCGCAAAGTACATTTGCGCACACGATAAATGAGTAACCTGTGCTAAATCAACAATGTAGCAGTCATAGCATGACCGCCAACCGGGATACCTTGTAGAAACAAGATGTCTGGTGCCGAATACAGTTAATGGAATCGAACATACCAAGTTGGTGACCTGGTTGCGGTGTAAAACTTTCACAGCATTTGAAAGCATTTGAGTTCTAGAAATTTCTATTCAGCTGCGGCATCAATAAGAACCATTGCGATGCCAGCCAACGCGAACCCAAGCGGTGATATTTTCGGCGGCTGGATCATGTCACAAATGGATATCGCCGGTGGCATTCATGCCTACGAAGTGGCGCAGGGTCGAGTGGCTACCGTTGCCGTTGATGCGATGACGTTTCACCTGCCGGTTTATGTCGGCGATGTCGTCAGTTGCTACTGCTCGACGATCAGTATTGGGACTACCTCAATCGCCGTATTGGTCGAAACCTGGGTTACGCGCCGTTCAAGTGGCCAAGTAGAAAAAGTCACCGAAGGACGATTCACTTTCGTTGCTATTGACGAACAGGGTCGTCCGCGGCCTGTACCAAAGGATGCTGATGATTGATTCTTCTCCCGACCCGATAAATCTGGCGGCGCAAATCTCACAGAAGGGATTACCGCCGGTGCACCTCTGGAATCCGGAATTCTGTGGCGATATTGACATTAGGATCGCGCGAGACGGTACTTGGTTCTATATGGGCTCGCCCATCGGTCGTAAACGACTGGTGCGACTTTTTTCAACGGTGCTACGTAAAGAGGGCGCCGAATATTTTCTGGTTACTCCGGCAGAAAAGTTGCGCATTCAAGTTGAAGATGCGCCTTTTCTGATCGTGCAGGTTGATGAACAGGGGCAGGGTGAGCATCAGCGACTTTACTTTCGCACGCGCACCGATGATGTTGTACTCGCCGATGCAGAACATCCGATCTGGGTGTCTTTTTCAGCGACTGGAGAACCGTCACCCTATCTTGAAGTGCGAGATGACTTACATGGGTTGATTGCCCGGAATGTGTACTATCAGTTAGTGGAACTCGGCACCGAACGAGAGCACGATTCGGGGTTAGCGTTTGGTGTGTGGAGTGCCGGTGAGTTCTTCATATTAGGAGAAATGAAGTGATCGTTGACGATATCAAGTCGCTGCGACGAATCTTGCAAGAAAATCGCACGATTGCCGTCGTTGGGTTGTCAAACCGCTGGTACCGACCGAGCTATTTTGCTGCCAAGTATCTTCAGGAATATGGCTATCGGGTGATTCCAGTTAATCCCAGATATGAATCCATATTGGGTGAGAAATGTTATGCTAGGCTTGAAGATATCAACGAACCCGTTGATGTTGTAGATGTCTTTCAGCGTGCTGAGGTTGTATTACCAGTCGCCGAATCGGCAGTTCATATTGGTGCCAAGGTCTTTTGGTTACAACTGGGCATTGTTAATGAACAAGCGACTCATTTCGCGCAACAGGCTGGATTGGATGTCGTGGTGAACCGCTGTATGAAAATTGAACATGCCCGGCTGTTTGGAGGATTGAATTTTATCGGTGTGGATACTAAAGTGATTTCTTCTACTCGTTCCAACTGGCGCAATTAACGGTGCCGTCAATGGCTGATCGAGAATTTGGCATCGAAACACTTTGTCTGCATGCCGGGCAGTTGCCGGATCCGGTTACGGGGGCCCGCGTTGCTCCGATTTATCAGACCGCCGCTTATGTGTTTGATTCAGCAGACCACGCCGCCAGCCTGTTCAACCTGCAGACGTTTGGCAATATCTACACCCGCATCATGAACCCGACTAACGCAGTATTTGAACAACGCATGGCGGCCCTGGAAAACGGTCGCGCCGCAGTGGCGGTCTCATCAGGAATGGCGGCCCAACTGGTGGCGCTCCTGACCATACTGCAGGCGGGAGATCAATTGGTATCTGCCAAGACGCTTTACGGTGGTACACACACGCAGTTCGGTTTTAACTTTCGAAAGTTGGGCATTGACGCTATTTTCGTTGACAGCGATGAACCCGATAATTTTGCTGCGGCGATTACGCCGCGCACCAAATGTCTTTATGTTGAATCCATCGGCAATCCGGCGAATAATATTGTTGATTTTGAAGCGATCTCCGAGATTGCGCAAAGTCATGGTATTCCACTGGTCGTTGATAATACATTGGCTACCCCTTACCTCTGTCGACCCTTTGAGTTTGGCGCCGATATTGCGGTACATTCCGCAACCAAGTTCATCTGTGGCCATGGCACCTCCATCGGTGGAGTGCTGGTTGAATCCGGCAAGTTCCCGTGGGACAATGGCAATTTTCCGACCATGATGGAGCCTTCCGATGGTTACCACGGCATTCGGTTTTATGAGACCTTCGGAGATTTTGGCTACACGATGAAGGCACGTTGTGAGATACTGAGAACATTCGGACCGACGCTCAGCCCGTTTAATGCGTTTTTGTTTTTACAAGGCTTGGAAACACTGCATGTACGGATGGACCGTCATGTCGAAAATGCGCAGGCAGTGGCAAAATTTCTGGAAGATCATTCGGCGGTTGACTGGGTCAGCTACCCCGGACTCAAATCCAGTCGTTACTATGATTTGGGACAGAAGTACTTTCCAAAGGGTGCCAGCGCCATCATGAGCTTCGGCATACGTGGTGGTATGGAGGCCTGTGTGAATTTCATTGAATCGGTACAGTTCCTGAGTCACCTGGCTAATCTTGGGGATGCCAAAACGTTGGTGGTTCATCCGGCATCCACAACGCATCGTCAGATGGATGCGGCGGCACAGAAGGCGGCGGGTGTGCAGCCCAACATGATCAGAATTTCAGTGGGTTTAGAATCCATTGAAGACATCTTCTGGGATCTTGATCAAGCACTGAACAAGTCTCAGCAGGGATTAAAGTGATTGCAACGGTTACCAGGTGGAGTGCATGAGCTGCTGTCATCATTACCCGTTCACCGTTGGGCATGAATCGATATTTACGGTTGACTTCAATGCCATCAAATACGGTCCAGGGGCACTAGATGAGTTGTCCTTTGATGCCCAAGAACTTGGCATATCACGGGCCGCGCTGTTCACTGATCCACAGGTTCGAAGTCTCGAATACGTGCACCGGGCGATACGGAAGTTGGACAAAGCCGGCATTGACTACGAGGTCTACGATGCAGTGAGCATTGAGCCAACGGACGCATCGTTTAAGGACGCAACCCGGTTTGCAGTGGAGGGAAGATTTGATGGTTACCTATCCATCGGTGGTGGTTCAGTCATTGATACCTGCAAGGCAGCAAATCTCTATAGTACGTATCCTGCTGATTTCCTGAACTACGTCAATGCACCAGTAGGAGAAGGTCTGCCGGTACCCGGCACACTGGCACCCCACATTGCCTGTCCGACCACTGCTGGAACCGGTAGCGAATGTACGGGAATTGCTGTTTTTGATTATCTGGAAAAGCGTGTCAAGACCGGCATTGCTTCCGCCAAACTCAAACCGAGTCGAGCTATTGTTGATCCCAACACGACTGTCACATTACCAAGTAATGTTGTTGCGGCGAGTGGATTTGATGTACTGTGTCATGCTTTGGAATCTTACACGGCGAGATCGTACACACGGCGAGTGCGGCCTGATGATGGAATCCGTCCACTGAGCCAGGGCGCCAACCCATACAGCGACATGGGATGCCGACAGGCATTGTGGTTGACTGGACAATATCTCGAACGAGCGGTTAGGGATGCCGGCGATGTGCAGGCGCGCCATAGTATGATGTTGGCGGC
The DNA here is from genome assembly GCA_965116205.1 of Arenicellales bacterium. Taxonomy (GTDB): domain Bacteria; phylum Pseudomonadota; class Gammaproteobacteria; order Arenicellales; family JAJDZL01; genus JAJDZL01. Next base: position 501,208 of record OZ220493.1, on the reverse strand, counting down.
TACATTGGCAGGAATCGCTTTTGGTAACAGTGGTGTCCATATTCCACATGGTATGTCATATTCGGTTGCCGGACTGGTTCGAGATTACTGTCCTGAAGGTTATTCTGTGGATCACCCCCTGGTACCACACGGCATTTCGGTTGTTGTTAACGCGCCGGCAGCTTTTCGGTTCACCGCACCAGCCAGCCCTAGGCGTCATTTGGAGGGTGCAAAATTACTCTCTGCAGATGCGACGGATGTTACCGAAGCGGAAGCTGGTGAGATGCTCGCGGAACATTTACAAAATATGATGAAAGCAACGGGCATTCCGAATGGTATTTCCGGTGTAGGGTATGGCGAGCAGGATCTAGAACGGTTGACACAAGGAGCATTCATGCAACAGCGACTACTGGCCAATGCCCCGTGCGAGGTATCGGAAGTTGATCTTGAAATGATGTATAGACAGGCTATTCGGTACTGGTGATGAACAACGAACACTTAAGATTAATCAATCCACAGTGGGGTGATTGGAAGGCGATTCGTGAACGATTTCGGTGGAATATTCCTCATTACTTCAACATTGCGGAAGTTGCTTGTGACCGTCATGCCGAACAAGCAGGTGACGCAGTAGCGATTTACTGTGAAAATAAAGCCGGTGCAACCGGTCAGTACACCTTTTCAGATTTGAAACGATTGTCGAATCAGTTCGCCAATGCATTGCAATACTATGGTGTTGAAAAAGGCGATCGGGTGGGCATTATTCTCCCGCAACGTGTGGAAACCGTCATCAGTCACTTTGCCATTTATAAAATCGGTGCAATTGCTTTGCCACTTTCAGTGCTGTTTGGCCCGCAAGCAATCAAGTATCGTTTGAACAACAGTGGTGCCAAGGTGGTGATTACGGACAGTAGGCACGTTGAATTGCTTGAATCCATGCGCGCAGAGCTACCCGAACTGGAAACGATCATTGACTGTGAGCATGACGACGGATTTTGGAGTCTATTGCAGAAGGCGAGTGACAGCTTTGAGCGAGTACCGACGTTGGCCGAAGATCCAGCCTATATCGTTTACACCTCTGGTACGACCGGGCCGCCGAAAGGTGCACTTGCGCCACATCGATGTTTGATTGGTAATCTGACCGGATTCGAACTTTCTCATAACTTTTTTCCGCAGGAGGGCGACCTTTTCTGGACGCCGGCTGATTGGGCCTGGACCGGTGGTTTGTTGGACGCGCTGATCCCGTCGCTGTACTATGGAGTCCCCGTACTTGGATACGACGGTGGTAAGTTTGATGCGGGTCGAACCGCTCAATTGCTGGAGAAGTATCGGGTTCGCAACAGCTTTCTTCCGCCGACTGCATTAAAGATGCTACGCCAGGCTGGATGTCTGACCCGGCGTCATGACATTCAGATGCGCACCATTATGTCTGCCGGAGAGTCTCTCGGTGCCGAACTCTACCATTGGGGGAAGGAGGTGTTCGGGGTTGAAATCAATGAAATGTGGGCGCAAACCGAGTTCAATTACATTTGCGGAAATTGTTCAGCGGTGATGGAAATTAAACCGGGTTCTATTGGGAAGAGTTATCCGGGGCATCGGGTCGAACCGGTGGACGAATCAGGGAAAATCATGCCGGATGGAGAAATCGGTGAATTGGGTGCAGACCGAGATGATCCGGTAATGGTTGCTGGTTACTGGAACAATGAAAAAGCGACGCGAAAAAAGTTTATTGGCCAATGGTGGGCAACTGGTGACATGGGATACCGGGATGACGAAGGCTACATTTGGTTTGTGGGTCGAAAGGATGATGTCATTTCGAGTGCCGGTTATCGAATCGGTCCCGGTGAGATTGAAGACTGTTTAATCAAGCATCCGGCGATTGCTCAGGTGGCAGTTGTTGGCGTGCCGGATGAGTTGCGAGGTGAAGTGGTAAAGGCGTATATCGTATTGCGAGAGGGTGAAGCACCAACCGATTTACTCACCGATAACATCCAGAAATCAGTCAAACAGCAGTTGGCGACATACGAGTATCCACGGTTGATTGAGTACATTGATGAACTGCCGTTGACCACCACCGGAAAAGTCAGGCGCAATGAACTACGTGAACGTCACTCGGAATAGCAATAACCAGCTATTTCTTTGTCGGATGATTTTTTGTAGACTGCACGCGTTGACGCCGGGCTTCCTGTGGTGATTGTACCAGAGGGCGGTAAACTTCAACCCGGTCCTGATCGCTAAGCAGATAATTATCAGGCACTTTTTTACCGAAGATTCCAAGTGGGGCTTGATCGAAGTTGAATTCCGGAAATTCCGATTTGAGATCAGTTTCATCAACAGCATATCGAGCTGTCGAGTTGACGGGGAGCGCTAGTTGAATGATTTGCTGTTTCGATTCTGTTGCAAATACGACTTCAACAGATATTTTAGTGTTCATCGCTTTCGGGCAGCCAATTAGATTTTATCGAACCAAAAAATTAGTTTGAGGATCACAAACACTTGAACTTTCGCTTGGCTTCGCGATGAAAACTTTCAATCATAATTTTTGGTAGAGTTTTGAAAAATGGATTCAAAACCATGGCTGTTCTCCGAGAGGAAAATTCGTAGTCGATGGTCAGCGAGACCGCGCATTTAGTATCCGACAATTTCTCAAACGACCATTGGCCATTCAATCGGTTGAAAGGTCCGGCGACGAGTTTCATGGATATTTGTGAAGTCGGCGTCACGATGTTTCTTGTCGTAAAAGCTCGGCTGAAACTACCCACTTGAAATTCCAAGGTGGCGGTATAGCCATCGTCATGTAACTGATCGAGACGACTGCTGCGACAGAATCTAACAAACTGTGAATAGGACTCGATGTCGTTGACGAGTTCGAATATCTGTTCACACGGAAATTCGACAATAGTCGAATCACTATAATTCATGGTTGAAATAGCGATACAGTGTTGAGAGCAGATTTAGGAGTCACTGCAGAGTTCTAGTTTGGCGAGTCGGATCGAGTCTGGAATGCCCCTTTCCATGAGGCTATCAAGTTCGTGCCAAAAAAAGTCTGCCCCTGGATAGCCGGTAATGCGCCCCACTTCCTGCTGGTTGAAGAGCAGTACGAAAGTTGGTGTAAAGACGACCGGTGCCTTGATGGTTACCGATGTAGGATAGTTTCCGCCGTCAAAATTATGGCGTTGTAAAGGAGCTTGACAACCTTCACGGGTCAGATGGTAGATTCCACCGATCTCCTCATTCCAGATCTGGCACCAAGTACAATATTTAGAATCGAACATCAGCAGGTTGGGGTTGCCAATGGCGGGTGGTGGAAGTTGGAGTAGCACTATGACTCCAACTGAAATGAGCAGTCGTCTTTTCATGAATTATTGATGATAGCTAAACTTGACCGGCGTCGATATTTGTCCATTGGTGCTCAGGTTCGGCAGTTGACTTTGAAATATTAACAAATCCAGCGAAAATTATAATATTGTTCGACATGCTGAAATTTTGTGTGAATCGACTGGCGTGTTTAGACTTTTCAATATAAGGAATTACTTTGATGAGTTCACTGATGGACATCGTCAACTGAAACTGTAGTTTGAAGTTAAGTACCCAATGAGTCAATCATTTTTATCTGCTCTCAGTACCCGAGATTGTCTGCTACTAGATGGTGCAACTGGTACTAATCTATTTGATATGGGGTTGGTTTCCGGCGATGCACCAGAGCTCTGGAATACTGATCATCCTGAGCGAGTGCTCACCTTGAATCAAGAATTTGTTGAATCCGGATCCGATATTATTCTGACTAACAGCTTTGGTGGCAATGCTATGCGATTGAAATTGCACGACAGCGGGAATCGCGTTGCGGAGCTTAACGAGAAGGCTGCTGAGATTGCCAGAACCGCGGTGAATCGCGTCGACCGCGATGTGTTTGTCGCCGGGTCGATGGGGCCGCTGGGAGAGTTGATCGAGCCGGTTGGTACCCTAACACAAGAAGCAGCCATTGCTGCATTCACCGAGCAGGCGTTGGCGCTTGAACGCGGTGGTTGCGACCTGCTATGGATTGAAACCATCTCATCTCGAGAAGAATTGATGGCGGCAGCTACTGGTGCCGCGACGACTGGTCTACCCTATGCGACCTGTGGTAGTTTTGATACCAATGGACGTACCATGATGGGAATCAGTCCGGCTGAATTTGTCGAAATCTGTCTGGAGATGGATGTTCAACCTTTTGCAGTCGGTTCGAATTGTGGTGTGGGTCCGGCACAGACGGTTGCTGCAACATTAGAAATGTCAAATACTTATCCGGACTCGTTTCATTATGTTGCAAAAGCGAATTGTGGTATTCCGGTCTGGGAAGGCAGTACTATTCGATATACTGCAACTCCTGAACAGATGTATGTTTATGCCCGGATCGCGCGTAGCACGGGCGCGACGATAATTGGTGGTTGTTGTGGCACGAAATATGCGCATGTCAAAAAAATGCGCGCCGGATTGAATGACTACCAGCCGGTTGGCAAACCGACGATGGCAGAGATAGTGAATTCGTTGGGAGAAGTCTTTGATACGGCGCCAGTCAAGTCCGATCGTGAGCGTGGTACCAGACGGCGGACACGAAAAAAGTCAGACGAGTGAAAAAGAAAAAAGTAAAGTCAGCGCGGACCATAGCCACCAACAGAAAAGCATCATACGATTATCATCTGGAGGAGCGATATGAAGCCGGCTTGGTTCTGCAAGGATGGGAAGTGAAAGGCATGCGTGCCAACCGCGCAAATCTCAAAGAGAGCTACATTATCCCAACCAACGGTGAACTGTTCTTAATCGGCGCCCATGTGTCGCCTGATTCAACAACGTCTACTCATGTGCCGGCCGATCCGATACGCAGTCGCAAGTTGCTGTTGCACAGAGTGCAAATTAATCGGTTGATTGGTGCAGTCGAAAGAAAAGGATATTCCCTGATTCCGACGCAGTTGTATTGGAACAATGGCAAGGTTAAGTTGGAGTTCGCGCTTGCTAAAGGCAAGAAGCAGTATGATAAACGTGCGGCGATCAAAGCACGAGATGTTGAGCGCGAACGGGAGCGCGAGTTATCTCGTGTGAATTGACTGAGGGGAAAAGAAATTAGGAAAATTGAAGAATTGTTTCTCATCATGCAAATTGCACTTTATTTTCTCCGCTAATGCACTATAATATTACTCAGTTACAACAATTGGGGGTGATCTTGGTTTCGACGCGGGTCACAAAACCGTTGGAGCATGTCGAGGTGCAGGTGCCTCGTTAAACTGTCTGCAAAAAATTAGTTGCCAACGACGACAACTACGCCTTAGCGGCTTAGCCGCTGAGCCTCGTGATTATCATGGCTGAATGGTATGAATCGGGGTCACATAATTTCAGTCTAGTTGGCAGGGATTGTCTCGTACACCTGTCAGTGAATGGTTGCTTCGGCAAACGAGACCGTCATGCTCAGGACTGTCTGCCCGGACAGAGCATGGCTGAAATAATGGGTAGACTAAACATGTAGTTGCCAGCGTGCAGAGGGCTTACGGACGCGGGTTCAATTCCCGCCACCTCCACCAGAAACCAGTCTCAAGTCGTTGAGTCAGGCCTCGTAAAACAGTGTTTTACGAGGCTTTTCATCTAGGATTTCTTTGTTCAGCGCGTTTTCGGCCTATACTGTAATACAAGTAAACTGAGGATGCAGATGAATACAGGTTGTCCTTAGGCGACCGGTTGGATTCATACAATGATGGCACCAATGCAGCGGTCGAAAATTTTCTCCATCGGCTTGTTATCGCCGTAAGCCCCGGCAATATTAGCTTCGGTCCATTCATTCTCAGTTACTGATTCTAAGGACAATTCATAATCGCAATTCACAACAATGTGATCGAACAAAATGCGCTGTGCCCTGCCATTACCCTCGCGAAATGGGTGAATCATATTGATCTCAACGTACAATTCAGAAACATTGACAACCAATTCCTTACGAGAATCATTCGTATAGTAGTCGGCTTCAGCTAGTCCTTGGAATAATCTATTGGCTTCGGGTTCAATGCGTCTGCAGTTGCAAAAACGGGTGCGATACTTGGATATGTCAACAGTACGTATTTGACCCGCCCATTCGTAAATCTGTTGGAATAGATGCTGGTGAATTATGCACAAGTATCCTAGATCATAAGGGGGAGGCTGTTGCTTAATTTCAAATGCAGCGATTTCAGTGAGGGATTGCTCTACCTTTTGCAGTTCATCGTCGATTTTTAATCCAAACTTGTTGCGTAGCACTGTACTGCCATCATAGCAATAACGGTCTGAACCTTTTCCATATTTATCCAGTGGTTTGATGATCGTTTTAGTCCGGAGTTGGTCTACTGTTGTTGCGTGTGTTGTTCAATGATTTGCGTTTGAAGTTGTTTTCTTTCACTTTCGGTCAGTTTGCTTATGTCAGGAAAATCGGTTGTCATATCAAAGCCTTCTAGTCTCAAACTATGTCTGTAGTTTTCCAGCTTGATCTCGTCATAATAGATTTCCCTTATCAGTTGATAATCATAGCTGATGGATTTATTCAACTTATAGGCACTCAGGTCTAATGCCAGAACTCGCCGGCGAATTTTTTTCCCACTCTCAAAAGCACCCCATGCATCAATGCTGTAATATCCAGTCTTTTTTGGTCCCTGCCATGAAACTTGCACGCCTAGAAGATCTTTGAGATTGCGAATTGCGACAGCGACTCTCCGAGAGGAAATGCCGGTGATGTTGACGATTTTGGGTTTGGTTGGCCGGTCCAGTTGAAGTAGAGCTGCCAAAACTGCTAATTCGTAGTGCATGAAAATTTTGGTTTCTAATGTATTGTTCTACTCATATGGCGTTATACATCCAACTACACTAAAAAACACCTTCGAATCAGAAGTATGAAGGTAACGTTCTCCGACTCCTGTTTGGGGTAAATTTGATTTCGCGCGGACAGTTCAGTATTATGCTTACTCAAACGATTGCATGAATGGATTTTCCGTATCACTACGGTCGACAATCTTGATGAATCCGTGCTCAGTAGCTAAATGACAGGCGTTGCACGCAGTAATCATATTGTTGTAGGCTTCCATTGCACCTACCATATTTCTATCGTCAAGACCATCGCCAACACTCTCCACTGCTGGTGTTAACATTCCAGTTGCCAGTGCACCGACTGGATGGCCATCATACTCTTCAATGTCTCCGATTTTTTCCAGATTTTCTTCGATTTCGTGCATATAAAAATCAGCCAATTCTGCATTTCCGGCGCGAATCGATAGCCCCACCTTATGTGCAAATCGTTGAAAATTGGTCATCAGATTGATAAATCCGACATCTTCATCCGATTGAGTTGCTGCTGAACTGACGAGAAAGGTGCTTGCCATCAGAAATGGAAGGATTAATTTGGTCAACTTCATTTCAATTTCCTCCAATGTAAGGTGAGAACAGTTGGCTGTAAATTTTAATAGTAAGAACTATATCTTAAATGCTGAGATGCTTGATGTCAACTGACATCCGATAAAATATTAAGCAACGTATTGATTCAGCGGAAATGGAGTTACTTGGATTGATACGCTTCGATTGCTGCTTTGGCCATTTCATCGGCGCGAGACAACCATTCTCGCATCATAACTTCGCCGATGGTCATGAATTCTGCATTCAAATTCTGACTTGGAGGCGCTACCTTCATACCATTCTGACTGAGCTGTGTTTCATACCAATCTGAGAGTTCTTCTGCTTTTGTCCAACCTGCGGTTTCAGCAGCTGCGGCAGCTTCCAGTACGATGGTTTGAGTATCAGTATCAAGACGATTCCAGGCGACCTGGTTTACAATAACCATGTTCTTGGGTATCCATGCACTCACGTCATACCAATGACTGACATAAGTCCATAGTGCGCGGTCATAGCCTGTCGCGCTGGATGAAATCATGCCTTCAGCTGTTCCACTTTCAAAAGCGATTGCGATATCTTCCGCTTCAATTTTGGTGGGTAGGGCACCCATCAGTTCGGCTAGCCTTGAAGTTGCAGCATTGTAGGCGCGGAATTTGATACCTTTCAGATCAGTGATGCTTTGCACCGGCTTCATGGTGTAGAGTCCTTGTGGGGGCCAAGGCACCGAATAGAGAAGTTTGACTCCTGAACGTGCGAGTATTAGCTCAATCACCGGTTTGGTTACCCAATATAGTTGCCTGGCATCATCGAAATCATCCACCAAAAAAGGCAATACATCAATTTCGAAAATAGGGTGTTCCGGCCCTAACGCGGAAATCAGTCGCTCACCAATCGGGACGTTACCCATCTGCACGGCTTCATAAATTTCATCACCCTTGTAAAGAGAACCATTGGGGTGAGTAACAATTGTCAATTGACCCTCTGTTGCTTCGGTTACCATCGCGGCAAAATTAGCTGCAATTTCAGAGTGATAGTTTGATGCGGAATAAGCGAGAGGCATATCCCATTTTTCTGCCCATGCCATCTTTACCGTGAATAGAAAATGGCATAGGAAAAGCCCGAAAATTATCTTCTTGATCATGTTCTAAACCCAATCCTATAGATGCAATAAAGTGTTGATTAACTCATCCCAATGATCTTGGTGTACTCTTCGATGGTAGCCATTGATTGGTTGTATCAAAACTGTTACCCATCTGATTTCCTCTCTTTTGAAAAGCGTATCCATTGTAAATGAAATAACAGAATATTTGATACACGAACATCATTGTACAAAAACACTCACCCTTCATTTTGATGCACAGTAGAGTTCACCTGATCAAGCTACAACAACTTTCTGAAAACCCAATGAGTTGTGAAGGCAAAATCTAGTCTCAGTCGTGCATTTGCTGTAAGTGAACAATCAGATTGTTGGTACTGAATGAATCAAGTGAACCTTGAAAGATTTTTTCATCTGATTGAGCGCATCGGTAGTTGTCAGCATTGACTGCAGATGAATTGTGCGGTCATCAGATCTAAATGTCCGCCGCCACCATTTTTGAACAATGTGATTTCTTCATCGTTCTCCCTACCTCGAGTCGTACCTGAGCACAGTTGATACAAGTCTGCCAGCACATCAGACTCTTTTATTACACCGGTTTCAATAGGGATGGTGAGCTCACCGATTTCACCGATAGTGGTTTCCCTGGAGTCAACAAAAATTCTGGCACGCCGAATGGCTTCATCGTCGACTTCGCGCATATTATTTCTGAACGCACCAACCAAATCAATATGAGTGCCGGCTGAGAGCCACTCACCGCGAATGATCGGATCTTTCGTCATGGTGGCAGAGCATAGCAGATCAGCCTGCCTTACAGCGAATTCCAAGTCTTCGGCCGCGTGAATATCAACAGATGGCAAGTCAAGGGTGTTAGCAATTTCCATTGCTTTTGATGGAGTTCGATTCCAAATCACCACTTCTTGAAGGGTTTTTTGCATTTCACAATGTGCTCGGATGAGGTGTGGGGCCATGGCGCCCGCCCCCACCATGGTCATCCGCGTGATGCCTTTCCTTGCTAAATACCTAGCTCCCAGTGCGGAGTCACCGGCAGTCTTGTAGTAAGTCAGCACAGTGCCATCTAAGGTAGCCACCGGTACTCCTGTCTGCCCATCAAACAGAATATAGGTGGCATGAATCGCGGGGAGTGAAGAATTGGATCTGTTTTTCGGAAATACGGTCGCCGCTTTCAAACCCAGCGCTTCACCGGCGTTCCAGGCCGCTCGAATCAGCATATTGTTATCAGGTTCAGTCTCCGACTGGACACTTGATAGCAAAAGATCTTTGAGCATTGCAGGCGGCTGTCGGTGACTTTCCTCCAGTGCATTTACGAGTTCCGGATAGTGGCAGACTTCCTGAATCTGTTTGGCCGTGATCAGCTTCATTGCATTTCAGAGAACTTCAAGGGACAATTGAGAGAGAAATTATAGTGAATAGTCACTATTCGCTTTGATTTTCGGTTAGAAAGACGTAACAGGCTGCCTCGCGGGAGATTAAATTTGTCCAACAAAGTAGCAGATTTGTCTGAATGCGATACAAAGATTGCTGAAGATAGCTTGGTAGCCGCATCAAGTTACAGGTGGTTGGTATCCAAACTCCAACATTAGCTTCATTGAAACTCATTTCAGAAGCGGACCGGAAATCACGACTACATCAGGAGTTCGGATTTGCTCTGCTATAATTCAATCATGAATGAGCAGAAAATTTACGAACTAGAAAAGCAGGTGGCCATTTTGGAAGAACGAATGAACACGAGACAGGCAGAATACAGGACCGATATCGGGAGATTAGCGGAGCAGCACGTACAGCTAGAAAAAAAATTAGCCGAAAGAGACGTTCGACTGGCTGAAAGGGATTCTAGGTTCGTTCTACTGATTGTTTCTTTAATCGTCGGCGCCACGGCCTTTCTGAGTTTCATGATCAAATTTTAGTTTCGTGCGGATTTTATGCATATTGATGGTGACTTTCTGACGATAGAAGCAGTCCAATTAAATTAAAGACCGGTAGTTTGTGAACTTTGACGTTGATTTCATTGAAGTTGATTTCAGAATCGGAGCAGAGATCAAATATACATTAGGAATTTGAATCTGCTATCATGCAAGCATGAATGAACAGAAGTTTCAGGAACTGGCAAAGCAGTTTGTCGCTTTGGAAGAACGAATGAACACGAGACAGGCAGAATACAGAACCGATATTGCGAGATTGGCGGAGCAGCTCGCTCAGCGGGAAATCAAACTGTCTGAACAGATCGCACAACAGGCAACCCAATTGGCCGAACGGGATTCTCGACTAGCCGAACGGGATTCCAGGTTCGTTCTACTGATTGTATCTTTAATCGTCGGTGCCACGGCCTTTCTGAGTTTCATGATCAAATTTTAGTTTCGTGCGGATTTATCTGAGTGCGAATGAACAACCGGCGAAACTACTAGCCTGCCATACCCGACCCAGATGGTTGGTTTCCATATCCGGACTTTCCGCATTAAAGTTGTGATTGATTGACCGGCATCTAAACCATGCCATGCGTCGTATTGCAAATTTACCTTGACACTCAATATCAGCAAACACCTCCTATAAGGGGTTGAGTAGACTTATAAGTGTGAAAAACCCTACGACAGTAACAATAATGGACGATCGAAAACTTTTGTTTATATGGCATTTCTCATCGAAAAGATCTCGAGAGATGGTACATCGCTAAGCCGGATGGATAGGCACAAGTTTTCTGAACGTGATATTTGTACTAAGTTCATTACCCCGGCCTTGTGCCAGGCGGGGTGGAACAAAATGTCCCAGATTCGTGAAGAGGTGAGTTTTACCAAAGGTCGTATCATCGTAAGAGGGAAGCTGGTTACTCGTGGAGAAGCGAAGCGCGCCGATTACATTCTCTCATATAAGCCAAATCTCCAGTTAGCGGTCATCGAAGCAAAGGATAATTCTCGCAGCGTTGGTGATGGTATGCAGCAGGCACTTGACTACGCTGAAACACTGAATGTTCCCTTCGCGTTCTCTTCTAATGGTGACGGTTTTGTATTTCACGACCGTACCGGCATGAGCTCACCGCGCGAAACGAATCTCAACCTGAATGAATTTCCATCCCCCGCTGATCTTTGGAGTCGCTACAAATCTTGGAAAGGCATTCGTTTAAGAGACGAAGAGGTTGTGCTTCAAGACTATTACGAAGATGGCCGTGGTAAGTGCCCACGATACTACCAGACCAGCGCCATAAACGCTTCGGTCGAGGCCATTATTCAGGGACAGAATCGTATTCTTCTTGTCATGGCCACCGGTACGGGTAAAACCTACACCGCTTTTCAGATTATCTGGCGGTTGTGGAAGGCCGGTCGCAAAAAACGTATATTGTTTCTGGCTGACCGCAATGTTCTCATTGATCAGACAATGGTGAACGACTTTCGACCTTTTGGTGAGGTTATGGCCAAGCTGTCAAAAAAGGCAAAGACGATACAAACGGAAGGCGGAGGAGCGTTGCGCATTGATACTGCTTATGAGATCTATCTCAGTCTCTATCAGGCGATCACCGGCCCGGAGGAACGGGACAAAGTCTACCAACAATTTTCTCCGGGTTTCTTCGATCTCATTGTTGTTGATGAATGTCATCGCGGTAGTGCCGTTGAGGATTCTGCCTGGCGAGAAATTCTCGAATATTTCTCTTCGGCGACTCAAGTTGGTTTAACGGCAACACCAAAAGAGACGGCATACGCTTCCAATACTACCTATTTCGGTGAACCGGTATTCTGTTACTCATTGAAACAAGGTATTCACGATGGTTTTCTGGCGCCCTATAAGGTAATCAAGATTCATATTGATCGCGACGTGGAAGGCTATCGCCCAGCCAAGAATCAGCTTGACCGTGAAGGTAATCAGCTTGAAGACCGCATCTATAACGCTAAAGATTTCGATCGTACAGTAGTTATTGACGGGCGAACTAATCTAGTCGCGCAGAAGATTACACAATTTTTAAAGGAAAGTGGTGACCGTTTTCAGAAGTCGATCATCTTTTGCGTCGATAAGGAACATGCTGCACGGATGCGCCAGGCACTTATCAATGAAAATTCTGATCTGTTCAACAATCATCCGTACTATGTGATGCGTATCGTTGGAGGTGACGAAGTTGGGTTAGACCAACTTGACAATTTCGTTGATCCTGAAATAAAGAATCCTGCCCTTGTTACCACCTCCAGATTGCTATCAACCGGCGTCGATGTTCAAACCTGTCGATTAATCGTACTTGATCGTGCAGTTGGTTCCATGACCGAATTCAAGCAGATCGTTGGACGCGGTACTCGCGTACATGAAGATTCAGGCAAGTTATATTTCACGCTGATTGATTTCCGCGGTGCTACCAATCATTTCGCTGACCCGGAATTCGACGGTGAGCCGGTTCAGGTCCATGTGCCGGAGGAGGGCGAGCCTATTGATCCGCCTGATACCGAAACTACAGATCATGACTCTGAGAGCGAAAATCCTGATATTCCAGAGTCCGATCCTCCCACGCCAACACAGCCGCGAAATAAAATCTACATTGATGGCGTCAATGCAACTATTGTGGCGGAGCGCATTCAATATGTAGACAATCAAGGCAAACTGGTAACAGAGTCGTTGCGCGATTTTACTAGAGATGCTCTACGCCGAAGATTCTCAAGTCTGGACGATTTTCTACGCTGTTGGGATGCCACTGACCGAAAGCAGGTGGTTATTGAAGAAATGACAGCTGGTGGATTGCCGATAGAGCAGTTGGTCGAAGAATTAGGAAAGGACTTGGACCCTTTTGATCTCATCTGCCATATTGCTTTCGACGCCAAACCACTGACGCGCCATGAACGGGCTGAAAATGTGAGAAAGCGCGATCCATTCTCAAAGTATGGGGAGAAGGCTCGCGCAGTACTGGGTGTACTCCTGGACAAATATGCAGATGAAGGTTTTCTTGATTTTCACAACGCTGATGTTCTGAGAATTCCACCGATCAATGAGTTGGGTACACCACTTGAATTGGTGCGTAATTTCGGTGGAAAATTTCAATTTGAACAAGCTGTTCAAAACCTTCAATCTTGTCTTTATCAAGAAGTAGTCTGAATATGACCGTCAGTTCTCTTGTCAAGTCGATTCAGGACATCATGCGTCAAGATGTGGGTATTGATGGAGATGCACAACGTATCAGCCAACTGTGTTGGATGTTTTTCCTCAAAATCATCGACGATCAGGATCAAGAACTCGAAACCTTTCGAGATGACTATCGCGCGCCAATTCCAGTGGGTCTGCGATGGCGCGACTGGGCGATTAACCCAGAGGGTATCACGGGTGAGGAACTCATCAACTTCGTTAATGGTGAACTTTTTCCGACGCTCAAAAAGCTGTCGGCGGCGAGTAATCCTCGGGCCAGTGTCGTCCGATCGGTTTTTGAAGACGCTTATAACTACATGAAATCAGGACAGTTGGTTCGTCAAGTTGTCAATAAGATCAATGGAGTTGATTTCAATGATCTGGCTGAACGCCAACATTTTGGAGATATTTACGAGCAGATTCTCAATGAACTACAGTCAGCCGGCAACGCCGGTGAGTACTATACCCCTCGCGCTGTCACATCGTTTATGACCCAGATGATTGATCCAAAGCCCGGTGAAACACTATTTGATCCTGCTTGTGGAACGGGTGGTTTTCTGACTTGTGCTATTCGTTACATGCGCGAGAATTATGTCAAGCGACCTGCAGATGTAGCGAAGATACAGTCATCGCTTCATGCAGTCGAAAAGAAACCGCTACCTCACATGCTTGCCGTTACCAACATGTTGCTACATGGCATTGAAAACCCAGCTTTCCTACGTCATGACAATACTTTGGCGCGTCCATATATTTCGTGGGGACGTGAGGAGCGTGTGGACATCGTTCTGACTAATCCTCCCTTTGGCGGCAAAGAGGAAGATGGCATTGAATCCAATTATCCGAAGCATTTTCAAACCCGGGAAACAGCCGATCTATTTTTAGCACTTATCATCCGCATTCTCAAACCTGGAGGACGAGCCGCAGTCGTACTGCCGGATGGTTCACTTTTCGGTGAAGGAGTCAAAACTAGGTTAAAAGAACATCTGATGGAGGAATGCAATTTGCACACAGTGGTTCGGTTGCCCAATTCTGTCTTCCAACCTTATGCTTCAATTGGCACCAACTTATTATTCTTCGAGAAAGGCGAGCCGACTAGGGAAGTCTGGTTCTGGGAGCATCTTGTGCCGCAAGGACAAAAATCCTATTCAAAGACCCGACCCATCCGACTCGAACATTTGGATGATTGCATTGCTTGGTGGGGAGGTTCCGAACGTAAGGGAAGGACAGTTGACAGTCGCGCTTGGAAGGTGAGTGCTGAGTCGATTAAAAAACAGAACTACAACCTTGATATTAAGAATCCCAATCAGACCAGCGAAGAGCACGATGATCCAGAAACTCTGCTCGCAGCATTGAATGCTGCTGAAGTGGAAGTTACCTTAGTACGAGAGCAGTTAAAAAAGGTGTTGTCGGCGGCATTGCTACGACAATGAAAAAGAATTTCAATGGTTTGTTTAGGAGTGATTTGTGATGCATGCCATCATAGCTGAAAAAAAGGAACAGCTAGTCAAATTATGTCCACACTACGGCGTGTTGCGACTTGAAGTTTTTGGCTCGGCAGCGCGAGGCCTTGATTTCGATCCGGATACTAGTGACGTCGATTTTCTTGTGGAATTTCATTCCTGTGATAACTTTCCACCTTTTGACCAGTTTTTCGAATTCGCTGAGGTCTTGCGCTGTGCACTTGGGCGTCCCGTCGAGCTGATCGAAGAATCTGCAATCGAAAATCAATATCTGCTTGCTTCCATCAATCGTTCGCGAAAGTTGATCTATGTTGTCTGATCCGCGCGCTTTGTTGGATGATATAGATCGCGCCGGTGCAGATATCATGCACTTCATCAAAGGAATGTATGTTGAATTCTACCTTCGCAACGCACTCACGCAAGCCGCGGTAGTGTGCAAATTTGAGATCATTGGCGAAGCGCTCAACCCATTAGATTCGATCTATCCGGAACTGACTGAAAAAATTTCCGGATTCTACCGAATCATAGATTTTAGAAACTTGCTGATTCATTGCTATTCCAGTGTGAATGCTGAATGCGTCTGGGACTATGCTGAGAATCACCTGCCTGGTTTGCGTCACATCGTGCAAGAGCTTACTCTTCGAGTTGGAATATTCAACAAGTGGCTGCTGATCAATTAGTTCATTTATTCAAACACGCGGCAGATAATTCTGACGACGTTACTCTGTTACGCCGATTTATTGTAGACCTAGCCGTACGGGGTAAACTTGTTGAACAGTGTGCGGATGAAGAGCCGGCCTTAGATCTGTTGAAACAAATAAAACTTGAAAAAGAAAAATTACTAAGTTCAGGAATGTTAAGAAACAAAGTGGTTGATATTTCAGCAGTTACTGAAATTCCATTTAAAATTCCAGAGACTTGGGTGTGGGTTTCGCTGGGCACAGCGTTCATCTATGATGCTGGAATAAAACGAAACTCGAAAGAACTTGACCCCTCATTTTGGTTGCTTGAACTTGAAGATATAGAGAAAGAAACCGGTCACCTAAAAAGAAAAGTGTACAGTGGTCAGAGGACATCAAAGAGCACAAAATCTGAGTTTAGAGCTGGTGACATTCTCTATGGGAAGTTACGTCCGTACCTGAATAAGGTGGTGGTAGCTGATGCACAAGGTTACTCAACAACAGAAATTGTAGCAATTCGCCCATACTTGCGTCTTTGCTCTCACTATTGTGCGTTGGCCTTACGGAGGTCTGACTTTTTGGAGTATGTAACCAAGTTTGGACAAGGAACAAAAATGCCTCGTTTGCGAACGAATGATGCAGTAACTGCACCATTTCCCCTTCCACCTCTCGCCGAACAGCATCGCATCGTTACCAAAGTTGATGAACTTATGGCACTGTGCGGTCGGCTCGAAGAGGCACAAAAAAAGCGTGACGAGAGTCGAAACCTTTTGACCAAAGCTAGTTTCGGACGATTAAACGATTCGAAAACTGATGATCTGACATTTCACTCTATTTCAAACTTTGTCATTAACCAATTTCCAGTCTTAACCCGAAAGGCAGATCAGGTCAAAACACTTCGTCAGAGTATTCTCAACCTCGCCATTCGAGGTAAGCTGGTAGCGCAGGACCCGGCAGAAGGTTCAGCTTTAGAATTGTTACCTCAAATTGCATTGGAGAAAGAGCGAATGGAAAAAGGGAGAGCAATCAGAAAACAGAAACATCTCCTCTCAGTCACGTCTCCACCATTTGAAATTCCGTCAAACTGGAGATGGGTAAAATTTGGAGACATCATAAAATTCTCGGCAGGTAAAACACCACCACGAAAAGAACTGAGATTCTGGAATACAGGCGACTATTCCTGGGTCTGTATAGGAGATATTCCGAATGGTCAAACCTTGCTTGAAACCAAGGAGACAGTGAGTGAAGAAGCTCGTTCAATTATTTTCAAATCGAATCCGAGTCAACCTGGAACCATAATTTTGAGCTTTAAATTGACCATTGGAAAGATAGCGCGCTTGGGCGTGCCAGCTTATTTCAACGAGGCGATAATTTCTATTTGTCCGATTATTGAAAAGATTGAGCCTTACTTATTTACTTTTCTTCCATTGTTTGCTCGTTCTGGAAAATCAATAAGCGCAGTCAAAGGTGAAACACTAAATCGAAATTCAATATCGAATATTCAAATTCCCCTTCCACCTCTCGCTGAACAGCATCGCATCGTCGCGAAGGTTGATGAACTCATGGCACTGTGCGACCGACTCGAATCTAATCTTGAAATAACCAGCGCGTGTCAAGTGTCCTTGTTTGAATCTCTTGTTAGCAATACACTACAGCAAGAAAAATCTACGCGCGACTCAGCGAACACAATAGCGCGTGGTTTCACTGTCTAACCTGAAATTCACAACATCAAGGGCTAAGACAATATGGATCCAAGTGGTTGCGAGGGTGTTAGTGTTTAAACAAATGCAGATATCCTGATATTGAACAAAAGATTGACTTCATTTTTCCTCTTCGGGTGGAAGTTTTTTTATACCATTCACTTCTGTAAATAAAGCCGGCGAGGCTGATCATTGATGCCAATGATTCATCTTACGGGAGTTATGCTTAGCTGAACTTCCGAGTTGGAGACCTACGGAACTAAGCGCCGAAACAGGGTGCAGAAATTTTTCCTAGTCGATCTTTTCATTACTGAATCGCTCGCTATGCTACTATTGAGGGGTGATACAGGTACCGAAAATTTCAGTGCTGGTATGCCACTGAGCAACTGTACCAATAGTTGGACTTCACAATCATAATACCGTCTTGATATCCTCAGGCGCAAGGCGGCAAAAAATGCGCTACACAACCCGTGAAAACTGGATGATCGTATCAAAGTTATTTGGGGTATGCGGCCACCGGTGCAATTGATCATGATAAGGAACAGATTTCTGAAATGATGGCCCGTATACAGATCAATCTTCAAGTTGGATCGTTTTCAGATCAGAAAACCGGAAACTCACCCAAACCGATCTAATGTAGGTGTGTACCGGCTAAAAAAAGTGAAATTTTGTGAAAATATGGGTGTTTACCAGGTAAACACTCTCAATTCGACGAATGTTCCACTGACTGTGCCTGTAATTCAACCTGAAACAAGTCCGTATAATGCTGCTGAATCAGGCTTCCTCATTTTTCAGTGTTCTGATTTCTTGCCAAGATAACTGTGTCAATGTCTGAATTTCTTGGTCACCGTAACCTTCATCAATCATGGATTTGGCGATTGACCATCGGGTATCTCTCGCACCTTTTCCAAGTCCTTCTGCACGACCTTGCTCCACTCCCTTTCTCATCCCTTTTTCTATACCCTTCTTCATACCTTCCTCTAAACCTTTCTCCCAACCCTGCATCGCCCCCTGTTCCAGAGCAAGATCCCACATCTCCTGTCCCGAATCCGGCTGGTACTGTTCCCATATATCAATGGCTTCCTGCATGACTGCATCTCCCGGGCCACCGGCCCATAGTAACTGTCTGACACTCTCTATTGTAATGGAGGGGCGCTGTTTCCAGACATAATCTTTCAACCGACCGATGAACGGCCCGCGCACTGACTGCTCCAAACGCGCCGCCCGCCGCAGCCACTCCACATAACGTGAGGCATCGGCATCCACGATGTTGACCATGATGTCGAGTACCAGTGCCACCTCGGGTGGCAGCTGCCGGAGTCGCGCATGCAGTGACCGGGCACTCGCATTGATCAGCAACATGCCGAAGTGCAACAACACGCAGTTGAACAGCTGTCGGTATTCGTCGGGATACTCGGCGTATTGGCCGGCGGCGAATGTCAAAGCCGGACGCCAGTCTTGTCGACCATGGTAAAAGACGATGGGAATGACTGAGCTGGCACCCTGTTTCAGCAGTCGCGTCGCATAGTCGAGCAGCTGATGCAGTACCTTGGGGTCCGGACTGCTCTTGTGTTCGATGAGCAGATGGACATCCACTCGTTTTCCCGGTTTGAGTGCCACACTGATCACTCGGTCAGAAACTTTTTCACTGAGGTCATCCGTACCGGGGTGATGACTGGACTCAATGCGCAGCGTGTCGAGGTCGAACAGATCCAGCTGTTCGTCATCAAAGGCGAGCCGTAACAGATGGCCGAGCTGTGTGGGTGTTTGGAAATTGCTTTTGAAGTAGTGATCGTGCCAGGGGCCGCACACCGGTATTTTATCGATGCGTGGTGGCATGGTGGGTTGTTTAGGCATGGAAGTTTCTCCGGTGCATTATGGGATGACAGTCCGTTGACATTGAGTCATTTGACTTGATGCTTCGGTTGTAGAGTGTCAGTAAACCACCGGTGTAGTAGAAAAATCAGGAAAAAAGCGCACTCGGTTGTGACGAATTTATAGGTTGCTTGACCGGTGACCATTGCATAGTGTCGCCGGAGGATATGCGAGGTGGTGAAAAGGTCCGCTGGATGTCCTATTACTGTCCGAGTAACTGCTAGCCTTCGGTTACCGAAAAAAATCAAAATAGTGAAAAATATCAGATACTTAAAAAATCCAAGAATTGGATTATGTCACTACTTAAAGTGCCCAAGGTCAATTTCAGATCGTCAGACGATGTTTTTTACCGGTGATGGGTGAGACGCCGAGTGCCTCATAAATCGCCAGCTGCTGCGGTCGCCGGTGTCGCGCAGTTTCACGCGGATATACTGCACCAGCTAATAAGCGAGGACAGTGATGAACAGATGGCCTTTGATGCATACCTCAGTGTGATGACAATTGGGTCGCAGACCGAGTTCTTCAGGCAGCGAAACACGGCTTTTAGATCAGTGAGCACCGTGTACGTGTGCCACAGCATCTCATCATCCCAGTCAGTGATATTGGAACGCAGGGCGTAAATGCCGGGTTGCGTGCCCCGGGTGTCCGGCTACGGTCGGTACTGCCAGGTGACAGCCGACACCCGACTGGTGACCGGGTCGACGGTGACCTGGATTTCGTCGTGCTGTGCGACACCGTGCCTCTGTTCCTGCAGGCGCCCGATGCGCCGCCAGACGTCGGTTTCGCGGCGCCGGGCGCGGCTTGCTCAGCCCCTGATGCAGGGTACGCAGCTGATCTTCGAAGCGTTGCGTGAAGCGCGTGTTGATGGCCGGTTCTTTCTTGATTTACCTTGTGAGCGGCAGCCGATGAGCAGATCGCCGGTGGCTTAATCCATCGACCGGCACAGTTCGATGTCGGCATCGGAGCGACTGCAGACCTTGATGGCCAACGACGTCTCGAAGAGCTTGCGGCGCGGGCGGCTGACCACGATGCAGCGGTAGCCTTCCTAGCGCAGTCAGGCGAAGTTGATACAGGGCGTCCGCGGCCCGATACAGGCACATGTGGCTGCGGCGGATGAAGTCCACGCCCACCACTCACCCATCACGCTATGCTCACACAGTCAGCCATAGGTAGCCAGCTCGGAGGCGGCAGGCCGGGCGACGATGGGAGCCAGATCATTGACTTTGGTTCTGGCATTGAAACCGAGGCGATCAAACAGGCGAGCCAGCCTCAGTTCACCGGCGGTCCACAGCCCGACATGTTCGAACTCGACTGACCGCGGCTGGCGGTTTTCCGACCCTTCCACATCGACTAACTGGTAGTCTGCTGGTGGTTGGGCTACCGTGTCGTCCTCCGGTGGGATGATCTGCTGATAGAGGCGTTCGGCTTCGCGTTCGAGGACCGGTGGCAGTTTCAGCGATACCAGAGGTTCGGTCTTGCCTCGCACGGCCAGTAGCTTTTCGACGCGTTGACACAGCACCGGCCAGTGTTTTTTATCAATGGGATAGTGGGCACCGAGGTTCAGCAGGGTGCGCTGTTTCACCTGCTCGCCGACGTGCACCGAGGTGACCAGACGGTAGGAGGTGTAGCTGCCGCCATCGGCGGCCCGGGTGCCGGTGTTGACCGGTCGAATGTACATGGCCGATAGTTTACCATTGCGGCCGGAGGATTTCAGGGCGATTTAAAAAATCATGTCACTACATTCAAAACGGCAATATTCACTCACAATGATTACAATGATTTACATGACAGCCGAAGGTCGAAATGGGCGATTTCTGGCGAATATCGGCAAATTCGTTAACAAAGGGTTAAAGTCAGAAAGTCGAAGACTCGTTCAAACCAACCAATACAGGTAGTGAACCAGCTGAAAAGGTGAAAATATTGTGGAAATAGGGGTGGTTACCAGGTAAACACTCTTATTTCGACGACAGTTCCACTAGTCGCGCCATGATTTTGCCTGAAACAAGTTCTTCTGTTGTTGCTGAATCAGGTCGACCCATTTTTCAATGAGGCGATTTCTCGCAATGACAGTTGTGTTAGGGTTTGAATTTCTCGGTCGCTGTAACCTTTAGCAATCATGGATTGAGCGATAGACGATCGCGCCTCTCTAGCGCCTTTCCCAAGTCCTTCATCTAAACCTTCTGTACGACCTTCCTCTATCCCCTTTTTCATCCCTTCCTTCAAACCTTTCTCCCAACCCTGGATCACCCCCTGTTCCAAGGCGAGGTCCCACATTTCCTGTCCCGAATCCGGTTGGTATTTCTCCCAGATGTCAATGGCTTCCTGCATGAGTATATCTCCCGGCTGTTCTGCCTGTAGTAATTGTCGGACACTTTCTATTGTAATGGATGGTCGTTCTTTCCAGACATAATCTTTCAACCGACCGATGAACGGGCCGCGCATTGAGCGGCATCTGCATCCACGATGTTGACCATGATGTCGAGCACCAGTTTCACCTCGGGCGACAACTGTAGGAGCTGCGCCTGCAGGGTGCGGGCACTCGCATTGATCAAGAACATGCCAAAGTGTAGTAGCACACCGTTGAATAGCCGCCGGTATTCGCCGGGATACCCGGCGTATTGGCCGGCGGCGAACGACAAGGCTGGATTCCAGTTCGCCCGGCCGTGATAAAAGACGATGGGGATGACTGAACCGGCACCTTGCTTGAGCAGTCGGGTGATATAGTCGAGCAGCTGATGCAGCACTTTGGCATCCGGGTGACTCTTGTGCTCGATGAGCAGATGGATATCCACTCGCTTTCCCTGTTTGAGTGCCACGCTGACCACCCGGTCGGAAATCCTTTCACTGAGGTCTTCCACACCGGGGTGATGGCTGGACTCGATGCGCAGCGTGTTGAGGTCGAACAGTGCGAGCTGTTCGTCATTGAAGGCGAGTCGCAACAGCTGGCCGAGCTGTGCGGGTGTTTGGAAACTGCTTTTGAAGTAATAATCGTGCCAGGGGCCGTGTACCGGTATTTTATCGATGTTGGGTGGCATGGTGGGTTGCTTAGTCATGGGAATTTCTCCGCCGTAGTCATGGTATGAAAGTCCGTTAGCATCTTGTCATTCGACCTTTTGTGTCGGGATGCAGGGTGTCAGTAAATCACCAATGCGGCACAAACAGTAAGAAAAAACCGATCTCGGCCGTGACGAATTTACGGTTTCCTCGACCGGCGATAATAGCATCGCATAGCCAGAGGGTACGTGCTGCGGTGAACGGTTCGTTCGATACTCTGTTACCGTTCGGGTAACTGCTAGGCAAAAGAAGATTCCGACGCGTCGGATGTCCGGTTAATCAGCGTATGAATAATGCACTTGATGTCATTGACATCCATCATGTAATGCATACTTCTGTCGTCACCGAAACACTGGTTGATGCGGTCGCTCAGATTGTGGAGAGGCTGACAGTTGCTGCTAGTGATAGCTGTACAACCCTGCTTTTGTGTCAAAGCCGCGTGTTGAACATGTGACATCGGTGAAATTAGCCAAGATATGAGCCAAACTGTAGAAATAATGACATTTGCTGAGATTGATCGTCGATCGAGGTGAGTTTGAGATCAAGAAATTACCATGGATTGCAACTGAGAGGCTGGGGGTCAGAACCGTGGGTGAATCATCTGAGTAATTGTGTACACGTTTACGGAAGACACATCAATGATTGGTTGATGAAATCAGCGCTCTGTAATAAGTAAAACACCTGCTTACCTGTGATCGTTCGATATTGGCCCGATGCAAATATCAACGCATTGGATTGAGCATTCAGTTTGAGACGGGTTGTATCAACTGAACCAGTACAGTTGACCAAATTCGTGTACACGGTTCTTCAATCAGCAAGTTGTTTCTGCGGTGATGTTGATTCTCAGAATACAGAAATTCAACAGAGTGGAAGAGTTTCCCGCGCGTCAAAATCGCGCATCTGCTAGGTGTTTACCTGGTAAACACTCATAGCTACCCGGATGTGCCTCTATATACGCGGCATTGCGCTTCACATGTTGTGTACTGAGCCGTAACATGCTCAAATAACGGCCTGATTCCCAAGAGGAACAATATTTGGTGTTTGGTGCAAAGCCATCATTCAACGTCGATCATCAGAAACGTTCATATTATGAAATTCAGTTTGCTAGTTTACCGGCGGTCATTCAGCGGGTCTGCCATCGCAACCTGTTTGATTTTGAGACGGCGGCGGTTGATCTGTGTGACGAGCAGGTCCGATGACAACTGTTGAGTTTGCCGCTTTTGGAAGGGTTGATGTTTTAAATCCTGTCGTAAATCTGGGCGGCGAATGAACCACTGTATGCGCAGTGGCTAAGCCGAGTCCGGTTGTTCGATCAAACAGAGTGGGAGCCGTTGATTAGCTTTTTGGTCCAATATGTGTCAAAAATCGCGCCATCAATTAAAATAAAACAAATGAAAGAACTTTTACAAGTTCCAAGTCCAAGAGACGAAAGCACGTCAGAAGAGATTAGCATCTGAGAGAAGTATCTGCCGGAGTCGGTTCACGATGCCGGGCATAATGAAGGCATGAAAGAAAATCGTCAACCAATTGTGAAAATCATACTTCGCAATGGTATAGCGGACCAGATCTTCAGTTGTTTAAGCAGTTGTCAATGGAGGAAATAATGGCGTTAAAGAACGAGTCATCCTATCTAAGCTCAGCAGCCTGCTATTTTGACGACCTTTCTTCCCATGGTGCCCTCCGGCGGGAAAGTTTCAATATCCCCGAAGTGATGCAGGCAATACAATGATGATCAATTTAATTTGTGGAAGGTTCGGAAAACGAATTGAGTGGTCTTGGATGAGTGAAACTTAGAGATTATTCGTATCCAAAGATCTATTGTTGGAACGTTTCATTGATTTGATTAATTCTTCGGCGCCGAAATTGGATGGCCATCGGCAGCAGATGATTGAGTTCTCCGGTGTTTGTTCGCGGCAAGCCCAGATAAGAAATGATGTGTAATCACCATGAAAAAATTTTATTGGCATCTGAACGGAAGTAAAGTTGGATGGCTGAGCAAGATGCCACTCCGACAACTGTGCAATCATTTTGGTCATTCCGCAAAGTTTTGACACTTTTCTTTTTTCACGCTTTTAAAAATGCATTTCAGCGAAACAGTTCTCGTAGTTGGTGGTGGGATCAGCGGATTGACCGCCGCACTCGAAATAGCCGAGTATGGTTTGGATGTCATATTGGTTGAGAAAAAAGCCTCTCTAGGTGGGCGAGTTTCGCAACTGTATCGATATTTCCCTAAGTTGTGTCGTCCGAATTGTGGTTTTGAGATCAACCTGCGCCGCCTGCGCGCGAATCATCGCATCAGAGAGTTGACATTGAGCGAAGTTACTTCGGTGTACGGTGAACCCGGCAACTATCAGGTATCGGTTCAGGTGTCACCTCGATACGTCAATGCGAACTGCACCGCCTGTGGGGCCTGTGAGGCCGCGGTGGAAACCATGATCGACAATCCCCACGATTACCGTTTGAGCAAAATGAAAGCCGCCTATTTGCCGCACAATATGGCGCATCCGCTTCGCTATGTCATTGACCCGGCGATTATCGGAACGGATGAAGCAGAACGCGCTAAACAAGCATGTAAGTATGGTGCAATTGATCTTGATATGGAATCTGAAACTCTCGAATTACACGTCGGGGCTATCGTCTGGGCAACAGGTTGGCAACCTTACGACGCTAGTAAAATTCAACCTTATGGTTACGATCGATTTAATAATGTGATCACCAGTGTTGAGTTTGAACGACTGATGGATCCTATGGGCCCAACTGATGGCCAACTGGTGCGTTTATCTGACGGCAAGCCCGCCCACGATGTGGCTTTTATACAGTGTGCTGGGTCGCGCGACCGTAATCATTTGCCGCATTGCTCTAGGATCTGTTGTACCGCGTCACTGAAACAGGCCACTTATGTTGGTGAACAATACGATGGACATGGCAAAAGCTCAATCTATTACATTGATATGCGAGTGATTGACCGATTTGAAAATTTTTACCGGAAAGTACGGGCGGAGCAGAACGTCACCTTCATCAAGTCCAAGGTGGCGTCAATTACGGAGGATGCGGACACGAACGATCTGATTGTGCACGGAGTGGATACCGAAGGCTACAAAAGGTATGCCAATCGGCACGATCTGGTGGTGCTGGCGATCGGGATGCAGCCGAGTGTGAATATGAGCAATATTACCGATTCCGTCGCGACCGATAGAAGTGGATTTATTCAACTTGATGAGTCTAACGGTGCCATATTCGGCGCTGGCTGTGCTTCCAATGCATTGGACGTCAATCGTTCAGTACAGAATGCAACCGCAGCTTCATTGCGCGCCATTCAGGTGATTCGCCGTACCAACCGACTTCAACCGAGCTTAGCATCAGGTGGGGTAGGTTTGCAATGATGCAGAATGGACAGAACTCGGCTGTTTACATCTGTCACGGTTGTGGCATTGGTGACCGCGTCGATACGGAGCAATTGGGGAGGGTCGCGCAGACTGAAGGTAAGGTTGATCACGTCGTGCATCACGATTTTCTCTGCAGCGCAGCGGGTGTTGAATTGATTAGCCGAGATATTTCAGAGCATTCGTTGAGCCACGCCGTACTAGCCGCCTGTTCACCCCGATCAAAAACAGATGTTTTTCAATTCGATGCCTTGGCACTCTCCCGAGTCAATCTGCGCGAAAGTGTGATTTGGAGTCAGTCTGATGAAGAAGCCAATGAAGAGGTACAGGCTGCCGCCGAAGACTACGTACGTATGGGATGTGCTGAAATCAAGCATATGCGACAACCTTCGGTTAATACGAATACCGGAGTCAATCGGCGACTACTGGTGGTTGGTGGTGGAATCAGTGGACTGACCGCTGCGTTGGAATCGGCTAGGACCGGTTATGAGGTGCTTCTTTGTGAAAAATCTGCCATGCTCGGTGGTTGGGGCGCTAAACTGCATCGTCGAGTTCCTAGCCGAGAACCATATCTTGAGCCAACGGAGACCGGCGTGGCAGGGTTGATATCACAGGTTGAAACGGAGCCCGGAGTTGTGATTTTTCTCAATTCGACCATTACCCGAACTAGTGGCGCGCCCGGTCAGTTTACTGTTGACATTTTCAATGGCACTGAAACCAGAACGGAGAATGTGGGGGCCATCGTCCAAGCGACTGGATTTACCAACTTTGATGCCACCTGCCTGCCTGAACTCGGCTATGGTTTGAGTGCGGACATTGTTGACCAGGTGCAACTGGAGCAGCTGGCCATGGAGGCAAATGACCGGCCCATCCAGCGTCCATCGAACGGCAATTTCGTCGACTCGGTCGTGTTCATTCAATGTGCCGGTCAGCGCAGTACGGAGAAAAATCATCTGCCTTATTGCAGTGGACATTGTTGCAACACCAGCATTAAACAGGCCATGTATTTCAAAAATGCCAATCCTGATGTTGATGTAAACATCATCTATGACGATCTTCGAACACCGGGCAATGGTGAAGATTTCTACCGGAGTGCACAGTTGAAAGGTGTGACTTTTACCAAGGGTTCGGTTACGCAAGTCACTCTGGAAGGAGATCAGTTGAAGGTTGAGTTCAATGATCGTATTCTGGCGAAAGACACGGTTATGATTGCAGATCTGGTGGTTCTCGCGACTGGCCAGGTACCCAATTCAGGCAACGGTATTGAGGCAGAAAACGAAGATACTGAAAATACGGTTAGAATTCCGGTTGAATCCATTCTTAATCTTGACTATCGACAGGGACCGGATTTGCCGCAACTGCAACATGGTTTTGCTGATTCACACTTCATCTGTTTTCCCTACGAAACTCGCCGCACTGGAATCTATGCCTGCGGTCCGGTGCGGCGACCGATGGATATGGCGCAGGCGGTCGAAGATGCGACAGGTGCCGCCTTAAAAGCCATCCAAGCCATTGAAAATGCCTGTTCGGGTCAGGCGGTTCATCCGAGATCTGGCGATCTCAGTTTTCCAACCTTTCGCAAAGAAGGCTGTACGCAGTGCAAACGCTGCACTGTCGAGTGCCCATTCGGCGCCATTGATGAAGACGAACAGCGCTATCCTGTTTTTAATGAATCTCGCTGTCGACGCTGTGGCACCTGTATGGGTGCCTGTCCAGTGCGGGTGATCTCTTTTGAAAATTATTCTGTTGACACGGTTGGACAGCAGATTAAGGCGGTGAACATTCCGGATGAGTTTGAGGAAAAACCGAGAATACTAGTGCTAGCTTGTGAAAACGATGCCTATCCGGCCCTTGATATGGCCGCGAGAAGTGGACACCACTACAGTTCGTATGTGCGTACCATTCCCGTACGCTGTTTGGGTTCAGTCAATGCGATTTGGGTAACCGATGCACTCAATAACGGGTATGATGGTGTCATGTTGATGGGGTGCAAACGCGGTGAGGATTACCAGTGCCATTTTGTTAAGGGGTCGGAATTGGCACACTATCGAATGAGTAAGATTGACGATACACTGGAACAAATGCAAATGGAAACCGAAAGGGTGGTGACTCATGAAGTTGAAATCACCGATATCCAACGTGTTTCAGTTTTGCTTAATGATTACGCCGAGACCATCAATGAAATCGGCCCTAACCCGTTCAAAGGTTTTTGACCGTGGCGACGAGCGATCTGAATGCACAGATGGTTGATCTGTACCGGAACAACTTTCTCAAGGAAGTTGAAGCCAACGTTGAGGAAGGCGATTGGGTGAAAATGTGTATGCAATGTGGAGTCTGTTCCGGTTCCTGTCCATTCGGCCCCTATTGGGAACATCCGCCGCAGGAAATATTCATGTTGATTCGAGCTGGACAGCGTGAAGATGTATTAACCTCTGATTCCATGTGGATGTGCACGTCATGTTACAACTGTATGGTACGCTGTCCGCGCGAGTTGCCCATTACGCATATCATGCATGGTCTGGCGAACTATGCTCATCGGTTGGGCTTGGCGCCTAAAATGAATCCGACCCGAAAATTTGCTAAAATCTTCTGGGACAACATCGCTAAAACTGGCCGCGTAAACGAGACGCAACTGTCGCTACGTCTGTACTTTATGAATGGTTTTGCCGATGGTGTTAAGAAGGTGTTACAGATGCGTAAAATCGGCCTCGGCATGCTCCTGACCAAGCGATTGAATCCATTGGCGATTCTGGGTACCGGGGGCTGTAAAGAAAAGCAAGACATTCATCGTATGCTGGCACGGGCGAAGGAAATTGAGGATCGTAAGAAAGGTTTTATCACCCACTAGGAGAATAGGTTAATGGCAGAAAAAAGGGAATATTCATTTTATCCGGGTTGTTCGTCTGAACGTCGGGCATCGGCATCAAATTACATGGTTTCGGTTGAATCCATGTGCGAGAAATTGGACATTCAGCTGAATGAAATCCCGGATTGGAATTGCTGCACCGCGTCGATCGGCTACGCCGAGGGGGGTGAGCTGCCACGCCATGCACTGAATGCTAGGAACATTGCGTTGTCGGAAAAGCACAACGGTAACCAAGATATCGTCGCAACCTGCGCAGCCTGCTGGATCGGTGCAAAGGAGTCACAGGAAAGGTTGAATGAATCTAGTGAATTGATGAAGGATACGATGGAAGTACTGAAAGAAATTGGGTTAGACACGGAATTTAAGAATGAAGTTCCCATTCGGCATATGGTCGAAGCATTGATTGAAGATATTGGTTATGAAGGTATGATGGCACCGGTGGTAAAACCACTGGAAGGAATCAAGTTTGCCGGCTATGTCGGCTGTCAAACCAATCGACCATTTGGCATTGACGGTGAATCGTATGAAAATCCGAAATACTTGGACAAAATGGTTGAGATGGTCGGTGGTGAACCGATCGAAGAGTACGATCAGAAAGTTACCTGCTGCGGTGGTGCATTGGCGTTTTCGGAACCGGAAAAGAGTCAGGAACAGATCAAGGACATTGTTGAGTCGGCTTATGATCATCAGGCCGAAATGATTGTCACTCCCTGTCCGGTCTGTCAGATGAATGTTGAAATTTACCAGGAGCAGATTAACAAAACCTACGGCACGAACTTCAATATGCCAGTCACCTATTACAGTCAGTTGATGACGGTCGCTTATGGTGGCACCGCTAAGGAAGCAGGTTTGGATGGGCAGATTATCAGGGCCAAAAAATTAGAAGAGATCACCAAGCGTTGATTTCTGATTGATTCCGCGCCATTGCTTTTTTGGAGGAATCAAGAGGTGATCGAAAAAATTCGCGCGATCACGCTTGATCTTGACAACACTTTATGGGACGTATTCCCTACTATTCGCTATGCTGAGGATAACAGTTACCGCTTTCTCAGCCAACAGTATCCAAAAGTCACGGAACGTTATTCGATTGATGATATTCGCATTCTCCGCGAAAAAATTTATAACGAGCGGCCGGATCTGCAACATGATCTGACTGCCATTCGACAGCAGCTCTATGTTGAAATGCTGAATGAATGTGGTTATGACCCGGTCGATGCGAAACTGTTGCTCAATCGTTTTCTTGTTGATCGAAACAAAGTCCAAATGTATCCGGACACGTTGCCGGCACTGAGAGCTTTATCGAATCGCTACGTTTTGATTTCACTGTCCGATGGTAATTCTGACCTTTCAGTCATCGGGATTGATCAGTACTTTTCTGCCACCGTATATGCCGCCGAAGTTGGTTATGTAAAACCTCATCCTGCTGGATTTCACCTGGCTTGTGAATTGTCCGGTTACGGTCCGGAAGAGATCATTCACGTAGGTGATCATCCGATTGCTGATGTTGATGGTGCGCGGCGCGCAGGATTTCACACCATGTGGATTCAACGGCATGCCGAAGTTTGGCACGAAGAGTTTCAGCCGGACTTCAGTATCGCCTCAATGAATGAGGCCGTTTCGATTCTCTGTTGATTGCAAATTCTGACAATCTAGCTACCATGAGACACTATAGCGGTGCACACCGTACCGGTATTTTTCTGCAGTTTTGTGTGAATGAGGAGGGAAGCTACATCCGGTAAGTCATCTCTATCACTTCCATCAGCGCACGATTCTCAGTGTTTATCCAGTCTCTGTAACGTAACTGTTACATATCTGAATGATTGACGAGATGCAATTGATGACCATCAACTTAACCTCGAGAATTGCCTTGAATGGTGCGTAAAATCGATCTGCAATCCATCTGTATTGATGGTAAAATATAAAATAAACATTCTTATAACATAAAAATCGCCACCTATTTATAGCCAATTTTGTAAAATCTTAAAAGAAAAAATATTAAGTCAAATATTGAAATAAATATTTGAGTATTATGAGATAATTGTGTAATGCAGGGGTTTTGATGGTATTGACAATGAAAGTAACATATATAAATTATAAAAACGCCAATTGATTGTCACTATTTTGCCGAATAGTAAATCAGTGAAATAACAGTCAAGTAGAATGCCAGATCAAATCCTACGTTGGCAATGTCGGTCGGTCGAGAATATCTGCAAAAGTAGCCGCATCGTGTTGGTTAACGGCGCACGGCAGAGTGGGAAAACAACACTCGTACGCGACCAACTTACCTTGAATACTGAATATCGAAGTTTAGATGATCCAAGATTTCTCAAAATTGCCGAGATTGATCCATTCGGATTTGTAAAGCACCAGCATGACACTCTAATCATTGACGAGATTCAACGGGCACCATCTTTGTTGCCGGTGATTAAACTGGTCGTAGACCAGGATAACCGTCCCGGGCAGTTTTTATTGACGGGGTCCGCTAATGTACATTCAATTCCAACGGTTCAGGAATCTCTTGCCGGTCGGGTGCGGCGTGTTCGATTACGACCACTTTCGCAAGGTGAAATTTACCATTCTAAACCATCTTTTCTGAATAGAGCATTCGCTCAAGATTTCGGTCATGAATTTGAGCAGCACGATCTAGATGAATTGGTGAACATAGCGATTAGAGGTGGTTTCGCGGAAGCCATGTCACTCAATGAAAGAGATCGATCAGATTGGTACAATAATTACATCACCACATTGCTGGAGCGAGATTTGGCAGACATTTCGAACATTCGACGAAAAAAGGCAATGTTTGAATTAGTTAAGACGGCGGCAGCTTGGTCAAGTAAGTTCATGGATATTTCTAAGTTGAGTTCAACTTTCTCTGTCAGTCGAGCTACGATTGAATCCTACTTGGACATTTTGGAAGCCATGTTTCTTATGGACCAGGTTCTGTCGTGGCGGAAGACTGATTATGCGCGAGTGGGAAAACGGCCCAAATTGTTTTTATCTGATAGCGGTTTGATGTCTCATATTCTCAATTGGAATTTTGACTTGGTTAGATTTGATGCAGACAGACTTGGCAAGTTGATTGAAACGTTTGCATTCAATGAAATTGCTACACTGGTTGATGTTGGTGATGACGAATATCGATACGAGATGTTTCAATATCGAGATCGGGCACAGCGCGAGGTTGATTTTATCGTTCAGCGTAACGACGGTGCTTTGCTTGCGATTGAAGTTAAAGCAGGTTCGGTATTTGGTAAATCAGATTTCAAACACTTGACTTATTTTCGTGACAACTTGGCCGGCGACAGGCAATTTACTGGTGTCGTGCTGTATTCGGGAGACATTCTATCGTCCTTCGGAAAAAACCTCTTTGTTGTGCCGTTTGGATATCTATGGGCTTCATAAATTTGTGAATTGGATTCCATGTGCCAACGTGTGTATTGGATAAAGTGTTGTCCAAATTGGTTCAACCTCCAAACGCATTTCTTGTTCGGTATGCCAATGAGATAACTTGTTTGTTGCCGGAACAATTTTTGTCCTGATTGAGAACAAAAAATGAATTTTTTCTATGAGATATTGAAATTTAGACTTGATGTTGGTCCAACATACAAATGGTTGAGTTAGCGTTTGGCCTGCAGGACAAGAAATCGAGTACAGTTGGCTATGAAACTAACTTGATATTTGGTTATGTTGACTACCTCGGCGCAAAATCAGTAAAAATTGTAATTCTATTTCCGGTGCAACTTTGGGTTGGCTGATCTCGCAGTTCTACACGTTGTGAGAGTCACTGACCTCCCTAGCTTCAGGGATGTCATCTTTTCTTGGAGCGCGGGGATAGCGCATCCTGTAAACCATCACCAACAAAATTAAATGCGAGCACTGTCAGGAAAATCAGAAAACCTGGGAAAAATGCCAAAGTCGGTGCTTCCCAGATCAGTTCTTGAGCATTGGTCAGCATGTTACCCCAACTAGGTGTCGGTGGATTGATGCCCAACCCAAGAAAGCTCAGGATGGATTCAAACAGGATGATGTTACCGACCGATAGAGTCGTCGCTACAGTAATTGGTGAACTGAGCGCCGGTAGACTGTGGGTAAAGATAATGCGCATGGTGGATGCCCCCATCGCGCGGGCAGCTAATATATACGGTTGTTCGCGCAATGCCAAGACTGACCCGCGCACGAGGCGGGCTACACCGGTCCAGCCTACCATCGAAATAATCACAATAATTTTATAGAGTCCGATGTCATCGTGATTGGCAACCGCAGCTGGCAGCCCGAGCTTCTCTAAGTCAACTATGGCGAGCACAATCAATAGTGGCAACAATGGGAGTGCAATGACGCTGTCAGTCGTTCTCATCAGTAGAGAGTCCAGCCAACCTCCATGGTATCCGGCGACCAACCCGATCAGCGTACCGATGATCGCTGAAAATATTGCGGCTGAGAACCCCACCAGCAGAGAAACGCGTCCACCATAAGCTAGTCTGACTAACAGGTCCCTACCTAGCTCATCGGTGCCTAAGGGATGTGTCATTGAAAAAGACTGAAAGCGAGCAAATAGATTGACTTTTGAGACATCTGTATTGAGAAGAATCTCAAGAATGGGCGCCGACAGTACAAAAAGGAACAGTAGGATCAATAGAATAAAGCAGAAAACGGCCATACGATGTAACATCAATCGTTTGATGAACATTGGTGTACGGCTCATCGTTGTTGCTCCCGATAGCTGATTCTAGGGTCAAGAGTGATATAGGAAATATCAGCAAGAAGATTGGCCAACAGAGTGACGAGAGTCGTCAACAGTAAGCACACTAGCGCAAGATTGTAGTCACTACCCTGTATCGCGTCAAAAATCAACTTACCCATGCCGGGATATCCGAACATGATTTCAATGATCAGTGCACCGGAAAAAAATGTACCAATGTCCAAAGAAAGAATCGTTACCACAGGAATCATCGAATTGCGCATTCCATGACGCCAAATGACTTGACTTTCTGACAGACCTTTGGAGTATGCCGTGGTAATGTAGTCCTGTTGAAGTGTTTCATGCAGTGCGCTCCGGACATAGCGGGTCAAACCCCCAACGCTTACCATCGACAGCGTAATGACCGGTAGAATAAGAGCCTGTACCTGATCCAGAAATCCTACTTCACCAAGCGGCGTGGCGTTCGCCGGCAACCATCCCAACACGACAGAGAACAACAGAATAAGCATTAATGCCAGCCAAAATGCAGGAATGGATATGCCGGCAAAACAAACGAAATTGATAGAATAGTCAGTGAAGGTATGCATACGGCGAGCGGCAAGCATCCCGGTAGGCATGGCTAGCGCAACCGAAACAACAAATGCCAGACCCATCAGAATGAGCGTTTTTTGGAGCGCACCGGCAATGATAACGAGGACCGGCTGAGTGTAGAGCCGACTGTAACCCAAATCACCCTGCAGTGCGGCAAGTAGCCAATTCAGGTAACGTTTTCCCAGAGATTGATCCAATCCATAGAGCGTTTTTAGTCGAGCCGCGTCTGCAGCGGTCAAACGAGGGTCGGCGCTGATCAATAAATCAATCGGGTCGCCGGGCATCAGACCAAGCAACATGTAGCAGATGAATGACATCACCAAGATGACAGTAAGCATCTGATACAGCCTAGTGAAAAGAAATGTGGACACTGAATGGGCTCAGAATTTTTCTGAGTGAGGCAGTTGAAGAATAATCAACCTTTGCTTTTAATGCCTTGTGATATTTGTTCGGTGCAGGTTTTTTAAGATGACCAGGAAAATGGTTGATCCAACCCGGCCATCTTAACCCCGGTAAACGCGGAGGCCTCGAATGAAAGCGCGCGTAGATCCTCCATTTCCAAATTATGTACTGAAGACTTGCCACAAGCTTTCGCAAGCATGGTAACTTCCATAGCCATGGCGGTTAGGAAGCGGTATACTCGTTCCGCACCGGCGGCGACATTGACGCGTTTTTCCAATTCTTCATCTTGTGTGGTAATACCTACTGGACACCTGCCGGTGTGGCAGTGATGACAGGCACCGGGAGAGGTGCCAAGTGCTTTGTAGTCTTCTTCATATCGAGGTGAATTACAGCCGAGTGCGATCATTGCCGCGTTGCCGATCATGACGGCATCCGCACCCAAAGCGAGACATTTTGCGACATCCACACCGGTTCGTATTCCTCCGGACACCACTAAGGACACTTTTTCACTCATGCCACACTCTTCAAGTGCTTGGCGGGCCGGACGAATCGCGGAGAGACAGGGGATACCAGTATGGTTGAGTAGCAGTTCAGGTGATGCGCCAGTACCACCTTCGGCCCCATCCAGGACAATGATGTCTGCACCAGCTTTAGCGGCGATGGCCACATCGAAACGTGGCCGGGTGGCGCCCATTTTGACCAGAATGGGGATCTTGTATTGCGTCGCGATGCGAAGTTCCTCAATCTTCACTGCCATGTCATCGGCGCCCAAAAAATCGGGGTGCCGAATGGTAGAGCGTTGGTCTACTCCAGACGGAAGGCTCCGCATTTTGGAAACTCGCTCGACAACCTTCATGCCAAGTAGCAGGCCACCGGTTCCGGGTTTGGCACCCTGTCCGACGACAAGTTCCAGACCGTCGGCTTGTCGGATGTGGTCCAGATCAACACCGTATCGCGCCGGAGTCAATTGGTAGACCAATGTTTGGCTGGCTCGGCGTTCGTCTTCCAACATGCCACCCTCGCCGGTGCAGGTCATCGTTCCCGCCTTGGATGCCCCATATCCGAGCGCCGCTTTGGCACTGGCCGATAAAGCCCCAAATGACATGGAAGCGATATAAATGGGAATTTTGAGTTGCAGTGGGCGTTCCACCAAACCCGTGCCGGCACCCAATACCGTGGCCATGTCACAGCTTTCGCGATACCCCTCAAGCGGCAGTCGCGTCATGGTGGCCGGCACAAACGTCAAATCATCAAACGTGGGCATGCGCGGGTTGAAACAGTTATAGCCGCGTACCTGATAGCGACCCAATTGCGCGAGCGCTTGAACTTCCGCAATCGCATCGGGTGTCCAACGGGTTGAACCCCCTCGGTCATAAGAGTCGGGAACCCCGGCTACTCGCCCCTCAATAGCCCCATCTGTATAGGCCACTTCCTCCTCCGATGGCATCGGAAAAGGGTATTCGTATGTCGTATTTAAATCATCAGCCATGATTTTGCATCTCTACTCTCAAAGTACCACAGTTTTTCTTCGGACACAATTTTGCGCCAATTTCGCGAATCATCATTCAAACCCAATGCTTGCAGTAGTGTTTCAACTGCGCCAACTTCTTCTGCTTCCGGTTCGACAATTTTTGCATCAACGCCTAGCGATTCAATATCTCCCACCACCCAAACTTCCGCCTGCCACAATGCGTCCCCACACGATGCACCGGCACCGCCGAGTGCAATGATGCGTCCGTGGTGCGCCATAAATCCAGTTTGGTAACCTAATTTACCTTCCACGACGATGTCTCCGGCTTTCATGGCCACTCCACATCTCGGCCCGCAGTTTCCCTTGACGTGTATTAACCCACCAAGCATTGCCGCACCCGTCGACATGCCCGAATAACCGTTGACGGTAATGGTTCCACCGGTCATTCCTTCACCGGTTCCCCAGCCGCTATTATTGTCAATTAGAATATCGGTACCGGTATTGAGACCACCACAATAGTAGCCAACACTCCCGGCAAACCGGATTTTTCCGGAACTCGGCAAGCCGACCCCCAGATTGTGTCGAGATAGTGTATCTGTGACGATGACTGAGTGACCGGCGTCAAGTGCATCAAGAATTTCTTCGCTGATGATGCGAATGTCCCGGTTACCAACTGGGATGGTGATTTCGCTCATGCCGCCGCCACATGATGCAAAGGCCAGATTCGTGTCATTGACGGCCCGTCATAGTTGACCACGTCCCAACGGTCTGGCGCAATGCGTCTAACCGCCTGTTCTTCTGTTGCTGCAATTAATTCACTACCTGATTCGAGGGTAACCAGAGGTTTCATTGCAAATCGATCCTTCGCTAAACCAATACCTTTCGGGTCACCAATCATGAAGGTGAAAACACCATCTATTTCAGAAACTGATTTGGTGAGCGCCTGTTGGAGGCTCAAACCTTTGCGTATTTGATCCGAAATCCATACGGCCAGTAGTTCACTGTCATTTTCAGTCATGAATTGATAGCCTTGTAATTCCAACTTGTGTCGCCACAGATAGTAGTTGGTAATTTGACCATTGTGAACAATCGCCACATCGGGGAATGGCCGTGCCCAAAAGGGGTGACTGGCTTTCGGTGAGACATCCGATTCGGTGGCCAGTCGCGCATGTCCCAAACCATGCGTGCCGCGCATGGATCGAAGGTTGTGTTTTTCTGCTACAGCTTTGGCATCGCCAACATCTTTAATGATTTCCAATGAACTACCATAAGAAAGCACTTCGATGCGGTGGGCAATTTGGTCGGCTTCCGCAATCCATCGCTCGACATTAGCAATGGGTTTAACCAGCAGTTTGACGCTGTAGTGTGTACTGGACGCTTGGTCTACTTCTGGATCAGTTAACAACTCCGAACCATGAATTCTAAGAATCTTAATGACATCGTCTAAGTCGGTATTCAGATTGTTGCGATTAAAGCCCATCAACCTCACCTTACCACCATCGTGCAAGGTTTTTGAATACACCGCAAACCCAGTTGAATCCGCACCTCGATGCGCTTGTGCATCCATCAACTCAACCAAGTCATGGCCGACGGTGCCTTCACTATTCAGTATTCTTCCTGCTATGCCACACATTTCAATATCCCGTTGCATTCATTCATCAATCATTACACTCTTTCAACATGTTTTCGACTGGCGCCATGCTGTAGCGCTAGACCTTCACGGATGTGTCGTCGCATGATGCCGGCCGCCTCTCGAACCTCACCTTTCTCCACGGTTTCACAAAGTGCCAGATGCCCGGTCAGCGAAAAACACAGAACCTCCTGTTGCATTTCTAAGAAAACTGCAAAGCCAACGCTGTGATTCCAGATCAGGTCAAACATTTCCAATAAAAAACGGTTTCCAGTTTCTTTAACAAAGGTACGGTGAATCTGTTTGTTTGCTTCATAGTATTCACTGATGTTGGAACAGATGCGATTTTCTTCCTTCTCAATGGTCTGGTAGAGTTTGTGTACCAGTTTCGGCGTGTTCAATTCACAAAGAAGCTTCAGCGCATGACATTCAACAGCCTCCCTTGCGCTATAGATTTGCACGATTTCTGCTTGGGAGAACTTCCGT
The DNA here is from genome assembly GCA_965116205.1 of Arenicellales bacterium. Taxonomy (GTDB): domain Bacteria; phylum Pseudomonadota; class Gammaproteobacteria; order Arenicellales; family JAJDZL01; genus JAJDZL01. Next base: position 463,350 of record OZ220493.1, on the reverse strand, counting down.
ACGATGAAACGACCATGCTTTTCTCGCACCAGTATTCCCTGGTGTTCAAGTCGCAGTAGTGCTTCGCGCACCGGTGTTCTGCTGACTTCCAACTCATCGGCTAACCGTTCCTGAACAATGTGTTCATTTGGATCAATGGCGCCGGAATGAATGCCGGCAAAAATCTGGTCGTAGACTTCTTCGGCCAGTCGATTGGACGGTTTGATTTTTTTCAACTGTGCCATTCGTTAAGTTTCGTTTTCATTTACGGCGCCGAAATAGGCTTGACGAATCACATCTTCCTTGATCAGGTCATCAGCAGTACCATGTCGCGTAATTCGTCCCGTTTCCAGAAGGTAGATATATTTCGCGAGACGCAATGCGAAATTGGTATTTTGTTCAGCGATTAGAATAGTCAATCCGTGTTGCCGGTTCAATCGGCGCAGTGCATTGGCGATGGACAGACAGATTTTTGGTGATAGACCAATGGTGGGTTCGTCGACCAGCAATAGTCGAGGACTTGACATCAAGGCTCGCCCTAAAGACAGCATCTGTCTTTCACCGCCGCTTTGCGTTGCTGCCTCCTGCCTGCGTCGTTCTTTGAGAATAGGAAACAAGTCAAAAACCAATTCTAAATTTTTCGAAATATCATTTCTGGCACGATAGGCGCCGGTGAGCAGGTTGTCCTGAACATTCATCTGCGTGAACAGGTTTCCCCGTTCGGGGGCATAGGCAATTCCCAGTTCAACAATCTTCTGTAGCGGCACCTGCCGTAAATCCCTGCCTTCAAATTCAATTTTTCCCGATGACTCGTTTAATCCGAAAATTGCGTCGAATATCGTGGATTTGCCGGCGCCCACCGGACCGATGATAGCCATCATCTGACCGGTTTCAATAGACAGGGAAACCCCCTTCACTGACTTCGCGCGGCCGTAGAAGACTACGAGATTTTCAATATAGAGAGTAGTACTCACCATCGGCCTCGCTCAGCCAGTGCCCAGATAAGCATCTTGAACTTGAGGGTCGTTCACCACATCGGCAAAGGTACCTTGTTTGATGATACCTCCTCCATGTATCGCAATGACGTAGTCGACCAGCGGCGCCAGTGCTTTGAGGTCGTGGCTGACAATCAGATAAGTTGTGCCGTGGGCATTTTTTCGTTCAGCAAGCAGTGTGGAAATCTGTTCGATTTCACCGTAGGTCAGACCGGCAAATACCTCATCGAGCAGCAGGACTTTAGGATTTGTGGCAAGGGTACGTGCCAGTTCGAGTCGTCGAAGGTCACCCATGGCCAGTTCCGCTGGCAGTTGATCGAGCTGCTGAGAGGTGAAGCCGACACTTTCAGCGATTTTCTGCTCACCGGTGGTATCCCATTCTAATTTCAGCATACATTTAAGTTGATCTGCCAACATACTGACGCGAATGTTTTCTCGCACGGTGATTTCCGGAAAGGGGCGCGGCACCTGATAGGTGCGCGCCAGACCCAGTTTGACACGGCGATGAATCGACTCCTGATCAATGTTGGTGCCGTCTAAAATGACATGACCGCGGTCCGGTTTGATTTCACCGGTCAGCAGGTTAAACAGTGTTGTTTTACCGGCGCCATTTGCACCGATGATGCCAACGGAGTGGCCGGCTTCCACATGCAGAGACACTTCATTCAGTGCCCGTAGACCACCGAATGATTTAGACAGGTTTTTGGTTTCCAGCATTTCAATCACCGAGTTGCTTGATAAATTACCAACGACCAAACCGCTTCAGTCCGCTACGGACGAGTTCATGCAGACCGTTCGGTTGTAGAACGTACAGTACCAGCGCGATGGCGCCATAGATCAGGAAGCGCTCGGGCCCGGGAATATAGGGTCGTAGCCACTCGAGTAGAAAAGTCAGAAAAAATGCGCCAGCGATCGGTCCGGTGATAGAACCGGCGCCACCTAGCAGGCAGGCGACTAGAATCTGAAATAGAAAACTCACATCAAACAGCGCGCGCGGGGCAATTGAGCCAAGATAGTGCACATACAGTGCACCGCCGAGACCGGCAGCGAGAGCACTCAACATGAAAGCAAACAGTTTTAAGCGGGTTACGTTGAGACCGCTGGCACGTACTGCATCTTCGTCCATGCCAATGGCACTGAGCAGGGTTCCCATGTGGGTACGCATAACCAGCCACAACGTGAAGCCAATGACTAGCAGAACAACCAGCGCCAGATAATAGTTTGGTATGGCTCCGGTTACCACGCTTTCCAGACCGGAAAGACCGCGCGTGCCGCCGGTAACCTGAGGTGCGACCACTTGCACCAGTCCGTAAATGAGTTCCATAAACGCCAGAGTAACCAGCGCGAAATAGGTGCCGCGAATGCGCAGTGCCGGAAAGAAAAAAAGTGTTCCGCCAATCATCGTCATGATGACCGCGGTGGGAATACTGAAGTACAGTGGCCAATGTAGATGGTAAGTCAACAGGGCGGTGGTATAGCCACCAATCCCGATGAGAAATGGATGTCCGAAGCTGATGTAGCCGGTGCGACCCGACATAATGTCCCAGCTGACTGCAAAAATGGCTAAATAGATGGCAAATACGAAGGACCGAGTGACGCCGATGCCGACCACATGTGGCAGAAGCACCATGATCGTAGCAAAAACAATCCAGCCGACAATCCCTCTTTGTAATGGAGTTTTTATAAAAGTCACAGTTCGGATTTGCCAAACAACCCGCGTGGGGCGATTAGCAGTACGGCAATGATGATTAACATCGTCGCCACACCACGTAGTTCTGCTGCAATCAGGGAAGTGGTGAGCGTTTCCAGCATACCGATGATGTGGGCTGCCACCAGACTACCGATAATGCTACCGATGCCACCGACGATGACCACCGCAACTGCAATGATTAGAGGGGCGACCCACATATTCGGATCAAGTTGGGTATAAGTCGCTAGAAACACTCCGGCAATGGCGCCGAAAGCACCGGAAATTGCCCACGTCAGGATGTTGACCCGTTGCGGATCAATACCAGAGATGATTGCACCTTTAGGATCCATGGAAACGGCGCGGATGGCACGCCCCATATGGGTTGCACCAGTAAATAGAAAAAGTCCGCCCAGTAGAATCCAACTGGTTACCGCGGCAATAAAAATGTTATAGGTGATACTGGCATCACCCATGCGAAGTACGCCAGGTACCAGTGGCCACATGCTTTTTGGTGCGGGTGAAAAAATCAGTATGATTGCTGCTTGAACGACCACAGCTAGGATCAGTGTAGCAATCTCGACCGCGACCACATTACCACTCAGCCGCCGGACAAGCATGCGATAAACGAGCATACCGAATATAGCGCCGGCGCTAGCGGCAATGATGAAACTTGGAACTTTTGGCAAGCCAAGCAACTGCGCTCCCCAGTAGTAAATGTAGCCCCCCAGCATCAGAAATGATCCGTAGGCGAGGTTCAGTACGCGGCCCACACTGAATATCAGTGTGAAACCCACGGCAATCAGTGCGTAAAACCCACTCAGTACCAAACCTTGAATCAGGATTTGCGTCATCTGGAGTCGAAAATAGCGGCTAGACTGTGTTGATTGAGTCGCTCCCGATCATGAATTGAGCCGGGAGCGATTCGCTTCACATCAGATCCAATGATCAATTGATCCAGGATGGTTCCCGGAAGGTGCCATTGGCGAATTTTTTCGGATAGATCACGGCGACATTGCCATCCTCGTACCACTGTACGACGACCATCGCCGGACTGCCATCATCAAATGGTTCAGTTACGTCGAATTTCAAGTTATGCGTGTACTGGCGATTGGTGCGCGGTTCAATTTCCCCCTGTTTCCAGAACGCATAGCGGAACCACATCTCACCATCTTTTTCCAGCACAATATCGGTGTTCTCCATCGCTTCAACCCAAGCATCAAGCGGCTTGAAACCACCGGCTTTTTCTGCTGCTTCAAATGCGCTGTAGATTCCGTAATAGGCATTGAAGCCATTGAAATGGGGGTAGACCGGTCGGTCGTTACCGTAGCGAGCCGTGTACTTTTCAATAAAGGCCGCGCTTCGATCATCTAACTGCATGCCGACAGACGGTACCGGACTCAGTGTGGAAGTTCCACCACCGAGACCGCCGGTATCATTCCAGAAATCCTGTCCGAATGCGGCGACATTGACGCCCGTCATTGGGATTCGTACCTGCAGTTTCACGTATTGAGATGCTGGTACCTGACTGCGCACGGATGAAACGAGGTAGATGAAATCCGCACCTGAGTCAACCGCCTTGTTGAACAGTGGAGCAAAGTCGACGGTGTTAGCGTCATAGATAATCTCTTCGGCAATGCTGATACCGGCTTCGGGTGCCAGCAGATCTCGAACCAAGCCGGCGATGGACACGCCGAATGCCGTATCTTCATACATGAGGACCGTTGATTGGTAGCCCATTTCTTTAGCCAATACATCCTTACCGAAGTCGATGTACAGAGTTGCCAGTGCTTCGTCGCAGGCGATGTTCATGAAATACATTTTGTACTTATCATACTCTTCAACCACCTTGTCAATAATGCCAACGTAGGAAGTCCAAGTGTCCAGTGTCGGTGTTCTGTATTCGGCCATGCGTTCCAGCCATCCCAGCGAGACATCATCGATGCTACCGGAAATGATGAAGTCAACCTTTTCAACATCATTCAGATACTCGTAGGCTTTGACTCCTTCGACCACATCTTCCCGAGTGTCAGCCTTGACGAATTTGATTGATCGGCCGCCCAGTACCCCGCCGGCCGCATTGAGTTCGTCAATCGCAATCTCCGCCCCGCGGATGGTGCTAAGACCAGTGTCACTGGCAAAGGAGCCGATGTAACCGACGACAACAGGGTCTTTGTCCTGTGCCAGCGCGGTACCACCATCGAACAGGAAAGCGGCCGCCACCGCCGTCAGTAATTTTTTGCACATTCTGCAGTAAGTCAATTTCATTTGATTTCCCTCCATATAGAGTTGATTGAGATGACTGGAATCATTTACAGGCCCCCAGTCATCTTTTGGTAAAACTGAGGCAACACGATTCAATTCTTCCATCAATAAAGGTTTACGTCTTGACAAAATTTTTGCATTGTTAAAGTTCCGATGTAGGTCTCGTTTATTGATGTGCTGCGCTCTCAAAACAGAATTTTTCCTGTTTCATCGTGAATTAAAGCATCGACTTCAATCTCAATCATCATACCGGGCGTCGTTAATCCAGCTTCAACGCCTGAAGTGACCGGATTGATGTCTTTGAAGACCTCACCGTGGGCGCGTACGAAATCCCCGGCGCTCTTCATGCTGGCCAGAAAAGCGCGCGTGCGGACTACGTGTTTCATCTCGGCTCCTAATTCTGACAGTGCGTCCTGAATACGCTTCAGGATGTAGATGGTCTGAGCGTAGGTGTCGTTAGGGGCATGCAGTTGGCCACTCGGTTCAATTGCCGTCGTACCGGCGACATAGACAAAAGGCCCGACTCGTTTGGCGCGGCTGTATGCGCCGATCGCTTCAAAACGTCCGCCGGTTGACACATCCTGCTTGGTCATGACGGTCGCCCACCGAGTCGATTGCGGATGGTGTTGGCGGCCTGTCGCAGCTGCTGCAGTTCCGAATCGGAAAGTGACAGTTCGATGATTTCGGTAACACCGTGCATGCTCAGTTGACACGGTACGGTTACCACTGAATTGACGATGCCATATTCTCCATCAAGACGCACTGCAGCTGGTACCGCACCATGGCGATATCCACACATATACCAGAGCAATTCCAGCGTCGCATGTGCTGGCGCAAACGTCGCCGAACCGGTCTTACGCAGTCGAACCACGGCTGCTCCACCATCAATCGTGGCTTGACGACACGATGCAATCACCGGGTCACTTAAAAATTCACCCAGTGGCCGTTCCCGGATGGTTGCTTTAGATGAGATCGGTACCATTTCGTCACCGTGACTGCCCAATGTCATGGCACTGACATCCGCCACCGCCACACCGGCAGCATTGGCTAATGCCTGACGAAAGCGCGCGCCATCCAATGTGCCGGCCATACCGACCACTCTTTTCCGGTCAAAACCGGTGGCATCTAACATGACTGCCGTCATCTCGTCTACTGGGTTGGTGACCACAATGATTGCTGCATTCGGCGCATAGGTCGACAGTGCTTCACCGATTCCGTAAATGATCCGTGAGTTGACTTGAAACAAATCTGCTCGTTTCATGCCCGGCGTACGCGGTCGTCCGGCGGTCACGACGACGACTTCGGCATCGGTGACAAGATTCAAAGAGGTGCTACCCTCCAACTGCGTATTGGCGCCGGTGATGCCACCAGTGTGTCGAAGATCCAGGGCAATGGATTCAGCTGCACCCGGCAGAAGGTCAATGATGCTAATTTGTTTAGCAATTTGTTGATTGGCCGCGAGCTGTGCCAGATGAGAACCCACCCCGCCGGCGCCGATCAGTGCGAGTTTGTTAATTGTTTGGATGGAGTTGGACTGGATTGGTGCCGGTGGTGTCCAGCCTGGGTGTCGACGATAGAGTGTTCGCCGCGTGGCGGTGGTACCAACCGTTCGTACCGGTGGCGGTGATTTCTCCGGTTGATCCAGTAATTTGATTTTCAGTCGTTCCGCAGTATCCGCGGCTTGTGCCGTTACAATGTCACCAGCTCGAATATTAATTGAGAGTCGCCCCCGTCGATAGGCTTCGCGCACCTGTTCTTCAGCAATGACAGTGCGTCTTGGATTCATGGTGCGCGCCCATCCACCTCGGTCAGTGCAGCACTGGCCGCTTGCATGGCTACTTGGATGGAATCTTCCGAACCGCTGATGAACAGTCTGCCGAATCGACCGACGGCCCGAACCTGAACAATGTCAATGTGTGCGGCTTTTTCGGCCTCGTTCGCGGCAATGGAGATGTAGGCGGCCGGTGAACACTCCACAATTCCCAAAGTCTGTCCGGGCACCAGTAGAGACCCGGCCGACCATTTATTCAACAACTGTGCTTGGTATGGTTCCACTGAGTTAATGATCTGGATGGACTCCACCGCCGGCTTGATGCGATCGGTCATGAACATCTCAAGTTCATTGAGAATGGCTTCCCGAGCGGCATTGACCTCGGCATTGAATGGTGAGCGTAGCATGAAGAAGCCGAATTCCCGTTCGACGATCTGACTGGTGGCTTCGGCGCGGCTGGCTTTCAGTGCGATATCGATCAGTCGAAATACTTCGTTGCCCGGGGCGAATTCACCGATCAGTACGGTATCGCCAGCCAGTGGAATGGAACCCTGCACGGTCGCACCGTTGTAAGCCGCAAACTTTGGTTGCAGCCGGTCAATTTGCATCAGCGCGCGAATGGTCAGGCGTTCACTCATTCACCAAACTCGTCGTAAATATCGCGCCAAGGTCGTGATTGATAAGCCACGCGCTTGATGTTAATGAGATGCAGGGCAGTAACGTTGTCTGAGGTAATGGATCCGGACCACGTGCCGGTGCCCAGCATGAAACTCGGTTCCAGATCGGTAGCATATCCCATGCCGCCGATGATCGCCGGGGTATTGACCAAGACGCGCCCGACTGGTAATTCGCTGTAACGAGCAATCACTTCACCATCATCACAGTGAATGATGGCGGTATGTCCCCAACCGCCGAAGGCAACGATTTTTTGCGCCATGTCCATCGCTGGCGCCGCAGACTTAACTTCATGCCAGGCGAGAACGGGATTGAGTTTTTCGTGTGATAAAGGCGCCTGCCAACCGACTTCAGCAATGGCAGTGACCAATACTCGAGTGCGTGGTGGCAGTTCGATGTCAGCCAGTCTACCAAGTTGCTGTGGCGACTGGCCGACGCAGTTCGGATTGATGGCCCGATCAGGGAACAGTACCGCAGCGAGGCGATTGGCTTCCGGCGCTGAACAGAAGTAGGCCCCGCGCAGTTTCATTTCGGCTTTGAGTTCGCGGCTGACTGCCTGGTCGACAATGATCGCCTGTTCGGCGACGCAGGCGGTACCATAGTCAAAGCTCTTTGAGGTGATGATCTGCTCGGCAACTTCGTCCAAATCATGCGCTTTGGAAGCGTGAACATAACAGGGCACATTGCCGGGTCCCACGGCCAGCGTGGGTTTGCCAGAGGAATAAGCCGCTTTGACCATCGCCGGTCCGCCGGTGGCCAGCACGATTGATGTTCGGCGATGGGTCATCAGTTCGGTGGTGCCGGCGATCGACACTTTGTCCAAACACTGAATCAACCCCGGTGGTGCGCCGAGTTGGGTTGCCGCCTGGGCCAGTATCGCGGTTGTTTCGACCGCACACTTTACACCCTTAGGGTGTGGAGCGCAGACGATGGCATTGCCGGCCTTGATGGCTGAAATGATTTTATAAATGACTGTTGATGTCGGATTGGTTACCGGAATCAGTGCGGCGACCACACCCATCGGCTCACCGATCGCTGCAATTTTGGTAACCTCGTCCTTCCACAGCATGCCGCGCGTGCGGATATTTCGGAGCCAGGCGGCAACGGACAGAGAGTTGAACAGATTCTTGATGCGTTTGTCTTCGACATTACCACAACCGGTTTCTTCGACTGCCAGTTCACCGAGCCGGCGGGCTTCCGGTTCAATGGCGGCCGCCATCGCATCAACCATGGCATCCAACTGTTCACGTTCGAAAAGCCGAAATTCAAGGTACGCTTCCCATGCCGCTTCCATGGCTCGCCGGGCGGCGGCAATAGATTGTAGGTCGTGGTCCACTAGCCGTTACCTCGGGCGTAAGATTCTAACCTTCGCCGCGCCTCATCAGCATTGCCCGCCGTGATGCCCATGGTTTGCAGGCGACGGCCGGATGCACTGACATCACCACCTAACAGTGCGCCAGCCACTGTGATCAGCGCATCGGTAACCGGCGTGGCTAAATCGACTAGCCGACCAGCCGACTGTAGTGGAATCAATGATCCAGTTACCGCACTTCGTAGTAGGGTTGCAACTTCACTGTTCGGCGGCCTGAAGCGAATTTGGTTTTCTGTGCCGGCGCAGATTTTTATCCAGTCGTCGTCAGTGGGCAGCTGACGCACGCCCAATCGACTGGCTACCATGCGGCGTTCCTGAAATGCCGCAGTTAACATGGTGCGACTACGGGACGCGGCAAAGAACGAGTGGAAGTTGTTGTGGATGGGCAGTGGTTCGGCACCCGGGAGCAACTCCAAGTCAAGTTTGGCCACTGCACTTTCTGCCAACATCAGGCCCACTGCTTCGACTATACCGCTGCCGTCGGCGAAACTGCTGTGTAATACATTGGCGACAGGGGTCAGATTGGGTAACAACGCGGTCAGTGCATTGAGGGTGTCGGTGCGGTTGACCGGTAAGGTCGCACCAGCTGCCGCCGGGCAGGTTGATAGATTCAGTGTGCTACCTGAGCTTTCGAACCAGTAAGGCAGGTGCTGGACTTCAACGATCGTAATGTCGGCTTGACACCCGCCGACAGTCAGCAGTGAACTGATTTCCAACGCGCCAAAAGTGCGTGCTGGAGCGATCACCAGCGTCTGCCCATCGTGCAGATGATCGGCCAGGACCATCGCATAAGTGCGATGTTTGTGCACCGGGCCAGTGAGAAAAATCAAATCCGCCGCGGCCACTGCAGAATCCAATTCCGCGGTGGTATGAATGGCCGGCGCCGTGTCCAAGTCAATCTGAAAGGTGCCGATCGGCCCGGCCCCGCGTAAAGTGATACCCCCGGCCGCGCGCAGCTCGTTCAGTTCGGCACCATAGGCGCTGAAGAGGGTGACCGCACGCTCCTGCGCCAGACACAGCGATGCCAGCAGACGGCCTTCGGCCCCGCCGCCAAGAATAGTGATGTGATTGAATGGTGGTTGCTTGATCGACTGATTTACACCGGCGTTTCGTTCCAGTGCGCGGGTGAACGTCGCAAATTCTGTACTCATCGGGACATCATCCACACGCAAAACATCCTAACTTACCGTGGGTTGGTGGGAGAACAAAAACGGTGACCATCCCGGCGCGGCTCAATCGTGTGTCAATAAGCCTTCCACTTCGTCATGCGGACGGGGGATGATATGCACTGAAATCACTTCCCCCACCTTGTTGGCGGCACTGGCACCGGCATCAACCGATGCCTTGACCGCACCCACTTCCCCGCGAATGAGTGTAGAAACCAGTCCACCGCCGACGCGCACCTGTCGAAGAATGGATACATTAGCGGCTTTGACCATGGCGTCTGCCGCTTCGATTGAAGCGACTAGTCCGCGGGTTTCGATCATGCCTAACGCCGATTGTAAATGTTCATTTTTTGTGGCCATTGGTGCCTCCTATTAATTAGTCTTTGGTATAAGTTCAAAATGTAAGAGTTACGAATTGATTCTATCAGTCAACTGATCGTTACCTCATCAACGATGGCGACGATCGCGGCGTCGGTTGGAATTCCCTGTAGCGCCGATGGTACTCGGGCTGCAGAACCCCTGGTAACCAGCACCCGTTGTCCGATACCGGCGCCGAGCAGGTCCGCGGCAACGACGGGCTCGCCAAGCGGCTCACCGGAACCGTTTTCAAACTGGACGATAAGTAAGGGGTAAGATGTGAGTCGACTTTCCTTAACCGTCGCGGTGACGGTGCCGATGACTTGGCCCACCTGCATTACATGTTCCTCAGGTAGCGATCTATCTCGACCGGCGTCACACAACTGTTAACGAAATCAACCTCACGTTCGGCCTGTTGGATCAGTACAGTCAGACGATCGTCCCCTAGCACGTGGTTCAGAAAGTCGGAGTTTTTTGCCAATTCGATGGCCTCGGTGATATTCAGTGGCAAGGCGGGTGCATCGGTAACCGCATAGGCATCCGTTTCAGTCATCGGCCCCGGTTGCATTCCCTGTTCGATGCCATCTAGTCCGGCGGCAATTTCTGTGGCAAACAGGTAGTACGGGTTGCAGTCTGCGGTGCCGTCGCGCTTTTCCACGCGCACCGCACGGTCGGCACCGACGATGACGCGCAGCGCGGTGGTGCGATTGTCAATGCCCCAGGTAACATTAGTGGGACAGAACGAGTAGGGTACTCGACGTTTGTAGGCGTTGGGTGTTGTGGCCACTGCGAGTGAACATTCCTGCATGCGCTGTTGCAGGCCGGCAAGGTAGGCCCGACCGGTGCGAGACAACTTTCCAGCGTCGGCAAATTGATTGCGCCCGTCTTTCCAGATGGAATGGTGGGTATGAAATCCATTGCCGGATTCCGTTGCAAAGGGTTTTGCCATAAACGTGGCAACATAGCCAAAGTGTGCGGCGATCTCCTTGATCATGGAACGAAACAGAATCACTTGATCGGCTACTTCCAGAGCCCGGCCATAACGAATGTTGATTTCAACTTGGCCGGGTGCGTATTCGGGGTTTGACTGTTCAATCGGGATACCGATGTCGTTGAGATATCGACGCATCGGACCGATGACATGCTCCAACTCAGCGGCGCGGGCGAGATTGTAGACCTGGATTCCCCGATCTTTGGGCTGTAGTGTGTCCGGATCTAACAGGTAAAATTCCAGTTCAGCACCAATGATGATGTCGAATCCCAGCTGACTGGCCCGATTGATCTGTTGGACTAGCGCCTGACGAGGGTCAACGGATAAAGGTTGGTGGTCCATCCCTTCAAGGCGACCGAGGCAGATGGCAACGCCGGGTTCCCATGGTGAAGCAACCGGTTGAGTCATGGGAAACATGTGCAGGTCTGGAAAGCCATTTTCCATATTCGCACAAGGTGAGTCCCACAGATCAGAGGTCATATCCATGACTAGGAGGGCGATTGAGAGGGCGATACCATGCTGACTGGCAGTTGCCCAATTTTCGGCAGGAATGCGTTTGCCTCGCATAATGCCATTCAGGTCGCCGGCCCCTAAGGCAACGGTATGGGTATCGTTCGGAAGCTGTGAAGTGTCAATGGTGGAGTCACTATTCATCGGATATCCATCCCTTTTACATTGTATTGATTGACTGCAGATTAATCATCTCATTGACCATGGGCAAAATGTACACTGTATCCAGTATACAGAATAGTTCACATCATCACTGATTTTAATGCAATGAGAATCATATTATGACGAGAAATTCAGATAATACGAATTTATTTTCAACTATAAAGTGCAGTAAACACGATCAAACGGAACATCCGCCCATTGCCTAAGTATTCGAACTCGAGTGACGTATTCGTCATCGGTGCCGGCATTGCTGGAGTGATGACTGCGCTCAGTTTGCGGCGGCGGGGGTGTTCGGTCACTCTGGTTGACCGTTGGGAACCCGGGCATCCACGGGCTTCCTCGTCTGACTACACTCGCCTGATTCGTTCCATTCATGGTCAGGATCGCCTATATACCCAATGGGTACGGGAAGCACGCCTTCGCTGGATGGAGTTACAGGCGGAAATTAACCAGACGCTGCTGGTCGAATGCGGCGCACTGGTCATCGCCACCGAAGGTCATTCAACTTGGGAAGATCAGACGTTTACGACATTTGAAGAATTGGGAGTGCCGTATTTTCGCTTCGAGCCTGCTGAGTTGGCCTTGCGGTTTCCACAGTTTGACTTCCGAAATACCGCCTATGGAATCTATGAACCGGAATCTGGATTGTTGATGGCCCACCGTTCAGTCGTGGAATGTGCACGTCTTTTTGAACGTGAGGGTGGGCGAATCGTGCGCGGTCGCGCGCATACCGACGAGGCGGAACGCTTGTATCTTGATGGTCAATTATTAACTGCTGATTTGATTGTGGTGGCCACCGGTCCGTGGACTGGTGAACTGTATCGACGGAGTATCGGTCCTATTTCGAAAGTGGTTCGCCAGAACATCATATATACTTCATGTCCTGAAGCTGATGCTTCTTTCGAACACTTCAACATGCCCTGCTGGATTGATCATGGCTATGAAGCCTATGGTGCGCCATCGATTGAAGGTAGTGGAATCAAAGCTGCGATTGCTTGGACCGAAGCGATCATTGATTTGGATAATGATGAACGGGTGGTTGACGAAGCGACGTTCAATCGAACGCGCAATTATATTCGAAATCGTTTGCCGCAACTCGTTGGACAAAAAGCAGTTGATCAAAAAGCCTGCCAGATCGCCATGACACCGGATACCCATTTCATCATTGATTTCCACCCGCAGTTTGAAAATGTCTTAATTGCCGGGGGGTGTTCCGGTCATCTATTCAAACATGGACCAGTATTCGGTGACTACGCAGCGGGAGTTGGTCTAAGGGAATTTGGCACTGCTGAGCGTTTCAAAATCAACAGTCGAACGCGACTGGTGGATGCGCAGTCGCCATCTGGACGTTAACTATCAGGAGAATTTTCGCTATGACTCAATACAATGATATCCGCGGTCTACCTATTACCGTGTCCAGTCAAAAGGCCATGGATTTATATGAAACCGCGCTGGTGCAACTACACTCTTACAAAGGTGACCCGGTTGAAACGGTTGATCAGGCGATTGCTGAAGACCCGGATTTTGTGATGGCGCACTGTCTGCGTGCGCATTGTGGAAGCGCCATGGCCGATGGTGAGTTTTCTGAGCACCTGCGCGAATCGTTGGCCGGTGCTGAAGCGGTTGCCGCGCGCGGTAATGAGCGAGAAAACCAACACGTTGCCGCCATTCGCGCTTGGCTGGATGGTAATTTTTTACAGTCGGTTAAAATTCTGGAAGCTATTCTAGTTGACTATCCGCGGGATATTTTGGCGCTGCAGATTGCGCACTTGAGTGATTTTTATCTCGGTGATGCGAATAATTTGCGCGACCGAATTGCTAGAGTACTGTCACATTACGATGCAGCGACACCGGGGTACGGCTATGTTCTCGGGATGTACGCGTTTGGGCTTGAGGAATGCAATGAGTATGCAAGAGCTGAAGAAGTTGGCTATCGGGCACTTGATGTCAGTTCTGGCGATGTGTGGGCTTTGCACGCCGTTGCGCACGTCATGGAAATGCAGGGTCGACAGCAGGAGGGCATCAGCCTGTACGAATCGAGAGAATCAGATTGGGCGCCGGACAATGGATTTGCCGTTCACAATTGGTGGCATCTGGCGCTGTACTATCTTGATTTGCAAAAATACGACCGCGTACTGGATATTTACGATACATCCATTGCGGATGGCACGGTAGCCCTTGAGTTGTTGGATGCCAGTGCGTTGCTGTGGCGATTGCATCTGATGAAAGTGGAGGTTGGAGATCGATGGAATGCGCTAGCGGACAAGTGGGAAAAGGTAATTCCGAATGCCGGTTTTTACCCATTCAACGATTGTCACGCCATCATGTCGTTCATCGGTGCGGGCCGGGATTCGGCAGTCCAGGAGATGATCGGTCTGTTGAACCAGTACGCTGAGAACAACAACATGTCAGCTTGGATGGTTCGCCAAGTTGGTTTACCGCTGGCGAATGCGTTAATCGCTTACGGACGGGGTGATTATGCCAAAACAGCAGAACTGCTGGCCGGCATTCGTTATACAGCGAACCGATTTGGTGGCAGTCACGCACAGCGAGATTTAATCTCTCAGACACTGATTGAAGCGGCAATTCGTTCGAAGCAACTGAACTTTGCACGAGCACTGCTGTCGGAGCGGGTGCGACGCAAAGATACGGTCGCATTGACATGGCAGAATACGGCGCGCGTGCTGGAAGGCTTGCGACTTCAGGAAGAAGCTGAACAAGCTTACCAGCGTGCGATTGCGCTTCTCAACTGATATAAGGATCCACACACCCGAACAGTCTTTGAACGTGCCGGTGTAGCTCAGACTGGCAGAGCAGCTGATTCGTAATCAGCAGGTCGGAGGTTCAAGTCCTCTCACCGGCACCATTGATGTTGAAGAAACTTCTGATTGGTTTGTCAGCAATTCAATCAAGATGTTGATTTCAGTTCGGATTCGTATTCGTTCAAGGTGACGAACAGAGTGTCTTCGATTTCACAAAGTGCTGGATTCCTTTGGCAGAATACCACTCTACCTTTGTTGAAAAATAACTTCGTAGATACTTTCCACAGTTCTTTTGTGTTCCGGTTCGGGCAGTTACTCTGTTCGAACATATACATCTAGTTCGCGCGGACAGCGTTTCATTTCGTGGTAGCCGAAATCACGAATCCACGGTCGAATTTTTCCGGCACTATCCAATTCAGTGGAAAGATAAATTTTATCGGAAGGTAGAATCTCACCAGACAGCGTAGTTTCTTGAACGCGATGGCCGATGATTCCGATTGATGCTCCGAAAAGGTTAAGGAATTTCATCTGCAGGGCATCTTTGTGTTGGTCTCCCATCAGCCGAATTTTACAAATGAAGTGTATTCAGTCGGTAACTTTATGCAAATATCTCAATTCAATTTGCAAATTTAAGGGCATGGCACAATGGTTGTTCACTCGTACTGGGAATACTATCCACCAACCACTTTGATGCTGCAGGGTTTGTTAGAAGTCGGCAGGGTGTGAAATTTCCAGACATCCAGTTTGCTTTGTTTCCAATCGGAGTCACGGGGATGACGGCTGATTTTTATAGGGGACATGCTTTTCAGGTTCAATTTTCTCACCAACGTCCCTTGAGCCGAGGTGCCATCCATCTGACCTCTGATAATGTATTTGCAAAACCGAAAATTCACATCAATCTCTTAGTGTGTGACGACGATATGGAGGTTATGAAGACAGCACTTCGACTGGCCCGCGAGTTGGTTAGACAACCTGCGTTTAAGCCGTACGTTGGTGAGGAGATTGAACATTGGATGCGAACCAATTGTGGAAGTTCCTACCATCCCTGTGGAACTTGCAAAATGGATGTTGATCAGATGGCAGTTGTCGACTCCCAATGTCGAGTTCGAGGTATCCAAAACCTGCGTGTTGCAGATGCCTCAATCATGCCGATCATTCCATCTGCCAATTTAAACTGTCCCACGATGATGATTGGCGAGAAAGCTGCAGATCTGATTGCCGGAAAGTGTTCCTTGCCGCGAAGTAATCTGCCCTATTTCACCGACCCCCGCTGGCAGGATGCACAACGGTGACTGAACTAACGACAATTCAGTTTGACTACCACCTGCCTTAGCAGAATTAGTCCAATCGGGCGCTGGCAATATACATTGAGAACGTTTCACACCAGACGATAACGTTATCGAACTCGTCGATATTCAGGTCTGCCGGCAGAGCAAATTCTAAAGGTCCGGAAAAGGTGCGAAGTTTTGCAATTTCAACGGCTCGTGGTTTGATTTTCACGAAATCACTCTTGGTTTCAGCGAATTTACGCGACAGATAGATGCGATAGTCAGGGCCTGGTGCGAATTTGACATCTGCTTCAAAAATGAGCTTGTCGTTCGAAATTCTTACTGTGCCTTCACCCCAGTGAAGTGGGTCAGACCCAGGACTGTTCCGATTAAACTGCCCAATTGGGTCGGCTTCATCAGCCGGAGTCAAATTAGTAATCTGCTGTTGATCAGAACGATACTCGATAATTAATGGTAGCGTATAAATGCCAATGGCGAAACCGATACCAATGCCGACGACCAAAGCAAACAGGAAAATGACAATTGATTTTCGCATGATCGATGGTCAATTAAGGGAATACTGTATTTGAGTTGACATGCTGAAAATCATTTCAATTTCTTAGACTTTTTAGACGAACTTTGCTTTCGGATTCTTTGACTGGACTTCGGTTGCACACCTAACAGAATGGACTCCGTTGTCATGACATCTCACTTTTCTCGCTCCTCGTTACCGTCACCTCGATCTTTATCTCTCTGTCAATTGCGCAACTTCGTGTCTGCTGGAGTAATACTATTCACGTTCAATAAGATCATCTCAATGCACACGGTTGTGAACCAAGGATTGCATGCCATGCCAAATACGACTGACTGGTACGATCTCTTGTGCATATACAACAGGCATTTTCTTAGGATAGACGTTCTATATTCTGGGCCATTTAACAATACAATTGTATTCATTATTTTCGAAAAAATTGAAATCAAGCAATATGATTTGCTTGCTAAGCAATTCACATTGAGAGTGTTGCTTGAATGCTATGGCAAACCAATAATTAGAGATGGCCTCACTAAGCTGATAAATGAGTTTTCTCACCATACTGGGTTTGCTGTAATACCTCAATTAATGTAGCAAAAATGAAATTCCTTCTTGATCCTTTGTGTGATGCGATAACGAATTTTGATGAAGCGCTAGAGTTCTACCATTCTCAGTTAGCTGCGGATAATCCCAAAGCCCAGTCACATTTTCGTGCCTCTACCATTCAAGCCTATGAGTATACCTACGAACTCACGGTCAAATTCATCAGGCGGTATATCAAGTCCATCTCGATCAATCCGGACGAAGTTGACAAAATGTCATTCAAATCCCTAATTCGAGAAGCTTACGGACTGGGGCTTATTGAATCGGAGCTGGTTGATTGGCTGGACTACCGAAAAAATCGAGCCGCGACAAGTCATGCCTACTCTGAGTCGGTTGCACAAAGAGTATTTGAACAAGCACCTATTTTTTTAGCCGAAGCGAAATATGTTCTTGCTGAACTGCAAAAAAAGGTCAAGGATTTTGATGAATTCGGTTGATATTCGCCTAGACCATCTACAGATGGTCCATGAAATTCTGCAGCGGTATCTGTCGAGTGATACTAAAGTTTGGGTATTTGGCAGTCGCGCGCAAGGAACTGCCGTGAGAGCTTCCGATCTTGATTTGGCCATTGATGGAGATGATAGTATTGACCAGTCATGTTTGATTGATTTAAAGTTTGCCTTTGAAGAATCTCATTTGCCTTATCGTGTTGATGTAGTGAATCTGGCGACGGTCAATAGAAAGCTAAAACCGATCATTGAAAGACAAATGATTCCCTTGCCCAACGGTAACGATGTCAGTCACTCAAATGAGTCACACTAGATTGCTTCTTGAGGCGTGAGCTAATGTTCAGCTATGGCCAATTTAGTGCAGTAATTCCATGAGCCGCTACTGTTGAAAAATATAGTTGTGGTGACGGTGACATGGCCTGCTGAGATTGGTCTGACGGGAGAGCAGATTTTCAGGTGAAAAAAGTTGACAGAATAATGAATGTCAAATGTCATTGTGAGAATCAGACACAACCTCAATTAGCATCGCGACATGACGGTAAAGTACATCGGTCTCATTTTTTTCACAGAGGCTTAACGAAACTGTCGTGAATGGCGACGAACCACCGATGGCGGGTTGTGTAATGCACAAAACAAGCAAAAATGCTCCGGGTTGTAATTGAGTAGTGTTGATCATTTGGATGTGGTGATGACCGATCAGTTGAATAAACGATACAGTTGGCCAAAAAATCATTGGAATTGGCCGATCAAGATTAACCACAAACATGGCGTGCGGTCGGGATCAATGATCTGGGTTGGAGGTCAAGTCGACATGGACGCCAATGGAAAGGTGCAAAATTTTGGCGATCTTTCAGCGCAGACAGAGCATTCGTTAGCCTATTTCGGTCGGGTTCTAGAAGACCTGAATAGTCAATTTTGTGACTTGGTGGCGCTGCTTTGTTTTTACGTTAACGATGGTTCGATTGATGAAATTGAGTTTCTCCGCCTGGTTGCATCTTGCTTGCCGGTGAACTGTCGAACGACAATAACAGCCGTACCGGTACCCTATTTGGCTTATTGTGGTCTGATGGTAGAAATAGAAGGTTGCGCAATGCGTCGTGAAAATGGTGAAGGTACACTGAGGTCTTACGCAAAGTCGATTGGCGCGCGCAAATTACCCGAACCCTTTGTTGAAGGCTTACGCTCCGATAGAATGATCTTTGTTTCCGGGCAGTACCCCATTGATGAGTCTAATCATGTCGTCGGGCAAGGAGATATTGTGCTTCAGACCAGAGCAGTCGCGCATCGAATTGCGCGAGTTTTGACTGAGTTTGGCGCCAATTTCGACGATGTTGTCAAAATTAATCGTTGGTATGCCGGCGGGTCTGGCATTGCAGATTTTGAAGCTGCATCGTTGGCGTTTGCCGACTGTTTCAGTAAGCCGGGTCCGGCGGCGACCGGTATTCCACTACCACGACACGCTGATAATCAAATACTCATTAAGATTGCCGCAGTTGCCATGCTTGGTGAAGATGGTCGTCACCTGCCAAGAAAGCACTCGTGGCCCGATAGTCTGTGGAATTGGCATGTTCAGCTGCCTTATCAACACGGGTTACGATGTGCAGACATGATATTTCTTGGTGGACAGGTGTCGCTTGACCAGCAGGGGCGCGCTGTTCACCCCGATGATTTGAGTGCGCAAACCCATCAGGCGATGCAACATATTGGCACCCTATTGAACGATTTAGGTGCCGATTTCGATGATGTTTGTAAGGTGATGACGGTATATCAAGGGGATGGTGATGCAGATGACCTGCATCAGAATTTATCAATTCGATCGAGCTACTTCAGTGCCCATGGGCCAGCGACAACCGGCGTGCCGCTGCCAGCACTGGCCTACGATGCCATGGTCGTCGAAATTGACATTTATGCGATGGTGAATGTCGATCAATGATCCGTTGCACCTCTCCTGATTGAATACGCGCGAGCAGAATTCTTGCTTGTTTCTGACAGTCTACGAACTGACGAGCCCGGCGACCGATGATTTTAATGATTGGTGATTACAACTACTCCACCTGGTCCATGCGGCCCTGGCTTTTCGTTCATAAGTATGAGTTGCCAGTAGAAGTCAGGCGTTATGGATTGTCTACTTCCGAACTGAGAAAGGTACTAGCCGATCGATTTTCCAACGGAAAAGTACCGATTCTTTTGGATGGCAAAACTGAAATATGGGACTCACTAGCGATCTTGGAATACTTGGGTGAGCGTTTTCCGCGCTCTCAGCCATGGCCAGAAGACCAGCGGGCAAGGGCCGTCGCGCGCTCGGTGAGTGCCGAAATGCACTCCAGTTTCCAAGCCTTGCGTGGCGAGGCGCCAATGAATTTACGGCGTTGCTTTCCAAACTATCAGCTCAGTGCCGCGGCGATTGCCGATGTGGGTCGAATCGCCGCTCTCTGGCGTTACTGCCGTGCTCACTACGGGCAATCTGGCCCTTGGCTGTTTGGAGAATTTACCATCGCAGATGCGATGTTCGCGCCAGTGGTGATGCGCTTTCGCAGTGTCGCGGTTGATTTGGATAATGATGCGATTCGATACTGCCAAACCATGAACAATGATGCATCGGTACGTGAATGGATTCGTCGCGGATTGGCGGAAAGTCATATTGTCGAAGAAGACGAACTGGAGTGGCCATCAACACCCATCAAGCAAATTCATCATAGGTTAATGACGCCCTAATTTGGCCATGGCCGCTAGTGATTGGTATTCTGTTGACGGTTGCATGTAACTGATAATCGATTCAGATCAAGTTTCAGTTCGCTCAGTTCGACATCATGTTCATTTGGGAGTTGATGAAATTCTGATGTTGTTTGACTGGGTTTTGGATGAACCGGTCGAAATATTTCTGTGATAGAGCCGCCTCTGTCAATAACCAGTCTCGAAATAGTGCAATGCGCCGTTGTGAGATTAAATCGTGCGGACAGACGAGGTGAAATGAAATGGGTGACTGACTATAGACATCAAACAACTTAACTAGACGGCCGGCCTCCAAGTCCTTTTCAACATGGGCGCTACGGGCCAGTGCAATTCCCTGATGGTGATAGGCGGCTTGGAGTGTCATCGCAGTGTCTGGAAATCCAGAACCGCGAGGTAGCGACTTGATGGTGATTCCAGCGTCTTTGAACCAGGCTCGCCAACGTGGGCTGGTGTGGTTCGCATTCAGATAGAGTAAAGGAAAACGTAGCAGATCAGCAGGCTTTTCCGGCACCCCAAAACGCTGTAAAAAATTGGGACTGCAGACCGGAAATACATATTCGCGCATCAATGTTTCAACATGGAGACCTGGCCACTTGCCATCACCGAGTCGAATGGCAATGTCAACTTCATCGCGACTGAAATTCACTAGTTCGTCGGTTGTGGAAATCCAAACGCTGATGTCCGGGTGCAGTTCATAGAATTTGCCTAATCTAGGTACCAACCATCTTTCGGCAAGAGAGTGCACTAGACTCACGCGGATGGAGGAGCGAGCTTCATCATTGACCAATTCTGTCAGCGCGCGATTCATATTGTCCAGAAAGTCGCGGACAATCGGTACGATCATCTGGCCTTCCTCGCTGATGATCAAGCGCTTTCCCTGCCGCTTGAACAGTTTTATATTCCATAAATCTTCGATCCGCCGAATTTGATGACTGACAGCACTTTGGCTGATGAACAATTCCTCAGCGGCGCGAGTAAAGCTTAGATGTCGTGATGTTGCTTCAAGTGCTCGTAAAGCGGCAATGGGTGGTAAGTGATGGACCATGGCATGAGAATCAATAAAGGCAAATGAATGAATAACAACAATATAAAAATTATTATAATCAATAAGATAAATACATCTATATTATGGATTATACATGAACAAACATTCATGTAACACAGGACAAATAACACTGTATCAATAACTTGACTATTTTATCATACTTACCACAGGTTCAGTTTCTTTTCTTTATTGACTTAGTCATGGATGATTGCCACAAAGATTGAACTGCACCGCAGGGATGCACTCGCGAGCAGGGACGCTCACCTTTTTCTTACCTAAGAAGTATGTATTATGTCTTTAGCTCTCCTAGTCTCGTTTTCGTCTGTTTGAGAGTTGTTAACGAAATTCTCAGCAACTCATTTTGCGACGAACGGTGATCGGGGTTTGATGGGGTAAGTGATTGAACAGCAAGTTCGCTGGCGAGTAAATCGGTTAGTAGAATCATGTCTCTTTACAACCGACCTGCGATACCCGGTCTTTTTGCACCCAATCAATCCAAATCCCAGGAATGACAGGTAAGACTGTCTGGGTGCAGACGATGAACGGTCACCTACCTCGAAGCACCCAATCGGGCAACACTGGGTGATTTCAGCATTTGCCGCCGCTGTCAATCACTCGTTAGGTGAGCATCAGCATCACTTCGATCTTTATTGACCACATTAGTGACTTGACCAGCAGGTCGTCATGCAATGACTAGAATGTCAACCATCGAAAGTAAGCCAGTGTTACCTGAATATTGTCAACTTTGCGCGGCGCTGAGTATTGACAACATAAGACGTTGATCAATGCCTACTGTACATAACCAAATTCACCACCGGTGTCCCATTGAGCGTGAAAATCATGCTCAAGAACAAGTGAACCGGCAATCTCAAATGCCCGTCTTAATATTTCTGTTAGGTCACTTAAAGTGATATATGCTATGATGGAAAGTCAGAAACTGATTTGAGTCTAAGACATTGTTCATGCATCAGGCCCCGCCAGTCACCATCGATCAATACCGGCACCGGAACGACAAGGAAAAAGCTATCTTCTTTGTCGGGCGTACAGAAGTTGTCGCCGGCATTGCGGCCACAGTAGCCGGTATTGACAACAGAATCAAGGCGCAAATCACTGACAGCAGGCTGCAACCCGGAAAACGACTGACCAGTCAGGAGACGTGGCTGATTCAGGGCGCTCCCGGGGCGGGCAAATCAGCGTTGCTGAGCCACCTTGAAGACCGTTGGGCAGCACACGAAGAAGGTCCGGTGACGGTGAGAATCAACCCGAATGATCTGAGAAACGAAGATTATGTTACACGTACCATTGCGGACTGCATCGTGCCGCAACAGGGTGCGAAAATACTTCATTCCGTGCGCACCATTACAGCTGGCGTGGGGCTGGATTTATTCATTCAAGCCAGTGGAAAAGTCACCGATAGTGAACAGCTGTCAGCGGGTTTGATGCTCAGAGATTTGGCACAGCTATATAGTATTGATATGGTCAACATATCCAAACGACTGTTTCAGGGAAGTTCACTAAAGCAACCGGAACTGCGCCCGATTGTAGTGATGATTGATGAGGTGCAAATGTTTGAGCCGGAGGACGTTCCGGTATTGCGCAAGTTGCACGCCGGTGATCATGGATTGCCGATAGTCGCGTTATTGTGTGGACTCGCTTACTCCGAATCAATGCTGGCTGCGGCGAGAATTTCGCGGTTTGCCAAGACTGGCCAGCTGAGCCATATACAGACCCTCACCCCGCTTGCAGCTGGTGAGGCCGCTGAGGCGGTCAGAGTCATGTTGAATGGTTATCGAATCAAAAACCGACACCACTCAGACCTGCCGGACAAGATCGATGGCTGGTGCGACGGTTGGCCGCAGTTTCTGGAACATTATATGATCTCTTTGACCCAACAGCTCAGCGCCAACGGTCTGGACCTGGCGAGGGTCGACGAGTCGACAGTACGCTCCGATGGAGATTTAAATCGTGAGGAGTACTACAGAGACCGGTTGAAAAACTCACCAGTATCCAAGTGTACTGAATTGTTAGCGGAGGTAGCACAAGTTATCGGAGCAGGCGGTATTGAGTTCATGGATTTGGAAGAACTACTAGAGGACCGATATTGGTCGAAAGGCAGTGTCCGTGCTACCATGCCCAAGAATATGGAACCGATAGAGTTTATCGAGGCGATGATTTTGGCGGGCGTAGTACACCGCATGGATACAGTCCTAACCATACCGATACCATCGTTCCGCCAGTTTCTGATTGACCGAATGAAATGATTTCATGCGCCATTTGAATGATTGTGGAAATGGATTTCATGAAATTTGACGTCGATCTTGGTAACAGCACTTTCCATCAATTTTCGATGGTGAAACACTGCTCAATGTACCATATCGTTTTGCGGATCAAGCAGTGCATTGCTTAACGGTGCTGATGATTTGAGAGAGTTGCCTAGACGAACCTATATCGTGTCTGTGAGCAATATAGATCAAACAATAACTGCAAGATGTTACAGGGTACTGGGAGGTCGAGTTTAATCATGGAATTAACCGGATTAATAGATTGATCATGAATCTATTTCGACAGCTCACTGAGCGCGAAGTCAATGCCAAACCGGTACAGATTGGCATTATCGGTGCCGGCAAATTTGCCACGATGTTTATGGCACAGATTGTTCGAACACCAGGCATGCGCCTCAATACCGTCTGTGATCTGAATATGGAAAAAGCCGATCGGAACATCCAGGCGGCCGGTTTTCAAGCGCATCAGGTCACTCATCGGAGACCGGCACCATCAGCCCAACTACCAGTACTGATCACCTCCGACTTGGATGATGTGCTGGATCCATCATCAGTTGACGTAGTCATCGAATCCACCGGTGATCCGATCGCCGGGATCAAGCATGCGCTGCTCAGCATCGAACGGGGTATTGATATCGTGATGGTCAATGTCGAAGCCGATGCTCTAGTGGGTCCGGCATTGGCTGAAAAAGCCAGCCAGAATGATGTCATTTACTCACTGGCATACGGTGACCAACCCGCCTTGATCATTGAACAGGTGGATATGGTACGCGCCATGGGATTTGACGTAATTTGTGCTGGCAAGGGTACCAAATATCTCCCAATCTACCACCAATCAACGCCGGATACGGTGTGGAATCATTATGGTCTGACTCGTACTGAGGCGGAACAGGGTGGCATGAACAGTAAAATGTTCAACTCTTTCTTGGATGGCACCAAGTCAGCGATTGAAATGGCTGCGGTTGCCAATGCAACTGAGCTAAATCCCCCGGGCAACGGACTTTCTTTCCCACCCTGTTCGGTGAATGAGTTGGTTGACATACTCAAGCCGGCAGAGGCAGGAGGTGTGCTCGCTGAGAAGGGCATGGTGGAGGTCATTTCTTCGCTTCACCGCGATGGCAGTGAGGTGAAACGAGATCTTCGGTGGGGCGTTTTTGTCGTGTTCGAGGCGGGCACCGAGTATGTAAAACGGTGTTTCAGAGAGTATGGCCTAGCAACCGACCAATCCGGGCGGTACGTTGCGCTCTATCGTCCCTACCATCTGATTGGTTTGGAGCTCGGTATCAGTGTTGCCACGGTTGCATTACGACGAGAGCCGACTGGAGCACCGCGGTCATTCTGTGCTGATGTGGTTGCTGTCGCGAAACGAGATTTACATCCGGGTGAGGTGCTTGATGGGGAAGGCGGCACCACGGTTTGGGGGAAATTACTGCCATCGTCCGTATCGCTGTCACATCGCGCCGTGCCTATCGGTCTGGCGTCGAACATGCCGGTGATTCGACCGGTCACCATGGGTGGTTTGGTTACTTGGGATGATGTCAAACTAACGCATCAGGAGGCGGCTCACCACCTACGTAGCGAAATGGAGAAACAGTACCGGGACTGATGTGACAACCGCACAACTAGAGAATGGTGCGTTCATCCAAATCTGTTAGTTGGTAATGAATGCTCTAGATGAAGTTTTGTTGATGGTTACGCGCCGCGGTGACTTGCACATAAACAACTCCTGCTGGTTTCAAACCTAGAAGATCGGTATGTCCATTGCTATCGGTGCTTGCACCACGTTTTGCCTCGGGTGCGTGGTTGGCACGATCCGATTTTCACTCCATCCTGTCCAATGTATGGTTACTCGAATGTAGCACTCTATTCCGGGTCAATAACACACTCGAACACTTTGGTGGTGTCGCACCACTGGCGTATGTCTCTCACCCGGCCATCAAAGTCAAACTTGCTTCGTTCAAATCGTATGATCTATCCAGTTGATTTTTACCGGCGAAGTAAGGTGAGTCAAAACCCCTGTCATAGTTCAGACGATGCATGCAGGTACAACAAAACTCGGTCAGTTGACAGCCGAAATTACACCAGTGCTCTTGCCGCCTGCCGAGCGGCGTCGCCGATCTGGTTCAGATCATCGTCGGTCAATGCTAGAGAAATGTAGAGTTTTGACGGACTCTTGAACAAACCCTGTCTTCGCAGTTCTCTTTGATATTGAGTTGATCGATCAGCATTGCCAGCGATTGTGTCGCGGTAATTGCGTACGGGTTGGTCGATGAATACGACCTCAAACAAGGTGGGCACTCCAGAAATCTGATGTGCAATCCCTAGTTCATGCAATGGATCGCTGAGCAGTTGCTGAATCACACTACCGGTATGATTCAGTTTTTCATATTGCCCCGGCCGGCGCAGGATGTCCAAAGTTTTCAATCCAGCGATGGCGGCAACCGGATTACCGCTCAAAGTACCAATCTGCATTAGAAATCCATCGCTGCCCACCTTGTTCCGGTCAAAGTGTGCCATGATGTCTCTTCGCCCGGCCACTGCCGACAGCGCAAATCCACCACCCATAATTTTACCAAGCGTGCAAAGATCTGGAACGACGCCGTACACTTCTTGCGCGCCGCCATACGCCAATCGAAATCCGGTGACGACTTCGTCAAAAATCAAGACAATTCCATGACGATCACAGATCTGTCGCAAAAACTGGAGAAACCCACATTCAGGTGGTACGATGCGCTGCATGGGTTCGACAATTAGACCGGCAATATCGTCAGCATGCGTTTCAATGATGGAACTGACCACATCAGGATTATTGAATGGTGCAATCAGGATATCTTTGCGAACCGCTGCTGGAATTCCTGCCGAGTCAGGTACGGCTGTTGGGTAGTCGACCGGTTTTTCAGGAGCGAGACTCATCTGTGCATCGGCTGACATACCGTGATAACCACCTTCAAATTTAATCATCTTGTTTCGGCCGGTAAAGGCTCGAGCTAAGCGAATGGCATACATGTCTGCTTCACCGCCGGTACTGAGAAAACGCACCAGTTCGGCACACTCAACTGCGTCGCAGATCACTTCGGCCAATTCAATGCCAAGTGGGTTGTTAGCGAAAAAAGTCATCCCTTTACCCAACTGAGATTGCACCGCTTCCAGGACCTCGGGATGACCGTGGCCCAAAATCATCGGCCCCGAACCGATCAGCAGGTCAATGAATTCATGACCATTGACATCCCACAGCCGGGAACCGACCGCTCGATCAATACAGGCACTCGGTTCAAAATTTCCGAACCCACCGCCAGGTAAAACGTGATGGGCTCGTTGAATCCAATCAATGGGTTGCATCATCTCATTGTGGCGGGACGGAGGATATGGGGCACTGGTCAATTTTTGACTTGGATGACAAGGTTACCGACATGCCGTTTATCAATCAGTTCTTGTTGCGCCTGTTTGAATTTTTCCAATGGATAGATGGCCGCGACAACCGGCATCAGTTCGCCTTGGTCAATGTACCGGACCAGGTTGGCAAAAGTCCCTGGTGGGACTACGGTGCAGCCCAAGAAAGTTAAATCGTTCAAATACAGAGTGCGCAGATCAAGTTCCACCATGGGTCCAGCGATGGCACCCGAACATACGTAACGCCCTTTGCGAGTGAGTACGCTAATCAGTTCCCCCCAATTCTCTCCGCCCACCACATCGGCGACGACAGTGACGGAGTTCCGACCAATGGCATCGATCAGCTGCGCTGGCAAGTTTCCCTCGGCTCGACTGATCAGTGCATCTGGGGCGAAAGCCTTAAGGCGCGCATGTTTGGACTCTGATGCCATCGCGATGGTGGTGGCTTTTCGCCGATTGGCGAGTTGGATCAATGCGGAACCTACGCCGCCGGACGCACCGGTGATCAGTACCGTATCGTCTGCCGTTACCTGCGCTTGATCAAGCATGTTTTCAGCAGTCAACCAAGATGTTGCAAATGTTGCGATTTCAACGTCAGATAACTTGCTAGTAACAGGATGAACCTGTTGATGATCAACCACCAGATACTCGGCGTACCCACCGTCACATTCTGATCCTAGGAAACCGCATCGGTCCATGTTGTCCGGCGCGCACCAATCTCGAATCCAAGGTTCAATCATGACTCGCTTGCCAAGCAGGTGGTCCGGGACACATCGCCCAATCGCTACGACTGTTCCGCAGACATCGGCACCCTGAATTCTAGGGAACTGCAGTGCGGACCCACCCCAACTGGCATCGGCAGCATTTGCCGACTCGTACGCGGTGCCCGTCGTTGCTCTGGTTACGCCTTTCGAATACCAGGCGGTACGTAAATTGACATCAGTATTGTTTAATCCGCAAGCACGGACTTCAATGAGTACTTCGGTGTCCTGTGGAGTGGGAGTTGGCCAATCGTTGCGAAATTCCAACTGCTCTAGGCCGCCATGCCCCGTTAATAATACAGCGCGCATGACCGGGGGAATAGTATTCAACATTAACCTCGCGCGCGTTGGCCGGTAGGATCGTAGACCGCCTGCTTCAAGACCTTCGCTGGAGTGAGGGTGCCGGCGATCATCACGTTCAGTTCGGCATCTGATACAGCAAACTTCGGGTGGATATAAGCAAAAGCAAGGACACATTGTACCACAGGACTGAATACCATCGACGTGATCGAACCGATGACCTCGTTATCATGCAGAATCGCTTCACCACCGTGTCCGATAGTCGTGCCGTCGGAATGTAATGAGAGATAGACACAGGTCCAGGATCGCTCTGCGTGCAGGCTGAGTTCAGTTGCAGATTTACCGACAAAGTCAGACTTACTCAGGTTGACAAAGCTCATGACATCGGCCTCGGGTGCCGTCACTTCGTTTGTCAGTTCAGTGGCACCTTTGAAGGCTTTTTCCAAGCGCATGACGTTCATGGCGAATGAACCGTAGTGTACGATATTTTCCGCCTGCCCCGTCTCCCACAGTGCGTTATAAATCCCTAGAATGTCGCGATGCGGCGCATGAATTTCAAAACCCAACTCACCACTGTATGAAATGCGCAGTACCAGTGCGCGGTGTCCGCCAATTTTGATGGACCGGGCAGTAAACCAGCGAAAACTGGCATCATGCAGGTTGTGATTGGTGGTTCGGGACAGCACGTCCCGAGACCGTGGTCCCTGAATGGCCAGCCCACACCAATTTCTCGTCTGGTTTAGTACCTGTATTGATGCATCATCGACATGTTGACCAATGTGATCGAGCAGACGGTTTTCATAAAATGCGGCACAGATCAGAACAAAGCGATCGTGGGCGGTTTTGGTTACGATCAAATCCAGCTCTATTCTGCCGCGACGATTCAAAAAGTAGCCCAGAGCGATGCCACCAACTTTCTTCGGTGCTGTTGCAGTGAACACCTGATTGAGGAAAATTTCCGCGCCGCGGCCGAACAGTTCAAGTTTGGTGAACGCTGAGATATCCATGAGCCCCACACCGTTGCGCACCGCGAGTACTTCTTGACTCACGATATCATCTACCCGGTTACGTTTGAACGAATATTGATCGACCTGCTCGGTGCCCGGTGGCGCATACCAGCGTGGTCGTTCGTGTCCGCAGACCTCCTCGAATATCGCACCTCTATTTTTCAGGATGGCATACAGTGGGTTGGAGCATATCGGGCGCGCGGCTTGGCGGTTGAAGTGCGGATACGGAATTTCGTGTCGCAGACAGTAGTCTTCTTTTGCCTTTACATTTTGCCATGCCGGAGTTGCATAGTGACCGAACCGGCGAGGGTCAAACTCCCGCATGGAAAGATCGGCGCTGCCATGGACAATCCAGCGCGCCAGTTCGCGCGTCAATGCGGGGCCCCAACCGATGCCAATCTGCGTCCCACAACAGCACCAGTAATTGATTGCGCCGGCCGCCGGACCAATGAGTGGATTGCCATCCGGTGGATGCGAAATGGCACCATGTACCGTTCGTTTGATGCCAAGATTAGCCAATACGGGCATGCGCTCCAGCGCATTGTTCAGCCATGGAAGAATTCGATCGTAGTCCGGCGCGAACAGTTCGTGTTCCGCTTCCCACGGACAACCTTCCACCCACACAGCATGGGGATTTTCTTTTTCGTAGATGCCGATGAGTCCAGCATTCTGTTCCATGCGGATATATCCGGAAACCTTGGCATCATCCCGGATCACCGGTAGGTCGTTGTCGAGCGCGGTGAATTCAGCGACGGTGTCGGTCACGAGGTAGTGATGAGTCATGGATACCATCGGCAGCTGCAATCCGTTCCACTCGCCAATTTGTCGGGCGTAGGTACCGCCGGCATTGACCAGATGTTCACAGCGAATGTTGCCGCGTTCAGTTACGACCTGCCATTCACCGGAGGTCAGACGTTTGACATCCATGGCGCGACAGCGACGGATGATGTGTGCGCCGCCGGCCCTGGCAGCTTTTGCCAGGGCCGTGGTGACGGAAGCGGGGTCGACGTGGCCATCATCTTGAGTATGCAGTCCGCCGATCACCCCTTCAAGATTGTAAAATGGATGCAGTTCACGGATGCGTGTGGTGGAAATTAGTTCGATGGGGACCGCTAATGAATGAGCAACACTCAGGATATAGCGAAACCAGTCCATCTCGTCTTCCTGATACGCTAATCGAATGGAACCACAGCCATTCCAACTGACTGATTGACCGGTTCCTCGTTGCAACTGACCGGCGTACAGTTGAATGTTGTAATCGACGCATTTACCAAGACTGATACTGGAGGTTGCACGCGTGATTTGGCCGGCCGCATGCCAGGTTGAGCCGGATGTCAGTTCCGCTTTTTCAAGGAGTAAGATGTCGCGCATGCCTTCTTGGATCAGGTGGTAAGCCAGTGCGCAACCCATTATCCCACCACCAATAATGACCACCTGGGCGGTGTCGGATGGTAGCTTGGCATAGTTGGTGTTACATTCTTCCATCAGTTAAATCCACATCAAAAGGTATGCTGTAAAATGTGAATTATTAACGAGTTTGCGCATTCAATTTTCACTTTTTACCGGGACCCGTGTCGGTCGGCCTGACTCATCGCTCGTAGCGTGTTTAACCAGCGCGGCAACATTTCTATCAATGGTTGTTACCGAAGAAAAATGTTCTGTTAAGAGGGAGGACAGCTGGTGCGTCGAATGCGAATCGTGCCGGAACTTTTCGCGATACTGTCCGGTACAATGGATACCTCATCTGAAATATACAATTGCCACCCGATTTTATGAGTTCTGAATCACCACTAGTTCGCAGTTTGCCGCCTCGATATTACACTGAGGCGCGCGTCTTAGCGCAAGAACGAGCCGGTCTGTTGTCGACCAGCTGGCAGTATGCAGGACACGAATCACAGCTGCCCAAGGTCGGTGACTACTTTACTTTCGAAATAGCCGGCGAACGTTTGTTTTGCATTCGTGACCACGATCGCGATATTCATGCATTCTACAATGTCTGTCAGCACCGCGCTCACGAACTCGTTACTGGCACCGGCAATCGACGCGCCATTGTCTGCCCTTATCATGCTTGGACCTACCATCTGGATGGCCGACTGCGGCACGGTAGGAATTTATCATCGGTGCCGGGACTTGATCTTTCTGAAATCTGTCTGTCGGCCGCCAAACTTGAGAACTTCTATGGATTCTTGTTTGTCAATTTGGATACGGATGCGGCGCCGATGGAAACCTGGTATCCCAACGTCCATGCGCAGATTCAGGAATATGTGCCTCATATCGCCCGTCTGCAGATGTTGTTGGTCAATCGGGTGGTGGAAAACTGCAATTGGAAAGTTGCGGTTGAAAATTACTCGGAGTGTTATCACTGTCCGATTGGGCACCGAACATTTACCACCGGCGTGGTTAAACCGGAAACTTACGATATCCGGCCGCAGGGCTACTGTCTGCGGCATACCACCGAATGCCAGAATTTGGATAATATGAATTATTCTATTGATCTCAGTACCAACCCGATGGCTGGACAATACTCGTCCTGGTACCTATGGCCGATGTTTTCCTTTCAGGTGTATCCTGGTAACCTTCTGAACACTTATTGCTGGCGTGACATTGATGTTGATCATGTTGAAGTGCAGCGCGGCTGGTATACCATTGATGGGGAAGACTCGCCGGTGATTCGAGCATTGGCTGAGCAGGATCTGCAAACCACTGTCGCCGAAGATGTTCGGCTGGTAGAATCAGTCCAGCGTGGTCTGCGCAATCGAGGTTATCGTCCAGGACCGCTGGTGATTGACCCGCGCGGTGGGGTTAATTCCGAGCACTCGATTCAAGTGCTTCAGGAGTGGATGCGGGTCGGTCTACAGACCTCAGCAACCGCTGATGAATTCGCACCGCGGCCATGGTGAGCCATTCGATTAAATCACTGTTCTAATTCACCGTCAAGGTGTTGGAGCGGTTCATTTTGACCTTAGCTATCAGGAGATATTGATGGATAGAGAGCTTTTTCAAAAAGGCATTGATGCGCGCAAGGCAACACTCGGTGACGAATATGTACAGAAAAATCTAGAGGCCGCGGACGACTTCAACCGTCCGTTTCAGGAGGCGATGACGGAATGGTGCTGGGGATTTGGTTGGTCAGATGACACCATTGATCCTAAAACGCGTTCGATGATGAATCTAGCGATGATTGGGGCGCTGGGTAAAATGCATGAATGGGAAATTCATTGCCGAGGTGCACTGCGGAATGGGGTCAGCAAGGCGGAAATACGTTCGATTCTGCATGTCATTGCCATTTACTGTGGACTGCCGCAAAGTCTTGAGTGTTTCCGAGTGGCGCGAAAAGTGCTGGAGGAAGCGGAACTGCTGTAGTCTCTAGAGTATTAGGGCAGCGAACTGAAAGGTCAGTTAAACTGAGAGTCTGGCCACCAGACGAATAGTGTTGGGTTTGCAGGTAATCCGCTCGGTGGTCACTCTGACCGAATCAATGTAGTTTGCTCTGGTCGTGGCGCAGTCCAAATATCCAGCGTTCACGGGTAATGTTTTCCAGAAAATGAAACGGACGTGCTATTTGCCCGGCAAATCCGGGCGCCTGCATCAGCAAAACATCGCCCGGTAGATTGGCAATTTCTACGGCGTTGGTTCTTTGCCGGTCGTCGGCAATATAGAATCGTCCCAGCCCATTCAGCACAAAGAGACAGACGAGATGACGATAGTCAGTTCGGTCCCGATGGGGTGTGATGCCACCGCTGCCCGGTGCGTACTTCTGAAGCATGACATCGTTGAAAATGACCGGTGATGGAAAAAGTGGATGCGCCTCCGTTGCTTCGTCAAACAGGTGTTGAAAATCAACGACAAGTTCCCCCAGACTATCATCCGTTTTGAGCTGGTCTTGCAAAAGCATGTCCTGATCCACTCGATTGACACCGGTGCCGACGGATTCGCGCGCTGAGCGCATCGGATACTGCTGGGCAGCTGTCAATAAGGCTTTGCGAAACTCATCAGTGAGAATGGGGATTGAAATAGCACGCGTGACGCGCAGGAGGTTGAGTGCCTGCCGCAACGACGGTGGGGAAATATGAAACTTTGAACGGTTCAATGCAGATGATTCAGGCGAGTCAAAGGAAGGTTTGGTGAGCGGGTACTTTCATTGATGTGACAGTCATGGAGCAAGTCATACCGCTATTTTATCTGAGTATTATTGCATCATGCGCGGTCCAGTAGATTGGGTGCTACCACCCAGGGAGATGAATTTTCTTGAGCCATTGGCAAAACTAAGTTCTACTTTTAGGAACGATAAGAATGCCTCGGTGAAATGTTGGAACTGAGCGGTGCAACGCATTTACCTTGATCGGGAGTTTATTGCACCGGAGGTGGCTACGCTACACTGTAAGTACACCAAAAGATATTACCCAAAATATTCACACAAACCAGGTATCCCTGCAGTCCCTTGAATTCTAAGAACCGGCGAATCTATAGTCATGGGTGAAGCAGCAAAACTTCCTATGCGATGTCGTATTGCGTTGCCTTCAGAGGACAGGCAACCGAGAAGCATTGATCCACTTGTAGCTAAGCAATGGTCACTCAAAAGAAAGAATGGCGGATACAATAAGATTGTGCTCTCTTGGCGAACACAAAATCCAAGGGCTGTAACTAAGAGAATAAATATTTTGCGCAAAACAGTTAATGATGAATTAACAGATGCAGAGGTTGAAAAGTGAGAATGCAACATAATTCAGTTGCATCATCGAATTTAGTATCAGTTGGATACGATGAGGCAACACAAACTCTGGAAGTTGAGTTTTTAAATGGCGCAGTGTACCAATATTACGACGTGCCAGAAAACATGCACAGACTGCTTATGAAGTCTAGCTCGAAAGGAATATTCTTTCATCAATACTTTCGCGATGTCTATCCATATTCTAGAGTAGGATAGGGATTTTCAAGCCACTGTTTCTACTCAGCACACAAATTGAGCGCAGATGTTGTAACTCTAGTCCGGAGAAATTAAAGATTAAGAATGGTTGAAGCGCCAGAGAGAAAGAGTTGGAATGTAAACATGCCAGACCGTAAAATTGATTGATGTAATCATACAATTGAGTCCGAAGGCCGTTAAAACGTAGCCGCCAGTTACCGATGGACAGTTCATGTTTTGAGCGTCGCAAATAAGATTTCGGCGACTGCATTGTCGTAACTGTTGCTGACGCTTCCCACTGACTGTTCAATGCCGTATGTTCATAGTTGTGCTGGTAGTTTTTGCTCAAGTACTGCAAGCCTTGATACGAGTGATAAATCACGCTGGTTGGTTGAAAAACTCAGCGCTCGGCGCGACGCCACCGGCATCAACTCTGTATTGTGTGCTCCACTGAAATAGCGACCGATGAAGTGTTTCGAACAAATTCCTCCAGTACTACGCCTGTACCGTAGGCTCATATTCCCGGAGCAGTTGGGTAATCGACACATTCACCTACAACTTCTCGACAATTTATTTCTTTGAACTCTTGTGAATATTTTTGAACTGGAATGATACTTCCTGTCTTTAGTTTAATTCATTGAGATTCTCAGCGAATACATTTCAGGTATGGTTTGCAAGCGTACCGCATTCAGTTCACTAGGCATGATTATTCGCTTGGTTTTGTCGAAGTACGAACGAGTATTGTCAGTTGGTGAAATGAAGTCTGAGTAATATGACATTGCCGACCTGTCCACAAAAAGCTCCGTACGTCGTATGGGTTGAAGCTGGTGTGCAATACGCCTGGTGCCGTTGTGGTTTGAGTAAACAGCAGCCTTGGTGCGACGGCAGACATCGCGACACGGGATTCAAGCCCATCAAATTTGTAGCTCCCATCTCCGGTAAATTTTATATGTGCGGGTGTAAGTCATCGGACAATGCACCGTATTGTTTTGGCAATTGCATGGGCCATGCTCACAGTGAGTGAGTTTGAGGCAGACCGTGTTGCGGTTATATGGAATAGTCAGGAAGTACAAATGTAGAGGAACATCATGAGTAAAACGAAAATGCAGGCCTTTGGCACATCCAATCGAATAGGCCATGATTCGAGCGGATTTTATCGACGCAGGATGTATATTGATGAAAATCAAGATCGAGGTCAACAAATCAGTGACCAAGAGAACGAATGCTCCGTTGATGTCATCAATAAGATTTACCACCAATCAAGTATTGATATGCATCATTTGCCGGATAACAGTGTGCACCTAATGGTGACGTCACCGCCCTACAATGTTGGCAAGGAGTACGATGATGATCTGACCGAGTATGAGTATTCACAACTGCTTTACTCGGTCTGGAGTGAAGTTTATCGAGTGCTCGCGCCAGGTGGTAGGGCTTGCATCAATGTGGCGAACTTGGGGCGCAAGCCCTATATCCCACTCAATGCAATGATCTCGCAGCAAATGTCTGAAATCGGCTATTTGATGCGTGGTGAGATTATTTGGGATAAATCAGCCAGTGCGGGAACATCGTGTGCTTGGGGTAGTTGGAAGTCCGCATCCAATCCGGTGTTGCGGGATACTCATGAGTATATTCTGGTGTTTTCAAAGGGACGGTATAACCGACCTTCAAAAAATAAACATTCTACCATTACCAAAGATGAGTTTCTTACATTCACTAAAAGTATTTGGCAGTTTCCTGCCGAATCAGCCAAACGAGTAAAACATCCCGCACCATTCCCCGTCGAGTTGCCGAGAAGACTTGTGCAGTTATATACCTATTCCGAAGATCTCGTTCTTGATCCGTTTATGGGCTCTGGCACAACCGCGATCGCCGCATTGCGGTCGGGCCGCCGATTTGTCGGTTATGATATTTCCTTGGAATATGTATCAATAGCCGAATCACGATTGGCGCAACAAGATGAATCAATGTTTACGTGATCTATTTCTGAATCCAGTTAGACGAAATCGTTTCGCTAGAGGGTTGCCTACCGCCTTTGCTATGGTTAAACAAAGGATGCCCGGTAATCCAGCAGTCGGCATACTGAGAGAGCACGTCATCACTGGTTATTTGGTTGCAGAATTCGGTCAGGAAAAAGTCCAAGTTCCCGAAAAGGGAAATGAGAGAAGTTATGACGTTGTGCTTTGTGGGGAGAAGTTATCAATCAAAACAATAACTGGTGATGTGGGTTTTAAGATTTTGTGGACCGCGGATACGGAAAAAGTATACCGAGAAATTGATACTGGTTATGAACCGACCCATGACATCCTGCTGATCAACATTTTCTGGGATGAACTTAAGGACAGTGTTTTCTATATTCCATTATCTGCACAGCAATCGGTGTTCAATTGTATCGGAAGAAGTAATTACTTATCTTCTGCCACAGGTACGAACAACAGAGGAATCGAAATAAGGAAACGCGCGGTAAAAGAACTCAAAGCACATTCAAACACGTTCAGAATGTCAGTAATGTGGGTGCCTGATCACACTAAGTATCCGGAGCCATGGGATGAGTGGGTAAAGTACTGGAATACTATATTAAACACAACAGACTAACGCGAGTGGTTGATGAGTGGGGCGTGTTCACTTGGAGACACAGTTATTTGCAGAAATTTGATGAGCTTACACAGCTGCCTTAGGCTGATACACGGTTCATTGTGCTACACGATCATCGCGGCTTGTGCGAGTCTGACTCTAGTCGCCGGTGCTGCGGAATTATCTCCTGACTATGAACGCGAACAACGCCTGATTGAAGAAGCCGAAGCTGGACTCTTTGATGGCGAGGTCATCTATTTTTCGGCTGCCGGTCGTGACATATTTGCTCTTTTGTCCCAACCGGAAGTTCCATCCATTGATGGTATCGTCATGTTGTTACATGGGCGTGGGTTTAATCCAGACTGGCCGCAGGTTATCGGTCCGTTGCGCGAGGGTTTCTCAGACCTTGGCATCCCGACATTTTCCGTACAGATGCCGGTGCTCGCCAAAGATGCAAAATACTATGATTACTTGCAAATCATACCGGCATCATTGCCGCGTATTCAAGGTGCACTCGACTATTTGCGCAGTTTGGGATATAGCTCAATCACAGTCGTTGCCCACAGCTGTTCGGTACACATGACGATGGGTTGGTTCAAAGAGTTTGGCGATGCGCAGATCAATGCTTACGCCGGCATCGGCATGGGCGCGACCGATTACCGCCAACCGATGTTAGAACCTTTCCCTCTGGTGCAATTCAAGGTTCCCATACTGGATTTATTTGGCAGTGAAGACTACCCAGCGGTCGTCAACGCCGCACCCGACCGAATGGCTGCCATTCGCCAAGCCGGCCATCTGCAGTCGACCCAAATCACTATTGATGGCGCCGATCATTTCTTTGCCGGTTATGAAGAAGAACTAGTTGATGCCATCGCCGAGTGGCTCATTTCACTGAATTGACGAGTCATTGAGCCATGTAGCCATGATCAGTCGCTGAGCTCAATTTCGTCGATGTCCAGATGCCGAATATCTTCAGCTTTAACGAAATAGATGATGTGTTCACAGATATTACTGGATCGGTCTGCCACTCGCTCAAGAGAACGGATTACCCACAGAATATCGACCGCTTGAGGAATTGAATCGGAGTCGGCCATCATCCATTTGATCATCTTCTTTAGCGTATTGCGAAATTTTTTATCAACTTTCTTTTCCTTGCGAATCAGTTCCAGTGATGCAATGTCATCGGTTGCTTCAAAGGCCTCCAAGGTGTGATTGAGATGAATCAGCACTCGGTTGCAGATTTCTTCCAGATCTTGGTAAACCGGGAAGTTGTCTGATACGTAAGTTGCGCGGCTTCCCATGAGCGCCACTCGAGTGATTTCATCACCAATACGTTCTAGATCGTTGACCGTTTTGATGACCATCAGTACAAAGCGAAGATCGCCGGCCGCCGGCTGCCGGCGAGCTAGAATTTCAGTACTGTTTCTGTCGATGGCAACTTCCAGCCGATTCACGAGAACTTCGTTGTCCGCCACCAGTTGCGCAAGCATACGGTCTCCACGTATCAGTGCGTTGGTTGCGTGCTTCAGCTGACTTTCGATGAGTCGTCCCATCTCAAGCGTCTGTTCACCCAGTTCTGCCAGCTCGGCATCATACTTAGTCGAATAGTGCCTTTCAATCATCAGTTAATGAACTCCAAATATATGAAAAAAAAGAAAAAATACCACCCACTCACTGGTGTATTTGTCAATTGTCAAGGATTTGAATTCAATTCATTAAAATCAAATGAATTATGCATGTCTCTAAAAACTCCTATAGCTTGAAAGCAGATGTCATTGATTAAATTTAACGAAAAATAATTTCAAAAAATAATCCGATTTATTTTGATTTTTTTATTGATATTTTTAAATTATCTACTATATTAGCCACCGAAGCGTATGCTTCAAACCCGACTTTGACGGCCTTTATAGGTCACTTACTCATTCAACAGGAGTTGAAATATGACAGTTCTGTCGTCAAGTCTCAGGGTTTTCCTGATTGTTCTAGCAGTAATGCTAGGGTCTTTTTCAGCCTCTTCGCAGGCTGCCGAAAGAGACTATATCAGTATCGTAGGATCGTCTACTGTGTATCCATTCGCCACGGTCGTTGCCGAGCGTTTTGGAACAAGCACACAGTACAAAACTCCCATTATTGAATCGACCGGTTCTGGGGGAGGGTTGAAACTGTTTTGTGCCGGCATTGGCGTTTCGCATCCTGACATTACGAACGCCTCGCGTCGTATCAAGCAGTCCGAAATTGATCGTTGCGCGGAAAACGGTATCAACGACATCGTGGAAATTAAGATTGGTTATGATGGCATCGTGATCGCGAATTCGGTCAATACCAATCAAATGAGTCTGTCTCGTCGAGACGTGTTCTTGGCACTAGCCAAGAACATACCGGATCCGAGTGGTGCGGAAAAGCTCATTCTTAATCCTCACAACACTTGGCAGGATGTGAATGCGGAACTGCCTAATGTGGCGATTCGGGTGCTCGGCCCGCCGCCGACCTCCGGCACGCGCGACGCATTTGCTGAATTGGCTCTTGAAGCAGGTTGCAAAACCTTCGATTGGCTCAAGCAAATGCGTAAGACTGACAAGAGTCAGTACAAGTCAATCTGTCACGGAGTGCGTGAAGATGGGGCTTGGGTAGAAGCTGGTGAAAATGACAATCTCATCGTTCAGAAATTGAATGCCGATCCGGAATCACTCGGTGTTTTCGGCTTCAGTTTTCTCGATCAGAACTCAGATCTGGTGCAGGGTACCATTATTGATGGCGTCGCACCTGAATTTGAAATGATCGCGGATGGGTCTTACAGAATATCGCGTCCCCTTTACTTCTACGTGAAGACTGCGCACGTTGACTTGATTCCAGGGATTAAAGAATATATCTCAGAATTTACCAATGATCGTGCATGGGGTGAAGATGGATACCTGGTTGACAAGGGAATGATCCCCATGTCAACTGCAGAGCGAAATCAGTTTATGATGGCCGCCATGAATTTGACGACCGTCAAGCTTGCCTCTGAATGAATTGAAACAGTAAGTTTCGGTTCATTTTCGGGATTGGTCATTCATTGTTGAAAGGCTGATCCGACTATCGAAATACATCTTGCCGATAGAACTTGATTGTTTTTATCGGCAGGATGTATCCGAATGATCACTGGCTCTATCTGATCACAGATCAATGTTTGACGCAACTGATCTGCAATCAATAGACGTATCATGATGTACTCAGACCGCGCAGACGCTGACTGGCGGAGGAGTCTTTCAAGTAGCGACAGAATTGCGTTGCTTCTTGCTCGGTATTAATCTGATCGACTGAACAAAAGTAAGGATTGATGAACACTTGGTTTTTGTTTTTATTGGTGTTGATGCTGTCATCGCTGTTTTATTATTTCGCCAAACAGCGTTCGTTACGGGTGGCAAAATCTGTGGGCGGCATTCATCGGTTGCATTCTGCACCTCGCTATTACGGACTAGTGGCGGCACTGCTATTCGCCGTACCGGCGCTACTGGTCTTGGGCCTTTGGGTCAGCGTGGATCAGAATATCATTCTGAAAATTGTGTTAACGGAATATTTTCCTGAACTGAATCGAGATTCCCAAGTTGATGTTGATTGGCTGACCAGTCAGATTCAGATATTTGCGCAATCTGGAATTCTGGAAAAAACTGATAATGCAGTGATTCTGCAAGCGGCAGCAAATCGCTATCAGTACCTTACCGGGCTCAGTGAGACGCTTCGAAACGCGGCTGTATTGGCGCTGGGCGCGGTTACCAGTTTCGTTTTCATTCTATTGCTTTCTGCTAAACTCAAAGCCCGGCCGATTGCCGAGGCACTGATCCGAGGGTTGTTACTGTTTAGTTCGCTGATTGCAATATTCACCACTTTGGGTATTGTTCTTTCTGTTCTTTTTGAGGCCATCAGTTTCTTTAGAATAGTGCCCATTACTCAATTCCTCTTTGGACTTGAATGGAGTCCGCAGATTGCGATTCGGGATGATCAGGTTGGTTCATCGGGTCTTTTTGGTAGTATTCCACTTTTTACCGGTACGTTGTTGATTGCCGGTGTCGCCATGGCAGTTGCAGTACCAATCGGTTTACTATCAGCGATTTACCTATCTGAATATGCATCACAAAGAGTTCGATCGTGGGCCAAACCGGCCTTGGAAATTCTCGCCGGCGTACCGACCGTGGTCTATGGATTCTTTGCCGCGTTAGTCGTGGCGCCATTTCTATCGCAGGTCGGCGCGAGTTTTGGTTTGAACATCGCGCACGAAAGTGCATTGGCGGCGGGGGTCGTGATGGGTATCATGATCACGCCTTTTGTTTCCTCATTGTCCGATGACGTAATTTCCGCACTGCCACAATCGATCAGGGAAGCTTCGCTCGCCTGTGGCGCTACGCATTCAGAGACAATCAAAAAAGTGGTATTTCCGGCCGCACTGCCCGGTATCGTTGCCGCACTGCTACTCGCTATTTCTCGAGCGATCGGAGAAACCATGATCGTACTGATGGCTGCGGGATTGGCGGCGCGATTGACGGCTAACCCGTTGGAATCGGTAACGACTGTAACCGTGCAGATTGTTACACTCCTGGTCGGTGACCAGGAATTTGACAATCCTAAAACACTGGCTGCATTTGCGCTGGGATTGACTCTCTTCATTGCAACGTTGGTGTTAAATTTCACCGCGCTATATATCGTGCGGAAATATAGCGAACAATATGAGTAGTGTTGACATGACTGCAGATTCACTCAGTCGTTGGGATTCTGAAGCTTTCAAACGCAGTCTAAAGCGCCGCCGCGCGGCGGAAAAACGTTTCAAATGGTACGGAGTCAGTGCAGTGTTGATGGGTGTGTGTTTGGTTCTGTTGTTATTTGCCAGCATTACATTCAGTGGAGTCAGCGCCATTTGGCAGACTCAGATTCAGTTGAAGGTTTATTTAGACCCGACCGAAATCAGTGTTGATAATCTGTACAATGCGAATTATGGGAAACTCATTAAACAAGCGATATACGATCGGTTTCCGGAGGTAACCACGCGGCGAGAAAAGCGCGAACTCAACCGGATCGTGAGTATTGGTGCAGATGTAGAGTTACAGAAAATTGTCGCCGCAGATCACTCCCTGATTGGTACCACACAAACGTTTTGGTTTCCGGTTGATGATGTGTTTGACATGTTGCATAAGAGTGATTTTGGTCGCGAGCCCAGTAAAGGTGGCGCCGGTTTGATTAGTGAAAATCAGCTCCGCTGGTTTGATGCACTGGTGGAGCAGGAAGTTATCGCTAGCCGCTTCAATCGGCACTATTTTTTGGCTGGTGATTCTAGGGAACCGGAACTTGCCGGTATCAGAGGAGCGTTGATGGGTTCACTGTATATGATCATAATTACCTTACTGATCTCATTTCCAGTCGGTGCGGCAGCAGCCTGCTATTTGGAAGAATTTGCACCGCGCAACCGGTTCACAGATTTTATTGAGATTAACATCAACAATCTAGCAGCCGTTCCATCGGTAGTGTTTGGTCTGCTTGGATTAGCGGTCTTCATCAATTTCTTTGGCTTGCCGCGGTCAGTACCACTAGTTGGCGGACTGGTTTTGAGTCTGATGACCATTCCAACAATCATCATCGCCGGACGGGCGGCTCTACGTGCTGTTCCTCCTTCAATTCGAGAAGGTGCTCTGGCACTCGGTGCATCGAAGACACAGACTGTTGTTCAAGAAGTGGTGCCGTTGGCGATGCCCGGGATGTTAACCGGTACCATCATCGGACTGGCGCAAGCTTTGGGTGAGACAGCACCGCTATTGATGATTGGTATGGTCGCGTTTATTGTCGACATACCTGGAGGTGCATTGGACCCGGCAACGGCTTTACCGGTACAGATTTTTCTTTGGGCTGACAGCCCGGAACGCGCATTTTTAGAAAAAACGTCGGGTGCCATATTAATTCTGCTGGCATTTCTTATTACAATGAATATTGTCGCGGTACTGATGCGTAGCCGATTCGAGCGCCGTTGGTAACTACAAGAATTATTGACTGAATATAAGGAATTGAATAATGGGAGAAGTTGCGGAAAAAATCAAATCAGAAGAGATTGTTACGCGTCTGGACGAATCTATCTTTCAAGGTGAGAAATCTGCCGCGCAGAATATCAATTCATCGACGTCTGTCGAATATCGCATGACTGCTGAAAATGTCAATGTTTACTACTCTGAGATCCACGCGATCAAAAACGTGAATCTGTCCATTCGCTCGAATGAAGTACTGTCGATTATTGGGCCATCGGGCTGTGGAAAGTCTACTTTTCTAAGATGTCTCAATCGAATCAATGATATAGTTCAAGGATGTCGCATTACCGGTGAAATCAAGCTGGATGGCAAGAACATTTATAACAGTGACCTTGATGTGGTTGAGCTGCGAGCAAGAGTAGGAATGGTATTTCAGAAACCCAATCCATTTCCCAAGTCTATTTATGATAATGTCGCCTATGGGCCGCGGTTACATTCTATGGTGAGTTCGCGCGCCGAGACGGATGAGGTGGTTTACTCCTGTCTCAGACAAGTGGGTTTACTTTCTGAAGTCGAAGATCGGATCAATAAATCGGGTACCGAACTGTCAGGGGGGCAGCAACAGCGTCTGTGTATTGCGCGCGCATTGGCAGTGAAACCGGATGTCATTCTGATGGACGAGCCTTGTTCGGCGTTGGACCCGATTGCTACGGCGAAGATTGAGGATTTGATCGACGAGTTACGTACACAATACTCTATTGTCATTGTTACCCATTCCATGCAACAGGCGGCGCGAGTATCTCAGAGAACTGCCTATTTCAATCTTGGCGATTTGATTGAAGTGGGTGAAACGGGAGAGGTATTCACCAACCCAAAACACCGGCTGACGGAAGACTACATTACTGGACGATTCGGCTAGTGCGGATTGCAGGAAATTGAGACATCCTGACCTGAAGCGAAATAATTGACTAATTTTCTTCGTCGGGTAGCAATTTTCATTCCATTCAGTTCCGCGACCGGTGGCGCCGGCTACCCTGCGAGTGTGAAAAGTTGGAACGGGTCACGACGATGTCAGCCGGCGGCCTGATGAGCGATAGTGATGCTTCGCTTGGCGACGGATGCTGTAGATGACCGGACTTCGGTGCTTCGTATTTGCGTAATTGGGCCCGACCTAAGCAAAGGTGCTGGAAATACTCCTGGCTCCAGTGAAAAAGGTTCATCACATAACTCATGAAGAAAGAACTTTTGGATGCGAACCATTGTTGACACCCTCTACTGGTGAAATTGGCCACGATAAGAGATTATTTGTTGAACTGACGACACCCACACCCGTACAGATCAATCGCCG
Organism: Arenicellales bacterium; assembly: GCA_965116205.1. Taxonomy (GTDB): domain Bacteria; phylum Pseudomonadota; class Gammaproteobacteria; order Arenicellales; family JAJDZL01; genus JAJDZL01. Next base: position 419,476 of record OZ220493.1, on the reverse strand, counting down.
AGCCAGCGCTGGTTGTGTAAGGCCATGAAGCCGGATAATCGGTCACAGCGGACTATGCCATCGGTACTTAGATGGCATATTGCAAAAATAGGGGGTGTTTACCTGGTAAACACCCTCATTTCGGCGAATATTTCACCAGTCGTGTCGATAAACCTGCCTAATAAATCGATGCTTATGAATTGGCTCTTTTCTAAAACTATATGCGCAAGGGCTATAAATGGCTGTATAGCTTTCAAATAAAACGATATTCATTGATCCGTAAGTGTCTGATTTTGTGTTTATGCGCACGATTTTAGAATAGAGCCTATGAATTTCAATCAGGTTGCGCCATTTTTTAGTTTGGAGATTTCTTGTAAAGACAGCTGCGTCAGTGTCTGAATTTCCTGGTCGCCATAACCTTCACTGATCATACGTATGGCGATTTGACAACTTTTTTCCCGTGCGCCTTTTTCCATTCCTTGTTCCAGACCTTGCAAAATTCCCTTACCGAGGCCTTTCTCAAGCCCCTCATCCAAACCTTCTGCACGCCCTTTCTCCACCCCCTTCTTCATTCCCTTTTCCATTCCTTCCTCCAAACCCTTCTTCCAACCCTGGGTCGTCCCGTGTTCAATCGCCAAGTCCCACATTTCCTGTCCCGAATCCGGCTTATATTTTTCCCATATATCAATGGCTTCCTGCATGAGTTCATCTCCCGGCCTCTCGGCCCGTAGTAGTTCTCTAACGGTCTCTATTTTAATGGATGGGCGTTCTTTCCAGACATAATCTTTCAACCGGCCGATGAACGGGTCGCGCACCGAGTGTTCCAGTCGCGCTGCCCGTCGCAGCCACTCGACATAGCGCGAGGCATCCGCATCCACGATGTTGACCATGATGTCGAGCACTAGTTCCACCTCGGGTGGCATCTGTTGGAGTAGCGCATACACTGCGTGGGTACTTGCGTTAATGAACAGCATACCGAAGTCAAGCAGCACGCTGTTGAACAGCCGCCGGTACGCGTCGGGATACCCGGCATATTGACCGGCGGCGACCGTCAGGGCCGGACTCCAGTCTTGGCGACCATGGTAGAACATAATTGGTATCACTGAGCCGGCCCCCTGTCGCAGCAGCCGCGTCGCGTAGTCGAGCAGCTGATACAGCACATTGGGGTCCGGCTGGCTCTTGTGCTCGATGAGTAGATGGATATCCACGCGTGTTCCCTGTTTGAGTTTGACGCTCACCACCCGGTCGGAGACCTTTTCACTGAGGTCTTCCGCACCGGGATGGTGACGGGATTCGATGCGCAGCGTGTCGAGGTCGAACAGGTCCAACTGTTCGTCATCGAAGGCGAGCTGTAACAGATAACCGATCTGCTCGGGGGTTTGGAAATTGCTTTTGAAGTAGTAATCGTGCCAGGGACCAGGCACCGGTTTTTGACCGATGCTTGGTGTTGCTGGTTGCTTGGGCATGGGTGTTTCTCCAGTGTTGCCATGAAATGTCAGTCCCGTCAGCATGGCTGTGCGACGGGGTGTAGGGCGTCAGTAAAGCACAGGTACGGCGCGAAAAGTAAGAAAAATCCGATCTCGGCCGCGACGAATTAATTGATTGCCCTGCAGGTGGCGATGTCATCGACCGGATGAATGTGAACGTCTCGCAGTGAGAAGGTTCGAAGCTTTGCTACCACCCGTGTAACTGGCAAGCTATAAGAAGCTCGGGGGGCATCCAAGTCTGACTACAAATCTGACTCGCTAGATAACCGGTGAGGATTGGACACCTTGTATTGCTTCTATTTTCATCCGCCGATCATACATGAAGTCGGTGGTACAAGTTGATCGCCGTTTTTGATGACGCAGCCCGCTCCGATTGCATTCATATGAAGTCAGGAGAGTTGAATCGGTTAAATGCCGGTCATAGCCTCAATGCATCGCAAATTTTGATATCCACGTACCATGTAAATTCCAGACCACGTAATATATACTGCCGTCGCAGAAACAGCGGTTCGCGGGGTAGCACAAATTGCAGTGGTACTTATTTTTCCACCGAAACAAATCAACAGGTGTTGGTGGTTCCTGTTGCCGGGACCGCACAATCTTATTTTTTATGTCAACGCCATGTTGGGTATACGAAACCCGTGAAAATCAGCAGTGATACGGGATCAACTGTTGAAATGATGACACCGGTATAGAACTATAGTAAAATTGATTGATTTTACGGTCAGGATGTCTGAAATTAGGAACTCCGAACCTTAATTAGGGGTTAAACACCCATCAAACCTCATCGCAGGGTCAAACGCAGGACATTACCATATATTGTGTTTGGAGTGATTCTGAGACAACATTACTCTGTTGCAGTTGCCTATTGGTTGGAACAGACGCCAATTTGGCGCCGACCTGAATTGCATTATCATTTTCTGATTTGAAGGGTTGAATTTTATTGTATAAAGCAATATCAACCGGTGAGTCGCATCCAGTTCAAAATTTCATGGGCAGAAAAATGGCCGAAAATTCAACTATACCGCAATCAGTACCCGCGCTTGAAGTTGAAGATATTCACAAGAGTTTCGGTACTATTGAAGTGCTGAAAGGTATTTCTCTAATGGCGAATGACCAGGATGTCATCTCCATTCTTGGTAGCAGTGGTTCAGGGAAGAGTACATTTCTCCGTTGTATCAACTTACTTGAAACTCCAACTTCTGGTTCAGTGCGCATGAAAGGCGAACTGATTGAGATGAAGAAACAGACTGATGGCAGTCTTGCGCCTGCCAACCGTAAACAGGTGGATCGTATTCGTTCTCGCTTGGCTATGGTGTTTCAGCAGTTCAATCTATGGTCACATATGACCGTGATACAGAATATTTATGAGGCACCGATCCATGTTCTAAAAATTCCAAAGAAAGAAGCCAAAGAGCATGCTGAAACAGTACTTGAACGCGTTGGACTGATTGATCGCAAAGACTACTATCCGGCACATCTATCGGGTGGCCAGCAGCAGCGGGCGGCGATTGCCAGAGCACTGGCCATGGACCCCGATGTAATGCTGTTTGATGAACCAACCTCCGCATTGGACCCTGAACTGGTCGGTGAGGTACTCAAGGTGATGCGTACCTTAGCGGAAGATGGTTCGACCATGCTGGTGGTAACGCACGAGATGGGATTCGCGCGCGAAGTGTCGAATCGAGTTATGTTTCTGCATCAGGGTAGAGTTGAAGAAGATGGCTCTCCCGACGAAGTTTTCGACCACCCGAAATCGAATCGATTTCGGGATTTTCTTTCCGGTAATCTGAAATAAACAATTTTTACACAATCATTTTAGGAGTGAATTTCTGATGAAAAAAATTATGACTATGTTGACATCATTGATCGTGATGATGTTCTTGGGTTCTTTTGCACTCGCGAAAGATTGGGACAAGATAAGAATCGGTGTAGAGGGTGCTTATCCTCCATTCAGTTACATCACGGCCAGTGGTGAACTTGAGGGTTTCGATATTGAAATCGCCAGGGCGCTATGTGATGAAATGGGCGCTGAGTGCACGCTGGTGCAACAGGATTGGGATGGCATTATCCCGGCACTGCTGGCGCGTAAGTACGACGCAATCATCGCGTCAATGTCCATCACTGAAGAGCGAAAAAAGAAAGTCGCGTTTACTAACAAATACTACCAAACACCAGCTAAATTTGCGCAACCCAAGGGTGCCGGTAATGAAATCACCCCGGAAGGATTGAAAGGAAAAACAGTCGGTGTACAGCGTGCCACGACACATGATAATTTCGTCACCAGCATGTTCGGTGATGCAGTGGATGTTCGACGCTATGGCACGCAGGATGAAGCCTATCTGGATGCGGTCGCCGGACGTCTTGATCTGCTGTTGGCAGATTCGATGGCCATGGCAGAAGGATTCATCAACGCACCAGACGGTGCGGGATGGGAGTTTGTCGGTCCGGGTTTTACGGATGTGAATTTTTTTGGCGAGGGTGCTGGCATTGCCATTCGAAAGAAAGATATGGATTTGGTCGAAAAATTCAATGCGGCAATCAGCGCCATTCGAGCGAATGGCAAATATCAGGAAATCAACAACAAGTACTTTGAATTTGATGTCTATGGGGAATGATTCTCTGTAAAAATTGATGTGGTTGTCAGCATTTCAATCGGTAGCCACACCTCTTGCTGAGTCGACAGACGATGCACGACTTTCTGGTTGACAGTTTAAGCGGCATTCTCGGCGGTTATCTTTATCCATTCATCTTGGAAGGGATGCTGCTGACCATTGAGTTAGCTTTGCTCTCGTTGGTTTTTGCGCTGATTCTGGGTTTATTAGGCGCGACCGCCAAACTGTCTGGTCATCGTGTTGCAAAAATAATCGCTGGCACGTATACGACGCTCATTCGCGGTGTGCCCGACATCGTATTGATGTTCATCATTTTCTTTGGTGGACAATTGGCGGTCAACGCGGTCGGCGATGCACTGGACCTTGATTATATTGAAATCAGTGAGTTTACCGCCGGCGTGGTAACGATTGGCTTTATCTTTGGGGCCTACATGACAGAAACTTTTCGCGGCGCCATACTTGCCGTGCCGCGCGGTGAGATCGAAGCCGGTTATGCCTATGGTATGACACCGATTCAGGTATTCTTAAGAATTACATTTCCTGCTTGTATCCGGCATGCCTTGCCTGGGTTTGGCAATAACTGGCTGGTACTGGCCAAGACCACGGCTTTGGTTTCGGTGATCGGATTGGAGGATATGGTGTTTCGCGCGACTCAGGCGGGTGGTGCTTCACGGCAGCCATTCACCTTCTACATGGTGGTCGCGGTTCTTTATCTGCTCATCACTGCGGTTTCGGATGTCGGTCTGCGTTGGTTGGACCGGCGCTACAGCATGGGCGTTAGAAAGGCATAGTCGAAGATGGATCTAGAAGCGATCATCAACAATCTACCACTCTATCTGAATGGGTTGGTGACGACTATTGAACTTGTCGCACTGTCATTAATTTTCGGAATGATGCTGGCGGTCCCCATCGGTCTGGCTGCGAGTCGAAAATCAGTTGGTGTGACATTCTTTCCTAAGGTATTCATTTATTTTTTTCGTGGTACGCCACTTATTGTGCAGATGTATATGATCTATTTCGGAGCTGGACAGTTTGAACTGTTACGCGAGAGTTTCCTATGGCCCATATTCAAAGAGGCGTATGTTTGTGCGCTCATCGCATTTTCTCTAAATACGGCAGCTTACACGGCGGAAATTCTCAGAGGTGCTATTATCGCCACACCGTATGGAGAAATTGAGGCTGGTCGAGCCAGTGGTATGTCCGGTTGGTTAATTCTGCGGCGCATCATTTTACCAAGTGCTTTCCGGCGAGCCTTGCCGGCTTATGGTAACGAGGTCATATTTATGCTGCATGGTAGTGCGTTAGCTGGCGTCATTACCATTGTTGATTTATTCGGTGCAGCGAGAATAGTGAACTCCCGTCATTTTGTTCCGTTCGAATCATTCATTACGGCAGGGGTTTTCTACTTGATTCTCACCTTCGCAATCATCTGGGTATTCAAGAAGATTGAATTTCGCTGGCATGCTCATCTGCGGTCAAGATGAACCTGAATAGAATGCTGAATGAGATGAGCTGATGTGTTACCATAAACGTTCAACCTTACCTTTAGACCGACTTAGAAAAACGACATAAAAGGCTTGTGAGTCTCAGTCAGTATATGCCAATATTCAGCACAATATGGTTGTCAATTCATCGTTAATTTGCAATTGATGCGGAACATTTGATGGATGTGTTGACGAAGAATACATATAATAGTCAAAGTGATCCCAGTCAATATGACGTAACACTTCTTGCCCAGCCGACTGTGGTCGGATGCCCACTCAATGGAGTTTCTATGATGATTCTACAGCCGGGTCTCGTTACCCTTGTCACGCGGGAGGTTGACGATGCCTAAACGCTCCCGCGGGGCTCATAATATGGGTGCGATCGCCCAGTCACACAATAATTTTTTCACCGCTCATTTCAAAAAGCCGGCACCGGCCCGAGAACTGCTGACATTGTTCCTGACGGCAGCGCAACTCGACCTGTTCGACTTGGACACGCTGACCGTGGAAACGAACACGCAGACCAGTCCACATCATCTGCGCGGCAGTTATTCCGACCTGACACTGCGCGTGCGGCTCAAGGAAGGTCTCAACATCATCATCGGCCTGATTGTGGAGCACAAGAGTCGCCCGGACCCCAAGGCGTTGAATCAGTTGCTGCGCTACATGGCGGCATCATATGAAGATACCGCGGTGGATGCGGTGTTGCCGATCATCATCTACAACGGTGAGCAGGCTTGGACCCAGGAGCAGTCGTTCTATGCGACCCGCCATGCCCATCTGCCGAACGGTTTTCTGGAGTTTAGCCGCGAGGTACTGTTGAACTTCAAGGTGATTTTCGTGAGTTTGGCGGACCCGGTGATCCGAGAGCGCATTGCAGCCCTGGCGCTGCGGGAACGGCTGGTGTTGCAGGTGATGACTGACATCTGGCGGGCGGGGCTGACGCAGTTCAACAGCTGGGTGGGTCTGTTGCGGCGGTTGCCGGTGGAGTGGCATCGAGAGGTGTTGACGAGTATTCATTTATATTTCACTTCGGTGCGCGGTGAAGGTAAAATGGAAGCGATCTATGAATCATTGAAGAAACAGCAGAAAGGAGATGGTGACATGCAGAAGCTACTGACAGAACTGGAACAGATTCTACCGATGACGGGCAACGAACTGCAGGCACATGGTTGGCAGATCGGTTATGAAGAAGGTGTTGAAGAGGGTATTGAGAAGGGTATTGAACAGGGTATTGGTCGAGGTGCTCGAATGAAGACTTATGAGCATGCGAAGTTGTTGTTTGCGAAAGGTTGGTCGACTGAGGAGGTGGCCGAGTTCACGCAATTATCGGTTGATGAGCTGAAGAGAATCAGAAATAGCATCTGAGTGGGTTGTTTCAGATTGGTGCCTTGCCAATCATCAAATAAAAAACTGTATGCTTTGTTACATTCTGTTATGTTGTCGGGATAGGAGTCAATGATTTTGCACTCACTGAATTAGAATGAAGCTGGTGATGCTCGTTAACTCATAGTAACGATTGAGAAGTTTTTGATTGCAATTCTTTCCATGCCTATTCAGCAGGAAAATTCTATGTCATCCGCCTCAATTGAAGAGAAACGGTGCCGGTGGAAGTCAGTATATGCCAATATTCAGCACAATATGGTTGTCAATTCATCGTTAATTTGCAATTGATGCGGAACATTTGATGGATGTGTTGACGAAGAATACATATAATGGTCAAAGTGATCCCAGTCAATATGACGTAACATTTCTTGTCCAGCCGACGGTGGTTGGATGCCCACTCAACAGAGTTTCCATGATGATTCTACAGCCGGGTCTCGTTACCCTTGTCAAGCGGGAGGTTGGCGATGCCTAAACGCTCCCGAGGGGCTCATAACATAGGTGCGATTGCCCAGTCACACAATAATTTTTTCACCGCTCATTTCAAAAAGCCGGCACCGGCCCGAGAACTGCTGACATTGTTCCTGACGGCAGCGCAACTCGACCTGTTCGACTTGGACACGCTGACCGTGGAAACGAACACGCAGACCAGTCCACATCATCTGCGCGGCAGTTATTCCGACCTGACACTGCGCGTGCGGCTCAAGGAAGGTCTCAACATCATCATCGGCCTGATTGTGGAGCACAAGAGTCGCCCGGACCCCAAGGCGTTGAATCAGTTGCTGCGCTACATGGCAGCGTCATATGAAGACTCCGCAGTGGATGCGGTGCTGCCGATCATCATCTACAACGGTGAGCAGGCTTGGACCCAGGAGCAGTCGTTCTATGCGACCCGCCATGCCCATCTGCCGAACGGTTTTCTGGAGTTTAGCCGCGAGGTACTGTTGAACTTCAAGGTGATTTTCGTGAGTTTGGCGGACCCGGTGATCCGAGAGCGCATTGCAGCCCTGGCGCTGCGGGAACGGCTGGTGTTGCAGGTGATGACTGACATCTGGCGGGCGGGGCTGACGCAGTTCAACAGCTGGGTGGGTCTGTTGCGGCGGTTGCCGGTGGAGTGGCATCGAGAGGTGTTGACGAGTATTCATTTATATTTCACTTCGGTGCGCGGTGAAGGTAAAATGGAAGCGATCTATGAATCATTGAAGAAACAGCAGAAAGGAGATGGTGACATGCAGAAGCTACTGACAGAACTGGAACAGATTCTACCGATGACGGGCAACGAACTGCAGGCACATGGTTGGCAGATCGGTTATGAAGAAGGTGTTGAAGAGGGTATTGAGAAGGGTATTGATCGAGGTGCTCGAATGAAGACTTATGAGTATGCGAAGTTGTTGTTTGCGAAAGGTTGGTCGACTGAGGAGGTGGCCGAGTTCACGCAATTATCGGTTGATGAGCTGAAGAGAATCAGAAATAGCATCTGAGTGGGTTGTTTCAGATTGGTGCCTTGCCAATCATCAAATAAAAAACTGTATGCTTTGTTACATTCTGTTATGTTGTCGGGATAGGAGTCAATGATTTTGCACTCACTGAATTAGAATGAAGTTGGTGATGCTCGTTAACTCATAGTAACGATTGAGAAGTTTTTGATTGCAATTCTTTCCATGCCTATTCAGCAGGAAAATTCTATGTCATCCGCCTCAATTGAAGAGGAACGGTGCCGGTGGATCGTTGGCGCAGGTCTCCACCATTCTAATCGTGGTTGCTAGTCGGCTGAATTCGATCAGGTAGTTTGCGCTACTGCCTAGGAACGCTGGTCAATTGGTCTGCATCACAGCCTGGATGTTGCAAGGGGACTAATTTCGTATACCATCTCCGTCGCCGATACGCTGCGGTTGCCCATGGTTAGTGTAGCATTAACGGCATCAGGATGAACAACTTGTTGACCCGTACAAACAGTCCGGGATAAGTAGCATTGCCATTGACGTCGGTACATGACAGCTGACTAGCATGTCAATCACCTTACCTATCGCCGATCATGTTTTCCGATTGTTCAGCGCGGGCATTCTACCAGTGCAGAGCTTCGGAGGGAAAACTGTTCAACCCGGCGGTGATGACGAGGAACAACCCTGCAGACGCCATCCACCCAAGGTGTGTAAGATTTGACGTTCGATGCTGTCTATAGTCCGGGTCTTAGGAAGTTATTGATCATCTTCCACAGGTGTAACATGGCGCGTTTTTTCTGACTTTTGTTCATGGTCTTCGAGGTGATGACAGTCTTTTGCAAGTCGACCAGCACAGACTGCACTTTGCTGTTGCTCGTGATGTGGAGGATCAATGCTACTCATTCAGTCGTGGTCGCGGTACCCAACTGTGTGGCGAAGAGCGACGATCATTGATTTTCTACAGTGGACCGCGCAATGAGTGGTTTTAGCATGGCTGTTCAAACTGACCTAGATGGCGAAGGTGGATTTCTTGTCTTGATATTATTCAATGATCTTGCGCGGGTGGCCAGCGACATCAATTGGTGGAATAGACTGTTAGAGTGAGAATTTTAGGAATTGATCCCTCTATCCTATTCAGTGATTAAGATTTTTTTAGCAGAAAAGTATAAATTCCCTCTTTCTTTTCAGATTCCAGTAAATCATGCCCGGTTTGACGACAAAGCGCTTCAAAATCCAGAACTGAACCTGGGTCAGTTGAGAGAACTTCCAGTGTCTGTCCCGACTCCATCTGCGCCAGTGATTTTTTTGCTTTGAGAATGGGTAGCGGGCAGTTCAGACCTTTGGTGTCAAGTGTTTGGTCGGGCATGTTTGATTTCTCCTATTGGAATCAAGTTAGTGGGTGAGTAATAACAAAAATATCCTGAATGACTTATCAGATGCAGTGATTCATCAGTTGTCACAGCCGGCAAACCCGTCAGCTGTCATTTTGGCTTCATAGGGTTCAGTGATTTCAGTACCGGCGGTTAACTGGGCTTTGATTGCGCTCCAGTCATCAACTTTAACTCTGAGTAGCCAGCCATCGCCATAAGGCTCTGAATTGGCTAGACCCGGTGTTGAGACGATATTGGGGTTGACTTCTACCACCTCGCCGCCGCTGAGTAATTTTACAGGTCCAACCCATTTGCCGGATTCAACAGTTGCACAGCTTCGTCCCGGTGTAACTTTTCGTCCCGCTCTTTTGGGGGTGATCGCGACAATTTGCCCGGCCATGGCACCGGCGATCGCGGTCATGCCCACGGTTACAGTACCATCTTCATTTTCCCGATACCAAATGTTATTCTCGACATCGTAAAGCAGATCATCGGGTAATTCACACCCTCGTACTTGTGCCATTCATCATTTCTCCGGTTAAGTCGAAATCGCCTTGGAATTACAACAGAACTCACCGAGCTCCTGAATTTCCATTTTTCCACGAATAAAAAGCAGTAGATGTTTGGCGACCAGTGCCGCCATTGTTATCTGCTGCGGGTCTTGATTGATATGATACAGATTGATTTGATAGATTAGTTCTCTGCAGGATTCACGGCAGGCATGAAAAGATGGTTCACGTTGTGCGCCTTGCCGATGCAGAGCTAGCAGCCGGTAGCCCTCACGTTTCTCCTGGGTTGGTCTTAATTGATGCGCGATAAGCCAATTTTCCAAAATGGCTTCCCCGTAATGTAACAACTGATCGACAGCATCAACTAGTTCATCTGGCCGCTGCTGAATCGCGTCAACACCTTGTTCGATTTCACTGAATTGCATTATGCCAAGCCTTTCTGTTTCAACAGGCCTAAGGACTGAGAAATATTTTCATGCACCCCGAGTTGGCGAGGAGAAATTCCAAGCGCGAGACCTAACAGTTGCGTGAAGTACAGCATCACCGGCTGGGTCTTGATACCAAGAGTTTCTTCAGCGCGTACTTGGTGCATTTCCAATCCGCTATGGCAGGTGGGACACTCGGTTGCAATGACGTTGGCATTGCAGGCTTCGGCCGCCTGCAGAATATTCAGTACGAGTTTTGTGGATGTATCGCAGTCCGATAACGTGTGTGCACCGCCACAGCATGCAGTTTTCAGGGGAAAATCAACGATTTCTGCTCCCGCGGCGCGTAACAGATCGTCCATGAAATGTGGTTTTGAGGTTGACTCGCTACCTTCGCCTTGATCTTTTTCTGGAAAGATATGTCTGGGTCGAGTGTACATGCAACCGTAGTAATTAGCAATCTTGAGACCTGCTAAAGAATTTCTGACTTGTTTGGCTAAACCTTCCTCACCAATGGCCTGTTTAATCCAATCCAGCGCATGAATCGTTTCGATATCACCGGGTTTGTATTCAGCTTGTCCCGTTTTTTCTGCCATTCTCTGTAGCGTTTTTCGAGTTTTTTCTTTGTGTGTTACATCGTGCTCAGCTTTTTTCAGATTGTGATAACAACCATTGCAGGGTGCCATCACTACGTCAAGTCCCATTTTGTGCTTAGCAATAGACATATTCCGTACCGACAGATAATTCTGCACTTCTGGATCAATATTCTTAACTTCCATTGCACCGCAGCAGTTCCAGTTTTCAATCTCCACCAACTTTAGTCCAAGTTTCTTGGCAATGCGTTTCGTCGAGCGATTGTACGCGTGCCCGGTGCCTTCCAACGCGCAACCTGGATAGTAGGCAACGGTGTGCAGATCATCACGCAGATGACTGTCGCTCATGGTGTTTTCCCCTCTTGAAGTATTTTCTCTCTTTCCGTTTCCGCCTGCGCGATCAACTCTTCGATTGACTGTCTGGATTGTTGCCAGTCTTTGGTTTTCGGCTTAAACAAGGTCGATAGACTCATTTTGATCATCAATAGAAAAGGTAGACCACGTATCACGTTCTGTACCACCCGCATCAGCCAGATTTGCTGTATTGATTGATTGGTTCGCTTGAAATAGTTACGGATAATTCGACCTTCTTCAATTTTACCAGTTTCCAACACCTGCTGATAGAACTCCTCATCAAAATGCTGCGACTGAGATTTTGAGGTATGTCCTTTGGCTTCCAGCCAATGTGCCATCGCCTTCATCACTCCTTCCGGTTCTACATCGCGCGGACAGACATGAGTACATCGATGACAGGAAACACATTGCCAGATGATGTCCTTGTCACGTAATAATTCTTGTTCCATGCCCAGACGGGCTAGATAAATCCAGTAACGTGGGTTGAAGTCCGGATTGATGGCGTTGATGGTGCATGAGTTGGTACAGGCACCGCATTGCCAACATCGATGAATGTATGCCCCACCAGGAAACGCTGAAATTTCAGTTTCAAGATTTTCGTTGTACTCCGTAACACAGCGCGATTCAATAAAAGTACTCCAGTGACCGGATACATCGACGTCATCAATTTTAAGTTGTTCGTGCTGGCGGAGGTTTTCCGACCTAATCAGCGACTCTTCGTGGATGGGCATGATAGATTTAATTTTTCAGCATCAGTGAGCAACAGCATCAAGTGTGCCCGACAGACTATAGCGTTGGCCATCGGCCAGAAGCAACTTGGATTTTCCTTGTGCCGATAGTGCAGCATCTAGACCTAACATACGAAACACGTATCCGAAAGACGCATTATTGAAGCCAAAATCGGTTTTTAGGAAACTGCCGCCCTGACTGTCAATGTACTGACTGTAGATCCAGGCAAGCAGAACATCAATCATGAAATGCACATTCTTGAACACACCGAGGCCATCTAGAAATTCACTCAATTCGTTGCGTAATTTTAGATGAGTGCCGATACCATTGGGAATGTTGAGAAATTCAGTGGCCGAATCAGAGAACCAAATCTCTCTGAGCACGCCGGAGTTCGACCCGAAATCCCAAATCCAGCGCGTCATGAGGGGAAATGTCTCAGGTTCACGATAATGTAGTATCTCCGCGGCCAGATCCCGAATCCAACGCATCTTTGGTGTGCGCTGTAACTGTAATTCGAACGCCTCAATGCGCTGGTCCACATTGTCAATTGAAACATCTTTCAAGAGTACATTGATGGCTGTTTTAATCTCGTCGAAACTGTGTTTTTCTAATGTCTTTTTGATTCTTCGGCGCACCGTGGGGATGAACGCACAGGTGTCGAAAAACTCGGTTTCCAGCAGACATTCACCGGCTTCTGCAAATGAGCGTTGAAAAAGTAGAGATTTACCCCACACCCCATCCACAATCATTTCAATGCCGCCCAATTTTTCCGCGCACTCAATCACGCCGGTGAATGCGGTTCGCAGTTGTCGCCCGCCCAGATGTAACTCTGGACCGCCGACAGCCGGTAGTGAAAAATCAGTCACTGACGTTCCAACAGCGTGATGCGCGGGGCTGTTAAGCCGCTTGTGCAGTGGTGCCTAGTGCCGCCATGGCGGCCGCTTGGCCCTGTGCAATGGAATCATCAATTGTCTCCGGCCCTACCGCCGCTCCTGCAACGTAAATGCCCGCCCGCGAGGTACCTGCAATGCTGTCGTAGGCCGAGCCGCGTTTGATGTATCCGTGTGCTTCAAGTTCAATGCCAAATATTTTTGCAAGGTCAGGATTTTCCACGTTGGGGTCCATGCCAATCGCATGCACAACCAGATCGAAAGGAATTGAAATAGGGCGTTTGACCAACGTATCCTCACCTTTGAGTAGTACCCGATGGCCATCAAACGTAACTTCAGCGATGCGCGCCTTGATGTATTTGACTTTAAATTCTTCCTGACTGCGCCAATAGAACTGTCCTTCATACAGACCGAAAGTACGAATATCCATGTAGTAGATGTAAACACTGCATTGTGGATGTTCTTCACGAATTTCCATCGCTAGGTTAGCGGACACGGTACAGCAGATTTTCGAACACCATTCGCGACCGATCTGGCGATCGCGGGAGCCGACGCAAAGCAGGATGGCAACCCGTTTCGGCTTGCGTCCATCGGAAGGGCAGTGTACCCCTTTACCGGACGATATCATCTGTTCAACTTGAGTAGTGGTGACAACATCCGGATGTGAGCCAAACCCCCATTCCGGTTTATTGACTGAATCAAAATGGGTAAATCCCGTTGCCAAAATAATGGCAGCGCCGGCAACTTGTGACTGATCAGAGAGAGTAACATTGAATTGTCCCGCTTCTCCCTCTACCTGCGTAACTCTGACTGATTTGCGCACGTCGATTGACTTGGAGTTTTCAACTGCTGTCACCATCCCACCGATGGCTTCGCTGGCCCATTCACCGGAGGGTACCAACTTAGCGTAACCGGAAAGGATCGGCGCACCGCCCAGAATCTCTTCCTTTTCAATCAGCGTAACCGATTGCCCGATCGTAGCCAGCGACCGGGCAGCAGACAGACCTGACGGACCGCCACCAATAACCAGTGTGTTTCGATTCACGTCCGCGCCTCGGCGGTGAAACCAGGCCCTGATGTAATGGCCCGCCGTGGGTCATACAGGGTTTCCTGCTGACCGGCCTCAACCTGCGCCAAATAGTTCTCGAATTCAAATTTGGCTTCGCGCCAATCAATTCCCAGCTTTTCCAACAGTGGCTCAAACGCTGAAGCATGCCAGTGGAGCTGCGCAATCTTGTATGGGTGGGCGCCGCACAGCACTGCGGCTAACTGACAGTCAGCCAAAATTGGCATTTGATAACTCTTGTCCACCGCTTTACCGATCCACTGGTTTTTATCCAATGTGGTAATACAACCGGTGTCGTGCCCAATCATAACATCGGCCCTCGCTTCTTCGACGGCAACCTTGATTTTTCGATCAATGGCAAATGATCGGGTGAATTCGCGCTCGGAGATGATGTGTCGAAATCCGAATCCACAGCAATCGTACCAAGTGGAGTAATCAATAACATTGGCACCCAGTGTCTGCACCAGTCCGGTAGACACCGCAACGCGATTGCCTTCTAGAACGTCGTCATCGTAAATCACGTCTTCCGGCACCATTTTGTAAACGTGACAGGCCGGGTGAATGACCGCGCGAATGGCGGTGGCATCAATCGTCTGACGCTGTTGGATGTCATGCCGCATGACATGCAGCCATTCCGAGTAATGCACGATTTCTTCCGGAATCAGAATTTTGCCATCGACCAGACGACCGATTTTGGCCAGAATTTTCTTCACCTGTTCTCGTAGTTCTGCCGAATGTAGTAGGAACTGGCGCATTTCCTTGTAGTTGCCAAACGACGTTCCGCAGTGAACTAACGGGTAGTAGTATGCCGGGTCTAGGCCTTCAGCCTGGGCGGCGACGTAGGCCTGATGGAAGTTGCGCAGGAACACAGCTGCCAGACTGACAACGTTGCCAATGCCCGAACCATGATAGTTCCATGCCGTGCAGGAGGTCTGATCAGTCTCGTCGAGATAAGTCGTCCCCAGTTCGTTCATCAACCACAGCAGTGAGGTTGGGTAGCCCGGGATGTTACCACATTGCCCGCAGGATTTGTGATGCCAGAGTCGGTCAGTTGGAATTTTTTTATCCCAGCCGTACAGCGTTTTCGTCATTACCGGTCGGTGTCCATCGTTGACGCGATGGACTACGATTTCACCATCTTTTTCCAGTTGCCAAAGGATGTCACGCACATCTTCGACCCGTTCTCGGTTGGTCAGCATTGATCGTTTATCAATCTTGGCTTCCACCCACTGGGTAGCAGCTTGGGCATCCTGTGGATTCAGGTTGGTGGTGTGCCATTCGCTACCATGTCCGGTGAAACGCTGGTCGGCAAACTGATTGCCAAATGGTACTTGTATACTCATAACAAAATCCTCATTTTATTCAATCGGGGGTTGGATTAGTCGTCGGTTTGTTCATCCAGCCAGTCTTCATACTCTTCACGTTTTTCATCCATGATGTCGACGATGACATCAAATAAATTTTCGTCAATGGTTTCCAGTTGCTCCAGCACGCCGGAGTCTTCCCAGATGGTGTAGAGTTCGATAGAAGTTTTTAGATTCACCTCCCAAGCCGTATCCGTCGTGTGCATGGTTGGCATGGGAATGGCTTTTCTCAGCACCTCCAGCGGGGCATCAACTTTGCTGATGTTGGGTCCCCAATCGGCGAAATGATCGGGAGTGATCATGTTCGGAGCGAGTTGATTGCCGGTTGATATCAGCTTCAACATCACTCGGGAAAAGGGTCGCAGTACATCTTTCGCCGATTGCAGACCGTGTTTGATGGCCGTTTCACGCATGATGCTGACCAAACCGCCTGGGGAATTGTTGAATGGACATCGGGCGGCACAGGTATAACATTGTGCACAGGCCCAGATCTTTTCTTGCATGGCGTCGTAAATGCCTTCCAGATTTTCGGTCCAGAGCAGTTGCACGATTTCCCTCGGGGAATAATCATAATAATGGGCTGAAGGGCAGGTGGCCGTACAGATACCGCAATTCAGGCAACCATTGAGTTCGTGATCATAAAGTGGGTGCTCACAGATGTCGGTGAAAATTTCCTCCAGCTGTTCCCGACTGACTGCAGATTCGTCAGATAGCGGGTCACCGATAGTATGGGTGGTCTGTGGCATAGTACTCAATAAGTCAACATTTTCGTGTCGTCTTCTTCCATCAGCCGCTCGATGACATACGCACCACCCACAATGCCTTCGCATTCTGGAATCAAATCATCTTCTGACATATCAAATAGATCCAAATTCGGCGAACAGCAGTAGAATTTGACTCCCGCATCGTGTGCATCTTTAATGAAGTCATAAACTGATTTACCCGAGCCGGCTTTGACGTAGAGATTTTCAGCGACGCCTTTTTTAAGCAATTTTCCAGAGGTGGCCGTACAGATGACTTCCACCTCATATTCCATGGCCGCCGCGACAGTTGCCTGAAAAATTGGGGCGCCCATTTCCTCACAGTTTGCCGGATCACTGTTGACCATCATGATGACTAATTTTTCCGCCATGCCTGTCAGCCTCTTTGTTTGTCGGTATTGGTTATCAGGGTTGTTACAAATTTTATCAGATAACAATATATTAGCAAATGCTAATATAAAGTGAAATAATTGGCGTTCATCGGCAATCAGCAATGGTGATCTGCGTATTTCATTATGGCTGTTTTGCCGCTTTCTCGTTCAACAGTCTGGTTCATCACGGCGGGTTGCGTGGATTGACGTCAGGTAACTCAGTCGCTATGCGGATTGATTGAGAATTTCTCTGGCGCGTTTTCTGGCATCATCCAGTGTTTCCGTAAAGTTGTCCGGCGGGATTAGCTTCAGCACTCCGAACGCATCCAGTGCATTTCTGAGGGGCGGCGTCAAGTTGCAGACAATGCAAGGTTTGCGCAGATTGTTCCCCATTTCAAACATTCTCTGAATAACTACAATCGCGCTGTCATCCATCGCGATGGTTTCAGAGAAATCGAAGATGACGACTTTGTGATCCAGAAAATCTGCTGAAATGACGCGAAACAGTGCGGTTGTGGAAGCGACCGTAAAACGACCGCGCAATTTGACCAGGCCGAGTTGCGGGTGGTAGGGATCTTCATCATCCAATTCAATCAGTGGTAACGACAGTACGTTCTGCAGTTCAACGCGCTCAATCTTCATTGCATTCACCATGCCGGCAATGATCAATCCGATGGCCACGCCGGCGATGATGTCAACGAATATGGTCAATAGCAAAGTAATTAGCATAACGACTGAGTGCTCGATGGCAATGTGTCTGAGCCGCGCCAGAAATTCCCAGTTGACCAGTTGCATACCGATTGAGATCATGATGACCGCCACCAATGCCAGGGGGATCGGTTCGGTGATGACCGAAAATTTGAGCACCATGAACAGCACGATCACGACCACCACGAAAGATGAAAGACAGGTACGGCTACCCGACCGAATATTCAATGCGGTCAGTGGAATCGCCCCCGAACCCGGTAAGCCGCCTATCAATCCTGAAAAAATGTTCCCAAATCCCTGTCCCACCAGTTCTCGATTGGCTTTGTGACTGCGCAGAGTCATTGAGTCGGCAATTAATGAGCACAGAACCGCATCAATTGAACCGATGACCGCGATGAGAAAGGCCGGTTCAATCGCTCGTAGCCAGAAATTGTCAGTCAAATCCAATGCGATCATGGTTGGTAATTCAGTTGACACCTTGCCGACGGTTGGTGCGTCAGGCAAAAAGTAAATGGCGATGACGGTACTAACTACCATGGCCAGTACCGTGGGTGAAATCCATTTGTGCCAGGTTCGTGGTAGAAAGAGAAAAACCGCGATACCAATCAGTGCGGCGCTGACAGCGTGGTAGTTGATTGCAGATAGACTCTGGGATAGACTGATGATGACGTGCATCGGTCCATCCTGAACAATAGGTGCGCCAAACAACGGTGGTAGATGAATGGCGATAATGGTGAAACCAATGCCTGACATTACGCCGACCACCACCGAGTAGGGCGTATAAGCGAGAAATCGCCCGAGACGAAAAATACCAAACAAGATTTGGAATACACCCGCTAAGACAACAATCATAAAAGCTTCTGCAAGGTTATTGGCATGACTGGTGACCACTACGATCATGGCCAAGGTCATGGGCGCAGTTGGCCCCGAGATCATTGCTGACGTGCCACAAAACAGCGTCGCACTCAAGCCAACGACGACGGCACACCACAACCCGGCGGTGGGTCCGAGACCAGATGCCACGCCGAAAGCGACGGCGACCGGGAATAACACCAACGCCGTTGTTATTCCACCGATGAGGTCACCCTTAAGATATTTGAATTCGTATTTTTGAATTTTCATTACGACCTTGCAATCTAAGGTATCAGTGATTGATTAGGAGGGTATGCGTGTAGAAATACGACGTTGTATCCATCGGAAAGAACCTAAAAAAGTAACGATATGGTTGCGGGCGATTTAACCTTGAATTATATGAAGGGTCTGAAATGCTATTCAAAGTTACGACTGTCTGACCCAATTCAACACTGAGTTGGGATGTTGATGTGTCGCCACAAGCGTTTAAAATAATCAGAGATTCATTACCCAGATGGGTTAGTTTAT
Source organism: Arenicellales bacterium (assembly GCA_965116205.1). Lineage (GTDB taxonomy): Bacteria > Pseudomonadota > Gammaproteobacteria > Arenicellales > JAJDZL01 > JAJDZL01. Next base: position 400,566 of record OZ220493.1, on the reverse strand, counting down.
TATTGGTTTTTATTTGACTCATTCGATTGATTCGCTAGCTTTGCTTTTCATAAACTACAGATTTGTTTCCGGTTGTTGAAATGTCAGTTGTAACCCGATTTGCACCCAGTCCAACCGGCAATCTTCATATTGGCTCGGTGCGGACCGCGCTTTTTTCTTGGCTGTATGCGCGAAAGCACGGAGGTGAGTTTTTACTTCGAATTGAAGATACCGACCGTAGGCGATCGACGAAAGAAGCGGTTTCACTGATTTTTGAATCGCTGAATTGGCTGGGTCTTGACTATGATCGGGAACCCATTTATCAATCACAGCGAATTGACCGGTATCAGGCCCGTGCGGTCGCTTTAGTCAAGGCGGGCAAGGCCTACTACTGCACCTGTAATCAGGAACGTTTGGACACACTGCGAACGGACTGTCTGGCGCGAAAAGTCAAGCCTCGTTATGACGGGAAATGTCGCGACCTCGGACTGCAACCTTCTACCGCGACACCGGCCACGATCCGCTTTCGTAACCCGGTGGATGGAATAGTGACGGTTGATGATATGGTTCAGGGATCGGTGGATTACCAAAACTCCGAGCTTGATGATTTGATCATAGTGCGCACCGATGGTACGCCAACTTACAACTTCGCCGTCGTTGTTGACGAAATCGAAATGCGGTGTACGCATGTTATTCGAGGCGATGATCACCTCAATAATGCGCCGCGTCAAATTAACTTGTTCCATGCCTTTAATGAATCAGTACCCAAATTCGGACACGTTCCAATGGTTCTATCCCCAGAAGGTAGGAAGCTCTCAAAACGAGACGCGGATGCGAGTGTTCTGGAGTGGCGCGCAGAAGGTTACCTACCGGAGGCCGTATTGAATTATTTGGTACGACTGGGGTGGGGGTATGGCGATCAGGAGGTGTTTTCTGTTGACGAGATGATTGAACATTTTGATGTCGATTGCATTAATCGGTCACCAGCCTCACTGGACCCCAAGAAGCTCAAATGGCTCAATCATCAACACATGGTGAATTTGTCACCGATAGAAGGTCTAGAACGGGCTCGTCCATTCTTTGCAGAACGGAATATTAAGGTGGACGTTTCAGATCGAAGTGAAGAAGTGTTCAAAGTGCAGCAACCCCGTTCACACACGCTACTTGAGTTTGTTGAGAAGAGTGTGTATTTTTTTGACGAGGTCTTGGCTTACGATGAGAAAGCCGCGGCCAAGCACCTGACTGCAGACGCCAAATCGCTACTGACAGAGTTGCGACAGTCCCTGGAGACTCTGAACGACTGGAATCGCGAGGCGATTCATGCACTGATTGCTGATATCGTTAAACGTCAGGAGGTTGGATTTGGTGTGTTGGCGCAACCGGTTCGGGTGGCATTGACTGGCAACACGGTGTCACCGGGAATTGATGTTACGATTGAATTGATTGGTCGGGAGGCAGTGTTGCAGCGATTGGATAAGGCAATGGAGTGGATTGAGTAGAATAGCTTCTAACCCCTTCAATCTAGGTTGGTTATTTGACCCATTCTTTTGTCAGAACTCTATGAAATTGTACTGTCTTCACCGACGATGGTTTCTAAGGAAAGTTTTTTATTGCACCCACAAACACAAAAATTTAGATCGAAATCTACGATTTCATCAACAATGGGCAAACTTGACCGATTGTAACGTGTTGTCTATAGTTTTCTAAAATCAACTGCACCTGTTTACGCGAACATTCTAGGAGATACAAATAATGAGCCTTTTCCAAGCTCGCTAGCGGAGGAGAATGTCTACTATTGAACTGAATACTAATGGCAGTCTTATTGGCCGATTTTGATGTAGAGAGAAAAACACATACTTGCCCAATTGTGAGAGGTTCAAGAAAAATATCTTTTTCTTGACCCACATCTTTACGCAAGTGGTTAAGCTCTATCAATTTTTCCTCACATCGATTGAGATACGTATACACCTCCCGAGTATTATTCTCTTTTTGAACTTTTCTACGCTCTGTTCCGGAATCCTGCAACAAAATAAAACTCATCGTAAAAAGCGATACAAACAGGCATGCGAAAATCACAGCGCGCCGCAAATCAACAACACCAAATTTGCTAGGGTCGTCAGCAATTTTGACCACGACCAGTCCAGTACCACTCATTATTCCTGCTGCGGCAACAGGGAGAGTCGCACTTAACACTCCCGAACTCGGTGCCGCTATTCCCGTCAGGAATCCCATGGCGGCACCCGTGACTATTGAAGTAACCAACAATAACGCCAGAGATAAGAATCTTATGATGATATTCCACGCCCGCATTAGGAAAGACAAAGATTATGAGGTTTGTAAAATTTACGGAATTCGATTACAAAAAACACCAATTAGAAGCTTATAAACCGCTTAAATCGCTCAAATCATACCAAGTCCATTTAAAGTCCTCGTCTTGTGATTCAACCAAGTACTTATACATATAGGTGTCCAAATCATCCCAATACTCATTCGTATAGAGACTATTGGCCGCTCCATCAAAATCTGCCAATCTGAAGCTCGCTTTCTTGCAAATTCTCTCATCAACGGACCCAGGAATCATGCATTCAACATATATTTCATAATACGTCTTCTTACAAACCTGCTCATCAACAGAGTCAGGTGTTTCGACGCACTGGATAAAAGTATCAATATAGCTTTCATTCGCCTTGATATTTGAATTCCAAGTTTGTTGCTCACCAAAAGCGGATATTGGAAGTGCAACAATAGCCAAGAGCACTGACAAAACAATTCCAACGCTTGAATGGCGACAATAAAGAAGAAGAAACACGTTAACTTTTGCCTTCACTTCAGAGGAAAATCAAACTCGTCGTCTAACAACCTATATTATGTTACTTTTTTCGACAATTTGAATACATTTTCGAGTTTTAAACCTCAGTTCTCCCGTAGCCTTTTTGCTTCTTGTTGAAAATAACAGAGGTTTGACATCGCATGAGAGCCGAAAAATCTTTCAAACAAATTCTGCTACAGTCAATATAATGTCGTGTTTCCGAAAGCGGGCGGGGCCATAGCTCAGTTGGAAGAGCGCTACAATGGCATTGTAGAGGTCGGCGGTTCGAACCCGCCTGGCTCCACCACACATCAGAGGAACTTTGTCGTCCCCATCGTCTAGTCAGGTCCAGGACACCAGCCTTTCACGCTGGCGACGGGGGTTCGAATCCCCCTGGGGACGCCATTTGGTTCTTGATCAATTCATTTCAATGCATCAAGCCACTCGCCATTTACATGGTTACGGTATTTTAGTCCCATCAGTCTGATCAAGCGATTCTAACAAAAACCGAGGCTACATCACATAGGTTTATTGGCACTTTTCCATTGAATGAAGGTCACACTGACTCAACCCACTTCAATATTGAGTACGGATATGCTTAATCTACGCCATTGCTGTGCCACTCTGATGGCAGTCGTCGGCCTGATCGTTTCTTTCACGGTCGGCGCGGATTTTCAGAAAAGTCCTAATGATCATCGGAGCTATCAAGCATTCCAACTCGAAAACCAAATGCAGGTGCTGGTTATTTCGGATCCGGAAACCACTCAGGCTGCCGCCTCGCTGGCAGTTCGAATTGGTGCAGGTGACGACCCACCTGACCGCGCCGGACTGTCGCATTATCTGGAACATATGTTGTTCTTGGGCACCGAAAAGTACCCTGAATTGGATGGTTACCGCAGTTTTATTGAACAGCATGGCGGTTCGACCAATGCGTCGACCGCGATTGATTCAACCAACTACAACTTCCAGATCAATGCTGAATTCCTTGAACCGGCCTTGGATCAGTTTGCCCATTTTTTCATCGCGCCACTATTTCCCACGCAGCAGATTGATCGGGAACGTGAAGTGGTCCACGCTGAGTACGAAATGCGTACCCAACGCGATGCCGTAAGACGCTGGTCAGCGATGCGACAGGCGTACAATCCTGCGCATCCGGCGTCTCGATTCGCTTCTGGCACTAGAGAAACATTGGCCGGCGACATTCGCAGTGAATTGATTGAATTTTTCGAAAAAAAGTATAGTGCCAACCTGATGAGTCTAGTGGTGCTTGGCCGTGAACCTTTGGATCAGTTGCAGTCTTGGGTTGAAAAGATTTTTTCTGCAGTCAGGAATCATCAATATCCTGCACGGGAAATCACTGAACCACTGTTTACGGCCGGCAGTTTACCGGCCTTGCTGACCTATAAAACTCTGAAAAACAAGCCCACTATCACGTTGATGTTTCCATTGTATGATTTACAGCCGTATTGGCGCGAACGTCCGGGCCACTATGTGGCGCATCTGCTTGGTCATGAAGGAAAAGGTAGTCTACTGTCGGCATTGAAAGCACAGGGTTGGGCGCTTGAACTGATCGCATCAACAGCAGACACTGGCATCACAACTGCTACCCTCGTCGTGCAAATTTCATTGACTGAGAATGGTTTTGCAAACTGGAATGACGTGACGGCTTATGTTTTTCAGTACATCAGAGAAATTCGGCAACGTGGAGTTGAGGAGTGGCGATTCGAGGAAAATCGGATGGTTAGTGAAACTGAATTTCAGTTTGCCGAATTGGATGACCCGGCCAGTGCAGTTAGATATCTGGCCACGGAACTGCACAAATATCCTCCTAATGAACTATTCCCAGCTCTGTATCTGATCCAGAATTATGCGCCGGATCAGATTGCCAGAGTGCTCGATCGTATGACCCCGGATAATGTACTCGTCATTCTCGCCGGTACGACGGTTGAAACGGAACGAATGACGCCTTATCTGCGTTCGGAATATTCGTTAGCAAAAATTTCTCCGGAACGGGTTACACATTGGCGAACCGATGTGACCGACGCGGCGAATTGGCTGCCCTCAGAAAATGAATTCCTCCCAGAGAATTTGGCCTTAGTCGAGACCCCGGAAACACTGATCCCACAGCGCCTCTATTCCAGTCCCGGATTCGAACTTTGGCATCAGTCCGACACTTCCTTCGAAGTTCCCAGAGCGAGTTTTTTCGTGACGGTGAGAAGTCCACTGCCGCAAACATCGGCAAAAAATTCAGTATTGCTGTCACTCTTTATCAAGTCACTCAATGACCAGCTCAATGAGTTCGTTTACCCGGCGCATCTGGCCGGACTGCAATTCAGTCTCTATCCCCATTCGCGTGGATTCAGTTTCCGTATCTCAGGATTCAGTGACAATCAATCGGTACTGCTCGACAAAATTCTTCATACCCTCAAAATGGCCGAATTTGATACTCAGCGATTCGAACTGCATCGACAGGAACTGATTCTGAGCATCAAAAACAGTGCCCGAGACTCCGCCTATCGACGAACCATATCCGAGTTCTATTCAATATTGCTGGTGCCCAGCTGGACTGATGCGGAACAGTTGCGGGCCTTAGATGAAGTCACTTTTGCTGACCTGTTGGACTACAGCAATGAAATACTTGAAAGAATCAATGTTGTTGTGTTATCTCATGGTAATGTCGATGTCGCATCGGCAAAACGAATGGGACAGATGGTTGCCGATTTGGTGGTGCCAGACAATGTGATTGAAGTCAACAAACCCCAAGTGGTTATGCTGGCCGGTGATGGTCCTTTTCATCGATTGCTTGAGATCGAAAACGACGATTCGGCGATTGCACTCTATGTTCAGGGTGCAGATAAATCACGACGCGAGCGCGCTTATATGAAGCTCTTGGCACAAATCATCCAAACTCCTTTTTTCTCAGAACTTCGATCCGTTCAAAAACTAGGGTATGTGGTATTTTCGCACTACGTTCTGATTGATGAGGTGCCGGGCATCATGTTTATTATTCAGTCGCCCGAGGTTATGCCGGATGAGATGAATGTGGCGATCGATGTATTTCTCAATGACTTTCCAAACTGGCTGGCACAACAGATTGACCTTGAGGAATTCGCAGCTTATAAAAAGGGTTTGGTTGACCAGTTGCGTAAAAAATATGACTCACTGAGCGAAAAAACAGAAGTGTATTGGACTTCGATTGATCAACGGGAATTCAATTTTGACACTCGAGAGTTGATGGCGCGGGAAATTGAGAAAATAGACCGACAGTCATTTGATGCGTTTGTTCATCAGTTATTCATTGATGAATGGCCCCATCGTTTCGTTGTGCTAGGTTATGGCAACAGTCATGGGTTGCCGGTTGACTCACCTTGGCAGATTGGCACCACCATCACTGATCTTGATCGATTCAAACAGGAAATGGAGCTGTTTCCACAAGGATAACTCAACATGCACGCGCAGATCAGTGAACTTGCGAGACGGCTGGCCAACTTGCTCATCGAACAGGAGTTGATGATTGCTACGGTGGAATCCTGTACCGGGGGGTTGATTGGAGAAACACTCACTCGAATTCCTGGCAGTTCAGCCTGGTATGAACGCGGTTTTATCACCTACAGCAATGATGCAAAGCGGGAACTGGTTCAGGTCTGTTCCGACACGCTTCGCGATTGTGGCGCAGTTTCGCGTGAAGTTGCCCGTGAGATGGCAGTTGGTGGTGTGCAATCAAGTTGCGCTGATCTGGCAGTGGCGGTGACGGGCGTTGCCGGACCGGATGGTGGCACTGCTGAAAAACCGGTGGGCACGGTTTGGGTCGCCTGGTCGGACCGACGCGGAAGGGTGGTCGCCAAGGCATTTGAGTTTGCTGGTGATCGTCAGCAGATTCGTGAAGCGACTGTTCAGGCGGCGCTGGCCGGAGCGATTGATTTTCTCTGAACGACGTGACTGAACCTCGGATTCAACGATTATTTGTTGCGTTGTGCCCCGATGCCGCAGTGCGCACATCGCTGGTCAACATCCAAGTTCGAATGAATCTTGCCCGGTTCGGGCTGGTAACTCCCGCAGAGAAGCTACACATGACTCTAATCTTTCTAGGTGAGGTGCCGCAGACTGAAATTATGGAGATTGAGAGATTTGTGGAATGGTTTGACTTTGTACCATTTTCCTTATCTATCAGTCAAGTTGGATTTTGGTCAGACAACGGAATTGTGTGGGCCGGACCGGCAACAGTCAGTGCCGAACTTAGCGAACTGTCAAAACGAATTCAAGTCGGTCTCGGCAAATGCGATGCCAACAGTCGCAAATTTGTGCCGCACATCACGCTAGCGAGAAAAATGCAACGTCGGATGGTTTGTGAAATCACTCCAATAGAATGGATGGTTCGAAACCTTCATCTGGTTCGCTCCACCTTGACTCATGCAGGGGCTCGCTATGAATGGTTGACGTTCTCCAAAATCTGAGTTGAATGGTTTAATCGACCAACTGCGCAGAGACCGTTCCATAGACTCCAAGGTCGCAGGTTACCCGGTCGCCAGATTGGATAGGTTTCGGTAGTCCACAAACGCCCGTGGTGATGAACTGACCGGCTTGAATGGCTAGTTTTCGCTTCGATAATTGATTGACGACCCACTTAAGTGCTGTCAGTGGGTTGCCTAGCGCATCGGCACCGGTGCCTTGGGACACAATTTTATCATTGATGATCAGTTGGGTTGATGCGCGGGAAAGGTCAGCGTCACGCCAATCTGCCGAGGTCGCTGCACCAACCACCCAATCTCTTCCACAGGCGCAGTCAGCCAGTAGTGCCGCCGCTCCGGCGTGGGCAAAATCTGACAGTCTAGAATCAGGCAACTCTAGGCTTGGATGGAGGCTGCCCACGGCAGCTAAAATTTCTTCCATAGAGTAATCTTCAGTTCGGCTGTTCAAATCTTGCTGAAAACAGAAGGCAAATTCAGCTTCGGCGACCGCCATATGGTTACCGGTCATGGACAGTACCGCACCGTCAGAGTGAACTTTTGATTTGAGATAAGGCCCTTCAAGCGGTGCTGCAACACCGATATGTTGTTGGCCGCCGGCACTGGTGCCGGCGATCTTCCAGCCGCCGATGGTGTCATCTGCCAGTTTGGGAAAATACAGCTGTGCTCGGCGGCCTTCAGCTTCGTCATTTGGGGCACAGTGGGGCGGGAGTGAATTGATGGTTTCACCGGCGTTCCATAATGCCCAGAGCGTTGCTGCGGCCTGTTGCGCTCGATCTTCAATCATCATTGGATAATCATTAATCTTTGGGTTATTTCAGCGTTCAAGGTACTGTCTTTTCTCTTTGACATTTTCCCAATCCGCCGCATCCGCTGGCGCCGGAACGATGGCAGAGATGACCGGCCAAATCAAGCTCAATTCGGCGTTGAGACTCAAGAACTCCTGCTGGTCATCTGGCAGATCCTCTTCTGCATAGATTGCGGTAATGGGACATTCCGGTTCACATAGACTGCAGTCAATGCACTCTTCGGGATCAATGACTAACATGTTCGGCCCTTCGTGAAAGCAGTCTACCGGGCAAACTTCAACGCAGTCGGTGTACTTACATTTAATGCATGCTTCTGTAACAATGTAGGTCATGAGTTTTCAATAATAATCAGATCGGTTGATGAATCAGGTGTCTTTGATTTTGAGAGTTTAGCTGTTAACATAGCATTGGTCTTAGGTTTGACAAACTAGTGGGTGTTTGTTCTCATCAAGGCAAAAACCTCGGCGCTCAGTAACTGCAGCATTCCGATGCTTAGATCCGGTGGCTATTTTATCACGCCACATTGCGCATTCAATCGTCTCCCAACCGTATTGCATACGAACACTGCATCATACACAATACCTTCCACGTTATTGAGTTTGTTTTTGAACATCATGACAATGTTTTGCGCACGAGGTTTTGAATAAGGCATGTTATAACCGCCATGGGTATTCGTCGTTGTATTGATTGTGGTGATATTGCCATAACTGTTGATCGTGCCGGTAGAATAAGACGTTTCGGGAATATAGACGTCGTAGTCATCGCTCCAGGTTTCCTCGCTGAGAAATACAAAGTACCGGAAGCCATTTTGGCTGGCAATATCCGCGCTTCGTAGTAATACCATATCCAGCACCGCTTCCTCAGAGGTATAGGCATTGCCACGTGCGCTGATTCGCCAGGTGTTTTCATTCAATTGGACTTCATCAACACCGCCCATCAATCCTCGTTTTGTATAGGTGGTGCCGCACGCAGAGGCAACAACAGCGCAAACTACTACGATCAAGAATCGGTTAATTACTGATGCCATTGGTGTCCCTCCTCACCGGTAGTTTGTCAAGTTATTTATACAATCAGTCATGATGATGCACCCATCGAGATACGCATGCAGGTTAGAGTAGAAGGTCGACTGTCTTACCATGATCGGCCATTATAAACCAATCGTCAATGGTCAGGTGTTGTTGACCCGAATTTCAATCGTCTTGCAGTTCTTTCAGTTCGTACAGCACCTGTAATGCCTCGCGCGGACTGAGACTGTCCGGTTGAATCTCCTTGAGACGGTTCAACGCAGGTGCATTTGGCAGAGTCGGCACCTTGAAAATCGACGTCTGGCAAGTCCCCTGCGCATCGATATTTTCGTAGTCGGGCATTGCGTTCGACAGTTTTTCAAGCCGCGCCTTCGCTCGACCAATCACTTTTTCTGGAATACCCGCAAGTTTCGCAACTTGGATGCCATAACTCTGGTTGGTGGCGCCAATTTTAACGTCGTACATGAATACGATTTCGCCTTTGTGTTGAACAGCATCCAAGTGCACGTTTCGAACACCGGAATATTCATTGACAAGTGCCGTAATCTCAAAATAGTGAGTGGAGAACATGGTCATCGCACGAACGTCGTTCAGCAGACTGACGGCACAGGCCCAGGACAGCGCCAAACCATCGTAAGTGCTGGTACCTCTGCCGATTTCGTCAACTAAGACCAGACTGGCCTCGGTTGCACTGTGGAGAATGGTGGCCATCTCGGTCATTTCCACCATAAAAGTTGAATGCCCACCAACCAGATCGTCGGATGCACCGATGCGGGTGAAAATTCGATCAATGGGACCGATGATCGCGGCGTTCGCCGGTACGTAGCATCCGGTATGACTGAGCATCACAATCAACGCAGTCTGTCGCATGTAGGTGCTTTTACCTCCCATGTTCGGTCCGGTAATTAGTAGCAGTCGGTTGTATTGATCCAGCTCAATGCTGTTGGGGATGAATGGTTTTTGCAACACCGATTCAATCAATACATGTCGACCATTCTCAATGGTGATGCCAGATTTTGTAGTCAGTTCAGGTCGATGCAGATTAAGAACTCGTGACAGTACCGCAAAGTTCACTAGTACGTCGATTTCCGCCAGGGCTTGTGCAGTCTGTTGGATACGCTCGATAAACTGCTGCAGATGCGTAATCAGTTGCTCATAGAGCTCTTTCTCGCGCGCCAGGGTCTGTTCTTTCGCGTTCAGTATGCGGCTCTCAAATTGCTGCAGTTCCTCCGTGATATACCGTTCCGTATGTTTCAACGTTTGACGGCGGGTGTAATTTTGTGGTATTCGGTCGGTTTGCAGTCGGGAAACTTCGATGTAGTATCCGTGCACTCGGTTGTACTCGATTTTTAAATTTCTGATGCCAGTTCTCTTTTTTTCTCGGCTCTCCAGCTCAATGAGCGCCTGGCCGGAATCGTCTTTGAGTGACATCCACTCATCCAACTGTGGATCGTAGCCTTTCTTGATCACGCCACCATCCCTGAGCAATGCCGCCGGTTCATTTAAGATCGCCTGCTCAAGCAGGTTACTCAACTCGGGAATGGCGTCCAGTCGGTTGCATAACTGTTGTAAATCGGTATGATTTTCTGGATTCAGCAGCTGCACTAAAGTAGGAATTTGGCGTAGTGCTCCTTTCAGACGCACCAAATCAAGCGGCTTGACAGTCTGTGCGGCAATTCGAGAGGCGATTCGTTCCATATCACCTATATTGCGTAACGTCGTGGATATCGATTCAATATCGGTGTTTTCTAGAACGTGTTCAATGATGCGGTGCCGCCGTCGGACCTCATCATGATCGCGCACTGGATAACGAAACCAGCGCCGCAGCTGTCTTGACCCCATTGTTGTATGGCACCGATCAAACAGGTTGAGCAGACTGTTTTTGGTATCACCCAGCAAGGTCGTTTCAATTTCAAGATTGCGCCAGCTGTGTGCATCAATTTGTAAGAATTCGCTAGAATGCTCAATTTTCAGTCGATGAATGTGCGTGAGTTCTCGCCCCCACATGTCAATCGCATACTGTAGTAATGCCCCGGCAGTCGCGGTGGCCTGAGGATGTTGTTCACATTCAAATGCGGTAACATCTCGCACATTGAATTGCTTTTGTAGCAGGGCGATGGAACGGTCCAAGTCGAAGTACCAATGCGGCACTTCGCGCACCTGTTTGGCTTGAAACTGTGCGGCGAAGTCGGCGAGATCTGAGAGGAGGGTCTCAGCCGGCTTGATGCGGGCAATTTCCGATTGTACCGCAGTGACACTCGACAATTCTCGAGTGGTAAACCGGCCACTTGCCACATCAAGTGTGGCCAGCGTCCACGTTTGGTCAATGTTGGCGATGGCGCAGAGTAGGTTTTCCGTATGTTCATCCAGCAGATCTTCATCGATCAGAGTGCCGGGTGTGATGACTCGGGTAACCTTGCGCTCCAGCGGGCCTTTGGCAGTTTTCGGATCACCAACCTGTTCGCAGATGGCAACTGACAGTGAATGTTCAAGCAGTTTGCGGATGTACTGATTGATGCTGTGAAATGGCACTCCGGCCATTTTGATGGGATTCGAACTGGATGGGGTACGACTGGTTAAGGTAATGCCGAGCAGTTCGGCAGCAACCTCGGCATCTTCATAAAACAGTTCGTAAAAATCTCCCATACGGTAGAACAACAGTAGGTCAGGGTAATCTGCTTTAATGCGCAGATACTGTTGCATCATTGGGGTGGTGTTTTCACTATCCGGACGTGCCGTCATCAATCTTGCTGAAAAGTTCTGTGCTCTCTATAGTTTCGTTCTACAATGCGCGCCAGTTCATCGTAAAGGTGAGAATTACCGGCCACGACGCGGCCGGATTCCAAAAAATTCTGCTCTCCTGCGAAGTCAGCAATGATTCCCCCAGCTTCCTGAATGAGTAGGGCGCCAGCAGCCATGTCCCAGATGTTGAGGCCGGATTCCCAGAAACCATCGAATCGACCGCATGCGACATAGGCCAGGTCCAACGCGGCGGACCCCGGTCTGCGGATGCCTGAAGTCTGTTTCGACAACTCTTTAAAGATAGCTATCCAAAGGTTCACATCATCCAATTCACGAAAAGGAAAGCCGGTGCCGATCAGTGCGTAATGCAAATGGCGAATCGCACTAGTGCGGATTCGCCGATCATTGAGGTGTGCACCGGCGCCGGTTGACGCGGAAAACAGCTCTTCTCGAAGCGGGTCGTAAACAACTGCATGTGCGAGTTTGTGATGTTTACGAATCGCGATTGAAATACAGAACTGTGGTACGCCGTGTAGAAAATTGGTCGTGCCATCCAAAGGATCGATGATCCATTCGAATTCGGTGCCCGGCGTGGAATGTTGTTCTTCGGCAATAATCGCATGATTGGGATAAGCATCGCGGATGGTTTCAACGATCTGCTGTTCGGCCTGAATATCCACAGTGGATACGAAATCGCGCGCTCCCTTGAGATCAAATTTCAATTGATCCACGCGATAGGATTTATGCAAAATAGTTTTACCGGCGCGGCGCGCAGCAGATATGGCGATGTTGAGGAGGGGGTGCATGGCGTTGAATCGGTTCTGTCGTTGGCTTATCGGATGAAGGGGCAGACACAGAGCAATAGTGCCGGGTGGACCGGGTTGCCTCTTTGCGTGAACTAATTTTAACCTATCTCAGCATTCATTGACTGGTCAATTATTGCATTGCGAAGTTGTCCGTCGTTGCCTGATCGAGGCAAGGGATTGCTGAAAATGAACATCCACATAAACGATAATATTCAACCCACGGAGAATCCGGTGGCTGGTCGGTGGATGAATGCGGAGTATTGATCGGTTCACCCATGCGGGCCAAAATTTAGAACAAGTTCATCAATGCGCCGGACCGAATGGAAGCCATCCACAATCAACTTTAGCCCTTTGAGACGATCAGAATGAAAACCTACAAACACTTTATTGATGGAAATTATGTCGATTCATCGAGTGGTGAGTGGATCGAAAGTACGGACCCATTTTCGGGTGAAGCATGGGCGCGCGTACCCCGCGGCAACCAAGAAGATGTCAATCGCGCCGTCGCGGCCGCAAAAAATGCGTTTGCCGGTCATGAATGGTCGGCGCTCAATGCCAGTGCGCGCGGCAAGTTGATGCGCCGACTGGCTGAGTTGGTCGCTGAGCATGCTGATCGACTGGCGGCGCTTGAAGTACGGGATAACGGCAAATTGTTTTCTGAAATGAAAGCACAGATGGTTTATCACCCCGAGTGGTGGCACTATTTTGGTGGTTTGGCTGATAAGATTGAAGGTGCCATCATCCCCATTGATAAGCCGGATACGTTTTCCTATACGATGTATGAGCCGCTGGGTGTGGTAGCGGCCATTACCGCATGGAATTCGCCACTACTATTCGTGGCGTGGAAATGTGCGCCGGCGCTGGCCGCCGGCAATACCATCGTGATCAAGCCCTCGGAATTCACTTCGGCCAGCACCTTGGAGTACGCGAGCTTGGTGAAAGAAGCTGGTTTTCCCGATGGTGTTTTCAATGTCATTAGCGGTTATGGCGGGGAAGTGGGCGCCAGTTTGGTCAGTCATCCAGACGTGGCAAAAATCACGTTCACCGGTTCTGACCTGTCGGGACAGAAGATTTACGAAAGTGCCGCCCAGAGCATCAAACATGTATCGCTTGAGTTGGGGGGTAAATCTCCCAACATCGTTTTTGAAGACGCTGATCTTGACATGGCGGCGAAAGGCGCAGTTTCTGGAATTTTCGGGGCCACCGGACAGACTTGTGTGGCCGGTTCCAGACTTCTGGTACAGGAGAGCATTCACGACGAGTTCGTGGAGCGTCTACTGGAATTAGCCAGATCTGCAAAAATCGGTAATCCGATGGAATCGACGACGCACATCGGCCCGGTGACCACGCCACAACAGTATGAGAAAATTCTCTCATATATTGAAATCGCCAAGCAGGAAGGTGCAGAATTAGTCTTCGGTGGTTCGCCATGTTCGGTACCGGGTGGTGCCAACCAGTTCGTGCAACCCACCATATTCACCAATGTATCCAATCATATGCGAATCGCTCAGGAAGAGGTCTTCGGACCGGTACTGGCCGTATTGAAGTTCAAGGATGAAGACGAGGCGATCGACATCGGCAACGATGTGGTTTATGGATTGGCGGCGGGCGTTTGGACGAAAGACATTCGTCGCGCCATGCGCTTCACCAAAGCGCTTAAAGCCGGCACCATTTGGGTTAACACTTATCGCGCGTTCAGTTACATGATGCCATTCGGCGGGATGAAACGCAGTGGTCTGGGTCGGGAGAGCGGCATGGCCGCGATCCGCGATTATCTACAGGTCAAAAGTATCTGGCTGTCCACGGCAACGGAGTTGCCGAACCCCTATATCCTGCGCTAGTCGAAGATCTAATGGTGGCCGAATCAGCAAGGTGACTTCGCATGTCAGTGCGCGTCGTTCTGGTGGAACCTTCACATCCCGGTAATATTGGGTCAGTGGTACGAGCCATGGGTAACATGGGATTTGCTGATCTGCATCTGGTGCGCCCGGTCGAGCATCGCGTTGAAGAGGCGCGAGTGCGCGCGGCCGGCAACGAAGGCATACTGACTCATGCGGTGGTCACTGACTCGCTCGCGGCGGCCATTGCCGACTGCTCATTGATCATGGGCACGAGTGCGCGGGTGCGGGCGACAGACTGGCCGAGTCTGCCGCCCCGGGCGGCGATGATGCAAGTTGCCGATGCCGTTGCCAATGCGCAGATGGTTGCTTTGCTGTTTGGACCGGAGCGTACCGGACTGTCGAATCGACACCTGGACCAGTGTCATCGGCTGATTCGAATCCCGGTCACCGAGCAGTTACCTTCCATTAACTTGGCCGGCGCGGTTCTCATTCTTCTTTATGAACTTCACCTGGCACTGCATCATCGGTCAACTGCTGAGGTCAATGACCATTCACAGTGGCATTTCAATTACGTCAATCATTTAGCGACGCATCAGCAACTTGAAGGATTGTTTAAACATCTGCATTTGGTACTGGAAGCGGTTGAATTCATTGACGGTCCCAGGGAAATTCTCATGCGCAAACTACGCCGGCTCTTTCTGCATCCCGGACTCACCGATGAAGAGATCAATATTTTGCGCGGCATCTTAACGGCAGTTGAACGAAAATCTGTGCGTCAATCAGCACAGCCAAGCGAATGATATGGGGTGGAAAAGTCACCCGTTGGAGCGCACTGCTATTGTTACCGATAATCGTATTGTTTGCCGGTCCGATTTATCTGCTGGCTACTGGGAAATACATGAGTAAGCACTGGTCGGAAGCCACAACCGGGTCGGCAGGCATTGCACCACATCCGTCGGCAATGCGCGATGCGGTTGCCCAAGTGTATGCCGCGCGCACTTGGGGAGCACGCGGTACCGTTGCGGTGCACACTTGGGTTGCAGTCAAGCCATCCAATGCCGCCGCATACACGGTGTATCAAAAAATTGGCTGGCGTCTCCGCTATGGAAATTCGGCCATGTCCTACCGAGAAGATATTCCGGATCGCAACTGGTACGGCAATAGACCTTGGTTACTTGCTGATCTTCGGGGGGCACATGTGGATGCCATCATCGAAAAAATTCATCAGGCCGCCATGGCTTATCCGTTTGCTCGGCAATATCGATTATGGCCGGGGCCGAACTCCAACACTTTTACTGCGTGGGTGTTGAGAAGGGTGCCGGAACTGCGCGCTGATTTGCCACCCACCGCGATCGGCAAGGACTGGCTCGGCGCAACGACATTTTTTGCGCCAGCACCGAGTGGCACTGGCTACCAGATTTCAGTGCTCGGCGCGTTAGGAATAACGGTGGCCACCGAAGAAGGGTTGGAATTCAACTTGGGTGGTGCGCACTTCGGTATTGATCTGCTAGATTTCGCGTTGCGGTTGCCAGGATTGGGTATCTTGTCTCGGTCAGGATATCACTAAGCAACTGAGTACAGCATGCGGCGGTTGAAAACTGGATCGTGGTGGCATAGGACTATGACATCACCTTGGTTGGTAATCAGTTTTCCGCGTGCCGATTAAATGGCTGCTGAGTCTAGGCTTGATGACTCGGCTTGCGGAATCGCGAGGTGGTAATCTTCCAACCGCAGAATCAACTGCTTTTTGCCGCAGTGCCGGGTAACGAGTGCGTTAAATTTAGCATTAAATTCACGCATTTTCTCATCCTCGGCCGCCATCGCTCGTAGATCATGAAGTGACAATGCTGCACGGTCATATCTAGAGTATGTACGTGAACCTGCATCAGCTTCGATTTCTTGCCATAAATCTGCTTCTTTTCGTTGCCGTAGCAACGCGATGCGGCGCTGTTGTTCCTGTGCGGCCTGTTGCTCCTCTTGCTGACGAATGGCCGCCTGCCTTCGTTCTTCCGCGGCATCTAATTCCTGCCGGATTTCCATAGCGCGCAAACGAAGACTAGCGGCAGTCCGCGCGGCAGGTGGTGGACCGGTTTGTTTCTGTAGCACGGCTTCTCGCACATAGCGCTGTAGATCAGCAGTGACGTACGGGTCACTCTCAATCAATCGGCTGAGTAATTCTGTTTTACGATTCTCCGCTAATGATGCGATCACTGCTCGTCTGAATTCAGGAGACTGTACCTTGTTGGTACCTTCGGTTGGCAATTCTGCCGCCGCACGAACCAGATCGACGTCCATCATAAAGAATTCAGCAAAAGCAATGATCGCACCCGTGAGTGGACCGATGCCAGGTAGTGGTTCCAGCGCATCATCGTCGACATCACCCGCTTCTACCGCCATTAACCAAATCAGGTACGGCAGTTGCCAGACACCGGCCAACAGGTCGGCCCGCAATGGCGCCAGTCCCGCCAACCAGCCCGGTCCCTCTTCTTCCATAGAGTAGTACCCCGAACCTTCTTCACACCGATGAATGTTGATGATGATATTGTTACCACCATCAATCGTTTTGACTGAGTCACTCCAGATCATCATCTTCTCCAGCCATGAATGATCCATCAATCTCTTTGGTACGCGTATCATTAATTGACGATCTCCCCAACAGTTCAGATGCAGATGGAGATCAAACATCTGTACCATGAGCCGGGTCGTGTCCCAACTAAAACTACCCCA
The DNA here is from genome assembly GCA_965116205.1 of Arenicellales bacterium. Taxonomy (GTDB): domain Bacteria; phylum Pseudomonadota; class Gammaproteobacteria; order Arenicellales; family JAJDZL01; genus JAJDZL01. The sequence continues at coordinate 383,362 of OZ220493.1, read as the reverse complement.
ATGATAGTGATTGACGAAACTGTTTGCGGTAATACGCGCGCGGGTAGACAGTGAACGTAAATAATCCTGATCCTGTTCGGTAAGGGGATGGTCGATCGCCTGAAACTCGTAATATTGGTATTCGCTCATGGCCTTTATTTTATATGAAATGAGACCGCTTCAGTTTCGTTAATTTCGTTAAATCATGGCAGAAGTATTTCTGCGACGGATCTCTTCATTGGCATTGAAATCAGCGGAATAGCAACCAAGATTATGAAGCCAGTCGAAGTTGATTTTAATCTTCGGACTAGCAGTCAACATACGGCAACTTGGACATAGATCAAATTAACGCGGGGAGGTGGTAATGCCATGTACGGAAAAAGTAGCCGGGGGATTGGTAGAATTGAAAAATTTTCGGTTATTCCGTGATGAACGACTTTGGTCCAGAAGGTTCTATAATTGAAATCAATCAGTCAGTGAGCAACGTCATGCCAACGAAAAAACTTGATCTGCCGATCGGTGAAGCGGCTTTTTGTAACATTCGGAACTGGGATTTCTACTATGTGGATAAAACGCGCCACATCTGGAGTCTAGTAAGAAAGCCAGGATACTATTTTCTGTCCCGCCCGCGGCGGTTCGGTAAGTCATTGCTGGTGGACACGATGCAGGAACTGTTCGAGGGCAACGAACAACCGTTCCGTGGTCTACACATCCACGACCGGTGGGAATGGGATATGAAGTATCCGGTGGTGCGGCTGAGTTTCGATGCGTTTTATGGAGAACCGGGATACCTCGCAGAAAACATCATCAGTCAACTGGCAGACATTGAGGATTCCGTCGGTATCGAACCGTTGTCAACCGTTAAAACTGGACCGGACCGACTGCGGAGCCTCATTCGGCGATTGCATCAGAACACCGGCCAGCAGGTGGTGATTCTGGTGGACGAATACGATTCTCCCATTCTATCCGTGTTGGAAAATGAAGCTTTGGCCCGTGCCAACCGCGACTACCTGCAGGGATTTTACCGGATCATCAAAGGCTGTGCCCGCTACCTCCGTTTCGTGTTCGTCACCGGGGTGAGTATGTTTTCCAAGGTCAGTCTGTTTTCGGGGCTCAACAATCTCAAGGATATCAGCTTGCATCCGCAGTATGCCACCATCTGCGGTTATACGGATGATGACCTGGACACGGTGTTTGCCCCGGAACTGGAAGGACTTGACCGTGCGGAGATTCGGCGATGGTATAACGGTTACCACTGGCTCGGTGAACATGGTGATCGCGACAAGGTCTACAACCCATACGACATTCTGGAGCTGTTTGAAACACGCGCATTTGAACCTTACTGGTATGTGACCGGTGAACCGCAGTTTCTGTACCGGAAACTGCTGCAGTCGGGTGTGGGTCTGCAGGAACTGCACAGGCGAGTGATTGAAAAGCAACGGGTGTCGAAGTTGGATGTGGGGCAGGTGGGTGCCGAGGCGCTGCTGTTTCAGGCCGGGTATCTGACGATCGTCGATGAGCGGCGCATAGGTTCGGATACGTCGTATGTTTTAGACTATCCCAATTTCGAGGTGCGCAGGAGTCTGAGTGCCGGGCTATTGGGTCATCTGAATCTGTTTGAGAATGATGTGAAGGTACTCGGTTGGCAGATATGCGAGCAGTTGAAGGTCCATGATTTTGAGGGATTTGGCCGCCGGCTGCACAGTTATTTGTCGGGCATTCCCTATCACTGGCACAAGGGTAATGAGTTGGCGCGCCTTGAGGCATGGTATGCGTCTCTGCTGTATGCCTGTTTTCAAACGACTGAAGTGGAGTTGCGGGCCGAGGATGTGTCGAGTGAAGGGCGGGCGGATCTAGTGCTGTTGTATGGTGAACAGGTGTTCGTGCTGGAGTTGAAGGTCGCGGCGACGGATGCGGAGGTGGAAGGCAAGGTAGACGAGGTGATGGAGCAGATGCGTGAACGCGAATATGCCGACAAATATCGTAATCGCGACGAACTCATTCATCGCATTGCCGTGGTGTTCAATCAGAAAAAACGTAATCTGGCGGCGATCAGCACGGAGATGGCTTGAATCAGCGGAATGACTGTTGCGACCAGCTCAATCAATAGACTGTACGGTTGAAACGCAGTGTGAGTGCGTGAGCACGATCTTCTCAAATTAGCCAAATCGGATGCTCAATTTCTGTTCTAGTTCATGCTAAACTGAGTGCGTTTGGAACTCAGTTATAAGAAGTAGTGGTTATGGTAGCGAATATCTGTGCTTGAGAGCCAATAGAGTTTATGGCTTGGTTAGCGTATGAATTCAGGTCTAATTTCAGTTGCAAGAATGGTCGAATAAAGTAAAATTTAATTTCTCAGTGATTGATCTTTTGTAACAACCGCAATGCAATAACATTACGAAAATGAGTGTTACTCTTACAGAATCCGCCGCGAATCGTGTGCGCTCTTACCTGGACAGCTCACCTGACGGTCAGGGATTAAGGTTTGGTGTGCGTCAGACCGGTTGTTCCGGTTTTGCTTACGTCGTAGATATTGCAACGCAAGCGAGTGCTGACGACGTTGTTTTCCAGAGCCATGGTATTGATGTATTTGTGGATCCGAAAAGTTTGAATCTGGTGGATGGTACGACCATTCATTTTGAAAAACAGGAACTGGCTGAATCATTCACGTTCAAAAATCCAAATGTCAGTGCCGAATGTGGTTGCGGTGAAAGTTTCACCGTCGACTGATTGAGTCTATCCACATTCGCCCCGGCAGATTTAAAGCAAATATCATTTTTGGACTCCATGTCGGCGAGGTCATCAACCGCCTCGGGTGCCATTCGACCATCGGTATCCGCCGAGACGCTGGGTTGTAAGGTTAATCGGTTCGAATCCGAGTACATCGTCAACCAGTTGAAATCCAATGGTTGGATACCGGCTGGTGATCTTCGTCAAGATATTCACCTCATCAATACTTGTACCGTTACGCGGGAAGCCGACCGGCACTCTCGACAGGCCATTCGCCGCGCCATTCGTCGTCATCCGCAAGCGACTATTATCGTGACCGGGTGCTATGCGGAAATGCATCCCGAAATCTGTGCGGAAATACCGGGGGTGGACTATGTGGTACCCGGGAGCAAAAAATTACAGATCCCGCAACTTCTTGCAGATGGAATTAGTCTAGAGCGCCAGCCAATACCACCGGTAGCTGCCACACCGGTCCCCGCGCCACTGATCAGCGGTTTCGAATCTCGTACTCGCGCTAATCTGCAGGTGCAGCAGGGTTGTGACAACGGTTGCACTTTTTGCATTATTCACCAGGCTCGCGGCCCTAGTCGCTCCATTCCACCCACCACAGTCATCCGCCAGGTTCATAACTATGTTCAACAGGGATTCCTAGAAATTGTTGTCTGCGGCATTGATCTGGGATCTTACGGCGATGATTTAATCAATAAAAAAGAATGCACGATTGACCTGTCCGGTTTAGTGAGTGAACTGGCGATACATTTTCCAAACATTCGTTTTCGCTTGAGTTCCATTGACCCGGCGCACATCACGCCGCAACTGGTGTCCGTCATGGCTAATCATGTCAACATCTGTCCGCATATCCATTTGTCGCTACAGAGTGCTTCACCCATTATTCTGAAGCGAATGAAACGGCGTTATCAACCCGATGTAGTTTACGCCGCTGTCGAGGCATTGCGTAAGGCGCGCGCCGACCTGATTCTGTCGGCCGACCTCATGGCTGGATTTCCCACGGAATCTGACGCGGATTTTGAATTGACAAGAATGGCGATTTATGACTTGAATATCGCTTACCCACATGTATTTGCCTATTCAGAGCGTGACGGGACGCCGGCTGCCAGAATTCCGAATCAGGTGCCACCAAAGGTTCGTAAGACCCGCGCGAGACTACTGCGCGAGGCGGGTGCAGCCGTACGTCAGCAGGTGCTTAGCAACTACGTCGGGCAAGTGGCCAGCGCACTTCTAGAAGGTCAGGTGACTCGTCAAGGGAAGCAGTTAGTTCGCGCGCGCCTTGCCAATTACTTACCGGTCTATCTCGCCTACACACCAGAGATGTCTGGCAGGATGATTAATCTTGAACTCACTGATTTACATGACGATGGGTTACTCGGTAAAAGGTTGAATGGGCCCGCATCGATCACTAACCTCTTGCAAAATTGTGATCTGCATCAATCAGCCCCATGAATCTGCGTAAAATATTCGGCTGAAAGCCTGACCGGGGATGAATGGACCGGCAACCACCCAATGTCTCACTCAGCATTCTGAACACTATTTCTGATTTTTGCATCAAGGTAACTGCTTTATGACCATAGAACGAACGTTATCCATCATCAAACCCGACGCGGTAAGAAGAAACCTCATCGGTGAAATTAATCGGCGATTTGAAACCGGCGGACTGTCCATTGTGGCCTGCCGAATGATTCATCTCGATCAGGAGCAGGCGGAGGGATTTTACGCGGTCCATCGGGCGCGTCCTTTTTTTTCCAGTCTAGTGGAATATATGCAATCCGGGCCGGTCGTCGTTCAGGTGTTGGAAGGTGACAACGCGATTCGCGTCAATCGCGACATTATGGGAGCGACCGATCCGGCGCAGGCGGCGCCAGGTACCATCCGTGCTGATCTGGCAGAATCACTGGAACGAAACTCGGTACACGGTTCCGACGCACCGGAAACTGCGCAGGTCGAAATCGCATTTTTCTTTTCCGACGACCAGATTCACTCGCATTGAGGGTTAGCAGACTCGACACTCCGATCTACTCATGAAGAATCCATGAAAGTTAATCTTCTCGGGTTGTCCCGCGGTGAATTGATTGATTATTTCACCAAGTATGATGAGCCGAAGTTTCGTGCTGATCAACTGTTGAAGTGGCTCCACCAGCGACAAGTTACTGATTTTCAAGCCATGACTGATCTCAGTCAGGCATTGCGGAATAAACTGGCTGCCGACGCAGTGATCGACGGCCTCCAACTGCAGGTTGAACAAGTTTCGTCCGACGGCACCCGTAAGTGGCTGTTAGCGTTGGCTGATGGCAACTGTGTTGAGACTGTGTTTATTCCAGAAGCTCGCCGCCGTACGCTCTGTATTTCGTCGCAGGTGGGCTGCTCACTCAACTGTACGTTCTGTGCCACGGGATGGCAGGGTTTCAATCGCCAGTTGACGTCGGCTGAAATCATTGCACAGGTATGGTATGCTTGGCGAGTACTTGCTAACGACGACCGTCAGCGGCCCATTACCAATATCGTGCTGATGGGTATGGGTGAACCACTGCTCAATTATGCACCGGTGGTCATGGCGCTACGGATCATGCTTGATGATTGTGCCTATGGTTTTTCGCGTCGGCGGATTACACTCAGTACTGCGGGTGTTGTGCCTGGCATCAACCGGCTGCTCAAGGATTGTCCGGTCAGTCTGGCGGTTTCTTTGCACGCATCTGAAGATGCGCTGCGGAATCAGTTAGTACCGCTCAATAAAAAATATCCGATCGCACAGTTGATGGATGCCTGCCGACAATACGCTAACTATGATCGCCGCTGGCAGGTGACTTTCGAATACATCATGCTAAAAGACGTGAATGATTCGATCGCCGATGCCCGGCGGTTGGCACGGCTGCTAAAAGATTTGCCTGCCAAAGTTAACTTGATTCCTTACAACTCTGTTGCCGGGCTTCCGTATGAACGTTCGAGTACCAAAACCATTGATCGTTTCCGAGATGTGCTACTAGCAAAACAAATTATGACGATTACTCGAAAAACCCGAGGTGATGACGTCAATGCGGCCTGTGGTCAGCTGAAAGGACAGTTTATCGACCGAACGCAGAGGTCTGCCAAGCGGTCTGCCGAAGCTTTCCCACAACCTCACTTCAGTTCCGTCGGCTAACCTCGGGATGGCGTCAGTGAGTAACAAGATTCAATCAGTGCGCGGCATGAATGATCTGTTGCCGATGGATACACAGCGGTGGCAACTCGTGGAAGAGTCGGTGCGCCACGTCGCCGCCCTTTACGACTATCGAGAAATCCGTCTGCCACTGCTAGAACGCACCGAACTGTTCAAACGTTCGATCGGCGAGCAAACCGATATTGTTGAAAAGGAAATGTATACCTTTCTGGATAATCGGGGGGACAGTGTGACCCTGCGCCCGGAGGCCACTGCGAGTTGCGTTCGCGCCTGCATTCAGCACGGCCTGATCGACCGCCGTCGGGCACGATTGTGGTATATGGGGCCGATGTTTCGCTACGAACGTCCGCAAAAGGGTCGCTACCGCCAGTTTCACCAGTTCGGCATTGAAGCATTTGGCTGGACCACACCGGATATTGATACGGAAATCATACTCGTTGCTGACGCGTTGTGGCAGCAGTTGAAGATTGTCAAGCATACGCAACTTGAGATCAATTCAATCGGCACCGCCGAATGTCGGCGCCGGTATCGGTCCGACCTGGTTGCTTACTTCGAAAAGTATGAAAATTCGCTGGATGCTGACAGTCAGCGCCGCTTGACGACTAATCCACTGCGAATTTTAGATAGCAAGCACCCACAGATGCAAGAACTCATTGCGGAAGCGCCAGTGATGATTGATTATCTTGACATCGGGTCCAGCAGTCGTTTCGAGAGATTGTGCCTGATGCTGGAATCTCAAGGGCTTGATTTTGTCATCAATCATCGTTTGGTACGCGGTTTGGATTACTATACTGATACTGTTTTTGAATGGACCACTGATCTCCTAGGCGCTCAGAATGCCATCTGCGGCGGCGGCCGCTATGATGGTCTGGTGCAGCTGCTAGGTGGTGGAATCATTCCCGGTGCCGGATTTGCCCTAGGTTTAGAGCGGTTACTTGAAGTATTGCGACAGGCCGATTGGGGTCTCAGTTACACCGGTGCACAAGTTTATATCTGTCCATTGGATGATGCGGCAGAACTTGACGGACTACATCTGGCGCAGGCACTTCGTCGGTTGAACATTCGCACTACCTTACATTGCGGTGGCGGCCGACTCACTCAGCAGCTCAAACACGCCGACCAAGCCGGTGCCATCTTAGGCGTTATAATCGGTGCTGACGAACTGAGAAATCAAACCGCAACGATTAAACCACTTCGAACCGATGCCGCGCAGCAGCTGGTAGCACGTAGTGACGTGGTTGAAACGATTCAGGCCATGCTAGCTTCGGCAGCTGAACACCATAGCATTCAAAAGAACTAAGAGAGTCAACCATGACACCTGATGATGAACGCTTAGAACAGATAAAAAACTGGTGGAAAGAATTTCGCTGGACCGTGATCGGCGGGCTCGGAGTGGGTGTGATTGCCGTCGGTGGTTGGACGGGCTGGGTTGGCCATACCCAAAGTCAGCAGGAGGCCGCTTCAGAACTGTTTCAGCAGTTGTCAGTAGCCGTCGTTGATGCAGATGTAGAGGTGGCGCAGCAGGCGCATGACGATCTACTTGCTGAATATTCGCGCACGGCATATGCCGACCAGGCACGTCTGTTGATGGCCCGCGCCCATTATGAAGCCGGAGCGGTGGATAACGCGCGTACATTGCTGGAAACTGCCATTTCACAGTCGTCAGATCCGTCAACCGTGCACGCCGCACGTATTCGTCTAGCTCAACTGCTGATCGCCGAAACACAGTTTCAGGCAGCACTGGATGTGCTCGGTTCATCCGCTACTGGCCAATTTGAATCGTACTATCAGGAACTCAAAGGTGACGCGTATCGCGCCTTGAATCGCTATGCTGAAGCCACTGAAGCCTATCAGGCGAGTATTGATTCACTCAGCGACGGTTCGACCAGCTATCGAACGATCCTGACACTTAAATTGAATGATACACTGGTTGCCGAATGATTGTGGTCATGAACGTTACAATGAATCAGTTGTATCTTGCCTGTCGTTCACGCCATTCGAGAACAGAAGGTCGTCTCAAAAACATCACTTTATCGTCAACTTCATCAGAGGATCCCAAGTAGTTCTCACACAGGAAATTTAATATGACTCGGAAATTAGTGGCTTTAACGATGGCATTGGTGCTTACCGCATGTGCGGCACCCAAGATCCCGACGCCAGATCCCACACCGTTAACCTCAATCAACTCATCGGTTCAACTTGATTCTAACTGGAGCATCAATGATTTGCGAGCCACTTCAAAGAAAAGTCGGGCGTTCGTCGCGTTGCGACCTGGTGTGGATGGCAAGCTGTTGATCGCTGCATCGCCCGACGGGACAGTCATCGCCAGAAACCGCCAGACCGGTGCCCTCGTTTGGTCCATTGCGCTTGGACAGAATATTGCTTCAGGTGTCGGGGTAGACGATGGTGTCGCAGTGGTCGTCAGCGACCAAGGTATGGTTCATGCGCTGAATACCACCGATGGTGCTAAAAGGTGGGAATATCAGTTGCGCGAAATCGTGTTTGCACCGCCCTTGGTTTACCGGGAGCGGGTGGTGTTGCGAACTATTGATGGTAATCTGTTCGCGCTATCAATAACCGATGGTGAATTCCTGTGGGACGCAATCTATGATCAGCCAGAATTTCTCACCTTTGGTTCTACCACGCCAGTTGGTTTTGCGAACTTTGTCATCATTGGCAATGCCTTGGGTCGAGTGATTGCTACAGATCTGATCAGCGGCTTTGAGATCTGGCAACTGGTTCTGGGATCGGAGCGCAGCACAGAAGTATTAAGAAATCGGGAATCGCGACCCGTAGTCTATGGAGACAGCATGATTCTGTCGGATTTGGCTAGAGCGATTGTAACTTATAATCTATCAACCGGTAACGTGCGATGGGAGAGTCGCCGACCCGCGGGGCGTTATCTGGCGGTGGATGAGTCCGCAACTTACGGTCATAACACCGATGGTCTGCTCTTCGCGTTAAAGTTAAGCGACGGTGAAGAACAATGGCAGCAGAATGCACTACTGCATCGAGGTATTGATGAAATAGCACTGGTGGAGGGGCGATTGGTGGTTGCTGATGGTTTGGGCTTCCTACACGTTATTGACCCCGCCTCCGGCGACCTTATCGGGCGCTACCCTACGCGCGACCGTGTCGCGACCGGTGGTTTTCTGGCTGATGAAAACCATCTTTATGTTACCTATCAGTCGGGGCGAATTGAAGCCTTGGCGCTACGGACAATCTCACAGTAAACGTGTTCTAAGTCAAGCGAAGGCTGATTGGACCGCATCGAATTTTACCTAGCTCGGGTTGACTCCATGCAGTGCCCGATCCGAATCGTACCCAGCGCGGTTGCCTATCATGTTGCCGGTTATCAGTATTGTCGGTCGTCCCAATGTCGGCAAGTCAACGCTATTTAATCGCCTGACTAAAAGTCGCGACGCACTCGTTAATGATCGACCTGGTGTTACCCGGGACCGCTTGTATGGTTTGGCGAATGTGCAAGGGCGAAATTTTCTGGTGGTGGACACCGGTGGATTGGGCGACGATAGCTCTTTTGCTGAGTTGATCAATGCGCAGGTGGAAGCGGTTTTAGTAGAATCTGATGCGTTGCTCTTTCTTCTAGATGCGACGGAAGGTTTAACGGCGGCCGATTATGAAATTGCGCAGAAACTGAACCGCACCAATGTCCCGATTTCAATTGTGGTCAACAAATGTGAGGGATTGGTACCGGAACTGGTCACCGCGGAATTTCATAGCCTGGGCTTCGGTGAACCGGTACCGATCTCAGCGCAGCGCGGGCTTGGCTTGACGGAAATGCTGACTCCCGTTCTACGGTTGTTGTCGTATGCAGAAGACCCATTATGGCTGGATCCTGGCCCAAAGATCGCCGTGATTGGCAAACCCAACGTTGGCAAATCCACGTTGATCAACGCCTTGTGTCAGAGCGAGCGTTTAATCGTTAGCGATGAACCGGGCACCACCCGAGATGCGATTTCTGTACCGGTGCAGATCGGTGAAGCTCGATTTCGTTTTTTGGACACAGCTGGCGTCAGGCGTCGTGCCCGCGTTAACGAGTCGCTGGAAAAATTGTCGGTTGTCAAAACCTTGCAGGCCATTGAGGCGGCTCATGTTGTCATTCTGATGATCGATGGAACTGCGCCGATTGCCGATCAAGATGCGACATTGGCCGGATTGGTATTGCGCGCCGGACGGCCGGTGGTGCTGGCAGTCAATAAAATCGACCGAATCAACTCTGCCCAACGGCGCGACATCACGGTGACTTTACGCAGAAAATTGGCTTTTGCCGCCCATCATGAAGCATTATTTGTTTCCGGTTTGCAGCGCCAGGGCTTCAAAAAACTGCTCCAAGCAATCGGTAAGGCTTACCGTTCGGCGATGATCGAAATGCCCACTGCCGTACTCAACCGGTTGCTTCAGGAGGCGATCATCCAGACACCACCACCGATGTCCGGTGGTCGCTCGGTCAAACTCAAATATGCTCACCAAGGGGGTCGAAACCCACCGGTGGTCGTCGTCCATGGCAATAATGTGAAAGGCATCGCCGAGCATTATCGCCGCTATCTGGAAAATTACTTTCGGGAAAAGTTCAATCTGTTTGGTAGCGATGTACGAGTTGTTTTTCGTTCGGGTAGAAATCCTTACGAATCAAATCGCTGAAGTCAATGATTCAGGAGTGAATCGATTGAACATCCAAGTCAAGCGAGCCTTTGGCCAATTGGGCGCTGACTTGATCTCCGGGTAACAAAGATGCTGCATCAGTAACGATCGAATCATTCTTTCGGTTGCGAATGATTGCATACCCGCGCCGTAATGTCGAGTGTGGATCCATAGTTTCGAGCTGCTGGGCTAGTGATGTGATGCGCGCCACATATTTTTGGTGAAAATCTGTTGTTGAGCGATACAGAAGATCTATAGCTGAGTCCAAACGTTGCTTAAGATAGATGATTTTTGTGGTAGGCGTACCATTCAGAAGCTGTTGATGCGCGACCTCTAACCGGCCCACTCGAACGGCTATTGAATTCGTCATCAGTAAAGATAGTTTGCCGTCATAGGCGCGAAATTGATTCTGTAGGTCAGTCATGCGCTGTTGTGGATGTTTGAGGCTACTCTGCGCCAAATCCAGACGTTGTCCCAAATGGTTCAGTTGGGTAAAAATTCGATCGGTCAGCGTCGATTCCAGATTCCGCAGTCTTTGCAACATCTCATCTATTGCCGGTGTGCTGAGGTGTTCGGCAGCAGCAGTCGGTGTCGCCATTGCTTGATCAGCGACATAGTCAGCAATTGATACATCGGTCTGATGCCCGATGCCAGTCACGACCGGTAGATCACTGAAATATATCGCTTCTGCCACTTCCAGACTGTTGAACGCAGCGAGATCTTCAAGTGAGCCGCCACCGCGGCTGAGCAGTATGATATCGACTTCTTTTCGGTGATTGGCCAGTTGGATTGCCTTGGCAATTTCCTGTGGCGCTTTCTCACCCTGAACCGCAGTAGGGTAGATCAGCAGATTGATCAATGGGTTGCGGCGGTTGAAGGCCCGGATGATGTCATGCACTGCCGCCCCACTTGATGAAGAGACGATGCCAACACTGTGGGGATGTTGGGGGATCGCTTTTTTTCGGTCGTCCTGAAAATAACCTTTATTTTTCAGTTCCGCCTTCAAGCGCAGAAACTGTTGATACAGTGTGCCTTCCGAGCTTTGCTCAAATTGGATGTCGTTAATGAAAAATTGATAGCTGCCGCGGGGGACATAGAGTGAAACATGGCCATCAAGAATGATTTCCTGCCCCTGTTCAGGTTCCTGCCGGATTTTGCGGCGGTAAATGGTTGATCTGAACAGCACGCATCGAATTTCAGCCTGATGGTCTTTCAGCGAAAAATAGTAGTGTCCAGCCTGGGATTTCGTAACGACAGATACCTCGCCGCGCAGACGAATCGGCCCCAAACCGGTTTCTAGCAACTGTTTGGCCTGCTCGTTCAGTTCACTGACGGAAAAAATATTGTTGTCGTCAGGCAATTGAAACCACGTTGTGAGAGATGCTGTGGGTTGCCGATCAGACTCGTCAGCGCATCAGGAAAGGGTCTGGAATGGTATCTTCCGAGGTGTTCAACCAGACGGTTTTGACCTTGGTGTACTCTAGTGCAGCTTGGATACCGCCTTCACGTCCATAGCCGGATAATCCGTGGCCGCCAAAGGGTGCGATCGGAGAAACTGCTCGGTAGGTATTCACCCAAACGACGCCGGCATTGATTTGGTTGATCAGGCGATGGGCGCGGCTGATATTGCGGGTAAACACTCCGGCTGCCAGTCCATAAGCAGTGTCGTTGGCCATTGCAACCGCCTGTTCTTCGGTATCAAAAGTCAGCACTGACAGCACTGGACCGAACAGCTCCTGATGGACGCTCGGTGCGTTAATCTGTTCTGAACAGTCTAGAATGGTCGGTTGAAAGAAAAATCCCGGCCGCTCGAGTTTTGCCCCGCCGACAATCAGCTTCGCCCCTGCTGCAATCGATGATTCAACCACCTGTCTGATTCTGTTCTGTTGCCTGAGTGTACAGAGCGGTCCGACCTCCGTTTGCAGATCAGCAGGATCATCAATGACGACATTCTGCGCGGTATGTGTGAGTCTCGCTAAGAATTCGTCCTTAATTGAGCGAGCGACAATGAGTCTGGAGCCGGCGACGCAGCTCTGACCACTAGCGGCGAAGATGGCGGATACCTGTGTATTGGCGGCACTATCAATATCCGCGTCTGCAAAAACGATGAACGGTGATTTACCACCCAACTCCAGCGAGGTACTAGCCAGGTTTTCCGCGCAGTGTCGAACGATGTGGCGGGCAGTTTCCGGTCCACCGGTGAAAGCCACACGGGACACTTTTGGGTGGGAAGCCAAAATTGATCCGCACTGGGCGCCAAAACCGGTGATGATGTTCACTGTACCAGGCGGAAATCCAGCTTCATCAACCAATCTGGCAAAAGCCAAAAGGGGAGCTGCACCATCTTCCGAGGCTTTGAGAACAACCGTACAGCCGGCCGCCAGCGCGGGTCCTAGTTTGACAGCAGAAAGAAACAGTTGACTGTTCCAGGGGACGATGGCGGCAACGACGCCGACGGGTTCGCGTTTCAACCAAACTTCCATGTTTGGTCGATCGATCGGTAGATGTGAACCTTCTATCTTGTCAGCGAGACCAGCATAATAGCGATAAAAGTCGGCAACGTAACTGATCTGTGCACTGGTTTCACGAATAATTTTGCCGGTGTCTCGAGTTTCGAGTGCGGCAATAGCTTGAGCGTTCTTGTCAATCAGCTCGGCCAGTCGGTAGAGTAGTTTTCCACGCTGTGTGGCGTTGCGCCCGGTCCATTGTGGGCTGCGCAGTGCCCGCGCGGCTGCTGATACAGCACGATTGACATCGACCGCCTGCGCTTCTGGCATAACAGCCCAAGGTTCGCCATTCGCTGGATTGATGCTTTCGAAGCGGTCGCTACCGTTTTGGAATTCACCATCGATGTACTGCTGAAACTGTTCCATATCCGTTGCCTTGAATGATGTGAGTCGTGTGCGTTGCTGGCGTTGGCGATAGTTGATTAATAGAAAAGCAATGAAGTGATTAATAACTCCTCAAAATCAGCACTCATTGTATTGCAGTATCGTAGTGTTGATGTGGATATGATTGATGGTAGACGTCTCGGAAATAGGTAGACAGCGAATAAAAAGACTCGCAACCATCAACTCTCTGGCTATAATAATGAAATGGAAACTATTGATCAAGCTTTCACTTTTGACGATGTTCTGCTAGTGCCCGCCCGCTCCGCGGTATTACCTAAAGACGCGGACCTCAGGACTTCTCTCACCCAAAAAATCTCCTTAAATCTGCCTTTGCTGTCGGCGGCTATGGACACCGTTACCGAGTCTGAAATGGCGATCACGTTGGCGCAGTTGGGTGGATTGGGTGTCATTCATCGGAATCTTTCGCCCGAACGGCAGAGTGAAGAAGTACGGCGCGTGAAAAAGCACGAAAGTGGCATTGTCACTGATCCGATCACCGCGACTGCGGATATGACGATTTCGCAAGTGATGGATCTGATGAAGAAGCATCGAATTTCCGGTGTGCCGGTGCTCGACGACCGGCAATTGACCGGGATCGTCACCAATCGGGACCTGAGATTTCAGGAGCGCAGCGACAACTTGATTACCTCTGTCATGACCCCCAAAAGTCGTCTGGTTACGGTACGGGAAGGCGCTAAGAAGGAGAAAGTTCTAGATTTGCTGCACAGCAATCGCATTGAGAAAGTTCTGGTGGTTGACCGGCACTTTCGTCTGCAGGGGTTGATCACGGTTAAAGATATCCTGACTACACAGGTTTATCCCAATGCCTGCAAAGATAATGATGGGCGATTACGGGTCGGTGCCGCAGTTGGCACGACCGAGATGGAACTGGAACGAGTTGCACAGCTGGTGGACGCCGGTGTAGACGTTGTTGTGGTTGATACTGCACACGGGCACGCCGAACGGGTGCTGCAGCGGATCCGGGAGATCAAAACTCAATTTGCCGACGTGGAAGTTATTGCAGGCAATGTAGCGACGGGTGAAGCGGCTTTGGATTTGGCTGAGCAGGGCGCTGATGCAGTAAAGGTTGGGGTCGGTCCCGGTTCAATCTGTACGACCCGCGTCGTTGCGGGTGTCGGTGTTCCGCAGTTCTCGGCGATCATCAATGTCGCCCGCGCGCTGAAAGACACACCGGTGAAAGTCATATCAGATGGTGGTATTCGTTATTCAGGCGACTTGGCTAAGGCGATTGCCGCAGGTGCCCATGCCGTTATGGTAGGTAGCCTGCTGGGCGGGACTGATGAAGCGCCCGGTGATATCGAAGTGTATGAAGGACGTACCTACAAGTCGTATCGTGGCATGGGTTCTTTAGGTGCCATGGAAAATGGTTCGAAGGATCGATATTTTCAGGAGACTGAAAACATGAGTGTGAAATTGGTACCAGAAGGCATTGAAGCGCGCGTTCCCTATCGGGGTACTGTGCAAACTGTAGTTCACCATCTGATGGGTGGACTTCGATCAAGTATGGGATACACCGGAAGTGCTGACTTAGCAACCCTTCGTCAGCAGGGACGCTTTGTGCAGATTAGCAATTCAGGAATTCGAGAGAGCCACGTGCACGATGTCGAAATTGTCAAGGAATCACCAAATTATCAACGCTACTGAGCTGTCGAGTCGCCTTCCCAGAGTAGAGCAGTTACCCTTTTCTTCGACAGTAAAGCGCGTGACCGGTCACGACTCATAGTTTGTTCCCTGTTCGCAACGGCAGCCAACCATTCGACTAGACTATTTTGTGCCTCATCGCTTTCATCTGAACTTGCCAACAGAACGCATTTTAGTTCTTGATTTTGGCTCACAGTATACGCAGCTGATTGCGCGTCGCGTACGGGAGTGTGGTGTTTATAGCGCGATTCTCCCGTATGATGCACCGGTTGAATCCGTAATTGATTTTCAGCCCGCCGGTGTCATCTTATCGGGTGGTCCGGCAACGGTTACCAATACATTCACCGCACGAGTGATGCCAGAAGTATTTGCAATGCAGGTGCCCATTTTAGGCATCTGTTATGGTATGCAGAGCATGGTGGCACAGCTGGGTGGGGAAGTCGAAAATGCTGAGGTGCGAGAGTACGGACGTACCCTGATCCAATTGAACAGTCATTCAGAACTGCTGTCGGTATCAGCGATGGATGCAGGTGAGGCCTCAACTTTGGCAGTCTGGATGAGTCACGGTGACCGGGTGATCGAATTACCACCCGGCTTCCAAACCATCGCCAAGTCGGCTGCCTCTCCTCATGCGGCCATCGGTGACGTGAAAAGACGTTTCTACGGTCTACAATTCCATCCAGAGGTTACCCACACAGAAGGCGGTACGGAAATTCTACGGCGATTTATTCACGATATCTGTGAATGCCCGTCAAACTGGCAAACCGGTTCAATCATTGAATCGTTGACTGACAGTATTGTAGCGAGTGTTGGTACCGACGAAGTGATTCTGGCGCTGTCGGGCGGCGTGGATTCATCAGTATGTGCGGCACTTCTTCAGCAGGCCATTGGTGACCGATTAACTTGCATATTCGTCGACAACGGGCTATTACGTTTGAATG
The DNA here is from genome assembly GCA_965116205.1 of Arenicellales bacterium. Classification (GTDB taxonomy): domain Bacteria; phylum Pseudomonadota; class Gammaproteobacteria; order Arenicellales; family JAJDZL01; genus JAJDZL01. Next base: position 367,325 of record OZ220493.1, on the reverse strand, counting down.
AAGCGCAGAACGTACAGAAAAATATGGTGGAGAAACTTGGTGTAGATGTTATTACCGTTGACGCAGGTCCACGTTTCTTTTCAGCACTATCCGGCGTTACTGATCCTGAAAAAAAGCGAACCATTATTGGCCACGAGTTCATTGAAATTTTTCAAGATAAGGCGCGCGAACTGCGCGGGGTGAAGTGGCTGGCGCAGGGTACGATTTACCCGGATGTGATTGAATCGGCCGGTGGTGATGCTAACAAAGCTCGCGTCATCAAGTCTCATCACAATGTGGGTGGATTACCGAAGTCAATGCATCTGCAGCTGTTGGAACCACTGCGAGAACTGTTCAAAGATGAGGTGAGAGAGATTGGTATGGAACTTGGCCTACCTGCCGAAATTGTTTATCGACATCCATTTCCCGGTCCGGGACTAGGCGTACGAATCCTCGGTGAGGTGAAAAAGGAGTACGCTGATATCTTACGGTTTGCCGATGCCATTTTCTTGGAAGAACTGCGCAACCATGATCTTTATTATGAGGCGAGTCAGGCTTTTGCAGTATTTTTGCCGGTCAAGTCTGTTGGAGTAGTTGGTGACAACCGAGCGTATGATTACGTCATCACTTTACGAGCTGTTCAAACGCAGGACTTTATGACCGCGAGAAGTATGAGAATTCCGTTTGACATTCTTGAAATGATTGCCAGCCGCATTGTCAACGAGGTAGAAGGAATCAGCCGGGTGACCTATGATATTTCCAGTAAGCCGCCGGCGACGATTGAATGGGAGTAGGTTGATGAACTGGCATTTTCTATTTGAGTATTGGGTAAAGGAATCTTGCTATCGAACCGGTATCGTATAGTGAGTGGTAACGGGGGTCCGGGAGAAGGCGATACGATGCAGGATTAATTCACTTAAAAACCATTATCAGATACAATAAATTTCATTGTGATTAATATAGTGGACATTATATGAGCGTTTTTGAATTAGATATGGCTCTACCCATACCGGTGCAAAGGACGTTGCGGAAGTTGGGTGAGGATCTTCGTGATGCCCGGCGCCGGCGCCGAATTCCTACAGCTGTTTTGGCGGAGAGAGCATCGATCAGCCGAACCACATTGCATAAGATCGAAAAAGGTGACGCTGGTGTTTCACTCGGTAAATTTGCTAAAGTAATCTATGCTTTGGGTATGATTGAGCGCTTAGATACACTTGCAGACGTCAGAACTGATACAGTAGGCCTTGAACTTGAAGCAGAACACCTGCCTCAACGTATCCGTAGACCACGTTCAAGAAACTCTAAGAGCAACTCATCTACGGTTTGAATAGATGAACTGAGTATGGCAGATACCGAAGTTTTTGTCTATGTAGATCGTGACGGTACACTAAGTCTAGCCGGTCGTTTGTGGACGCGAGTTCGCAAAAATAAGGAGAGTGCCACTTTTGAGTATGATTTGAACTGGCTTAATGGGGCAGATCGTTTTTCCTTAGAGCCAGCGCTACTGCTTGGCGCAGCACCTTTTTACACTAATCTAAATTCCCCTCTGTTCGGCAGCATCAGTGACTCGGCACCCGATCGTTGGGGGCGAGCTTTAATGCGAAGGGCTGAACGACAGCAGGCAGAGCATATTGGTAAAACTTCGCGCACTTTGCTGGAAATTGATTACCTACTCGGGGTTGATGATGAAGCCCGAAAGGGTGCTCTGCGTTTTGCCAGAAATAAAGACGGCTCCTTTCTTGCCGAATCGGGTGCCACTCGAATACCACCTTTAGTCAGTCTGCCAAAACTGCTGTCGTCGGCAGAGAGGGTGGTTGACAATGCAGAAAGTCATGAAGATCTACGCTTACTACTAGCACCAGGATCATCCTTAGGTGGTGCTCGACCCAAAGCGTCTGTATATGATCAAGACGGCCATCTGGCCATTGCTAAGTTTCCACATAAAGATGATGAGTTCAATACAGTTTTGTGGGAAGCTGTTGTGCTCCGGTTGGCCGCTAGGGCGGGTATCAGTGTATCGAATTGGCAGATTGAACAAGTCATGAATCAATCGGTGTTATTGCTTCGTCGATTCGATCGAATACAAGGCCAACGCATTCCATTTCTTTCTGCCATGAGTATGCTGGAAGCGGGGAACAGAGAGTCCAGCAGTTATTTGGAAATGGTTGATGCGCTGAGACGATTTGGGGCCAGTCCGAAACAGGATATGCATGAACTGTGGCGGCGGGTGGTTTTCAATGTGTTGATTTCCAATACTGATGACCACCTACGCAATCACGCTTTTCTCTACGCCGGGTTGGCTGGCTGGCGATTATCCCCGGCCTACGACCTCAATCCAGTACCGATGGACATTAAGCCACGCGTTCTGACCACCGTGATTGATCTGGATGGTGGTACGGCTTCGCTAGACTTGGCTATGAGTGTGGCAGAGTATTTTGAATTGGATCAATCTGCAGCCCGGGTGATCGCCGGTCAAGTTGCGCAGGCCGTGGCCACTTGGCGAAAAGCGGTTGCTGAGTTCGGCCTCAATGCAACCGAGATTGATCATATGGCTTCGGCTTTTGAACATCGCGACTTCAGAATGGCGCGGTCCTTACTCTAAAAATAGCGGTGTGTAGACATCACTGAATAGTAAGCTCCCAGTTACAACTCAAGTAGTGTTCTGCCGGTCGACTGGTTAATCTAGATCCTGAAGTAACGACAGGCGCACTGAGTCTGATATTTTTTCAACAGTGTGATTGTAGTTGTCGTGATTGATGCCAATCGCAACCGTGGCATTGGCTTTGACTGCCTGAATAAAGGCCGCAGGCAACTCAAAACGCAGAAAGTGCACAGCTGAAGTTTTCTGATCGGTTGAACGATCAAGATCTTCATCTGCGATGGCGAAGACTTTGGGATGACCTTCGGTACTCGCCCAGACGTAGTTTTCGATGTCAACTAGTTTTTCTAACATTTGGCGGCGCTGTTCAACTTCCGGATATTCCAACATGAAAGTAGCCTTCCAATTGCTACCGTTTGGAATCAGTGGATTGTAGGCTTCGAGTTCGTCTTCAATACCCGCTACTTCAAACGTTTTTTCAATGCGGAGTATTTCTTGAATTTGATAGTGAATGGTCAGCCGATCTTCGAAATAGAAATGGGCGGCCGGACCGACCTGAATGCGCCGGTTCTGCTTATGTCGCAGCACTTTTTGGCGAAATTCATCTCGCTGCTGGGCGTATTCTTCAAGAGATAAAAGATCGTCTCTCGTTAACAGTTTCATGATTTAGATTCCATAGGCAGTACGAATTAAGGAAAGGGGATGTTCGGATTGGGCTGAACTCTCTTGGGCGTTGTGTGCAATGTGTGCGGCGGCTAGTACACAGTCACTGGTGATGTGATCCGGTTGAACTTTGTTCACCTGATTGACGATCGGGCGGACGATTTTTTTTGAAACGTTGAAGTACTCTTTTTTGACTGCGTAAGTGCCGTCATGACCGGAACATCTTTCGACGGTGGTGATTTCAGTTCCAGGAATTAACGCCAACGTTTGACGAGTCTTGGCGCCAACGTTTTGAACTCTCTGGTGACACGCTACGTGATACAGAACTTTTCCCAATTGGTTTTTAAAATCAGTATTAAGTAAATCGTGCTTATGTCTTAACATCAAATACTCGAAGGGGTCGAACACGGACTCGCTGACTGCTAGCACCTTGACATCGTCTTTGAATAGCAACGGCAACTCCTGACGGAACATAAGGGTACATGAAGGAATCGTGGTTACAATATCCCAACCTTCTGCGACAAGTTTGGCCAGTTGTTCGATATTGTTATTTTTCAGGCGCGTAACTGCTTCCATATCGCCGATTTCAAGCTTGGGCATTCCACAACACCGGTCATTTTTCACCACCGTCACCGGAATGCTGTTGTGTTCAAATACTTTGACCAGATCTTCGTTCATGGTCGGGCTGCTATATTTGCCGTAACAGGTAGCAAATAGAGCAACCTTACCGCGCGTCGACCCGGCCGGAACCGATGCAACATCTAGTGGATGATGATTCGACAGTTTGTAATGAACACTTTTGTTGCAATATTGGGGGAGGTTGGCTTCTGGATGGACGCCGAGCATTTGTTCCAGGCCTTTGCGCGCCAGTTGATTTCGATTGAGTGAATTGACTGCGTTGAATAGAACCGGTATGCTCCCTATTTTGCCGGTGGCATCGGTTGACGAAAGTACACGGTCGCGGAGTTTCATACGTCCCTTGCGATGACCGACAATTTTTGCCCGTAACATCAGATGCGGGAAGTCAACCTGCCATTCGTGTGGTGGAACGTATGGACACTTGGTCATGAAGCAGAGATCACAGAGATAGCAGTTGTCTACGACCTCCCAATATTTTTCTTTTGGTACACCGTCGAGTTCTAAGGTGTCTGACTCGTCAATCGCGTCAAACAGAGTTGGAAATGCGTTGCACAGGTTAAAGCAGCGCCGACAGCCGTGACAAATGTCATAGACCCGTTCAAGTTCCTGAAACAGACTAGTTTCGTTATTGAATTCTGCAGACTGCCAGTCAATCGGGTGGCGTTCCGGTGCTTCTAAGGAACCTTCTCTCATGTCAACTCCGGTTTCAATAAAGAACAAGCGGAATCGCGCCGTTGCGATTCCGCTGCTCTCAGTAGATATTTCGACTGATTATGCGTCTAATCCATCCAGTGCTTTTTGAAATCGATTGGCGTGTGAACGTTCGGCTTTGGCCAGTGTTTCAAACCAATCGGCAATTTCATCAAAACCTTCGTCGCGGGCTGATGAAGCCATCCCGGGGTACATATCGGTGTATTCATGGGTTTCTCCGGCAATGGCTGCCTTGAGATTTTCGGAGGTGTGTCCAATCGGCAAACCGGTCGCCGGATCGCCAACGGTTTCAAGATATTCAAGATGTCCGTGGGCATGTCCGGTCTCACCTTCTGCAGTCGAGCGAAATACAGCAGAAACATCGTTGTATCCTTCGACATCTGCTTTGGCGGCGAAATAGAGGTAACGTCTATTGGCCTGAGACTCACCGGAAAATGCGTCCTTTAAATTCTGTTCTGTTTTCGAACCTTTGAGTTCCATTGAACTATCTCCCATTCATAGTTAGGTTGATTGGTATTGCAAAATCAAAGCGAATATTGTAGTGAATATTCTAAAATTAACAAATGGGGTTCGAACATTAATTTTCAAGTGGTGGCTAGCAGTCTGATCAACAATAGTCAGCCATCATTCACGTTTATTAATTTCAGAATATCTCCTCTCCTGCACAATAACCACACTATTTGTGTGGTTGGCAGAAAGTGTAAGTTGCGATGAGTACGGTTGGCCCAAATTCAAGTCCTCAGTCGGCTGTTGAGGTGTCATAGTTGCATTACAGTAACGGGAAGTCTGCAATGTCATTGCAGAAAACAAAAAGACCTGTTGGTGGTCGCGTAACCGATGAATTTTTATCTCAGAATCTGTTTCATCCATCTGAAACCGGTCCGTTCAGTGGTGCTATACGATCAAAGTGCATCAATCAATAACGAGAATTTTTCAGTTTGTTCACTGAATTTAGTGGAAGATTGTAAATCTAGTTGGCTGCACCTACGATGTTCAAATCAGTGAAGAAATTGAGATTCGTATTTGGTGGCTTGAATGTGAGTTTACCGGCTCGCAAAAAGGACTTGTAAAATGGTAGGATGTCCCCCCCCCCCCCACGCATGAACTATGTTTTTGCCATCAAGGCATGTGTATTGGGCATCTTGATCATGCTCGGTTTTTTAATTGTCGGTTGTGGTGGTGGTTCCAGTGCAGGCCCATCCAATCCGGGTCCGCCGGTGCAACCTATCCCAGTGAATCCACTTACGTTACCACCGGTTTTTCAACCTCTTACTCTGCCCCAGCGAAACCAGATTAAACGGAACTATCGAACACAAATGAAATTTGTCAATCAGCCGGCTTTGGCGTTGATTAATGCTGATGAAGCTTACGTCAATCTGGAAGCATCCAGAGGTCGCGGTGCATCCGATACGGCGCGCACCCCGACGGTGCGTCCCGGTGAAGGAATCAAAATCGGTGTAATTGACAGTGGCATAAACCTAAACCGTCGGCATCCTGCATTGGATGGGGTATCGATAGAAAAACAATTCTCCGTCAGTAGCAATTACTCTCATGGCCGGGCGGTGATCAGTGTGATAGCTTCAAATCCTCAAACCTCGGGACTGTCTTCATTAGATCAATTTGGTGGAATTGCTTGGGGTGCTGGTTTTAAGATGTATGAATTGGCATTGGGTAGCGGTGGAGGGAAATATGTTCCAGTCAGTTTAGAAGTTATTAAAAAAGATGATCTGAGCAGTGCTGGCATCTCAACCAGAATCAGTCAGGCAATCAGAGATCGGATGGATTTTTTGAACCTAAGCATTGGTTATCCCGGATTGATTGAAAATTACGATAAAAGGGATATTCAAGTTCATCTAGACAGGCGAATCAATATCTTGAAACAGAATAATGGTTATCCGGACAAGACCATTTTAATCCAGTCGGCCGGCAATGCGCATGGCGAGGTTTGTGATATCGGTATTCAAAGTTGCGAACGTAGCTCTATGTCTTTCCCCGGGGAGGGAGAAATCAATGCATCATCACCGCAGATTACTGCCGCTCTGATGGTGCACATACCTGAATTGCAAAGTCACATGGTGACCGTGGTTTCGGTGGACCCTACTGGTGAGATTTCTGATTTTTCAAACCGCTGTGGCATTGCGAAGCAATGGTGTATTGCCGCCCCGGGTAGAGATGTTCGGGTAGCAGTATATGAGTTTAATCGGATTACTAATCGCTTCAAGGCTACCACAGATCTTTGGCGGGGCACTTCATTTTCGGCACCCTTAGTAACCGGTGGGTTGGCCGTCATGAAACACATCTTTCGCGGGCAGCTGTCGAATACGGCGCTGTTGCAGCGTCTGTATGCGACGGCAAACAAGTCTGACATCTACGCGGATAGTGACATCTATGGTCAGGGATTGATGGATCTTGGCGCAGCTACCTCGCCCCAAGGCTCGCAGACCCTGTCCTTGGGAAGCACCGTCGACGAGGGCGGTGTCCGTCTAACGGGCAGTCGACTGAATCTCGGCATGGCATTTGGTGATGGCTTGCGTACCGGTCTGATGAATCATCAAATCGTGGCGTTCGATCGATTAGGTGCGCCGTTCTGGCATACCTTGTCCGATTTCGTTCAACCTCAACACCATTCTCGCCCACTGTCTGAGCGTCTGTATCGGTGGGATCGGAGTTTGCAGACGCGATCGGATGATGGCCGCCGGTTGTCATTCACCACTGCTGTTACTGGTGTGCAATCTGGTGACCGCCGGACCAGTAGTAAATTTCAGCTCGGTATTTTGCAAAATCAGTCGGCCGTTAGTACCGGACCGCTGTCTTTGGCGGAGAATGCTGTCAGTCTGACCTACGCGGGAAGTAATCGGTTTTCGATGAGTGCTTACACGACTGCATCGACTCGGGTGTCACAGCCGATGACCGGACTGATGCTGTCTTGGAAAGCTCCAAAACTGCCGATAGCATTGCGTTTTGCCGGATTGGGTGAAAACGCGTCGATGCTCGGTTCGGAAACCTCCGGAGCGTTCGGCCGTGTCGCAAGCCATGCCATAGCGGTGAGCGCAGTCACCGAGTTCAACTGGACCGGATGGCAGATGCGTGCCGAAGTTGAAATCGGTCGATCGGCACCTCGAGTGAGTGATGGCGTGATCACCGGCGCGAGTGATGTGTGGACCAGTGGTTTTGTAGTGCAGGGCAGTCGTCAGCTTGATCGGAACAATAGAATCACCTTGGGCATCGCGCAACCGATGCGTGCGGAAAAGGGGTCGTTGGCGATATCCATGCCGGTGGGTCGAACGCCGGCGGGAAAGGTGTTGCGAACGCCTTTGGATATGGTACTCAGTCCGACGGGCAGACAGCTTGATTTATCGATTAACTGGCAGCACCAAGTATCGGTAGCGGAAGGCTTCATGTTGGAAGGTGTGTATCGGCGCCATCCTGGCCACAATGTGCATTCATCGTTCGAGTTAGAATGGACCGCCGGCTGGCGACGTAGATTTTAGATTCGACAACTCAAGAAATGCAGTTCTCTTTTAGACATGAATTGGCTTTTAAACCTGATCACAGTTGGACTTTTTCATTGATGTACTGAACAGTTTTTATGATGAAATGACTTTCTTGAATATGTCTGCCCGATGAAAGGCGCAGAATTAACAGACACGATTCAGGATACAATAACAGAACGCTCGTTTGAAGAGGTAGTATTGAGTTGGAAAATTTTCTGTTTTTTCACTTATAAGGGTAGAAATCTGAAATGTTTGCATTCTAAGCCGAACCATCAAAGTCTCGTCGAATATGAACGACATTTAAAGCGGTCAAAACCAGCTCAATTAGGTGTTTTAGGTATCTCATTGAGTTAAAACTAAAAACGTGTGAGTCGAAGTGAATACATCCCAGTTTTCTTCTAGTTTACCTACGAGTACGCCACTGCCATATGTCATGTATACCCTCTTACAAAAGAGAGTTTAAAATGGTAGGATGTCCCCCCCCCCCCCCTCCGCATGAACTATGTTTTGCCATCAAGGCATGTATATTGGGTAGAATTGCCATCTTGATCATGCTCGGTTTGATGATCACCAGCTGTGGAGGGGGTGGTTCTAGTGTGGGTCAATCCAACCCAAACCCACCACCCTCACCTAGTCAAGTGAACCCTCTTACGTTACCTCCGGTTTTTCAATCTGTCACTCCAGCCCAGAGAAACACGATCAAGCAGAATTATCAAGGCCAAATGCGTTTTAACAACCAGCCGGCATTGAAAATGATTAAGGCTGATGAGGCTTACGTCAATCTGGAGTCCGCCAGAGGTCGTGGCGCATCAAACCCGGGTCAAACCCCGACGGTGCGGCCCGGTGAAGGAATCAAAATCGGTGTGATTGACAGTGGTGTAGATCCGAACCATCCGGTATTCGAACGCGTCTCAGTGAATAGAAATTTCGCGAGTAGCAGTAACGATGTTAGACATGGCACTGCAGTTACCAGTGTGATGGCTTCAAACCCTCAAACTTCTAGACTGTCTCGGTCAACTCAATTTGGTGGCGTTGCTTGGGGAGCTGATTTTAAGATGTATACCATTGGCTTTCCTCCACAGCCAGCAGTGTTACCACCATATGAAGCTGCTGATTTGGCTGCAGTTGGTCGTGGTGATAAAAATGGAATTCTGCTAGGAAGATTATCGCGCGCCTTCGAAGATAGAATGGATTTTTTGAACCTTAGTTTTGCCTGGCAAGGATTGATTGAAAACTACAGTGAGGCAGAACTCAGAAAACATCTCAAGGATCGAATCAAACTTCTAGAACAAGCTGGTTTGTCGCACAAAACCATTTTGATTTTTGCGGCTGGCAACGCAAATAAGTATCTCTGTCACGATCACCTTAGCACTCCTAATTGCCAAGTTCGGCCAGGACAGTTTGCTGGAACTATAGATGCATCATCACCTGAATTTAGCAGTGCACTGATGGTGCACATTGCTGAATTGCGTAGCCACTCGGTGGCCGTGGTTTCAGTTGACCACACGACGGGCGAAATATCCCTTTATCGAGACAGAAATGGCTTCGTCACCGGCGGTTCAAATCACTGCGGCATCGCGAAACAATGGTGTATTGCCGCCCCAGGTCAAGATATAAGGGCTGCAGTTGTTGGTGGCACGACATCGGATGGATGGAGAGGCACTTCGTTCGCAGCCCCATTTGTAACGGGTGGACTGGCTGTCATGAAGCATATTTTTCGCGGACAGCTGTCGAATACGGCGTTGTTGCAGCGACTGTATGCGACAGCGAACAAGTCTGGCATCTACGCGGATGCTGACATCTATGGTCAGGGATTGATGGATCTCGGTGCGGCTACCGCTCCTCAAGGCTCGCTAACCTTGTCCTTAGGAAGCTCCGTCACCGATAGTAGCACTAGTCTAACGAGCAGTCACCTGAATCTCGGCATGGCGTTCGGTGATGGCTTGCGCACCGGTCTGATGAATCATCAAATCGTAGCGTTTGACCGATTGGGTGCACCGTTCTGGTACACGCTGTCCGATTTCGTTCAACATCAACGCCATTCTCACCCCCTGTCGGAGCGTCTGTATCGGTGGAACCGGAGTTTGCAGACGCGATCGGATGATGGCCGCCGGCTGTCATTCAACACTGCTGTTACTGGTACGCAATCTGGTGACCACCGTACCAATGGTAAATTTCAGCTCGGTATGTTGCAAAACCAATCGTCTATAAGTACCGGACCGCTATCTTTGGCGGAGAATGCTGTCAGTTTGACCTACGCAGGAAGTAACCGATTTTCGGTGAGTGCTTACACGACTGCATCGACTCGAGCATCACAGCCGATGACCGGATTGATGTTGTCTTGGAGAGCTCAAAAACTGCCGCTGGTTTTGCGCTTTGCCGATCTAAGCGAAACCGCATCAATGCTCGGTTCGGAAACCTCTGGGGCGTTCGGCCGTGTCGCGAGCCATTCCCTAGCGGCGAGCGCAGTGACCGAGTTCGACTGGGCGGGATGGCGGTTGCGTGCCGAGGCTGAAATCGGTCGATCAGCACCTCGAGTGAGTGATGGCGTGATCACCGGCGCGAGTGATGTGTGGACCAGTGGTTTTGTAGTACAGGGCAGTCGTCAGCTTGATCGGAACAATAGAATCACTTTCGGCATCGCGCAACCGATGCGTGCGGAAAAGGGGTCGTTGGCGATATCCATGCCGGTGGGTCGAACACCGGCGGGCAAGGTGTTGCGAACGCCTTTGGACATGGCACTCAGTCCGACTGGTAGACAGCTTGATGTATCCATCAACTGGCAGCACGAAACGTCGCCTACGGAAGGTTTCATGTTAGAGGGTGTGTATCGGCGCCATCCTGGCCACAACGTACATTCATCATCCGAGTTTGAATGGACTGCCGGCTGGCGGCAGCAGTTTTAGCCATCGTAATTGGATTTGTAGATTCAATTCTACCGGTTGACTGGAGTAAATTTTTTCTTCTGTTGAACTCAATCCGCCGGTCAATGACCGTGCCGGGGAAGCATTGACTACCGGCCGCATCCGAATTCTTCCGGGAATGTAAGTTTCTGTATTATGCAACGAGAGTCACCTGCATGTTGAGAGGGGAACGCAGCGACCTGCATGACGAACACGATGACCAATGTACCATACTTTTTTGGTATTCTGTTGTCTGATTTCTGACCATTCGGTTGACATAATGGGCACCGTGGTGATGGTAGTACTCTACCGGCTCTTGCTGGCAAAGGTCTACTGAACATCATTGTATTCGCCAATTCAAAAGGGTCCGTCACGCGCTCCACCCGGTCTATTCGCTTGTTGTCGTCTTTACTAGAATCTTTACTAGAAGTGCGATTGTCCTTCCGAATCTCAGTATCTATCGATATTCAACTCTGTATTCCGACGCATTCAGTTCCAAATTTTATATCGGTAGGCTAAATCACTCCTTATAATGAAATAAATTTTCTATCCATGTCTGAGTGATGAAAGACGCCAAATCAACAAAAAAAACGCCGGATGCAAAGACAGTGCTCTCGTTCGAAGAGACTGTTTTGGAGCTTGAAGCAATCATCAAGCGAATGTCAACTGGAGATCAGACACTCGAAACGTCTATTGCTGACTTCGAAAGAGGTGTTAAGATAGTTCGTGACTGTCAGCAAATGCTTCAGGAAGCAGAACAGCGCGTGGCGCTGTTGACTAAATCAGCCGATGGCCAACTTGAAGCGCAGCCTTTCAATCAACAATAGAAGTTTCTATGGAATTCGATCTCGAGTGGCGACGGTTCCAGGAAGCCGCCGTTACAGCTCTAGAAGAAAGACTACCGCCGCTTTCTGAATCGCCGGCCTATCTGCATGAGGCAATGCGTTATGCGACTTTGAATGGCGGCAAACGCTTCCGAGCGGTACTGGTGATGATGACCGGGCGGATGCTTGGTACGAACTTGGAGCTGTTGATGGCTCCCGCCGCCGCGGTTGAATGCATACACGCTTACTCCTTGGTACATGATGATCTCCCCTGTATGGATGATGATGATTTTCGTCGGGGTATGCCATCTTGTCATAGAAAGTACGACGAAGCCACTGCGGTGCTCGTGGGGGACGCGTTACAGGCATTGGCATTCCATATTCTTGCTACCGACAAAAGTCTGATAAACTGGCCAGATAGAATAAGTGCTTTGGTATCGACACTGGCGGCAGCAGTCGGTTCAACCGGGATGGTTGGCGGACAGATGCTTGACATTCGTTTTGAAAACTCACCGGCGAATGATATTGAACCACTGGCGGTGCACCGTTTGAAGACTGCCAGATTGATTCAGGCCAGCGTTCTTTTGGGTGCCCAGGTCAGTCAATGTGTAACTGCAGATGAGTACCAGGTACTCAGCGACTATGGCGAGTGTTTAGGACTTGCCTTTCAGTTCAGAGACGACCAGCTGGATGGTGATGCGTTGGCAGACAACCCAAGTGGTCGAGCGGTTGAAATGCGGGACCGGGCATTAGCTCGTCTAAATACCATCGATAGGGATATCGAATTTTTACAGAAACTGGCCTATTTCGTTGTTGCCCGTGAAATGTAGACGGCACCTCTCGACGTGCCAGCTGCGGAACGGCAACGAAACCGGTCAAATCAATCAGGATGAATGATATGGATAACTACGAACTGCTCAGCAGAATTAATTTCCCAGCAGATATCAAACAGTTGGCTGAAAAGCAGTTGCCGCAGCTGGCGACCGAGGTTCGAGATTGCCTCGTTGAGATTACCTCGAAAACCGGTGGACATCTGGCAGCCGGACTGGGCACAGTTGAACTGACCATTGTGTTACACTACCTTTTTGATACTCCTAGAGACAGAATTGTATGGGATATTGGTCACCAGGCTTATCCACACAAGATACTGACCGGGCGTAAAGAACTCATGCACACCATTCGCAAGGCGGGGGGACTGAGTGGTTTTCTCAAACGGGACGAGAGTGAATACGACTGTTTCGGCGCCGGCCATTCCAGCACCTCGATTTCTGCCGCGCTAGGCATGTCCGTAGCTCTGGCTGCGCGAGGAGAAAAACGTCACGTTGTGGCGGTGATGGGCGACGGTGCAATGACCGCCGGCCTAGCTTATGAAGCGCTCAACAACGCCGGTGCATCGTCAGCTGATCTGTTGGTTATTCTCAATGACAATGAAATGTCCATTTCCCCCAACGTCGGTGCGGTTTCCAATTATCTCGCCCGTCTGATGTCGGGTACCACCTATACCTCAATCAGAGAAGGCAGTAGGGCGGTTCTTGGCGTGATGCCACCCGGTGTACAGCAGTTCTCCAATCGAATCGAAGCCCATGCCAAAGGGCTCATCCTACCTAGTTCTTTATTCGAGGAGTTGGGGTTTAATTACATCGGACCGATTGATGGGCACCATATTCCGACATTACTGTCGACGCTCAAAAATCTGTCGCGCATGCGCGGTCCGAGATTCTTACACATCGTCACCAAGAAAGGTAAAGGCTACGAACCGGCTGAAGCCGACCCCCTTGGCTATCATGGAGTTTCCCCCTTTGATACCGAAACCGGTGCAATGAAAAAAAAAGCGACGAATGCTGTATCGTACACGCAGATTTTCAGCAAGTGGCTTTGTGATATGGCGGCTCAGGACGATCGACTGTTCGGAATTACCCCGGCGATGCGAGAAGGTTCGGGACTGGTTGAGTTTCAAGCTAGATTTCCAGAACGCTACTTTGATGTAGGTATCGCCGAACAGCATTCGGTAACCTTTGCCGCCGGACTGGCCTGTGAGAATGCTAAGCCGGTGGTTGCCATTTACTCAACTTTTCTGCAGCGTGGTTACGATCAGCTGATCCATGACGTATGTTTGCAGAATCTTGATGTCACTTTCGCGATTGACCGCGCTGGTTACATCGGCGGTGATGGGCCTACGCATGCCGGACTTTATGATTACGCTTACCTACGGTGCATTCCCAATATGGTGGTGATGGCACCGGCCAACGAGGCAGAAACTCGGAATATGCTATACACTGCCTTTCTGTATGAAGGGCCGGCATCAGTACGTTATCCGCGCGGTAGTGGGGTTGGCGTTGAACGACAGGAGCAAATGCAGGAAATTCCAATTGGGGTGGCAGAAGTGATCCGCGAGCGGCAAAATCAGGATGAGCAAGGCATCGCCATCTTGGCATTTGGCAGTATGTTGGCCACTGCGCAAATGGTTGCTGAGGCGGTTGACGCAACAGTCGTCAACATGCGTTTTGTCAAACCGATCGATGAAGATATCATTATGGCAATGGCTGGTTCGCATGCCTGGTTGATAACTATTGAAGAGCACGTTGTCATGGGTGGCGCCGGTTCGGCCGTGAATGAAGTACTCGCCAAACATCAAGCGCCGCTGCGTATAACCAACTATGGCCTACCGGACAAAAATTTTGATCATGGTGTGCCTCAGGAGGTATTTGCCGAACATGGTATAGATGCCAATTCTATCATTGCTCAGGTGAAGAGCCTGAAGCTGGTAAAAAACTCGGAGTGAAGTTTATGAAGTCACCGCAATTGTTTGCAGTCCCGGTTGCTACAGTGGACAGTAAGATTCCTGATATTCAGTCGAAACTGGATACTCGTATGCTCGCTATTGATCAGGTAGGCATTCGTGACATTCGTCATCCGGTCAAGGTGCGCGACCGTGCCCACGGCGACCAATATACGGTGGCAGTTTTCAATATGTATGTCGGGTTGCCACACAACTTCAAAGGCACCCACATGTCGAGATTCATTGAGGTTCTCAATGATCACGATAACGTTATTTCGGTACATTCTTTCCGCGATATTGTTAGGCAAGTCGCCGATAAACTTGATTCTGCAACCAGTCGAATTGAAATGACATTTCCGTACTTTAGAACCAAGAGTGCGCCGGTCACTAGCGTGAAAAGTCTGGTTGACTACGAAGTTACTCTATTTGGCGAACTGCTTGATGGTGAGGTTCAGATCACCACCCGCGTCATCGTGCCGGTGACCAGCCTGTGTCCGTGTTCTAAAGAAATATCCAATTATGGGGCGCACAATCAGCGCTCGCATGTCACCATTACCGTGCTGGCCGAGGAATTTGTCTGGATTGAAGAATTGATTGATATAGCGGAAACCAATGCCAGTTCACAACTCTATGGTCTCCTGAAACGTCCAGACGAAAAATATGTCACCGAAGAAGCTTATGATAATCCGAAATTTGTTGAAGATATGGTACGGGATGTCGCGGGTGAATTGATTCGCGACCCGCGGGTCATTTCCTATACCGTCGAATCGGAAAATTTCGAATCCATTCATAACCACTCAGCTTATGCGCGGATTTCAGGTGCTCGGGAAGACGATGGATCGACACAGTCGTGTGACTGACAGCGGTTGAAACTTACATTGACTTCACGGTCCTGAAACCTTCATCTATGAATGCGGAACTGGAGCAAGTGCTGATTGACCAGTTGACGGCAACCCGGCCGGCATCCATTTTACTGATCGCACCACAAGTCTCAATGAGTTTGAAGCGTTATCTTCGTGAGGTGCCCGGCGTGGCATGGAAACACATTTTTTTCGATGATGCTGAGCAGTCTTTGGCTAATTTAGAATGGTATGAATTCATCATTATTGCTGACACATTGGAGTATTTGTCGATTGAACAGGCTGAGCAGTTGATCTCAAGATTGCGAGACTTACATGGAAAATTGCTCTGGGCAATAGTGCCAGACAGCCAGGAGCAGAATTACAGCGGTCGCCATGCAGTTGCGCAGGGCATGCGAAGGGTTAGTACCGATCAGTTTCACCAGGGTAGGTCGCAGTGGTACGAATATAGTCTAGCGTTCTACAAACCAATTCCCCAGTGGCTCAATGCTGAGCACTGGGCCAATCCAGACCAATGGAATAAAACGCGCTGGTAACCTCCGACTTGGAAAACTAAATGTGAAAACTACCGACTATTTACTGGCCACCGTGCGACAGGTGCCGGCAGACGTAGAAATCGTCAGTCATCAATTGATGTTGAGAGCTGGAATGATACGCCAGCTGGCATCGGGAATCTACAACTGGCTGCCGACCGGCCTGCGCGTGTTGCGCAAAGTTGAGAACATCGTCCGGGAAGAGATGAATCGAGCCGGCGCGCAGGAAGTACTGATGCCATCAGTTCAGCCGGGAGAGATCTGGAAAGACTCTGGTCGTTGGGATGTATTTGGGCCGGAATTGCTACGCTTCCGCGACCGGCAGGATCGAGACTTCTGCCTAGGTCCAACCCACGAAGAAGTCATCACCAACTTGATCAACAATGAAGTGCACAGCTATCGTCAGTTACCGGCTAACTTCTACCAGATTCAGTGGAAATTTCGTGATGAATTGCGACCCCGGTTTGGAGTGATGCGGTGTCGGGAATTTCTGATGAAGGATGCTTATTCGTTTGACATCGATCGGCGCGACATGGAGCAGTCCTATCAGGTGATGTACGAGGCGTATTGCCGAGTATTTGAACGTTTGGGTTTGGACTATGTAGCCGTCGCCGCAGATTCTGGTGCCATCGGTGGTAACCTATCCACGGAATTTCACGTACTGGCAGAATCCGGCGAGGATGGCATCGGTATCTGTAGTGAGGTGGGTTTCGCCGCGAACGTCGAACTCATTGACTTGCCCCGGTCCTCTGCCACACGCCCGCCATCGCAAGCGGAGTTGACTCAGGTTCAAACTCCTGCTGTTCGCACCATTGAGGAGTTGTGCCACTGTCTTTCGGTAGCGCCATCACACACACTTAAGACATTGCTGGTGCGCGGTAAAGATGGCCCTATTGCGCTACTTCTGCGCGGTGATCATGAGCTGAATCAACTGAAGGCGGCAAAGATGCCGGGCATTGAAAATCCACTCAAGTTGGAAAGTGCTGAAGTAGTTAGGGAACTGACGGGTACTGAGTTGGGTAGTATTGGACCGATTGGCTTGGACCTGCCGATGGTCGCAGATTATGCGACTTGTGAAATGGTGGATTTTGTCTGCGGTGCCAATCAACTCGAACGTCACTATACCGGGGTGAATTGGGGAAGAGACCTACCTGAACCGGAGTTTGCTGACCTGCGTAAGGCGGTTGACGGGGATCCGTGCCCGATTAACCCATCATTACCGTTAACGGTAAAGCGTGGTATTGAGGTGGGTCATGTTTTCCAGTTGGGCACCAAGTACAGTGAAGCGCTTGACGCCCACTGCATTGATTCCAACGGTGCCAACGCAGTCATGTGGATGGGATGTTACGGTATTGGTGTATCACGGATTGTGGCCGCCGCCATTGAACAGAATCACGATGCGTCCGGCATCATCTGGCCCAATGCGATCACCCCTTTCATGGTCTGTATCGTTCCCATCAATTTTCACCAGTCAACGGAAGTTGCCCAAGTCTGTCTGGCGTTGCATGATGCATTGGTGGACGCGGGCGTCGAAGTACTGTTGGATGATCGGGAGGATCGTCCTGGTGTCAAATTTGCTGATATGGATCTGTTGGGCATTCCACATCGCCTAGTGGTGTCTGATCGAGGTATCGCCCAACAGCAGATTGAATACAAGCGACGACATGAACAAACCATCGAACATCTACCGCTTAAAGATCTGTCTGAAGCGCTGTTGCAGCGCATTCGTCACGTGGCCAGTTGATGGACTGACTGCGGCGGTAAAATCACGAGCAACAGGGTAGACCGGTTGGGTGAGACAGTAGATGGATTTGAGGTCGCTCCAACGCCCCTGCAGGTTACAATCGCTGATACCAATCAGACTTGGGCATCGGCGTAATTTTGAAGTTTCAGTTGCCCATGGCTGCGGCATGTTGAGTATTGGGCATCTTCAGATAGTCTCTGATTCTCACATGTTGAACATGGTGAATTTTTTCGTAGACAATGAAGTTGACGAGAATTTTTTTGATGTAATTGCGCGTTTCTCGATAAGGAATCGCTTCAACCCAAACTGCCGGATCATCGACGCGAATCAACTTTCGCCACTTCTCCACGTTACGTGGACCGGCATTGTAACCGGCCAGCGAGAATATTGGGTTGTCATCGGTTCGATCCAACAACTGGCGAAAATAATTGGTGCCTAAGCGAATATTCAGCGGCGGATGGGACAGGTCTCTAGTAGACGGCGTTTTGAGCCGGTTCCGCTTAGCCACACTGCGCGCGGTTGCCGGCATGAGTTGCATGAGGCCGATGGCCCCCGCGCCGGAACGGATATCGTGCACAAACAGACTCTCTTGGCGCATGATGCCTAAAATCCAGTGTGGTGGGACATTATTACGAATAGCTTCTCGGCGAGTATCATTGAGGTACGGGGAAGGGTGTGATAGCGACACATCGAAATCAGTGGGTCGACCCGACGTAAAAGTGGCTCTTATGGCACCGTCGTGCCAGCCCCAGGAGTGGAACATTAAGGCCGCCTGTCGCCAGAAATTGTGATCGCTCTGCCGAGTCTTGTTCAAGTAAGAGAGTTCACGCCTAGCACTATAGGGTTTCCGCAAGGCCAGCCATTCGCGTATCCGGGCGATGCCCGGCTCGCTGTCAAGTAGTGTTCGCCGGTCACTGGATTGGGTTGATGGATGATGCATTGCCAGATTGTAATTGAGTTCCATTTGATCGGCAGCCAGAAATCCATAATAGTCTTGATGACTCGCAAGTGCCGTGAGCAGGGTAGTGGCCTGCTGTTCATCCCCTGTTTCGAACAGTGCGCGGGCGCGCCAGTACTGCCATTCAGCATGTTGTGCGTCGCTTGGTGGGATCAGTTTGATCGCCGCTAGCACTGCAGACCAGTCCTCTTGGGCTAGAGCATTGCGCACCATGAGCTGCGCCACTGCCGAATCCTGCATAGATGTCGGCAGGTTGGCTAACATACGGTAGGCTTCCGGATGCCGCCGCCAACCGAGAATTCGTGCGATCTCAAGTTCAGTCGCCGCCAACCTAGTTACCGCTTCCGGATGACTGGACTTGAGAGTTTGCCAGATTTGCACGCCAGCTTCCGAATCGGCGCGGGTGATTCGCTTCATACCGAAGGTAATGACATCTCGTCCGTATGATGATTGACTCCACTTGAGCAGGTTTCGCTTGACTTGAGTACGTGGATTTCGACGGGTGTTTTCCAAATGGCCAACCCAGGTTTTGAGGTCTTTAGAGGCCAGTAAGCCGCGCAGGTACTTTGTCATGGACGACTGATTTTTTGCTGCGCTCAGCAGTAAGCGTTGCCAAATCAGATTATCATCAATGATACCGGCACCGAGTGCCGAATTAAACAGTGGATCGCATTGTTTGGGTTGTGAATGGCCGACTAACCAAAGCGGTTCAATGTAACGTAGGGCTTCGCTGCGTGTGCGGGTGTTCAGCATGGCCAGCGCTACGGTACACTTTGTTTCGGTGCTTCTTGAATCGGCAAAATATCGGATGACCAGTTCCCAGTCCCGACGATCCTTCAAACGCTGCAACCACCACCGCTTGAAATCATTGGGTAAGGGAACATCGACTCGGGATATGATGGCAGCGACCTGCTCGTTGGAGTACTTCGAGTGCGTCTGACGCACTTCCTTAATGACGAGATAATGATAGAGGGGATAATTTTTCAGGCTATTTTTTTTTCGTAGCCAA
Source organism: Arenicellales bacterium (assembly GCA_965116205.1). Classification (GTDB taxonomy): domain Bacteria; phylum Pseudomonadota; class Gammaproteobacteria; order Arenicellales; family JAJDZL01; genus JAJDZL01. The sequence continues at coordinate 347,630 of OZ220493.1, read as the reverse complement.
GCTGAAATTTTTTGCTGACTGAGCAGTCGGTCGGCTTCCAGATAGGCGGTGCGCAAATCGCTGAGCGTAGTATCCGCCTGCAGTGGAAGTACTGTCAATGACAGTAACACACTGGCCAATAAGGCGACACCGGAACGGTGAAATAGGGTGAACTGTTGCCACCGCCATCGGTTAATGCGACCGTCGTCAGCCAAGGTTCCCTTCTCCAACTGCGTTGATACCACCCAGAAGCTGTGGGCTGCCGGCATCTCATTGACACTCCCCAGATTTAGGCAATCAACTATTGCACCATGATCACTGAGTCAATGTCGACGAATTGCCATTCTAGTGGGAGATTGTACCAATTACATTGAGGTATTTCGATACTGCAGATCAATCCCTTCGATGTCAAACAGTGACCAGGCACCCCGATTCTTGGCATGGGTGACTGCTGCATCGATATCAGCGCGGGTCAGATCGCGTGGGACCGCAAGTTCTTGACCAGGAAAAATCAAGTCAGCATCGACGATGGTCAAGTTGTTGCGATAAATCAACGGCCAGCGGAAAGCGTCGTTGTAAATGGAAGTCATTCCAGAGATCATCCATAGACTCTCACCGGTAGCTACAATATGAATGTCGTCAGCGACCACCAATGGTTCAGTTTCCATCATTTCTGACATCATTTCGTCGGTAGACGCTTCTTCCATCATAGGTTCTTCTGGAGCCTCTGCATCCATAGTTGCGTCCGCTTCCAGTGGCGCAAAACAGCAGGCTGACAAAGACAGCGAAAGCAGGGCAATGGCGCCCAATAGGAGCGTGCGAAGACCCATCAGATTGTTAGTTTTATACATTTTGGCGAAACCTTAAATTCAAGGAATGGTTGACAGTATGAATCTTAACGGGGCATTATAGTAGATTCAAAGTATTTTGTAGAATTTTTAAATTAATTTGATGACTGGCGCGTCAATAAGTACTGTCGTTGCCAGACTGATTCAGGCATGATTCTATGGATGGAACGTTCGAGTAGATCGAGAAATTCATTTCTGGAAATTTGTCTGGCGCCCAGACTCATCAGATGTTGAGTAGGTTCCTGGCAGTCAATGAGATCGAAACCGGTGGCGTCAAGATGCTCGGTTAAACGATAAAGAGCTACTTTTGATGCGTCAGTTTCATGGGAAAACATACTTTCACCAAAAAACATGCCACCCAGACTGACTCCATAAAGACCTCCGACCAAACGGGAATGGCATGTGGTTTCCACGGAATGGGCATACCCCAGTTGTTGCAGGTATCCATAAGCGTGCACAATCTCGGGAGTGATCCAAGTGGGCATTGGTCCCAGTAGGTCAATACAGGATTGTCTTGATTTGAATTCAACAGACACTTTCCCATTGCCGTGTGGTTCAAACTTGATTTCTCCCAGCTGACGATATCTGCGTAGCAGTCGTAATAGTCGTGCTTCCGATTCACCGCTGGAGGTTTGCAAGATGTGATGCTTCACTGGACTGCGTTCGGCGCAATGACGAATGACGCCATCAAAATTCAGATTGATACTCACCTCATAACCTCGGTTTCGGATACTTTTCTTCAAGCTTCTGGAGGCTTTGAATTCTTTTGGAAAGAGAACCGTACGGGGCTCTGGACACCACCATTCGATGCATCCTTTGCCGGTGTCGGGTTTGGGATAATAGCCAAGATAATAGGCTTCAAGCAGGATATCTACCGAAAGCTCAATACCGTCAATGACGACCGGGGTATCGTTGCTGAGGTCGCGCGGGTTAGGAAATCGGCCGCTGAAAACTAGTCTTTTTGTGAGTTTGTTCATCAGCTCAAGTTGCGCGGGCGGTATTTTTTGTATAGGGAGAATGGCGCTCAAGCACTTTGCAGTAAGCCTTCGTTCGAGCCGACTCTCGATCAATGTATTGTCCGATGGCTGTGGTGAATGCTGGATGAAAGAAGGCATGGCTGGATTTGGCCGGTCGAGGTAGAAAACCTCGATTGAGTTTATGTTCGCCTTGGACGCCAGCATTGTATTCCTGCAGGCCATGCTCAATGCAATATTCAATCGCCTTGTAGTAGCAAATTTCAAAGTGTAGGTTACGAAATTCGCCCAATGTCCCCCAATACCGCCCATACAGTTTCTCGCCCCCGCGAATACAGAATGATCCGGCTACGGGATGCTGGTCGATCTGGCCTAGAATAAAGACGAGATTTTCCGGCATCGTTTCGCCCAGCTGCTTAAAAAAGTCAAACGAAAGATACTTGTGTGAGTAATATTTGTCGACGGTTTGTTGATAAAAGCGATTGATCAAATGCCAGTGAGATTCGGTTAATTCCGCACCTGACAGCGCGGTTACGGCAATCCCCTGTTCACGAATCGAGCGCCGCTCACTGCGGATCTTTTTTCGCTTGCGACTGGCAAGCATGTTGAGAAAATCATCCATTGATCGATAGTTGTCATTGGTCCAGATGTATTCAATCGTACTGCAGCGGTTGGAAAACCCGTCGTTTTGTAGAGCTTCGGAGTCATGTTCGGAAATAAAATGCCAGTGCATGGAAGATACCTCTGATTGGCGGGCGATTTCTCGTGCGACTCGCGCAATTAACTGACGCGTTGTCGCCGAATTTTCGCTTTCCACGACCAGCAATTTTGGTGAAGTCAAAGGCGTGAAAGGAGTCTGTGAAATCAGTTTCGGATAATAATCTAAACCATGGGTTTGGTAACTGTGCGCCCAGTCCCAGTCGAAGATAAACTCACCCCAGGAATGCCCCTTCAGATATAACGGTGCTGCGCCGATGAGTTCTTGACTCTGTTGCGTCGCATTTCGGATTAAAATGTGTTGTGGTACCCACCCGGTAGCCGGTGCAACACAGCCGGAGTTTTCCAGCGCATGCAGGAATTCATAATGGAGAAAAGGATAGTCCGCGTGCACGAGATGGTTCCAGTCTGGTGCACTGACTTTACTGATTGAATCAATGATTTCTACAGTGGTGGTTTTTTTCTGTGGCACCGTTTCTTGCTTCAATGAGTACTCCTTGAACTAGCGTTCGGGTGACATGGCTGGAGCAACTGTTCCAAAATTAATAAAAGTATATTCACAGATGGCAAATGACTTTGGTGTTGCGTTAGCGCAACTCAATCTGGTAGTAGGCGACCTAGCCGGCAATCAGCGACGGATCACTGATGCTGCAGTCTATGCCCGCGACCAGCTCAACTGTCGTTTTGTGGTTTACCCGGAACTCGCCATCTGTGGTTATCCACCGGAAGATCTGCTACAGCGTGCCAGTTTTATTGCTGACTGTGAATCAGTATTGCAGAGTCTGATTGATGCCGTCTCCGGCATTGCACTCGTTGTCGGGCATCCGCATCGCGCCGATGATCGACTTTTTAATGCAGCTTCGTTGATCGATGGTGGAAAAATTCGGACCACTTACCATAAGCATCATTTACCCAATTATGGCGTATTCGATGAACAACGTTATTTTGCGCAGGGGCATGAAACTCCGGTCGTCGAAGTTGACGGCATTCCAATCGGACTCGCCATCTGTGAAGATGTATGGGAAGATGGTCCGGTAGAACGTAGTGTTCATTCCGGCGCTAAAATCATTTTTACACTCAACGGCTCCCCTTTTGACTCACGAAAGATTGTTTACCGGGAAAATGAAATAGTCGCTACGCGAAGTAAAAGCAATGCAGTGAGTATCGTTTATGTCAACATCGTTGGTGGACAGGATGAATTGGTGTTTGATGGTGGGTCGCTGGTTACTGATCAACAAGGTGAAATTCGTTTGAGAGCTAAGCACTTCGAGGAGGCAATTGTTGCGGCACGATTCAGTTATCACCAGCAGATTACTTTTTTGGCAGGGGTCATCGAACCAACGCCCGACCCCATTGCCAGTATCTATAGTGCAATCACATTGGGGGTGCGGGACTATGTTCAAAAGAATGGGTTTCGAGGGGCGGTCGTCGGACTTTCCGGTGGCATTGATTCGGCATTGACACTGGCCATTTTAGTCGACGCGCTGGGTGCCGACAATGTCGAAGCAGTGCTCATGCCATCGCGCTTCACTCAGCAGATGAGTGTTGATGACGCGGTTGCACAGGCCACCGCCCTTGGCGTGGCGTGGTCGATCATTTCAATCGAACCGATTTATAAGAAGTTTCTCAAACAATTACATGCCAAATTCGAAAACTACGCAGTTGATGTGACTGAAGAAAATATACAGGCACGTTGCCGCGGAACGTTACTGATGGGAATCTCCAACAAGACTCAGTCCATTGTGATCACGACAAGCAACAAGAGCGAAGTTGCGGTCGGTTACTCCACACTCTATGGAGATATGGCCGGGGGATTCTCAGCGATTAAAGATGTACCGAAGATGATGGTTTATGAACTCGCCAAATACCGTAATGACGAGTTTGGTGCAGTCATCCCTCAGCGAGTGTTTGACCGACCACCTTCGGCCGAACTGGCTGCTGACCAGAAAGACAGTGATTCACTGCCACCTTACGAAGAGTTGGACGAAATTCTGGAGGAGTATGTTGAAAATGGCTGTTCCATAGCAGATATCATCGAACGAGGTTTTGATGCCGAAACGGTCCATCGCGTTGTCAGGATGGTGAATCGAAACGAATATAAGCGGCGTCAGGCGCCGCCGGGAGTGAGAATCACGACACGCGCTTTCGGACGCGACCGACGTTATCCGATTACCTGTCGGTACTGATAGTGTCGGCAATGATTCTGTTGGTTTAGGGACCGTAGCGAAGGGTGGTAGGTGGAGCAGTGTTGTTATACGCGAAGGGTTAATGGGCACACAGAGTCCCTGTCAACCTCAACTTTCCCGGTGACCGATGGCTAGCCTTCCTCCTGCTCAAGAACTGATTCATTAAATATGGCTTGCGTGTCCGTTAAATAGACACTGGTGGGATAGTTCAGCAGTAAAACACTACGGTTGGCCTGCGCAAGGTCTGGCAGATTCAACCGCTCGTAAGCATAAACCAAGATCGCCAGAGCCTCTTCCGTATAGGGCGAGGCTTCATAGCGTTTCAAGACGCGCTGGGCCCGATTAACCGCGCCAACGTAGGCATTTCTTTGTAAATAGAAAAGTGCAATCTGCAGGTCATGTCGAGCGAAGATATTGATTAAATCGACCAATTTCTGTCGCGCCGAGTCGGCGTATTCGCTCAATGGAAAGCGTTCAATCACTTCGGTGAACGCGGCAAATGCTTCCCGTCCTGCTTCGGCATCGTGATCGGTCAGATCGGCTTTACTGCGAAACAGCTGTTCACCGAATCTCGGTGGTCGAACCGGAAGCAGCGCCAACCCCTTCAGGTAGTAGGCATAATCAATTTGGGAATGGGTTGGGTGATTGGCTAAAAATTGCTCGACACAGGGTACGGTTGCTTCGAACTGTCTGGTTTTGTAGTACGCATAGCAGATTTCCAAGTTGCCTTGGGTCGTATATCGGCCATACGGGTATTCCGCCTTCAGCGCTTCATATCGTTCGATGGCCGTTTCGTATAGCCCTTTCGACAGCGCGGTGAACGCGGCATCGTACATTTCTTTTTCGGGACCGATCGTTTCTTTTTTTGCGCAGGACGTAAACATCAAAACTGCAGCCAATAAAGAAAGTGGCAATAATTGGCGGATGGGTGCCCAGTTAAATTTCTGTCTGTTCATGAGGGAGTTGTTCATTGGTGTGTTCGTCACAGAGCAATTCAGTAAACGTATTCAGTTTGTCTAACGCATCAATTATATTGATTTGTGTGACACACTTCGATTGATTTTCTGTTGATGATGAGTGTGGCACCTATGGGGTGGCACCATAACCTCTCTGAGTAGAATTTAACACACATGGTGAATGAGTGAGTGGGAGTGAACACATGCAGATCAAGATGATCATTCCAGAGCAAGGGCAGAGAACACGTATTGACAAAGTGCTGGCTTCGCTGTTGCGTGATCACTCGCGCGCGACCATTCAAGCTTGGTTGGATGCTGGATGGGTTTACTCGGATGGTGTGAGAACAAGTCGGCGGATTCTTGTTGCTGGAGGTGAATCAATTGAGATCGCAGTTCCAGAAGAAGAACCACGGGAGTGGCTTGCACAGGACCTCCCTTTGGAAATTGTTTTTGAAGATGAGGCGCTCATCGTTGTTAATAAACCCGCCGGTATGGTTGTACATCCCGGTGCTGGAAATTTACATGGAACATTGATGAACGCATTGCTCAATCACGAAAAGTCGTTACGAAATCTGCCGCGCGCCGGCATCGTGCACCGCCTGGATAAGAATACTTCTGGGCTTATCGTGGTCGCGAAAAAAGAAGCTGCGCGTCTAAATCTTATCAAACAGTTCAAAAAACGCAAGGCTGGTCGGTGCTATGTTGCCATTGTTGAAGGGCGGTTGATTTCCGGCGGTACGATTGATGTCGCTATCGGGCGCCATCAACGGCATAGAACGCGCATGACCTCGGGTCGTGGCAAATCAGCCATCAGCCACTATCGGATTATTTCACGTTACCGCGCGCATACTTTGACGCGTGTAACCTTGGAAACCGGGCGCACACACCAGATTAGAGTGCATTTCAATTATTTGGGATATCCCGTTGTCGGGGATCGCGAATACGGTAGTCGTGGAAAAATTCCGCCCGATGCCAGCACTGAGCTAATCCAAATACTGAGAGAATTCAGTCGCCAAGCGCTCCACGCTGAAAGGTTAGAGTTGAGTCACCCTCTATCAGGGGAACCGTGTCATTGGCACCAAGGCGTGCCGGCCGATATCCGGACGTTGATCGTCGCACTAAAGAGAGATGCGACTGACCATTGATTGCGATGTCCATGATGAAAATTAGATATGGTACGCCATTTCTGCCATGCTATTTTCGACACTTTTAACGTGTCCTGCAGCGAAGCGTCACACGTTCCGTAACTGTGACGCAGTCAACAAGCACGCTGCCCAGCCGAGGAACCGAATATAGGATGCGCTGCAGGCGGGAACTTATCACAGCTACGATCTAGAGTGTTTTCTGGTGTGCTGTGCATTGTGGACTGTTTGCCGATGACCCTAGCACGTTCGGCCGCCTAGTCTTTTGCTTAATCTGTAGCAGATGGTGTTGACCTAAGTCGGTATTGCCAGATTTATTCGAGATGATCAAAACGCCGACCACGGCGCAACTGGCGACCCGGGATGAAGGTCTGACATGATTATTCTGTATCGGCGGTGACCTTTTCACCCCTGACTTAGATTCTAACCCTCAAAGTAGGGGTGTACGAACGGCCGCTCGACTACCATCAGTTAGATTTCTCACAACGAGCGAGCCGGTGCGTCGGAGTATGGTTTTCTCTTGATAATGATGTTGAGATTGTTTTGTGTTCGTAGAAACTGTAGGCCATGAAGAACCCGAAGAAAGCCGCTCCGAAGATGAAACGCCGGAGCGGTTTCCTTGATAAAGCTACAGTTAGGAATTAGGTCTGATCGTCGTCAGTCCAAGAATTTCCCAATCCTGCATCCCACCGCGATACCATTTGATCTTATTTGATGGATAGCCCAGTCGCAGTAGATTTTTGATGTTGTTCGGCGACTGTCCGCACCACATGCCATTGCAGAACATCACGGCGGTTCGGCACTGTGAGAAATCGAACAATCCTTCACTTTCGGTTACGTTGAAGTGAGTTTCAAGGATTTCAGCGATTTCCAACGGTGTTGCGCCTTTGGCCGGGTTCAAACTGGTCCATGGAATGTTCATAGCCGTTGGAATCGTGCCGCGGTCAACCCAGTCCGGCGTTCTTGAATCAATGACAACAATATCAGAATCACCTTGGTTCATCTGTTTTGCGTAGTGGATCAACTCAACTTCACCGATGGTTTCCACACCAAAAGCTAGATTTGAAGGTTGAATGCAAAACGGCGGGCAGGGTCGAGACGTTTTGGCAAATGCCGGGTTGACAGTTGCAGAATTGTCCTGATTACGCTTGAACTCTACCGTCGCTCCATCAATCATGACCGGAATGGACATGATTTCATCGGTGATACCCACCGGTTTGGAGTCCGCTAAAGTCACCAGCGAAAGGCTAGTGGCAAAAATACCACCTAGAATTGCTACACATATTTTTCTCATTGGATATTACCCTCCGGAGAGTGTTAAATTGAGTTCTGCATCCATCTGATACAGTAAATATTAGATTTAGACAGACTCAGTGAACAAATGAATACTTTGCTATATCATAAATCAAATGATAGGGAAGAATCAAAAAATCTGCAATGTAGTGGAAAATAAGACCCAAGAGGATACGAGAATGTTCCAACCTCAATCGGCGAATTTACAATTGGCAAGAGGCTGGCAGCTCGGTCGCAACCTCGGTTACTCCGCAATCTTGCTTATCGTCACGATGGTGGTTTCCGGAACTTCATGGTCAAGTGAAGAGGTTGATTTCGCTTTGCCGGACCCGGCGGGTCAAGTCCATCGGCTGTCGGACTTTCGCGGTGAGTGGGTGATCGTCAATTTTTGGGCCACCTGGTGTGCTCCCTGCCTCAAGGAAATTCCAGATTTGATTGAGCTATCAAAGTTGACCGAACCGGTTTCCGTTGTCGTGATTGGCATTGATTTTGAGGAGATTGAAACGGCGGCACTCAATCAATTCATTGCGGCACTAAAAATCAATTACTTGATTCTACGTGTAGGGGAAAGTCCACTCATTCCATTCGAACCACTTAAGGGGTTGCCGACAACATTCATTGTTTCACCGGCAGGTCATATTGTTTTCACAAAAGTGGGTGCGACAACGAAGAAAATGTTGCTCAAGCAGCTGCAAATTGAAGTGGAGCGCTATGTAGAACCGCGTTCGATAGTGCCGGTTGCCGGATTACGTTTCAGCTATCCTCACCTGAAATAAAAGAACTCATCTATTTTTGGTGCATCGGTTAGCAACTTTATTTCAATTCAATTCGGCCGTCAACGTGGTCGGTCACCATACGAGACGGCAGGCTGTGCCTTACTCGGTGGCTGAGACCGGCTGAACCGAGTACCTGAGCCTGGTGCGGAGTTGATGATGGTGCGAATGATTCGCTGATCAACTGCAGAGAACGATGCATCACCTGGCAGTTGTCTCGAGAGATTCATGACCATGACGGTGGAGGAAAAAGCACCCTGCACAACCCCCGGTCAACACCACTTCATATCCAATCCTTTTAGTTCATCCGACGGCGGCAAAATATGCCATGTAAGAAGATCAACCGTTGAAATGGCGACACTGTTTCAGAGTGCAGTTGGCATGAGGTTGGTGCTACTGTCAGGATGTCTGAAAAAAAGAAATTATGTGATTTTTTGTCAATCACCTTTGTTAATCGAGCACAGACTTTCAGGCGTCATACTGTGCTAAACCACTCAATGATGGCAATGATAATGACACCAACTGTGGAGAGAATGATTCCAATGATCCCGAAGCTCAAAATGTTTCGAATTTGCTCGGTGCGTTGTGTTTATTTGACCTACTCATTCGTCCTCGTGACAGCAGTTCTTTCCGAGTATTTATGGTCGTCAAACAGCATTGAAAAATCAATGGCGCGCAGATGTTTAGTGAGCGCGCCAATGGATATGAAATCAACGCCGGTTTCAGCGACTGCCGGAACTGTTTCCAGATTGACATTTCCAGACGCTTCGAGTTCCACTCGTCGGTTGTTTCGTCGGACTGCTTCAGCAATATCAGAAATGCTGAAGTTATCCAACATGACTCGGTTAGCACCGCTTGCGATTGCTGTCTCTAGTTCATTGAGACTTTCAATTTCCACTTCTATCAATTCGACTTTGATGTGGCGTTGTATCAAACTGTCGACCATTGACTGTAGTGATTGGGAGATGACTTGGTGATTCTCTTTGATTAAAACCCCATCGTACAGGCCGGACCGGTGGTTCGTACCACCCCCCATTCTCACGGCGTATTTTTGTGCGCTCCGAAGTCCAGGAATGGTTTTCCGGGTGTCGAGAATACGCGTCGCAAATGGCGCGACCGCGTCGACATATCTGCGAGTCACGGTGGCTGTACCAGACAGGCTCTGAAGAAAATTCAAGGCAGTCCGTTCCGCGATGAGAAGCGCCGTTGCGGTCCCCCGTACCGTGCAAATCCGTTGCTCGGGGGCAATGACACCCCCTTCATTTGCGAACCATTCAATTTCTGTTGTGTGGTCGACCTGCTGGAATGCTTCGTTAAACCAAGGTGAACCACAGAGAATGGCCGATTCTCGCGCGACAACATTGGCGCAGGTGCGAATGTCTGAGTCTATGATTGACGCGGTAATATCACCCGGTCCAATGTCTTCGCGTAACGCGGTCTGCACCACCGCAGATAGGTCTTCAGGTGGGTTTACGGTGACCATGTTCAGAACTCAAATTCACATTGATCCGGGTTCCACTCGGTAGAAGTATGCGGTCAGGTTTTGGATGATGGATACGATAGGGCGTTGGTCCGCCCGTTGTCTCTAGAATTTGAAGCTCACCGCGATGCCGCCGCTGAGCGTGTTGTTACCACTGCCGGCCGTGGTGTGATACACGGCACCGGAAATCTCGGATTCACCGTTATTCCAGCTCTTCGAACCTCCGAAACCCAGCCGCATTAACGTCGGTTTGATCTCCGACATGGCGGAGGTCGAAAATCCTTCACCGGAAACCATCGCTTGGCGTTTGGCATGGAAATCATGTTCAAGATCCAGTGAGCCGAACAACCGGCAGCAGGCGCCCGACGCATCTTCGTATTCGCCTTCAAGCATCACACCATAGCGGCCAGTCAGTCCTGAGTCTTTTTTCACTTTTACGGTTTCCGTTACGGTCATGGCGCTTGAACTAGCCACGGAGCTTTGCCGTGTAATCTGGTGTTCGGTCATGAAATCCTTCATTGACACTGACGACCACGTTAGGTCGCCGCGTTGCGTCAGCGCTAGGTTTTCCAATACCATGCGCTTTGCTACGCCCAGAGCTAAGATATAGCCGGTGCCCTTGGTCTTCGCATTGACCTCAATCGACTGTTCATTCACCATCTCAGTCGACGTGACTTTGATATCGTCGAAGCGGGTTACCCCCAGCCAGCCCTGTACCGACAGACCGGCTCCTAGCGAGCGTGTCATGCCAACGCCGGCACCGGTGCCGGCCACTGTCACCTGGCCGCCGTCGGAGACCCGCGCCTTACCTTGGCGGCGATGCAGACCCACTCGATAGATCATGCCATTTTCTTCAACTAAATCCACTCCCGCCGCAAAGCCACCATGCGACAGTTTGTAGGACAAGTTTTTGGCCAAGGATATTCGCAGTCGCCGCTCAACCTGATTGCCATCGATATGGCCCCAGCCCTGGCGGTCGGCGGCCATACCACTGCCGGCCATCATGTCACTCTGAGCCACCTGGATCGTACTCGCAGCACTGGCACCGGGGGCCGATACCATCATCGCCGGCCGGTAAGTTTCCATACTGCCGGTCATATCCCACAACACCGACGGCAAAGCCTCGTAATTCCGGCCGCGTACGTTTACTGTGCGCGTCCCCTCGGGTGCGGTTCGTTTTGCACCAAGAACGGAGGTGAATTGCACGGCGAATTTATTGTTGATAGGTGTCGTAACCGTGGCGGTAATGTCTTCCGCGGACTCACAGTCATTGTAGAAACCACAGAGTAGGCCGGTCACTTTCAAACCTTTAGCAACAGACGTTGGATTGCCGGGAGTCAGTGTCAGGTCGTATGGGTCCGTGGCTGTCGTTCGATATTTGAATTCCGTTTTGGTGTTGCCATTTGCACCATTGTTTATGTAGAAATTCCGGTATTTACGGAGAGTATCATCTCCAATGCTCAAATCCATATTGATCACCAGATTTTTAGCGGCCGAGCTTGGATTCATCACCGTTATTTCCGTATAGCTATCGCTCGCCCCGTCGGGTCGCAGTATCGCGTTGGGTTCGAGGGTGATAGTGCCACCGCCCTCCAGTTTGATGGCACCGCCATTTTTGCCGCCGACTACTCGACCATTGACGGTGACACTTTGCTCACGCCGGTCCGACACTTCGTCGGGCGTGTTCAGGTGAATGGCAAAGCTGTCCATAAGTTTCGTCTCCACCACACCACTCTCACTGATAGTGACGGTGGCGGTGCCTTGACCGCCATTGTTGTTGGCTGGCACGCCACTGCCGCCATGTTCAATCTTGATGCCATTGGTTTTCGCATAGATTCTGCCTTTGTGCTCGACGGTGACGTCCTTGACGAGCATTGTTTCTTCGTTGTTGTACTGAATCAAGACATGAATGCCATCCATGTTCAGTGCTCGGTCCGCAGAGCCGATGCGCGTGTCCTTTTCAGTGGTCACCCGGATGTTGGCTGTGCCCGATGATTCTGGCGCCGATTCGTCATGAATGTAGACCCCGCGGTCGACACCCCCTTTATCTTTGCTCACGATTTTTGCCTGGCCTTTCAGTGCCACAGTTGTGTCTCCTGAGCTAGAATGGGTCCGATAAACTTCAATGCCACTATGTGCTGGATCAGTGCGGAGTCCGAATAAATCTCTGATGGTTGACGTTCCTGCGAGGTTGACGGTTACGTCCCCCAGTTCGGCATCAACCTTGACGCCGCGACCGCCTGCAACGGAAAGGATTCCAGACAATATATCAACCACGATTGGAACGTTGCCACGGGCTCGGGATTTGATATCAATGCTGGCGATACTGCCGGAGCGAATATTGGCGCTGGAAATGACATGAATGCCATCCGTCAATCCCGATCTATTTTCAGGCGCATAAACGCGAAGTCCACTATTATGAATGTAGCGCCGGGGGTTCTCAAAACCCGTCGGCCATCCATTTAGAATCAAGCCTTCTTCGAGGGTTACTTTCAGTCCGGTCGAACGCCTTCTTGGTACGTTATAAAAAACCAGTGGTTCAGACCAAGCACCGTTCCAGTTCTGATCCTCGTTGGCGTCACAGGTCACCTCATGGGCTGGCCAAGTCGTCGAGGGGACAACAGCCAGTGGGCCGCATTCGTTAACCGCTTGCACCGGTAATGAGTTGAGGACGAGCAATACGGTGACGACTGACGCGGTGAACGCAAGAGAGGAAATGAAATTCGCGTGCCCCCCCCCCAGAAATTCGCCGCGTAGTGGACTAGGTTCATTTTTAGATTACGATCAAACATTTGTGCCTCTCCTGACAATTCATTTTGATTTTATTTTCCGTCGCTAGTATACACCCTAATATAGCATCAGAAGATCAAAAAAGCCAATTTTCGGTTGACAGCGGGGTGCGGATGCACCTAGGGCGGTGCGGTGACTGAGAGCGGTGGTGAACCTCATCGGTAACGATGGTTTTGGGTCGGATTTGGGGGTCTATTCGGGGCTACCGGCGGTGCCCGTGCCGGGTGGCGGTGCGATGCGGGCGCGTGCCGTCCTTGGACGCCCTGGATGGAGTGTCGTGCCGTTGGTGGTCTGCGATGGAATGGAAGCCGGCCGTGCGGGCCGGCGGCGTCAGGCGAGCATCGGTGCCCACCGTCCCAGGCGGTCAATGGCGGCCATGATGTCCTGTAGCTGTTGCTGATGGTGGTGCGACACGTTCACCCAGTGGCGGCGCGCATGGCGGGCGAACTGACCGCGGACGCGGATCAGGGCGTCGCGCACCGTGGGGGCCCGTGAGAACCGAAAGGCCGGTGGCAACACGGTCATCTGTGCGACGATGAACAGGTGGTGTGCCAGGGCACACAGGCCGAGGTAGGCGGCGTTGCCACCGAAATCGCTGCACGGTAGGTGCCGGGCGTGGCCGTCATGCTTGAGGTTGCGAATCATGTTTTCGGCCCGGTCGCCCCGTTCGTTGTAACACTGCACGGTGCGCGAGTCGGACATCTCCAGCCGGTTGGTGGCGAGCGCCCGGTCAAGGTACTCACCATCATCAAGGACTTCTTCGGTCTGTCGTTCGAAGCCCGGCAGGCAGGGCTGAAACACGGTGGCGTCCTGACCGGCAGATGGTTTCTTGGCCCCTTTCTTGTTCTTTTTCTTGTTGTTGTCAATTTTCTGACGCTGGATGACCAGAATGAAGGGGACTTCACTGTCGCTCATGATGTGGATCTTGTGGGCCACCGATTCGGTGGTGGAATAGCTGCCATCGGCGTGTTTCAGGGGTTGCCACTCGTCCGGCTTGACCGATTGCACCATTTCTTTGGTGCGTTCATTCAGGTCGGCACGGATGACGAACCCCAGCTGGTGTTCCTGGCAGTATTCAATGATGTCGCGCTGATCACCGGCGGCATCGATGCGCACGCGGGTGAATTGATAGCCGTCCGGCAGGCCCTGTTCACAGTGTTGAATGAAGCCCAGATTGTCGTATGCCGGGGCCGTGTTGCCGGTCCGGAACTGCAGGCCGACGGCCTGCCCGGTTTCGGCCAGGATGCCGATCATCGGGGCGTAGCCGCGTTTCCCCTGGTAGGTGCGGGTGGCGGATTTTTTCTTGCAGTGAAACAATGAAGCATCGATGTCCAAGGTGAGATGGCGATGGATCCGGTGCGGTTTCAGGACGATGCCGATGAGCCATCGGCTCAGCATCTGCAGGGGCTGTAGGGCGGCGGTGCCGTGCTGTCGCAGCCAGTGTGACAGGGAGTGTTCGCTGGGGATGCGGTGCAGGCCACCGAGGGCGAGCCGCCGCTGTTCGCGGTGCAGGATGTTGACGTCGCACAGTCGGGCCGCGCCGCCGGCGGCCATCAGCAGGAAGGTGGTGATGAGTTGGCCGGGGGCATAGCCGCGGTTGCTGCCGGGTTTCGGGAACCGGCGGTTGGCCCGGTGGGCCAGTTTGAGGGTGCGTAGCAGATGCTGGATGAAGATGAGTCGGCCATGGCTGGTGGTGGGTTGCGCGGTGACACCGATGGTGAACAGTCGGTGGCCCTGGTCACGGACTGGGTAGTTGTAGTGGGATTGGCGCTTCATGATGGTGTGCTCGTCATAGTTGAGAAATAAAGGTTTAAGATTGAAGTTTATAAATATGGATTAAGTATAAATTATTTACAATTGTAAATGTTAATTAAATACTAATTAATATGAATGATGATGAGTTCACACCTCGCTCGCGACGCGATCGGGGCTGGCCACCGGAATGCCTGGCGCGACGGCGCGAAAAACCGACCGGTAACGATGAAAAAAGGGAGGAAGATCGAGTAAAATAACCCGCCGGAAGAGCCCCATTGAATTGGCATCCAATGGGTGTCTCATCAAATGGGCGAAAAGTATGCTAAAACAATGCTTTGCCGATATTCAGCTGTTTCTATTGCTATATTAGGGAAAATGACAAAAGATCTATGGGAAGTTCTTGCACCGCAGTTGCAATCGAAAGGTGCAAATGTTGCTTGGATACGGCGGGTCAAGACCGGTCCCTCCGTCAGTTTTACTTATCGAGAAATTTATGATGGTGCATTGCATACGGCGGCACGACTTCGTCAGAGTGGCATATCTCAAGGAGACACGGTTGCGTTGATTGGCGCCAACGGTCCCGAGTGGGGTGCGGCTGCCCTGGCGGTATGGAAAATTGGTGCCATTCTGTCACCGGTGCACATTGGCAACAGCAAAGGGGACATTCAAACACAACTTGATTCCATCGAACCGAAATTGATTCTCGCCCATGAGCCGGGTGCTCTTTTGGATGCTGTTGACTATCCTGTACTGCCTATTGAAATGGCTTCCGAACTGGCCGAGCAGGAAGTGGACGAGCCGATGAATGGTTTCAGTGAGCAGGAGTGTTTGAGAATCTATACTTCGGGTTCGACCGGCACCCCAAAAATTGTGCGACTATCGCATGCTAACCTGTCATCCAACTTCATGGCGTGTTCCAGAATCGTTTCCATTGATGAGACGGACCGCTTTCTGAGCTTACTACCGCTGTCTCACACGTTTGAATTGGTAGGTGGGATGCTCCTGCCACTGTACTGTGGAGCATCGATCGTGCTACCGAAAGTTCTCACCGCGCAGGAAGTGCTGGATGCCATGAAAGAAGAGCACATTTCCGTGGTGCTTGCTGTTCCCCGGCTGTTCAGGAACATCAAGGAAGGTATGGAGAAAAAGTTCAATCAAGGTGGTTTCCTGCTGCGCGGGTATGTTGCCTTGCTGGGTGCTTTGCCACTGACTCTGAGACGTGTGATGAATGCGCCACTCAGAAAAAAACTAAGTCCGAATTTAAGGTATTGGGTGAGTGGTGGCAGCCGACTGGACCCTGGTATTGCGAAGTTTTTCCGTCAGCTGGGTATTAGTCTCCGACAGGGATATGGGCTAACGGAAACGTCGCCGGTGATTTGCGTACAGGAAGCCTATCCTAGCAATCTCGACAGTGTCGGCTATGCACTGGAAGGTGTGGAGATTAGAATTGATGAGCCAGACGAGTTGGGAAGTGGCGAAGTGCTAGTGAAAGGGCACAACGTGATGCTGGGTTATTCCGATCAGGTATTGACTGATGAAGTGATGAAAGGTGAGTGGTTTTGTACCGGAGACCTAGGTCGACTGGATGCGTCCGGCAATCTGTGTTTGACGGGACGAGTGAAACGCATCATCGTAACGGAAGCTGGTAAGAACGTCTATCCGGAGGAAATTGAGACTCTATTAGAACGCTACAATGGCGTCAAAGAAGCAGGAGTCATCGAAATTGAACAGCGGCCGGTTGTCTTATTCGCCATGGATAACCCTGAACAATGTAAGGTACGGGCGAAAGAGATTCTGAGAGATTTCAACCGTCGCACGTCGTCCCATAATCATGTGGTGCGTTGTGCAGTGATTGAGGATCTGCCAAGAACACCACTGGGTAAGACCGCACTGACCAAACTTCGAGATGAGTTCGACGCCCACGAAGTAATATAGCCCGTCATCTCCCTCCCTCATGTTCTGTTGTAGCCACCGGCACGGATGTGTTCCGATCACATCGTGGCGCGAACATACAAATCGATTGAAAATTACAACATCCCCCTTATATCTGAATGTAGCACATGACCTATGACATTCGATAGAGGTGGCGATGAATCAAGATAAGTTAACCGTCAAATTACAGCAGGCGCTCGGCGAGGCACAAAGCATAGCCGTCGGGCGTGACCATCAGTACATTGAACCGGCCCATCTCGTGGTCGCGCTCATCAACCAGAAAGATGGCACCGTTTCTCACCTTCTTACTCAAAGCGGCGTCAACTTGCTGAAGGTTCAGTCGGCGCTGGGTGAGTATCTGGACAGTCTACCGCAAGTGGCGGGCGCCGATGGTGCCGTGCATTTTTCTACACAGGCGGCCAATCTATTGAATCGAGCCGATGCACTGGCGCAAAAACGTGGTGATCGATTCATTTCGAGTGAACTCATTATTCTGGCTGCAGTCAAGGACAAGACCCGTTGTGGTGCGATACTTCGGGAAGCCGGTGCGAAAGAGGAAATTCTGTCGCAGAAGATTGAGCAGCTGCGCGGCGGGCAACCTGTTAACGACGCAGCTGACGAGAATCAGCGACAGGCACTTGAAAAATACACTATTGATCTGACGGAACGCGCCGAACAGGGGAAACTCGACCCAGTTATTGGTCGAGACGATGAGATTCGGCGAACCATTCAGGTGTTACAGCGGCGGACGAAGAACAATCCAGTCTTGATTGGTGAGCCGGGCGTCGGTAAAACGGCGATCGTCGAAGGATTGGCACAGCGCATCATTGATGGTGAAGTACCACAAGGATTGAAGGGCAAATGTCTGCTGGCGCTTGATTTGGGTTCGCTGATCGCCGGCACGCAGTACCGAGGTGAATTCGAAGAACGGGTTAAAGGACTGTTGAAGGAGCTAGCCGCGCAAGAAGGGCAGATCATTTTGTTTGTTGATGAGTTGCATACCATGGTGGGTGCCGGCAAAACCGAAGGCTCAATGGACATCGGTAACATGCTTAAACCGGCACTAGCCCGTGGTGAATTACACTGTGTCGGAGCAACCACCCTAGATGAATATCGCCAATATATTGAAAAGGATGCGGCACTGGAACGGCGTTTTCAGCAGCTCGTGGTACAGGAACCCAGTATTGAGAGTACTGTAGCCATGTTGCGTGGCATCAAGGAAAAATACGAAATTCACCATGGTGTTGATATCACCGATCCGGCCATTATTGCAGCGGCAAATCTATCGCAGCGTTACATTACCGATCGCAATCTGCCGGACAAGGCCATTGATCTCATTGATGAGGCCGCCAGTCGCATTCGTATCGAAATTGATTCCAAACCGGAAGCGCTGGATCGCCTCGATCGAAAAATCATTCAATTGAAAATCGAGCGCGAGGCATTGAAAGATGAAACCGATCAAGAGTCGCGTAAGCGTCTGTCCAAGTTGGAAGAAGAACTCGAAAATCTGCAACGTGAATATTCCGAGCAGGAACAGGTGTGGTTCAGTGAGAAAGCCTCTGTCATGAGCTCACAGCACATCATGGAACAGTTGGAAGCGGCGCGCATTGAAGCGGTGAATGCCCACCGCAATGGTGACTTGGAACAACTGGCGAAGTTGCATAATCACACGATTCCGGAATTGGAACGCCAGTTGTCTGATACCCGCTCCGATGAGGACCGGGAATTTGAATTGATGAAGAGCAGTGTTACTGAGGAAGAGGTGGCCGAAGTCGTTTCCAGTGCAACAGGTATTCCGGTGAGCAAGATGCTGGAGGGCGAGCGCGCCAAATTACTGGATATGGAACCCAAAATTGGTGAGCGCGTCGTCGGTCAGAAAAAAGCAATATCTGCAGTTGCCAACGCCATCAGACGCTCACGTACAGGGCTGTCGGACCCCAATCAACCTACGGGTACGTTTCTGTTTTTGGGACCGACCGGTGTGGGTAAGACTGAACTGTCGAAAGCGGTTGCTGAATTTCTGTTTGACGATGAAGCGGCGTTGGTGCGAATCGACATGTCTGAGTTTATGGAAAAACACTCGGTAGCTCGTTTGATCGGCGCACCGCCCGGATACGTGGGCTACGAAGAGGGTGGGCATCTCACCGAACTGGTGCGTCGACGTCCTTACTGCGTGATTCTGCTGGACG
The DNA here is from genome assembly GCA_965116205.1 of Arenicellales bacterium. Classification (GTDB taxonomy): domain Bacteria; phylum Pseudomonadota; class Gammaproteobacteria; order Arenicellales; family JAJDZL01; genus JAJDZL01. Next base: position 328,616 of record OZ220493.1, on the reverse strand, counting down.
AAATCGAAAAGGCGCATCCCGATGTGTTCAATATTCTCCTGCAGGTGCTTGATGATGGGCGACTGACGGATGGACACGGCAGAACGGTTGACTTCCGCAATACGGTCGTAGTCATGACTTCGAATTTAGGCTCGGAGTTGATTCAGCGGATGAGCGACAGTGAGTTCAGACGCACTGATCAGACCCATGGCAAAGTAGATGGTTATGAAGGTATGCAAAGGGCAGTCATGGAAGTTGTTAAGCAGAATTTTCGGCCGGAGTTCGTTAATCGTATTGATGACATCATAGTCTTTCACAGTCTATCGCGTGAGCATGTTCATGAAATTGCGCGCAACCAGATTCGTTATCTGCATGAAAGATTGGCGGATCGGGGCATGCAGTTGGAGATTGATGAGGAAGCACTGGAGCAGGTATCTAAAGCAGGATTTGATCCGGTATATGGCGCGCGTCCCCTGCGTCGGGCAATTCAAACGGAAATTGAAAATCCACTAGCCAAGGAAATTCTTGATGGTCAATTTGGTCCGGGGGATACTATTGAAGTAGGTTGGGAAGCCGATCGATTCACCTTCACACATACGAATGGTGAATTAGTGGAATCAGCAGCTTGACGGTCAACTGTGGAGTACTGATTTCTTGAAGTCAAGAATACCATTTCAATTCGAGAATGAAGTTGTCTATGGACAGTTGCAGGAAGTGTCACCACTGATTCGCCGGATTGTTGCACCCAACCCGAGTCTATTCACCTACAAAGGCACAGGGACCTACATCGTTGGTCGACAGAGTGTTGCCGTTATTGATCCTGGGCCAGATTTGGAACGGCACATCTTGGCGATTGATGAGAGCTTGCGTGACGAGGTGATTTCACACATTGTCGTTACCCATACGCATCGCGACCACTCGTCAGCCGCTCGGCCGCTACAAAGAATTTGTGGTGCACCGATTTATGGTTGTACGCTGAAGAAAAGTGAGCACACTGATGAAGAGAGATTTGAAGAAGAATTTGATCATGAATTCACTCCGTCTGTCGAAGTCAGCGATGGTGATTTGATTGCCGGTGATGGGTGGACACTGGGATGTGTGCATACACCGGGGCACATGTCCAATCATTTCTGTTATCGATTGCTGGAAGAGCAGTCGGTGTTTACTGGAGATCACGTTATGGGATGGTCGACTTCGGTCATCATTCCACCTGATGGCTCAATGGCTGATTACTTGGCAAGCCTAGAGAAACTGCTGTCTGTCCACGACGAAGTTTATTACCCGACTCACGGTCCGGCGATCAAATCACCTCGACCCTATGTTGAAGCGCTCATGGCACATCGAAGAGAACGAGAATTGGAAGTGTTGCGGAGTTTGAGGAATGGCAATCGTTCAGTCGATGCAATGGTTACTGATGTGTATCGGGATACGGACCGCAAACTGCATCCGGCAGCAGCTCGTTCGTTACTCGCTACGCTAATCAAGTTGAAGGACGAAGGTCGGGTAATCTCGCAGGGATGTCCAACCCTTACCAGTGAATTTGCTTTGAGAGAGTGAAATGTGAGTGGCTACGGCGTCGTTCCTTTGAAACCATGACTGAACTGTGCACGCATCGCAGTATATTGATGACTTTTATAATGCGAAGCGGCTGCATTCGACACTTGGTTATGTCAGTCCGAACGATAATGAAGCACGATTCTCTATTCATCAGCGGCAGCGAACCGTTGCCGCTGGTGGATAAACTTTAACTTTTTTGTAAATTTGTATTTTTGTATGTAGTAGTATGTGAATGTTTTTGGTAATACCTTATCCATTGAACTGGGCAGCACAACTTAGTATAATCAATATTTTCATTTATGATGATGTGTTAAAAAATGAATAACGACTATCATTTGAAGATTCAAATTAGCAGTTCAAATGATATACGTTGCTTCTTACTTTGCAAATTTGACTACACCACAGTATCTTTTGGTGAGTCACGTTTCCTTTATTTCACCAAAATTATTTCGGCCACACTATCCAAGCTCAGTAAAGCTCACCCAACAATTATTTTTCTCGAATCGCAATGTCGCCCTATTCACAGAAATTAATCAATTCACTTTTTGTTTCAATTAGCATTGTGTTTCTCAGCGAATACATTCCATACATTCCAAAGTATCCTCAATTAGCACGCTAAAAATGCTAGTATGAATAGTTTCTATAATTCAAAGGATGATTTCAACGTATTCGATTTTCGTGAAGACCTAATTACCGAGTATGAACGTTTTTCTCGAAGCTTTGTGAAAATTAATGCCAATGATATAAATCGCAAAGTTGATTTGTCCTATAAGGAAGGTCGTTTCTGGCCGCCTCCGCTTATTCAATTGAATCCAAAATACGAGCCGGGTGAATGGATAGATAGCCTCGTCGAGAATGGTACGCTTGAACATGAGTGTGCAAGGATTTTTCGGCTTAAAGACGTCGACAACAAGTTTGGTAAACCACTCCAACTACACCGACATCAGTCAGATGCAATCAGGGTCGCTGATAGTGGGGAGAGTTATATTCTTACGACTGGCACCGGTTCTGGTAAGTCTCTCGCTTATTTCATTCCCATAGTTAACGACGTATTACGTCGCAGGCGAAATGGTGGCGTTAACAAGGGAATTAGTGCCATCGTGGTTTACCCAATGAATGCACTGTGCAATAGCCAGTTCGAGGAGCTAAACAAATATCTAAGAATTGGTTACACTAAAGGCAAAGAGCCTGTCTCATTTGCTCGATATACCGGACAAGAATCTCAGGAAGACCGCGACTACATTGCCAAGAATCCGCCAGACATTCTGTTGACGAATTTCGTTATGCTTGAATTGATTATGACGCGTGTTCTCGAGATCGATAAGGCGGTGCGTGAACACGCTACGGGGCTTCGTTTTTTGGTGCTTGACGAACTTCACACGTACCGTGGAAGACAGGGTGCTGACGTTGCCATGCTTGTTCGGCGCGTCAGGGAACGTTTCAACGACAATCTTCAATGCGTCGGCACCTCCGCAACTATGACCTCAGAAGGTTCATGGGAGAATCGAAAGGTCGACGTTGCGAAAATCGCGGAACTTATTTTTGGTACAAAGATTGACCCTAAAAATGTTATTTCTGAAACACTTAAGTCTGTTGTAGACTCAAATACAAACGTTACTAGAGCCACTCTTCGAGCCGCCATTGAACGCAGTTTAGCTACCCCCCCCCCCCCCCCCCCATGAGGAATTAGCGAAACACCCAGCTGCAAAATGGGTGGAAGAAAATCTAGGACTGGAAAAACGCGGCCGTCAATTAGAGCGTATCTCTCGCCCCCGGTCCATACTTGAAGCAGCAAAAGCGCTCGCAACTGATAGTGGTCTAGATGAGACAACTTGCCACGACTTTTTACGAGACTTCTTGCTCACTGCTCATAGTAGCCTGAATGAGCGAAATGAAAGTTTCTTCGCGTTTCGTCTACATCAGTTTATTAGTGGTGCTTGGAACATTTACTCCACACTCGAAGCACCTGAAGAACGGTTTCTGACTTTAGACGGACAGCAATTTAAGCCCGGGGACCGGAACCGTCTTCTTTATCCACTTTGCTTCTGTCGGGAGTGTGGACAAGAGTATTTTCCTGTTTGGGGACGACAGGATGGTAAAAAACTCCAAGCCTTTGAACCTCGAGACCTGTCAGATCGATCCAATGATGATCAGGATATTCAATATGGTTATCTGATGCCTGATCCAATGGAAAGTTTCAATTCTGAGGATTATGCTTCCCAATTTCCCGAAGACTGGCTGGAATTTGGTGCTGAGAAACTTCGACTCAAATCTCATTATCGCCGCTACTGCCCTGTCAATGTGCAACTGAATACGATGGGACAAGTTGTTCAAGATGGATTGTTTGCATGGTTTATTCCTGGCAATTTCCGTTTCTGTCTGAATAAAGATTGCAATGCTTACTACAGTGGGAACGTGCGGAGTGAACATACCAAACTGTCTGGTTTATCAAGTGAAGGCCGCAGTTCCGCAACAACTGTTCTCACTTTGTCTTCGCTCAAGTGCCTTAACAGGTCAAACCTTGATGTGGACACTAAGAAGCTATTAGCTTTCACTGATAATCGACAGGATGCAAGCCTTCAGGCTGGACACTTCAACGATTTCATTCAAATTCTTCTTTTACGTGGTGCTTTGCTTGCTGCAATTCAAAACACCGATACTGATTCCCTCACAGACGAGGTATTAACTCAACAAACGCTTTCCCATCTCCATCTTGATGCATCTGACTATGCCGCCAACCCTGATGTTAAAGGTGTTAAGAGCCAAAGAACTGAAAAAGCACTGCGTGACGTGCTCGGTTATCGACTGTATTTCGATCTGCAGCGAGGTTGGCGAATCACGAATCCAAACCTGGAGCAGTTGAAGTTGCTAGAAATCCAATACAAGGCACTTATGAGCTGCTGCGAAGACGAGGAAGAATGGAGTAAGTGCCACCCCCTACTTGGTTCAGTCACACCGGAGACTCGCTTCAAAATCGTTCGCCGGCTTCTAGATGAAATGCGCAAATCTTTATGCATAAAAACGATTTATCTTGATCCTAGTTTCCAAGAAACAATTCGTAATCGAAGTTTCAATGAATTGAAGGAACCTTGGGGTTTGTCCGAAGATGAAAGACTATTTTCACATGCGTTTATGGTTCCAAGACCGAGAAGAAAAAACAGCAGACGTAAGGCTGGTTATCAGGTTTTTCATATTTCCCATCTCTCTACCTTTGGCAGGAGCTTAAAGTCAATGAAACTTTGGGGTGTCCAAAATCCCAACTATCCATCAAAATTCGATGATGGTGTTTTTAACTGTGTTGTTGACGACATGCTGAATGTGTTGAGAATTTATGGTTACGTCGAAACTTCAGAACTCGACGGTGGTGATATTGGTTACCGCATTGACAGCTCGATTCTTGAATGGCGTATTCCCAACAAGTCGGAAGTAGCTCAAGATCAAGGCAATCAGTTTTTTCGAGATCTATACGAGAACGTAGCCACTTTACTTAACGGTGAGGACCGCCTTCTTCATCAGCTAGAGGCCCGCGAACATACGGCTCAGGTAGATACCAAAGTTCGTGAAGCTCGAGAGCAGCGTTTCCGCAAGGGTCTAGTACCAGTTGGTTTGCCTATACTTTTCTGCTCGCCAACCATGGAACTTGGTATTGATATCTCTACGCTGAATACGGTCTATATGCGCAATGTTCCGCCGACTCCTGCTAACTACGTTCAAAGGAGTGGGCGAGCTGGCCGCGGTGGTCAACCAGCGCTTGTTATTACTTACTGTGCCGCGAGGTCTCCGCACGATCAGTATTTTTTCTCTGAACCAACTCGCATGGTCGCTGGTTCTGTGAAGCCACCGAACATTGATCTTACCAATAAAGATCTAATTCGCAGTCACCTTCAGGCAGTCTGGTTGTTGGAAACGGGAGTCAAACTTGGTTCTTCCGTGCGAGATGTAATTGATCTAGAGAATTCCGAAACCTTACCTCTACATGACGAGATCGCTCATCAGATCATCACTAGCAGGGCAGTGAATGAAGGACAACGACGTGGGAGGCGAATACTTTCAACCCTTAACATCAACTCTCTCGGACAAGATGTCTCTCGGGAAACCGACGTTTGGCTAAGGACTGTCATGAATTCCGCACAGCGTCGCTTTATTAGTGCATTCGGTCGATGGCGCTCAATTTACCGTGCGAATGCAAATCAGTTGAAATTTGCTAGCGACATTATTCACAATGCCGCCGCCACAGAATCGGATCGTAAAGACGCGAAAGCGCGCCATGATGAAGCTTATATGCAGCAGCATCTTCTTCTTGATAGCAAATCAACTATGAACTCCGATTTCTATACCTATCGTTATCTTGCATCCGAAGGCTTCCTGCCCGGTTACAATTTCCCACGTTTGCCGTTAATGGCATTCATTCCAGGTCGGCGTGAAAAGGTGGCGCGCGATCGTTTTTTAACCAGGTCACGTTTTCTTGGACTTGCCGAGTTCGGTCCTCAGTCCATCATCTATCACGAGGGCAGTACTTACCGGGTACATCGTGCGTCTCTCTCCTTTCGCGAAGAATCAATTGCAAACGTAACGACAAAGCTACCAGTACAAGCTGTTCGTATTTGTTCAGCATGTGGCTATGGACACTTCCGCGACCAAAAAGAGTATGAGCGTTGTGTCAGTTGTAATCAAAGTCTTGATGATGCGCGTTCAATTCTGAATCTATATCGCATAGAACAAGTGTCGACTCGACGAGCAAACCGAATTACCTCGGATGAAGAAGAACGTCAACGTCAAGGTTATGAAATGATTACGACTCTTCGGTTTAGTGAAGAAGATAACCGCACACGCGTTGTAGGAGTCGCTGTTACTGATAGCAAAGAGACTTTGTTCGAATTGCTCTATAGCCCTGCCGCCATGCTCTGGCGCATCAATTTAGGTTGGCGTAGACGAAAGGAAAAAACGATTTATGGCTTTAGTATTGATGCCAATACAGGAGAGTGGGCCAAGGACTCACAAGCCCCTACCGACGTTGAAGATGATCAGATGCGAGATGGTAAGACAGTTGAACGCATTACACCTTTCGTTGAAGATGCCCGCAATGTCCTTATTCTTCGACCTAAGGTTGACCTTACAGAAAAAGCCATGGTTTCCTTACAGTATGCAATCAAACGTGGTATTGAACGGGAATTTCAACTGGAGGAAGTTGAAATCGCTGCTGAGCCTCTACCAGATAGAGTCAGTCGAAATGCTATTCTGTTTTATGAAGCTACCGAAGGCGGCGCTGGGGTACTGACTCATTTGGTTAACGATCAAGGTTCATTGGCTCGCATAGCTGGTAAAGCACTTGAAATCTGTCACTACTCGTCACGTTCGGGAGACTGGATTGATTTGAACGATCTTGATAATCTTGACGTGGAATGCGAAGCCGGTTGTTATCGGTGTCTTTTGAGTTACTATAACCAATCAGAACATCCTCAAATTGATCGGCGGAACGAGGAAATGCTTGATTTGCTGTGTCGACTGACACGGGCAGAGCGCGCAGATATTGATCACTTACAGAGCTCCGGTGATAGTTTTAACGAGTTATGGAACGTTGCCGGATCTAACCTTGAAAGAACTTGGCTCACTTATATCAAGAGTAATGGTTATCGTCTGCCCGATCGTGGACAACCTTATATTGATGATTTTGATACAAGACCCGACTTTGCCTATACCGACAACCAAACATTAGTCTACATTGACGGTCCTCATCATCGTGTGCCGCACAGAGTGTCTAAAGATGTTGAAGTGACCCACCATCTTGAAGACGCTGGATACACGGTGGTTCGGTTTACTGAAGATCGCGCAACATGGCGTTTTATTGTTGACACGTATAGCTGGGTCTTCGGACCCGGAAATATATCAACAGATTGATGGAAACCGGGGAAACGACGATGACAAGAAGGGTTAAATTCAAGCCAGGAGATTTAGTCAGGGCACGTTGTCGCGAGTGGGTAGTCCTTCCGGAGACGCGAGATGATGTTCTCAAACTGCGCCCGCTTGGAGGTTCCGAGGATGATGCGACTGTCATTTGTCTCTCACTCGAACCTGAGAATGATAAACCCACTTCCGCTACGTTTGATCTACCTGACCCCCATCAAGTAGGATCTCAAAAGGCAGGCCTCCTCTTACGTGACGCACTTCGTTTGAAGCTAAGAGCCGGAGCCGGACCGTTTCGCAGTTTTGGAAATCTCTATGTTGAGCCACGTGCTTATCAACTGGTGCCTCTGCTTATGGCGCTTAAGCTTGATACCATCCGACTGTTAGTTGCCGACGATGTCGGCATCGGTAAAACCATTGAGGCAGGATTGATTGCACGGGAATTACTTGATCGAGGTGAAATTGAACGGTTTACAGTCATCTGTCCGCCACATCTGTGTGAACAGTGGCAAAAGGAACTTGCTGAGAAGTTCAACATCAACGCCGAGGTCGTTCGTACTGGAACAGCTGTCCGTTTGGAACGTAATTTGCCGCCAGATGAATCAGTATTCGATGTCTATCCCTATACAGTTGTGTCGCTTGATTACATTAAGTCTGATCGCCGGCGGGTTGAATTTTTGCGTGCTTGTCCGGAGTTTGTCATTTGTGACGAGGCACATACCTGCGTACAGTCAAATTCAAATGCCCGACACCAACGTTATCAACTTCTTAAAGGTTTGGCCGAAAGCAATTCTTCTCGAGGTTTGGTACTTCTCACCGCTACTCCACATTCGGGTGATGACACCGCCTTCCACAATCTACTCGGTTTATTAAATCCAAAGTTTGCAGAACTAGTTGACTTGCCCGAAGGAGAAATTCGTAGAAAATTACGCAGTCAACTTAGCCAACACTTAGTACAGCGCCGTCGTGGTGATATCGAAAAGTGGAAGGATGAATCTAGTTTCCCAATTCGCGAAAGTCGAGAGGCGACCTACAGACTCACTGGTGAGTGGGGGCAACTGTTTGACGATGTGCTCGCATACGCGAGAACTATGGTTCAACGTACGAAAGGTGGTACAAAATTCGAGCAACGCATGTCGTGGTGGGCTGCGCTTGCACTCTTACGTTGTGCTTCATCCAGCCCCGCTACCGTAGAATCTGCACTTCGAACTCGTCTTGAATCGACTGAGAATGCTAAAGAAGACAGTCTTGATGAAAAGGCATCAAAGTTAGATGATTCGGCGCGAGAAGCTGTCATGGATGAAATTAGCGATGATTTACTAGTTTCTTCCGAGAGCACGCCCTTCGGCACTGTTGAAAGGGTGGAGGATTCTGCAGCACTCAGCGATCTCATTAACCGGGCTGTCAGGTTGTGTGGTCCGAAAAAAGATCCCAAACTTAATACTCTCATTGAAGAAATCAAGAAACTTGTGGAAAACGATTTCCGTCCGGTAGTCTTCTGTCGCTACATCCGCACTGCACATTACATCGGTGAAGAACTCAAAAACGTTTTAGCGTTATCGAAAACTGAGGTTACCGTTATCACGGGAGAACTGACGCCCGATGAACGCCAAGAATGTTTAGCAGATCTTATAGATCGTGATCAGAAAAAATCAATACTTGTCGCTACTGACTGCCTGTCTGAAGGAATCAATCTTCAGGAACATTTCAACGCGGTGGTCCACTATGATTTAACATGGAATCCGACTCGCCATGAGCAGCGAGAGGGTCGTGTAGACCGATTCGGACAGGCATCCAAGATAGTTCGTGCACTGATGCTTTACGGTGAGAATAATCCAGTTGACGGTGCGGTTCTTCGGGTAATTCTTCGTAAGGCTGAAAAAATTCGCAAAGAACTTGGTGTTTCAGTACCATTGCCGACAGACAATAACAAAGTTGTTGAGGTAATCATGAACACCGTTTTAAACAACAGAAGTCTTCATTCTAGGGTGAATCAGGAGATGCTAAATTTTGGGAGCATTGAAACCGAGGTTGACGATGCATGGCTGAGGACCACTAGAAAGTCAAAACGAACAATTTTCGCACAACATAGCATGTCACCTGACGAAGTTATGCCTGAATGGGAAAAGGTGGTTTCTATCCTGGGAGGCCCAGATGACGTTGCTCGATTTGTGCGATTGTCTGCCGAACGGTTGGAAGCTCCGCTTGATAAACGGGCGGGGTATTATCAGTTACCAGTCGCGCACTTACCTAAGCCACTTCAGGAAAGATTGTACGCTATTGGGTTTAAAGATTCAGCCAAACTCACTTTCCATAAACAGCGGGCACCAGCCGGCACTATACATATTCATCGCACTCACCCATTGGTTGCGACGCTTGCAGATTTCGTTACGGAACAGGCGATTGATGCAAAATTAACGGGTACAGATGTTGTCGCGCGTAGCGGTGCTATTATTTCTCGTGACATCACTGTTCGCACTGTACTTTATCTGTTGCGGTTACGTACCCACCTCCTAGTGGAGAGGCGTGGTGAAGATGGTCAGTTTACACCGTTAAAATCGCTATTATCTGAAGAGTGTCTTAGTATCGCTGTCCAAGGTAATGGTTCGGCGAAACTTCTTGTTGATGAAGACGCACTTTCGCTACTTGCACTTGAACCAGCTCGTAACATGCAGAAAAATCACCAAGTTCATCTGATTCATCAAGCTATTAATGCTTTGCAAAATTTGGAAAAAACTTTTGAACAAGTTGCACATGAACGAGCTCAGAATCTATTGGACGACCATCAGCGAATTCGAGAAGCAAGTAAAACTAAAGGGCTACGTTACAAAGTCTTTCCTGCGTTGCCGGTCGACAAAATCGGAATCTATGTTTTTATGCCTCTGCCCAAAATGTAAGTATGATAACTACCCGACGAAGTCGTGGGTTTACGGCGCTAAAAATCGAAGGAGGTTTACTACCGTCTGAGTTTCTTCAAACTATAGCGACGCTTAAGGCACATCATCAAGATAGTTCTGATTACGAGTTGTCAGATTCTCTAGAAATAAAGGATGAACTCTCCCGCTACTGGAGTATCGCTAACGACCTTTATATGCGCTACGCAAACAGGCTTGCCAGTCGTGATTTTTCCAGACCTAAATTTGGAATTGATGATTGGCTTGTGACTTTGCTTCACACCTTGTTTGGTTACAACGATATAAACACTGCTAGTAGCATTGAGTGTGAGAATCGCGTCTATAGATTGACCCACCGAGCCTGCGGTGGAACTGTACCAATCCTGCTCTTAACTCATGATTTTGATATTGATAAAGTCGACCCTCGCCTTGGGTATGACGGTATCCGTCGATCGCCTCACAATATGATGCAGGAATATTTGAACGTTGATGATACTGTGCTTTGGGGATTGGTATCCAATGGATCAAAGTTTCGCATCCTGCGCGAAAGTGTTAGTCTAACACGGCCCTCCTATATAGAAATTGATCTTGACCTGATTTTCGCTGAAAATCTCTATTCTGATTTTGTAGCATTTTGGCTTTCCGTACACGCTAGTCGCCTTCGACCGCGAGGCTCTGGCGAAGGAGATTTTTCTAAGCCTTCAAACTGCATTATGGAAGACTGGCGAAAGAAGGCGCATGAGACTGGAGAGCGTGCTCTAGAGAAACTTCGAAACGGTGTCATTGACTCATTACGCCAAATTGGAAATGGTTTTCTTCAACATCCATTGAACGATAGACTTCGAAAAGATTTAAATTGTGGCGATCTTTCGCCCGATGATTACTTTCAGCAATTACTTCTTCTTGTATATCGATTGCTTTTTCTCTTCAGCGCTGAAGAACGAAATCTTCTCCACTTGCCAGATGCTACTGTCGGCCAACGTGACATATATTCTGAGGGGTACGCACTGGCCCGACTGCGTGAACGTACTCTTCATCACCGTTACTATGACCATCATCAAGATCTTTGGCGTTGCCTTCAAGTTAATTTTCAGGTGCTTAGGGGGGATGTAAGTGGTATACGACTTGGCCTTTCTGCACTCGGCGGACTTTTCCTGCGTGATCATTGTCGCGACCTAGACGACGCTGTCATATCTAACAGGTATTTACTTGAAGCTGTTCGCAACCTTGCTTATTTCCGGTCTGATCAAAACCTTGCTCGTGTTAACTACAGAGATATGGGAACAGAGGAATTAGGTTCAGTCTATGAAAGTTTGTTGGAACTTCGTCCTATTATCAACACCACTGATTGGACGTTTTCTTTTTCAATTGACTTCAATGTTAAACAAGTGAAAGGATCTGAAAGAAAATTGACCGGCACCTACTATACGCCTCCCAATTTGGTGAACCAGCTCATTAAATCGACACTAGATCCTGTCATTAAGCAAGCGGTCGATTTCCAACCTGACAACCCTCGTGCTGCCATACTGGATCTGAAAGTTATTGATCCTGCATGTGGATCAGGTCATTTCCTGTTGGCAGTAGCGCGCCGACTCGCTACTGAAATCGTTCGTGTTGAATCAGGTGACAATACAATTGAGGAAGTCACTCGTCAAAATGCTCTGCGTGATGTGATGAAACGCTGTATTTACGGCGTGGATAAAAATCGACTTGCAGTTGAGCTTTGTAAAACAGCGCTCTGGATTGAAACAATTGAGCCTGGCAAACCACTTACATTTCTTGACGCTCACATTCTACACGGTGACAGTTTAATTGGTATCCTGAATCCGGAATCAATAGAAAATGGTATTCCAGATGAAGCCTATAAACCATTAACAGGCGACAACAAAACCATTTGCAGCACTCTAAAACAGCGTAATCTCGAGTCAGATGGTCAAGAAGTTCTATTCGATAAGGACCAGGATGGAGTTTTAGAAGTTGCTGTTGCAAGTCTTGATTTTGAAGCCATGCCAGAAGAAACATTAACAAATGTAAAGGAGAAACAGCGAGCATGGCAGTTGATGTTACGAGATCCAGTACGCGACCATGAAGCTCTACGTGCCAATATTTTTGTGGGGGCTTACTTCTCGCCAAAGACCTCAAAGACTCATAAAATCGTACCTCTGTCCAGAAACTTTGTTCAATTAAAGCGCTCAAATCGATTAAATGACGATGTCGAAGATCATTTAAAAGTACTAGCCGATTGTCATTCCTTCTTGCATTGGCATCTTGCCTTTCCTGAAATTATGCAAGATGGAGGTTTTGATGTCGTGATTGGTAATCCCCCATGGGAGCGAATCAAGTTACAGGAGAAAGAGTTCTTTGAGCTACGCGCCCCGAAAATCGCTAATGCTCGGAACAAGGCGTTGCGGGAAAAACAGATTCGGCAGTTGAATCGGGAAGATTCTTCACTTTCTGACAAGAAACTATATCGTGAATTTATGGTTGCAAAACGCAAGGCTGAAGCCGCTAGTCAGTATGTTCGCACAGGCGGGCGTTTCCCTTTAACCGGGATGGGTGATGTCAACACCTATACACTTTTTGCCGAGACGTTCCTTCAACTTCTCAATCCACGAGGGCGGGCGGGTTTAATCGTACCAACTGGTATTGCCACTGATGACACGACCAAAGCTTTTTTCAACCATATCATTTCAGAGAAAAGACTTGTCAGTTTATTCGACTTCGAGAATCGTGAAGCGATCTTTGTCGGTGTGCACAAATCGTACAAATTCTGTCTTTTGACATTGAGTGGTATGGATACTCCGATTCCTGAGGCGGAGTTTGCATTCTTTCTGCATCAAGTTGAGCAGTTGAAAGAAGTGAAACGGCGATATACACTTAGTGCAGACGATTTTATACTGTTTAACCCTAATACACGGACATGTCCAATTTTTCGAACCCGACGCGACATGGAAATCACTCGCAAAATGTACCAACGCGCTGGGGTTTTATGGAAAGAGACTCAACCCCCAGAACTGGAAAATAATCCGTGGGGCGTTTCGTTTCAGAGGATGTTTGACATGGCAAATGATTCTCATCAATTTCGAACACGATCAGAACTGGAGGATGGTGGGTGGGAATTACGTGGAAGTGTTTTCGAAAAAGGGGATGAGCGTTTTCTTCCGCTCTATGAAGCTAAGCTATTCCATCAATACGATCACAGATTCGCTACCTTCGATGGTGTTTGCGAGCGAGACATCAAGAGTGGAAAGGCTAGATTGATGACTAGGTCAGAAAAGTCGGACACGAAATCTGTAGTTATTCCGAGATATTGGGTTTCGGAAAAAATAGTAGCAGAAAAACTCAAATTTGGTGCATCGAACCAAGCAAAATTGTCATTTGATAATAAAACTGCCCCCCCCCCCCAGAATTTATTCGAAACGCTCAGAGAATTGGCGTACAACTCTCTCTCAGAAAAATCACTCACGCAACCAACGAGAGAACGAGTATTTTCGCCGTGATTCCGGTTGTAGGGTTGAGCGATTCAGGGATAGTTGTAGTCGTTGGCTCATCGTATTCCGGACGATTACTGCCCCAACAAATCAGAGAACAGCTATACTCACAGTTATACGGAGATCAGCGGTGAGTGGCTCGTCACCTCTGATAGAACTTGACTATGGGAGTTGGTTACAAACCTTCCGATGTATAACTAGAGCAACTGATGCGCGAACATTTATTACGGATAATTTACCAATTTCCGCAGTTGGAAGTACCGCGTCTGTTGTAAACCTGAAAAATGTACGGACAGTGGCTTCGGCTTTGATTCTTGCCAACATGAATAGCCTGCCGTTTGACTGGGCTGTTCGCTCTTCAATTGGCGGTACTAGCATGAGTATTTTTATTGTGAAGCAGCTTCCTGTATTACCACCCAAACAATATCTGGAAAATTGCGTCGCAGACTTGAAATATGTTGAGCTGATTGTACCGCGGGTTCTGAATTTAACCTATACGTCGGATGATCTCGCTGGATTTGCCATTGATTTAGGCTTCGAAGGTCCGCCTTTTTCTTGGGATGAGGATTTTCGTCATGCCTTGAGGTGTGAGCTGGACGCAATTTTCACCCGTATGTATGGACTGAATCGAGCCGAACTGGAATGGATTTTGGATGCTTCTCCTCCAAGTTCATCCTTTTTTGCTCTCAAGAGACGAGAGATGCGAGACTTTGGTGAATATAGAACAAAGTTTTGTGTACTTCAGGCATTTGATATGCTTGAACGTGGAGAGTTACCGAACATTACTCCAGCTGTTCTGCGAAAATTTCAATGATTGTATGATATTTTTGTGGATTACCAGAAACGTTCACGATTTTAGATAGAAGAAGCAAGTAATGCCCAAGATTCGAATCAAGCATTCCACTTACGAGCGTTTGGAAGACTTCGCAAATAAGTTTGAGACAGAAGATATGGCCATTAACAGAATTTTAGATGAAGTTGAGATCTTGGATGAAGCGTTGAGTAAACTGCGAGAACTTGAAGAAACAAACGATGTCTCATCAAATATTCAAATGATTGATCCGGGTTCAGTTTCTGATTGGGACCTCAAACATACAAAAATTTTGGATGCAAAGCTGGCAGAACAACTCATTTCTAATCCCACTTGGACTGAGTTGCTCAGACAAATATTGATTCTTGCAGTGGACGAGATTGGAAGTATTAACGAACTAAAGTCCAGATTTATGGTTAGAGGTGAAGCCCTCTTGGTGGATCTAGTCGACGGTTGGCATCTAGGATATGGTTATGTTTATGTCCCTGAGATTGATTGTTCGTTTCGGTATCCAGAAGCAAACAGAGCATGCAAAACATTGGTTGCGATTACTCTAGAACTTAATGTCAAATTGAATATATTGTTAATGAAGAAACGTAAGGAAAAGGCGATATACCCAGGTGAAAAGGCGAGGCTTATTGTGCGTGAAAGTATTGATCTTCCATGGTAATAGTAGCGTTGGTATTCATTTTCTGAACGACTTTACCTTAGTTTCAGTAAAGTCTCATGCCCATCTGAAACTGGATATCAGTGATATGCCTTACTGAGTCGATGAACGGCTTCCACCATTACAGTCACTTTATCCGGGTTGATATCGGGTGTAATCCCATGTCCCAAGTTGAATATGTGTCCACTACCCTGACCGAATGATCTTAGAATAATCTCAACTTCACGTTCTATTTTCTCGTCACTCAGTTTGAGTACTTCTGGGTGTAGATTTCCCTGCAGAACGACGGAATTACCCACTCGTCGGCGCACGTCTTCCAAATCTGAAGTCCAGTCCAAACCGATGGCATCACAACCTGTTTGAACTATTCTTTCTGCCCACTGACCGCCCCCTTTGGTGAATAGAATGATTGGGACTTCGGGGATGACCTCTTTTAGCTGTTGCACCGTCTGCTCCATGAATTTCAACGACAGGTTTTCGTACTCGGCTGTATTCAGAATGCCACCCCAAGTGTCAAAGATCATCAGTGCAGAGACGCCGGCTTCCGCTTGCGCCTGAAGTAACGCGGTTACTGAGCGGGACAGGGTATTGAGTAGACTCTGCATGGCGCCGGGTTCCTCTTGCGCAAAGGCTTTCACTTTTTTGAAGTCTGTTTTGGAACGTCCTTCGATCATGTAAACTGCCAGCGTCCAAGGACTGCCGGTAAAACCAATGAGTGGAATGGAGGCATTCAGATTTTGTCGGGTAATATGAATGGCCTCTAGTACATAACCAAGATCATCTTCGGGGTCAGGCACGTTGAGTCGTTGAATCTGTTGTCGGGAAGTAATGGGCTTTTCGAACACCGGTCCAACAGATTCAACCATTTGTAGACCCAGACCCATGGCATCTGGGATGACGAGTATGTCGGAGAAAATAATGGCGGCATCAAGATCATAGCGTTGCAGGGGTTGTAGCGTGACCTCACAAGCCAATTCTGGAGTGCGACACAGGGTCAGAAAACTCCCGGCGCGTTTTCGGGTGCTTTGATACTCTGGAAGATAACGGCCGGCTTGCCGCATCACCCAGACTGGAGTTTGCTCGACATACTGCATTCGCAACGTGCGCATGAATGCACTGTTCGCCAGATTTAAATGATCAACTGGCAAAGTCTTGATCATGATTTACTGATGCAGAGATTGTTCAAACTTATGGATTCTATTTTGGAATCCGATCGCTACATCTTTAGGTGAATTTGCATCGCGGATGGAGCGACCGATAACGACAAAATCGACTCCTGCCGCTAGTGCGCCATCTATGTTGAGCGTTCGTTTTTGATCATTGGCCGGTTCGTCCGGTCCGCGAATTCCGGGAGTGACGATTAATAAGTCTCCATGGGTATCTTCCCTAATCAGCTTGGCCTCCAGGGGAGAGGCGATGACTCCAGCACATCCGGCTTCGTGAGCGTGAATGGTACGCAATCGAACCAGTTTTTCCAAAGTTAGCTCGAAACCCATGCGTCGCAGAGCATTGTCTTGCAGACTAGTCAGTACCGTGACGGCCAAGACCCTAACGTCAGCGGCAGCATCAACAGCGGCTTCCATAGCCTGGGGTTCGGCATGAACAGTCAAGAAATCAATGCCGCGGTCATTGAGATTTTTTACGGTACGGTAAACGGTCTGCGGAATATCCAGCAGTTTAAAATCAGCAAAGATGTGATATCCGTCGGCCGCCAGTTGATCAATCACCTGCAGTCCATCGCCGCTCGCCATCAACTCTAAACCAATTTTGAAAAAGTTGACACTGTTTTCCAGTTTCGCAACCAGTTCCAGCGCCTGTTTCCCAGTCGAAACATCAAGCGCGACAATGAGACGACTGCTTGGCGTAACACTTTGCATCTGCATTCTAAGGAGTTAAACGTTAAGATAGCGAATGATACCGTGGGCGGCTTCCCGGCCTTCAAAGACTGCAGTTACAACTAGATCCGCACCTCGTACCATGTCACCACCTGAGAAAATCTTCGGATTGGTAGTTTGAAACGGAAAATCACTATCGTGGCGAGCCTTAACGCGCAAAAAAGCATCAACGTCAATATCGTACTCAGAAAACCATTCTGAGGGACTAGGTCGAAAGCCGAATGCGATGATGACGCTGTCGCAGGCAATTGTCTGTTCGCTACCAGGTACGGACTGTGGTTGTTGACGTCCTCGTTCATCCGGTTCCCCCAATTGCGTTTCAATCACTTTTACTGCCTGAACACTACCATTGCCAAGGATTTCAATCGGTTGACGATTCCATAGAAAAACCACACCCTCTTCTTTCGCGTGCCAGACTTCTTTGCGCGACCCCGGCATGTTTTCTTCATTCCGACGATAAACGCAGGTCACTTGATTGGCGCCTTGGCGCACCGCAGTTCGTACACAGTCCATGGCTGTATCGCCACCACCCAATACTACGACCTGCCGGTTCGCGAGATTGATGTACGGCCACTGCAGCGACTGCCAATTTTCCACTTGATGGTTGTTACCGATCAGATAAGGTAGCGCTTCATGTACCCCATCCATTGATTCGCCCGGAAATCCACCTTTCATATAAGTGTAAGCCCCCATACCGAGAAAAACTGCATCGTAATCCGTCAGCAGGTTGGCAAGTGGTAAATCGCCACCAACGTCAATACCAAGTTCGAAGATTACGCCCATG
Source organism: Arenicellales bacterium (assembly GCA_965116205.1). Taxonomy (GTDB): domain Bacteria; phylum Pseudomonadota; class Gammaproteobacteria; order Arenicellales; family JAJDZL01; genus JAJDZL01. The sequence continues at coordinate 310,634 of OZ220493.1, read as the reverse complement.
TTTTCCATGACTTTTCGGCGTTCCAGCACGATTTTTTTTTCCAGTTTAAAGGATGGAATGCCAAACGTCAGTAGACCACCGATCTCGGTATAGCGATCAAACACGATTGTCTCTACACCATGTCGAACAAGTACGTCAGCACAGGCTAGTCCGGCCGGTCCCGCCCCCACGATTGCCACTTTCCTTCCGGTGGGTTGAACATCGGATATATCCGGTGTCCAGCCAAGCCGCAACGCTTCGTCGGTAATATACTTTTCGACTGCGCCAATCGTGATGGCACCGAACCCATCGTTCATTGTGCAAGCCCCTTCACACAGCCGATCCTGTGGACAGATTCTGCCGCAGATTTCGGGTAGCGAGTTGGTCTGATGTGAGAGTTCAGCCGCCTCAAACAGACGGCCCTGAGCAATCAGGTTTAGCCAGTCCGGAATGTAGTTATGTACCGGGCACTTCCATTGACAGTAGGGATTGCCGCATGCAATGCAACGCGCCGACTGACCGGCCGCTGTTTTTGCGTCATAGCTGTGGTAAATTTCACCCCAATGTTGCTTTCTATACTGTGGGGAGTCTTTTGGAGGATCTTGGCGCGGCAGATCAACGAATTGAAAATGTTGTTTCATGAAGAGTGTCGGGTCAGCGCGGTCAAGCGGCTTCACGCAACGTTTCCATCAGGTCGTTGATTTCAGAAGCTTTGGGTTTGACCAGCCAAAAACGTCCGACCAATTCAAGAAAATCATCATTGACCGTTTTGCCCCAGCGACTGCCGGTTTCTTCAACATATTCACCAATCAGTTCATGCAGATAGCTGAGGTGCGGCTCCATGTCTTCGTGAGTCAAACGATGAATGTCAATCAATTCGTGATTGTAACAGTCGACAAACACGCGCTCCAGATCCAGTACGAATGCGATACCCCCGGTCATCCCAGCGCCGAAGTTGACTCCAGTGCCGCCCAGCGACAGCACGGCACCACCAGTCATGTATTCACAACCATGATCACCACAGCCTTCCAAGACTGCGATTGCTCCTGAGTTGCGCACCGCAAAACGTTCTCCAGCTGTACCCGCGGCAAACAGTTTTCCACCCGTCGCACCATATAAGCAGGTATTTCCGGCGATGGGTGTGTACCGAGTGTCGAGTGAACTATCCTTCGATGGCATAAGAACAATTTTGCCGCCGGACATGCCTTTCCCGACATAATCATTGGCATCACCCTCCAGATAAAGCTCAAGACCAGCTGCATTCCAGGCTCCAAAACTCTGTCCGGCAACGCCGGTAAAACTGACTTTGACCGGTGATTCAAGGGCCTGATTCGCTTTGGCGATCTCCCCCGACAGACGGGCGCCGATGGAGCGATTGATATTGCGGATGGTGTAGTGAAAACTACCGCCGTGCCCCGCCTTGATGCCGGGGAGGGCATCCCCAACCATGCGTTCGGCCAGGGGTGCCCGATCCCAGGGTTCGTTGCGCGGTGCCGTACAACGCCGTGGCACGGTGTCGGCAGCCCCGGCAGTCGACAGGAGAGGCGAGAGATCAAGACGTCTCTGTTTATCCGTTTTACCCGGTAAAATTTCAAGGAATTCAGGTCTGCCAATCACGTCGTTCAGACTGTGTTGGCCCATCCTTGCCAGAATGTTGCGAACTTCTTCGGCGACAAAATGGAAATACCGTACCACTCGTTCTTTCGTACCAACAAAATGACGTTCTCGCAGGTTACTGTTCTGCGTTGCGACACCAGTCGCACAGTTATTCAAGTGGCAGACGCGCAGATACTTACAACCCATGGCTAACATGGGTACCGTACCGAACCCAAACGAATCCGCACCTAAAATTGCGGCTTTGACCACATCAAGACCGGTTTTCAAACCACCGTCGACCTGCAGTCGAACCAAATGTCGAAGGCCGTTTAAACGCAGTGTCTGCTGCGTCTCAACCAGACCGAGTTCCCAAGGACTGCCAGCATACTTGACGGAGGTTATCGGACTGGCGCCCGTACCGCCATCATAGCCGGCAATGGTAATCAGGTCGGCATAAGCCTTGGCCACCCCGGCCGCGATGGTGCCCACCCCGGCTTCAGAGACGAGTTTGACTGAAACCAGTGCCTGCGGATTGACCTGCTTGAGATCAAAAATTAACTGGGCGAGATCTTCAATGGAGTAAATATCGTGGTGTGGTGGCGGTGAGATGAGTGAAACCCCGGGTGAGGAATAGCGTAGCGCCGCGATCATTTCACTGACTTTGTGTCCCGGCAGTTGCCCGCCTTCGCCGGGCTTGGCGCCTTGAGCAATTTTGATCTGCAGCACTTCAGCGTTGACCAGATATTGCGGGGTTACACCAAACCGACCCGATGCAACCTGCTTGATTTTTGAAGTTTTGGGAGTACCGTACCGAGCCGGGTCTTCACCACCTTCGCCAGAATTGGAGCGGCCACCGATTTCATTCATGGCTTCAGCTAATACCTGATGTGCTTCTGGAGACAGTGCCCCCAAGGACATCGCCGCACTGTCAAAACGACAGAGGATCGACTCAATGGGTTCGACGTCGGAAAGTGGTATAGGTTGCCGGTGAGTCTGTACGTGGAGGAGATCTCTCAGTACTGCGGGTTCTCGTTCATTGACCAGTGCGGCAAATTTCTGATAATCGTCGACACTGCCGCTGGCTACCGCGGCGTGAAGCGTATGCACGATGTCAGGATGAAACGCGTGATACTCGCCATCGTTGGTGAATTTTAACTGACCGCCATGTCGAACGTTCTTCCTGGGGTCCCAGGCAGCGGCGGACAGTTGACACTGCTCTTTATGGAGATCGGTAAAACTGGTACCCTGTATTCTAGATACCGTACCGTTAAAACAAAGGTCGACGACTTCTTGGCTGAGGCCGACTGCCTCGAACAGTTGCGCACCACGGTAACTGGCAATCGTTGAGATTCCCATTTTGGACATGATTTTAAAGAGTCCTTTTTTGATTCCTTGACGGTACGCGCGAATGGCCGACAGAGAATGTTTTTCTCCGGACTGTTCGCCAGCCATCTCTCTGACCGTTGAGTAGCTCAGATATGGGTAGATGGCCGTGGCACCATAGCCGATCAGAACAGCGAAGTGATGTGGGTCCCGAGCGGTTGCAGTTTCGACGACGATATTGGCGTCGCACCGCAGACCTTCTCGAATCAGTCGGTGGTGCACTGCACCAGTCGCCAGCAGTGCGTGAATGGGAAGGTTATCCTGACGAATGTGTCGATCCGACAATGTAACAATTAGGTATCCGGCCTGTACCGCAGCAACCGCTTCGTCGCAGACTCGATTGATGGCCTGCCGTAAACCTTCCTCAGGTTGATAGACAATATCTATGCGATACACTCGAAAGGCTGGATACTGTTCTTCCATCAAAGTTTGAAATTTACGTCCCGACAGTACTGGCGAACCGATGATCAGTCGAGTTGCATGTTCATTCGTTTCTTCGAACAGCCCCATGGATACACCAATGGTCGTTTCGAGTGACATGACTATTTTTTCGCGCAGGGGGTCAATGGGTGGATTGGTGACCTGAGCGAACTGCTGGCGAAAATAATCATACAGCGAACGAGGGTGCTTAGACAGTACCGGAAGCGGCGTGTCGTCACCCATGGAACCGACAGCTTCTTGTCCCAGTTCACTCAATACACGCAATATCTGTTCCTGTTCCTCAAAAGACAGATCAAATAGTTTTTTGTAGATCTTTCTTTCAAAGGGATTCAGTTTGACACTCAGATGCGAATAATCCAGCAGGCGAGTGTAGATTCGCTGTTGCCGCTGTTTCAGCCAGCGGTTATACGGTTGGCGGTTCGCCATCAGGGAGTTGATCGCTTCCGGTAATAACAACTCACCGGTGCGAGTGTCAGCAGCGATCATTTGCCCGGGTTTGAGACGGCCTTTGGCAATCAACTCTTTTTCCTGATAATCATAGACGCCGATTTCGGTACACAGGGTGATGTGTCGATCAGCGGAGATGATATACCGAGCCGGTCGCAGTCCATTGCGGTCCATCACACAGGCGGCATATCGACCATCCGTTAAAACGATACCGGCGGGACCATCCCACGGCTCGGAATGTAACGAGTTGTAACTATGAAATGCGCGCAGGTCCGGTGCCATATGATCTACATTCTGCCATGCCGGTGGCACCAAGATCTGCATCGCTCTAAAAATATCGATCCCCCCGGCGACTAGGAATTCCAGCATATTATCAAGACTCGCAGAATCGGATGATGCAAATTCAACGATTGGCAGCAGTTCATCGATGTTTTCGTGAAGTGAATCTGAGAATTTACCGCTACGTGCGATGGCCCAGTTGCGGTTACTCTGAATCGTATTGATTTCACCGTTGTGCGCCAGCATACGGAAGGGTTGGGCAAGGTGCCAGGTGGGTGCCGTGTTGGTGGAAAATCGCTGGTGAAAAACAGCCAGCGATGACTCCAGCTCGGGAGCCTTGAGTTCAGGAAAAAAGGACGTCAGATTATCGGGCATGAACAAACCCTTGTAAACGATGACCTTGGATGAGAGACTGCAGATATAAAACTGCCGGTCGACCGGTGCGATGCGGTTTTCAGCTGCGCGGCGGGCCGCATAAAGGCGTCGTTCAAACTGTACTGTAGAGAGATTGGGAGGTGCATTGATGAAGAGCTGTTCGATGCCGGGCTTGGTGCTCAGTGCGGCGGCCCCTAAGGCTACATTTTCAGTGGGTACAACTCGCCAACCGACTGGAGTCAGTTCCTTTTTTTTCAGTTCCTGCTCGACAATATCGCGCGCTGATTGCGCTGTTTTAGCGTTGGTATGGTGAAATATCATACCGATGGCGAATTTTTTGGCCAGTGTGAATTTTTCCTGCGTCGCCAACTGGCGAAAAAACTTTTCAGGAATACTCAGCAGCAGGCCGCAGCCATCACCGGTTTTACCATCGGCGGCAATAGCACCGCGGTGCGTGAGGTTGGATAGTGCCTTAACCGCTGTATTGACCAACCAATGGGATGGTAGGCCATCCATCTGGGCAATGAGTCCAAAACCACAGCCGTCTTTTTCAAAATGACGCCGGTAAAGACCGAATTCCTGTTGATCGTCGAGATAGAACAATTCGTAAGATGTAATTGATGTCAATTGATTTGCATAATTTGAGCCTGACTCAGTCGCTTTGCTACGCTGTCGACTATGGGAAAACAGGCTCGCTGCCAACACATGTTTCAGGCATCATGCATTGCAATATCATCCATTTTACGATACCGCACAACAAATCGGCAATTTACTGAGAAATATCAACCATGGTGCACTTGAGACCAGCTAAACTCAACCGATCGCGCACCCCAATCCATATTTACAGAAAAATAAAAATATATTATAACATCAATTACTTACGAAAAAAAAGTTGATTATGACACTGGTCAAAAAAGTGCCACAGCCCGGTCTCAGACCGTCAGCTGCTAGCGCGGGACCCGCGGTGTGCGATACCCCCAGCGCATCATAAATCTGCCGATGCTCTCGTTCAGCATGCGAGGATTGGTGGATGTGAATGGTACGAACATCGGCCAACTCCAACACGGTCGTGATGCGACCATGTGCCTCCAGCACTCGTCGCCAGCTGCGCCGGTCGCCGGGTTGTCGCAGTTTCATGCGAATGACCTGCACCAGCTGATAGGCAATCACCGTAATGAACAGATGACCCTCGACACGCGCCGCCTGGTGATGGTAGATCGGGCGCAGCCTCAGTTCGGACTTCAGTGAACGGAACACCACCGCCAAATCGGTGAGCGTGGTGTCAGTGCGCACAAGGTCTCATCGTCCTAGTCGCTGATGTTCGAGCACAAGGCATACAACCCGGGGTTGGTGGTCAGCCTCGAACCGGGACGTGCAATGCGGGCGACAATCAGGGCCAGGGCTGAGCCCCGGGTCAGGCGGTCCAGGCCAAACTGCTCAGCCGCCCACTGTCCGACATGCTTTACACCGCCGGAGCGCGAGTGCCGGTTCTCCACGCGGTTCAGATTGACTGACTGGAAGTTTTGGTCAGACTCGCACGGCGCGGCGCGGTTGACCAGTTTCCGGTAGATACTCTGCGCCTCGTCCTCAACCCGGTCTGGCAAGACCAACGGTTCCTGCTGCTACGGGTGGAGCAGTTGCTCCACCCGCTGGCACAGAGCCGGCCAGTGTTGGTGTTCAATGTGATAGTTGACATCAAGGTTGAGCAGCGTGCGCGGTCGTTTCCTGCCATCAATGTAGAAGCATTCGACCAGGCGGTGAGTGGTGTATCTGCCCCCCTTGGACTGGAAGCCGATTTTGGTCTGTCTGAGATACATGCCTGCAGTTGATACGGCCGGCTGGCACCGGAATGGAACGGCTTTTACATCTTATGGCACTGGAACGGCGGTTGACATTCTCAAAGCACATGACAACAGGCACTGATCACAATAGTGGAAGGTGTAACATGGCGATTGGCGGTGAAAATCAGTACGATTCTGTTCAACGTGGGCTAATGAGGATGTACAGAACCATCACTCATTCGAGCTTAAACCAAAGTTCTGGTGAAGAAGATTGGTCAGTATTGGTTATGATTCAAACAACTAACAATCAAAGAATCGCCTGCGGAACCGGTTCCAAGACTTTCTTTATCCGCAGTTAACGAAACGACCCGAGTCTAACTCGCTGCACAGCTTCCAACTTCGATTTCATGTGCACTGCCAATCGAATAACCTGACACTTCATTCCATTCGTGCCTTGAAACCGCTCAACGACAACGCATCTCCAAGCTTTCCTGTGAGCTTTGCCGCGACAGCACGGGCACCGAAGGATCAATGGATACCCAGTGCCACAATCACTTGCCACCGGCAAACATCAGCAAACCATTGAGCAATGAAGGTACAGAAACATGCCTGCAATCCCTTTCACCGGCCGGCATTAAGGCATCATATCATGAAAACATGAGCTGAATCGCTCGCCGCTTCGGGTCTGGCCACCAACACCTGATGGACGGGCAATGCAGGTCGTCCGGTCAGCATGATTGACAGCCGAACTCAATCTCCGCTTCCGTTCCGGCCATTCCTCAGACCCTTGATCTTCACGGGCGTCAGTCTTGTATACCTTTGAATCTCATCATCCGACATGCCGTCTTCAATGCATCGCCGCGCCATCTCAATGGCCATTTGCTGTACGCCTTTTTCAAGACCTTCCGCGCGACCCTCTGCACGACCTTCTGCACGACCTTCTGCACGACCTTCTTCCTTGCCTTGGTCACGAACCTCCCCCACCGTCAGGGGCAACCACTCCTTCCATTTTTCCTGAATCATCTGCATGTGTTCATCTCCCGGCGCCAGCGCTTCCAGTTTATCCCGCAACTCTTCTATTTTATACGCTGGTCCGCGCACTTGTACAAAATATTCGAACACGCTTCGACTCAACTCCATCACCTCATCTTCCGGCAACGGTCGAAACCGCGCGAACCAACCCTGCAGGTCCTCCACACTTGACTCCCAAATGTACGCCATCGCATGCAACAGCAACTGAACCTCCATCGGCATCTGACTCACGCGCACCTGAACCTGTGGATCCTTCAGCCACATGAAAATCGTCTCAAAGTCCATGCGACCCCGTTCATATTCGTGCAACGCCGCAGCCGGCAGCCCGGCCCGCTTGAACGCCTGGAACGTCTTCTCCCGGCGCCATCCGGTCAGGCCGTGATATAAGATGATGGAGAAGACTTTATTGGCACCCTGTCTATACAGGGCCGACTCATAGCCCAGCAACTGAACCATCACCTCCGGGTCCGGATGGCTCTTGTGTTCCACTACCAAGGCAAGCCAAACCTCGGGATACTGCTTGAGCCGAACCTTGACCGCCAGGTCGGCGTATTGTGCCCTCAGGTCCTGTGGGTCGGTCAGGGTGCTGGACGCCACTGTCATCGTCTCCCAGTCAATGCCGTCCCGCTGGTTCGGGGTCAGGACCGCCTCCAGCAGCGGTCTCACCCGCTTGGCCGTCTTGAAGTTCGCGTTGAAAAAGTTGTTGTGCGGCTGCCCTGAGAACCGGCTGGGTTTCGTGTGCTGTTCAGCCATGGTAGTCTACCGCTCGCAGGTGCAGGTAAAGGAGCAGGTCGGCATCATGTCATCTCCATTGATGAGGCGGTGGTTATGATTTGCGTAGATAGCACCGGAGCACTGTCATGATGATTGTATAACCATTGGTCTGTTGATGCAGGATGATCGGTACAATTGCAACGCATCTCCAAGCTTTTCTGCGCGCTTTGCCGCGACAGCACGGGCACCGAAGGATCAATGGATACCCAGTGCCACAATCACTTGCCACCGGCAAACATCAGCAAACCATTGAGCAATGAAGGTACAGAAACATGCCTGCAATCCCTTTCACCGGCCGGCATTAAGGCATCATATCATGAAAACATGAGCTGAATCGCTCGCCGCTTCGGGTCTGGCCACCAACACCTGATGGACGGGCAATGCAGGTCGTCCGGTCAGCATGATTGACAGCCGAACTCAATCTCCGCTTCCGTTCCGGCCATTCCTCAGACCCTTGATCTTCACGGGCGTCAGTCTTGTATACCTTTGAATCTCATCATCCGACATGCCGTCTTCAATGCATCGCCGCGCCATCTCAATGGCCATTTGCTGTACGCCTTTTTCAAGACCTTCCGCGCGACCCTCTGCACGACCTTCTGCACGACCTTCTTCCTTGCCTTGGTCACGAACCTCACCCACCGTCAGGGGCAACCACTCCTTCCATTTTTCCTGAATCATCTGCATGTGTTCATCTCCCGGCGCCAGCGCTTCCAGTTTATCCCGCAACTCTTCTATTTTATACGCTGGTCCGCGCACTTGTACAAAATATTCGAACACACTTCGACTCAACTCCATCGCCTCATCTGTCGTCAACGGCCGAAACCGCGCGAACCAACCCTGCAGGTCCTCCACACTCGACTCCCAAATGTACGCCATCGCATGCAACAGCAACTGAACTTACATCGGCATCTGACTCACGCGCACCTGAACCTGCGGATCCCTCAGCCACATGAAAATCGTCTCAAAGTCCATGCGACCCCGTTCATATTCGTGCAACGCCGCAGCCGGCAGCCCCGCACGCTTGAACGCCTAGTTTGGCATCGATTTTTAAGCAGCAGCTGGAGACCGGACCAAGCACGGACGCTCCAAGGAGCGGCGTAGCGACTGTCCGCTGTTCACGCTCGGCTTGGTGCTTGACGGCAGCGTTTTCGTGCGTGACTCGCCGGTGTTTGAAGGCAATGTCGGCGAAGGGTTCACTTTGCAGACCATGCTGGACGGTCTGCAAACCCCGGACCGGGTTCTGGTGGTGACAGACGCCGGGGTGGCCACCCGAGACAACATCGCCGGGCTACGCTAGCACGGCTACCGCTACCTGGTGGCGGCTCGTCACCGTCGTCACTGTTTCAATGAGAGTGCGGCCGTCAAGGTCATCGGTTGCCTGCAGGAGAAGAGCCGGGGTCATTCGCAACATTACACCATCAAGGTCGCCACGGATGAGAGCGGTGAGCGGCCCACCGCCGTGACCTGACAGCTGACGGTGTGAGACTGGGTTGCGGTACTTTAACCAGTGCCATAATCAGCACTTTTTTTCTTAAGCAGTTGATATTATAGTATATTTTTATTTTCCGTTAAATATGGGCAAAGAAGAGAGTTAGTGTGTCTTGGCTTGGCGAGATTTCAAATAAGTGATTATGGGTAGCGTTCGTGGGATTTAAGCAACGAATTTCACGAGCAATGAGTGCAGTGTTCGACCTTTGTTTAGGGTTGTAAGCAGGCCATGAGCGTTTCTTGTAGCACTGCCCGTGGGTATTCATCAATCAATACGGCTTTACCAATCTTCTCAAGCACCACAAATCTGATTTTCCCGGCCGCAACTTTCTTATCGACGGACATAGCACTGATAAAGTCATCAACAGTCATCCCGGAAGGTGGTGAGACGGGTAGTTTGAATTGCCGCACAACATTTTCTACTCGTTCTTTCTGTTCCGAATCAATCATGTTGAGCCGCCAAGAAAACTCAGCGGCCATGACCATTCCTGCGGCAACGGCTTCACCATGCAACCAGTCTTGATAACCTAGTTTGTTTTCAATGGCATGCCCAAAAGTATGTCCGAAGTTCAGTAACGCTCTGTTGCCAGTCTCCCGTTCATCAAGCGCCACCACTTCTGCCTTGTTAACACAGGAACGTTCAATGGCATAGGTCAGGCAGTGCATTTCACGAGCGAGCAGTCCCTCGACGTTATTCTCAAGCCATGTGAAGAACTCAGGGTCTCGGATCAGTCCATATTTGATTACCTCCGCCAAACCAGCCAGCATTTCCCGTTCGGGCAGAGTATTCAGCGTGTCGGTATCAGCGATGACGCATTTTGGTTGGTAAATGGCACCGATCATGTTTTTACCCAGCTGGTGATTGACGCCGGTTTTGCCACCGATTGAAGAATCAACTTGCGCGAGCAGGGTTGTCGGAATGTGAATATAGGGTATACCGCGTTGGTAGGCGGCGGCGGCGAAGCCACCGATGTCGCCAACGACACCGCCACCGAGTGTAATGAGTGTTGTTTTTCGGTCACATGGGATGGCGAGCATATGATCAAAGATCGCACTCACTGTAGTGAGAGTCTTGTGTATTTCACCGTCCGGTAGCCGGTATTCTTCGACGGAAGCAAGTGGACTGAGCGTTTCAGTGACGATGCTCGAGTATAGTGGTGCAATTTTTTCATTGCTGATGATGAACACCCGATTGCCGCATAAATGCGGCTGATAAAGGTCGGTCTGCTGAAGTATGCTCTGTCCGACATGTATGGGGTACTTGCGGTCACCCAGATCAACCGAAATCGTTTTCATTGAGTGAGTAGATATTCTTTAATAGTATGGGTAATCGAATGCACCGATTGATTGTCAACATTGACAATGAGGTCGGCTTCGGCGCGGTAAAGTGGTTCTCTTGTCTCCATCAATTCAGTCAGCCCAGCCAAGGGGCGCTCGGCATCAAATTTGGGTCGGTGTTTTCGATGCCTGATCCGTTTGTATTGCTGGAAGGGCGTTGCGTGTAGGTAAATGACAATGCCATTGCGCATCATTCGCCGATTTTTTTCAGACATGATGGCGCCGCCGCCGGTAGCGACCACCGTGTTGCTGAGACAGCAGACGCTTTCCAGTGCTTCAGTTTCTCGCTTTCTGAAGTTGTCTTCTCCCTCCATTTCAAAAATGGTTTTGATGGAACATCCGGCATTTTCTTCAACTGTCTGATCGATATCGACAAAATCAAGGTGGAGCATCTGTGCTAAATTTTCGCCGACTGTTGATTTACCAGACCCCATTGGCCCGATCAGAATAATCATTGGATTAGAAAACGGGTGATTGACAGTTGTTTGTTGCAAGTCAGTTTTTTGTTCGAATTTATCAATTTTCGGATAAAGCGAGTTGAATAAAAGTGAAATGCACGTGATGGTGCTAGGTTTGATATGCTGAGTAAATTTCAACAACTCCTTTGCGACCCGGTTCGCGTCATAGAAGCTTGAACAAATTTATTCCATTTTACCATCAATCTGCCATTCGGTTGCTCGACTACTAATGAACATCTTAAAGTCTCTACCTAGTGTGAGTTGTTTTTCTATCAGCATAGCGATGGTTTTGTTCTAAAAAATTAGACCGGTTAGAGTTTGTTGGTCAAGTATTTGTTTTTTTTCTGAACAATCAATTTTCTTAGAAGGCGAGAAATAATAGTTGACAATTTCAATAAAATAGTGTATAATAGGCATCAGCAAAAAGCAGAATAGTGGAATTCCCACCCTTCAAATCAATCCAAAATGAGGTGAACAAAAAATTCAAGATACATAAAACACAATTCAAGATGTTCGTATTGACCAACTTGTCACATGCAATGGCCAGGCCGGCATTTTTCCATCCTTACCGACTGAGCATGGGTATGACTAGCAAGGGGAAGTTGATGAGAACGCCAACAATTTCCAGACTGGAAAAGGAGGACTTAAAACTGTAGAAATTTTGTAGTAAAAGTGCCTAACGACTATTTCGCATCAGCATATCTGTTGAAAGCGGTGTGAACTTCGTCAGGTCAATCAGCCAAATTCTCAGCTTTAAATTCGTGTGGAAGTAGGAATTTGGTGGTCAGAAATCGTCTACCCAACGAGCGGAGGTCGAAAGATATGAAATTAACAGTAACTTCAAAATGGTTAAAATGCAATCTGGGTGTTGTAAGAATCAAAGGTGCGCTGGCCCCAAAGCGATGGGCAGGGGTATGGTTCGGTGATATTCATGTATGTGATGTGCTACTGGATGATTGGTTTGCAGGTAGTGTAAGGGTCACATCCACTAGGCATGGCGGACAGGATATCGCTCGAGTGCTGAGAAATCGATACATTAAAGTATCCACCGGCCGCATTATCTGAGCATTGCCAATCATAGAATCCCTGAGCCCCGCATGACCGGGGTTCAGGGGTTCATGCCTGAGTCAGTCAATCCAGTTAACCTCGTTTTATAGATCTTTAAATTTGTACCACTGATAGGTTAACTCCGCGCCGATTCGACCGAGAAAGCCAAAGACTGAAGTCAGACCGAAGCGTCCGGACCATTCGGTCAATGTATCATCATTATCAATGATTGCTGCCGCCAGAAGCTCGCCGGCAATGTTCGATGCCGCCACACCATGCCCACCAAAGGCCTGGGCATACCAGACGCCCGGCCGCTCTTGCCCGAGCTGCGGCATCTTATGTCGTGACCAACCCATAAGACCTTGCCATGCGTATTCTATTTTGGTACCTTCAAGCTGCGGATATACCTTGAGTAGGTCATGATAGAGTAACTCTTTGATATTCCGCGGTTCAGATGGGTTACTCGAAACCCGACCGCCCCACATGATTCGCCCATCGACAAGTGGACGATAATAGTCGAATGCAAAGCGAGTGTCGTAGATGGCATGGTTGCAAGTGAATGCTTCGTTCCGCCGCTCACCGAGTTTTTCGGTTACCATCACATAGGTGCCGACCGGCAATGAAGCGCGTTGCAATGGTTTATACAGACCCTGCAGATATCCACCACAACAGATAATAACCTGCTTGGCACGAATAAGACCATTCTCAGTGTGAATGAGTTGGGTGATTCCACTGGTTTCGATGCGTAGAGCCGGACTGTTAACATAGAGCTGAACGCCATGATTTTTGAGTTCGTCGGCTAGCCCCAAGGCATATTTCAGCGGATGGAAATGAAACGCGTTCCGGTCAATCAAAGCACCATTGTACCGTTCACTCTTGACGATTGCACGTAGTTGTTCCGGTGCAATATAGTCAAGTTCGACACCCATGTTTTCCGCCATGAACTGCTGATAACTGAGCAGTTTCTGATCATCTTGATGCCAGTTGCAAAGCAATACACCATCCCACATTACATCACATGCAATACGCAGGGATTGGATACGCTGACGGATCAATTCGATGCCGGCGGTTGTCAGGTGATAGAGTTCTTTGGCTTTTTTTCTACCGACGGCTTTTACCAATCCGTATTCGTCAAGTGAGAATCCGCCAAATACGAAACCACCGTTACGTCCGGAACAACCGAAGCCAATGTTTTCCGCATCGATGACTACCGAATCCTTGTGCCCACGTTCAGCAAGGCAGAGGGCTGTGGATAGACCGGCAAATCCGGCACCAACGATACAGGTCTCCACTTCTATGTTGTTGGCTAAAACCGGGAACTCGTTTCCCACTGTCGCAGTAGCGGCGTAGTAACTAGGTGGGTGCCCCATCGTTACTTTCGACTGCTTGATAGGTTTCGCCGACTCAGCTGCTACATCAGATCGGTTCTACGGATGGTTTCGTCGATGCGATGGCCGGTTGATTTTGCGATCGATGCCAAAATATGCGACAGTATACAAGCTGCTATTTTGGCGGTAACCTCGGCGTGGTCTTCATGCGGACATAGTTCCGAAATTTCGATTACGCCCGGACGACCTTTCTCGCCAATGAGGCGTGCGGCCTGGATAATTTCTCGCGCATCAATGCCGCCAGGTTCTGGCATGGTTACGCCGGGTGCGCAGGAGCTGTCCAGCACATTTAAATCAAATGAAAGATACTGCTTGTCAGTGCCTCTCCACGTACGATCAATCGCTTCACTGACTGACTCTTTAATCCCTCGGTCCAGAACTTCCGTCATGGGGATAAAGCGCAACCCTCGCGCCTTTGATAAATCAAATACATCTTTCGGGTTAAGGGAATTTCTCGCGCCGATATGCGTGGCATTTTCAATATCCAGGTTCGGCAACTCAGTTAAACGTGCTGTTGAAGAGATTGAAACATTGCGCTCTCCGGCCCAACTGTCTGCCATGTCCAGATGCGCGCCGAAATGGAGATAGCCCATTCTGCGGTCTCCGAGAACATCTGACAATGCCTGACCGGCGGGAATAGCTATCGAATGGTCACCGCCGGCAATGATCGGCGTGATACCAGCTTCTAAGATCATTTTTATCGCATTGTAGATCTTCTGGTGAGACTTTTCCGTGTTGCCGGGCGCGAGTTTAACATCACCACAGTCGATTACCGGACAGGCGACGGAGATATCGACTGAATATTCCCACATGTAGGAAAAGTACTTGGTTGAGGCTTTGCGCAGAGCATGAGGCGCGGCGTAGGAACCGGGGCGGCCGATATTGCCAGCATCAAATGGCACACCCAGAAATGCGAAGTTTGCAGCGCTGCCTGAAAGCGCTTCGGGTTCCAGTTTAACATGCGGCGAATGCATATACGTTAGCACTCCCGGCGTTTTCACGTTCACCGGGCTATCTGCATCAATGGGTGAGAACATATGTTCATAAGCCGTTTTAGGATTCATGATTTCACCTCTTGCTGTTCAAATTCTTCAGTTGCACACCGCCCACCTTCGGCAAGAATTTTCTTCGCCCGGGCACCAAGGAATTCATAGAAGATGTTACAGAGTAGTTTTCCGGTGATATTATTTTTATCGTACACCTCGCAGTGTTCGGATACATCAAATATTTGGATGTCATATTCTCCGAAAATACGCGCGGCCCGAATCGCTTCGCGCGCCAATATGCCACCCGGTTCGGGTTCGGTCGTACCTGGGGCACATGAAGCATCAAGTACATCGCTGTCAAAGGTAAGATAGATCATATCTGTTGCATTGGCGCAGATGTCCATGGCAACGCGAGTTGCCTGTTCGATACCTTGCTCGGCGATTTCTCGCATCGGTATGATTCGAATTCCGTTGTCAATACAAAAATCAAGCCAGTCTTTGGGATTGAGACCATTGCGGGACCCGACGTGAACCATGTTGACGGGATCACAGTTTGGCAGTTCTGCCGCCCGAGAGGTGTTCGACGCATTGGTGAACTCAATGCCACCCCAGTCGGGAGAAGCATCCAGATGACAATCAAAGGCGCAAAACCCGAGTGTCTTGTCGCTGAAGTGTTGTGACAGGGCCTGAATTGATGGAATCGGGATGGAGTGGTCTCCACCGCCAAGAAGTAGCATCGCGCCACCTTCAATACATTCCATCACATAGTTGTAGATGTTGGAATGTGTTAACCGTGGGTTCGAGGGGATGACGGGTACATCACCGCAATCGACAACTCGAAAAAACTTCAGCAGATCGATGTCGTACTCTGGGCTATAGGGGAAGTACTGAGTAGATGAAGCCCGCAAGCCTTCGGGCCCCGAACTGGCGCCGGGTTTGGCAACATTGCCCTCATCATAAGGAATTCCCAAAAAACAGACTTTGGCCCCCATTTCCCGAATCGCGTTTCGATCGGGTGGGCAATAGGGTGCCCCCATAAAAGTCTTGATGCCGGGTGCCTTGAACGCACCATTGTGAACTTTGGGAGAGTAAATATACGCATCATCCATTTGCATCGCCGGTCCCCGATGCTGATGGGCGACCGGCGACCAGACCCAACGAGTTTGCTCATGATGATGATGGTGGTGACTACACATTGGGTTACCTCCAGATTAGAGAGTCATTCAATTCTCAGTAAATATCTGGTTGACTTGCAAATCTGTCACATGTTTCACTCTCAACCTTCATCTAGCCCAAATGGGGACCTGCATTTCCGCTATTTTTTCAGTGCCAATAACAATTCGTTTCAACTGGCCATCCTGTGCTTGCAACAATTGCACTGGAACATTTTCACCAGCATCGATGAATTGTTCTTCGTTAAAGGCCAGGGTGCCAACTAGGCCTTCATAGGGTGTTGATCGCATGGCGGCTTGAATGGCCGCGTAATCTCTTGCGTCTCCCACCGACTGGACCGCCGCCGCCCAAATGAACACTTGATCGTATACCTGTGCCGCGATTCCTTTCGGTGCATCCATCCCATACTCTGATTTCCACAGTGCGTTGAAATCGTCTCCAGTCTTTCCAGGTCGGTGCGCCGATAGGGTTAAGCCCAGTGCACCATCAAGTGAACCGGAAGAGATGATTTCGTCTACCGCGGGAATAGAAAGTGAATAACCGGTATAGAGTATCGTCCCCGGCATGGGGTCCGCTTTGAGTTGTTCAATCAGTGCGACAATAGCAGCAGGGTCCAGCAGTTCGATGTAGATCAACGAGGGTTGCTTGGCCCGTAGACGCGACAGAATGCCTGACCATTCGGTAGTACCCCAAGGTACGTCTTCGGTCATGACCACTGTCCAGCCTGCTGCTTCGGCGGCTTCAGCCGCACCATCTGGGGTGTTAATTTCCCAGTCGATAGGACCTCTGAGAAATGCAACATTATTGTTTTGGAATTCATGGCCAGTTGCCATCAACGCGTCAAAAGACAGTTTGCCATAGTTGCGGTCAATATCGGTTGCCATGAATATATTGTCACAACCCATGTTGTTTCTCATAGTCACAACGTTTGATGTGGCATCAGCGTGAATGTAGGGTTGGTCATAAGGGCAAAATGCGGGAATATCGGGTCCCATTCCTCCGTAGCCATTGACTAAAACATGAACGTCGTCCCGGTCAATCAGGCTATTGGCCGCTGAAACCAGCTTGTCGGGTGTAAGATCTCCAATATCAAACACTTTGACCTCAACCTGTTTACCATTCAGCCCGCCGCCGTCGTTAATTTGCTTCACGGCCAATTTAATGGCTTGTTCCATCACCTGACCATCACTAGCGTACGGTCCGGTAACCGGGATGGGCGCGCCGAGTGTAATCGTGTCTGCAAGCGCGGTACTCACCGACAACCCACATGTCAAATACAGCCCCAACAGCAGGGCCTTAAATTTCGCACGTCTGTCAATATTAATCATGATCTTCTCCTGGCTAAGGGTTTGCTTGACTATCGCCAATATTCGAAACTGCAGTATGTTTCCGTATCAAACTGATTCGCTTATTTTTCATTCATTGTATCAATTCAGCAAAAATTGTCATGGTGACCACAGTCACAGTTTTGACTGCCATGTCAACAGAGAAAACATCCAGCGTGGTGAATGGCGCGGGTACAAGTCGTGTGGTGTAGTGGCTGTCGTAATGACAGCAACGTGGCCGATTTTATCTGGCGACGATCGGGTCAATTGGCATCCATCCGCCTACAAAACTCCGCGGTCGTGGAGGTGTGACTAGAGTCTTACCATGGCTTGAAGCCATGCAAGTGGGTTAAGTTGATTCACTATCGTAGCGAACCTGAAATCTGCTCTACGAGGGCTAGATCACGAGAGGTGAAGCGAGGGATGTGCAGTAGTCATGTAAAGACGCGAAGCACAGACATGGAGTGTTCAATTCATCGCACTGTTTAGGGAGAAGCCGTGCTGACGAAAGAGCACACGAGGCTACCATATCAATCTCGAAGCGTCTTTCTTATGCGAAACTTTTTGTTGATATCCACCAGTCCATTGGGTAGATATAAAAGTACCAGGACGACCACTACCCCAAGAATCAGTAGCCGGTATTCTCCAAAATCGCGCAGAAACTCATTTGCGATGGTAATGGCAAAAGCGCCCAGTACCGCGCCAGGAAACTTACCCATACCACCGATTGAAATCATCACCATCACCATCAGAAAAAATTCGTTGCCCAATATGCTAGGGGTCACGACACCGATGTAATGCGCGTACAGCGCACCGGCCAGTCCGGCCAGCAGGCCGGAGATGGTGAAGGCCAGTATCTTGTTCAGGTATTCATCAATGCCGATGGACCGAGCAAACGCTTCGGAATCTCGGAGTGCCACAAATGCACGCCCCATTCGGCTTTTCAGTGCCACGAAATAAACAAAATAGACTGATACGGCCGCCAAGGTGAGTGTGATGTAGTACCAAGGCAGCTTCTTGACGGCATAGAGTTTGTAGTCCAGTATTTCAATGGGTTTCATACCCATGAGTCCGGAACTGCCACCGGTTCCCAAAGCCCTTCCCTGTTCGATCAGTGTTGGAAAAGCAAGAGCTGTCGCAAAGGTAAACAATGCGATATATTCACCCTTCAGCCTGAGGCAGGGTAGTCCGATGAGGGTGGCAACCAGCGCCGCGATTAAGGTCGCTCCGGCAATGGCACCAATGGGGTCGATCCCGATATTGAGAGTCAGCATCGCGGAGGCATAGGCGCCGACCGCAAAAAATACGAGCTGAGCGAAATTGAGTATCCCGGCATATCCCATGACCAGATCCCACCCCGAAATCAGAATGGTCCAGATGAAGCAGAGAATCAAAATATGATAAATGTACTTCTGGCCAATGAACGGGCCGAGCGTTGCCAGCGCAATCACGCCGATTAGCAAGGTCAACAGGGATTTATCTAGGGTAGGAAAACGCATTGTTCATTCACCCCATTTTCCGAACAGTCCTTGCGGTCGAACCATCAGAACAATCAACAAAGTAAAGAGCCAGATTGGCATGATCCAAGTGGCGCCAATGGTGTAGATCACGGCGGACTCAATGATTCCCAGAATGAATGCTGCATATAGCGCACCGTTGGTACTGCCAAGTCCGCCAAAGACTACGATCACAAAAGCTTTCAGGAACAGCGCCCAGCCGCCCAGTGGAGAGATAAGATTGATGGGTGCGAGTAACGCGCCAGCCAAGCCGGTCAGCGCGATGGCAATCCCGATGGCGTAACTGAACACGGTATTGGGGAAAATACCGACGATGCGAGCCCCTTCCATGCTTTGTGCAACAGCCTGAATGGCCTGTCCATGCCGGGTGCGATTCAGAAAAGCACCCAGCGAGAGTACGATGGCAATCGACGCGGCGAAAATGATCAGTTTCTGATTCGAGAAAGTTACCCCGAATATTGAAGAAGCTCCGTCGATGAGTGGTGGCATGATCTTTTGTTGCGGCCCGAAGATAATCAGATTGGCGTTATCAATGGCAAAAGCAACGCCCAGCGTGGCCATCATGGTAATGGTTTTCCAATTGCCGTACTTCCGCAGTGGTCTGACGACCAGTTGGTCCAAGCCGACGCCAAGAATAAACAGGATAGGCAAGATGAGTAGCAGCCCGGCGAGATAGCCCAATCCTAGTTGTTCAGCAAATAGCCAGCAAAGGTAGGCACCCACTGTAAAAAATGAACCATGGGCAAAGTTCAGTACGCGTGCCGTGCCATAGACCATGGCCAGTCCAAAGGCTACCAGCGAGTAAGCCGCACCTTGAACGATGCCATTTAACAGTATTTCAAGGATGGTCTGCATTATGCATCGGGTTGCTGAATCATGTCTGATGGATTTTCAGCAACAATTTTTCCTTCTTCGAGCGTGTAAATGCGGCTGACAACGTCGCGAATGAGTGAGAGATTCTGTTCGACGATAAATATCGTGATACCGGATTTATTGATTTCCGCAATGGTTTTCAACATTGAGTCAACAAGATTCGGGGCGAGGCCAAGAGATGGTTCATCAATCGCCATAAACTGTGCTGAAGACATCAGGCCACGTCCCAAAGCGCACATCTGTGCCTCGCCACCGGAAAGTGACCCGGCTGACTGTCTGCGTCGTTCCTTTAGCCGTGGGTAAAGTGAGTAGACCAGTTCAAGTCGTTCGGCTGCCTGCTTCTGCGCACGAGGTAGATAAGCACCGAGATTCAGATTTTCTTCAACGGTCATGTCTTTGAACAGATGACGTTCCTCGGCGATATAGACCAAACCATACTGCACTCGGTCCGACGCATCCGCCTTTGCGATATCTTCCTCTTGCCAGATGATGTTCCCGCTGCTTGAGGGCACTAGGCCGCAGATAGCCTTCTGCAGGGTGCTTTTGCCATGCCCGTTGGCGCCGATTAATCCGACGGCTTCACCGTCGTTGACATGCAGTGAGACATCATGCAGTACATGGAAGTCGGCATAGTGAACGTTGAGATTTTCAATCTTGAGCATGATGTGACGCGCCCAGATAGATTTCGATGACTTCCTCATCGTTCAAAATGACATCCGGTGTATTGATACGAAGTACTTCACCGAAATTCAGAATTAACAATCGGTCCGATAGTTTAGTCAAAGCTTTAATCTTATGTTCGACGATGACAAAACTCAACTTGACTTCCTGATGCAAATGGCTGACGATATCAGAAAATTCAGCGATTTCTTGCGTGTTGAGTCCGCCGAAAGGTTCGTCCATGAACATTATTTTGGGATCGGTTGCCAGCGCCGTGGCAAGCATAATCATTTTACGCGTGAGGAGATCAGCCATGCTTGCCGGTTGATGGCGCTTGTTCTTCAGGTTAGTTAATTCCAAAGTCGCTTCGGTTCGCTCCTGGATTTCGGCGTGCGTATGTCGGGCAGCTGAACCGAACATGGCACCGGTCCGTACATTCTCTTCCACGGTCAGCGAGGAGAGGATGGTCGGAATTTGAAAAGTACGGCCAATGCCGTGTTGACAGAATCGGTGCGGCCGCAGTTTTTCCATGCGATGTCCGTTGAAAAACAGATTGCCTCCCGTGGCCCGAAGTAAACCGGTACAGATATTCAGTAACGTACTTTTACCGGCACCGTTGGGGCCGGCAATCCCGAAAACCTCATCGCGTTTGATGTCAAAGTTTAAATCGTTGAGCGCAACAAACTTTCCAAACCGTTTAGTGACACCTGTCAACTTCATAATGGATGAAGAAATCAGTGGATCTTCCGATGCTGAGCCAAGATTATTCATTATCGTAATGTCTGGTTTAATGAGTATTCAAAGATATGATATATCTAAAAGAACTCAATTCGGTATTTTAGGCGCTTAATTGAGTTTAAACTAAGGACGTGTGAGTCAAAGCGAATACATTCCAAAGTGAATACATTCCATTCCAGATGTGTGAGTTCCAGTAAGTATAGTTCAGTGTTTGACTTTATCGATTCGTTCACAAACTCATGATGGCAGGGTTGCTCAGCCTTGATAGGAAAAAAAGATTCGCTTGAATTGGCAAAACTGACTGGCGCTGTCGGTACTGAACATTTCTATCCACAAATCGCCGAAATCGTCGGAAAAACGCTTGATAACGATCGAACTATCGTTTCAAGATATAGCCGGTACGATCTTCCTGAAGTCATTGTTAACAATGCAGTTACAGATGAGATTCTGAAATTGTATTATGGTGGGTTTTATCGTTTGGATGCGCTTTATAGTGTTTGTCGTACCGTTCCAAAGGCTGCGGTCGTTACGGTGATGAGCCTAGGTCAGCCGCATTTGAATGATGAATGGGTTACGGGTTTGTTGAGAATGGCGCAGGTGTCCGATGAAATCGCTCTGCTGTTGCCCGCTGCGGGCGAAACCACGATGGTGGTGAGTTGTGTGAGGCCGGAGTCAAGGTTTTCTACCGAAGAGGTGGCATTGCTTGGCGATCTATTGCCTTTGCTTGAGGCAATTCACGAGATTCATCTGGATCAGGTTTTTTCGAGGATGCTAGTCGGCGTACATCATGAGAGAATGGACAGCAGCCCTAAAGGCTCGGCCATCTTCAACCACCAAGGTGATTGTGTTTATTCCGATGAGTATTGGCAAAATGCGGTTGCCCAGTTTGATGATTACGATAGGGTTCTGAATGCCATCACTGAAAATACGGAGGGTGATTTGGAAATTGGGCAGCTTGGCATTGTACATTGGGGTGAATTTCGTCCTGCGGCACCGATCATAAATCTATGCAAAATTGCCATATTTGAACGTTTTGCCGAGGCTCCGGTCAGACTTTCTGCGGACGATCTTCTCTCGGCGTTTCAGGAGGAACACCATTTGACACCGCGAGAAATCGATGTGGTCCGGGAAGTTGTAGCCGGATACCCCAATGAACTCATTGCCGCTCGCCTCGGTATTACTGTTGGAACGGTCAAGAACTGCCGGTGGCGACTGTACTATAAGCTGGATATAACCACTGAACGGGAATTATTTTGTATGTTTCTCAATCTCATTTTGCAACTTAGCCAAAATCAAGCGTCTACATAAAATCTGTTTTGTTGCGACAGTATTGGGAGATTGAAAACAGGGGAGGAAAAGATAATCTCGCTCAGCCCTCCAATGCGTGCAAAAACTACGTTGAAAGGCCATAGACCGGTGTCCGGAAACTGACGCGAACTGGTGACCGGGCCGACAACATCCATTGCCATGCAACAGTTTTTAAGTCCCGGTTCAGTCTATCCGCTACTGTTGCATCCATCAACGCGGTGCTGTGGCATGATGAAATTCACTCTCGCCGCTCTACGATTTATAGAATTTGTGGCGATTCGGTGCACTAATCGTCAGATTTTCATTGGTAGGATACCTATTCAGATGCAGAAATTCAGCTATTTTCAGCCGGCGAAAATCAGGGACGTGCGTTTTTGACGACCAAAGCTTAATGGTTGTAGTCGTCGAATGCGATTCTGACTGCGACGGCTTTGTTCCCATTCGAAGGTTTCGTAGCGATGGAATAGGAATGGAGATATTGAGATCGGGTGCATTAAATTCGGGCATCCAGACTCCATACAAGATTAGAGGTTGGTGTCTTAGTTGATAAAGGCCGGTGAAGTTAGCAGCCATTAGTGCATTGAACTGCCGCTGTCTCAATGGCAAGGCATTTTTCCTCTGTAATGTTGCGTTCTACGAGTCATATAACGATGTGCCGGGTTTGCAGAAACTGATAATGACAGATATCGATTTCAGAAGGCAGAAAACTTCGGTCGTTTAATGGTGCCCGATTTTTTAGAGTTAGACCAGACTCAATTGCTGAAAATTGTGATCCAAAGTGAATACATTCCGGACAGACGGACCTTTTGCAGGTTCAGAATGTTTAGATTTGGTTATATTAATTGGATAAAATATGGGCTGTAGATAACCATTCTGAATCGGGTGGCAACATGGACATTCTGTTTAGAAGAATACACCACGTGTCAATGCCACTTGGTTTGCATTCTGCTCGTCGGGCAATATACCGAAAAATCTAATTTCTTACCTGAACCAAGAATGACTCTGATCAGATGATACCTGTAGATTCAATTTTGTGCGGAGATTCAACTTTTCTACTCAGTCAATTACCAGAAAATTCTATTGACCTTGTCATCACGTCTCCACCTTACTTTAAGCAACGAGATTACAACACCGCTGGCATGGGAATCGGTAACGAGCAATCTTTAGGCAACTATATAGATTCACTAATGGATGTTTTTGATGAAGCAGTACGGGTTATTAAACCAACCGGTAGTATTGTCTACAACTTAGGTGATAAATATATTGACAGTTCATTATTATTAGTGCCTTTCAGATTTGCGATTAGAGCATCCGAGAGAAATAAAATTCGGCTTGTGAACAATATTACTTGGACTAAATCTAATCCTACCCCTCGACAGTACGATAGAAGGCTTGTCAGTAGTACAGAGCCTTTTTTTCACTTTGTGAAAAGCTCAGGCTACTACTACGACAGGAATTCATTTATGGCTGGCCATCGTAAAATTGTTCGTCATAAACCCACTTCTCGGTTAGGCAGTAAGTATCGAGAACTCATTGATAATTCCGAACTTAAGCAAGAAGAGAAAGCAAATGCGCATGTAGCACTTGACAGTGTAATATCTGAAGTTAAGACTGGTAGCATTCAGAGTTTTAGGATGAAAATACGCGGTGTTCATGCTGAAGCATTTGGAGGTCAAGAAGGCGGCAGGAAATCACAAATGGAAAAACAAGGATTCACAATTATCCGGTTGTATGGTCGCGAAATGAAAAAAGACGTAATTTTGTGTTCTGTTGAATCTATACCAGGAATTCAGCATTGCGCTGTTTTTCCACAACAAATTATTCAAGAAATAATCAAATTACTTTGTCCGGCAGATGGTATTGTTCTAGACCCATATATAGGCAGCGGAACTACGGCCATAGCAGCAATTTGTGAAGGTAGGCATTTTCTTGGAATGGAGATTGATCCAACATACTGCGAAATATCTAATCAGAGAATTTCCGAATGTCAGATAAAACAATTTTGCGCGTAGCCTTAAAAGAGGCTTCCGATAGAAAAATTAGAGTCGACACTGGGCTCAGTAGCAAACAACAAAAGTTATTGAGAATAATCGTATGTGCAGCTACTTCTGGAAGACAAAAAGCAGTTTTAGCTGTCATAACAACTTTACTTTTAAAAAAATTACTTGATCCAGATCAAGATATTAGGCAACATAGAAAAGACTTGCCCGGGGGATTTTCTGGCAGAGGTTTAGATACCACTACTGTAACACCATTTTTCCGCGAGGAGAATTTTCCTTATATGCAGTCTGGGTCAGGATGGCTTACTCGTTCGCTCGAACAGGCTCACTCATATAACGAAAATTTCCCCGGAAAAATCAAACCAGTTAAATTGAAGCTGGCATTCCTAGATTTTGTTTATGAACTTGAGAATGGAGCAGATACCAAATCTTGTCTAAGGTACATTTTCTATTTGTTATTGGAATGGAGAAACAAAAATGCTTCATTAGTACTTGCAAAGCCGACTGGCAAAAGTATCAGAGATCCTGACCTAAAAGCCCACTGCGATGCATGATGGGTCTGAGCAACAGTCATTATATCAACGGGTTATCACCATTTCGCCCTTGATTCATCGGTGCGGAGTGTCCCATATAGGGTTGACACAAAAAACCGCCCGTCGCGGTCGGTGCCGGGTTGCTTTTCGGCCGGCTCGGCTCGCCTCCTGAAGCCGGTGCCGCACGGACGGATGACGGTTCTGCAGGGGGCCGTCACCGTGGGGGGATGACGCCGGGTCACTCCCGGTGACCGTCTTCATTCAGCCGCCGAAAACACCTTCGAAACAGAAAAAAACTGGCCCGGTGCCCTGCGTTGCGTGTATAATTAGGATATGACTTATATATGCAAATCAACCCCGGAGATTAAGCACCGATGACCAGTATCTATCATCCGCGCACCGCCCCGGAACTGGACCTGACGCCCGGCGAGGCGACGCCCATCACCGGCGTCCTCACCTGGACCACCGATGGCGAGACGGTCACCTATTTTGCCCAGCTGGAGTTCATCACCCAGCATCGGCACGGTGATACCAACGCCATGAAAAAGCAGGCCGCCCGGTTTTATCATCACAACCACGTGAGCATCCGGGACCTGGTGGCTTCCCTGACGCTGTCGCGTTCGACCATCGTGCGCGCGATCCGGCAGTGGCAGGAGCAGGGCGAGGAGAGTTTCGATACCCCTCGCACCAGTGCCGGACGCGGTCGTTCGGCGGTCACTGCGGCACAGGCCGAACAGGCGACCGCACTGCTGGCCCAGGGGCTCAGCGGGCGCCAATGTGCGACCGAACTGGGCATCGCCACCAGTACGTTCAATGACAATCTAAGGGCCGGCGTGATCCCACTACCGACCGATGATCCGCCCCCGGTCAGTGAGCCGTCGGCCCGGTCGCAGGCCGACCGACAGCCGGCCGCCGGGCGGGCCTGCCATGATTCGGAACGCCGCCAGCTGGCGGCCGTCGGCCTGCTGGACGCGGCGGTGCCCCGTTTTGACGAACCGGCCCGGGCGGTGACCCACGGCGGCGTACTCACGGCACTGCCCATGCTGCTCAAAGAAGGACTGCTGTCGGCCACTCACGGCCTGCTCAAACTGCCGGCCGGCTTTTACGGCCTGTCCACCATCCTGCTGATGCTCGCGTTCCTGACCCTGACCCGGACCCGCAGCTTCGAAGCCCTGCGCCACCAGTCCCCCGGCGAGTGGGGTCGACTGCTCGGCCTGGACCGCGGCCCCGAAGTCAAGACCCTGCGGAGCAAGATCAAGGCGCTGTGTGCCGCCCCCGAGACCCTCCAGCAGTGGCATGACCGCCTCGCCCGACAATGGTTCGCCGGAGTCGCCGATGAGTGGCTGACGGTGGCGGT
Organism: Arenicellales bacterium; assembly: GCA_965116205.1. Taxonomy (GTDB): domain Bacteria; phylum Pseudomonadota; class Gammaproteobacteria; order Arenicellales; family JAJDZL01; genus JAJDZL01. Next base: position 284,358 of record OZ220493.1, on the reverse strand, counting down.
CGACGGTCATGTGAAAGTCTACAGTGGCCGCCGCGGGCGGCTGCCCAAACACTTCGTGTCGCGCCAGAAAGTCTGCCTGCCGGCCAGCGTCAGCTACTGGGTCAACGCCTTGAACGGCGCGCCGCTGATCTGCATCCATAAGGAACTGGACCCCAAACTGGTGCAGGTGCTTGAACATGACGTGCTGCCGGCCCTGCGCCGCCTGGGCGTGGTGCCAACCACCGGCGATCGCCACTCAGCGCCGGCGGCCACCCTGGTGTTCGACCGCGAAGGCTGGAGTCCCGACCTGTTCGTCCGCCTCGCCGCCCAGGGCGTGGCCTGCATCACCTGGCATAAGAACCACCAGGGTGCCGACTGGCCGGTGACCGACTTCAAACCCTGTGCCGTACCTCTGTACGGACCGGTGCATACCACCACGCACACCATCCTGCTGGCCGAACAACCACTGCGCCTGCGCAACGGCCTGGCGGTGCGACAGCTGCGCCGGCTGATGCCCGATGGCCGCCAGATGCCGCTCATCACCACGCATCCGAGCATGCCGGCCACCCAGGTCGCCGGGGCCATGATGTCGCGCTGGAATCAGGAAAATTACTTCAAATACATGAAACAGCACTTCCATCTCGACACCCTGACCGAACACACCCTGGCCCCGGTCCATCTCGACCAGCTGGTGGTCGACCCCGGCTATCGCGACCTGCAGCGCACCATCGACCGCCAGCGTAAACTGCTCCACCGCCGCCAGGTGCAGGCCGCCCGGCGACCGGCCGACGACTTGACCGATGACCTCCAGCACCTGCAGACCACGCTCGACCAGCTCCTCGAGCAGCGCCGCAGCCGCCCGCGCAAAGTCCGCGTCGGCGACCTGCCGGTCGACCAGCAGCCCCAGGCCCTGCCCTGGCCGACCCGTCTGTTTCTGGACACCATCCGCAGCCTGTGTTATCGGGCCGAAACCGCCATGATGAACAGTCTGACCGCCGACGGACCGCCGCGTGGCGACGAGCGCACCCGGCTGGCCGCCCTCATGCAGACCGATGCCAACCTCATCCCCGAACCACACCACCGGCAGCTGCGGGTGCAGCTCCTCGGCCTCGGCAGCCACGGCGTCGATGAGTCGTTCCAGCCCCTGCTCGAGGCCCTCAATCGCACCGCCACCGTCTATCCGGGCACCGACTGGCGGATGGTTTATGAACTGTTACGCTGACGCACCGGCCACCCCTCAGGCCACCACCGCGGCACCGAATCAGTATAAAATGAGGCGCCGAAAAGTAAAAAAATAGGTCAGAATTATTGGTTAAGGTCAAGATCTCTGAGTATAGAAGGTATCGTTAGACTATTAGAACAACATTGGAATTCAGATGGCTCAGGAACCGCGAAACTTCCAGTTTTAGCAACATACGCAGCATATATATGCTTGGTAAACGAAGTGGCACGTTATAAGAACTGTGAATTGCTGGAACTTTTATCTCACACAAGCGCGGATGAAAAGACAAAGCGTTTAGGTGATGTGGAAGTTAGAAATCATAATGGCAGCTTGTTTGAGGCAGTAGAAATTAAACATAAAATCAGAATTACAAATACTATCGTTAATGAATTGAAAGAAAAAATCGCTGGTGCAGGCATAAAAACCTTCTACATTCTAAGCACTGAAGAAAAAGTTGTACCTCATGAACTGGTGAAAATTACAGAATCAATATTGGACATACAACAAAAATATGGTTGTCAAATAATCGTTAATGGCGTTGCAACAACACTTAAATATTATTTGCGGCTGCTGACTGACACCGATAGATTTGTTTATGAATATGCGAGTTTAATCGAGCGAGATAACGAAGTGCCATTTTCTCTGAAACGAAAATGGAATGAACTGATGGAATAAGGATTTGACGTGACTTTGGGGCGGGGTGTATTCAGTGTTTTAGTGAGTCATGGAAGACTCGTCCGAAAAAACTCCGATTATCTTTTCAAAATTCTCTTGGACCCAAATTCTTTCCAAATCTTACCCAAGGGCAGATTCTGGACAAATACATCACTTCTGTTTCTGCCGTTGAAAATTCGTTCCCACGATAACGGACTAGAATACATTCCACATTGACGACGAAGCCCGCTTTGACGGCCTGTATGTGGTCCGCACCAGTCTGCCGGCCAACGCCCTTGATGCCCACGCCACCGTGGCGGCATACAAAAGCCTGGCCACCGTCGAACGCGCCTTCCGCACCACCAAATCCGAACTGCGGCTGCGCCCCATCTTCGTCTACACCGAAAACCATGTCCGCGGCCATGTGTTCCTGTGCATGTTGGCATATTATCTCGAATGGCACCTGCGCCGCCGGCTGGCACCGCTGCTGTTTGAAGACGATGACCGGCCGGCCGCCAACGCCCGCACCACCCCCGTCGCCCCGGCCGAACGGTCGCCCACCACCCGCCGCAAACTGGCCACCCGGCGCACCGCGGAAGGGTTTCCATTGCACAGTTTCCGCACCCTGCTGGACGACCTGTCCAGCGTGGCACTGAACACGGTCACACTGCCGGGCACCTGTCCAGCGGAACTGACCATCATGACTGAACCGACGCCTTTGCAACAGCGGGCCTTTGAACTCCTCGACGTCCGACCGGCTTGACCTGTTCCCATAAGAAGGACCGGTTGAAATCCTGTTTTCCGGTTATAATGATCGGCAATATCATAGACTTAACATATTATTTTTTTGTTTTTAACATGTGAAGTTAGGTTTAACATCCAATCAACATTGATCATGGTTGTTCATCTTCCGACATCGAAAACTCTCACATCTGCCTGACCCTGGACATTTGAATATTAAGAATTGACTACTCGACTAGTGCTAAGCAGAGGGTTAACCGATTGAATAGCAGATTCAGTATTCCGCAGATCACTTCTTATGTGCTGATCTCACTTGCCAATGCTGTTATGCTGATTTTGGCGGCGATCATCATGGTGATTCTATCACTAGTGCCAGGGTTACCTGATATCGAAACCATCAAAGATGTTCAGTTCAAGGTGCCCTTGCGCATCTACTCCGGCGATGGACTACTGTTGGGAGAATATGGCGATCAACGGCGCATTCCCATCACTATCGAAGATACCCCAAGCACGCTGATTGCCGCGGTGTTGGCTGCGGAGGATGATCGCTATTTTCAGCATGCTGGTGTTGACTATCGCGGCGTTCTTCGGGCGATGTATGCGAACTTTGTTTCCGGGGGCATCTCCCAAGGTGCCAGTACCATTACTATGCAGGTCGCGCGAAATTTCTACCTGTCTCGGGAGAGAACTTATCTGCGCAAGGCTCGAGAAGCTCTGTTGGCGCTTCGACTAGAACAGTATCTGACCAAAGACGAGATCCTCGAACTGTACCTAAACAAAATCTTCCTGGGCCACCGTTCCTACGGATTCGGCGCAGCGGCGAGCGTTTACTATGGTCAGTCACTGCACGACCTAACTGTCCCGCAAATTGCCATGCTTGCCGGATTACCCAAGGCACCCTCGCAAGTCAATCCGGTGAGCAATCCGGAAAGTGCAAAAATTCGTCGTGACTACATTCTGAATCGTCTGCTAGAGCTGGGCTACATTTCTACAGAAGAACATGCCGAATACCTGGCTACGCCGCTAACGGCAGAATTGCACATTTCCGAGGTTGAGCTCAAAGCCCCTTATGTTGCTGAACGTATTCGTAAAGAAATGTTTGAGCGGTATGGTGAGTCGGTTTATGAAGATGGCTACAGTGTGTATTCCACAATTCAGTCGGAGCATCAATCCGCCGCGATTCAGAGTTTGCGGGAAGGGTTAATACAGTATGACCTACGACATGGGTTTCACGGAGCAGTTCGAAATTTGGATTTGGCTTTGTTGAACAGCGATGAGAAAATTATTGATGCACTCGACCCTTTCGAGCCCAGTCAGGAAATCATCCCGGTTCTGATCACCGAGGTGTTGGCGGACCGGGTGGTTGCGGTCAATAAAAAACTCGCGCACCTGACAATTCCATGGCAACATATCCAATGGGCGAGACGTCACCTGTCTGCCCGTTCCTTGGGGAAGAAACCGAATCAACCCGCAGATGTACTGCAACCGGGAGACATTGTTTATACCCGCCCCGGGGAAGGTGAAAATGAATGGATACTAGCACAAATCCCCACCGTCAATGGTGCGCTGATCTCCGTCAATCCCAAGAATGGTGCCGTGTTGGCGATGGTCGGCGGATTTGATTACTTTCTGGACAAATTCAATCGGGCGACACAAAGTAAACGTTTGCTTGGCTCCAATATCAAACCCTTTGTTTATTCCGCGGCGCTGAATAGCGGATTTACCCCGGCCAGTCTGATCAGTGGCGCGCCAGTCGTTGTGCAAGATCAGCAGTCGGAACTGTTATGGCGCCCACAGAACTATGGTGGTCAATTTACCGGTGCAGTGCGGTTGCGGGAAGCATTGGCTCGTTCTTTGAACTTGGTATCTGTTCGACTGATTCGGGGATTGGGTACTGCGGCAACCAGAGAGCACATCACCAAGTTTGGTTTTACCAAGGACTCGTTGCCTAAAGGTTATTCACTGGCGTTGGGGTCCGCGCAGGCAACACCATTAAAGGTGGCCGCCGGGTTTGCCGTTTTTGCCAACGGTGGATATTCTGTCGAACCTTATTTCATTGATCTTGTGAAAGATCAGCAGGGTCGAGTCATTTGGCGGAGTGAAAAAACGGAAGTCTGTAGCAGTTGCCTGCCATCATTGGAGCAAGTTTCAGCGGCCGATGACGAAGGGACAGAATTTGCTGTCAGACACGCTGAACGCGTGATTTCGAGCGCCAACGCATTCATCATGACTGATTTACTGCAAAGTGTGATCACCAGCGGTACTGGTCGTCGGGCTTTGTCGCTGAATCGGTCGGACCTTGCCGGCAAAACTGGTACCACCAATGATTTTGAAGATGCGTGGTTCTCAGGATTCAACGCCGATGTAGTGGCCACGGTTTGGGTGGGCTTTGATCGGCCTGCTGATTTGGGTCGAAACGAACATGGTTCCGGGCTGGCTTTACCCATTTGGATCAACTATATGAAAACGGCGCTAAAGTCCTTACCGGAGATGTCATATTTACCACCTGACAATGTTGTAACCCAGTACATTGATAAAGAAACCGGTGAAGCAGTTGCCAAAGATCGGGAAGGCGCCATTCGTGAGGTGTTCATTGCCGGTACGCAGCCGGTTTTAAATGTTGCCGGCGTTTATTCGGAGGATGAGACGTCTCAACCGACCGAAACCGACCAACAGTCTGGCACTTCTGAACTGTTTTAATTGCTTTTGGTACTGGGCATCATGGCAAAATTTGCAAACCGCCGACGCCGGTTCATCGGCTATGAAGCTGCACGAATCATGGCTGACGAGGGTGTTCGCGACTATCGAATCGCCAAACACAAGGCTTGTCTACGACTGGGCACAGCGACCAATCAGTTCATCCCCACCAATCTGGAAGTTGAGGATGCACTGGCAGAACAGTTGTCGATTTTTGCCAAAGATGTAGTGGGTGAGCGGCAGCGCTACCTGGCAACTGCATTGGACATCATGAATCTTTTCGCGGATTACTCACCCAAATTGACCGGTGCGGCAGTGAGTGGCATCATCACTTCTTCCAGACCGGTCGAAGTTTATATCTTTCCATCCACCTATGAAGAAATATGCGCTCAGCTGGACGATGCCGGACTATCCTACCGTCAAATCGAAAAACGCAAGCGATTTGCGGGTAAGCGGTTGGCCAATATTCCGGGTTTTGAATTGCATTCAACTGAGGTTGACGTTGAGCTTTTCTGTTTTTTACCCGATCTGCCATATCCGCCGTTGAGTTCAGTCAGTGGCAAGCCCATCAAAAGTGTTTCTCGGAAGAAAGTACGACGGCTACTGGCACATCATTGCCAGTCGTGCGTGGCAATTCGTCATTAAATCAGTGATGGAGCTGATATCAATGCAGATTCGTTCATCACATAGAGTAGGAAATTTTAATTTCTCTGTTTGAATTGGCGGCGGGGTTTAGCACCTTCCTGTCGTCTTTTTTCCAGCAGTTCCTGACAGGTTTTTTGATCTACATCCGTTGCACTCATACCTCGGGGTAAACTGGCATTGATCTCGCCATCAGTCACGTAAGGGCCGAAACGGCCATCCAAGACGTGAATTTGTTTGCCTCCATTTTCGAAGGTTTTGATCGCATTCTTTTTTAGACTTCTGCCACCACTTTTTCGATTGGATGTTTTGGGACTTTCCTGTCGCCTTTTTTCAAGTAGTTCTTGGCAGGTTTTTTGATCTACATCCGTTGCACTCATACCTTGAGGTAAACTAGCATTGATCTCGCCATCGGTTACGTAAGGACCGTAACGGCCATCCAAGACTTGAATTTTTGTGTTATCGAATGCTTTAAGTACAGTTTTTTTTGAACTTCTGCTTCCCCGTTTATTTTTGGCTGTTTTGATGATTTCCAAGGCCCGTTCCAGTTCAACTGAAAATGGACTGTCTTCGGGACCTAAGTTGACATTGAATTTACTACCATCAGCGCGGATAACTGAAAGATAAGGTCCGTAACGGCTGCGGCTGGCAATAACTTCTTGAAATTCATCTTTGCCACCTAAACTGCGAGGCAGTTTCGGCTGTTTAAGAAGGGATTCAACATCATCAATCGTCATTGAAATGGGATCCTGATCGTCGTTAAGACTCAGATTTTCTCTGTTCCCATCTTCGTCCGTCAAGGTCAGGTACGGTCCATAGCGTCCGGTTTTAATTTCAACGGCTCGCCCATCCTGTGTTTTCTCATGCAGTTTTCTCGGTAACTTCATATCTCCAAATAGTTGTATTGCTTCTTCAAAAGAAATGGTTTTAGGGTCTGTGACATTGGACAGAGACTGAAACAGCGGTTTCTCTTCATCAGTTCGGCGGCCCTTCTGCAGAAAGAATCCACCATTGCGCACGCGCACCAATATTTCTCGTTTGCTGTCGGAGTCAATCCCCAATAGTCGTTCAAACCGCGGTGCTTCCTCTTTACTCTTCAACTGTGCGCTGAATTCCTTCCAGAACTCATTCAACACTGCCAGCCGCTCCAATTCGCCCTGTGCGATATCGTCAAGTTTGTCTTCTAGTTTACCGGTAAACGCGTAATCCACATACTGTTCGAAATGTTCGTTCAGGTAATCGACGACAGCACAGCCCAAGGCCTGCGCAAAGAAAGTTTGATTTTGGACCGTGACATAATTACGATCGACTAGTTTTGTGATGATCGTTGGCCAAGTGGAAGGTCGCCCGATACCGTAGTCTTCCAACTGTTTAATCAGACTGCCGGCGTTGTAGCGGGCTGGTGGCTTAGTGAAATGCTGTTCCTTTTTGAGTTGTTCGACGGGAACCCGTTCTCCCTCGGTAAACTCCGGTAATGAGTGTGAATCCTCGGACTCATCGTCAGTGTCTTTCTTGCCTTCGTAAATCGCTTGCCAACCGGCATCTCTCAGTGTGTTTCCAGTGGCCCGAAACTGGTAATCAGCAACCCCAAATTCAACCGCTACGCTGTCGTAGATGGCATCGTTCATCTGCGAGGCCACCGTTCTTTTCCAAATCAAATCATAAATGGCAAACTGTTCGTTACTCAAGGATGATTTCACTTGTTCGGGAGTCAGTCGAATGTCGGTGGGGCGGATGGCTTCATGCGCTTCCTGAGCGGTTTTTGATTTGGTTTTGTAAGTGCGCGCGGATTTTGGCAAAGTATGGCTGCCGAATCGACCACTGATGTATTCACGTACCTGACTGGTGGCCTGGTTGGACAGGGTGATGGAATCGGTTCGGGTGTACGTGATTAGACCGGTCAGTGAGCCATTGATCTCCAGACCTTCATAGAGCTTTTGTGCAATGCGGGTGACTGCACTGGCGCTCATTCTCAATCTTGAGGAACCACTCTGTACCAAAGTCGACGTTTTGAAAGGTGCCGGTGGTCGACGGCGTTTTTCTTTTCTTTTAATGGCTTTGACCGTCAGCTGTCGGTTGGTTTCTGTCAGCGCTTCGTTGATCAGGTCGACGATGGCTTCGGCGCGGCCCTCGTCGTTGATTGCCCGTTCTTTGAGTTTTTTGCCGGCGGCATGGGTCAATTGTGCCAATACAGGCTTTACAGCCGCTGCATCATGGGTGCCGCTTTTTTTCAGTTCCGCGGTAATGGTCCAGTATTCCACCGGTTTAAATTGTTCAATCTCGCGCTGTCTTTCAACAATCAATCGCAACGCCGGACTTTGCACCCGGCCGGCTGATAGATGGGGGGTGCTGAGTTTGCGGATCAGTAGTGGTGACAGCTCAAAACCCACCAGCATATCCAGCGCGTCCCGAGACTTTTGCGCCTGTACCAGGTCGTCTTTAATTTCCCCCGGGCTGGCAATTGCATCAAGCACCGCCTGACGGGTAATTTCATGGAACACAATGCGATGAACTTGTTTATCTTGTAATACATTATTTTTATTCAAGTAGTCGTAAACATGCGCGGAGATGGCTTCCCCTTCGCGATCCGGATCAGTGGCCAGATACAGTTGGTCTGCCGACCGCATCGCGGAGGTGATGGACTCCACCGCGTTACGCTTGCTGGAGATCAGGTTGTATTGCAACTGGAAACCATCATCAATATCCACTTTGGTAGACTCATAAATGTGTCCACCGGTCGCGAGTATTTGGTAATTTCCTGAACCTTGAGCATTATTCAGGTAACGACCGAGCGTTTTCGATTTGGCGGGAGATTCAACAACAACAAGACTATTCATAGATGGCTACTGCTAAAATATTGTGTCAAACGATGAGGATGGAGTGAAATTATTGCGAAATTTTATATGGTGATTATTATCTGTATTAAAAATCTTCGATGTGTCTATCCGCTGGCAGAGGTTATAGCCTAGTGCAGTCTCTGCCGGTTAATGCATGGTTTCTTCAAATTTATATCTAATATTAAACACGCAAAATTAAATGGCTGTACTGGATATTCTGGTTTACCCGGAGCCGCGGTTGCGACGCATTGCGAAGCCGGTGGTTGACTTCAATGCTGATATTCAAACTATGGTTGACGATATGGCACAGACCATGTACGCCGCCCCCGGCATTGGCTTGGCGTCTATTCAGGTTGGCCTGCCATTTAGCATCATCGTCATTGATGTTTCTCAGGAACAGCGAGATTTGAAGGTGCTCATCAATCCTGAAATCATTGCCGCGACCGGTGAGCAGGTGATTGAAGAAGGTTGCCTGTCTTTTCCAGGGTACTTTGCAGAGGTCCAGCGCGCACGGTGGGTACGTTTTCGCGCCCAGAACGTTAATGGTGAAACTTACGAAAGTGAGGCCGATGGTCTGTTAGCGGTTTGCGTGCAGCACGAAATAGATCATTTAAATGGTAAATTGTTCACGGATTACCTGTCCAGATTAAAACGCCAGCGTGTCGCCAAACAATTCACCAAAGCCGCCCGCACGCGGCAGCGTGAGGCCGCTGCTCAGCTCGGTTAGACAATCCGGGACAGGCGCTGTCTCAACGTGCCGCAAACTTTAACAATGTAGTTTGAATTCATGTCGTCGTCGCTACGAGTTATCTTTGCGGGAACACCTGAATTCGCGTTGCCCAGTCTGCAAAGCCTGGTGGAAAGTGACGTAGCTATTTCGGCAGTTCTGACGCAGCCGGATCGACCTAAGGGGCGCGGTCGGCGACTGACCGCGCCACCAATCAAGCAGTACGCCGAGGAACAGGGGCTGGCGGTGCGGCAGACTGAGCGCATAACGACTGCACTGATTGACGAAATGGCCAACCTGAGGCCTGATGTGATGGTTGTGGTCGCCTACGGGTTGATTCTACCGGCACGGATTTTGGCACTCCCTCAATATGGCTGTATTAATGTACATGCCTCATTGTTACCAAGATGGCGCGGCGCGGCACCCGTAGCTCGAGCGATTGAGGCGGGAGACCGCGTTACTGGGGTAACCATCATGCAGATGAATGCCGGTTTGGACACCGGTCCGATACTGGCGCAAGCGAAGTGTGCCATTGCTTCTGATGATACGACCGCAGTTCTGCAATCCAAATTGGCAGAACTCGGCGCACAGCAGCTGATTCGTACACTGCGGTCACTGCCTGAGCACCGCCCACTAGGTATCATCCAGGATGAGAATAAAGCCACTTATGCGAGCAAACTCACCGTGCAAGAAGCCTGGGTTGATTGGCGACTTCCAGCAATTACCATCGAACGCAAAATTCATGCGCTCAATCCTTGGCCTGGGGCGCGGGCGGTTTACCAAGGTGAGCCGCTACGTCTCTGGTCGGCTGAAGTGGTGTCGGATCATCCCGGTGCCATCGCTGGTGAGCTAGTTGCCAGTGCGAAAAATGAACTTGTGGTGCAAACCGGGCGAGGTGTTATTCGCCTCCTCAGCTTGCAACGGGAAGGCAAAAGACAGTTGCCGGCGGCGGCGTTTCTCGCCGGTTATCCAATGCCGGCCGAGTCAAGGTTCACGATGTTAGACGGTGTCAACTGACTGATGAATTGTCATGATAATCCGCGTGCTGCGGCCGCGCTGATCACCTTTCAAGTCATCTTCAAAGGTCGACAGTTGACGCGCGTTCTGGAGCGCCGGGTACTTGAATGTACGGATGTTGATCGGGCGTTAGTTGTGGAACTGACGTATGGGGTGGTGCGCTGGTTCTGGTTGTTGGAGCATACCGTCAATCAGCTGCTTCATCGTGCACTACGCCGCAAAGATTACGATCTGCTGTGTCTACTCTGCGTGGGACTGTACCAGCTGCAGTTCATGCGTATCCCGCACTATGCCGGGGTATCTGAAACGGTGGTGGCGACAACGGCGATGGGCAAACCCTGGGCGCGCGGTTTGGTCAATGCGGTATTGCGGAAGTTCCTCAAAAACGGTGTATTACCACCGGCGGACCTGCCTTCGGACGTCTGTCGGTATGCTCACCCCCAGTGGATGATTGATCGCATAAAGCAGGAATGGCCCGACTGCTGGCCGGAAATTCTCCTGGCCAACAATCAGAAACCGGCGATGACAGTGCGGGTTAACGTCAACCGAACCAGTGTCGCTGACTATTGTCGACAACTGCACCAAGTCGGTATTCAGGCGGACGTCGATCCTAGGGTACCGACGGCCCTGCGTCTTACCGAGCGTGTCAGTGTTGAAAAATTACCCGGGTTTGCTGAGGGTTGGGTGTCGGTGCAGAGTATGGCTTCTCAGTTGGTCGCGCGGTCGCTAGACTTACGGTTCGGGCAGCGAGTGTTAGATGCCTGTTCGGCACCGGGTGGAAAATTATTACACATATTGGAAATTGAACCGCGGTTGGCGGCAGTCGTAGCGGTTGAGATTGAGCCGACGCGCACCGCAATGATTGTAGATAATCTAGCGCGAATCAATCATGCCGCACAGATCATTACCGGCGATGCATCATGTCCACAGGAGTGGTGGGATGGTGAACTTTTTGATCGGATTCTGGTTGATGCCCCCTGTTCTGCGCTCGGTGTCATCAGTAAGCATCCGGATATTAAGCACCACCGCCAACCGACTGATGTCGAGCAGGTGGCGGAACAGCAGCATCAGCTATTGAAAGCGTTGCTGCCCCTGTTGAACAGCAATGGTAAACTGCTCTACACGACCTGTACTCTATTACACCAGGAAAACGATGCACAGATTGAGAGGATCATGCATGAATTTGCCGACTGCAACATTGATGAGTTACCAGCGGACCTCGGTGACCAGACCCAATTCGGCCGACAGCGGCTGCCAGATGGTCGGGGCGGCGATGGTTTTTATTATGCGAGGTTGAGTTGCCCATGATGGTGGTGGATAATCATAGGCTTGCAACCGGCTGGGTCAACAGAAAATGTTGGCAATTGACTCTGGTAACTGCTTTGTTGGTGTTGGGGTCCCCTTGTTACGGATTTTCAATTTCTTCCATTGAAGCCCAGTTGGAATCTCACCAGCAGTTAAAGGTCACGGTGCAAGCCAAGATTGAACTGTCACCGGCAATCATTCAAGCTTTGGAGGCGAGTATTCCGATCAAGATTCAAACCACCATCAGCATCTACCGGGTGCGAAAAAGGATCTGGGATAAACAGATTCATGAATATGTGGCGCATGATGAAATTCGTTATCGAAGTCTATACCGAACGTACCAGCTAAAAACGACCGATGCAAATATTAATGGTGAATATCAGTCCATTGATCGTCTGTTGGAGGTTTTAGGTCAACGGCGAACACATCTGGTGGCATTGAACGACGGGGAGTTAGACCCCGAGGCATCCTACGTTGGCAAGTTCAGAATAAAAGTTGCCCGGTCTGAATTGCCATCGGTGATGCGAATACCGGTGTTCTTTAAAAGTTCCTGGCGACTCAAAAGTAGAAAAGTGGCATTCGATATCCAGTGACTCAACCGGCTAACAAACGTTTTTATGTGCTGGTGCTGGCATTGGCTACCGTACTGCTGACTGTTCTGATGGTGCAGCTGGTGGAGATGGTCGTGGGGAGTGCGGTGTTTGAGAGTTGGTTACCGAGCCAGGTGGAACTCCCTATTTTCTACACGACTGGTGTCGTATTGCTACTGATCCTGATCATCTTTTACCTGTATCGAATTTTTCGCGAATATCGGCAACGGGTGCCGGGTACGCAGCTCGCCATGCGCATTTTGCGCAATATCGCCTTGATTACTTTATTCTCAATCGTGGTGGTGTATGTCTTTTCTTTTTTAGCGTTAAGTCGTGGTATTGATAATTGGTTCGAGTTACAGGTTGGCCAAGCGGTCGAGCAGGCAAAACAGCTGCGAGTGATTGTGTTTGATTCGTTCGAAACTAGAATTCGCAACGATTTCAATCCAGTGGTTGAAGAATTGGCGACGTTGCTTCGTCATCAGGGTGACCGTAAGATTGTTGCCGCCATCAATGCCAGTAATGCTGACGATCAATCGAACAACGGTCGACCGCTGGGAGAGGTCGAACCAAGCCGTCAGGATGGCGGACTGTCGATTGACGGAGCACCGTTCAGTGACCTCATACGGACCGACGGAAGCGACAATGAATCTAGCGTTCGTGATAGTATTTTTCGGCTGATATTTGATGCCAGTCAATCGGCAGATTATGAAGAGGTGACTTATTTTGCCGATCTGGCCAGTCCAGAAAGTGTGGTGATATCCAGCAGTTCGAGAACTGGTTCCCTACTACCCGTACAACCGAGTCAACGTTTAATCGAGCAGCTTTTTCTGGATCCGGAAAACCGTCAGTTTTTGGATGTGACCGAGGGCCAGAATGAATCGAATCGACCGTGGCCTGGGCGTCAATCAAGTTGGGAATTGCTACATGACGACAGTGGGGCAACACTGCTCCGCATGTTGATTCCGGTGCCGATCGCCGGTCAGACTCAGCGACATTATCTCCAGGTATTGACTAAACTGCCATTGAGTTCACAGCGTCTGGCGGAACGAATCAGTCAGATGAATGACCGGCAGGAGCGTTTGGAATACCTTAGAAATCCACTCAAGGTCAGTTTCATTCTGGCACTGACGTTCGTAACTCTTGTGGTCATCCTGCTGGCTACTTGGGCAGCCATTGGGTTAACCCGACAGTTGGTACAGCCGATTCGCACCCTGTCCGCCGGTACGAAAGCGGTGGCTAAAGGACGTTATGAAAAATTGGATGACGCGAACATCGAGAATGAGTTTGGCGAACTGGTGCAGTCCTTCAATGACATGATCAGCCGTATCAAAGAATCACAAGAAAAGATCAGTCAGAGCCAGACGATGGCTGAGCAGCATAGCGCCTATTTGGAAATTGTCCTCAAGCACCTGTCGGCTGGCGTTCTGTTTATGGACCGCGACGAAAAACTAACCAGCATCAATCTCGCCACTGAAAACATTCTCCAAATCAGTGCCGAAGATGTCAAATTCACCCAATTACGCGATTTAGCCAAGTTTGGCAAGGTCTATTCGCCGCTTTTCGCGTCCATTGCGCGTTCCATTGACCGCGGTGATTCGGATTGGAGTGACACCGTGAGGCTTGAAACAACGCTTGGTGAACAGGTGTTGGCCTACAGCGTTACCGAGTTACCCGTCCCGGACAGCGCCTCGGTGAATCATGTCGTCGTCATCGAAGATATCACTGCGTTAGCACAGGTTCAGCGAGTGGTTGCATGGCGGGAGGTGGCCAGGCGTATGGCCCATGAGATGTTGAATCCACTACAGCCCATTCAGTTAGCCGTCGATCGAATTCAGTACAAGATTGATGAACACCTGTCTACCGAACAGAAGCAGTCCTTGGAACTATCATTCGCAGCCATCAGCCGACAGTTGAATACGTTGCATCGAATCGTCAAGGAATTTCAAGATTATTCCAAGCCGATTGAGCTGCGTCCGGTGACCTTGCATTTGAATGAACTCATTCGCGAGGTCTTCGCATCACAGGAAAAGAACGAGCAGATTGAGTCTGTCGAACTCGACCTTGATACAACTCTACCGCCGATGTACGGTGATCCGGATAAACTGGTGCAGGTGTTCAACAACCTCATCAAAAATGCCAAAGAAGCGGCGCCGGAATCGGGCAAAATCGTGCTGCAAGTGAAGTCACGGTTGAATGATGATGGCGATGTTGTGATTTGGGTGAGGGACAATGGCCCGGGTTTCGAAAACGATGTGTTTGATCGAATTTTTGAACCCTATGCGACGACGAAAAAACAAGGCATGGGATTTGGTTTGGAGATCGTCAAGCGCATTGTCGAAGCGCATGGCGGCACCGTTTCGGCAAGAAATCGGTCGTCCGGCGTGGGTGCCGAAATTCAGCTCAAATTCGTTGTGGGTATGGAGTCTGCACTGGGGATGAGTGAAGTATTGAATTTTAATGAGTATCGCCAAGAAGCATGACAGACGCCACTCGCACTCCGCAGATACTGGTGATTGATGATGAACCGGACATTCGTCGACTCATTGGTGAGATTCTCAGTGATTTCAATTATATCGTTACCGAAGTTCACGATGCCGCTGCCGCGCGCACCGCGGTGCGGCTACAGCAGTTTGATGCGATTCTGTTGGATATTTGGATGCCGGGTGATGATGGCATCACCCTACTGAAAGAATGGCATGCGGCGGCATTTACCACGCCGGTCATCATGCTGTCGGCGCATGGTTCGATTGAAACTGCGGTTGAAGCGACTCGCTACGGTGCCTACGATTATCTGGAAAAACCGGTCTCCATTGGGCGTTTGGAAATTACGGTGCGCAATGCCATTCGCAATCGTTACATACCGACTGACTATACGATCAAGAGTAAACCGGTCGCGCAGGTTAATCTGGTGGGTTCCAGCGCGGCGATGGTCAGTTTGCGCAATAAAATTAAGAGTTTGTCTCAGCTGCGCACCAAAGTTCTGGTGATTGGAGAAATTGGTAGTGGCCGGGCAACCGTAGCACGTATGTTGCATCACGAACAAGGGAAGGATGATGAGTCGTTCAGAGTACTGGATTGGCAACTGAAGCCAACTTGGGAGCAGTCCATACCGCAAGCTTTGGATGAGGCAGCGAATGGTATGCTCCTGATTCGCGATATCCATACCTATGACAAGTATGGCCAGAATCAGGTTCTGGGTCTGTTGGATGAAGTGGCGGTACGGCAACTCAGCACCGATGCGTTGGCAGTACCCAATATCGTGGTGACGGCAACCCGTTCTATTTACCCGCGGATGACCGAAGGGAAGTTCCGACCGGAACTGTTTTATCGGTTGAATGAATCAATGTTGCAGGTGCCCCCGCTGCAGGATCATCTTGAAGACATTCCAGAATTGGTCGGTTATCTGGTGGACCGTTTCAATCAGGTGAATAATCTGCCTTACAAGCGATTTTCCACCGCCGGACTTAATTGTCTGCGCAATCACGATTGGCGGGGGAATGTTGAGGAGTTGAAAAATGTACTTCTACGGGTTATTCAGACTACCAATGCAGAAACCATCACTGATGTAGATATCATTCCCGTGCTGGAATCCTGGGAAGTGCCGAATATTGAAGTTCTGGAGGCCCCGGACGAAGGCGCGCAACTGTTTGGTTTGCCTTATGGTGAAGCGAAGAATAACTTCGAACGGGAATATTTAAGATACCACCTGCAGCGTTGCAAGACCCAAAAGGAGGTTGAAGTAGCAACTGGATTACATCGCAGCAATATATTTCGCAAAAGTCGGAAACATGGCATTGGCGTTAAATTTGCCAACAATGGTCATGTCGAGCTGGCGGGTGACAAAGCACAGTCATGACTAACATCCTGATTATTGGCGCCGGTACCGTCGGTGCAAGTGTCGCTGAAGCCCTGAACGTAGAAGGTTACGATATCACCATTATTGATCAGGATGAATCGGCGCTTAACATGATGTCACAGAACTTGGATATTCAGACGATTCAGGGTGATGCTTCGGATCCGTTGACACTTGAGGAGGCGAGCCCCGATCGAGTGGACATGGTGTTAGCGGTGACCGATAGTGATGTTACGAATATTGTGGTCTGTCAGTTGATGCATCGACTGGGTCTGGAACCCGATTTGATCGCCCGCGTGCGTAATATGGAATATCACCGGCGGAAGGATGAATTTTTCGGTAGCGGTGAAAAGCAAATTCCGATCCATTCGATCATCAGCCCGGCACAGCAAGTGACCGACCAGATCATGCGCTTGATTAATCTGCCAGGTGCGCTACAGGTGGTGGAATTTGCGGCGGGTAAGATTCAGTTGGCCGCCATTCGTGCCGACGATGGTGGAAAACTAGTCGGTCACAAAATCAGGGAACTGAGTGAACACCTACCTGAGGTCGAAGTACGGGTAGCCGCCATTTATCGTTCCGGTGCACCGATTCTTCCCAAAGGTGATACAGTGATTCTCCCGGGCGATGAGGTGTTTTTCATCGCCGCACCGGAACATTTGGTCAGCATGATGCGAGAACTGAGACCGGTGGATAAATCGCACAGCAAGCGAGTCATTCTAGTCGGTGCTGGTAATATCGGTATTCGACTGGCCGCGAGTCTGGAAGCGACTGACCTGCGCGTCAAGTTGATCGAATCAGATCATGCGCGCGCCGAGCAGGCGGCAACAATGCTGAATGAGACCATCGTCATCCAAGGCAGTGGTACGGATCAGAATCTCATGCTCCGAGAGAATATTGAACTGACTGAAATATTTTGCTCGGTCACCAATGATGATGCCGTCAACATACTTTCAGCCATGATGGCCAAGTGGCTCGGCGCGCGGCGAACCATGGCATTGATAAACAATTCCAGTTACGTTGAGATGCTGGATGCGGTGGGCAGTGGTATTGATATCATCATTTCGCCCAATCAGAATACCATCGGCCAGTTGCTGCGCTACATTCGCCGTGGTTCAACGGTGGAAGTGCATTCGTTGCGCCGCGGCGTGGCGGAAGCGTTTGAAACGGTGGCGGTGGGCGATCAATCGACATCGAAGGTCGTGGGTCGTCGAATCGAAGAACTGAACCTGCCGGCGGGTGCAGTGATCGGTGTGCTGTTGCGGCAGGGAAAAGTGCTGATTGCCCATCACGACCTAGAGATACAAACCGATGATCATGCCATTGTGTTTGTCGCCGCCAAGTCGTCCAAACTGATTACCAAAGTCCAGCGGCTGTTCGAACCCGATCCGCTGTATTTCAGTTAGGTTGACGGATGCGCGCAGAGTTTCTATTCGACCATTGAGTTAAACCATGCACTACCTCGCGGTCCTGAAGGTTGTTGGAATGCTATTTGGTATTTTCAGTCTCACTTTACTGCCACCAATTGGCATTTCACTTTATTTTGATGATGGTGCGTTTCCTGATTTGCTCATTTCATTCATCGTCATTTTTCTGTCGGGATTGGCCATGTGGTATCCGGCCAGACGAGATCATAATCAACTGACGAAGCGTGAGGGGTTTTTAACGGTCGCTGCCTTTTGGGTATCGTTGGCCATTGCCGGTACTCTACCTTTTCTGCTGTGGCACGATTTGGAGATCAGTTTTACGGACGCGTTTTTTGAATCCATGTCGGGGCTGACGACGACCGGTGCAACCATTTTTACCGGATTGGACGAACTGCCGCTGTCAGTGCTGTATTACCGCAGTCAGTTACAGTGGATCGGTGGGATGGGTATTATTGTGTTAGCGGTGGCGGTCGTGCCAATGCTGGGTATTGGTGGCATGCAGTTGTATCAGGCAGAGATGCCCGGTGTCATGAAACACTCTAAACTGACGCCGAGAATCAAGGAAACGGCGAAGGCGCTGTGGTACATTTATCTCACGTTGACGATTGCCTGCGCGTTTTTCTACTGGTTGGCGGGGATGTCAGTGTTTGATGCGATTACGCACAGTTATTCAACGATCGCCATTGGTGGATTTTCAACGCACGACGCTAGCTTTGCGGATCGTGATGGATTCATCATGCTGGTTGCCATAGTTTTCATGTTGATCGCTGGTGTTAACTTTGCATTGCATTTCAGAGTGTGGAGTAAAAGGAATATACGAGAGTACCTTTTAGATACTGAATTCAAGGTTTATATTTCGCTGATCGCAGTTATCATCGTCATTGTTACCACCGTATTAATTTTCGCAAACAAAATGCCGAGTGTCTGGGATGCCGTAATCCATGGCGTGTTTCAAGTCGTATCCATGGCGACAACTGCCGGATTTACGTCGCAGGAATTTTCAACTTGGCCGCTGTTTATTCCAGCCATGTTGCTAGCGGCTAGTATCATCGGCGGTTGCACCGGTTCAACCGCGGGGGGACTCAAAGTCATGCGTGTGATCATGCTGTTCAAGCAGGGGCGCCGGGAAATTATTCAGACCATTCATCCCGAAGCTATTTTGCCGATCCGTCTGAGCGGTCGACTCGTACCGAACAAGGTCATTAACGCGGTTTGGGGCTATTTTGCGCTGTACATACTGAGTTTTGTATTGTTGGCATTGTTGTTACTTTGGACCGGGGTTGATTTGGTTACTGCATACTCTACGGTGACGGCCTGCCTTAACAATTTAGGACCAGCCTTGGGCCAGGCGGTGGAAAGTTATGCCAATTTACCGTCGACGACCAAGTGGATTTTGGCATTTACGATGCTGTTGGGGAGATTGGAACTGCTGACTCTACTGATTCTACTGACCCCGCGTTATTGGCAGGATTGAAAATACGGCCGGTTGGCATGGTCAGTAAATGGGGGGTTCACCGGCCGGTCGTGTGGCAAATCGACGGTGTAGCCAAAAATACTGTTCCGGGTGTTCGCGCACCAGTACCTCAATCAACTGATTCAGTTTGACGGCGTCCGCCAGCAGATCACCACTGATGAAGTCCTCAGGTAGCAGTTCTGTTCGCATTTCATACTTTTTGCTGTCGGTAGACATGGTCATATGACACAGCATGACTCTGGCATTATTGTATCGGGCAAATCGTGTCAATGTTGTATACGTGGACGCCTGCACCCCAAAGAAAGGCGCAAATGTCGCTTGTTTGGGCCGATTTGCATTCTGGTCCGGCAGGTATAAAAAGGGGGTGCCGGTAGCTAACGTCTGGTAAATCACGCGCATGTTCTCGCGCGAGCCAATCAGACTGATCTGATGCTGGTCGCGTTTGCCATACAACCGATTCACCCAAGTAACGCTGGCTTGAGTACCGGTCAGTGCACAGTGGTATCCCATGTCAAAAATAGGGTTGCGAGGGGGGCGGTACATCAACAGCAGTGGTGTGACCATGCCGATGGCACGAACGGTCAACATCGGGGTGACGAAATGTGGACACAGCAGAATCACCGGATGGTGGCGGATGAATGTTTGGAAAGTATCTCGCCCCTGCCAATTGATGTCCCCCTCGATTTGTCGTCGACTGGCGAACAGCGCGAATCCCCAGCTGAGAACTCCCTTCCCAGCATTTTTGAAGGTCTTGATCGCCAGTTGTTTGCGTTCGGCGGCGGTTTTTTCAGCAAAGCACAGCTCGAGATTGCGAAGTACGATGCGGCGGCGTGACTTCATCATGTGATACAGGACCTGACCGATACAGTCTCCGACCATCCAGCGTAAGGGCAACGGCAGTAGACTCAGCCATTTCCAGATGATCGATCCGATCAGTCCGTAGGCCTTTTGCTTTGGCGTGATTTCAGTAGGGCGGTGTGCCATTATTTGGACGAGACTTGAACCAACGCAAGGTCCACAGATACTGTTCCGGAGCCCGTAGAATCATGCTTTCAAAGATCGCATTCATGCGTCGAGCATTGACATATTCACTGTCAGTCGGGTAGTCGGATAAAGGTTTTTCGATCGTAATGTGGTAGCGCCCGGTTTTTAAATCAAGGTGGGAGCGGACCGGCAGAACTTTGGCATTGGTCATGCGCGCCATGCGCCCGAGAGTGTTCAGTGTGGCCACCGGCACACCGAAAAACGTCACAAACAGTGAGTTTGACATGCCAAAATCCTCATCGGCAATGTAGTAACAACTGATCTTTCGCTTCAGATTGCGGATCAGCGGCATCAGTCCCTGCGAGCGGGTATAGACCCTTAAGCCGAAGCGTTGTCGGTGAGCTTTCAGTCGCATGGTTAAGATGGGATTCTTATCTTCTCGCATCATGGTGCAAAGCGGCATATGACGCGCCAGTAGAGTGCCGGTGATATCAACTCCGGCAAGATGAGGTGTTAGTAATATCACCGCATTGCCAGCATTTTTGACTTGATGGTAGTGTTCGATCCCTTCGATATTCATGAGCGTGTTCAGCCGCTCTTCGCTCGACAGCGCCAACATTCCCAAGTCAACGACGGCTTGTCCATAAATCTGAAAGTGGTCGCGAATGACCTGTCGACGCTTTTCAAGGGGCCATTGTGGGAAACACATTTCTAAGTTGATGCATGCAATTCGGCGGCGCTTGGCATTTCCGAGATAGAACAGCCGGCCGATAGCGGCGCCCACTAGCAAGCGCAATTGATTTGGCAGTGGGGCGATGATTGCAAACAACCCGAGAAACAGCCAGACTGACAGTGCTTTGAGATGTAAAGTTGCCGGTCTCAGGCGCGAGGAGAGGTACATTTCAGTTGCTTAGGGTGATCAAACGAAAACAATTTCGAATGGTGCGCGGCATGGCAGTGAGCACATTTTAGGT
Organism: Arenicellales bacterium; assembly: GCA_965116205.1. Lineage (GTDB taxonomy): Bacteria > Pseudomonadota > Gammaproteobacteria > Arenicellales > JAJDZL01 > JAJDZL01. The sequence continues at coordinate 263,232 of OZ220493.1, read as the reverse complement.
ATCGCGCGAAGCAGATAGATATTTGGCGTAGCGGGATTGGGTTTGCGCAAAATCGACAAAGTCGGTCCAGCAGTCCATGTCATTGAGGCATGGCAGTAGAACTTCGACCGGTATTTTACACTCTTGCAAGCGGGACATCGTGATTTCGAACACTGTGGGCGTACTCCACTCGATATTATTAAACATACCTGATTGATGCCGCGTGAAGCCGGCGAAATAGAATCCACCGTCGGCGCTAGGGCCCATTACGTTATACCCTTCGCGCAGTCGGTCAAACGCCAGCTCAAGAATTGCCGGAGTGATCGTTGGTATGTCACAGCCCATGACTGCAGCGGCCGGGGCACTGTGGAGTGCGGTGCGGATGGCAGCTTCCATTTTGGTGCCCAAATCGCCATCCACCTGCTTACCTAAAGTGATCCGGCAACGATCATCAAGCGCCAGTAATGCCGGGTGATCGACATCCGGCTCAATCAACAAAGAAATTTGGCCGGGCCAACCGGTGGTTGCCTTTTCGACGGTGTCAATAATCATTTCTAGCGCAATGTCGGCTGCGGTTTCGGCTGACACATCCGGCAGAAAACGAGTTTTTACCTGATTGGGCAACGGTTTTTTGGTGAATAACAGCAAAGTTGGTTGATTCATCAATCTCGTCCTAGTGATACAGTTTAGTCAGCCATTGTGGCGACACACCGATACCAAACAGAAAGCGCATCAACCACATCATCAAGATAGTTTTTAGGTAACCATGCGTCTTCCAGCGGCGAGCAGACGTGGTTACTGGCAACTTGATTCGTTTGGCCGGCGCCTCGCGTTTCAGTCGCTTGGTCAGGGCCACATCTTCCATAATGGGAATCTCTGGATAACCACCCAACTTTTCGAACAATGTACGCGAGACAAATATTGCTTGATCGCCAGTGCACACATCGGTTAGTCCAGAACGTAGGTTCATGGCATAAGCGACTAGTTTCATGCGCCGCGACGAACAATCGAAGCGTACGTCGAAACATCCCCAAAAGGGTTCGGCCGTGACTGATTTGAGAATCTGTTCAGCGGCCGTTGTGGGTACCCACGTATCAGCGTGTACAAACCAGACGATGTCGCCGCGGGCCTGCGCGTATCCTCGGTTCATCTGATGGGCGCGGCCCGGCCGAGCAGTATGGACAACACGCAATGTGGGCAACCGGGTTTGTAGTTCCTGTAGTACGTCAATACTGGTGCACCAATCGCTACAATCGACGACAATCACCTCGGTAACGTCTTTTAGTTCAGCCAGTTGTGTTACATTGCCTAGCGTATTTGGACTTTCGTTACGAACCGGTACGATGACCGACAGGCGAGGGCTTGGCACGATGCAGTGGTTTGAATCAGTAAAATTCAGCTAACGCGTCCTTTGGCTGCCGCGACGCGTAGCCGCAGCGCATTCAGATTGATGAAGCCAGCGGCGTCGGATTGAGTATAAGCGCCGCTTTCGTCGTCGAAAGAAACGATTGCTTCATCGTACAGGGAATGTCGTTCAGATTGGCGCCCCAAGACCATCACATTGCCTTTGTACAGTTCGAGGCGGACGGTGCCGGTGACCACTTTCTGACACTCGTCGATAAGTTGTTGCATAGCCCGTCGTTCCGGGCTCCACCAGTAGCCGTTGTAGACCAGTCTGGAGTAGCGCGGCATCAGGTCGTGTAACAGATGTGTGACTTCCCGGTCCAGGGTCAGTGATTCCATTGCTCGATGAGCTTTGATCAGAATAGTGCCCCCGGGCGTTTCGTAGCAACCGCGGGATTTCATACCGATGTAGCGATTTTCGACAATGTCAATGCGACCGATACCGTGTCTTCCACCGACCTCATTCAACTGTTCCAAAATACCGGCAGGGTTGGCACCGATTCCATTGATTGCCACCGCATCGCCCTGTTCGAAGCTGATGTCGATGATTTGAGAATCATCTGGTGCTTTTTGCGGTGATTGGCTCCATCGCCACAGGTCACTCGGGGGTGACACCCAAGGATCTTCAAGTTCACCGCCTTCATAGGAAATATGTAGTAGATTGGCGTCCATAGAATAATCAGCTTGTCCACTAGTCCGACGTTCTACTGGGATACCTTCACTTTCGGCGTAGACAAGTAACTCCTCACGGGACTGAAACTGCCATTCTCGCCAAGGGGAAATAATTTGAATGTCGGGCATCAGCGCGTAGGCGCCGAGTTCAAAGCGGATTTGATCGTTGCCTTTGCCGGTGGCGCCATGCGCAATAGCATCAGCGCCAGTCTGCCTAGCGAGTGCCACCAGCCGACTGGCAATGAGCGGCCGGGCAATCGACGTGCCCAGCAGATATTCGCCTTCATACAGTGCATTGATGCGAAACATCGGGAAGACGTAGTCACGCACAAATTCTTCCTTTAGATTTTCGACGAATATTTCTTTACACTCCAGCTGCTGGGCTTTGGCGGTAATGAGTGTGAGGTCTTCATTCTGGCCAATATCAGCGGTGAATGCAACCACTTCAGCGTGGTAAGTTTTCTGTAGCCACCGCAGAATGATTGAAGTGTCCAATCCGCCAGAGTAGGCGAGCACGATTTTTTTAGGCATGGGTTTCAGTCAATGGTTCGCGTCGTGTGTCTGTCAAGGGAAACAGCTGATCAAGCGTTCATTTGGATAAAGATTATGCCATACAAAATTCATATTCTACATGAATTGGCGAGTCCCACAGTTACGCTGAAGATGTTGAGTCGGGTTGCTCTGACACCACCGTGTAGACTCCTGCATGGGTTCAACTCTTGGCTGTTCATCGAGTCCATCATTGGTGAATGCCGGAAGCATGTCTATAAAATCGGCATGCGAAAAATTAATCAGTCATCGTTGCTGTTGTGCTCAGCTGATTCGTCTTGTCAACCGTAGCCGATAACCACCAGGATAGTTACCGGTTCATTGATACTCGCACGTTTTTTTGTGGCGCTGACCATTGATGATCGCATTGATTAATGATTTGTAATGCGCGCGTTGCCAAGCGATTATGCTGATTGATAGGTTGTCATCAATACTCACTTCACATTGATAAACCGGCGGCAACAGAGTATCATATTCATTTTCTAATTTTCTCAATTTTCATGTTTCGGAGGACAGGGATGAAAAATCCACTTGATTCGATCACCGGCACCATTATTGCCGGTTTGGTGTTGACCTTTGTTCTTTATCTGTTCGCTAATGGCCTAACGCCGTAAGTTAGTTCGATTTTCCAAAGTAAGAGGGTGTCAGTATGGATTTATTAATCGATCGATGGTTGCATATTCTCGCAGGCGTGACTTGGGTTGGCCTGCTTTATTATTTCAATTTCGTACAAGTGCCGGGATTGGCCGCCGCCAAAGCCGATGGCACAGCAGCCGGCATTACCAAGCACATTGCGCCACGAGCGTTACTGTGGTTCCGCTGGGCGGCGGTGGCGACTTGGTTGACCGGTGCCTATTATTTGCTAAGAGCCGGCACCTTTATGGACGCTTTTATTCTGCAGGGCCCGCATGCGTACCTCGGCATCGGTGCTTGGTTGGGCACCATCATGTTATTCAACGTGTGGGTGCTGATCTGGCCCAATCAGAAGAAGGTGCTGGGTTTGGTTGAGGCATCAGATGCGGCAAAGGCGAAAGCGGCTCGTGTAGCACTGCTGGCGTCAAGAACCAATACCATGCTGTCCATTCCCATGCTTTTCTTCATGGTTACCGGTTCGCTGTCGCATATGGGCATGTTTACTCATTAGTGGTTTCTGAGATATTCAAAACCTAGTTTACTTGTTGAACGGACCGGCTTGAAGTCGTCGGTCCGTCCGTTTCTAATTGACGCCGATGTAATCACGTTTCTACCTCATGATCAGGCATTTTCTCACTCTGGAAGATCTTGAATCCAGAGAGCTGATGGAGTTGTTAGATCGCGCTGTTGAACTGAAAAAAATGTGGCGGACTGAGCAGTTGTCGCCGCAGATATTACGGCACAAATCAGTCGCTCTGATGTTCGAAAAAGAGTCGACTCGTACACGCTTGTCGTTTGAGGTTGCCGCGCACCAATTGGGGGGGCATGCGTTATTTTTTGCGCCTGGTGATTCACAGCTCAAGCGCGGTGAATCACCAGCTGACACCGCAAGAATTTTGTCCAGCATGGTTGAACTGATCGTGACTCGTACTGATTCTCACGCAACCGCAGTAACTTATGCGCAGCATGCATCAGTACCAGTGATTAACGGTTTGAGCAATGCCTATCATCCATGTCAGCTACTGGCCGATTTGTTAACGATGAAAGAAACGATTGGTTTTATTGCGGGCGCGCGTGTCGCATGGATTGGTGACGGCAACAATATGTGTGTGACGTGGGCGAGTGCCGCCACCATTTTGGAATTTAATTTGTCCATTGCAACGCCACTGGGTTATCATCCTGATCTCTCCCAACTGTTGACCCGGCTAGATGGTGATCGCATTCAGTATGTTGCAACACCGCACGAAGCGGCACACAATGCCGATGTCGTAGTGACGGACACTTGGCTCAGCATGGGTCAGGAAGATCGCGAAGACTTACGGCCGCAAGTGTTCGAACCTTATCAGGTTACGCAGTCCGTAATGGAGCAGGCGATGGGGCACTCAATCTTTATGCATTGTCTGCCGGCTTATCGGGGTAGGGAAGTTACTGCTGAGGTACTTGATGGACCGCAAAGCGTAGTCTGGCAGGAAGCAGAAAACCGGTTGCATGCACAGAAAGCGCTCATCGAAATGTTGGTGAGTTGATACCACTGTGGTGATTCAATCGGATTGCAATCGAATTCCAAGCTTAACTGCATCGGCGACCGCTGAAAATTTACAATGCGAAAGGCTTCACACCTTCCCGCGACAGTCTTTCAGTTTTCTACAGCCCGGTCCCGTATTCTCTGTCGCCGGTTGATAACGGCATCTTGATGTACCGATCCGGGTGAAGTCCGGATCAATTCAGCGGCGACGGTTGAATTCTTCAGCTGAACAGACTTTCAGAATCAGTCTGCTCCCTTTTCAGCTGTAGCAGTAGAAGAAGGATGGTTTTGCGTCAGGCCGGTTGGCACGCCTTACTCAGTTCATTGCGCATCATCTTCATGGCTTTGGCTTCGATCTGACGAATACGTTCAGTACTGACGCGATATTTTTCAGCGAGACAGTGCAACGTAGTTTTGTGGTCAGTCAACCATCGCTGGGTAATGATGTCTCGACTTCGATCATCCAAAATGCTCAGTGCCTTCTGGATTTGTTCACCGCGATTCACTTCACTCCAGTTGGCTTCATATACGTCTTCTGGATTGTAGGTCCGGTCACCGAGATAACTGGCTGGTGTCAGTGCCGCTGCTTCATCGCTATCATCTTCAACGTCCGGGTCAAATGACACGGCGGTACCGGACATGCGAATTTCCATTTCCCGGACCGTTTCTTTGGGCACGTCTAACTGTTTGGCCAACGTTGAAATTTCGGTTTCGCTCATCGCGTCGAGATTCTGGCGATATTTACGTAGGTTGAAGAATAACTTGCGGTGGGCTTTGGTCGTTGCGATGCGAACGATTTTCCAGTTCCTTAAAATGAAGTCATAGATTTCTGCCTTGATCCAGTGCACTGCGAACGAAACCAGTCGTACTTCCCGGTTTGGTTCATATCGTTTGACTGCTTTCATCAAGCCGACGTTGCCTTCCTGAATCAGGTCATTCAATGGTAGACCATAGCCGACAAAACCACGCGCTATTTTGACGACGAAGCGCAGATGCGACAGAACCAGCTGTCGCGCAGCGTCTAGGTCATCCTGTTCGTGATAGCGGATGGCTAAGTCGCGCTCTTCTTCCGCCGTTAGCATTGGCTGCGCATAGATTGATGTCAAATAAGAAGAAAGATTGTTGCTTTGAATATTCAAAGCGGTTGGAACATTATCCATTCTTAGTGTTTACCTACTGTTGACGACCGGCAATGTGGAATGATGATCAATTGTTAGCGTTGTTTTAATTAGAGTGCTCACCATCTGTAAAGTTACACAAAATTATAGTTGGTCAGTTAACTTTAAGTGGTGTTTTTTACACAAGATAGATGGGGTCAAAAGGGTTAATTTCAAGTGGCTGGCGTACTATTATTGCGGGTTAAATTTGCGCAGTTTGATGGAAACGGCGACTTGGGTGGTGGCGATGTTGATTACCAATAGGATTCCCGCAATGATTGCCCAAAGCTGCCATAGCACGATGTCTGTAGGTGAATGGCTAGCGTAGTGTGTCATCAATTCGGTAATTAAAGGTTGACTGAGTAGTCGCACACCTTCGACGATGCCAAATGTAAAGAACAGAATGAGTATGGACTGCACAATGGCCGTGTAAAGAAATGGCCTGGCAATGAATGCTCGCCGGGCACCCATGAGACTGAACAGGCGAATTTCGTCGATTCGCTCGGCGAACTGCCACCCATTCGCGTAGCAGATGACCAGTAGGGAAGTGAGCAGAATGATGATGACTGCGACTCGCCCAAAGTGTTTGATAAAGTTCTGCAGGGCGATTAATTTGGTTGTCCAGTCTCGGTCGAACTGCACTAGGTCGACATATTCAATACGGTAGAGCATTGCTGAGAGTTCGTCGTAGGCCTGCGGGTTAACATGTTCCTTTGCTAGCTGAACGATGATAGTGGTCACAAATGGGTTGTCCGGTAGATAGTTGGCGACGGCGTGAAGTCCGGTCAATGCCTTGAAGTCTTCCAACGCCTCGTGCTTGGAAACGAGGTGGGTCGCATGCACCGTACTCAATGCGGATATTTTTTGTCGTACTGACTGTGCGGTGTCCGGTTCAATATCCTTCGAGAGAAAAACGGTTAATTCCGGAGATTGCTGAGCGATGAAGGAAAAGAACCCCAGATCGTTGGCGGTCAAGTAGATGCTGGTCGGTAGAGATAGCGCCAAGGTGCTTAACAAGACTGGCGCCCAAGTCTTGAGTGGCGCGCGCAAGTAGTGTTCAATACAGAGCACGAAAACTTGCAATCGATGTGACATGATTAAGCAGTGTCGGATGAGGTGGCACTCTGTACAACGTCCATCTGCTGACCTTTTCTAAGGGTGATGACCGAATATCGGCTGTCAGTCAACAGGGTTCGATCGTGGGTGGTGACGACGACTGTCGTACCATGCTTAGCCAGTCGTTTGAGAATTTGTATGATTTTGTTTCCCATCTGGGTATCAACGTTGCTAGTTGGCTCATCAGCGATGATTAGGGCCGGGCGCGTGACAATTGCGCGAGCAATTTTCAGACGCTGCTGCTCCCCGTCAGATAGCTCACTGAGGTGACAGCCATGTTTATTGCGCAGTCCGACCGTGTCCAATGCATAGGGCACGCGCGATAGGATTTTTTTTCTTGAAGTGTGATTGATGAGTAACGGTAAGGCGACGTTGTCACCGGCATTCTGACTGTCTAGCAATGGTAAGTCTTGAAAAATCAGACCGATTGATCGACGATAGCGGGCGATTTGTCGACCGCGTAATTCACTGAGGTTGTTACCGCCTACTACAATATTGCCGGCTGTGGGGCGCAGTCTCAGTGCCAACAGTTTAGCCAGTGTGGTTTTTCCCGCCCCGGTGGGTCCGGTAACGAAAACCAGGTGGTGTGGAATACTGAGTGAAATATGCCGTAGACCGAACTGCCCGTTTGCATACTGCTGGGTGACGTTGTCAAGTTGGATCATCAGTGGCGACGATGGCTGAAATCACTGGATGTTGAGTAGGGAAGCCACGTAATCTTCAGCTTTGAAAGGTGAGATGTCGTCGAGGCTTTCGCCGAGTCCGACAAAAACAATGGGTAAGGAAAACTCGTGTGCCAAAGCCACGACGATTCCACCTTTGGCGGTGCCATCCAGCTTGGCCACACAGATGCCGCTGATCGGCGTGTGCTGGTTGAATTCGCACACTTGGGACATCGCGTTCTGCCCGGTACCGGCATCTATGGTGAGCAATGTTTCGTGTGGTGCAGTCGGTTCAATTCGATTGATGACTCGGCGTATTTTGTTGAGCTGCCTGAGCAGGTCATCGCGAGTCTGCTGTCGGCCAGCTGTGTCGACCAGCAGAGTGGTGCATTGTCTGGCGGTGGCGGCGTGCATCGCATCGTGGGCGACAGCGGCCGGGTCTGCGCCGCTGGATTGGGCGATGACTGGTATGTTCAGGCGGTGTCCCCAATTCTGTAACTGCTCTACGGCAGCGGCTCGATAGGTATCGCAGGCGGCGAGCATCACCGAGTGATTCTGCTTCTGTAAATAAGCGGCTAGTTTTGCACACGTTGTTGTTTTACCGACCCCATTAACCCCGACCATGAGAATGACCGTCGGGGTGGGATGTCGATTAAGATCAAAAGATGATTCACTCCGGTGCAGCGTGGTCAACAGCTCAGCCTGTACAACATCCACCACTTGTCTCCCTGACAACTTGGAATTTTTGAGTGCCGTTGTAACTTTACTGATAATGGCAGCGCTCATGTCATAGCCGATATCGCTCAAAAGCAGTGCATCATGCAATTCATTGACTTCTCTCTGGTCAAAAGCGGATGTACGGTTGAAAAGACTCGTGATTTTGCCTAGCACTGAACTGCGTGATTTAGTGAGTGCCTTAAACAATGTGAATCTGGATTGATTGGCAGAATCAGTGGTCGACTGTGAAGCACGCATGGTCAAGCAGAAAAACAGGGTAAGCGCATTGAAAAAGAATGTTGAACGTTATGCGAGGTTGATTGGGATAGTCCGCTGAAAGTCCTGCATGGTAATGGCCTAGAGAAGTGCCGGTATTTTGCCTCATAAATTATATTCACAACATTCCATCATTGGTACGCGGCTGATGAGGAGGTATTCGTGATGATTACGCCGGTGTTCATATAAAATCAAGAGGATCGCGTAAAGCTGGAGGCAATGATGTTCGTGAAGAATAACGGTGGTGTCGTGAATCAATTGCTGTTTCAGTTGAACTTGGAATCGCATTGACTCTCTGATCTTTACCGATCGTTAGTAGCCACTTCAATACGCGGAGGCGCGCAACCCGGTAGAATACTCATTGGCGGATCTAGATACTCTAGATGACAAGGTTGATTGACATACCATACCGCGGGCCGCCACCGGTCGCATAGTCTTTTGCCAGCAGGTCATTTTTGTGAATCCTAACATCACGTCAACAGCCATCTCGCCATCTTTGGTTCTCGCTCCACCGATTGGTTGTTTAATGCGACAATCATCTTGCTGTGCATGGCGAACTGAAAATTGACCGAGGTTGCCAAGCACATGGCAAGACGCAATAGTTGTTCGGGCAGTCTTCGTATCATTGGTGGTCAGTGGCGTTCTCGCCGAATTCAATTCAGTTCAGCTGGCCATTTGCGACCGACTGTCGACAGTGCCCGCGAAACTCTGTTCAACTGGTTGCAGAACCACGTGACCGGTGCGACGTGTCTTGATTTGTTTGCCGGCAGTGGCGCATTGGGATTTGAGGCATTGTCCAGAGGCGCCGCACTGGCAGTTCTGGTTGACTCTGATCATCGCTGTATTCGTGCTCTGCGCCGCAGTGCAGTTGTACTTGACGCAGAAAACTGTTCGATTGTGCATAGTGACGCATTAACTTTTCTGCGGCGAGACAGTGCGAAATATGATCTGGTATTTCTCGATCCACCTTACCGGACGCAGTTGGCAGTTGGGGCGTTACGTTTCCTTTCGAGAAGTGGCTTACATGCCGACGCAAGGGTTTATTTGGAAGTGGAGCGAGAGTTCGATGAAGCAGAACTATTGATTGAATGGAATATACTGCGAGATTTCAAGTCAGGCTCCAGGTCTCACTTTCTTCTTGCGCGCAAATCAGGGGGTGCTACCAACTGATTGGTAGGTTGACAAGGTCTGGCTGACGGGCGCCGGCGATATGGGTACCGAGTCATCTGCTCGATCAGTGGCAAATATTCGATGAAAAAAACATCAATGAGTTCATAATGTAGTGTTTGTTTGACCAACTATCAATCACTCAGTCGGCACTACGTATGAATCATACGATGGGTAATGGACACACCAAAACCAAAGCCATCTATCCGGGCAGTTTTGACCCGGTTACCAAAGGTCATATTGACTTGATTGAACGAGTTACGCGTTTATTTGATGAAGTTGTTGTTGCCGTGGCAGATAGCCGCGGCAAGAAAACACTATTTTCTTTAGAAGAGCGAGTTCACTTGATCCGAAGAACTACTCAGCATCTTGAGGGTGTACAGGTGGTGGGATTTACCGGTCTACTGATCGAAATCGCCCGAAAGCTGCAGACGAATATCGTTATCCGAGGGTTACGCGCGGTATCGGACTTTGAATATGAATTTCAACTGTCATGGATGAATCGGCAGTTGGAGCCGGATATTGAAACTTTGTTTTTTGCGCCGGCTGAAGATTATGCTTTTGTGGCGGCCTCGCTGGTGAAGGAAATTGCTGAGCTGGGTGGTGATGTTACTCAGTTCGTGCATCCGGAAGTGCACCGCGCGTTGCAGAAGAAGTTGCACCAGACCGATGGCTAGTCTGGTCATCGTAGTTATTATTGCCAGGCAAATTTGGGTTGGTCGAGATGTGCAACTCGAGTCGGTCGGTGGAAAAGCACTACTTCCCGAAACTGATAAAGAAACGCTGCCGTCGGCGCGAAAATCTGGTGTCCCAGAGTCGCGAGCGGTGTTGACAGTACCGGAAATTCACTCTCTGCAGTATGTTCGATAATGGGGATATTGGGAGCTTTCAAATCTACCAGTGGAATGCGAAACAAGTGCTCAATTTCGTTGGGATCGGGTCTCAGTTTCCGCTGGACGCCGGCCCAAACAACAACCGGCGTGATGTTGAATCCGGAACGGGTCTGGTAGTCGTCCAGCATACCCAGAACATCGTACTCTTTGATGTCAATGCCAATTTCTTCATGCAATTCTCGAAGCGACGTTTGGATGGCGGATTCATTCGCCTCGCGTTTACCGCCAGGTAAGGCAAATTGCCCACCATGCTGGTGCATGTGTTTGGGTCGGCGCGTGAGAATGAAGTGGGCAGTGTTATCGCGTTCGCCATCAACGAGAGTCAGTGCGACCGCTGCTGAACGAAGTTGCGTATCCGTATTTGACTTTCTTTTGAAGCTGGTCAGACGATCGGCAATGCAGTCGCGCAGCCATGGGTTGAGCACTAGCCGATGGTCCTCGATTGGTTGACTTGTTTGGTCTATGGTCACACTTAAAGTGTCTTGGTCGACGCTGGATAACGCCTTATATACTGTTATCGCGTGTGACCGGGGCGAATGAACGTATTCTGAGTAGCGATGTATAGAATCGAAAGTGAAGCACATCAAATTGATCAGGAGCCCTATTATGCCGCCCAGGGCAACGAAATCGAACTCTTTGAGAGCGCCTATAAGAATTGTATTCCAGTTCTACTGAAAGGCCCAACGGGGTGTGGCAAGACCCGGTTTATGGAGTATATGGCCTGGCGTCTGCAGCGGCCGCTGGTCACTGTGGCCTGTCATGATGATTTGACTGCCGCCGATCTCGTCGGGCGGTATCTGATCATTGGTGGAGAAACGCAGTGGATAGATGGTCCATTGACCAAGGCGGTGCGCACGGGGAGCATTTGCTATTTGGATGAAATTGTCGAAGCGCGCAAAGATACCACTGTGGTGATTCACCCATTGGCTGACGATCGACGGGTATTACCAGTGGAAAAAACCGGCGAATTGCTATTTGCTCAAGCTGATTTCAATTTAACCATTTCTTACAACCCGGGATACCAGAGTGTTCTCAAAGACTTGAAACAGAGCACACGTCAGCGATTTTTGTCGCTGGAGTTCAATTATCCTGAAGAAACGGTCGAACGTTCGATTATTGTTCATGAATCCGGTGTTAACTCCGCCATTGCCGCGGCACTGGTTCGCTTCGCTGTCATGACACGTAATCTAAAGGGCAGTGGTTTGGAAGAAGGTGCGAGTACCCGTCTGCTTGTTCATGCCGCTCAGCTGATCGTTTCCGGTGTTGAGCCACTAGAGGCCTGCAATGCATCTATTTCTCAAACGCTGACCGACGATCCGGAAGTTCTGACCGCAATTCGGGAAATGGCTTCATCAATATTCTAGATTAAGTGATCAAATGGGAGCTCTTGGATGGTGCGTGCGGCGAGTTACGTTAATCTGCAGTTAACAGCACTTGACATTGAGGAGCGTCTGGAAGACCTGCTTGGGGCGGTTTTGACCTCCCGTCGAACCGCTGCCGAACCGGCGCGAAAACTCTCGAGTTTGGCGCGTAGCCAACAGGATTTTGCCCTACATTGGGCTGCGGTCATCGCCAAATCGAATTCAGAGATGGCCTTTCAATTCGTTAGTCACGTAACCGGCGCTTTTTCTCAACTTGACGTGGAAGGGGTTACGCAGTGGATCATCGAGGCGATGGACGTTTACGACCGGGATGGACTTTATCTCGGTAGTGCCAAATTGCGTGCCATTGAACAGTTTGCGACACAGCTGGTACGGAGTCGCTATGCGGTGACCTTCAATGAAGTGGTTCACATCATGAACACGTTTGTTACGGGTGTTGCGGGCAGAAATCTTGGTATTCAGGAAGCTGAGCAACCTTGGACCGACACCGAGACGCTTTATCTGCCCCCATTGATTGGAAATTTTGATTCGCATCAACAGAATTTCGAACTCTACAAGGCCATGGTGGGTTATCAGTGGGCGCAGATTCGATATGGAACCTTTCGAATGGATGGACGTAGCGGTATTCCCATCGTATGCCTGGAACTGGCCAACTACAAAGACTCGAACAAAGCACTTGAAATTTTCTCTTGGGTTGAGGAACAGCGACTCGTTCATCGTCTCGCAGCGGAATTACCGGGACTCGCGCGGCAGTTGAAAGCAATGAAGCGAAATTCCGTAAGCCAATTGAATCTTTCCAACTCTGCATCAGAACTGAAAAAAATTCAACTGCCAGGTGCTGGTGTAAAGGATTCGTTGGCGGCGGTTAAGGTGTTGTACGACAGAAGTTTCGAGGTGCCAGCGGTTGAAGTTTATCAAGGTGCAATTGAACTTGAGCAAGTTCGTCTCGTAACCAAGCGGCGCGTCGAAACAGAACGAGAGAAATTTCGTATGAACCTTGCATTATTGGCGGAAACGGCTTCAGAGAGTGAGGAATTGGAAGATGAATCTAGCCATCAAGTCGCGCTGAAAGTTACTTTTGCGCAGGATTCGACAGTGGAACAGCTAAGTGACGGGGACTTATCTTTCACCATTGATGGCAAACCGTTAATGCCTCCTGAGGATGTCATTCAAACGACTAAAAGTATCATGCATGATTTTGGCGAGATTCCGGAAGATTATCTCGTACCCTCGGGGTCAGGGTTGTATGATGCCCATCATCAACGAGACGAAAAACTTGAGCGAGAAGAAGCTGAAATCAAGAATGGTGTCTGCTATGATGAATGGGATTATCGACGCGGTCATTACCGAAAAAACTGGTGCGTTCTGCGGGAAAGCGACCTGCACCCCGGTAATGCACAGCAGGTGTCGGCGATTTTAGAAAGGTATTTTTACCTAGTGCATGAAATACGTAAGACTTTTGAAGCGCTCCGCGGTGACAATCGGGTACTTCGCCGGCAGAAAAATGGAGATGATATTGATCTTGATGCGGTGGTGGAGAGCTATGTCGATATGGTGAAAGGGGGAGAGCTCAGTGAGCAACTGTTCATCAAACCTCGCCAGCTGGAACGCAATTTGGCAGTGATATTTATGGTTGATGTGAGTGGGTCAACCAAGGGGTGGATCAATGAAGCAGAACGCGAGAGTCTAGTACTGTTGAGCGAAGCGCTCGAGACGCTCGGAGACCGCTATGCAATCTATGGTTTTTCTGGAATGACTCGAAAGAGATGCGAAGTTTATCGAATCAAAACGTTTGATGAACCCTACACCAATCAGGTTAAGGCAAGAATTGCCGGTATCAAACCACAGGATTACACCCGAATGGGTGTCGTCATTCGGCATTTATCTGAGAAACTCAAGCAGGTCGATGCGAAGACACGCGTTCTGATTACGATATCAGATGGCAAACCTGATGATTATGATGGGTATCGGGGTGAATATGGCATTGAAGACACTCGGCAGGCGTTACTGGAAGCAAAACATGCTGGTATTTATCCATTCTGCGTAACTATAGATACTCATGCCCACGAATATCTGCCCCACATGTATGGTCATGTCAATTACACCGTGGTGAGTGACATCCGAAAACTACCATTGAAAGTGTCTGATATTTATCGAAAGTTGACGACTTGACGAGGTGTGTTGGTTGTCCATGCCTGCGCGGTTCGATGGTGGGTCCCGCTGTGAGAGATCCAACTTAACAGTTGGAAGGTTATCAGGGAAACAGTTTGAGCAAGCCAAATATAAGTGATGTGCAGGCGACGACAATACCGAGAGCGATAGCATAGAAACGTGTAGTTTGCGCGTTGATACACTGAAGAGTCTCGACCCTTAACTCTTGTATCTGCTCGCGGGTCTCCGCTTTCAGTTCAATGAAAAGTTTGCTGAACTTAGCATCCATGCGCGTTTCGAGTTTATCGAGCTTAGCGTCCATGCGCGTCTCGAGTTCGTTCAATTCGGCTTTCACGCGCGTTTCGAGTTTATCAAGCTTAGCGTCCATGCGCGTCTCGAGTTCGTTCAATTCGGCTTTCACGCGCGTTTCGAGTTTATTGAGCTTAGCATCCATGCGCGTTTCGAGTTCATTCAAGTCGGATTTCACGCGCGTTTCAAGTTCGCTCAAGTCAGATTTCATGAGTATTTGGACTTCACGAATGTCAGACTTCATAAGCGTTTGCATCTCGCGAATGTCAGATTTAGAAGCTACGTTTTCAAGTAGCGCATCGCGAACCATTGATACAGTGGCGACAGCCTGCTCTTCTTCGTATCCAGAATCGCGCAAAGTTTCCGTGGCTTTATAGGTGTCAAATGCAACATCACTCATTTTAATGTTCTCTCTAGAGATTCTATATTGCGTCAATTATAAACGAATTTATTGGGGAGGTAAGGTGAACGTTCGTACTTTGATATCGGAAATATGATCTTGAAGACCCACCAAGCGCGTTCGGCGATGTAAGTGGTCAATCATCTTTGGTTCGATGTATTGACCCAACACCTGTTAAAGCTCAATTCCATCCAAATTCTCTCTCGGTAAGCGATAGCAACATTAGTGCTAGAATCATACAGACGGTGAGTAACAAAATACCGCAACAGATTCGAAATCCGCATGTAAGCCAACTGAGATGTTCACGAATTATGAATGCAACCCGTGCACCGACGAGACGGACAAATGCGCGAGGAAAAAGAGCGTCAAGTAAGCAGCAGACATGTGGGCAACGAAAATTGAGAACAAAAAATTGTCAATGCCTACAGTCGCACCCATGTCTGTTTCAGGATGACGTCTGTTAAGTCAAGGTAAGGAAGGCGGCACTTTGATTGCAGCGTCGAAACTTCAATCAGGCCAGATGCACGAGACGGGGTTGTGGCGCTGTTTACGGATTTGGTTCGGTCAATACAACATATATGGACACGGCTCTAATTGCAAGGCCAACTTGCGTCTGAAAACAACTCGGGTTTGCAGTCATATATTCGGCATCTCGTTGGGAACTTTCAACTGCGGTTCCCGTGCCATGAAGAAATCCGCGCACCACGCTCCTAATCAGTTTATCGGTTTTTGCCCATGGCAACCGCTGTTGTAAACAGGTTTGGCGTCGTGCAGGCTCAGCCCTTGGTGTCTTCAATCGCTTTTCGCGCCCTCGCAATGTCCGGTCGTATCCGTCTTGGTTGCACACCTCCTGCCATCAAGTCCGGGGGTCTGTTAACCTGCTACTTGACTCATGCCACAGTCAACCCGTTGACCGCTCACCCACCAACGACTGTCATCGTGTCGGGCAACCGATACACGCCACCGGCGTGATAGGGCTGCCCACTGACCAGCATCGCCCAGCTGATGCGAGCCATCATTGCCGCCACCGCCACCACCACCTGATTGTGGCTCTTGCCGCGTTCCAGCATCCGATGTGCCTTGGCACACAACCGGTCGGTCTCCTGGTGCTTGTCGCACACCCTCACCACCGAGCGTGCCCCGTGCACATACAGCTTTCGAAGATACGCGTTGCCTCGCTTGGTGATGCCCACATTGCGGTTCTTGCCACCACTGCCATGATGACCCGGAGTCAACCCCATCCACGCCGCCATCGCCCGGCCGTTTTTGAACGATTTGCCATCGCCAACCGAACACGCCAAGGCACTGGCACACACCTTGCCAATGCCCTTCATTCCAGTCAGCCGCGTCATCGCCTCATCTTGTTCAACCAGCTCATCGAGTTGTGCATCCAACTCGGCCAACTCCTCATCCAAGCGTTTCAAATGGCTCAGCCGCCGAGTCAGCGCCATGCGCATCGGTTCGCTGAACACTGCGGCATCCTCAGCCAACACCTCCTCGGCCACTCTCATCACCTTGGCACCTTGAGGGGCAATCACACCGCGTTCGGACAGCAGGCTGCGCAACATGTTGCGCACTCGCGTGCGTTCCTTTTTCACGCTCTCTCGACAACGGTGCAAACCCAGCTGGTCCTGTTGACGCTCGCTTTTCACCGGCACCGAGTGCAACCCCGGGCGATACGCCGCCTCCGCGATCGCCACCGCATCGTTGCGGTCGTTCTTGTTGCCTTGTACATAAGCCTTCACCGCTTTCGGCGGCAGCAACCTCACCTCATGCCCTAGCTTGGTCAATTCCCGACCCCAATAGTGGGACGTGCCGCAAGCCTCCATCGCCACCAGCGTCGACTTCCGCTCCGCAAAGTAATCCAGCACCTCCTTGCGCCGCAACTTGCAGGTCGACACCACCTCGCTCGCGCAATTCAACACCGCCACATGAAACACACTCTTCGCCAAATCCAGCCCAGTTATCATCTCTTGTCGTCCTGACATGGTCTTACTCTCCTGTGAATGAAATTCTGTCATCAAATTAAAACTCTATATTTTGCACCAAATAGCGCCTGTTTTGAAGCAAGCCGTGTCCATTTCATCAGTTTATCGTATGTTACTACCGTCTTATCAGTTACCGGCGGGTCCGATCGTTCCAGTACACTCGGCCACTGCGAATTATGCCAACGGTCATTTTCTTGGCACGGTAATGATGATTCCAGACTGCTCATTGCAGTGATAAATCAGTGATATCTTATCAACATGTGGCAACGGGGATCATCGTCTGTGGCAATGGTCCTGCATTCACATTTCCACCCACACAACGAGCGAATATTGTAATTTTTCGACGAACCGGTTTCCATATTTTCCGCCGTAGCGGCTCAACGCTACGCATAGTCTTCTCGGTCGAACTCGCTTCTAATGCCGTCGCCAATACAACCCTCTGTTTTCATACAAAATTCCAATCCCCGACTCAATGAGGAGTCAGATGGTGGATTGAAAGATAAATCGAATCAATGTCGTAAAGTAGGTAGGCTCAACATCATTCACAGCGGCCATCAACAGCGTATTGTGTCGTAATCGAAAGTCCGTTCGGTGAGGGTCACTCAGATCAATTCTTCATCTCTTGACTTCGAGATCATGCTCAATGGCCTGTTGACCCAGTCAGGAAACCATGCCGTAACCCTGTGAAAAAGCCAAGAGTGGTGCCCGTAACCGATTGGATACGGACACATCCGAGGAGAAGCTCCGGAAACCGTACCATCGCCTCCTGTCGCCCCATCCTTACCAATACAGTGCACCCTGCAGACTGATACCATCCACGGCGACCTCGCCCGGTCGGCTTTCCATCGCCAACCCGAGGCTGAACTCATCACGCAGACGATAACGAGTCCCCAAACGTATCATCCCTGAACCCGACTCCGGCACGCGCAGCCCGGCATACGGCGACAGTAGCGCCCCCGCCCCCGGCATCCGCAACCCATGACTGACCTCGGCTTCCAGATGCACCGCAGACGCGTCCGATGTCGCATCCGCCGACCGACCCGAAGCCAATCGCCAATCAAAATCACTTGCCGACTGACCGCGCGACAGTCTCAGACTCATCGCTGTTCCGCTACCATCGGCCTGCGGCTCATAACGCAGCAGCAGACTCGCCCCCCACTCCTCGCGCGCCTGTTCATGATCCACCAGCGTCCGTACCCGCAACTCCGATGTCAGCCGCCGCACCGCATTGCGCCAGCGCACGCCACCACCGACTTCCAGCCCGGCACCCCGACCCAGATCACCATCATCATACCGCGCCCCGGCTTCCAAGGATGCCGTCAGCGTTCGGTCGTCGTCCAGCAGCTGTTCGTGCGAACCTTCCAGCATCACCCGCAGTCGCGTGGTGTGCAATGTCAGTGCCACCAGACCGTCGTTTTCCACCGTCCGCAGCCGTGCCGTCGAACCCCAACCTTTCACCGCCAGCCGCGTCGTCCCTCCGTCCATCATCCGTGCATTCTCGCGCAGTACGTAGCGACCGCCCACTGCCGCACTGCGCCAGGTCAGGTCGGTCTGACGCAGCATCGCCGCTTCGCGCAACCGCACCTTGCCTTCACCATAACCGATGCTGCCCCACAGATGGGCACCGTCACCCGCCATCCAGGCCACATACGGCTGCACCGCTGTCAGCGCCGTTTCATACGTCGACTGCACGCCACCATTCTCGGCATCCAGATCACCAACCGTCCGCGACACCGCCGCACCGACCAGTACATCGTCGCGCACGTGCAGGTCACCACCCAGATGCAACGACCGCAATTCACCATCCCAGTGCAGTGCTCCTTCGCTCCCTTTCAACGACGTCCAGTCGCCCTGACCCCAGAGGGCCGGTACACCACTACTGCCGGCACCCTCCGCCTGCAGGTTGAACGTTGCACCATCCAGCAATTTGGTTGCCTGCCGCTCCGACAGGACCACCGGTGAGCGACTGCCATCCAACCGTTCTAATCCCGAAGGCCGCGGTACCCCGCGAAACGGGACGCCATCTCCGCCGGGCACCCCACCGGCCACTCCGGTCACCCGATCCAACACCGTATTCAGCGTCTGCGACATGACGGCCCCGGCAATCTGTGGCAGCACCGCCGAATGCACCATGTTGGCCGGTGCCGCGGCCGAAGCATCGGCGGCCGCATCGTTCAGCGTACCATCCGCCTCTACGTCACTACCCACTGCATAACCGGTGCCGGCAGTCAGCGTAATGCGGTAGGTCTCCGCACCTTCGGTGTTCATATCCGACACCGTCGGAATCGATACCGTCGCCTGTCGACCGCCACTGAACGCGGCGGCAAAATCACGCGGCCCCAGGGTGCCACTGACATCCGCGGCATCAAAACCACTGGTCCCGCGGGCGGCCAGCGTCAACTTCACCTGCAGCGTGCCCGACACCGCCCGATCGGCGGTGACCACAAGACTGATGGCCGACCCTTCAGTCACCGGCGCCGGGTCCGTCGCCAGCGTCAGCGTCGGCATCGGTAGCGGCGTGTTTTCGGTGATCGACACCACCACCGAAGCGATGGTCACCGCACCGTAACCCCTGCCACTCGCGCTATGCGTCAGTGTCACATCGGGATCAGTCGCGGTATCCGTATCGGTGGCCGCCGACACCGTCACCGTCTGCGGCGTACCATAATTGACAGTCGTGAAGGTCAGCGGTGAACCCGATACCGTCACATCGCCCGACATGCCGGCCACCGTGACGGTCACATCACTCGTCGGCATCTTATCCAGTTTCACCGTGTAGGTGCCACTCGCCCCTTCCGCCACGGTCAGTGCCGCCGTCGAGATCGTCACCCCTGCTACCGTCGGCGCCCTCAGCATTGCCGTCGCCTGCGCATACGGACTCGGAGCGACACCGGCTTTCGCACGTAACCGAAACTGATACGTAGAACCATTGTCCAGATTCGGCACCGTGTGCGTCGTGGTGGTGGCGGTCGAACCGGAAATGGCGGTCCAACCACTCCAACTGTCACTCCCCTTCTTTTGATTCAGCTCCCAAACGGTGATCGCCGCATTCTGGGGGTCATCCCACGTCAGCACCACCTGTCCGTTGCCCGGCGCGGCAGCAAAATTCTTCGGCTTAGTCAACACCACCGGTGCTGTGGGCGCCGTCGGCGTTGCCGTCACCTCATTCGAGCTGGCCCCGTCGCCACCGGAACCGACCGCCCGAATCTGAAACCGGTAGGGGCTGTCGTTGGTCAGTCCGGTCACCGTGTGGCTGGTGGTATCTGCATCGGAACCGGTGATGTCCTCCCACGAACTGCTTGGCCAACCCGAAGTCCGGGTGGTGTAGCGGACCTGCCATTTGGAAATGCTGTCGTCATTCGGATCAGTCCACGACAGCATCACCTGCGCGTTGCCAGCCGTGGCCGTCAAACCGGTCGGCTTGGCCGGTGGATTAGTGGTGGTGCCATCGTCATCCGTGATGGTGATGGTGAGCGTGTTGCTATTTTTTTTCCACCCGGGGTGACCATCATCATCACCCCTAACGAGCACCTTAATCGTCTCGTCTTCCTCATCATCCGTGTCACCGATGATTTTCAGATTGTAGGTCTTTGTTGCAGAGTATCTTAAACTAGTTCGGTCATATCTGGAGCCGAACTCTCTCGGGGGACCTCCGTAGCAGAAGTCTGCATTCGCCGGCTGTGGTGCGCTGCAGGAAGTGCTGGCGGTGTTCGTACTGACGGTCGCGGTACTTGCAGGAAGCACGACAATCCGAAACGCTACGTTGGCGCCAGACGTAGGTTCGCTGAGTGTGATGGTGATCGGTACGTTCTTCGTACCGGAATCACCCTCGGTGATCGAGGTTGATGTGGTGGATATTGTGATAGTTTGGGTTTGGGCATGCACCGGAGCCTCTGCGGTCATGATGATCAGTGCCACCGACAGGCACACGAGCAACATGAACTTCAGATATCTGAACTGCCGCGGCAAGCCACCTGACATCAGTTCGCCCCCCCCCCCAATTTTTTCAGATAGCCGGTTTTCACCGGCAATCACTGAGGAATCAAGGAGACTCCATCCACCATCCTTATTCGCCTGAGCTTCAATTCCATTCATGTCTTTTCATACCTCCAATGGCAAAATAAAACAACTGCTAACCGCTTCATCAAGATACTGCTTTTCCGCTAGGGCAACGAACGGCCAAAATTGGTAATTTTTGTATGTAGTAGTATGTGAATGTTTTTGGTAATACCTTATACACGTTGATATATTATAAAACGATTTTGATTTAAGATCTAGAATGTAGTTATTTGTGGAAGATGAAATACATAACTATACCATCTGCCCTTATTCTTTGTTGAGAAATATCAGGATAATATCTTTATTTTTCAAATTGATAGGACGTATTTGACTTTTCAGACAGATACTTATATAGCAGAATTCAAGCAGATAATTGAAGAGAAATTGCGTACCAGGACGCCGGTGTCGCAGTTGTCCTGCGGGCATGAGACTTCGGCACACACTCTCCATCAGTGGAAGCATGTAATGTTGGAAATCCAACATAGTGATGCTGAATGGCGGCAGGAGAATCGCCGGATGAGTACCGAAAACTGTCAGTCGAAGGAAGATAGGGACATCCTAGATAAAACAGCAATCTGGTTTGTCAAGGCAAACGAAGCCGAGCTGAGAGCGTAAGAGTGTCGCGGTTCATCCAGGCTAAACCGGTTGCTTTCACCGAGACCGCCATGTATCGGATGCGGTACGCGTGTAGCCATGCCTACTGCGCACGGAGAGAGAAACAGACGACGAAAAGTCATTTGCAGGACGATCGGTGGATGTCAGCTAACCAGGTTAATAGTGGCCAATTTACCCTGCAGAACCGGGTGGTGGAAGAGCTTGAACGTGCGCAGCCGGGTCAGTTGTGGGCGGCTGATTCGACTTATGTTGATAGACAGGAAGGTTTCGGCTATTTAACCGAAGTGATGAATGCGTGTTCGAGACGCATTACTGGTCGCCATTTCAGTCGCGTACACGATGTCTTATTGATGCTAACAGCGCTGTGCCAAGCGGTGAGTTTACGACAGCTAGTCAGCGTGATTCATCATTCGGACCAGGCCGTACAGTATTTGAGCAAAAAGTATCGTTACTGCTGTAAGTGGTACGGGACTAAACAGTCAGTGTGGCACGTTAGCAAGAGTTACGGCAAAGCGGCCGCCGAGGTGGTGTTTGCTACAGCCATCACTTGTTCTATCCATCGGTCCGATGGTTGAGTTGAGTTTCCCTAGTTGTCAGAATTTGAATTGCCGATTGTTATTTTCGAACTGAAGTTAAAGGAGGTATTTGTGTGAAGCCAAAATCAACGATAGCCAGGTCATCTGGCATAGCCGAAGAAGTAAAGGTCTTTAACCTCGACCTGCAGTCGGCTTCTCGCGACACCTGGTTTCAAAAGTACTGTCTGAAAACTCAGACCGGTGAAGTCGTTGATCAGTCGGTGGATGATACTTTTGTTCGAGTGGCCAGCACCCTGGCTGAAATTGAATCGCCTAAAGTTAGAAAAAAACACTATAAGAATTTTCTTTGGGCCTTGAATAATGGTGCCATTCCGGCTGGTCGCATTGTGTCGAATGCCGGCGCCGGGGCGCATAAGCCGTCCACCAGTACTATTAACTGTACCGTGTCGGGTACCATTCCCGATTCAATGCAGGGCATACTGCATTCAGTTTACGAAGCGGGCCTCACATTGAAAGCCGGCTGCGGAATCGGTTACGAATTTTCCACTCTGCGTCCCAAAGGTGCGTTCGTCAGTGGCGCCGGAGCCAATACTTCCGGGCCTCTTTCGTTCATGGATATTTTTGATGCCATGTGTTTTACGGTATCATCGGCCGGAGGGCGGCGCGGCGCACAGATGGGAGTGTTTAACATCTCGCATCCGGACATTCTTGATTTCATCAGTGTTAAACGGGAAGACGGTCGACTCCGACAGTTCAATCTGTCGTGCCTGATCACCGATGAGTTCATGCAGGCGGTGAAAGCCGACGCCGATTGGGAACTGGTGTTTCCAGCCACACAGCAGGAATGTGAGAATGATGAAGTGCCGGTTACCTGGAAGGCATGGCCGGTTGATGAGCATAATCAAGACTGGATTATCAATGAGCAGGGCATGGTTGCAGTACGAATTTACGATACGATTCCTGCTCGACGAGTGTGGAATAAGATTATGGAGTCCACTTATGATTTTGCTGAACCGGGGTTCATTTTGATTGATCGGGTCAACGAAATGAACAACAATTGGTTTTGCGAGAACATTCGCGCCACCAACCCCTGTGGAGAGCAACCGCTACCACCGTATGGTAGCTGTTTGTTGGGCTCAGTCAATTTGACCAAATTCGTTGTCAACCCGTTTACCGAGCAGGTGCGATTTGATTGGGATCGTTATCGAGAGGTGGTGGCGATTTTCACCCGAATGTTGGATAACGTGGTGGAAATTCACGGGTTGCCGTTAGCAGGGCAAAAAAATGAAATCGTGAGAAAACGCCGGCATGGAATGGGTTTTCTCGGTTTAGGATCTACACTGGCGATGATGAAAATTCGCTACGGTTCCAAAGCATCCATCGAATTTACTGAACAGGTTGCGTATGAGATGGCGATCACCGGATGGCAGGTGGGCATTGAGTTGGCTGAAGAAAAAGGTCCGGCGCCCATTTTTGACGAGGAGTTTGAAATTACGCCGGCCATGTTGGCGCAAAGACCGGAAATGAAAGAAGATGGTATTCAGGTTGGTGAGCGTGTTAAAGGTAAGATACTGCTTTCTCAATACAGTCGATACATGCAGAAGCTACCTGATGAAATGACCCGGCAGATTGCTGAAGTGGGTGCGAGATTTACCCATCACAGTTCCATTGCGCCGACCGGCACCATCAGCTTGTCACTGGGCAACAACGTGAGTAATGGCATCGAACCATCTTTTTCACATGAATATTACCGAAACATAATACGCGAAGGGAAAAAGTCCAAAGAAAGAGTTGCCGTTTATTCCTATGAACTGCTGTTGTATCGAGAGTTGGTGGATTCTACTGCATCGATGGATAACCCGGAGTCGCTGCCGGACTATTTCATTACGTCGAACGACATCGCGCCCCGTGAACATGTCGCCATTCAGGCCGCCGCACAGAAGTGGGTCGACTCTTCCATTTCCAAAACTGCCAATGTGCCCACGGATTATTCTTTCGAGAAGTTTAAAGATATTTACCTACAGGCGTATGACAGTGGACTGAAAGGCTGTACGACTTTTCGATACAATCCAGAAAATTTTCAAGGCGTGCTGGTGCGCAAAAAAGACTCTGAAGAAACCGTTTATGAATTCACTTTGGAAGATGGCAGTATTTTTTCAGCCAGAGGTGATGAAGAAATTGAATACGATGGTGAAATGCACACTGCCGCCAACTTGTATGATGCCTTGAAAGAAGGGTATTATGGAAAATTCTGATTCATCCACTTAGGCCGAAATGCAGTTTGATGAGTCGCTTATGAGTATTAACCTCCTTGACAACGTGTTGGGTATTACATGACCGTTAAAATTAGCAAACGTATCGTTGACTATAGAGTCGTTACTGCTACTGAGACAACGCCATCCGCTACACTGGAAACCAATCAGGAATCCAACATTGCAAAGGTGGCAAATGACAGTACGGACCCGGGTGCGGATGGCACCCCGGCAACTAGAATTGAATGGCTCACCCGGCCGACGACCTTACAGGGTGTAACCTACAAGATCAAGAATCATCAGACGGTGCATGCACTCTACATCACCATCACTGACATCGTCGTTAATCCGGGCACGCCTTATGCGCGGCAACATCCTTATGAGATCTTCATCAACTCAAAAAATATGGATCACTTTCAATGGATCGTGGCTTTGACGCGGATCATTTCAGCCGTATTCAGAAAAGGTGGAGATAGTTCATTTCTGGTTGAAGAATTGCGTGCGGTATTTGATCCCAGAGGGGGATATTACCGACCGGGTACCGGTGAGTGGGTGCCTTCGCTGGTCGCAGAAATTGGGTCGGTGATTGAAGAGCATATGAGAAACATTGGGATGATTGAAGATCAACCGATACCGGATCACGTCCAGCAGATCATGAATGAAAAGCGTGCTGAGTATGAAAGCCGCAATTATGAAGTGGGTAACGTTCAGCAAACCGATTTTCCACCAGGGGCACAGCTCTGTAGAGTCTGCAACTACCATGCTGTGATCATGATGGATGGATGTCTGACCTGCCTGAACTGTGGTGACTCCAAGTGTTCATGAGTGTTGGCTGATTTTCCTGTTCCTAATTCAGCGCGACTAGCCTTTATGATGGTCGCGTATTCAGTCACTGACCTCGAGGCCAGCCAGCTCGAATGTCCAAAATAGTTTGCCTTTGGGCTCCGCATGTCGAAAAGAAACGTTGTCGAGGAAATCGCGGGACTGTCGAGTTGGAATATTAATGGATACGTAATCCAGCTGGTCGCCAATCAAAGCACAGTCTTCTGAGATTTTGCCAGCTGTGGATGGGCAGTCATAGAGCAGAATTCTGAGTTGTATGTCGGTGATCGATTTATCGGAAGTATTGGTGATGCGGCCACCGTACTCCCAACTCTCGCCGTACGATTTATTTGCCGTAAGGTCTTCCAGCTTGACCAGTTCACGCGGTATTGGAAATTTTTTCGACAGCGGTGAATCTTCAAGGTTCACAAAATACAGTGCGGTAAAGAGGATGGCGATCGCCCCAAGCAGACTAAACCCTATTTTTGGTGAGTAGTAACTGACTAAAATCAATGCGACGCAGACAACGCCGATAGCAACCCAATGCATGTTAGATCATTTATAGTGTGAATAATCAGATGTTTCCGTTGAGGTCTATCATTTTACAGGTTGGCAGGTCAGAAAATGACGATTTAGATGGTCGAGGAAATGGCAACGCCGATGACGAACAAAACTTGTATCGGCAACTACCGATTATAACCACCACCGGATATTTCAGAAAGCAAATGACGAGTTCATGAGATGATTGAAGTGACACAACCGGCCAAGGAACGTAGAACTTTGGATTTTCAGCAGCCGCGAGATCAGTATGATTTCAATAAATTACGCAAGCGGTTGCGGCGGGAGGTTAGCAACGCCATTCGCGATTTCGACATGATCGCAGACAACGATCGAGTGATGGTCTGTCTATCGGGTGGCAAAGATTCTTACACCATGTTGGACATTCTGGTGGAACTGCAGCGGCGCGCCCCTATTTTATTTACATTGACCGCCGTTAATCTGGACCAGAAACAGCCCGGTTATCCTGAACACATACTACCCAACTATCTGAAGTCTCAAGGCATTTCTTACCACATTCTCCACGTTGACACCTATAGTGTGGTCAAAGAAATCATTCCGGAAGGCAAGACCCTGTGTGGCCTTTGCTCTCGCCTGCGGCGCGGTAACCTATATGGTTTCGCGGTGAAAAATGGATTCAACAAGATTGCTCTGGGTCATCATCGCGAAGATATCATCGAAACGCTTTTTCTGAACATGTTTCATGGCGGCCGATTGAAAGCCATGCCACCGAAATTGAAAAGTGATGATGGTGCGAATGTCGTCATTCGACCCTTGGCTTACTGTCGAGAGTCAGACATTGAAAAATATGCCAGATTACGAAATTTTCCCATCATTCCCTGTAACCTTTGTGGTTCCCAGACTAATCTTGAACGAGTTCGAATCAAAGAGATGCTGAAAGAGTGGCAGCGCCGGTATCCCGGTCGGGTTGAGAATATTTTTCGTAGCATACAGAATGTATCGCCGTCACAACTGGCGGACCGAAATCTCTTTGATTTTAGTTCTTTGTCAGTACATCGAGACAATGTAGCAGATCCCGAATAACTTTGCCGATCAATGAAATGGCGCAGAAATTATCCATGAAGCAACAAGGTGATCGTCAGTATCTTAATGAGATGTTGAAGTTTATTGAGTCATCGCCGACACCGTATCATGCCTCTGAAAACCTGTGTCAGCTGTTCGATGAACATGGCTTCAGGCGACTTTATGAAACTGAAGAATGGCAAATTCAGACCGGCGACAAATGCTATGTGACCCGAAATGGAACATCAGTTATTGCTTTTCGATGTGGACAGCAGTCAAAAGACCGGCGCGGTATGCGTCTGGTTGGTGCGCACCTTGACAGTCCCTGCCTGAAGCTCAATCCGTTTTCGACTATTGAAAAGGCGGGATACAGATTGGCCAATGTTGAAGCCTATGGCGCGGTACTGCTCCGCACCTGGTTTGACCGGGATCTGTCACTTGCCGGCCGGATTTTTTTTCGGCGAGAAGGATCAATTCATAATATTCTGATTGACAGTAAAACACCGATCGCTGTCATTCCAAGTATTGCTATCCACCTGCAGCGCGATGCCAACGAGCATCAGAGCATTGACAGCCAAGTTCATATCAACCCGGTGTTACTCAACCTAAACCGGAAAAATTCGACTGACCAAACCTCATTGTTACAACAGCTGTTAGCCTGGTATGATCCATCGGTGAAGGCCGATGAAATACTTGGATTTGACCTTAGATTTTATGATGCCAATCCGCCTAGACTGATTGGCTTGAGTGAACGACAATCAATAGCGCTGAACGCTTTCCAGGGCTACTCGAATCAGTACCTCTCAAGTGCCCGCATAGACAATCTACTGAGTTGCTACGTTGGGGCGAAATCATTGATCGAAGCCAATGATGAAAATTTCTGCCTGTTGTGTGCGAATGATCATGAAGAGGTTGGTAGTGTTTCAGAAACCGGCGCACAGGGGCGATTTCTACAGCAGGTACTAGAACGCATTGGTGGACTTGAGCCAAGAGTTGTCAGACAGTCCGCGTTGATGTCAGCTGACGGCGCGCACGGCTTACACCCCAACTATCCGGAAAAACATGACGCACATCACCGACCCATTCTGAACCAGGGTCCGGTCATCAAGTTGAACTCAAACCAGCGGTATGCCACCAGTGATGAGACTGAAACGCTAGTTCGAGAATTATGTGCACGGGGCAATATTCCGCTACAGATTTTCGTTTCTCGAAACGATATGCCTTGCGGAACGACCATCGGTCCACTAGTCGCTGCAGAAATTGGCATCAAAACCGTTGATGTGGGGGTGGCACAATTTGCGATGCATTCGATTCGTGAACTGGCAGGGTGCGCGGATATTCTATATTTCCATCAGCTGCTGAGAGCTTTTTATGAGTCCACTACTGTTTCATTGGTGGATTGATCCGTTCCAGCAGCGATTAGGTTGAGTCTCTTGATTTTAATTGAGTGGCAACTCTTTTGAGTGCGGCAAACCCATCAACAAGACGCGGTGAAGGTCGCCCAAGGTGTGCTTCTGGAATCTTAAACACGCATTCGTTTTTTACAAACTTGGTGTTTCGCCAAGTTTCGTTTCGATAAATCACTTGCGGTCGATATTTTCTATACGGTACTCCACACCATGAAATGGCGATGGCGTCTGGATTGAGATCCACGATTTCTTCATTGGTTAGTGGCGTACTTTTGACTTCCCGGTCTCCGATTGGATTGAATAGACCGGCGGCATCAAGTAAATCTTCGGTCCAAGACATTTTTCCCGGTGCAATGACCGGATTGGGCCACCATTGAATGAGCAGACTATGGGGATTACATTCGTGGCTTTTTGTTGAGAGAATGGTTTTTTTCATTCGGTGGATACATTGTTTGGCTTTTGCTTCCGCACCTAGTAATTCACCGACGTGATGAATGTCCGTGTAAATATTTTCCAATCGAATGGGTTCTAGCGCAACATAGGGAAGACCGGCAGACTGTAGGCGTTCAACAATTTTTTCGTGTCCCGGGACAGTGAGCGATGCGAGAACTAAATCTGGCTTGAGACTGACAACTCGTTCAACATCTATACCAAGGTCGGGTCCGACACGAGGGATATTTCGTACAATTTCAGGTGGATAATCTGAATGATTGTCAATGCCGACTAAAAGATGAGCACATCCTAAGAAGAACACGATTTCGGTGTTGGAACAGGTTAATGAGACAATCCGCACGTTGACATCTCGGTGGTTGAGGAGTGTAGAGCAGTAGCAGCGGTCGGATCGATGCCATTTCGTACGCCAACGTTCCACCTTGGCCGATCGGATATGGTATTTAGTCTAACCGTACTTCACCCAATGATACAAAATGTTGACTGACTTAAAATAGTGAATTTTGAATGTCCGGGTTCATACTTGCCAAGACGTGCAGTAAAGAAGTCGGTATGATTTTTCAGATCAGTGAACATTGATTACGTTGATGGTAATCAATCATCAGGTGTTTCCGATTGTTATGTTGGACAACACTTTTTATGATTTGTGTCATGTATTACCCGGGTGCCATTGATCCGTAGATTTGTTCTTGACTGGCGAGGAGGCTAGCATGATTGGAAAAAATTTATTTCAACGCGAGACTTTTTCTTGGGCCGTGTACGATTGGGCCAACTCGGCGTTTGCCACGACGGTTATTGCCGGATTTTTCCCGATATTCTTTCGCGAATTTTGGTCAATGGAGGTGGATGCAACCATTACTACCTTTCGACTCGGTGTTGCCTCATCGGTATCAAGTTTGGTGATTGTTGTACTTGCACCGATTCTTGGTGCAATCTCTGATCGCGCCGGAATCAAGAAGAAACTGTTGATGATTTTTGCTTTCATTGGCATTCTGTCAACTTTCGGCTTGTTTTTGGTGGGGCAGGGGATGTGGGAACTGGCGATCATACTTTTCGTCGTCGCTTCTCTTGGATTTGCCGGTGGCAACGTCTTTTACGATGCTTTACTACTCAATGTTGCTCCTTCTAGCGATCACATTCACCAGGTTTCAGGGTTTGGTTACGCATTGGGCTATTTGGGTGGTGGGGTGTTGTTCGCTATCAACGTCCTGATGGTGCTGAATCCTGAACAGTTTGGACTGCAGGATGCCGGGCAGGCTGTTAAAGTCAGTTTTCTTACCGTTGCCATATGGTGGGCCGTCTTTTCAATACCGATCATGCTATTTGTTAAAGAAGTACCGGTCGCAAAGCAGCGCAGTGCCAGCGCGGTGACCTTGGGATTTCGTCAGCTCCGTCATACCTGTCGAGATTTACGGAACAATCGTTCAATATTACTGTTTCTATTGGCCTACTGGTTCTATATCGACGGAGTGGATACGGTATTCCGCATGTCAGTCGATTATGGATTGTCAATCGGTCTGAATTCCAATGACCTGATCACGGCACTGTTACTGGTGCAATTCGTGGCCTTTCCGGCGGCGTTGATATTTGGCAAATTAGGTCAGAAAATTGGCGCGAAAGCAGGGATCTATATTGGTATTTTTGTCTATATCGTGGCGACGGTTTGGGCGTACTTCATTACCAGTGGTACGGAGTTTTTCATTCTGGCATCAATGATTGGACTGGTCATCGGTGGCATTCAGGCTTTAAGCCGATCCATGTTAGGAGAATTGATCCCGCATGAACAGGCCGGGGAATACTATGGTTTCTTTAACATGGTGGGCAAAGCCGCAGCGGTTATTGGTCCCGTTCTGGTGGGTTGGTCAGCGACAATGTTTGGCACCCGAAGTTCGATACTATCAGTCATTATTCTTCTAGTCGTCGGCGGAATCTTATTGTGGTTTGTGAAAACTAAAGATATTGATTCACCGGTCTGATTGAACGCAATCGTCCGGTATCAACGATCGGGTTGAACCGATACCTAGACTAGCCATGCCACCCAAAGAAGCATAAAACCGCTGGATTGCGAGAACACCTGAAAAAGGTTCAGACTTTGGACAACTGACACGTATTTCAGTGGTCTTGACAGATGCAGTCAATGATTCCTTGGGCTGATGAAGGAAACTTGACGTAAAACTGTTAGTTATTCGCAGTCTGGCTCTTCTTCTTCCGCAGCGGCGATGTCCGAATCTATGACTAGAGCTGTTGCCACCTGATTGGTTTCCGTCGGTTGTTCCGTAGTGGCAGGTACAGTTTTCTCGGTCTCATCAATCACCGAGTCTGCAACAGCCGCTACTGAACAACAGAGCAACAGGTGCAACGAGAAATAAGTGATGGATACTCGTTTATACATTGAACGATCTCATTGAATGTACCAGATGATACTATATTTGATGAGATTATTAGAAAATTGTTCCAACGATCACTCCGATGAACTGGAAAATGGTTAGTGATCACTACACAGAGTGATGTCAATCTGATTAAAATACAGCGATTCAATCCTCTGTCGTCAAGTTACACATCGAAATTCGTAACACACCCCCATTTGAATCAATATAGGTGAACTGATTGTGACCAAAAGAGTGCGCCGTCGACCATCTCAAACTCCGGGTGACGCAACCCGTGTGCAGCAGCTGCCGAATCGGCCGGTGGTAAACCGCTTTCCGCCAACGTGCGCAATCTCGGATGATGAAGTTGAGTATATTCATCACGCATCTTTACAAATTCTGGAGCAGGTTGGTGTTGAGATCATGTCCGCTGAGGGTCGTCAATTACTGCTTGAAAATGGCGCAAAGCAGTTGTCAGATGGACATGTCATTTGCATTCAACGGGAACTGGTCGACGAGTGTCTACAATCCGTGCGTTCGACATTCCCAATGCATGCCCGAAACCCGACCCATGATCTTGAAGTGGGTTCTGATCGCATTCTGTTCGGTACGGTAGGCAGTGCACCGCATGCCTCAGACCTTGACCATGGTCGGCGCGCCGGCAATCTTCATGATTACCGGAAATTTCTGAAACTGGCTCAGCAGCTGAATATTGTGCACTTCATTAGTGGTTATCCCGTTGAACCCGTTGATGTTCACCCTTCCATCCGTCATCTGGAGTGCTTGCGTGATGGTGTGTTACTGAGTGATAAAGTCATTCATGCCTACTCGCTCGGTCGCGAGCGTAACTTGGATGGCATTCGAATTGTACAGATTGCCCGACAGCTGACCGACGAACAGCTGCTTGAGCAACCCAGTCTTTTTACTGTCATCAATTCCAATTCACCGTTAAGGTTGGATGCCAATATGGTGACCGGGATTATTGAAATGGCACGTTTCAATCAGGTAGTCATATTGACTCCATTCACCCTCAGCGGTGCGATGGCACCCGTGACACTCGCCGGTGCTATCGCGCAGCAGAATGCCGAAGTTCTAGCCGGACTGACTCTTTCTCAATTGACTCGACCGGGCGCACCATTCGTTTATGGAGGTTTTACGTCGAATGTTGATATGCGTTCCGGTGCGCCGGCATTCGGCACTCCCGAATATATGAAAGCGGCGTTGATCAGCGGACAAATGGCTCGCCGCTATGGTCTGCCATTTCGCTCATCCAACACGAATGCCGCCAATGCGGTAGATGCACAAAGCGCCTATGAATCTGTATTTTCCCTATGGGGTGCCATACAAGGTCATGCACAGATTGTTCTACATGCGGCCGGCTGGATGGAAGGTGGACTTACTGCATCGTTCGAAAAGTTTGTACTTGATGCAGATTTGTTGCAAATGATTGCTGAATTTTTATTGCCGATTCCGATCAATGACGACGAAGTTGGCATCGAATCAATGATCGAAGCCGGCCATGGAGGGCACTTTTTCGGTACTCGGCACACGAAAAGACGTTACCGATCTGCTTTTTATACGCCGCTCCTCTCGGACTGGCGTAATTATGAGACCTGGTGTGAGGCTGGTTCCCCGCAGACTTTTCAGCATGCCAATCGTCTCTATAAGCAGTTACTGACGGAATACGAACCTCCGCCAATAGATCCGGCAGTTCGGGAGCAATTAGATGACTATGTTGACCGGCGTATCCGAGAAGGAGGTGTTAAGACTGATTTTTAGCGATGAAGGAAGTGCGGATGGTATTTTTCTTTCTGGAACTACTCGCTGTACCGTTCGGCCGACTCTAATCTTACGAGTTGTTTGCCGATGTTTTGGGAATGCAGCAATTTCAGAAACGCGCGCGGCATGCTTTCAATATCATCCATAAAATCTGTTCTGAATTTCAGTTCACCGCGCTGCGCGGCGGTCGCCAGGGTGCGACGTGCCTCATCGTACATCTCACGATAATCAAATACGAGAAATCCTTGAACTGTGGCACGATTGACGAGAATCTGTCGCAGAAAACGTTCGCCCATATCAGGTTCTTCAAAGCGTTCGGACAGGCTGATCGTTCCAACGACGATAACTCTGGCGCGTAGGGCGAGATTTTGCATCGCCGCATCGTGAATCGGACCGGCGGTATTATCAAAATAGATGTCAATGCCGTTGGGGCAGGCCTGTCTGACCACAGAAACCAGATCGTCAGCTTCCCGGTAGTTGATGCCGGCAGCATAGCCAATTTGAGTACACCAATCCAATTTGGCATCGGTACTGCTGACCGCTACCGCACGACATCCCCACGCGTTCGCGAGCTGGCCAGCGATCTGACCCACTGCGCCAGATGCCGCCGAGATCAGTACGGTTTCACCGGCTTTTGGTTTGCCGATGACGTTCAACGCGATCTGCGCAGTGATGCCCGGCATGCCGAGATAACTCAACCAGGCGTGAGGTGGACCGATATCCGTATCAATACGGGTGAGGTCTTCGGTGTTCAATACCGCGTATTCCTGCCAGCCAAAGTTGATCGTCTCCAGCAGGTCACCAGCTTTCCAGTCGGGATGATTAGACTGAATGACTTCGGCGACTGCGCCGCCACACATGATTTCACCGATACCCACCCCTTTTGTATAACCTTGCTTGGGGCTGATTCTGCCGCGCATGTAGGGATCGACAGATAGATATAGGGCACGCGCCAGAATTTGTTTGTCGCCGATTGTGGGAATCGGCGACTGTTCAAGGCGCCAGTTGTCTGTAGCCGGCATACCATTGGGATAAGAGGCTAATACCCATTGTCTGTTAAACTTATTCATGGTAGACTCAGTGCGATTTATGTGTGGTTAACCCTAGTTCAGCGCTCTTGCCCTCATATAAGATGAGTTGGCTGTAGTTATTATCACCTATCAGACAGGGATTTTAGTTCACTTCAATCCGTGGTCAGGGTATCATGTACCTATTATTCAGGTCTGGAATCCTGTGGCTAGAATATTACTGCATCACCTAGAATTGACATATTTGGGGTTAAAAATGTAGCAATTTTTGATCGCACTTCCAATGCATAATTGAATTATGGAATTAGCATTTCAAATTATTGCATGGATAGCAATAGGGTTGGCTTTTTGGCATCTATTCATGCCTGATCACCTCTGTTGGTTGGAAGAACGCCGTTTGTTCTGGTTGTGGGTGGTGGTGATTTTATTTATAATATTTCTTGCACGAGATTTCCTCTAATAGCAACTTTACGATGTCACCCAACTGGTCAAATAAAACAATCTTTACCGGGGACAATCTGCCAATTATGCGCGGAATGAACTCCGATTCTGTAGATCTAATTTATCTTGACCCTCCATTTAATTCGAATTCAAACTATGCGGCCCCGATTGGCTCAATAGCGGCTGGTGCTGAATTTAAAGATACATGGACGCTAAATGATCTTGACGTTGCTTGGTTGGATTTAATTGCAACAAAGCATCATGCACTACATCGCGTAATCCAGGCAGCAGCAACAAAAAGTGATAAGTCGTATTTGACCTATATGGCTGTACGGTTGTTGGAAATGAAGCGAATACTCAAAAATACAGGTTCAATTTATTTGCATTGTGATCCGACCATGAGTCATTATCTGAAGTTGGTAATGGATGCAATTTTCGGACGTGGGGGGGGGGGCAAGCAGGCTTTAGGAATGAGATAATTTGGTATTACAAAACAGGTGGCATGAGTAAACGCTGGTATGGAAGAAAACACGATATAGTGCTTTTTTATACAAAAACCAGCCATTACACTTTCAATCCTCAAAAAGAGAAGTCTTATCTTTCTCACAAATATGGATTTTCCAATATTGAAATTCATAAAGATGAAAATGGTTATTACACATTGGTTGGAGTCCGTGATGTATGGAATATTCCAGCGCTCCGAGGCAATCATCCAGAAACTACCGGCTACCCTACTCAGAAACCTCTAGCATTACTAAGCCGAATAATTATTGGCGGTTCCAACGAGGGTGACATTGTGTTTGATCCATTTTGTGGTTGTGCTACTACATTGGTGGCGGCTGATCGCATAAATAGACAGTGGGTTGGTATAGATATTTCATCCAAAGCGGTTGAGTTGGTCAAAACGCGCATCAAAGAAGATCAAAAAGAGTCGGAGTTTTTGACGTGGGATAAATCTGTATCAAGAGTTCAAGTGAGCTTTATTTCAAGTATAACCGCTCGTAACGACATACCTCAACGCACTGATATAGAAGTCCTAAGGTTGTACAATTCACTGGACAACAAGAAGCATTTATATGGACAGCAAGATGGAAATTGCAACGGATGTGGCGAACACTTCAAAATTCAACATTTTGATGTTGATCACATTATTGCTAAAGCGGTAGGCGGCACAGACCACATTGAGAATTTGCAGTTGCTATGTTCGAACTGCAATCGAATAAAAGGCGATCGAGGACAAGAGTATTTGATTGCTAAATTGGAAGGACGCAGAGTGAAATACGCTTGAAGATATGATTATCTACCGTTCTGACTTGTCTAGAGAATTACTGTAGCGACGGCTAAAAGACGTAAAGCGAAAAGGTAAATTTTGGATTAACCATGCGCGGGCGTTGCTATTCTATCTGTATATATTGATGGTGGAATTTACAAGTCCCTTTGACGAAAGTTTAATTCAACATATAGGCCGGTTTTCTCGTTTTGAAGAGCGCGCCGATCATTTAATTCAGCCGGCAAAATTAGTTTCAAAAAACATCAATGAACTATGTCATTTCCCAATTTGAGAGACCTGCGATTGCCGTGCGCGGTGAGACCGCGCGATTTCCCGTGCGTCGAATTTACCTTGTGGGTCGAAATTATGCCGAACACGCTCGTGAAATGGGACATGATCCCAGTCGTGAAACTCCCTTCTTTTTTCAGAAACCGGCGGATGCCATTTTACCATCGGGCAGCGTTTTCCCTTATCCACCGCAATCGAACAACGTTCATCACGAAATAGAACAGGTGGTTGCATTGCGTTCCGGGGATACTAACATCTCTGTAGACAACGCATTGGCGCACATCTATGGTTACGCAGCGGGCATTGACATCACCCGGCGAGACTTACAGCAACAGATGAAAAAGCAGGGGCGCCCTTGGGAAATTGGTAAGTCATTTGACCATTCAGCACCCATCAGCGACATCGTTCCAGTCTCGACGTGCGGACATCCGCAGCAGGGACAGGTCTGGTTGGAGGTTAATGGCGTGCTACGTCAAGATGGTGATCTGAGTCAGTTGATCTGGTCTGTTCCAGAAATTATTGCAACCCTTTCCACTCAATTTAAATTGGCCGGCGGTGATTTGATATTTACCGGCACTCCAGCCGGCGTTGGGCCGATTCAACCGGGAGATCGTCTGTCTGGCGGTATTGAGAGCATTGCTGAAATTGAAATATTGGTTCAATGATGCCTCTTATGGCATGCGAATATTACTGTTTCTTGAGTAGAAGAAATGCTGGAATAAGCGGACCGTAGCAGTTTATATTCTTCAGTTAAGCACCGCTGAAAAAAGTAAATGAAGAGGTGATCAGGTCGTGTTGATGTTCTGGTTGCTGATGACTCAAGCTCCATTGATCAATATCCACATCTTAATTTGGCATTGGCTAAATCGGGAGTTGGCAGCCGCGCCGAAGCAGTACGCGATGCGATGAAAACATTTGCCTGAACTTATATTTGTGGTATAAAGGAAAAATAACTTAAGAGTATGTCGGTGAAAGATGCAACGTAATGCGATTTTGCCGTTGGATAAATTCACAATGTAATTCGTTAATTCATTGACTTGGAGATTTGCCAGCGCAAACCAAGAAAATAGTGGAGGAAAAATCTATGAATCAGAAAAATCAACTTGAACAGGCCTATAAAGAAGGTCGAATTTCGCGCCGTGAGTTTCTGCAGCGATCGGCGCTGATTGGCGCCGGTCTTGCCGTACCGGGCACTTTGATGTCAAGTGTGGCAATGGCGGCCATGAAACGTGGTGGTGTACTTAGATTGGGTATGGGGGGTGGATCAACCACCGATACGCTTGATCCGGGAACTCATACCGATTCCGTGGGGATCTGTATTGAACGTAACATGCGCAGCTATCTGACCGAGGTTTCTGCCAACGGTGAACTGATCGGTGAAATCGCGACGGCATGGGAATCCAAACCTGGGGCGGCTGATTGGACTTTTGAACTGCGTAAGGGAGTTGAGTTCCATGATGGTCAAACTTTGACGGCCAATGACGTTATTCACTCGTTTCAGCATCACATTAAGGAAGGTTCAACATCAGCTGTTGCCGGTCAGATGGGCAAGATTGCAGAGATGAGGGCAGATGGCGACCACGTGCTTCACATCACTCTTTCGGATGGCAATGCCGATTTTCCATGGTTGGTCAGTGATTACCACGTTTCGATATTTCCGGCCAATGGCAGCTGGGAAGCGGGCATCGGTTCTGGGCCTTTTTCACTAACCAGTTACGAACCCGGCGTCAGAGCGGAACTCAAACGCAATGACAATTATTTCAAAGAAGGTCGCCCTTATTTTGATGGCCTGGAGATTACTGTCATTGCTGATGCGGCGGCGCGCGACAATGCACTGAAAACTGGTCAGGTTGATGCAACCAACCGCGTGAGTCAGAGAACCGCGCATCTGCTTGATCGCGCACCGGGGGTGACCGTTCATAAGATCGTCGGTACCAAGCACTATACGGTGCCGATGCAAGTTGGTGTTCCACCTTTCGACAATGTAAAGGTACGCCAAGCGTTACGTTTAGCGGTGGACCGGGAAGCGTTGTTAAAAACGGTCCTCGGTGGAAATGGGGAAGTTGGTAACGATTTACCTATCGGTCGCAATCAGGAATTCTATAACACGGAACTCCCCCAACGCGAGTATGACCCTGATCAGGCGGCTTTCCTGCTGAAAGAAGCGGGGATGTCAGGCCTTTCGGTGGAACTGTCAGCGGCGGATGCCGCGTTTGATGGTGCAGTGGATTGCGCCGTGCTGTACGCCGAACATGCCAAGGCCGCCGGCATCAACATTAATGTGATTCGCGAATCCAACGATGGTTATTGGTCGAATGTCTGGCTACAGAAGCCATGGGTGATGTGTTACTGGTCAGGTCGTCCCACTCAGGATTGGATGTGGACGATTGCATATGAAGAAGGCGGTGCCTGGAACGATAACAACTGGGTCAACGAACGTTTCCAAAACCTGTTGAAAGCGGCGCGCGTTGAGGTTGACCCAACTAAGCGTAAAGACATGTACTGGGAAATGCAGCGTCTGCATTGGGAAGAGGGGGGTACCGTGGTACCACTGTTTGCGGCTGACCTAATGGGTGTTTCCGATAAACTTCATCTGCCCGAAGTCATCGGCGCTGACTGGGAGTTGGATGGCCATCGTTGTGGCGAGCGTTGGAGTTTTGCATAGAGGAGGTCAATGGGTGGAATATCAAAAAGATTGATCTGGCAATGCTGTATTGAACGATGGGTCTCACCAGACTGCTATTCAAGCGTGTTGCATTCGGGTTAATCACTCTTCTTGCGATAACTTTACTCATTTCATTGGCACTTGAGGCGTTGCCCGGCGATTTTGCCGAGCAGCGCCTTGGACAGTCGGCAACCCCCGAGACCGTCGCTGCGATCCGCGAGCAGTTGGGGCTGAATAAACCGATTCTGATTCGTTACGCGGAGTGGTTGGGAAAATTTCTGCAGGGTGATATGGGCATTTCACTGTCCAACTCCCGCCCCGTTGCCGAACTGCTGGCGACCCGTTTGGGCAACACTCTGTTTCTAGCCATTGCATCGGCCATCGTTGCGGTGCCTTTGGCACTGTTACTGGGCATCATGGCAGCGCTTTACCGGGAATCATTGATTGATAAAATGATTTCCACCACCACATTGGCTGCCATTTCACTGCCGGAGTTTTTCATCGGCTACATTTTGGTGGCATTGCTGGCCGTTAACTGGCAGTTATTCCCTGCCATTTCCAGTATTACCGATGCCATGAGTTTGGGCGAGAAGATCTACGCTTCCATCTTACCCATTGCTACTCTGACATTTGTAATCGTTGCACACATGATGCGCATGACGCGGGCGGCGATCATCAATCTGATGCAGAGTCCATACATCGAAATGGCTAACCTGAAGGGGTTGACGCGAACGCGAATCATTGTCCATCATGCGCTACCCAATGCACTGTCCCCCATCATTAATGTGATTGTGCTTAACTTGGCCTATCTAGTGGTGGGTGTCGTGGTGGTTGAAGTAGTTTTCATT
This sequence comes from Arenicellales bacterium, assembly GCA_965116205.1. Lineage (GTDB taxonomy): Bacteria > Pseudomonadota > Gammaproteobacteria > Arenicellales > JAJDZL01 > JAJDZL01. The sequence continues at coordinate 223,843 of OZ220493.1, read as the reverse complement.
TATCCGGGTTTGGGTCTGTTGATGATTGATTCAGTCACCTCGCGTGACCTGCCGATCGTTCAGGCCTGTATTCTGATCTTCGGCACCACCTACATCACACTGAACATGCTGGCTGATATTCTAGCTATCATCACGAATCCCCGCATGCGCCATCCTCGTTAGTGAGCACCCGATGCGACGGTTTTGGAATTCGTTCAAGCGAGCCGGGTTGCCGGCTCATATTGGCGTTTTCATTATTCTGATTTATCTGTTCGCCGCTGCCTTTGCACCGTGGTTGGCACCTTATGGTGAAAGTGAAGTCGTCGACCCACTGCCATGGGCGACACCGGAAGAAAGTGGCACTCTGCTTGGCTTGGATCAGTTGGGCAGAGACTTGTATACGCGGGTACTGTATGGCGCGAGAAATACCATCGCACTGGCTTTGGGAATCACTATGCTGGCGTTCTTAATGGGTATGGCTGCCGGGTTTTTCGCCGCGGTCGTCGGTGGCTGGGTCGATCACCTGCTCAGTCGATGTGTTGACATCATTATGGCTTTCCCCACCTTGTTTTTCGCATTGATCGCATTGTCGATTTTTGGTACATCCATTCCGGTGATGGTTTTTGTTATCGCTACATTGGATGCAACGCGTGTCTATAGAATCTCACGTGCACTAGCCATGGACATCAATGTGATGGAATACGTTGAAGTGGCACGACTCCGAGGCGAAGGACTGTGGTGGATCATGCGCCGAGAGATTCTGCCCAACACGTTAACACCGCTATTGGCTGAATTTGGGTTGCGATTCTGCTTCGTGTTCCTGTTCATCAGTTCCTTGAGTTTTCTTGGTATTGGCATTCAACCGCCAGCCGCGGACTGGGGGGCAATGGTACGTGAGAATGGTGTCGCAATTACTTATGGTATTTTTACTCCACTGGTGCCGGCCGCCGCCATTGCCATATTGACGATTTCCGTCAATTTGGTAGTCGACTGGTTTCTGAGAAAAACTGCTGGTCTACGAGAAGAGTACTGAGCTGTATTGGCTGTCAAACGATCATTGGTCATGCCGCGCAACCAAAAGATTAAACGATGAGTGAGAGACTGCTGACCGTCAAGAATCTGCAGATCGAAGGATTTGCCGATGAAACCTGGAAACCCATTGTCAATGGCATTGATCTGCATCTTGATCGGGGTGAGGTGCTAGGATTAATCGGTGAATCCGGCGCGGGCAAATCAACCATTGGCATTGCCACTATGGGTTACACCCGTCCGGGGTGTCGAATTGTCGGCGGGTCGATTGATTTCGATGGCATCCCTATTCTTACGCAAACGGCCGAACAGACCAGGGAAGTGCGCGGGGTGCGAATATCGTATGTCGCACAAAGCGCTGCAGCGTCGTTCAATCCAGCTCATAAATTGATCGAGCAGTACATTGAAACCCCGATTCAGCATGGCGTACTGAAATATACCCAAGCCGCGCAGAACGCCCGCATGATCTATGCGCGACTGGAACTGCCTGATCCGGATAACATCGGTAATCGCTATCCACATCAGGTATCCGGGGGGCAGCTACAGCGCGCCATGGTTGCGATGGCCATGTCCTGTGAACCTGATCTGATTATTTTTGACGAACCGACCACCGCGCTGGACGTCACCACTCAAATTGAAGTGTTGGCAGCCATCAAGGATGTTGTTCAACAATTCAATACGGCCGCCATTTACATCACCCACGACTTAGCTGTGGTGGTGCAACTAGCCGACCGCATCATGGTACTTCGATATGGTGAACTCGTTGAAGAATCAACGACGCGGGAGATACTGGAGCATCCCAAAGAACAGTATACGCGCGAGTTGCTGGCGGTCCGTACTTTTACCAAAAATCCCGACTTGGTGGCGACTGAAGAACACCCACTGATTGAAGTGAGTGACTTACATGCGGCGTATGGTGGCAGTGTGAAAGTGCTCGAAGATATCAACCTGAAGATCGAACGTTGCCGAACAGTGGCGGTGGTTGGTGAATCTGGTAGTGGGAAAAGTACCTTGGCGCGCGCCATTACCGGATTGTTGCCACCCATGCGCGGGAATGTCAAGTATCAAGGTGAAGAGTTACCGGGCTCTTATAAGAACCGGAGCAAAGATCAGCTCAGACAGATACAGATGATTTACCAGATGCCTGATGTTGCGTTGAATCCCCGGCAAAAACTGCGCGAAGTGATTGGTCGACCACTCGGGTTTTATTTTCAGATGGCGGGTGCCGAACGGGAGCGACGGGTCAAAGAACTGTTGGAGATGATCGAGTTGCCAACTAACTACATTGATCGCTTTACTCCTGAACTTTCCGGTGGACAGAAGCAGCGCGTCTGCATCGCCCGCGCGCTGGCGGCTCAACCGGTGGTCATCATCTGCGATGAAGTAACCTCGGCACTGGATCAATTGGTCGCCGAAGAAGTTCTGAAGTTACTGGATCGGTTGCAGAAAGAACTCAAGATGACTTATCTGTTCATCACCCATGATTTGGCGACCGTGAAGGCAATTGCCGACGAAATTGTAGTCATGCTACAGGGTCGGGTCGTCGAACATGGGCCGAAAGAAGAAGTGTTACAGCCACCGCATCATGAGTATACCGAACTGCTACTGAGTTCAGTGCCGGAAATGGATCCCGATTGGCTTGATGGTGTACTTGCAACGCGTGATGCGGTCAGCGTATAGGTATGTTTAATTCAATCAAATACTGGCTGATCTATATTATCACTTGGCACCATCAATCGCCATCGCAGCGACGCCCCTCTTTTTTTAGAACAATATGACAATTCTGATAGCCAAACGTCTGCTGATGATGCTGTTGACGATGGTGGCGGTGTCTCTTATTCTGTTTCTGCTTTTGGAAATTGATGTTGAGACCATTGCCATCAAAGTGCTCGGACAATTCAGTACCGAGGAACAGCGGCAGCTTTGGCTGGAAAAGAATGGTTACTACGAACCGGTTTATAAACGTTATGTTTTGTGGTTAGGTAATTTCATTACCGGAGATTTCGGAATGTCAACCATTTATAAAATTCCGGTCTCGGAAGTTCTTTGGCCCAGGCTTTGGAATACCACGATACTTGCCTTTTGGGTGTTTGTATTCTTGGTGCCAGTTTCACTGGTACTAGGTGTCCTTGCCGGTATGCGAGAAGGCACGAAACTGGATCGAACGATTTCCGTAGTCAGTATTTTGACTACATCAGTTCCTGAATTTGCCAGTACCGTATTCTTCTCCGGTGTTTTTGTGTTTTCCCTGCAGTGGCTACCCGGCACCAGCAGTATGTTTGAGGGTTTTGATTGGAAACAGATGGTATTGCCGGTTTTGGTATTGCTCGTTTATGATTTTGGTTACGTTACCCGTATGACAAGAGCATCGATGGCTGAGGTGATGACCACACACTATGTACGTACGGCCATACTGAAAGGGCTCCCTTATCGGCAGGTCATTCTCAAGCATGCACTCAGAAATGCACTCATTGCACCGTTTACTGTATTGATGTTGCAGATCAATTGGCTGCTTTCCGGAGTGATCGTCGTCGAATTTTTCTATGCCTATAAAGGATTTGGTGCGTTACTACTGGAAGCCGCCTTGCGACAGGATATTTATATGATTGAAGCCTGTACCATGGTGGCCGTGTTTGTGGTGGTGATGACCCAGGTATTTTCAGATGTTGCTTATACGCTGCTGAATCCACGTATTCGATTTAACTGATTGGGATAGAGTTTTATGTCGGAAGCAGCTGCCAATACGCTCGTTGAAACTAAAAATCCGGTCGGTGGAATACGTCGAGTCATATCGGCGATCGCACTGTTGCGTGAGAGTCCAGCGGGTATCATCGGTGCGATTCTGGTCACTTTTTGGGTTCTAGTGGCAATTTTTGCGCCGCTGATCTCTCCATACGAACCCAACGCTACGCTGGTTCCCTATATGAAAATGGGGGCTGCCAATCCGGATGGTGGAACATTCTGGCTGGGAACGGACCACATTGGCCGCGACATTCTTTCTAGAATCATCTGGGGGTCGAGAACCGTATTGTTTTACGCACCACTGGCAACCATCTGTGCTTACGTCCTCGGCATCCTGATGGGATTGGTTGCCGGTTATTATCGAGGTTGGATTGATGATGTGTTGTCTCGAATCGGTGATATGATTCTGTCATTTCCGGTGCTCGTACTGTACATCATCATTATTTCAACCGTCGGGGCATCTGGACTGAATATTGTTATTGCCATTGTCTTTGCCAGCGGTCCGGCGATTATGCGAATTGTGCGCGGCTTGGTACTGGACCTCAGAAATCGAGACTATGTGGCTGCCGCGCAGACACGCGGCGAATCTGCCTGGCGAATCATGCTAGTTGAGATTTTGCCCAATGCCCGCGGTCCACTGATTGTTGATGCGTGTCTGAGAATGGGTTATGTCATCATCAACATCGGCGTGCTGGGTTTTCTCGGACTCGGTCTGCCGCCACCGGACCCTGACTGGGGAGGCATGATCAATGAAACGCGGCAGATGGCGCTGATCTTTCCACACATGACAGTCATTCCCTGCATTGCCATTTCAACACTGGTTCTGGGCTTCAATCTATTGGCTGATGGGATGCGGGAAATTTCACTGCGAGATTGATGGTGTACCAATCGTCTGAAAACCAACACGGCTTACTAGCATGAATGAACGTGCCGATGAAGTCGTTCTGAATATCCGGAACTTGGATATTTCCTACTATACCCGCGCGGGAGAAATTCCAGCCGTCGTGGACTTTTCACTGGCAGTCAGACGTGGTGAGACGATTGGGTTGGTTGGTGAGTCGGGTTGTGGAAAATCAACCGTGGCAATGGCGATCATGCAATACATGGGCCATAACGGTGCCGTAAAAAGCGGCACCATTGAGTTTAAAGGCCGCGACCTGACTCAACTCAATGAGGAGGAACTGCGACAGATTCGCGGGAAAGAAATATCCATGATCTATCAGGAACCTTTTTCCGCTCTGAACCCAAGTATGCGCATTGATCAGCAGTTGATGGAAGTGCCGTTGGCGCATGAAGATATTAGTACTGATGATGCGCTGAATCGGGCCCGGCAGATTCTGGCCGATGTCAATATTCCCGATCCAGATCGAGTGCTCACATCCTATCCGCATCAACTGTCCGGTGGTCAGCAGCAGCGAGTGGTGATTGCCATGGGACTTCTGTCGAATCCTGATCTCCTGCTGTTGGATGAACCGACGACTGCTTTGGATGTGACAGTTGAGGCCGGGATCGTTAAGCTGATTGCCAACATCAGTAAAAAGTTCGGCACGTCACAAATTTACATATCCCACAACTTAGGTCTGATACTTGAAACCTGTGATCGGGTTTTTGTCATGTATTCCGGTGAGGTGGTTGAAGAAGGTCGAATCAAGCCACTGTTTAAATCACCCCGTCACCCCTACACACATGGACTGTTTGGCTGTATTGCTTTACCGACTGCTGACAAAACGGCTGCACCACTGACCCCCATTCGCGGACAGTTGCCCCTGCCACACGAACGACCACAAGGTTGTAACTTCGGTCCGCGCTGTGATCATTTTTTAGCCGGAGTGTGTGACCAAGAAGACATCCGCATGATGGAAATATCTGACGCCGAAGTAGATGCCCACCATCGGGTGCGTTGTACCCGATGGATGGCAATTGAGCAGTATGATGTGCTGTCAGATCAGTCGAAAGGGACCGTCAATGTTGGGCGCGAGGTACTTCGAGTTGTCGATATGCAGAAGTACTACACTCTCCATGATCGTTCGCTGAAAGCCATGTTGAGTGGAACGAAGATCAAATTGGTCAAAGCGAATGAAAAGATTGATTTTGAAGCGCATGAATCAGAAACGCTAGCCATCGTCGGTGAATCCGGCTGTGGCAAATCGACACTTGCCAAAGTTCTTCTAGGTCTTGAGACCGCAACCGGTGGTGAAATTTATCTGAATGGTGAACCGATTCAAGATGTTGACGTGCAATCACGATCCAGTGCTCAGCTGGCTTCCATGCAGATGGTTTTTCAGAACCCCAGTGATACGCTAAATCCCAGTCACACGGTGGGTCAGCAGATTGGACGGGCCATTACCAAGTTTGGAGTGGAAAAAAATCGTCGGAAAGTTAGAAACATGGTGATGTCGTTACTTGACATTGTCAAGTTACCACGAGATTTTTACTATCGTCGGCCACGTCAGCTGTCCGGTGGACAGAAACAGCGTATTGGTATTGCACGGGCTTTCGCGGGACAGCCTTCCATGATTATTGCTGACGAACCGGTTTCAGCGCTGGATGTTTCGGTAGCGGCGGCAATTACTGAACTGTTGATGGACTTGCAGCGCGAGCGCAAGATGACGTTACTTTTCATCAGTCATGACCTGAGTATTGTGCGTTATCTCTCCGATCGCATTCTGGTCATGTATTTGGGTCAGGTGATGGAACAGGGATTGACTAGGGAGGTGTTTCAGCCACCGTATCACCCATATACGGAAGCATTGCTGTCCGCAGTTCCGATTGCCGACCCCGACGTTTCTAAACGGGAAATTGTCTTGGAGGGAAATTTACCCAGTGTTTTGAACCCACCCAAAGGTTGTCCGTTTGAGACTCGATGTCCGCGCAAGATTGGCAACATCTGTGAACAGGAACGTCCGCCAGTACAGTCTGATTCTGAAAGTCATCACATCGCCTGTCACATTCCACTAGATGAATTGCGGCAGATTGAGCCGGTTATTGAAGTGTCAGCAACAGCGAGTGCTTAGTCTTGACGTTCCAAAATATCGTTAAGACGATACGTGGTGAATTCTACCGGTAAAGATCGTTTCTGGCCGCCGGGGAATGGTGAATTTGAATAAAGTAGCATAAGGTGATACTTCAACGACAGAAACTCGAACCGTAGAAGAAACAATGAAAAAGCCATGGAAGAAAATGACTAGTGAGGAACGGATAAAACAGGTCAAAAGTTCACGTGGCGTTCATCATTAGGGCAGGGTCTGTCTTTGTCCTGTAGCTATGGTTTATGCTTGAGTTGGTATGAAAGTAGTTGGGGCGACTCGTAATGTTGTGCACGCCGGTATGCAGAGAATCAATTCAATAGATTCGGTGCGTGGATGAAATAAAGGTGTTTGTTACTGTCATTGTCAGTCTGTTACTGAGCCGACTGTTTCGCAGGCCACGTCCATACTGTACTGACTCCATTCAGTTCTTGGTATGTCTACTTGCGGCGACTTGAGCCTGCGCAGTGTCGGAAAGTTACTTCGGATACGGTTTTGCTGAAGCGAAAAAGTGCGGGTGCATGGAGGTGTAGGTGTTGGCTTTTCGATTGAGATTAACTCCTGTGCCTTAATCGCCTGCCTGATGGTTGTAGTGCGTGTTTCGATCTTAAGCCCCTTCGAAGGCTACACCCGTCGGGGGCTTAAGATCAAAAATCTTTATTTATCTTTAAACCAGACAATAATCAGTTAAGCACTAATTCCCAAAGTGTTACCGAAGATGTAACTGGTTGGATGGTGCGAAAAACCGATGACCTTGTCACTCCATGCAGAGTATACGGACCGCCAGATCGGCTGTGCAATCGGGCCATCTTCCTGCATGATGATTTCAAGTTTCTTCATTAACGCTCTACGTTCCTCAAGATCAATCGTTCCTTCGGCTTCGGTCAGAATGGCATCGAACTCGGGGTTAGCATAACGCGACTCGTTCCATGGAACGCCGGTTCGATAGGCCAGGCCCAGTGCCATAAAACCAAGTGGGCGATGGGTCCAAGAGGTGAATCCAAATGGTACTTTATCCCAGACATCCCAGAAATCCGCCGAGGGAAGTAGGTTGATGTCAACACGAATATTCGCATCTTTCCACTGCTCAACCATGGTTTGCACGGCAGCTAGTTCCCAAGGTGGGTCACCTTTGCAGGCAATTTCAAGATCAATGCCATCCGGATGACCGGCCTCTGCAAGTAAAGCTTTGGCTGCTTCAGGGTCTCTTTGAATGGCTGGCAAAGTCGCGTAATCCGGATGTACGGGACAAACATGATGGTGTTCGCCCGGTGCGCCTGAATTTGCGTGCGCTAACTCAAGGCAACGCGGTGGGTCCAATGCGACTTTCAGTGCCCGTCGAACTCTAGGATCATCAAATGGCGCCTGATCAACCTGCCCACGGGCAACGCCGGTTTTTGCCGTTGTTGCTTCGTGTACGCTGACACCGGACATGCCACGGTAAATGTCAATCTGCGCGATCGTCCCTTCATAGGAACCATGCACTTGTCCGGATGACAGAGCCGAAAGCGTCGCCGATGGATCATCTCCTAAGTCAACAAATTCGATTCGGTCCAGATGAGGTCCTTCACCGTAGTAGTCGTCGCGTGCGACTAGCACCGCTTTGCCGTTCTGCACATATTCAACCAATTCAAAAGCACCCTGTCCATTGGAACCGACGCCAAATACTCCATTTTCTTCGGGGTCGATCATTGGCAGTGCGTAATGGAAAAGTTGTTCAGGAACTGCGAGCTGAGGAACCTTTATGTTCAGATTAACGGTTTTGCCATCGACTATTTCAATGGCATTCGCATCCCAAAGTCCGGTTGCGTCGTCATTCATCATATAGCCTGTCATCAGACCGAGTACCGATGAACCAGTTTCCGGATTCAGTACTCGATTCAGATTCCAAGCGATATCTTCAGCGACGAAGTCACGGCCATTGTGCCATTTCAGGTCCGGTCGGATTCTGAGCGTCCAAGTCATTAGATCGTCGCTGGCCTCCCAGCCTTCCAACAACCCGGGACGAGTCACGTTATCATGCCCGGTCAGTGTCAGATACTCAACCACCTGACGGGAAATATTGGAATCGTACACCCATTGGTAAATATGTGGATCGACAATTGTCGGACACCGCATGGATACTCTAAGTGTCCCACCTTTTGGCATATCTGCATGCGCAGTGGGTATGAATTTGACCCCAGTTATGTCTCCAGCGAACTTGTAGGCAGCCGCAGCTGACAATCCAAGCAGGCTGGAATAGCGAAGAAAATCGCGGCGGGTAATTTTCCCCTCCGCCAATTCGCGCTTTAAAGTGGGTATATGTCGATGTTCTTTACGACTCATATACTTTAACCTCCTATTTGGTTGCTAAATTGTTGTTGATTTCCGTGACCATGAAGAAACGGAAATTCTGTCAATATCATTTTAAGGCAAAATTGTTCAATCATTGTAAAAAATCTCAACCAGAAAATTTTCAGCAGAAGTGACCAATACAACTTGACTTATTCGTTAATGAGCAATCATGAATAGCGAATCCATGTGACTCAACCGAAACGGAAATGGCTTGATTACTTTGATTCGGCGAGCGTTTATAACAGTGATTGACTGATCATCTCTGTACCGCGGCAAGACTCAGACACCAGATCAAAATCACCGGAGTGCTTTTCAAGCCGAATCAACGTTAGAACCTCAAGGGCATAAAATGACATAGAGAACACCAAGGCGACCGACTTCAGGCACAGAACCACAGACGATGGGGAATACACAGACTTGGTATTTGGCGCAACTCCGACGAAGACCGAATCGTCGTTGAGTTCTCCAGTGCCGTGTGGCATCTACAATGATTGTACAGGTACGGAAGAGATTACCCTGAAACTGGTGGATGGTACCGCTGGCGTGTTTTCGCTAGAATTCGAAAACAGCAGTAAACTGAAAAAACTGATGGCATCCACCACCGAGTCGCCATCGAAACGCGGGCGGGTGTACGAAGCTCTGTCATCAGTGTCGGGTTATTGTAAGGACAATTCAAGGTTTATCGTTGTTTTACTAGTGCCTATGAAGGACGTCTTTTCTTGGAGTATCTGCCCGTGTTCCGGGGGTAGAAATCCTGTTTGACAAAATCTACAACAAACACTGGTCGACACGGCTGAATTAGTCATCTTGGACAGTGAATCAAAGAGACGAATGTAAAGTCAATTCTTGACTTCAGTTTTAGTCACGTTCAAAACATAGATCGTTTATAGAAATGCTGAGTCACATCCTCAGACATCCTGAACTCGACATCAGTTCGATTCCACAGGCGCTCTGTAGACACACAGTCACTTCACAACTGTTTATCTTATGGAGTCCCCCATTTCAGGGGTTTCGGGTGTACAGAATGAGTCTGACACAAAAGCCTTCTTGCACGGCACCCACAGATCTTCCGCAACGATGGTCCGGAGTTTTTTCAAGAGGTCGCCAGATCGCAACCTCTCACTGTTGGCGCCGCGGCCACGGATCGATTGTGACCGTCCCATTCGACGCCGCTACCGACCGCAACACACTACCAACGAGAAATGGAAGCACGGACCGGTTCAGCACGCAACTGACGCCGCCGGCTTCAACAGAGTATCGGTTGCCGAACTTCAAACCCTGATGATCATTGGACAGCACACGAGCCACCTCATCCGGGTCAGTCAACCCTGCCGCCCGGCACGGCCTGAGAATATCAGGGTGATGAACCGGGGCACTGATTCAGTCTCTCATTCGTCGTCAGCGTCTCGCACCTTCTTGGCACCAAGCAGAACACTCTGATCCAGGAGACCATTGTCGACCCCACCTCAGGTGAACCTTACCAGTGCACCGTGCCGGTCAGCCGGATGCCGTCACCGCGCTCCACCTGTGGCCGGTGGGTGAGTGCCAGACCGATACTGAGGTGGTCCCGGTGTCGATAATCCAAGCCGGTGGCATACACCGGCGAACCCGTCGCCGGCAATACCAAGGACATCTTCGGTTTCAGATGCCCGGCACCCCACGGCCGACCATAGCCGAACTCAAACCGCGTGTCTACGCTATCGCCACCATCCCGCGCCGACTCCCCGTCATCCAGTGATGACTCGGCCCAGGTCGCCTGTTGGGCTTCCGCCGCCGTACCCTGCGTGGCTGTGATACTCAGACTCGGCCCGACATCGTGCGCCCCGGCACGCAGCTCAACACCCACATATACGCCTCTTTCGCGATACCGCCGACTGGCACGCGACTGCAGTACACTGCCACCCAGCTGCCACGACCAGCGACCGTCCGCATCCGTATAATGCACACTGCCGGCCACCAGCAGGTTCAGGCCCGTCGCATGATCATCATCGTCATAACGCACCCCGGCCTCCAGCTTCGGTCGCAGTTCTCCGCCATCCGACAGACTCTGTGGGCGACTCCACTCCAGCACCGCCTTGTACTGCCGCTGACTGCTCTTCATCGTCGTCGCCGACAACCCCCTGGTAGTCGTCTCTGAAGCCATCACTTCACCCTTCAGCGACCACTCCGGACGCCAGGCCAACCGCGTACCCATCAGCGCCGACAGCAGCTCCACCCGACCCTTGCGATACTCGATGTTATTGGCCGCCAGCACCAGGTCACTGTCCGCCCGACCTTTACCATAGCCCAGCGTGCCCCAGACCTCCACCGCTTCAGTCGCCTGCCAGTGCACATACGGATGAACACTGTTCATCGTCAGCGCCTCTTCCGACCGGGCCGTGGCACCATTGCTTGTGGTAGTCGTGCTGCCCTTGCCGCGCGTGCGAAAATAGGCTAGACCGCCCAGCCAGTCACCCCCGGACAGCTCCACTCCGAGACCGCCCACCGTCACCCGGCCCTCCGCCGTGCGCGTCGCACTGTTACGCTTGAAACTCGTCTGACCACCCCGACCCCAGAACGTCAGCCCCTCACCCGATGACCCATCCGCCAGCGACAGATTGAACGAACTCTCCGCCAGCAGGTCCAGCGCGCTGTCCACCCGGTGCTGCGTCCATTCCACCGCCCGGTCCGGTCGCATCGACACCGTCGATGCCGCAGTCGGGGCTAACGGAATCTGCCGCCCGGCGAGGCGCAGACCATTGCTGCGCGTCGACACCAGATCACCGGTCCGGCTGACGATGATGTCGTTGGCCACCCCCAGCATCGACTGACCGAACTGCGCATGAAACGCATGCACACTGCCATCATGTGTCTGACGCAGACTGACCGACAGCTGCTCATCGTCCGACACTGACACCGGCAGCATCGGACCGGCCGTCACCGCACCATAACCGGTCACCGCATGACTGATCGACGCCATGCCGGCATCCGCATCATCATCCTCCACCGCCGTCACCGTCACCGTCTGGGCTTCATTCCAGTCGGCCGTCGTAAAGGTTAGGGTGGCCGGCGCCACCGTCGCCACCGCCAGCGCATCGCTCGATGGCGTCACCGTCACATCCCCTGGCGGCAGCGTGCCCAACTGCACCGTGTATGTCCCGGTGCCACCTTCTTCCACCGTCAGCTCCGACACGCTCAGCACCACGCCATCGGTGTCATCGTCCGTAATCGTCACCGTCGTCATCGCATTGCCCAGCGAAAAACCACTCGGCAGCGGCGTGCTCGCAGCCACCGCAATCGTCACCGTGAACGTCTCATCCTCCTCATCCACCGCATCATCGGTGATCGGAATGACGATGTTTTTCGTCCTGTCGGTGGCACTGAAACTCACCGTGGTCACCGCATTATTGTCATAGTCGCCATTCGCCGGATCATTGGCCCCGGTCGCCGAACTGCCACCATAAGTGACAGTCAGGGTCACCGGCTGACCGACCGGATCGCTCACCGTCACCGGCACTGTTGCATTGCCACCACCTTCGGCCACCGTCACCATCGCCGGCACCTTCAGCATCGGCGTCGGCGTGGCGGTCGCCTCATCCGACCAGGTTGACGACTGGTTGTTGGCAAAGCGCGCAAACACCCGGAACTTGTACTCTGTCCGGTTGGTCAACCCCGTCACCACCGCCCGGGGCTCCCGCACCGTCGTGGTCGCCACCCCGGTCCAGGCGGCCGCACTCGTCTGGTATTGATAACCCCAAGTCGCAATCCCGGCCTGTGAAGTCCAGCTCAGCGACACCTCACCATCGCCGGCCACCGCCGTCAGCACCGGCACATTCGGCTTCACATTGGTCGGCGTCCCACGCGCACCGTCCGACTGCTCGCTCACTCCATCGGCATTCACCGCACGAATCCTGAAACGGTACTCAACGTCGTTGGTCAGACCGGTCACCGTGTAAGTCGTGGTCGTGGCACCCACACCGCTCATGGCCGTCCAAGCACCCCAATCACCGGTACCCTGGCGCCGTCTGAACTGATAGCCGGTGATGGAAGCATCGGCCGGATCGTCCCAGGACAGCGTCAACTGCTCGTTGCCACCCTCGACGGACAGACCGGTCGGGGCCTCCGGCAACATCACATTCACCGTCACCGGCAGCTGACCGGCATCGGCAATCAGGGGGGCCGAAGCGCCGGTCCGGGTGAACGCATGACGGATGGCCGCACTGCCGGCGTCCACACCGGTCACCGTCACCATCTGTGCCGTGCTGTAATTGCCGGTCGTAAAGGTCAGGGTGGCCGGATCCACCGTCGCCTTGGTCGTATCACTGCTGGTGATGCTCAGCGTACCCGCCAGTGCCGTCGTCAGCGCCACGGTGTACGAAGCACTCTGACCCTTCCGCACCGTCAGACCACTGCTGATCGACGGGACTAAAGTCAGTGCCGGCCGCGCCGTGTGGATAACCGTCGCTTCCGCGATGTCGGACCAGGGACCGTAGCGTCGGTGTTCAGTCACCAAACTGCCCGCAACACTCGTGCCCCTCACAGAAACCTGATACTCCACCACCGCACCATTGGGCACTACGGGATAGATATGGCCAAACGTTCGATATTCCTGATTATAGTCATGCGTGTAAGTGCGGACGTTCGGGTCGCTCATGGTTGGCGTGATCTCACCCATTGCAGGCCACTGCTCTCCCTTCAGCCGGAATCGCCAGTTCCACTGGGTCAGCTCGACGCCACCGGTAATGAGCTCGCCGGGGAGCGTGCCGTCCGGCACGGTCCAGGACAGCACTGCCTGTCCATCCGCCGTCGCCGACACCGTCAGTACCGGTTTGACCAGTTCCGGCGTGATGGTAAACGCGTCAGACTGGGCACCGTCGCCGATGCTATTCACCGCCCGCACCCGGAAACTGTATTCGGTGCCATCGGTCAGCCCGGTTATCGTGTGTTCAGTAGTGCTGGCTGTGGAGCCGGAAATATCCGTCCAGCTGCCCCATGCGGCATTCCCGGCTTTCTGCTGATACTGCCATTTGTCAATGGTGGCATCCGCCAGGTCGGTCCAGGTCAGCGTCACCTGCCCGCTGAGCTCCGTGCCGGTCAGCCCGGCCGGTTTTAACGGCACCACTGTGGCGACGGGTCGCGTATCATCGTTGGTGATGGTCAGCGTGATTTCACCTGCCGTCCAGCCGGAATGCAGAAGCGGTTGGGCTCTAACTTTCAGCTTGACCGTTTCGTCCGGCTCATAATCCGTGTCACCCCGAATGCCCAGTTTGAAACTTCCACTAGTACCGAGCACGGGAATCGCAGTATTATCTGAAAACGACCCGACATAGCAGATATCGGTATTGCTCGGTGATGGACTGCTGCACGACGTGGCGCCTGTGTTGGTGTTATCGGTCGCCGTGCTGTCGGCGCTAACGAAGTCAATGAGCACAGCAAGACCACTGCCACCGGGGGGAGCGGTCTGGCCGAGGGTGATAGTGATGGTGACATCCGTTTTACCCGAATTACCCTCTGTGATCATGGTGCTGGCGGCTGACAGGGTGATGGTCTTGTCCGCCTGCGCCATTTCCGGCACGCTGAAAACCACGAGCGCCACCACCGGCAACGTTGCCCACAGCAGACGCCGCAGGCCCTGGAAACCGCCGGGTTTTAAATCAGTTCGATGTGCGTGGGGGGGGGGGGGGGGGGTGAGGAAAATTCCGCCATTGACCGAAGCCTTGCCGGCTCGGTCGGATTGCCGTACCCCATCCACCGACGCGCTCGCTGTGCTAATCTCATTGTACTGTTCCATGAAGTTCATCTCAGTGTTAGTCAGTCATCAGTCTGTCGTGACGCCGTGACCCGCTGTGCCGGTCCGACCGCTTGAATTATAAACCTCTTCAAGTCAAATGTCCGTTTTTTTATTTTTTCCATCAACCTGCCAGCTGACGGAACGTGAAACCGGGGCGGCAGTTTTTTTTGAGCCAATGATGGTTCGTGCTACCACCGGGTGAGATGCCGGTTTCCGTCAGCGGTGCGTAAACTGGCGAATTTCATACAGCATCTTGTGTTTCGTATGGTCATCCGGCGGTGTAATCAATTTGCCGACCTGCTTTGATTTTTTGTACAGATAATAAAAAGGTCTAGGTGCAGTCAATGGATAACGCGGGTTGAAGAAAGATACGAAAAGTACCCAAGGTTATACTCTGCGATTTGGTTACATTCCGGCGAATCCAATTGATGGCTACAGCAGTGATGTTTCGATCGTACTCAGTGTACTCACTTTCCCCACACTTTGTGCGTTTTGCGAGCTCAGCGGTCAATGGGTACTTCGACAATGAATTTTGAAGCAATGCGGCGGGCCAACCAACCCCATCATTTGCCAAGTACATTGGGAGAATTTCCTCAGAAAATCCATGATCGTCCTATGCATCGCGAAAATGTAGCTTTCCTATTGAAACAACCGTCCATCCAAGATCTCCCCCCCGGAGCGGAGTGCATCCAGCTCTCAGTTTGTCCACAGTAGACTTGTGCTGATGACCAGCAGCCGAATTCATGAACTTGACGTCCCGGTGACTAATGATGCTCGCGCGGGTAGCACATGTGGATGACGATGTTTAGGTAGTATCAAATGTTGTGCCCAGCTCCGCCAATCGGTTAAATATTGGTCTATGAATAGCCGGGTCACCATAGCAGCCGCTGTATTGGCGTGCATGTTGGTCAGAGCAGACGATCAAAACGTCGGAGTGAGTCATTTACCGTGCAATCACCAGGTGACTGACTTGGTAGTGTACGTTTCACCTCAGTTCACCGCGATACTGTCAAATTACCATAGATAAAATTCTAGAAACACGAATGAGTCATTCAAGTCAGTGAGACAGGATCTGACTTAAAAACAGTTTAGTGCGATCATTCTGAGGGTTGTCGAAAAACTCCGTCGGTTCATTCTGTTCGATGATTTCTCCTTCGTCCATGAAAATGACGCGGTTGGCGACAGTCTTGGCAAATCCCATTTCGTGTGTAACCACCAGCATGGTCATGCCGCTCTGTGCGAGTTGAATCATCACATCCAGTACTTCCTTGATCATTTCGGGGTCCAGTGCCGAAGTCGGTTCATCAAATAACATGATTTTGGGATTCATGCAGAGACTTCGGGCGATGGCGACCCGCTGCTGTTGACCACCGGAAAGTTGCCCTGGATATTTGGCCGCCTGCTCTGGAATTCGTACACGCTCCAGATATTTCATGGCAGTTGCTTCGGCTTCGTCTTTGGGCATCCTTCGCACCCAGATGGGTGCCAGTGTACAGTTCTCCATAACCGTCAGATGCGGAAATAGGTTGAAGTGTTGAAACACCATGCCGACTTCCCGGCGAATCTCGGAAATGTTTTTTAGATTGTTCGTCAACTCGATGTCGTCAACGATGATTTCACCGCGTTGATGTTCTTCTAACCGGTTAATACAGCGAATGAGTGTTGATTTTCCAGATCCTGAGGGCCCGCAGATGACGATTCGTTCGCCACGTTTTACGGTGAGATTGATGTTTTTTAACACATGAAATTGACCAAACCACTTGTGCATTTCTTTGATTTCAATGGCTACCTGATGGTCGTTATCGTTGACTGTCAATGAATCGACAGCAGTTGGCGTTTGATTTTCGTTCATGGTAGTTCCTCTTATTTTTCGCGATGTCCGGTATCCAGCTTTCGTTCTAGATACAGCGAATAGCGAGACATGGCGAAACATGAAATAAAGAAGCCAATGGCGATGAATATGTACAGTTCAGTCGATAAGCCCTGCCAGCTTGAATCGGCAAGTGTTGCCCGGGTGATGCCGAGCGGGTCAAGCAAGCCAACGATGACTACCAGCGTGGTATCTTTGTACAGCCCAATAAAGGTATTTACGATACCCGGAATGGATATCTTCAGCGCCTGTGGCAAGATGACTAGTCGCATGGACTTTGAATAGGTGAGCCCCAGCGCATCGGCCGCCTCAAACTGTCCGGCAGGAATCGCCGCGAGGCCACCGCGCACCACTTCGGCAATATACGCTGCGGAAAAGAGAATCACCATGATGATGACTCTGAGCAACAGGTCAAAATAGGTGCCAGGCGGCATAAAGTAGTTCAGCAGGGTGGAGGCGACGAACAACAACGTGATCAATGGTACGCCACGGAAAAATTCAATGTACCAAACACTCAGCATTTTGACGACCGGCATGGATGAGTGTCGCCCCAGGGACAATGCGATGCCCAGCGGTAAAGAGACCACAATTCCGGTCACACCAATCAGCACTGTCAGTAAAAAGCCACCGAATTTAGCCGACTCGACCTCTTCAAGCCCTAAGCCACCCCATAACATGAAGAATGCAAAAAACGGATAGATCAATGACCACCACAACAGCAGCTTTCGCTTGGGCACCCGATCATAGAGCAATGGCAACAAAGCGACGAACATCAGAACGAAGGTCAGATTGACTCGCCAGCGGAGGTGGGCCGGGTAAAAACCATAGATGAACTGCTCAAAGCGAGCACGGACAACCGCCCAGCAGGCACCGCCGGCAATCTCACGACACTCATTGCGATGCTTGACATCTGAAAACACTGCATCAAAAAGTGCCCAGTTCAATACGGGTGGGATGACTTTGTACAGGAAGTAAACGGCGACAATCGTCAAAATGACGTTGGCCGGACTCGAAAACAGATTTTTTCGCATCCAGCCGGTGACACCGACCTGAGAAACCGGCGGTGGTAGGTCGACATGCGAACCGGGAACGTACTCTTGCTGTTTAGGGTCTGCCATTCGCGTTACCTATCGCTCGACCAGAGAGATTTTCCTGTTATACCAGTTCATAAATGCTGAGATCAGGAGTGAAATGCACAGATAGATAGCCAATACGATTGACATGCATTCCAAGGCACGACCGGTTTGATTCAGCGAGATGCCCCCGATGGTTGCGACAATATCCATATAGCCGACCGCAATCGCCAATGATGAATTCTTCGTTAGATTCAGGTATTGGCTGATCATCGGTGGCACAACCACCCGCAGTGCCTGTGGAAGAATAACCAGGCGCATGGTCCAGTTCGGTTTGAGTCCCAGTGCGTATGCAGCTTCGGTTTGCCCGTGACTGACCGACAGGATGCCGGCGCGCACAATTTCTGCAATGAAAGCACCGGTGTAAACGGAAAGGGCTAGGGTCAGAGCAATAAATTCTGGTGTCAGTACCAGTCCACCCTTGAAGTTGAAGCCCTTGAAAACCGGCATCTCCAAGGTTGTTGGACTGCCGGCAATCCAGAATACCAGCATTGGCAACAGAACAATAACCGCCGAGTTGATCCAGATGACCGGCAATCTCTCACCGGTCATTTCCTGCTTTTTTCTGGCAATTTTTGCCAGAACGACCGCCCCGGCGATGGCCAGGACTGCGGTCATTGCCACCCACCAGAATTGCGGTTCAAGCAGGGGTTTAGGTACATAAAATCCTCGGTTAGACAGATGGATTACATCGCTGACTGTTACCGCCTGGCGCGGATGGGGTAGGCTGTGGATCAACACACCGTGCCACAACAATATCCACAGCAGTATCGGAACATTACGGGAAAATTCGACGAAAAGATAAATGATTCGATTGATTAAGAAGTTTGTTGAAAGACGCAGTACGCCGGCGACGAAGCCGATGAGGGTGGCTAGAATAATTCCACAAATGGCCACCAGCCCGGTATTGATCAGCCCGACAACTGTAGCACGCAGATGAGTGCTACGCGATGAGTACTCAATCAGGTGTTGGTTGATGTCGTAGTTGGATGGCGTAAGCAGAAAACCATACCCGGCTTCGCGGCCTAAAAGCTCAAGGTTATTAAGCGTATTACGGATGAAAAATCCCAGTAGTAAAAGGACTGTGATAATAACGATGATCTGAATGATCATCTGGCGGGAGTCCCGGTCAGTCCAGAGATTTCTTAGACTCAGGCTGCTCACGGTTTGGGCGACGGTGGAAAAGAATCAGGGGGTGAGGAAACGGCGCGAGTTCCTCAGCAGCAACATCACACCGTTTCTTCTGATTCTGATGTTAAGGTTACCGATAAGGTGATGCGTAAAGCAGGCCTCCGTCGGTCCAGAGTGCGTTCACTCCTCGCGCCAATCCGATATCGGTATTGACGCCGAGATACTGTTCAAATATCTCACCGTAGTTACCGACTGCGGCAATGACATTCACCACCCAGTCAGCACTCAATCCGAGCATTGCACCATATTCACCCTCGGTGCCAAACATACGATTGAGTTCGGCATCTTTCTGGACTTCCGCGGCCATGGCTCGAACGTTGTCTTTCGTTACGCCTTTTTCTTCGGCGATGATAAGAACATTCAGAGTCCAGCGAACGATATCGGCCCATTCGTCATCACCATGCCGAACCACCGGTCCAAGTGGCTCTTTTGAAATGATTTCTGGCAGTACGACGTGATCGTCGGGATTGTCAAGACTGGCACGGGTAGCCGCCAGGCCGGAACGATCGGTCGTGTAGACATCGCAGCGACCGGCCAGATAACTGTTCCGCGCTTCTTCATTGGTTTCAATCGGCACGGGCTCGTAGTTCATATTGTTGCTGCGGAAAAAGTCAGCAAGGTTCAGTTCAGTAGTCGTGCCGGTCTGAATGCAGACTGAAGCCCCATCCAGCTCCGTCGCACTGCTCACACCAAGCGCGGCGGGCACGATAAACCCCTGCCCATCATAGTAGTTGACACCAAGAAAAGTCATTTTCAGATCTACATCACGACTGTAGGTCCAGGTCGTATTACGGGAAAGCATGTCGATTTCACCGGCTTTCAACGCTTCAAACCGGGTTTTACCGGTCAGGTTGGTATATTTGACAGCAGACGCATCGCCAAATACGGCGGCCGCGACGGCTTGGCATAAAGCCACATCGAAACCTTGCCAGTTGCCTGCATCGTCAGTAAAAGCGAAGCCCGTCAACCCGGTGTTGATTCCACACTGAAGATGGCCTCTCTCTCTGACATCATCAAGAGTACCGGCACTGGCAAGTCCCGATACGCCGAGAGCCAGGCCGGCTAGTACGATGGAAAAATACTTCGTTATTTTCATTTTTTACCTCATAAAAAAGTTGTTAAATGGTAGTTCCAATGGCTAATTGTAGCAGAAAATGCTATTTTTCCAATGTAAACTTGCCGATAGCAATTGGATGGTCCAAGAACTCTGGTGAGTGCTGTTCATTTGAGCTGAAGATTGAAACATGGTCGACCTTACTTGGCAGTCTGCAATGGAGTTGAACTGAATTAATCGGTTCTGTCATTTTGAAATTGATTCTACCTGAGTGTCAGCGCCGATAGACCGATTAATATTGTGCTATTGTTGAGCGGCACGATTGGCGATGGCCTTGGGGGCGTACTGATCCGCCCGA
Organism: Arenicellales bacterium; assembly: GCA_965116205.1. Classification (GTDB taxonomy): domain Bacteria; phylum Pseudomonadota; class Gammaproteobacteria; order Arenicellales; family JAJDZL01; genus JAJDZL01. The sequence goes on along the minus strand of OZ220493.1, from coordinate 203,357 downwards.
TAAGAGGAGCGCACTAAAGGTCCGGCGGCTACCTGAGTAAAGCCAAGCGCTTTTCCCAATCGCCGATAATGGTCAAATTCTTCCAGTGGTGCGTAGCGAACGACCGGCAGGTGATGGCGACTCGGCTGGAGATACTGCCCGATGGTGAAAATGGCGACGTGGTGCGCACGCAGATCATGCATCAGCGCGGTTACCTCAGCTTCGGTTTCACCCACGCCCAGCATAATTCCTGATTTGATTTCTATGTTGGGGTGCTGTTCTGCAAAATGTTTGAGTAGCTGAAGCGAATGGCGATAGTCGGAGCCGGGTCGCACGGCACGATAGAGTCGCGGCACCGTTTCCAAGTTATGGCTGAACACATCAGGCGGTGCGAGAGACAGATTCTTTAAGGCGAGGTCTATACGGCCGCGAAAATCTGGTACCAGAATTTCCACCGCGGTTGATGGGCAAACTCTACGCAATGCGTTGATGCAGTCGGCAAAGTGGGCGGCACCGCCATCTCTGAGATCATCCCGGTCGACCGAGGTGATCACCACGTAACGCAAATCCATTTGTTTAACAGTATTGGCCAGGTTGTTGGGTTCTTCCACATCAGGTGGATTGGGGCGGCCATGTGCGACATCACAGAACGGACATCGGCGCGTACAGATGTCGCCGAGAATCATGAACGTCGCCGTACCATTGCTGAAACATTCACCGATATTGGGACATGATGCTTCTTCGCAGACCGTATTCAGATGGTTTTGGCGCAGGATTTTTTTCAGTCTCAGGACTTCCAAGGTGCCGGGAAACTGCGCACGGATCCAAGGTGGTTTTCTAAGTACTTCGTGGTCTTTTTGCGGTGTGATGCGCACCGGAATGCGACTGGTTTTGTCAGCGCCACGATACTTGACGCCAAGCTGCGGTGATTTTGTCGTGGTCACGAGTAGATTGTCCAGAGTCTTATGAAGGTATTACTAACTGCCATTCGCTGGTTTTCATTTTATGTGAAGACACTTTAGAAAATGCTTTGTTTTTCCGAAAATTGGCACTGTTCATTGGCTAATGCTATTTCAGAGGATGTTATGTGAAGGCCGGTTAAAATATTGTAAAATGAAAAGAAAATATTCAATTTACAGAAAATGATAGCAAGATCTTTATTTCACCAATTGACCCTGGCGCTGGAAAGCGCACCAATAGTCGCTATTGTTGGCCCGCGCCGAGTAGGTAAAACCACACTGGCCACTGAAATATTGACACAGTGGAAAGAGAAAAAAGTAGTTTACTTAGATCTTGAATTACCAAGCGATTTAGCAAAGCTTGATGATCCGGAGGGGTACCTCAAACGATTTCACAACACACTAGTCATTATTGATGAAGCACAAACTAAGCTTGATATCTTTCCGTTGCTAAGAAGTCTTGTAGATCTGCGTAGGCGATCCGAAGAAAAGGCCGCTCATTTCCTGTTACTTGGTTCTGCATCTCAAAAACTAATGACTGCCGCCGCTGAATCGCTAGCCGGAAGGATCCGTTATCTGGAGTTGATGCCACTGTCATTAATTGAGATATCCAAGACCGATTCGACACCAGAAACCCAAGATCAGCTGTGGTTTCGGGGAGGATATCCCGAAAGCTATTTGGCAGCCGATGAGCATGACAGCTGGCAATGGCGCCGGGACTACATCAGATCAGTTGTCGAGAGAGATATACATCTTTTGGTTGGCAATATCCATGCAAACACAATGCTCCGATTCTGGTTAATGCTTTCGCACTATCACGGGCAAAGAATAAATCTGTCAGGATTTGGAAAAGGCCTGGAGCTGAGTCACACCACAGTACGGAATTATCTGGACGTATTTACCGGTTTACATCTCCTCAGAAGATTGGCACCTTGGTCCGGTAATACAAGAAAAAGAATTGTTAAGTCTCCAAAAATATATCTGAGAGATTCCGGTATATTGCATCAACTCCTGAACATTTCTGAGTTTGAAGACCTGTGGGGTCATCCAGTGATTGGATATTCTTGGGAGGGGTTTGTCATCGAAAATATTCTGAGTGTCATTTCAAGTCAATGGATTTACAGTTACTACCGAACGACAGTGCAAACTGAAATTGACTTGATTCTTGAAGGACCCGGGCGCGCAGTTTGGGCAATCGAAGTCAAGAGCGGAGTTGCACCGCGATTGCCGAATGGTTTTCACGATGCTTGCCAAGACATTCAGGCAACCAGGAAATTCGTAATTTACAGAGGGGAAGACGTGTATCCGATGAGTAATGGAACTACTGCGATGCCGCTCATCCATTTTCTCAGACTATTGGAAGAACGATCGAGTAGAAAATTGACGTAGTGCGTCAGGAAGCGAGTCAGGAAATCCGCTTGTTAATTGCCGATCGCATGCCTCGGACAGGGCATGACAGTTGCAGAAGTGCAGGTAGCAACGCATGCTGTCTGCAGAATGACGGAACACAGTAATCTGATTCATGACGATATCCGAAGGTGCTGTTGGCGGCATCTTTGGAACGATTGAAAGTGAAATAGAGTGCTCTGCTGTACACTTATTAAGCAAACGGAAGGGGGTATGGATGGCTTAAAATTTACCGGCTATCGCAACGGGGATGGTAGCGTTGATTGAAAAGTCCGCCGGTATGCTAAACAACTTCATCGAGAAAGTTTGTGATCAGAAGGTGTGCGGTCTCCTGGGGGAATCTGACTTTGTCCTGAGAAGGCGTAGCAGGTGAGTCTTGACAGGGGCGCGAGGATTACTGGCTGATAGATGTGTACCAATCGGTTATGACACGGCGACTGTTCAACCGACTGACGGTCTGAATTCGCTAGTTACCCGGTCGAACCCGACGGTTGAACTGCCTTCACCAAGTTATAGCTGTGAAATCATACCGACTTAGATGACATTCTCAGCACGTATTGAGCGAGAACCTACGCACCACCGGTGTGTCAAGTGTGCTGTGCTGGTCGGCATTAACATCTGCAAGGGTGTAATCGCATGAAGTCAACCGTTAGCTGGATGGCAGCAGGTTGTCACCACCAATGAACCCAATTAATGACTCTCAGGATAATTCAAGGGAGACCTAGACCACCGTGCCGGATTGACACTACAATAGTCAATGAATAATCTGCCATATACAACGGTTGTTTCGCGATACAAGCAAGACAGGGTGCATGGATGATCAACCACCGCCAATCTGTAATCGTCTAAAATGGTAAACCGGCTCAATATTGAAACTCTAATGTGATGGCTTATTCCGCATACCAACCTTCAGATTCCACGTTCGAGACTATCGCTGTTGCCGCTCAAAAGGCGCGTGACCGCGCCGGTTCGATAATGAATGAACAGCAGAAAACGCGGCTGTTCCAGGAAATTACCGAACTGCTCAAACGTCGAGATGCTGTACTGGTGGCACACTACTACGTCGATGGAGATATCCAGGACTTGGCTGAAAATACCGGCGGATGCGTCGCCGATTCTTTGGAAATGGCACGTTTCGGATTGGAACACCCGGGATCAATGATTGTGGTGGCCGGGGTCCGTTTTATGGCTGAAACTGCCAAAATTCTGAGTCCGGAAAAACAGGTGTTTGCGCTAGAGAATGAGGCAAATTGTTCTCTCGATCTAGGTTGCCCGGTCGATGAGTTTTCAGCATTCTGTGATCAACATCCCGAGCGCACCGTAGTCGTTTATGCGAACACTAGTGCCGCAGTTAAAGCGAGAGCCGATTGGGTGGTTACCTCTTCCATCGGCCTTAAATTGGTTCAACATCTGCACCGTCAAGGAGAAAAAATACTGTGGGCTCCGGACAAGTATCTCGGTGACTACATTAGACGTGAATCTGGTGCGGACCTATTGATGTGGAATGGTGCTTGCATCGTCCATGAAGAATTTAAAGCCGTAGTGTTGCAGAACCTGCTACACCACCATCCGCACGCCAAAGTACTGGTACATCCGGAGTCCCCGGCCGCCGTCATTGCGTTGGCGGATGTAGTCGGTTCAACCAGTCAGATCATTCAGGCGGCGCAAACTCTGTCAGCGAGCACCTTCATTGTCGCCACCGAAGAGGGCATACTGCATAAAATTCGGGCGCTGGTGCCCGATAAGAAGTTCATTACCGCACCGACTGCCGGTGAAGGCGCGACCTGTGAGAGTTGTGGTCATTGTCCGTGGATGAAAATGAATGATCTAGTGCAGCTCAAAGCGGTTCTCACCTATCTTTCCGACGAGATAAAGATTGATGAAACAGTTCGTCGACAGGCAGAACACTCAATCAGACGGATGATTGAATTTGGCAGACAGCATGCACCTCCGGTGCCGATGTCGGTCACCTGACGGTTTGATCCATCCGTTCAATGCCCAAATACATTGATAACCTCGCGCCGAACACCGCGCCCGCGCAATTGGGAGTCATTCTCGCCAATTTAGGCACCCCGGAATCACCGTCGACGTCTTCAGTAAGACGATTTCTACGACAGTTTCTGTCAGATCCTCGTGTCGTGGAGTTGCCAAAGTGGCTCTGGTGGTTCATCCTGAACGGTATCATTCTAGTGGTGCGTCCTCGGCGCAGTGCACAGGCGTATGCGAAAGTGTGGCAGGATGGCGGCTCTCCACTGATGATCAATGCCCGTAGCCAGGCAGAAAAATTGGAACGATTGATGAATGACAATGGTACGCGTCACGTGGTGGTGCGGCATGCCATGCGTTATGGCGATCCGACGATTGCCGACACCATGGACCAGATGACGGCGCAGGGCATTACTCAAGTGCTGATCATATCCATGTATCCGCAGTATTCCGGTTCAACCAGCGCGTCAATTTTTGACGAGATTGGGGACACGATGGCAAAACGTCGATTTGTGCCAGACATCCGCTTTATGAATGGGTATGCCAATCGTACAGAATATATCGAGTGTCTGGCACGGAAGGTTCGACAGCATTGGTCAGATCAAGAACCGGCGGAGTGTCTGGTCATGTCGTTTCATGGCCTGCCGCAGGAAGTCTGCGACGCCGGTGACCCCTATCAGTCACAGTGCAACGAAACTGCGGAACTGTTGGCCAGTGAACTTAAGTCACACCATTGGCGCATCTGCTTTCAATCGAGGTTTGGTCCAAAGACCTGGTTACAACCCTATGCTGAGGACGTGTTTACTGAGCTGACAGAGCAGGGAATTAAGAGTGTTGATGTGCTTTGTCCCGGATTCTCCGTCGACTGTCTGGAAACGTTAGAAGAAGTCAATATGGGGTATCGAGAGCTGTTTCTGTCTTCTGGGGGAGAGGTATTCAACTATATCCCCTGTCTGAACGACAGCGACGAGCACATTCAGATGCTGAGTCGTTTCGTACACGGCGCTGCTGGCGACTGGTTAAAAATATAGCAGCTAGCCGCATATCATGCTACAGCTTCCCACTTCCAAAACACTCCGGCGTAGCATGATTGAGGATTGCGTTGACCAACTGCGCGGGGGCGCGGTGGTGCTCGTAGACACCCGACGCCTACAACATCTGGTTACGGATGCGTACAATCAGATGATGCAACTGGATGGATTGACCACTTGGAAAACGCCTGAAGTACTCACCATTCATACCTGGCTGGGGCAATTGTGGAGACAATATCAGCTGCGGTCAAATCATTGGGTCGCCACGCTACTGAGTGTTGAGCAGTCGCGACAGATATGGGAGCACGTAATCGCCGAGAACATTCGCCATCAGTACCAGAAAGGTTATGAGTATCTACTGTGGCATATTACTGCCACCGCCAATCAGGCAAAAAGTGCTTATGGGCTGTTGTGCAGTTACGGTATTGGCCCCACAGAACACCTTGATGAGGTGAGTGCGGATGTCGCTAGTTTTCAGGTTTGGCTCGCCGCTTATGAGCGTGAATTAACTACCCGTCGTTGCATCGACCGTGAGTGTCTTGCTGATCATGTGGGTAGTACCGTTGCCGAAATATTCAGTATTGAGCATCCGCAGAAGATTGTTTTTGCCGGAGTTGATACTTGGACACCACAGCTGAATCGACTGGTTGAAGCACTGTCGACAGTCATCGGTTCGGTGAACCTGCTTGATCACCGAACTGACCAGGATGCATCGGTGAATCAGCGCTGCCAATTCCGTACGAGGGATGAGGAAATTGATGTCTGTGCGCGCTGGACCAGAGCAGTCATTGAAGCAAATCCCGAGAACCACCGTGTCGGTATCGTTGCCCCCAGTCTGAGAGAAATTGGACCGCGCCTACGGCGTAAACTTTCCGATTATCTCAATCCCGGTGCAATCATGGAAAATCGCCAGTTGAACAACCTAGCTTTCCATATGACGCTCGGTGGACCACTGAGTCAAGTGCCGATCGTGGTTGATGCAATGAACCTACTTGAACTGATGCGGCCGAACGTCGGCATTGAAGTGATGGGTGCTGTGGTCACCTCCAATCGAATTAAGGGGTGGAATGAAGAAGCTGGTGCACGCGCCAAGCTTGCCCTTGAGTTCTATGGTGTGGGTACGGACCGGCTTTCCATTGATCACGTCGTTCAATTGGCAGCCAGTAGTGCGAAGCGATGTCCGCGACTGATGGACATGTTCCAACGTGCGAAACAACTGCGCGCTGAGCAGCCGGAAACTGCCGATTACGCTTACTGGGGACATTTGTTCATGGAGTGGTTGAAAATATTTCAGTCGACCAAGATGAGCGAACGGCAATTTGGCGTCGATGAGTGGCAGGCTTACCAATCGTGGGTCGGCATCGTGCAAAGTTTGGCGGAACTCGGTTTTGTTTCACCGGCATGTCGAATTGAAACGGCACTCGCCAAGTTGATTCGGCAGGTGGGTGAGGCCAGTGTTCAACCCAGAGCGGCGCGCACCACCGTTCAGGTCGGTGAATATCTGTCAATGGCCGGGCAAACATTCACGCACCTATGGATGCTGGGAATGAACGAAAAATCACTACCCGGGCTGCCGACCCCCAATCCGTTTTTACCCATCTCCATACAGAAGGAATACGGCATTCCGAGCAGTGCTACGGACCTGCTGACCGAACAGGTTCTTCAGCGCTATGAGCGAATCGTGGCGGGGGCGGAGCACATTGTACAAAGTTGTGCAAACTTAGATGGCGGTGTGGAAAGTCAGCGGAGTTTTCTGTTAACTGAGCCGACACCCATTGAATTAAAAGATTGTCAGGTGCTGTCGGAATATGCGGACTACTCGTCCGTAATCAATGCTGAGTTCACGCAGTGTGAGTCGTTCAGTGACTGGTGCGCACCGCCGGTCGATACAAGCAACCGGATTTCAGGCGGTACGAGGTTGCTAAAAAACCAATCCAATTGTCCATTTCGCGCGTTCGCGGTTCATCGGCTGCACCTGGAGCAGTTGCCGGCGTTGGAATTGGGTGTGTCAAGAATGGCACGTGGCCTGATGATGCATCGGATGATGGAACTGTTGTATCGGCAGTATACGACACCGGAGGCATTGGTAGACGCGTACGAGAGTGGTCAACTGACCGAGTACGTGAATGATATTGCACAACAGGTCGTGAATGACAGTAATCGCCAGCTTCTCCGTCCATACGGTCGGGAAATAGTGGATGTAGAGATTCATATCTTGGTCAATCTCACTTGGCAGCTGGTGGACTTTGACTTGGCACGCAGTGCGGAGAGCATCCGTGCCCTTAAGAAGATACGCGAGCGCAAATATTCCCTGTTGCGTGAGACCAGCTATCGGATTTGGGATGTTGAACATCTCACTGAAATGTCATTGGCCGGCATGACACTCCGCTTGCGATTGGACCGAGTTGAAACTTGGTATGATGAGTTCCGATTGATTGATTACAAAACCGGTAACTGTAGGGTCGTTGATGCTAAAGATGTACGTCCTCGAGATCCTCAACTGGCCGCTTATGCGGTCGCCATGCATCGACAGGGACACAAAGTTGTCGATGTCGGATACATGCAGATAAAAGATGGTGAGTTGGAGGTAACGACGCTGAATTCATGGTTCGACAGTCTGTCCAAAACACGGCAACGTCGGGAAGCAGATTTTCAGATCGGGTTTTTGCTCAATGATCAGCTGACGTCCAGTTGGATGAGCGTGTTGGAACAGTTGGCCGCAGAATTTGTCGCAGGTGAGGCGCGCGCCGATCCCTTGAAAGGTGCTTGTGACCACTGCCATGTTGCGCCGGTTTGTCGGATTAAGAGCAGTTCGGCGTTCCATACTCCACCACCGGCTGATAGCCATGAGTGATCAAGTGGCGCGCGATGAAGCGCTTGACATTAAAAGATCTTTTATTGTACAGGCGCCGGCGGGTTCAGGTAAAACGACCCTTCTGATCAGCCGGTATTTGTGTCTGCTGGCGGTTGCTGAACAACCGGAAGAAGTGCTCGCCATCACCTTCACTCGCAAAGCGACGGCAGAGATGCGCAAGCGCATCCTTGACGCGCTGGACCCAAACAGTCCACCCTTTCGGCAGGAAGTGGTCAATCAAGCGGTGCAAACGATCAGAACACGCGCCATCGAACAGGAATGGAATCTGCTCGAACAACCTTCACGGCTACAGATCATGACGATTGATGCCTTTTGTACGAGTCTGGTGCGCCGCATGCCCTGGGCTTCAAGATTTGGTTCGTTACCGGGCATTGCTGAGGATGCCAGTGAACATTATCAGTCGGCGGTATTCAATCTATATGATTCAGCTCATCAGAACGAAGGACTCAGGGTAGCACTGGCGGTACTGTTACAACATCTGGATAACAACAGTCACAAACTCCAGGATCTGATCGTTGAACTGTTAAGCAAGCGCGACCAGTGGCTTAGACATTTGATGGGAACGGCAACTCTGATCACCGACCGGGAATCACTGCAGGAAATCTGGCGCACTTTTTTAGCCGAGCAGTTAAACCGGACCAGAGCAATGGTGCCGGTCAAGGCACGTGAGAAACTGGGTCTCGACAACATTGACAGTACGCAGCCAGCCAGTATCCGGGAATGGCAGCAGCTCATTCGATCTTTGCTAACGTCTAGTTCACCGGCTGACTGGAAAAAACGCATCGGGTCTATTGACTTACCTGCGGGCCTGACGAAAGAAGAATTAATACAAGTCATTGACTTATGTCGTGACAATACCACACTGAAGAATCGGTTACTGGAAATTCGCGATGCCTTTCCGCACACGGCTGAATACAGCGAGACTCAGTGGCAGGTGTTGCAGGCCTGTTCAGTCGTGTTACAGCATGCGGTCGCCGAACTGAAACTGGAGTTTCGAAAACATGGGCAGGTGGATTTTATTGAAATTGCAGAACAGGCGGTCCGGGCACTGGGCCATGAAACCAGCCCCACTGACCTCTATCTAGTGCTTGATTATCAGTATCGTCATGTCATGGTCGATGAATTCCAGGACATCTCAGTTTCACAGCGCGACTTGCTCGAACTGCTGGTGGCGGGTTGGCAGCGAGACGATGGACGGACCATTTTTCTGGTCGGTGACCCCATGCAGTCGATCTATCGGTTTCGCGAAGCCGAAGTGGGCATCTACCTGTCAGTGATTGAAAATGGCCTTGGCAATTTGACGATCAAACCGCTGCGACTTACGCAGAATTTTCGGTCAACCCCAGACTTAGTGTCGTGGTTCAATACGGTGTTCCCTCCTTCATTTCCACCGGCCGCGGAGATCGAGACCGGTTCTGTACCTTACGTAGCCTGTGATGCCGGTCGGCGAACGGAGGATCAGGGGAGCGAAAGCACCATTAAGGTTCGCTTGCAGCAGATGGTCATTCGTCAACAGGAAGCACACAAAAAACAATTATTGAAGCAGCGCGAAGCGGATCTGCTACTTGCCGATCTCAGGCATTTTCGCGAACAGAATCCGGGCGATGATGTGCGCGCTGCCATTTTGGTTCGTACCCGCCAACATGCGACTCTGATTATTGATCGAATGATCGAACAGGAAATTTCTTTTTACGCCCCCGACTTTATTTCGCTTGGTGAACGTCCGGTGGTCGAAGATCTGCTCGCCTTGACCCGCGCGCTTCTGAACTTGGCTGACCGAACTGCATGGATGGCAGTATTGAGAGCGCCTTGGTGTGGTTTGGGCTTGGCAGATCTGTTGACGATTGCGGAAGATAAAGAAACCAGCATCTGGCATCGGTTACATGATTCTAACATTGAGACTGTGCTGTCCGAGGATGGTTGGCAGCGACTGCGGCGCATTCGAGCGGTGCTAGATAAGGCGCTGGCGATGCGAGGGCGACAGACCATGCGTGAGTGGATTCATGACTGCTGGCTCTTAATCGGTGGGCCGGCCTGTTATGCACGCCACGATCTAGACAATGCACAACTGTTTCTTGATCTGATTGAACAAAACGCGCGCGGAAGCTCGATAGTGGGTTTAAACGTATTTGAAGACAAGCTGGCTGGTTTATTTGCGGTGCCGGAAGTCGGTCCCGAGGAGTCCTGGTTACACGTACTGACCATGCACGGGGCAAAAGGTTTGGAATACGACGCCATCTTTCTGCCTCGACTCCATGAATATCGAGTGGGCTTTCCATCACCACCACTGCTGGCGTGGTCGGAATTTTTTTTGGAAGGTTTGGGAAACCAGATGTTACTGTCACCGATTGTTGCGACCGGTGTCGGTAAAGAAGGCAGTTTGTATCACTTTCTCATCCAATGGGAGAAAAAGAGGGAACAGATTGAGTTGATGCGGTTAACCTATGTTGCCTGCACCCGCGCCAAACAGGCGCTTTACATCTATGCATCCGGCAATTTCAACCGTCCGCCATCGACAAAATCAATGATCGGTATGCTCTGGCCGGGTATTAATGCGGGTTACAAATCCGATGCAGAGTGGCTTGATTTTATTGATTGCGCGGCACTTGAGCAGGCGGCTGAGTTGGCGAATGAATCAACGAATGCTGATCAAACTTTCTACCTCACCCGACTGCCATCGGCGTGGCAATTACCCGAACCGCCGGCCGCCGTTAAAATGTTAAGCGACGAATTGGAGAGTCCTGAACGTTTTGAAGCCATTGATTTTGATTGGGCTGGCAGTACGGCCCTTTGGGTTGGAAATGTCGTTCACGAGTGGCTGGAAAAAATGGTGCGCACCGGGGTCGACAACTGGAATGCCGAACGACTGGAGACCGAGCAGAACAAGTGGCGAACTCGGCTGCTGTCAATGGGCATGAACGCCGATCGGGAGTTAATGGACAACGCGCTTGAACGCATTGGGATAGCTCTCAATAATGTACTGAACGATGCTTGTGGGCAATGGCTACTGAGCGATGAGCATGACAACTCTGAAGCAGAGCTCAGATTGACCAGTTGCGTCAATGGTCAAATGAGCAATGTTATTCTCGATCGAACTTTTGTTGACAAACATGGAATACGGTGGATCATTGACTACAAAAGTGGCATCACGGGTGGGAATGTCGAAAAGTTTTTGGAGCAGGAAGTCGAACGTTACCGAGAACAGTTGACGAACTATAGAGCGGTCGTTGCTGGAATGGACTCCAGACCCATACGTACCGGACTTTATTTCCCGATGTTTCCGGCTTGGCGAGAAGTGCTGTAGTGGTTACCATGTGCCGCAGAATATGACTTTGTCGGTCAACGGCGTACAGCGATGGATTTGGAGACCTAAAGGAGTTGACCCTCGTCAAATTTGCCACCGGGTGATCATAAAATTCAGACATCTTGACCCTGTCCAATTATAGTGTTACCGGATTGGCGTTGGTCACTGGTGCGGACACCAGTTCATAGACCAGTCGCAGCAGGGTGCGTTTGTTGGCTTGGTTGGCGAAGCCGAAGATTTGGACGGTCAGGGTGCGCGGTGCACCGGGTCGGGCACGAGGTTGGCATCGGCACGCAGCAGTGCGGCCAGCAGTTGACGGGTGGCGTTGGAAGGATTGGCCGTGGCATGCAGGGTGTGCATCAGGCGCGATTCGGCCCGGTAGCACAGCATGGCGATGAGGTCATCGAACAGGCGGGGTGCGATGGGCAGGGCTTCGGGGCGCTGGTCGGCGTTGAGCAGGTGGCGCTGTAGTTCGCCGGTCAGTCGGTGGATGGTTTTGCGGTGTTTCCGCACGGTGGGATTGACCACTGCGGTGTCGGGTGGCAGGGGTTCGATGGCATGGCGGGACCGGGCATCAAGGTTAAATTCACGGCGGGTGTATTTGAAGTAATTTTCCGGTGCCCAGCGTGAGAACAGGGCGCCGGCGACCTGTTCGATGGGTAGGGTCGGATAGGTGGTGACCAGTGGCATCTGTCGGCCATTGTCAAGGCGGCGGCGAATCTGTCGCACCACCAGGTCATTGGACAGGGTGACCGGGCGTTCGGCCAGGTCCACGTAGCGGGTGTTGACCTGCACCGGGCCATGCAGTGGTACGGCATGCGCGTTGAAATCAGTCACCGGCCAGTCAGCGCCGGTGTGATTCTTATGCCAGGTGATGCAGGCGATGCCCCGGCGCGCCAGGCGCTTGAACAGCTCTGGACTCCAGCCTGCGCGGTCGAACACCAGGTGACACCGGTTCGCCGGCTGGCATGCTGGTCAGGTCCGGGCCTGGGGAGTGACCACCCCCAGTCGTTCCAGTTCGGCGACCACCTCTCGGGCGAGGATGGCGACCATTTTGGGGTCGTGCTGCTGATGAATGCAAGCCACTGGCCGCCCAGGGTGTGGAGCCAGTAACTGACGGTGGCCGGCAGACATAGTTTCTGGCGGGCGATGAAGTGTGGGGTGAGCCGCCCCCGGCGACCGGTGTACACCTTCACATGACTATCCACGCACAGCATCAGTGGCTGGTCCTCAGGCAGTCGTGCCCAGCATTCGCTCAGCCGATGTTGCCACTGGCAGACGGTGTGCAGGCAGCTGGTCAGCCGGGGCCGTCTTGTGGCGCAAAGTTTTGATTTCCGGGCAGTGGTCTAGACCCAGCCGCCCCCCATTCCCCCGGCGATCAGGCATGTTCAAAAGTCATGAAAAAGTATCGCGCTCAATCTCGCGATTTGGATTGGCCGGCAGTTTAGCACCGAATGTCAAGCGACTGTGGGCACCCGGGCGGCGTGATTTACAGGTGCGAGACCTTTCAGTGCCTGGGCTCAGCGGTCGGTCGCATGGTCAAGAGTTCGGCGGTTGCAAGTGGCCGATTTCGGCGGCTACGTTGCCCGCGCGGCTGGCGAAAGTCAGACCTGCCAGCCCACCCGCGCCAGCCAAGTCCCACCGTGAACGGCACTTGGCGCAAGACCTTGCCGAACCGGCGGTAGCAGGACAGGTCATGATGGCGCGCCGTCAGCACATCTTGGTGCTGACGCTCGTCGACACCAGGCGAACTGCAGCGGCCTTCAAATCCAACAGCAGAACCATTCACTTTCAACACCATGATGCGGCCACAATAGCAACAGAGTATTGAAAGTCCAGCATGGTTAAGGTTGGGTCAGAATCGCGCGTGAACCAACTGCTTGACAAAAAAGAGACCATCAGTGTTCATGACTTTTGGAAAGTCCTGCATCATCGGCGCAGAACGAATAGTAGTCACACTTGCACCATCGGCAAGAACGGTAATGAGTTTTACCGCTTAGTGGTCAGTTCGACAGAGCCATGACGAGAGTCGGCGGCGAAAAAGTACGCGACACCATTCGCGGCGGACAGCATTGCGTGACCCATTCAGCAACTTCGAACTACCCGACGACTTCATGAATCAGACGGTTGTGTTCCGCCCTTCTGCAAACTGTCAAGCTCTGCCAAAGACAGCTGCGTTGCCACTCGTACGTCTGCAACTGCTATACCCTGTCTAAGCATGCGCGCGGCAATTTGCCGGGAGGTTTCCTTACTTCCTTTTTGAATCCCTTCTTCAAGACCTTCCTCCCGTCCTTCTTCACGTCCTTCCGCGTGTGCTTTCTGGCTCGCTTCCTGACGAACCACGTCAAAAAACTCAGCAGCCGAATTCGGTTGCAACTTTTCCCATAAATCCAAGGCCTCACGCATTGCCGGGTCCCCCGGCCGTGACATCTCCGACAACTCTCTCATCTGACTCATGTTCACCTCCGGCTTCGTCGCCATCAAATAAATGTTCAACAGACGCATGAACCGCTGATATTCCGGCCGCTTAAAGGCCAGCGTGCGTGCCACCCACGCCACATACTGTCGCTCCTTCGCCTCCCAGAGCTCGCCCATCACCTGCATGCCCAGATGCGCCGGCAAGGGTCGTTGCCGCAGCTCGGCCAGCACCGCTGCCCGCCGCAGGTTCAACAGCAGCAGACCGAAATTCAACAGCAGATGACCCCAGACCGCCTGCAGCGGTGCCGACAGGTCAGCATGCTGCGTTTCGTAAAACGACCGCGGCTGCGTCCACGGCCGTTCCCCATGATAGATCACGATGGGTATCACTACCTTGGCCTGCTGCTCATACAGCCGGGCCATGTAACTGAGCAACTGACTCATCAGGTGCACATCATTATAACTCTTATGTTCACAAAGCAGCGTCAGCACGCACTCGCTGCCATCGGTGAGCCGGACTTCCACCAGTAGGTCGGAGACATATTCTTTCAGACCCTGATCCAGCAGGCTACTCGGGCGAATGACCAGCGAATGGCGATCCAGCGTCGCCAGCTGTTGCGGCGTCAGGGCCAGTTCCAGCAGTGCCCAGACCTGTGCCGGAGTGTTGAACAGTGCCTTAAAAAACCGGTCGTGCCATTGGCCGGGGATCTTTGTGTGGGGTGGCATTGACGCCGATTGTTCATCAGTCATAGGCTGAACTCCTCGAAGTGAAGTGGACGGCACTGGTGTGTCGCTACGCGATTTACCGTTCCGCCGGGTCTTTGAACGGCGACACGACATTGCTGATGGCAAGATTATCGGATCGCCTCGCAGGAATGCCGAAAGTGATACTTTTTAGACTTCAGCTCAGCCGGTAGCAGTCAATATGATCAGCATCCTCTCAGATCCAGGTCAGCCAAACCGAATGATTATCAAAGCCTTTCAAACGGAACGACTGTCAACTAACAGTTTTCCGTTACCAAGTCGAAATTATACTCGATTTTGTAATTTTTCGTGGCTGAATCACCCAGCCTCCCAATCTGATTGCGATATGGCGGTGGACGCGACCACTGACGTCATCTTCATCTCAATTCCATATCCAAGGCACAGCGACCTGAACATCTCCAGCAGGTTACCAGAAAGAGAATTTTGACATCATCGGCCCGGTATGTTCAAAAGTTATGAAAAAGTATCGCGCTCAATCTTGCGATTTAGATTGACCGGCAGTTTAGTACCGGTTTTCAAGCGACTGGTGGCACCCGGGCGGCGTGATTTACAGGTGCGAGACCTTTCAGTCCCTGGGATCCAGCTGTCGGTCGCATGGTCAAGAGTTCGGTGGTTGCAAGTGGCCGGTTTCGGCGGCTGCGTCGCCCGCGCGGCTGGCGAAAGTCAGACTTGCCAGCCCAGTGGTTAGACTGGATTTGCAGTTCTCTGGCGATAGCCGTTACGGTGTGTTGCGGCTTGACTTGACAGTGGTCAGGCACCGCGTCGCCACACAGCTTGTCTGGTCCATTGTCCTTGAGTGACAACACAAAAACCGCCTTCGGTCGACCATGTTATGTAGTGCACCACATAAACCATTATAGAGCTCGGTTGCGGAGTGGAATGTACTCGCTGAGACTCACATTGGATTAAACTAGAATACATTCTAGTAGTTGACAATTAATTGACCTATTGAATAAAAAAAGCAAACTTAATTGAACCGGATAATACCATTCCGAGTAAATAGACGTGAAAAAGAACCGAACTAATATTGCGATTTGCTAGGAAATCAAATACCACAGAAATCGTTCAGCTGATTATAATGGAATTAGCGTTATCGGAGGAAAGAATATGAAAGATAATGATGACAAAGCTGAGCAGCGAGCAAAACTGATTCGTAAACTACAAGAGGATAACAAGGACCCGTTGACCCCTGCAGAGATTAGGCAACAAGTAACTTCGTATATTGCAGCCGAAATGGATGGATATCCATTAGAGAAAATTGAAGAATATATGAATAAAAACTACGGCGAAATTCCCTCATGATTTCTTTGGAAGATAAATTGGATTCATCTGTTTATCAATGGAAATGACCGAACCTCGCGAGCCATCATCTTCTGGCTAGTGATTACAATAGCAATCTATAACATCTCACACAATACAATTCGGAGATTTTATACTATTTGCAGTTTAATGAAAAAATTGATTTCATCATGGATGATAACAATAAAAGCGCACCTGGCAAGCATTACCGGGCCGGCATCGGCATGATTGAACTGATGAAGATGTTCAAGGACGGAGACACAGCACGGCGTTGGCTGGAAGCGATCATTTGGAAAGGTGGCAAATCTGTCTCCATCGTTGCTAGGGGACCAACACTTACGAAGTGACCAGTGGTCGGCCGATGCCGCATCGTTGCCGGGACTGTCGCAAGCATTTCTCAGTTCGGTAGGGAACGATCTTCGAGAACTCTCACCTTCCGCTGAGGAAGTGGATGATGGGCATTGACCTGCTCGCCACGAATCTGAAGGGCATCTTAAGCATGAAACTGCATCGGGAGTTGAACATCACTCAAAAATCGGCTTGGTATCTGCTACACCGGATTGGCGAAGCCTTTGCACAGCAGCCGGGCGAGTTGCTCTGCGGTTTGGTCGAAGTAGACGAGACGTTTTCATAGGCGGTGTTGAAAAGAACAAGCACGAATCAGAGAAACGGGGTCAGGGCCGGGGGGTGACCGGCAAGATGGCTGTTATCGGAGTGAAGGAACGCCAGCGCAAGCAAGTGAAGTCTCAGGTCATTGAGAGGTGGAATCGTGACAGACACCTTGCACCATTTCATTGAGACCAATGTAGAGCTGATTTATACGGATGATTTTAAAACCTATTGCCAGTTTGAAAAACCATGACCACCAATTCATTCGGCATGGCTCGGAGAGTATGTGAACGACCGTGTACACACCAACGGCATGGAATCGTTTTGGGGCATGCTCAAACGGGGGCGCGCAAGGGGATCTATCACAAAATGAGTGTCAAGCATCTGGGTCGGTATGTGAACGGGTTTGCCGGGCGGCATAACATCCGCAGGGGAGCTGGACACGATTGAGCAGATGGTGTAGATTGTAGGGTGCGCCAACGACTGAGCTACAGGGAACTGGTGCGCCAGGTGGATGAGCAATGATTGGCATGAACGAAGCCGAGCGTGAGGCAATTGACAGGTTGCATCGGGCGGCGGTGTAAATAAAAAGAAACCGAAAGAGGCATCGGCATTCAAACTGCCGCCGAATGACATTCCAGAAGAAGTTCATAAACGTGCTAAAAGGATTGCTGAAGCACTGATGAGAAAATCAATTTCCAAACAGAAATAATATTCTTAGATTCAAGGAATATTAGAAAATATTTCCATTGGTTTAGTTAAACATATAACTCCCTAAAAATATATAGATGATGGGGAAAAGAATCAGACAACTGACTGCGACCTTGGCATTGATCGGTTTAATTTTGCCGATTACTAGTGTTGCAACACTCCCGTTTTCGGTGGATGGTAGAAAACTCCCCACGCTAGCGGATGTTGTTGAAAAAATTGAGCATGGTATCGTCAATATTTCGACTGTGACGGTGCGCGATGGGTATTCACGCGACCACTCAGTCGATGCATTACGCGATTTTTTTCAAGGTGATGATTTTTTTCAGCGATTTTTCCAGTTCCCCAATCGCGGCGATCGTCGTCGGCAGCGCAATATGAATCTCGGTTCTGGAGTGATCATCAATGCTGAACGGGGACATATTCTGACCAACTACCACCTGCTATCGGAAAATTCAGATATTCAGGTAACTTTACTAGATGGCCGCACAGCAATTGCTGAGATCGTGGGAACGGATCCGGATATGGATTTAGCGCTGCTTAAAGTCGAACTATCTAATTTGGTTGCCGTTGAATTTGGAAACTCCGACGAGCTTCGTGTGGGGGATTTCGTTTTGGCGTTAGGAAACAACTATGGTCTGTCGGCGACCGTGACTTCTGGGATAGTCAGCGCCCTAGGTCGCAGTGGGCTCGGACTTGATCAATATGAAGAGTACATTCAGACAGATGCGGCCATCAATCCTGGCAGTTCCGGTGGTGCTTTGGTCAATTTACGTGGCGAAGTGATCGGCATCAATACTGCGATTCTGTCACCGGCTGGTGGGAATATTGGAATTGCATTTGCCATTCCCATCAATTCCGCCGCCAGTGTGGCTGAGCAGATTGTTGAGTTCGGTCGAGTCAGACGAGGTGTATTGGGCATCCATTTTCAGGAACTGACACAGGAGATGGCAGAAGCCTTTGGACTGGAGCAGATTGAAGGTGTTCTGATCAATCAGGTACTTGCCGAATCCGCTGCGGAACAAGCCGGCATTCAAGAAGGAGATATTCTAATTAAAGTGAATGGCACCCGGGTCAATGATGGGGCTCAACTACGCACCATGATTGCGCTGATCAGAGTAGGAGAACGAGTCGATGTGGAATTTATTCGGCAAGGGCAGATCATGTTTGGTTCAGGACAGATTGGAGATTACCTACCGCAGACAGTCCTCGGCAAGGATGTTACGCGGCGTTTGGATGGTGTAGTGTTTGAAAATATACCAGGGGTATCAACGGGTGTACTGGTCGCGTCTATCGAACGCGGCAGTCGTGCTTGGCGTTCGGGAATTAGAGAAGGCGATGTCATTGTAGAAATCAATCGACAACCGGTCACCGATGTTACTGATCTCTGGGAAATCGTGCAGGACCCCAATGATCTGATACTGCTCCGGATCAATCGACAGAATGAGAGCTATTTCATTGCCATGCGCTAGTTCAACGAGAATGAGATGAATGCGGTAATTGCACCTTCAATTCTAGCTGCCGACTTTGCTCGTCTGGGTGAAGAGGTGGAGTCGGTACTATCAGCTGGAGCTGACTGGATTCACTTTGACGTCATGGACAATCACTACGTGCCAAATTTGACCTTTGGTCCCGTCGTTTGCAGATCGTTAAGAGCCTATGGCATTAAAGCACCGCTGGATGCGCATCTGATGGTTAAGCCCGTGGACCGAATCATTGGCGATATGATTGAAGCAGGAGTCAATACCATCACTTTTCACCCAGAGTCGTCGGAGCACGTGGATCGTACAATCAGATTAATTCGTGACAATGGTTGTTCACCCGGTTTAGCCTTGAACCCTTCCACTTCTCTGTCTTGGCTTGACTATGTTCTTGAGGAAATAGATATGGTCCTCCTAATGTCGGTGAATCCAGGCTTTGGTGGGCAACACTTTATTCCATATGTTATTGACAAGATTCAATCGGTACGTAAATTGATTGATTCACAGACTCGATCGGTTCGGTTGCAGGTTGATGGAGGGATTACGATTGATAATATTGAACGCATTGCAACAGCAGGGGCTGACACATTCGTCGCCGGTTCGGCAATTTTCGGTTCAACAGATTATGCCGAAGCAATATCTACCATGCGCCGTGCGATCAGCACATCTACTTGATGGATGAGTCGCCGGGGACTCTAACCTGCAGCAGTGAATTTGCAATCAACGTGCACCACTGACGGTGGCCATAATTTTGATTAGCTACTTAGCTCGGTCCATTTGATTTGATTAAGCGCAATGATTACTCGAGAACAGTTCAAAAAACTACAAGATGAAGGTTACACCCACATTCCATTTCAGCGCGAGGTACTGGCGGACTTTGATACCCCGCTCAGCACTTACTGCAAACTCGCTCGTCAACCTTATAGCTACCTTTTTGAGTCAGTGCAGGGTGGTGAAAAATGGGGTCGATTCTCAATCATCGGTCTGCCCAATTCGACTCGATTGGAGGTGCGTGAAAATGTTTTTTCAGTTCTTAAGTGTAACACTGTTGTTGAAGAGTGGGTGAGTGATGACCCTCTAGCAGACATCAGGGAGTTTCATGGGCGATTCAATGTGCCATCATTTGATGATATGCCTAAATTCACCGGTGGGCTGGTGGGATACTTTGGTTACGATACGGTCAGGTATATTGAACCGACTCTCATCGGTGGACGTAAAGCAAGCGAGTTGAAAATCCCTGATATTTGTCTTCTGGTATCGGATGAAGTGGTTGTATTCGACAATTTATCGGGGCGCCTGTTTATCGTCATCTACGTTGACGTTACTCAGGGTGAAGATTTTGCAACTGGAAATCACCGATTAAATGAACTGACAGAACAACTGAAATCCCCCATTGCATCACGGCCGGCCCTGTCACTTCGACAGGAGGCGAGAGAAGATCAATTTAAGTCGTCATTCGGACAGCACAATTTTGAGGATGCAGTTAGAAAATGCCGGGAGTATATCCTGGCGGGGGACGTATTTCAAGTTGTCCTTTCTCAACGCCTGTCTGCAGAATTTAAGGGTAGTCCGATTGATCTTTATCGAGCACTCAGAACACTCAATCCATCCCCATACATGTATTTTCTTGATTTTGGTACTTACTACATTGTTGGTACATCACCCGAAATTCTGGTGCGCCTGGAAGATGGTGTCGTTACCGTTCGACCATTGGCCGGCACTCGACCACGTGGGAATAGTGAACAGGAAGATCAAAGACTGGAAAAAGAACTGTTGGCAGATGAGAAAGAACGGGCTGAACACATCATGTTGGTTGATCTTGGCAGAAACGATGTAGGGCGCGTTTCGAAACTGGGCACAGTTGAAATCAACGATGTGATGGAAATTGAGCGTTATTCACACGTAATGCATATCGTTTCGAATGTGACCGGTGAACTGGACGAAGGCAAAGATGCAGTGGATGTATTGCGAGCCACTTTACCAGCTGGCACGGTGAGTGGCGCACCTAAAGTGCGGGCGATGGAAATTATTGACGAACTTGAACCGCACAAACGCGACATTTATTCGGGCGCGGTAGGATACATCGGTTGGGCTGGAAATTTGGATACCGCAATAGCCATTCGAACAGCAGTTTTAATCGACGGTCAGGTCTTCGTACAAGCCGGTGCAGGATTGGTGGCAGATTCTGTTCCCAATGCTGAGTGGCGGGAGTCAATGTCCAAAGCTCGAGCCATTCTACGCGCCGTGTCAATTGCGGAACTTTTAGAGTAATTACATTGATTGAAGTTTGCAGAAAAATCACTCAATGTCGGTATTTTGAGCGTTTCATTATCGCTCTGATCATACTGAACGCTATCGCCCTCGGAATCGAAACCTATCCTACTGTGGCGATTCCTTACGAAGCCATACTGCTTTCAATCAACCACCTGGTACTCATCATCTTCACACTGGAAGCGGTTCTCAAAATTACCGCCGCTGCGCCAGTTTTCAGCCGATATTTTGGAGATGGTTGGAATCTTTTCGATTTTTGCGTGGTCGTGTTCTCCTTGGTCCCACAGACTGGCGAGTATGCACTGATTGCCAGAACCATTCGGTTGTTACGAATACTGCGATTGATCACCGCGGTGCCCGAATTGCGTTTGATTGTCTCGACTCTGATCAAATCACTACCAGGGCTCGGCAATGTAATTTTATTGATATCAATCGTGTTTTACATTTATGCAATTGCTGGCTATCACATGTTTCACGAGCACGACCCTTTTCATTGGGGTACTTTGGGAACTTCTTTGATTACTCTTTTTCGAGTGTTAACGTTAGAAGATTGGACCGATGTCATGTACAGTGCCATGGAACTCAATTCATTGGCCTGGATGTTCTTTATCAGTTTTGTCATCATTGCGGCGTTCATTGTCATTAATCTATTTATCGCCGTGGTCATCAACAATCTACACAAAGCACAGCACGAAACGGAACTTGTGAGAGATGAAAATCTTGATGCTGAAATATTACACACACTCAATGAATCTAAATTGATGCTAGAGCGGATAGAACGAGTATTTGCCGAGCAGCGGCAAACCGATGATTCGAAATTCTAAGTTCAAGCGACCTGTATTAATCTGTTTGATCGAACCATTTCTTCCATTCGATGGTTGAAATTTCTACTTCCGTATTTGATATTTCGGTTTTGAACAATGGGTATGTCATCAGTTGTTGATACGTTTTCTGGTATTGTCTGGGATCAGTTATTACTGTTCGTAGTTGTGAGGTGAAATCGCACGATAGGTATCATCGCATCACCTTTATTTTGTCAAGAATTGAATACAATCAGCGAAACTGAGTGTCTTCTATGTTTCCTGTGTGACTGCGTTCGACATCACCTAATCAATGACTATGATAACCAACTCTTCACTTCTGCTGTGAGAAAGAGGGCCAATTTACTCAAGGTGGCATACGTGTCGACACATCAATTTCTCCTGCAGCTGTTTGATCTTCCAGCCGCTACTTGGATTGGAAAATAGAAAACCTGTCAGGTGTCGCTTTCCTAGGGCATCCCCATCTCATGGGGTGAAGGGATGCGCGGTCATCCCTCCATCATTCCGTTGCGTCATCCTGCGACCGGCAGCGACCCGAGCCACCTCACCAGCTCAGGGTGCCACCCAGCCAGAGCCGGTTGGCCCGCGCAACCCCCGGCTGATGTTCATAGCGCAGGTCCAGACGATACTCCTCGCGCAGGCGGTATTCCATGCCGGTGCCATACACCGGCAGACCACCGTCTTCGCGCCACGCCACCGTCACGTTCGGCGTCAGCACTCCGGTCCCATAGTCCAGCGCATGACCGTACCGCAACCGTGCCCCGAGCGTGGCCGTTTCCGGTGCGGCGAAGGCCGCCGTCAGTGCCGCATCCGTCCCGGCACCCGTTGACCCAACTCCAGCCGTCCCGCGCGACACGTCCAGCGTCAGTGCCGGCCCGAACACTCCGAGCCCGGCCGCCGGCCGATACGCCACATGGGCATACAGATGCCGCTCGCGCAACCGCTCGTCCGACCGCGAGCGCAGCAGACTGCCACCGACCTGCCACGACCAGTCGCCGGCGCCCGGCACATACGACAGTCCACCGCCCAGCACCAGACCCGACGCGCCACCGTCATCACGGCTGAAACCGCCTTCCACATGCGGCGTCACCACGCTGCCATCGGCCTGCGGCAGCGCCGTGTGCCACTCCAGCAGCGCCCGCACCCGATTCACCGCCGTCTTCGGCACTGTCGACAGCGTGGTGCGCAGCTGTGTGCGCGTCGCATCGCCCTTGAGCGCCAGGCCCTGACCGGCCCACGCCGGCAGCTCACCGCGCACCCCCAGCGTCACCGTGCGCAGACGAATGCGACCCGACTCGTCGGCCGGGGCCGCCGTAGCCACCTGCACGGTGCGAATCTTACCTTTGCCGATGCCCAGCACGCCCCAGACGTCCAGACCTTCACCTGCCGTCCAGCGCACATACGGATGTACGCTCTGCAGCCCCGACACCTCGGTGTCATACCAGTGCGTGCCGCGCACCGCACTGCGTGCCGTACCACTCGAGCGGAAATACGCCACCCCGCCGCGCAGGTCATCCTGTGTTACATCCACGCCCAGACCGAAGGTCTGCACATGACCGTCGACCGACAGCTCGCCACTGCCGCGTACATAGTCGGTGCGACTGCCCTGACCCCACAGCCGCAGCACCGGCGCGGAGCGCCCGCCATTGGCCGCCGCCAGACTGAATGAACTCTGCGTCAGCAGGTCGTCCAGATCCGCCACGCCGATGCGCCGCACGCCGAACTCAGCGTGCGGCGACCGCCACCCGGCCGACGGTTCGACCGGCTTGACACGGACCTCCGCACCACCGCCCAGCGGCAGCGACACCCCGGCCAGCGTCAGCGCATTCTCTCCGGGCGCACTCCCCAGCAGCTGGTCCTCGATGATGCCGCCGGTCAATCCGGCGAACGCCCGCGCCAACACCGCCTGCGACTGGGCCAGACTCAATTCGTTCTGCCCCGCCACATCGTTGTCGCTGACCGTCACCGTCACCGATCCGACCGTCACCGATCCGTAGTCGCCACCCGATACCGCATGCGTCAGTACCACCGCCGCATCCGGTGCCGCATCCTCATCCTCGGCCGCCGCCACCGTCACCGTCTGCGGCGTGGAAAAATTCGCCGCCGTGAACCGGAATGGCGAACCGCTCACCGTCACATCACCGGACGCACCGCTCACCGTGACCGTCACTTCTGCCGACGGCGCCGTGTTCAGCCGCACCGTGTAAGTGCTGCTGTCACCTTCGGCCACCGCCAGTGCCAGCGTCGACAGCGTCACCCCCGGCGTGTCATTCTCGGTCACCGACACCGCCAGCGAACTGATGCTCAGGGAACTGCCATAGCCGGTGTCCGATGAACTGGAACTGTGCGTCAGCGTCACCGCGGCATCGACCAGCGCATCATCGTCTTCGGCCGCCGCCACCGTCACCGTCTGCGCCGTGGCAAAGTCAGTCGTCGTGAACGTCAGCGTGTTCTGATTGCCGGTCATGGTGCTATTCGTGTCCACCGTCACATCGCCTGCCGTGCCGCCCACCGTGATCGTCACATTCGCCGTCGGTGCCTTGTTCAGCCGCACCGTATAATTGCCACGGCCCCCTTCGGGTACCGTCAGCGCCGCCGTCGATATCGTCACCCCCGGCGCATCGATCTCCACCACCGACACGGTCACCGAAGCAATGGTCACCGACCCGTAGCCACCGCCCGACGCACTGTGCGTCAGCGTCACGTCCGGATCGGTCGCCGTATCGCCGTCCTCACCGGCCGACACCGTCACCGTCTGCGCCGTCGCGTAGTTGGCAGTGGTGAACGTCAGCGTGTTCTGATTGCCCGTCGTCCCCGCATCGGTGTCCACCGTCACATCCCCCGAGGTGCCGGCCACCGTGACCGTCACATTCGCCGATGGGGCACTGTTCAGCCGCACCGTATAGGTGCCACTGCCCTCTTCAAACACCGTCAGCGCCGGGCGCGACACCGTCACCCCCGCCACATCATTCTCGCGCACCGTCACCTCCACCGACGCCACTGTCACCGCCGCATAACCGCCCCCGGCCGCGGTATGCGTCAGCGTCACCTTAGCATCCGTCGCCGCATCCGGGTCCTCCCCCGCCGCCACCGTCACCGTCTGCGCCACCGACCAGTTCGCCGGCGTGAAAATCAGCAGACTCTGATTGCCGGCCCGACCGGCGTTGGTGTCCACCGTCACATCACCCGACGCACCGCCCACCGTGATCGTCACATCACCCGCCGGCTGCACATCCAGCACCACCTTGTACGTGCCCCGACCGCCTTCATCCACCGTCAGCGTCGCCTTCGACACCGTCACCGCCGCCCCCGCCACCGCGGCCACCGTCCCCGGTGTCGCCGTGGCATGGTCCGACCACA
The DNA here is from genome assembly GCA_965116205.1 of Arenicellales bacterium. Lineage (GTDB taxonomy): Bacteria > Pseudomonadota > Gammaproteobacteria > Arenicellales > JAJDZL01 > JAJDZL01. The sequence goes on along the minus strand of OZ220493.1, from coordinate 178,084 downwards.
CCGAAGACCCGCCACTGGCACGCGCCAGCACCCGGAACCGGTACTCATGACCGTCGGTCAGCCCGGTGAGCACCACTCCCGTCCGACTGCCATCGGCAATCTCGTATGTCGTCGCACTGCTCCAACTGCTCCAACTGCTGCCACTGCTACTGCGACTGGTGTACTGATAAGCCCAGCCGGTCAGCCCGCTCTGCGCATCCCAGCTCAGCCGCACCCCGCCGGCCTGCGGCGAGGCCACCACCCCGGTCGGCTTCGCCGCCCCGGCCCGCGGCGTCGCCGTCAACACTTCCGACTGTACACCGTTGGCGATGTTATTTTTAGCCCGCACTCTGAACTGATACGCCGCATCGTTGTCCAGCCCGGTCACCGTGTACGCCGTGGTGGTGGCCGTCGACCCGTCGATGTCAGCCCAGGCAGGCCAGCTGCTCCCGGACTTCCGATACCGCACCTGCCAGCCGGTGATCGACGCATTGCCCGGATCATCCCACGACAGCACCACTTGGCCGTTACCCGGCGTGGCCTGCACATTATCCGGCTCGGCCGGCCGAGTGCCATCAAGCAGCGTGCCCTCGGCCACCAGATCGGACAGCGTGGCCGCCACATAGTTGGACCCGGCCGGCCCGTTATTCAGCGTGATGGTGTAAGTCTCCGCACCTTCCGCCACCGTGTCCGTCGCCGTCGGGATCAACACCGTCCCCGTGGTGCTTGCCGGATCGCCGAAATTGGCCGGAAACACGCGCGGCCCCAGACCGCCGGTGATGTCCGCCGCCGCAATCGGCTTCGCACCCCGCCCGGTCAGCTGCAGTCGCACCTGCTTCGTGCCGGTCAGCGCCCGATCCGAGCGCACCTTCAGCGTGATGTCCGTCCCTTCCGCCACCGCCACCGGATCCTCCGGCAGCGTCAGCAACGGCGTGGTGTCGGTGCTCGACACCGTCACCGAACCGATGGTCAGACTACTGTACCCGGTATCCGTCGAGGTCGCCGTATGCGTCAGCGTCACATCCGCATCATCGGTGGTGTCCGCATCAATGGCCACCGTCACCGTCACCGTCTGCGCCGTGGCAAAGTCAGTCGTCGTGAACGTCAGCGTGTTCTGATTGCCGGTCGTCCCCGCATCGGTGTCCACCGTCACATCATCCCCTGCTGCATCGGCGATGGTGATCGTAACCGTGGCACTCGGCGCCTTGTCCAGCTTGACCGTATACGTGCCACTGTCGCCTTCCGCCACCGACAGCGTTCCCGTCGACAGCGTCACCCCCTTCGCCGTCGGCAGCGCCGGCGTCGCCGGCTCCACCTCCGACGGCGGACTGCTCGCAGTACCATTGCGGGCGCGAATCCGGAACGTATAGGCGGTGCCATTCATCAGCCCGGTCACCGTATGCGACGTGGTGGTGGCCGATGACCCGGCCATGTCCGTCCAGGTGGTGCCAAACGTCGCCGCTGAACTTAATCTGGACTGATACTGCCAGTCGGTGATCGCATCGTTCGCCGGATCGGTCCACGCCAGCACCACCTGACCGTTGCCCGCCGTCGCCGACAGCCCGGTCGGCTTGGCCGGCGCAGTGCCATCAAGCAGCGTGCCCTCGGCCGTCAGATCGGACAGCGTGGCCGCCACATAGTTGGAACCAACCGGCCCGTTATCCAGTGTGATGGTGTAAGTCTCCGCACCTTCCCTAGCCGTGTCCGTCGCCGTCGGGATCGACACCGTCCCCGTGGTGCTCGCCGTATCGCCGAAATCGGCCTCAAACACGCGCGGCCCCAGACCATCGGTGATGTCCGCCGCCGCAATCGGCTTCGCACCCCGCCCGGTCAGCTGCAGTCGCACTTTCTTCGTGCCGGTCAGCGCCCGATCCGAACGCACCGTCAGCTCAATGTCCGTCCCTTCGCGCACCGCCACCGGATCCGTCGGCAGCGTCAGCTTCGGCGTGGTGTCGGTCACCGACACCCGCACCGAGTCGATGTCCACCGTACCGTAGCCTCCCCCCGTCGCACTGTGCGTCAGCGTCACCGTCTCACTTTCGGCGTTGTCATCAACCGCCACATTCACCGTCACCGTCTTGGCCGTGCTGTAATTGGCCGTCGTGAACGTCAGCGCCGCCGGGTCCACCGTCACCGCACTCGTCGCACCCCCCACCGTAACGGTAACCGTGTTCGTCGGTGCCGTGTCCAGCGCCACCGTGTAGGTGCCGCTGCGACCTTCCACCACCGTCAGCCGCAGTGGCGACACCGTCGCCCCGGACGCCGAGCGCGGCACCGCCGTCACCGCATCCGACGCCGTCCCGTTGCCACCGATATTAACCGCCCGCACCCGGAACTGATAACTGGTGCCGGCCGTCAGACCCGACACCGTGTGCGTGACCGTGTCACCGATGGAACCGGCCATCACCGTCCAGCTCCCCCAGGCGACCGTGCCGGCCTTCTGCTGATATTCCCAACGCAGGACCTGCTCCTCCAACCTCACTGTCACCGACCGTTGCTTCCAGGCCAGGGTTACCGACTCGACGCCGGCCGTGGCCGACACCTCGGTCGGCTTGGCCGGCACCGGCGGGGCCGTTGTCGATACGGTATACGCGTCCGACGCCGGCCCGGCACCGGCGGCGTTCACCGCACGGATTTTGAAACTGTAGGACGCGCTGGCACGCAGGTTCGGCACCGTGTAACTGGTCGTGGCCGCGCCGGAATTCCGAATGGCGCGCCAGGGAAAATGATGGCCGTCATGCGTCTCATCAATCTCCCAACGGCTGATGCTGGCATCGTTCGGATTGTTCCAGCTGAGCGCCACCGAACTGACACTCGGCGTGCCGGTCAGACCGGTCGGCTTGGCCGGCACCGCCGTGATGGTGTACGTCGTGGACGTCGTGCCCGGTGTGGCGGCCGTGCCGTCGCGACCTTTCCAGCTCCAGGTGACGGTATGCGTGCCGGCGCCCAGCCGGACACAGGGCGACAGGTTGACACCGCGGCCCTTGGTGATGCCGGCCGGCGCCGCGGTGATCTCAACACCGACGTTCGGGTCGCGGAGCACCGAATTCTGCGCCACCGCCGTCTTACCGGGGCGCGTCTCCAGATAGGTCGTGGAACCCTGCGCCGCATAAGTCAGGTTGTAGCACACCAGCGTGCCACCGGGGGCCGTGGATGGGGTGACGGTGGCACTCGGTGAGGATGCCAGGGTCGGCGTCGCCCCGCGCGGCGTGGCACTCACCCAGCCGAAATTGTTAACCACGGAATCAGCGCGGGAACCACCCCCTCCGCTCAGATATCGAATGGCAACATTGTAGGTGCGGCCATTGGTCAAACCTCGAATGATACCACTGCGCTGGGCCGCATAAGAATTCCCAATCATCTTCCATGGAGCACCACTGGTACCCTCAAATGTCTGATGTTCCCAGTGACTGCCGACTTCATTGCCGTGATACTGCCACCGGAGCCGGATGCTGCTGTCTTCCCCGGTGGCGGTCACGGTGAGCAGGTGCGGCATCACCCGGACCGTGTTCGAAGTGGCAATGATCTGCGTACTGCTCTCCGCGACGATATGGATATCATATTGCACACCATTGATCAACCCCTCTACCAGGGTCGTCATCTTTGGCTGGATGGTAAGGCCTGCTAAGCCAACACTGTTAGTAGTGCTATCGGTGACTCTGGTAGTAACGTACTTGAACGAAAAACCGCTTCCCAGACCGGCATGGGTCCAAGACAGTGTAACCGTCCTGTTACCCGGGGTGGCGGCGGTCAGATGGATGGACTGCGCCTGCGCCGATGGAACCGCCACCAGCAGGGCGAACAGTAGCCCGGCAACGCTGAACACTGCATTGCGGTAGCGGAAGATTCTCCTGAAAGCACCCATCGGCTCAGCCTCCCGTGGAGATTCTTGTGTGGGTGGTGCGTGTGGAGGGGGGGGGGAGAGAGAGTCTGCCAACTTGCAGGATTTTTCTGTGCAACGCGTCCCGGTAGTCAATTTTTCAATCAATCTCATTTTACTACAACCATGAATATAAAATTATAAAATGTTTCGTTTCAATATCCGTTCATCCGATTCTTCTCTTAATCAGACGATGAGGCCGCCCATCAGCGGTCCATCTAGTTTATTCGAACCCTAAAATTATATACCTTATCACTGAACTAGACTAGGACTAGTCAAAAGTTTCATTTTTCCTGTTGAAGCGAAATACACTACGAAAGTGAATTCGGTCGGTTTTTTTGGTTCGATTTCACAACGACACAGCAGATAGGTGTCAGTGATGAAAATTTCATTTGCGTCAGGTGCGATTATCGCAACTCAAGTGTATGACAGTGTCTCGGATGCCAGCACCCTTGACTATCGTATCAACATAGTCCATGCGTACTTTATTGTGTAGTGCTACGAGTCTGAGAGTCATCTCATGAAAATTTAACGGCGATGATTGATATAGTATACACGGCAGCCGTTAGAGAATTTGATCTGTTGGTTATCTATCGAATTTTGAACCTCGCCCTTAAATCTGGTTACCCCAACCACCATCGCCGGAAGATACGGTTAACTGACATTTAGAGATTTCCGACCGACAGTACCAAATTAATATGAATGGATATGATTTGAGATGAAAGTACTAGGTATTGAAACCTCCTGCGACGACACCGGTGTTGCAATCTTTGATGACAATCAGGGATTGCTGGCCAACCGGTATTCATCACAGTTGGACATTCATAAGCTTTATGGTGGAGTTGTACCGGAACTTGCCGCGCGAGACCACATTCGCAAAGTGATGCCACTTATAGAACTGACACTCGACGAGATTCAGTTGACTCCAGCCGCTCTTGACGCAGTAGCTTACACCGCGGGTCCTGGTTTGGTCGGCGCGTTACTGGTTGGCGCGACCATTGGCGTTCGCTGGCCATGGCACTTGACATTCCGGCCATTGGCGTGCACCACATGGAAGGACATCTGCTGTCACCAATGTTGGAAATTGAAACACCTGAATATCCTTTTCTTTCTTTGCTTGTTTCGGGCGGTCATACCATGCTCGTCGATGTTCGTGCACCTGGCGTATACCGATTGCTGGGTGAGACCCGAGACGACGCAGTTGGAGAGGCTTTTGACAAGTTTGCCTCGGCGCTGGGGCTTCCATATCCAGGCGGACCGAACATTGAAAACTATGCGATATTGGGACAGCCGGATATTTTTAATTTTCCAAGACCCATGGCCAGTCATATGAGCCTTGATTTCAGCTTTTCCGGACTTAAAACTCACGCCATACAGGAAGTCGGTAAGCATCAGTTGAACGATCGGCTTAGAAGTGACCTTGCCTATGCTTTTCAGGACGCGGCTATTGATTGTCTGCTCATCAAACTGAAGCAGGCATTGGAACAGACTGGTTATTCTAAAGTGATTGTTGCCGGTGGAGTTGGTGCCAACCGGTTGTTGCGTCAACGAATCACCGAATTAACCGATCAGTTACAGTTGAAGGTGTATTTCCCATCGCTGGAATTGTGCACCGACAATGGCGCCATGATTGCTTATGCAGGGCATCTGCGATTGCTGGCCGGACATCAGGAAAACTTAGGCTATGAAGTCTACCCACGATGGTCATTAGAAAGTCTTCAGCCACTTTCTTCAGCACCCGCTGGCCCTTTCATCCTTGAGACGTAGAAGTTCAACCTCTGTTAAATTGGATCTTAGTTTCCTGACCGGCTAACAATCGATTAATATTGGCGCGATGTCGAATGGCTACCAACACAAAAATGACACAACAGGTCGACGTTACCCAGCCGTCGCGAAAATAATACCAGGCAAATGCCGGTGCTGACAGCATTGCCACCAGAGAAGACACTGACGAGTAACGGGAGATGAACGCAACTAACCCCCAAATTCCCGCGACGCCGATAAACACCGGCAAACTCAAACCCAAGTACGCGCCGAGTGCAGTTGCAACTCCTTTACCACCTTGAAAATTATGGTATATTGGATACAGATGTCCCAAGAAAGCCATGAGTGCTGCGCAAGCCGTAGCTGTTGGCTCATTCACATACACCTGAACCGTTAGAACCGGCACAGTTCCTTTGAGCACATCGCCCATTAGAGTCAGAGCAGCAGGTATTTTTCCGCTGAGACGCAAGACATTGGTGGCACCAGGATTACCGGAACCTTCGGTCCGCGGGTCCGGCAGCTGCAGGAGTTTTGATACCACGACTGCACTGGAAACCGAGCCCAGTAGATAGGCGGCAATGGCAATAAACAAAAGGGTCACGACACGACTTGCTGTGGTGGTGAATCTCTGGGCAGTTCATTTTACCAGATGTTCATTCGGCAGTCATTGCCGAACACGATGGATGAACAGAATACCTATTCGGTACACGTGGATAATACATCGGAGTTGAAATTGGATATTGTCTTTATTGAAAAACTGAAAATTCCGGCGACCATCGGGGTGTGGGAGTGGGAACGACGCATCAAGCAGAATCTCATATTTGATCTTGAACTAGGATGTGATATCCGCCTATCCGCTGACCGCGACAACATTGACGATGCGATCAGCTATAAGGAAGTGGCCATGCGGGTCGGTGAATTCATTGCCGATTCCAAATTTAAGTTGTTAGAGACGGTTGCTGAAAACGTGGCGCAACTGCTAATCAATGAGTTTTCCATTACTTGGTGTCGAGTGCGGGTTAGTAAACCGCGTGCCGTAGAAAAAGCAGACAACGTCGGTATCATAATCGAGCGAATGGCCAAAACGACATCAGCCAACTGAGTATCAGCGTGTTGAAACCAAGCGTCCCCCGTCTACCACCAAAGTTTGCCCTGATGTATAGGTCGCATCCAGTGCCAGATAGGCGACCGCGGCGGCCAACTCTTCAACGGTTCCCATGCGCCTGAGTGGAGCTTTAATCTTGGTTGGAGTGGATTGGTTTTCCGCCGCTAGAATGGCACCAGGGGCTACTGCATTGACGCGAATGTCGGGTGCAAGTTCCAGTGCCAATGATTGGGTTAACGACTCCAGTGCGGCTTTGCTCGCGCAGTAAAGCGAATATTGTCGCAACGGACTTTGGGCATAAATGTCGGTGATATTGACAACGGCACCACCGGCGGTTCTGAGTTGCGGCAATACTGATTGGATGAGAAAGAATGGGGCTTTCACGTGGATGCCGAATACGACGCCGAAGGTGTCAGCGGAGGTGTTAGTTATTTCGTTGGTTGGGAATACCGACGCATTGTTGACCAGTACATCTAACCGCCCGAATTTATCGACGACTCGGTGTCCCAGGTCACTGACTTCGGCGAGTTGCTGCAGGTCAGCTTTAAAGGCCACGGCTGAATCCGCTCGCTTTCGATTCAGTTCGTCGGTCAGCCGTCGGGCATCGCCCTGTGAGTTTCGGTAATGAATGGCAACTCGCAAACCTCTAGCATGCAATGTAGTGGCGACCGCCGCGCCGATGCGGCGACTACTACCGGTTACCAGTGCAGTTTTCTGCGCGGATGTCAATGGTTATGGCTCCTTATGGCATCATCAAATTGAGTAGTATATACGGCTCCTGAGCATTACAACTGCATTGATACCGGGGTTTCCATGTCATTTCAATCTATGAATTCGGTGGCCGACGTACTGGCGATGAATGAAGACGAGCTGGCGCGCCACCGTCAGCTAGTTCGGTGTATACGCCACTCCATCCGTACCGCTCACCGCCATGCCATTTCATTTGCACAGTTCATGGAGTTCGCACTTTATCATCCACGCTTTGGTTACTACACGGATGCACATGAAGTATTCGGTGAGAGAGGTGACTTCACCACTGCACCTGAACTCGGAGCGGTGTTTGGCAAAATTCTCGCGGTGAAAATTGCGAAGCAGTTGAATGCTCAGCAGTTGCCACGGCAAATTTATGAATTCGGCGCAGGTACTGGCAAACTGGCTGTGCAAATACTGTCTGAACTCAGACGTTTGGCATGTGACATTGACCGGTATGTGATCATTGAAGTCAGTTCTAAACTCAAAAAAATGCAACAGCAGACCATTGGTCGGTGGTTGCCTGATTTAGGTCAAAAGGTGAGTTGGTGTGACTGGCAGGAACTCGCAACTCTACATGGGATCGTCATTGCAAATGAAGTGCTGGATGCGATGCCGGTCGAACTCGTTCGTTTCGACGGGGGGCTGGCACGACAGGGGCACGTTATTGAATCCGGAAACGGATTTGGCATTGACTTCAGAAGTACGCTTGATGTTGCATTTCAAAGATCGTGTCGTCAACTTGCCGAGTTGGCATTTGCTGACCACTACACATCGGAGCTGCACTGCTGCGGCGAAGAGTGGATGAAACAGGTTGCGGATAAACTGCAAGCCGGATCAATCATCATTACTGATTACGGATTTCCCCAAAGTGAGTATTATCATCCGGAGCGGCGGGAAGGAACGTTGATCTGTCATCGCCGACATCACAGTTTACATGATCCGTTGGCATTCATCGGTTGTCAGGACATCACTGCCCATTTGAATTATTCTCTACTGGCAAAAGTGGCCGCCACAGCCGGCTTGACGGTCAACGGATTTACCACATTAGGTGGATTCATCGTGGATATTGGATTAACGGAGCCGAGTTTAACGGAACTGCAGGATGCAGAGCAACTTTCGGTGACGCACCAGCTCAACACTTTGACCTCACCGGCAGAAATGGGGGAGTTATTCAAAGTGATGGAATTGACGAAAAATATTGATGCAGATCGCGCGGGATTTGCCGCGTATGATCAATGGTATCGCCTCTAGTTCCAGGAGAGGCATGATAGATTTCGTGCAAACTGGCATATTGTCAGTCATTCAGGGGGCGACTGAGTATTTACCCATTTCCAGTTCTGCTCACCTGGTTCTATTTCCGATGCTGTTCGACTGGTCGGATCAGGGATTGGCGTTTGATATTGCGGTGCATGTTGGCACGTTGTTTGCATCAATACTCTATTTCCGCATGCAGCTCACAGAGATAGTGACGGATATGTGTCTTTCGATGCTCCGCCGTCGCCATACAGCCGCTTCACGGTTGGGCTGGCTAATGGTGGTGGCCAGCGCCCCGGTGGCACTGGCTGGCGCGTTACTTTACAATGTCGTACAGCATGATTTTCGCCAAGTGAACGTCATCGGTTGGGCGACTTTATTGTTCGCGTTACTGCTTTGGTATGCCGATGGGAAGCGGCGGGGGGAACTGACATTGCAGCAGTTGACCATTAAAACTGCAATACTGATCGGGCTGGGTCAGGCACTGGCCATTATTCCAGGCACGTCTCGCTCGGGCATCACCATGACAATAGCGCTCTTGCTCGGCTTCAGTCGTCAAGAAGCCGCTCGTTTCGCTTTCCTGCTAGCCATCCCGGCGATCGCCATGGCTGGTGGCTGGCAAAGTCTGCAACTGTTGGTTTCTGATGTGGAAATTGATGGGTATCAGTTTGGTTTTGCAATGTTCACATCAGCACTAGTTGCCTATCTTTGCATTCATTATTTTTTGATCTACATTGAGAAAGTGGGCATGCTACCCTTTGTACTTTATCGGGTATTGTTGGCTATGGCGATTTTCATTTTTCTCTAGTGGGTTGGGCTAGTAAATTGGCAATTTGCCTGGCGTAGGCGCCACGAACTTTGGTACGCAGCTGGTTGCCTTGATACTGTTTTGCCAAACTTTTCAAGTCCGCTCGCCGCATGGCATCTCGGCAATTTTTAAACAACGTAATCGCCGGTTGAACCAGCTGAGAGTCATTGGCATGAATGACATTTAACACGACTGCACAGGCGTTCAGAAATTGCTCAAATCGTTCGGCATCCCGCAGACCATTCAATTCGAGAATCATGTCGACTGAGTGGATGGGCGGGGTAGCCTTGACGGTCAATACTCGGTCGGTGAATTTGGCGACTTGAACTGCCAGGTTACAAAATGACGCGGGTGTTTTAAGCCGCCGGCAGAATTGCCGTACTGCATGGGCTTCGTCGGGATCAGTCAGCAATGCAGAGGCACATTGATTGAACAGATACGCCAGCAATGCAAATCGAATTTCAACATCACTGGTAAGATAGGCGGCCGTCTCGAGGTGTTTGAGTGTTGAGGTCCGCTGAGTTTTCGAAGCAAACAAACAATCAAGTTCGGGAAGCAGTTTGTCCAGTGCATCGCAGATGTGCAGGACGTTGAAAAAAACAGCCGGATGATCTTCCGCCAGTGCGCGCCTGACTTCCTGCCAGACCCGTTCGGTAACCAATTCGTTGAGCTCGCCGCTCGCCGAAATTTGCCGCATAAGATCGAGCGTTGCATCGTCGATGATGAATCCTCGACTGTGGTAGCGGGCCGCAAAACGGGCGGCGCGCAGCACGCGCAGCGGATCTTCGGAAAAATGAGTTGACACATGGCGCAGCAGACCATTTTCCAAATCCTGCTGCCCGCCGAACGGATCGATCAGATTCCCCTGCGTATCGAGTGCCATCGCGTTAATGGTGAGGTCTCGGCGATATAGATCTTGCTCCAAAGTGACTGTGGCTGGTGCATTCACTTCGAAGCCTCGGTAACCGTGTCCCACTTTACGTTCGGTGCGAGCTAGCGCGTACTCTTCGTGGGTTTGTGGGTGCAGAAAAACGGGAAAATCCTTGCCGATCGGTCGAAAGCCCAATGACAGCATCACTTCTTCGGTGGTGCCGACGACAACCCAGTCCTGATCACTGTCTTTGATGTTGAGTAGTCGATCGCGTACTGCACCACCGACGAGGTAGCATTCTAAGTCGGATAGCCCTTTGGTCGACTGAGCACTCATTAATGTCGGTGTGGTTTTTCCGGCGAACAAACGTCTAAAGAATGCGCACCGCCGGACGTAAAATTCAGCGTCCCGCCTGCGCCCGATACTGATCCAACTGATTGATCTGTCGACTCAGCCAGGTGCCGGCGACGGACTCGAAAGTGGTGGATTGGACACCGTAAGGAAGGGGCGTAGCTGGACGTACTGCATGGGGTGCTTGAAGTGACAACACGTTATCTGGGGTCAGCGGCTTGCCCGGTACGAACTGCGTAACCGATGCTAACAGTTTGGAAAGTGCCGGACTCAATCCGATGATACGATGATGCATACCGCCCAGTCGATCGATGAGTTGGATGAATTCGCGCAGTGTGAAGCGCTCCGGTCCGGCAACATCGAAACTATCATTTTCTGGAATTTGCACCTGGATCGCATGGAACAGGCAATGTACGACATCTCTGACATAGACTGGCTGGATGATAGCATTGGGCATGATGAGTGGAAAAAATACCGGACTCATCGACAATAGCTGGAAAAACATTCGAGAAAATGAGTCGCGCGGACCAAAAACGATTGAAGGTCGAATGATGGTACAGTTCAATCCTTTCTCCATGGCCATGCGCAGGGCTTGTTCACCGTATGCGCGCGATTTAAGATATTGGCTAGGTGCATCGATCGCCGCACCTAGTGCACTGAGGTTGATCAGTCGATTGGCCCGGTTCTGAAGGCAGACTTCAGCGATTCGTTCTGGGAGGTGGATGTGAAGGTCATTGAAAGTCTTGGTCCGTGTCTGATTGAGAATGCCAATCAGGTTGACTACTACATCTGCTTCACTGATCAGCTTGGCAATGAATGCACTTGACAGGTCACCGGCATGAACTAATTTTAGGGAAGGTATAACCAGTAGGTTGCGATGCCGGTGCGGTCGTCGGGTTACCACCGTGATGTGCCAACCGGCGCGCGACAGAGTGACGACCAACTGCGAGCCAATAAACCCAGCACCACCGAACAGAATGGCGTGTTTGGGTTTGGATATCACCATGGGTTTTTCGGATGTTGATTGATTTACTGTATTCTGACGACATATTCATCGCCATATTCCTTTAGCTGACTGCCTAGATTCCGTAACTCAGTAACATTATCTACGAATTCCAGAAGGTCATTGAACGTGGCCAAGGGTAGAACTTCAATTTTGTGTTTTTCCTGAATTTGTTGCACCGCTGACTGCTGGTCATGGAGAGAACGCTCCATCCGATCCAGTGCGATCACCACGGCCGCCGGCCGGGCGTTTTGTGACCGTATGGCGGAGACGGCTCGGTCTACAGACAGTCCGGAAGTAATGACATCTTCGACAATGACTACATCTCCCTGCAGAGGTGCCCCGACAACCCAACCTCGCTCGCCATGGTCTTTTGTTTCTTTTCGGTCAAATGCAAAGGGTACCGAACAACCATGATCAGCAAACAGTGAAAGAGCGGTTGCGGTAGCCAATGGAATTCCCTTATACGCAGGTCCATAGAGCATATAGTTGGTGCTGAATCGTTGAGTAATGATTGCCGCATAGAAGCCACTCAGGGTGCCGAGGTCACTACCGTTGGCAAAGTTCCCGGTGTTCAGGAAATACGGACTCGTCCGGCCTGAATTGAGCTTAAATTGACCGAATTTCAGTGCCCCGGTTTGGTACGCGAAAGCAAGAAATTTCTGTTGCTGAGTCCTCATGATTGGCTGATCCTAGACATAGCCAGGAGTGAGTGATCTACCGTTTTGGCCTTAATTGAGGAGTTTACATAGGGCATCGGGTGCGAAACAAGGTGTGATTGATGGTCAGCAAGTGCGCCGGTTAGTGTTTTCTAAGCGTGTCATGCCCCAAAAAACGGGAGGATGTAGTGTTCCGTCACCGCAAGTGGCGTAATGTAATCAAACTTGCTATTCAGGTCAGGTGAATGATGGAGATGAAGACACCGGTGTATGTGGCCAGATTGCTCGGGAAGTGGTTCACATGCCCCGACGACCGTCTTCGTCTTAGCTGTAAGTCACAGGATTAGTGTTATGTTGAGTTCAACATAACGTTATCTATTCCTCACTACTTAGAAAAGGGTTTTTCAGTAGAGTCTTCCGGAGTGATTTTGTTGCTGTATTTATATACAGATACCGGGACAACTATCACCTGATTTTTGATTCTTGCCGAATAGCAAGACCAGTCTAATGTGTCAGACAAATGAAATTTGGGAGCAGCGGTTCCATCAGAGGAGTGTTTCTCCATAGGTATCATATACTTGGTAGTTCTCATAGGATTTTCCTCCATCCTTCAAAAATTCGTCGATCGCGGATGGGTGTCTCTTGTGGTATGACTTCTCCATTATTCGGGATGGGCTCCATAACACCCTCGGTTACAAAATGATGAGCACCATTTTTGCAACTTTCGATCATAGCTCTTACAAAGTGATAATGACTGATTTGACTGTTTTCGGCCAGTAATATCAACTCATTAATATCAAATCGTTTTTGCAATTCCATTTGGTTGGCATAACTTGAATGCAATTTACGCAATAGAGCATAGAGTTCCACTGAGCACTGCTCTATGTTAAGACCGAGTTCCTCAGCTTCCCGGCGATTGATTGTATAGTCGTGACTGCCCGAGTCGGAACAAAGAAAATCAGTAATTTTACCAATCACACCGGCAGAGTAATTTTGTTTTTTCAATAACCGACCAGCAAGGTCGCGAATCTGTTGACGTGATCTGAAGATTTCGCCTAACAATAAAGGGTGCACTTTATCAGATAAGTCAATAAAAACCTTGCTTCTAGATTCTTCATCAGATACGTATGCTTTCAATGCATCTAAATACCCATATACTGCTTCTACACTTACATGAGCTCGCGCTTCTGGATTAACTCCTGGAATTTGCGGTCCTAGCGGATGATACAAACTAGGATCTATGGGCCCCAATGTTGCTTGTTTTGTCATTACAATCTGTTTTGCACCTAAAGAAATTAAGGTGCCTGCACTCATACATTTTCTAGGAATGATTATTTCAAGTTCTTCACAAAAAATTTGAAGCAGATTAACTAGATTCCATGCCGCTGATGTACTTCCTCCTAATGTGTATAGTATCAATGTCAATTTATTAACAGGACCTAGTGCGTCTAAATGGTCAACGAACAAATCGACTGCATCTTGGCCAATTTGAGCGTCTAGACCCTTACGGTCGCCTGTTACATATAGTATTGCCTTAGAGTTCCGCAAATTCTCAATTTGCTTCAAAATTGAATGACGTTCTTTTATTTCGTCCATTGTTCATTGACATGAAATTTTTGTCTCACCCCGGAAAAACATTTTAACGCAAAAATGATCACCATTCTGTTGAATTGTAAAATCATATCATGGTGGGCATTATTGGTCGAAGAGTTGATCCTCTGAAGTGGTTTGTTTCCGGCAGAAATGTCCAAAGTTAGGTAACATTGATTGATGCAAGAAGGTTCGTTAACTGCTCCGAAAGGCACCTGAGATCGACTGCAAATTCGACTCCTTCAGTAACAAAGATAGATTGATAATATCATCCAGACGTGGCTTTCAGTTTGCTGAGCGAAATCATTCAGCACTAGCACCGGGATACTTCAGAATGCCCATCAGGCGGTTGTCAATTTTCCTCGGTGTGATCAAGTAAGCGAACCGCGATCATTGTTTAGTACAGTTTCACCCGAATAGTCAATTCTTTTTGAAACGGTGAACCGATTTCCCCTTCCTGACACCCATTCAGGTTTATACTTTGAATAAAGCCCATAGAAATGTATTGTCTCGCGTATTGAATGGCGTTATGGCCCCGATGGCACAAAGTCATTTTGAGGTCTTTTTGAAAGGTTCTATTCCCAAATGGTGGGCGTAAACATAAAATCAGATATTTATGGAGCAATGAAACTCATACCATTTCAAAACGATGCAACCATTGATACCAAACATATCCGGTGACTTAAATAAGCCGGCCAAACAGCATCTGGAAGAGTTTGTTAACCCATTTGGCAAAGCAACTGCGCTCGGCCGCGTGACGGGACCGGGTATGGTTGCGGAAATGGAGTAATGGGTCGACGGTATACGGCGGTTGATGGTCGAGCAGCAGGCTGTTGCACCGTTCACACTCTTGAGACTTTAAATCAGATGCCTGATTGTCTCATCTGTGCCGGCTTTGGCATCAAGGCAAGTTTCTGGTCATCACGACGAGACGGTCGTGATGGCGCGATACCCATATCTCAATACTCAACGACAGTCGAACTGCCACATGCTATTGTTAATTGATAACTACGATTCATTTACGTACAACTTGGTTCAGTACTTAGGTGAATTGGGACATGCGTCCAACGTCGTGCGCAACGATGCGGTTGCAGTAGACGATATCGACAACATGGCACCATCGGCCATTTTAATTTCGCCCGGCCCGTGCACGCCTGACGAAGCTGGCATTTCCGTGGCGACCGTAAAACGTTATGCCGGCGTGATTCCAATTTTGGGAGTCTGTTTAGGGCACCAAAGCATTTTTCAGGCCTATGGCGGTAAAATTGTCCGGGCCAATCAGGTGATGCATGGTAAGGTTTCTAAAATTACCCACAACGATAGGGAACTATTTGATGGCATTGACAATCCGTTCACGGCGACTCGCTATCATTCACTGATTGCACAAGCTGAGAGTTTACCGGATTGCTTGGAAGTAACCGCCTGGCTAGAAGACGATATCATCATGAGTGTCAGACATAAGCAACATCATGTGTACGGTGTGCAGTTTCATCCGGAGTCATTTCTCACCCGTAGCGGTCACGATTTATTACGAAATTTCCTTAGATTGAGTGGTCTGACCGTCTAGATACACCAAGAAAACGATGCACATACAGGAAGCGCTTAAGCGAATTACCGACGGACAGAATCTGACCGGCGAAGAGATGTTAGCCATCATGCGGCAGCTCATGACCGGCCAGTTGACTACTGCACAAATTGGTGGTTTCCTGATGGGTCTGCGTATGAAGGGTGAATCCATTGAGGAAATCACTGCGGCGGCAACGGTGATGCGCGAACTGGTGACTCGCGTGCCGGTTGAGGTCCCTCATCTGATCGACGTAGTTGGCACGGGAGGCGATGGCACTTCGTCATTTAACGTATCGACCGCTTCAGCTTTTGTGGCGGTGGCGGCCGGTGCTCACGTCGCCAAACATGGTAACCGTGCTGCGTCGGGAAAATGCGGCAGTGCCGATTTGCTGGAGTTTGCCGGTGCACGCATTGATCTCAACCCCGGGCAGATTGCTGAATGTGTCAGAAAATCGGGTTTTGGTTTCATGCTGGCCCCGGCTCACCATACTGCCATGCGACATGCCATCGGGGCTCGAAAAGAACTCGGCGTGCGAACCATTTTTAATGTATTGGGACCGCTGACCAATCCCGCGCATGTCAAACGAGAAGTGATGGGAGTGTTCAGTGCCGATCTTGTCGAACCACTTGCTTACGTCCTGAATGAACTCGGAGCTGAGCACGTTTTAGCGGTTCATTCTGATGATGGCATGGACGAGATCAGCGTTGGGAGTGCGACCCAGGTTGCCGAATTGAAAAATGGCGAAGTCATTACCTATGCCATCAGTCCTGAGCAGTTCGGGATGACAACACATCCGCTGAACGACGTCAAGGTCGCCAGTCCTGAAGAAAGTCTGGCAGTCATTCGTTCAGTCTTTAACGGTGACGACTCCGCCGCATCAGCAATCACGGCCATGAACGCCGGCGCCGCCATTTATGTGGCCGGCCTTGCCGATAATCTGACCGATAGCATCCAGCGCGCACAGAACCTGCTCCGCTCCGGTGAAGTATTGACGAGGTTTAACCGGTATATCGACATCACCCGTAGTTGTTAATATGCCCAGATCTGCGGATGTTCTATCATCCATTGTTGAACACAAGCGGCACGAAGTGGCCGCCGCGAAATCATCGGTTACGCCGGCTGAACTCAACGATCACATTGCGTCGCAATCCTCACCTAGAGGCTTTGAAAAGCGCCTTCGTCAACATTTGGCGGGTGATCGCCCAGGTATCATTGCAGAGTGCAAGAAGGCCTCACCTAGCAAAGGTGTTATTCGAACAGACTACAATATGACTGAAATCGTCAGCAGCTATCAAGACGCTGGTGCAAGCTGCCTTTCTGTTTTGACAGATCACCATTTTTTTCAGGGATCTGCAGAGCATCTGAGAATAGCCAAACGAGCTGGTTGCTTACCGGTACTGCGCAAGGATTTTATAATTGATCGGTATCAAATTCACGAGTCCCGGGCCATGGGCGCGGATTGCATTTTGCTGATTGTTGCAGTACTCGAACTCACGGAACTGAGAGATTTTGCGAATGAAGCGGCGGAACTGGGGCTTGACGTGTTAATCGAAGTGCATTCCGAACGCGAGATAGAAATGGCTTTACAGGTCGACCAGGGTATGGTCGGCATTAATAACAGAAATCTACATACCTTTGAAACCGCGCTGGAAACTTCGATCAGATTGTGTGGATTGGTGCCCGATGCGCGTTTGGTCATCTCAGAAAGTGGCATTCACAGTCAGCAGGACGTTCAGGCGCTCAATGCTGCGGGCATCCAGGCATTTCTCATCGGTGAGTCGTTCATGAGAGCGTCAAATCCTGGATGGGCGCTCACGCAGATTTTTGGTCATCAGCAGTTGACCGGAGAACCCGGGGTGGTGTCCTGATGGATGGTCGAGTTGAACTGCTTGACGGTGTCAGTTTTCGACTGACCTCCGGTTCTGGGCACACCACCATATCCGACGGGCCGGCGGAAGAAGGTGGCAGAAACTCCGGCATGCGGCCGATGGAAATGTTATTACTGGGTATGGGAGGGTGCACGGCGTTTGACATTGTACAGATCCTTCGCAAGCGGCGGCGCAAGTTGGAATCACTCGAAATTGATATACAAGCCGACCGCGCATCAGAAGTGCCTAAAGTGTTCACACACATTCATCTCAAGTATCGCGTTAAGGGAGCAGGGATCACCGCAAGAGAAGTTCAGCGCGCCATTGAACTGTCGCTAGACAAATACTGTTCGGCAACAAGAATGCTGGCTGAAACTGCCAAAATCACCCATGAATTTGAAGTGCTCTGATGATTGGTAGAACTTGTTTAGCCGACTCATTTCGGTGGTAGCGCCATGCAGAATATCGTCAACTGGTTCCGCCGCCAACTGAACAATCCGCAGGTCATTATCCTGGCCGGTTTTCTACTCATCGGGTTCGCGCTGGTGATATTCGCTGGCAATATCCTGGCACCGGTCATTGCCAGTGTGGTGATTGCCTATATATTGGAAGGTGCGGTCAGAAGATGCGAGCGAATCAAGGTGCCACGTCTAGGTGCGGTACTGATTGTGCTCGGCGTGTTCTTAATACTCTGCTTTGCTTTGGTATTTGGGATTCTACCGCTGGTCAGTTCGCAGGCTCTTCAGCTGGCCAGTCAGATCCCATCCTGGGTGACTGACATTCAGACTGCACTACTGCAGTTGCCACAACGGTATCCGGAACTGCTGTCGGAAGCACAGGTACGCAGTTTCATCGGTACTACGGCGCAGTTCGTTACTCAACTCGGACAGGAAATCGTCGTAACCGTATCGGCATCTTCAGTGCAGGGGATCATTACCCTGATTATTTACGTTATTCTGGTGCCCATCCTGGTTTTTTTCTTTCTCAAAGACAAAGCCAAACTGATGACTTGGTTTGTGAGTTTTCTGCCCGGTAAAGACCACGGACTGTCGATGATCGTCTGGCAGAATGTGAATCGTCAGATGTCGAATTACATTCGTGGCAAGTTTTTAGAAATTCTGATCGTCGGCGGAGTGACGTATGCTACGTTCGCTTTTTTCGGGTTACAGTATGCGGCGTTGCTCAGTGTCATTGTCGGACTTTCAGTGCTCATCCCTTTTGTGGGAGCTGCCGTCGTGACCATTCCGGTGATTGTCGTGGCGGGCGTACAATGGGGAATTAGTCCCGAATTTGCCTACCTTGTGTTGGCCTATTTGGTGATTCAGATATTGGATGGTAATGTTTTGGTACCGCTGATTTTTTCGGAAGTGGTCGATCTCCATCCGGTCGCCATTGTTGTGGCAGTGATTACTTTCGGTGGGCTATGGGGTGTGTGGGGAGTGTTTTTTGCCATCCCCTTAGCCACTTTGGTACAGGCCGTGTTGATTGCCTGGCCACGGGACCGCGATAATCTGGAAGGTCTCGAGTAAGTATTCATGGTGCAGTCCACACTGACCAAAGGTCGCGGTGCCGCATCCAACCCAACCGGGCGTTTTGAGGAGTGGGATCGTAGTGCAGTTGATGATGGCTGGTATGATGAGACTTTGCCGCCGCTACAGACTAAAGTTGACATTGATCACGCGCAACGAGTCATCTCTAGAAACCGATCGCCGGACCTACCGTTCGATCGGTCAATCAACATGTATCGGGGTTGTGAGCATGGCTGTAGTTACTGCTATGCTCGTCCCACCCACACTTATCTCGGACTTTCCGCTGGCATTGATTTTGAAACCCGTCTCTTCGCCAAACCTGAGGTGGCGATGAATCTTCGTAAAGAACTGAATCAACCGGCTTATTCCTGTCAACCGATTGCTTTGGGTGCCAATACCGATCCCTACCAACCGATCGAAAAACAGTTTCAGTTGACGCGCGCGATATTAGCAGTGCTGTTGGAATACCGTCACCCACTGACCATCACGACAAAATCGGCGTCGGTGGTTCGTGATATTGATTTGCTGACTCAGCTGGCGAATTTTAATCTGATCTGTGTCAATGTGTCAATCACCACACTGGATACCAAACTGTCGCGCCAGATGGAACCCCGTGCCAGCGCACCCCACAGTCGTATCAAGGCCGTCAGAAAGTTGAGTGAACAGGGCATTCCGGTTACAATATTCTTTGCGCCGGTGATTCCCGGGTTGAATGAACACGAAATGGAGTCCATATTAGCTCTGAGTGCTGAAGCTGGGGCACGCCGCGCAGAATGGACGATGTTGAGACTCTCGCACGAAGTGCGGGAACTGTTCCAGGAATGGTTGTGCCAGACCTATCCGGACCGCGAGGCAAAAGTCATGAACCGTATTCGGCAGGTGCGTGGTGGCAAGGAAAATAGCGCGAAATTTTTCGAACGCATGTGCGGCACCGGTCCGGTGGCGGAATTGATTCAGCAACGATTTAAACTGGCAATTAAGCAACATGGTTTGGATCGAGCACCGGTGAAATTAGATGTAACTCAGTTTCGTCAACCCGTGGCTGATCACCGACAGGCGTCACTTTTTGACTGATCGAAACAGCAATCAACTGATCTGAAGGAAACTATCGATGACCACTGAAAGACGGTCACCGCCGTTGGCTATGGCGGTGCATCGCAACCGCAATAAAACCTCCTCGCCTCCCAATACACTGGACCGCTATCTGGTGGCCAAACTGCTGGAGTTTACCGGTCATCCACCCATCAATATTCAATTGTGGGATGATTCGACGATCAGTGAGCACGCGGCCACCAACGATATGACGTTGCATCTCAAGAATCGCACTGCCTTTTACAAACTACTCAGACAGAACGAAATAGGTTTCGGTGACTGCTATACCGATGGTGCTTTAGAAATTCAAGGTGACCTGGTTGCATTTCTGTGCGAATTGTACTCGTCAAAACGCCGGCAGAACTTGGATCAAAACTGGCGGTTACGACTGTTTAACCGATTGACTCGAAAAAAAGCACGCGTCAATACATTGTCGGGGTCAAAATCAAATATTCATCATCACTATGACCTGGGCAATGAATTTTATTCATTGTGGTTGGACCGAGAGGCCATGCAATACACCTGCGCTTATTTTGCGCGTCCGGATGACACCATTGAACAGGCGCAAGCGGCCAAAATGGAGCATGTCTGTCGAAAACTGATGTTACAACCGGGGCAGACGGTGGTCGAAGCCGGTTGTGGTTGGGGTGGACTGGCCCGGTATATGGCTAAGAACCATGGCGTCCGCGTCAAATCCTACAATATCTCTCACGAACAGATCGTTTATGCCAAAGAACGCGCAGCGCGCGAAGGTTTAACGGATCAAGTCGAATATATTGAAGATGATTATCGGAATATCAAAGGTGAATTTGATGTGTTTGTGTCAGTCGGCATGTTGGAACATGTCGGCAAACAAAACTACCGAACACTGGGTGCCGTGATTGATCGTTGTCTGACCAAGCAGGGTCGCGCACTGATTCATTCGATTGGCCGCAATGCACCGGAATTGATGAGTGCCTGGATTGAGAAGCGGATATTTCCGGGCGCTTATCCCCCGACCATCCGCGAGATGATGGACATCGTTGAACCGTACCATTTCTCAATCCTTGATATTGAGAACTTGAGATTACATTATGCTGAGACGTTACGACATTGGTTGATTCGTTTTGATGAGAACGAAACGATCATTCGTAATATGTTTGACGAGCGATTTATCCGCGCTTGGCGACTGTATCTGTCGGGTTCGATAGCCGCTTTCCTAGTGGGTTCTTTGCAACTGTTTCAGCTGGTGATTGCCCGCAACATGGACAACAGCATCCCTTATACCCGAGAGCATTTATATCATTCATTGGCATCGTGATGAGTGACGGGAAGTGTACCGGCGGCCGAGCTGAACTGCATGCGCTGATGGAACAGTTGCGCGAATTCGTCAGTGAGCGGGATTGGGAACAGTTTCATTCTCCCAAAAATCTCGCCATGGCACTGGTGGTCGAAGCTGCCGAACTGGTGGAGATATTTCAATGGATGACGGAAGAAGCCAGCGACAATCTCACGCCACAAGAACAGCAGCGAGTGGAAGAAGAAATAGCTGACGTGATGACCTACGTCATGCGGATAGCTGACCGACTGGGGATTGATCTGTTCGATGCAGTCGAGCGAAAACTGGTGACCACACGTCAGAAATATCCGGCCAGCCGGGTGCGAGGTAGCGCCAAGAAATATACCGAATACAAGCTTTGAAACGAGTTTACATTGCTGAAAACCTGACTGACGCCTACTTGGTCAGTAACCTGATTCGGAACGACGGTATTGAAACTCACGTGTTCAATGAGTTTGCCCATGGCGCTGTTGGTGAGTTGCCCTTTACCCATACCTGGCCAGAGGTCTGGGTGAAGGATGATCGCAATGAAGGCAGGGCACTGACCATCATTGCGAGTCGCCAGCGCGTGCAACCTTCAACGGAAGAGTTGGACTGTTCAGCCTGCCGACAACCCAATCCCAGTCATTTTGAAATTTGCTGGAATTGTTCGGCAATTCTACATCATCCACAGTGAAAGCACAGCGTTTCATGCTGGACTTATGAGTTCCAACCTTGGCGTCCCAGTCCAAGAAAAAACGTCAACCCAGCATACTGAGATCCATTCTGATGCGCTTCGTCTTGTGGGTCGTTACGCTCGGTCTGCTCGGCTGTGGTGCACTACTGCTTTGGGTAGACCAATCGGTTAAAGAGAAATTTGATCATCGCTTATGGGATATTCCGGCGCACATTTACAGTAGTTCATTTGAAATCTATCCGGGCCTGCCCATCTCGGCAGAACTCCTCAATAAGAGATTGCTTGGCTTGGGATATCGACAGGTGTCGAGAGTGCAGGACATCGGTGAGTTCAGTGCAACTGCCGATGCCGTTGAACTGGTAACCAGACCCTTTGAGTTCTGGGACGGCCCGCAGCCGACCCGCCGTGTTCGGGTGCGTTTGCAGGGCGGTATGGTTGATTCACTCACTCGCCTTCCGACTAACCAATCCATTGCTCTGTTGCGTTTGAAACCGAAGTTATTAGGCAGTTTGTCCCGAAGTCAGCATGAAGATCGGTATTTGGTTCGACTGGAAGAGATGCCACCACTGCTGCTGGAAACACTACTTGCAGTTGAAGACCGTCGCTTTGTCAAACACTGGGGCGTCGACCCTTGGGCCGTCGCACGCGCCATCTGGACCAATGTTAGGGCCGGACGCATCGTGCAGGGTGGTAGCACTCTTACGCAGCAGCTGGTGAAAAACGTTTACGGCCGGGATGATCGCACCTACAAGCGCAAATTCCTGGAAGCGCTAACGGCGTTGGTACTTGAGTTTCGACTCGACAAGCGCGAGATTCTCGAAGCTTATTGCAATGAAGTTTATCTGGGTCAGGACGGTAAACGGGCGATTCATGGTTTTGGTTTGGGCAGTCAACATTTCTTTGGTCGACCGGTTGGAGAATTGAATCCTAACGAAGTGGCACAGTTGGTGGGGATGATTAAGGCGCCTACTTCTTATAATCCATTGCGCCGACCAGATGCCGCGAAGAAAAGACGAGCCATAGTCCTGAGCGTTATGCTACAGCAGCAGTTGATCAGTGAAGCCGACCACGCGCGCCATATCAATACTGGATTACAGTTAAGGTCCGGTCAACACCGCCAGCGGCGCGCGTTTTCTTCCTTTATTGATGTGGTGTTCAGGCAGCTGTCTGATCGTCTTGATGCGGCCGATTTTAAAAGTAGTGCGTTGTCAGTCTTTACGACGATGGATATTGAAGTTCAGCGAGCCGCGGAACACGCATTGGCGGAAGAACTGACGATGATTGAAAAGAGTCGGCAACTGCCAGCAGGGTCGCTGGAAGGCGGTATTGTGGTACTGCGCCCGGATACCGGAGAGATACTGGCGGTAGTCGGGAGTCGAAACTCCCATGTTGGCACCTTTAATCGAGCCATGACTGCGCGCCGCCCGGTCGGTTCCCTGATCAAACCATTCATTTATCTCAGTGCGTTTATGCAGAGCCGGTCGTGGACGCTCGGTTCAGTGATTGCTGATCAACCGGTGACCTATCCGATGAAAGGTGGTCAAAACTGGTCACCTAGCAACTTTGATGACGAATTTGTGGGAAATATCACGATTCTGGATGCTATCGCGCAGTCGCGCAACATACCTGCTGTGAAAGTCGGGATGAATGTTGGCTTTAAACAAATTGGTGAAACACTCAACGACTTGGGAGCCGACATTGAATCACCCATCTATCCGTCCATTCTATTAGGCGCCTTGGAACTGTCGCCGATGGAAGTTGCGCGAATTTATCAGGTGCTGGCCAACTATGGATACCAAACTGAATTTAGAACGATCTCGGCGATTACTGTTGACTCACGCGCCATCGGTAAAACGAAAGCATCGGCAGTGCGCAGTGTGCTACCGGCGGCGGAAACATATCTTACGTTATTTGGCATGCAGGAAGTGATTAGAAATGGTACCGGTAGGGCACTGCTCAACTCCTTCAGTTCACATTTGAAACTGGCCGGCAAAACCGGCACCACGAACGATTTTCGCGACAGTTGGTTTGTCGGTTTGACCGGTAATATGTTAGGTGTGGTGTGGGTGGGGCGGGACGACAACCGGTCCACCGGCCTGACTGGTGCGTCCGGAGCCATGCGCGTCTGGGCGGCGATGATGAAGCAGGTGAATTTACAGACCTTGCATTTGCCGACGGTGGGTAGCATTGAGTTTGTCAAAGTTGATCTGAGTAATGGACTCAAAGCCGGTGCCAACTGCAAACACGTCGGACGCATCCCGTTCTTAACGGGAAGTTCGCCCAAACAGACGTCAAAATGTCGCTAACTGTGCAGTGAAATTTAACGGTGGTGAAAATAGACCTCCATACTGAATCATACGAGGTGTTACTTCGGTTGTCTGATCATCTGCAACGAGAATAAAAACGTTCAAGGATCTAATTCAAACATTTCTTCTTCGGCCGATTAGATACTGTCGAAATGACGGGATGGGAATAGTGAGGTAACCATCTTCGCTGTGAACCATGCCATTCTTGATCATTTCGTCGATAAACTCCTGCGATGTCATGTTCTGAGGTATTTTGTTCGCCGGGTGTAACTTGACATCCCAAGGTCTCTCATCAAGCAACTTCAGCAGATTCGATTCATGAGTGCCACCTTCATCAATCATCTCGGCCACATCGGCCAGCAGATTTTCGCAAGCTCTGATTCTTGAAACGTCTAAACGGTCCTTATAGTAGTTTTCTCTTTTCTCGTCGCCTGACTTGCGTAATCTCACCTCGTTGACTGCGACCAGGTTACCATCTGCACGCACCAGTTCCAATGCGAACATGCGCATATAGTTGTGTAGATGTTGCGGCCAGCCATTCGACCACCGTGCAATCTTAGTGACAATGTCAGCGTCTCGGTAGCCCTTGATGTAATGCTCCTGTAGCAAGCGACGCACCGCGTCGGTCGCTTCCATCTCTGTCAATGGTGTCAACGTCCTGATGTGGCCTTCACTGAATCTGGACAATCCCGCTTTCCTAAGATGCGATTTTGACCAGGCCAGACCGGCCAGCACCGCCACAATCGGTAGTCCATGTCTGCCGGAATGGATTGTAGTCAGTATATTCTCGCCTGCAGACGGCAGATTCTGTATCTCATCAATCAGTAGTACGATCGGTCGTACCTCTGCAGACTTGGATTTCAATATTTTTGCAAATGGCTTTCGAATGCGGTTCCAAAGCCCGCGGTCATACCGGTGCCACAGGTCGCGTAGCTGCAGTTCACCTACCCGCCGTTCTTTTCGGGTAAGGATGTTAACACCACCCTGCGAATGAAGCCCACTTTCCAACTCCGACCGATGGACGTGACCAATTTTCTCCGCACCATCATACCGAATGGCATTCGCAATGATACGAGTCAGATTGGCCTCATCTTTAATTTCCGTGGCTTCGAGACTAACCGTGAAGGGTCCATTACGGCGTTGTAACCAAGACTGTTGCAGATGGCTCTGCAGTGCTGACTTGCCGGCGCCCGGCGCACCTTGCACCAGCCAAGTGCGCTGGTTGGATAAATTCAACTGGGAGGCAACGAGTTGTTTAGCGTTTTGGCCGGCTATTAGCTGTTGCATTTCAGCGACCGTATTCTCAATGCCAGCGATAATATCCTGCCGGCCCACGAAATACTGTGCATATTCCTTGTCGGAGCGGTTTGCAAACTTCAGCAGACTCTGTTTTATCGGTTCACTCAGCAAGGGCTTATTGCTCCATCGGCTGCATCTTCCGTCGATATGGCCTGAAGATTACATTCAAGCTGCGTAATTGATTATCAGTATAAATCCAAATATATGTAACCGGTGATGAAAACACTGTGTTCTTCTGAAGCGTGTCAAGCAAGCTATTCCTACTGGACTCGATAAACCTTCATCACTTCATCACCCAGGTAGTTGATTACCTTGACCGCAATACGACCGGATTTGGGTTTGGCAAAAGGGCGTGAAACATCACTGTACAGAGTACTCCAAGCATCATCATCAATTTCAGCTTTTAGTGATGTGTTGAGAGCCTTGTAGGGATCTTTAGCGCCCAGAAAATAGGCATGTCGGACAAAAAAGCTTTCTTCATCGTAGTCAGTGTCGATAAACCAACAGGCGATTGATTTAATATCGTCGCTACGCACTTCACCGGTGTTAGGGTGATACACATCCATCCCGTTTAACTTCACTCGAACGGTCTCTGTTTCATCACCATCTTCGATGCTAATATCAGGCTCTCCAAATACCACGAATAGATTGCCTTTACCGGTGTTGCTGAGATTATCGGCCATGTGTAAATCGGCGTTCATGCGCGCTTTCAGTACTGGGATCTTCAAACCTTCAAAATCGGCTGCATGTGCGTCATAGTTGAAGGCGCAGGCGATCAGGATATCGAAGTGGTGTTCAGCAGCCTCGCGTACTGCGGCGGCTAGGTCGGGTCGCGAGACCGTGCCAAATTCTGGACCAATGAATATGGCAGCGCGACGTGTGGTGTTCTCGTTATTCTCATAAATTCCGGACGCGTGAATATACCGCCCCGGCCACTGGGTTAAGTTGGTGAAAACAATGTGATCATCCTTGTGCACCTGCTGCACACCAGCAGTCTTGAGGTTGTCAAGAATCATTTGCGTAAAGTTGCGTGC
The DNA here is from genome assembly GCA_965116205.1 of Arenicellales bacterium. Taxonomy (GTDB): domain Bacteria; phylum Pseudomonadota; class Gammaproteobacteria; order Arenicellales; family JAJDZL01; genus JAJDZL01. The sequence continues at coordinate 151,378 of OZ220493.1, read as the reverse complement.
CTCACTCTCTTTTCGTTGACGTTCAGGATTTTCCGAAAACAGTTCATCATTCTCATCAACCGCCAATACGCTATGGGGTGACAGACTTTCTACGGTGAAGGGTCCAGCCACGCGCCTGCGTGAATTATCGATGTAGGGTTCGTCGTAGAGATATTCGAATTCTGCTTTCGCCTTTATGGAAGTATCGATCTTATTTTGTCGACGATTTCGCGTGTCCCACCAAGATTGATGTATGGATGCCGCGTCACTGGGCCAACTTTCATCTGCTTCACGCGGAATATTCCACTCTTCCCAGTCTTTTTTCAAAGTTTGATTGAGTGATTGACGCAGTGATTCGAGTTGTTCTTGGAACTCTTCCCAGATTGAGTCAATTTCTTGGTTGCTTGCAATTGATTTCAGACTAATATGCGGCACGCGTTCATAGACAAAACCTAAACGAATATTACTGTGAGTTACAGTGTCTGGTGGCACTTGCCCTCGCAGCTCTGCTTCCTTGCGCTGTCCCTCCTGACTGTCGGTGAGTAGATACCAGGGATAACTTGCTCCCATAAGTCTTGCGCGTGCCAACGCCAAGGCGATACGTGAAGTATCAATGGTAATCCATCGTCGTCCCCATTGCTCAGCCACGTAAGCAGTCGTGCCGGAGCCGCAGGTTGGATCCAACACCAAGTCTCCAGGGTCGGTTGTCATAAGAATGCAACGTGAAATTGGTTTGATGGATGTTTCTACGACATAGTTTTTATCCATGACGGGCCCCGTATCAATCCATGAGTTGGTTATTTCAACAGCTGGATAATCATCGTAATAGTAAACTGTACTCAATGAATTTTTGTGCGGAGATATTCTAGACGCCCTGTAGAGTCTGGTGAATCCATCTGACGAAAACCGCCAACTTCGCATTGCAGGAATACGCCAAGGCGAACCAAACATTGTTCTTGGTTCGTTGTTTCCAGATGCCATTGAATAGACTGGGAGCCCCATATAAGGACGCGCCATATCAGGACATTTTGACGGATCATCGCGTTCTTCTTTTGTCATCGGACGTCTGTATAAATTTCCTTTTAATTCTAGCTGTTTATACAGATTTGTATCTATCTGTTTTTTCTGCAAAAGTCTGCGAAACTTCATGGCGTTTTTATTCTTGCAGTACCAAACAATGTAATCTGAAATACGTTTGACAGAATTTTTTTGCGTAGTACCGCTACTTGTTCGGTAGGTGATGAGACTGACAAAATTATCTTCGCCAAATATTTCATCCATCAGACTCCGCACCCGGTGTACATTCTGTTCCCCAATCTGTACAAAAATTGAACCACTTTCGGAAAGCAGGTCTCTGGCGACAGTGAGACGGTCGTGCAGATAAGCGAGGTAGGAGTGGATCCCATTTCGCCAAGTGTCGCGAAACGCTTTGACCTGCTCTGGCTCTCGGGTAATGTGCTCGGCTTTGCCATCGCGCACGTCTTGACTAGTGGTTGACCACTGAAAATTTGAATTGAATTTGATGCCGTAGGGTGGATCGATGTAGATACACTGGACTTTGCCGGACAGACCTTCGTGTGCCACGAGGGAGGCCATCACCTGTAGACTGTCGCCTAAAATCATGCGATTCGACCAGTTCGCATCGTGTTGATAAAACTCCGTTTTTGCAGCGGCATCGGGTAGTCCATTAAAATCAGCGAACATATCAGGAGTTTCGTTTATTTCCTCGTCTTTACGTTGCTTAGTCTGTCGCAATAGATCGTCAATCAGCACCTTGGGGTGAACTTTTTCCTGGATGTAAAGCGGTGGCGCTTGCACGATCAGATCGCTAGTATCCTGTTCGTCTTTACCCTGCCAAACGAGTTGAGGATCCAAATCACGGTTGCGTCTTTCGTAAGCCATACGAGATGATGTCGTTTTGTCATCAGGTAGCACCGATTGAAATTCTGCAGTGGGAATATTGCGTCGCTTTGCCCCCGTATGAATCAACGGGTCTACCGATCTTAGTTTGCTTTTCTTTTTCTGCGCCATATTTCTATCTCCCTGACAAGCTGTTTTGCTCCACCAAGTCAACAATCAATTGGTTGAATCTTGATTCGATATCATGAATATCCGTAAACTCCGCAAACGCCCAGCGACCAAACGTGCCCAAGGCATTCACGCCAGGAATCCAGTAGTTATTCATAGTCAGTTTTTTATCTTTGGCATCCTCACCGCGATAACCTTTGATCTCCACGATTAAATTCAGTTTTGAATCAGTCTCATTTCCGCTGTTGACTAAAACGATAAAATCTGGTAGATAAATTCGAGCTTCATTGCCTTGGCAGTAAGGGATTTCTAAACCTAACCGATGGTTTTTGACATACGCGTGTACGAGTTTATTGTTCTCCAACACCGGGCAGAATTGTGCTTCCCAACCACTGTCACATACGATCCAGTTGAGGTGACAGCGGCTGGCGTCAGCCTGCCAAAGCGTTTTGTTGGTTGAAATCTTGAAGTTTACGTCCTTCGTTGATCCGGTAGGACTGTAGGGGTCAATAATTGCCTGTACCGGGTGTTTGACTTGGGACTGACTGGCGACTATGCTCTGCGTGATTCGCTCGCAAGCCTTGTCGGCGAGCGAGGTATACATGAGTTGTGCTGGACTCGTTCCGTCCCTGCAGATGAGGTGGTTATCCAGCCAGCATCGCACAATTCGTTTGAGTTGGCCGAATAAATACAATTTCGGTTTGTTATGGACATCACGCCACTTAGTCTCCAGTAGCCGCTGAGTCAACTTGTAGAGTACCGCTTGGGTACGCGGGGAAGTATTCAAGCTGAGTTCGACGCCCTCACCGATGATTCCTTCGTTGTGTGTTATGGATGGTCCAACCAATTCCGGCGTCAGTTCTAGAGTTGAATCAGCATTGAAGTTTGCCTGTAACCGATCTTCCGGTAGAGCTATGCGGTAACCAGACACGCGTGGAAATTGAATTTCGTAGGCATCTCGTTCTGGAGTGATGGCTTTGACTTCAATCTTGGGCCATGGAGGTTCCGGTGGAGGTGTGACAACCGGCTCGGCGGTAAAGTGAAACGGAATGCCAAGTACATCGGCGTATTCCACGTCAAATCGCTCTTCAGCGTTCAGTTCATAGGACAATCGACGTAATGCGCGACCCACCGCCTGTTCACACAAAAGTTGAGTCCCGAATGCACGCACCCCCAACACATGTGTTACCGTGTTGGCATCCCATCCCTCGGTCAACATGGAGACGGACACGACACAGCGAATTGACCCACCCAGCTGTTCGGGTTTGCCAACGGTATTCATGACTTCCCGTAACAGTTCTTGATCAGAGATGTTATCGCCCGCGCGCTGATCACCCGTGCGCTGTATTCGCGCGCGGCGGAATTTTTCAATCTCATCGGCAGCAAGGGCGCGGAATTTGCTATCAAGAGGTTGCCCAGATTCCAGCTGTTCACTATCAATCAAGAGTGTGGGTGGGCGTCCCAGTGGGGTACCATCATCCTTGAAATTCCGAAATAGAGGCAGATGTCCGTTGATTGTTTGCAAACCATCAGCTCCCTCATACTGGTAACCGGCAATGTAGTCATAGACGAGTTTTGAAGTGGAAGTGTTATTGCAGATTACGATGAAACAGGGCGGGGCCTCGACTCCTACTGCTTGCCAGCAGTAGTAGGTTTTTTCGTAGTGTTCATAGAAAGATTGCAATGCCGTCAGTAGGGGTGCCGGCAAATTCAGCGGATCAATCCGTTTCGTGTTGCTTCTCCCTTTCTTTGGCATGTCGTCACGAATATTCTCCCAAAGATTGCGGAGCATTGGCATTTCTCGATTGGGCAGGTTGTCCGCTACAGGCACCCGCGGTAATTTAACAATTCCGCATTCGATGGCATCCATCAGTGAGAAGTCACTGATTGTCCAAGGGAACAGCGTTCCTTCCGGGTAACCGGAACCACGTAAAAAAAACGGCGTTGCCGAAAGATCAATGACGCGGCTAATGCCAATCTTGTTATGAACTGCCGTCAACCCGGAATGCCAAAGATGTGCGGCAGTTCGGTTTTTTTCGGCTTCTTTTTTGTCATCGCCTTTTAGAGTTTCTTCATCAGACTCTCCAGGCTTTGTTTGATAACAGTGATGTGCTTCGTCATTGAGCGCGAGAATTCTTTTCATACTCATCAGCTCAGGTATGACCCGTTTAATCATCTGCCCCACTGTTTCAGTTAAACTCACCGGTGCATCATTACCTTGCAAAAATGCGCGCGAAACCTTCGGCAAATCCATTGTGTCACGTTGCTTGAACGCGTGAAAGTTAGTGATGACTATGCGCGCTTTATTGAGCTCGTTCAGCATTTCTTTTGGAACAAGCTCACGATGTTGGTAATAACTTTCCGGGTCATTGGGTTGTAATACCCGAAGACGGTCCTTGATGGTGATGCCGGGAGTGATGACTAGGAAACCATGAGTAAACCGTCTATCAGTTGGATGCCAAAGTGAATTGATCGTCTGCCAGGCGATAATCATCGCCATGATGGTCGTTTTGCCAGCACCGGTGGCGAGTTTTAATGCAAGTCTTGACAGGCTGGTATTAACCTGTAAGCTGGCTTTTTTCAGCTGTTCAAGGATTCTCTTTTCAGATTTTCCTAGAGTAGGAGCGACTTCTATCAACCAAATTAACGTCTCAATGGCTTCGATCTGACAGAAGAATAGTCGATATTCGCTGAACGGGTGATGTCGCCAGTGATGGAGTAAGCGAGAGGTTTCTGGGGTGACTCGCTGGTGACTGAAATCAGTCAATGTTCGCCATTGATTGACTGCGTCACGTATGGAATTGATGGTCTGCGCTAATTCAAATTGTTGGTATGTATCTGAATTTGTTGATAAATTTGATGCCCCCCCCCCCCCTCTCTCAATTTCCTAGGCTTGGGCACCGGGGTAAAGAACGACACCTCCCGACGGTGTTGAAGGATCTGTTCGGTAGGGCGGCCACTTTCGTCAAATTCCCAATGGCGTGTCGGTTGCTCATAGGGTGAATTGAGAATCGGCGCCGTAAAGAACCGGTTGGTTTTATCCATAGTCATGCGTTAAGCGGGGTCGGCGGAAAGTATCGTTTCTAGGTTTCGATGTTTGTGTTGCTGAGTTATTCTGATCAATCAACGGCAATAGATCAAATGAGCTAGAGACGTTCAACTAATCTGAACTTCGGAGCAGGGATTTTACAATATGGTTGGGTTAACCATGTCATTTTCCAAGTTTAGCGGCTGTAGGGCACATCGCTTCGACGGCATGGTCGATAGCCTCTTCGTGAATAAAACACGACGTGTTTAGGTGGCCTTTTCGGAAGCAACGGATAGAGTTAACGGTTGACCTGTACACCGAAAACAAACAGGAACAGCTTTCTTTCGGTGGTTCAATACCCGTCAGATAAGATGCTGAAGGTTGACCATGGCAGAGTTTACCTGGAATTGATTCTGCTGTTGCAATCTACGGATGGTGCGCATGCTAATGAGTCAACCACTTCTCACACAGTGAATTGCTCTTTATTCCATCGGACCTACAGCTGGCCCACAAACCTGCTCGTAATGTAACGTCTCCGTCTTCCAATGGAGAATTCGTCAGGAAGTAATGGCGGTCAGTTTCAACATAGCCGGCCTCATGGGCAATAATTTGCGCGATGAAGTCGCCTCGAGAGTGGTCTTGACCTAACACTTGGTATGCTTCGCTTTCTGCAAAGTTGTTCAGTAAAATTGCCAACTTCTTCGATACATCTGATTGAACCGGTGTATCTCCTAATTTGCTTACTTGAATCGCGTGATATTCCCACTGACTGCCGGCATTGCTTTGAATGGGTATGTTCCTTTCTTGTAAATAATTCACAATCTCGTTGCGCAGAGAAATCCAGGATATTGGGTCATCTTCAGGCTTTGGCGGTGAATGAGTCGATGATAAAGCAATTTCCAAGTCATGGAGCAACAGACTGGAATTGAATGTGTAGCCATCGGATTCAACTGGTGTTATGTAAGTAACTTCACCTTTAGTTTCAGTAACGCTGCCGTCACTGTAACTGTTTTCCGGACGATTTAACCATTTTTCAAAAGCTGTCAGTCTTTGCCAAGTGCAGTATGAGGTTAGAGAATGGAATAGCTTTTGGTTATCCGTAGTGACATCAATAACGGCGCCCGCCAAGGCAGTTGGCACAGTCCAGTCATCCTGCTGTGGGTTGCATTTTAGATTGGCAATGGAATAGGCATACAGTGGCACAAGTCCGTTATAGGGTTGCGCCCCGAAAGCAGCTCTACCAAATATCGCGGCCGCTTCCCACCATGAAAATCTGTCCGGATTTCGGACCGTGTTGAAATCATCTAGTTCAAAAGGCAGAGAATTGTGGGATTCCACAGGATTCAGGTGAGATTGATTTTGCGCCATTGCGAGTGATGTGTCAACGATCAATACCGCAACGACTAGAACACTAAACTGAAAAACTGTTCGGATCATCAGATCATCTCCCGAATTTGCTGGATAGCCCATTGTACGGGAATAAAGGTCATTACAGACAACCATAATCCCGAAAGGTAAAGCCGTACCGGACCTGCACCTTTGTCAACTAAACCAGCAGTATTCCCAGTAATATGGAAAAGAATAATGCAATAACTATAAAACCAAAACCTCCTAATACGATAAAGTCCGAACTGCCGGGAAGGGGATGTTGACTGTCAATGGATAGATTACCAATCCCTTCGAAAAACGTAACCGAACACCAAAAAGTGCCTGCTCCAAAGGTTGACAGCAATGGACGAAAAAAACCATTGATTTTTATGTCAGGCGCGGAAAAGAACATTTTCCTAAAACTCTTCAACCAGCGGGCACACTCATTAGAAAAAAGGTTACCCGTGATTTCTGTCATCTCAGATTCCAGTTCATTCGGTACTTCATTATTTCTGCGCATTACCACCCTCGTATAAAAGAACGAAATAAAGTCCGTTTATCCGTACAACTACCTCATCAGCACTTGTGCTAGAGATTGAGTATCAACCATTTTCAGCCTCAAGAAAAAAGAATGTGATAGCTAAAATCTCAATGCCGATACTGAGTAATTCGTAACTTGGTTGCATCATAATTTTCTATCATTCTACGATAGACTATACAACATCAGATATCCTGACCTTAAACAAATAACTGAATAGTTTTTTGTTTATCGGATGGTTATTTTAATTCAATTCAGTCCGGCGGTCGGTGTGGTCGGTGGCATGCGGTGTTGAATGCCAGTCCGCGGCAACAGTCATGGATAATCCCCCGGTTCCGGGTCGGATAGACCACTGTGGTGCAATGGAAGGCGGCGAGCAGGAGCGGAAACGAATTCTTGACGAGATGACTGTCGAAATCGTTCATCGTCCTTCAACTTTTGGTGTTGGGCTGCAGGAATGGGTTGGCATCGGCGTGCATGGAGGTTGGCTTCAGATATGCCGTTCATCGCGGTTCCGGGCACCATCATTCAAGTATGCCAACATGGCGGTTGTGGTCCGAACGTTCAGTGCGGATGCTATTGAGGAACAGCCACGCCGACCAAGGTAGGGATCTTTGGCTGTTATTCGAGTTCCACCGGTAGTCACATGATTTCATTCGAGCGTGCATCGTTGGGCCTGCACCATGCCGCGCGGCATGGTGTCGTGCGAGCAGGTGTGCGAATGCTGAGAACAGGTCGTTAAACTGTTGCAAAAGAAAATCGAATTGCCGGCCGTATCAGTGTCCGATGCCCACCCCTGCTGAACGGCTGCTTCCAGTTCCGTCAGTCGCACACACGTATTGGACTAAAATGGGCATCTCAGCCCGGTGGCGGCACGAACCATCATTGCTGCAACAGAGCTGCCGCCCGGGCTACGAATGGAGTCAGAAAGAAGGTTGATGGAAAAAACTTAAAAAAACTGACATTTGATTTGGAGAAGTTTATAATTCGAGCGGTCGGGCAGGAACCGCGAGTTCTCCGGCGTCACGACAAACTGATGATTGAACACTGAGAACACTGAGAACACTGAGATGAACTTTATGGATCATTACAATGAGATTAGCACAGCGAGCGCGTCGGTGGATGGGATACGGCAATCCGACCGGGCCGGCAAGGCTTCGGTCAATGGCGGAATTTTCCTCACCCCCCCCCCCCCACGCACATCGAACTGATTTAAAACCCCGTGGTTTCCAGGGCCTGCGGCGCCTGCTACAGGCGGTGTTGCCGGTGGCGCTCGTGGTTTTCAACGTGCCGGAAATGGCGCAAGCACAGTCGACCAAGACCATCACCCTGTCAGCCGCCAGCACCACGATCACAGAGGGTGATTCGGGTAAAACGGATGTCGTCATCAATATCGCCTTCGGCCAGAACACCGGTAGCACCGGTACTGGTTTTGAAATTGTGTTCGTTGCCGCCGACAGCACAGCGACCAATAACACCAACACAAATACCAACTCGTGCACCAGTCCAGCTCCGGCCAGTGCCGATATCTGCTATGTCGGAGGCAATACACGTTCCCTGGTAAGAGCCACTACCGGAAGTTTCACCGTGGGCATTCGGGGTGACATGGATTATGAGCCGAACGAAACGGTCAAGTTGAGGGTTCGCGGCCAAGCGATCATAAATGATGGTTGGACGCCGGGTGAAATCACGCTGACCATCACCAACGATGACACGCGCCCCGTCGCCACACAGGCGCCGGCAAAGCCGGCCACACCGACCGGCACGGAGCTCAGCGAGCAGGTGACGCTGACCTGGACCGACCCGGGCGATGCCACCATTACCAAATGGCAGTATCGGCAGAAGGCCGGGAGTGCCGCATGGGGCAGTGAGACGAATATTCCCGGTTCCTTAGCCAGCACCACTGAACACACGATAACCGGGCTGACCGATGGTACCGCATACCAATTCCAGGTGCGGGCGGTGAATGACTTCGGCGGCGCCGGCGCCGGTTTGGGTGCCTGGTCTGAGGCGGTTACCATCACGCCGGAATTGATCAAGCCGGTACTGATGGTATCGGCAACGGCGGATGGTCAGGCGGTGCTGACCTGGACCGTGCCGGACAGTACGCCTGCCGGCAAACTCATTACCGGTGGCGTCGAGTTGACCCAGTGGAACTGGCGATTCCGGCTGAAGGGAGAGGAATGGCCTGCAAATGATGCTTCGATCACGCCACGCACCAGCGACGCTGACGTCCGAACTTACACGCATGACTATAGTCAGGAATACCAATCGTTTGGCCATACCTTTCCCAAGGTTCCCAATGGTGCGATGGTGGAGTATCAGGTTCATGTGGTGGGCAGGAGTGTTGCGGGTAGTGTGGATTCTAATACCCTTGTCTTCGGTCCCTGGTCCAACACAGTTGAAACAACCGTCATCCACACGGCGCTGCCGGGGCTGAATTTCACCCCGTCGAGCCTGACGGTGAAGAAGGGCAAGAGCGCTTCGTACACCGTGGCGCTGACGGCGGCCGTGGCGGGTACGCTGAGCCTCACCAGCAGTGATACGGCCAAGGCGACGGTGGCCCCGGCCACCTTAACCTTTACGACCGGCAATTACAGCACGGCACAGACGGTGACGGTGACCGGCGTGGACACTGGCAGTGCGACCATCAATCATGCGTTCACCTCGACCGGCGCTTCGGCTCCCCTGACTACCGCTCAGCTGTCGGTGACGGTGTCGGACGACGAAATCCTGCGCCAAGCCCATGAGGGCAGCGTCCATGCGTTGCATGCACAGTTCGGGCAGTCCATGCTCGGAGTGGCCAACGACATCATCGTCAGTCGCACCGGCGACGCCGTGTCGGCGCGCGGCAATAGCCTGCTCATCGCTGGGCGGCAGCTCCCGTTTGGCACGTCTCCGCCATCGGCCGCGGCGTTGCGACCGGACCGGGAGGTGGACTGGAAGCGCCGGCGGGTGGACAGTGTGCTGGATCTACTGGCCGACGGTTCGTTCAATCTGTCGATGGCGGCGGATGGGTCATCAGGCGCCGGTGGCCTGACGTTCTGGGGTCAGGGTGGCCGGACGAGTTTCAAGCGCCACACCGAGACGCGCTCCGCTGACGGTCGTGTGACGGTCGGTGGCCTTGGGGTGGAGTTGCCGGGTGCTGACTGGCTGGGTGGTCTGGCCTATTTTCGCACGCGTGGCAAGGGCAGTGTGACCACCACCAACGCGGCTGGCACCAGCATCCGGTCGGAAGAGGAACTGACGATGAACAGCGTTCATCCGTATGTGCACTGGCAGGCGACCGAGGCGGTGGAGCTGTGGGGCACGCTGGGCTACGGCAAGGGTCGGGCGGACAGTGACCTGGTGCTGGCGACCAATGCTATCACTTCTCGCAAGGGTCGGGTGGAGCTGCTGTCGGCGCTGGTGGGCACGCGGGTGGCCTGGCGTCCGGAGTGGTCGTTCAAGGGTGAGGTCATGGCTACCGAGATGACCACCAAGGGGTTGTCGGCGACGACGATGAAGAGCAGTCAGTTGCAATACCAGGCGGTCTTGGAGTGGAGTCGCTCACAGAGCCAGCCGGATGGCGGTGAGCTGCGGCCGAAACTTGAAGCCGGGGTACGTTATGACGATGATGATTATGCGACGGGGCTGAATATGGTGCTGGCTGGCAGTGTGCATTACACGGATGCGGACGGTCGCTGGTCGTGGAATGTAGGTGGCAGCGTGTTACGGTCACGTGCCAGTCGCCGTTATCGCGAGCAAGGCGTGTATGTGGGTGTTGAGCTGCGTGCCGGTGCGAACGATGTTGGGCCGAGCATGAGTCTCACGGCCACGCGGGGTACAAAGGCTGAAGGACAGCAGGCGGCCTGGGCCGAGGCAACGCTGGACGACAGTAGGTCGGCGCCGGACGCATCAGATGGCGTGGACACGCAGCTGGAGTTTGGCTATGGTCGGCCGTGGGGTGCCGGGCATCTGAAACCGAAGGTGTCATTGGTGTTGCCGGCGGCCGGTTCACCGGTGTATGCCACCGGTTTTGACTACCGGCACCGGGACCACTTCAGTGTCGGTGTGGCGCTCACCCACAAGCCACAGGTGGATCGCGGCAATGGCATCCGGCTCACCGGTGCGGTGAGCTGGTAACGTTCGCCTGAGGGAACGCCGGTAAATGACTGCCTGATTCAGGCATCTTTTGCTTGGTGCAAAGCATGTCCGAGACTCTGAGTTGAATGAGTGAGTGAATCATGGTCCGGGTCATGGCGTTGATATGCTAAGGCTGTGTAGGGTGGTCGTCGGGAGGGTTGATTGACCCGGATGAGACGGCCCCTGCGTGGTGGTCCATGATCATCAATGGTTGAAGTTCGGTAACGGATGTTCTGCGGAAGCCGCCGGCGTCAGCTGCGTGCTGAACCGGTCAGTGCTTCCATTTCTCGTTCGTCGTGTGGTTCGATGGTCGGTCGCGGCGTCGAATGGGATGATGCCCTACCTAGTGAACTGTGAGCCGGCGGGTGACAGACGGTGAGGTTTGACGACCGGACGACCCTTTCACAAGAGATTCCAGACTACTATCATTGTAGAAGACTGGCGGATTCCGTGCCAGACGAATTTTGGTGTCAGACTCATTTTGTGTATCCGGTCCGAAGCCCCTGAAATTGGGGACACCATAAGATCAATATTTGAATTGGCGGTGTGTCTACAGAGTGCCGGTGGAATCGGACTGGTGGTGAGCTCAGGATGTCTGAACATATAGAGTGGAAATTTCACTCTGATGCTCGCTTGTTTTATGGTTAATTTGATGATTTTGGCTGAATTCCACAGACTGTCAGGAATTGAATTGAAAAAATTTTTCATTCCCATTCAATATGGCCCAGCAACATTCAAGTACCAAGACTACTAGCAGAGGGAAGTAATTGGTTATAGATTCAATGGATCTTGGTGGTGTTGCGGGCAACTCCACCGGAACATCAACTTAAACATCTCTACCTGGTCTGGATGGCAGCGCCATTCGGAAAATTTATAATAACGAGAGGGTGTTTAGCCAAGTGGCCACCGTCGCACCGCATGTTGTACATCGTGCACTTTTCCGTTCATCAGTGTTCAAAACACCATTGAGTGCCGAGACGACTACATTTGAATTGAATATTTTCGACAACTTCACTACCCATCTGACCGACCATCAACGATACCTAAGGTGAATACCGGCGGCTTTCACAGAGTAAAATTTACTCCCTATGACAAACCAATACAATCCATCCGTTGTTGAGTCTACGGCCCAGAATTATTGGGAAGATAACCGGAGTTTTCAGGTTACCGAAGATCTCCAGCGCGAAAAATTCTATTGCCTCTCCATGTTTCCGTATCCATCCGGCGCGTTGCACATGGGACATGTACGCAACTATTCGATTGGCGATGCTATGAGCCGTTATCAGCGCATGCTTGGTAAGAATGTGCTGCAACCAATGGGTTGGGACGCGTTCGGACTGCCCGCTGAGAATGCTGCCATTGCCGAAGGCGTACCGGCGGCAAAGTGGACTTACAAGAATATCAAATATATGAAACGGCAGCTCAAGCGGCTGGGATTCGGCTATGACTGGTCTCGAGAATTGACCACCTGTCGTCCGGAGTACTATCGATGGGAACAGTGGTTCTTTACTCGCCTCCTTGACCGGGGATTAGCCTATCGAAAAATGGCGGTCGTCAACTGGGACCCCGTTGAACAGACTGTTCTAGCCAATGAACAGGTGGATGGTAATGGCCGCGGTTGGCGGTCTGGTTCGCTGGTGGAAAAACGTGAGATTCCACAATGGTTCATCCGGATCACTGCCTATGCCGATGAACTCCTTGATGAACTGGATCACTTACCGGGTTGGCCAGAATCGGTTAAAACCATGCAGCGTAACTGGATCGGTCGATCGGAAGGCGTCGAGTTTGATATTGCTGTCGAGGATGGTCACCCACCGCTTCGAGTTTTTACCACTCGACCGGATACGTTGATGGGCATCACCTACACGGCAATTGCTCCTGAACATCCATTAGCGAGATATTTCGCAGCTGCCAATCCAGAACTTGCTGCATTCATCGAATCTTGCCGAAATACCAGTACTTCGGAGGCGGCACTGGAGAATGTTGAAAAAATAGGCCATCCACTGCCGGTCAGTGCCATTCATCCGGTGAGCGGTGAAAAATTGCCAATATACGTGGCAAATTTCGTATTGATCACCTATGGCACTGGCGCCATCATGGCAGTGCCCGGGCACGATCAGCGCGACTGGGAATTCGCGCAGAAATACAGCATTGAAGTTCGCCAGGTCGTCGACTCGAAAAACGGTGGCGTTGATGTACGGCAGGCGGCTTATGTTGATAAAGTGAATACCGTATCGTGCAACTCCGGGCAGTTTGACGGGCTTGATTTCGACAGCTGCTTTGCCGCCACGGCCGACTATCTGATCGCACATGCGGCCGGTCGGCGCACCGTCAATTATCGGTTGCGCGATTGGGGTGTTTCCCGACAGCGCTATTGGGGCTGTCCGGTGCCGGTGATTTACGATGGCGACAACAATATTCATCCGGTCCCCGACGCCGATTTGCCCGTTACCCTACCGGAAGAGGTTGAATTTCAGGGCGTTCGTTCGCCCATTCGTGAAGATCCTGATTTCATTGATGCACCGGTGCCGGGTACTGACCAGATGGGGCGGCGGGAGACTGACACATTTGACACGTTTGTTGAGTCTTCTTGGTATTTTGCCCGATTCTGCAGTCCGGGTGCCGAGGCGAAGATTGATGAACGGGCCAACTATTGGTTGCCGGTCGATCAGTATATCGGTGGCATTGAACATGCAGTGCTGCATCTGCTCTACGCGCGCCTCTATCACAAACTCATGCGGGACTTGGGGCTCATTGATTCAGATGAACCGTTCACCAATCTATTGACCCAGGGCATGGTACTGAAAGATGGTACCAAAATGTCCAAGTCCATTGGCAATGTTGTTGATCCCCAGGAGATGATCGAGCAATATGGGGCAGATTCAGTTCGACTGTTTATCCTGTTCGCCTCACCACCGCGTCAAACGCTGGAATGGAATGCCGAGGCACTGGCCGGCGCGCACCGTTTCTTAAATCGAGTCTGGACTCTGGTTGTCCACTATGAAAGTGAAATTCAGGAACATTTCCTGGGGCATGCCGATTTCGAGTTGGATGATTTCGTTTGGGCGCAGGACGTTACTGATTCGTCGGTCAAAGCGTTGCGCTTGAGAACTCATAGTCTGCTCAAGAGAATCGGTCATGATTTTGAACGACATCATTACAACACCGCCATCGCCGCGAGTATGGAACTTTACAATGCGCTGTCCGCATTTGACCCGGGTGACGCAGTAATACAACCGTTACGTCTGGCGGCTATCGTTGAAGCCATACTCGTTCTGGTGCGTGTGCTGGCGCCAATTAGCCCACATATCTGCCACACATTATGGCAACGCATGGGTGGTCAGACCCCACTGATTGATGCACCGTGGCCGATCGTTGATGAGTCCGCGCTGGTGCAGGATTCGATGGTTGTGCCGGTGCAGGTGAATGGTAAACTGCGTGGTCAGATTCAAGTGACTGTTGATGCTTCACGGGACGAGATGTCAGACTTGGCATTGGCACTACCCGCGGTCAAACGACTGGTGGAAGGACAAGCAGTGAAACGGATCATCATCGTCCCTCAGAAAATGATCAATTTCGTGGTATGAAATATTCCCTACCATGGCCGTATTCGATTCCCATTCTGGCGCTGCTACTGGTCGGGTGTGGTTTTGAATTGCGTGACACCGATGCTGAAATCAGGTTGTCCATGCCTTATACTGTTAGAGTAATGTCATTGGACGCACAACTGACGCAAATTTTTGAGCGGCATTTGACCCGGCGCGAGTTTCAGATCGTGCGGACTAACGCTGATTTTATCATCCAGGTCCAAGCAGAAGATGCTGATAACTCCGACGACATCTTGGGTAAAACGTATGAGCATCCATTCAGACGATTGACCTATCGCCTGACATTTGTCATACTCAATGATGAAGGTGAGTTACTGAATATGCAAAGAACGGTGAATCTGGAGACCGATTATTACCATCCGTCAGGTAATTATCTGCAACAGGAAGTGGCTAAAGAAACGGCGCTGAATCGATTACGAAACAATGCCGCGGCCGAGGTCGTCAATCGCCTGATTCTCACCACGATCGGGCCGATTGCGTTAGAGGAACCGGCCTGAAGATGGAAATCTCGCGCAAAGAGTTGTGGCGGCGGGAACAATTTGATCGGCGTTACTTCATTTATGGTAAAGAACTATACCTCGTCGAGCGATGTCTGCAGAAAATTCGCGAACAGGCCGCGACATCCGGCTATTCGGAACGGGTATCCATGGATGCTTCGGTTGACTTTCGGTGGGCAACTTTTACCGAACAGACCGCACAGTCGGATCTGTTTGGTGGACGGAAACTAGTTGAATTGCGATTG
Source organism: Arenicellales bacterium (assembly GCA_965116205.1). Lineage (GTDB taxonomy): Bacteria > Pseudomonadota > Gammaproteobacteria > Arenicellales > JAJDZL01 > JAJDZL01. The sequence continues at coordinate 135,962 of OZ220493.1, read as the reverse complement.
CCATCTAGCGGCCGGCCCGGTACGCAAGGTGCTAAAATACTCACCGAATGCGTGAAATCACCGAGCGATGATGTCGCCGTAGTGCTGATCGGTGGTGGTATGGAGACTGCAGTTCGGCGCATGGCTTGGTTTAAGACCTGGCTTGACCAGGCCGTAGCGGTCGATAATCCCGAGTTGCGCCGTGAAGAATTCAGTACTTGGATCAAAAATGTTCTACAGCGTGACCAGTTGTCTTACGAGCCAGATGTGGTGGGGCGGCTGGCATACTATTTTGAAGGCAACATGCTTGCCGCCGGCAATGAAATGCAAAAGTTGGCGTTGGGCGATGATGGATCTACCATCACGGTTGAGGAAATTGATCGGATCGTTGCTGATCAAGCAAAGTTCAATGTCTTTGCGTTTGTTGATGGATGTCTGACGGGGCGAGCACGGCGGGCGCTGCGCCAGCTCCGGTTAATGAAAAATGAAGGTGCCGAACCTCTACTGATTTTATGGGCGCTGGCGCGCGAGCTCAGAATCGTCTATCGACTGACCGGTACCATGGCCAATCGTCAGCGTACGCAACCTATTTTCAACGAATTCAGGATTTGGCGCGCGCGCCAAGATGTCTTGATGCAGGCTGCCAAGCGCATCGGCCATCGTGGCAGCATCGTGGCGATGCGGCAATTGGCGAGAGCCGATCGCATATTGAAAGGTCGTGAACCGGCGGATGCGGGGAATATTTGGAATCAATTGGAGAACATAGTGCTGTATATTTGTGGCATTCGTACGGGAGTCCATTAATCACATGCAAACTTCGGTAGAGCCGCTATTGGATACGGCAACCTATGTCAGACAGGTGGCCGTGAATGCGCGCACCGTTACTCGCGCAATAGGACGCGCGACAACGCAGCAGAGAAATCAGGCACTGCTAGCGAGCGCCGCACAGATTGAATTGTCAGCGGCTAAAATTCAGCAGTCCAACAGTATTGATTTGCGCGCTGGTCAGGCTTCCGGATTGTCCGATGCCTTGCTTGATCGTCTGGAATTGACCGCTTCACGTGTCACACAGATGGCTGACGGTTTGCGTGCCATCGCGGAATTGCCGGACCCGATCGGAGAAGTGACCCGGATGGTGCAACGACCTTCCGGTATCCGTGTGGGGCAAATGCGGGTGCCATTGGGAGTGATTGGCATCATTTACGAATCTCGACCCAGTGTAACTGCCGAGGCCGGGGGATTGTGCGTAAAATCAGCAAACGCAGTGATCCTGCGCGGTGGTTCGGAAGCATTTCATTCAAACATCGCCATCGTGGAATGCCTGCAGCAAGGTCTTGAAAGTGTCGGTCTGCATGCCGACGTGATTCAGTTTATCGAATTGACTGACCGGCAAGCCGTTGATGCGTTAGTCGACATGGAAGACTGCATTGATGTCATCGTGCCGCGCGGTGGTAAAGGTTTAATTGAGAGAATCACTTCACAGTCGCGCATTCCCGTCATCAAACATCTAGATGGCGTATGCCACGTCTATGTGGACGATGATGCCTGTCAAGAGCAGGCGATGGCCATCGTCATCAATGCCAAAACTCATCGCTATGGTGTTTGCAATGCTGCTGAAACATTGTTGGTCGGGCAACAGATTGCACGGACGTTTTTACCCGATGTGGCTCGCGCGCTACAGGACCAGGGAGTGGAACTGCGAGGATGTCAACGCAGTCGAGAGTTCTGTACTAGTCTAACACCGGCGACCGAAGACGATTGGTATGAAGAATACTTGGCGCCCATACTGGCGATACGGGTTGTAGACGACATCGATCAGGCTATCGACCACATTGAACGCTACGGGTCTGCGCATACCGATTGCATCGTCACGCAAAATCTGGCACATGCGGAGCGGTTCATGCGAGAAGTGGATTCCAGTTCAGTCATGGTCAATGCATCGACGCGTTTTGCGGATGGGTTTGAATATGGCCTCGGGGCCGAAATTGGCATCAGCACCAATAAATTACACGCACGTGGCCCAGTCGGACTTGAAGGTTTGACTACCCAGAAGTATGTAGTCTGTGGTGATGGCACAATACGGATATAGAAAATATTGACTCATATTGCAGTGGAGAAAATAGATGAAACCAATTGGAGTTTTTGGCGGGACATTTGATCCAATACATATTGGACACATACTACCGGTTTTGGATGTTTGCCGCGCAACGGGCATTGATGAAGTTCGCTACGTGCCCAATGCTCGGCCGGGCCATCGTGCCGACCCGCGCACCGACCCCCAGCACCGTTGGAATATGACGGTACTGGCATTAGCCGATTATCCACAGTTGATTGCTGATGATCGCGAAATGAAACGTCCAGGTAAGTCATTCATGGTGCCAACCCTTCGTTCACTGCGCACTGAGCATAAATTCCGACCACTATGCCTGATCCTGGGCATGGATGCTTTTCTGCAGATCAAGCAGTGGTACTGGTGGGCTGATGTGCTAAAACTGGCGAATATCATCATCATGAATCGACCGGGTGCCAAGGTGCCCAACGTCTTACCGGTGTGGTGGGCCAAAGCGCTTCAGTTTCATCCGCAAGTATTGTATGACCGATTGGCCGGGAACATCGTTCACCTTGATGTTTCGTTGGTAGATGTGTCGGCCACACGACTGAGAATCAGTATGTCGCTCGGTGAGGAATGTCCCGATGCACTGCCGAGTCCGGTGGCGCAGTACATTTTACAGAATCAACTGTACACCCCGCAGGGAGTCGCCGCCTAGTTGGAAGCCAACGATATTCTCCAGCCGATTGTGGATTCGATCGAGGATGCAAAAGGACTGAATACAGAGATTCTTGATGTTCGGGAGTTGACTGACGTCACCGACCACATGATTGTCGTTTCCGGCTCGTCGATTCGACACGTAAAATCTATAATGAAGATGGTCGTCGAGCGCTTAGCGGATATCGGGCGCAAGCCCGTTGGCTTGGAAGGTGAACAGCATGCACAGTGGGTTCTGTTGGATTACAGCAGTGTCATCGTTCATGTCATGTTGGCTGAAACACGCGAATTTTATGACTTGGAACGACTCTGGGACCGAACGTTGAAGAAAACAGCTGAACTGACGGAAGAGCAGGCATCGGGTTGAGGCGCGAGCCCATCGTGTTTCCGCCTTTGATTCGGAATTCGGCCACCCCGCGGATGATCGTTCTCGCCTCTAGTTCGCCACAACGACATCGTCTGCTGAAATCACTGGAATTGAAGTTCTCAGTCACTGATCCGGGCATTGATGAAACACCGCAGGTCAGTGAGTGTCCAAGTGACTATGTGTTGAGACTTGCAATGCAAAAGTCGAACTGTGATGGATCTTTGACGTCTACCGAGGCCAAACAATCCGTCATCATTGGCGCCGACACCTGCGTCTGCATCAATGAGCAGAAACTGGGTAAACCGCAGAACGTAACTGAAGCCGGGCAGATGTTGAGGTGGCTATCCGGTGAAGTGCATCAGGTGCACTCTGCGGTTGCCGTAGTCAGCGGCCCGGTGACTCGTTGTGTCGGTGTCATCAGTGAAGTTGAATTTTACCCTTTGACCGAGCCTCAGATTCAACGGTATCTGGCGAGTGGTGAATTTGAAAACCGAGCCGGTGCTTACGCGATTCAAGGCCGCGCGGCATCATTTGTCAAAACGGTTAATGGGTCTCTGAGTTCGGTGATTGGCATGCCGATTAAAGAAGTGGCTGAACTGCTGCAGTTGGTGGGGGTGACCGTACCCCCATATCAAACAGCAGTGAACAACGTTCTGGCAGAATTTTCGCTGTCCCGAACCTGGTCCGATTGGTGCTACATCTGATCATGAACCAAAAAACTATCGTTCCATTGATTTGAGAACGTAGTCTTACCCATTCCGAGTGAAGAAGAATGCACTTGTTAAGCAGAATGATGAAATTTGGACTACGTGTCCTTGCCTGGGTCAGTTCGCTTGCGTTGCTGGTCATTCTGTTGGTGGTGTTGATTCTGACTCAACCCAATGCCTTTACCCCGTCACTGGTGAATTTCGCCGCTGCTCGGTTGGGTAACGACTTTCACGTTGAGCGATTGGGCCTGGGATGGGAAGACGAAAATGCGGTTTTAAGTATCAGTGGATTGGCAATGCAGCGAGACACACCGCAGGGGAGAGTTCAGTTGTGGATTGACCGCTTTGACGTACGTGTGACGATACCAATATTTGAACTGCAGAAATGGGAAGTCAGTCACGTCGATATCATCAATCCTCAGATCGTATTTCACCACTCTGTTCGTCATCGCCGTACAGCCGACCAACATCGAACGAGTTCCGTAGATACCAGCTCAATAATGACCGGGTTGAATTTTCTATCCCACTTGCGGCGAGTGGTGGTTTCCGGTGGCGAATATGAGTTCAGATATGATACCGGTGCCCAACCGGTGACCTTTTCCGGCGGCTTTGAAGTTGACGGGAATAGTGAAGGATTGTCAAAGATTGTATTGTTGCAGATGACTTCTAATGAAAGTTCGCAGACACAGGTCACTCTGACAGTCGCCACTACGGAGTCGATTAATGCCGCCATGCAAACCGATTTAGAATTGATTGCTCACTCAATTGAATTTGCGCGCCTGGTACCAATGCTAGGGGATTCAATGAAAGTGGAGAGGATGGAACTGGCACGGCTCGAGTCGCTGGTGAATGCAAAGGTCAATGCCAGTTGGTCCGGGTCTGAACTTGCTGCATTGAATTTTTCGGTGGACGTCAATGATCCGCATTTCGACGGCGACATCGCCGACGTCGCGCGTGCCCATTTTACGGCGCAAGGTGTGCTCCAGCTGAATGATTCCAAAGCCGAGCGCGTTGATGTGAATTTTACGTTGAATGCTTTGGATATGGTGGCCGCTTTCAAGCACGTGCCTGGCGCGTTTCCTCCCAAGTTCTACCAGCATGCATCCGAAAGACTGACATCGTTGTGGTTAACCGGACTGCATGGTACCCTGAGTTTCAATCCTAAAACGATACTGGAAACGAACAGCGATTGGAATTTAACGGGTGAAGGTGACTTTGCCAATTTAACTTACCGCTTTGGCGACCGGTGGCCACCTTTGGAAAACACTTCAGGTACCTATCAGCTCCGCGATAGACAAGTGGTGATTACTGCGGATGTTGGTTCGCTGTATGAGTATCCGCTGCAACGTGGGATTGCTACCATTGATGATTTCATGCATAGCGACCCAATCATGACGGTTGCCGCGGACATTGATCTGCCATTGAAAGTTGCTTTCGATTTGTTCGGTGAAGATGGAATGGTATCACCGAACAAACTCAACTGGATTATCAAGGGTAATGGAGAGGGAACTGTTGCACTGAACGTGGATGTACCATTGCGGCGGGGTAAGGAGTTTGTGCTGACCGGCCACGTTGACCTCACTGACACTCGTGTTCTGACCACGCAAGGTATTCAAATGGATGACTTGTCCGGTCGCTTGCAATTTAATCGGGTTGGCGTAACTGCAGGCAATCTAAGGGGAACAATGCTGGGTGGTGCATTCAACACGGAGTTCAAAGGGTCGGGAGGCCAAGGAAATTACACGGCAACTGGTAAAGCGGCTGGACGAGCCAGTGCCAATGCACTGAAGATGATCGCCGATGGATCCATAACTGAACGATTGACTGGGTATATGGATTGGGAAGCCGATTATTCATTTGCGGCAAATCAAAATGAGCTAGAAGTGACTTCATCGTTAACCAATTTGGTGTCAACGCTACCATTTCCAATGCAAAAGGGTGCTGGTGAGTCTCTGCCATTGAATCTCGCTATGCGCACTAAAAACAAAACTGAGCGTACCATCACTCTGAGTTTGGGAAAAGACTTACAAGCAACGTTGCAGGCCGAATTCCGAGGCGACAAGTGGCGGTCACGAGCCGGTACCGTAGCCATCGGGGGTGCTCCGGTTGTTCTAGACGAGTCTGGATATAAAGTTGCAGTTGATCTGCCGCAACTTGATTATGATGATTGGTCAAAGTTATTGAAAGCCACTGAAGTGAGTAATAACTTAGAATCGTCAACGGCACTTAAATCGGTGGTGATTGATGTTGATGAATTAATCTTGCCTGGGAACTACAAACTTCAGCAAGCTAACATTGTTGCGGATAAGGAAAAATCTTACTGGAATATTAAGCTGTCAACTGCATCGGTCAAAGGTACGGCTCGTTATCAAAGTGCGGAGTTTACATCGGCGGACGAGTCTCCATCCTTGCAGTTGAATTTATCCATCTGTCATCTGGATAACACCGAAAAGAATGCAGCCCAGCCACCAACCGATCCCGTAAATCTGCCGGCGATTGAATTACAGTGTGAAGACATGCGATATGGCCAATATCACTTGGGGAAAAGTGTAATTATTGCAGAACCCAATGATACAAGTTGGCGCATTTCACGAGCGGAGTTCGAAATGCCGACCTTTACGCTTAAAGCTACTGGGGACTGGTTCTATGATCAGACTTCGAAAATTGAATTTCAGTTAAATTCTACCGATTTTGGCCGCAGCATGGAAGTGCTTGGGTATTCCGGCCTGTTTGAACAAGGTGTAGCAGAGGTTTCCGGGATACTTGAGTGGGACGCAGCGTTGACTCGATGGACCACACATCGGGTTTCGGGTAATATTGAACTCAGCGCCAAGCAGGGAGCGGTGGTGAAAAATGAGCATCAGAGAGCCTTGAAATTTATTGGTGCCTTGAATTACGATACCATTCTGCAAAAATTCTCTCATGACGTGGTCGACGTTTTGGACCAAGATGGCATTTTGTACGATACGCTGACCGGTACTGCCAAGCTGACCAAAGGTGTATTCGAAATCAATGGAATATATCTTGAAGGACCATCCGTATCCATGGCAATGACCGGCAGTTCCAATTGGAACGACAGGCAGCATCAACTCCTACTGGGCGTTGAGCCACAGATCAAAAATTCTTTAACGACTTTGACGACGGTACTGATCAATCCGGTCACTGGAACACTCGTATATCTAGGCTCCAAGCTCGCTGAGCAGATGGACATTAAATTCAGCTATCGGTATGACATCACTGGTACTTGGGAAGCACCGGTCATTACACGCAAACGCGGCAAGCAGATTAGCTCAAGGACATCATTTGAGGCATTGACCAGGGTTCACTCATGATTAGATTTTTTCCGAGAGTGTTGTGCAGTGTGTTGGTATGTTGCGCTTTACCGAGTGTGGGGTTGGCAGACTATGAAGTACAGATTGCTGACTACGAATGGCCATCGAATTTTTCAGTTGACGAAGTACTGAAAATCCCGCAGTTACGAGCTTCACTGAATCATTATGAAGAATTGGATGATGCGATATTGATCATCAGATATCCCGGTGGTGATGAAGGTTATACATGGGCAACGGCACTGCGCGATTCTTTGGTGAGTCTCGGCATTCGTTCTGCCGAGATGCTGCTCGAACCTGGTTCAGGGGTGCCAGCAACACTGGTTTTAATCGTTTCTGAGTCACCCGAATTCTAAAGGTGCGTATCGCTGCGGTACAGCTGAACTCGGGAGACGATGTCAGCCAAAATTTAGAGTTAACGCAGGATCTGGTTACCAAAGCACGCGCCGGTGGTGCACTGTTGGCAGTGTTACCCGAGTGTTTTGCGTTGATGGCTAAAGACCATTCAGAGCGTCTTCGCGTTGCCGAACCCGAAGAAGGTGCGGGTCCGATTCAGACGTTTCTTGCTAACCTGGCTAGAAACCAGCAGATTTGGATTCTAGCGTCCGGTGTTTTTGTCCGGTGCAGTGAGTCTCAGAAGATTCGCAACTCCACTTTTCTGTTTGACAGCAATGGTGCAAATCTGTGCCGTTATGACAAAATTCATCTGTTCAACGTGAATCTCCCAGATGGCGAAATCTATTCAGAATCCTGCTATACGGAAGCCGGGACCGAATTGGTGGTTGCGGACACCCCGGTGGGTAAATGTGGGGTGACCGTGTGTTACGATGTCAGATTTCCATCTCTTTATCAGAGTTTGGTTGAGCAGGGTGCAACATGGTTTGCTGTTCCATCAGCATTTTCGCAGACGACCGGTAAAGATCACTGGGAAGTACTGCTTCGAGCGCGCGCGGTCGAGAATCATTGTTATGTTGTGGCGCCGGCACAATGGGGTGTTCATCCTAGTGGCCGACAAACCTACGGACACTCGATGATTGTTGACCCTTGGGGAACGGTTGTCGCCTGTGAGGCAACAGGTAATGGAGTTGTTTTTGGTGAGTTAGATGGTAGACTTGTTGACACCATCAGATCGCGATTCAACTCCTGAGCTGAAACAACGGGCAATTGTGAGGTGCTCGGTGGTTCACACATCGCCGGGGCAAAAGACAGGGTCTCCCGGTCTGAAACCGACGCTGGTACTTTAACCAGTGCCATAATCCAACAACCGATTCCTGTAAGTATCTGATGTTTTGTATTGTTATTATTTTTTCGTTAAACTAAGGTTAGGTATCGGGATAGTCAAGAATGAGCAATATGGCAGAGCGAGATGAATTGCCTATCGTTTTCTAATCCTGCATTGTTCTTTCTTATTTTTTTCAGAACAGAAATCAAGGTTGACTTATTTTCCGGTGAGATTGACTCAACGTCAACCAATTTCTTCAACACCTGTAAAGTGACCGGCGCGAATTCACCTGTGAATTGATCTCGGTTCAAAGTATCCAGCACTCTGCTATTCACTGGTTTTAGGTATTCCATAAACCAACCGGCCGCATCAGGGTATGCCGGGCCGCATTGGGTGAAAATTTGTACCATAAGTTCAGACATCTGAGAAGTTTTGAATTTTCCCAATTTGGGCCAATATTGATCGAGCCAGGGATGTATTCTGTTCCTCCAGCCTACAGCATTTTGCTTTTCGTCTCTAGTCAAATTATTCCTAATGAAAGAAAGTGCGTCTACCAACATATCTTCCGACATGGTTTTGATCACTCTTTTTATCTCTTCTGGTGTGAGAGAATCAGTTGGAGCATATAGACATACCGTCATGAACAGATTTGTCAATTGATGTCTAAGTTTAGCATCAGTCAGATTAGATGACTCAGTCAGAATTTCAATCAATGGATCTTTAATTTGCGCCAGTAAATTCGGCCCGATCATTATTCCTGTACTGAATGCCAGCCAAAGTTCTTGAGATTCAGTTGTGTTAGTGGGTGACAGGTGAGAAATTAAGTTTGCGTTTGTCCATTCCGGAGCAATTTGGTGTATGGAGTATAGCCGCATTGCCAGAATTACACGCCCATAATGTCCATCTTTCGCACTGGAAATTGTCTTGAAGTAAATTCTGATTTCATCAGGCATATCATGATTGTTTTCGATCTTTGAATGCATCCACAACCTTGTCAGCGCAACAGTCGTCATTGTTCCCACCGGGCTGTTAAACGCTTCATTTATAACATCGGTTTTATCCATTATGTAAGTTTGTTTCCTGTCGATGATTTTCCAAATTCGCAACCATAACTTCCTAATGACATATTCCTGACTAACGTCAAACTGTGTTGAAATTAAATTCAGGTAGCGTAGAACTGCATTTTCAATTTGTTTCAACTGCTCATCAGTTGCTGATGCCAACATAGGATTGATTTGCTCAACCATCTCCGCAAATTCCGCCATTTCGATTTTTAGAGTGTATAAACAAACGTGCCAAGCATAGGGTTGCCAAATGCCATCATCGGCCAGTCTGCACGTTGCATTCAGAGTTCTTTGAGGATTATCAAGAAACAGAGCACGAAACACTTCCTCTTGGAATACAGTATTTTCTCTGTCAAATTTCCAATCTTTAATTGCCTTCGTGACTGTTTCAATCGGAGCATTTTTCAAATTTTCGGGAGTGAGTTCCAAACCATCAACCCAGTCAGATTCACACCAATATGAAAATTCATCCCTATCGTGCGGGTCGCTGTTTTTGTCGAAATCGTATTCTTTCAAAATTTCCAACATATCTTCATCAAGAGCAACGCCTGACTCAGCCAATTTATATAAACAAAGCGCAGCTTCTCGCTTAGCGTTTCTCGGTGATTTATGATGAGTTGGCATGAATTTCTTCTGACATGGTTACATGATTATCTTCTAGCAGAGTTAAATCAGATCTACGAAAAACTCTCATTTTCTCATTACTATTTCTCAAATCCTGATTGAGACCTTACTGTTCTCATCCAGCCTTATGCCTTCAAACTTTTGGTACTGATTTCATCAAATATCACCGATATATTCATCGAAAGTTCGAACAAATTCTTGGATGCCATCTATTACCCGTTGAATCATTGTTTTGCGTTGAAGTATCGTAGGTTTCTGCCGAAGATGGTAAACAATATCATCATGTAGAGGTTCCCGGCCGCTGAAGTGGTATTCTTCAATCATTTGAATTAAGTTGTCAGAATCAATGCCTAAATCGGACTGCATGGAATTAATGGCTTTCTTTCTTTCGTTTTCCCAGAAGTTGGTAAATCCCATCTCAACGGATTCACCACGATTGACAGATGGATACATGTGGTCCTGAATGAATCGTTCGATCAGTTCGCGCTTGCTACGCAGTTGGGTTTCTGATTTGAGTAGGTCGTTGACCATCTCACGTTTTTTCCTGCCTTTGACCTGCGATTTCTCATCCAAACTGGCTTCTTCCTGAATTGATTCGGCTAGTAAAGCTAGAATATAGGCCACATTGATTTCGTCGCGATGGATGAGCTCCAGTTCAAAATCAACTTCATCTATGATTGAAACAGCTTCATCCCCGCGTCTGACGCGATCATGAATATCCAAGTATTTGGTCTTATATTCTTCAAATTCCAGGGGTGTCAGGGTAAGATGGGACGCATCATAATCTGTAAAGGTCTCAATGATGCTGCGCAGTCGGATCAGTTTGCGGAAAACGATCACGAAATTCAGTTTTTCTTCTTCGCTGATTAACTGGTCTACGCCATCGACAGTTGATGCCAAGGCACGCAGTTCCATCACTGCTTTATTAAACTGATCGACGTAATTCTCGTAAGGTTCCATCAACACGGTTTCAATCGCTTCCTTATTGGAAAACAGTGTGATGGCTTCGTCGGTCTTTTCCTTGAGATTGCGGAAGCAGACTATATTGCCGTGTGATTTCTTCTTGCCAAGGGTTCTGTTGGTTCGAGAATAGGTTTGAATCAAGCCGTGGTAACGAAGGTTTTTGTCGATATACAGCGTATTGATTTTTCGCGCGTCAAATCCCGTAAGGAACATGTTGACCACCAATAGGATATCGACGCGGTCACAGTCTTTGAAGTCTGTTCGCTCTCGCTCCTTGATTCGTTTTGCAATATCTTTGTAATAATTGTAAAAACCAATACTGTCCTTACAGGAAAACGCGGTTTGATACATGGCGTTGTAATCACTGATGAAGGATTCAAGTTTTTCGCGAGTATGAACATTGGTTGGTATGGAGTCGGCAAAATCGAAATCTGGGTCGCCAATTAGACCATTGGCATCTGCATCCTCTTCGTTTGCGGTATAGGTGAATATGGTAGCGATTCGCAGATCGTGTTCTCCTCGCGCTTTTTTCGATTTGAAGATTTCATAGTATTTGATCAGAGCTTTTACTGAACTGACGCATAAAATTGAAGTGAAATATTCTTGGATCGTCTTGCGACTGTGATTGCTGATGATCCAATCCGCTACTTCACTGATTCGGTGTTCATTCTCGAAAAATTCCCGAGTATTGATGCCGGCCACTTCCTCATCGGTAACCAGATTGCCATCTTTTCGGCGTAACCGTCCCCAATATTCGATTGAAAATCGCAACACTGCCTCGTCATTGATCGCATCTGTGATAACGTACTTATGCAGACAGTCGCCAAAGAGATCTTTGGTTGTGCGATTTCTGATGGGTCCGGCTTTAACTGCGTTGTCAGCAAATATCGGCGTTCCCGTGAATCCGAACAGCTGCGAACGTGTAAAGAACTCTACAATTCTTTTGTGCGTTTCCCCAAACTGCGAACGATGACATTCGTCAAAGATGAACACAACGCGTTTGTCTTTGACTTGAGCGAGAATGGGTTCGAACCTGTTTTTTGAAATGGCATTGTTGAGTTTCTGAATGGTTGTCACAATCAGCTTGTTCTCACCGGACAACTGATTGACCAAAGATTGAGTATTGGTGGTGCCATCCACCGAGCCTTCACTGAAATGATTGAACTCTCGTGTCGTCTGATAATCCAGATCATTGCGATCAACGACAAATACGACTTTATAAACTTTGGGAATTTCAATCAGGAGTTGTGCTGCTTTGAAGCTCGTCAAGGTTTTGCCAGAACCGGTAGTGTGCCAAATGTAGCCATTCTTACGTCCGTAGTGAACTCGATTGACGATTGCTTCGACAGCATGGAATTGGTAAGGTCGGAGTACCATTGGCACTCGGTTACTTTCATGTAGGACGATGTACTTGCTGATCATCTTCGAAGCATGACATTTTTCCAGAAAATTGTCAGCGAAAGTTTCAAGTCGAGCGGATTTGTTGTTATCAGTATCTGCCCAGAAGAACGTTTGTTTGAAATCCTGTTGTCGATTGTTGGCGTAGTATTTTGTATTCACGCCGTTTGAAATGACAAAGATCTGAACATACTGAAACAGTCCACCTTCCGACCAGTAGGAGTGCCGCTGATACCGGTTGATCTGATTGAATGCCTCTTTCAATTCGACTCCCTTTCTCTTGAGTTCAATTTGAATGAGAGGTAATCCGTTGACCAGTAGAGTAACGTCATAACGATTCTTATAGGCACCTTCCTGCGTAACTTGGGTGGTCACCTGATAGAGATTGCGGCACCATTCTTCCAGATTTAGAAATTGAAGATAGACCGTCGTACCATCATCACGTTGTAGCGCCATCCGGTCTCTGAGAATTTTGGCTTTGTCAAAGACATTACCCTTGTCTAGGTGATTACGGATACGCGAAAATTCAGTATGACTGAATTGTGTTTTGTTGAAAGCTTCGAGTTGTGATTTCAGATTATTCCAAAGGCTAGCAGAATCATTGATGGTAACGAATTCCCACCCTAATCCGTCGAGTCGCCTGACGAGGGCCTGTTCCAACTGTGCTTCGGTCTGAGGCATTATGCAGAATTGGATTGTTCGAGAGCGGGATGGGTGGCAGTTTGAACTGCATGTGGGTGGAGAATAGAATTTGACGATGAGTGGATAGTGAGGGAAGTCTGGTGAAATGAAACTAATCCACTTTATCGTTGACGGTCGTGTCTGAATCAGCAAAAATCAGACAATATCGAAATCGGTGGGGCCACAGTTCAGACAAACAACTGTTGCATTAAGCCTTTCTTGAATCTTTCGAACAGTTTGATTTGATTTGCCATTTGATTGATTTTCAGGTCAATGGTGCTTAGAAATTGTGCGATTTTCTGTTGTTGTTCAATTGGAGGAAGTGGGATTCGAATATTTTTTAGTTTTTTCTTGTTGAGAGTTATTCCGCGTACTGTTTGATCAGTTTGAGTGTTCCAATCCAGAGTTTTAAGTACATAGAATAAGTACTTGTTGTCGAGAATTGTTGGATTTTTGACCGGTAATGCTACGATAGCTTCGTTGAACCATGTTTGTTCCGATGCAAATGCCATTTTTCCAATTGTTAATTTGAAACTGAATAATACGGTCCCAGCAGTTGCTGGTGGATTTAAGATTTCTTTTGCTAAATCTGATATTTTCTCATCTGTATCCGTCAAAACTTCACCATTTAGATCTTTAATTTTTGCCCATAAGTTGTCACCTTTCCAATATTCAGGTTTATTTCGTGGGGGTGTTTTGCCTATCTGAATATTGCAGAGTTCTTCAAGAGTTTTTGGTAGATATTTTGACATTTTTAACTCTTCCTTATGTAATTTTCTTAAGTGCTCTTTTTTAGTACGTTTCTCCAGACAATCTACTACAAGAAATACAAATCTCCTCAGCAATTAGTCTGAGACAAACTTCGGTTCACGATTCCCAACGCTAAGGGGCTGAGGCCTACACCGGTGAGACTATTCCAATTTCTTGACAATACTTCCGGATATTTTTATCGAGATTTAGCATGCTTGCGTCAATTTCACGTATTTCTGAAACTACACTTTCGAGGTCTATCTCTTCTTCAGGCTCAGTAGTATCCACATAGCGAAGAATATTCAGATTCCAATCGTTTTTTTCGATTTCAGATATCGTGGCTAGATGGCTAAATCTTTCCTCTTGTTGCCGATTGCGCCAGGCTTCAACAATTCGATTGACATCTTCAGAGCGCAGGAAGTTCTGGTTCTTGCGTTTTTCATAGAGTTTCGAAGCATCAACGAACAATACATCTTCTGTTTCTCGACATTTTTTAAAGATCAAAATACAGGTTGGGATTGAAGTGCCATGGAAGATATTAGGCGGCAGTCCGATCACTGCATCCAACCAATTTTTATCGTGTACCAGATGTTCTCTTATATGCTTTTCAACTTTTTCGCGAAACAGTACACCGTGTGGAAGAATCACAGCCATTGTTCCGTTTTCATCAAGATGGTGAAGCATGTGCTGAACAAAAGCAAAATCTGCATTTGATTCTGGTGCGAGTTTGCCGAATGAACTGAATCGATCATCGGTCAGGAACAATGGATTTGCTGACCACTTTGCAATGAATGGAGGGTTGGCAACCACAGCTTCAAACAACCTGCCACTGTGTAGTGGAGACTCCAGCGTATCGTCCTGTCTGAGATCAAAATCCCGATAATGAATACCGTGCAGGATCATATTCATTCTCGCGAGGTTGAATGTGGTTCGATTCATTTCTTGACCACAAAACTCAGAGACTGTCGTTTCTTTTGCCACTCGGAGCAGTAAGGAACCTGAACCACAGGTTGGGTCATAAACTGATTTTAATCGACTTTTATTTGTTGTAACGATTTGCGCAAGAATCGTGGATACAGCTTGAGGTGTATAAAATTCACCTGCTTTTTTGCCTGCGCCACTGGCAAACTGGGCAATCAGGTACTCATACGCATCACCCAACACATCGGAGTCTGCGTTTTCTAGCTGAAAATCAATTTGGTCCAGATGTTCCAGTATTTTGGATATCAGTTTGTTTCGGTCGTCAACTGTGCGGCCAAGTTTGGTTGAAGTTAGATCCAAATCTTCAAATAAATTATCAAAATCCTCTTCTGACGCAGTGCCCATTGTGGAGCGCTGAATGTTGATGAGGATGTTCTCTAACTCTTCCAGAATAAACTGCTTTTCACCTCGGTTTGCAATTCTGTTAAAAAGTTCAGACGGTTTCAAAAAATAACCGAGCGCTTCGAGTGAAGCTTCGCGAACAGCTTCTAAAATCAATTGATCTTTTTCAGCTTGTTCGTCCAATGAATCGTAAACGATACTATCTTGTTGAAGGATTTCGTCGGCATAAACCTGCATTCTCTCAGATAGGTATTTGTAGAAAATGAAACCCAGAATATAGTCGCGAAATTCGTCGGCACCCATTCGACCACGCAACTCATTCGCGATGTCCCAGAGTTTCTGTTCGAGTTTTCTTTTCTGTTTTTCGATCACGATTCAATGCACTCAATTTACCTAGCTATTTGCAATTATCGTAATTGTTCTTAGTGTTTGATAAAACTTATGAAAATGTTATGATTTCAGCGCTGTCATTAATTTCGACCCGCATTGAATTTGTCGGATATATCGCTTTTGTCCATGGAGTTTAATTGCATTCGATTTCTCCTTGAGTTTTCTTCTCTCTATTTTGTGTATGCCGCTACTGACAACAATGGGAACAAATTTTATAGTTTCGTTGTTCGGGACGACTTTTTCCACAAATACAGCACCTGCTCTTAACTGTTTGATAACTTTACTTGAATTCAGTCGACCAGACTTAAGTTCGAGTAGAGCGACCCAGTTGAATTGGTTTTTTTGATCTTCTGCGATCAAGAAATAGTCGCATCTGGTCTGATCGCTAGGCAGTGGTGAACCACATTTGTCAAAATCAATGATTAACTTTGGGGTAGGCACTCCGGTCATCTTAATATCACATCCGTCCTTGCTCAAAGGGCTTTTCACACAGCAACTTTTATTGATTGATTTAGAGACTCTTTTCACCAGATTTGTCACGAATCATCCTCAATATTCTCAGAAATATTACACCACTCATTATGCAACGCACTGGAAACTTCATCAAAGCCGGATGGGTATAGCCCTGTGTCTTGAAGATTGATTTCCTTAACCGTCGAGCCTTTCGACCTTTGCCGGGATTCAAAAAGCCAAGTACCCACTTCATTTGGGTGTAGCGCTATTTTGTCGCTTCGGACAGATTCTGGGAGTTTGTAACGTTGGACGATATTAGCTAATTCTTCAAGTAGCCATTCGCTATGCGTAGTTACGATGACCCGAATGCCTGCCTTAACGATTGCTGCAAGTTGGCGCATCAAGGCAACTTGCATCGCGGGGTGTAGATGTGATTCCGGTTCTTCGACAATCAGAACGTTGTTTGGCGTGACAAGGTGACGGAGATACAAAACTAAGGGGGAAAGTTCGGAAACCATTGATGACGCGTGTCCGATTGAAATATTGTGTTTCCATCCGTTTGGTCGGTATCCAAATGTTGGGTATCCGGTATATTCCGAACGATCGACGCTAACTGAACCACCGAGAATGCTGTTTTCGATAGCTGCACTGATGTATGAGCCAGTTTCTCGTTTAGAATTACGCATCCTGAGTCGATCAATGTAGATCAGTTTCTCAAGGAAATCTGCGAGCACTCCAGACATTATTGGAGTTTGTTTAGGATGCCGTAATCCCGCAGAAGGTGCGTTAGCGATTAGGGAACTGACGACCACGCTGTGGGCATGCATGATACCCGTTCGGTCAGCCGGTAAGTAATGGGCCAAAGAGCGCATGGACCCGATCGATGATGGCAACACTGTATAGTAGACGGATGACAGGAACGCCATGGCAGCGGACCTCCGCTGTTTAGGGTCATCATTCCTCGCTTCCTCCCACAGTTGACTGCTTCTAAATTTGCGCACAACAGGGCGAATCCAAGTTTCAGAATTTCCGTTGCTGATTGGAATTTGCACTTTGGCGGGAATCGTGACATATAGTTTTGGTTTTTTCTTGAGTTTAAACTGATGTTCCGCATAGTCTCCGTGATTGGAGAGATTATTCCGCAAGATAAATTGTGCTGATTTTTCTCCCTTGCGTATCAACTCACGGATTTCACTCATCCCAAAGCATCGAACGATTTCATCAGACATTAAGTTTCCTAACCAGTTTGTATGAGGATGCAACCGGCTAACTATTGAAGGGGGTAGAGTAATATATTTCTTCTCCGGAAAATCTAAATCACCAAAAAGAGACTGTACAAAATCCAGAATATCATCAACATCTTTATCTTGTAAACTGATATGGCTGCCCTGATCAAATGGTTCTGAATATTCTCCATGTACATGATCTAGCCAGTGTAGTGGAGCGCGAGCAAACGCCTTGTGGAGCGCATAGATTAGAATGGAGAGATATGACTTTCCTGTGTTACTCGGTCCTACAAACACAGTCAGTGGACGTAGTTCTACAGTTGCATCAATGATCGGGCCAAAATTCTTCACCTGAATTGAGGTTTTGTTTACTTGTTTGGTCATTGTTTGTGCTTTGTATTTGATGGTGATTAATCTTCTTGAACAATAGTGATTAGATTGATGTTGATTTGATGAACTAGGTAAAGATCATGGTTATGCGTGGTTTTCGCAGATTGGAAGATTGGTATACATTCCGTATTCTGGTTGCGTAGACAATTGTGAGTTCCTTGACTTATACATCAGTTGATACTGCCTCCTATGTGTCAATCTGAATGAGTCCGCTCAGCTTTTTTGTTCTGACGGAGTTGTTACAATGTTTGAAGACACAGTTCACCTACCTTTTATGACCTTGTCCTTCAGTCCAACTCCGTTCTGCAGATGTGAACATTGAAGTCTGATATCTACCGATACCATAGTATGTGCACGACAGCCTATACCAATTTCCAATTTGCTGTGTATGGTAAATTTACCTGTCGGCTCTACCATAAGTTTTGCAGACTAGCGATTTCCTTAGATGACCTCAAACGGTTGGGTCTTTCACGATAACACTCAGCAGTGTGGCTCCCACGGGAGTGGGAAGTTAATCAGAATCGGGAAGTATCTGGTCGGCTGGTGGACCGTTTAACACAATGACTGGAATAACAATGGCTACCCCATCGCGATATAAATCTTTCATATAGTTTGCTTGGCTAGGTTTGAGTTCTCCCTTATCGGATGCACGCACGTCAATCAGCAAATGGGCAAATGCATTACCGCTATCCTTGAGTTGAACTTTTGCATGTATATCTGGAATATATCCAGTCAAATTTTTCTCGCCTCGCGGGTTATACTCAAGTACTTCAAGGGTATCAATTTCAAACGTATCGATCTGTTGGGGTGTCATGGTAAGTTCTAACAAGGCGTGCACACTTTCGGGTGTTTGACAGGTGGCTCTAAAAAATTCTGATTGAAATTTTTCTATCCTTGCAATTTCACTTTTTGAATAAAGTTTTTTGCCCACAATTCACTTCTCCTATATTGTTTCTGGTAATATCTTCCATTCAATATAGTTTATAGCGATTTCTATCAAGGAAGGAGTTTATTTTCGTGAGATTCCAACCTTCAACCGGAAAATGAAGGGCATGTGAATTGCTGAACAAAGCTGCGAGATTGAAGGTGCTGCGAACGAGTACGTTGCAAATGGTCAGAATTGAAATTTGGTTGGCCTGTCTCAGTGCTCTTGAAATTGAGAGGCTGTTTCAACGTGCCTTTCAAATACTGTGAATTTGCTTTTTCAATTGAGTTTCCGCGCTATTTCCATTCGGCATGTTAATTTGACCCTAAATGTTACTGGGTGAGGCGCTAATCGTCACCCACTCTGTTTCTCGTCGAGGTGGGTTTCGACGACACTGACTTGATTACTTCCCTATACCTGTTCAGACAGGACAGTGTCCGGCGGTGATATACATTCCCAATGAGTTGCCAATACGAGCTACTTACTCACGCTCGTTTTCATGAAAGGCGACCCCTAGAGTGACCGCATCTCCAATACGACTCCCATCTTTAATCACATTTTGCAGGAGGACAAACAAAATATTTCTACTTTAGGTTTACAATATAAAAATTAATTCGAAAATATCAACCATGAGTTGAAAAATGTACTTTTTTTATGAATAAAGAAGCACAAGTATTTGGACAACGCCTCCGTCTCGCCCGAAAGAGGGCCAGCTTTTCAATGCGCGAGCTTGCAAACGCGTTGACACCAAAGGTGAGTGCCCAATCGATCAGCAAGTACGAGTCAGGTAAGATGCTTCCATCTTCTGCGGTGCTGGTCGGGCTTGGAAAGGCTCTTGATACCTCACTAGACTTCCTTATGAGTAATCAAATTGAGGGTATTGATAGCATAGAGTTTCGAAACGCTTCCCGAATTTCGGCGCAGGATCGCGCTAAGGTGGAAGTAATTTTGATAGATAAACTGGAACGCTACCTTGCGATTGAACGCATTCTAGATTTGCCGATCAAAGTCGATTGGACGGACAGGGTTTGGCATGACAGCGTAGCCAGTGAAACTCAGATCGACGAACTGGCTGATCAGTTACGCGAGACTTGGCACCTTGGCATGGATCCAGTTCCCAGCTTGTGTGAACTGATTGAAGAGAAGGGCATCAAAGTCGTTGAAACAGATTTACCCGACGGAGTCAGTAGTCTTTCGTGCCAAGCTCAGCGATGCGGTAAAACTATTGCTCAAGCCGTCGTGATATCAAATCGTATCACCGTCGAGCGGAAACGCTTTACGCTCGCTCTCGAACTCGTCCATAGGATTATTCGTTCTACTGGAAATTTATCAATTGGTATAGAAGTGGTGATGAATCGATTTGCAGGGGCGTTTCTGCTGCCCAGACGGAGTTTGCTTGAAGAGGTGGGTAGTAATCGCAGTCGAATTACGTATTTCGAGATTATCCGCTTGAAGCACAAGTATGGTGTCTCAGCCACGACGGTTTTAGCTCGCCTGCGGCAGAGCGGTGTACTAAGCCCTGCAGCTGTCAATCACGCTTTCACGGCCTTTGCCCGTTCGTGGCGCAAATCGGAACCGGAGCCTATTCGTGAAGAGCAAAGTTATGCCACTTTGGAAATATCTTGCCGTTTCGAAAGACTTGTTTTCCATGCATTAGGGGAGAAGTTGATTTCGCCGGTGCGGGCGGCGACACTGCTTGACTGTTCACTTGACTCAGTTGAACAACAGCTCAGCGGCCCTCCACCGCAGTGACCTCCAGATATTGTTAATGATACATCTTGTCAAATTGATCTCCACAAAAATAGATCTATTCAAAGGATTGCTGTGTAACCACCCGGAAAGTCGATCGCGTGTATATGTACCGTTTAGTTTCGAGTGAGATGGTTATCCCACATTCGAACTTTCCATTCGTTCGGTAGGAGGGTGGTTGACATTGTGCCTTCAATCTTGATACTCATCGCGAATCCGGAACCACTCGTTACAATAAAACTTCGCTCGCCGTCTCCAGCACACAAGCCACACACATCAGTCAGCGGAACAGTACCTATTGGCCTTAACCCGGCTATTTCCCAGAGTGCGATAATCCCACCCTTGGGTGAAGTGGCGGCGATGATTAATCCTGATTGATCGAAAGATACAGAGCCGACATAGCCTGCTAGAGATAGATTCTCGTAACTCAATTCATCGACAAAAGTCAAGTGTGTTGACCCATCCCAAGTGGCGACTAGAGGTGGTGATGTCCCGTTCCCCTCCCATTGCATACCCAGGCCGATTAAACCGGCTGACGTTATATCCATGTGCCGCATTGACATTAATCTCCACCCTGAGGGTGGGCGAACATCGGTGAGTAAGTATCCACTGTTTGGATCAATCAAAACAACAGATGATGCCATAGTGTCCAAATTCAGCTTTTTGGTACCAAAATTCGGGTGGGTTTTTATGCCTCCATTGGCCACCACCAGAATTTTTCCATCCACCCATCGACGAATATCGTGAGGACCGATGCCGTAACTTGGCAAGTCTCCGACTCTTTTGAGTCGTGGGCTGACTTCATAAATCCCAATCCGGCCTAGCCCTGATTCATAATCATTTTCCGTTACATAAAGCAAGCCTTCATCCGTCGAAAGAGTGGCGTGACCACAGAAATGCCTACCACTGGGAGCCCAAGCGACGCCTTCAATCCCCCAAGTCTGTAAATCTATTTTGACGACAAACCTGCCGGGTCGGCGCGCCAGCACGTAGGCTGTTCTACCATCCGTTGATACCTCAATATCATGAGCGCGACCGGGTAGGGGAAGACTCAAACCACTGTCCAAATACCCCATACGATGATTTCCATCCGCGTCTTGCCATGTTCCCAGAACGGAAGGTCGGTAGGATGCTGCCACTAGTAAGTCAGGCACTGCGAATGACACTAGTCCGGCAGCAAGAAACTTGCGTCGATCAATCACCATCTAGGCTGTTGAATCCGAGTAGAATGCCCAGTGCCGGAGCGGCATCCCGACTGATAGTGGTCTGCGCTTGAGTGAGGTTGGTTGCAACCGACATCATCTGGGTTTGGAATTTTTTTCACTGAGTAAATTGCCGTAGTCATCCGGCAACTGTTCAACAGTACTCAATCCCGAATGCAAAGCCGACGAAATGGACTCGGCGATATCACTATTTTGGGTGTTCTCTAGCAAACGCCGGAAACGACCATCACCCTGCTCAAACAGAGCGATGAGTGCAACAATGTTCAAACGTAGGTTTCGTAAACTCCTGCCGCTTCGCCAAGATTCAGCCAAACGAAGTCGGGGATTGTCTGATGTTTGACCCAGTGGTGCCTTGATTTTCTTGTCAATCATAAATTCAAGCTGCGTAGTCATCGCTAGCAGGAGTGTACTGGCTGCCTGTCCCACCGTCGGATAAGACTTCGGACTCTGATTGGGCGAAATCAGTCCTTCGAACCATTCACTGCCGGGCACCCAGTCTGCAGCCATTGCTTTACCAATGGTCTGCAGATTGGCGGCGATTGAATGGGCTAGCTGACTGGCATAATTTCCCGGGGTTAGTTCGACTTCATAAAGGAGACGCTCCAGAGCAGGTAACCCCTGTAATGCGACACTAGATTTTGCCATCACCGACGAGTCGTTGACAAGGTCACCGCGCGATTTCTTTAGCACGGCACTCAACTGCCTGCCCACCCGATTACGACTGTCGGGCCAGAATTGAATACGGTAGGCTCGCGTGGCCACTAAAGAGGGTCCAAAACGTAAATGCTGAACTGCCATCCATGCGTCCATGACGTCTTGAAACGCAATTTTCAATGAGGCAGTGTCAGTTTCATCATTGATGAATGAAGAAAGGCGGTGATGAATCTTTTGTGTTGAGGTGGCGAAATTTTTGTAACCAGGTGCGATGTGATGCAATGCAATATCTCGAATGACTTGGGTAAACGCGTCGTCATCCGGTGATCTGACAGTTGCTTGGCAGACGGGTGCCGTCAGTGCCGTCAGCGTGAAATAAGTGAGAATTTCTCGGCGAGTCATATTGTTAAAGTGATTCCAAAAATGTAAGTAGATTGGCGCGTTCTTCGGCCGACATGGCGGCAAATCGATCTCTGGCTGATTGAGCCTCTCCACCATGCCAGAGAATTGCTTCAACCAGGTTCCGAGCTCGGCCATCGTGGAGAAAGTTGGTATGACCGCTGACCGCTTGGGTCAATCCAATACCCCAAAGAGGTGGCGTGCGCCATTCTGTGCCGCTTGCCATCCCTTCAGGTCGATGGTCAGCCAAACCTTCACCCATGTCATGTAACAGTAAATCGGTGTAAGGCCAAATCAGTTGACGCGATTGTTCAGGTTGATGGTCCATGGATGGAGTGATGTATTTTGGTGTATGGCAAGCAATACAACCGGCATTGTAGAACAGGCGTTTGCCATCTAACACGGTTGACGATCCCACGTCGCGTCGTGCCGGCACCGCGAGGTTACGGCTGTAGAATAAGATGAGTTTCATAATCTCCGCAGTCGCTTCAAGACCGTCGGCATCATTACCGTGAGGTGCTTTGATGCAAGGTTCCTGTGCTGAGGTACAATCTCCCCAGGCATGGGGTGAGACCGGTGTGGCAAGTCCGATATCAAAGGTCAGTGCATGGGAATTCTGCTGGTTGAGAGTCGGTTCCCCCGCTTTCCAGCCAAATCGCCCCAATTGTGGTTTGTCGAGTTCTTTGTTCCAAACGATGTTCGGCCGACCGGAGATGCCATCACCATCTAGGTCTTCAGGATCACTCTTTTTTAGAATGTCAGTCTCTGCGATGACTTCAAGCAGACCTAAGCCAATCATTGGTGGTGCAATACGAGGGGACATCATGATGTCGTCGGCTAGCGGACCATATCCGAGATCTTTGATTGAATAAGTCGGGCGGTGAAGACTGATACTCGTTCCGTCGTCTAAAACAACGTCAAACTCTTCGTACTCAATGACAATTCGTCCTTCGGCCGACAATCCAGGTATAGCAAAATCCTGGAGTTGACTGCCATAGACCGGATCAGGAATGGTATTGACGCGGTGCTCTTGCAGAAGCAAGTGTTCCTGCTCAGTGGTCGGCGGCACACTCAGGCGCAGAAGCATCGAGATTGCATTGTCATCTGGCCAATTGGCACTTGGTGGATGACCGCGACCATCTTTGATGTGACAGCGCTGACAGGCCCGTGCGTTGTACAAAGGACCCAAGCCATCGCTTGATTTGGTTGATGAAGGTGCGGTCACCCACAGACGTCTGAAGAAACCATTACCGACCATAAAGTCAAGGCGTGCCTCAAGGGAGATGTTGGTTGAAGGCATGGAGAACGCATTGGTGCTCACCATGCCCCTGAAAGTACCAGCGCCTCCTTGATTTGTTTCATAGCGCTCGGGTGCCGTAAAGTCGCTGGTGGGGGCTAACAGCGCCGCATCATCAGTAACTCCAGGTGACACCAAAACGAAGGCGCTGATACTGCCAACCGCAACGACAAAAAAGGCGGTTTTTTTCTGTCGCAATGAGAATAGATTAGAAAACCGCATTCGGATTGTCAAGGCTATCTGACCCTTCAATCTCAAGTGAGCCTAAGCCCAGGGTGGAGGCAACCATCTCAATCTGCTGGGTTTGGGATTTGAGTGCGTCAATGACATTCTGGATCACTCTATTGCCGTTCTCGTCGCCTTCAGCCAACATTTGATCATAGCTCTTACCAGATTCCGCAACTGTCACCATCACCATGGCGTGCGCCAGACTGTCCTGTAGAGCAGCCTGCATGGCGATGTCGGTATTGGCATCTATGTTGTTCACAAGATCTGACAGGCTTGGCCCTGAGACTACACTGCCATCTACCCTTGTGTATTTTCCCATGTAAACGTTCTGGATTCCGACAATATCATAGAAGTGAGACCAATGGGTGTTGTCACTGAAGCAGTCATGTTCTTCTTCCGGATCGTGGAGTAACAGTCCGAGTTGCATTCGCTCCCCGGCCAGTTCGCCGTAGCTGAGGCTACCGAGACCATTCAGCATAACTGCTATTCCATCGTTGTTTTTGAGATTCATTACATAAGCGCGTGCATCACCATCGTCGGCCCACATCGCGACCGCATCCTCCAAGTCAGCAATCAGGAGCTCAGTAGCGGCGTGCAGATAGGCCGCCCGCCGGTCGCAGTTACCATTGGTGCAGTTTTCCGTATCGAAATCCGATGCTGGTCGCAACCCGGCACCGGCACCCGTTCCATTCAGGTCCTGGCCCCAGAACAGAAACTCAATCGCGTGGTAACCTCGGGAAACATTTGCTTCTACTCCATCGATTTCATGCAATGATTCCAGCAAGGCAGCATCAATCATTGATGCATCAACATCCATGCCACCAATTTTAAGATTGGCATTCGCAATGACGTTAGCTTTATAGAATGAATTGGCATCGGAGCCGTCACCATAGGACATGTCAACATAGTCAATCAAGCCTTCGTCCAAAGGCCATGCATTCACTAACCCTTCCCAATCGTCTACCATTGGATTGCCAAACCGATAGGCTTCGCTTTGCTGGTAGGGCACACGAGCATTGATCCAAGCTTCTTGCGCCAGTGAAAGGTAGGCATCGGTCGGATTGGCGATGAAATTTTCAACTGCCTTTTTGAGCGTCTTGGCGCGAATGAGAGAATCTTCATAAGTTGCATGAGCAATGTCAGCATAGGTATCCAAAACATCCGCTACTTCAGTAGCTCGGGCGCCCGGCAGAACAAGGGATGATACTAAAATCGATGCGATCATCAGTTTGAATATAGATTTGAATTTCATAAAAGTTCCTTTAGTTGTTCAAAATTATTACTAATAAGAATGAATATTGTAATAATAATGATTATTATTTACAAATTAAATTTTATTCAAGCATCAATTTGATCAGCATCTATAGAGCTCCTGCTTTGAGAAATTTCAGAATTCGAAGTTTCATCTCATCCAATTGACCTCCATATATTTGGTCTGCTTAGATGGACTCTGTAGTCTCCCATGCAGGATAGCGATTCCACTTAAAGTTCACGCGCCGGAAGTGTTTTATTTTGCAGAGTGGGAATGACAAACACTTGGTAATGCGGACATCTTGACTAACCACCTTGTTGCAGATGAATTTCATTAAGCGCTGCTACCGTAGTGTTGCTATTCCAGTCTCTCAGTGAATCATTGTTCCTGTCTCGGTACTACTCAGCGTTACTCCGGTGTCCTTGTGACCGATTACGATTGATTTCGAAAGGTGGTTGAACCAAAAGTAACGTAAGTGGGTAGTGTACTTTGAGTGATTGGCGGACTTCATCCGATGGTAGTTTGATCAAAAGATTTACTCAAGTCAATGCTCAAAGTTTGGTAAGGATGTTAGCGTTTTTCTGCCGGAGTCTGAGATCTTCTCACGTCGAAATTTGGCTCATTTTGTTATACAGGCGGGTGTTGCTGAATGGGATTGCTTCACAGGCTTTCCGCGTGGAACTGTACCAGATTACGGTCCTCGCGTTCGAACACCATCGCCAGCAGGTGAACTTTATGCTCGCCGGTCCGATACTTGTTGGCATATTTCTTCTCGCGCAGCTGCGCCACCGCCTCAGCCAGTGCCGCTGCCGCCGTACCATCGCCCTGCATCTTGCATTCCAAGATGAACACCTGTTCACCACGGGTCACCACCAGATCAGCACGACCATGACTGGATGAATCTTCTCCCGTCACCGTAACACCGAGACTCACGAAACACGAATACAGCACACTGGTGAAAAACGCCTCATAACGGGCGAGATCGCTACTATCATGCCACTGATGCGGAATGGCGGAGAAAAACGCATGCACTGCCGCTTGGAATCCATCAAAGTCATTGGCGTCCAACCGTTCAATCAGCCGCTCACCCTTACTTGATAGCTCCGTCAGCTGACCCTGGTCACTGACCGCTTCGAGCAGTTCCTCGTTGAGTGAGATGCGCACTTCATGATTGGGGTAGGTCAGGGTATAGCACATCCGCGAACCGCGCAGCGCCCGATCGACGATGGTCAGATAGCCACACTGGAACAGCAGCGCATTGATGCTGATGTTGTCAATATTGAAATTGGACAGTTCCTTTTCATACAGCTCCAGGTTCTCCAACTGCAGGGTATTGACACCACCGCGCGCCAGTCGACCATGTAGATAACTGGGCGTGCCGGTGGCATACCAATACGGTTTGAACATTCGCTCGGCGAACAGCAGCAGGATGTCGTAAGGGTTGTAGACCTTCTCCTGACCGAGCCAGTGGTAGCCGTTATACCAGTGCTGCATCTCACGGCGGTCGAGTCCTTCCAGTTCCGGGGCAAACACCGTATCAATGTCCGTGTCCGTGTAACCACAGAGGGTGGCATAATCAGAATTCAGACTGATGTCGCGAAGATTATTCATACCCGAGAACAGACTGACCTTGGAATACATGCTGATGCCGGTGACGAAGACGAACCGGAGCTGCTCGGCACAGCCTTTGAGGATGCCATACAGGCCATGCAGATATTGGCGGTTGGCTTCCACCTGCTGCGGATTGTTCAGCTGATCCAAAATGGGCTTATCGTATTCATCCACTAGCACTACGACGCGCTGACCGCAGTCCTGATGCAGTCTGAAAATCAAGTCCTGCAGGCGAACCGCGCCGCTGCTGTTCGTTGGTTCGACTCCGGCAACCTCTTCCATCTGAGCCAGTTGTCTGTTGATGTGACTGTCAAGCTCGCCTGGCTGACCATAACCACTATCAAAGCTCAGCCGCACCACCGGATACTTGATGTTCCAGTCCCAGCGGTCGTGGATGTGCAGGCCGCGGAACAGCGGTTCATTCCCTTCGAACAGTTCCTTTAGAGTCGAGATGAGCAAGGATTTTCCAAACCGCCGCGGGCGAGACAGAAAATAATAATCGCCATCATCAATGAGTTTATCGATGTGAGGTGTCTTATCCACATAGTAACATCCATTGTCCCGAAGCCTGGAGAAGGAAGCGATGCCGACCGGAAGTTTTTTCTTTCTATCTGCCATGATTCATCAATTGATTTCTCCGTATTGTAGTATGGCAAGGGAAGGATTGCCCGGTCATCACCCAATCTTATCCTGGCATTCTACTGACTGGCGACGTTCAGTTGCTGATCATTCACCAAAGTGTTCAGACTGACAGTCATACGGTTCTTCGATCTGCCTGCATCCATTAACATTCCAGTCACTGCAAATGCGGGCGAAACTGGGCAACCCCGTAAGCTGACCTCCGAGATTGCTTCACAGGCTTTCCGCGTGGAACTGTACCAGATTGCGGTCCTCACGTTCAAACACCATCGCCAGCAGGTGAACTGTATGCTCGCCGGTCCGATACTTGTTGGCATATTTCTTCTCGCGCAGCTGCGCCACCGCCTCAGCCAGTGCCGCTGCCGCCGTACCGTCCCCCTGCATCTTGCATTCCAAGATGAACACCTGTTCGCCACGGGTCACCACCAGGTCGGCACGACCGTGACTGGATGATTCTTCCCCCGTCACCGTAACACCGAGACTCACGAAACAGGAATACAGCACACTGGTGAAAAATGCTTCATAACGGGCGAGGTCGCTGCGGTCATGCCACTGATGCGGAATGGCGGAGAAAAATGCATGCACGGCCGCTTGGAACCCATCAAAATCATTGGCGTCCAACCGTTCAATCAGTCGCTCACCCTTACTTGATAGTTCCGTCAGTTGCCCCTGGGCACTGACTGCTTCGAGCAGTTCCTCGTTAAGTGAGATGCGCACTTCATGATTGGGGTAGGTCAGGGTATAGCACATCCTAGAACCGCGCAACTGCTGATCGACGATGGTCAGATAACCACACTGGAACAGCAGCGCGTTGATGCTGATGTTGTCAATATTGAAATTGGACAGTTCCTTTTCATATAGCTCCAGGTTCTCCAACTGTAGCGTATTGACGCCACCACGCGCCAGCCGGCCATGTAGATAACTGGGCGTGCCGGTGGTATACCAGTACGGCTTAAACATTCGCTCAGCGAACAGCAGCAGGATGTCAAAGGGGTTGTAGACTTTCTCCTGCCCGAGCCAGTGGTAGCCGTTATACCAGTGCTGCATCTCACGGCGGTCGAGTCCTTCCAGTTCCGGGGCAAACACCGTGTCGATGTCCGTGCCCGTATAACCGCATATGGTGGCGTAATCGTGATTCAGACTGATGTCGCGAAGATTATTCATGCCGGAGAACAGACTGACCTTGGAATACATGCTGATGCCGGTGACGAAGACGAACCGGAGCTGGTCGGCACAGCCCTTGAGGATGCCATACACACCATGCAGGCACTGGCGGTTGGCTTCCGCCTGCTTCCGGTTGCCCAGCAGGTCTAAAAGCGGCTTGTCATATTCGTCCACCAGCACCACCACCCGTTGCCCGGTAGCAGCATGGAGATTCATAATGACGTCCTGCAAACGCTCGTCCGCATCACCGGTTAGTGGTGATGATTCAAGACCAGCACTTTTTTCCTGTGTAGCTAACTGTTTGATAATATAGCGGTTAAGTTTACCTGGCTTGCCATACCCGGCATCAAAGCTCAGCCGCACCACCGGATACTTGATGTTCCAGTCCCAGCGGTCGTGGATGTGCAGGCCACGGAACAGCGGTTCATTCCCTTCGAACAGTTCCTTCAGAGTGGAAATCAGCAGAGATTTTCCAAACCGCCGCGGGCGCGATAGGAACCAGTACTTGCCCTCATCAGTCAGTTGCTGAATATGTGGCGTCTTGTCTACATAGTAACAGTTCTGTTTCCTGATTTCTGGAAAGGATGCCTCACCGATTGGCAGTTTCAACTTTCTCATTGCCGTATGTACTGAGTAGCGGTGTCATCGAAATTGTATCACAAGGGAAACTCTGAACTCTCCACTTATGCGCCAGCCCCTCTCCATAACCGCCGGGAAAGATAACGGGACAGATGACATTTTAGAAGCATCACTTAGCAATCAGCAGTCAACAAAATTCTGTCTATCAAATCACTAAACGTAGACCGAACAGCACTGTTCATCTTCACAGACTCTCCACGCTGAACTGTACCAGATTGCGGTCCTCGCGTTCGAACACCATCGCCAGCAGGTGAACTTTATGCTCGCCGGTCCGATACTTGTTGGCATATTTCTTCTCGCGCAGCTGCGCCACCGCCTCAGCCAGTGCCGCTGCCGCCGTACCGTCGCCCTGCATCTTACATTCCAAGATGAACACCTGTTCACCACGGGTCACCACCAGGTCGGCACGACCATGACTGGATGATTCTTCACCCGTCACCTTGACACCGAGACTCACGAAACACGAATACAGCACACTGGTGAAAAACGCCTCATAACGGGCGAGGTCGCTGCTATCATGCCACTGATGCGGAATGCCAGAGAAAAACGCATGCACGGCCGCTTGGAACCCATCAAAGTCATTGGCGTCCAACCGTTCAATCAGCCGCTCACCCTTACCGGACAACTCCGTCAGCTGACCCTGGTCACTGACTGCTTCGAGCAGTTCTTCGTTAAGTGAGATGCGCACTTCATGATTGGGGTAGGTCAGGGTATAGCACATCCGAGAACCGCGCAGCGCCCGATCGACGATGGTCAGATAACCACACTGAAACAGCAGCGCGTTAATATTGATCTTATCAATGTTGAAATTGGACAGTTCCTTGGCATACAGTTCCAGGTTTTCCAATTGCAGGGTATTGACGCCACCACGCGCCAGTTGTCCATGTAGATAACTGGGCGTACCGGTGGCATACCAATACGGTTCGAACTGTCGCTCAGCGAACAACAAAAGGATGTCGAAGGGGTTGTAGACTTTTTCCTGACCGAGCCAGTGGTAGCCGTTATACCAGCGCTGCATCTCACTGCGATCAAGGCCGGCCAGTTCCGGCGCGAACACCGTGTCGATGTCCCGGTCCGTATACCCACAGAGGGTGGCGTACTCGGGGTTCAAACTGATGTCGCGAAGATTATTCATACCCGAGAACAGACTGACCTTGGAATACATGCTGATGCCGGTGACGAAAACGAACCGGAGCTGGTCGGCACAGCCCTTGAGAATGCCATACACGCCATGCAGGCACTGGCGGTTGGCTTCCGCCTGTTTCCGGTTGCCCAGCAGATCCAAAAGCGGCTTGTCATATTCGTCCACCAGCACCACCACCTGCTGACCAGTGGTGCGATGCAGTCTGAAAATCAGGTCCTGCAGGCGAACTGCGCCACTACTGTTCGCTGGTTCGACTCCGGCAACCTCTTCCATCTGAGCCAGTTGTGTGTTGATGTGACTGTCAAGCTCGCCCGGCCGGCCATAACCGGCATCAAAACTCAACCGTACCACCGGATACTTGATATCCCAGTCCCAGCGGTCGTGGATGTGCAGGCCACGGAACAGCGGTTCATTCCCTTCGAACAGTTCCTTCAGAGTGGAGATGAGCAATGATTTACCGAACCGCCGCGGGCGCGATAGGAACCAGTACTTGCCCTCATCAGTCAGTTGCTGAATATGTGGCGTCTTGTCCACATAGTAACAGTTCTGTTTCCTGATTTCTGGAAAGGATGCTTCACCGATTGGCAGTTTCAACTTTCTCATTGCCGTATGTACTGAGTAGCGGTGTCATCGAAATTGTATCACAAGGGAGAATCTGACAGTTCCGCTCAGGTGCCAGCCCCTCTCCATAACCGCCGAGGAAGATAACGGGATGGATGGCATTTTACAAGCATCACTCAGCAATCAGCAGTCAACAAAATTCTGTCTATCAAATCACTAAACGTGAACTGAACAGCACTGTTCATCTTTACAGACTTTCCACACTGAACTGTACCAGATTGCGGTCCTCGCGTTCGAACACCATCGCCAGCAGGTGAACTTTATGCTCGCCGGCCCGATACTTGTTGGCATATTTCTTCTCGCGCAGCTGCGCCACCGCCTCAGCCAGTGCCGCTGCCGCCGTGCCGTTGCCCTGCATCTTGCATTCCAAGATGAACACCTGTTCACCACGGGTCACCACCAGGTCGGCACGACCGTGACTGGATGATTCTTCCCCCGTCACCGTGACACCGAGACTCACGAAACACGAATACAGCACACTGGTGAAAAACGCCTCATAACGGGCGAGGTCGCTGCGGTCATGCCACTGATGCGGAATGGCGGAGAAAAACGCATGCAGTTCCGCTTGGAACCTATCAAAGTCATTGGCGTCCAACCGTTCAATCAGCCGCTGACCTCGCCCGGACAGCTCCGTTAGTCGGTTGGCACCGCAGACCGCCTCGAGCAGTTCTTCGTTGAGTGAGATGCGCACCTCAAGGTTGGGATAAGTCAGGGTGTAGACCCATCTTGATGCGTGCATCTCTCGTTTCCTAATGGTCAGATAACCGCACTGGAACAGCAGCGCATTGATGCTGATGTCGTCGATATTGAAATTGGACAGTTCCTTGGCATACAGTTCCAGGTTTTCCAATTGCAGGGTATTGACGCCACCACGCGCCAGTTGTCCATGTAGATAACTGGGCGTACCGGTGGCATACCAATACGGTTCGAACTGTCGCTCAGCGAACAACAAAAGGATGTCGAAGGGGTTGTAGACTTTTTCCTGACCGAGCCAGTGG
This sequence comes from Arenicellales bacterium, assembly GCA_965116205.1. GTDB lineage: Bacteria > Pseudomonadota > Gammaproteobacteria > Arenicellales > JAJDZL01 > JAJDZL01. The sequence continues at coordinate 103,786 of OZ220493.1, read as the reverse complement.
TAGCCGTTGTACCAGCGCTGCATTTCACTGCGATCAAGGCCGGCCAGTTCCGGCGCGAACACCGTGTCGATGTCCCGGTCCGTATACCCACAGAGGGTGGCGTACTCGGGGTTCAAGCTGATGTCGCGAAGATTATTCATACCCGAGAACAGACTGACCTTGGAATACATGCTGATGCCGGTGACGAAAACGAAGCAGAGCTGGTCGGCACAGCCTTTGAGCATGCTATACACACCATGTAGATATTGGCGGTTGGTCTCCGCTTGTTGCGGGTTGTGCAGCTGATCCAAAATAGGTTTATCGTACTCGTCCACCAGCACTACGACGCGCTGGCCGGTGTCCTGATGCAGTCTGACGATTAGATTGCGCAGCCGACCGGGACCGGTGCGCGCGGTCGAAGATGCATCGATGTCTGCGTCATCTTCAAGCGGCGCCAGTTGATCCAGTAAATCGTCGTGCAGCGATTGTGGTTCACCATACCCGGTGTCAAAACTCAACCGTACTACCGGGCACTTGATAGCCCAGTCCCAGCGGTCGTGGATGTGCAGGCCACGGAACAGTGGTTCATTCCCTTCGAACAGCTCCTTCAGAGTCGAGATGAGCAGGGATTTGCCAAACCGCCGCGGCCGGGACAGAAAATAATAATCGCCATCTTCAATGAGCTGTTCAATGTATGAGGTCTTATCCACATAGTAACATCCATTATTCCGAAGTCTGGAGAAGGAAGCGGTGCCGACCGGGAGTTTTTTCTTTCTATCTACCATGATTCGTCAATTGATTGCTACTGTATTGTAGTATGGCAAGGAAAGGATGTTTGATCAAGTTGAGTACACTTCTAAGTTCCATATCATTAAATTGAATGGGACTGGAATAGCGATTGACTTCGATCAGCCATATGCATTCGGCACAGTAAAAATGCAAAATTCATTCCTGTTGTATGGCGGAGAGGGAGGGATTCGAACCCTCGGTACGCTATTCACGCACACACGCTTTCCAGGCGTGCACCTTAAGCCGCTCGGTCACCTCTCCTAGTCTTAACTTTTCCTAGCGAACTGATTTGAGTGAGTGGTTACTGTGGAAGAACTTGGTTCGCGTGAGGAACTTATCATTATACTGCTCGGCAATAGCTAGATGTTTGATGACGATGAAGAGCGGCTTTCGATGAATGAGCTTGATTTGTGTGATCATCACTGTCAAAAGATTCAATATTCAAGACAGCATTTGGCGAGCCAACTCCAGGCACCACCTGCCCAGGAGGGTGGTGGGTGGCGTGTCAATGAGTAGCGATCAATGATTGATTTTCTTTTTTTATTGATCCGCCGCCAACAATTCAGCACTTGGTGTTCCAAGAGAGTGATGTGCCAAGGTAACGTTCACATACAAAGACGAGTTTCCACCACCAAAAATTACCCCTTTGGTCGGAGCGACATCTTCGTAATCTCGGCCCACAGATAAACGTATATATCGATGATCAACCAGCCTATCGTTGGTTGCATCAATCCCCACCCAACCACATTCTGGAAAATAAAATTCACTCCAGGCATGACTAGCATCATCGGTTACGATCTGTGCAATATCTGCATATAGGTGCAGGTAGCCGGAGACATATCGACTGGGAATGCCCCAAAGGCGGCCGATAGCTAGCATAATGTGGGTGAAATCCTGGCATACACCACTGCGTAGCTTGAGGCAGTCGTCAATGGTTGATGAGACTTCTGTGGTGCCGGGTTCATAGCGGAGTTGCTGAAAAATCGTTCGAGCGGCATTGACCAGCGATATGAACCGGTTTTGAGAAGGATTGAGATTGTGCTCAACCATAAAGTCCTGTAAAAGCGGACAGTCGTAGACTCGTTTACTGGGGGCGAGAAATTCCCAACAATCAATGGTGTCGATGGAGTCATGAAGATAATCCCATGTTGAGTCATCATCACCTCGTACCACCGCGTTGGAAATTGTAGTCTCGACTTTGGCTTTGGATTTAATGGTCAGAGAAGACTGCTGACTGGCGCGAAAATTCAGCAGATGGCATTTGTTGCCAAAAGAATCAAAGACTGTAATCGGAGTTACACGCGGCGCAATTTCATAATCAAACTGGACTACTTTCTGACGTTCATCGTTGCGCGGCTCAAGTCGAAGCATCATGGTTGCCCAGCTGATGGGAAACTCGTATTGGAATGTGGATACGTGTTGAATCTCGAACGAAGCGTGATGTTGATCGGTCATTCGTAGCTGCATAGTTCAGTTAAGTGAAGAAATAGATAGCCGAAAGATCGTCGCTAAACGCTTGACTCAGCGTTAGCATCCGTTGCAATCGATGGCAAAAGTCGTCTACTGTCAGAGCATCAGATTGCCAGTCTTGTGAGATGAGCTGTTGCATTTTATTCAGGCTTGCATTGAGGTCAGACGGTGCCGGTTGACTTTGGTTGCTAATGATGGCTTGGTGATGCTCGCAAGTGCGGTCGACAGCAAACCGGATAGAGTGTGGGTGCGCCGGGTCGGTGACGAGAAAATTTAATACGTGCAGCGGGTTCAACGACAGTAGTGAATGTTCTCGGCGATAGGCAAGCCGCGCATTGCATAGCACGAGCAGGGAGATCCAACTAGAGTCTTGATCAGTAAATCCTAAAGAAAATACTTCGAGATGTGCTTTCAACAATGAGACGACAATTTGGGTGCGCTCAATGTAGCGCCCCAGTTGTAAGAAATGCCAGCCATCATCGCGGTACATGGTACTGTCTAAATTCCCCGATAGTGTGCGAGTGGTATCTTGAGTGTTCAGATAAAAACTCTTGGGTTGATTTTCCCAAACGTGCTCAATGCGCGCTTGGTTCAAATTTAAGTAAGCGGTATTGAGACGAGTCCAGAAATCTCGACCAATCACATTTCTAATCTGTCTTGCATTCTCGCGCGCAAAATGCATGTTCGAGCGAATGGAATCGATATTCATGGATTCAAAAGTCAGGTCATCGGCGAGTGTAAAGGTATCCAGCAACATAAAATTCTCATTTTCGAGATTGCTGGTGAGATGTCCGCCTAGCGGAGATCGACCGATAGACAAATAAATTCGCCGCCAACTTTGATCAATCTCTTCCACCGATCGATCTTCCAACGCCTCAAACTGGGTGAAAAGTAGGCGCGCAGCGTGCTCAGCCCGTTCCAGATACCGGCTCATCCAAAAGAGTCCATTGGCACTCCTAGCCAACATCAGCAGTTAACTCGAGAGTACCCAGAGATCTTTGCCGCCACCACCTTGGCTGGAGTTGACGACCAATGAACCTTCTTTGAGCGCAACTCGACAGAATGCACCAGGAATGATGCGAGTTTCTCGGCCACTGAGAACAAATGTTCGCAGGTCCACATGACGTGGTGCGGCGCCGTTGGGTGTGAGGCAGGGTGAGCGAGATAAAGGCAGTGTTGGCTGCGCAATGTAATTGGTTGGATTATTGCGCAGTTGATTGGCAAAATCTGCTCGTTCTTGTTCCGTCGCGTGCGGTCCCACTAACATGCCATAGCCGCCCGAGCCACCGACGGTTTTAACGACCAACTGGTCAAGATTATCCAGCGTGTATTCGAGCTGCTCGGGATAGCGGCACAGGTAAGTCTCAACGTTGGCTAAAATCGGTTCTTCAGCAAGGTAGTATCGTATCATATCACCGACATAAGCATAAACGCTCTTATCGTCTGCGACTCCCGTGCCCGGCGCATTAGCCAAGGCGACATGCCCCAATTTATAGGCCGAAAATAATCCTGGCACACCCAAGAGTGAATCCTCTCGAAAGGTGAGTGGGTCAATAAAATGATCATCGATACGCCGATATATGACATCAACTTTACGTTCACCGCGTGTCGTTCGCATGTAGACATGACCATCTCGAACCCGCAGGTCTTCCCCCTGTACCAGTTCTATTCCCATTTCCCGAGCCAGGAACATATGTTCGTAGAACGCTGAGTTGTAGGTGCCCGGTGTCATCAACACGATACATGGATTGTCATGGGCAGTGGGCGACAATTCAGCAAGTGTATGCCTTAACAGAGCGCCGTAGTTTTCAATCGGACGAATTGGATGCTGGCGAAACAGATTCCTGATATTTGACTTGATGGCCTGTCGATTTGCTAGCATGTACGAGACGCCGGATGGCACGCGAAGATTGTCTTCTAGCACCATGAATCCATCGGTGGTTCTGATCAGATCTGTACCGCAGATCGAAACAAATGCTCCATGCGCAGGGCGAACTCCACGCATTTCGGTTCGATATTGCGGACAGCCCAAAACTAAGTCGACTGGAATAACTTCGTCAGAGAGGATTTTTCTAGCACTGTAGATGTCGCCGAGAAACAAATTGATGGCTTTCAGACGTTGACGCAACCCCTGCTCAATGATCTGCCAGTCGCCCGCACAGATGACGCGCGGCAACAGATCGATGGGAATAATTCTTTCTTGTGCACCTTCATCACCGTAGACTGCAAACGTGATTCCTTCATTCAAAAAGAACTGTTCAACACGATGCTGAATGTCGTTGATTTCTTTGACGCTAGTGTCGTTTAAGCGATCATACAATAATTGACATTCATCGCGTGGCTGACCGTCCGGGCAGAACATCTCGTCAAAAAAGGTGGTGTCGACCGGGTAGTTTGAGAATAACGATGTGCTATCAGTTGCGTGCATGCTCAGTCGTATTCAATGGCGGGAAAACGGTATAACTTGCTCGACCAGATGATGTGCGAACCGACAGTTTAATTTTACTACCGTGTGATGGTGACATAGAGAAGTCGGCTAGGAGTGGATGAGAAGATATTGATGATAACATGAGCAATGAGTTGTCACCGCAGCCAGCAGTCAGCGATGTGAATCACCAAGTGGTCGGGGTGAGTGGATTCGAACCACCGGCCCCTGCCTCCCGAAGGCAGTGCTCTGCCAGGCTGAGCTACACCCCGATTTGTTATTGGATCAGTAGTCGCGGCTACAGACAAATTCCACCAACTGAAATAATGCATCTCGGTAGGGCGTGTCTGGAAGAAATTTTAAACGTTGAGCGGCGCGGCTACCATAGCGGCGAGCCATGCTAACAGTATATTCAAGCGCGCCGGAATTGGCAACGATTTCATAAACCTGCTGAACATCAATATTTGCCGGCGCAAGGATAGCCTGATTAATGGCGGTACGCTGCGCCGAACTGACATGTTGTCGAGCATATATCAACGGCAGGGTCAATTTTCCTTCGGTCAGATCATCGCCAATGGCTTTTCCGATTCGGCCGGCATCACCAGCATAGTCCAAGTAATCGTCAATCAGTTGAAAGGCAATGCCCAAATTGGTCCCAAATTCTGCCATACGCTGTTGGGTGTCAGTTGACTGTCGGGCAAGAATCGCCCCCAATTGCGCACCAGCCGAAAAGAGTTCGGCAGTTTTTCTTTCGATGGTGTGAAAATACTCCGCTTCCGTTGTCTCTGCATTATCAAGTTGTACCAGCTGTAGAATTTCTCCCTCAGATACGCGCCGGACTGCGCGCGCCATAACTTGTAGCACCTCCATTCGTTGCAACTCAACGAGCAGTTCGAAAGATCGGGAATACAGAAAGTCACCGACCAGTACGCTGGCCGAATTACCCCAGATCGAATTGGCACTCGCGAGCCCGCGGCGCATGGTGGAATCATCGACTACATCATCATGGAGCAGCGTCGCAACGTGAATGGTTTCCAGTATGGTAGCCAGAACGATATGGCTGTTACCACTGACAACCCCGAGTGCTCGAGCACTGAGAATCACGATGGTTGGACGCAGTTTTTTCCCACCATACTGGTGAAAATGTCGGCCGATTTCTTGAATCAATGGAATGTCCGAATCCAGCGCGCCCATACTGAATTTTTTTGCCGCATCTAGGTCCTCCTGAATCACCGCGCGAATGTCCCCCAGCAGATCATCTGCACGACTCGGAGTTGGAAAGGTTTGCCGTTTCAAGATGGCTTCGCCGATAATTTAGTTGAAGGTGACTTCAGATTTAGCATTTAAGCAGGTATGCGTCGTTGATACGCTTCGATTAATGTGCCCTTGTCCATATATTCAAGTTCACCACCGAGTGGCAATCCGCGTGCCAGACGGGTTGTTCGATGACCATGTTTAGCCAGCAGATTGGATAAGAACTCGGCTGTGGTGTCACCTTCAATCGTACTGTTGGTGGCAATGATGATTTCTTTGATGGGGTGGTGATCAAGGTTATTGAGTAGTTCATCAATGCTTAAATCTTCTGGACCGATACCATCGAGTGGCGATATTCTGCCCATCAGGACGAAGTAGAGTCCTTGATAGATACCGGTGTCTTCAAATGAGTTGAGATCAGCGGGAGTTTCCACGATGCACAGTTGTGAATCGTCTCTAGATGGTGAGTCACATAGACTGCAGGTTGCTGTTTCACTGAAATTGTTGCAGCGGCTACAGTGAGTAACATTTTCCGTTGCAAACATCAGTGCGGTGGCAATTTCCGCAGCGGCCTGACGGTCGCGGGCGAGCAACTGAAACGTATATCGTTCCGCAGTTTTCGGACCGACTCCCGACAATCGCCGAAAAGCTCGCGTCAGATCTTCAACGGCCTTGGTAATTGCCATAAAATTTTGAACCGAGCGGTCGACTCATACTACCTGAGAAAATCCAAATTCGGTAAACCTCCAGCTAGATCCTGCATCGCTTCCTGATTGACTTGGTCGACTTTGCGGACGGCGTCATTGATGGCACCGGCAATCATCTCTTCAAGTATTTCTCGATCATCCATCAGATGTTCACTGATCTTGACTCGTGAAACGTCATGGCGGCCATTCATCACGACCTCCACCATACTGCCGCCGGCGACACCGACCACTTCTTTGCGTTCTAGCGCCGAGTGCGTGTCTTTCATGCGGCTTTGAATTTTTGTTGCCTGTTTGAGAAAGTTTTTTAGTTCATCATGCATAGTTATTGCTCGTCATTAAGGTTAATCGGTTTGTTCAGTGGGTAGCCGCAAGGTCTTGATATCTGGCGCGGCATCAAATTCCTGCCGAAGCATTTTAGGAATTTCTTCCTGTTCAATTTGTGCCATTTCCCGTTGCACTGCGCCCTCTCTTTCGCGGGCACTGTGTTTTTCGAACGAAACATTGTCGGATGTCCCTCGTTGAATGTTCAAGGTGATGGGTTGTCCAACATATTCTGTCAGAATTTTCTGCACTACGGTCGAATTTTGGTCTCGGGCGATGGAAGGTGAGGCCTGTTCAGATAGAATCAGCGTTATTGTATTGCCTTTTCTTGCGCCAAAAGATACCTGTTGGGCAAATTGTTTGGCCATACCCTTCAATTGGTTCGAAGTGCGGACAAAGTGTAGCCAGTCGGCTGAGGTCTGAATGTCGCCGGTCTGCGCCGCCGCAGCTGGAGGTTGGGTGGTGGTTACTGTTGCTGTTGGCGCGTTCTCTGGTGCTACACTGCGCGGCTGAGTGGTAGCTTGCTCGCGTACGGCGATTTCGGCTTGCGATGCCGGGTGAAACGCAATCATTCGTAGGAGGATCATCTGCAGACCGACCCGCGGCGTGGGCGCGTTTTCCAAATCGCGTTTACCGATCAGGCCGATCTGGTAAAACAGTTGAATTTCTTCGGCTGACAGGACGGCATCCAATTCCTTTAGCTGTTCAATGTTGTCGGCTTGAGTTTCAACGATCTTTGGTGCTACCTTATAGAGTCCGAGGTCGTGTAGTTTTAGTAGCAGGTCATCCAGCGCACCGTTGATGTTGATTGCGCGTTCAAACATTTTCTCTACAATGTTGAGCAGTTGTTCGGCGTCGCGTTGGGCGATGGCGAACAGGATGGCCGTGACAAAATCTTGAGACAGCATGCCGAGCATTTCTCGAACTTTCATTTCGGTCAGCTTGCTTTGGGTGTAGGCGATGGCCTGATCAACAATACTCAAGGCATCCCGCATGCTACCTTGTGCCAGTCGTGCTATAGCGTGTACTGCAGCCGGTTCAAACTCCACCTCCTCATGTGGCAGAACTTTTTCCAGTTGGGCGGCGATTTCTTCACTGTCCATAGCCCGCAGATTGAACTGAATGCAACGTGACAGTACGGTAATGGGTAGTTTCTGGGGGTCCGTCGTTGCCATCAGAAATTTGACGTGTGCGGGAGGTTCCTCCAGAGTTTTCAAAAACGCGTTGAAACTATGTCCCGACAGCATATGAATTTCGTCAAACAGATAGATCTTATAGCGACCGGCGGTGGGTAAGTAGGGGACGTTGTCCAACAGTGCGCGGGTATCTTCGACTTTCGTTTTTGAGGCGGCATCCACTTCGATGAGATCAATGAAGCTGCCTTGGTCAACTTCCATGCAGGTATTACACTGGCCGCATGGCTTGGAACTGACACCCTGTTCGCAATTCAGCGCTTTCGCCAGAATTCGCGCGATGGTTGTTTTCCCAACTCCCCGCGTACCGGTAAAAAGATAGGCATGATGGAGCCGCTCATTATCCAAAGAATGCGAAAGTGTGCGTACCACGTGGTCCTGTCCGACGACATCACCGAAGTGTTTGGGGCGCCATTTTCGGGCGAGTACGAGATAACTCACTGAACGAAGAATTTGAATCTAAAGTGTTACCGGGCGGCGGTTCAGATTCGCTGAAAAGCAATACCCGCATCGGTTGCTACGGCTGCTTCCTTCCAGACCTGACCGGGTTCACAACTTATCGTCACTGCAATTGCGAATCGTCCCCGCCATAATGCTTATTCCATGTCGCTTAGAGATTAAAACACATCAAAATACCTGATATCCGCTCCGACGGTTTGTCGTGGGGTTGGGCATCGTGATACTTGGCCACCCTCAATGGCATTTACATCGCAAGTTGGTGTTGTGTCGGTTGACTGTGTTCACCTCGTTCACGCATCAATTTAGACACGGTCAATTTTAACTGGTCTACGATTGATGTGAGTTCTTCTTTCTCAAATTCAGACAGCGGTTGCAACGGTGCACGTACCCCGCCCGTCGGCAGCCCGGCGAGTTCGCAGGCAAACTTGACGCTTTGGGTGAATTTCCCACCATTTTCCAAGTATTGTAGAAATGGCAGCAACGCCTTCATAATGGCTCTGCCGGTCGCCAAATCATTCTCAGAAATACAAGTCTGAAATAGTGCAATGTGTTCTTCAGGTAATGCGGTTCCAGCACCGCACACCCAACCTTTAGCCCCCCAGGCGAAAAACTCAAGTGCTTGGTCGTCCGCTCCACAAAGCAGATTGAGTTGTGGGTAATGCAACACCAGTTGATGTAGTGCATTAATGTCACCGCTGGACTCTTTAATGGCTTGGAAATTGGGACTTTTCACAACTTGGTCAAAAAACTCTGCATGCATTCTGGTACCAGTGCGACCGGGGTAGTTGTAGAGCATAATCGGCAGACCAACTGCGGTGTCAATCGCGCGCGCATGTTCAGCTAGTTCTAGCTGAGTGGGTAAAGCATAGTAGGGCGACGAAATCAACATGCCATCGCAGCCAATTGACTTGGCAGTCAGTCCCATGGCTATGGAATCCTCCGTTCTTATGCCGCCAACTCCGGCGATTAAAGGTAACCGGTTATTGAGTACATCTTTCGCCTTTTGCATCAACTGTATACGTTCCTCACCGCTTTGCAGGTAGTATTCACCCGTTGTTCCGCCGACGATGACCGCGTTGACACCGGTCGCGACGAGATGCTCGACCAAGAGTGCGAAAGCATCGAAATCAATGGTTAAGTCCTGCTGATAAGGAGTGATGACAGGAGGGATGATACCTTCCATGAGTGTATTCATAGGAGTCTTCTTGGAATCTGGGAATAAAACAGCTAAAAAATTGAAATTTGGTGACCGAACGATTCTTCGACCTGCATCCGGTGGTGAGGTACGAACGACCGACGTCTTGGATATTATACCAATTGGAATCGCTGCTATGGGCCTACCTCAGTCGATTGAGGAGATCAGTCAGTCAAAGTAATGGCTCTATTCTAAAACCGTGCGCGTAAACACAAAATCAGACACTTACGGAGAAATAAATATCATTTTATTTCAAAATTATACAGCCATTGATAGCCCTTGCGCATACAGTTTTAGAAAAGAGCCAAGTAATTGTGAAGCATTTCCCTCAATAAAACGTTATAATTCACATGGTGAATATTCCATCATGAGCAACAAGAGGTTGAGAAACTATGACTAGGACATTACGGTTCTTCACTGCCACGGCAATGACTGGAATAATCTTCGCTTGCCTACTCTCTAATGGAGTGGAAGCGGCAGAAAACGCATGCACCGCCTCAGGTTCCATCACTGGAGGAAAACCGAATGCTAGTGCATTTACCAATGGTGAACTGATCGTTAACTGTGCGGCAGATAACGACGAATATCCGACTGGCATTTCCTATAAGAATCAAAAAATCGCAGGAGTCTCTGATGGTTTCAACATCAAACTGACCGTTCCTGCAGGAGTCATCATTGATACGACGAAGACGGCAACTTCTGGCACCCAAAGTTCCGGCATATCGGTAACAGCGGTGTCCAAACGGGATGGCACGGTTACGATAACCAACAATGGGAAAATTACTTCCGACCGCATTGCAATTCAAGCTACTTCTTGGCGGGATGTTAAAGTTACCAATGCCGGAACTTTAAATGGCGGTGATGGCTCTGGAATTTTCGCCAGAAATCGTGGCTATGGAGAAATTCATATAACCCATAGTGGAAAAATAGTCGGCACTAATGAAGCTGGTATCTATGCATGGTACACCGGAACTACCGCCAATGCGCCACAAGATAGCAAGAATCGTATCGTCATTCGATCAAGTGGCGATATAACCGTTGAAAATGACGATAAAACGGCTAGACACGGTATTCTTGCGCATGGTGCCAATGCTAGGCAGGACATAACCATAGACATTCATGTGACCGGAGGCACGATACGTACGGATGACGACGGAATCAATGCAAATACGAATGGACCGAAAGCCGGTGCCGGTGATGGGTCTGGCACCATCAAGATTGTTGTTGATAAAGGTGTAAAGATTCACAGCAATACAGAAGATGGTATCACTGCCTCTGCAAAGAATGAAAGTGCCAACAGCAAGGATAAAATTTACATTAAGTCGGATGCTGAGATCACCTCATTCGGGATAGGAATTTACGCACAACATTTTGGTCAGTCATCAGATGGGCAAATAACCATCATATCCGGAGGAAATATTAAAACGACTGGTTACCTTCGAAGAGACTCGAATGACAAAGAATATGAGTATACGAACTTTCGCGGGGTCGCTGACCCCGATGCGGAAACGAAGGTTAACAGTCACGGCATCTATGCCTACGCCTCACATAAATCGGGTGCCATTCCAATCGATATTGACATTACGGGTGGTTCAATTGTTTCGACGGGTGATGGAGTGCACGTGCGTAACCAAGGCACCGGGACAACAGATGTTCACGTGGCCAGCGGCACCCAGATCAATGCGCAGGGATTCGGCATTAGAATCATTGGCAAGGGGCGCGTAGAGATTGAATCGGGTGCGCGAGTACATGGTGACATGGGTGCGGTGTCGGTCAATGGCGTTGCCGCGTCTGGTTATTTGGCAATGCCATCAACTTTACTCAAAGCGACCCCTCGGCTACCGACTCTCTCGCGGTATGGCGCCGGGCCATGGATTGATTTGGATACTCGCTCCGGTTCGGCGATGGCGGCCGGCATGGCATACGACTATAGCAGCACTGGTTTGAGTGCGGGATATGCGATGGTATCCGGCACCAGTTTATGGGTTGGCGGCGCCATTCAATATCTACCCATGTCTACCAAGTTGCCAGCAGGTGAAAAGCTGAAAGGTAAGGGCACCGGTTTAGCATTGACTGTTGAATACAGGGGCTCAGGTCCATACCTGAACGGACAACTAGGATGGACCAAATTCAAGTCAGATTTCCACAAGTTTGGCAGTGCCGGTGTAGCCAAGGACATTAAGGCAACACAGTTGTACTTTGGATTTGAAGGTGGGTATCGAATGGCGTGGAACGAGCGTTGGGAACTCACACCGAGATTGACTTACCAGTATGTCAACGTGCGGCCTAAGTCATTCTCGGACAGTCATGAAATTGACATGCCTGATGCCTCCGAAACTTCATTGGGTTTAGGTATGGTTGCGTCGACCACGCTGAAAGCGGATGCGGACAATGATATGAAAGGCTATTTGTCACTTGATTTTGAGCGGCACAGTTTTAGCAATGGCGGCAGTTATCGATTTACCGATACCAACGACGACGAAACGGTATTTGACATCGCCGACAGCAAAGCCTCCAGCATGTTGAAAGCACAGGTTGGCATGGATTGGAAATTCGGTCCAGACAAGCAAAATACGTTGGGCGCCTATTTGGGTTACGCGGATGGCGTCAGTAGTTCAGATGCGGATGAAGTGATGGGCGGGGTTAATTTTCATTGGCAATTCTAACCCGATGATCACTCTATTTTTGAATTCACAGGAACTTTCTATATAAAATGAGTGTTTTGGAAGATTAATTTGGAACAATTAGACAATTTGATGAGGTAGACATAATATGAGTTACTGGAAGACGATAGTTTGCTTAGCCAACTCTAGAAAATTGGGTGGGTGTTGCATTGCTGGAAAAGAGTGGAACAATTCACGAGGGGGGGGGTGAATGGATAAGGCCGATTTCCAATCGACCAACGGGAGAATTAAAAAAAGAGCGAGTATATGAGGATGATACTTATCCAGAACTATTGGACCTCATATCAATTCCTTTTCTTGAACATCGGCCACATCACCATCAAACCGAAAATTATCTCATTGATCACCAAAAACGTTGGGTAAAAAAAGGAAAAGTTACGAAAGACCACTTGAGCTGTTTGCTTGATCAGGTTAATGGGCCTCTTTGGAAAGATAGCATTATTGGGCTGTATGACAGAGTCAGATTACAGGACGCAGTAAAACTCAACAGCTCTCTGTTGCTCATTCATCCTGAAAATTTGAAATGGAGTGTCAATCCCAAACCCAGGAAAAAGCAAGTTCGAGCAGAATTCACCTTGAACGAGATTGAGTACAATCTGGCTGTAACCGACTTTCACATCGAAAGAATTGCTGAAACGAAAGGTGATCAAGGTATTTCTGCATTACCAGAGGATGGTTATTTATGCGTAAGTCTGGGAGAACCTGATAAATGGGATAATTGCTACAAATTAGTCGCCGGTTTCTTTCCACTATAAGATTATTTGATGCGCTATCAATTGTTTACCCTAGGCCATTCGAATCACACTATCGAAAAATTTATCGGATTGCTCGAAAAGTACCGGGCCACAGCCATTTATGATGTGCGTTCCATCCCATATAGCGATTTCAACCTGCATTTCAGTCGTGAGAACCTATCAAAGACAATGCCTAGGGAAGACATTACGTATGTTTTCTTGGGCAACCAACTCGGCGCTCGCAGTGAAAATGCCAAATGCTATAAAAATGGAAAAGTTCAATATGATCTTCTCGCAAAAGAGCCAACGTTCGAAGCCGGTCTTGAACGTGTAGAACAAGACTTGTCACAATACCGTCTCGCATTGATGTGTGCCGAGAAAGATCCTATCACCTGTCATCGCGCCATCTTGGTCTGTAAACAGTTGAAATTGAGAAATCCTGACTTGGAAATTTCACATATTCTCGCGGATGGCAATTTAGAATCCCAGGCGGCTGCTGAAATAAGATTAATGAAAGTACTTAAGATTCAACCTGATTTACTCCGTGATGAACAGCAATGCATTGAAGAAGCTTACGAGAGGCAGGCTGATAGAATTGCTTACACAAAGATCTCTCGTTTCGCTGCAATGAGGCACGAGAATGTCTGAGCTCAAAATTTTCACGATTGGGTTTACGAAGAAAACTGCTGAGCACTTTTTTGAACTTCTCAAATCTGCTGGCGTGCAGCGAATCGTCGACGTTCGGTTGAAAAATAACTCACAGTTAGCGGGATTTGCCAAAGCTAAGACTGATGATGATCGCGACCTGAGTTATTTATTGGAAAAAACAGTGGGTATTAACCACTACATTCATCTGCCACAGCAGTTGGCACCAACCAAAGATATTTTGGATGCCTATAAAAAACATAAGGGCGATTGGAAAGTGTATGAAACAGCATTCAATCGCCTAATGGAGAGTCGTGAAATTGAATCGACATTGGTCAAAGAAATAAAGGATGGAGACTGTCTGCTGTGTAGTGAACACGAGCCAGAGCACTGTCACCGGCGGTTGGTGGCGGAGTATTTACAAAAGAAATGGCAGCACGTTACGATCGAACATCTAGTGGATTGGCATTCCTCCTGCAATATTTCACCATCGGCGAATGGGTAGAGTTGAATCTCGCAAATTACAAATTGATGAAAATTTATCAACAACAAGATATAATTTGAAATTCACATTCCTCCAAATTTTCTTTCTAATTTCTGATGATGTACGCAATTATCGAAACAGGTGGTAAGCAGGTTAGAGTTGAGCCGGGCGCCACAATCCAAGTTGAACGGCTGCGCGGCGACAAGGGTGACCGCGTTCAGTTCGACCATGTGCTGCTGGTGTCGGATGGTGCTGAAACCAAGATCGGTACTCCGTATGTTGAAGGCACTCCCGTCTTGGCGAAAATTCTTGAGCATGGTCGCGCTAAGAAGATTCGCGTGATCAAGATGAAACGCCGGAAGAACTATCGTCGAAGTTATGGACATCGACAGGAATACACTGAACTTGAGGTGTTGGGTATTGGTAATGTTGAACAGAAACCGGAAGCGGTTGCTGAACCCGAAGTCGAGGAAGAAGCTTTAGATGCTGAAGTCTCGACCGAAGATTGAAATAGTTGAATTTGGATTCTTAAGGTAAGCACTGATGGCACATAAAAAAGCAGGTGGAAGTTCAAGAAACGGGCGCGATTCAATCGCCAAGCGTTTAGGTATCAAACGTTATGGTGGCGAGGAAATTCGTGCCGGAAATATCATCGTCCGTCAACGCGGCACCAAGTTTCATCCGGGTATAAATGTCGGGATGGGCAAAGACAATACACTCTTTGCAAAATCTGATGGTCACGTTAAATTCGAAGTTAAGGGCCCGTTACGCAAAAAAACGGTGTCGGTAATTCCTGCTTAATTACCCTTCATTCACCGGGAAACTCTTCCCGGTGCCCAAATTCATGGAACTGCCATGATGCACATTAATTACTTCAGCGTGCGCTCTGATGTTTGTTGATGAAGCGGAGGTTTGTGTAACCGCGGGTAAGGGTGGTGACGGCTGTCTGTCTTTTCGCCGGGAGAAAAATGTTCCTCGCGGGGGACCGGATGGCGGTGATGGTGGTCGCGGCGGCAACGTCTACCTGGTCGGTGACCAGCATCTCAATACGCTGGTTGATTTTAAATTTCAAAATATTTATCGAGCTGACCATGGTAAACCCGGTGGCGGTCGGAACCTGACCGGAAAAGATGGTGATGATCTTGACATTTTAATTCCCCTCGGCACCATTATCTACGACGCTGAAACACTTGAGTTGATTGACCAGGTGACACGTTCGGGTCAACGGCTATTGGTGGCAAAAGGAGGTGCCAATGGCATCGGCAACACTCGGTTTAAGTCCAGTATCAATCGGTCACCACGGAGAACAGTACCGGGTACCAAAGGAGAAACACGACATCTCCGGCTTGAACTCCAGCTGCTGGCCGATGTCGGCTTGGTTGGGCTACCGAACGCCGGTAAATCCTCATTACTTCGCAGAGTAACCAATGCCCATCCTAAAATAGCCGATTATCCGTTCACTACACTCAAACCATCTCTGGGAGTCGTTGTGGTCGATTCCGGACGAAGCTATACGATGGCTGATATTCCTGGGTTGATTCAAGGAGCATCAACCGGCAGTGGGTTGGGTATTCAATTTCTGAAACATTTGCGCCACACCCGTCTGCTGTATCACGTCGTTGATCTGTTTACGTGTGCTGAACCTCAGGCAGTGGCTGAATCTATCACAGTGATTGAGGATGAACTGATGCAGTTTGACAAAGAACTAGCCCGACGTGAGCGGTGGTTAGTTCTCAATAAAATTGACCTCATACCAGAAAAGGAACTGCACAAACGGGTGGAACAAATTCTGAACTGTAGTCATTGGACCGGGCCGTGGTTCAGTGTGTCGGCAGTCACTGGTTCGGGTTGTAATCAGTTGTTAGGACCGACCATGACTTGGCTTGAAGAACACTCATTGCAACGAGTGAGTTCCGACGAACATGAGGAAATGATTTTATGATGACACCATTCGATTACCGAGCAACGCGACGCTGGGTGGTCAAAGTAGGTAGCTCACTGATCACAAATATTGAAACAGGCATCAATGTTGATCTCATTCATGCTTGGGCACGACAGATTGTCACACTCAAAGACTCTGGAGTTGAAGTGGTGCTGGTTTCATCGGGTTCCGTAATGGAAGGGATGAAACGACTGGGTTGGAGCGAACGTCCACATGAGGTGCACCGGTTACAGGTGGCGGCGGCTGTTGGCCAAATGGGTTTGGTGCGTACCTACGAAATAGCCTTCGAGAAGTTTGGTTTCCAAACTGCACAGATTCTATTGACCAACGCTGATCTTTCCGACCGCGCACGTTATCTCAACGTTCGCAACACTATCCGGACGTTGCTGGAGATGCGCGTTATTCCCATTGTCAACGAAAACGATACCGTAACCACGGATGACATTAAGTTTGGGGATAATGACAATCTCGCCGGATTGGTGACCAATATTGTTGATGCGGACCTGCTAGTCATCCTAACTGATCAAATCGGTTTGTTTGATGCCGACCCCCGTACTGACTCAGCAGCTGAGCTGATTGAACAGGCATATTTACACGATACATCCCTTGACCGAGTCGTCGGTCCCAGTAGCCAGTTTGGGCGCGGTGGTATGTTAGCCAAGCTGGAAGCTGCACGAAAAGCCGCTCGTTCTGGTGCCGCGACATTTATCTCCTCAGGGTTGGTTGAAGATCAGTTACAGAAAATTGTTACCAATCAAGCTAAAGGAACATTACTTCGCTCAAATACGGGCCGAATCACCGCGCATAAACAGTGGCTGGCAGGTAGACTGCGCGTGGCAGGAAATCTGCGCCTTGATCAAGGTGCAGTTAATGCGCTACTTGAGCAAGGGCGCAGCCTGCTCTCCGTTGGCGTAAAACAGGTAGAGGGAAATTTCAGACGCGGCGACCTGGTGGTCTGTCTGAATACTGAGTCAAGAGAAATTGCTCGAGGTTTGATCAACTATGATGCTGAAGAGGCAGCTCAAATCAAAGGTCATCGAACGGATAAAATTGAGTCGGTGCTTGGATATGTGAGAGATCAGGAACTGATTCACCGCGACAACATGGTCATCATGTAGAATTGGAATCTAGGGCAGATGATTTTGATTGATCACTCCTATTTGTATGATTTCAGTGGTGGAATGATCTAGCAGGGGGAAGTCATGTCAGCTAGTGTCACAAAATACCAGCCTCAGTTTTATACAACATGTGAGATCAATATGATTGCACTCAGTCCTCGTCAGGAGTGGAGTCTGCCGTTGTGATTTCTGATTCTCGAATACGGAACAGTTCATCTCGTAAAACTACGCCAAGAACACTTCTTACGCCATCCAGATTGAGTCCTTCTTGAAATGCTGATTCTCGCATTTTTTTGAGCATTGATTCATCCGGTTCGAATTCTTTGCTGTGTTGAAAAGACATTTCTTGAACTTGAAAAGAATCCATTGATACTGTCTTGTCAACCAGTTGCTTAGCAGTCTTTTGCGCCCATTGATTCGCATCAATATGGCTTGATATACGTTTGCCAAGATCCGTCAGTCGAAGTGGACTATCATCTGCTAATGGTGCGGCTGGTAATCGTAAAAGAATTTCACCGATACTTTTCCGAAATTCTCCAAATTCAATTTTTAACGTACTCAAATCACTCTTTAGCACACTGACGTCACTCTTTAGCACGCTGACGTCACTCTTTAGCACGCTGACGTCAGTTTTTAATGTGACGACATCGTTTTGTAGGATAACAACATCTTTTTGCAATGTGACGACATCGCCTTGTAATGCACTCACATTATTTTGTACTTCACCAACCTCATGGCTAATTTTGTGCATAAATTCACGAAATTGTTCTCGGTCGGAATTTACAATACCAAACCATTTCCCTAACTTGAAAATTAAGGTGATGATCGCAGTGCTAGCAGCGAATATCCAAAACCAATTTGGGGGCAATAATTCTGACATATCAGTTCACATTATAAAGCTTTACAAACTTGTTTGTCGTTCATATTGATGAATTGATGTGCGATACGAAGAAAAAATTGAGTGATCTATAGAACGCCACAGTGATTGGTTTAGTGATGCAATCAAGAAATTAAATTTAATGTAAATTTATTTCGTAACAATCACCTTTATTGAATTCACGCTTAATACTTGACAGAGGTTCTATTGCGTTGACTACAAAAACTCTACTTCTATTTCCTGGCCAAGGTTCTCAGTATCCTGGGATTGGTAGTGACTTGTTTCAGGAATTCGCCATAGTTCGAGATATCTATGCTGAGGCCAGTGACATACTCGACTACGATCTGATTGGCTTGTGTAACGATTTTGATAGCGGCAACATCAACCTCACGAAATACACACAGCCGGCGTTGCTCGTACATTCCTATGCCTGTCTACAGGTGTTTTACCACCAGACTGGTGCAGCTGTTCAAGCTTTTGCCGCCGCCGGGCATAGTTTGGGCGAATACACGGCGCTCGTTGCGGCGCAGTCTTTGAAATTTAACAATGCGTTACAGCTGGTTTCCAAACGAGGTCAATGTATGGGTGAACATGGTGGAGGAGAAATGCTCGCGCTGTCTCTTAGCGAAGAAAGTGTTTTACCATTCATCGAATCAAGTAATTGTGAAATAGCGGCACTCAATCTGCCGGAACAGACCGTAGTCGGTGGCTGGCCGGCTGACCTTGATCAGCTGACTGCGTCAATTGAAGATCAATATCCTGGAAAGGGTGGAATACGACTGAAAACCGAAGGTGCTTTTCATACCTCTCACATGTACCCGGCCGCACAGCAGTTCAAACCATTTCTAGACGAAACTGAAATATACTCACCCAAAATCAAAGTGGCTTCCAATACCACTGGAAAATTTCATACCACCAATGTTGATGACATTCGCAGTAATCTGTATCACCAGCTCTTTAAACCCGTGCGTTGGTGCGATAATCTGGCAACGGTCGCCGCAGCGGGTGTTGAACGGATCATTGAATTCGGAGGTGGTCTAGGAAGGGGAGACTTGCCATCCGACAAGCGACCGAATTTACAGGGGATGGTAGTTCGCGCCTTCCGACGTATGCATCCAAAACCGACTTATCACTCCGTCATTAACCTAGAAACACTAGAAGCAACTTGTCAAGCTTGGGTATGATTGTGAAGGTCTGATGATGCGGTCGTTATCCCAGTGTTCATTCGACTACTGCGCAAACTTCAGCACATTGTTTCAGAACAGATTCATTTACGCCTCTTCAAGTTCGATCAAGGTGCCAAAAAAATCTTTCGGGTGCAGAAATAACACGGGTTTATCGTGGCCCCCGATTTTCGGTAAACCATCGCCTAATATTCGCATACCCGCCGCCAGCAGTTGTTCCTTCGCTTTATTGATATCTGACACTTCGTAGCAAAGATGATGAATGCCACCGGTAGGATTTCGCTCCAGAAAACTGGCGATGGGTGACTGTTCTCCAAGTGGGTGTAGCAATTCGATCTTGGCGTTGGGCAGGTTTACAAATACGGTGGTAACGCCATGTTCCGGTAGGTCCATCGGTGCCGACACGTCCGCACCCAATACAGATTGGTAGCGCTTCGCTGCCGCGGTGAGATTAGGGACCGCAATAGCGATATGATTCAATTGCCCGATCATGCATCGTCCTCACTTTCAAATTCCACTATTGGTTGGTCTGCAGCAACGCTGTCACCAACTTTGACTAGAATTTTTGCGATGGTTCTATGGTGATCCGCACGCAGTGCATTTTCCATTTTCATCGCTTCAATGATCGCTACCGTCTCACCAGCTGTTACCGTCTGGCCTTCAGTGACGCGCAGCTCCTGTAATCGACCGGGCATGGGTGATCTAAGAAAAAGAGACACGTCAGTGGTTTGCTTCTTCAGCATGTACTGATGATAGCTGGCCGCGGTAGGACTGAGCACTTTGAATAATCGGCGCATGCCGAAAAAATTAACTTGGTATCCTATTCCGATTCGAATGAGTTGTACACATTGTTGGACCTCTTTCGTATCGGTAAAATGGAATAACTGCTGACCCGGCAGCCAATGGTGATGGACTTCAATGCCTTCCGTCCCAGGGCTACTGAGTCGGTGTCCATTTGGTGTTTCTTCAATCGTAAACTCGAACTGTTCCGATTCACTCAATACGACCCAGTCGATAGGTGGAGTCCAATGATGATTTTTTTTATCTCGGTGTAAATCAATGGATCGCTGTTCGTTCATATAGTGCGCAATGGCAGCGATTCGCGCGGCCTGTACAACCGTTGCGTTCCTAGCCGTTTCCGGGTCGTAGCCATCCGGGAATTTTGACTCAATATAACGGGTATGCATGTCACCAGCAAGAACCGATAGGTCGCGAGTTAAAGCCTGCAGGAATGGAATGTTGGTAATCACGCCGGTAACTTGAAATTCATCCAGCGATTGGGCCAGCAGTGCGAATGCCTCTTCTCGGGTATTCTGATGCACAATTAATTTCGCGATCATGGGGTCGTAATGAATGGAGATTTCTCCACCTTCATCAACACCGGTATCAATGCGTACGCTTGTCGACTGTGTCGGTGGGCGGTATCGAATCAACCGTCCGGTTGATGGTAGAAAATTGCGTGACGGATCTTCAGCGTAGATCCTCGCTTCGACGGCCCAGCCTGCGGTGGTGATTGCCGATTGCTTCAAGTCCAGCCGTTCATTCGCCGCCACGCGGATCATGCACTCTACCAGATCGACCCCGGTCACGTATTCGGTCACCGGATGTTCAACCTGTAATCGCGTATTCATTTCTAAAAAGTAGAAATTCTGCTCACTATCGACCACAAACTCAATGGTACCGGCCGACACGTAATCTACCGCCCGGGCGAGAGCAATCGCCTGAGCGGTGATGTTGCGCCGGGTTTCATCGTTCAAAAATGATGAAGGCGCTTCTTCAATCACTTTTTGATGCCGCCGCTGTAGTGAACACTCCCGTTCACCAAGATGGACGACGGTATCCCATTTATCGGCGAGCACCTGCACTTCTATGTGTCGCGGGTTATCAATGTACTTTTCAACGAATACGCGGTCGTCGCCAAAATGCGCTTTGGCCTCACTGGCAGAACGTATGAAACCATCACGACATTCCGCGTCGTTATAGGCTAATCTCATTCCCTTGCCGCCGCCTGCTGAGGTGGGCTTGAGCATAACGGGATATCCAATGCTATTAGCGAGTTCGACCGCATGAGCGGGACTTTCAATAAAGTCATCCACTCCCGGTATAACATTGACACCGGCTTTGCGAGCAATGATCTTGGCAGTAATTTTGTCACCCATGGCGCGCACGGCAACCGGTTCCGGCCCGATGAACTGAATGCCGTTGTCCATCAACTGTTCACTGAAATTGGCATCTTCCGACAAAAAACCGTATCCCGGGTGAATGGCTTCGGCACCGGTCGCACGACAAGCCTGGATAATCGCTGCTGCGTTCAGATAACTTTCTGTAGCGGCGGCCGGACCGATATTGACCGCCTTATCCGCCATTTGCACATGCCGGGAGTTAACGTCAGCATTTGAATATACGGCCACAGTACAGATGCCCATCTTTTGCGCGGTGCGAATTACTCGACAAGCGATTTCCCCTCGATTAGCAATCAAAATGGTGTTAAACATAGGGTTACAGCTTAAAGCGGTATGTTGCCATGCTTACGCTCAGGATTCTTAAGTTGTTTACCGGCCAGCATTTCGAGTGCACGACAGATTCTCCGCCGCGTATTGTGTGGCATGATGACATCATCAATGAAGCCGCGGTGGGCAGCGATGAACGGGTTGGTGAATTTTTCACTATACTCGGCGGTTCGCTGTGCAATTTTTTCCTGATCGTTCATCTCTGCTCTGAAAATAATCTCCACCGCGCCTTTGGCACCCATGACGGCAATTTCTGCACTGGGCCAGGCTAGATTGACATCTCCCCGCAGATGTTTTGAACTCATGACGTCATAGGCGCCGCCGTAGGCCTTACGAGTGATGACCGTAACTTTAGGAATGGTTGCTTCAGCATAAGCGTAAAGCAGTTTAGCGCCGTGTTTGATGATGCCACCGTGTTCTTGGGCACTGCCCGGCATAAAACCTGGCACATCCACGAAGGTGATGATGGGAATGCCAAAGGCATCGCAGAACCGCACAAATCGTGCGGCCTTGATTGATGAAAGAATATCCAGACAACCGGCCAGCACCATCGGCTGATTGGCGACGATGCCAACCGTACGTCCTTCCATCCGGGCAAAGCCGATGATGATATTCTTCGCATGTTCTGGTTTGAGTTCGAAAAAATACTCTTCATCCACAATCTTTTGAATCAGTTCTTTGACGTCATAGGGTTGATTGGGGTCATCAGGTACGAGAGAATCTAAAGAAGACTCGATGCGGTCACGAGAGTCACTAGTGGTGCGAATGGGCGGTGAATGTTGATAGTTGGCCGGTAGAAAGTCGAAAAAAACTCTCAGCATCAGACATCCTTCAATGTCATTTTCAAATGCTCCGTCGGCAACCCCTGACGTTTCCGTGTGGGCAGTGGCACCACCGAGCTGTTCAGCAGAAACCTCCTCATGAGTTACTGTTTTGGCAACATCGGGCCCAGTTACAAACATGTAAGAGCTGTCTCGCACCATGAAAATGAAGTCGGTGATGGCGGGAGAGTAAACTGCGCCGCCGGCACAGGGCCCCATGATGAGTGAGATCTGTGGAATAACTCCCGAGGCCATCACGTTGCGTTGAAAGACATCTGCATAGCCGGCCAGTGAGGCAACACCATCCTGAATGCGTGCCCCACCAGAATCATTGATGCCAATGATTGGTGCCCCCACTTTCATGGCCTGATCCATGATCTTGCCGATTTTCTCAGCGTGTGCTTCTGAGAGTGAACCGCCGTAAACGGTAAAATCCTGACTGTATACAAATACTAGGCGACCGTGAATGGTACCGTAACCGGTAACCACTCCGTCGCCCGGAATCTTGTTATTCGACATGCCGAAATCAGCGCTACGATGCTCGACAAACATGTCCCATTCTTCAAAAGTGTCGTGGTCGAGCAGTAGGTTGATGCGTTCGCGAGCCGTTAACCGACCTTTGGCATGCTGGGTGTCGATGCGCGTTTGACCACCGCCGAGTTTCGCTGCCGCACGTTTTTGGTTGAGTTGCTCAATAATTTTTTGCACTGTTCGACTTCAGTTGGAGTGACTAGGGTTTGAATCAGCTTGATCGCAGGCTTGCGTCGATGAAATTCAAGACTTGGGGGATGGTATCCGGTATGCGGGTGCCCGGCCCGAAGACTGCCGATACGCCTTGGGTCTTTAGCACATTGATGTCGTCAGGGGGGACCACGCCCCCACAGATCACCACGATGTTCTCAGCGCCGGCTTTTTGCAACTCTTCGGTGACCTGTGGTACCAGGGTCTTGTGTCCCCCGGCCTGTGTTGAGATGCCAATAAAATGCACGTCATTGTCAACCGCCTGACGTACCACTTCTACCGGCGTCTGAAACAGTGCTCCGATCTCAACTTCAAAGCCAAAGTCGGCATAGGCCGTCGCAATGACTTTGGCACCACGGTCGTGCCCGTCTTGCCCGAGTTTGGCGATCAACCCACGCGGTCGGCGCTGATGAATTTTAGTAAATTCATCGACCAGGGTGCGAATTCTTTCCACCTCTGCCGGCGCGGTCATGGCACTTCGGTAAACGCCGCTGATGGTTTTTGGAATGGCATGATGTCGACCAAAGATGTCCTGTAGAACACTAGAAATTTCACCGACGGTGGCGCGTGCCCGCGCCGCTTCTATGGTCCGTGGCAGCAGTCCCCATTCACCTGTCGCAGCGGTGTCACGCAACCGCGCCAGAGCGGCTTGACAGATGGTTTCGTCGCGGGTCGCTTTAACCTGATTGAGTTTAGCCAGCTGGTTTTCCCGGACTGCCTGGTTATCCACTTCGAGTAACTTGATTGGGTTGACTGCATCATCGATGAACTGATTGACACCGACGGTCACGTCTTCGCCACTGTCAATGCGCGCCTGGCGCTTGGCCGCCGAAGCTTCAATGCGCTGCTTGGGAATGCCGGCGTCGACGGCGCGAGTCATCCCCCCTAGCTGTTCAACTTCGTCAATCAGCGCTTTAGCGGCCTGGATCATGGAAGCCGTTAGACTTTCGATGTAGTAGCTACCGGCCAGTGGATCAATGACTTTAGACAGTCCTGACTCTTCGCGGAGAATGAGTTGTGTATTGCGCGCAATTTGTGCAGAAAACTCACTGGGTAAAGCGAGTGCTTCATCGAACGAGTTGGTATGGAGTGACTGGGTGCCACCCAGTATGGCAGCTAGCGCTTCAATCGTCGTTCGAACGATGTTGTTATAGGGTGACTGACTGGTTAGACTCACACCGGAAGTCTGACAGTGAGTACGTAGCATCAACGATGCTGGATTTTTCGGCGCGAACAGGGACTGCATGAATTGCGCCCACAAGTAGCGGGCGGCACGCAATTTTGCCACTTCCATAAATAAATTCATGCCGATGCAAAAAAAGAACGAAAGACGTGGCGCGAACTGATCGACCGGCATGCCGGTTGACAATGCTGCGCGTACATACTCAATGCCATCAGCAAGGGTATAAGCCAGTTCCTGAACACCGGACGCACCGGCCTCCTGCATGTGGTAGCCGGAAATCGAAATGGGATTGAAGCGCGGCATTTGGTTGGTGGTGTGCTTAATGATGTCAGCGACAATGCGCATGGAGGGGGCGGGTGGATAAATATAGGTGTTGCGCACCATGAATTCTTTCAGAATATCATTTTGCAGAGTGCCAGAAAGTTGACTTTGGGTGACGCCCTGTTCTTCGCCAGCAACAATGAACATGGCCAATATCGGCAGTACCGCCCCGTTCATCGTCATCGACACGGAAATTTTCTCGAGTGGAATATCAGCAAACAGAATCTTCATATCCTCGACGCTGTCAATGGCAACTCCAGCTTTGCCGACGTCACCGATGACGCGCGGATGATCTGAATCGAAGCCGCGATGCGTCGGCAGGTCGAAAGCGACGGAAAGCCCGGTTTGGCCGGATTTGAGGTTGTCGCGATAAAATTGATTCGATTCCTCAGCGGTGGAAAATCCAGCGTATTGCCGCAGGGTCCAAGGTCGCCCGGTGTACATGGTCGCCCGGGGTCCCCGCAGGTAGGGTGGAAAGCCCGGTAATGTGGCTAGGTGTTCGAGTCCCAGTAGATCTTCTTCCGTATACAGTGGTTTGATTGAAATGCCTTCTAGTGTTTCCCACCTCAGGTCGTCGGGCGACCGATCTTTCAGTTCTTGCGCAGCCTGCCGGTACCAGTCTGCTAGCGAATGATGATGAAACGACATGCGCTGAACTTAGGAATACAGATGACGTTAATGATGTTGTTTCGGCGGATAACCGATGGTCTGGAGCGCCGTGGTGATTTCAATGAGAATTTGTGGGTCATCAATGGTCGCGGGCATTGACCAAGGTTCACCATCAGCGATTTTGCTAACCGTCCCGCGTAGGATTTTACCGGAACGGGTTTTCGGTAGTCGATCGACGACTGCAGCTTGTTTGAACGCCGCCACTGGGCCGATTTTCTCGCGTACCAGACCGACACACTCTTGAATTACCTGCTCGGCAGATGTCTGACAGCCTGAATTCAATACGATTAATCCCAAGGGCAACTGCCCCTTTAACGAATCCTTCACTCCGGTGACTGCACATTCGGCCACATCAGGATGGGCGGCCAGTACTTCTTCCATGGCGCCGGTTGACAGACGGTGTCCAGCGACGTTGATGATATCGTCGGTTCTGGACATCACATACACGTAACCATCTTCGTCGACGAAGCCGGCATCTGCTGTCTTGTAATAGCCTGGAAATTCTTTCAGATAAGCATCGAAAAAACGTTGCTGGGCATTCCACAGCGTTGGAAAACTGCCGGGTGGCAGAGGAAGTTCAACAACCAGTGAACCGATTTGACCAGGGGCCGCCGGTTGCTTTGCTTCGTTCAGCACCTGAAGATTCCAGCCGGGCACGGGCTTTGAAGGAGAGCCTGCTTTGACCGGTAATGGTTCAATGCCCATCAGATTGGCACAGATGGCCCAACCGGTTTCGGTTTGCCACCAGTGATCAATTACCGGCACCTGAAGTTTATCCTGTGCCCAATGCAGTGTATCCGGGTCGGTTCGCTCGCCGGCCAGGAACAGGGTGCGAAAGTTGGCAAGATCGTACTGTTGCAGGTGTTCACCATCAGGGTCTTCCTTTTTAATGGCGCGAAATGCGGTCGGCGCCGTAAATAGAGCGGCAACTTTGTGTTGCGCCAATACACGCCAGAAAGCCCCCGGATCAGGAGTGCCTACGGGTTTGCCTTCGAACAGAACTGTAGTATTGCCGGCAAACAGTGGTGCATAAACGATGTAGGAGTGTCCGACCACCCAGCCAACATCGGATGCGGCCCAGAAAACTTCACCGGGTGCTACGTCATAGATGTTTTTCATGCTCCATTTCAGCGCCACGATGTGGCCGCCATTGTCGCGCACGACGCCTTTCGGCTGACCGGTGGTGCCCGAGGTATAAAGAATGTAGAGTGGATCCGTCGCTTTGACTGTCACGCAGGGTGCCGGTGATGCACTTTGCATCAATTCCTGCCAACTGTAGTCGCGGTCGGACTGCAGTTCAGCAGTCAGCTGTTCGCGCTGATAGATCAGACAGGCGCGCGGTTTGTGTTGCGCGAGTTCGATAGCATCGTCCAGTAGCGGTTTGTACGCGATCGTACGCCCGGGTTCCAGCCCGCAGGAGGCACTGATAACCGTGACCGGTCGGGCATCGTCGATACGTACTGCCAGTTCATTGGCAGCAAATCCACCGAATACGACTGAGTGCACGGCGCCCAATCGGGCGCAGGCCAACATGGCGATGACGGCTTCTGGAATCATGGGCATATAAATGATTACCCGTGTGCCCTGTTCAACGCCGATGCTGGACAGTGCACCAGCCAAGCGGGCAGTCTCATTGGTCAGTTGACGATAGGTGTAGTGTCTTATTTCACCGGTCATGGCAGAATCGTAAATGAGCGCCAGTTGCTCACCGCGCCCTTCCGCCACATGCAGGTCCAGCGCGTTGTAACAGGTGTTTACCTCAGCTCCCGCAAACCAACGATAGTAAGGTTTGTTCGCGTCATCCAAAATTTTGTTCCAGCGGCGCTCCCAGTGCACCGACTCAGCCGCTTCCGCCCAGAAGGCTTCGCGTTGCTGAATGGATCGCGCGAACTCAGTTTGATAGTTGTTCATTGTTCAGTCTGAATTTGTGTTGTAATATGTAACTTCTCTAATGATGTCGATTGCCGATGCATGGCGGTCGATTCATGATCCGTTAAAAAGCTGCGCGAAAGACTGATGGTCTAATCGCGGACTGCATTCGACTCATTTTACAAATCTCATTGACGACAGGAGTATTGTTGTATGTCTTACCAACACATTATCACAGAAACGAAAGACAAAGTTGGACTTATCACGTTGAACCGCCCTCAGGTGCTCAATGCCCTGTCTTCCGCCGTGATGGACGAATTGGGCGAGGCTATAGACGGGTATGAGAACGACAGTACCATTGGTGTAATCGTCATCACCGGCAGTGAGAAAGCTTTTGCCGCCGGTGCCGACATCAGCGAGATGAAAGACAACAGTTTTGCCGATGCATTCATGGGCAATTTTATCAGTAGAAATTGGGAAAGGGTAACGACGTGCCGCAAACCGGTGATCGCCGCAGTAGCGGGGTTCGCACTAGGTGGTGGTTGTGAATTGGCGTTGATGTGTGACCTGATCGTCGCCGGTGACAATGCGAAATTTGGTCAGCCGGAAATTAACCTTGGCATCATTCCTGGGGCTGGTGGTTCACAGCGACTGACTCGAGCCGTTGGCAAGTCGAAAGCCATGGATATGTGCCTGACCGGACGTATGATGGATGCCGAAGAAGCGGAACGCTCAGGATTAGTCGCACGAGTATTTCCAGTTTCGGAACTACTCGAAAATACATTGGCCATTGCACAGGAGATCGCCGGCAAATCACAGGTCGCCGCGTCCATGGTTACCGAAGTAATTGATCGCGCCTACGAATCAAGTTTGGCAGAAGGTGTTCGATTCGAAAGGCATGCATTTCACGCGTTGTTTGCGACGCACGATCAGAAAGAAGGTATGGCCGCTTTCTTGGAAAAACGCCCCGCGCACTGGCAACACCGATAACTCATGGTTCTGGAGTCGGACTACGCCGCCATTTGATGAAACCAAAATTGCATCGCGCCGCGCTACCGCGGCGTCTTGATGCCGGCAGCAATGATAGGCACTTGCATGCTGCCAATCTTCTCAATGTTACATTCAAGAACGTCACCCACCGTAACGGCACCCACCCCGGCTGGCGTACCACACATAATGACGTCACCAGGATAAAGCGTGTAATATGACGCCGCATAACTGATCAGTTTGCTCGTGGAATAAATCATGTTGCTGGTGTTCGAGCTTTGCCGGGTATTGCCATTGAGTGCTAATGAGATATCTAGATGGTCCGGGTTTTCGATTTCATTTTTGGTGACCAGCCAGGGTCCTAAAACGGAGTGACTATCAAGTGCCTTTCTGAGACTGCGGTCTTCATTTCCTTGAATGGTCATGTCAAGTCCAATGGTATAACCGGCGACATATTTCATGGCCTCTTCTTCAGTAATATTGCGGCAGTTCTTGCCAATGACGATGGCCAGTTCAACTTCATGATCGGTACGCCGATTCTGGAAACTTAATCGAACCCCATCATCGGGACCAACGGGTATCGGCGCCTTGAGAAACAGGCCGTGGGTTTCAACGCTAGTCAAATGATCATCCGTACTCCGGTCGGCGGCGTGATTGGTTTCATCTTGGTGAGTGGGGTAATTGATTGATGCACCGATGATTTTAGAAGGTCGTGCAATAGGGCTGTTCAGGTGCAAATCTCTGAGCGAGTAAGTTGCTGAAGTCCTTCGCAATCGATGCATGATCGGTAACAGAGTTTCCAGATTGCCAATCATCAGGTCACCCGGCGGCTGTGGCCACGGCGGCGTGGGCACACTGAGCATCGCTTCCGTTACATCCTGTACATTTCGTCCTTCAACGACGCCTAAACGATTTTCATTAAATCGGCATATTTTCATTTTGGTATTTTTCCTGTCTCGTTGACCAAGTAGATGCCTACTATTATTTTAAGTGTATCGTCAATCCGCCGCAACTTTAATATGACGTGAACTCGGTCAACGACTGTCGTAGTAGCTGTTCGTATCAAGATCAAGTTGCTGACTTTGAGGCGAGTGCAGAGCAGCTCAATAGACAATGATCAGGAGTGGAATCAACCGACTTCATATCTTCAAAAAACTCTTGTACTAGCCGGCGAAATTCCCTTCATGTACAACGGCGGTGAGCAAAATCTTCGTTAATTTTGGAAAAAAAGCCTGAAATTAGTCGTTTTTTTAATTTTATTGACAAATTTGACGTTGACTTTTATTTCAATTTAGTAAACAATAACGTGGTAATTTGTGACATTGTGTGTCATGAAGTGTAATTTGGTGTATTAAATGGAATATTATGGCTCTCACAACTTGACGGTAGATGACAAGAATCGGATCGTTATTCCGGTTAGTTTCCGTGAGAAACTCCAAGAGCAGTGCGCCGGCAAACTGGTGATCGGACAGACTTTCGGTACGCCTTGCCTCTCGCTCTACCCGGCCCCGGAATTTGACCGAGTTCGAGATCGTTTGTTTCGTCAGCAGAATGCAACCCGGCAATTCAGAAATCTAGTTCGCATCATTATTGGTACGGCACAGGAATGTGACATGCTGGCGACCGGTCGCGTACTGATGCCGAAACAGTTGCGGCAGTTTTATGCCATCGAACGGGAAGCTACTTTGATTGGTGTGGGGTCGCGCTTTGAACTCTGGAATCAGGATACGTGGTACCAACATTGTGAAGATATGCAAAGTCAAAATGATGAGGATTACCAGTCTATTCTTGAAAAACTCCCCATCTAGCCGATGACCGGACCGGAGTGATGGTTTGAACCAGTCATTGATCAACCACGATGTTCACGATACGGTGATGTGTGAACCGGCGATGCACGCGTTAGCCATCGATCCGGCTGAAACTTATGTTGACAGCACTTATGGGCGGGGCGGACATGCGAGTAGAATCCTGGAGCAACTGGGGCCATCCGGTCGACTCTTTGCCTTTGACTGCGATCCGGCGGCCATCGCCGTGGCCAACCAGCGGCACGTCGATGATGCCAGATTTGAGGCCGTTTATGCGCGTTTCTCACGACTCGACCGTGAGCTGCAGGCCCGCCAGGTTCACTTCCGCGTGGCCGGGATACTCGCCGATTTAGGGGTATCCTCTCCACAGCTGGATCAGGGCGAGCGCGGATTTAGTTTTACCAACGATGGCCCGCTTGATATGCGCATGAATGTTGCCGAACCAATGGCTGCTGCCGATTGGTTACAGACCGTCAGCGAACGCGAGCTGCGTGACGCGCTTCGAAAGTTAGGGGGTGAGCGTTTTGCTGGACGCATCGCGCGCCGTATTGTTGAACACCGCGCAGTCGAACCTATCGGTTCAACTCGACAACTGGCGCAACTGGTCGCCGACTGCGTACCGACGCGCGAACGTGATAAACATCCGGCAACTCGTACTTTTCTCGCTATTCGTATGGTGATCAATCGTGAGTTAGACGAACTGATGGCTTTGTTGAATCAGAGTGTTACCCTACTCAAGCAGGGTGGCCGACTGGTCGTCATCTCCTTTCATTCCGCAGAAGATCGCTTAGTTAAGTCCTTCTTCCGCAATGCCGCGGTCGGGGCGCCGGGACCGCAGCAAATTCCATTTCGCACTACCGAGTTTCGCCCGACTCTGAAGCTCATCGGGCGGCCTAGGCGCCCCGATGCACGTGAAGTGAGTCGCAACCGTCGCGCCCGCAGTGCGCTCATGCGTGTAGCGGAACGGATCGGAGAATGAAATGCGAAATTTGCTGACCTTTTGCCTGCTCGGTGTGCTGCTGACTTCCACTTTAGGACTCATCTGGGTGAGACAGGAAAATCGGGTGATCACCCCTCAGTTGCATGCTCGCTACGCGATGCGCGATGACCTCAACATTGAGTGGCGTGAACTGCTGGCGCAACGCTCGGTGTTGTCGCGGCGGGAGAATCTCAAACGCTGGTCGGAGCAGGTTGGTAACATGCAGGTACCGCAGGAAGAAGTGGTGCTGGTGATCAAAAAGCGCACCACGGACTGGCAGTTGTTGGAGGGATATCCATGAGTACCGGACCGTATTATGCCCCAAGTCGTGACATTTTCGTTCTGAGTGCCATTGCAGTCGTTTTCGTGTTGATGGCGGCACGCGCGTTACAGTTACAAATTTCAGACACCGAGTTGCTACAGCGCGAAGGAGATGCGCGGTTTTTGCGCCACCAGCAGGTTACAGCCAATCGCGGCATCATCCGCGACCGCAATGGCATCGTGCTGGCGGTGAGTACTCCGGTCGACAGTGTGTGGGCCGAACCCAATCAACTGCGACAGCATCCGGATCGCTGGCCCCAGCTCGAAAGCACGATCGGACTGCCGCCGGAGAGCATCGACGCGCGTTTAAATGAGCTCGAACCCAATCGTCAGTTCATGTATCTCAAGCGTGCGCTCTTCGCGGACCACGCCACCCGGGTAATGGATTTGCAGGTGCCGGGCGTAGCCTTGCTCCGCGAGTATCGTCGTTACTATCCCTTCGGCCCGGCCATTGCGAACCTACTGGGTTACACTGATATTGATGATCAGGGTTTGGAGGGTGTCGAGTTCGCACACAATGACCGGCTCACCGGTCAGCATGGCGTTCGGCAGGTCATCATGGATCGAATGGGTCGGGTAGTCGAAATTGTCGGCGATGTCGCGCGCGTTACGGATGGTGACGACATTACGCTGAGCATTGATTCCAGAGTGCAGCAGATCGTTCACCAGGTGATCCGCAATACCGCGACCGAACATCGTGCAACCTCTGTCAGTGCCGTTGTGATCGACGTTCACACCGGTGAAATACTCGCCATCGACACGGTGCCCAGCTTCAATCCCAACGACCGCGACAGTCGCTACACCACCCACAATTATGCGGCGCGACATGAATTCGAACCCGGGTCCGTGATCAAACCCTTCGTGGTCGCCAAAGCACTATTGGATGGTACGGTGGTACCAGATGTGGTGATTGATACGTCACCCGGGGTCATTCGAGTAGATGGATTCCAAGTGCGAGACTATCGGAATTATGGCGCATTATCAATTGCTGAAGTCATTCAGAAATCAAGCAACGTCGGGGCGATTCATATTGGTCGACGCATCGCACCGGAAGCTCTGCTCGATTTTTATCGTGTGCTTGGTTTCAGTGACTACACCGGTAGCGGGATTGTGGGGGAGACACCCGGTTCACTGCCGAGGCGTTCCCAGTGGCGGGAAAGTGAACATGCTTCATTAAGTTATGGTTACGGATTCTCGGTATCCATGCTGCAGATTTTACGCGCCTATGCGATGCTTGCTAATGGTGGTCGCACGATGCCGCTGACCATTTTAGCCGGCGATCGATCGGACCAGGCGTCGTTCGTCATGCCCAAGTCGGTGGCGTCGGAGATCACACAGATGCTC
Organism: Arenicellales bacterium; assembly: GCA_965116205.1. Taxonomy (GTDB): domain Bacteria; phylum Pseudomonadota; class Gammaproteobacteria; order Arenicellales; family JAJDZL01; genus JAJDZL01. The sequence continues at coordinate 70,776 of OZ220493.1, read as the reverse complement.
GAATCCGTCGTGTCACTGAAAGGCACCGCCAGTCGCGCAAAAATTCCTTCTTATCGTGTCGCCGGCAAGACGTCGACAACGCAGAAACTAATTGACGGCAAATACCGTGAAGATCGGCATCGTTCCATGTTCGTCGGGTTCGTACCCGTGTCGAACCCGCGTCTCGCCGCGGTAGTTACGGTTGACGAGCCGTCAGCCGGACAGTACTTTGGCGGACAGGTGGCAGCCCCCGCGTTTCGTGAACTGATGTCGAAAACACTGCGCATTCTCAAAGTGCCACCTGATGATCTCAATAATCTGGCCCAAAAAGCAGTGCCTTCTTCGACTCGGGAGGGCGATGCATGATTGCTGGATTATCACAAGCTCGGCGCCGCGAGTATCTGAGCGTTCTGCTTGACGGGATTGCCACAGTTGAAAGCCGCGAGGACACCTGGGTTGATGACTTATGCCTAGACAGCCGTCAGGTGCGTCCCGGCAGTCTGTTTTTCGCCGTCCCGGGTCGGGTGCATGATGGTCGTGCATACATCCACCGTGCGGTCACAGCCGGGGCCAACGCGATTGTATTCGACTCACAAAACTGGCGGATGCCCCGCCGGGAAGCTATTCCGCAGATCGGGGTTGCTCATCTCGGACGAAAAGTCAGTGGTATTGCGGATGTCTATTTTCAGCATCCGTCACAAAAGTTGCGCGTTGTGGGAATCACCGGCACCAATGGAAAGTCCAGTTGTGCGTTGATGACCGCACAGGCGCTGGATGCGCTCGGCTATCGCTGTGGTGTGATTGGTACAATTGGCAGTGGTTTCACCGATCAACTGACACCGCGGCCATTGACGACGCCGGATGCCATTTCCCTACAGCGCGAACTCGCACAGATGGTTGTCTCGAGTGCCCAATATCTGTGTCTGGAAGTGTCATCCCACTCGCTGGACCAGTCACGGGTCGATGGGGTGCAATTTGGCACTGTTGTGTTGACCAATCTGAGTCAGGATCACTTGGATTACCATGGTGATATGGCGTCCTATCGGCGCGCGAAGTCAAAACTGTTCACACAGACTAATGCATCACACGCCGTACTCAACATTGATGATGAATGGGGACGTGCACTGCTTGGCAAAACGCGCGCAGATAGTGAAGTAACGTATGGCCGTGAAGCGGCTGATGTGCAGTTAATCGACTGTCAGGTTGATGATCGGGGGTTGACGGTTGCCATCCGCATTGTCGGTGAGCAACTGAATGTGCGCAGCGCAATGATCGGCCGAATCAACGGTATCAACCTGACCACGGTCGCCGCCATTCTGCATGCTCTGAACATCCCCACGTCGCAGATTGAAACGGCTCTGCACTCGGTGAGCACGATTCCTGGACGATTGCAAAAGATCAACGATGACTGCCACCAGCCGGCGGTCTATATCGACTATGCCCACACTCCGGACAGTCTCGCGCAGGCACTGACCAGCGTGCGTGAAATTACCCCGGGCAAACTATGGTGTGTATTTGGTTGTGGCGGTGACCGAGATCGGTACAAACGTCCGTTGATGGGAGCTATCGCTGAACAGTTGGCCGACCACATCATCATCACCGATGACAATCCCCGTAGCGAAGCGCCAGCACAGATTGTCGATGAGATCACACAAAACATGCAATGCCAACCGGCGATTGAACACAACCGTCGGCAGGCGATTCATTGGGCGATATCTGAAGCACAAGTCGACGATGCCATATTGATCGCCGGGAAAGGCCATGAAACTGAACAGATTTATGCGACAAGGGCTGACTCATTCAGTGACCGATGCGTAGCACAAGAATGTCTACGAGGCCGGCGATGCTGACTATGCAGGAAACCGCAACTGTGGTCCAAGGTCAGCTGATGGGAGACAATCAAGTGTATCAAGAGGTGAGCACTGATTCCCGGACGCTCACCAACGGTGCACTTTTCGTTGCTCTGCGTGGCGATCGATTCGATGGTCACAACTACCTCGAAGAAGCCATGCATGCTAGTGCAGCCGGTGTCATGGTGGAATCACAATCGACGTTACCTATTCCACAGATTACTGTCCGTAACACCCAGCGTGCCCTCGGTCAGTTAGCGGCTGACTGGCGCCGTCGATTTGACATTCCGATGGTTGCGGTAACCGGTTCCAACGGCAAGACCACGGTCAAGGAGATGATTGGCCGAATACTCAATGTGCGTGCGTCGACCTTGATTTCATACGGCAGTTTCAACAATTTTATCGGGGTGCCACTGACTTTACTGAAACTTCGCTGCACTCACCGGTTTGCCGTAGTTGAAATTGGCATGAATCAGCGTGGTGAAATTGCGCACCTTGCCAACCTCGTTCATCCCACTGTTTCGGTGATTACCAACGCCGGCGCGGCACATCTCGAACAGCTGTCGAGCGTCGACCAGGTAGCTGACGAGAAAGGCCAGCTCGTCGCGGCACTGGACACCAGTGGTATTCCAGTTTTGAATGTTGATTCGCCGTACTTCCCACTTTGGCAGCGGCTCGCCGGGTCGCGTCGCCAGGTGACTTTTGGGCTGCATGCGCCGGCGGACGTATCGGCGGATTACACACCGATGAATTTCGGCGCACAAATTAGACTGCGCGTACCGACAGATACTTTTGACGTGACTCTTCATCTAGGCGGGGAGCACAACGTCGTCAATGCACTTGCCGCCGCGGCAGCCGCCGTGGCTTTGGACATTCCATCGGCCACCATCAAATCGGGGTTGGAAACCATGCGCGCCGTGGCTGGCCGGTTGCAACTGCGGCAGCATTGCAAGGGCGGGACACTGATTGATGACACTTACAACGCCAATCCGAATTCAATGCGCGCGGCACTGAAGTTCATGGCCCAGCTCACCGGTGATCGACGGCTAGTTTTGGGTGACATGTTTGAGTTGGGTCTTGATGGGGAACGATTTCACCGCGAAGTTGGTCGGTTGGCGCGTGCCTGTGGCATTGGTCGACTGTATGCGCTGGGGCAGTTGAGTGCGACGGCGGTCGAGGAATTTGGGCGAGGTGCGGTGCATTATACGGACCGTCGGTTGTTGCTACGCGATCTTGATGAGCAATTGGACGCTACCACCACTCTGCTCATCAAAGGCTCACGTGGGATGCGCATGAATGAGCTGGCCGATTCAATCTGCCAAGTCGACAAAAACATTGAGGAAGCAGTGCCATGTTAGCCGATTTACTACTTCAGTTTGCCGATGATATTTCTTGGTTCAATGTGTTCAGATATCTGACACTGCGCGGTGTATTGGCGATACTGACTGCACTACTGATTGGCGTGGTCGGATTTCTGTATGCGATCCCAAAACTGCGAGAACTGTCAATTGGTGAGGTCGTGCGCGACGACGATGTGCCGTTGCACATCAACAAAGGTGGTACACCAACCATGGGTGGTGTCGTGATTTTGTTGTCCGTCACGGTGTCGACACTGCTGTGGGTCGAGCTGACGAATGTCTTGGTCTGGGTGGCATTGTTGGCGACCATTCTATTCGGAATGATTGGTTTCATCGACGATTGGCAGAAACTCAAGACCCAACGCAGTGGCGCCGGGCTATCGATGCGGCAGAAACTGTTGTTGCAATTGCTAGTTGCAGTGTTCATCGTGGTTACGATTTACGTCATTGCCGAAACCGACGTACAAACTACCTTGCTGGTGCCGGTATTCAAAAACTGGTTGATCGACTTGGGCTTCTGGTTCATACCCTTTGCCATGCTGGTCATGGTGGGTACTGCCAATGCGGTCAATCTGACGGATGGACTCGACGGATTAGCGATTATGCCGGTGGTCTTGGTCGCCGGTGGTCTTGGTATATTCGCCTACGCGACCGGGCATGCGGTCTTCGCTGGCTATCTTGCCATTCCATTTGTTGAAGGTGCTGGCGAGTTGGTCGTGTTCTGTGGGTCGCTGGTTGGCGCCGGTTTGGCATTTCTCTTTTACAACTGCTATCCGGCACAAATTTTCATGGGTGACACCGGATCGATGGGACTTGGTGCGGCAGTTGCCATCATCGCAATTTTGATCCGGCAGGAACTCGTGCTTTTCATTATGGGTGGACTTTTCGTTATCGAAGCGATTTCGGTGATGACTCAGGTCGCGTCATTCAAACTGCTTGGCCGCCGCGTCTGGCTGATGAGTCCGCTCCATCATCATTTTGAGCAAAAGGGTTGGCCGGAATCTAGAATTACGGTGCGCTTCTGGATTTTCTCTCTGGTCATGGTGTTGGCCGGATTGGCCACCTTAAAAATTAGATAAAGAGGTAACAATCATGCGTCAATTGAAGAACTGTATGCACTCAAATAGCAAGGGTGGCAAGGCATTTGTAATGGGTCTCGGTCGTAGCGCGATGGCCTGCGCAACACATCTGATTGATGAAGGTTGGGACCTTGAAATGGGCGATGTGAGAGCGCAGCCGCAACAGGAGAATTGCGTGCGTTCAGCACTGCCCGGGGTGTCTATCTACACCCCTGTTGAATCCTATATGCTGGCGGGTAAGGATCTGGTGGTGCTGAGTTGCACTTCGGCACCTTCCAACCTGCGTATCGCCGACATGGCCGCAGAGCACGGCGTGCCGGTCATGAACAGTCTAGAACTGTTCTTCGCCTGTGCCGGTAAACCCATCATTTCAGTAACCGGCACCAACGGTAAAAGTTCAGTAACCACTTTGGTGCGCAACATCATCGAAAAGCACCGCGCCACGGTGCAACAGGGCGGCTGTCGGGGGTATACCTTTATGGAACTACTCGGCAAACAACCGACTGATGCTTACCTGTTGGAACTGTCCGCACCGCATCTAGAGCAGGTTACTCATATTAGATCGGACGTCGCGGCGATCCTGAATGTTTCACCGGATCATCGTGAGCGCTACGCGTCGATTGACTCGTATGTCGAAACCATGTCCAAACTGGTGTACGACGCCGGGATGGCTGTTATCAACCGAGATGATCCCATCACTGCCCAGATAGCTATGACCGGGCCGCGCATTACGTTTGGTCTGCAACCGCCCGAAACTGAGAACGACTATGGTATCGAGAAATTTTCAGGGATCCGATGGATTGTTCGAGGCGCCACGAAACTGATCAATGCCGATCGCTGTACACTGACCGGTGATCACAACCTGCTGAACATGCTGGCGAGCTGTGCCATTGCCGAAGCTGCCGGTTACCCGGTTAAGCCGGTTCGCACCGTGGTGGTCAAATTTGCCGGCCTGCCCTACCGTTGTAGTACCGAAGGGGAGTGGAACGGTGTGCGATGGGTCAACGATGCCCGTTCGGCCAATGTCGGTGCGGCGCTGGCGGCCATCCGTTCGAATTCCAGACCGGTAGTGTTGATTGCCGGTGGTTTGAGTCGAGGAGCAGATTTTTCTCCCATCCCGAAACTGGTTAATGGTCGACTGCGCGGGTGTGTGTTTTTCGGTCGCGATCGGCGCGAAATTAGTAAATCGTTCAACGGAAGTGTGACACAGCACTATGCAGAAGATATCTACGAGGCGATCAATGTTGCCAATCGGATGACTCGCGCCGGCGATTGCGTCGTATTTTCACCGGGTTGTTCGAGCAACGACCAGTTCACTGATTATGAACATCGCGGCAAGACTTTCAGTCAGGCGCTGCAACTGCAGGTACTATGAATACTACTTTGCATCAGGCACCGACCGCGGTGGACGAGGGTCGAATTCCGGGTTTTGATCCGGTATTGGTCACCGTTTTTCTAACACTAGTCGTGTTTGGTATGGTTGCCGTCTATTCTGCCACGATTGCGCAAGCTTTCGAAGGAGACGACGCGTGGCATTATCTTCGCAAAAACGTGTTGAATGTTATCGTTGCAGTGACTGCCATGTTGTTTGCCGCGTTTACGCCTATTGCTTTTCTAAAGCGATGCGCTTGGCCAGCACTAGTGTTATCAGTCTTGCTGTTGGTGGTGGTGTTGATTCCGTCACTCGGTGTCGAGATCAATGGCAGTACCCGTTGGCTCCGATTGGGTGGTTGGGTCTTTCAACCTTCTGAATTTGCTGAACTTCTATTTCTCATTTTTCTGGCGAGTTATCTTGCTGATCGACACCTTCGCCTGAACCACCTGCTGTATGACGTAGCACCGATCGTCGGGGCTTATCTGATCATTGCTACATTGCTGGTTTTGGAACCGGATTTGGGTAGTGTTTTGGTGTTGGGCGCGGTACTGATGTCGATGCTTTTTCTGAGTGGATTGAGAAAAAGGTATTTGACGCTGTTTTTTCTACTGTCTGTCGGCGCCATTGCCGCGTTGATCTGGATGGAGCCCTACCGTGTGCAACGCGTCATGTCGTTTTTGAATCCGTGGGAAGATCCTTACCGCGCCGGTTTTCAGCTGGTGCAGTCACTGATTGCCCTAGGGCGGGGTGAGTGGTTTGGCGTGGGGCTTGGTGCGAGTGTGCAGAAATTGTTCTACCTGCCATATGCGAGTTCCGATTTCCTGTTCGCGGTGATTGGTGAGGAACTGGGGTTTGTCGGTCTGTTGACCGTGATGGGATTGTTTCTGGTCATGATCTGGAAAATATTCCACATTTCGTGGCTGGCGGATGCGGTAGAAGATCGATTTTGCAAATATCTGGCCCAATCAATAGGCATGATGATCGCCATCTCATCCATCGTCAACATGGGGGTGAACATGGGGTTGTTGCCGACCAAGGGCTTGACTCTCCCATTCATGAGTGAAGGTGGGTCGAGTCTAGTGGCTTACTCTATCGCCATCGGCTTCGTGTTGTCAATCAACCGTGAAGCCAGTCGGCAGTTGACGTCATGAGCACGATTGTGATCATGGCCGGTGGTACTGGTGGGCACATCTACCCGGCTTTGGCGGTGAGTGTTGAGTTACGTACCCGAGGTGTCAAGGTCTACTGGATGGGCGTGCGCAATGGTCTGGAAGATCAATTGGCGCGCAGTGCTGGATTTGAGTTCGACCCGGTGCGGATTCAAGGATTGTGGGGCAAAGGGTGGCGGCGGTGGATAACTCTACCGGTGTGGTTACTGATTTCTTTCTGGCAGAGTGTCGCCATCATACTCCGCCGGCGACCCGACCTACTACTTGGTATGGGCGGCTATGTGTGCGGACCGGGCGGGTTGGCGGCGGTTCTGCTGCGCCGACCGCTGATTATTCATGAGTCTAACGCCATCGCCGGTTTGACCAATCGCATACTGGCCACCGTGGCGCATCGCATTTTGACTGGATTTAAAAATACTGATTTGGGTACCAAGGCCATTTGTACCGGTACGCCAGTACGCGCAGAAATCTTAGCTGCTGCGGAACGGCTTGACTTGGTAGACCATCCGACCACTCATCCTCTTCATTTGCTGGTGATAGGTGGCAGTCAGGGGGCAGGTGCCCTGAATCAGACGGTGCCGATAGCACTGGCCGGTTGCCGACTGTCGATGGGTGTTCAGGTGACCCATCAGACCGGTCGGGGACACGCCGATCTGGTCAGTTCCACTTATGAGCGACTCGGTGTGCCGGCACGGGTACTTGAATATATTGATGATATGGCCAGCGCTTATTCTTGGGCTGATGTTGTCATCGCTAGGGCCGGTGCCATGACATTGGCTGAACTCTCAGTGATGGGGTTGGCCGCGGTGTTGGTACCTTTTCCATACGCGGCCCGGAATCATCAGTTGGCCAATGCGCAGATGCTCAGTCAACGAGATGCCGCGGTGGTATGTATTCAGGGTGCGGAATTTGAAGTGACACTCCGCGCCGTACTGCGGCAACTACTAGGTGACCGCGCGCAAATTCAGCGGCTGGCCGCCAACATTCGCCGTTGTGCGCAACCGGCGGCGACTACCGCAGTGGTCAAGCATTGTATGAATGCTGCAGTGTCGTAAGACTTGAACACCTGTAAAAATATTGATGAATGTTATTCGAATGACTGGACTGAAGGGTGAAATGCGACGCCATGAACCGATGAGTCGACACACCAGCTGGCGAGTCGGTGGTGCGGCGCTTTGGTTTTATATGCCGCAGGGGGTGCAGGATTTGTGTGCGTTCATGCAACGCGTTCCGTCCGACATTGACATTGCCTGGTGTGGGCTCGGCAGCAACATACTGGTGCGGGATGGCGGTTTTGCCGGCGTGATGATCGCAACCCATAAGAGTCTTAGAAATCTTTGGATAACTGACGCTCACGGCGTGTATGCCGAAGCCGGCGTACCCACTGCCAAACTGGCGAAGTACGCTGCTAGGCAGGCGCTGTGTGGGACTGAATTCATGATTGGCATTCCCGGTACCGTCGGCGGTGCACTCGCCATGAACGCTGGCTGTTTCGGTGCGGAAACCTGGGAGTTTGTTCGCTTTGCCGACACGGTAACCCGGCGAGGTGAAATCAAAAGACGGCGGGCAGATCAAATGTCTTGGCGGTATCGTTCAGTCGACTTGGGTGCGGCGGAGTGGTTTACCGGTGCAGAATTTGCATTACAGCCATGCCAAAGCGGTGTAGGGCAGACCAAAATCAGCCAATACCTCTACACTAGAGCGGCAACTCAACCGGTGCAGACCGCCAATGCCGGCAGTGTGTTTCGCAACCCGAAACAAGATTTTGCCGCTCGGTTGATCGAGCAGGTGGGCTTGAAAGGTGTTACCGTTGGTGGTGCGCGAGTCTCACCGAAGCATGCCAACTTCATCGAAAACACCGGCCAGGCCAGCGCGGCCGATATTGAAGCTCTGATTACATTGATGCGGGAGCGGGTTGCTGAGGTGTGCAATATTGAACTTGAACTTGAAGTGAGAATCATTGGAGAGAGGGAAAAATAATGAAACCAACGTATGGCCATCGCGGCGGATGGCCGGAATTTTCGCCGCCGCAAGTTGTTGAACCACAAAGATTGAACCGGAAAAGAACCTTTATTTTTGCCACGGTAATGACAGTGATCATGTTAGTCATGTCGGGTATTGATTTTGTTCTGCAACCGAATCAGTTTGTAACGACGAACATTGATATTGTGGGTGACCTTGGTCACTCAGAGTCCGATCAATTGGCGGCTACGGTAGCCAAAATCTCAATGGGCAATATATTGCGAGTTGACATTACTCAAGCGGTGGAAGCAGCTCAATCGTTATCTTGGGTCGAAAACGCGACCGTGCGTCGCAAATGGCCGAATACACTTGAAGTGCAGGTCAATCAACGCAAAATTCGCGCGCGGTTTAATGACAATGAATATCTTGATCAGTTTGGCACCCCGTTTCAGTCATCCACGGAAGTCGAACAGCAACTGCCGCATCTGAGTGGACCGAGAAATTTTGCGGCGGAAATTCTGACGGCCTATGAATCGTGGAATACATCGGTGGCGCACGTCGGGCTGAACATCCAATCTCTCGCTCTTTCAAATCACGGGGGGTGGGAAGTTGTCGTCAGTCCCATGCGCCGACCTAATGCCTCAGCCGATGCTGATGTAGCAACGACGCCAATCACAGTACGTTTGGGGAGTGGTGACATCAATGATCGATTGCGCCGATTTCTCAAGCTATATGCCGAAGTATTTCAATCCGTTCATCAGAATCTTGCGGTAATTGATCTGAGATATCCAGATGGCGTTGCGGTGACCTGGAAAGGTGCCGTGCCAGTCATGAAAGGGAGTCAGAGCTTTGCTAACACTTAAACAGAAACACCGAACCATGAGACCAAACAAAGCAGAAATGGAGAATCGACTGGTGGTCGGATTGGATATTGGCACGTCAACCGTGACTTTCGTGGTTTGTGAGGAAAATCCAAACGGTATTGAAATGCTGGGTCTTGGTCAAAGTCCGACCGAGGGTATGCAGCAGGGTATGGTATCGAATATCGATGCACTGATTGATTCCATTCAGGAGGCGAAATCAGTTGCTGAACAGATGTCGATGCGTGAAATAGATCGGGTATGCGTCGGGGTTACCGGCCCGCATATTCGCGGAACCAATTCAACTGGCGTGGTTGCTATTCGTGGTAACGAAGTTACCGGGGACGATATCAATCGTGTTTCCGAAGCGGCACAGGCCGTGCCCATTTCCAGCGGTGAAAAACTACTGCACATCCTGTCGCAACAGTACATCGTCGATGGTCAGTCCGGTATTCGGCATCCGTTGGGTATGTGTGGTGTCCGGCTTGAAGCCAAAGTACACGTCGTCACCGGTGGCACCAGTTCCATCGAGAACTTGCTAAAGTGTATTCGCTCATGTGATCTGGAAGTCGAGGGCATCATCATGAATCACATCGCGTCGGGGCAGGCAGTACTGTCCGAGGACGAAAAAGCTTTGGGAGTCGCCCTGTTGGACATTGGCGATGGGACGACGGATTTCGCCGTCTATAGTGAGGGGTCGATCGTGCATTCGGCGACCATCACTGCGGCGGGTTCACAGGTGACACAGGATATTGCGGTGTCACTACATACTTCGCGCGATGAAGCCAATCGGATCAAGAAACTATATGGCAGTGCTTATTCTCGCAAAGTGGATTACAGCGAGTCATTTGAATTGACGGTCATTGGTGAATTTCGTCTGCGCAAAGCGAGTCGTCGGTTTCTCGCGGAGGTGATTGAAGCTCGGTTGACGGAGATTTTCTCCCGAGTGCGCGAAAACCTGGAGCAGTCCGGTCAGTATGAATTAATCCGCTCCGGTGTGGTGTTGACCGGCGGCACTTCCAAAGTGGTCGATATTGTCAGTTCCGCCACCGACATTCTGGGAGTGCCGGTTCGTCTGGGCGCCGCCAATTACACTGGCGAACTGAGTGAGCTCGTCAGTGACCCAACTCTGGCGACGGGTCTCGGTCTTTGTGAATATGGGTCTATGGTTGGCCAGCAGGAAACTGATCTCATCGGGCAGAGTGAACTCAGAAAGTTGCAGGGTTCGCCGGTCGACCGGGTAGCCAATTTTATCCGTCGCTTGTTCATGCGAGAAGATTCCGCGTTGCTACAACCTCATCAGTAGGTGCGCAGCATGTGCCTGACGGTGATTGATTCAGTTTATTTTAATTTGCAAATTTTTATTGATCAGTTCATATGATAAGGAGGATAGAAGAATGGAGAGTGTAAAGAAAAGATTTGTATTGCAGACTCGGGAAACTTGCGATCCGGGAGCTAAAATCAAAGTGATTGGCATTGGTGGAGGTGGTAGCAATGCAGTAGACTACATGGCCGACGAACTTCTTGAAGAAGTCGAATGTTACGTTGCCAATACGGATTCACAGGCCTTGAAACGCGCCATCACGGAAAACAAACTCCAATTTGGTCATGCGACGACGCAAGGGCGTGGTGCAGGTTTCAATCCGCAGAGAGGTCGCGAGGCGGCGCTGGAAGATCGTCAGAAACTCATGGAGTATCTGGGTAACGCCGACATGGTTTTCATTACGGCGGGATTAGGCGGTGGTACGGGGACCGGTGCGGCCCCCGTGTTTGCCCAAGCGTTTAAAGAACACAATCCTGAATCACTAGTTGTGGCAGTGGTTACGATGCCATTTTCCTTTGAAGGCGAACGGCGGATGGAATATGCTGAATTCGGGGTACGGGAACTCAGAAAAACGGTTGATTCGATTATTACGATTGCCAATGACAAGATACTGTCGGGAGATATACCTTTATTTAATGCTTACAGTATTGCGAATGAAGTTTTGCTCAATGCGGTGCGCGGTATTTCGGATGTGATTGTGCGCCCGGGATTCGTCAACGTTGATTTTGCCGACGTGAAAACCATCATGTCTGAAGATGGACTGGCAATGATGGCACATGGTAGGGCAGGGGGTAAGAATCGCGCGCAAAAGGTAGCAGAAGTGGTGTTGAGTAATCCGCTGCTCGAAGGCATTGATCTTGCCGATGCCAAAGGACTGCTGGTGAATATCACGGCGAGTTCCAACATTTCAACTGGGGAGTACCGCAACATCGGCGAGTTGATCAGAAATGCCGCGCCGAATGCGGAATCAATCGTCTCAGGGTTGGTATTTGATGAGGATATTGGTGATGAACTGCGCGTCACGATCGTGGCCAGTGGGTTGACAGTGCCGGAAGATGCGCTGGTGGAACAATCAAGTCCGTTCACATTACATGAGTCGGAAATGTCAAATTCAACAGTGGATGACCGATTTGAAGCGCCCATTGAGCAACACACTGAAGAGTTCGAGTTCGCGCCCGGCAATGGTGAAGAGCAATCTGAAACGCGATTCACAGCCCATCCATTCGTTGACGAGATTGAAGAATTTGAGCATGATGATGGCTATGCCAATCAGGAACCGGTGCATGTACCAAGCATACTGCGAAATCGCGGCAACTTCAAGCCTTATCGTCTGAATGGGGCAGCCGACCGGAATGCGGTTTAGGCATCGGTTTGCCGGGACACGAATCGTTGCCCTGTTCGGATTCGGCGGTTTTAAACGACGACCGGTTGCCGGCGCACGTCGATATCGTAAAATGTAAGGAAATCAGTTGGATTTTTTTCAAAATAAAGAAAAAAATCATTTTATTTTGTATACAATAAGTGCAAAATTTGGCTGACGGTGATCAAATCACTCATCGATCGTCATTTTTAACCGCTAAACTCATTTTTTCTGAGCACTGTAGTCGCTCACCAAACGACGATTAGGAGTGAGTTTGCGTGAATAGTTCGCTCAGGAATGTATACGCAATACAACTCGCTGTATAATGTTGATTTCAACTCAAATTTTAGGACTTGTGGTAGACAAATAATATGATCGCACAAAGAACCTTGACTAATGTCATCAGAGGTACCGGCCTTGGCCTGCATAAAGGTGTGGCTGTTCGCTTGACACTGAATCCAGCACCGGTTAATACGGGAATCGTTTTCAGACGAGTGGACCTCAAACCGAAGGTGGAGATACCTGCAAGCGTGGAAAATGTATCCTGTACGCGTTTGTCTACGACCATCGGTCATCCGGGTGCGGAAGTTTCTACAGTCGAACATTTGATGTCTGCATTTGCCGGATTGGGTGTTGACAATGCCTATGTGGACGTCGACGCGGGCGAGGTGCCCATTATGGATGGCAGTTCACATCCTTTTCTGTTTTTGATGGAAGCAGCGGGAATCGCCGAACAGAAAGCACCAAAAAAATTCATTCGCATCAAGAAAACGGTGCGCGTTAATGATGGGGATAAGTGGGCTAAATTTGAACCTTACCACGGATTTAAAGTATCTTATGTGATTGATTTCGATCACCCGGTGTTTGAAAATTCGAAGCAGAAAGTTGAAATTGATTATGCTACGACGAATTACGCACAAGCCATTTCTCGCGCCCGCACTTTTGGATTTATGTCAGACTTGGAGAAATTGCATGCCAAAGGTTTGGCGCGGGGTGCGAATCCCGAAAATGCGATCGTTATGGATGAATTTCGGATGGTCAATAAAGACCCGTTACGATATCCTGACGAATGTGTGCGGCACAAAGTGCTAGATGCGATCGGTGATATCTATCTGTTGGGTCATCAGTTAATCGGGTCGTACTCGGCCTATAAGTCCGGACACACGTTGAACAATCGGTTACTGGTCGCCTTGAAACAGGATCAATCGGCTTGGGAACTCATTGACTACGAACGATTTTCGGATGTGCCGACCTCCATACTTCGCCCGGTTCCAGTACCGGTCTAATCATGGACTTGGTTGTCGTATAACGACAATGAAAAATAGGCGCACGTGAAAAACTCCATCCAAGGAGCCAAAGGGCAGTCACAAAATTTCACCTTCTGAAGCGCCATGTGATATGGCCTAGAAGGTGTCGGTGCGAAGCAGATTTGATGTTTAAGTCAGTGCTCCGGTCTGGCTTCGTTGCTACCCATGATACGCGCCATTCGGATGGGGTTAAGGATTTCGCATCCAAGATTGCGACAGTTTCTTCTTTCGTCTTGATGATTTTGGTTTGACTTTCGTTTCCAGCGGCGAACACATTTTCTCATAAAGCATGAGTAGGTGTTCGATTCGCGACTGTTCGGAGTCAAATCCAGCGCGACGGTAAAGTTGGTCAACGGCACGGTCCAATGCCTGATGGGCGCGGCGCAGATTCGGGGGCATCAGATCCGGGGCATAAAGGTTGGCCAGCGTGACGTTTGGATGTTTGGCTCGGGCATCAAGTACCGCTTTAGCCCGTTGCTTCAGTTTAGCGGCATCTGCAGTCTTGTTTGTGGGTGGCAGTGGAAAGGTATTGTAAACTGGTCCGATGGAATACCGGTAGCCGCTTCCCAGCCGCCCGCCGATATGGCGTAGCCAGGCCATGTGCATCGCCGACGTCAGCAGAGCGAAATCCATCAAGGTGGCATCAAGCAGAACTTTTAAGGCATTACTTGGAATGGTCGGTGGTTGTAACCAGCCGATGGGTACATATTCACGCTGCTCAGAACTAGTTTCAGGAATGGCCAAAAAAGGTGCCGAAGGGGTGACGTTGACATGGTAGAGTGTTGGCGTTGCTGCGAGTTTTCGAGTTGGCGTACTTTTACTGTTCTCACGATAACTTCGTACGGCAACCATGCGCCGCCGTACTTCCGGGAGTCGCGCTAGAATTGCTGGTGACGCATTATGCAACGCCAGAATCCAGCGCTCGCCATTCTCAAGAAATTCGCGTGCGCCGACGTATGGTCGAAGCCAGCGGGCGGCTTCAGGTTCTACCGCTAGCAATGCCTCGCGCTCCGCGGCCCCGAAGATGTAGTTACCTCCATCAATGGGTTTGGAACCGATGATCAATGGGCGCGCGCCATTGATCGGGCGGCTTGCCTCCTGAACCGTCAGGTGTGGGTCAGACAGTCTGCCGGCATCAAACAGATAGGGTGACAGCGCGGAGTGACGGCTCTCCTCCGGTTCACCGACATGGTCCGGATAGGTAAACAGACGTTTTTCCGCGCGTGCCATTCGCTGATGCTCCAGGCCGATGATCACGACATGCACCTGTGCCTTGCCGCGCGCGTCGGAGCCCCAGGCGAAAGTTCGGTGGGCGAATGCAATTTCCAACTGATATCTGTCGAACAGCAGAGGCCAAAGCTGCGCGACCTGCTCACCTTGAGTCACTGAATTGGTCGCTACCAGTCCGATCCGTACCTCGCCTCTCATTACATATTCACCCGCTTTTAAGAACCATGCAGCAACATAATCAAGCGTACCGCCGCTTGCACTAAGATCAGCAATCTTCCGTACCTGGTTACGCTGTTTCACCGTTTGTAATTTAGCCCCAACGAATGGTGGATTGCCGAGAATAAATGAACATCGGTCAGGCGGTAACAGTTCCGACCAGTCCGTTTCCAGCGCGTCTCGATGCCATATGTGAGGTGCTCTATCCAGTGGAATGCGCACGTATGTCTGCCCCAGTTCCAGACTCAGTCGATTGTTCATGATGTGGTCCATCATCCACAGTGCGGTTTCGGCGATGCGCACCGCAAATTCACCGATTTCTATACCGTAAAACTGATCTACATCCACCAGTGACGTCCATTTGACATCCAGTACTGCTTGTGTCGCTTTCCGAGTGGCGTCACGAATCTCGCGAATGACTTCGGTTTCCAGAAGTCGTAATTCCCGGTAGGCAATGATGAGAAAGTTGCCACAGCCACAGGCCGGATCAAAGAAGGTTTGTTCGCCTAGTTTCTTCTGAAACTGGCGTAGGGCGGCAAGGCGGCGCGGACCCGGCTTACGGGCCTGCAATCGACGGAACTCGCTGCGCAGGTCATCCATAAACAGTGGTTCGATCACTTTCAGTATGTTTTTCTCCGTCGTGTAGTGGGCGCCCAGTTCGCGTCTTTCTGCCGGTTGCATGACTGATTGAAACAGGGTGCCAAAGATGGCCGGTGAAATCACTGACCAGTCAAAGCGGCAGGCATCTAGTAGTACTTTACGCATCGTCGTATCAAATGCGGGAGTCTGTAGATGTTCTGAGAAAAGAGCGCCGTCGACGTAAGGGAATCGGGCTAGATCGTCGTCCAAAGTTGCCGGCCGTGTGTCTTCCGGGGTATTGATTACCTCAAACAGATGTGTCAGCCATTGACCCAGGTCGGTACCATCCTCTCTGGTGCGAGTCTCCATCAGGTCAAGAAAAGTGTCGCGCGGTTCAAACACACCAGTATCATCGGCAAACATGCAGAACACGATGCGCACCAAAAGACGTTCTAGGTCGTGTCCGCGGTGGCCGGCAGCCGAAAGGGCATCATACAATTTGCCCACCAGTTCGGCGGCTTTGATGTTGGCCGGGTCCTGATCGCGGAAGGTGCGGCGCTGCACGCCGAGAATGAAACCGAATGATTCCACGTGGGTGGGAAAGTCACCCAACTGGAAGACAACGTGTTGACGCTCATCAAGATCGTACAGTTCGAAGTTCTGAAAATCACTGACTAAAATATAACGAGGGCGCTCGTGTTCAGGCAGCGCATCGAAATACTCGCTCGCCTGTTCGTAAGCAGTCTTCAGATTGTGTCCGGCACTTTTGTGTTCGACGATCAGCACGCCCGGCCAAAACAGATCGATGTAGCCGGGCCGGTGGTCTAGTTTTGCTACCCGAGCCTCGAAGCGTGCGACACTTCGCCGGCGGACTCCGAACACTTCGAAAAAGGCATTGTAGAAACTCTGGGTCTCGCCCTTTTCGTAACTGGCATCTCGCCAGTTTTCAGCAAAGGTAGCAGCGCGGGTGCGTACTTCGTTCCAGGACAAGCGCATCAGAATGTGTCCTTAATCCATTTTTCAGTCGCTTCTGCGGTGATTGATGAATTCGCGCAACGCACGAAATTCAATGATTGACATCATTGCTCGCGCGAATCGCTTTGACTTAAGCGTAAAAATGCTTCTTTCGTTTCCGGATTTGAAGCGTTTTCGGCGATTTGAATGAATAGTTTCCGAAGTTTGGGTGTGATGGCGCTTGCGCGGGGTACTGTGGTGGTACGCATTGTCGTTCGCGGTGATTTTCTTCCAGAGAGAACGCCAACCCGAATTGTCATGTCTGCCAGATTTTCGTATCCTGATTCGACGAGACGATTCAGAATGGTTGTCTGATGGTTGATCAGCGCATGTGCCCAAGTCGGAGAATTAACCGTCACCGAAAGTACCTGGTCTTCAATTTGCAGATTGATGGTGTTGTAGGCGATGTCCGATCCGGCTGCTTGACTCCAAACCTGAAAAATATCTGCCTGAGTAGCTCTCGGTGGTTCATTGGGTAATTCGATTCCGGCCAGAATCTTCGATACTTTAGAGTAGTTGGTAGTGGCCATGGAGGTGATACAGCAGACGTAATATTAGATTAAGAATTTCAGGATATTATTCAATAAAATATTGCAACAGATTTGCAATATTCATCTTCAATTTCTATTTTATATTGATCATTGCACTGACCGTGGGCTTTGAACGCTTGATGGATCATTCAAGCGAGAATCAGTTCAACTCACACAAATCCTGAATTTTCTGCGGTTACTCATTTGTTTTTTAAGCAAACTCGTTCTCTCACTGACTGTTGCTTGATAAGAACATGTGCAATTTAATCTGCTGATTAACTATCCATTGAACAACTGATGTTTGCTACAACACTGGCTAAACTCTTTGGCAGCCGTAATGAACGACTGATCAAAGAGATGTCAAGGATGGTCGACGAGATCAATGCCCTTGAACCGCAACTGCAGACGTTGTCAGATGCTGAACTAGCGGCGAAAACGCCGCATTTCAGACAGCGGCATGTGAATGGTGCATCGGTAGACGAACTTCTGCCGGAAGCCTTCGCGGTAGTGAGAGAAGTTGCTAGACGCACACTTGACATGCGGCATTTCGATGTCCAGCTGATCGGTGGAATGGTATTGCATCGCGGCAAAATAGCTGAAATGCGCACCGGTGAGGGAAAAACGCTAGTTGCAACTTTACCAGTTTACCTGAATGCGCTGGTGGGACACTCGGTGCACATCGTGACCGTCAATGACTATCTGGCCCGCCGAGATGCGGAATGGATGGGCAAGATTTATCATTTTCTCGGCATTTCAGTGGGCGTGGTGGTGCCGAATATGAGTCCGCCGGAAAAACGAATCGCCTACGCCAGTGATGTGGTCTATGGCACCAATAATGAATTGGGATTTGACTATCTGCGTGACAACATGGCATTCACGTCGGAGCATCGGGTGCAGGGTCAATTGACTTATGCCATTGTCGATGAAGTGGATTCCATATTGATCGACGAGGCGAGAACACCGCTGATCATCTCCGGCGCCGCTGAGGATAGTACTGCCCTTTATGCACAGATGAACAAAGTTGTGCCGCGGCTCAGGCGACAGGAACAGGAAGATGGACCGGGGGACTTCAGTGTGGACGAAAAGACCCGTCAAGTTTATCTCACCGATGAGGGTCATGATAAGGCGGAACAGCTGCTGGCGGAATCGGGTCTGCTACCGAATGATACCGGACTGTATGATTTTTCCAATGTCGGATTGGTTCATCATCTGACTGCGGCGTTGCGCGCCAATTCACTGTTTCAGCGCGATGTGGATTATCTGATCCATGAAGGTCAGGTAGTGATTGTCGATGAGTTCACTGGCCGCATGCAACCGGGACGGCGTTGGTCGGATGGCTTGCATCAGGCTATCGAAGCTAAGGAAGGAGTGCGTGTACAGCGTGAAAACCAGACTTTAGCATCCATTACCTTTCAAAACTACTTTAGACTGTACGAGCGGTTGGCGGGCATGACCGGTACCGCCGATACGGAAGCCGAGGAATTTCAGCAAATCTACGGACTTGAAGTCGTCGTCATTCCCACGCATCAGCCTATGGTGCGTACTGATCTGCCGGATCTTGTGTATCGAACCACACCCGAAAAATTCCAAGCGATTGTTACGGAAATCAAAGAACGACATAGTCACGAACAACCCATTCTGGTTGGCACGGCGTCAATTGAAACGTCTGAATATCTGGCTGGTTTACTGAAAAAAGCCGGCATTTCGCATGACGTATTAAACGCCAAACAGCACGAACGAGAGGCCCGAATCATTGCTCAGGCTGGAGTACCCGGTGCCGTTACCATTGCTACGAATATGGCCGGACGAGGGACCGATATCGTACTAGGTGGTAATTTGGAGATGGAATTGGCTGATGCCGGTGAGCACGCTAAGCCCGCGCAGTTGGATGCGATTCGCGCGGATTGGCAACATCGACATACGCGGGTGGTTGCCGCCGGAGGTCTACATGTGTTGAGTACTGAAAGGCATGAATCGCGTCGCGTGGATAATCAGTTGCGTGGTCGATCAGGTCGGCAAGGTGATCCCGGTTCCAGTCGATTTTACCTGTCTCTGGAAGACAATTTACTGCGCATTTTTGCGTCAGAAAAAATGGCCGGATTGATGGGAAAATTAGGTCTTGAAGACGGTGAAGCGATTGAGCATGCCTGGGTTACCAAGGCGATCGAAAATGCACAGAAAAAAGTTGAAGGACGCAACTTTGATATTCGAAAACAACTACTCGAGTTTGATGATGTTGCCAACGAGCAGCGCAAGGTGGTTTATGAGCAGCGCAACTTCCTAATGGATGCCGAAAATATCTTCGATGCCATTCAGGAAATGCGGCAGCGATATGTTGAAACAGTAGTGAATGCCTCTCTCTCTCCTGAATCGGAGGATGTATTATGGAATCTTGAATTGCTGACTCGGGAAATAGAACAAGCCTTTAATACCAAGTTGCCAATTGCTGAGTGGCTAGAAAAGGAGCCCGAGCTCAGTCAGGAAAGCTTGATCACCAGAATTGACGATGCGCTGGCCGAACACTATCTTGTGCGGGTGGACGAAGAATACCAAACGCAGTTGAGAACCGCTGAAAAAACCATGATGTTGTTCGTCCTGGATAAAGCGTGGAAAGAGCACTTGGCCAATATGGATTTTCTCCGCCAAGGGATTCATCTGCGCGGCTACGCGCAGAAAAATCCCAAACAGGAATACAAACGTGAAGCTTTCGAGATGTTTGGTGAAATGATGCTCAACGTCTCATACGAAGTGATTCGCCTGCTTTATCGAATTGACATTAAGCCGAGTGAAGATATCGAACGATTCGTCGACCAGCAGGAACAGTCAGTATCTGAATATAACTATACGCATACAGAGTCGGACTCCTTGTTGAGCGGACCGGTAGCCAGTCTTCCCCCATCGCCTGTGAAAACTTTTGTGCGAGGGAAACCGAAAGTGGGTCGGAACGAACTGTGTCCGTGTGGTTCCGGAAAGAAATACAAAAGATGCTGCGGCATGACCAACTGACTGATGACTGTCAACTTACCAGCTCCATCCGCCGTGCGAGCTATACACGGTTTCAAAATGGGTACGGCAGATGCTGGTATTCGTAAATTCCCGGGTGAAGATCTTGTGGTGGTCACCGTGCCCACCGGCGCAACTATCGCCGGGGTGTTTACCCGTAACAAGGCGCGCGCTGCGCCGGTTGAAGTTGCCATCCGCCATCTGGAATCCGCAGGGGGACGTCAGCGCGGGTTGCCGCGCGCACTGGTAATCAATAGCGGTAATGCCAATGCCGGACTGGGTGCGCAGGGAATTGCTGACTGCTTGGCGGTTTGTGACCTGGTTGCTGAGCAGTTGGGTATGGAACGACAATCTGTGTTACCCTTTTCTACCGGTGTGATCGGAGAACGTTTGCCGATCGATAAATTTTCAACTGGCATCAATAATTGTGTAGCGACCTTGAATGAAGACAATTGGCTGGCAGCGGCGCGCGCAATTATGACAACAGATACGGTACCAAAAGTTCGATCAAGAACAGTTGAACTCGCGACGAATCGACAGTTCACCGTGTCTGGAATGGCTAAGGGATCAGGTATGATAGCCCCTGATATGGCGACCATGCTGGCGTTTATAGCCACCGACGCACAGGTACCTTCTGAGTATCTACAGGTGATTCTCAATCAAATGGCCGATGAAAGTTTCAATTGCATTTCAGTAGATGGTGATACGTCCACCAACGATGCCTGCATACTGGTTGCGACTGCCCAATCCGGCGTTAAAATAAGCAGGCGAAGTTCTGAGACGCTGAAAAGAAAGTTCGAGGATGCGATTCGTGACGTGGCGGTGAATCTCGCGCAGTCCATCATCAGAGATGGGGAAGGGGCGACGAAGTTTGTCACCATCAACGTGACACATGGTGCGACGGATGCCGACTGTATGAAAATCGCCAAAGTAGTGGCCGCTTCACCGTTAGTGAAAACGGCGTTTCATGCGTCTGACCCGAATTGGGGGCGGATTTATGCAGCGATTGGGCGCACTGAGGTTGTCGGGCTTGATATGAGTCAAGTCAGCATCTCGATCAACGATGTTAACGTGTTTTGCGCGGGTGCTTCACCCTCTGACTATGATGAACAAGAAGCAGTGGTTGCCATGGCGGCGGCAGAATTTTCCATCAATATTGATTTGGGGCAGGATAACGGATGTGGTTCGGCGACGGTTTGGACTACAGATTTAAGTGATGAGTATGTGCGCATTAATGCGGAATACCGAAGTTGACCGAATTCCAGTGGTAGTCGGCTTGATTTTTGATGTTCAGTGGCGCGTGTTGATCGGCCGACGGACCGTTCGAGATGAGTATTTCGGCAAATGGGAATTTCCTGGCGGGAAGGTTGAAAGCGGAGAAACTGAATCCGCTGCGC
This sequence comes from Arenicellales bacterium, assembly GCA_965116205.1. Lineage (GTDB taxonomy): Bacteria > Pseudomonadota > Gammaproteobacteria > Arenicellales > JAJDZL01 > JAJDZL01. The sequence continues at coordinate 49,184 of OZ220493.1, read as the reverse complement.
TAGTCCGGGAACTCCATGAAGAATTGGGTATTCAAGTGGTCAGTTCTACTCCATTTGACAGTTTTCCATATGATTATCCGGAGCGCCGTGTCATGTTATATTTTCGGATGGTCAGGTATGAAGGGCGACCGCAGGGACTTGAACAGCAGCAGTTACGTTGGATTGAAGTCGAGCGACTTAATGAAATGGATATGCTGGCACCCAATGTCCGGGTGATCGGGAGACTGGAGCAATTTTTCGAGGATGATGCACGATGACTAAGGGAAAAATGAAGCGTTATTCCGGATTTTCACTGGTACGAAATGCGCTGACGGAGCATCGCCGTTGGGCGAGGGCCTGGCGGGATCCTGAACCTAAAAAAACCTACGATGTGATCATCATTGGTGCCGGCGGGCATGGATTGGCGAGTGCCTATTACTTGGCTAAGCTACACAACATCAAAAACGTCGCCGTGCTGGAAAAGGGTTGGCTGGGTGGTGGTAACACCGGCCGCAATACAACGATCGTCCGTTCCAACTATCTGTTAGATGGCAATGCGCATTTCTATGAGCATTCGCTCAAACTTTGGGAAAGTTTGTCGCAGGAACTCAATTACAACGTCATGTTTTCCCAGCGCGGTGTATTGAACCTGGCGCATAGTGATGCTGAGATGGAATCATTCGCACAGCGGGGTAATGCGATGCGATTGAATGGCATTGATGCAGAACTGTTACTACCCGATCAAGTCCGGTATATGGTGCCCCACTTGGATTGTTCTGCCAATACTCGTTATCCGATTTTTGGCGGTCTGCTACAAAAAAGAGGTGGCACGGCGCGACACGATGCCGTGGCTTGGGGATACGCGCGCGGTGCTGACGCACTCGGTGTTGATATCATTCAGAATTGTGAGGTGATGGATATCAAGGTGCAAAATAATCGAGTAGTTGGTGTTAAGACAAACCGTGGTGACATTCGCGCTGACAAAGTGGGTCTTGCTGTGGCCGGTAATACTAGTCGACTGGCAGCTATGGTCGGTCTGAAACTCCCTATTGAGTCACATGTCCTGCAGGCGATGGTAACCGAACCCTTGAAACCGATTATTCACACGGTGGTTACCTCTGGTGCGTCGCATGTCTACGTTAATCAGACTGATAAGGGTGAGGTGCTGTTCGGCGGAGACCTTGATTTCTACAACTCTTACGCACAACGGGGTAATTTACCGAGGATTGAGTACGTAGTACAGTCAGTACTCACTTTGTTTCCCTGTCTCAGTCGGGTACGACTGTTGCGAACTTGGGGTGGAGTAATGGATATGTCAATGGATGGCAGTCCAATCATCGGTAAACTACCGATTGATGGCCTGTATGTGAATGGTGGTTGGTGCTACGGTGGTTTCAAGGCAACACCGGGTTCGGGCTGGTGTTTCGCACACACCATTGCTCATGATCAACCGCACACCCTGAATGAAGCACTCAGTCTGGAGCGTTTTCGGACCGGAGCGCTATTGGATGAAAAGGGCAGTGGCGCATTTGCGTTCTCACATTGACCGGCTGTCAAGCATCGCTAGAGACTGATTGATATGCTACTGATTCGTTGTCCTTGGTGTGGTGAGCGAGCACAGGTCGAATTCACTTATCGAGGTGATGCGACGGTAGAGCGACCGGCACTCACCGCTAGTGAGTCGGATTGGTATGACTATGTATACACTCGTAACAACCCGCGCGGGGAGCACCTTGAGTGGTGGCATCACACCGGTGGTTGTCGCAAGTGGTTCAAGGTGCGGCGGAATACTTTGACCCATGAAATTCTAGATAGTGAGCCGCCAGTACGTAACATTGATGAGGAGTCAGGTTGCTGATGAGTGCGTTTCGACACTCAAGTGGCGGTGCGCTGGATCGAAGTCATCCCGTTCAGTTTAAGTTTGATGGCCGGCAGTATTTTGGTTTTCGAGGTGACACGCTGGCGTCCGCACTGCTGGCTAATAATGTCACAGTAGTAGCGCGCAGTTTCAAGTACCACCGACCGCGAGGGGTGGTCGGCTTGGGAGTGGAAGAACCGAGTGCGATGGTACGATTGCGAACTGATGCCCGCGCTGAACCGAATGTCCGTGCCACCGAAATTGAACTCTATGATGGTCTGGAAGCCTTCTCTCAACATTGCTGGCCGTCAGTTAATGTTGATCTAGGTATTCTGGCCAATTTTCTTTCACCGCTGTTGCCCGCAGGTTTTTACTATAAGACTTTTATGTGGCCGGCTTCCAAATGGATGTTTTATGAACGTTTCATTCGGAAAGCAGCTGGATTGGGAAAGTCGGCGACAGATGTTGACCCCGACATCTATTCCAAATCATTCGAGTTCTGCGACGTCTTGATCGTTGGCGCCGGCCCGGCTGGATTGACGGCCGCGCTGAGTGCGGCAATCGCCGGCGCAAAAGTCATTTTGGTTGATGAGTCACCCGAAGCCGGCGGCCGCCTGCGATACGATCAGGAAGTGGTCAATGACGAGCCGGTCAACCGTTGGTTGCATGAAACACTGCGTCAGCTGTTGCAGATGTCGAACGTTGATGTTCGCTGTCGAACAACGGCATTTGGATATTATGATCAGAATATGGTGGCTGCCGTTGAACGAGTTTCTGACCATATATCTGAACCTCAGCCGGGAAAGATCCGTCAACGACTACTTCTGATTCGAGCGAAGCAGGTGGTACTGGCAACGGGAGCGATTGAAAGGACAATACCATTCGGTAATAATGATAAGCCGGGCGTCATGTTGGCATCCGCCGTGCGCGGCTATGCGCAAAAATTCTCGGTCGCGTGTGGACGAAAGGCCATCGTATTTACGAACAACGATAGCGCTTATGCTACTGTTGCAGCATTGCGTGAAGTGGGGGCGGAGGTGATGGCGGTGGTCGACTGTCGCTTACAGTCGCCGGGCCGGCGTGCTCTTGAGGAACTCGGCAACACACCACTGATTCAAGGTTCCGTAGTTACTCGTGCAAAAGGATTACGCCAGATTCGAGCCGTAGAAATCGGTCGCCGCAAAGTTGATGGCATTGAGTTCAATAAGACACAAACCATGAGTTGTGATCTGCTTTGCGTTTCAGGAGGCTGGACACCAACCGTTCATCTTTATTCGCACGCAAAAGGTCGATTGACGTTTGATGAATCGATTGGTGCTTATGTTCCGGGAGAACTATTGCCGACTGTATTGACCGCCGGCAGTGTGACCGGAGAATTTTCGTTGGCCGGTTGTTTCAGGCAAGGACGAACTGCGGGCATTGACAGTGCAAAACAGGTAGGTTTTGAGTCTACATCAGAGGTCGCGCTGACGAGTACGCCGGAACTGCTCACCGGTTGCATGGAACTGCTATGGAGTGTGCCCGAATCAAGTCGTAAAGCCAAACGATTCGTGGACCTACAAAATGACGTAACCGTCAATGACATTGAGCTGGCGCATGCAGAAGGATTTGTTTCGATAGAACATCTCAAGCGCTATACCACGCTCGGCATGGGCACCGACCAGGGGCGTACCAGCAACATCAATGGATTGGCCAATCTTGCGCGATTACGCGAATCAGCAATATCGGTAGTCGGACACACCACCTTTCGTCCACCATATACTGCCGTTTCACTGGGCGTACTGGCTGGTCGGGAGTATGGTTCGCAGCTAAGCCCAACGCGCCGTACACCGTTACACGAATGGCATGAGCGCAACCTAGCGCACATGCAGAACTCCGGAGTATGGAAACGTCCCGCCTATTATCCCCGCGCTGGTGAAAGTGTCCAAGACGCCATTCTGAGGGAGGCTCGGCAGGTGCGAGAGAAAGTTGGCGTAACTGATGTTTCTTCACTTGGAAAAATTGATGTGCAGGGTCGTGACGCGGCGGAATTTCTAGAACGAATTTACATTAACCGATGGAAATCACTGCCCATCGGTCGTTGTCGTTATGGCGTGATGCTTAGAGAAGATGGTTTCATCTTTGACGATGGCACTTCGACGCGGCTTTCGGAGCATGAATTCTATATGACGACGACCACTGCCAATGCCGGGCCGGTATTGGAACACATGGAGATCTACGCCCAGACTGTGTGGCCAGAATTGCATGTTCATCTGACTTCCATTTCTGATCAGTGGGCGGGAATGGCGCTGGCTGGTCCCCACAGTCGTGATGTGCTGAGTGTCCTTATCGGTGAAGAAGCCGCGCGCAATGAAAATCTACCATACATGGGATTCATCCATGCGCGCATTGCCGATGTACAGGTGCTGGTGTTTCGTGTCAGTTTTTCCGGTGAGCTCGGTTATGAAATTCATATGCCAGCAAAACAGGCTATTTTAGTCTGGGAGACGGTACTGGAGGCGGGGCAGCCGTGGGCCATTGCTCCGTACGGACTGGAAGCGATGACCGTGTTGCGCATTGAAAAAGGTCACGTTGTGGCCGCCGAACTGGATGGACGTACGACAGCTACTGATTTAGGATTTGAGCGAATGATGAAGACTGAGGGTGACTATGTGGGACGAAAGCTGGCTGAACGCAGTGCGCTCACTGGTCATGGTCGCAAGCAACTGGTTGGTGTCAGATCAGTGGATGGCAGTCCACTACCGCGCGGCGCCCAGATCATTGCAGAGCGGAGTGCTGGAAATCCGATAACAACCCGTGGGCATATCACTTCCGCTTGTTACAGTCCACATGTAAGTCAGGAAATTGGACTGGCGCTGATTGCCGATGGGCGGCAACTCTACGGCAAGACCATGTATGCCAGTTCACCGTTAACCGGACGCGAAGTTCCAGTTGAAGTGGTCCATCATGTCTTCGTTGACCCGCAGGGAGAGCGTGTGCGTGCCTAAACGCAAATCAATTCCGAGGTTACTGGTCAGTGAGATTGAAGTCAGTCTGCTGTTTCAGGTCCATGGACTTACTGAAAACGCTGGTGGTGAACGATTGCAAGAGTTTGGTATCCAACTGTTGCCTGATTATGGAAAGTCCAGGGCCGGTGATAATTTTGAGTTGCTGAGCAATGGACCTGGAATGTGGTTGGCACAGTCGCAGACAAGGGAAGTTGAAACGACGCTAATCCGCTTACGGGAAGTTTTGGCGGAGACTAGTGCAACGGTTACCGATTTATCTTCGGCGCGGCAGATTGTACAGGTGTCTGGTGCCGCCAGTCGAGAATTTCTAAAAAAGGGCTGTCCGATTGACATTGACTCACTTCGTACCGGTGATGTAGTATCTACCATCATCAGTCACTTGGGAGTGACCATCCACTGTCGCAATGATGATTTCGTATTGTACGTCCTGCAGAGTTTTGGTACTGATTTCTGGGAGTGGTGCCGGCACAATGCAATGGAGTTCAACATTTGACACCTGCTGCTTTATTCAGCCCAAGAAGGTACTCAGCAACGTGCCTGACAGAGTCGAAAAGTGGGTGTGAGCATCGCTTTACGAGGGAGTTGTGTGAAATACCGTTGATATATTTCTTCGGTATCGGGGATGGTCACTTCGGAAAAGCCACAGTCGAGTACCAGCTGAGAAACTTTTTCCGCGGTCAGTTCGGAGAGATAAGGTTCACCTCGTTTTGCCACATAAGTGGAAATTTTTCGATGTGTCCTCTGCCACTCGTGTGGAACTTCCGTCAATGGCAGCCGAAAGTCAAAGAATAATTCTGATCCGAGCGATGCGTTTTCAGCGATGCTCTGCAATGTGGATCGAATAGTGTCGAATGGCAAAAAATAGGTCACACCCCACCACGAAAATGCAGTCCGTCGAGTACTGTCAAAGCCATGATTTTCCAGCGCCGAGAACAGTCCGACTTCATTTAGATCGTTATCAATGTATCGAACATTATCGGGCTGCGGAATATTGAATTCTGCCATCCTTCGGAGTTTTTCCCGTTGCGTTCCCGGCTGGTCTAACTCGAAGACCTTCAGTCGGTCGCGTAAGTCCAATCGGCGCATCGCAAATGAATCGTGGCCGGCACCAATGATGACATATTGATCGACACCATCGGCCACCAGCTCATTGATAATATCCTCACCAAAACGAGCTCGTGCTGGAATCAATGGTGCCAATGGTGCAATGTCTCTGAGTATGACGTCTAGGACTAACCACGTACGAAATTTTGACCGAATAATTCGGCGCCATTGATCACCACAGAGTTGGTTGGCAAATGGGTCTTCAAAAACTCGCGGCTTGTAGCGAATCATGTGTATGGCACGAGCGGCGGCAACGAGATCTGCCGTTTTACTGGGTTTTGATGCATCCATATCTTTGAATCGGTTGACGACCGGGTAAATCTGTAACGTCCAAATAGTTAATCGGGATGAGTATGATGCGTAACAGATAATAAAATATATCAAATCATAAGATGTTCAATGAAAAATTTCTAAATTGCGGTTTTAATCTGTGAAAGATCCTTTTGAGCGGGTCAACATAACCGATAACCATGATCTGAATTCCAGCTACTGTTGCTCATGCGATCGATGAATATGCGTCTTTCAAAATCAATTAAAGCGGTTACCTTTGATTTATGGGACACCGTCATTCATGATGATTCTGATGAAGAAGTCAGACAACAGAAAGGTTTACGAACCAAGGTTGACGAACGCAACTTCCTCATCTGGCAGTCGGTAAACACGGTTACTTCTTTGTCCATGGATACTGTTAAACAGGCTACTAATGTAGTTAATTGTGAATTCAACCGGGTCTGGCGTGAGGAATACGTAACTTGGACAGTAACGGAGCGACTGAGACGGGTGTTGAAGCAATTGAATGTGAATTTACCCGCAAGGCGATTCCAAGGAACGGTCAAGGCACTGGAATCATTAGAACTGAATGTTCCACCTCGACCAATTGATGGAGCGCTAGAGGCTTTGACTGAGATTTCCCAGCAATTTCCACTTGCCGTGGTGTCGGACACCATCAATACACCAGGTAAGGGTCTCAGGTTGTGGCTTGAGATGCATGATCTCATTGATCATTTTCAATTTTTTGCCTTTTCTGATGAAGTTGGGCGTTCGAAACCGCATCGTGATATTTTTGCTAGTGCGCTGAGTGATCTAGATGTCGATTTCAAGGATGCCGTTCACATTGGCGATCGTGAACACAATGACATCAAAGGAGCACGCGCGCTGGGCATGCGAGCGATTCTTTTTACCGCAACTCGTGATGCGGATATGGCGAATACGACTGCCGATGCCATCTGTCGCGGTTACCATGAACTGCCGGCCATACTAAATCGTTTGAACGGCTAGACAGGTTCACTAACGTCGCCGAGTATTCATCACACAAGTTTGTAAGCTGTTATGATCAATCATCCCGTCAAATTGCTCGTCGTTGAAGGTTATGCGCGCGAGTCAAGGTTTACACTGACGGAAAGTGGTATGGCTTTAGCCAGCGATCTTTACCGTTCCATGTTGCAGTCAATCGCGCCCAATGCTACTGTGGATGTCGCGACGCCAGCCGATGTCGATACATCTTTACCGCTTGGCGTTGAACTTAAGTCTTATGATGGAGTTGCGATGACCGGCTCCAATCTATCGGTGCTGGATGTAGATAATCCATCAGTTCGCAGACAGATTGAATTTCAAAAAGAAGTATTCAAACAAGGTGTTCCTAGCTTTGGCAGTTGTTGGGCTTTGCAGGTTGGCACTGTAGCAGCGGGTGGCGCAGTGCGAGTCAATCCGAAGGGTCGGGAGATGGGATTTGCACGAAAAATTCGGCTGACTGAACATGGATTGAATCATCCACTGTACGAAGACAAACCACCGGTGTTTGACAGTTTCGCGAGTCACGAAGATGAAGTTATCACTGTTCCCTCCAATGCGCGTATTTTGTCCGGCAACCACGTTTCGAGCGTACAGGCATTAGAGATCACCAAAGGAAAAGGCAGCATGTGGGCACTGCAATACCATCCCGAATATGACACCGGAGAACTGGCTTCTCTAATCCGTTGTCGTAAAGATCGTCTGATTCGGATGGGATTTTTCTGTGATAAGGAGAGTTTACTCAACTTCACAAGAAAACTTGACAGACTTCGAGATGATCCTGAAAGAAAAGATGTGGCATGGGAGTTGGGAATTGATACGGACATCCTTGATCAGAACATTCGCCAACTGGAGGTTAGAAATTGGCTCAAAGCACTCGTACTGCCGAACATGGGCGGTTAATATTATCGTTGAGCACTCGTTACTCTGTTTCGGACAAACAGACGGTATCGAACAGTTAGGACTAACGACATTTTTGCCTTGTGCATCAAGCAAGAAGAATGGTCAATGGGAAACCGGTGGTACACGACGCTTCGTTACAGGCATTCCTTCAATCTCGGTTCAATGCTTTCATCAACATGGTACTGAAATGTCAATCAGTAGTCCCTATAGCCTTTTACATGGTTCGGAGTCCGTCTATCTGGCCCGGATAAATGACTTCACTATGATTTTGTAAAATGGCTTGCGTCATTCTTATATGTTGATTTGAAACAACTTGTGAGTTGCCAAATTTCATTTTCAACTGCAAAGACATTGCCTACAAAATATCGGTTTGTCTTCAGACTCAAGTCATCCTTCCCCAGCGGAGAAAAGGCTTCCCAGATAGAGTTGACATCGAATCGGCAAACCTGTTTCGGCCGGTAATAACTACGCTGACTGAGGACAGGTCTACCATTCAGACTATCGTTGCCGACTAGAATCTGACGAACACGGTGGTGCCGCCGCTGAGCGTGCTGTTGCCACTGCCCGAAGTGGTGTGATACACCGCCTCTGCAAGGTGCTTTGTGCCATGCTCAAGAACTAGGAAACCTTTTCCTCGCCGGTGGCATCCAATGCACTTACCGGATGAACGTTTCGGTGTTCAAAGGCGAGTTTACCGGCTCGCAAAAAGGACTTGTAAAATGGTAGGGCGCCCTCCCCTTGATAATCTAGAGATTGCCAGAGGAAGGCACTGCGCGTCCGAACTTTCCGCATGAACCGCCGGTGCAGTGATGTGCCGGCAGGGTGATTTTAACTTTTCATGCTGTCGAACCCAGCTGGTGATATTGTTGCTATGCGATAGTGGCTGAGGAACTAGAGGGGTTGTATGAGATGGCGAATCAATCAGCTGGTGAACGGCCTCAAGCCGTTTCGCAAGAGCATTGACACACAGTTTGGTAAAATGAATATCTCCAAAGTAGGTGAGATCATTTGTTCCGATCCATCAGGTACTGTCGAAAAGACGGTATCGGAATGGTTACGTTCGTATCGACCCGGTGCAACATGCCCGCAACCACCATCGCCTCAATGAACTCCGTGGGTTCCATGTTTTTCGGCATGGTAGAACGAACGTTGTTTTTCTTCCAAATTCGATTCTCCAACATCTCCTCCAAGTCGGCCAAATGGCAACCCGTTGCGCCGATGGTTCGGGCGACTTCGGCAAGTAACACCGTGCATTGAGTGATGGGTGAGACATCTAGTCTATCTTGGTAATATTGCACCCGACACTGATCGCCAAACGAACGCACGGCAGCTACATCCACTCGAGCCAGCTCACGGTTGTTAACCTTCAGCTGATTGGCCAGCCCAGCCATGTAGTGAAACAGATGTTGCGGCCAGTCATTGCACCATTCACCGATCTTGTCAGGCAGGTCGGTGTGGTCTCGGTCTTTGATGCGGTAACTGTCCAGCATGGCACGTACCGACTCTGCCGCCTCGCCGGTGTTGAGTGTACCCAACGTCTGGACGTGACTCTGCCCATTGCTCGTGGCAAAGCGTGAGATTCTCTCCGCGGCCAGCTTTGCTTTGGAATAGGCCAAGCCATACAGCACTGCTAAAATCGGCAAACCATGTCGGCCATTGTGTAACTTGCGCAACAGCGCGATGTCCTCCGGCTCAAACGTTTGCACCTCATCAATCATCACTACTATGGGTCGCAGCTGGGGACATTTGGGTGAACAGCCTTTCAACAGCTGCTTGGCTACGGTAACGACATTTTCATCGTAAAGTTGTGCCAGATCTTCCAGCACCAAATTCAATGTCTGTTCGCTGTCAGTAACTCTGCCTTCGGCTTTGATGGCCAAATTTATCCCAAAGCCAGCTTCAATGGTGCGCACGGTGTTTAGTATTTTTGCACCGTGTTGCGGAATGATCGCATTGGCAATTTGGCGTGTGACCAGACTCTCGTTTCTCAGGTTGTTCGGATCGATTTCCACTACGACAGGGGCATTTTTTCTTACTATCCATCTGCTCTGCAAATGAGTCAGCAAGGCTGACTTACCGGCGCCGGGTGCCCCCTGAATCAGCCACGTCTTCTGGTTTGCAATCGCCATCCCAGGTTGTAACCCGATCTTTGGATTGTCTGTTTTGATTTTGCTTTCAATGCCGGCAACTGTAGACTCAATGTTAGCGATGAGTGCTTTGCGTCCTACAAAGAACGCTGCTTTGTCCTTGTCATCTCCGGCAGCAAGTTCATCGATGGTGATTGGTGGATTTTCGTACATTTATGGAGTCTTAGTTCTCAGCATTCTATGTTTTCTTCATTGATTCGGGTGTTCTCGCCTCAAAGATCATCGGTGTCACTCACCTACTACATTATCCACAGCGGTTATCTTCGCTGGGAACGTCTGTTCAGCCGGTAGCGCAGGCATGGTAAATCTGAAACCTAGCGGAGCGTCCACAAACTGTTGCACAAGACCACTGACACACCATTTGGTAAAACTAGTTTCACCAAAACAGGGAGATCATTTGCTCCGGTCGATCAGGTACTGTCGAAAAGACGGTATTGGAATGGTCACAGTAGTATCAACCCGGTGCACCATACCAGCGACAATCATTGCTTCAATGAATTCCAAGGGCTTCATGCCTTCTGGCATGGTGGTCAGGTATTGGCCTTTCACCCATCTATGGTTGTCGAGTAGGTTCAGAACTTCACCTCTCTTGCAGCCATCCGGTCCAATGAGCTGGGCGACCTCGGCAAGCAACTGTTCACAGTCGCCGATCGGTGAGTGATCTAACCGGTCTTGGTAATATTCCAGCCGACATTGATCGCCGAACGAACGTACGGCGGCCACATCCACTCGGGTCAGATCAAGATGGTTGTTCTTGAGCTGATTGGCCAGCCCGGCCATGTAGTGAAACAGGTGTTGTGGCCAATCATTGCACCACTCACTAATTTTATCAGGTAGGTTGGTGGTGTCTCGGCCTTTGATTCGGTAACCGTCCAGCATGGCACGCACCGCCTCAGCCGCCTCGCCGGTTTCGAGTGCTCCCAACGTCTGGACATGACTTTGTCCATTGCTCGTGGCAAAGCGTGAGATTCTCTCTGCCGCCAACTTTGCTTTGGAATAGGCAAGACCATACAGCACCGCTAAAATCGGTAACCCATGTCTGCCATTGTGTAACTTGCGCAACAGCGCTATGTCCTCCTGCTCAAACGTTTGCACCTCATCCACCATCACTACGATTGGTCTCAGTTGTGGACGCTTGGGTGAACTGCCTCTTAACAGTTGCTGGGAAACTGTAACGGCATCTTCACTGTAGAGTTGTGTTAGGTCTTCCAGCACCAAATTCGACGCCTGTTCGCTGTCAGTCACCTTACCTTCGGCTTTGATGGCCAAATTTACTCCAACACCAGCTTCAATGGTGCGCACAGTGTTTAGTATTTTTGCACCGTGTTGCGGAATGATACCATTGGCAATGTGACGTGTGACCAAGCTCTCATTTCTCAGGTTGTTCGGATCAATTTCCACGACGACAGGGCCATTTTTTCTTGCCATCCATCTGCTCTGTAAATGGGTCAGCAAAGCTGACTTACCGGCACCGGGTGCCCCCTGAACCAACCAGGTCTTCTGGTTTGCGATCGTCATCCTAGGCTGTAACCTAACCCCTAGATTATCTGTTTTGAGTTTGCTTTCAATGCCGGCAACCGTAGACTCAATGTTAGCGATAAGTTCTTTGCGTCCTACAAAGAATGCTGCTTTGTCCTTGTCATCTCCGGCAGCAAGTTCATTGATGGTGATTGGTGGTTTTTTGTACATTAGACGTGATCCCAGTTCTCATTATCCCATGTGCTAATCATAACTTATCACTTCGCTCAGTGAAAAGTTAAATTTCGGAACACTTTGAGTTCACTGAACGATATTCACTCTGACTCGCATTTGACCGGGTCTGACACCTCCTGTCGTTAGTTTGATTCGGTGTGATTCTAAGTGAGTTACATGCCAGATTGTGTTCTTTGTCGTGTCAAGCATTCAACAGTGCCTAGTGGTCGTCAGTCACTCCCCTGCTGAATTCAGAAAACTAGAACTAAGTGGATAAACTGCGCTGGGTTGCGTCAAGAGCTTCCGCCGCAATGGACACCAAATCATCAACCTGGGTCTTTGAGATGATCAGCGGTGGGGAAAGCACCATCGAATCTTCAATCGCTCGCATGATCAAACCGAGTCGGGCGGCGTGATTACGGCAACGAATACCAATCTTCAGATCAGTGTCGAAAGAGGTTCGAGAGATTTTGTCTTTGACCAGTTCAATCCCGGCAATCAGCCCGACACCGCGAACCTCTCCAACCAGTGGGTGATCTTCAAGTTCTCTCAATTTTGCCTGAAAATAAGGGCCTATTTGAGTTTCGACTCGGTCGACAACATTTTCGTCCCGAAGTATGCGAATGTTCTCCGATGCGACGGCACAGGCGGCGGGGTGGCCAGAATACGTAAATCCGTGCGTAAATTCTCCACCGGATTCAATCATCACCGATGCGACTTTATCGGAGAGCATAACACCACCAATCGGCAGGTAACCCGACGAAAGACCTTTGGCGATGACCATCAGGTCGGGATTCAGACTGAAGGTGTCGGTCGCGAACCATTTTCCAGTACGACCAAAGCCACAGATCACCTCATCAGCGACGAACAGAATTTCGTAGGTATCACAGATTCGTGAAATTTCCTGCCAATAGGACTGAGGTGGAACGATCACACCACCGGCGCCCTGTATCGGTTCGGCGATGAAGGCGGCGACGTTGTCAACCCCCAGTTGTTCTATTTTCTGTTCTAGTCGACGCGCTACCCGCAGCCCAAAAGTATCGGGATCCAATTCTCCGCCATCCCGGTACCAATATGGTTGAGGAATGTGTTCGATACCCGGGATCGGTATGCCGGCTTCGTGCATGTACGCCATCCCGCCAAGACTGGCGGCACCATAAGTGCTACCGTGATACGCGTTTATTCGACTGATCACAACGGTTTTCGTACTTTTACCCTGTATAGCCCAGTAACGCCGCACCATTCGCAACACAGTATCGTTGGCTTCTGATCCGGAATTGGTCAGAAAAACATGATTGAATTGTGGTGGTGTGACTTCTGCCAATCTCCTTGATAATTCAATTACCGGTGGGTGGGAAGTCATGAAGAAGGTGTTGTAGTAGGGCAATTTTCTGAGTTGTACAGTGGCCGCGTCGACTAGTTCATCACGTCCATAACCTAGATTGACGCACCACAGTCCAGCCATTCCATCAATAATTTTGTTGCCATCAGAATCCCAAACATAGATTCCATCGGCGTCGGTAATAATTCGACTACCGACACTGTGTAGATGTTTGCTATCTGTAAAAGGGTGAATGTGAAACTGGCTGTCGATGGCCTGAAGGTGACCGGTGTTGAGAGAATGAATGTCGTTCATGTGGGGCTTTTTCTCGAAATTTCTCTTGCGTAAGGTGCGTGATTCTCCGGCAACTTGCCAGTGTTAAGTTCAGGCATCCTGACCTTGTCCAATAACGATGTTACCGTTCAAGATGATGGAGCTGTGCAGATGTTGCAGTCGTCAGTACTTCTCATGTCGGCCATTCAATCGTCATGAGATTCTACTTTGTCGTATTTGGGTTCACGAATCCGTGCCCAATGGTTTTCCCAGCGCTGTCCGGCAACCGTGTTGAGACCTTTCGGCGCTACACACTCGCACCAGACAGCCCAGCGTCTCCCATGGTTCGTGAGGGGCGGAACAAAGAACTGACCGGGGCGGGAGATGATATTCGTTAACATGTATTTGTGGGATGGCAAAATCGCATGACCGTAAGGAAACAACCGTCTTGAATCTGGATCAGTCAAAGAAAATAAAGAAACCATTCACAAGGTTTGTCAACTGATCCGGTCATCAGGTTTGCACCTGGTGAATTTGACTCCACTTGCCATGTAACTATTTGATGATATGTCATCCCAATGGTCCAAACTCCGTATCGAATTGATGATTCAGTAGACCAATAGGAAAGTTATTTTGCCACAGGACCTATTTCATTCGACGGGAGAACGAAAATCAATTGAGGCCTCGGCGCATGTAGATGCTATGTGAGGATGAACACTTATGTGAGACGTCCAACCTCACCGCGCGAAAGTCATCAGGGAAACAGCTTGAGCAGGCCAAATGTAAGTGACGTACAGGTGACGACGATGCCGAAAGCGATGGCATAGAAACGCATCGTCTGTGCATTGATGCACTGAAGCATCTCAGTTCTCAGACCATGTATTTGCTCGCGCATCTCAGTTCTCAGACCATGTATCTGCTCGCGCATGTCGGCTTCCAAGCGTGTTTCAATTTTACTCATGTCTGCCTTTAAGCGCGTTTCAATTTTGCTCATGTCTGCCTTTAAGCGCGTTTCAAGTTCGCGCAGGTCGGATTTGGAAGCTACGTTTTCAAGCAAAGCATCGCGCACCATTGAAACAGTTGCGGCGGCCTGCTTTTCTTCGTATCCGGATGCGCGCAAGGTTTGCGTAGCTTCGTAGGTATCGAATACAACATCACTCATAGTGGAGTTCTCCTTATGTTCTTCAGTGCTTGTCTTACACCAAGTATAAACAGTTTTTTATTCAGCCGGAGAACAAAAACTCTCTTGAACTTAAAACCAGCTCAATTCGATAAGTGCGCGGAGACAGTACGGCCATTGCAACAGTTTGCTTATACTGTACTACCAACTTCGCCGATTTGAGGTGCACTAACATGGGTGCGACACAAATTTTCATCCGTCACGGGTTGTGCCATGTCTATTTTTCTCTCCGCAATCAAGGTGCTGAATCTCTAGAGATGGCGGCCAAGCGATGAAATCTCATCGTTTGTCGCAGGTCAGGCAGCGGATTGCCAGTGCCCTCCGTTTTCGGTTCAGCGTCGCACACCTAACTTCGACGAACTGCCCATGGTTCGTGAGGGTCGGAATACCGAAGTGAGCAGGTCAGGAGGCGAAATCATTAATAGATAATGATTGGATGGCAAAACCACATGACAGTCATGAAATAACCGTCTTGAATCTGAATAAGTCAAAGAAAATAGAGAACGCATTCGAAATATCTATCAACTAAAACGAAAACTGATTCAGCCATCAGGTCAGTATGTCTGAAATTGCTAATTCTACCGGCACTGCAACGAATCGGGTGACTCTCTTTTTCAGTACCATTCAACCTCAGCCAATGATTAAGTTTAGCAGGTGGCGAGATTCGTTAAATGAACTGAAGTTCACTATTGATCCTTCGGTGCATGAGGATCATCAATCACGATGGTTTCCTGCTTATAGGCGGAAAATCCTGCTTTCTGGTAAATCGCGATGGCGTGCGGCGAGTCAAAATTGCAGGTATGTACCCAGACGCGTTCAGGTTCTTCGGACCAGGCTTTTTCGACTGACCAGCGGAGGAAATACAATCCAAGCCCGCGTCCCATAAATTCTGGCATCAGTCCGAAGTAAGCCAGTTCAACTTCATTGTTGAGACGACAGTCCAATTCACTGTATCCAGCCGGCGTACCATTGACATACAACACATAAATTCGAACTTTTGGATGTTTGATGATCTTTTCAAGTTGTTCATCTGCCAGTTCGCTTCTTTCGTACCACAGCCAATCTTGGCCGACACTGGTGTATAGAAAACGATAGAATCTGCTCGTGGGTTGTCTGGCGCGGATAATTGACAGATTCTCGGCACGCTTCGACTGATGCGGGAAATTCGGCATTTTTGTCATTTCCAGGTGCGTGATGATCATGCGCAATTTACCTTTTGGAACATCTTCCTGTTCCACTGCGTCGAATTTTTGTCTACTATGTAGCAGTGTAACCGGTGCGTAAGTTGAGTCAGAATTCCTTGACATAATGGGCGTGGTCGGTTTGTAGCATGGTTGGTAAGTGAATATTTTATATTAGAGTCAGCCGGACAGAATCGCCGGGCATGCGAGATGCTTGGTTTGCGTAATGAATGAAAAAGTCAACAAGTGAGGCAAAGTCATGGAACTATCTGGAAGTACAATTGTCGCCCATCCTAGGCCAATGATTTGGGATGCTTTATACGATGCCGAGACCATCCGTCGATCCATCTCGGGTTGTACTGAACTTGAGTGGGTGTCGGACAGTGAATTAAAAGGTGAGATCAAGAAAAAATTTGGCCCCATCAAATCCACATTTCCGATTCAGTTAGAGGTGAAGGACATTGTTCAGTACGAAAGCTACACGATGCTGGGCACGTCGAAAGCCAGTTCATTCGGTTATGTGAATGGTGAAGTTCAATTCAGATTGGTTGATATCGAAGACGGTTGTGAACTCTTCTACGATGCGAACATCAGCATGGGCGGCAAGGTTGCGCAGATTGGGTCTCGATTGATGAACAGCGCGGCGAAGAAAATTGTTGGTGATTTTTTTGCTACATTTTTTGAAAATTTGAGTGTGGAGTCGAAGGAGGGAGTGAGTGAAGAGCCGGATGATCGAGTGTGAACACCGAGTCTCTTGAGAAATTGAATGATCCGCCACAATCAGTATTCTTATTCATTGAAACTCATGGTGGCGAGATTGTTCGCCATCACTGACGTAACGCGTACGATGTTAGCATCCGTTGAGACGAAATGCACACTCAACCAGACTACGATGATCGGACTCCTTTACTTTTCTTTCAACTCTTGCAAATAGCTGACGAGGTAATGTACCTCGGTAGAAGGGTTTGGATTACCTGTTTGATGGGCATCATCCAGCGCCATTTTTGCCCATTTCTTAGCATCCTCGACTTTAGTTTCCAATTCCTGAAATGCATTGGTTTTTCTTTTGTGTATTCTGGCCATTCAGCACGAAGTTTCTCGATGCAAAGTGTAGTGGGACTCTTACTACTTCGTTGGCGCAAATCGGTCGTCTAGTGTAACCAAAATGAAGTAGGAACCAGAATTCGAAACAGGGCCATGATCTGCTTAACCGAAGATTGCTGGAATTCGCAGCAGCAGTAGCTGTTTCAAAGTTTGTGTGTTCATCCCGGTCAAAAACGCAAAAAACCACATCATAATTTTCTTCATGATCACGTTCTTGTCTTGATAACTCTTTTGCTTTCTTTACGATGGATAGCGGGTCCGCGCCTTGACCCACAACTTTTATATTTGCTGTACTGAGTTTGTAATGCCGCACCATTCCGGCGAAATACTGTGGTTCTGTTTTTGTTCCCTCGCAGACTATCAAAACCCGGTCGTATGGTTCTCGGGCAGATTTTTTACGGGCGAGCTTACTGCGCGGTTTTCGCATGATTTATCTTCACTCTTCAGCGATAGAATTTGAGTCGATGTATGGAACTGCGCCATATCGTCCAGACAGATAACCTCTTTCTAGGTTATCAATTCCTTTTCGCGCATGAAAATCTGTCAGTGGAAATAATCTGGTTTCTTGGCCGCGATTACGTTCACAGAACCAAATTTGGTCTCGACGGAATACTTCTTGACTGAGTATGGAAGTGTCATAGGTTGAGAAAATTAATTGTGCGCCGTTAGTATTTACTTTTGGGTCGTGGAATTGTTTCACTAGGAATCGCACCAGATTAGGATGCAAATTTTCATGCAATTCATCAACCACGAGTACATGCCCATTTCGTAAAGTGTCTAACCACTGACCTGCTAATGCGAAAATTTTCTTGGTTCCGCCGGATTCCTCTGACAGCTCGAGTTCAGTAGTTTTTGTTTCCCCCACATCATGACCTACCCAAATTCCCCGGATTTTTCTGCCAATGTTATCTTGAATAATTTGTTCTCTAATATTTTCTGGTACGTTTGCCGGAACCATATCTGGTTTAAATTCCTGTTCGGATAATCGTAAGTCGTTGATGCCTAAATCAGCTGCCTGTAGGAAGGTGATTAGTTCTGATTTTTCGTTGTTACGAACCTTCGAAATAGTAAATCCACGCCCCCATATTCCGGCTGTTGTCACGCACAGAGTCTTTTTGAACCAGTCATATAGTGGGCGTAACTGTTCATTATTCAGTGAGATTGCAGTGGTCAAGAAAAGGGCATCTGAACGCGTGGCCCGCCGCCAAACTTCTCTATTTCCCGAAAGGTTGTTACCTAGTTTCCAATGGTCTTTACTCCGTTGATACCAAAGTTGTATTCGACCCCGTGGCGCCGCGTAGAGCCATTCATCTGTAACCTGTTCTGCGGTTGCTGAAAACCCGTACTGATACCGTACCCCGTTTACCAAGCAGATGACCTCGAATGTCGAGGGTTTATCTCTACTGGTAGAATCAAATAAAAAAGGAGTGACGGGTATGGAGTCGAGGTCACGTTTAGAATCGACCACGATGGTTCGCATGGTTGACAAAGCGCGCAGTAGATTGGTTTTGCCGGCTGCGTTCGCACCATAGATTGCGGCAGAGCACAGTAGTTGTGTTGGGGAATTGGTCTTCTTCTTGGTTTCAGGAGTTACTAGGTGCGATTGACTCCCTTTGTCATCTGGACTAGCCACAAGACTAAGACATGCTTCGTTCTTGATGGACCGAAAGTTCTCTACGGAAAACTCAACCAACATCGGACGACCTTCTGATTTTCAAGGTTTGAATGGCATCGTCGATTTTCGAATCTAGCATATGAATCAAGTTCTCCGCAAACCAATTGATTTTATTCAAATTCAAGATATCCTGACCTTGAACAAAATAACTGAGGTATTTTCTTGGTTCTCGTGTGGAAATTTTAATTCAATTCAGTTCGATAATCGGTGTAGTCGGAGTTTCAATGAAGATTAATGTGTCGCAGCGCATCAGTGGAAGTCGTTTGTTCGTACTCTACGCGTGTATTTCGCGGCGGCAAATTTCAAGTGGGGATGTCAGCGCGTCCGATTGAATTTCGTTTGAAATGCATTGCACCGGAATTGTTTTTTCTTTTACAATATTCTTAAATAATGTAGTAGCACCTTCGTTCATTGTAGGCAACGAGGTGATAAACATAAGAATCAATGGAGAGGAGCAGTCATGACTGTATCAGTTTCAATGAAGATTAATGGACGTAGTACATCAGCAGAAGTTGATGCGCGAACTCTGTTAGTTGATTTTCTTCGGGTTAACCAACGTCTCACCGGTACCCACGTTGGTTGTGACACCAGTCAGTGTGGGGCATGTGTGGTACACGTGAATGGCAAATCAGTCAAGTCCTGTACGTTGTTCGCGGCGCAGGCACACAATGCTGAAGTCACGACCATTGAAGGTGTGGCCAATGGTGGTGATTTACATCCAATGCAGGAGGCGTTTCGCGAAAATCACGGTCTGCAGTGTGGATTTTGTACGCCCGGTGTGATTATGAGTGCACTGGACTTGGTTCAGGTGAATGCTGACCCCGACGAACGGGAAATTCGGGAGTGGCTCGAAGGAAATCTGTGCCGCTGTACCGGTTATCACAACATTGTCAAATCAATTCAAGCAGGCGCCAAGGCCATGCGGGAGGCACAACAATGAGTGACAAAGGAATTGGCGCCGCCGTGCGGCGCACCGAAGACCTACGATTTGTCCGCGGTGCTGGAAAATATACCGATGACATGAATCTGCCCGGACAGGTGTATGCGTATCTCTTACGTTCACCACATGCACATGCCAAAATCAATGCGATTGACACTTCGGCAGCCCGCGGTAGCAATGGTGTCGTCGCCATTTTTACCGCTGCAGATATGGCTGCGGTGGGCGGCATTCCGTGTGGTTGGCAAGTGCACAGTAAGGATGGCAATCCGATGCATGAACCTAAACATCCGGTGCTGGCCGAAGGCAAAGCTCGACACTTGGGTGATCCGGTGGCGGTCGTTATTGCCGAAACCCGCGACCAGGCCCGCGATGCGGCTGAACTGATCGAAGTCGACTACGAACTTCTTAGTGCAGTCGTGGATATGCAGGCTGCCATCCAGAATGAATCACCCAAAGTGCATGAAGAAGTCGGTACCAATGTATGCTATGACTGGGAGCTCGGCGACGCCGACGCCGTTGCTAAGGTATTTGCCGGAGCGGCACATGTTGCGAAACTGGACCTCATTAATAATCGACTGATTCCGAATGCTATTGAACCACGTTGTGCCATCGGGGATTTTGATCAGGGCACTGGCCAACATACCCTGCACACGACCAGTCAGAATCCACATGTGATTCGATTATTGATGGGAGCCTTCGTACTGGGTTTGCCGGAACACAAGTTGCGCGTGCATGCACCGGATGTCGGCGGCGGTTTTGGTTCAAAAATCTTCCATTACGCGGAAGAGATCATCGTGACCTGGGCGGCTTCGCAACTCCATCGACCGGTCAAATGGACTGCTGACCGCAGTGAGTCCTTTATCTCTGATGCACATGGTAGGGATCACGTTACCACAGTTGAAATGGCCATGGACGAACAGGGCAAATTTCTCGCATTGCGCGAGTCAACATTGGCCAACATGGGTGCATATCTTTCAACTTTTGCACCCTGTATTCCTACTTACCTCCATGGTACTTTGTTGGCAGGACAATATACGACCCCGGTGATCCATTGTGCAGTCAAGGCAGTTTTCACCAACACGGTGCCGGTGGACGCCTATCGCGGCGCGGGTCGACCTGAGGCCACCTATCTGCTTGAGCGTATTGTGCAGGTGGCTGCCGATCAGTTGGGTTTGGATGCCGCTGAAATTCGGCGCCGCAACTTCATTCAGCCCGAGCAGTTTCCATACCAGACACCGGTCGCCCTGGTTTATGACACGGGTGACTATGAAGCTAGCCTAAACCAAGCGCTGGCGGCAGCTGACTATACTGGATTTGCGGCTCGCAAAGCCGCGTCTAAAGCGGCTGGCAAACTGCGCGGCATCGGTATTTCTTCGTATATTGAGGCTTGCGGTATTGCACCTTCCAACGTTGTTGGATCACTGGGCGCCCGAGCCGGTCTTTATGAAGCTGCGACCGTACGGGTAAACCCGACTGGATCAGTCAGCGTGCTGACCGGTTCACATTCACATGGCCAAGGTCATGAAACCACCTTCGCGCAGGTGGTGGCAGAGAAACTGGGAGTGGATTTTGAGAACATTGAAATCGTGCACGGTGATACCGATAAAATTCCATTCGGTATGGGAACCTATGGTTCACGGTCAATTGCGGTGGGTGGTACGGCCATCGTTGGTGCTTTGGACAAAATCATTGCTAAAGGCAAGAAAATCGCTGCCCATCTGCTGGAAGCATCCGAAGCAGATATCGAGTTTGAAAATGGACAGTTCGTAGTGCCCGGGACTGACAAAGCCAAAGCCTTTGGTGACATCGCCCTGACTGCTTATGTTCCACATCAGTATCCGCTGGAGGATCTGGAACCGGGGCTTGAAGAAACAGCATTTTACGATCCAAAGAATTTCACTTTTCCCGCCGGCACCTATGTCTGCGAGGTCGAAGTGGATGTAGAGACCGGGGTGGTTGAAATAGCCAGTCTGCATGCGACCGACGATTTCGGTACGGTGATCAACCCCATGATCGTTGAAGGTCAGGTACATGGTGGTTTGGTACAGGGTATCGGCCAGGCGTTGCATGAATCAACGATCTACGATCAGAATGGTCAGCTGCTCTCCGGTTCTTATATGGACTATACCATGCCGCGCGCGGCAGACGTCCCTTCGTTTACAGTAGACACCACAGTGACCGAATGCGAACACAACCCACTTGGTGTGAAAGGTTGTGGTGAAGCGGGGGCGATTGGTTCACCGCCGGCGGTGATTAACGCCGTTCTGAATGCACTGGCCGAGGTCGGAGTGACCAACATTGATATGCCGGCGACACCGCATCGGGTCTGGCAGGCCATACAACAGGCGCAAGCATCCTGATAGGAGGTAATATATCATGTATGCATTTGACTACAAAAATCCATCCAGTTTGAGTGAAGCGGCGGCCATGCTGCAGGCTGCCGACGACGGTTTGTTGCTGGCGGGTGGCCACACGCTGGTGCCCACTATGAAGCAACGACTCGCGTCAGCGAGTGACTTGATTGACCTCAGTGGCGTTAGTGAGTTACGCGGAATATCATCAGTAGGCAACTCCGTAAAAATTGGTGCCATGACGACACATGCACAGGTTGCAGCTTCAAATGAAGTGATGAACGCCATACCGGCGCTGGCTGACCTGGCCAATCACATTGGCGACCCCCAAGTGCGAAACTGTGGCACCATGGGTGGTTCGATTGCTAATAACGATCCGTCGGCAGACTATCCGGCCGCGTTGGTGGGATTGGGTGCGACCGTCACTACCAATCAACGTTCCATTGCCGCTGACGATTTCTTTACCGGGATGTTTGAAACGGCATTGGATGATCATGAGATCATCACCTCTGTTTCATTTCCAGTGCCAGAAATGGCCGGCTATTGCAAGTTTCCAAACCCGGCTTCCCGATACGCGGTTGTCGGTGTGTTTGTCGTCAAGAGCGGTGCTAGCGTGAGAGTTGCGGTAACCGGCGCGGGCCCCAGCGTTTTCCGGGTCGACGCGATGGAAGCGGCGTTAGCCAATTCATTCTCAGCCGCGAGTATTGCTGAAATACGGATCTCCGCCGAGGGACTCAATAGTGACATTCACGCCAGTGCGGAATATCGAGCACACCTGGTTACCGTGATGGCTAAACGAGCGATCGTGAAAGCGGTGAACTGATTGTTATCAATTAATGCGGGATGGGGCACTCGGCCTTGGTCGAGCCCGGGTGCCTGATCACGCCGGTGAGTTCGTTTATTGTGACTGACCTCTATTCTCTCTCCACCCGCCATGCATCTTCCAGCAGATATTTCTACCACCCAGTCGTTGCTGTCTGATGGCCACTATATCGCAGATCGAAGTCTGGCGACGGCGATTTTTCT
Source organism: Arenicellales bacterium (assembly GCA_965116205.1). GTDB lineage: Bacteria > Pseudomonadota > Gammaproteobacteria > Arenicellales > JAJDZL01 > JAJDZL01. Next base: position 26,152 of record OZ220493.1, on the reverse strand, counting down.
GTCTCTCTCACTACAGCGGCCGCTACTCTTGGAAGGTGAAGCGGGAGTCGGGAAAACAGAGGTAGCCAAAGTACTTGCCGCGACGTTGAGGCGTCCGTTGATTCGCTTGCAGTGTTATGAAGGTTTGGATGTTTCGTCTGCAGTTTATGAGTGGGACTATGCCCGACAGATGATTGAGATTCGATTGGCAGAAGCCGCCGGTGTTCGCGACAGAAACACAATTTCAACAAGCATCTACGCAGAGAAATTTCTGATTGCCAGGCCGTTGTTGCAAGCCTTGCAGTCGGGAGAAGATGGCCAGGCACCGGTATTGCTGATTGATGAGATTGATCGAGCGGATGAACCATTTGAAGCGTATCTGTTAGAACTGCTGTCTGAATTTCAGATTTCCATCCCGGAAGTTGGCACCATTAAAGCCGCCAGTCCACCTATTGTGATCATTACCTCGAATCGGACGCGTGAAATTCACGATGCACTGAAACGGCGGTGCTTTTATCATTGGGTGGATTATCCGAACACCGAACGGGAACTTGAAATACTAAGCGTGAAAGCTCCGCGCGCGAAAAATCAACTGGCTCGGCAGATTGTTGAGTTCATACAGAATTTGCGAAACGAAGATCTCTACAAAGCACCGGGCGTAGCGGAAACGATTGATTGGGCCCATGCACTGGTACAGATTGATGTCGTTGATCTCCAGCCGCCGGATGTTGACAGTACTTTGGGTATTGTGCTGAAGTACCAGGATGATCTTGAAAAGATTCGCGGTGCGGTGGCGGCACGACTGCTGGAAACCAGGTCAACGCCAAAGTTGGCTGTGGACGTTTGATGTTGCCGGTGTTGGTTCGTGGACGCGCCAGTTTCGAGCATGTTTATGAACAATTTGGCCTACTTCGGACGGCTCCTAAGAACGGCAGGTCTACCGATTGGAACGGGTAGAATTCTGCAGGCCATCCGCGCAGTCCGTCAGATCGATATTGGCAATCGGGTTGATTTCTATTGGGCGTTGCATGCGGTATTTGTCAGTCACCCGCGACATCGTTTCATTTTCGACCAGGCCTTTCAGGTCTACTGGAAAAATCCGCGAATTTTGGAACGTTCAATTGCTGCACTGCTCCCGGAAGTTCGGGTGCCGGCTGATGAACAGCACGCAAAGGAATTGGCTCGTCGATTGTCAGACTCACTTTATCCACCCCACAACATTGATGAACATTTTAATGAATTACCGCCTGATTTTGAGTTTCAGGCGTCGATGACGTTCAGTGACCAAGAACGACTGCGACAGGTTGATTTTGCGTCAATGTCGATTGATGAGATGCAACAGGCGAAGCAGATTGTCACTCAGTTGGGATTGGCTTTTCGGAATCTACCCACGCGAAGATTCCGTCCACACGAAAGCGGCGAGAAACTTGATATGAAAAAAACGCTCAGCGCAAGTTTCAAGGGGCCGGCGGATGTTATTTCCCTAGTTAGAAAAAAGCGTCGATTGCAACCTCCACCGGTGGTTTTGATTTGTGACATTTCCGGTTCGATGAGTGAATATTCTCGGGTGATTCTACATTTTGCTCATACATTGATGCTCAGTCAGATACCGGTGTTCTGTTTTGTTTTTGGTACTCGGTTGACCAACATCACCCGACCGCTGAAGATTCGCGATGTGGACTGTGCGCTGGACGAGGTGGCACAAGTCGTGGTAGATTGGCACGGCGGCACACGCATCGGTGATTGTCTCAGAACATTCAATCACACTTGGATTCGTCGATTGCCGTTACACAGGGCAAGCGTACTGCTAGTAACGGATGGCTTGGATCGCTCGAAGTCGGTGCATCTTGATGCACCTGTTCAGTTGTTACAGCGATCCTGTAAGGAATTGCTTTGGCTGAATCCGTTATTGCGCTACTCAGAATTTGAACCAAAAGTCAGCGGCATTCGTGCGATACTTCCTTATGTTGATGCCTTTTTACCCATTCATAATTTGGACAGTCTACAATCATTGACCGAGATGCTCAGTCGACGGGTGACGATGGCGAGGGATTGTCGAGATAACCGGGCATTCTGGCGGCAGAAACTGGCCGATGCATCCCCATATGTTGCGCCGGTGCCAGGAGGTTGATTTGCTCAATCACGACAAAAAGTGGTCCATGTTCGAAGTTGCACTCCGGTGGCATGAGCAAGGACAGAAAGTTGCCATCGCGACGGTGGTTTCAACGTGGGGTTCTTCACCATGCCCGGTGGGCAGCCAACTGGTAGTCAGCGAGGCGCGTCAATTTGCCGGTTCAGTATCGGGCGGGTGCGTAGAAACGGCAGTCATTGAAGAGGCCGTGGATGTGCTTGACCGTGCAACTCCGCGACTGCTGTCATACGGTGTCAGTAATGAACAGGCGTGGGAAGTTGGCTTGGCCTGTGGTGGTCAGATTGAAGTTTATGTGGAACCGCTGGTCGACGATGGCGAGGAGAATGACTGACGGTGCAGGTGTCGACACTCAGAGCATTGGTTCAGACGCTGCGGCAGGGCAATGCGGCGGCGTTGGTAACTTCGCTCAGCGATCATGCCCAAATCATGTTTTCTGATGACCTTGTCGGTCATGATGATTCATTGTCTGTGGCAGTGTTGGAGAGTTGGCGGAAGGGTTGTAGCCGAGTGGTTGAAATTGACGGTCATCGGCAGTTTATTCTAATTGCAGAGCAGCCACTGAAACTCCACATTGTTGGAGCAGTTCACATCGCTCAAGTACTGATACCAGTTGCTCAGGCTTGTGGGTACGAAGTTACTTTGATTGATCCGCGGCAAGCTTTTGCTTCCAGCGAACGATTCCCCAATGTCGCACTCAAAAATGAGTGGCCCGATAAGGCATTGCTTGAGCTGGGTTTGGACGTCAGAACAGCAGTGGTAACGTTAACCCACGATCCCAAACTGGATGAACCAGCATTGGTGCAGGCGCTGAGCTCGGAGGCATTTTACATCGGGGCGCTGGGGAGTCGACGAACTCATCAGGCGCGATGCCAAAGGTTGATTAAAGCGCATGTGAGTCAGGTGGACCTTGCGCGGATTCATGCTCCAGTTGGCCTTGATATCGGTGCTGAATCGCCGGCAGAGATTGCCATCTCAATTATCGCAGAAATGACTCAGTCTTTGAGAACTCGGTCAAAGCAGTGAAATTCGGCCGTATTCCCACTGCTGAAGGTGAAAACACCATTCTCGCCGCGCCACTTTTGGTGCTGGGAAAAAAATGGAAAAAGGGGCGAAAACTGTCAAGATACGATATTGAAGTACTTGAGGATCAGAATTTCGAAACCATTGTTGTGGCACGCATGGAAGAGGTGGATGTCGACGAAGATGCAGCCGCAGAAGCGGTTGCGCGGGTGCTTTGTGGAACCGGTCTTGAAGTACGGAAGGCCATCACCGGACGTTGTAATCTTTATGCTCGATCGCGCGGTTTGTTACATTTACGAACTGCGTGCATTAACGCGATCAATTCGGTTGATGAATCATTGACGGTTGCGACGTTACCCAATTACACGACGGTTTATGCTGGTCAGTTGGTTGTTTCCGTCAAGATGATCCCATACGCCGTCAATCGGACTCTATTGGACCGCTGCATTGCAGAAGCCAGTTTTGGATTACCACCAGTCAGTGTTGTGAAATTTCACTCAATGTCCATTGGGCTGATTCAAACCCAAACTGATGGATTCTCAGACAAATTGCTGGATAAAGGTAAGAAAATGCTTGAGAATCGGGCGGCACTGGTCGAATCTCAGATTACGGCGTACGATGTGTGTGAACACCATGAACTGGCAGTGGCCAAACTGCTGGTTGAGTATGTCGACAAAGATTTGGATCTGATACTTTTACTGGGTGCATCGGCGATTCAGGACCGAGAAGATGTCATTCCCCAAGGTATTGTCAGTGCTGGCGGACGAATTGAACATTTTGGCATGCCGGTTGATCCTGGCAACCTGTTACTGAAAGCCAAGTACCGAAAGATTGATATTCTGGGACTACCAGGGTGTGTGCGATCACCTAAAAGAAATGGCTTTGATTTTGTCTTTGAAAGACTGGCGGCGGGACTTGAAGTGTTACCGGCGGATATTATGCAGATGGGTATCGGTGGAATTGTTCCACAGCCACCGAAGCGCCCGGTACGCCGTACCGTGGTCAATGAATCGATCAACACAGAAAAACTCCAGGTGGTTGCGGTCGTATTGGCGGCCGGTCAGTCAACGCGCATGGGTGAACCCAATAAACTGTTTTTAAAGGTTGGTGAACAGAGCATGCTACGACAGGTGGTCGTCCATCTTACCGGCTCTGCAGTCAGTCGAATATTCGTGGTAACCGGTCATGATAGAGAACGGGTGCAAGAAGAGCTGAAAAATGATTCGGTGACCTTTGTCCACAATCAAGAGTACTCCAAAGGACTCAGCACCTCACTCAGAACCGCGTTGGCACAATTGCCAGTACAAACGAATGCCGCACTGATCGTGTTAGGTGACATGCCCTTTGTTGACAGTACTGTGATCAACGCGCTGATTGATGCTTTTGATCCAGCCTCTCAAGCAGCGATCTGTGTGCCGACTTACCAAGGTAAGCGTGGTAACCCAGTGTTATGGGGACGCAAGTATTTTCAGGAGATGATGGAAGTCCAGGGTGATGTGGGAGCGAAACATCTGATTGGTGAGTATGAAGACAGTGTTGTCGAAGTGGAGATGGATGACGTCAGCGTATTGACTGATCTGGATACTCCGGAGACTTATGCGAACGTTACCACGGAACAGACGTTGGACGACTGAGCTGGCGGTCGATTGAAGTGATGGAAAATGAAGTGTACTGGCGCTTAGGTGTATTTTTTGCGCTGCTCGGGATGGTCGCAATCTGGGAGACCTTGAAACCGCGCCGCAGATGGCAGTTGCCAAGAGGCTTGAGATGGGTTAATCACATCAGTCTTTCCATCATCAATACACTGTTGGTTCGATTGTTACTGCCACTCACCGTGGCTGTTTTCGCGGTCCATCTTGAAACGCGGGGCATCGGTCTGCTGAACTGGTTACCACTGCCATTCTGGCTGACAGTTGTAATCGGTGTTCTGCTTTTGGATCTCGCCATTTACACACAGCACTACTGTTTTCACAAGTTCGATTTTTTTTGGCGATTTCACCGAATGCATCATACCGATTTGGATTTTGATGTGACGACCGGTGTCCGTTTTCATCCGGTGGAAATTTTGCTCTCCATGGCGATAAAGTTTGGGGTGGTTGCGGTACTGGGCATCCCCGCGCCAGCGGTCGTCATATTTGAGATTCTGCTCAATGCAACGTCCATGTTCAATCATGGCAACATTTGGATGCCGCGCCCCATGGACCGAGTGCTGAGAATGGTATTGGTTACACCGGACATGCACCGCGTCCATCATTCCGTTTACCGAAATGAGACTGATAGCAATTTCGGTTTCAATCTGTCAGTTTGGGATCGACTATTTGGCACTTACCAGGCGCAACCCAACGATGGGCATGTCAATATGACAATCGGTTTGCCGATTTATCGGGAGGTGGTTGACAATCGGCTGGACCGGCTACTGGTTCAGCCATTTAAAAGAGTGAAAATTTAATTTAAGTATTGCTGCGGACAACTGTCGTTGATGGATTTACTCTTTTCATCTGGCCGGTCGTCTACCCGAGTTCGCTATCCACATCTCGCCAGCGATAGTTGCCATGGAACTGGCACCGCAGGGTCGTCCGATGAGCAGAAGAGTATTGATGACCCCAACGTTGTCAATGATAAAGCCACTCGAAATTCATCAATCAAGATTCGTCAATCTGCAAAATTCAGTGCCAATCAACAACTTGATCAATCGATCAATCCAGTGCATCGAAAAACCGCGTGGTGATTGGCGCGAGGTTTTCTGAAATTTAAATTGGCCATTGACTTTTTTTCAACCATGTGCTATAGATACTGCCTTTAAGAAAATGAACGCAAGCCAAGGAGGGTTGTATGAAATTGAAGAACGAAGGTATTTATCTCACTCAATACACTAATTATATCAATATTTTCAAAGGGTTGAGCAACTCTCACCCCCCCCCCCCCCTCAAAAAAACGAAAAAAGTCGGCGATTTCATCTAAATCGTATCCAGACCCGTTGCCGGTTCTGGATACGTGCGATTTATTTGAAGCGGCTCCGTGGACACCATTGTCCACCACCATGTCAGAGCAAATACTACACGAATAGGCGGCATTGTCTTTTTTTGATGGACGATTCTCATATCGCTCAGTTACGTAGGCATAACCCGCCTCCCATCAGCTCGTATCTGATCGATAACCGCCAATTTTTCCCGATCACCATGCTACATTCCGCTATCTGTTGATGCTTGTGGAATTTGTTTCGTTGATCGCGAGAACTTTTCGTCAACTTTCTTCACTCGTCAGTGACTGTCAAACTGATTGGCCAATCGATGCGCGGAGCCATGATCAAATCAATTCACCACCGATGAGCGATTGAACCATATGTTTCTCTTCTAAGGGTAGCCCACCACTCGATCAATATTTCTACAGGTATCGTTGAATGACAGTCCAGGGAGTAAGGATTTACATTGCAGTGGTAGTGTCTGTGTTCGTCTGATAACAGAACACAGGATGATGATATGAATGACAGTGAAGTTGGCGGTGGTGCAGTCATCCTCGGGCGTCGTTATGTTCGATGCTTCATGCTGTTCACACTGTTGGTGGTTGGAACAGGGTCCGGTGTATCTGCCCAACGGGTAGAGGCGCAAACTCCAGGTGTCATATCGGACAGCATTAGTGGATTAAATGTCGTTGCCCATCCCAGCATTTTCTATGAACCATTGGTGAGTGGTGAATTTTCCAATGGCAAAAAAATTAAATTTACCGTTTCATTTAAGAATGCTAACGATAAATCACTAACCAAGGCGACTCGGATAAAGATTATTCCCTATCCGGGTAGCGGTTTTGCGGAATTCGGCTTTGTTGGTGGACAACTCAAAGACTTACTTGCGCCGGATATTCAATTCGTGATTCCGGCTGGCGCAACCAGCGCCACTCGTGATTTACCAATACAAATATGGGGAGATGGCATCAGTGAAGGTACCGAAACTGCGCGATTTCGGGTGCAGGCCATTTCGGCAGCCAATGCAGGTGAAAGAAATGTCGTTTGCAATGGCAGTCGTTGCGAGGTCATTGCCAATGTACAGCTAGTTGATCCCGATTCCATTCAGGTTTCCATCAGTCCCACGAAATTGTCGGAGAATTCTCTTGACAAAGACGTAGTAGTGAAGGCTGCCTGGGCCAGCGGCAAGGCTCGCCCGGAGCTCACGAACGTTCAACTGGACATTGGCGGGTCAGCAACATGGAATCGTGACTATCAAATGACGGCGATTTCTGGAACTCTGACAACGCCAGCGAGTGGTACCCCATCTCTGACCATTCCCATTGCCGCCAATCAAAAGCAGGGTGAGGCAAAGTTGGAAATACGGGTGACCAATGATGCCATTGATGAAGAGGCTGAATTGATTGAGTTTCGTGCTCTTAGCGAGCCACGTAGCAGTTATCCCAGCGGCAAGAGTATCCGTGACATCACTGCCGTAACCCAACTGACCATTGATGACAATGACACGGCGGGAATCGTTTTTGTAACAGGAGTGGGGGACATTAAGATCGAAGAGGGGAGTACTAAGAAATATTGGGTTTATTTGAATTCACAGCCTCGTTCCGAGGTAACGATTACGATCAGTAAGTCCACAGACTCTGATATCAACGTTAGTCCGAACGCACTGACGTTCAACGCGTCTAATTACTCCACCTCCCAAATTGTTACGATACAAGCCCTCGAAGACGATGATGTGATAGACGACAAGGCAACCATCACTCACTCTGCCGTCAGTACGGATGGCAAATACAACTCGGCTACGGGCAATGTTAAGGTTCAGATCACTGATAATGATTCACCGGCATTCAATCAACCGGTCACTGACCTGCAAATTCAAGAAGGACGCAATGGTTATTATGAATTAGAGCTGCTCAACAAGCCGTATCATGAAGTGACGGTGGATGTTGCGGTAACCGGAGCGAACACCGTATCGGTGCAACCAGCGGTGGTCACCTTCACCCCGGTTAATTGGAATGTCAAACAGCGTGTTACAGTGCGAACGACCGTTGATGCTGATCAACTGAATTCCGTAGCAACGATCAGTCATACCGTGCGTAGCGACGACACAGCTTTTACCGGGTTGGCTATTCAGAATGTAACGGTGACTGCAACCGAACCGGCTCGGTTGATTGAACTTTCGCTGGACAAAACTGAAGTGTCGGAAAACAGTGGGACAACGACTATCACTGTTACTGCCACGCAGCTGGGAGGGAACTTTGATGAGTTTTCATTCACCACGAGCGTTGGTGCTGCTGGCAGCACCGCAGTTTCGGGAGTGGACTATGTAGCAGTACCAGCATTCACAATGGTGATTCCCGCGGGCGCCAATCAGGTGCAAAAGCAATTTACCATTAACGTGACGGATGACAGAGTTGATGAAGGGGCTAAAGAGCTGATCATGATCACCGGCTACGCGCTCGGTAGTACACAACCAACAACCTTTCGCGCTGTCGTGTTATCAATTGTTGACGATGATACACTGAGCAATGTCATCACAGTTACGCCCAGCTTGGAGACCGTCTCGGAGTCGGTTGGCACCGCAGTAGTAACTCTTGATATTGCTTGGCAAGGCGAGGTGACCAGCCATATTGACTGGCAGATTGTACTTGCAGTTCAAGATGGAACCGCGGAACGTGGTACTGATTACGGGAACGTTTATTTACCTGGAGAAATTCGACTCTTAGCAGCTCACTCAAGTGTCACAACGCAACAACTAAGAGTCAAAATTATTGATGATGGTTTAGACGAGGGTAATGAGACCATCAAGTTTTCCGCATTTGCTACGGAGGTTCCTGTTCCGGGCTCTGATCAAACCAGCCTGCGGGCGACTGGATTTGCCAACGCGTATCTGACGATCGAGGACAATGATACGGTAACTGGTATCGAGCTGTCTTTAGACCCTGCATCGGTGCGTGAAAGTGACAACGAAATTGAAGTGGACCTAAGCATCAACTTGCTCGGCGCTGTTTACCCTGAAGATCAGATCTTTACTGCAACGGTAAAGGGTGGAACTGCAACGCTTGGAACCGTTGAGGCTGGTATAGATTTCCAGTTAGCAGAGAGGCAGTCCAACACAGTGAATATCACAATTCCAGCAGGTGAGAACAGCGCCTCAGGTACATTTTCTTTAGTTTTGATCGACGATTCAGTCGCTGATGGGGACGAAACAATTCTATTCGATGTGGCGTCAACGGCAGGACTGGCGTCGCAAACGACTTCATTGGTGGTACGAGACAATGACGTCCTGGGGTCTGCGCTGGATTTTTCCATTGATAAGACGGAGCTTATGGAAGGACAGGATGCGGCTACCGGAACAAAAATTACAGTAACCGCGTCTTTGCAAAATCAAGTGTTGGCGACCGAACCCATACTCGTCAATGTCAGCGTTACTGAAGGCACCGCCAAAACCAACGTTGATTTTACCGCATTGCCTCAACCATCGTTCACCGTCACCATTCCTGCAGGCCAGCGCGCCGGCAGTGCATCTTTCATCTTGAAAGTGGTGGACGATCGGATTGTAGAACCGGTTGAGACCATCGTTTTGACGACTTCATCCACGCAATTCATGGTGTCTGATCCGGTGATTAAAATTCATGACAATGAAAGCAAAGTTGTATTATCGTTGCATCCGTCATCCACTCTTTCCGGCAATGGCGCCAGTATTGGTGAGGGTGCCGGTCCATCAGTAGTCTTCGTAAAAGCTGCGTTTCCACCGGGCATTACTTTTGATGTTCCAGTCGAGGTGCAGGTGACATTGAGAACTCTAACTGCCCCAACCCGCGGTTTAAGTGCCAGTGATTACAAAGGGACGCTAGATCCTCCGTTTACTATCACTATTCCGGCTAATTCTTCACACGGATCCGGGCGTTTCAATATCAGTCCGGTTGATGATGATACTGATGAATACACTGAATATCTCAGTGTGGTTGGAACTGTTCGCAAAGGTAAGTCCGGTGTGGCTTATTCGGTTACCGGCACGCAGTTAGCTGTAGTTGATAATGATTTTCCAGTGCTGTCTTTTAAATTCAGCCGGTCGTTCAGTTTGTTGTACCCACTCAATAATTTTGAGGAAGGAACTGAAGCGGATGGTGAAATTGAATTTACAGTGCGGCTAGAGCGAACGCCGGGTGCTCCACCGGTCCAAGCGATGGTCGATTACACAACCACTGACATCGTTGACAATATCAGTGCCACGGCCGGTGATGACTATACGAAAACGATGGGCACACTGATTTTCAAACCCACGGAAAATGAAAAAACGATTCGTGTGCCTATTCTTACAGACAGTGAAGTGGAGGTGGCTGAGCGATTTAAGTTGATGTTAAACAACCCAACAAACGCGCAGTTTTCTGGAAAAAAAGCATCAATTTCAGCCTATGGTGTGATCAGGGAAGAGGTAACGTTGGAAAATAGAGCCATTACGTTGCAGGCAAGAAAAATGTCAGGTGGCTGGTTGAACCAGATGTCTTTCTCAGAAAGTGACGGTTCTGTTGCCATCGAATTTCAGGCATGCTGGTTAAGTGGGCAGACACTTCGCAACAACAAGACGGTGGTGCCAGTTTACATTTGGACATCGCGAGGTTCGACTGTTGTTAATTTAACAGAACCACTAGATGTTAAACTGCCGGATAGGTTCGTGCAGCGAATTTTAACTATGCAAAGCGGCTGGGAAGGCAGTCGTTATCCGGTGGTTAATGTTGAAATCCCACCCCAAGCAAGGTGTGGCACAGCAACTCTGAGTTTTCAAATTATTGATGATCTCATTCACGAAAAAACTGAAACTCTGGAATTCGCCAATCTTCGTAACACACCTTTATCTAGTGGTATCGTTAAAGTAGCGATTGTTGACAATGACAGGGCAGCTGAAAAAATTCTACTGGAAGTTGTGCCTAGAACTATTGATGAATCGGCCGCATTACCCACTACATTGAAGGTGAAAGCTTCGTGGGAAGGTGGTAGTGCACGACTATACGACACTAGATTTACAGTAGACGTCAAAAATGGCATTGCCAAATCTGGAGTTGATTTTGACTTCATTGCGGGCAAAAGTTCATTCGAGTTGACCATTCCGAGATTGCAGAATTCAGGAACCACTAATTTTCAAATTAAAGTCATTGACAACAATTTGGATGAGGGCGATCGGATGATTCAATTTGCCGGTCGAAATCCTCGGGCTGTATATTCACCGTCTAGGTCAGATCCGGCGCCAAGAGTCACTATAAAACCCACAAGCATCAGCATCGTCGACGACGATGACATCGGCGATGAGATTCTGCTCAAGTTGTCACGGCGATATTACGTTGCCGGTGAATCGGCGAAAGTCGCCGTGTCAGCCGAATGGGCCGGTGAGGCAGTGAGAACGACAGACACTGAGATTCGGGTTGCGATTGCTGGTGGCACCGCGACGGCAGGTAAGGAATACCAAGCGTATGACAGTTCCGGAAACGTTGTTCGAGAATTGACTCTAACGATTCCAGCGAACCAATCCACATCTACTGGAAATAGCGAGTTCCGCCTACAGACAAACATTGTCGATGAGATGGTTGCGGGTAGTAGCCGATCGATTGTCATCAATGGGGCGGCTACAGGATTTACAGTCAAACCACAGACGATGCATATATTCAAAAATCTTGACGCGACGAATAGATACAACGACCACTACACCTTGCTACTCTCATCGAAATCTACTTTTCAAGAAGATGATGGAGATGTGACCCTAACAGTCAACGTCATGTGGCGTGACGGAGCCCCCAAATCCTACGACCGGCCTTTTAACTTGATTCTTGTTAATCAAAGCCTACAAGTTCTGCCGGAAATGAATCAGGCGCAATTCCGGCGATCAAGTAATATTGATATTGTCAATCTGTCTGAAAATCAGCAGTTCGTGTTGCCGGCGGGTCAAAGTGGAATTAGTGTTAGTGCCAAGTTGCGAATTAAAGATGACGATATACCTGAGTTTACTGAGTATATCACTCTAGCTGCATACGGGCTTTCAACCGAAGATTTGGCACTGTGCAACAATCAAGGCAAGCGGACGGGTTGTGTTGTTCTACGTGGGCTTCCCAGGCTGTTTGGCCATACTCGCTTAGCCATTCAAGACAACGATGCCATTCAGCTGACTGTTGATGACGTTAAAGTTGCCGAGGGAGACTCAGTGACTCTCTCTGGAATTTTGGAAAATTCCAACTCCAAGCAACCTGTCGTAGTAACTTGGAAAACCGGGGCAGAAGGTGACACTGCAACTGCTGATGCCGACTATGAATCAGCCGAGGGCCGGTGGATTTTCAATCCTGGGCAAGCTCGAATATCTACAGTCATTGCCACAATTGATGACGTCATCGCTGAGGGTGATGAGGTTGTTTCACTTCTATTGAGGAATTCGAATAGCAGTTCAACCGATGATTCCTTTATTATCGCACTACCAAGTGATCATCCAACCGTAACGATTCAAGATAATGATGATGTTCCGGAGGAGATTAGGTTGTCGGTCACACCGGCAGAAATTTCAGAAGGTGCCGGTGAAACGACCATCAATGTAACGGCTGAAATATCCGGTTCGACGACGTTCAGCACAGCGAAAGTGATTCCCATTGCAGTGAGTGGTAGTGGGAACTCCGGAGTGGTTGGATTCACACCGGTGGAAACGTTCAACTTAACGATTGACGCTACAAAAACCACAGGATCAAAGACGTTCCAATTGACACCCACGGATAATCAAATTGATGAAAACGACGAAATGGTTACCATTGATGGTAGTCTCAGTGGTGTCACCATCGTTTCTGCCGAACTCAGGATTACAGACAATGACGAGAATAAAGCGGTGACGGTGGCGCCGGCGGAGCTGACGGTGGCGGAAGGCGGCAGTGGCAGCTACACGGTGGTGCTGGGCACGCAGCCGGCCGGCGATGTGACGGTGACGGTGGGCGGCACGGCCGGCGATGTGACGGTGGACAGCGCCACGCTGACGTTCACGGCCGCCAATTACGACACCGCGCAGACGGTGACGGTGTCGGCGGCGGAGGATAACGACGGCGATGCCGATCCGCCGGTGAAGCTGACGCACGCCGCCAGTGGCGGCGGCTACGGCGGGGTGACCGTGGGTGCGGTGACGGTGACGGTGACCGAGAATGACACGAAAGCGGTGACGGTGGCGCCGGCGGAGCTGACGGTGGCGGAAGGCGGCAGTGGCAGCTACACGGTGGTGCTGGGCACGCAGCCGGCCGGCGATGTGACGGTGACGGTGGGCGGCACGGCCGGCGATGTGACGGTGGACAGCGCCACGCTGACGTTCACGGCCGCCAATTACGACACCGCGCAGACGGTGACGGTGTCGGCGGCGGAGGATAACGACGGCGATGCCGATCCGCCGGTGAAGCTGACGCACGCCGCCAGTGGCGGCGGCTACGGCGGGGTGACCGTGGGTGCGGTGACGGTGACGGTGACCGAGAATGACACGAAAGCGGTGACGGTGGCGCCGGCGGAGCTGACGGTGGCGGAAGGCGGCAGTGGCAGCTACACGGTGGTGCTGGGCACGCAGCCGGCCGGCGATGTGACGGTGACGGTGGGCGGCACGGCCGGCGATGTGACGGTGGACAGCGCCACGCTGACGTTCACGGCCGCCAATTACGACACCGCGCAGACGGTGACGGTGTCGGCGGCGGAGGATAACGACGGCGATGCCGATCCGCCGGTGAAGCTGACGCACGCCGCCAGTGGCGGCGGCTACGGCGGGGTGACCGTGGGTGCGGTGACGGTGACGGTGACCGAGAATGACACGAAAGCGGTGACGGTGGCGCCGGCGGAGCTGACGGTGGCGGAAGGCGGCAGTGGCAGCTACACGGTGGTGCTGGGCACGCAGCCGGCCGGCGATGTGACGGTGACGGTGGGCGGCACGGCCGGCGATGTGACGGTGGACAGCGCCACGCTGACGTTCACGGCCGCCAATTACGACACCGCGCAGACGGTGACGGTGTCGGCGGCGGAGGATAACGACGGCGATGCCGATCCGCCGGTGAAGCTGACGCACGCCGCCAGTGGCGGCGGCTACGGCGGGGTGACCGTGGGTGCGGTGACGGTGACGGTGACCGAGAATGACACGAAAGCGGTGACGGTGGCGCCGGCGGAGCTGACGGTGGCGGAAGGCGGCAGTGGCAGCTACACGGTGGTGCTGGGCACGCAGCCGGCCGGCGATGTGACGGTGACGGTGGGCGGCACGGCCGGCGATGTGACGGTGGACAGCGCCACGCTGACGTTCACGGCCGCCAATTACGACACCGCGCAGACGGTGACGGTGTCGGCGGCGGAGGATAACGACGGCGATGCCGATCCGCCGGTGAAGCTGACGCACGCCGCCAGTGGCGGCGGCTACGGCGGGGTGACCGTGGGTGCGGTGACGGTGACGGTGACCGAGAATGACACGAAAGCGGTGACGGTGGCGCCGGCGGAGCTGACGGTGGCGGAAGGCGGCAGTGGCAGCTACACGGTGGTGCTGGGCACGCAGCCGGCCGGCGATGTGACGGTGACGGTGGGCGGCACGGCCGGCGATGTGACGGTGGACAGCGCCACGCTGACGTTCACGGCCGCCAATTACGACACCGCGCAGACGGTGACGGTGTCGGCGGCGGAGGATAACGACGGCGATGCCGATCCGCCGGTGAAGCTGACGCACGCCGCCAGTGGCGGCGGCTACGGCGGGGTGACCGTGGGTGCGGTGACGGTGACGGTGACCGAGAATGACACGAAAGCGGTGACGGTGGCGCCGGCGGAGCTGACGGTGGCGGAAGGCGGCAGTGGCAGCTACACGGTGGTGCTGGGCACGCAGCCGGCCGGCGATGTGACGGTGACGGTGGGCGGCACGGCCGGCGATGTGACGGTGGACAGCGCCACGCTGACGTTCACGGCCGCCAATTACGACACCGCGCAGACGGTGACGGTGTCGGCGGCGGAGGATAACGACGGCGATGCCGATCCGCCGGTGAAGCTGACGCACGCCGCCAGTGGCGGCGGCTACGGCGGGGTGACCGTGGGTGCGGTGACGGTGACGGTGACCGAGAATGACACGAAAGCGGTGACGGTGGCGCCGGCGGAGCTGACGGTGGCGGAAGGCGGCAGTGGCAGCTACACGGTGGTGCTGGGCACGCAGCCGGCCGGCGATGTGACGGTGACGGTGGGCGGCACGGCCGGCGATGTGACGGTGGACAGCGCCACGCTGACGTTCACGGCCGCCAATTACGACACCGCGCAGACGGTGACGGTGTCGGCGGCGGAGGATAACGACGGCGATGCCGATCCGCCGGTGAAGCTGACGCACGCCGCCAGTGGCGGCGGCTACGGCGGGGTGACCGTGGGTGCGGTGACGGTGACGGTGACCGAGAATGACACGAAAGCGGTGACGGTGGCGCCGGCGGAGCTGACGGTGGCGGAAGGCGGCAGTGGCAGCTACACGGTGGTGCTGGGCACGCAGCCGGCCGGCGATGTGACGGTGACGGTGGGCGGCACGGCCGGCGATGTGACGGTGGACAGCGCCACGCTGACGTTCACGGCCGCCAATTACGACACCGCGCAGACGGTGACGGTGTCGGCGGCGGAGGATAACGACGGCGATGCCGATCCGCCGGTGAAGCTGACGCACGCCGCCAGTGGCGGCGGCTACGGCGGGGTGACCGTGGGTGCGGTGACGGTGACGGTGACCGAGAATGACACGAAAGCGGTGACGGTGGCGCCGGCGGAGCTGACGGTGGCGGAAGGCGGCAGTGGCAGCTACACGGTGGTGCTGGGCACGCAGCCGGCCGGCGATGTGACGGTGACGGTGGGCGGCACGGCCGGCGATGTGACGGTGGACAGCGCCACGCTGACGTTCACGGCCGCCAATTACGACACCGCGCAGACGGTGACGGTGTCGGCGGCGGAGGATAACGACGGCGATGCCGATCCGCCGGTGAAGCTGACGCACGCCGCCAGTGGCGGCGGCTACGGCGGGGTGACCGTGGGTGCGGTGACGGTGACGGTGACCGAGAATGACACGAAAGCGGTGACGGTGGCGCCGGCGGAGCTGACGGTGGCGGAAGGCGGCAGTGGCAGCTACACGGTGGTGCTGGGCACGCAGCCGGCCGGCGATGTGACGGTGACGGTGGGCGGCACGGCCGGCGATGTGACGGTGGACAGCGCCACGCTGACGTTCACGGCCGCCAATTACGACACCGCGCAGACGGTGACGGTGTCGGCGGCGGAGGATAACGACGGCGATGCCGATCCGCCGGTGAAGCTGACGCACGCCGCCAGTGGCGGCGGCTACGGCGGGGTGACCGTGGGTGCGGTGACGGTGACGGTGACCGAGAATGACACGAAAGCGGTGACGGTGGCGCCGGCGGAGCTGACGGTGGCGGAAGGCGGCAGTGGCAGCTACACGGTGGTGCTGGGCACGCAGCCGGCCGGCGATGTGACGGTGACGGTGGGCGGCACGGCCGGCGATGTGACGGTGGACAGCGCCACGCTGACGTTCACGGCCGCCAATTACGACACCGCGCAGACGGTGACGGTGTCGGCGGCGGAGGATAACGACGGCGATGCCGATCCGCCGGTGAAGCTGACGCACGCCGCCAGTGGCGGCGGCTACGGCGGGGTGACCGTGGGTGCGGTGACGGTGACGGTGACCGAGAATGACACGAAAGCGGTGACGGTGGCGCCGGCGGAGCTGACGGTGGCGGAAGGCGGCAGTGGCAGCTACACGGTGGTGCTGGGCACGCAGCCGGCCGGCGATGTGACGGTGACGGTGGGCGGCACGGCCGGCGATGTGACGGTGGACAGCGCCACGCTGACGTTCACGGCCGCCAATTACGACACCGCGCAGACGGTGACGGTGTCGGCGGCGGAGGATAACGACGGCGATGCCGATCCGCCGGTGAAGCTGACGCACGCCGCCAGTGGCGGCGGCTACGGCGGGGTGACCGTGGGTGCGGTGACGGTGACGGTGACCGAGAATGACACGAAAGCGGTGACGGTGGCGCCGGCGGAGCTGACGGTGGCGGAAGGCGGCAGTGGCAGCTACACGGTGGTGCTGGGCACGCAGCCGGCCGGCGATGTGACGGTGACGGTGGGCGGCACGGCCGGCGATGTGACGGTGGACAGCGCCACGCTGACGTTCACGGCCGCCAATTACGACACCGCGCAGACGGTGACGGTGTCGGCGGCGGAGGATAACGACGGCGATGCCGATCCGCCGGTGAAGCTGACGCACGCCGCCAGTGGCGGCGGCTACGGCGGGGTGACCGTGGGTGCGGTGACGGTGACGGTGACCGAGAATGACACGAAAGCGGTGACGGTGGCGCCGGCGGAGCTGACGGTGGCGGAAGGCGGCAGTGGCAGCTACACGGTGGTGCTGGGCACGCAGCCGGCCGGCGATGTGACGGTGACGGTGGGCGGCACGGCCGGCGATGTGACGGTGGACAGCGCCACGCTGACGTTCACGGCCGCCAATTACGACACCGCGCAGACGGTGACGGTGTCGGCGGCGGAGGATAACGACGGCGATGCCGATCCGCCGGTGAAGCTGACGCACGCCGCCAGTGGCGGCGGCTACGGCGGGGTGACCGTGGGTGCGGTGACGGTGACGGTGACCGAGAATGACACGAAAGCGGTGACGGTGGCGCCGGCGGAGCTGACGGTGGCGGAAGGCGGCAGTGGCAGCTACACGGTGGTGCTGGGCACGCAGCCGGCCGGCGATGTGACGGTGACGGTGGGCGGCACGGCCGGCGATGTGACGGTGGACAGCGCCACGCTGACGTTCACGGCCGCCAATTACGACACCGCGCAGACGGTGACGGTGTCGGCGGCGGAGGATAACGACGGCGATGCCGATCCGCCGGTGAAGCTGACGCACGCCGCCAGTGGCGGCGGCTACGGCGGGGTGACCGTGGGTGCGGTGACGGTGACGGTGACCGAGAATGACACGAAAGCGGTGACGGTGGCGCCGGCGGAGCTGACGGTGGCGGAAGGCGGCAGTGGCAGCTACACGGTGGTGCTGGGCACGCAGCCGGCCGGCGATGTGACGGTGACGGTGGGCGGCACGGCCGGCGATGTGACGGTGGACAGCGCCACGCTGACGTTCACGGCCGCCAATTACGACACCGCGCAGACGGTGACGGTGTCGGCGGCGGAGGATAACGACGGCGATGCCGATCCGCCGGTGAAGCTGACGCACGCCGCCAGTGGCGGCGGCTACGGCGGGGTGACCGTGGGTGCGGTGACGGTGACGGTGACCGAGAATGACACGAAAGCGGTGACGGTGGCGCCGGCGGAGCTGACGGTGGCGGAAGGCGGCAGTGGCAGCTACACGGTGGTGCTGGGCACGCAGCCGGCCGGCGATGTGACGGTGACGGTGGGCGGCACGGCCGGCGATGTGACGGTGGACAGCGCCACGCTGACGTTCACGGCCGCCAATTACGACACCGCGCAGACGGTGACGGTGTCGGCGGCGGAGGATAACGACGGCGATGCCGATCCGCCGGTGAAGCTGACGCACGCCGCCAGTGGCGGCGGCTACGGCGGGGTGACCGTGGGTGCGGTGACGGTGACGGTGACCGAGAATGACACGAAAGCGGTGACGGTGGCGCCGGCGGAGCTGACGGTGGCGGAAGGCGGCAGTGGCAGCTACACGGTGGTGCTGGGCACGCAGCCGGCCGGCGATGTGACGGTGACGGTGGGCGGCACGGCCGGCGATGTGACGGTGGACAGCGCCACGCTGACGTTCACGGCCGCCAATTACGACACCGCGCAGACGGTGACGGTGTCGGCGGCGGAGGATAACGACGGCGATGCCGATCCGCCGGTGAAGCTGACGCACGCCGCCAGTGGCGGCGGCTACGGCGGGGTGACCGTGGGTGCGGTGACGGTGACGGTGACCGAGAATGACACGAAAGCGGTGACGGTGGCGCCGGCGGAGCTGACGGTGGCGGAAGGCGGCAGTGGCAGCTACACGGTGGTGCTGGGCACGCAGCCGGCCGGCGATGTGACGGTGACGGTGGGCGGCACGGCCGGCGATGTGACGGTGGACAGCGCCACGCTGACGTTCACGGCCGCCAATTACGACACCGCGCAGACGGTGACGGTGTCGGCGGCGGAGGATAACGACGGCGATGCCGATCCGCCGGTGAAGCTGACGCACGCCGCCAGTGGCGGCGGCTACGGCGGGGTGACCGTGGGTGCGGTGACGGTGACGGTGACCGAGAATGACACGAAAGCGGTGACGGTGGCGCCGGCGGAGCTGACGGTGGCGGAAGGCGGCAGTGGCAGCTACACGGTGGTGCTGGGCACGCAGCCGGCCGGCGATGTGACGGTGACGGTGGGCGGCACGGCCGGCGATGTGACGGTGGACAGCGCCACGCTGACGTTCACGGCCGCCAATTACGACACCGCGCAGACGGTGACGGTGTCGGCGGCGGAGGATAACGACGGCGATGCCGATCCGCCGGTGAAGCTGACGCACGCCGCCAGTGGCGGCGGCTACGGCGGGGTGACCGTGGGTGCGGTGACGGTGACGGTGACCGAGAATGACACGAAAGCGGTGACGGTGGCGCCGGCGGAGCTGACGGTGGCGGAAGGCGGCAGTGGCAGCTACACGGTGGTGCTGGGCACGCAGCCGGCCGGCGATGTGACGGTGACGGTGGGCGGCACGGCCGGCGATGTGACGGTGGACAGCGCCACGCTGACGTTCACGGCCGCCAATTACGACACCGCGCAGACGGTGACGGTGTCGGCGGCGGAGGATAACGACGGCGATGCCGATCCGCCGGTGAAGCTGACGCACGCCGCCAGTGGCGGCGGCTACGGCGGGGTGACCGTGGGTGCGGTGACGGTGACGGTGACCGAGAATGACACGAAAGCGGTGACGGTGGCGCCGGCGGAGCTGACGGTGGCGGAAGGCGGCAGTGGCAGCTACACGGTGGTGCTGGGCACGCAGCCGGCCGGCGATGTGACGGTGACGGTGGGCGGCACGGCCGGCGATGTGACGGTGGACAGCGCCACGCTGACGTTCACGGCCGCCAATTACGACACCGCGCAGACGGTGACGGTGTCGGCGGCGGAGGATAACGACGGCGATGCCGATCCGCCGGTGAAGCTGACGCACGCCGCCAGTGGCGGCGGCTACGGCGGGGTGACCGTGGGTGCGGTGACGGTGACGGTGACCGAGAATGACACGAAAGCGGTGACGGTGGCGCCGGCGGAGCTGACGGTGGCGGAAGGCGGCAGTGGCAGCTACACGGTGGTGCTGGGCACGCAGCCGGCCGGCGATGTGACGGTGACGGTGGGCGGCACGGCCGGCGATGTGACGGTGGACAGCGCCACGCTGACGTTCACGGCCGCCAATTACGACACCGCGCAGACGGTGACGGTGTCGGCGGCGGAGGATAACGACGGCGATGCCGATCCGCCGGTGAAGCTGACGCACGCCGCCAGTGGCGGCGGCTACGGCGGGGTGACCGTGGGTGCGGTGACGGTGACGGTGACCGAGAATGACACGAAAGCGGTGACGGTGGCGCCGGCGGAGCTGACGGTGGCGGAAGGCGGCAGTGGCAGCTACACGGTGGTGCTGGGCACGCAGCCGGCCGGCGATGTGACGGTGACGGTGGGCGGCACGGCCGGCGATGTGACGGTGGACAGCGCCACGCTGACGTTCACGGCCGCCAATTACGACACCGCGCAGACGGTGACGGTGTCGGCGGCGGAGGATAACGACGGCGATGCCGATCCGCCGGTGAAGCTGACGCACGCCGCCAGTGGCGGCGGCTACGGCGGGGTGACCGTGGGTGCGGTGACGGTGACGGTGACCGAGAATGACACGAAAGCGGTGACGGTGGCGCCGGCGGAGCTGACGGTGGCGGAAGGCGGCAGTGGCAGCTACACGGTGGTGCTGGGCACGCAGCCGGCCGGCGATGTGACGGTGACGGTGGGCGGCACGGCCGGCGATGTGACGGTGGACAGCGCCACGCTGACGTTCACGGCCGCCAATTACGACACCGCGCAGACGGTGACGGTGTCGGCGGCGGAGGATAACGACGGCGATGCCGATCCGCCGGTGAAGCTGACGCACGCCGCCAGTGGCGGCGGCTACGGCGGGGTGACCGTGGGTGCGGTGACGGTGACGGTGACCGAGAATGACACGAAAGCGGTGACGGTGGCGCCGGCGGAGCTGACGGTGGCGGAAGGCGGCAGTGGCAGCTACACGGTGGTGCTGGGCACGCAGCCGGCCGGCGATGTGACGGTGACGGTGGGCGGCACGGCCGGCGATGTGACGGTGGACAGCGCCACGCTGACGTTCACGGCCGCCAATTACGACACCGCGCAGACGGTGACGGTGTCGGCGGCGGAGGATAACGACGGCGATGCCGATCCGCCGGTGAAGCTGACGCACGCCGCCAGTGGCGGCGGCTACGGCGGGGTGACCGTGGGTGCGGTGACGGTGACGGTGACCGAGAATGACACGAAAGCGGTGACGGTGGCGCCGGCGGAGCTGACGGTGGCGGAAGGCGGCAGTGGCAGCTACACGGTGGTGCTGGGCACGCAGCCGGCCGGCGATGTGACGGTGACGGTGGGCGGCACGGCCGGCGATGTGACGGTGGACAGCGCCACGCTGACGTTCACGGCCGCCAATTACGACACCGCGCAGACGGTGACGGTGTCGGCGGCGGAGGATAACGACGGCGATGCCGATCCGCCGGTGAAGCTGACGCACGCCGCCAGTGGCGGCGGCTACGGCGGGGTGACCGTGGGTGCGGTGACGGTGACGGTGACCGAGAATGACACGAAAGCGGTGACGGTGGCGCCGGCGGAGCTGACGGTGGCGGAAGGCGGCAGTGGCAGCTACACGGTGGTGCTGGGCACGCAGCCGGCCGGCGATGTGACGGTGACGGTGGGCGGCACGGCCGGCGATGTGACGGTGGACAGCGCCACGCTGACGTTCACGGCCGCCAATTACGACACCGCGCAGACGGTGACGGTGTCGGCGGCGGAGGATAACGACGGCGATGCCGATCCGCCGGTGAAGCTGACGCACGCCGCCAGTGGCGGCGGCTACGGCGGGGTGACCGTGGGTGCGGTGACGGTGACGGTGACCGAGAATGACACGAAAGCGGTGACGGTGGCGCCGGCGGAGCTGACGGTGGCGGAAGGCGGCAGTGGCAGCTACACGGTGGTGCTGGGCACGCAGCCGGCCGGCGATGTGACGGTGACGGTGGGCGGCACGGCCGGCGATGTGACGGTGGACAGCGCCACGCTGACGTTCACGGCCGCCAATTACGACACCGCGCAGACGGTGACGGTGTCGGCGGCGGAGGATAACGACGGCGATGCCGATCCGCCGGTGAAGCTGACGCACGCCGCCAGTGGCGGCGGCTACGGCGGGGTGACCGTGGGTGCGGTGACGGTGACGGTGACCGAGAATGACACGAAAGCGGTGACGGTGGCGCCGGCGGAGCTGACGGTGGCGGAAGGCGGCAGTGGCAGCTACACGGTGGTGCTGGGCACGCAGCCGGCCGGCGATGTGACGGTGACGGTGGGCGGCACGGCCGGCGATGTGACGGTGGACAGCGCCACGCTGACGTTCACGGCCGCCAATTACGACACCGCGCAGACGGTGACGGTGTCGGCGGCGGAGGATAACGACGGCGATGCCGATCCGCCGGTGAAGCTGACGCACGCCGCCAGTGGCGGCGGCTACGGCGGGGTGACCGTGGGTGCGGTGACGGTGACGGTGACCGAGAATGACACGAAAGCGGTGACGGTGGCGCCGGCGGAGCTGACGGTGGCGGAAGGCGGCAGTGGCAGCTACACGGTGGTGCTGGGCACGCAGCCGGCCGGCGATGTGACGGTGACGGTGGGCGGCACGGCCGGCGATGTGACGGTGGACAGCGCCACGCTGACGTTCACGGCCGCCAATTACGACACCGCGCAGACGGTGACGGTGTCGGCGGCGGAGGATAACGACGGCGATGCCGATCCGCCGGTGAAGCTGACGCACGCCGCCAGTGGCGGCGGCTACGGCGGGGTGACCGTGGGTGCGGTGACGGTGACGGTGACCGAGAATGACACGAAAGCGGTGACGGTGGCGCCGGCGGAGCTGACGGTGGCGGAAGGCGGCAGTGGCAGCTACACGGTGGTGCTGGGCACGCAGCCGGCCGGCGATGTGACGGTGACGGTGGGCGGCACGGCCGGCGATGTGACGGTGGACAGCGCCACGCTGACGTTCACGGCCGCCAATTACGACACCGCGCAGACGGTGACGGTGTCGGCGGCGGAGGATAACGACGGCGATGCCGATCCGCCGGTGAAGCTGACGCACGCCGCCAGTGGCGGCGGCTACGGCGGGGTGACCGTGGGTGCGGTGACGGTGACGGTGACCGAGAATGACACGAAAGCGGTGACGGTGGCGCCGGCGGAGCTGACGGTGGCGGAAGGCGGCAGTGGCAGCTACACGGTGGTGCTGGGCACGCAGCCGGCCGGCGATGTGACGGTGACGGTGGGCGGCACGGCCGGCGATGTGACGGTGGACAGCGCCACGCTGACGTTCACGGCCGCCAATTACGACACCGCGCAGACGGTGACGGTGTCGGCGGCGGAGGATAACGACGGCGATGCCGATCCGCCGGTGAAGCTGACGCACGCCGCCAGTGGCGGCGGCTACGGCGGGGTGACCGTGGGTGCGGTGACGGTGACGGTGACCGAGAATGACACGAAAGCGGTGACGGTGGCGCCGGCGGAGCTGACGGTGGCGGAAGGCGGCAGTGGCAGCTACACGGTGGTGCTGGGCACGCAGCCGGCCGG
Organism: Arenicellales bacterium; assembly: GCA_965116205.1. Taxonomy (GTDB): domain Bacteria; phylum Pseudomonadota; class Gammaproteobacteria; order Arenicellales; family JAJDZL01; genus JAJDZL01. Next base: position 2,183 of record OZ220493.1, on the reverse strand, counting down.
CGATGTGACGGTGACGGTGGGCGGCACGGCCGGCGATGTGACGGTGGACAGCGCCACGCTGACGTTCACGGCCGCCAATTACGACACCGCGCAGACGGTGACGGTGTCGGCGGCGGAGGATAACGACGGCGATGCCGATCCGCCGGTGAAGCTGACGCACGCCGCCAGTGGCGGCGGCTACGGCGGGGTGACCGTGGGTGCGGTGACGGTGACGGTGACCGAGAATGACACGAAAGCGGTGACGGTGGCGCCGGCGGAGCTGACGGTGGCGGAAGGCGGCAGTGGCAGCTACACGGTGGTGCTGGGCACGCAGCCGGCCGGCGATGTGACGGTGACGGTGGGCGGCACGGCCGGCGATGTGACGGTGGACAGCGCCACGCTGACGTTCACGGCCGCCAATTACGACACCGCGCAGACGGTGACGGTGTCGGCGGCGGAGGATAACGACGGCGATGCCGATCCGCCGGTGAAGCTGACGCACGCCGCCAGTGGCGGCGGCTACGGCGGGGTGACCGTGGGTGCGGTGACGGTGACGGTGACCGAGAATGACACGAAAGCGGTGACGGTGGCGCCGGCGGAGCTGACGGTGGCGGAAGGCGGCAGTGGCAGCTACACGGTGGTGCTGGGCACGCAGCCGGCCGGCGATGTGACGGTGACGGTGGGCGGCACGGCCGGCGATGTGACGGTGGACAGCGCCACGCTGACGTTCACGGCCGCCAATTACGACACCGCGCAGACGGTGACGGTGTCGGCGGCGGAGGATAACGACGGCGATGCCGATCCGCCGGTGAAGCTGACGCACGCCGCCAGTGGCGGCGGCTACGGCGGGGTGACCGTGGGTGCGGTGACGGTGACGGTGACCGAGAATGACACGAAAGCGGTGACGGTGGCGCCGGCGGAGCTGACGGTGGCGGAAGGCGGCAGTGGCAGCTACACGGTGGTGCTGGGCACGCAGCCGGCCGGCGATGTGACGGTGACGGTGGGCGGCACGGCCGGCGATGTGACGGTGGACAGCGCCACGCTGACGTTCACGGCCGCCAATTACGACACCGCGCAGACGGTGACGGTGTCGGCGGCGGAGGATAACGACGGCGATGCCGATCCGCCGGTGAAGCTGACGCACGCCGCCAGTGGCGGCGGCTACGGCGGGGTGACCGTGGGTGCGGTGACGGTGACGGTGACCGAGAATGACACGAAAGCGGTGACGGTGGCGCCGGCGGAGCTGACGGTGGCGGAAGGCGGCAGTGGCAGCTACACGGTGGTGCTGGGCACGCAGCCGGCCGGCGATGTGACGGTGACGGTGGGCGGCACGGCCGGCGATGTGACGGTGGACAGCGCCACGCTGACGTTCACGGCCGCCAATTACGACACCGCGCAGACGGTGACGGTGTCGGCGGCGGAGGATAACGACGGCGATGCCGATCCGCCGGTGAAGCTGACGCACGCCGCCAGTGGCGGCGGCTACGGCGGGGTGACCGTGGGTGCGGTGACGGTGACGGTGACCGAGAATGACACGAAAGCGGTGACGGTGGCGCCGGCGGAGCTGACGGTGGCGGAAGGCGGCAGTGGCAGCTACACGGTGGTGCTGGGCACGCAGCCGGCCGGCGATGTGACGGTGACGGTGGGCGGCACGGCCGGCGATGTGACGGTGGACAGCGCCACGCTGACGTTCACGGCCGCCAATTACGACACCGCGCAGACGGTGACGGTGTCGGCGGCGGAGGATAACGACGGCGATGCCGATCCGCCGGTGAAGCTGACGCACGCCGCCAGTGGCGGCGGCTACGGCGGGGTGACCGTGGGTGCGGTGACGGTGACGGTGACCGAGAATGACACGAAAGCGGTGACGGTGGCGCCGGCGGAGCTGACGGTGGCGGAAGGTGGGCGGCACGGCCGGCGATGTGACGGTGGACAGCGCCACGCTGACGTTCACGGCCGCCAATTACGACACCGCGCAGACGGTGACGGTGTCGGCGGCGGAGGATAACGACGGCGATGCCGATCCGCCGGTGAAGCTGACGCACGCCGCCAGTGGCGGCGGCTACGGCGGGGTGACCGTGGGTGCGGTGACGGTGACGGTGACCGAGAATGACACGAAAGCGGTGACGGTGGCGCCGGCGGAGCTGACGGTGGCGGAAGGCGGCAGTGGCAGCTACACGGTGGTGCTGGGCACGCAGCCGGCC